>NZ_CP151956.1:4800000-6935360 GCF_038593035.1 Paenibacillus sp. FSL R10-2778 | reverse complement strand
AGACTGTCACTCCTTTAAATCTTCCAAATGTGGCATCAGCCATGAAGTGGAAATGTCGAAGAAAATAGGTTGGTGCTGATATTTATCCCCAGTAGGCAATATGAAGAGACAAAAAAATATGGATAAATTTGATTTGTTCACAACTTTATCCACAGCTTGTTGATAATTAAGAGAACAAACAAATCTATTCACATTCAAAAGTAATACCATCATAGCAAAACGCCCCTTGTTTTTCAATGAGCAGGGCTATTTTATCCACAAATTCAAGCACTTGTGTACAATTATTAGGAACACCACTACATATTGTTGATAATTTGTTTACGGTTCGACACTTTACGCCAAAGGTTCGATAATTTTATACACAGGTTGTGCTCAACTGTGAGTAGTCGACTTTATTTTTTGATCACAGGTGGATAACTGTCATATCTTGTGGATTACTTTTTTCCTGGGGAGAGTTGTGGATAAAAACCTGAGCTTGAGGGGGAGGAACAAGCCGGTTACTAGGTTGACTTTTGCTCATAAAATATGTTTAAATATATAAAGGTGTTTTCTGTAAGGATATGTCTCGATATATAAAAATGATAATTCTTGTAGATACTGTCCCTACTATAAGGACGGCTTAGTCCGTTTCTGCTTATATGACAGTAATTAAGTTCCTATAAGGGAGGTGCAATTATGAGACCGACATTTAGACCAAATGTGAGCAAACGTAGTAAGGTTCACGGTTTCCGTAAAAGAATGAGCACGAAAAACGGCCGTAAAGTGCTGGCAGCTCGCCGCTTGAAAGGCAGAAAAGTTTTGAGTGCGTAAGTTAGGCCACTAAGGGACCACTGCGGTGGTCTTTTTTTACTGCTTTTTATTATTATTGCTCTGCAAAAGTCTAGGATCTCGCTTAATGCGCTAGCTACACTTTGCGGGGCTATTTAACGTATATTGAGAAATATTTTGTGAGAAGTTGAAATTATTTTTCCTACTATATATAGAAGCTTAATTTCAGCACAGCAAATGTAGTCGTTTATGGCTGCTTGCAAATGCCTATACTATTAGAAGAAAAAATTCGGAGGGACACTTAAACCGGATTTTTATGAAGGAGATTCCCGTGCACAAAAAGTTACGTTTACGAAACCGTGCCGACTTCAGTCGTGTATACCGCCATGGGAAGTCATTTGCGAATCATCAATTTGTAGTGTATTGGTTTGGCAAAAAAGAGGTAGAGCGATTTAGAGTAGGTGTGTCTGTTAGCAAAAAGGTCGGAAACGCGGTTGTCCGTAACCGTATGAGAAGATTAGTTAAGGAAATCGTCCGTCACCATGAACCTGAGATTGCAGGTGGCTTAGACATGGTGTTTATCGTAAGAAAAGGAGCGCTTTCCATGGAGTATGCAGAGCTCGAAAAAAGTGTGCTGCATGTGCTTCGTAAAGCCAAGCTACTCAAGGCTTCCCGCAAATAAAGGGTGCTTAAGAGGCTTGTTTATTTGTATTCATAATTATGGTATGATTTACGGTGGAATGGAATGTTTAAGAGAGGGGTTTTGAAGTGTCTCTAATGAAGACTAGACGAGGAAAATGGTTTCTCCTCATCACGGTAATGGTGTTGTCGTTAGCTGTTCTGTCGGGATGCGCTCCGTCGACTGCTGTCACGCACACTACGGAGGATTTGAAGAATGGAGGCTTCTGGCAAAGTAATGTAGTGTATTATTTCGCCATTGCCTTGGACAAGTTTGCAGATTGGTTTAACGGAGAATATGGTTTAGCCGTACTTGTGATGGTTATTATTGTCCGCACGTTGATTCTTCCGCTTACTATTAAACAGGTGAAGAGCTCGCGTGCAATGCAAGCCATTCAACCGGAACTCCAAAAGATCCAGAAAAAATATAAAGACACACCTGAAAAGGTGCAGCAAGAAACAATGCGTTTGTTCCAAGAAAATAAGGTTAACCCAATGGCGGGTTGTTTACCGCTGATCGTACAAATGCCTATCTTTATCGCTCTCTACAACTCGATCTACTATAATCCACATCTACGGGAGCATACCTTCTTGTGGCTGGAGCTTGGTAAACCGGATCATCTGTTTATCTTGCCAGTACTAGCAGCATTAACAACATTTATTCAAACTAGAATGATGACCAAAATGAACCCAGTGCAACAACAAGGGCCAATGCAGTTCATGATGATGATCTATCCAGTTCTGATCTTCGTGATGTCGTACAACTTCCCTGCAGCCTTGCCATTATACTGGGTGTACAGTAACCTTTACACTATTATTCAGAACTACTTCTTATACCGCAACAACGATAAACACAAATTGGCAATCGCAAGTGCTGTAAAAAGTACAGATGACTCCAGTCCTGCTCCGAAGAGCAAAGGCGGCAACAAGTCATCGAAGGGAGCCAAAAAGTCAAAATGAGCAAAGTCGTCGCAACAGGGAAAACCATTGAAGAAGCTGTAGAACGGGGACTAACCCAGCTTGGAGTTCAAAAGGACCGGGTAACGGTCAACGTACTTGAGCAGCCATCAAGAGGATTCCTGGGATTGATCGGTGCGAAAGGTGCCAAGGTTGAACTAACCTTGATAGCCGAAGCCGCACCGGCATCAGCGGCGAGTGCTCCGTCACTGCCTCAACAGTCAGCAAGAGAGAGCAAACAGGAGGCCATCGGCGGTGTGCCACGCCAAGATTCCGGACAACCGGTGGAGGAAGCTTACCAAGAAGCCGTTCATTTCATTGTGGATGTCGCTAAGAGCATGGGGCTCGAAGTGGAGGTAGAAATCGTCCACACCAAGGAATCCACGATTCTGCAAATTTCCGGTCCAGATTTGGGACTGTTAATTGGCAGAAGAGGACAAACTCTCGATGCTCTACAGTATTTGGCTAATATTGTAGCTAACCGTTATTCCGACAGTTTTATACGGCTTGTGTTAGATGCAGAGAACTTCCGTGAGCGCCGTAAAAAAACGCTTGAAGAGCTGGCTGATCGTTTAGCCGGACGTGTAATTCGCACTCGTAAAGAGGTTGTATTGGAGCCAATGTCTCCTCAGGAGCGCAAGATTATCCACTCCAGGTTACAGGATCACCGACAAGTGAGTACCCTCAGTAAAGGCGAAGAGCCAAATCGCCGCGTCGTTATAACCTTGAAGTAAAGACTATATGGATGCAATGACTCCTTGACCAATGTAAGGGGTCATTGTTTTTTTAAAAATAAAAGAACGTTTCTATTCAAAAAATATAAGTTTTGGGGTGAAAAACAGCATGCTTAGTGACACCATTGCTGCCGTATCGACGGCATTAGGCGAGGGAGGAATTGCTATTATTCGGGTAAGTGGCCCACAGGCTATTTCCCAAGTGGCACCATTATTTCGTAGCCGAGTTCCATTAACTGAAGCGGAATCGCATACCGTTCATTACGGACATATCGTCAGTCCTGATAACGGAGAGAAGATGGAAGAAGTGTTGGTAACCGTTATGAAAGGACCACGTTCTTTTACGACAGAGGATGTAGTAGAGATCAGTGCTCATGGCGGTGTAATTTCTGTAAGAAGAGTGATGGACTTACTTCTGCAGCAGGAGATAAGGTTAGCCGAGCCGGGGGAGTTCACCAAGCGTGCTTTCTTGGGCGGACGTATCGATTTATCGCAGGCTGAGGCTGTTATTGATTTGATTCGCTCTAAGTCTGACCGGGCTTTTTCTGTAGCTTTAAAACAGGTTAGCGGATCCTTATCGGATCGAATTCATGCTTTACGCCATACACTTATTGAGATGCTGGCTCATATTGAAGTGAATATAGATTATCCAGAACATGATGTAGAATCCATGACAGCTGAATTTATTAAAGATAAAAGCAGTGAGGTTATGGAGGGAATCACAAAGCTGCTTAAGACATCTAATGAAGGAAAAATACTTCGTGAAGGGATTACAACAGCTATTGTCGGACGTCCGAACGTTGGTAAATCATCATTGCTAAACGCATTAGCGCGTGAGAATAAAGCGATTGTAACAGATATTCCAGGAACAACACGTGATGTAATAGAAGAATTTATAACGATAAATAATATACCGCTTAAGCTGCTCGATACAGCGGGAATTCGTGAAACGATGGATGTTGTTGAGAAAATTGGGGTGGAGCGCTCCAAAGCGGCAGTTAGTGACGCCGACCTGATTCTACTTGTGCTGAATGCTAATGAAGAGCTGCATGAGGATGAATTGGCATTGATGGAACAAATCCACGGTAGACAGTGCCTAGTAATCATGAATAAAATGGACTTACCGCCCAAACTGGATAAGGATAAGTTGCTCTCATTTTTTGAAGAGTCTAACATTGTACCGATGTCCGTTCTGGAAGAGGAAGGTCTAGACAAACTTGAAGATGCCATTTCGACACTCTTTTTTGGTGGAAAGCTGGAATCGGGTGACTTGACATATGTGAGTAATGTGAGACATATAGCCCTGCTCAAAAAAGCCTATAAATCACTTCAAGATGCATACGATGCTGCAGAACAGTATATACCGATTGATATGATTCAAATCGATGTACGGCTCGCATGGGAACAGCTTGGGGAAATAATTGGCGATACTGCAGCTGACTCTTTGTTAGACCAAATATTCTCACAATTTTGTTTAGGAAAATAAGATTCACGATTTAATATAATTTCAAGGGGGAAACAGGACATGAGTTATGATGGAGGCAACTATGACGTTATCGTCATTGGCGCTGGTCATGCTGGCTGTGAAGCAGCACTGGCTGCAGCCCGGATGGGTTGCAGTACGTTAATGATCACAATTAACCTGGATATGGTTGCATTCATGCCCTGCAATCCGTCCATAGGCGGACCTGCCAAAGGACATGTAGTGCGTGAAATTGATGCGCTTGGCGGAGAAATGGGCCGCAATATAGATAAGACATTCATTCAACTGCGTATGCTGAATACAGGTAAAGGACCAGCTGTACATGCTTTACGTGCACAAGCTGATAAATTCCTTTATCAACATACAATGAAGGAAACTATGGAGAAAACGCCTAATTTGACACTTCGTCAAGGGATGGTTGAGCGTTTAATCGTTGAGGATGGACGTTGTGTAGGTGTAGTTACGAAGACCGGAACCGAATACCGTAGTAAGACTGTTATCCTGACAACAGGTACTTACCTGCGTGGTAAAGTGATTATGGGTGAGCTAACATATGAAAGTGGACCTAACAATCAACAGCCATCCGTGAAGCTTTCTGAGAACTTACGGGAGCTTGGGTTTGAATTGGTTCGTTTTAAAACAGGTACTCCACCACGTGTACATCGTGATACGATCGATTTCTCTAAGACAGAAATTCAACCAGGGGACGATGAACCGAAATTCTTTTCGTTCGAAACGAAATCATCCGATAACGAACAGCTTCCTTGTTGGTTAACGTATACCTCTGAGGTTACTCATCAGATTATTAATGATAACCTTCATCGTGCGCCGATGTTCACAGGTATTATCGAAGGAACTGGCCCACGTTATTGCCCTTCTATAGAAGATAAGGTCGTAAGATTCAGTGATAAATCTAAGCATCAGATCTTTTTAGAGCCAGAGGGAAAAAATACATCGGAATACTATGTACAAGGTCTGTCCACTAGTCTTCCTGAGGATGTACAGCTAGCTATCTTACGTTCCATTCCTGGTATGGAAAAGGTAGAGATGATGCGTAACGGCTATGCTATTGAATATGATGCAATGGTTCCTACACAGCTATGGCCATCTCTTGAAACCAAACGTCTTCCAGGTCTGTTCACTGCTGGACAAATCAATGGCACTTCCGGTTATGAGGAAGCAGCAGGCCAAGGGGTTATGGCTGGAATTAATGCAGCACGCAAAGTGCAAGACAAAGAACCCGTAATCCTAGATCGTTCACAGGGATACATTGGTGTACTCATTGATGATCTCGTGACTAAGGGAACGAATGAACCTTACCGTCTGCTTACTTCACGTGCAGAATATCGTTTGTTGCTTCGCCATGACAATGCAGATCTAAGACTTACACCTATCGGTTATGACATTGGTTTGATCACACAGGAGCGTTTCGATAACTTCACAGATAAGAAAGAACGGGTGGAGCGTGAAATTGTTCGTCTGCAAGAAACAAAGGTTAAACCTGTTGATGTAAACCAAGTACTAGCGCAATATGAATCGGCACCTATTGTAGATGGCAGTAATTTGCTTGTTCTGATGCGGCGCCCAGAGCTTGTATATAGTTTTGTTGATCAAGTATCACCATCACCAGAGATGCTGGATGCAGAAATGAAGGAGCAAGTAGAAATCCAAATTAAATATGCCGGATATATAGAAAAACAACTTCAACATGTGGAGCGCCTGCAAAAGATGGAGAAGAAAAAAATTCCAGATGACATTAATTATAATGAAATCCATGGATTAGCGATGGAAGCGCGGCAGAAGCTGACTAAGATTCACCCGATCTCTATCGGGCAGGCTTCTCGGATTGCGGGAGTTACACCTGCTGATATTTCCATTCTTCTTGTATATCTTGAGCATTACAACCGGGTAACCGCGGCGAAAGGATAAGCTATGGATAATACGGAAGTTCAATTCACACAACTATTACAGGAACGAGGCATATCCCTTACAGCAGAACAGTTAGCACAATTTGATCTGTATTATAAGGAACTCGTAACCTGGAATGAAAAAATGAATCTCACGGGTATAACTGAGCGAGAGCAGGTATATACGAAGCATTTCTATGATTCTATTTCATTAGCTTTTTTCCTTGATATTAACGAGATCACCAATCTCGCAGATATCGGTTCAGGAGCTGGGTTTCCAGGAATCCCACTTAAAATATGTTTTCCTCATTTGAAGCTAACGATTGTTGATTCGCTCAATAAACGAATTTCATTTCTGCAGCATGTAAGTACGACATTGGGATTAACTGATGTACAATTGATCCATGGGCGGGCAGAGGATGTCGCGCGCAAGTTCACTCATCGTGATGCCTATGATTTGGTTACAGCACGTGCGGTAGCAAGACTGTCTTTATTGAATGAATTTTGTCTTCCCTTCACACGCAAAGATGGGGTGTTCGCTGCAATGAAGGGCAGCGATCCCTCAGAGGAATTAAGCGAAGCTAAGTACAGCTTAAAAGAGCTTCGTGCTGAACTCAGCAAAGTGGAGTCGTTCAGCTTACCAGTGGAGGAGTCGGATCGACATATTGTTATGATCCGGAAGACAGGAGCAACACCAGCTAAATACCCAAGAAAAGCGGGAATTCCTGCCAAAATGCCATTGATAAAATAATGTTTCACGTGAAACATTGCCGATACTCAAAGTTCCTTTAGGAGCATTCTCTTTGAACAAAGGGAATGCTCTTTTTTTATGAAGATGATGATAACAAAAATCGATAAATATCAAATTAGATAAAAATTAGATTTATAAGCTGATTTGGTTGTTGCACCTGTAAAAATGCAGGAAAAATAGGTCTTTACGGAGAATATGATTATGTGGAGAAAAGTGATAGAATAGCATAGTAGACTTTAATTTTGTATATAACTCCTTCTCTGTACTCTTGTTCGAAAGAAGGAGAGATTATGATGCCTGTTCATTACAGGTAATTCCATAATATCAGAATGTTTTAGATTGCTGTACGATATGCTTTCCGTGAAGAAGGTCAAGAAGATCGTACTATAACGAAATTAGGTGGTTATGAACGGAATGAAAGAACAATTTACCAAGCTATTTGGGTTTAACGAGCGGAGCAGCGGAGAAGAAATCAAACAAATACCAGTTCATGAGGTCGTTAGCAGTCCTTACCAACCACGGACTATATTCGATGATGACAAAATTGATGAGTTATGTCAGACAATTAAAACTCATGGTGTCATTCAGCCTATTGTTGTACGTATGCGAGATTCCATATATGAGATCATCGCAGGTGAACGGCGCTGGCGGGCAGTTAAAAAGCTTGGTTTAGAGACGATCCCTGCTATTGTCCGTGAGTTCAATGATTCTCAGGCTGCATCTATTGCGCTCATAGAAAATCTACAGCGTGAAGGTTTGACCTCCATAGAAGAAGCTGTCGCTTATCAGAAGTTAATTGATCTTCATCAATTAACACAAGAAAGCTTAGCACAACGCTTAGGCAAGAGTCAGTCGACTATTGCGAATAAGATTCGTTTACTCCACTTACCTGAAGAGGTTAAGACAGCGTTGATGGAACGTCAGATTTCCGAAAGACATGCGCGTTCACTCTTATCACTGGATAGTGTGGAAATGCAATTAAAAGTTTTGGCAGAGATTATTGCAAAAGGATTAAATGTTAAACAGACGGAAGCTCGTATTGCTTTCTATAAACAAGTTTCGCAAACTAAAAAGTCAAAACGGGTCTCCTATACCAAGGATGTTCGTCTAGCTCTTAATACAATTCGTCAATCTATTGATATGGTGTCAGGCTCAGGTATGGAAATCAAAACGTCAGAAAATGACCGTGGTGACCATTACGAGATTGTAATCCAGATCCCCAAAAGATAAATTGTTTCAAAAGCTGAAGGCGGCCTTAAAGTGATTGGCCGCCTTTTGTGTGACTTAAACCAGGATGTATTGCTCAGCCTGCATTTTAGAGTTTTAGCTCATATAAAGTAACATAGTTTGGCCGTTTGTACTTGCGATCTACGAGAAGATTCTTCCTAACTATTCGAGGTGAAATTAGTGTCCAAGATTATTGCCATAGCAAATCAAAAAGGCGGTGTCGGTAAAACAACATCCTCTGTGAACCTAGGTGCCGGTATGGCTACATTAGGAAAAAGAGTGCTTCTAGTTGATATCGATCCTCAAGGTAACACTACCAGCGGCGTTGGCATCAACAAGGCGGACGTAGCGAATTGTATATATGACATTCTCATTAATGAAGTAAATCCTCTAGAAACGATACTTGAAACTCAAAATGAAGGACTGCACATCATCCCGGCGACCATTCAATTAGCAGGGGCGGAGATCGAATTAGTATCAACGATTTCCAGAGAGTTGAAATTGAAAAAAGCCCTAAATGCGGTTAAAAATAATTATGACTACATCATCATTGATTGTCCTCCATCCCTTGGGATTTTGACGATCAATTCCCTTACAGCTGCTGATTCGGTAATCATTCCGATTCAATGTGAATATTATGCGCTCGAAGGGTTGAGTCAGCTTTTAAACACCGTGCGTCTAGTACAAAAAAATCTTAATCCGCATTTAAAAATAGAGGGAGTACTATTAACCATGTTGGATGCCCGTACGAATCTAGGGATCCAAGTCATCGAAGAGGTTAAAAAGTATTTTCAGGAAAAAGTTTACAGAACTATCATTCCTCGGAATGTCCGCTTAAGTGAGGCACCGTCTCATGGACAATCCATTATTACTTATGATCCTCGCTCAAAGGGAGCAGAAGTGTATTTAGAGTTGGCAAAGGAAGTGATTTCTTATGAGTAAACGTTTAGGAAAAGGTCTGGATGCTCTGATTCCTTCTTTATCTATTAATGAAGATGATAAGGTAGTAGAAATCCCATTAGCTCAATTACGGGCTAACCCTTATCAACCACGCAAGGATTTCAATGAAGAAGCAATCCAGGAATTGGCTGAGTCCATCAGACAACATGGCGTGATTCAACCGATCATTGTACGGAGTGTTTTGAAGGGATATGAAATCATTGCCGGTGAACGCAGATTCCGGGCTTCGCAATATTGTGGTAAACCTACGATTCCAGCAGTTGTAAGAAATCTGAGTGATCAACAGGTTATGGAGATCGCCCTGATCGAGAACTTGCAACGTGAAAATTTAAACGCAATGGAAATCGCAGTTGCTTATCAAGGTTTGATGGATCAATTTTCACTCACACAAGAAGAGCTATCTCTGAAAGTTGGGAAGTCCAGATCCCACATCGCTAACTTCCTAAGATTGCTTACTTTACCGGAAGAAGTAAAAGAATATGTTTCACGTGGAACAATGTCTATGGGACATGCACGAGCTATTGTTGCCCTGAAAGATCCGGAAGTTATTAAACAATTGGCTGAACAATGCGTGGAACAGCAATGGAGCGTAAGAGAGCTTGAAGAAACAGTGAAAAATCTGGATCGAAAGCCAACGAACGGTACAAAGATTAAAGTTATTAAACGTGATCCCTATATTGATAATGTAGAGGAAGTATTACGTGAACGGTTTAAAACAACGGTTAAGATAAAACAAGGTAAGGAAAAAGGGAAGATTGAACTGAATTACTACAGTGCGCAGGACTTAGAAAGATTGTTAGAATTATTGGGTAACTAAATGGGTATCTATGCCAAGAACATATCCTGAGCTATCCGTAATCGGATAAGTAGGGGTATGTTTTTTCAAAATATAAGGATGTATAAAGTGCAGCTGAATATTATCCTTATATTTTCTGCAGATAAGGTTATTATCAATAAAGGGCGACAACGTTGTTTCTTCTTAATGAAAAAGAGTATGAGACGAGGAGCGGGGTTATGGAAGACTTCGTATATTTGGATCATGCGGCTACGTCCTGGCCTAAACCTCCAGAGGTGGCAGCTGCGATGATGAATGCTTTGCAGTCGGGAGCAAATGCTGGCAGAGGGAATTATTCGCTGGCCATGGGAAGCGGACGGGTGTTGGTGAGAGCCCGGAGTTTGCTGGCGCAGTTGTTTGGGGTTTCTAATGCACAAGACATAGCGTTTACCCAAAACACTACGATGGCATTAAATATGGCGATTAGAGGTACGCTCAAAGCAGGGGATCATGTAATCTCTACAATGACTGAACACAATTCTGTGCGGAGACCTTTGGAATATTTACGTAAGTCACTAGGGATAAGTGTTGATTATCTGAAGGTGGATCGAGCAGGGCAATTGGATTTGAACGAATTGGGCAAAACGTTTCGACCAAACACTAAAATGGTAATTTGTAATCATAGCTCCAATTTACTAGGTAGTATACTTCCCATTGGTGACATCGGAGATCTAGCTAAAGCAAAGGGTGCTATATTTCTAGTAGATGCTGCTCAAAGTGCAGGCTCGCTTGATATTGATGTGAAAAAGATGAATATTGACTTATTAGCTTTTCCCGGGCATAAAGGATTGCTTGGACCACAAGGGACTGGTGGGCTCTATATATCACCTGAATTGGATCTCGAGCCCTTAATGCATGGAGGGACAGGCAGTCAATCTGAGAATAGTGAACAACCCTCTGTTCGCCCAGATCGGTATGAAGCGGGAACGCAAAATGCGGTAGGAATTGCTGGTTTACTAGCCGGTGTTCAAAAGGTAAAATCGATAGGGACAAACGTTATCCATGAAAGAGAGTGGAAGCTGACTCAACTGCTGATGGAGGGCTTGTCCCATATTCCAAACATTAAACTATTAGGGCCCACATTAGGGGCTCCGAGAACTGGAATTGTGTCGTTTGTAGTGGATGGGAAAGAATCGGCGAATATAGCCCACCGTCTAGATCGTGAGTATAAAATAGCCGTCAGAGCGGGTATGCATTGTACCCCACTGGCACATAAGGCTGTTGATACACTAGAAAGTGGTGCTGTTCGGGCGAGTGTAGGCGTAGATACAACAGAGCATAATATAAGCAGAATGCTAGCTGCTATGGATGAGTTATATGGCTGATGCCCGCAGCAGATAAATAAAAAGGATGGTCCATTCATGTCTGAAATGAATCAATTAATTAATGAACAGTTGCAGTGGTTTGTGTTTGGTTTCGTAGTAATTATGCTAGTATTGATAGTGACTGTAATCGCCCAGGGAGCTAAGTTGCGGACTATACGGCGCAAATATGAGGCCATGATGGCAGGAAGCGGTGTGGAGGATCTGGAAGGCCTTCTGGTTGATCTGAAGAACCAAAGCGACATGCTGGAAGAAGAACAACGTGAGCAAAAAGCGTTGATAGAAGCTACCCAAGTCAAAATCCGCGGCATGAAGTCAAATATCGCTCTGAAGCGTTATAATGCCTTCGGTGAACGTGGTAATGATTTGAGCTTCTCGGTGGCTATTCTGGATGACAATAGCAGTGGCATTGTATTAACCAGCCTTCATAATCGTGAGAACTCATATATTTACTCCAAGCCTATGCAAAATGGGGAATCACAATATGCCTTATCGCCTGAAGAAAAAGAAGTTATAACTCTCGCGTTGCAGCAGAAGTAGCATGCAGGTTCCATTGTTTTAAAGCAGAATATAGACTTGTAGCGATAATATCAGATAATCGCATGACTAGACTTAGCCGTGTATTCTGCAATACGAAATACTCCATAAAGCCGCCGACATTAACGATTCCAGTCAAATGGATATCTCCAACCGGCGGCAATTGTTTATTTACGCCAGCTCCTGGTCTGAGGGGACCTTCAACGACTTGGATGCAGCCAACACTAGTAGAGTGACCTAAGCAGGCATCTATTCCGATGACAAACGGGTTATTATATTTTTCATTAATTAGAGACAAAGTCTCTTCAAGATTGACGGCATGAACCGGTTCTTCAAGGGTACCGTATAAATGAAACAATGGACTATGAAAACGGGATAATGCAGTACCAACAAGAGGACCGAGAGAATCTCCGGTGGAGCGATCAGTGCCTACACAGATGACGATAATTTGAGTCTCTGGACGCGTGCGTGAAAAGTGAAAAAGTAGCCGATGAGTAATTGCGGAATAGATATCGGGATCTGTATGTGATATTTTTAAACAGGATGTTTCTTGCGCTGCTGTAGCCTTGGATGAGGAGTTCATACCATCTTCCTTTCTAAGGGTGATTCTATTTGTTGGTATCTAGTATATGGATAGAAGAGGGGTTTTATACTCCAGCTGCAAGAGATAGGACGATAAACCTATGGAGAGGCTTGACGTATATGCAGGATGAGATGTTAATAGCGTTTGACTCCACCCAGCAGGCGCTTCGTGCTGAAATGCTGCTTGAGTATGCTGAAATAGAAATTGATATATTTCCAACTCCGAAGGAGATCACCGCAGGCTGTGCAATTTCAATTCAGTTTTTTCAAAATGCGCTGGAAGAGGTAAAAAGAATTATAGTTGAGCAGGAAATAGAAATACGCGGCATCTACGGAAAACACAACGAGAACTACATACTGATTTAGGGGTAGGGAGGAGTACATGCGATGAATATGTGGATACTGGAGGCTGATACACCCGGTGCGGATACATTAAAAGATGCCATTCGCTTTAAAGATAAGGTGTGGAATTGGTTTACCGATGCTGATATGTGGGCGGATGTATTATTTGCGGGTCTACGGATTCTTGTTATTTTTCTCTTAACCCGGGTTATTATTAAAATTGTTTCTAATATTATTGATCGTTCGCTTGAGCGTAAAACCGGGGGCAGACTTCTGTCCAACACACGAAGGTTTACTACGGTTGGGGAATTGATGAAAAATGTAGTGACAGTTATCTGTAATTTTGTGATGATCATGCTCGTGCTTTCTGAGTTCCACTTCGATTTGGCACCATTGTTGGCTGGAGCGGGTGTGCTTGGTTTAGCAGTGGGTTTTGGGGCGCAAAGTTTGGTGAAGGATGTTATTACAGGTTTCTTTATTATTTTAGAGGATCAATTTGCAGTGGGTGATGTAATTCAAACGGGGACCTATAAAGGAACGGTAGAATTAATCGGACTGCGAACAACCAGACTGTTAAGCACAACTGGAGAAGTATTTATTATCCCGAATGGATTAATCACGAACGTGACCAATTATTCTCTCTCGAATGCATTGGCTGTAGTTGATGTTCCTGTAAAAATGGAGCGGAGCTTGGAGGCCACGCTAGGTTTGATTGGAGAAGCGCTAAAAGGAATAGAAGAGCGTAACTCTAATGTTCTTGCTTATCCTAATGTGCTCGGTATACAGTCCATGAGTACTTCGGAATATGTAATTCGTATAGCGGCTAGCTGTTTACCTAATGCAAAAGAGGTTGCGGAGAGACAGATTCAGAATGATATTAAGCAGGCACTAGAGAAACTCAGCAGTCTAGAGCAGGCCCAAGCTGCTCAAGCCGAAGAGGAAGCGCGTTTGAAGGCAGAAGAAGAAGCAAAGGCTGAAATTGAACTGGCAAAAACAGAAAATGATCAGGAAGTATCGGATACGCCTGACACTGGATCAAGACGCCAAATCGCAGCTACACAAGAGGGGAAAAAGGGGGAAGGGTAGTGGAACGTAAAGTTTTTCAGCTTGGAGATATTGTACAGATGAAGAAACAGCACCCTTGCGGTTCTAATGAGATGGAGATCATTCGTATGGGGATGGATATCCGCATTAAGTGTACAGGATGTCAGCATAGTGTTCTGATTCCCCGGGCGAAATTCGAGAAGAATATGAAGAAGGTACTGCGTTCTGCAGAGGGAAATACAGACAATAATTAAGCTTGCAAATGGCATGTCTGCATGATACAATTATTTTTGCTGCGGAGAGGTACCCAAGAGGCCCAAGGGGGCTGACTCGAAATCAGTTAGGCGTGTCACAGCGTGCGTGGGTTCGAATCCCACCCTCTCCGCCACTTCAGCATAATATAACATTTTAATGAATCCTTCGTTCCTGTAACGGAGGTTTTTTTGTGTCCACTTAGCTGTTTGCAAAAGATCATAACATGCAAAAAGAAGGGCCCTTTCGGGTCCTTCTTCAAGAGGCAGTACATCAATGATGTTGGAATTTCTCTGTATATAGCGACTAAAGTGATTTAGGCGTTGCTGAGGTTACTGCTTTTTAGACAATAACCCACTACTATTCCCAGCTAACAATAGATGCTGAATCAGATATCCTGTGATTGTGTTCGTCTACGACGGCCAACGGAACCACACCTCTCTTTTGTACTGCCTGAGTATAGTATGTGTAATGTCGTTTTTTTTATACACATTTATTTTTATTTAATGTACACGTGCTTTTTCAACCTTTTTCCACTTCCGATTTTTGTTACTGGTCTCGGGGAAGGTGTCCCCTTTTTCCATTTTAATATGCTGTGGATTCTGAATTTCGGTATGGAAGCTTCGCGCTTCACCTACCTCTGTATACATGCCTGGATTGGGGGCTTTGTCGCCTTTTTCATATTCTGTCTTTTCGCCCATCATTATCGCTCCTTCCTTAAGTGCAGATGAATTCACCGATTATTGTGCGCAGGTAGGGTTTTTTTCATGTAAAAAGAGGGTGGAAGGTTGTCCGGTATTAATATTGCTTGCACTCTGCTGCTCGTTTTGGTATATTAATCAGGTGCGAGTCTATGTTTGTGCTCGTTCCTTGCTCCTGACGTGATTAGGGGCCTCAGACCATAAGGAGGTGAAAATTATGCGCAAATATGAAGTGATGTACATTATTCGTCCTGACATTGAACAAGAAGCTGTTCAAGCAGCAGTCGATAAATTCCAAGGCATCATCTCCAATGGCGGGGAAATTACAAAGCACGAAGTGCAAGGTAAACGCCGTCTTGCGTATGAGATCAAGAAATTCCGTGATGGCGTTTATGTTTTGGTTAACTTCAATGCAGAACCTGCAGTAGTTACTGAATTAGAACGTCTTATGAAGATTTCTGACGAAGTTATTCGTTATCTCATTACGAACGACGTTGCTTAAGATCTTGACAAGCTTTGTAATGAATCGCTCTAAAGGAGGGGACCAGAATTGTTGAACCGTATCATTTTGATCGGACGGTTGACCCGTGACCCGGAACTTCGTTATACTCCCGCTGGTGTTGCCGTAACTCAATTTACGCTTGCCGTAGATCGTAACTTTACGGGCCAGAACGGTGAACGTGAGGCAGACTTCATCCCGGTTGTTACCTGGAGACAGCTAGCAGAAACCTGTGCCAATTATTTGCGCAAAGGTCGTCTGACAGCAGTGGAAGGACGCATCCAAGTGCGGAACTATGAGAATAACGAAGGTAAACGTGTATACGTAACTGAAGTTATTGCTGATAATGTTCGTTTCCTGGAATCTTCACAAAGCCGTGAAGGTGGAAATACTTCAAGTGGTGCAAGTAGTATGCCTGAAGAGCCAGCATATGGTGGCGGTGGTAACGCTGGACGCGGAAATAACAACAATAATTTCTCGCGTAACAACAATACTCAAGATCCTTTTTCGGGCGATGGTAAACCGATTGATATATCGGATGATGATTTGCCATTTTAATTAGGAAGGACTGAAAAGAATATGGCTTTTAAACCAAGAGAAGGCGCTGACAACGACAAAAGACCAGCACGTCGTGGTGGACGCAACAAGCGTAAAAAAGTTTGCTTTTTCACTGTGAACAAGATTACTCACATTGATTATAAAGATACTGAACTTCTTAAGAAGTTCATCAGCGAACGTGGAAAGATTTTGCCACGTCGTGTAACAGGTACAAGTGCAAAATACCAACGCGCTCTTACCATTGCTGTAAAACGCTCGCGTCAAATCGCGTTGCTTCCTTACACAACGGAATAGGACGTTTTATAGAAGCAGTCGGGAAACCGGCTGCTTTTTTGTTGTGAAAAACCAGCGTGTGGATTACGTTGACGTTCCATCTGGAATGTGTTAAATTACAGCTATCCTATAACAAAAGGGGAAATATTGATGTTGGTGACCGTTCTTAACTAGCAATTTCATAACACTGGATTAGGAAGGCTTTAGCAGGCTCGTCTTTTGGCGTTTACGTGCTCTATTTGAGTTCGTTTCGCGCAGAGGTCTGTTGTTCCTAACGGTGGATGATTTAGTTAAGAACACACGAAGCGTCATATGGCCTCTTTACGGCTATTGTTCTCTTTGTAATTAACCGTGCTCTTAGAGCACGGTTTTTTTGTTTTTCGGCCACCCTGGCTTTTATGGGGACCTTAAAACGCTAGAGAACAATAGCATAAAAAGAAGGGCAAGGACTGCCATAGTGGCATTCTTTGTCCTTTTTGCGTTAGGGAGATTTAGTTCCAAAAAAAGTTAGATCAATAAGGAGGATTTGCTGTGAATTTACAAAGTCTAGACACGTTGGAATACGAAATTATTAAAACCGAGCTTAGCCGTCATGCCGTATCTTATGTAGGAAAGAAAACTGTAGAAGAGCTTATGCCTATGACCTATTTGTCTTCGATTCAAAGAGCGATGGAGGAAACGTCTGAAGCTAAAGAGCTGCTCGAGCGGGGGTCCAGTGTACCGATTCCTTCATTGGAGGGGATTGAGTGGATCATGTCACTAATGGGGACTGGATATTTGTACAGTGAGCAAGACTTCACTGCAGTGGCTACATTTCTAAAGAGCTGTAGTCAATTGCGCAAATATATGGCTTCTAAAGAGCAAAGTGCTCCCCGGATTGCTGCTTATGCTTCCTCGCTGCTGGAATTAAATCATGTGCGGGAAGCAATTGATCGTTGTATTCGCTTTGGGGCGATTGATGATAGAGCTAGTAAGGGGTTAGAGCGGGTTCGTAAACGGATTGGCGTAGCTAAAGAACGTCTTCATAAAAAAATTGACGGGATCATGTCGCGCCATCAATCGATTTTGCAAGAGAATATTTATAGTCAGCGTGGTGGACGTTACGTTATCCCCGTAAAGCGGGAGTATCATAAGCAAATAAAGGGATCGGTACTTGATCAATCCACAAGTGGACAGACGGTGTTCATCGAACCAGATGAGATCGCCTCCATGCAGATTGAGCTGGATTTGTTATTAGGAGAAGAGGCGCGTGAAGAAGCTGTGATCCTCAGTATGCTGACCAGCATGGTAGAACAGGAACAAACTGCACTGCGCCTAAATATCGAGGTTACAGGCATCTATGATTTTATTTTTGCCAAAGCAAAATATGCACGAACGCTGGGAGCATCTGAGGTTACTCTAAATGATAGGGGTTTTCTAAGGATGAACGGAGGCAGACATCCCATGCTGCAGGGCATGATTCCAATTAGCCTGGAGATAGGGAAGGGATATAAATCCCTAATCATTACAGGTCCAAATACAGGCGGGAAAACGGTGGTGCTCAAGACCCTCGGGCTGCTGACCCTCATGGCTCAATCCGGGTTGTTGATTCCGGTCGAGGAGGGGAGTGAGTTTACGGTCTTTACGGATGTGATCAGTGTAATCGGAGACGGACAAAGTTTGGCCCAATCACTCAGTACATTTTCGGCACAAATGAAGAGTATTGAGGGAATGCTGAGAGATGCCTCTAAAGGGGTGCTGCTGCTCATTGACGAGCTGGCGGCAGGTACAGACCCTGGTGAAGGAATCGCCCTCTCAATCGCCATTCTGGAAGAGCTGAGCCGTAAAGGGGCCAATATTATCGTCACAACCCATTTTAATGAGCTAAAAGCCTTTGCCGCTGCGACAGCCGGTTTTCAAAATGCACGAATGGAATTCGACAAAGAAACGCTGCAGCCGTTGTATCGTCTGACTATCGGAGAAGCGGGGGAGAGTTACGCTCTGCAAATTGCCAAAAAGCTGGGTATCCAGGATAACGTTATCAAGCGATCGTGGGAGATCGTTGAGGCGCAGCAGCAAAGGCTGCAGAAAGGTGATGGGTCGGCATGGGCAAGTGTTTTTAGCAAAGAGGGAGAGAAAGGGAAGACTGCACCTGTTATAGAGGATTTTGAAAAAGAAGAAAAGTCTGCGGAATCACTGAGCGATAAGGAGAAGCAGACTCAATATGAAATTGGTGATGCCGTTCTTGTAACTTCACTAGGGCGGATAGGCATTGTTTATGAGAAAAGAGATCACTTAGGAATGGTCGGAGTGATGATCCAGAAGCAAAAAATGCGGATTAATCATAAACGTTTAAAACCATATCTATCCAAAGATGAGCTGTATCCTGAGGAATATGACTTTGATATAATTTTTGAGAGCAAGGATACCCGTAAAAAGCGGAAATTGATGCAGCGTAAGCATGTCGAAGGCCTGAGAATTACGCATAAGGATGAAGAATAATGTAATAAAAGGATCTGCCTATGAGGTAGGTCCCTCTTTTTTTATAAATACTATGAAATATGCGTAAATTCAAGCAGGAGTATAGGCCTAAAGCTTAGAAGTTATTGTAACCATTCTAAAACTTTGTTACAGTAAATATTTATTCCATAGCTTATAAGTAGATATACGTTCAACTAGAGAAGGGAAGGAACACATGAAGAATAAGAAGATATGCGGGTTCTTGTTAACAATGCTCGTGATGACTACTGTATTGTCAGCATGCAGCAGAGCAGGTACCAGCAGTAATTCATTATCTTTACATCACAATGAGGTGGTCGAAAAGCCACAGACTGGCGGAGTAGTTACTTATGGATACTCATCGCCGTTTATGGGCTTCTTTGAGCCTGCTTTTTATGAAGGTGAAGATGACTTTCATGTGCTGGAGTTTATTACTGAGGCCATGTTTACGATAGATGATGATTTATCAACGGTTCCTAATATCGCCACTTGGCAGGAGTCCGAGGATCATAGAATATTTACCTTTAAAATTAAACCGGGAATCCGTTGGCATAATGGAGATGAACTGACCGTAGAGGACTGGAAATTTGCGATGGAGACTATTGCTAGTCCAGACTACACCGGATCGCGTTATTATAGTGTGGAAATGATTCAAGGTGCAGAAGCCTATCATAAAGGTGAGGCGAAGAATATAACAGGTCTTAAGGTTATAGATCCTTATACTTTGAAAATAACAATGACAGCTGCCCGCGTAAATACGATTGATAATCTATGGCCGTATCCGATGAATAAAAAATATTATACTGGAGTCGCTGTTAAGGATATGCCTGAGAGTGATCAGATGCGAAAAAATCCGATTGGGATTGGCCCCTTTGAGGTGAGCCTTATTGAACCTGGCCAGCGGGTGGAGATGAAGCGCTTTGATCAATACTATAAAGGTAAGGCTTTATTGGATGGTGTGTTGTATAAGGTATTTGATGACAAGGAAATCATCAGCCTGTTTGAACAAGGCGTAATTGATATAGAGAATGCCCCACGAGATACTTATGAAAAGCTGAGCGAACTCGATAATATTAATATTTTACAATCAAATGAGCTTGCTTATGAGTATATAGGGTTTAAATTTGGGTATTGGGATAGTGAAGCTGAAAAAATCGTAATGGATAACCCTAAATTTGCGGATAAAAGATTACGTCAGGCGATGTATTATGCACTTGATCGGGAGGGGATCATTCAATCATTTTCTCATGGGTTAGGCAAGCCTATAGAAACTCCGGTTTCCAGTGCAAGCTGGGCGAAGATCCCTGACAGTCAGATTAATATGTATCCCTATGATCCGGAAAAAGCGAAGCAGCTGCTTGATGAGGCTGGTTTTGTAGATGTTGATGGAGATGGGCTGCGTGAGGATCAAAAAGGAGAAAAGTTAGTTATTCATTATGATTCTATGCTAGGCAGTCATTCAGCGGAGTTACGAACTGCTGCTATTCTGGAGGATTGGCGAAATGTGGGACTCGATGTGCAGCTTAATGGTGGGGCGTTAAAAGAGCTCAACACCTTCTATGAAGCAGTAGAGGCTGATGATCCGTCCATTGAGTTGTTTAACGGGGTATGGGGATTAGCTAATGATCCTGATCCTTCAGGTCTCTGGAGGGAGAATGATTTGTGGAACTACCCACGTTGGTCCTCGGAGCGGAATGAAGAATTGATTCGCGATGGCACAAGTATGAAGGCATATGATAGAGATTATCGACAACAAATCTATTATGAATGGCAGAAGCTAGTGAATGAAGAGGTTCCAATGATCTTTTTTGCGGAAAGAGAAAGCATTACTGCTGTTAATAAACGTCTACAAGGTGTGCGTGTTGATTCTTTGGGCTCCATAATTGAGCCTAATAAATGGTGGATAAAGGACTAAATTAAAAAAAATAAAAAAAATTACGCAAAAAGTGAAATCAAATTGCTGTTTCATTCGTCATATATATTATGGAGGATGACAACGATGAAGAGACGGATATTGATATGGGCTGGTGCAGCTTTGATAGTCGTTGTCTTAATTACGGTGTGGAGGCCTATCGAGCTGGGCTTTAAACCGGATATTGACGCGGGTTCAGCAGTGCTGCTAGATATGGATAGTGGAGACATATGGGTCAATATAAACGGCGATGTGCCTATGCCACCGGCCAGTGTGTCTAAATTAATGACTGAAATGATTGTGCTGGATCACATAACCTCTGGAACCCTTAGGTGGGAGGATAGAGTCCCTATTAGTGCTTATGCCAGTCAAATGGGAGGTATGAGTCTCTCATTAAAACGAGGAGATTTCTATACAGTAAGGGAGCTATTCGAAGGCATCACCATCTATTCTGCTAATGATGCTGCAGTTGCATTGGCAGAATATATGGCAGGATCAGAGGATTCTTTTGTACTTATGATGAATGATAGAGCACGTAGTTTAGGTTTATCTCCTAATACGGTATTTACCAACGCCTCTGGATTGTCGAGTAAGGATCTTGGTATCATTCGTCAGCCTACGCATATCGCTGGCCAGACGTTGATGACAGCGAGGGATACAGCCAAATTGGCAGCTGCGCTAATCCATAATCATCCTGATGTACTGAATATTTCCGGTCGTACACAGATGCAATTAAAGGATAAAGGGTTATATGTTAGTAATAGCAACCTTATGCTTCCAGGTATGGGCGGCGCTTACGCATACGATGGGGCAGATGGGTTGAAGACTGGATATGATAGCCAGACGGGATATTGTATTGCGGGATCAGCCCAGCGAGAGGGGCACCGGCTTATTGCGGTCGTTATGGGGGCAGAGACCTATGGCAGCCGATTTGAGGGTGCTGCTAAATTGTTCGATTATGGGTTTTTCCGCGGTTTACATTATGGAGAACGGGTAAAACATATTATACATGCCCTTGGAATTCGAAGTTAAATTTGGAGCATCATACCAGTAATTATTACTTGGTATGGTGCTTTTTCCCTATTCATGTCGGTATTTGTTGTTTCTTTTTATCCATTTAGTGATTACAATAGAAATATTGTTTTATCCCATATTATTTTAGAAACGCAAAAAAACTTTTTTCTATAATTTAGAATGACCCGAATTTCCTGAAAGGGGGGACAATAAGATAATGGAATAAGGGACAGTAAATTCGCCGCCGAGAGAAATAAAACCATGACTGCCTGAGAACGATCAGGAGGCATTGTAAATATATGGTATATGTAATTATTCTACAATAAAGAAGGAATCAAAGATGAAAAAAATAAAGAAAAGATACATTGCGCTAATTGTTCTCGTCGTTGTTATAGCGGGAGGCTTTCTGTTTCGGAATTCTTTGGCCGTATTAGCCTTTGACCTCTTTTTGTCCGATCGGGTAGAAAGCAAGCTGAAAGAAGAATCTTACCAGCCGCTTAAGGATGAGAATAAGGTTAAGCCAGAGCCGGTTGTATACAAAAGCGATCCATTCTCGCTGATGCTGCTCGGGACTGATCAACGCGACAATGAAACCGCACGTTCAGACACTATGATGTATGCTGTTGTTCGCCCTGAGGATTACAAAATTCTGCTTATTTCTATTCCACGTGATACGTATACCGAGATTATTGGGCATAACGATAATAAAAAAGATAAGATTACCCATGCTTATGCTTTTGGTGGGCAGCAAATGGCTAAGGATACTCTGGAGGCACTGCTGGAGCATGATATTCAGTATTATGCCACCATTAACTTTCAAGGGCTCAAGGATGCCGTTGATGCTATTGGAGGTGTTCCGCTGCCAATCAAGAAGGATATTGTAAACAAGGGTAAGGACCATGAAAAGTTTACGATCGAGGGTGGAAAGTCGAATTATAACGGTCAAGAAGCACTCAACTATACACGCTACCGTGAAGATAGTGACTTTAACCGGACCAAACGCCAACAGGTTTTTATTGATGTCGTAGCTAATAAAATGTTATCGATCAGCCAAATCGGCAATATTCCTAAGCTGCTGGATATTATGGGCGATAATTTTAAGACCGATATTGAGCCTTCAATGATTATTAGTCTGGCCAAGAAATTTATGGGCGGCAAAGATATGGATATCTCAAGCTTTACGGTAATGGGCGAAGGAAAACGTATTGACGGACTTTATTATGATATCGTTGATGAAGAGGACTTGCGCGAAGCTAAGGCGCTGATTGATAATTGGATGAATGCAGGAACACCTGTAGATCAACTGATTGAGCCGGGAAAAGCAAGTAATGCACTCGAGCCCAAAGCAACAGCAGTTACGCAGTAATTCTAATTGGAAAGCTAAACTCATATAAATAAATTGCAGCAGCCATAAACATTCTCATGGCTGCTGCTTACTGTCTTCATGTTATAATGAGTTGGAACTATTATTTAGCTGCTACGTATAATCACATTGGCATGGCAGTAAAAGGAAGTTAAAGAACCGTAATTCCTTCGGAACTCTTTGAGGAGGATCAAGAGATGAATATTGCATTTTTTTTACTTCCGAAACAGGAGGTGGCCTGCGTAACGCTCGATTCTACGCTGCGCCAAACGCTTGAGAGGATGGAGTTTCACCGCTATACAGCAGTCCCGATTCTTAACCGTAATGGAGAGTATGCCGGCACGGTAACGGAAGGTGATCTGCTCTGGTACATGAAAGAGTCGGAGGGTAAGGTTTCGTTTGAGAACGCTTCAAAATTTTTGCTGAAGGACGTTCCATTACGTATGAATAACAAGCCGGTCTCAATTGATGCGGATATGGAAGATCTAATTAATTTGGCTAAGGTGCAGAACTTTGTACCTGTGGTCGATGATATGAACCGGTTTATTGGAATTGTTCGCCGGAGTCAAGTCATAGAATATTGCGAGAAATTTGTAACAAGACAATCACAGGAATCATTATAGTCCCAGTGTATTCGCGGTTATAGAAGCTATCGGAACAAGGCCTGTATTTCCGGCGATAACGGAATGCGGGTCTTTTTTAAAGAAAGCTCCTCTCCAAAAAGAGGCATAGTCAGCATGGATTGAAGCATACTTAAGGGGCGCGGGGCGTCCAGTGTGACACCGAATTTTTTATGCTATAATGGAGAATAAAGCTTTTTGCCGGAGGTAGAGAGACGTGTCCAATGTGCCGAAGGATCTGGATGTAGCCAAGCGCGCCAAGGTAATTGAATGGCTGAAAACCGAAGTGATTGATCAAGTTTCAAGGTTATTTAAAGCGTTATGGGAAGGCAGTACTACCCGTGTCGGTGACAGTCTGGCTAGCTTGATTATGAGCTCTTATATTTTGGGCCGCAGACTAGGGATTCCTTATCGTTCTTTAGATGACTTGCTACTGGAGAAGCTTAGAAAGCACAAGCAGGAAGGGCATCAACTGGAAGATTGGTACCAAGATATATCTGCTTTAGAAGAACATATGCGTAAGAGGTGAATACTGTTGAAATTTCGCTGGTCATCTGTGGCTTGGAGCGTAGCATACTTACTTTTGCTGCTTAGTTTAACGACTCCACTCCTCATCATCACTACCCTGTTTATGATTGTTCCGGCAGTAGTGTTGTTTACTACACTGAACACGAGACAATTTGTACTGCATGTATTGCCGGTGTTGCTGATTGTAGGCTTGATTACACCAATTTATCTGTTGATAGCTGCGTATTTCTTAATACCGGCTCTGGTTATGGGGCGTTGGTATAAAAGACATGCCCCGGCCATGTCTACTGTGATCGCAGGTACGGTTACGATTCTTGCACAGTTCCTGCTGCTTTTGCTGCTGGGTACGGCATTATTTAATTTTGACCTGTCTACCTATGTGAACGATGTATTGCAAATGGTTAATTCACCTCTGTCTGAGCTCGGAACTACTAATCCTCTGCTCACTGATATTGGATTTTCAACTGAGGATGTAAACAAGATAAGTCATATGACGGTTCAAATGATCCCTATGACTCTAATCGTAAGCTCCTTCATGATTGCTGTGATTACGCATTCTATTGCCCGCCCGATTCTGAACAGTATGAATTATGCAGTACCTAAGATGAAGCCTGCACGTGAATGGAGACTTTCGAGATCTTTTATTTGGTACTATCTGATTGGTGTTGTTCTACAGCTCTTCTTCTCAGGGTCGGAGAACAATTTCATCCTCATGATTTCTGCCAATCTTCTGCCATTGCTGCGAATTGGCTTTATGATTCAGGCCATCGGATTTTTCTTCTTCCTGGCGCATGAACGCAAATGGAACAAGATGTCTGCCGTTTTGTTAGCGATACCGGTTATTTTACTGCCGCCGCTGCGCATTATTGGTATTATTGATCTTGCGTTCCCACTGCGGGAGTATGTGACCAAATCGAAACGATAGGGTGAGAGTTCATGCCTAAATTTCTGCAAAGACGCTGGCACGGCTATCATACCGTATGGGCGTTCATGCTGCTGTTGGTCCTTATTATAATTGTCAGTGTTTATAACTGGGCGCTTGGGGTCGCCGGCCTGTTTCTGTCAGGTACTTTATGCTTCTATATGTTGAAAGCGGAGATCTCGTTCCGCCGTAATCTGGTGGAATATATTAATGGGCTATCTTTCCGCATTAAGCGGGTAGAGGGCGAAGCAGTCAGCATGCTGCCGCTTGGAATCATTCTGTTTAGCGAGGATCGAACGGTGGAATGGAATAACCGCTATGCCGGCGATATTTTCGCACGCAAGTCTTTAGTTGGGGAATCACTGCAAGAATTATTGCCTGATATGCAGTCTTTTTTCACAGGTGCTGCAGCGGGTAAACGGGAGGTCGCCAAAGAGGGGGTGCTCCATGACACCCGCCTTGAGATCACCGTGGATGAACGATTTTATCAAGCTGTCATTATTCCGAGTGAGCGTATTCTATACTTGTATGATATCACTGAGCTTGTGGTGTTACGTGAGCGGTATGAGGATGAGAAGCTGGCGATCGGCATAGTGATGATGGATAACCTGGATGAATCTGCTCAAGGAATGGATGATCAACAGCGAACCTCGCTGATTGCTAAGGTGACGAGTGAAATCACTGAATGGAGTAAGCAGTTTGAGGTTTATCTGCGGCGGTTGTCCTCGGAACGTTATCTAATGCTGCTTAATCATCGTAGCCTGCAAGCGTTGGAAGAGAGCCGCTTCGTGATTCTAGATGAAGTCAGAGAAATGACTGCTGATCTTAAGGTACCCATGACACTGAGTATTGGTCTGGCCTTTGGCGCAGACTCTGCAAGTGAATTAGGGGCATTGGCCCAATCCAGTCTAGATATGGCGCTTGGCCGAGGTGGTGATCAGGCGGCTGTAAAAGCAGGCCAACGGTTATCCTTCTACGGCGGCAAGAGTAATGCTGCTGAGAAGCGTACCCGAGTGCGGGCGCGGGTCATTGCGCATGCTTTGCGGGATCTGATGCAGGAGAGCGATCGTGTGCTGATCCTCGGTCATCGGACACCGGATATCGACGCTGTAGGTGCTGCAATCGGCCTGTTAAGGGCTGCGCAGATGTATAATGTAGAGGCTAGCATTGTGATGGAGACTCCTAATCCATCGATAACTAACATGATGGAGCAGATTCGTAAGGATGATGAATTGTATAAGTCATTCATCACAACGGAGCAATCCCTACAGATCATGACAGAGCATACCCTGCTTATTGTTGTGGATACACACAAGGCGTCTATGACGATGGAGCCGCGGCTAGTGCAATATGCCAGCAGAATCGTAGTGGTGGATCATCACCGCAGAGGTGAAGAGTTCATTAACGATGCTGTATTGGTGTATTTGGAGCCATACGCTTCATCGACTTGTGAGCTGGTGACAGAGCTGCTTCAGTATATTCATGAGAAGGTAAAGATCAGTCCGCTGGATGCTACAATGTTGTTAGCGGGGATCACGGTGGATACGAAGCATTTTGCGCTTCATACGGGGTCGCGTACCTTTGAGGCCGCAGGCTTCCTGCGCCGGAATGGTGCCGATACTGTACTTATTCAGCGCATGCTCAAGGAGGATTTACAGGAGTATATTTCCAAAGCCGAAATTATCAAACATGCGCGGATGGTGTATGACCAAATCGCGCTCGTAGTTACGGCACCAGGCATGAAAATTCCGCAGCTTCTTATTGCTCAGACTGCGGACACGCTGCTTGGGATGACCAACGTAGTCGCTTCATTCGTCATCAGCGAGCGGCCTGACGGCCTGATTGGCATTAGTGCCCGATCACTAGGACGTATGAATGTACAGGTCGTGATGGAGAAATTAGGCGGCGGAGGGCATCTGTCCAATGCCGCGGTACAGCTTGAAGGAACATGTAAAGAAGCAGAAGCCAGATTACTGCAGGTGCTGGCTCAAATCGAATCGAAAGAGGGGTTATTCGAATGAAGGTCATATTCATAAAAGATGTTAAGGGTCAAGGTAAAAAAGGTCAGGTTAAAGAGGTATCCGAAGGTTATGCTTCTAACTTCTTATTGCCACGTGGATTGGTTCGTCCGGCAACGGAAGGTAACGTGAAGACGCTGGAGAATCAAGCGGCTGCTGAACAACGCCGTAAAGATAACGAAAAAGAAGAAGCACAGCAATTGGGTAAGAAGCTTGACGAGCTAACACTGACAATGAAAGCAAAATCAGGTGAAGGCGGACGTTTATTCGGTGCTATTACAAGCAAACAGATTGCTGAGACACTGGCTTCCACCAAAGGAATTACTATTGATAAGCGCAAGATTGAATTAGGTGAGCCAATTCGCCATATAGGAGTATTTCAAGTAAGCGTAAAATTGCATACTGAAGTAAAGGCCACACTTAAGGTTGAGGTAACGGAGGAGTAACATGGGTGGAGATCTCTTTTTCGATCGGGTTCCCCCGCAGAATCTTGAAGCCGAGCAGGCGGTAATTGGTGCGGTTCTGTTGCAGGATGAAGCGCTCATTACTGCAATGGAACGGGTGAATACCGAAGACTTCTACGATAAAGCGCATCAAATGATTTTTGAGGCGATGGTGCAGCTCGGAGAAGAGAGCCAGCCGATTGATCTTGTTACACTTACGTCCAGACTGCAGGACAAAGGAGAGCTTGAAGATATTGGTGGGGTTAGCTACTTAGCTAAGCTGGCGCATGCCGTGCCTACTGCTGCTAACGTAGAATACTACGCCCAGATTATCGAAGAGAAAGCCATGCTGCGCCGTTTGATTCGCACAGCCACGCAAATTGTGAGCGAAGGTTATACTGGCGGTGAAGATGTAGCCGATATGCTGAGTGATGCAGAGCGGCGCATTCTTGAAATCTCCAACCGGCGGAGCGGCAGTGGATTTATTGCGATCCGCGATGTCTTGATGGAAGTGTTCGACAAGGTTGAGTTGCTTCATCAAAATAAGGGGGGTACCTCAGGTATCCCAACCGGATTTGTGGATTTAGATCATATGACTAACGGATTCCAACGTAACGATCTGATCATTGTTGCGGCTCGTCCATCTGTTGGTAAGACTGCATTCGCCCTGAATATTGCACAGAACGTGGCAGTACGCGCTAAAGAAACTGTTGCGATATTCAGTCTGGAAATGTCAGCGCCACAGCTGGTACAGCGGATGATTTGTGCTGAAGCCAACTTAGATGCCAATATTATGCGTACCGGTGACTTCAAGAGTGATGATGATTGGTCCAAGCTGACGATGGGTATTCAGTCTCTATCTGAAGCGGAGATTTATATCGACGATACACCAGGTATCACGGTAACCGATATTCGTGCAAAGTGCCGGAGACTGAAGAAGGAAAAAGGACTTGGCATGATCGTCATCGACTACTTGCAGCTCATTCAGGGCCGCGGTAAAGGCGGAGAGAACCGTCAGCAGGAAGTATCGGATATATCTCGTACACTGAAGCAGATTGCTCGTGAGCTAGATGTGCCGGTTATTGCCCTGTCGCAGTTAAGCCGGGGTGTAGAGCAGCGCCAGGATAAACGTCCAATGATGAGTGACTTGCGTGAATCGGGTTCTATCGAGCAGGATGCCGATATTGTTGCGTTTCTGTATCGTGATGATTATTACAATGCGGATACGGAGAAGAAGAATATTATTGAGATCATTATAGCTAAACAGCGTAATGGTCCCGTAGGCACGGTAGAACTGGTCTTTCTTAAAAATTTCAACAAGTTCGTTAACTACGAGCGAGCACATGCGGAACCATTTGCTGGTTAAACCTGACATGTATAATTCCCGAACGATTGCACATTTCTTTGTGTAATCGTTCGTTTTATTTGACTTTGAAAAAAACCGCTGTTACACTGAGAATTGTCCTTTAGCGGGTTAAATCTGCTTGGCGTCCGGAGGGCCACGTACATAAGAATGACGTATAGGGTCCATATTATGAAAAATAATGGTGCTAAGTAGCACCTACGGAGGAATGAACATGTCAACGGTAGTCGTCGTGGGAACACAATGGGGAGACGAAGGTAAAGGGAAAATCACTGACTTTCTAGCGGAAAGTGCAGATGTGGTCGCCCGTTATCAAGGGGGCAATAATGCCGGTCACACGATTCTGATTGACGGTGAGAAGTTTAAGCTCAGCTTGATCCCTTCGGGTGTATTTTATAAAGAGAAAACTTGTGTAATTGGTAACGGAATGGTTATTAATCCGGCTGCCTTGATCCAAGAAATTAATTATATTCACGAGAACGGTTTTGATACTAAGAACTTAGTGATCAGTGATCGTGCTCATGTCATTATGCCATACCATATGGTGCTGGATGCTCTCGAAGAAGACCGTAAGGGTCCGAACAAGATTGGTACTACACGTAAAGGTATCGGTCCTTGTTATATGGATAAGGCAGCACGCAACGGTATCCGTATTGCTGACTTGATGGACGCTGAGGAATTCGAACTGAGACTCCGCCCCTTGATGCAAGAGAAGAACCAAGTGATTACGCAGGTCTATGGTGCCGAAGCTCTTAACGTAGAAGAGATTCTGACTCAATACCTGGAATATGCAGAATTGCTGCGTAATTATGTAACAGACACCTCTGTTATTCTTAATGATGCCATTGATGCGGATCGCAAAGTGTTGTTTGAAGGTGCGCAAGGAGTAATGCTTGATATCGATCAAGGCACGTATCCGTTTGTTACTTCATCCAACCCATCTGCCGGTGGGGTGTGCATAGGTTCTGGTGTGGGACCGTCCAAAATCAAACAGGTTATTGGGGTTGCAAAAGCCTATACCACTCGTGTTGGAGATGGCCCGTTCCCTACAGAGCTGAATGATGCAACAGGTGATTATATCCGTGAAACAGGTCATGAATATGGCACAGTTACCGGACGTGCACGCCGTGTAGGCTGGTTCGACAGTGTAGTTGTGAGTCACGCTCGTCGTGTAAGTGGAATCACAGGGCTATCTCTTAACTCGCTGGATGTACTTAGCGGACTTGAGACTGTGAAGATCTGCACAGGCTACAAATACCGTGGTGAGGTAATTACTCATTACCCTGCTAGCCTCAAAATGCTGGCAGAATGTGAAGCGGTATATGAGGAGCTTCCAGGCTGGAGCGAAGATATTACTTCTGCAAAAACGTTGGATGATCTTCCAGCAAATACACGCAGATATGTTGAACGTGTATCTGAGCTTACAGGTATTCCGATTGCTATCTTCTCAGTGGGTCGTAACCGTGAGCAGACGAATCAAGTATTGCCAATTTATATCTAAAACCTAGTTATACTAAGGAGCCTCGTTAGAGGCTCTTTTTTTTGTTCTGAGGACTATCTCTCTCTCTTTTGGTGCCTAGATTTATACCTAGACGTTTCCCAAGGCCGGTTCTAGTCAATACTGGATGTATAGAAGAACATGTACATGATCTACCAGATAGACTTGAACATAGGTGAGAGGAGAAATGAAGATGAAGATCGTGAAGCGTGCACTTAGCGTATGTCTGATTGTGGTACTTGCCAGCACTCTTTCAATTCTAACAACGGGCGTGGTTGTAAATGCTTATATTCAGTCGGTACTGGCTAGCTTCGATATTAAAGTGAATACTCCCGGTCCGGGATTTGGAGGAATGATTCGGAGCATCATTGGCATGGATAACAAATCTGACTCGGATACAGCCAATAAAGAAGTAACCACAGGGAGTACAGTTAGCAAGGAGACCGACAAAAGCACGGATTCGCCAGCTAAAGGCAAGGGCGAGCCCGTAGATGATAATACTCCGACTGATGCCTTACCAGTTATGGGGCAAGTTACAACCGAAAGTTCAGCTGATAACGGAAGTGGAAGTGTTGGTGACCAACAATTAGTAATGACACCTGAGGCACTCAGTGACTTCAAAGATAATCTTCCATCGGAAGAGAAGGTAAATATATTCAATATTTTGATGTCCAAACTACCACAGGATGAGATGGCAAAAATTTCAACAGCGATGGAGGATGGATTAACAGAAGATGAGGTTAAAGAGCTGCAACAGGTAATTGCAAAATATGTTGATGCAGACGAATATGAGAGCATAATGAAAATGCTTACACCAACTACACAATCTACGCAATAGCTTTTATAATTGTCACTTTATAGACACAAGAAAAAGGTTAAAATTTCATATTTGCGCAAAAAACCCGCGTATTTGGCGGGTTTTTTGTCATGTCTAAAGTTGAAATTTTTCTCTAAGCTATGGTACAGTAAACAAGGACCTCAAGAGGTTAAATTTTTGTAACCTCCTTAACAACCTTTTTATAGGTTCATTAGAAGCAGGAATTAAGCACTAGTATACGCAGAAATTTACATGGACGTAATCTATATAATCGAGGTCGTACAATTAGCTTGGCCGCTTTTGTCGGAAGTAAAAGCGGACTGAAAGGGAGAGTTTCATGAAGGGATTTAAGTTCATGCGTCGGATGAGCAAGCTGCAGGATGGACATCCAGCAGAATCCGAGGCGAATGTTCAACAGAGCCACAATTTCGATCACGACTCCAAACACTTTCAACAAGAGAAAGGTACTCGCAGATTTCGGCGTGCTTGGATTTTGGGATCTGTCGGCCTTGTGCTTCTAGCTACGGTGTTGGTTGGAGCAGAGAAAAAGTATGTAGCCGCTAACACGGTTACCTATTATCAAGTGTTGGTGAAGGGTGAAGAAGTCGGAAGACTTACCGATCAGACGCAGCTTAACCAGCTATATGATAAGAAACAACGAGAATATCAGGAGAAATATCCGAATTCAACCATGGTGCTGCAAACAGAGGGCATAACAATAGAAGAGCAGAAGGCATACAAGCCAGAAGTTGATAGTGAGGCGACACTTACTAAACTAGATGGAATGCTGAAAGCTTATGCGGTAGGCGTGCAATTGATGGTAGATGGCAAGGCCGTTGGCATAGTTAAGGATCAGGAGACTGCTAATGCTGTGCTCGAAGGGGTAAAAAATCATTATGTCCCACAAGCAGAAGTAGCAACGACGGCTAGTAAGCTAACGAGAACAGCTGCTTCCAGCTCATCTGCTGCAAAAGCGAAGGCTCCAGAGCAAGTAGAGTCGGTAGAGATTAGTGAAGATATTTCTATCGTTCCTATCAAAGCAGATCCTAATAAAGTGTTGGATGTGGAGGCAGCGGTCCAGACACTTACCGAAGGCAAAGAGGCGCCTCTTCTTTATACCGTTCAAGAGGGTGATACGATTTCGGGGATTGCCAAACGGTTTGAAATCACCCAAAAAGAGATTTATAGTAACAACCCTAACGTGAAAGAGCTGACGTTGAAGATTGGAGATACACTGAAGCTGAAGGTACCCCAACCAGATGTTACAGTAGTAACTGTGGAAAAAGTGACTGAGCAGATAGTGACTGAGCCGGAAGTGGTTGTGCGTTCGAGCGATCAGCTAGCGGCAGGCAAAAGCAAAGTGGTTCGTCCAGGACAAACTGGACTTAAAGAAATGGAGTATCGGGTAACAAAGGAAAATGGCACGGTTGTTCAAGAAGAATGGTTAGGCCAGACCGTTATAAAAGCCTCGCTGCCAGAAGTTGTTTATCGGGGAACGAAGGTTGTTGGTGAAGGAACAGGCATGTTCAGTTGGCCGGTGAGCGGGGCAACCCTGACAAGTAGCTTCGGTGAGCGTTGGAGCCGTGCCCATAAGGGTATTGATATGGTATCTAGCAATCGGAATATAAAAGCTTCTGATGCCGGGACCGTAATCTTTGCAGGGGTGCAGAATGGATACGGGAATGTAGTTATTGTGGATCATCGCAACGGATACCAGACCTATTATGGTCATTTAAAAAGCATCTCGGTTTCTACAGGCCAACGCTTGGAGCAGGGTGGCAAGATTGGCGTAATGGGCAGCACCGGACGTTCGACGGGTACACATCTGCATTTTGAGATTCGGAAGAATGGCACTGCTGTAAATCCAATGAAGTATTTGCAATAATTCATACTTAATCCTTTAACTGCTCGATTTTAATCGGGCGGTTTTTATTTTTTTTAATCTACGAGTGACGGCAAAGCCGTTTCTTTTTGCGGGGCAGGGGGATTGCTTATTTCGTAGGATGTGACGGTTAGACAGGTATGTTAAAATAAAGGAATGATCATTAAGTAAGGATAGGAAGGTGAAGCTGGGACATGCAGATGGGAACGATTCTGGTAGTAGATGATGAACAGCCTATTGCTGATATATTGAAATTTAATTTAGAAAAAGAAGGCTACGAGGTTATTTGTGCTTTTGATGGCAACAGCGCAGTGGAGCTGGCATTGTCCAAAAGGCCGGATCTTATGCTGCTTGATCTTATGCTGCCCGGCAAAGATGGCATGGACGTCTGCCGCGAGGTGCGTTCTGCGCACTTGGACATTCCTATCATTATGCTTACAGCCAAGGACGGAGAGATTGATAAGGTACTTGGCCTGGAGCTTGGTGCTGATGACTATGTGACCAAACCTTTTAGTACACGTGAATTGCTGGCCCGAGTTAAAGCCCAGATGCGGAGACAGCATAAACCGTCACCACAGGGGATGGCGAGTGAACCAGCAGAGAATAAGCAGGGCATTTATCATTTTGATCTGTTTATAGATACAGATATGTATATGGTCTATAAGGGCGGGGAGCCGCTTGACTTGACCCATCGTGAATATGAGCTACTCTACTATATGATCAAACATGCCGGTAAGGTGATGACTCGGGAGCATTTGCTGCAGGCAGTGTGGGGATTTGAGTATTTCGGTGATGTGCGGACCGTTGACGTGACGATCCGTCGTCTAAGAGAGAAAATTGAGGAGAACCCCAGCAAGCCCGAATATATTTATACTCGGCGTGGACTTGGCTATTTGATGCATAGCCCTAAAAATGGAGGACTGTGATGAAGTGGCGGTCCTTTATCCGGACAATTCAGGCAAAACTTATTATTATTTACGTGTTGCTGATTCTGATAGCTATGCAGTTGATCGGGGTTTATTTTGTCAGCTCGATGAAGAACTCGTTAACAGATAATTTCACCAAGGACCTTAAAGCACGTGCTGAGATGTTGTCTATCCTGACTGCTGATAAATTTGGTAGTGAGGCTGGAACGGCTGATGAGGAAACGGCTGTGGAGAGTCTGCGCGGGATGGTCAATAATCTGTACATTAACGGGGCCGAGATTCAGGTACTGGATGCCAGCGGCAAAATCATCACCACTTCTGTTCCCTCGCAGAATGACTATGTCGGGCAGCGTAACACCCAGACAGTTGTGAATCGGGCCTTGCAGGGCATCAGTGATAACGAGGAATATATTATTGCGGATGATAATGTGCGGAAAAAGGTTGTGGCTAAGCCTGTGCTCTCGGGGGACAAGGTAGTGGGCGCAATCTATATTGCTGCTGACATGAAGGATCTATACGCCACGATGGGCCGGATCAATAGTGTATTTATCTCAGGTTTGCTGTTAGCTCTAGCGTTAACGGTTGTTTTATGCGTCATTCTGGCGCACACCATTACGCAGCCTATTAAGGAAATGACGAGGCATGCTACGGCGGTCGCTGAAGGCCGATTCAATCGTAAAATGCCCGTATTGGGCAATGATGAAATTGGACAACTCAGTCAGGCATTCAATTATATGACCGGTAGATTGCGTGAGGCACTCTCGCAGAATGAAGAGGAGAAGGAGAAGCTTACCTCTATTCTGACGAACATGAGTGATGGTGTTGTGGCTACAGATGAGAACGGAGTAGTGATTCTGATGAATCGGCGGGCAGCATTGATGCTCGGAAATGAAGGTCCGTTGCCGGAAGGTGCTCCTCTAGATAAACTGTTGGGCTTAGATTACGAACAAAGTGGATCTCTGGCTAAAGGTAATGCCCAATCTGCAATGCTTCATCTGACCCATATGGGTGGAGAAGATTCTAATATTGTAAGAGTGACGTTTACTCCGATTCATCGTCGTGAGGGTGGCATTGCCGGCACAATTGCTGTGCTGCAGGATGTCACCGAACAGGAGAATCTGGAGGAATCACGCCGGGAGTTCGTGGCGAACGTTTCGCATGAGCTAAGAACACCACTTACCACTATTAAAAGCTATGTTGAAGCACTGGATGATGGAGCACTTGAAGATCCGCAGCTGGCGGTTCGGTTTGTTGGGGTGATTCGCAACGAAACGGAACGGATGATTCGTCTGGTTACGGATTTACTGCATCTTTCCCGTCTGGATTCCAAGGAAGCTCTTCTTCGAATTCAGCAGACGGATATTACCGAGATGCTGGAGGATGTGGCGGATCGTTTTTCTTTTCAAATTCGGCAAAAGCGTATCGATATCAGTACAAGGGTCCGCAAAGATGTTACTACGGCGTGGCTTGATCGTGATCAAATCGACCAGGTCTTGGGGAATTTGGTCTCCAATGCGCTAAAATATACGCCAGAAGGCGGTACAATTGAATTGGAAGCGTTGAAGAATGAGGATGGAATGCTCTCCATTTCTGTACGTGATTCGGGGATAGGGATTCCGAAAAAAGATATCGAGCGGATCTTCGAACGATTTTATCGCGTGGATAAGGCACGTTCGCGGAACATGGGAGGCACTGGACTTGGCCTTTCCATTGCCCGGGAAATTGTGAAGGCACATGGAGGCTCCATTTCCCTGCAATCCGAGCTAAATGAAGGTTCAAAGGTAACCTTTACCCTGCCTTTGAACGAGCAAAGGGGGAGTGAGGCGTGAAGGAACGAATCAAATCATGCATTCTAGCCTTGCTCGTGCTCGGAAGCCTGGTTGAAAGCTATTATTTGATCTACCGCTTGCCTGGTGCTGATTCTGCGGTGCTTTCTGAGAACCTGTATGTGAAGACAGATAATATGGGTCCGGAAGAGAAGGTAGAGAACCTGTTATACCCTGACAAAATGATCATCCATATGGGGGAAGGCAAGCATACGCTTTTTTATCCGGACTCTACGTTCTATAGCTTGATCATGAATCGCTTAAAAGGTCGTGGCTTTGAAAGCTTTCAGCGGCACTCGGTACAGGATTATGATTGGGATAAGATCCGCAATGAGAATCCTGGGATTGAGCTTTCGTTCGGAGCGGGCATTCCGGTAACGTTATTGCAGCGGGTGATGCAGTTATCGCCAGATTCCCTTTTTGAAGGAGAAAGCATCGATCGCATTTGGATCTATAACATTAAGAACGATTCCAAGGCCCATGCTATTTTCTTCAGTACGAGAGGCGACATCATATACGAAGCGGCAAAAGCGGATTTAACGGTTCAGGATGTGCAGCAGCATGTTGATTTCGGTAAGAATTGGACGCCTTACAAGACCGTAAGCGGGGATTATTATGTGCCAGACAGTAAGATTTCTCTGGTTCAGGTAGACATGCCTTCCGGGATGTACACCATAGAGCAAATGCAGAGTAATCTTTTCTTCGATGTTGGAAGTACTAGATATATCCGGGAGAAAAACGGCTCGGAGATTTATACGGACAGCAAACGAAGCCTTCAGGTGGACCAGGGTAAGAACTGGATGAGCTATAGCGACCCTGCGGCTCTTCCAGCTGGAGAAAGTACCCCTGCCAAGGATGCTTTGGAAGCTGTAGAATTTGTGAACCAGCATGGCGGATGGAATGGGACTTACCGTTTGGAGGCTACAGAGGAAGGCAGACAGGAGAGAAAGGTCTCTTTTCAACAATATTATGGCTCCTACCCGTACGGCTCCTATCCGATAATGAGCCATTCATCATTACAGTATGGTGTAATAAATCTGGAACTGCAGCAGGGAACAGTATCCTCTTATGAACGTTCTCTAATCTATATAGATGAAAGTAAGGCCGTAAAAAAGGTAGTGGAGCTATCTGGAGGTGCGGATCTGGAGTATAGGTTGTCTCTGGTCAGTAAAACTTCGGCAGTGAAGGATTTAACGCCTGCTTATGTGCCTGAGGTGAAGGAAGATCATCTGGAGCTGATACCTGTCTGGAAAGTTACACTTAGTGATGGCAGCGTGCTTACTTTGAATTAATGGGCAAGTGGTTCATATAACATTTAGGAGGTTCGGGTATGGATTGGGGAAGAGCTAAAAATGTACTGATTTGCGCCTTTTTAGGTCTGAATCTGCTGCTATGTTACCAGCTGTGGGTCGATTTGCGCGATCAGGTTAGTGCTAATCTTGATTTTACTTCCCTGTCTGCTGAGACCCAAGCCGTAATGGAGCAGAAAGGGATTCGTGTATTGTGTCCCATTCCGGCTTCTACCCCGCAGCTTCCTAACATTACTTATCGTTATTCTGCTGAAGAACAGACTGAACCACCAATTAAATTAGATGTACCTATAGACAGCAAGCTGATCTATTCTTCCTTCTCAGAGCTTAGCAAGGCGCTTGAAGATAAGATTCCTGACATTTCCAATTATCGCTTTGATTCACAGGAAAGTGAGGTTGGGAAGTTCGTTCTTCATCCGCTGGTTCAAAATCAGTGGTCGTTGTTCCGTGTTAGGCTAGAGTTGATTAACAGTGATCAAAAAATCGTAGCTTACCGCTGGCCGAAGATTGAAATAGGGACAAGCAGCAGCGATAAAGAACAGAAGGTGCTTCCAGCATCGCAAGCACTTAGTAGTTTGATAGAGAAGTATTTCCCGGCAGATTCCGTAGTGAAGGAGATTGAGCTGGGATATTACGGTGAGCTGTTCAACTCGGAAAGTCAGGTAGCTTCGCCGATGTGGCGGTTTATGCTGGAGAACGGCAATGCCTATTATGTGGATGCTATTAGTGCGGACATCATCAGTCCTAAGACAACAGAGTAGAAGGAGTAAGGAAAATGGGGATTTCATTTACAGTACTGTCCAGTGGTTCTACCGGCAATGTAACGGTGGTACGAAACGGGGAGACAACACTTATGATTGACGCAGGTTTTAGTGCCAAGCGGATTGATGAGCTGTTGGCCATGCGTGAACTAACGGGTAATGATATAGACGGGATTCTAGTTACACACGAACATTCCGATCATATCAAGGGACTCGGGGCCATGGCCCGTAAATACGATCTTCCGATTTATGCGAACACCAATACCTGGGGAGCTATCGAGAAGGGAATTGGTAAAATACCGGAGTATAACCGTATGATCATGGAGTCTGGCCAGCACAAGGATTTCGGCAGTATGCGAGTAGAATCCTTTGCGATTTCTCATGATGCAGCGGAGCCAGTGGGTTACAATTTTTATGATGGAAAAGAGAAGTTATGTGTAGCTACAGACCTGGGCTATGTTAGTGATAAGGTAAGAGATGCAATTTCAGATGCAGATGTATTGGTGCTGGAGGCGAATCATGATATCGAATTGCTGAGAATGGGACGTTATCCGTGGAATACGAAACGGCGCATCCTAGGCGACATGGGTCACCTTTCCAATGAGGCAGCTGGAGCTGCGCTTAGCGAAATTCTTACAGGGCGGACTAAACGGACCTATTTGGCGCATTTAAGCCGGGATCACAATATGATGGATTTGGCAAAAATGTCAGTACGCGGCGCAATGGAGGATCGGGGCTGTTTTTTCAAAGATAGTGAGTTCAGACTGTGTGATACGTATTATGATCAACCTACGCCATGGGATAAGCTGAGCCAGTCATAAACTGATCAAGTTCAGCGGTCTTGCGATCTAATTCTTGGCGGGAGATTAGACCTTTTTCAATCATCAATTCGATCATTGCGCTAAAGGCAAGGGTCATGTGGTAGTGTTCATCCTTTAAGTCACCAAGCTTACCGATAAACTCGACTAAATCCATACTTGTTGAAAAAGAACTCATAATTAATCCTCCTTTAATAGTGTGAATATATAGTGTAATTAGAACTGAAAACTGTAAAAAATTCGCAGGTGTTTTAGCTGAGGAAAATCCCGAATTGCAGGTTGCCTGTGATACAATTAAAAGCGTGATGAGCAATGCTAAAATTTTAGGGACACTTCTATTTTATTGTAGTCTTTTAAGTTGCAAAATATTCCTAATAGAGAAGATATATTAAAAGATTATCATAATCTAACGATTGACCGAAACTCTTGTGGGGTTAATGGATAAAGTGAAACTTTTTAGTGATATTTGGAGTCTAATGGTTACAGAGGTTTGGTTCGGACGTGGTTGCTATAGGTTCAGGTCTTACCAACAGTGAACGCTTGGCAATAGAAGGGGGAGATTTTCGGTGGGATTGTTTGATGATGATTTCTATTCAACTAAAGTTTCGCGGTCCAGAGGGGATGAAGCATCAAAGGGATCGTTTGCTAATCGTAGACATTCTGTACGCAGATCGCGTAAGGGTTTATCTACCTGGCAAATATCCGCCGTTTGCTCCTTAGTCAGCGCTGTGGTGGCAGTTTTGTTATTCAGTATGTTTACAGGCCAGATGAGTCATGAGACTGCTCAGAAGCCGGTTGTAGCAACTGGAAATGTTGCCCCAAGCAGTAGTGATCCATTTGACCGGATTATTCAAGCTGCTGCCACGGTTCGCCCTGCAGTAGTAAGTATTATCAATCATAAAGAAGATAATGAAGAATTAAACATTCTGGATGAGTCTGCACTAGGCTCAGGAGTGATCTATAAAAAGACAGGGAATAAAGCATTTATCATTACCAATAATCATGTCATCGAAGACTCCGGTAATCTCGAAGTAGTTACAGTGAACGGAGAGACTCGTAAGGCAACACTCGTTGGAACGGATAAAGTAAGCGACATTGCGGTACTCTCTATTGATGCCAAAGGAATCGATACCATCGCGCAGCTCGGTGATTCCTCTAAGCTTCGTCTAGGTGAAACGGTCATTGCTATCGGTAATCCGCTAGGACTTGGTGATACATTGACCTCGGGGATTGTTAGCTATACTGAACGGATGGTTCCCGTATCCCTTAATCAGGATGGAGTATATGACTGGGAACAAGAAGTGATACAGACCGATGCGGCGATTAATGAAGGAAACAGTGGCGGCGCATTAGTGGATCTGGATGGCAAGGTCATTGGAATTAACACAATGAAGATTTCAGATACGGGTGTAGAGGGTCTGGGTTTTGCAATTCCTGCGAATCATGTGATAGATATCGCTAATGAGCTGGCTGAAAAAGGACATATTGCCCGTTCGTACTTGGGTGTATATTCAGTTGACTTGAACAATCCGTACGTTCCACTAGCAGAAGATCAACGCAATGAATTGAACCTGCCGAACAGTGTTAAGGATGGAGTAGTTGTTCTAGAAGCCGTTGGCCCTGCGAAGGAAGCTGGACTGCAATTCAATGATGTCATTACCAAATTTAATGATCAATCAATCATATCTACCCTTTCTCTTCGCAAGTACTTATATAATCATACGAAGATCGGTGATGATCTGAAAATTACTTACTATCGAAACGGCGAGGCCAAACAGGCAACAGTTAAACTTCTTGAAAAACCACAGGAATAATATGCTGGAAGTCGGTATATAATGATATAGCAGTTACGACAAGTAGAGCGGACTACCCCTTCGATTCCGAGGGGGTACCTTCTTGAAAAAGCGGATAAAAGTAACGTTTTTGGAAAAGCTATTTTTCTAAAACCATGATAATTATGCCAAATAAAGGATCTATTTAGGGAATAAACACTAAGTGGCAGCCCTTACATTGGAAGGTAATACTTATTAGGGCAAAAACGGATATATTCGGATGCTTGCTTGCCTTTGCTAATCAGGTGTGGTAATATGATATCAATCATACATTTAGTCCCTAATTCTCGCATTGAAAAGGGCTGTCATATTTGGTAATACAACCTTTTTCAATGTGTGAATTTTTTCTTTGTTTGAAGATAAAAAGAACATATTAATTTAAATTTGTGGAGGTAACACACATGCAAACAGGTACAGTTAAATGGTTCAACGCAGAAAAAGGATTCGGATTTATCGAAGTTGAAGGCGGAAGCGACGTATTCGTTCACTTCAGCGCAATCACTGGCGACGGCTTCAAAACTTTGGACGAAGGCCAACGCGTTGAATTCAACGTTGTTCAAGGCAACCGTGGACCACAAGCCGAAAACGTTGTAAAACTGTAATAATAGAAGAAACCGTCCCAGCTTGTGAAAGTTGGGACGGTCTTTTTATATCTAGTTACTCACTATTGACTTACAGGATGGGAGGAACGGCAATGAACTACCGGAAGAAACCTTTGGAAGAAATACCGGAAGAAAATACCGCAATTTGGGCATGTACCAATGAGGGATGCAACGGATGGATGAGGGATAATTTCGCATTTGAACATGCGCCTTCTTGCCGTCTATGTGACTCTCCAATGGTTCGCAGCACGAAGATGCTACCCCAATTGCTTAATTCGAATGGCGATCTCAAATCGCTGAAGAAGGGTATTTCCATCTAACCAATACCTAAATGAGTCAAGCATTTAATAGAACGACGAACCACTCAAGACGGGTAAACCGTCTTATTTTTTTTGCTTTCTTTATGCTAAATTGTGATCTTTGTCACAAATCATTTGAATTTCACCGTTAAATGACTATCTTTATGTGACATTTATCACAAAAAGAAGTTTAAATTTTTGACAGAATATAATTAACGAAAAGGGGAGAAGGAAGGGACAAATATGGATACAGTAATGCTGTCGCGTGTACAATTTGCGTCGACGACAATATTCCACTATTTCTTTGTACCGGTATCAATCGGACTAGCGCTCTTGATTGCAATCATGGAGACAATGTACGTTAGAAAAGGTAATGAAGAGTACAAAAAAATGGCGCAGTTCTGGGGAAAGCTATTCCTCATCAATTTTGCAGTAGGGGTAGTTACAGGAATCTTGCAGGAATTTCAGTTCGGGATGAACTGGTCCGATTATTCACGTTTTGTTGGTGATGTATTCGGGGCTCCGCTTGCAGTTGAGGCATTGGCAGCCTTTTTTCTGGAGTCTACTTTTATTGGGATATGGATATTCGGCTGGGATAAGGTGTCCAAGCGAGTACATTTACTGTCCATCTGGCTGGTAGCATTCGGTACGATGTTATCTGCATTCTGGATTCTAGCGGCTAACTCTTTTATGCAGCATCCTGTGGGTTTTGAGATAAATAATGGACGTGCAGAAATGAATGATTTCTTCGCGCTTATTACGAACGGACAATTGCTGGTTGAATTCCCACATACAGTACTGGCTGCTTATGCAACAGGTGCTTTTCTTGTAACTGGTATTAGTGCTTATAAAATATTGAAGAAACAAGAGGTTTCTTTCTTTAAGAAGTCTTTTCAGATTGCAGCCATCGTAGGGATTATTTCTTCTATTGGTGTAGCTGTTGCTGGTCACGCCCAAGCGCAATATTTGGTTGAAACTCAACCAATGAAAATGGCAGCTTCCGAAGGACTGTGGGGTAAGAGTGGTGACCCGGCACCTTGGACCGTATGGGCAAACATTGATCCAAAGAATCAAATTAGTAGTGGAGAATTTCAAATTCCTTATATGCTGAGTTTCCTTTCATACAGTAAATTTTCCGGTGAAGTTAAAGGTATGCTTGAGCTGCAAGCGGAGTATGAGCAAACCTATGGCCCCGGTGACTATATTCCACCTGTACGTACGACATTCTGGAGTTTCCGGATCATGGTTCTAGCAGGAACGTTAATGATTGTATTGGGAATGTACGCTATGTACTTAATGTGGCGCAAAAAAATGGACCGTCCGAACACTTGGTTTATGCGGTTTATGTTATGGGGCTTGTTGCTTCCTCCGATTGCGAATACAGCCGGTTGGGTTATGACCGAATTCGGGCGTCAGCCATGGACGGTATTCGGACTGATGACAACGGAAGACAGTGTGTCGCCTAATATTACAAGTGGTCAAGTTCTGTTCTCCGTGATTTCTTTTACAACGATTTATTTAATTCTAGGATTAGTGTTGGTCGGATTGTTTATTAAAGTGATTAAAAAAGGTCCTTATGCGATGGATAACGATCACGGCGATTCGAATGATCCATATAACGAGGAGGGTTCCCATGATATCTCTTAATGAATTGTGGTTTGTGCTGATTGCAGTTCTGTTTATAGGGTTCTTCTTCCTGGAGGGTTTCGATTTCGGCGTAGGGATGGAAACACAAATTCTCGCTAAAAATGATACAGAGCGCCGTGTTCTGATTAACTCGATCGGACCCTTCTGGGATGGGAATGAGGTATGGCTTATCACAGCTGCGGGTGCAATGTTTGCGGCTTTCCCGGAGTGGTATGCAACGCTGTTTAGTGGATTCTATATTCCTTTTGTATTTGCCTTATTAGCTTTGATAGCGCGTGGTGTCGCTTTTGAATTCAGAGGTAAACGTGATTCATTGGCTTGGAAAAGAACTTGGGATGCTTGTATCTTTATCGGCAGCTTCCTTCCACCATTCCTCTTGGCAGTAGTATTTGCAAGCTTTATCAAAGGGTTGCCTATTGATGGGGATATGCAAATGTATGCAGGGTTCACAGATATCGTGAATGTGTACACTGTAGTAGCAGGGCTTACTGTTGTCCTTCTGTGCCTGGTGCATGGTCTTATGTTCACAACGCTGCGTACAGTGGGTGATCTACAGGTTCGCGCTCGCAAGTTGGCTCAAAAATTGCTAATCCCACTCGCAGCTTTATTTACTGCTTTTGTGATTATGACTTATAATATGACGGATATTTTCGAGCAACGTGGAACGATTCTTATGATTATTGTAGCCCTGGGAGTTATCGCCTTTGTACTGTCCGGTTACTTCATGACGAAGAAGAAGGATGGCTACGCTTTTGGAATGACAGGAGCGGTAATGGCGCTTTCGGTAACTTCTATCTTTGTAGGATTGTTCCCGCGTGTTATGATTAGTTCAATTGATCAAGCTTTTAATTTGACGATCACCAATGCGGCTTCGGGCCATTACTCTTTGAAGGTAATGACGATTGTGGCACTGACTATCCTTCCGTTCGTATTGGGATATCAAATTTGGAGTTACTTTGTCTTTCATAAACGGGTTCACGAGAAGGAGCATCTTGAATACTAATGGATAAAAACTTGCTTGGGTATAAAGGAGTTAAGCCAGTCTTTCTGATTGTAGGCTTCCTTACCCTGGTGCAAAGCTTGTCCATACTTCTGCTGGCTAAATCGCTGGCAGAAGTCATCTCTGCGCTATTTGCGGGAGAACCTCTGAAGGAACAATGGGGCACTGCGCTATTGTTCCTTCTTGCATTTCTTGTGCGCCATGCTTGTGCTATGCTGATGAGCCGTGTCTCTTACCGCTTCGCGGAAGCAACGGGCAGCACTATGCGGAGGGAAATGATGGACAAGCTCTTCCAGCTTGGCCCTAGAATGGTGGGCGGGCGTGGAACCGGGGATCTTGTTACACTAGTGCTGGAAGGCGTAACTAAATTCCGCACGTATCTGGAAGCGATCATTCCTAGAATGGTAGGGATGTCTGTTACACCGATCTTGGTGCTTATTTACGTCTTTACGATGGACACTACGAGCGGGATTATTCTTACGGTAACTATGCCGATTATTATTGTTTTTATGATTTTGATTGGGATGACGGCCCGTAAGCAAATGGATCGGCAATTGAAATCGTATCGTACATTATCTAATCATTTCGTAGACTCATTACGTGGGCTAGAAACATTAAAATTTCTAGGACGCAGTCGTAGTCATAGCGACAGCATTGCTACTGTCAGCGATCGTTATCGCTCGGCGACCATGCGTACGCTGCGAGTGGCCTTTTTGTCATCGTTCGCCCTGGATTTCTTCACTATGCTGTCAGTAGCTTCTGTAGCGGTAAGTCTTGGTTTGCGGCTTGTAAATGAACAAATGACATTGGTTACGGGCTTAACGATTCTAATCTTGGCTCCGGAATATTTCCTGCCTGTCAGATTGGTAGGTTCAGATTTCCATGCTACTTTGGATGGGAAAGAAGCCGCTGAAGCAATGAAGAGCATTATAGATCAAGATGAGGTGAAGGCTGAAGTAATCGTCCCTAACGGTGATCTATCTGTCAGTTCTGCAGCAAAAACATTGGAACAAATATTCACTTGGCATGAGAATAGCGTGCTCACATTAAATGACGTTAGCGTGAAGTATGAGGAAGCAGGGCTTTCTTCGCTGGAAGCGCTGAACCTGCAATTTAAAGGAGCTAGCAAAATTGGGATTATCGGAGAGAGCGGGGCCGGTAAATCTACTTTAGTGGATATATTAGGGGGCTTCTTACACCCTACTTCAGGAAGTATCACGGTTAACGGTACTACGGTTAGTGCATTAACGGATGAGGCTTGGCGAAAACAGACCTCGTATATCCCGCAGCGTCCGTATATTTTTAGCGGTACGTTAGCTGATAATATACGTTTTTATTACCCTGAGGCTTCTATGGAGGCTGTTGCCGCGGCAGTGAAAGCTACTGGTTTATCGGGTTTGGTGGATACTCTTCCGCATGGCTTAGATGAGATGATTGGTGGCGGCGGCCGTTCGTTCAGCGGTGGCCAGGAGCAACGGGTGGCATTAGCCCGGGCACTGCTTAGCAGCCGTCCGATTATGCTTCTAGACGAGCCAACGGCGCATCTGGATATTGAAACGGAATATGAGCTGAAGGAGACGATGGTGCCCCTTTTTGAAGGAAAGCTGGTCTTTCTGGCTACCCATCGCCTGCACTGGATGCTCGATATGGACATTATTGTAGTAATGAAGCAAGGCCAAGTGGCAGAAATCGGTACCCATCAGGAGTTACTTGCCCGCAAGGGTGCGTATTATGAGTTGATTGGGTCGCAATTGGAGGGAATCCATTGAAACGTGAAGGATGGTTTGCTCCCTATGTATCGTCGTATTTTTGGCGTTTTGTGCTAATTATTGTGCTTGGGGCGTTGACGATTTTTACTGCCTCTTCATTGATGTATACTTCAGGATTTCTGATCTCAAAAGCGTCTACACCAGTCGAAAATATCCTGATGATCTACGTGCCGATTGTTGGTGTACGTACGTTCGGAACAAGCCGGGCAGTCATTCACTACGTGGAACGGCTGATTGGGCATGACACCATTTTACGGATTCTTTCTAAAATGCGTGTGCGCCTGTACAATATTTTGGAGCCACAGGCCTTGTTCCTGTCGTCGCGTTTCCGTACTGGGGATATTCTCGGGATGTTAGCTGATGACATCGAATATTTGCAAAATGTATATCTGAGAACCGTATTTCCAAGTGTTATTGCTTTATTGATCTACGGGGTTGCAGTGATTGCGTTGGGCACCTTTGATATCGGTTTTGCGTTATTAATGGCTTTGTATATTTTGGTGTTGGTCGTGGTATTGCCGCTTATATCTTTGTTGTTCACCCAGAAACGTCAACGTGAAGTGAAGGTAGAGCGTAATCGCCTCTATCAAAAGCTGACGGACGCCGTTCTCGGTATGGGCGATTGGGTCATTAGTGGACGGCAAAGCCAGTTCGTGGAGACCTATGAAGCAGATGAGAAAAAAGTGGCCAAAACTGATGCAGCGCTGCGCAGCTGGGCGCGTCTACGTGCGTTCATCGGGCAAGCAGTCGTTGGGGTTGGTGTACTTTCGATGTTATATTGGGCCGCCGGGGAGTATGCGGATGGTGCTATTGCAGGTACGTTGATTGCGGCGTTTGTCTTGGTTGTTTTTCCTGTAGCAGATGCTTTTTTGCCAGTATCCGAAGCGGTGGAGAAAATCCCGCAGTACCGTAACTCGCTGGAGCGGTTGTCTGGAGTGGTCGGAGAAGAGCAGAATATAGTTTCCGAACAGGCATCTGTAGTCGATGTTCTACCTCAGGCCATAAAAAGTGCTCATATCAAGCTCGAAAATGTGGGTTACCGCTATGGATCAGAGGATAATTGGTCGGTTCGTGATCTCAGCCTCGACATCCCACAAGGCAAAAAAATTGCCATCATCGGCCGTAGCGGGGCAGGGAAATCGACGTTGTTAAAGGCTATTCAAGGGGTTATCCAACCTTCTGCAGGTTCGGCTATGATTAATGGAATCGCGGCTGCTGCCTATGGCGATAACATTCCGTCTATTATAGCGGTGCTAAATCAAAGCCCACACTTATTTGATACTACGGTAGCGAACAATATTCGCATGGGTGATCCGAAGGCTTCCGAACAAGCGATTAAAGAAGCTGGAGCATTAGCCAAAATGGATACGCTGATCTCCTCGTTACCAGATGGATACAATACCTTTGTCCGTGAAGCAGGGCAACGTTTCTCCGGTGGAGAGCGCCAGCGGATAGCGTTAGCTCGTATTTTGCTGCAAAATACACCTGTCGTCATTCTTGACGAACCGACCGTAGGGTTGGACCCAAGCACGGAGCGTGATCTTTTGCAGACGATGTTTGAAGCTATGGACGGTAAATCTCTGATCTGGGTAACGCATCATTTGGTTGGTGCGGAGCAGATGGATGAAGTGATTTTTATGGAAAATGGCTCGGTAGAAATGCGTGGAACCCATGCAGAGCTGATGGAAAAAGAACCACGTTACCGCAGATTGTATGAGCTGGATCGTCCAGTGGAGTTTCTAGGGTAGGATGGAGAGTTTGCAGATAACATTTATAGAAATTAGAGAGATATTAGTGAAGAGATTCCTTTTGCCCGTTTGGGGTGGGAGGAATCTTTTTTTTTGGTAGGGTAAGAATATAGACAATGGATGAACAGATTGCTGGAATGGATAGATAGGAGTTCCATTTTCGTGGGAAGTATGGTAGAACAATAGAAGGAGTATTAGGCCGCAGCGGCACAGAAAGGGATGCTTGGTTGAATGTATGTAGTATGTAAAGAACATGTAGAGTTAGCCATCGACAAATTTGTGGACGAGTATGAGGATGCACCTGATATTGTGGACTTGAAGGAGACCGAGTTCTCGGACTGGGACCCGCCGGCCAAATGTGCGGAATGTGAGAAGAATGCGGAATATTTAGTGGTCTAAAGGACTGTTAAAATTTATTAAAAACACCTTGCAGTCCCGAAAATGGGCCGCAGGGTGTTTTTTTGCATGAAATAATATATGTGTTAGCCGATTAGGTCTTATGCATCTGCTGCATCTACTATGTCGGTCAGCAAGCTACTTCGGTTGCCTCGGCGGTAGAGAATAGCTGAGATGATGGCGATCAATGCTGCAATAGAGAGTCCCCAGTAGATATTGGAGTAGGCTGCAGAAAGCGGCAGTCCGCGCTGCCATTCCAGAGCGCTTGCGGCCATAGCTACGCTGAAGGCGCCGCTAAAGAATTGCAGCAGCTGGAACAGGCCCATCCCAGAGCCGATTTGCGAAGAAGGCAGAATCCGAGAGATTTCATTGGATACACTACTGGACAGTGTCGTGAAGGCCAGACTCATAATCATATAGATGAACATGACGGCAATCCATGACCGCCCAGCAAAGAAAGCGAATAGGATGGTAGCGGTCAATACGAGCAATGGTGCAAAACGTAAAATCCCCGCATTGCCATAACGGTCAATGATTCGTCCCACGGAGCGGGAGACAAAGATGGCGAGCAGCGAACCCGGAAAGATCACAAGCCCGGCATGGCTTGCGCTGAAGCCGAAACGGTGAGTCAGAATCTGCGGCAGCAGGAATAACGTGGCAAAGCTGCACAGGTAGGAGGCAACTCCGATCAGAGCCAACACTAGATATGAGCGGTTACGGAAAAGCTCCGGCATCACGAATGGATCAGGTGTGCTGCGGATACGGCCAACAAATAAAGCAATGGCGACAATTCCGGCGATCAAGGCAATCCACAGCCCGCTGGTCAGGAACAGCAGCAGCCCGGTCGTGCCGACGCCGAAGAACAGCCCGCCAAGCACATCAAAGGAGCCACGGGTGGGTACTTCTTTGGGCAGCAGAATAAGGAACAGCGGCACTAGAAGCAGAATAGCTGCCGTTACAGAGAATAACCAAATCCAACCGAGATATTCGACGATGGCTCCGCCCGCGACCGGCCCAAGCCCTAGACCCAGCGAGACGGCTGACATAATTGTCGCCATTGCTTTGCCGCGGCGGGCTTGCGGGATATAGCGGGTAAACAGGACAAGAGATAAGGACATTACCGCGCCCGCGCCCGAGGCCTGGAGAATGCGAACGATAAGCAGGAAGATAAAGTTGGTGCTGAAAAAGCCGGCAACAGCCGCGAGGCCCAGCGTCAACAAGCCTATAACCAACAGACGGCGAATCGGCAGAAAATCAGAAAGCCGGCTGTACGTGATTGAGGCAATCGAGAACATAATGGAATACCCAGTGACAATCCAAGAAGCGGACGCAGCCGTAATCCCAAATGCTTCGGTCACATCAGGCAGCGCCAGATTGAACATAGCCGTATTCATGATGACGAGAACCACAGCGACACTGAACAGCAGGGTCAGTAGGCCTTCTCGTGGAAGAGGCGCTTCCGGAACGGAGGCTTCATGATCCGCATTCGCGGAGAGGTTATTTACAGAAGTCATGTGCGAAGCGCTCCTTTTATTATTGTTTAATAGTTCGATTACTTACGAACAATTGAAATATAGCATGCGTTGATATAAAATGCAATTAGGAACACCAATATTTTTTTCGCATTCATCGTACGACAAAAGGGGATAATCATCCGTGAAAATACTATTTCATCCGGACCGCAAGGACATTCAGCTTGCCTCCGTATTGTATGCACTCAGCGATCCGATTCGCTTACATATCGTATCGGATATTCACTTAAATGGAGAACAGGCTTGCAACGGCTTCAACGTCCCTATCGCAAAATCCACCATGTCTCACCATGCCCGTACTTTGCGCGAGTCAGGGGTTGTTTTTACACGAGTTCAAGGAACACAGCGCATGTTGTCCCTGCGGACTGAGGATCTTAATGCACGTTTCCCAGGCTTGCTGGACTCTATATTGAGTGCTTATGAAGCTGGGGAGCAACCGGATTTTGTGATGGAGGAGCAGGGGGAGAGTAAGTAGGGGGGATTGAACCTGCTGAGGACGGGGAATACATGAAATTCTAGATTCAGGCAATCTAGGAATACTGGGGATCAGGAGATCCAGGGATTGCATAAAAAATAGGCCATTTAGAGAATGCGCAAGAGTAAGCCGTTTTAATTGTCGTTTCTTTTCCAACAAATATGTGATAGAACAGAAGGACTTACTAAAACTACAAGGGACGCCCAGTGCGCGTCCTTTTGCTATTTCTATAGAGGATTATGACAGGAGGCACTTATGCTTATTCAAATTATTGGCGTAGGAAAATTGAAGGAAAAGTACTTGATCGATGGCATCGCGGAGTATGCAAAACGGCTGACACCATACCTGAAGTTTCAGGTCATTGAGGTGGCAGATGAAAAAGCACCCGATTCTCTAAGCGAAGCAGAGGTGGTGCAGGTGAAGGGACGCGAGGGCGAACGCATCCTCGCACAGATTAAGAGCGAGGCGCATGTCATTGCGCTCGCGATCGACGGCAAGCTGTGGAGCTCGGAAGAGCTTGCCGCAGAAATTGACCGGCTCGGCACCTACGGGACAAGCCATGTCGTGTTCGTCATCGGAGGGAGCCATGGGCTCTCCGACGAGGTCATGCGCCGCGCGCAGCAACGCATGAGCTTCGGGCGTATGACGCTGCCTCATCAGCTCATGCGCCTGGTGCTGGTGGAGCAGGTGTATCGCGCGGTGAAGATCAATCGGGGGGAACCGTATCACAAGTAGGGCGAAATTTTTGGGGTGAAACGCCAGGAGCCTGTTAGAGCTTGTTGGGCGGGGAGGATAGATATAAAGAATTTTTACATTGATAGTGAATTTTTTTTCAGTTATAGTCATGGAGAAACACAGGTTTTATTACTTTTTGTTGTTTTCCCGCTATCTGTTAAATGTTGAAAGGATGATGCCAGATGATTAATACAACAGAATTGTCCGCCCGCATAATTTCTTGGAGGGTGACTATACTTTAACCCTCCTTAAAATTGGAGGTAAATCTGTGAAAAGTGATTTTATCGCAAAACATTGGTATGCCAGTATGTATGAAAAGTTCGAAAACCAAACACATGACGTCGATTTTCTATTAAGAGTACTTACAGAGCAAACAGGCAACCAACCACAAAATATACTTGAAGTCGCCTGCGGCGGTGGTAGGATCTGTGTCCCTCTTGCAAAGGCGAATCATTTCGTTACAGGCTTTGATGTCGATGAACATATGCTCCTGAACTGTTATCGCCGGATGTCGGGCTTAGCAAATATACGCTGTTACCAAGCTGATGCAGCAATTTCCGTATGGGGCGTTGCTTTTGATCTCGTAGTCATGGCAGGTAATATTTTGATTAATATTGAAAGCGAAATTGATTACAAAGAGGCACAAAAGACTCTTATTAAAAATGCTGCTGCGGCGCTTCGCACGGGTGGACATCTTTATATGGATTTTGACCTGCATAATAATCCAACGGCCCGGTTCAATAGGTTGAAAGAGAGCAGCTATTTCAAAGGGACAGACGAATTGGGCACGAATGGTCGAACCGTTAGTTATGGGAGCGTGTATGACCCCATAACCCAAATTTGTACCGGAACTGGTCATTGGGAGCTTACCACAAATAGTGGTGAGCAAATCAATATAACCAAGTGCTGGTATAAGCACATTCCTACGCAAATGCAAGTTTACGATTGGCTATCAGATGCAGGGTTTACCATAGAGCATACCTATCAAAATTATACGGCTGAACCAATTCCGGAGCCGATTGGTGAAGCTACAAATCGCGCTATTATATGGGCAAGAAAGTTATAATTTTTCATGTAGGTCTGAAGCACTCTTTTGGCTTATACTTTTGCTGAACTACTATAGTAGTTGAATAAATCAAGATAAGGCCATCCACTATAGGATGGCCTTAAAACTTGCCGTTATAGACAGCGCGGTGAACCTTATCACAAATAGTGGTAAAGCGGAGAACAGAACTCAATATTAGTTTAAATGACTTGAAATGCACGGCATAACGGTTGAAAGCCAATACAATTGAAATAACAAAAATGTAAAAAGAGCCTCCACTTCGATTTTAGTGGAGGCTCTTTTAAGGCTGCTAATCAATGCGCCAGATGCTCGCTCATACTTATGTAAAATTAAATGTTTGCTACTTGGCAATGCTAGGCACCCATAATTCCTGCTCAATTTTGGCTCCAGGAGCCAAATAATTCTCTATACATGAGGAGTGAAGAGTTTATGGTTACCTCAGCTGAGAGCGATATTCAGGATATTGTAGGTATGCTTCGTGACGCTAATGATGAGAAGATACGCGTGGCGAAAAATGTACTTAAAGAATTATTATGAGATACGTCCCTCAGAGCAAATGAGGTCATTTAAAACAAGCGCACAAGCCATTGGCTTGTGCGTTTTGCTGCAGCTTAAGTATAGTTCTTATTTTATGATTAATGGTAATAGTCTGAAATTTAATTTTCTAATAATCTTATTAATTTAAACGGGAGCGGCCATGTCGTCATTTATCGGATTTATAGTAGTTATTATCGTATTACCCATCTTAACTGGGATGAAGCAGGGGACTAAGAAGAAGAGAGAACGCAGTACGGCAAGCGGAAACCTGCTGTTAAGAAAAGCAATAACAAAAGCGTGAAAACGACCTTTAACCGTTCTTCAACAACATGCAGACCTGACGATGTACTTTTAAGAACACCTTTGGACAAACTAGCATTGCCGTTATTTATGGATCATAAGGAGGAAGAAATGACTGAATTACTAGCTCCAGCAGGAAATATGGAAGCTTTAAAAGCTGCAATTTCTAATGGTTGTGATGCCATATACTTAGGAATGCAAAAATTTGGTGCGCGTGCATACTCATCTAATTTTGATTTAGAATCGTTACAAGAGGCGGTTACGTATGCGCACCTGAGGGACGTTAAACTCTATGTTACAATGAATACCATCGTTTTTGAAAACGAAGTTGAAGAGATGAAAGAGCAGATCCACGAATTAAATAAAATCGGTGTGGATGGCATTATCGTCCAGGATCTGACTGCGTTCGATTATATCGTTAAAAACTTTCTTGATATGGAAGCACATTGTTCAACTCAAATGGGAATAGACGATTTAGACGGAACTTTATTATTAAAAGAACTTGGTGCCAAAAGAGTTGTTCTGTCCCGTGAGGTTGAGATTGAAAAAGTAAAAGAGATCAAAAGAAAAGCTGAGATACCTTTAGAAATTTTCGTTCACGGTGCTTTATGTGTATCTTACTCGGGAAACTGTCTAATGTCAGGATTAATGGGTAATCGAAGCGCAAATCGCGGAAGATGTGTGGGGTCATGCCGTAAGGAGTATGAACTCATGGATAAGACAACAGGTACATCTTTAGGGAAAAACCATATTCTATCTACCAAGGACTTAAACACAATCGACTATATCGAGGATTTAAAAGAAATCGATTCTTTAAAAATAGAAGGCCGAATGAAAGTGCCTACGTATGTTGCTAATGTTGTATCCAAATATCGCATGGCCTTAGATCATAAAATAACCGAAGTAGATAAAGAAAATCTGAAAAAAACATTCAATCGAACATTTACTAAAGGATATTTGTTTCACGAAGATAGGAGAAATATTACAAACATTTTAAGACCTAATCACTTTGGTTATGAAATTGGAACAATCAGCAAGATTGTTAAAGATAGGTATGAAATAACACTTACACGTCCTTTAAATCAGAACGATACCATTCGAATCAGTCACAACAATGAAGATGTTAATTTAACGGTTGCAAAACTGTACGATAAAGAGGGCGAATTAATCAACAAAGCAGATGATGTCTGCTATATCAAAATCAAAGAAAAGATGTCTACGGGAGATTTAGTATATAAAACGAAGGATTATTTCTATAACAAAGAATTAGAATCATCACTGGAAAAAGAATTTAAGCGGTTTAACCTCGATATTAGAGTATATGCACGTCCAGATTCAAAGCTTGTCATAGATGCGGAGGGCTTAGGCTGTCATTATTCATATGAAAGCGAGGAAATACTAGGCGAAGCCATTAATAATCCAACAACAAAAGACCAGGTAATCAAGCAATTTTCAAGATTAAATGATACGATATTCGAACTTAATCATGTGGATTTTGAGGAATGCAATGCTTTTATTCCAGCTAAACTGTTAAATGCAGCAAGAAGAGATATTGTACTGGGCTTATATGACCTAAAGCTTAACAGCCAGAAGAAAAGAACCAAGGCTTTGGAAGCAAAAGAAAAAATAAGTTTTGCCCCTGAAAAACCATACTTTACGGCCTCTGTAACGACTAAGGAGCAGTATGATGCTTGCGTGAGCTGTGGAATTAAGGAAATCTATTATGAAAATGTTGTTAGAAGAAATCAGAATCGTTATAAGGAAAAAGAAGGGCAGCTACTAATCGGAGGATATGGCGGAATTTATCACTACAGAGAAACGAATCCGTTTGTTACGGACTATTCTCTAAATGTTGTTAATGCTACTAGTTGCTATGAATTATATAAATTAGGTGCAAAACGAGTCACTTTATCTTATGAATTGAATAAGAGCCAAATTGAAGATTTAAGGAATGCCTATTATGAAGAAAATGACGGCTATCCTGCACTGGAAATGATTGTATATGGCAAGGTTCCTTTGATGTTTACAAAATATTGTCCGATGAAAAAAATGAATCAATGCAGAATTTGCAAAACGAAGAGCTATGAGTTAAAAGATGAGCACGGAACGTTCCCTATCATTTCCCATAATGATTGTACAACGACTCTCCTTAATGGGAAGACGCTTAATCTTTTAGATGAGCTACAAAACATCAAAGGAATCGAGGCGCTCAGATTAAACTTCACAGTTGAATCCAAAGAGCGGGTTGTGAAAGTCATTAATATGGCGTCAGGCAAATTAAATGGCTCTATGAATAATGCTGTCTTTAATCAGGAAACAGACACAAGAGGACATTTTAATAAAGAGATTGTGTAGGTAGCCAAAGGGATGACGCTGTCTTCCTTGCTAATCGTTCAGCTTAACATAAAAGAACAAGAAAGAGCCGCCCAGTACCGGGCGGCTCTAAAACTTGCCGCTTCAACCATCGCAGTGAACGTGTCAGAAGTAAGGAAAAGTCTTTTGGAGAGGCGACTGCTTTTCAGCAGAAATCCCCTTATCGTTGAATCTACATTGGTTAGTTGTAGAAATCTTAGGATCGAATTAACCTTCGAATTTAAGGACGATAGACTAGGTCCAAAACATCGAACTTCTAGTTAAGATGCTTAGGTAGTCCTAACATGATAGGTTAACTATCACGAAGAAATCGAATAGTAGTGTAGATTAATTAACGATATCTCTGAACCCAGCTCTACCTTGTGTCCCTGGAAGAGGCAGCCGAGGCCGCGCGGATGCTGTATCGTAAAAGAAGATTTTTGGAGAGATTGGCGCAGGGCGGGGAGAGTGCGGAGTGAACAGCGAAAGAGTTAAGGGATGAAGGAACAGTGAGGCCTTCAATTTCGTTCTATAGATGTTACGGTGAACCGTATCATAAGTAGGGGCAAGTTTCTTTCATTTTGGGTTGGTGGTCTTAGTGATAAAAACTTGGATTATAGTCAGAACGGGGTTCAAGCACGTGGCGGATCGGGAAGGGGAACATATAACAAGGATGCCTGCGGAGAATCTTCCCTCTGCCCGATAAGAAAGAAAATGCCCCCTCTGCTATTTTGGCGGAAGGGGCCGGTTCCTTACATCAAAAACAGTAATCAGGATGTTGTTGTTCTTTCCGCAAGTGTAGTAATCGACTCAATGTCTTGATCGGTTAATAGATCTAGAAAATGCTTGCGTATTGCCTTTGAGACTATGGGAAGGGCTTCGTCTAAGGCTGACCTTCCGGTGGAAGTAATGATGACTTGAACACCGCGATCTGTGTCTAGAGGTTTTCTTAGAACTAGACCTCGTTTTTCCATCCGCGTTAGATGATGTGATAGTCGGCTCTTATCCCAGTCCATCGAGTCAGCTAATTCCTGTTGGCGAAGCTTACCATTGCCAAATTGGACTAGCCGGTCTAATACTCCAAAATCACCTTCTGAGAGTCCTGTGTGTTCAGACATTTCTTTTACAACCCGACCGAAGATTCGTTTAAAGGAGCCTTTCCACATATTCCATATCCGCATTTCATCTTCGTTAAGTTCGTTTATATCCATACGAATATAATATCACGGTTGACGCATCAACCACAAGGTGTTACTATGTATCCATAGGTTGATATGTCAACTTAAGGGAGTGGTATTGTGTTTAGGTTGATGCATCAACTCGACCGTGCGCCTTGCGCTCCTCGATAAGGACGGTCCGACAGGCAAATTTTTAAACGAGAGACGTCAGCTACCTTGGTAATGTAATCACGAGCGACGTATCACCGAGAGATCCACGAAACCTAAAGGCGTAACGCCTTCCCCTACAAATATATAAGGAGTGTGTTATTAAATGGAATATGTGAAGCTTGGACGCAGCGGGTTAGAGGTTTCGAAGTTAAGCCTTGGAACCATGAGTTTCGGCGTACCTGAACGCGGCAATACTCCATGGTCTCTGGATGAGGAGCCAAGCAGACTGATTATTAAAAGGGCACTCGAATTGGGCATCAACTTTTTCAGTACCGCCAACATGTATTCCGACGGAACAAGCGAAGAAATCCTCGGGCGTGCCTTAAAGGACTTCGCTCATCGTGACGAAGTCGTCATAGCTACAAAGGTATTTGTTCCGATGCGCAAAGGTCCGAATGCTATGGGACTTTCCCGCAGGGCCATCATGACCGAAATTGATAACAGTCTAAGACGACTCGGAACAGATTACGTCGATGTGTACCAGATCCATCGGTGGGATCCAAATACGCCGATTGAAGAGACGATGGAGGCTCTTCACGATTTAGTTAAGGCGGGCAAGGTCAGATACCTCGGAGCATCTTCCATGCTGGCATGGCAGTTTGCGAAAGCTCAGCATGTTGCAGAGCGCAACGGTTGGACACGGTTCGTCTCTATGGAGAATAGATTAAACCTGCTCTACCGGGAAGAAGAAAGAGAAATGCTCCCCCTTTGCAGAGACGAGGGAGTTGGCGTCACTCCTTACCTGCCTTTGGCTGCAGGCCGGTTAACTAGGGATTGGAATGATCAGACCTCACGATCCGAGAATGACCAGATAGCTAAAACGTTGTTTATTAAAACGGAAGAAGCTGATCGTAAAGTAGCAGAGAGAGTTGCGGAAGTCGCTGCTAACCAAGGAATTCCACGCGCACAAGTTGCTCTTGCATGGTTGCTGCAAAAAGAAGAGATCACCGCCCCAATTATCGGTTCGACCAAGACCAGCCATCTCGAAGATGCCGTTTCGGCGTTGTCAGTTAAATTGACACCTGAAGAAATTACCAGTTTAGAAGAACTTTATGTACCACATCCATTAGTATAAATTGGACACATCTATACAACGAATCCTATGTATTGAACTCTTCATGGAAACTCCCACGAAAGGGGAGCCACAAAAGAGTGCTTTGACTTTCAGATGAGAGAAGAGGCTCTCGATTGAGGCGTTGTCATAATAAATGCCTCGGCGTGACATGCTGATTTGGGCTCCAATCTGTGGCAGCATGTCGTGGTATGCATGGGACGTGTACTGGTATCCCTGATCGCTGTGAACGATCAGTCCAGTCACGTCTTTATGCGTTTCAAAGGCCTTTTTAAATGTATCTAATACAAGTGGATTGTCATTACATCTGCTGATATGGGAACCCCACAATCTCGCCTTTAGTGACTCAGGATAATGTTTAAACTTCTGACCTTTTATTGCTTTCTTCCAGTCTTTTGCATGCCCAATTCTTTAGGGCTAAACTCGGGTCTATTCAATATAATCATGCAGTCGTATTATTTTAAGGTAATCGAGGGGCATCCAACCTTGCTATTCCACTTTAGTAATTTTCCATGATTAGGACGTTTTTTATGCGAATTAAACTTCGATTTTTCCAATCTATTATGTTCACGCACGGCTCTCATTTGCCTGGTATGTCTTACATCATTGCGGCGTTCTCTCGCTTTGAGTTGGCTAAGCATAATGAGCAACCCCAAAGTGCCGAGCACATAAGAAGCCACCCCTTGTGTCGGGGATGGCGTTGTTTTACATGGAAATGTATATTTTGTGGTCGAGTTGAACTTTGTGCTTGGATACATTACGGTAAACCAATTAAAAAATGAGATGATCTTACCTGGCTTACCAGACTATCCCCTCCTAAAATCTGTAGGCAAAAATGCCCGGAAGCTGACGGGATGTTTTTTTGTGCAGTCGTGGATAGTTCCATAAATCGCAGGGGATTTGGACTCGGTTGCTTGACTGTATTAGAGTCAGCGTATAACACAATCTTCGTCGGATTGCAAAAAGTTGGATTTTCGCCGTTAGCCAATTTCATTTCCTATAGTTGTAGTAATTTATATAAAATCTGTAATATAGCAGATAAATGTGAAAAAAACGCTTTTTAGTAACTTCCATCATATCCCAATAAAGGTTTTTCACGGTAGAGTAATTTGGGGTCATTCTGGAAGAGTTTAGAACGCCTGAGGTGGCTGAGCAAATAGGGAGAGGATGAAAATTATAGAAAATCTGGAATGGAAAATCTGAAAGAATGGGTGAAGAAAACATTTCATAATTAGGGAAGTGTTCAACATGAATTTGTTTCGTGAAAGTCCAATTGTCCCTAGATCTTGGATATCAATTCAAGAGTATTCAAAGCGGGAACAGACACAGTGGGATCGTGTCTTTCAAGAGTCAAAGCGTAGCCCAGTGTCCCCCAGAACCAAAACAGCAGGGCGGGAACTGAGCCGCAAACTAGCGAAGCACGGCAATTTGGTACATGTGACGCAAACGGAACTAGAAAGCATAAGTACCTCTGTTGCCCCGCCTCATTTGTTTCTATTGGCAGATGATGAAGGGATGTGCCTGCAATTATTTGCTTCTTCTAAACAATTGAATCAGTTGAAGGAGCATTATATAGCACCTGGAACACATTTTGCTATGAAGGATTTAGGAATCAATGCTATTTCTATAGCGATGGAATCTGGAAGTACTACAGTAGTAAAAGGGGAAGAGCATAGCCTCGAGTTGTTTTTCTCGTGGTCCTCCATCTGTACCCCTATTCAATCAGAGGGGAAAGTTCTCGGTTATTTAAATATGTCCTTTGATTCAGTAGAAGATGTGATCTTTGCAGTACTGTTGGTGGAGAAGATCGTACGCAATATAGAGGAGCGTTTGGATTGGATGAATCCCATTGCGCAAAAGAAACGAATCAATCGGAATTTCGAGGACTTTCATTTGACAAATAAGGAAAAGGAAGTTGCTTATTGCTGGCTGGAAGGCCACAGCCGTTCAGCGATTGCCCAAATGCTTACTATCTCTCAGGAAACGGTCCGTTTTCATGTGAAACATATTTATGAGAAGGTAGGGGTTAACCATCAGGTTGAGTTTGTGAAGAAAGTAATGTTTTCTGGAATTGATAAGAGTTAACCTGGCTTGACGTCGTTTAGCAGTATAGTTCACCCGGGCAATTACATGACTCTAGAAACCTACCCTTTGGGGTAGTTAACAAAAAACCTAGAGGTTAGTAAAATGTTTCTATAAGTTGAAAAAAGAGTTATATGTGGTTTCGAGTGAAGAAGGTAGAAGGCTGATAGGCTTTGATCTAATTATGATGTCTCCACAGCGGTGTTCGTTCAACGACAATTATACAGAAATTTTATATATTGCTTAAATTTGATGATTTATTGGCAAACGATAGGTTGGATGACTTGCCAAAACTCGATTCTTCATTGAAGGGAGAATAAATTTGCATATGAAAATATTAGAAATAGGAAAAGAATTTAAAATTGAGAATGTGTTGTCTTTGAGAAAGAAAATGACTCAACAAGAAATACAACAGGAAATGATGAGTATTGGTGAATTCCTTGAGCAAAACAGTTTTAAAAAAAATGGTCCCATTGTAACTGCTACCTTTGCAATTGAGCAATCAAATGAACAGCCACTATTAGATACAGAGATTTTGGTTCCAATAGATAAGCCTGCAAATTTGTATGGTAAATATAAATTTAAAGATGTCTTTCACCTCATAAATGCAGTTTATGCTAGACATGAAGGCAATCCCAATACGTTACAGAATACATATAACGAATTAAATCAGTATATTAGTGAGAAGGGACTGCAACCGATAACAGCAGCTTATAATGTAAATGTTGTTGACTTAAACCCGGGGCAATCCATGGATGATATGATTGTGGATGTTTATGTAGGAGTAAATCCATCAATCGTATAAATGACGATTTTAGCTGTAATTTTTTGCTTCATAGTACTAGTCTATGTATCAGGATTACAGTTGAAATACATAAATGAAGTAAAAATAGTAAAGGAGGATTAATAATGACAAGCGCACTGATTCTTAAGAATAATAATTTTATTGAGTTAACAAATGATGAATTGATGTTTGTAGATGGCGGAGGTGTTTGGCAAGCCCTTGTAGGGGCAGCGGGAGCCATCGCTATTGGAGCTGCTCCTCTTGTGGGCGTACTTGCGGGGATTGGCGGTAGCGTTGTGGGTACGCCTGTGATAGGAGTAGCAGCAGGTATTAGTGCATCAGCTGCTATGGTATCATCAGGTGCATATATGTTAGATTATGGTACAAAAAAATAATTTGAATAAGGAGGAGTAAAAAATGGAACTATCTATTTCCCATGGTTTTTTTGAACTAAATGAATCTGCATTGTCCGAAATAAATGCAGGCGGTGTTTGGGGAATAATTGGTGGCGTAGCTGAGGTAGTTAGTGGTGTAGCTGGAATAGTTGGAGGAATAGCAGCTTTAGCCGTCCCTGAACCTACAATGGCAAGCAAATTTGCAGGAGCAGCAGCGATATCAATTGGAATAGGAGCTGTTGGTGGAGGTATTGCCAGTATTTCGTCAAACTGGAAATAAACTTTTTAATATGTTTGTGTGCAAGAAGGTAAAGATGCCTTCTTGCACAAATTTTTTTTAACATTAATTAGTCTGTGAGTGATTAAAATCCTAAGTTTTAGGAGGTGATGAATATAATGGCGAAAAAAATTAAAACTTTAAGAGTTTCTCTGCTCTTTTCTATACTATGTATTATTACATCAGGAATCAACTACTTAAATAATAAATTGCCTGTAGTTGGGATATTGCTTATTGTAATTTCAGTTGCGTTTATAATTCAAGTTGTTGCTTATACAATAGAAATGAAAAACATTAAAAATAATAGTGTGAAATAAAAGTTAAACTAGGGAGTGCCAACAAACTCAGGCTTCGCATCCAAATAGCGGGAAAGCTCCACTACCACACAGTCCAGTTACATAAAAATCATATTATTGCTCTAGGCGGGGGTTTATCTGTTTAAAAAACTGATCTGCATTAAACAACATGATATCAAGGACTGCGGCGCAGCCTGTCTGGCTACTATTTGCAAGCAGTACGGTTTAAAAATTCCGATTTCCAGAGTGCGGGAAGCAGCGGGCACCGATAATCAGGGAACAAGTGCCTACGGTTTAGTTAAAGCTGCTGAGCAGCTTGGTTTTACTGTTAAGGCCGTTAAGGGAAGTCAGGAATCTTTTTTTGGTGAATTTCCTCTGCCAGCAATTGCTCATGTGGTAGTTGACAGTACACTCCTACACTATGTAGTGATTCACAAGGTTACCCGAACAGAGATTATACTAGCTGACCCGAGTAAAGGAATTGTCAGACTCAAGCCTGATGAGTTTTTTCAAATGTGGACCGGCGTTCTCATATTGATGGTACCGACTCCCCAATTTAAAAGAGGAGATCAAACAAAGGGATTGTTTTCCCGCTTCTTTGGTCTATTGATACCGCAGCGGCGCATGTTGGGCGGTATATTTTTGTCTTCTATGCTCTTTACCATCCTGGGGATTCTATCAGCATTTTACTTTCAGCTACTTATCGACGAAATTCTCCCATATAGCCTCACCAAGACCCTACATATTGTTTCTATTGGAGTAATTGCACTTTACATATTTAAAGTGATTTTGAGTGCCTTCCGGAACCATATTCTTCTAACGCTGAGCCAAAAGCTCGATATTTCCTTGATCCTCGGTTACTATCATCATGTCCTGAAGCTGCCGATGAGTTTTTTCGGTGCACGTAAAACCGGTGAGATTATTTCAAGGCTGATGGATGCATCCAAGGTTCGGGATGCTATCTCCAGCGCAACGCTCACCGTAATGATTGATACAATCATGGTAATTGCCGGCGGAGCCATTCTCTATACCCAAAGCGGATTATTATTCGGTGTCACTTTATTAATGATCCCGTTTTATCTCCTGCTGGTATGGGGGTTTCATAAGCCTTTTGATCGGCTGAACCGTGAGCAGATGGAGAACAACTCGCAGTTGACCTCTTATATTGTAGAATCAATTGAAGGCATTGAGACAGTAAAAGCATACCGCGCCGAAGGGCAATCAGGATTTGAAACAGAACGTAAATTTGTCAGCTTGTTGAAATCCGTTTTCCGGCTGGGACTTTTTAATAATATTCAGGGTTCGCTCAAGGCGACTGTTCAGTTAATTGGAGGCGTTATAATTCTTTGGGTGGGCGCCATTCAAGTCATTAAGGGTAATCTCTCCATTGGACAATTGATCGCTTACAACTCATTGCTGGCTTACTTTCTGGAACCCATCCAGAATTTAATCAATTTGCAACCGACTCTTCAAACGGCGATGGTAGCAGCCGACCGATTGAGCGAGATTCTAGACCTTGAGGCGGAAAAACAGGCGAATGAGGAGCAAAAGATGCGGCCTGCGGTTTTAAAAGGGGATATTGAATTTAGAGGAGTCTCTTTTCGTTATGGAACCCGTGCTCTGATTCTAGATAATATTCATTTGACGATCAATCAAGGGGAGAAGATTGCCTTGGTCGGCGAGAGCGGATCAGGCAAGACCACCCTCATCAAGCTGCTGATGCAGTTCTATTCGCATGAGAATGGCGATATTCTTATTGGAAACTATAATATTAAAGATATTCATTTAGACAGTCTGCGGGACCGGATCTCTTACATCTCTCAGGATACCTTTTTCTTCAGCGGAACTATCCGTGAGAACTTATGTCTGGGAGCTGTAGTAGATTATACCTTGGAGGAGATTGCAGCAGCATGTCAAATGGCTCAGGCACATGATTTTGTTAATCAATTCCCGCTTCGGTATCAAACCATGCTGGAAGAGAACGGTGCTAATCTGTCGGGAGGCCAGAGACAGCGGCTGGCCATTGCCCGAGCGCTGCTGCGGAAGCCGGATATTTTAATTCTGGATGAGGCTACGAGCAATCTGGATTCTACCACAGAACGAGCCGTCTCGGACACAATTAACTGTCTGGAAGATATGAGTATGGTTATTATCGCCCACAGGCTGAGCACAATTATGCGATGCGACCGGATTTACGTCATGGAGAAGGGACATGTCATCGAATCCGGAAGTCATCAGCAGTTACAGAACCAAAGAGGGAAATACTACAGTCTTTGGAAGGATCAACTGCCTGAGGATGAGGAGCAATTTGCGTATGCGGGAAGACCGGGTGAACGATAAATGGTGCAGGTTAAGTTAACTGAATTAAGCGAAATGACGGACAGCCGCGAACTGCTTGAAGCTAAGACACATCCCTTTATATCAGGATTTTTGCTCTTTTTGCTAGTGTTGCTGGGTGCGGCAGCCATCTGGTCCTATTATGGAGAAATTGACATAACTTCTAAGGCGGCTGCAATAGTTCGGCCTAACGAGAAGGTCAGCACTGTGCAGACCGCATCAATGGGGAAAGTGACCGCTGTTAAAGTCAGAGAAGGAATGACCGTACAAAAAGGTACAGAGCTGATAGCGATGGATACCAAGGATCTGGATCTGCAATTGGCTTCTCAAACCGGGCTGCTGGAGAAAAGCAATCGCAGGCTATCGCTGCTAAAGCGGTACCGGAATAGTGTAGCCTCGCTTCATAACGAGTTCTCGAAGACACTGCCGGACGAAGTGGTATATTATGATGAGGTAGAGCAATTTTTACTGGAAAATCAGCGGCTTCAGCAGAGCCAGTCTGCATCATCACAAGAGATCGCCTCGGCCATTCATGACAATATGGGTTCACAGGCGTTGCTAAAGAACGATCTGGAGGTCAATCAATCCAAGCTTACAGAGCAGCAAGTCGATTTAAAACGCAAGCTCGGATTGCTTCAAACCGAGCTTGAGCAGGAGAAGCTTCTTCAGTATTCTGTAGCTGAGAATCGAAGCATGCCTGCTTCCGCCGATAGCAAACACAGTCAACAATATGCGGCTTACGAGACCAAGTATGGACAGTTAAAGAAAGTAGCTGAGGAAAAGGAAGCGGACTATCATAGCTTGCAGGAACTCGGCGACAGGCTTGTATCGCAGGTAGAGCTTGAAAATGCGTGGAGAGAGGCCGGTACGTCGGCCGCTCAGGTTGAGCAGTTCAGAGAAGAGACTCTTTCTGGTATTGCCGCTAATGTATCCGATGCGAGCAATCAGCTGAAAGAGTTGCATACCGATCTGGAAACGCTGATCCGGCAAGCGTCTGCCCGGTACTCAGAGGCGGAAGGAACCCGATTGCAGCAGGACAAGCTGATCCAAGAACTTGAGGATTTGGAGAACAGTAAAGAACTTGGACGATCTGTGGAGCAGACAGCCCTGAATAAATTGAAGGCTGACCGGATTGTTCAGATCGGCAGCTCAATCGAAGAGGAGCAGGCCAACTCGAAGTTGTTGCAAAACAACATTCAGCAACTTAAGCTGGAGAAAAGTAACCGCATTCTTTTTGCCCCTATTGACGGCACGCTAAACATTCTTAAAGAAGTCAACGTAGGGGATGTAATCCAGACGGGCGAAGCCTTGCTTGCAATCATTCCGGCTAACGAGTCCATGTATAAAATGAGCTTGGCCGTTCCTAATTCCGCTGCAGGACAGATTAAGCTCGGTGACAAGGTCCACTTTAATTTTGCTGCATTTCCCAAGCAGAGTTATGGGTCTTTGAACGGAACCGTTACCTCGATCGCCAGTGATTCTGTTGTTCAGCAGGACGGCCGCAGCTATTATCTAGTGGAGGCAGCGTTATCGGGCAAGAGTTTAGTCGATCGCCGAGGAGAACAGGGTGAAATCCGCCTGGGAATGAGCGCCGAGGCTTATATTATTACCGACTCCAAACGCATTCTCGACTTTGTACTGGAGAAGATCAACCTCAAGGAATAGAGAGGGTTCATGGATGGAATTCTTGAAAAAAACTCAATTAATCTTTATATATCTAGGATTATGGTTGGTACTCTGGGTGCCATTTGCTTATGCAGATGATACAATTTCGTCGTCTTCTGTAAGGAAGCTTTCGATGGAGGAAGCGGTTCAAATAGCTCTTACAAACATTGATGATATCCAGCAGGCTAAGGGTAAGGTTACGGAGAGCAGTGCTAATACTGCTTATATAGCTTCGGAGAAAAAGGAACTGGAGTCTAGCAGCGTTTCTGTGAATCCGGGTCATCTTCCAGTAAACACAACTGATTTTTTACAGCAAATCCCGGAATTCAATCAATTAGGTGAAGAGGAACAGCAACAGATTCTTCAAGCAATTGGGTTGCAAATTGCCATTAATAGTTCGATTAACCAGTGGATCGGGCTCCAGTCCCAAATGCAAAGCAGCTACAATCAGCAGGTGAAAGACAAGCAATTGCAAACCTACGAGGCTCAACTTAGAAGTTTGGTCTATGATAACGAACTGGCAGAACTTGCTCTCAAGAAGACACAACAACTTGTAATCTATGCCGTTAGACAGCAATATATTCAATTAGCGGCTCTATCATCCCAAATCGCCTATCAACAAAATTTGTATGCTCATTCCAGCACACTAGCTTCGGATGCCCAGATCTTGTTTCGTGCTGGAAGGACATCCAAGAGTGAATGGGATCAGGTGCAACGGCAACAGCGTATTCAGCAAAGCAAGCTGGATTCTCAGGTTAGAGGCTATAAAACACAGTTGGCGCAGTTGGCACGAGAGTTAAAGCTGGACCTGAATACCTCAATTGAGATTGAGAATATTACAATTGCAACTCCCCAACTAACTGATTACGAGCAGACTGTAGACTTATCTCGCAATTATGAAATTCAAGAAGCGGATGCGAAGATAAAGCTTGCCAAGGATAACCTGACCAGCCTAACAGACCTTGGAACGGAGTTGAAGCACTACTATACGGTGCTTTGGTCTAATGCTGTTAGTCAAAGAGATGCCATATGGTCTAGGCTGGAGAATAGATGGGCCGATCAGAAGGCAAAGCTGACCGCGTTATATTATCAATTGCAGGACGCAATGGATGAGGAACAAGGCGCTGTCCAGCGTGCCGAGGACGCCAACCTGCTATATACAAAAGGCAGATTATCGCTCAGTGAATTGGATAAGGCAAGACAGACACAGCGGCAGGCGGAGATGAGCAAAACAGATCTGCTCTACCAGTATTTACTCCAGGCGGAGACCTGCAAACTCGCAACATACGGTGTAATATTATAAGAAGTTTATGGGAACCGTATCATAAATAACGGCGAAAAAAAGGGAGTCTGCGGACACTCCCTTTGAGCTAAAATTGTCTGTTATCAAATTTCTACCTCACATTAATCCAATTATAGAAACCACATAGACCACTTAATTTGCCGTCTTATTGATAAAATCAATCTCATTTCTGATCCCTTTATGGGCGTCATTCCACAGGCCTTTTGTCAGGCGAATGCGCAGCAGGCATGTGTTAGGATCTTCGTCGTTATTGGCTTCGTTATACCACTCGGCGAATATTGTGCGTAGCTTTGTCATCATCTCCGCGTTTTTCTCGTCACATACCCAGCCCAGGTTTTCACCGATACCATCGGCCGTAAAGTTTTCGACGATGATACAAACGGCGACTTCGGGGTTTTGGGCGATCTGCTGCATCTTGCCTGAGGTCGCATAAGTGACGGTGTAGAACGCACCGTCCTCATAATAGGCGTCCACAATACGGGCGGCGGGACGGCTTTTGCCATTGGCCCCCGGTTCCAGCGCGATGGTAGACAGAGAGAGCAGGGCGTCCTTGTTACCCGCTTGTTCTTCCAGCAGCTTCATGGCTTCGTCGTACTTGTTCATTATATTACCTCCTAAAGTGTCATAAGGCATACATTATAAGCTTATCATTGTAAAATCTTAGTGCATGTGAAGAATTATACGATGAAATATTAAATCGCTATCATAACCCTCTGCTCGACTTAGGTATGGTTCAACTGATACTAATCGATAATGTAATATTAAAATAATCAAAAAACGGCTGGATTAGGGGAACCTGACCAGTCGTTTTTTTTGGAAATAAGCTAATGGGCTTGCGCGGTGTATGGGCTGTTCAACGAGCTATCTCTGATACCCACTCTAAGGCTAATGTGATGCATTCCCTCAATGATTGGGGGGGGTTATCTACCAGAACTGCCTCGATTTTATCCCACTTCATGAGACCGACAAGATGGAGATGGATTCCGAATAAAATGTGCATATTGCACATAATTTATGTTATACTTTATTATGTGCAATATGCACATAATATGGGATGGAAGAAGGGTGTAAATATGAAGGCAGCAATCGTAAAGGATAAGGGGACGATTCCCGTAATGGGTCATTTTGATTCCCCCGTTGGGACAGAGGGGCTAGTTATAATTAACGTTACGGCAACGGCCTTGAGTCGAGTTAGCAAGTTCCGTTCAATGGGTATGCACTATTCTTCTGAAGATAACTTTCCAATTGTAGCCGGTATCGACGGTGTAGGAACTTTGAAAGATGGGTCTCGTGTTTACTTTGCGCTGCCTACTGCACCATATGGCAGTTTGGCTGAGCAAACAATTGTCAACGAAAAGCTGACTGTCCGTTTACCAGATGGTATTGATGATCTCACTGCTGCCGCTATCGCCAACCCTGCTATGTCGTCATGGGCTGCATTGGTATTTCGAGCTGATTTTAAATCCGGTCAAACTGTATTGATTAATGGCGCTACTGGTACATCCGGTAGTTTAGCAGTTCAGATTGCTAAGGGTCTGGGGGCCAAGAAGGTCATTGTAACAGGACGCAACGAATCAAAGTTGCAAGCACTTGAAGCTGATGAGGGCCTTGCATTTGATATGACAGCCGACAACGGTCAAAAAATGTTTGAAAACGCCTTAATGCCAGTTATTGCTGAAGGTGTTGATGTTATATTGGATTATCTTTGGGGCGACAGCGCACTCGCCATCATGTCAGCTCTTGCTAAGACGAAAACGGATCGTTCAACCCGTTTTGTAAGCATTGGAACTTCATCTGGCCAAGAAAGCATTCATTTACCTTCATCTCTTTTACGCTCATCAACAATCGAACTCGTAGGTAGCGGAGATAAGAGTGTTTCCAAAGCTGATATGCTATCCGCTGTTAGAGGTGTATTTGAAATGGCTGCCGTGGGGAAGATAAAAATTACCACAAAAGAGTTCGCTCTAGAAGATATTGAAGAGGCTTGGAATGCCCCGCTAATGCCTCGTCCTGTTGTAAGGGTGAAATAAAATGGAAAACGATATTTTTAAAGCGCTGATCGATTTAGTTTCCATTATCAATAGACCAGACCGCGATAAGAAGATGATTGCTAATGCTGGCGTCAATTTGGAGGCAGCAACCTTTCGTGTCTTTGTGGGCATCGTGCATCTCCAACCGACTAGTGTTGGTGATTTGGCCGCAATGATGGGTAAAAACTATTCGAGTGTTAGCCGGCAAATCGATAAGTTAGAAAATGCCGGGTTGGTTCATACGTATCCATCAAGTTCAGATTCCCGCATTCGTGTGTCTGAATTGACGAAAAGCGGGGAGGAAATCAATGCAATGATTAGCCTCACCCGTGAACGAATTTTGCATGAAGCTTTGGATGACTGGACTCTGGAGGAAAAAAACAGCTTATTGAATAACTTAAGGCGTTTATTTGAATCGCTGCAAAGATTCGACTAGTTGCAGATTATGACTGTTCACACACAGTTCGATGTTTATTGCGATGGTGGATATTCGGGTAAAAGGAATTACGGATTCAATGGGGAACCATTCTGAAATCGGATTTACGAGGAAGCCGCAAAAATGCTAAAACGCTACTGACACAACGTTGTCAGTAGCGTTTTTGTATATTAGGTGTATAGCGAGTAGCGCATTGTTTTGGATATAGGGTGACCTTGCTCATAATCTTATTATAGAGGTGGAATCTATTCATGAGTAATATCAAATGGGAAGTGGATCCGGACCACAGCTCCGTCGAGTTTTCGGTGACCCATTTAATGATTAATAAAATCAAAGGAGTATTTGAGCGTTTCCAGGCGATTTTAAGTTTTGATCCCAACGAGTTAACGACCATGGGCATTCAGGCTTCCATAGACGCAAATAGTATCACAACTCGCCAAGCGCAACGAGATGAACATTTGAGGGGCGACGACTTCCTTCATGCTGCCAAGTATCCAACCATTGCATTTCAAAGCACCAACTGTGTCTTTGCTGGTGAGCGGCAATATGAACTTACAGGCAATCTAACTCTGCATGGAGTAACCCAATCTGTTACTTTTCATACTGTTTTTGAAGGACTAAACAAGGACCCCCGCGGACGGGAACGTGTAGGATTTCACTCAACAGCCAGTATTGATCGTAATGAATTTGGATTGAAATTCAACTCGCCTCTGGAAACGGGTGGAATTATAGTCGGAAATGAAGTGAGGATCGAGCTTTGTATTGAGGCAATTAAAATACTGTGAACCGTATCAAAAATTAATGTTTTTTTACACCAAACGTAGTTATGACAAGGTATAAAAAAATCCCTCTCTGCGTAATAGAGAGGGACAGTAACTATTTAAGTACCAATTCATTAGAGCCTTATTAGATCATAACTGGTTGGTCTGTAAGAGCTGCGTAGGTTTAGTAAGCAGAGCAGGCCTCGCCGCTATCCAAGCCACTGAGAGTGTGGTTATAACACATAGGCCAATCCCATAAATCACCCATTTAACATCAACCAGGACAGGTAACTTGAACATAAGTTTTAGAGCTACAGTCGTTAACAACAAAGCTATCCCTGTACCAGCAGTTCCTGAGACTAAGGATAAAACAAAGTTCTCTAACAAGATTGACCGTAATGTCTTACCATTGGATACTCCCACTGCTTTGATGATTGCAATTTCTCTGCGTTTTCTTAAAAGGCTTATCACAATTTGATTCCCGATGGTAAGTATCGCTGTAATGAAGGCAAATAAAGTCACTATAGAGAAGAATACACTTATCATACGTATCATTGAATTTAAGCTTTCGGAGGCTGTACTTGATACTGAATATGCCATAGCGGATGCTGGAAGTAAACCGTTTAATTCAGATAGTAAACCCGTAGTCCGGGTCCCTCCGTCAATAGAAAACATTACCCGGTTAGGCGCCCCATATTTAGACAATATATCTTTAGTTGTTCTCATACCTACTGTTTTTACGAACCCTGATTCAAAAAAGCCAACAATTTTGAAAGGAATCTTCTTTTCTCCCATTGTAACTTCAACTGTATCGCCTGTCTTAATTCCCAACTGTTGATAAATCTTCCAATAATAATGCGGTCTTGTGCGATGAATCATCTTCTATAAGGTCACGTCCGCCAATAATGGAATAGGACCTTGATGCAAGTGAAGGGTCAACACCTTCAATGCTCAATTTATTGGAAGCGAAGAACTTATTCCCGTCTGACTTTTGCTGAAAAAGAGAAGTTGCTTCACTTCCGTTAATTGAACTTAAAAGACCGTTCATCTGGACACCCTCTGTCCACTTTTTAATATCGAGAGATTGAAAAGCTTCCTTGACTGCTTCAGACTCTACTAAGGAGCTTGTGATGAGTAGATTTCCTTTGGCCTCGTTCTCTAACTGTTGACTGACAGACTGAGTTAAGTTATCAGCGAAAAGTTCGCTTGATACTGCTGATGCAACACCAACACTCAAGATAAGAGCCAATAGTCCGTATCGTTTTCTTCCAGATGATAAATTATGAAAAGGGATAAACCAACGAGGAGAGATGAGTTTCCTCATGCTTCCAACCACTCTGAAAATGAAAGAGAAAGCAGATGAACATACCTTCACAAATATACTTACCAATATAATAATCAGTAGAATCCCTAAAAAAGATAGAACGACTCTAGAACTAATGGATTCGGTTGAACCCAGAAAAAGTGTTTTTTGTAAGTAGAATGCTACAACTAGCGAAATCAGTAATAATAAGAGTCCTCTTTTCCAAAAGCGTACCCGATAAGAAGGGATCTGATGGTTTCCTTCAAGCAATAGCTGCATAGGAGAGACGATGAGCATTCCTTTTAGAGGAATCCATGTTGATATCAGTGCCATTAGCATTCCTACTGCGAAGGTAACAATTGTGACTTTCCATGAAAACTCCCAAGACAACGGTATAGCTAACATTTTACCTACGTAAGAAGTTAACCAAGTACTCACTAGAAGACCTGTTACTATTCCAGTAATAGTTCCTATCGTTCCGATAAGAATACCTTCTGTTAAAAAGGTACCGGCAACTGAGCGAGAGCGTACACCTATTGCCTTCATAACTGCAATATCGCGCATTCTTGTGCTCATTGCCTGCTTCATAGTATTTGAAACTGTCAAAGCGCTGATTCCCAGTGCAAGCAGACTGAACAATTGTAAAAGTAAAAGAAGGGTCTTGGCTTGAGCCAAGCTTTCGTCTGTCCGCTCTTTCGTGTCCGTTAGCGTAGCACTTGGCAGATGCTTCTCAAGTTCTGCTTGCCAAGAAGTCTTTGGTGTGCCCGCTTTCCAATGGATAAGAATTTCATTTGTGCTTCCGGCTGGAGCGTTTAGCAGATTAGCTGCTTCATTCAAGGTAAGATAAGCAGCTCCAAAAATATCCGCATCTCCGTAAGACTCTTGAACATTAAGTACTAATCCTTTTACCTTGTACTCATGCAGACTTCCATCAGACGCGCTCGGCAACCAAATTTTTTCTCCAACCTTTACCTGTAGGCGATCTGCTGCATTATCAGCAAGAAGGACCTCATTCGCTTGAAGTGAACGGATGCCAGGGTATTGATTTTCCCCATAATAAGGGTAAGTCTTCGGATCAATTCCCTTCAAGATCACGCTTGTTGTTTTATTTTTGGATTGCACCATGCTCTGTCCGACATATGAAGATGAATGGCTGTCGATTTCTCCCATGTCTTGGAATATATCATTCACTATATTGCTCTGTAGTGGCTTAAGGTAGGACTGGACTAATACATCCCCACCTAATAGCAGTTTGGCAGAATTCTCAATAGAACGTGGCGCCAATTCAGATAATAGGAACATACTAAAGAAACTTGCACTTCCAATAATGAGAGACAATATAGTGAAAATTGTTCTTAATTTGTTACGTAATAAACTTCTCCCGGCAGAGCTCAGCCATATCATCAGATATTCACCTTCCTTTACTCAGACAAGGATCCTCAGTTTCAACCCGTCCATCTCTAATGTAAATCACTCGGTCGGATTTTGAAGCAACCTCTGGATCATGGGTAGCAATAATGAAGGTCATTCTCATTTGCTCTTTTAAGCGGAAGATAAGGTCAAGAACTTTCTGTCCGGAATCACGATCTAAATTGCCGGTTGGCTCGTCGCAATGACTAGAGAGGGCTTATTAATCAGAGCTCTTGCAATAGCGACACGTTGCTGTTGTCCGCCGGATAGTTGATTAGGCAGGTGCTTCATCCGATCGCCCATCCCCACAAGCTTCAACATTTCTTCTGCTTTTTTACGTATTTCACTATGTCGGGTGCCTTTGATGCAGAACATGGGAAGCATTACATTTTCAAGAGCGGTCATTGTAGAGATTAGATTGAAGGATTGAAAAACAAACCCGATTTTTTGTGCGCGATAATCAGAAAGTTTTTTTTCAGATAAAGATTCGATTGACTTACCCTCAAGTGCGATTTTCCCTGTACTAGGCTTATCTAGGGATCCCATAATCCCAAGCAGGGTTGATTTTCCGCTGCCGCTGGGTCCCATAATGCTTACAATCTCACTTTTGTAAAACTTCAGATTTATTCCCGTAAGAACAGATATTATGCCGGCTTCGGATTCGTACTCTTTGTTAAGATTTTGAATGTCCAGAATCGGTTGTTCTACAATCAACTGAATTTTCCTTCTTTCTGTTAATTTTTTTAATAAGTAATATGGTGAATTGAAGAATTAATATCACAATCACTATCAAAATGCCTTTGAAGTTTGTCCAGTTCCAAGAATGAAAGAGGGAAGTAAATGAAAAAATAAAACGTAACATATACATTAAAGCAATGCTAAAAACAATTAAGTATAAAGAGGAATACGCTAAAAACACTTTCTTGTAAGTACTGCTCATATTGATAATATTTAATCTGAATTTCTCGCGGAAAAGTCGTTTCCTACATACATATCCCAATAATCCTTGTTTTACCAATGTAAAATTTCTAGTATGCAGGTTGGGAATTCCGAGGATATCTGTAAGTACCCAGAAACCATCAAGACGTAATAATGAAGAAAGATGCTTTTAGATAAAATTGTTAACCCAAACCTAATGACATCACTTGATTCTTTAGATACCCTAATAACCCATTTATTAACAATGTTATTCTATAATTTTAAATCTACTTATTATGTAAATTTAGTAACAAAGTCAAAACTCTTCCGAAATTTTCAAAATAAATGTATTAAATCTCAGTGAGGAATTTAAGTTGAGGGAATTCCTGCTCACCAGAGATGCGGTAAACTAGATGCCTTGACTACTAAAATTTGCATTAAATATTACCTAAATCGTATTTATCTAGCAGGAAATAACAGGAGCTAAATTGAAAAAGTATACCCTATAGCAGCACTGACCGGGAGGATGGCATGCAATTTCAACCAATTTATTATAATGGGGAATTATTTCTACCGAAGATCGAATTAAATATGACACCGAATCAATCGGTTGGCATCATAACGGACTTGAAGCGAAAGCAGCTTTTAATGAATCAATTAGGGGATCATTCCCAATATTATTTATTTCGGGCTGGGCAAAACGAGTATATGCGTTTATCGGTGGAGGAACTAATCACTTTTCTAATCAGAATAACGGAGAGGTATGAGCGTGCCGCTTCGTTGATAGATTATTTTGCTTTAAAGGAAGAACGGAAGGTAAAGATCAAGGATCTAAGCTCATCGAAAAGAATGTATGTGACATTGCTGCGTGTATTTTTCGCGTATCAGCCTACACTTGTACTGGAGGAACCCTATTTTTACTTGGAAGAGCAAGATTGTCGTCAACTCAAACGGATTCTTGATGATCTTTCACAAGAAAAGCAGATTTTAATTTTAACTTCGAATTTAGAGGATGCCCTTATTTCCTGTGATGCCATTTATCGGTTGAACGAATCGGGATTTCATCCATTGGATATTCGGGACTTCGACGAGGATAAGCAGGAAGTACAGAAACAAGACGAGGCCAATATAACCTTGCAGAAGATCTCTACCAAAAGAAATGACAAAGTGATTTTATTTAATCCGCCTGAAATTGATTTTATAGAAAGTGTAGAGGGGTCAATCCTTGTTCATGTGGGCGGTGAAAATTATGACTGTGCGCTGACGCTGACCGAGCTCGAGCAGAGATTATTAAATTTCGGTTTTTTTAGGTGTCACCGATCCTATATTGTTAATCTGCAAAAAGTAAGAGAGATTATTACATGGACGAAAAATAGCTACAGCTTGCGATTAAATACAGGTCAAGATGCCGTGGTTCCGTTATCCCGTTCAAAATTGTCTGAATTAAAAGCTCTTCTTAACATTTAAAGGGTACCATTCAGGCGCTTACAGCTACATTTCGGCGCGTTTTGATGGCAGGAAGCATGTAATCTGTATATGTTTAAGCCATCAACACTAAGGATGTGGAGTTAATGAATGTTATCCGGGTAGAACGTATCCGTAAGAGATTTGGAGAAAAGGATGCGTTAGCAGATGTTTCTTTTTCAATTCCTAAGGGTGAAATTTTTGGTTTCCTTGGTCCGAGTGGCTCAGGCAAAACAACATTAATCAAGATTTTAACGGCACAATTAAATCCGACAAGTGGACAGGCAAGCGTATTTGATCAGCCAGCTGAGATGATGCAGCAGTCTGCTCAGAAGATGCGTTTTGGGATTTTGACGGATAACAGTGGTCTATATGAGAGGTTAAGTATTGAGGAAAATCTGGAGCTGTATCGTAAGTTATATGATCTTCCCAAATCTGCGGTCGACAAGGTGCTGCAGTTTGTAAACTTAAGCGGGGAGCGCAAAAAGAAAGCCCATCTCTTATCCAAAGGGATGCGTCAGCGTGCCATGCTGGCATGCGCGATTATCCATGAGCCGGAATTATTATTTCTGGATGAACCTACTTCAGCTCTAGATCCGGTAAACACAGCACATATTTATAAAGGCTTACGCTACTTAAATGAGAAAGGAACAACGATTTTTCTGACTACGCATGATATGTCTGAAGCAGAATTGATATGCAACCGTGTAGCGATTCTGTATCAGGGACAAATCCAAACCATAGGCTCACCAAAGGAACTTAAGCGGCAGCACCGGGAGAACGTAATTTGTGTGGACTTAATCAATGGGGAAACCTACGAGCTCCCGATCGATGAGGGGACGGCTGATCAAATCGCGGATTGGATGAAGCGGGGGCTAATTGACCGGTTAGAGACGAAAGAACCAAGTCTAGGTGATATTTTTATTAAAATGACAGGAAGTGAGCTACTATGAGTATCTCATACAAACGTGCCCGGGCGATATTTGTGAAGGATTACAAAGAGTTTTCACGTAACTACGCGCTGTCCATTATGCTGATTTTTCCTATTATTATCGCTCTGATTTTCAAGAGGGCAGGTGCGTCTTTACCTGGAGCCAGCGGTTTTCTTTTTAATAGTTCGTTTGTATTGCTAACATGTTTCGCACAAGCCTGCTTGATTGCGGAAGAGAAGGAGCGTAACACTTTACGGTCATTAATGATGACACCGGCTACGACCATGGATGTACTAATCGGTAAAAGCAGTTTGGTCTTTGTCATGTCCACTGTTGTTCTCGCTATTTCTACATTATTATTTGGCTATGAGCCGGCTAATATATGGGCGTTTGTGGCAGTAATCATTCTTTCGATTATTCTGTACACTGCAGCTGGGACGATCTGCGGCTTATTCTCCAAGACGTTGCTTGAAGCCTCATTATCTATACTCCCTGTGGCGTTTATATTTATGGGGGCACCGTGGGGAGAAGTACTAGCGAAGGATTATCCGGTCTTCAAAGTGCTGGATTACATGCCAAGCAGTCAGCTTGTGCATCTGCTGGGTCTAAGCAATACAGGTTATACGACGGGCGATGTATTGAAACCACTCCTCATTAATTTGGTATGGACGGTTGTGCTAACAGTAGTGTCTGTCATTTTGTATCAGCGGCGGTTGAAGGACGAGTAAGGGAGCTCTGAAGGGACTTTAGCCAGCCTTCGGTGGGTCTTTGGTAGGGTTGAAACAAGCGGCCGACTGAGACTATACGACGATTATTTTCCAATTGAGGCTGTGATGTTGTCATGACGGGGCCTGCCGGGTAATAAAGATGATTAGAACTTTCAAATTTGGCTGATTTTGGATTGGGAGCCAAGGAAACGGGGGGAAAGATCATGGCGGCACAGACAGTATCAGGCATCAGCTCCGTACAGCCCATTGCGGCCTACGGCGGTACACAGAGTGATGTCAGTTCTCTGGAGAAACAGCGAAACAGGCTGATGATGGAACTGGATAAAGTGAATGCGGCACAAGGAAGTGAGATGCAGACGCCTTATCGCCGGGAGCAGCTGCAGCGGCAAATCCGGCTGCTGGAGTCCCAACTGGTACAGAAAAGCGGGAGCAGCACCTCCGTAAATTTTGTGCCTGCTTCTCCGCTTCAAGATCACCTCCCTCTTTGGGGAAATGAAGGAAAGGGAGGCCTCAAGGGCATCGGCCTGACTGATCCCCGGACGGCGACGGTGGACGCGGAGGGTCATTTCGACGCGTTAATTTAGGCAAGCGAGCGAAGGTGCGGAAAGCGTCAGGTGATGAACCGACGGCCCATAATCATGAGGCTAGCTAGCCGAGCTTCCACCGAGAAGACCTGCAGCACGGTAGAAACAACAAAATAGGCGAGAGGGAAGCGTCATACTTCCTCCTCGCCTATTCGTGTTTGCATTTTGCCTAGGGTTCAACTACTTTATTCTGGTGTTCCTTGGGTTACCCCATGGATATACGAGAGCGTTGGGGAATCGACGGCCCCTTGTCCCGGATTATAGGTGAAGGAGTACTCGATGGTATCCCCGTGTTGCAGGTGATTTACAGGGTAGGTGTAGTTACCGTTTCCTGCCGGGGTCATGGCTACGTTTAGCTGCCCACCGTTATTTAGCTTATAGTGTAAGTCGGCAAAGGTTGCGCCGTTCACATAGAACAGCAGGTCGTCACCTATTTTCTTCAGACCCCGCACCTCATCGCCGACGATGATAACACCGGATGATGATGCCGGTACAACAGTGATGGTGGAGAGGGCTGTTTTATTGCCGTCGGCTGTTGTAGCCGTTACGGTTGTTGTGCCTGGAGTGAGTCCCGTCACGAGACCGTTCGGATTCACGGAAGCGACGCTGGTACCTGATACGTTCCAAGTGACCTGCTTATTGGTTGCATTAGACGGGGCAATATTGGCGTTCAACTGCACAGTCTGTCCGACTTCCACCTGCGCAGTAGTTTGATTCAGAGAAATACCGGTAACCGGTACGTTTACCGGATTCTCGCTGTTGCCTTCTTTATAGACACGAACATAATCCACTTGCATTGTTGCAGGAATATCGGACGGATCTGGGGTATGGCCGCTGTCGAAGTGCCCGCCGATTGCCAGATTCATAATGATGTAGAAGGGTTGATCGAATGGGGCATTCGGATTGTTAGGTGCAGCTACGGAATACCATTGATCTCTACTGACTTTAAAGAAGAACTTGCCGTCCACATACCATTTCATATTATCTTCTTCCCAGATCATGGAGTACACATGATAATCATTGGCGAAGGTCTGGCCTTCAGGGAAGTGATATTCACCAGCAATATATCTGTTTACAGGCCATTGTCCGCCAAAGTGTATGGCCCCGCTGGTCGTGCCGGGCAAGCGTCCTTTGGCTTCCATAATATCAATTTCTCCGGATGCGGCCCACGCTCCATAAGCGGCATCTTCCGGAAGCATCCAAAGTGCTGGCCAAACGCCGTTACCTGTAGGCAGCTTAGCACGAATATCCACTCTGCCGTACTGGAAGGACAAGTGATCTTTGGTGTTAATCTTGCCGGATGAGTACTGGGCATACCGGCTTGGGTCCTGTGGAAAGGATTTTGAATCGTTCAAAGCTCTGATATTCAGCTTTCCGTCCTGTACAAATACATTTTGTGTACTGTCTGTATAGTGCTGCAGTTCCGCGTTGCCCCAGCCCCAGCTATTCGGATCGTCAGTAATATAATAACCTTGTTCGTAGCTCCATTTGCTCGTATCGAGTGCTGTTCCGTTAAATTCATCCTGCCAAATGAGATTCATGCCCTCTATCGCCGGGTCGTTTGCTGTTCCGATGGCAATGTCATCATGATCGGATACATCTGGACGTGGGGCATCTGGATTACCGATAAAGGTATAGTTGACGTAATTGTTGCCGACACTTCCGCCCGCCTGTCCATTTAATGGATAGCCAATACGGATTTGCACATCCTCTTGGACGGGCTGGAACCAAAGCCCATAGATGTAGTCAGCCCAATAGCCCCACTGGTTGGCATCAGACATGTTGTTATAGCCATTGCCGGCGTATACAAATCCGCTCTGGCTGGAATCACTCATAGCAACCCATTGTCCGTTGATGTTAATTTGGTATACGTAATTTCCTAGCTCAGTGCCTATTGGAGCGCCCCCATCAATTTTGGGTAGCGGGACACCTATTACACCTTTTGCATCTGCGGTAAAGGTCGTTCCCTCATAAGGAGTTAAGACATATGAATTTCTTACAGGTTTATTAAAGGTGAGGGTATAAACGACGTTAGCCGTTGAGGTTTTCGATTCTAACTTGACGTTGATAGACTCTGTTACGGTGAACCAGTAGCCGCCGCCGCCTTCGGTGAATTGTCCGAAGTTGTTATCGTAGATCCAGCCGCTGGCTGCATTATTGTCAATATCAATCCATGTACTGCTGCTTACAGGTTTTACATATACCTTCAGATCTTCAGCTACGGCTTCATAGGTAACAGCCGGATCATTGTTGAAGGTAGGATAAGTAAAGCCTGCACTTCCTGTAAATCCTGCTGTAATCTGCGGCCCTTGTGTAGGGGCCATAGCAGTAATGGTCGTTTTGTTTATGTTTTGAAATACAAGGGTGTAATCAAGTGTAACTCCATTAGCCTTGGAGAATAGCTGAATCTCCGTTGTTGCGGAGAGAGTGAACCAATAGCCATTCAAGCCACCGTCGCTCCAGTGTCCCCAGTTTTGGTTGTAGGTATAGCCGCCTGCATTGTCAATATCCACCCAGTTTCCAGCAACTTTTACTTTTACACCGACGTCATCGGAAACATCATTCCAGGTGGCAGAGCCCCCATTAAATGTAGGCATGACGAAACCATAGCTAGCTTGCCCAACCCCTGATTTTGAGATGACAGGACCGTCTGCTGCTGAAAAGTAAGACATAGAGGTAACTGTGGTTCCTGCTGCCTGCACCTTTGAAGTCGGCAATAGGCCAACCCCAGCTAACAGTACTACTGCTAAGAACAAACTAAATACCTTCTGCTTAAAACCACTCTCCGTATTGTAAAGTCGTTTCATACTTGCCCTCCTTTAATAAAATAATGAAGAAACGAAACCGCTTACATTTAGGGACATCTCTATTCTATCGAATATAATAATCAGCTAAAAGGTACAATTATTTTTGTTCTAACCCAATTTTTTGGCTTTTGATTATTTATAGCGCTGTGTCACGGTACTTTTCCCCGCTGTCGTGCTTCCGGCGCATCATTTGCCGATATTCTGTGGGCTGCATATCCATGACATCCCGAAAGGATCGTGTAAAACTTTTGTAGCTTTCATACCCTACCATGGTGGCTACCTCTACAATTTTATGATCGGTTTCGGCCAGTAGCCGCCGGGCTTTATCCAGGCGCACATCGCGCAAGTATTCTGCAAAGCCTTTGCCGATATTTTTTTTGAACAGGTTAGAAAAGTAGGCATAATTAAGCGACACGTGATTCGATACCATCGCGAGATCCAGGGGTTTATGATAGCTTTCGTGTATAAAGCGTATGGCTTCATTTAAATCTTGCGAGTTGCGATAGCTGCACTTATATTCATAATAAAATTGGTTCAGCCGAAGCAGCTGTTGTTGCAGCGCCTGAATATAATCGCGAATACCCGGATAATCGAATAGATTACGTAAACATTCGATGTCCAGCGCTTCTTCCCCCATGTACGGGCGGATCACACGTACAGATTCCTCCAGCATCTGTACAATGGCACGGCATAGCTGCTGTGTGTATTGGATGTGATAGCGTTGCAATGTATCTTTGTGAAATATCATAGAAATGCCTTGGGTGATTGTACCGCTGTTTTTGGTGCCGATTAACTGGAACAGGACATATAACTCTTCATAGGGAAGCTCCCACTGCTGCTCCAGTCGCTCAATATGTGTTGGCAAGATGCAGCTCTTCTCTGGAAACAGGTAACTGTGGCGATAGAGCTCCAACGCTTGTGTATAGCTGCGGGGCAACTCCTTCAATCCTTGCTGCGGGCTGGTCATGGCAGTAATGGCATCTATCTGTCCTGCTTTGAGGGCGGCCGGGAAGGCTCCCGTATCTACGGCCGCATCAACCGCGAGAATCAGGTACGGGCGGTGTTGCAGGCATATACACCCTCGTCTGCCATACACACGGTAGGCAAGGGATTCCATGCTGTGGCTACTGTCGGCTCCCGGTTGGTTAATCCATAATTCCTCCCGCAGCAGACACAGGCGGTAATTACTCCACAACTCTGGATTCTGTTGCTGGGTCTGGATAACCCACGCCTCATCAATCATTGCACCCTGCATGAACATACTCAGTTCCTTGCGGTCTGTCTCCCGGGCGCGGCGGGAGATATGCTCCATATTACGCGAGAGCGTCTGCCGTGTTTTTATCTCATTTGCTACATGTTCTACTGCGGTTTGCAGATCTTCACGTTTCACAGGTTTGAGCAGGTAGCCCTTTGCTCCAAGTTCGATGGCCTTTTGAGCATAGGCAAAATCACTATAGCCGCTAATAATCAGATAATCTACCTCGATGTGCTTCTGTTTGCTCTGCGCCATCAGCGTCAGTCCATCCATATCGGGCATCCTGATATCAGTAATCACCAGTTGGATATTGTGCTGACTCAATATACCCAAGGCCTCAATTCCGTTTACTGCACAGTAAATATTGTCCAGCTGCAGCGGAAATTGGCGCAGCATCGCCTGCAGCCCATCACGAATGTGCTTTTGATCGTCCACAATTAGAATATTGATCATGCCCTACCATCCTCCAAGATTCACATTTTCCCAAGGCAAACGTATGGTTACACAAGTATAGGCGCCCTGCACACTGTCAATCCAAAGACCGCAGTCCTTACCATAATGAAGCTGTATGCGCTTATGCACGTTCTCCAAGCCCAGTCCGTTTTTGCTGGTAACAATCGGTGAATCTGAGTCGCCCCGTAGCACAGCCTGCAGACTGGACAGCATTTCCGGGTCAACACCTCCGCCATCATCTCGTATCTCAATTAGCAGAAGGCTTTCATTTTCTACCGATACGGTAATATGGATACGTACGCTGCCGCCCGAGGGCGCTGCATGATGAACGGCATTTTCGACGATGGGCTGCATGCACATCTTAGGGATTGTATAACGCAGTACCTCCTGCGGGAGATCCGCCGTCAACTCAATGCTGCCACCCTCCATAAAGTTTATGAATCGGACATAACTGTGTATGTTGGCAAGTTCTTCGCTAAGCGCAACCGTATCGCTGCGCCATTGCATACTGTATCGCAGTTGTGAGCCTAAAGACACCAACGCTTCGGCGATAGCCGGCTGGCGCTGAACCTCCGCGAGCATACGGATGGATTCCAGCGCGTTATATAAAAAGTGTGAATTGATCTGCGAATGCAGCGAGTGCAGTTGTGCATTTTTGGCGATCAGCTGTTTATCTACCACTTGGGTCATCAGATGTTTGATTTCGTCCAACATATTATTGTAGCTGACGGCCACCTCGTCGATTTCGTCACCGGTTTCGTTTTTATCCAGGCCGGTATCAATTTTCGCATCCAGTTGGCCTTGCCGCACCTTGCGCATAGAAACCAGCACCCTGTCGAGCCGGCGAAAAATGCGCCGAGTGGTATGTGAAACGAGCAGTAACATCAGCAGCAATACACACAATGTGATCGCTACTACGAGCAAGTACCAGCTTCGTGGGCCTTTCATCAGCGCTTGATGAGAGGCAATATCCACTACATAGGCGTTCAGTGGGGCGATGTAGCGATATAACGCGTAGTAAGTATGGTCGCCTACCTTTACCCTAATGGGGCTGCTCTGCTGCAGCACATCCAACCGCTGGTGAATGCTGCCTAGAATTTTATCCAATTCTTCACCGGCATTTTGAGAAAAAATATGCTCAGGATTGTATACCGATCGGGAAGAGTCGGCTCCATCCATCACTACAGAAAAGAAATCCCCCCCGCTATCCTCAAGCAAGTCACTGAAAAAGACGCTATGCTGGGCGCGGATTTCCATAATGGTAGGGAGCTTCTGCTGTTGCCCCTGAAGGCGTACCAGCCGGTAATAGGATAGCGTATGCTCCCCATCTTTAAAAGCAAATAAGCGGTATGCCGCACCGCCTTCCTCACGAAGTGTCACCCAATAGTCCTTCGGCCAGAACTTGTCATAATGGTAGATTTCAGGCCAAATCTCAAATAGGTTTGGATTATCGATATAGAAACTGAGCTCGCTGATCATCTCGTAGCTTTGAATGATATTATGCATTTGCTCAAATTGATTTTGTCTAAATTTTACGAGACGCAGGCCATCCCCGCGCATATTGGAGTGAATGAAATCTACAAATGCCTTTTGATTCAGCGCAGTAGAGGAAGCGTTCTCAATAATGCCCATTTTGCTGCGCAGCTGTTCGTTAATTCTTGAGACATGGCTGCTGCCGGTAGCCATAGCGTCCTTGTATAGCTGACTTTCCTGTGTGCGGATAAATAAAAAGGATACCACAATCGCAGGGATGGCAATCATCATGCTAAAGGCCAAAAACAATTTTTGGGAGATGCGGGAATTACGGTACAGCTTCTTCATTTTAGTCAGCAGATACTTCATTTAAGTAGCCTCCTACCCTTGTAATATACCATATATTACAAACTGCCCGGTAGGTAACTAGGCTGTTTTGTTAAATGGTTAAAAGAAGCGAAAAAGGGAATACCGGCCAACCTTTCGGTGGCCGGCAGTAATCTTTATACGGGCATTATTACTCTGCCATTTTGGATTTTCGCACATCCAGTTCAGCCTGGCGGTATTCCATCACCTTGCCAAAGTTGTAATTCTCGCGGCGGTCAAGGAAATTGTCGAAGATTTTATCAAATTCAGCCTCATTCTTGGCCGTAATTAGCTCAGGGAGTACTTCCTCCCAATTTTGCGAAATACGGGACCAGGCTACCGACACATCAGAATCGCCCTGTGGATCTAAGCCCTTATAGATACCGCTATCAATATCGGCCTGCTTATTGGCGAAGTCTTCCATTTGCTTAATGACAGGAGATTTCTCCGGTCTCCACTGGTTGACGATTACAGGGTTTCGCATCATCCAATAGGTATCCATGATGCCGTATTCTTTCTCCAGCTTCTCAATATCAGTGTCGAGTAATTTTACCATTTCAGGCTTCAGTTGCGGCTTGCCATCCACCATCTCCCATGTTTCGCCTTCCTTGCCAAGGAACAAATCTCGCTGGCCTTCTTCGCTGGCCAGATAGGTCAAAAAGCGGATGGCTCGTTCAGGGTTTTCGGTTGATTTGCTAATCATCGTCACCATCCAGCCGTCCATGTTGCCAGGGAATAACTTAGGGTTATCGCCCTTGCTGTTCTTTGGCCCATCGACTGCGATGTAGTAAGAGTCCGGGTTGCCGCTAGCAGCCAGCATAGGATTGACAGCCGACATACCGGTCCACTCGCGGACCATCATGAAATAGCGGGCGTTGTTTGTTTTTTCCTCTACCTGAGTATCGGAATCCACCAGGAAATCCACATTAATCAACCCGCGCTCGTAAGCCGTACGGAAGGTTTTAAGCCAGGCAATATAATCGGGATCGGTAATGCGGTCGTATACTTTTCCGTCTTTCTCATGCGGTACGGCCAGTAGGTTCTGCAGATATTCGGTCATCCCGTAAGGGACGTTCCCTTGTGCAAAAAAGGGACTGATGGGCTGGCCTTTATATTGGGAGTACTTATCCTTTACCAGTTGCAGTGCGTTCAGAAAGCCCTCTGGAGTGCTAAGGTCCGGGCTGCCCATCTCCTCATACAAATCTTTTCGCACCAGGAAAGTCTGGTTGGCGGCCGTCATGCCAGTTTCATGCATCAGGTTGGGGCTATATGAATCATTCGGAACGCCATAGGTATTGCCATTTTCTTGACGATACCACTTCAGTGTACCGTCCCCGGCCACCTTGAAGAAGTAAGGGTCATACTTGTCAGCTAATTCATTTAAGGCGTAGACATGATCGCCTTCCCACAGCTTTTTGACAGCGGTTTCCCACGAACCCATTGATATCAAGTCTGGCAGCTTGCCCGAGGTCATCATTAGGGTAATATGCTCATTCGCTTCACCGGAAGGTACCTCAAGCTTGATGTTTACGCCTGTTTTTTCCGTTACGTACTTGGAGGTCAAGCTGTCTCCCCAAGTGTGGGCATACCAGTTAGCACCTACGAACCAGGTCAAATCAACAGGGCTGGTATCCAGCTTCCATGCCGGATCATCGGGATTGAGCTTTGCTTCACTCTGCGGCGGCTGTGTACTATCTGTAGGCTGTGGTGTTGGCTTATTTTCACTATTCGCTGAATTGGAACACGCGGCTATGCCTAGCATCAGGCTTGCGGCCAGAACGAGGGTCAACCCCGGCTTAATGAGATTGCGTTTCATGACATAATCATCCTTTCTTTGCTGCTTCTGAATTTTTGTATACCAGTTTCTAGACACTCACACTCTTATCCCTTAATGGCGCCAATCATTACACCTTTGACCAGATAGCGTTGAATGAAAGGATAGACTATCAGAATAGGCAGTGTGGCCACCATCATGGATGCAAATTTAATAGAGTTGCCGGGAAGTCTTGCGCCGAATTGCGCCATAGCTTGCTGTTGCATGAAGGACATAGAATTCTCCGCAATGATTTTGTACAGCATGGTCTGTAGTGGCAGTAATTCCTGCGAACGGATGTAGATGACCCCCTGGTAATAATCATTCCAATGATAAACGGCTGAAAAAAGCGATATAGTCGCAATGACAGCCATGCTATTGGGCAATACGATTCTGAACAGGACACCATAGTCTGAAGCACCGTCTACCTTCGCAGATTCCTCCAGGCTGTCAGGTATGGTGCGGAAGAAGCTCATGAAAATGACCATATTAAAAAAAGTGTACATAGAGGGAATGATGAATATCCAAAAATTATCATATAATCCCAGCTTCGTCATCAGAATAAATGTAGGGATCAGCCCGCCTGAGAACAGCATCGTAACCAATGCGATTTTAAGATACAGCTTGCGTCCGATTAGATTAGACTTGCTCATTCCGTAAGCAATAATGGCGGTAAACAACACATGCGTTGCTGTCCCGATCACTGTGCGCAGAGTGGTGATGTAAAAACCGTTCATCATTGTTTTATCATTGAACACAACGCTATAGCTGGCCAGCGATAATTCTTTGGGAAACCAGTTGACGGTGCCCAGGGATGCCTGCTGCGGCGCATTAAGCGAGTTAATGAATACAAACCACATCGGGTACAGTGTTAAAAAGCAAACCGCCAGCATCAGCAGGGTGTTGCAGACCTCAAATACTCCAATTTGCCGAAATCTTTTGCGTCTTTCCATACCTCTGTCCTCTCCTTTCTAAAAAATGCTGTCGCCGGTTAGTTTTTTGGATGTGTGATTGGCCAAAAACAACAAACCTAGCGCCACAATAGAGCGGGCGAACAGGACGGCTGTTGAGAAGGAATGGCGCCCGGAGACCAACCCCATGTTGTAGATATACAAGTCTAGGCTTTCCGCCATCCTCATGTTCATATTGTTCTTCAACATAAAGATCTGCTCAAAGTTACTGCCAAGTATCCCGCTGACAGCGAGGATGAACAAAATAGCGATGGTGGGGCGTATGCTCTGAATGGTGATATGCCACATCCGCTGCCGCCGGTTTGCGCCATCCAGCTCAGCCGCTTCGTACAGCCCCGGATCAATGCCGGATATTGCCGCTATGTAGATAATGGCGCTCCAGCCGGTTTCTTTTAACGTATCGGTGAAAAAGGTGATCCACCAAAAGTACTTAGGGTCGCTGTTAAACAGGATTTCGCGTTCCTGGAGCCCGATCACCATCATCAACTGATTGATCACACCGCCCTCGCCCAGCCAATTGAGCGCAATGCCGCCAAAAATCGTCCAGGCAATAAAGTGCGGCAGGTACGAAATGGTTTGTACCGTTCGCTTAAATCGAAGACTCCGTATTTCATTCAGCAGCAAGGCAAACAAGATAGGAATGGAAAAACCCAGGAACAGCTTGATGCTGCTCATCCCCAGAGTATTGCGAATCGAACGCCAAAAACGCTCATCCGTCAAAAAATCCTGAAAATGCTTCAGCCCGACAAACGGTGATTCTAGTAAGGGTTTGGCGATGCTGTAGTCCATAAATGCAATAATGAGCCAAAACATAGGGATATAACAAAAGATAAACATCCAGATGATTCCCGGGATAACCATGCTTTGCAATTGCCACTGCTTAAAAAGCGCTTTCATTTGTTCCGTTCTGTATTGGAACATTTTCCGTGCCCCCTTTCTATTTCATCGTATGAAAAAGCGCATAGGAAAAAAAGCCCATGATTATCGACCCTATCCCATTTTTTTAGATTTGTTTGACCAGCCGCAAAAATTAAGTATGCTGTGATTAAATGAAGGGAGTGTGCAAAGGATGAATAAACCTATATGGGAACAGAATTTCTTAGATAGAAATGCCGATTTGAAGCTATGGAATATCCGCCTTGGCAACGACTTATTAGATAATGAAGGTAATCCCATAGACCCAGGTTGGGGCAACGGAGAGCAGCAGTATTACACGGATCATTCCAGCAATCTGTATATCGATGAATTTGGCTTAAATCTGTGCGCACGCAGTGAATCCATTGGAAAGGATGGGCGCAATTTTGCATATACCTCGGCTCGTTTGGATACAAAGGACCATTTTTCCTTTTGCTATGGGAAGTTAGTTGTGCGTGCAAAGCTGCCGGTGGGGCAAGGGGTTTGGCCTGCCATCTGGTTGCTTCCGCAGGAACAGGCTTACGGACCTTGGCCAGCTTCCGGCGAGATTGATATCATGGAAGCCAAAGGCCGCTTGCCTCAGCAAATATCCGGAACACTGCACTACGGAAAGGATTGGGAACATCAAATCGTCGAGGAGTTCTCACACCATTTTGAAAGCGGAACCATTAATGAATTTCATGATTATGCACTGGAATGGACCGCCAGTTCGATTCGATGGGTGGTAGACGGACATTGCTTTGCCGAGCGCTGCTTGGAGCCAGGGGTTATGCCCTTTAACGAATCATTTTATCTGGTGCTGAACCTTGCAGTGGGCGGCTGGTATGACAATGTAGCGGTTGACGAGGCTGCACTGCCAGCGGTGATGACGGTTTCAGGGATATGGCTGTACCCATAATTAAGAATCTTTGTGAGGCTCTATTATCGATTTTCAATACCTACATCCCATCTGGTAGAATAGGGAAAACCATATTTCTCTATATTCTAGTAACTTGATTATAAGCTTGGGAGGTAGACCATGGACAAAGAACTAATCGCACAGCTGACACAGTGGCATGAAGATGATGAACACCAGAAGATTGTAGACACTCTGATGGAGATTCCTCCAGCGGACAGAGATTACGAGATGGTCAGCAGTCTGGCAAGAGCGTATAACAATTTGGAACGTTATGAAGAAGCCCTTGAACACTTCGCGAAGATTGCGGAACAAGGGCAGAATGATTATCTGTGGCATTTTCGTGTAGGATATTCCTACTATTATTTGAATCGATATGAGGAAGCGGTGAGAGTGCTGGGTATTGCCCATGACCTCGATCCGGATGATGAGAATACGGCCATGTTTCTGAAATTCAGCCAGCGCAAGCTACGCAAAGAACAACACGCCGCAGCCAGACAGGCAATCAGAGAGCAACATAATGATTCGGGGACGACTGCAACTCCTTTTGAAGGGATGGACCTCTCCGAGTTTTGGAAAGATAGCGATTATGCGCTAAAAGAATATGTTTCGGCCCCGCCTACGGATGAGCTGATTGCTTCTGTAGAAGAAGAACTAGGTTACAAGCTTCCTGCCTCTTATATCAGTCTGATGAGGCAGCACAATGGGGGAGTGCCTTATAATACCTGTTTTCCTACGGAGGATGCGACCTCATGGGCTGAGGATCATATCGCGATTACGGGCATTATGGGCATCGGACGTGAGAAAAGCTATTCACTCTGCGGCGATCTCGGCAGTCCGTTTATGATTGAGGAGTGGGGATACCCTGACATTGGCGTGGTAATTTGCGATTGCCCTTCGGCAGGTCATGATGTCGTGATGTTGGATTACCGGAATTGCGGGAAGGACGGTGAACCCGAGGTGATTCATGTGGATCAGGAAGATAATTATGAGATTACGTTTCTGGCCCCAGACTTCGAGACGTTTATACGCGGCCTGGTGAGTGATGAAGAATACGACACCTCTGAAGAAGATAAAGAGGAGGATTTGCGCAAAGTAGCCGTAGGCCAATTCTCACCATTGCTTGCGAAGCTGTGCAGCCATGTGTCTGAAGTAGATCAGCTTGAGCATAAGATCCGTAAAGTATGTACCCGAATCGTTGAAGAGAAGGGACACTTCTCCTTTCATGCGGATGAGCTTTCTACTCTGATGTATGATGTGCAGTTCTGGCTATACACAAGCTCTTATCCAAATACGAGCCGTCAACAATATCTGGATGTATATGAAGAAATGATTGCTTTTGGCGGCGAGTTCGGCCAAGGCGGGTATGCTCCCGGCTGGATCAGCGATTGGCTGGATGGCCGAATACGGGAAGGACTGATCGTTCAGGAAAACGGGGTGCTTAGCTTCACAGATCAAGCCGGCTCAGAGGTCATTGCACGGCTGGAAGCGGAAGCTGCAAAATAGGAGACGTTGATTCGGGATTTATTCCCGTGCGGTGCTCGATTGATCACGATAGTATTCAAGGGTCATCCCACAAGGGATGGCCCTTAAACTTGCCGTTTCAGACAGTGCAATCCGCATAATAAGCGAAAGAAAATTAAAGCGCTTACTCGTGAGCGTTTATATAAAAATGTAATTATTAACATTTTTCGACAACATTCACCTTACTTTTACATGGTAGTTATGATATATTCTGGGCGAATATGGATAACAAAAAAAGAGAAAGGGGAATGAGTATGGAAGCGTTGGTGTGGACATCCAATCATAAGCTGGAGCTCTGCGAATGGGAAGAGCCGCAGATTGCAGCACCGGATGAAGTCAAGATCCGGATTGAGATGACAGGTGTATGTGGAACAGATTTAGCAGTCATAACTGGGAAAGAGGAGGGGGTTCCAGGGGTCATTCGTGGTCATGAGGCAGTAGGGACTGTAATCCAAATCGGCAGCAACGTTGACCGTGTTAAGGTAGGCGACCGCGTAGTTATCGATCCGAATCAAAGCTGTGATGAATGCTATTTTTGCTTGAAGAAACAGCCGCACCTCTGTACGGGCATCGATGGAAATGGGATGCCTATTGCGGGTTTGAATCGAAATGGGACATTCACTTTTTTTTACTCAACTGCACAAACGTTTGCACACCGTCTTCCCGATCATATGAGCTGGGAGACGGGGGTTTTGATTGAGCCGCTTGCCTGTGTACTGCACAATTTCAAAGAAGCTAATGTCACAGCAGACGACAAGGTACTCATTCTTGGATCGGGTCCAATGGGACTGTTAAGCCAAATTGTGAGTAAGTCGAAATCTGCGCTCACGGTAGCGACTGAAGTTAATCCCTATCGGTTAGCTTTTGCCAAAGAGATCTCAGATTTTGCTCTAACCCCTGCCCAATTAAATCAAGCTACCGTAGACAAAATCTGTGCGGGACATAAGTTTGATGTGATTATCGATACGGTGGGCACTCAACTCGAAGTGGCGGAAAAGTGGATTGAACGTGGAGGCCGCATCGTTCCTTTTGGTATTAATGCGAAGTATCGCTACACCTTTTCCCCTACCAAATTCGTGCAGCATGCAATAAAAATTATAGCAGCAGGTGAATACCGCTACATGTTCGAGGAAGCTTTGCGGTTTGCCGCTGAAACTCCTGAAATGGAGAAACTAGTAACTAGAAAAGTTAAGCTCAGTCAGCATGAAGCAGCGATAGATGAGTTAATCGGCTATGAATTGAACTCTTTGAAGGTGGTTGGGAGTGAAACCGTAAAGACGGTTTTTGTTCCCTAAACGTAAGACTACAATCAATGAGAGGTGGCACTGTTGATGAGCAATGATAGCAAATTCAGATTAATTCAAGATTACTTGTCTACACAAAAGGCCAAAGAGGTAGAGCCAATTTGGATACCCGCAGTGTGGAATGAGTGCCAATATGAACGTGTTCTCTTAGAAAAAGAGGGTGAAATTTGTGTACACCCGTATGATTTTTTGACTGATCATTTGAATTATGTGGACAGGCTTTCGTGGAGATATCTGCTTAAGGAACGCATAAATCTGGACGATAGCGCGATCTATTCTTCGCTTATTCGCTATTCTACGGCTTGGGATTACAACCATGACGGAAAAATTGAATCAGGTACTTTTTTAAGATTCTTTATTCTTCTGCCTCTGCTAAAGAAAATGGGCATCAATATTCTGTACATGCTTCCAGTTAACCAGTACAGCAAGTTGAATCTGAAGGGGGATATTGGGTCCCCTTACGCAGTGCAATCGTTATTCCATTTGGACGAGAACCTGCACGATAGCCTATTGGATGATATGGAGGAGTTTACGATCCACGATGAGCTCAGCGCTTTGGTAGAGGCTTGTCATTTACTTGATATTAAGACTGTTGTTGATTTCATTCCCCGTGTGACGGCGAAAAACAGTGTGTTCATTACCGAGCATCCTGAATGGGTGTATTGGATCAAAATGGACGAATTAGAAGGCTTTGCGCCGCCCGCGATTCCCCAGCTTGGATTTTTTGAGGAGTGTACGCCGGACAAATTGGAGACGGTCTACCGCAGCCAGGAGACAGCAGTATTTCTGCGGAAGTTCACGCCACCGCCCAATGAACTCCATCCAATTCTTTGGCAGCACTTAAAGGAGAAAGCTGCTAAAACTGGAGATGAGCTATTAACTTTGGTGGAGCAAGAGATGGGGATAACGACTGCTCCAGCGCATTCGGATTGGATAAATGATGTGCAGCCGATTTGGACAGACATTACGTTCTTACGCCTCTACAAGGATTTCTCTCCGCAAGTGAGACATCTTATAAGTCCGGATCAGGCGCCATATGTCCTTTTTGATACGATTAAATGTAATGACTACCCGGGAGAGCAGCCGAATCTGGAGCTGTGGGATGTTCTGGAGGAGGCAGTACGGGTTAATCTCGAAAAATATGGGATTGACGGCTTCCGCATCGACATCGGACACGTGCTTCCTATTCCGTTGTTGACTCGTATTTTTGACACGATTAAAGAGATGAATCCAAATGCGATCTTAATCAGCGAAGATTTGTTCAATCGCAACCACAAGAAGGCGGCAAACACCGGCTATAACATTATGCTTGGCAGTGGGTGGAACGTCATGACACAAATTACTAAAGAGAATCTCGTTTCATTCTTAGAAGAGCTGCCTGAGTTGAATATACATGTGTTTGCCTGTGCAGAAACAGCAGATACTCCTCGGATCACCAGCCGTGGCGGTGTAGAGGTTGCTCGGATGATCGCGGTATTTAATCAATTTCTTCCGAACGCAATTCCATACGTGACGACGGGGTATGAAATGAATGAGGAGCAGCCGCTCAACTGTGGTCTTGGAGATAACACGAACGGAGAGGAGATTTCCCGAGCTTTTTTTAACGTTATGCAAATTAATTGGACCAATCCTACACCGATGCTGCCGCTGTTGGCAGAGCTAAGTGAACTCAAGAAAGATTGGCGCCACCTAGTGAAGCCGGAAAACTTTTTCGTGGCTCAATCCCCGGAAGGTATTGTTCTGTATGGGTATATGCAAGGAGATGAAACGCTGCTGTGCTGCTTTAACTTGAGTGCTGCTGCTTTCTGCCAAGTTGATTTGAAGGTTGCCGTACCTGGCCGATGCCCAATGACGGTAACACTGGATAGTTCCTTAACGGGTAGCAGCGTAGGTCAGGCGTTCGATTGCTTGCTGCTTGCGCCTAATCAGGCTTTAGTGCTCGTAAACAATGATAGACAATTTAGGTAAGGGAGAGAGGCTGCAATGGAAAAGAACAATAAGGAAGTCGTGGTATGGCATGAGTTTGATGGTCCGGGAGATACCTCGATTGAGGTGCTGGAGGGAATTTGTAAGCTGTATACTGAGCGCTTTGGGGTACAAATTACGCCACAAGTCATGAATATTAAGGAGCTGACTGCGCGCCTGAACCAAATTAAGGACACCCAGCAAGGTCCACATCTGGCGATGGTTCCTGCCGACATGTCCTCCTATGTTGAGAACGGTCTTTACTCCGAAGTGCCGGGCGGGCTATTTGACGATACGCTGACTGAGGGTGCTCTTTCAACGATGCAAATGAATGGTGTTCAGTATGGTATCCCGGTATTGCGGGGCAATCATCTGGTTGTGTATTACAACCCGTCGATTTACCCTAGTGCGCCGACGACATGGGACGTGTTCGAAGAGGCAGCAGAAAGGTTATCCGCCCAAGGTATCGTACCGATTGGAGCAGACTTACAGCAAGGCTATTGGTTTATTCCGTTCCTTACAGCTTTCGGCGGCTGGCCTGTACAGAATGGAAAGCCGAATATCGTCACCTCTGAAATGAAGCAGGCGCTTCAGTTTATTAGCGACAAGATGGATCAAGGCGTGCTCGTTAGTCTCGACGGCTCCACAGGACTGCTTGAGCAGTTCATTGACGGTAAGATCGGCGCCATTATTTGTGGCGAGTGGATTTATAACCATCTAGATAAGCATATGAACAATAGGCTTGCGGTTTGCCAGCTTCCGAGCATCGAAGGGCGGCAATCGTTATCCATGTCTTCTTCTATCGGCCTGATCTACCCTAATCATTCATTAACGTCCGAGGAGAGGGAAGATATTTTATCATTCACGCGCTTTATGCTGAGTGACGAATGCCAATCGATGTGGACGCTGGGTGTACAGCGGATTCCGGCTCAGGAAGAGGTGCTGAACCGTCTAGCTGCCTCTGCTGCGCCTAACAAAAAGATGATTTTATCGCTTCTAGATCATTCACGGCCGATGCCGACTTATCCCTTCATGATCCATGTATGGGAGGCGTTAAATGCGGGTCTTATCGAGCTGCCCTTGAGCAATCCTGAACAAGCATTGAACAAAATAGAACAGACTATTCAAGCCTCTTGGGGCGCATTTAAAAGCTAATTAGAGATGGGGAGAGCCAAATGAAAACAACGATATTCAGCCAAATTTCTATTGATGGAAAGCTTACTATGGGCGCTGGTAATTCGAGTAAAGAGCTTTTTTCTTTGTTTTCCAGTGAGGATATGGAATTTATTCATCTATTCCGGGGGAAGGTGCAGGGAATTATGGTCGGCAAAAATACAATTTTGACGGACAATCCTTTCCTTACTAATCGGTATGAGGAAAATAAAAATCCAATTCGTATCATTCCGACAACTACCTTGGATATTCCGCTAGATTGCAATGTACTCTCGGACCAAGGGAAGACGATTATTGTCACGACCGAGAAAGGACGGGATGAAGAAAAAATCAAACAGATCCGGCAAAGAGGAAAGGAGTGCCTTATCTGCGGCGAGGATAAAGTAGATTTTGTGGAGCTTGAACGTCAGTTGGAGGAGAACTATGGGATTACCAGTCTGCTGGTCGAAGGCGGCGGATTCTTAAACTGGCATATTTTCAATCAGGATATCGTCGATGAGATTATTCTAATGCAGCTTCCAATCATCATAGGCGGCTCCACAAACATTACTTTAGTGGATGGAGACGGGTATCAGCAATTGAGCTTTGCGAAAAAGTTCAAGGTTGTAGAAATTCAACCAAAAGATAACTACACGCTCATGCGCTACAAAAAGGTGATCTAGCCTCACACTAAGTCATAGACTGCGAATGACAATGAGTTCTGGAAAAATCGAGAATATGGGGGTTGTGAACGATACATGTCAGAGAAAGAAGATTTCTACAAAAGTGTGTATAAAATCGCTGTGCCCGTTACGCTTCAAAGCTTGCTGATGGCATTGCTTAATTTGACGGATCAATTGATGGTTGGGCAGCTGGGAGATGTGGCAATTGCCTCGGTGGGGATGTCGACCAAAATATACGGGATCATCGCGGTTGTCTTGGCCGGTTTATCGACGGGTGTATCCATATATGCAGCCCAGTTTTGGGGAAATAAAGATTCCAAAAGCGTCTCTCAAGTACTGGGTCTCGGACTGATCACCGGCTTTGCGTTCTCATTCCTGTTCTCTGCGGCTGTCTTCATCGATTCGCCGCTCTTTCTGAGCCTGTTCACTACAGACGTGAATGTAATAGATGAGGGTTATATTTTTCTCCAGATAATGTCGATCGGTTTTGTACCTGTCATGCTCACGATGATGTATTCCGCGATTTTACGCAGTACTGGCCATGCCAAATGGCCGATGTATGTAAGTCTAATTGCAGTTGGCTTGAATATTATACTGAATTACGTACTTATTTACGGTCATTTCGGTGCTCCTGCGCTTGGTCTGAAGGGCGCTGCCATTGCTACTCTTATCTCTAGGGTCTTCGAATGCTTGTTGATCATTGGTGCCGTGTACCGGTATCGTTTACCGGGAGCTGTCGGGTTAAAGAACTTATTCATCGTTCCTAAACCGCTCATTCGCAAGTTTTTTGGAACGACCTATCCGCTGCTACTGACTGAATTGATTTGGGTATTGGGTGAAACGGCATATGCGGTCATTTATAGCCGTATGGGGACGATGGAAATGACTGCAATGACCATTACCTTCCCACTTCAGGGTCTTTGCATCGGTTTATTATCGGGTCTGGCTAGTGCAGCAGGGGTAATGGTTGGCAACCGTTTGGGTGCGAATGAATCTGATATCGCACTCGATCATGCGAAAAGGTTCATTCGCCTAGGCATCATTATCTCTCTGATTGTCGGGGTTATCATTGCGGCAGGCTCGAAGCTGTATGTCTCTGCGTTCAATATCTCCGAGGATGCTAAGCAAATGAGCATGTATATCGTTATCGTGTTTGCTGGATTTCTTTGGGTCAAAGTATCCAATATGATTATAGCCGGCGGTATTCTAAACAGCGGAGGAGACAGCAAGTTCGTATTCGGCATGGAGTCTACCGCAACGTGGCTGATAGGTGTCCCATCCGGGCTGTTGCTGTCATACATTTGGAAGCAACCAGTCTACCTTGTGTATCTCGTCATCTCGCTGGAGGAGGTTGTCCGCTTTGGTTTCGGCTACGCCCGGATTTACTCCCGTAAGTGGATGAGAAATTTAGTTAGTGATCTGGCTGAAAAAGCTATGTAACATACGACCTGATTGAATCGGTGTGGAGTATTAACCCCCCCTAAATTGGAGATCTCTTCACTTAACAATGCAAAAGGTACTGCCTCAAGGTAGTGCCTTTTGCATTGATTTTTAAATATTCAGTTGTTAACTGCCAAGTATCTTAACCACTACGTTTTAAAGCACCAGTTACTTCGTTGACGGTTATTTTGATCATAAAGTAGAATTTTTACGTCGAAAAAGTAACAAAAAACCACCAACTTACATTGGTGGTTTACGATCCATATAGTATTATTTCAATTCAATCTGTCCTTGTTCGGTTCCCCAGAACCCAGTTTGGACATTCAAAAGAAAGCCAGTCATATCTTCTGGGATTTCAAATACTACATTGTCTGTTTGAGCCAATCCAGGATTGATTCCTTCATATAAAAAATAGTCTCCGGAAGTAGTAATCAACATGCCTTTTAGTAGTTTCTTGGTAAGTTTTTAATAGTATTAGAGTGCAGTGTTTGAATATTTCTCGGGAGCCGTAGATGAGAGAAAAATAGGCCGCACTTCATGAAAAGAGCGACTATTTCTTTTTACATTTACTTAGGTTGCTTACGTCTTCTGAGATAGGCCCAGATCACAAATACCGCTGCTAGAGCAATAATGGCGCTAATGGTAATAGACCTTGTTAGGTGATTATTATCGTCCGGATAATACGCGGAAGCAATGGTTTCATAAATCTAAAATAGTCTATGGACTGTTCAACAAATTTTGTGAGTGCTGCGGAGATGATTTTATAGGATCAGCTCCGCAAGACGATAAATGCCCTGCTCAATTGCTGCCTCATCTACTTTTGCAAACCCTAATACCCATCCTTTTCTTTTGCTATCCAAACAATAGGGTCCAAGAGGGTACACACGTATTCCATGTTGTAGGGCTAACTTTGTCACAGCTTCTTCGTCGAATGTTTCCTCAGCTTCTAATAACATATGTAATCCAGTTTCTACTCCACTGAGCGTGAAGCGCTCCCCTAAACCGCTAGCCATAATAGCTTTTGCCATGACCTCGTGTCTTCGCCGGTATACGTTTCTGACTCTTCGCATATGGCGCATAAAATGACCATTTTTAATGAAGTGGGTTAGTGTTAGCTGATCCATAATCGGAAGATGACGGTAAGTCAGCTCCTGCACCTTCGCTAGTTGAGCAATTGCCTCAACTGATCCAACAATAGCCGAAATACGAATGCCTGGTGCAATCATTTTAGAGAAACTCATGAGATACAAAGTATTATTAGATGCCTGACTAAACAGCGTTGGCAGCGGCTCGCCGCGATATCGAAATTCACTATCATAATCGTCTTCAATGATCCAAAATCGTTCTTGAACGGCCTTATGCAGCAATTGTTGCCGGCGGGGCTCCGACATAACGACCCCTACTGCGCACTGGTGGGAAGGGGTGGCAAAGACCAGTTTGGATTGCGGGTGAATATGCCCAACCACTAGACCATACTCATCAACAGGAACGGGTACCACATTCATACGGCGGTATTTCATTGCCATCCAAGCAGCTGGGAAACCTGGATCTTCTACTGAGACAGTGTCCCCATCAGCTAAAAGTGACTGTGCGATTAAGTCAATACTATGCTGAGCTCCTGAGGTCAACAGAATCTGATTGGTTTGGACATGTATGCCCCGTTCAAGTGATAAATAACGCTGTATTTGCTCACGTAATGGTGTGTACCCGTAGCAGTTACCGTAAGCCCAGCTTGATAAATCCATTTCAGAGGATGCCTGGAGCAGCGATTGCCGCCAGTTTTTTTGAAATTGTTCATCCAAATAGGGTTCATGGGGACTGAAATCAATATCCACTTCTAGCGGTTCTTTACCTCTGAACCAGTCATGTAATTGATCAACAGCTGAGTCTAGCAAGGAGAGTGAAGGAGGTGTGGGGCCCTCTGTTTCTATTTCCTTCGTTGATATAGCGACTTGCTTCCATGTACTAACTCGCGTCCCTCCCCGGCGGGAGGTAACTGTATAACCCCGACTTAACAATTCCTCATAGACGATCTGTATAGTTGAGCGGGAGACACCTACGATGTGCGCAAGTTCGCGGGTAGGAATCAGTAGTTCTCCTGGTGCCCAGACTCCGCTAGTAATATTATGGATCGCTTGATCAAGCAATTGCTGCCAGATCGGTCGCTTATCATTACGAATTACTTTCATCATCGTACATACCTCCAAATAGAAACTCCAATCATAAAAAGCTGATTATGGATTGCTCTAAACAGCGAATTATGGATATTTTAATGCAATCCATTCATTGATATACTACCGTAACAACGCTGGTATCCGCAATTTAAATAAAAGGAGAGATTCGATATGAATTCGGTTCGTTACAAGACCAGGGAATGCCTAGATCAAGAGAAGATTGAAAGGTTCCTTCACCAAACGAGATTAGGTTATCTGGGGTTGGTTGATGGGAACCTCCCTTATGTTGTGCCACTTAATTATGTATGGACTGAAGGGAAACTGTATATTCATGGGGCTGGAGATGGAAGACGTAATCAGGTCATGCGTGATAATCCGGAGGTATGTTTTACGGTATGTGAGGAATACGGAACTATTACAGATCCGGTACCAGCCAAAACGGATACAGCTTATATGAGCGTAATGATTTTTGGACAAGCAGAACCGATTTCAGATTTGGATGAAGCCACACATGTACTTCAGGAATTGATCAATAAATACGTACCGGGTTATTATAATCGACCCTTGTCCAAGCAGCATGTGGAAAAGTATAGATCGGCTGTATTTGGCGGTCCGGTTCAAGTTTATCGGGTAATTCCGTATCATATCACGGCAAAAGAAAGTCCTATTGAAGCAGAAAAAATGTATAAAAGGGGCATGGGTACTGGACGAGATGTTTAGCCGCAAGATACCATTACAAATGGTGTTATGCTAACGAGGTCTTTGGCAGCCTTTATGTCCTAATCATATGGGGAGAGGGAGGCTTTTTAGAGGTACTATCTATCAAAGTAGGCCGCAATCCAATGAAGGAGGGCGGCCTACTTATTTTTACATTTATTTAGGTTGTTTACGTCTTCTGAGATAGGCCCAGAACACAAATACCGCTACTAGAGCAATAATGGCGCTAATGGTGATAGACCTTGTCAGATGATTATTATCGTCCGCATAATATGCGGAAGCAATGGTTCCCGACCCATCCTGCTCGTCATCGGAAGAATCGTTCTGCATCGTTTGTAACACATCAATTAAATGCCCGGGTGCTTGAGGCTCCGAAATATTGCTTAGTCCTTTTGTTTCTGCTGATGAGGCTTGTTGTGGGGCGATGATTAGTTCCTGATTGTCTTTCTTGAAGGCAGCTATATATTCGTCCCGCTCACGGATAAGTGTAGGCTCACTCACTTCACCCTCAGCTTCTAGTGAATGAATAGCATAGGCCAAAGTATTAGGATTTCCTCCAAACTCAGTAACTTGATAGGACCCGTTTGAATCCTTTTGAATGATCATTTTAGATTTGGGTATTCCGCCCGATAAAATAAGAAACTCCCAGTTGTCTTGGGGTGTGACCGTTTCAATCAGACTATCGGAAGCCGCCCTAAGCTTAGCGCCATCAATAAAATGAATCTGCATTCCTTGACCTACGGTAATTTCACTAATCTCTGCTTCATTGTTGTAACCATACCCTTCAGGATCTTTAGATAGTCCTTCTTTAATCAATGTTAATCCTTCTGTATTTGCAAAAGAAACAACATCTTCAGTTACGGTCTGAGCCCATACAGGTGAGAAAAAAGTCAGAAATAAAACGAATGAAGTTACAGTTAACAGCAGCGTTTTCTTAATGGGAAGCCCTCCTTAAATATATTTGTTGAAGCCATGAAGTCCCCATCTCCAGGTTCTATCGTAGCTGGAGCCACCTTTAACGTTGGTGTATAACATGGAGGTTTTTGTGCCCCCACTCGGGTTCATGTGTTGAATCCAATCATTTCCACTATATGTGTCGTACCCATAGATAACTACTGCGTGCCCGCCACCGGTAGCACTATTCCATTTCCAGCTTACATATATAGGACTGCCAACATTATCAATCTGGTTTTTTACATCGCTGTAAGATAGTGCTCCTGTATGATTCCAACTGGAGACACCATAATCATGAATGCCTTCTTGAACAGTTCCATAAGATTCACTCTCGTCTGTTGTACAGCCGGAGGTTCCCTTCACATGATCATAAAAAGAACATTGGCTTACAGAGATTCCGTAATATTGAAGTATGGTAACGCTAGTCGCAGCCCAGCACCAATTATTCTTAGCTTGTGTAGCTGTAGGGTAGCCAATTAAATTAGTCGCATATGCTTGGGAAACAAAAGAAAAAAGAAAGACTGAAACAAAGGTTCCAACAAGCATCAATCTCTTTTTTAAAGATAATTTCATGAATGGAATCAGCTCCTTATTATGGATTAATATTCCTTTTAATAACACTATTAAAATACCATATATTAACTTATGTGTAAAGTTTAAATATTTTTCCGTTTTTATAATAGAGTCTACACATTTGATATGGAGAGGGGGATACTGATATGGATAAGAAAATATTGATACTCGTAGGAATACGTGCTCCAATGATCCAAAGCAAGCCATTCATAACAAAAGCCACTCCGCTAAGGAATGGCTTTTCTTCATTTACTCTGCAATTACTAGTTACAACTGAGGTTCTTCTTTGCTAACTAGGTTTGCTTTCTTTTCAATCATGAGCTTGTTTTTCGTGGGCATAAATAAGGTTATAACAAATGCGGCAATGGATAAAATCATCATGAAGTAGTAGGCGTCACTTGCCCCAAGAATTGATGTAAGGGATTTAAGAATCTCAGGAGTAGTGGAGGGATTGTTCAGCATCACTGTAGTTGCATGACTTGTTGCCTGCACTGTATAAATTGTAATTACGACAGCAGTACCAATGGCCCCGGCAATTTGGCGAACGGTATTGTTCACAGCTGTACCATGAGTGCCAAGTTGTTTGGGCAACGCATTTAGTCCGGCTGTATTGAGTGGCATAGTAATGAAGCTTAATCCAATTCGCAGGCCAATAGTACGAATCATTAGATACGTATACGTAGTTGATTCAGATAAATCTGTTACCGCCCACATAGATGGAATAATAAACAATAGACCAATGATGAACAGCGGCTTCGCACCGAAACGGTCGTATAATTTACCGGTGACGGGTGACATGAACGCATTTACGAGTGCGCCCGGCAACAATAGTAGTCCTGCATCAAATGCTGTAAACCCGCGGCCATTCTGCAGATAAATAGGCAATAAGATCATATCTGCGTACATCATCATCGTGATTAATACGTTAATAAGAGATGTCATCGTAAAAACCTTATTTTTGAAGACCGACAGGTTTAGCAGCGGATCATCCGATTTGATTTGTCGAAGACAGAATACGGCTGTTACCACGACCCCAATCCCTAAGGTCAGGATCACGATTACATCATCCCAGCCTTTACTGCCTGCACTACTGAAGCCGTATAAAATTAAGCCAAATCCGACGGTTGATAAAAGAACACTTATGACATCAAGCTTCGACTTAGACGTCTCAGATACATTCACTAAATACTTGAGTGCCAACGCTATAACAATGAGGACAAGTGGAATAAGCCCGATAAATAACCAGCGCCAAGAGTGGTATTCGACAACAAAACCCGCGAGCGTTGGCCCAATAGCAGGAGCGAATATCATCGCCAGTCCAAGCAGTCCCATAGCGCTGCCACGTTTTTCAACGGGGAAGATCGCCAGCACAACACTCATCATGAGCGGCATTATAATGCCAGCACCGGCAGCTTGGATCATTCGTCCGATTAAGAGTAGACTAAAGCTCGGCGCTGCTGCACAAATTATAGAACCGATTAATAAAAATGACATGGCACTTATAAATAATTGCCGTGTTGTAAAACGTTTCATTAAATAGGCCGTAATCGGAATCAAAATCCCGTTGATCAGCATAAATCCTGTTGAAATCCATTGTACGGTTGTTGCCGTTACATCAAATACATCCATCAGACTACTTAAGGCGACATTTAAAAGCGTCTGATTGAGTGTGGATAAGAAACAACCAAAGATTAAGATGGTTAGTAAGATCCCTTTATTTATTTTCTTAATGTCTTCTTGCATGTTGCAGTCCTCTCTTCATTGCTTTTTCGACATAGTGTCAATAAAATAAATCATATCAGGATTTAAATAGTATTCCTATTTGCAATTTTATTGAAAATGTCGACTAATCGACAGAATAGGCAAATTAGTTGATGAAATGCCATTTAAACGATAATAGAGGGATGAAATGACTGAACATAAAAGAGTTGACCCACGAGCTATTCGCTCAAAAAAGATGCTTAAGAACGCCGTTTTTTCATTATTGGCCGACAATGTGGAGATTTCGCAATTGACCGTCCAAAAAATCGCCAACCGCGCGGAACTAAATCGTGCAACGTTTTATTTGCATTATGAGGATATTAACGATTTATTGCGCCAGATCGTACATGAAATCTTCGATGACCTGTCCATGAAGGTTGAACCGCTATTACAAATGAAGAGTAACAACGAACAGGAGCAGCTGGTCACCTTTTTAAATTATTTTTTTGAATACCGGAAAGTTTTTGCTGTATTGATTGAGCATAAAGGCTTCAAAAAACACTTGACCAACCTGTTAAAAGGTACTGTCGAAAAACGAAGAAACGCGAGGAACATTGACCTTACTAAGGAGGTAGTCTCCGTTGATATTATTGCAGCCTCACTACTGGGGATTATTATGTGGTGGATTAAGGATGGCAACCAATATAGCGCTGAATACATAGCGGGGCAAATTACCTTGATGTATAAAAGAAGGTATTTATAAGGGCTTTTATGATATATTCAAGTAAAGTTTGAGTCCCTAGCCAATAATCTAAAAAGGAAGTGCGAACAATGGATTTAGAAACGGTCATGCAAGAGCTTGAAGCTCTCGGCAAGGAACGCACCAAGAAAATATATCTATCCAATGGCGCGCACGAACCGCTTTTTGGTGTGGCCACAGGCCAGATGAAGCCCATCTTCAGAAAAATAAAACATAATCAACCCTTGGCCGAGCAGCTTTATGCTACGGGAAATTACGACGCTATGTATTTTGCCGGGGTGATCGCGGAGCCTAAAGCAATGTCAGAGTCGGATTTTGAGCGGTGGATTGCTGGCGCTTATTTCTATATGCTATCGGACTTTGTGGTGGCAGTAACGTTGGCGGAGACGGATATTGCGCAAGAGGTTTCTGATAAATGGATTGCAAGTGAGATAGAGCTGAAAATGTCGGCGGGCTGGAACTGTTACTGCTGGCTGCTCGGAAATCGCCCGGACAGTGAATTTTCCGCAGAAAAATTGGCCGCTATGTTGGAGCTTGCTAAAAATACGATTCATGATGCTCCTGAGCGAACGAAATACGCAATGAACAATTTCATCTACACTGTGGGCGTATCCTATCTGCCGCTTCATGATAAAGCGGTTGAGATTGCAAAGGACGTTGGCCCGGTGGAAGTCCATACCGGTAGTGCAAAAAGCAAGATTTTGAATGCTTCAATTAATATTCAAAAGGCAGTTGATAAATCGCAGCTCGGCTTCAAACGAAAACATGTAAGGTGTTAGTCAATCATGGACATCAATGACCTTATTGCTGTATGGAATCACGCGAATTGCAAAGTAGTTGATATTCGTCGGATGACCCTTAGACCTGGCGAATCTATACCTTCCTATTACGTCCCCTCAAGGTTGTTTCTTATGTCGATTCACGGTAATGCTACAGTTAACCTGGGAAGCCAAGTTCACCGTTTACAGCGCTTTACAGTGCTTCATGTAGGCAAAGGAACTGTGCTCAACATTGACGCAGGCAGCGAGGGGCTGGATTACTATAGCATTTATTATAAAGTGAGTATGCATCCCTCACTACCCTTAGAGATTGCTACGCTATACGAGGGCGCTAAATCCTTTGATCATTCGTACAGCATGACGCCTGACAATTCGGTAGCGCTGTATCGCATAGTGAGCGAGATGTTTAAGGAGTGGGGGAAGCCGCAGCCGCTTGCGCGGTTGCATGTTCGCACTTTACTTCATCAGTTTGTGTATGAGCTACTCCATCAAATGTCGGTGCACGGTGTTAATACGACTAAGCGTGATCTGGCCGCCCGGATCGCCGACATTATCCATGAACATTATACGGATAACATTACGCTGGAATCATTATCGGAAAGCCTGAACTATAGCGTCCCCCATTTATCTTCCTACTTCAAAATCCGTACTGGACTTAGCCCGATTGATTACTTAATTAAGGTGCGCATCGAAAAAGCGGTGGCACTTCTGCTGGAAACAGATGCTACGCTGAAAGAAATTGCAGTGGGCGTCGGTTATCAAGATCCTAGTTATTTGGGCAGGCTGTTCAAAAAGTATAAGGGTGTTTCCCCGATTAGCTATAGAGAATTGCATTCCAGAAAGAACAAACTAGAAGATAGTCCTGCCACAAACATAGAATCCTCCATTGTTGCCCTTGAATCATTTGACTATACTGATTATATTGATAACGATTATCAGTATCATTTTGATCAAGAGGGAGATTCATTCATGTTTAAACATTCAAGGCCTACGCTGGCATCGGTATTGCTGTTAAGTTTCATTTTGGTACTGAGCGCATGTGGTACAAACGGTGCTACGGAGAATGCTGCCTCACAGCAGCCGAAGACCAAAATCGTTAAAACGGTTAACGGTGAGGTGGAGATCCCCCTTCATCCCAAAAGAATTGTTGCAGGTGAATATCTCGGCAGCTTAATTGCGCTGGGCATTACACCCATCGGAACCTCCGAACATCATATTAAAAATCCATATTTTCAGGAGTATTTGAAAGACGTTGAGAATATAGGGGACGGAAATGGAAATGTAGAGAAAATTCTGTCGCTTAATCCCGATTTGATTATTATGGATGATTTCTATCCTGAGCTAAATGAGCAGATGTCAAAAATCGCACCTACGGTCGTTATTCCATACGCTTCCTTAAAAACGGTACATGAGGAAGTGGCTTATTTCGGTGAGCTGCTTAGTGAAGAAGATAAGGCCAAAACCTGGCTTGCAGACTATGACAGCCGTATGGCCAATGCCAAGGAGAGCGTATTGAAGGTTGTGCCAGCAGATAGCACATTTTCCATTATTGAATGGTCTGAAAACAGCTTGATGGCCGTCGGAACAGACTTCGGCAAAGGTGGACAACCAATCTATAATGGATTGGGATTTAAGCCTCCTGCGGATATCGCCGCCGAAATGGCCGATCCGGGCTGGGCTTCATTCTCTGCTGAGGTCTTACCAAAGTATGCCGGTGACTATATTATTCTTACCTCCGACTCGAAAAAGCTGGATGAACTTAAAGCCGACCCGATCTGGGGCGCACTGCCAGCAGTCAAAAATGATCACGTATTTCTTTGGACAAGCGATCGCTCCGGCTACTGGGACCCGATAGCTATTCTGAGTCAGACAGAAGAGTTGGCGGCTTGGCTGACAAGCCACTAATACAACGTGTATTCCAAACCTAAAAGGCGCCCCTTCGGGTGCCTTTTTAGGTTTTTTTGGAGATGGTTCGCCGCCATGTGTTCTATGTGTCATTCTCCAGCTGATTCTGCAGTAACATCAAGATAATTGATCCTGTATTGCGACGGTGACAGCCCATATTTCTTCTTAAAGGCAGCAGCAAAATAAGAACTACTATTAAAGCCAACTTCGCTGGCAATGTCGTTAATATTGAAATCTTTCTTCTCCACCAGTAGAGCTGCGGCTCTTTGCAGTCTTAATTGATTTATATAATCTGGAAAGGTCTTCTGCGTATAGCTGTTGAACAGTTTGCTAAAGTACGATGAGCTCATATTGTATTTTTCAGCAAGGGCATCAATGGATAGCGTATTATCGTTAATATGCTCATGGATATACTCGATCGCCTTCATAATGTTGTTTTGCACCGTTAATGAACGGGAAGTTTTTAACTCTAAACAAGCACTGTCGAGCATTGTTTTTAGCAGGGTACTAAGCTCATCAATATTATTGCAGCTTTGCAGCTTCACATAGACATCCAGATAGATGCTACGGTATTCCTTATTTTCTACTATGGAGTTATGCGCTAGCATAGCAGCATCAGCAAGCAAATTGGCTAAATAACTTAAACCTGCTTCATACTCAATATTTTTCACAAGCTCAAGTAAAGCTTCTATATTTTCAAGAGGGATCGTTTGCAATTGGTTGCTTTTAATTAGCTCCAAAATCTTCTGTGTCAACTCATTCGCTTGCCCTTTGGATAGACTACTTGGTGTAAAGGTGTCAAAGATAAAGTACGTCTGCTTGTAGCAAAACAATTTATTTCTTATCAAATGTTGGGCTTGTTCATAGGAATCCGGTAATTGCTGCAAGTTATATGCTATTTGTGAAATGCCTATAGTGATATGAACTTTATAGTTCTCGGCAAGCTTATGAATCATTTGTTCAGCGTATTGCGCCACAACTTGCAGATCGTTTAGTAAAATACCCGACCTCCCTTCGCTGACAATTAGAATGAACTGATTGCTGCTTATAGGATAGGCTTTATAATCTATTTCCTGGCTCCATATTTGTTGCCCGACATTTTGCAAAAGAAGTAAGAGATTATAATCGAGATCTAGAGCAGAAGGTGCAGTAACTTCTACACTGATAACGCGATAATGTCCTTGATCTCCTAGCTTTTCTTGCAGGCTTTTCAGTTCTCGCGGCAGTTGCGGGTCTGCATTTTGTTGACTATAGTTACGCTTTTGAAGAAAATCTATAAATTCATTGCTGCTGTGCCGTGATTCCAAGGCACTCATTTTAGAAAGCGCTTTCGAGATTGTCAGTGATGCTGTTTGTATCTCATCATAATGGTTTCCATGTTCTTGCTCCTCTTCATCATCCTGCTCCGAGTTTCTGAAGGCTGTGTAAATATTGAGCAGCATATGATTAACTGGCTTGTAAACTTTATTAGTGAACACATAACTTAATAATAGCGCAATGAAAATAATGAAGATGGAAAAGATAATAATCGCATTTCTAGCCTTAAGTAATTGTTCAATACTGCTTTGATAATCCATGACGGAAACGATACTGTATCCTTCACGCCCATTATTTACATAGGAAATTACTATATCTTCATCTTTACCCTTATTTTTTGATGAATAGCTGTTATAGCCATCTGTGGCATGCGCTATTTCATTTAGTGTAGTTGGTGCTATGGGATAATTATTGTTTTGTTCAGTTATAATTTGGCTTGTTTGATTATCTACGATTAATATACTGTCAGACTGATCTTCATAGCTGGAAAGAATGCTCTTACGTAATGTTTCCGTATTGGAGACTATGATAATACCACTTTGACTAGTGCCGTATAAGGCTGTGCGCGAGGTTTGAAAAAATACGAGTCGCTGGCTGCCATCTGCTAATGTAATCGGAATAGGATAACGATCCGTCTTAGATTGCAGTACTTGCTTTAAAATATTTTGTTTTTCATTTCGATTAAGATAGTAGTCATCCAGTTCATAAATAATGTCATCCTGATTAAAAAAGAAAATGGAGTTGACGGATTCGTTCGCATTCAAAATCGGGTGTAAGTTATTGCTTATCTCTATCGCGTCCAATACGCTGGTGTTTTCATAGTCATAAATGTAAGAAATAGATTTGGGCATTTTATTAATAAGCTCTGTCAGGCGACGGTATTGATCTAGTTTGCTGTTGTATACGGTACTGATATTTTCCAGCTTATTTCGCAACATGTCGTTAATTTGATTTTTCATATATACATTAAAATATTGGAAGGCCGCAACATTGATAATAATTACAGTAATAATAGAAATGGATAAAAAGTTCATATAGACTTTGAACTTAAAGCTTTTGCGCCATCTATTGGCATATTTACTTACAAATTGTTTGCCTGGATTCAACAGCTTCAATAGCTTCATTCCCTCCTTATATGAAATTATGAAGGAATAGCCTAATTGTGAGTTGATGAATCAGGCTATTCCGATAGTCATATAAGCTTAATTAGTTGCTTTTTTGCTGGAAATGAACTCACTAAATTGTTTTTGATATTCAGCAATAAATTTTTCTAAACCGGCATCACGCAGCTTTTTCAAGGCAGTGTCAATATTGGAGTCATAGTCTTTAAAACCTTGTGATATGGGTTGTATATATTCTTGTTCTACGGCTTGCATTTGAGCGTATTCCGTTTTTACGGGCTCCATGTTGAAGGAGAAGCCAATATCTTTTTGTAGTATCGAGCCTTCGTTCCAATTTTGATACGTACTGATTTGTTCTTCAGTAATATAATCTCTAAATCTTGTGAAATGAATGTTATCAGGCAACCAAGTGTCGAACAATGTATCTTGATTAATAAACTCAATCTGTCCATCAGCAGTTAGGTTATAATCTTTGCCTTCAACGCCATACAGAATAAAGTCTGTCCATTCTTGACTGCTTTGCAGTAAGTTAATTAACTTCACGTAACCCTCGAGTTCAGCACCCTTTACATTAGCCCCAACTGCAAACGCTGTAGAATATGTGCCGCGTGACATTAGTGGTTTTTTCGCAGGATCACCTAAATAGTAGTTTTTGAACACCGCATTAGGGTTAGCTTTGCGTATGGCATCCATATACTCAAATACGCGATAGCTTGCACCCATGCCGAATAATGCTTTGCCTGCAAAAAACGATGAATCTGCTTGTGCAGGATTTGACAAGGCGTAGCTTGGGATAAGACCTTCTTTATTCCATCTGCGGGCGATATCCGCCATTTGTTTGTATTCATCCGATTCATAAAAGCTGTAGACAGTCGGATCTTCCGGCTTGTTGCCATCGGTCATAATAAAGCTATACGGCTGATAAATATTAATGTTCGAATTAATCGAGCCATTGAAGATATTCAAGCTCCAGCCGCGTCCTGAGCCAATCATATCAGGATATTTTTGCTTTGCCAATTTGTAAAATTGCTCAACATCCTCAACGGTTTTCAAATCGGTCATACCGACTTCTTGCAGCAGATCCTCTCGTGCAATAATCACATAATTTTCTCCAGCATTTGGTTTATTGCCGAAAGGTAATGCATATTGCTTTCCGTTGACCTTCCAGATGTCAAACGCTTCATCGCCGCCCGTATTCTTTTTTAAATCGCCAGCATATTTTTCAGCAGCTTCAGTCAAATCAGCGTAATAGCCCTTGGCAACGGATTTTGCCATAAATGCAGTATCGGTATATGTGGCGAATTTTTCGCCGGATGATAGCATTAGCTCGGTTTTACCAGTTGCATACTCGGTCCATGGTAAATATTGAATACTTACATCGACGTTAATCGCTTGCAGAACCTTGTCATGAAACTCATTTTTCGCAAAATCAGCCATACGTTTTGACTGCTCCCCGTAAAGCACTAACGTTGCTTTGGTCGGCTGATCGCCACTGCCATTATTGTTATTGTTGCTACCAGCTTCGTCCCCTTGCGACTTGCCGCCGCATCCGCTTAAAAGTCCCGCCAGCAGTAAAGATGCAAGCAGTAAGGTGAACCCTTTTCTCGATTTGCCCATAAGAACACTCTCCCAAATTTATATTTAGCCTACTAAAATTCAAATAGGCCTAACTACTATTGTTTTTTCTTATTATCCTTTTACAGCGCCAACAGTAACGCCCTTAACAAAGTACTTTTGTACAAAGGGATACAGCAAGATAATCGGACCAATCGCAATACAGGTAATTGCCATCTTAATCGTTTGCGAGGGCAGAATAACATGGCCTGCCATGGTGCCACTTGGATTGGCTGCAAGGTATTGAATATTGGCCATCATTTTGTACAAGATGTATTGCATCGTATATAGCTCGGGGTTATTATTGAGCATTAATGGTAAATAGAAGTCATTCCAATATTGCAGTGCATAAAATAATGAGATCGTAACAAGCCCCGGTTTGGCTAACGGCAGCATCATTTGCATAAAAATCCGCCCATGACCAGCGCCGTCAATTTGTGCACTTTCCAGCAATTCTTGTGGGATGGACTTGAAGAAATTACGTAGCAGATACATATTGAATACATTTATTGAATAAGGCAAAATCAATGCTGCCAACGAATCCTTCAGGCCGAAAAATTGTGTGGTCACTAAATACCACGGCAACATACCGCTGTTAAACAGCAGAGTAAAGTAAGCGAAGAACGCCAGTTTATTACGGTGCTTAAAATCTTTTACGGAAATGACGTAGGCAAAGCATGCTGTTATCGACACCGATAGTAGTGTGCCAAATATTGTCGTAAACAATGTTATCTTGTAGGCTTTTAAGATCATAAAATCAAGATTGGAAAATACATAACGGTAAGTATCCAATGAGAAATGACGTGGAATAATCGAAAAACCTTGCATAGTGATCGCCATTTCATCAGACAGTGAACCGGAAATCGCTAAAACAATCGGGAACAAGCAGAATAGTGCAAATATTGCTGAGCAGACATAAAAGGCTATATTAGTTAACTTATCAGCATTTGATCGTTTCAAATAGACACCCCCTTAAAATAATGTGGAATCTTTGTCGTACCAGCTTGTAATCTTGTTAGCGATAATAACAAGGAAGAAGCCAAAAACAGATTGATATAACGAAATCGCCGACGCAAACGCCATCTCACCATTTCTTACGCCGCTGCGATAAACAAATACATCGATCAGATCCGTGAAGGGTAACAAAATCGGGTTCATATTCGTCAAGCCGATAATCATATTTAGGTTACCGCGCAGCATATTGCCGACCGATAATAGAAACAAAATAATGATGGTCGGTTTAAGCATAGGAATTGTAATTTTAAAAATTTGCTGAAGTTTACTGGCGCCATCTACCTCGGCGGCTTCATACATGGAGGAATCAAAGCCAGTCAACACACCAAAATAAATAATGGAGTTATAACCTGTACTTTGCCAAATCACCACAATGACCAGAATCGGAATCCAAATCCACGGCGTAGCATAAAAATCATAAGTTGAACCGGTGATGCTTTTAATAATCTGATTTAGAAAGCCTGTTTCATTATTCAAAATTGCATTTAGAATGGAGCCAATAACCATCCAAGACATAAAAAACGGAAAAAACATAATGCTTTGATTAACTTTGACGAATCGGCGACTAGAAATTTCATTGAGCATAATAGCAATCGCTACCGCGAAGATGGTGCCAAATACAAAAAATAAAATATTGAACATTATCGTATTAAATGTCGCCCGCATTGCAGTATCAAAATTGTTAAAGAAAAATTGAAAGTTTTTAAAGATGGGATCTGCCCATGGGCTGTTAAAAATACCTCCGTCAAAGCGATATTCCTTAAACACTAAAATCGACCCTGCCATTGGCAAGTAGGAAAAGGCCAACAGCGCTAATATGCCGGGCAGTGCCATCATATAAAGAAGCCCGTCTTTTTTGAGTGCGCTCATAAACCTATTGCTTGTTTTTTGTCTCAAATAAATTCCCCCTCACTTAGTTGCCATGCATAACAAGCTACCTGTACTCCTCTAATAAAACGCTTTCAAAATCTAAATGAAATACGTACTCCAAATAGTAATCTTTTGGGTCTTAAAGTAAATCGCAATTAGAGGAGAAGCTTTTAAAAACGAGCATTTTACCCTCGTTTAGGCTATTAATTTCTCGCATTTTTATTAAAAATCCGTATTATGTGTTTAAATCCAGCGGTAATTAATGTTATTGACAAAATATTTGACAATGATTAGTATTGAAAAATATTAAAAATGAAGTTAGCGGCATAACAATTAAATAATTCGCAAGCTATGATTGCTATGGATCACACTATAGCAGGAGCAGCTTCTGGAGAGACCGTGGGGGATTCCCCCGGCGCCGAAGGGTTCACAATCTCAGGCAAAAGGACAGAAGAGTACTAGATAATTCATTTGTTATTCTGATCATCGTCAGAATAAAGGAATGTATTTTATTTATTATTCTTAGACCTAAGAGATTGGAGCGTATCCAATCTCTTTTTTGTTATCATTTTCACTTGTATATTTTTTCACATAAGGGGGAGTTTGAAATGGCAGCACAAGAATTAAAGAGAGATTTAGAGAATCGGCATGTTCAGCTCATTGCGATTGGTGGAACCATCGGTACCGGATTATTTTTAGGATCAGGTAAAGCTATACAGCTGGCAGGACCATCCATCATTTTTGCTTATTTAATCGTGGGTATCGCTATTTTTTTTGTGATGAGGGCATTAGGAGAACTTCTGTTGTCTAAAGCAGGTTATCAATCTTTTACAGACATTGCCGAAGACTATCTTGGACCGCGGGCGGCGTTTGTAACCGGATGGACCTATTGGTTTTGTTGGATCATGACGGCTATGGCCGATATTATAGCTGTTGGGGTCTATGTACAATATTGGTTTGATATCCCGCAATGGATACCCGCAGTCATTTGTTTAATTATTTTATTAGGACTCAATTTATTAACGGTAAAAAGCTTTGGCGAATTGGAATTTTGGTTTGCTTTAATTAAAGTAATCACTATTCTCGCTTTGATTGCTATCGGGGTAGTCTTACTGGTGATTGGATTCAAAACAACTACCGGAACCGTTGCGCTCAGTAATATTTGGGCACATGGGGGAGTATTTCCAAACGGCATTTCAGGGTTCCTGCTTTCATTTCAAATGGTTGTGTTTGCTTTTGTGGGTGTGGAATTGGTGGGCGTATCGGCAGCAGAGACCTCCAATCCAGAAAAAACTATCCCATCGGCGATTAATAAAATACCTTTGCGAATTCTATTTTTCTACGTGGGTGCTATTATTGCCTTATTATGCATCAACGCTTGGACAGAACTAAACCCGGCAGAAAGCCCTTTTGTTAAAACATTTAGTTTAGTGGGGATTCCGATTGCCGCGGGGGTTATTAACTTCGTTGTATTAACTTCAGCTGCGTCCGCTTGTAATAGCGGGATGTTCTCAACAAGCCGGATTCTATACAATCTAAGCAGAAATGACCAGGCTCCAGCCAACTTTGCAAAGCTTAATAAAAATCATGTACCAAGTAATGCTTTATTCATATCCACACTTGTCTTATCTGTAGGCGCTTTGTTGAGTAAGCTGATTCCGGAGACGGCTTTTGGCATCGTGACAACAATTAGTGCCATTTGTTTCATCTGGGTTTGGGGCGTCGTTCTAATTTGCCATTTGCGATATAAAAAGACGAAGCCGGAATTGCAGGCCAAATCAAAATTCAAAGCACCGTTTACACCCTTTGTGAATTATGTTGTTCTAGCTTTGTTTGCAATCATACTCATAATTATGCTATTTGCTGATGAAACTCGTCCGGCCTTATTGTTGACGCCTCTATGGTTTATATTATTATTTGTTTTGTATTCGATAAATAGAAGAAAGAGGGAAAGAATAACGCCTGATCCAAGAGCACGTCTCGAAGGTATTCGGACTAACACGGAGATTCGGCATGATTAGTCGGTGAGGATGCTTGGTGATATTACAGTTGGATAGGCAGACATAGAAATCCACCACCGTATACGGTGGTGGATTTTCTCATTAATGAGGTCGATGCTCTTTTTCGAACTTATGTATGCTATCGGGATATTCTTCCATGTTTTTTAATCAGTCTAAAATTATCCTCTATTTAAAATCAACTTTGATTTGTGCTATCTCACTATTCGTGCCAATTCGTAATGGCGGTCCCCAAGTCCCTGCACCAGATGTAACGATGACGTGAGGGCTGTTAGGATTCTTCTGATAGTGGCCATAATCTACTGTAAACATAGCATTGGTGATCAGATTTGCAGGGAATACTTGTCCTTGATGCGTATGTCCGCTAAGTATCAAATCAACGTCATCTGCGTATTCAATCCTATTGGTTGGTTGATGATCCATTACGATAACGGGCATATTTGTATCAATGTCACTCATCACTTCTGAAGTCATTGCTCTGGGGTTCCCTTGATTACCAATCGGTGATGAATCCCTTCTGCCAACAACAACGAATTGATTATCAATAACGACATGCTCATCATTTAGAAGTTTGATATTACTCTTATCTATAAAGTTCACGATCTCATCGTATGAGCGTCCTGCATCATGGTTACCTAAACAAGCATAAACTCCATAGGTTGACTGAATAGTACTTAATAACTCTATTCCTTTGGAAGGGTTAGAGAGCGCATAGTAGTTACCATTAAATATATCTCCTGTCATCAACACCATATCCGGCTGTAGTCCATTAATACGATCAACAACGTCTTCAATAAACTTTACATCATTTACGTAGCCTAAATGTAAGTCGCTGATCAGGACGATATTTAACTGATCTAATGAAGTGTTTTTATGTATTTGGAGCGGATAGGTGACTTCTTTTAAATGATTTGCATTATAAATCCCATAGGACACCAATCCTATGACTAGAATTAATACTATGGACCTTGTATGAAAAATAACACGTGCTGGTATAGGAGAAGGGAGGACCTTGATCCATTTACTAATTAGTAAGATTACATCTGAAAGGATCAAAAGCAAGAACAAATAGAAGTAGATACCCATCCAATAGTCCCCGAATTGACCAATAAAATTAACAATATTTGAATCGGTCGTCATAGCTGAAGAAGACAATAGTAAATTAATAATGATGGTTAACGCACATAAGCTGTAGATGACTCCATATATGATCCCGTTTATATGTGAAAATATATGTTGTAACCATTTAAAAATCTTTCTCGCAATGTAATAGTTAGTTGCCGCGTACATAGCGAATATAAATAAAAATGCAAATACCATAGGGTACACCATCCTAATGCTTTAGATATCAGAACTAAAGTGAATACAATAATTATAGCAATAATTACTAGTTTCAGAAATTAAATGGGGTATTGAGTTTACAGTTTTTTTCAGTTATTGTTTATTACTATTTCAGCTGATATAATTCTTATTTCGACAATCAATTTAAAAGTGGTGAATTCATGAGAGAGTTCTACAGTCGGGTGAATCGAAAAACCTATTACATATTAATGTTAATGATCATCGTTCTTATGATGTCTGGATTAATACTATCTACTCTAGAGTTAGATGGAATTGATTTTGGTTATATCATTCATTTTTTATGTGTGGCGTTTCTAACGGTTTGTTTATGGATTTACCCTAAGCATGAGACACATACTTTTAGAAAGATTATCATTCTATTTGGATTTGCGTATTTTTATACGCTATTCTTTTTATATCCTCAAACTTGGACTACCTATATCCTCATTTGTCTTATTCCTGCACTCTCTATTCTATTTTTTGATTTAAAATTGTTCTATTTTTCCTTCATTATAAATGGAATACTGATGGTAATTACATTTGGCTATATCCTCTTGATTGATAGAGGGGATCTATATACATATTTACATTATGATATTCTAGGGAATTTCATTAATATAATAGCGGTTCAAGTGTTATTATTTTTCATTTTTCAAATATCATTTAAACGGATGAAAAAACAGCAGCTTTATTATGAACAATTACAGCAATCTGAGCGCTTAAAGATGGTTGGACAATTGACAGCTGCCGTTGCGCATGAAATTAGAAATCCAGTGACAGTGGTTAGAGGTTTTTTACAGTTTTTTGATGAGGATCCTTCATTTGATGATCCTATGAAAAGAAAATTTAAATTAATGATTGATGAATTGAACACAGTAGAACAGATTATCTCGCAATTTCTAACCCTTTCAAAGCCAAATGGAGAACAAAAACTAGAAAAAGTAGATGTGAAGGATGTTATTGAGAGTGTCACAGGATTGCTCCATTCCTACGCAATGTTATCTGATAATCAAATTGTTACCTATGTAGAAGAAGACTGCAAGATCTCTATTAATAAAATTGAATTTAAGCAGCTGCTTATTAATATAATAAAAAATGCTTTAGAGGCTTCGGATGTTGGTAGATCTGTCTCTATTATGGCGAATAGGAACAATAATTTTATTGAGATAACAATCATCGATGAAGGAAGCGGGATGTCGGAAGCTGAGGTTAAGTCGCTAGGGACTCCTTTTTATTCATTAAAAAGTAATGGAACAGGTTTAGGATTAATGATTTGCTTTAATATCGTAGAAAAGTACGGCGGGGAAATTTACTATAGTAGTTCTGAAGGTAAGGGGACAACAGCTACTATCCGCTTTTTATCTATAAATGACCAGTAAAACGGAACATTCTTTCCGTTGAAAGAAGGGGATTACCTCAAGCCTTCGGCCGGAGAGGTAATCCCCTTTTCCTAGATAAATATGTTTATGTTTGCTGCGCTAACGATTATTTTAGAGGGATTTTGATCTCCAGTTGCTTGTTATAATTTTTAACTACATTGCCTTTGGCATCTACTTTATAAGCCCCGGTGTTGCCTTTTTCAAATACGGCTTGATACGGTCTGATAATCAGATATTCTGCCGCTGAGCTAGGTGCTTCGAACAATAAATCTTCAGAAACCGTATTTTGAGTTGCTGCAACAGAATCCCTTGCAATAAATTCTAATTCATTTCCCAGATTATCATAAATGTCATATCCTAAAGCCTGCGCTTGGGTGGCAACCCCCTTAATCGCTAAAGCGATACGCACAGAAGTCTCTCCCGCAGCAACACGGGTGGTTTTGATTTCAAATTGGTTGTCTTTCTTTATAGCAGGCAGCTGAATGTTACGCACTAATGCTGCTTGCTTGAGAGAAAATTTAAGTACATACGGTTCATCGATTCCGTTAAGCTTCACATGGATACTCAATTCAGAGGAAGCCAGGTTTGCCTTTTGTTGCTCAGTTAGCCATCCGGTCTGCAATACAACAACCGCCTTGTTGGCATCACCGTCACTGATCCAGCGAGGTGTTTTTAAATCCATGCCTCCTGGTTGAGTGAGCTTGGCGTCTATTCCCACAATAGTACCTTCTGCAAGATAGGGCTCACCTTTATCATTTAAAGTTACTCCTGCGAGCATTCCTGAAAATAACGATCCCTCACGGCTCAGGTCGATCTTAATATAGTTACCATCAAACTGCGCACTGCCCTTTAAAGTAAGCTGATCGTGTGAATCGGCCATTTTTGTTGTATTCAGGGAAGCTTCAACAGCGGGTTGAGCACTGGATGCTTGGGTTAAAGCTGGCATTCCCAACGCTCCTAGGCATACAGCAGCACTTAAAATTACAGACATCTTCTTAGTCATTTTTTTCATGATATTATCAAGCTCCTTAATTTTTATTTAACTAGCACGTTTATCTCTAGACCGTCAATATAATGCTTCACTGGGTTTCCAGAACTGTCTGTTTTAAATGCTCCATTCTTACTTTGTGGGTTCTCAAACTCATAAAGATAGCCACGGATTGTGAGCATATTAGGGTGTTTCTCAAATGGCTCAGTAAGCAAATCGACATTAAGTGACCTATTGGAAGTCGAGAGGACTTTCTGTGAAATATCTTTCAGCACCTGTCCTTGTTGATCCTTTACTTCAAAGCCCACTAAACTCAATGCTGCATGGTCTTCGTTTGTATCCTGTTCCAGCATGAGCGACAGGCGTGTCGTTAATGGACTATATTCCAGCTTTTTCAGGATCAAACTCCATCCTCCAACTTGTGCGCGTATATCAGGTGTAGAAATTTTATTAATCGTAGCCTTCCGCGCAGGAATTTGGAGAACAAACGGTTCATCCATACCGTTTAAGCCAAGAGTTACGGTCAATACAAATCGATCAGGAAAAGGTTTGTTGGAGATTCCGGAATTCGAGGAATCCACTAGTCTAAAAATAGCTGTGTTGCTTTCCGCACCTTCTATCCAGCTTAGAAACGGCATAGCTTTCCAGAGACCATCAGAAAATTGCTCCAGGGAAGCGCCGTCGATCAATACTTCTGCAGAGGTTATTGCACCTTTCGCTAAAAAAGGCTTCCCATCCGCTCCAATCGTTACTCCGGCTAGCTTACCTTCCAGTTTTTCTCCCTCACGCTTCACCGAGAATGCCAACCGGCTGCCATCAAATACAGCCTCTTCGGCAGACAAGGTGATCCCTTCATGGGTATCACTGCTGTTTAGACGGGAAGTCAGTCCCAGACGCTGGGCCGCTTGTAACCCTATATCATCTGCCCGTTCAAAAATACCGCCTATCAAGGGAAGCTGCTTGAGCGCATTGGCCAACGTAGGCGGATAGATAGCCGTTAGCATAACACTTAACAATATCGCCGCAGTCACAGCAGCTGTGATTTTTGGATATATCCGCTTTTTCTTTTCCTTTTCCACAGGATCCTGGACAATGGTGGCCAGCGATGCATAAATCGAATCCTGCCGTGATCGTAGTAAAGGAGGAAGCTCCTGTATATTAGCTTTCCCTAGCTCCCTGATCTGCTTTTCTAAATTGTTATTATTCATTAGCAAGACCCTCCTCCCGCACAGGATGTATCTGTTTGGACAACAATCTCCGTGCGCGATGAAGTCGTGCCCTGACCGCTCCCTCGGAGATGTCGAGCACATCTGCAATCTGCTTAATGGATAAATCGTCATAATAAAAAAGCACGATAGCAAGCCGCAGGGATTCGTCCAACTGATTAATGAAGCTTTGCAGGTCTACGTTGCCTGAATCTTCAAAATGCACATAGGAAACGACCGGTTCCTCGGGAATTTCCGCCACAGCTATAGTTCGTTCTCGCATACGAAGTAACTGATTGCATTCATTAATCAGGATGCGTATAACCCAGGTTTTAAAAAACTTAGGCTGTTTAAGGTTGGCCAACCCTTTATACACCTTCAGTGTTGTTTCCTGAAGAGCATCCGCGCAATCTTCATCTTTTAGCAGAATGGTTTTGGCTAATCTGTACAACTGGGATTCCAGTTGCCTGAAAAGACGGGTAAACGCCTCGTGGTCGCCTTTCTGCGCTTTTTTGATATCCAGTTCGTTTTCCAGCAAATGATTTTTCCTCCTTGAGGGCCCTCTGTATAATTAGATGGAGAAGACATCCAAAAAGTTATATTTAGGATAAAATTCATTCTCCTGCACAAATCACTTACCTCGGTAGTAGTATAAAGTCCGTGCAATTCATTGTTTTTGGCAAAGATGGAGAGGTTAATAGAAAGGGGGGGACTTCAAGTGGATAAACTGAAATAAATTCAGGAATTACCACCTTATCAGAAGAGAAGTAGTGGGGTAATCCTGAATTAAAAAGTGTATACATATACCTTGGTACGCAGTGTGTCCGTGCATGTTATGGTACGGACAGGCTGCATGCCTGGAAGGGCAAAACAAATGCTAATGACCACCGCGCCCGGCAGTAGCTCACGCTTGAACTTGTCCCCCAGCCGTTTCATCGCTCCGGGAAATAAGTAACAAAGAACAATATCCGCATGCTCGTAAGAGCTGCTATAAATATCCCCACGTACATAACGAAGCCTTCCGCGGAGCAGATTCTGGCTTTCGTCTGCTCGCAGCATACGTGTGCCGAACCTAGCAAGCAGCTGGGATGTCCACAAGGGAATACTGGAATTTTCAATGCCTGTCAGCCTTTTGCCTGGACATTGGCGAATAACATCCATGCCAAGTGTTCCCCAACCCGATCCCGCCTCCACAATGCTGCTATATCCCGGAATCCGATTCACCTCAACGGCAACAGCCGAGCGTACAGATTTTGACGTAGGCATCGGCGATATCCCGTTTCTCCAGCTCACCAGCACAATCGACACCATGGATAACAAGGCTGCGAAGGCGATGAGCCAAGCGATGGCTTGAATCACGATCAATACTACCATTCCTTCTTCATCTGCTAGAAGTTGGCTTCAAATTCTCTTACTTTCTCCCAGCATTTCGTTTATTAACTTCATATGGATAAAGATCCTGAATTTCCTTGCTTTCAATATCTTGACCTACATAAAAAATCAGAGTGGGATCATTTGCTGGATGGGCATAAGAAAGATAAGTGCGATGTATAAAATCAAAGTCCATCTTACCCAGCTGGAAATCGAGTTGATATTTATCTTCTAAATAGACTTCAAATTGCTTTTTTAAAGCCCGAGACTTCCACGGAAGTCCAAAGAATAAAAAGTAGGTTCCTATAAGAAATATCAAAAAAATTAAGAGGAAAAGCGACTTTTTACTGAGAATGGTATGTTTTATAATTTATAACCCTCCCTAGCGTTTATTCTACATGAACTTTGCTGGACATATCAAAATCAACCTCTTCAAGAAATTCAATAACTTCTCCATTGGGACTATGAATGATCGCGTTTTTTATTAGAAGAGGCGGTTCGCCCAGAGACAGAGAGTCCGGTGCTATAAAAGCCTTTGCCCCATGTGCAAGGGCTTTTTGATACATCTCCTCTACATTATCTACATAGAAGGCAAGGTGTAATAACGCTCCGTGCGCTATATCTTCATCAGACAAGGCTTTTTTTCCTTGAGCGGCGATGACTGCATCATTATCAAAAATCTCAATACAGGTTCTGCGGTCAGGCGAAATCAGCATGGAGGCTTCTTTGATCTGAAAGGATGGCAGACTCCAATGATGACCTAGCTTGAATCCTAAAACGTCAATATAGAATGAAATAGTTGCTTTATAGTCTTTAGCTTGAATCGCTACATGTGCAAGGCCTTTTACACTCATTTATAATCGCTCCCAACTTTAATATATACTTATTATAGTTGTATTAAAATATGAGATATATATATAAGATAAGTGTTTTGTAGTAATATGGTTATTAAATTTAAGGTATTTTAGTGGAATAAGTTTATTTTATAAAATGGGTTTAGGAGGCGCTTGCTATGGAACAACTTGTGGATGAGATTGATAAAAAGATTATGCAATTACTTCAGTACAATGCCCGAATGTCCATTTCACAAATCAGTAAAGAGGTTTCGATGTCACAACCCTCTGTTAAAGAACGAATGATCAAGTTGGAGGAAAGGAATATCATTTCTGGGTATCATACAGCTTTTAATCTACGAGATCTGGATCGGGGCACAACTACGTTTATTCTATTAAAAACAGAACATTGCCAAGAGATTACGGATTTTTGCAAATATGCTATGGAAGTTACCGATTTATATCGGATTAGCGGAGAATATAATTACCTCATAAAGGTGCAAACCGCGTCGATTGAGGAGTTAGCTGAATTCCAAGACAACCTTATAAAGTTTGGACCTTCAAAATCTCATATCAGTCTAAAAAATATATTGGAAAACAGGGTGTTGCTCTAAAGCCCATTTTCCAAATACAATATCTAGTAACCGCTTTCATTCCGTTGTAGAATGGATGAAAACAACGTTAGCATTAACTCGGATACAAGGGAGCATGGGTATGGAGAGGTTTTTATTCAGTAAAAAGTATATTCCGTTCACCTATAAGATGATGATACCGTACCTCATTCTAGTATTGCTGACAGATGTATTGGTGGGTTATATAGCTTATACGATGCTCGTAGAGTCCAGAACGGAAATGGCGGAAACGAATGTCCGGACAGCTTTGAAGCAGACGAGGAACAATATCGAATATCAGACAGATGAAATCAAACGAATGACTAACTCGCTGTTTCTCAATACGAATTTTCAGAATGCTCTGCAGTTTAGGGGAGATGCATTGGAAAACATGCTCAAAATGAGGGATGATATCGTTCCTTATATGAAAGCCCCTCTGCAATTGTATGGGAACAATTTGAGACTTGTGCTCTATACCGCGAATGAGACGATGCTTGAAATCCCCGGTGATGATATGTCTGTACCTATCGGTAGAAGCGATTATTATATTCTTTCTGATCAGGTTATTGAAGATAAGGAATGGTTCAAGTCGATTGTTGCCAATAACAAAGACAGCTTGTGGCTTCAGGCGGACAGCGACAGTGAACTAAGCAATATTTCGTATTTCCGCAAGCTGGTTTCTTCTACGGGAGGCCCATCGATTATTGGTTATATTCGCGTCACGGCGAGAATTGACGAGCTTTTTGGCAATTTCGATACCTTTCCGATTGAACAGGGTATAGACCTTCGTCTAGTGGATCGGGTTAGTGGATTAACGCTTTATGAACAAGGTATTGTCGATCAACATGCGAAGCAAGATGCTTATCTGATCATTAGTGAAGATATTCCGTTGTCTGACTATGCTATCGAGGTACGGGTGCCGCATGCCTACTTGAATAAAGATGCTAGCCGAATGCAGAAGGTGATCACCACCGTTTGTCTGATCAGCTTTTTAGTCATGGCGGTGATCGGCTTCCTCGTTGCCCGCATATCAGGCAAAAAAATTAAACGGATCGTATATTTGGTCCGGTCCTTTCAGGAAGGGAATTTTTATAAAAGAATTGGGTTTGCCGGGAATGATGAATTTGTCTACATTGCTAATAGTTTTAATCAGATGGCGACTAGTATCCAGGACCTGATCCAGAACGTCTATGAGCAAGGGATTCAGAAAAAGCAAGCAGAACTGGATGTGCTTCAAGCTCAGATCAGTCCGCATTTTTTGTACAATACATTGTCGACCATTGGCAGCTTGGCCAATTTGGGCGAAGTTGAGAAGGTTACACAGATGGTACAAGGTCTTTCTAAATTCTATCGCCTCACCTTGAATGAAGGACATGTCTATATCTCTCTTGAAAAAGAGCTGGAGCAGGTAAGGATGTACCTTGAAATTCAGAGGGTAAAGTATGCCGATGCGTTTGAGGTTTATTATGATATTGATCCTGATATTTTACAGGTTCCCATCATCAAGCTGATTTTGCAGCCATTTGTAGAAAATATATTCAAGCATGCTTGGTTTGGGGAGACGATTGCGATCCGGATTACCGGAAAACGGCTGGGTGAACGCATCGAGCTCAAGGTCATCGATAACGGAATTGGTATGCGGGCGGAGACACTGCGAAATATGCGTTCGAGCTCATTCCATTCGAGCAGCTATGGACTGAGAAACGTGGAGGAACGAATCAAGCTGAGATACGGCCATGATTTCGGTATTCATATCGGCAGTTACTTTGGGGCAGGAACGACCGTTCAAATTATCTTACCGGTGGATAATGCGGAAATCCGGGAAGTTATGGGGGAGTAAATAGTATGGCGATGGAGATCAACGTTCTGCTGGTGGATGATGAAGTGATCGATTTGGAATGGCTGAGACGGCGGGTGGCGGGCAGTGATCATTTGCCTTTGCATAGCGTGAGAACGGCAACTAGCGGTTTTTCCGCTTTAAAAATGATGGAGCAGCACCGCATTGACATCATTCTCTCCGATATCCGCATGCCGATTATGTCGGGCGTGGAATTTGCCCGGAAAGCGAAGGAGATTAACCCTGAGGTCCATCTGCTTTTTATTAGCGGACATCAGGATTTCAACTATGCCAAAGAGGCCATTCAATTAAATGCCTCCGGTTATTTGCTTAAACCCGTCGATGATGAAGAGTTAAATAAGACACTGACTGAACTCTGCGCCAAGATTGAGAAGGAGAGGAAGCAGCATATTTCCTTATCGGAAACACTGACGCTTGTGAATCAGGAGCTGCTGCTGCGCTGGTTTAATGAGACTGCCCCGGGGCAGGTGGAGACGCATATTCACAACGTTCTTACGTCTTACTTACAAGGCGCGTCGGCGGTTGCCATCGTCGAGATTGACGATATGGCACGGAAAATCCAAACTTGGACGGAAGAAGAGCGGAGTTTATGGAGCAGCACAGCCAATCATTTTATCCGGAAGTTCGCGCAAGATCAAAATTTAGGCATGGTCATCACAACCTATGACTATCATTTTGTGATCCTTGCTGCGGTTCAGGAACAATATTTTACCGCTTTGATGGAAGAGCTCATTCGGTCATTCTATCAGGAGTTTTCCTGTTCAATTACGATTGGAAGAGGGATGTACACAACAGAACTGGGTAAGCTGCATGATTCCTATCGGCAGGCTCAGGCTGCTTTAAGTATTAAATGGATTGTTGGGAAAAATAGAATCATCCAAGATGCCTCGGAATGGAGCCCGAAGGAAAAGATCGCCTCAGATTTAGAGGTTATAGTGGACCGGATGCTTAAAGCGATGCTTGATTACGACCTTACCACCATTGATGATTGTTTGCTGCAGCTGTTTGCCGGGGACAGTCCGCTCTCCCAGAAAAATGACATCTACGATATCATTATTCGAATTACCTCCAAGCTTCATGCCGATCTGCAGCAAATGAACGAGCATCTATACGAGATTTTGAATTGGGATTCACATCATCCCTTTGTGTTGTTTCAGTTTGAAACGGTGCATGATATTCTCTCTTGGCTGAGAAGAAGATTTTTTGAGTTGTCGGAGCTGCTTTATTTGAAACGGCAAAGGCAAAAGCGGAAGTTAATTGATGAAATCACGGAATATGTGAAAGAAAGATTAGATCAAAAAATAACGCTGAACGAAGTGGCCGCCCATTTCGATTTTACGCCTAACTATCTCGGTCATTTATTCAAGGTTGAAACCAACAGTTTATTCAGCGATTTTTTAAGTGAATTACGGATGAAACGGGTATGTGAGCTGCTCGAAGATCCGACTAAGAAAGTGTATGAGATTGCGGAACAAGCCGGATATAAAAATATTATTTATTTCAACAGACAGTTCAAGCAATGCATGGGCATGTCGCCCGGAGAGTACCGGAAGAAAAATAAAATCTAACAAAAAAGCGGTGAAAATGAAAACCCGGCGATGATTTTTCGTTTATTGGAGAATCGCTGCCGGGTGTTTTTGGTCTGCCGGCTAACCTTTTTTTGTCGAATCGTTGAATTAGTATTATGTTTAGTTGTTTCGCTGAATTATCTAAGCGCCTTCGCCCTTTTATAATAAGAGATATAGAGAAGAGAGGGGTGCAAAGATGAAAGGGCATACATTTTGGAGCGATTTAAAGAATTATAGGGTTCTCTTGCTGATGCTGGCTCCGGCGGTTGCTTTTTTCCTTCTGTTTGCCTATGTCCCGATGGCGGGCATTATTATTGCCTTCAAGCATTACGATTATGCGGGCGGTATTTTTGGAAGTGCCTGGAACGGGCTCGACAACTTCCGCTTTTTCTTTGAATCAGGTGATGCTTGGCGGGTAACACGAAATACAGCACTATATAACATTGCGTTTATCGTCGTCAATAACAGTTTGCAAATTTTTGCAGCGATTATGTTGTTTGAGGTCGGTGGTAAATGGTTCCGCAAAATCACACAATCGGCGTTGTTCCTGCCTTACTTTATCTCATGGGTCGTTGTCGGAGCGATTGCTTATAACCTGCTCAATTATGATATTGGCACCGTGAATGCTTTGCTCAGAGGTATCGGACTCCAGCCTGTCGATATTTATAATACACCTTCCTATTGGCCGTATATTCTGGTTCTCGTTTCTGCCTGGAAAAGTCTTGGATACGGAACGGTGATGTACTTGGCCGCGATTACGGGGATAGATACAGAAATGTATGAAGCAGCCGAAATCGATGGGGCTAATATTTTTCAGCGAATTATGAAAGTAACCATTCCGAATTTGTATCCAACGATTATTATTCTGGTGCTGCTGGCAGTAGGGAACATTTTCCGTGGTGATTTCGGGATGTTCTATAACATGATCGGCAACAACGGCTTGTTGTTCTCCTCGACAGACGTTATCGACACTTTCGTATTTAGGTCACTGATTACTTCGAATGATATCGGCATGTCAGCTGCAGCTGGTGTTTTCCAGTCCGTTCTTGGCTTCGCGACGATCATGTCAGTGAACTATGCTGTCCGTAAATACGACAAAGACCGCGCTCTGTTCTAATCGTATCAGGAGTTAAGTCTTTCATAATGGAGGTAACGATATGAAGCAGCTTGATCGTAAAATATTTTCAGGTATTGGTTATGTATCCCTGATTTTTCTCTCAGTTTTATGTATTTTTCCTTTTATACTTGTCGTATCTTCATCCTTTACGGAAGAATCCAAAATCCTAACGGATGGTTATCAATTTATACCGACTGCCTTCTCAACTGAGGCCTACAGCATTTTGTTTAAGTATCCCGAACAGATGATTCAAGCCTATATAGTGACAATAGGAGTTACTATACTCGGCACGGTGCTTGGCTTGTTTCTGACTTCGATGACTGCTTATGCGCTATCCCGAAAAGATTTTAAGTGGCGCAATAAATTTTCATTTTTCTTTTTCTTTACGACTTTGTTTAGCGGCGGTTTGGTTCCGTGGTATCTGCTTATGGTCAACTACCTTCATATGAAGGATACGCTGATGGCCTTAGTGGTTCCGATGATGCTCAATGTCTTTTATATCATTGTTATGAAGTCTTTTATGGGCAGCATTCCGGAAGCGATTGTAGAATCAGCAAAAATTGACGGCGCAGGAGACTTTAAGATCTATGCTCGTCTAATCCTGCCGCTGTCCAAGCCGGCGTTAGCTACCATTGGCTTGTTTCTAGCGCTGGCCTACTGGAATGACTGGTACAATGCATTGCTGTTTGTATCGAATGAAAACTTGATGCCGCTCCAATATTATTTGTATAAAATGCTAGGCAATATGGATGGCATGCGCAAAGCGATGATGGGTGCAGGGGCAGTCGTAACGACATCGATCCCAACCGAGAGCTTGAAAATGGCGATGACAGTTGTGGCCACTGGCCCGATTTTGCTGGCTTATCCATTCGTGCAGAGGTATTTTGTCCAAGGTTTGACGATTGGTGCTGTGAAAGGATGAACCCGGGGAAACTCGGTTTATCAATATAATTAAACACAAGGGGGAAGGCTTGAGATGCTGAAGAGAAATAGATTGATGATGCTAGCGCTCGTTTTAACCTTCGTAATGATTCTAAGTGCATGTGGTGGTGGCAATAACAATGCTAATACGTCTGCACAGGCTACAAATAATGCGTCAGAGGGAGGAAGCGACACTACGAACACCTCAGAACCTGCAACTACCTCAGACACCCTTGATACCTCTAAAGAAGTGAAGCTGAAAATGATTTTTGTTGGCCCTAAACCGATAGACTATGATAGCGTTTTTGCTGAGATTAATAAAAAGCTGAAAGAAAAAATCAATGCTACTGTAGAGGGCGAGTTCCTGGATTGGTCGGACTGGGCGCAAAAATATCCGCTGAAGCTGGCAGCTAATGAGGATTTTGACCTCATCTATTCGGCAAACTGGGCTGGTTACAATGACCAGGCGCTGAAAGGCGGATTCCTGGAATTGACCGATGAGCTGCTTACCCAATATATGCCGCAGACTTTAGCAGCTATGTCTGATGTGAGCTGGGATCAAGCTAAGGTAAACGGCAAACTGTATATGGTTCCGCAAAACAGAGGGGAATCCGTTGAAAAACTGATTTTGTACCGCGAGGATTTGCGTAAGAAATACAATCTTCCGGAGATCAACAGCCCAGAAGCGTATGCCACTTACTTGAAAACCATAGCACAAAACGAAAAAGGAATTACACCGTTCACCCCGGAAACAGGAGACTGGAAATATCATAATTTGGACCGTGTATTGCTGAAGCAACAAAACGAATGGAATATGTTTGATCTCGACCTTCCGTTTGCTTTCAAATTGACGGATGAAAAAGGGCAAGTATTTAACGTATATGAAACGCAAGAGTTTAAAGATCTACTCGTATATTACAAAGATCTCGCTGATAACAATGCATGGTCGAAAAACGTTCTAAACAGTAAAAATGATCATCAGGCCGATTTTAAAGCAGGCAAAACAGCATCGATTACGCACAACAACGGAACACTTGGAGCACTTATGGCTTTGATGCGCCAAGAGAATTCCCCTTATGAAGTAGCATTGGCTGACATCAACCAAGGCAAGAAGAAATCAGTGGCGATTTCCACACAAAACGGTACTTCGATCCACGCTACTTCCAGAAATGTGGAACGTTCCTTGATGTTCCTCGATCTGATGCAAAATGATAAAGAACTGCACGACCTGATGATGTACGGCCTTAGCGGTGTACATTACGAAGCGGTTGGCGATGACAAATATAAAGCCCTTGAAAAGAATCCGAACTATACTGGCTTCTCTAACTGGAACTTCAACTCGCCACTTAACCGTGACAATGAAGCATTCCCGCAAGAAGCAAACGATCTGGCTAAAGGCTGGGAAGCAAATGTCTATCACTACGCGCTTGAAACCTTCGTATTCGATAACAGCAAAGTGAAAACGGAAATTGCCAACGTTGGTAACGTAATGCTCCGTTATGCGATTCCGCTCGAATACGGCGTAATCAAAGATATCGACAAAGGTCTTGAAGATCTGAACAAGCAACTGAAATCCGCGGGCATTGATAAAATCCAAACCGAACTGCAAACTCAAATCGATGCTTTCTTGGCAAACAAATAAGCTACGGAATAAGGGAGACCTAACAGTCATCAAATGGCTGTTAGGTCTCCCTGTTTAATTGGTCATCCGCGGTTGAACCCGCTATCGGACACAGTTGACCCTAATGGCAGCTTTATCGCACTTTTGGAATACTAACGGACTCCACAGTCGCTATTAGCCTAAAACACGCCTAGAATGAGGCTCAGGATAAAGAATAGCTGCACTGGAGTCCGAAAGTCTGCTTTAAAGGCTGAAAATCAGTAAATAAAGTCACCTCGGTCCGTTAGGCAGACCAGAAACAAAAGGCAGCAACCCTTTTGCTAGGGAAATGGATACTTAGGGAGAACGGCTACTCTTTGCAGAAAGGAATAAAAAAGAAGAACCGGCATGAGCTGCCGGTTCTTCTTAATATATAATTTGCGCGCAATGAAATAACGTGATATTATGAGAAGACCACTGTTAATCTGCGTATTTCAGACAGATTTATTACATCTTATTTATACATTAATAATACCACGCGGATTGGCAGTTTGTCAAATTTGTATTTTTGCTTCTTGATAACAACCTTGAAAAGGAGCGTGTTAGTAAAAATGTTAAACGAAAAAGATTGGCAGGGAGAACAGAAACGGCTAGATTCGGTCATGGAAGAATTGCAATCAAAGATTGGCGAGCTGGAACCGGAAGTGACAGGATTACGTGAACAGGTGACGGACATCCGCAAGCAGTTTTGGGAGGAAGTTACGGTCAATACGAGCACACATGAGGATTTCGAGGAGACCTTTTACAGTATAAAACAGCAAGAAGCGTTGTTGTCTGAACGGGAACGTAGCCACCGCCAACGGCTGCTGCGTTATAAAAACATGAAACGGCTGCTGCCGTCACCCTATTTTGGACGAATGGACTTTCAAGAAGATGGGTTGAACTCCAGTGAGCAAATCTATATCGGGGTGGCGTCTTTCATCGATGCAGAAGGTGTAAACTTTCTGGTATATGACTGGCGGACACCTATTGCAAGTATGTATTATGACCATTCGCCAGGCCCCGCCACTTACGATACACCGGGAGGACAAATCTCAGGAACGATGATGCTGAAGCGGCAATACCAGATCCGTCAGGGTCAGCTTCAGAACGTGTTCGATACGAGCTTAACGATCGGTGATGAATTACTTCAGCAGGTGCTTGGTAAGGGTGCGGATTCACAAATGAAGAGCATCGTGGCGACTATTCAGAAGGAACAGAACGCTATTATCCGCAACGATAGTAGCCGTATGCTCATTGTGCAGGGGGCGGCGGGCAGCGGAAAAACATCCGCAGCGCTGCAACGGGTAGCCTATTTGCTATATAAACACCGCGATAGGCTCAAAGCGGATCAGATTGTTCTTTTTTCGCCTAATCCGATGTTTAATAGTTATGTATCTACGGTGCTTCCCGAGCTTGGCGAGGAGAATATGCAGCAAACAACCTTTCAGGAGTATATTGATTATTGGCTTGGATCTACGCTTCGTCTAGAGGACCCGTTCGAGCAGATTGAATATGTACTGACGTCCAAAGCTTCTCCAGAGTATGAAGCACGGCTAACTGGAATGCAGTATAAAGCTTCAGAAGCATTTCTGCATGCTTTGCAAAACTATGCGTTGTGGTTAGGGAAGGAAGGGATGTTGTTTCATAGTATCCGTTTTCGGGACCGCGAGTTGATTACTGCGGAGCAGATGAAATCGCAATTTTACAGCTATGATAGCTCCATCCGTTTGGCTAACCGCATCGTTTTATTGCGTGAATGGCTACTGCGTCAGTTGGCTTCGCTGGAGCGTCAGGAACAGGAGGCATTCTGGGTTCAAGATGAACTCGATTACCTCGATACCGATCAGTATGCCGAAGCCTACAGTGAGATACTTAAGAAGTATCGGCGGGAGGAAGCCGTCTTTGATTTTACGACTCAGTATCTTGAGAACTATGGGGATTTTCCTAATCAGGATCAAGGGGAAGAGAATGTTTTTGACTTTGGTCTGCAGGAAGAAGAACTGCTGCGCCGCATGATTGTGAAGGAGCACTTTACACCGCTGAGACGCGATGTCAAACGGTTTAAGTTCATAGATACGATTGGGTTATACGATCAGTTGTTTAGTGCCGATGCCAGTTATCGGCAAATGGCGAACGAGACTGAGGTGCCTGCTCAGTGGCAGGAAATCTGTAAGCATACGAAGGAAAAGCTGAGCCGCGATGAACTCTTTTGCGAGGATGCCACTCCATTCCTGTATTTAAAAGAACTTGTCGAGGGTACTCGTATGAACACAGAAGTTCGGCATCTGTTTATCGATGAAGGCCAGGATTATTCGCCGTTTCAATACGCGTTTCTCAAACAGCTGTTTCCCCGCGCGCGCATGACTGTGCTCGGCGATTTCGGCCAAGCGATTTTCCCTCAAGCAACGAATTTGCACGAGGTGGATTCACCTTTGATCCGGCTTTATGGTGAAGATGAAACGAGCCTGATCCGTCTAATTCGAAGTTATCGTTCAACTCGTCAGATTGTGGAGTTTACGAAGGCGTTGCTGCCTAATGAGGAGATCGTACCTTTTGAAAGAGAGGGTAAGAAGCCGTTCCTAGTGAACGCTAGTAGCGATGTAGAGCGGGCGAAAAGAATTAAAGAAGATCTCGCGGCGCTGATGGCTGAAGGGCTTGACTCTATTGCCGTGATTACCAAGACTGCAGTTGAAAGCCGTGCGGCCTATGAAGAATTAAAGTCACAAGGATGCGAAGCTCTGCGGCTCATTACGAAGGAGACGCTCACTTTTGAGAAGGGCATTTTAGTAATTCCCGCTTATCTCGCAAAAGGGGTTGAATTCGACGCCGTACTGATTTATGATGCTTCCACACAGACGTATGATCGGGAAAGCGAACGCAAGCTTTTTTATACAGCCTGTACGCGTGCGATGCATCGGCTTCTGCTGTACACAACAGGTGAGTGGTCACACTTTATTCAGCCGTTAGAGGTATCTTTATATGAGGTTGTGCAATGAGATTGGAGAGATAAATGAGAAGCATATTGTATAAGTTTATGAGTAAATTTACATCTCTTAACGAAGTGGAACAGCAGGATATTGTTGAAGGTATTCCTATTGAGGAATACAAGAAGGGAACGGTACTCCTTAGACAAGGAGACGTTCCCTCAAAATGTTTTTTTTGTGTTAAAGGGATGTGTGAGGCAGTCCTCGATAGATGAATCGGGCAAAGAAGTCACATCTAATTTTTATACGGAAGAGCAAGCGGTTTCGATTTTTAATCGGCATCAGGAGAGTAGACCCTCAGCGTACACCTTAACCTGCCTAGAAGACAGCATATTGGTGGTTGGTGATCTTATTGCGGAACAGGATATGCTCCATAAACACGCTCAGCTGGAAACCATGATACGCAAAATGGTAGAGGAAAACTTGGGTGAGGTTCAGGATGAGTTGACTTTCTTTATTGCTTCCAATCCTGAAGAACGTTACAAAGCCTTGTTACAAAAAAGACCTCATTTACTTACCCGTGTCCCCCAACATCAATTAGCCAGTTATTTGGGGATTACGCCAGAGTCATTAAGTAGAATTAAGAAGCGGGTTCATTCCGGTGATGAATAGCAAAATCGTTATACACTTTTGGGGATTTTTCCACCTCTAAGCAGTAGCCATATCCCAAAGCCTAGTTCTCCTACAATCATAGGAATAGTAAAAATAAAATTAAGTGTTGTAATGACCGCCTCATATTGTGGGAGAAACATTTTGCTTAGATGAATGATAATATAGCCTATTGAAGCAAGCAGCAGCAAGATGCTGATTACTTCAGGAATGACATCGGATTTTAAAGCCACATAGCCCACTATTAACAAATGCGCGCCAAAAACGACCAGCCCCATAGACCAAATGAATTGAAATGCATCCAGAAATAACATCATAAATGCTTGAGTTTGTTCGATTGTTAATGAGGAAAAGCCATTTGTGTTTCCCGTGAGCAGCAGCACAAATATCAAGGTTAATATAGAGATTGCCAATATAGCGGAATAGGTTAGACGGAGCCATGCGCCGAGTAATGAAAGATTTTGGTTGACGGGTTCTAGAAACACATAAAACGCCCAGGCGACCAGAATGTCAGTAATCATAATGATGATCCAGCCCAAGATTTCCCCTTTGAAAAGGTTGTTGGAAGATACGATGTTAATAAATGTGGCACTGGCATCGCCTTGCACAACAAGAGTCCCATGGACAAAGCCATATGAAAAAAATGAGGCGAGGGTCATGACGATCAGTGATATTCCAGCTGTTAAAGCGGACTTACGCTGATTCGTTAGGTCTTTTTCTGAGATAGCCATAAGATAGCCTCCTAAAGGACTTTTATTTCATTGTAATTAGGAGTACTATGTCGGGCATTGACTTAAATCAAGACTCTGAATTTAATCAAGCGAAGTAAGTATCACTGTTATTGCGTTATCAACAAAGGATCGCTCCGGGCGGGATTTCAAGAGTACAGTAAGCCCTATTAGCGATACGATTAGTGCTTGTGCCAAGGCCTTCGCATTTACACCACCCTTAAGCTCACCTGATTGTATACCGCGTTCAATAGTTTCTTGAAATATAACCGATAGATACATTTGGTGTTCTCTTGTAAGAATCTCGAACTTCTCATCATGAGGTGCCAGCTCGACCATTGTATTGATGCAAAAACATCCTCGGTTCACACTGCCTGCATACTCCTCCGCCACCACATCTTCAAAAAAACTACGAAAGGCTTTTTTCGCGGATGGATTGCTTTGAAGTTGGGCTCGGACACGGGAAGCATGGGACATCGTGTATTTACGTAGCGCAGCTTCGAATAATTCTTTTTTGTCTCCAAAAGCTGAGTATATACTGGGGCGTTGAATGCCCATTCTGAAAGTTAAATCGCTTAATGAAGTAGCCTCATATCCCTTCTCCCAAAATAGCTCCATAGCTGATTCTAATGCTTTATCCTCGTCAAATTCGCGGGTTCGAGCCATTATTAACACCCCTCGTTTTATTTGATTTCAATGATTTATTACCGAACAGTATTTTATAATACTAGAACTAGTCGTCTATATTGTCAAATCAAAGTCGGTAGCATCAAATATTTATGTTGACACACACCATTTTGTAAGATAAATTTACTGAGCATAATAACATACTGATCAGTATGAAATTTGTTTGCGATTTAAATTTAACAGAGAAAGGGTGTTTCCAAAATGCAGGGGACTAAAGAGAAGCTTTCGTCACAAGAGACGCATACGCCATCTGATTCTATTCATGCTTCCTCGATGCCTCGGTATATGACACTTTTGTTTGCCGTTGTCTGCGGGATGTCGGTTGCAAACATCTACTTTGCTCAACCGTTGCTTGATCATTTGTCGAAAGAATTTGGTATTGATTATTCAACCATTGGTATTCTTATTACTATCACGCAGATTTTTTATGCAGTGGGGCTGTTACTACTCGTGCCACTAGGAGATTTACTGAATCAGCGCCGCCTGATTATCGGCCAGATGTTATTATCTGTGGTGGCTTTGATTATCGTGGGTACTGCCTCTTCCAGCACGGTACTATTCGTAGGTATGGCCTCAGTGGGACTACTCGCTGTTGTAACGCAGACGCTTGTTGCGTTCGCGGCGACAATGGCTGCCCCTGCCGAACGCGGGCGAGTCGTAGGCATGGTCACAAGTGGAATTGTGATTGGAATACTTCTTGCGCGATCCATTTCAGGAATACTTACAGATCTTGCAGGTTGGCGTTCCGTATACCTTTTTTCTGCTGCTTTAATGCTTTGTATGGTGTGTACATTATTTAGGGTGTTGCCAAATGTGAAACGTGAGGTAAAAACACTGTCATACGCTCAGCTGCTTAGCTCAGTGTTTATGTTGTTTGTACAAGAGAGAGTATTGCGTATCCGCGCTATTCTGGCTTTGCTGATTTTTACTGCTTTCAGTATTCTGTGGACTTCTGTGGTCTTGCCTCTTAGTGCTCCGCCGTTATCACTTTCACATACTGCAATTGGGGCATTGGGTCTGGCGGGAATTGTGGGAGCATTAGCTGCTGCACGGGCGGGAAAGCTAGCGGATCAGGGTCATGGACAGAGAACGACAGGCATAGCTTTACTTCTATTGTTGATTTCATGGTGGTTTATCAGTTTTACGGAGCAGTCGCTGTTGGCATTGGTCATTGGTATTGTTCTGCTTGATTTGGCAGTGCAGGCGGTGCATGTCACCAATCAAAGTATAATACTTACCTTGCGCATGGAGGCACGTAGTCGGCTCACCGCAGGGTATATGGTTTTTTACTCCATTGGAAGTGCTACCGGATCGATTGCTTCCACTCAAATATATTCTCACTATGGCTGGAACGGGGTATGTTGGCTCGGGGCTTCTGTTAGTGCTGTGGCTATTTTATTTTGGGCTTTAACCTTGCGTGCTACGAATGCCGCGTTGCAACGGCGCCCTGCTTGGAAATAATCGGGGCAAGTCAATAAGGGTGGAGGTTCCGCTTTCCGGGCATGTTATTTAAAACAGGTTTGGGAGGGGATAAGGATGTCTAGAAGGAACAGGAAATATGCAGTGCCGGGAGCCAGCCGCGGAATGCAAATTTTTAAAGCGGAAGTGATGCGGCGCGAGGGGTATGATGTAGATCCAGAGCGGCCTGATGATGTGAAATACGAAGTTGCAAAAGAACTGGGTGTCCCTTTGGAGCGCGGTCAAAATGGTCATTTGAGCACAGAATCGGTGGGCCAGATCGGCGGTAAAATTGGTGGATCGATGGTCCGCGAAATGATTCGTCTCGCACAGCAGCAATTGGTGGATCAGGAAAGGCAGTAGCATTTTTCTAATTTATGTTGCAGAGATCGCGGGAGGCGGTTTTCGTCCTATATTGTAGGGAATTGAGACCGTCTTTCTGTGTTTGTAATTGGGAATTGAACGTAAAAGAGTATTATTTGCGTAAACAGGAGCTTCGTGAATTTACGGAGCTTCTTTTTATTATAAAAAATAGAAGTAATAATCTTGCCGATCTGAACATTATAAATCCTCCTTGTTGGAACAACATCCTTAGTTTGGATTGTTTTTTACTATACGGTTCTCTATACTCTTCATAATACTTGAAGTAGGAGTGGATAATAGATGATCCGTCTGAAGGATATAGGGAAGTTCGAGGAACTGCCGCAAATGGCCATGCATATTTACAAAGGAAATATTCCGGAATTAGAGGCTGCCATTAGAGCAGGCTGGGATATTGAAGAGGGCATCGTCCTTAGCAAATATACCACGTTAACCCCGTTAGATTTGGCGCTTATATCAGAGAGAATGGATGTCATAAAGCTGCTGGTACAGCACGGGGTAAATCTGAATGTGAAGAATAATCCGGCTTTTTTGCTCGCGGTTCGCTATTGCAAAGAAGATATCGTCCGCTATATTGCAGCACAAGGGGCCAAACTGGACAAGCTTAATCAGGTCAAGTCAGGTGCATATTCGCAGGCCTACTATGGCAACAAAAACAATATCCCGCTCATACATGAGCTAGGATTAGATATTAAGCAGCATGGTGGGGCTGTATTACGCAAAGCGGTGTCAGATCACGACCTTAAGACCGTTGCTTATTTATTGGATCATGGGGTGGACATTAATTACAACAATTCCGATATGGTCTATCCTTATCAAGCCACTCCGTTAACGGTTGCCACAAGAATGGGTAATCAAGCGATGGTACAATATTTGATTGAACGTGGCGCAGACGTTACCTTGGCGGAAAAAGATGGCGATCGCCCTTACACCATTGCTGTGAGCAATAAGAATACAGCTTTGGCTGACTTTTTGAAATCGTTAGAGCCGGCTGAATTTCATGATATCGAGAATAAGAAGTTTGAGCTGAGAAAATATAAATTGTCTGATGAATTGGTTAGCTTTCTTACTGGAACAAAACTGCGTCTTGAGCTAACACAAAATGAATATGAAATTAGATATATCGACTTTTTCACATTAACTGATACCATTGAAATAAAAATCGGCCGGCAAAAGCTGCTCCGTCTGTCAGCCGATATAGATAATTACTCTGATCTGCTGCTTATGTGGAATCCGAAGAAAAAAGGCCTGATAGGCTGTTACGACGTGGAACATCAGACGTACGCGGATTTATGTAGTTTTGCAGATTTTCTCACGCAACCGGAGATATACCTGATTAATTTTCTTGAAGGAACATAGTTGTTAATATCTCATGATCTGTCTATTTCTTTTGCAGGAATCATTCTATTCGTCGTTGAATATATCCCGGTAACCGTATTACGTATTCAAAATACGTAGCCACAGGAGGAGAACAACATTGAAATCGATTACCGTTCAAAGCCTTACGGAAACGTTTAAGCTGGAAGTGCTTGCGGGTGCTAGCTGCATGGACCGCGAGATCACTCGCTCTAAGACACATAGACCTGGCCTGGAGTTCGTGGGTTACTTCGACTTTTTCCCCATGAAGCGAGTACAAGTATTGGGCCGTAAAGAAATCAATTATCTGCTAAAGCTAAGCGTTGAGCAACGCAAGTTACATATTGGCAATATCGTTAAGTATCATCCCCCATGTTTTATTGTGACGACGGGTCAGCAGGAGATTCCCTATTTGACTTTATTCTGCGACCAAGAAGGTATACCACTACTTCGGACGGAAGAGACGACGTCAGAGTTCATCGCAAAGATTGATACTTATCTGGTGAAGGCGCTGGCGCCAGAACTTTCAATTCATGGAGTGTGTGTGAACGTGTCTGGCATAGGTGTCCTATTGAGAGGCAAGTCCGGGATCGGAAAAAGCGAAACCGCTCACACGCTCATTAGAAGAGGCCATCGGTTTGTAGCCGATGATGTAGTTGTGCTTAAGAAGCTGGGACCGGCGACGCTTCTCGGCACGCATAATGAAACGACCCGTGAATTCCTAGCGCTGCGCAGTATTGGTCTGATCAATGTTGTACGGCAGTACGGGCGTAGAGCTTTTCAGGAAGAGACACGAATTGTACTCGACATCGAGTTGTCACCATGGCGGGAGAATTCCTTGAATAATGAGCTCGAAATCGAACCCCAGTTCACAGACTATCTTGGCGTGCAAATTCCGCATATTGAAATTCAGCTTCAGCCTGGCCGTGACGTGGCTGGCCTGATCGAAGCGGCTGCGAACAATTGGTACCTTAAGCAGCTTGGCTATAGTGCCGCTGAAGAGTTCCTGCAGAGGATCGAAAACGGGATGCAGTCGTAAAGGCAGGATAGAAAGCAGCAATTATAGTTACCATAATTAAAATGGTTTTCTGTATACGAAAAACAGGCCGCAGATAAACGCTGCGGTCTGTTTTTCACAGCAAAAAGGGAAGTTGCTTTTTGATTGATAGGGCTAGGACATGCGTTATTGGCTGGGCATAGGTTAGAAATGGTATAATTTCTAATAGGTATTTTGAGTGATCGTTAATAGGAGGTATTAATGATGAGTGATGAGTTATTGGCAAAATTGGATGAATGGCATGAGGAAGATGAATTTCAAGAAATCGTGGATGCAATCACGGAAATTCCTGAAGAGGAAAGAGATTATGTTCTAACTAGTCATTTGGGCAGGGCGCTTAATAATCTCGGGCAATATGAAGAGGCTTTAGAGCAGTATTTGAGCATTGAAGATGAGGGTGAAGGTGACCCGCTCTGGCATTACCGTATCGGGGTTTCTTATTATTATCTGAAAAGATATGACGAAGCTTTAAAAGCGTTTACGATTGCCGATCAGCTGGAACCTGATGATGAAGACACATTGGAGTTTCTGGGCTGGATCAAACGTAAATTGGCTAAAAAAGCTGCGAAAAAGCCTGTAAACAAACCTGCTAAGAAGCCTGTAATAGCGTTGGATGCCACTAATTTCTGGGATGACAGCGAGTATGCGTTCTCAGAATATATTTCTGACCCGCCTTCAGATGCATTGATTACTTCTGTACAAGAAGAGCTGGTCTTCAAGCTGCCTGCTTCCTATGTGGATATGATGAAGTTACATAATGGGGGAATTCCTCATAACAATCGTTATCCGATTCCGGGAACAGGAGAATTTATTACGATTTCTGGTATCCTCGGAATTGGACGAGATAAGAATAAGTCGCTGTGTGGGGCTTCAGGCAGCCGGACTGTGATTGAAAATGGACGTTATCCTGAAGTTGGTGTGGTGATTTGTGATTGTCCTTCTGAGAATGAAGTGGTGATGCTGGATTACCGTGAATTCGGAAATGATGGCGAACCTGAGGTTATTCATGTAGATCGGGATAACAAATACAAAATCACACGTTTGGCTGACAATTTTGAGACCTTTATCAGCGGACTGGTGAAATAGTCCGTTTCGCTGGCTAAGAATACTTATAATCCAATCAAGGCATTCCTTAAGAGGAGTGCCTATTTCTATTAGGGGATTATTAGGGAAGCGTCTTTCGGACTCAGCTGACCTTAAATGCAGCTTTTTCGCATATTTGGAATGCCAACGGACCGTATAGCAGCTATTGGCATAAAAAACACCCAATATGAACCCGATTCATAGGAATAGCGTCGCTGGAGTCCGAAACTACGCACAAAAGGCTAAAAACATGCCTATAACGTCATCTGGGTCCGAAAGCCTCAGTGGACGAATACGATTCGGCGATTTAGCTGAAGGTGAGGCTGATTCGAAGTCGTCAGGCTTTAACTAGCCAATAATCGTTCTTGAGTCAGCTAACCAACGACCCAAAACACAGAGCAGCGGTGCTCCCATTAATGGGGAACCGCTGCTCTATTGTCTTTTTCTCGGATCATTGCTGGGTATTAAACACCTTAGATTGCAGGATATCGAGGGCATGGTTAATCTCGGCTAATTCCTCTGGGGGAACCTCTTTAATCCGGTTTAGAAAACGTTCACCGATCCGTTCAAAAGCCTCGTTCATCATCGCTTGTCCAGCATCAGACAACCGGATCATTTGCTTACGCCTGTCCTCGGCGACATCAAGCTTCTCACACAGGTTTTTTTCTGTTAATTTCTTCAGCTCACGGCTGGTATTCGGCATAGAGATATTCTTACAATCGCTGATTTGGCTGAGGGTAACAGGCTGGCTAACCGCAATATATTCCAGAATACTATATTGAACGGGAGTAATGCCTTCCGGTCTAACATCTTTGGTAAAGTCAAATGTTACTTCATGGACTGCTGTCGTAAAGGTAACAATTTTCTGAAAAAACGCTTGTTTGTCCATAAGGATCACCTCTTATTGTAAACCTTAACAAAATAATTATCATAATACAATTATCATTTGACAACTAAATAACGGTTGTGATACCATTTTGTTATCAAATGATAATTAAAGAGGTGGAGCAATGAACGTTTTAGTCATCTATACACATCCGAATCATAAAAGTTTAAGTTATGCTTTTTTCAATAAAGTCATTCAGGGAAGTAATGAGAATCAAAAGATCACGAAGATAGAGGTCCTTGATCTTTACGAAGAGCAATTTGATCCTGTGCTGGTATTTAATGAAAATAAACGTAGAAGAGACATGCATATCGATCCCAAGCTCGAGAAGTATCGGGAGCAGATTCGTCAGGCCGATAAAATTGTGTTTGTGTATCCAATCTGGTGGGGACGTCCTCCCGCGATGTTGCTCGGTTATATTGACCAAATGTTTGCTTCTAATTTCGCTTACAGAGAAAAGGGTGGTCTCATCCCCGAAGGGCTGCTGAAAGGAAAGTCTGTGGTTTGCATTTCCAGCATGAAGGGGCCGACCCTTTATCCTTTATATTGGCTGAATAATTCCCATAAAGTGCTGATGAGAAAAGCACTATTTCAATATTGTGGCATCAAGAAAGTGAAGTTTTTCGAATTTGGGAATATGGAGAGTCCAAAAGGGAAACATGATAAGAAGTTAAATCAGGTGTACCAATATTTTAAAGCTGTGGCTAATTAATACCTCAAAGATATCTGCTGTATGATTATTTGGACTCGTCATAAAGGTCCTTCTTAAAAAAAACATCAATGTTAAATGCCGAATATATAGCTCTAAAAATGCTAAATTCATAAATTTGATTCATACTGCATAGGACTTACTCATTTTGTTAGAGAGGTATCAAAATACTATATAAGTTTAAAATAACCAGTCACCGGAAATCAATCGGTGACTGGTTATTTAGTTTCGCTTAAATTCAGAAGTCAGTGTATAGAAAAAATAAAGTACTAGATTGAGGAGCATTGAGCGGTTATTGGACGTCCACAGTACGGTAACTATGAGATCTGGCCAATTTTTGTGAAAACCTCAAGCTACTGAATGGAATAATGATTTTAATTTAGTCATGTTATTTGAAAACCAAGCAAGTGAAAAATAGATGTAATTCCTGGATTGACTCACCAAAAAATGGCATGTATATTTATATATATGAATTAAAGTAAATTATTACAATTAATTTTAAATAATAGGATTGGAGGAATTTAGTTTGAATAGTGGTATTTTAAAGAATGGCTCAGAAGAAATAAACTTAACTCCACTGTATTTTGATTATTGTGCTTCTACACCAATTGATCCTATGGTTTCACAAGTTTTAATGAGTTCATCATTAGAATATTATGCAAACCCTTCCTCGACACATATGATGGGTTTAGAGATTGAGCAGCTAATTAATGAAGCACGAATTTCTATTTCAAATTTATTAGGTGTGAATTCCTCTGAATTAATATTTACTTCTGGAGCTACTGAGAGTAATAACTTAGCTATATTTGGTGTTATAAGGGCATTACAAAATAATAATAGACGACTCCATGTCATCACTACTAAAATTGAACATCCTTCTGTTATACGTTGTATAGAATTTTTAAATGACCAGGGAGTAGACGTAACTTATTTACCTGTTGATTGTAATGGAATGGTGAATATTGAATCTTTGAAAGAAGCAATTAAAGAAAACACTGCTTTAGTAAGTATTATGCAAGTAAATAATGAAACAGGTGCTATACAACCTATCGAAGACATAGGGAATTTGTTGAAAAATTATCCTCACATTTATTTTCATGTTGATGGAGTACAGGGATTTGGAAAAATAGCTATTTCTTTAGAATACGTAGACCTTTATACCATATCAGCACATAAAATTGGAGGCCCAAAAGGGATGGGGCTTTTAATGAAGAAAGGACATGTCAATATCTCTCCTATTATGTTTGGAGGAAATCAAGAATTTGGTATTAGACCAGGAACAACCAACATTACTGGTGTCCTGAGTATGCAAGAAGCCATTAAGATAGCTGTTAACCAACAAGAAGAGAGATTAAATTCTTTAACAATGATATATAAACGGGTTTATTCAGTTTTACATAATATAGACGGTTTGCACATCAATAGCCCAAGTCCTGGTTTAGGTTCACCCCATATTTTGAATTTTTCATATACAGCTACAAGTTCAGCTATTTTTTTATCTATATTGGCCAAAAAGGGGATTATTGCATCGTCACAGTCTGCTTGTTCTTCTAAGGGGAGTAAAGAAAGTCGGGTGCTAATGGCAATTTGCAATGATCAGGCTATAGCTTCCAGCAGTATTAGACTCAGCTTTCATGAGTCAATTACTGATGAAGATATCGACCGCCTAATTGAAGCGCTAGAACAAACAGTTATTTTAATAAAAACAAAAAAAGTATTCTCCTTTCTGGCAGATAAATCTCTTGAAGAACAAAATATTTACTCGTAATTAGGAGGAAAATTTAATGAATACGCAAACATCAATGATAGATTCACTTTTCAAGCCTCCTAGAAACTTTAGTCCTGAGGTAGGAGACTATTTATCGAACTTTGATATTGACAATAGTGACTGGAAACTGCTTGATTTAATCCGCAATGAACATATTCTTGCCGTTTTTCTTAGTATGGAATGTAAAGCTTGCGAGGTTGCTATGGAGGTTATTGATGACTACATCAACCAACACTCTAATCTTAATGTAGTGATTTTTATGAATGTCGATGCAAATACAGTAAAGGAATTAAATTCTTATTTTCAAAATAGAGCTCGTGTATTCTCTCTTAGTAAACAGAGGATGAAAGAAGAATTACTAATATTTAATTATCCAAAGGCATTTACACTTAATAAGTTCGGGCAAATCTTAAAAGCTGAAAACTGTGGGGCGGATTTTATGTTAGATATCTTGACTCAGCCCCTCAGAAAGATCCTCTTAAATTATTAATTTTTTTATAAGGAGGTTTGAGATGATTTTAAAAGACGTTTTGAAAAGAGCTACTCTTTTAGAAGATGAAGTAGTAACTGCGGAAAAACGATTTGAAAAGATATTTGAAGAAATCCCTCTGCCAGCAAAGGAAACAATTTATTGTATGGTTTCCTTCAGCTGCCTGCATTGTGTCGATGTTATACCCAAATTATCACAAGTTGAATTAAACGGTGAGTTTATATTGGTAACCGATGGAGAAGAAGCAGATAATGAGACTTTAATAAATGAGTTGGGCTTTGATTTTCCAGTAATATCTTATACAAGTCCTTATATTCAATTAGGCATTGTTAATACTCCTACATGTGTGCAAGTAAACTCTGCAGGTGAGGTTATCAGAGAACAGTATACGGAAAATATAGATGAATTATTAAGATTTTTACATGACTTTGATTAAAGTACTATCTAAAGGGTGTGGAGGAATATATGGATTCAGTGAAGGCAAGTCTATTTGTAGCATCCTCTGGCTTTTATAGTCACGATACTGGCTCTCATACAATGGAACATATTTTGAATAGAGTTAACGTTTCATATCTACCTTGCTCTATCAAAACGTTTGTTTTAATTAAATTGCAGCTGCCGTTTCCTGAGTATGAAGAAGAGGGATATTTAGATGTCTATGCACCTGATGGGAAAATTGATATGAATTCTTCTCTCTTTCCCATAAAAAATTATAGACCCCAATACATGTTTCCAGGTGGAGATACTAGTATTCAAGTGAATTACCCTATAGTCCAAGAGGGGAATTACATATATAAAATGTGCATACATGGACAAGTCATTGCAGAATATCCACTTTATATTGGTCTGGATAGGAATGAATAATGTATATCAAAATGTTCATAAGCATTGCGTCCTTTTTCATAAGGCCACTTTAAATCAGAAAAAGAAAGTTCTAATTCTTAGTATTCTTTTTTTCATTGAAAGCTGTATTCCGGCAGCACAGATTTATATTATCAGTAAACTAACTGATTCTATAAGCAATGTGTTCCAATTTGGAAAATTAACTGAGAACTTAATTTTCTTTTTTAGTTTAAATATTTCATTATTGGTTATTTCTAGTTTTATTATTGATTGGAAAATGCTACTCATTAAACGTCTTAACCAAAATGCCGATTACTACTTAGAAGATATGAAGGCTCATAAGTTAATGGACACACCTGTAATTTATTTTGAGGATACTAACAATTATAACCTGCTTGAGAGAATCAGTGGTTTAGGATCAAAATGTATAAGTACATTTGTTTCATTATTGGGATTATTGAAAAACGTATTTATTTTAATCTCTTATTTAATTTTGTTAGTGAGAATTAATTGGAGCCTAGGAATTGTTCTTGTTATCTTGATTATTCCTAGTCTCTTTATTTATCTTAAGGCCTCAAAAGATCAGTATCTTCAAGGATTTGCACAGTCATTAGACGTGAGAAGAGCGGGGTATCTAATTAATTTATTCAAGGATAGAGAAGCTCAACAGGAATTGAAGATATACAATCATGGTCAGTTTCTTCTGGATAAATGGAAATCGCTGTATTGGAAAACATCAAATGACCAGTATAAGTTAACTAAAAGTGTTACATCAAAGAAAAGACTATTTTCTAACCTTACCCATTTATTTAATACATTTTATTTTTTTGGATTAATTTATTTTGGAACTCATGATGGGATGACAATCGGTGAATATATTGCGTACTCCTCTTTGTTTACGTCTAGCATGGCAGGAATCATTTCATTAGTAAATGACGCCGGGTCTATCTATGGGAACTCGTTTGTAGTTGAAGAGTTTTATGATTTTGTTTTCTGCTCAAAGGAAAAAGATTATATAGAGGAAGCTTCTGATCAATACGAAATAAACTTGCAAGATGAAATTACCGTTAAGAATTTATCTTTTCAATATCCCGGACAGGCTAATTCAGTATTAAAAGATATATCATTCAGTATAAAAGCTGGAGAAACGGTAGCAATCGTAGGAGAAAACGGATCAGGAAAAAGCACTTTAGCGAAATGTCTTATAGGTTATTATGAGCCGACTTCGGGTTCTGTTTTCTATGACCACAAAAAAGTGACTAAGAAAAATGCAAATAAGGTGTGGAGTAAATTAACTGTTTTATTTCAAAATTATGTTAAGTATGAATTTACTTTGGTAGAAAATGTGTTGTTTCATCGAAGTAATTCGTTGAATGATTTGAATAAATTGGAGAGGCAAAATACATTCGAAGATTACAACATAATTTCTAAACAATTATCTGCAGGTAAAGATTCATTATTAGGAAGAGTATACGGAAATGGAACCGAGCTTTCTGGAGGGCAGTGGCAGAAAGTGGCTCTGACAAGATCACTTATCAAAGAGGCGGATATATTCTTATTGGATGAACCTACATCTGCAATGGACCCTTTATCTGAAAGAAAGCTGTTCGATCTTTTTTTTGAGATGTGCTCTGGGAAGACAGCAATTATTATTACTCATCGTTTAGCCAATTGTAAGAAAGCGGATAAAATAATTGTTCTTGATAAAGGGGCAGTTGTAGAATTTGGAGATCATGCTAGTCTGTTGGAATCAAGAGGAGTGTATGCTGCTATGTTCACTGCTCAAAAAGAGCCATTTGATTTAAATGTGAAATAATAATCTTGAAAGGAGGTGAGAAGATGGGACCGATATGCGGAGAATATGAAGATTGTTATGATACACCGTGTAGTGGAAGACGTTCAAAGTATAGACAAACGTACAGATGCTCAGAGATTGCAGCAACAGTAACCTGTGTTACTTTTGGTGGATCTTATTGTGATGGCAAGTGTTCCACTTGCAGTTCATATGTGAGTTCAACTTTTATCTCGTGTTGTCCTTAGGGAACTGGCATCTTCTTATTGTTTTAATCATCAATTAATACAATGGCAACTAAATCTTCGGAAGAAGAATTGGTTGCCATTTTTATAGGGTACAGTGTCGGTTCACGACTAACCGGTGAACGACCCAAATATTAGAGTCTTCTTTAACTCGGTACTAAAAATCCGTAAAGTGGTTCAAGGCTTCATCCGATGGATTAATGAAATACGGCTGAACAGTTGTGTCTCCAATTCTAAATGTTAAATGCCAAATATATATTTGACTAGCCAGAACCATTTTATTGTTGCTGGCTAATTTTTTTTGTTGGCTTTTGAAATAAGGGCTGTTATATTTGAAAATACTATGTAACTTAAGGTTCAGCAACTGGGTATCGACACAATGGAGAGGCGGATTTACATGCAACAAATGTTAGACAGTATGATTAGCGCAACAAATGACTTTCTTTGGTCGAAGATTTTGGTGGTTCTGCTTATTGTTTGTGGAATTTATTTCACCATTCGATCGAAGTTTGTTCAGTTTAGCATGTTTAAAGAAATGTTTAGGGTCCTTAAAGAGTCCAATGAAAGGTCAAAAGATTCCATTTCGTCATTTCAGGCTTTCTGTATCAGTATGGCAGCAAGGGTTGGGACAGGGAATATTACAGGGATCGCAATTGCTATCGCAATAGGTGGACCAGGGGCTGTTTTTTGGATGTGGGTCATAGCTATTATTGGATCAGCGTCCGGATTTATTGAAAGTACTCTGGCACAGGTGTATAAAGTGAAGGACAAGACTGGATTTCGTGGGGGGCCCGCCTATTATATGGAGCAAGGCCTGAAAAAACGTTGGATGGGCGCGGTATTTGCGGTTCTGATCACGTTATCCTTTGGTCTTGTATTTAATGCAGTTCAATCCAATACGATTACAGTGGCCTTTGAGAATTCATTTGGCACTAATCGGGTGATTCTTGGACTTGTAGTCGCTGCTGCATTTGCTGCTGTTATCTTTGGTGGGGTTAAACGTATTGCTAGAATGTCCGAATATATTGTAGTGGTAATGGCAGGGATCTATATTGGGGCTGCTGTTATTATTATGTTAATTAATATTACGGAAATACCGGCGATTCTGGCGCTTATTGTGAAAAGTGCTTTTGGATTTGAGCAAATCGCAGGGGGATCTTTTGGGGCAGTTATTTTGCAAGGGGTGAAAAGAGGACTATTCTCCAATGAAGCGGGGATGGGTAGTGCTCCTAATGCTGCGGCAACTGCAACAACTAGTCATCCGGTGAAACAAGGGCTGATGCAAGCGCTGGGTGTACTTACAGACACGTTACTTATTTGTTCTAGTACTGCTTTTATTATCTTGTTATCGGATGCGTATAAACAGCCAGGGCTGGATGGAATTAAGCTGACACAAGCGGCATTAAGCGAACATATTGGTTCGTGGGCTTCTGGATCCCTAGCGATCATGATTTTGTTGTTTGCTTTCAGTACGTTAATCGGAAATTATTATTATGGTGAGACCAATATAGAATTTTTGAACTCCAATAAAAAAGTATTACTGATCTATAGATACAGCGTCTTGGCGATGATTATTTTTGGCTCCGTGGCTAAGGTCCAATTGGTATGGGATTTGGCTGATTTATTTATGGGCTTCATGGTCATCGTGAATTTGATCGCTATTCTTCTATTATCTAAGGTTGCCTTTGCCGCCCTGCAGGATTATAAGCGCCAGAAGCGCGCAGGGAAGGACCCTGTCTTTTATAAAGATAGCATAGTGGGTCTGGAGAACGTGGAATGTTGGGACAATTCTTCAGAGATAAAAACATAGTAGGGTAAGTATTTGCGGGCTCAGGAAACTGAGCCCTTTTTGTTGTAGGCACTTAAATGTCTATGCATTATTTGTTGAGAATTTCTTCTATGATTTGTTTTGACTCTATTTTAAACTGCTCAATATTTTCGCTTACAAGCAGCACTTTTTTATTGTCCAATAGGATATATGAAGGGTAAGTGTTGGTCTTCAAATCCTCTTTTAAGCGGTCCCCCTCTTTCGAATCTTTTTTGATAACACCTGCTTTGCTGATAGAAGTCATATTTTCCTTGTAAATATCCTCAAGCTCTTTAGTTTGCTCAAAAAAACGATCGTTCTCCGATAAAATTAGGATTGAAAAAGATTTATTTTCTTGAGTAAGGTATGGCGTCAAAAAGTCATCTTTTTTCTGATTACCATTACAAGCTGCGATAAAGATTAAAGTAATCAAGCTTATCAGCATAATTACTAAGGCGTTTTTTTTCATATATACACCCTATTCTTTTTTATTCATAACGACAATTATGTTTTGAACTCCACATTAACTTCTAGACTTACTAGATCATATCCTGTTTTCAGTTATAAATGAAAATAATGAAATATTTTTTGAAAAAAAGCAAAAAAGACTTACATTAATCAACTTTATATTGTTATAATAACAAACAGACCGGTTGGTATGTTAGGGGGAGTACGTTATTGTGGATACAAAATCGCTAATGATTGATACAGCTACACTTCTTTTTCAGCAAAAAGGATATAAAAATGTAGGCGTGAATGAAATTTTAAAAGCCTGTAATGTGACCAAAGGAGCGCTTTATCATCATTTTCCAAATGGAAAAGAAGAACTATTAATTGCTTGTTTAAAGGGCTTAAATGAAGCAATTACGATAGATATTGAGGATATTTTTAAAAAGCATCCATCGACGTTAGAAGCTATACAATCCATGATCGACAAGTTGATTCACAACTTAGAAACCGAGGGCACGATTACCGGATATACCTTTAGCAGTATTGTCAGTGAAATGGCTACGGTGAGTGAACCTGTTCGCCAGGCATGTAGCTTGCTCTATGAGAACATGGAACGAATTTACTGCGATAAGCTTGTAACTGAAGGTTATTCGCAGGAATCAGCCTTCGAGATGGCATTGTGGATGACGGCTTCGATCGAAGGGGCGATGATGTTGTGCCTAACGCAAAAATCTACAACTCCCTTAAAAACTATCGCCAAACTATTACCGACAATATTGAAAGGAAGAACATCATGAATCAAGAAGCAAGATTACCAAGAAACGCTAAGGAGGGGGCATTATATGGTGCAATCATTTCTACACTGACGGTACTGTTTATGTCTTCAATAAATATCATTTTAGGGGTTGGAGAATTTAATGGTGAGGTTGCCTTAACGATTCTTAAGGTGTTTCCGATCATTTGGGTAATTGTCATGATTATTGAGCCTGTTGTTATTGGCCGTATTGCCGAAAAGCTGACAGCTATATTCACACAACCTACAGATAGCTTCAACGCCAAAATCCTATTCCGTATCCTATTCACCGTACTAGGAATGTCATTTTGTATGACGTTTATTGGAGACATTATCGGAAACGGGTTGAGTTCTCAAACGTTTAATCACTTCTTAGCCAATTGGCCAAGAAATTTCCTAATTGCACTGTTCGCTGAAAGTATATTGATACAGCCGTTTGCAAGATTTGTGATGGTAAAGCTACATGCTTCTCAGGACAAAAAGAAATCCAGCGCTGTTGGCGTAACTATACATGGATTATCAGAACAAAATTCCTAACCTAAATAAGCTCTCAGGCGAAGCGATTCGTTTGAGAGCTTTTCTATTACTGTGTATAATGATGTTTTGGTTGATTAATTGAAACTCAAATCTTTGCCCGATATCTTTCGGGTAAGCCCTCCTATAAAAAAATGAAAGCATAACAATGAAAGGTGATTTTCTAACATGATGATCTATAGTCGTCTTGCCATAATGATGCCCCCATTTCCCTAGCTAGGCTCATATTCTTGTAGTTGTTCGAGGATATAAGCTTGTAGGAGGGCGAAAATAAGATGAAAAAATATGCAGCACCATCGTTACTTTTAATGATTGTTCTTGTGGCTTTTCCGCAAATTAGTGAGACGATTTACACTCCATCGTTACCGGATATCGCAGTAGCACTTGGGGCCACCAATAGTTCTGTACAGTTAACGTTAAGTATATATTTTATTGGATTTGCTTTAGGAGTTTTTAGCTGGGGTTGGTTGTCTGACTTCATCGGGCGGAGATCTTCCATGCTGGCTGGACTTCTTGTATACGGTATGGGAAGCTTGATGTGTTTTTACTCAGAATCCATTCATCTGCTGTTAGTCAGCCGGTTTATACAAGCGTTTGGAGCAGCAACAGGTTCGATTATTACCCAAACCATTCTTCGTGAGAGTGTCTCCGGGAATAAACGGCATGTTATGTTTGCCCAAATCTCGGCGGTCATTGCTTTTACTCCCGCAGTAGGTCCGTTAATTGGCGGATGGGTGGATCAAGCTTTTGGTTTTCGAGCGGTTTTCTTTACATTAGTAATGATGAGTGTGTTGTTATTTATGTATGCTTTTTGGAAGCTGCCAGAAACCACTGATGTTTCCATGAGAAAAAAGGTGGCTATTCTGCCTATAGTCAAAAAAATGCTCGCATTGCCACGTGTATTGGTGTTTGGATTACTAATTGGAGGCATTAACGGAATCTTGTTCAGCTATTATGCTGAAGCTCCTTTTATATTTATTGAACACTTTCAGATTTCACCAGGAGTCTATGGTTTTCTCGGCATTATTGTGGCTTTGGCGTCGATTGTAGGCGCAATGATCTCCAAAAGATTATTAACCCTCTATGCCCCAGAAAAAATAATCCATATCGGCTGTCTAGTAATGGCGAGCGGAGCCTTGCTATTAACAATCGCAAGCAGTCTTGACTCGCTGCCGGATATGATAGTGATCGTATGTATTCTAATAACGCTGTTTGTCCTATTAATGGGTGCAGGGATTGCTTTACCTAATTGTCTAAGTCTTGCTCTTGTTCAATTTCAGGATGTTGTAGGAACAGCAGGTGCGATATTCAGCTTGGGCTATTATTTGCTTGTTAGCTTGGCGACGTGGGGAATGAGCGCTCTTCATAATGGTTCATTACTGACGATGCCTATTTATTTCTTAGGAATTAGCGGCGGAATGTGGTTATTAGGCAAAAAATTTATTGTAGTGGAATAGAAATAACTTCTTAGTCATTGGATTAGTAGAAAGATATGGATCGGGGCATCCATAAATTAAGGGCAGTCTGGAACTTTTTGAGTTCCGGACTGCTTTTTGTTTGTTAGTCCACTTCTGGCACAATGACTTGGATATGACGAGGGAGAACACTCAGCGTAATAGGCAAAGTTGGACCTTCTTCGCCATCTACATTGGTTCTTACGGTTTCTGGAGAGCTTACACTTACATTGTGGGCTGTGAAATAGACAACATCTTTATGATCCTTGAGGGTACCCAGCAGTAAAGATATACTGGCTGTAATGGTATTGAATATACTGAGGTCCAAAATAATAAAACAATGAAGCAGACCGTCGTCAACCGCAGCATCCGGTATTAGATTCTCGAACCCGCCGACTGAGTTGGTTAATACGGCGAGAAAGAGTAAGGAGTCTCCTTGCCACGTTTGTCCATCATGGTGAATGACAAGGGGGTGGGCTGTAGGGCTTGTAAGTTGTTTAAGACCTTCTTTCAAGTATGCCAATGACCCTAGTTTGGTTTTATCTTCGGAGGATACAGAGGATAATGCTCCGGCAATTGAACCTACAGCAACCACGTTGCCGAATAGGCGATCATTTAAGCGACCGATATCTACTGTTTTTAAATTTGAGGAGGCAAGGGCTTGAATGGCTATTTCGGGATTCATGTGGAATTTGTAATGCACGGGCGAAATCATTAGCCGTTCCTAAAGGAACCACACCTAACTTTGGGTGGTGTTCCTGATCGATAAGACCATTAATGGTCTCGTGAAGCGTGCCATCCCCGCCGATGGAGATCACCAGATCATAACCTTCCTCACAAGCAGCGATGGAATAACGAGTGGCGTCTAGTTCTTTTGCCGTCTCCTTGATCGTAACGGAGTAGTCTTGATCACTTAGAACTCTTGTTGCATATCTGACATATTGGCTGGCTTCTTCTTTGCCGGAGGAGGGGTTAATAATAATCATAGCTTGCCGCATAAGGATAATCCTCTCTATTGTGATCTAGTAGGAGTTTATTCTTACCATTACCCCAAAGTAGACCGGCAGAACTCGTTCTCATAAAAAAAGATGAGCAAGATTGACCTAAGTCATCCTGCTCACCTGTTTGTTCAATTAATAGACTTTATCTCCATTAAAAATGGAGTTCTTAACGATAACGTAATCCACATTACGGATAGCCTCTAACTTATTGCCACCTGCATAAGAGATGGAGGATTGAAGATCCTGCTCCATTTCTCTTAGGGTTTCTGCTAAAGCCCCTTTATGCTCAACCGCAATTTTTTTACCTTCAACGTTCTTCTTTTCACCTTTTTGGTATTCTGAAGCGGAGCCAAAGTATTCTTTATAGAGCTTCCCAGCGATTTCAATGGTTTCACCCGGAGATTCCTCATGACCGGCAAATAGTGAACCAATCATGACCATAGAAGCGCCGAATCGTACGGATTTAGCAATATCACCGTGTGTGCGAATGCCTCCATCGGCAATAATTGGTTTGCTTGCAGCTTTGGCACACAAGCGTAGTGCAGCTAACTGCCAGCCGCCTGTACCGAATCCAGTTTTGATCTTAGTGATACATACTTTCCCTGGTCCAATCCCAACTTTAGTAGCATCAGCTCCAGCGTTTTCTAATTCTCTAACGCCTTCAGGTGTTCCTACATTTCCTGCAATAACAAAACTGGCAGGCAGGTATTGTTTAATATGTTTGATCATCCGAATAACTGCTTCGGAGTGGCCGTGTGCAATATCAATTGTAATGAATTCCGGAACCAGTTGTTCTTTGGATAATTGTTCGACGAAATCATACTCTTCTTCTTTAACTCCGACGCTAATGGATGCGATTAATTCACGGGAGTGCATGTCTTTGATGAAAGACGTACGTTTCTCCGGTTCAAAACGATGCATAATGTAGAAATAGCCATTTTGCGCCAAGGAGATAGCGATCTTCTCATCAATGATGGTTTGCATGTTGGCAGGTACCACCGGCAATCTAAATTTATGCCCACCGAGGGTGACTGATGTATCACACTCCGAACGGCTGTTTACGATACATTTTGCAGGAATTAATTGAATATCTTCATAATCGAATACTTCTTTCATAATTTACACCTCTAAATGCGAACATTATAGTATTTTGGTTTGTTAATTGTTCGTCCAAATTGTAATGTACCTCATTCTGCGCCGTAAGTCAAAATTCTAGTACATTATGGTGTGAATTGGACATAATTATACGGCAAATTGGTGTACAGCATTCTTTTTCCTCCATTTAAAAAAGCTTGAAGGCAATATAAGCAGCAACAATCCAAATAATGATCGCGGAGATCTTATTAATAATCCGCATGATTTTGCCGCTGGAGTCGATTTGTCCTACGGTTTTTCCGGCTACAGCCAGCCCAAAGAACCAAATCCATGACACTAGGATAGTCGCGCCAGCAAATACAACTTTGTCTACGCCTGTGTAACTAAGTGAGCTAGTGCCGATGACGCCAATAGTATCCAAAATCGCATGTGGATTTAATAAAGAAACGGACAGCGCGAACAGGATTTGTTTTTTAGAGGATAGAGGGGTTGCGTCTTGCGCTGACGATGTAGGTGTACTTTTCCAGATAGACCATCCCATATACAAAAGAAATAAAAGTCCTACAGCAAATAAAGCGGTCTGCAGAACGGGGATGGCAAACACAAGGACTGAAACACCTAATACGGCTAATAAAATAAGCAGGGTATCGCATAAAGCGGCTGTAACAATAACGGGAATGGCTTTTTTAAAATGTGGCTGCGAGGCCCCTTGGTTAAATACAAAGACATTTTGTGCGCCAAGTGGAAGAATTAATCCAAAGGCCAGTGCAATGCCATGAAGTAGTGCGGCTAACATAGTTTATTATTCCTCCGATAGTGTTCATATTTTATAGAATTTGCTGTCCTATTGGTTCAATTGGTCTACTACAATTTTATGGACAAATAATATGTACTATCATACAGTCTGTGTTTTGATTTAAAAAGCTGCTTATTCAGAGGGACATTGAATGATTAATTACACTAATTACACCATTAGTAAAAATGTCATCTCAACTCATGACTTTTTGTAACTAGTGAGCCCTTAAGGGGTTACACTATAATAAAGATTAAGTCAGCAGAGTATATAGGGGGAAATGCCTTGTTTAATCTGGTCAAACAGTGGTTCTGGTACGATTGGCTCGTCCTCCTGTTTCGGATTTGTTTTTCTACTTCTTTTTTGGTCACCATGTGTTATCTTTCGGAGGATTTTACGATTCCTTTCTGGATCGCGTTTGTTTGGGGCGTGGTCTCTTTTTCTGTGCCTTGGTTTTGTTTGCAGCTGCATTACAAGTATTATCTGATAGCGGAGATCCTTTTTTCGGGTGGGCTTTGTTTATATTTGGCTGCTTTGTTTCCTGAATCGTACGTAACTTTTCTGCCTATCGCTTTTATGATCGCCAGCAATAGTGCACAGAAGTCCTATCGTTGGACAGCTCCGATCACGGTTATTTTGATTCCAATTATGTTATCTAGATTGTCACAACAAATGGATGCTGTATCGATGATTGTTAACATGGGTTTGGTGTATACGCTTGGGTTTGCTTTTCATTTACTGGTGGTGAACCACAAGCAGGGCAGAATTATTAAGGACCAAAATGCTGTTTTAGAGCAGTACATCTCGCAAGTTGAACGTATGACACTTCTGGAAGAACGAGATCGTTTATCCAAAGATCTGCATGATACGGTGGGGCATTCTTATACTTCAATTATTATGGGGCTAGAGACTTTACGTTCGGAGGTGAATACTTCTGAAGGAGAGCACAAAATAGATGCCTTGTTAAAGTTAACCCGCAATGGCTTGGATGATGTTCGGCGATATTTGCACCATGTGGGCGCTTCGGAGGATTCATTGACGCTAATGCAGTCCCTGCAGAAATTAGTGGATGATTTCCAGACCTTCTCCAAGGTTAAGATTCGCTTAAGAACATTCGGAGAGCCGTATACAGTATCTAAGCAGGCCCAAATGACATTATACAGATGTTTGCAGGAGTCGATAACCAACGCTGTACGTCATGGTCAGGCCAGTGAAATTGTCATCAGCTTACATTATGAAGAGAAGCTGATTCGGCTGGATGTGCAGGATAATGGATTAGGCACTGGAGATTTAAAAGCAGGATTTGGTGTGAATGCGATGAAGGAGCGTGCCTCCAACTTGCAAGGACAAGTGTATTTCTACTCTAAGCCAGGGGAAGGGACCTTAGTGACCTGCAGTTTACCAAGGCTTGAAGAGATACAGGAGGAAACGATTCGTTTATTGCTGGTAGATGATCAACCCTATATCCGGGATAGTCTGCGAATTATTCTAGAGCAGGAGCCGGATTTTGTGATCAATGGGTTAGCTGAGAATGGTGAACAAGCGATAAGCTTCTGCGAGCAGGAACAACCTCACGTGGTGCTGATGGACTTAAATATGCCGGGCATGGACGGTGCGGAAGCGACCAAGCTTATTAAGCAAAAGTGGCCAGGGGTACGAGTGTTGATCCTGACTACTTTTCAAGAAGCAGATATGGCAGTCGAAGCACTGCAAAACGGGGCAGATGGCTATTTGCTAAAGTCTACCGAGCCGCAGGAGCTGTTCGAAGGAATACGTCTTGTACATCGGGGCGTAAAGATGATTACACCCGATATTACGAATGTATTAATTGATCACTATGAGATGCATCCAGCTTCAGAGGCACCACCGACAGAGAAGAGTAATGAATATGGACTGACCCCGCGTGAGCTGGAGATTCTAGAATGCCTCTCGAAGGGAATGCGTTATAAATCTATTGCCGCTAAACTATATCTGTCCGATGGAACGGTGAGAAATTACGCGTCCACCATCTATGCCAAGCTCGGGGTACGAAACCGTGAGGAGGCAGTCGAGAAGGCTTTTGGCATTTCGGATTAATCCTGACCGAAGTATTTGAAATTGATGAGCACCTTATTGTTTGCTTTCCCTTGTGGGAGTAGGCAGTAGGGTGTTTTTTTTGTCATATGACATTATGGCACTGGTCGATTTTACACCAAAAGCACTAGCATAGGAGTTGCTTAGTTATGAACAATTTTTTATTGCAGAGAGGGAGAGAAAAGCATGAATCAAATAATCCGGAAACATGTGAGGAATTTTTGTTTCTTATTAATTACTTTTGCCACAGGGCTATTTTACTTTTGTTTTTATCTGGTGGGCATTACCTTTGGAGTTTCGATGTCCTTCACCTTAGTGGGGATCCCGATCCTTTATTATGTTTTGCGTTCTACCGAGACTTTTTTACAGCATGAGCGAATTCGAACTAAAGTCTATACGGATATCTCGGTTCGCACGCTCCCAACCCGATCTCAAGAAGAAGGCAGCTTGTGGGAAAGGGTTAAGGCAGAGTTTCTGGATGAACATAACTGGAGAGCGATTTTAGGGTTGATGTTGCAGTTTGGAATCGGCATGGTCAGTCTCATTTGTGCCACTCTTTTTTACTTGACCCCTATTATTCTCTTGTTGTCACCTGTCCTGTATTTATTAGATGTGTCCTCTATATCGCTATTTGGGATTGAAAATAAAACATTCAACATCTCACTTTTCTTCATGTTGTTAGGTGCAGTGTCTCTATGGATAGGTGCTTATCTCGGAAACAGTCTGGTAAAGATGATCGGCAGGTATACGCGGCGTTTAGTGAAGGATTTTGCTAGAAGATAAACTTAAACAGGAAGAAGGAAAAATGATGGTAACCTCAGTTCCATTTATAAAATTATTCTCACAATCCCTTTGGATGATGTGGGAGAACATATTTGCTGTCATCACCAAATTTCGTAGTCAGTCCGTGCGTAGATATGGGATATGTAAGTTGGTAGTGTTGAAATATCACGGAGAAAGTTTGGTCTGCCAAGATGGGCAACGGATACTTCCGGGAGATTGGGTGGGTGAGCTTCATTTGGACAATCGCCAGATTGTGCAGCTGACACGTACGCTTGGCGCAGATCGGGCCGGAATTCGTACGGCACGTATGCTTCGCGAGGCTATGAAGGAGATCAGTCGTGATCTAGACAGCAATCCGGAACTAAGCAAAGTAAACGCGCTAACCGGGATTACACTGCTTCACCGGGGGATTATTCATGGAATAGGGTTTGAGCAGCGTCCTATCAAGTCCAAATGGCAGCGGCACTGGTTCGGGATATACCTTCGTTTTTTACTTCGCATGCTGCATCCGGAAGGGAAACATCGTGTAGAGGACAGTACAGAGAAGTTGTCTCCCATGATGCTTGTGCTTAGCAAGCAGTCCTTGAAAGCGCGATTTGCCCCGCGTAAGACAGAGGCGGCTTCCTAATGTGGGCCTTCATAATTTTAGCAGTGGATGTGATTGTTCTTTATATGATCGTTCCTTTTGCGCTTACCCGAATATTGGGATGGGGGGTTCACTCGGAGGTAGGTGCAGAGAAAGAAATTGCGTTTACGTTCGATGACGGTCCGGATCCTTGTTATACACCTGAACTTCTAGATCTATTAAAAGAGCATGGCATAAAAGCGACCTTCTTCGTATTAGGCAAAAAGGCGCAGCAATATCCGGAACTGATCGAGCGTATGCACAGAGAAGGACACCAAATCGGCATTCATAATTATACTCATACACCCAACTGGATCCAGTTCCCCTGGACCAATAGACGGAAGCAAGTAGATCGCACAGCAGACATTGTTGAGCGAATTACAGGAGAGCGGCCTATCTTTTACCGCCCACCTTGGGGGCTTCTCAATCTAGGGGATTTCTTTTTGCTAAGAGAATCTTATCGAATCGTATTGTGGTCTGTTATGGTCGGAGATTGGAAAGCGTCACTGAGTGCAGAGCAATTAAAGGATGCCTTAATAAAAAAAATAAAACCAGGCTCAATCATTGTTCTACACGACAGCGGAGATACACCGTGGGCAGATGAAGAAGCGCCCTTGAATATGATCACTGGATTAGAAGAAGTCTTAAAAGAAATGGATAAAAAGGGTCTGAAGTGTCTGCGGATAGATGAACTGCTGAACAAGGAAGTTAATTATAGTAGAGAAGCTAGATCCAGAGTCAAACATCGGGGTCAAATTGATCTGTAGCTATTGAAATTTCCCAATCATTTTTTATATGGCAAGGGCTATGGTAACATTTAGAGTAAAGCGGTCCGTACCTATATAAATTGTTGAGAAAAGGATGGGGTAGCATGTTGAATGCTTCTTACTGGTTAACCAATATAAGATTAGAACAAGGTTATGTTATTGAGGATGGGCAAGTAGCGGGTACGAATACGAAGGTTTGTCATCTCCGTATTGACGGGGATAAGATTTCAGAAGTTGTTGGAGCAGACATCGAGCTTCAGAGCCAGCTCCCGAAATATGACTGTAAAGAGTTGTTGATGCTGCCTTCTTTCGAAGAAGCACATATCCATTTAGATAAAACATATTTCGATGGACCTTGGAGAGCGGTAAAGCCTGCGTCCAGTGTTTTCGAACGGATTGAGGAAGAGAAGGTATTATTGCCTAAGCTGCTGCCCATGGCGAGACAACAAGCAGAGAGCATCCTGACGCTTATTCAGGGGTTTGGTGCCACACATGTGCGCAGCCATTGCAATATTGAGCCTGTCAGCGGCTTGCAACGATTAGAAGCGACTGTACAAGCATTAAATGCATTCGCGGGTAAAATTTCATCTGAAATTGTGGCGTTTCCGCAACATGGCCTGCTGCGCTCGGATTCTGTACAGCTGGTAAAACAATCTCTGGCAGAGGGAGCAACCTTTGTAGGCGGAGTAGATCCTTATACGGTGGATGGAGATATCGAGAAGTCACTCCAGACGATGGTGGAATTAGCAGTGATGAGTAATGCCGGCATTGATATTCATTTACATGATGGAAAAGAAGCGGGAAAGAAAACACTGACGCGGTTAGCTGATCTGACGGAAGAAGCTGGCTTGCAAGGAAAGGTCACGGTCAGTCATGCGTTCTGGTTCGCAGGAGCTCAGCAGCAAGAGGCAGAAGAGGTAGCTAAACGGATGGCATCACTGGGTATGACTATTGCATCCACAGTGCCTATTGGAAGAATGATGATGCCACTTCCGATGCTGCACAGCCAAGGGGTAAAAGTGAAGCTGGCAACGGATAGCCTTACTGATCACTGGTCCCCTTTTGGAAATGGAGATCAACTGGAGAAGGCAGGGCGTTACGCGGAGTTGTACGGCTGCAATGATGAATTGTCATTATCTCAATCCCTCGGATTTATAACAGGAGGATTAACACCCCTTGATTCAAAAGGCGAGCAGGTATGGCCAAAGGTTGGCGACACTGCTAGCTTTGTGCTGCTGCATGCCAGCTGTTCGGCTGAAGCAGTTGCCCGAAGAGCGCAGCGCCAAGCCGTCTGGTACGAAGGCCGACTGGTGAGTGGTTCGATAACAAATAGAGACATGTGAGGCAGATAATATGCTCCTCTCTACCTATCTGCAACAGTATAAATCGGCGATCCTCTCACTCCCGAAGGGTACAGTGCTAACTAAAGAGGATCTGCAGGTGGATAAGCTTCTAATGGAGCGTAATGGCAAGGTGGAAATGTATTATGCCCCCCATAATGAGTACATTAATCCTTCTGCTAAGGTGATCATTATAGGGTTAACGCCCGGGTTCACACAAATGGGCATAGCGATACAAGAAGCGATCATAAGTCTGGAAGCTGGTTTGTCAGATGAAGAGGTATGTAGGACAGCGAAGGAAGCGGCCAGATTCGCAGGCTCCATGCGGAACACGTTAATTCATATGTTAGATACACTTAAACTGCATCAACACTTGAACCTAACCTCTTGTGAAGAACTATTTCAGCAGCAGACGATCCTGCACACTAGCTCTTTATTGCGTTTTCCCGTGTTCGTGGATAAGAAAAATTATAGTGGGGCCCAGCCCAAGCTACTTTCAAATTCATTCCTCAGGGCGCAGGCATTATCTTCCTTGCGTGAGGAGCTGAACATACTGAGCCGGGCCTTAATTATTCCCTTAGGAAAAACAGTGGAAAGTATACTTCAACTCCTTGTGTCCGCAGGTGAGCTTGATAAACAACGCTGCTTATGGGGATTTCCCCACCCCTCGGGCGCCAACGGACATCGATATAAGCAGTTCGCCAGCCAGCAAGAACAAATGGTGAAGATACTGCATAATCATTCATGGAAGGGCTGATTCAAGCTCCCCATCAGATGATCTACATGAAGTCGAAAAAATAACGAATGACATGAAAAAAGACCGGTGAAGTGTAGGTTAAGCTATCGATCCGGCTTAAATGGCTTTGCTTCAATGCCACGAATTTATCGCCATCGCCGATTAGCAGATCCCGCTTTAACACGGAAACCGTTAAACTGCCAAAGAAGCCGCTCAAGCTGATCAACATGCCTGACAATAACCCGAAGATTGGGTTGAGCGGCGTCAGGTAGGGATAGATTAGATAGGAAACTCCTGTCGTGATGACAAATGCAAAAGCGAAACCCTCCCAAGTCAAATACGGATTGGCGGTGGGAACTATTTTCCGCTTTCCTACATAGAGTGATGCCAGATAGTGGACCACATCATTGAGCTGCGTTAGCACTACTAGAAAAAGCACAAGCCCCGCTCCATACTCCGGTGTAGCAAATTGAAAGTAGGCCAAGTGACTAAGTCCGAATACCATCAGCATAAGCCCCCATTGGGTGGAGCTGACACTACGCATAAAACCAACCGTGCCTTTATTAATCATTCTGGGCAGCGGTAGGAGCAAGAATACATAAACCGGGATGAAGACAATAAACATTCCGTACCATTCGATATAAATCCAGTAGAACTGCAACGGGATGGATAAGTAAGCCCACAGAAATAGCCTGCGGTCCGATTTTCGTGATTTCATCATAGAGAAATACTCTTTCAGTGCAAAGAAGCAGAGCACCATGAGAGACAGCAGAGAGACGACGGGATTAAATAGGGTAGCTAGGCAAAAGATAAAAAGCATTCCCCACCACGTCTTGATACGAAAGCCAATGCCCGTATAATCCTTATTTGGCTGTAGCTTCCCTATAACTACATACATCAAGTGAATAGCCGATAAGGCCGCAAAGATAAGAATTATAGTTAATAAAGAGCGGTCGATAACTGATCACCAACTTGTCCTAGAGTAGATTCCATTAATGGGTTCATATGTTATTATGAAGGAAACGCTCAAACTTGATAAGGGGAAAATTGTAAATGGCAGCAGATCCATCGGTCTTTATATTACTGACGAATACCGGGACGCTTTTTACGAAGCTCATTCAAGGCTATACAAAAGCACCCTATAATCATGCCTCGATCTCCTTTAATCGGGAGCTTTCCGAGCTGTATAGCTTTGGCAGAAAGCATCCGAGCAACCCCCTGAATGGAGGGTTTGTGAAGGAGGATATTAAGACAGGTACGTTCAGCAAATACCCTAATACAACATGTGTCCTATATGAACTTCAAGTTACAGCCCGCGAAGTGGAGAAAATGGAGCGGGTCTTGCAAGTCTTTATCCGAAGCCGTCAAAAGTATCTCTATAATATTCTCGGCGTAATTGGCATTGCCCTGAAGGAGCCTGTCGAATTCAGTAACTCTTATTTTTGTTCGCAATTTGTAGCGGAAATTCTAGAGCGGTCGGGCATTAAGTTATGGAATAAGCTGCCTGCACTCGTTACTCCGGATGATTTTCGCCAAAGTGATCGGCTGCGATTGGTTTACCAAGGTAAATTAAGTGATTATGAACCTGAGCGCCTAGGAGGAGACGAAGGATGAATAGCAAAGAAATATTTTCTAATCGGGTGGATTCGTATGTAAAATATCGGCCGAGCTATCCTGGAGAAGCCATTGATTATTTGTACAATACTATTGGGCTCCAACCCAATTGTGATATTGCTGATATTGGTGCAGGAACAGGAATATTCTCAGCATTACTTCTGGAGCGCGGGAGTCGTGTGACTGCCGTTGAACCCAATCCGGAAATGCGTAGAGCTGCGGAAGAGAATTTCGCAAAGGTTAACCATTTCTCTATATCGCCGGGGTCTGCTGAACATACAGAATTATCCGACCAGTCCATGGACGTTATCGTATGCGCCCAAGCGTTTCACTGGTTTGATAGGGACGCAACGCAATTGGAATTCAAGCGGATTCTAAAACCGGGTGGAAAAGTGGTTCTGATATGGAATTCCCGGCTTACTTACGGTACCCCATTTCTGGAGGAATATGAGCAGCTGCTACAGTCCTTCGGGACGAACTACACTCAAGTTAATCATAAGAACATTACTCCTGAGATCCTTAGTTCCTTTTTCAAGAAAGGACAGATGCAAGTAGCGCATTTTAGCAATCAGCAGGTATTTGATTTGGAGGGATTAAGCGGGCGGCTTCGATCGTCTTCCTACACTCCGGTCCCCGGAGATCCAAGCTATGAGAATATGATGGCCGAGCTGCGGAATACTTTTGAACGAAATAATCAGGGTGGGCAAGTGTTTTTTGATTATAATACCGAAATTTATTGGGGCGAAGTGTAAAGTAAATAAAAAGACTCAAACCTTTGAGATAACAGGGTCTGAGTCTTTTTTACTTGGTAGTTATGAAAGATGTACGTAAAACGTGGTGGACTCGCCGACGAAACTTTTGGCATAAATTTTTCCTTTATGCTGCTCGATAATGGATTTGGCAATCGCCAGCCCTAGGCCATATCCCCCTTGTTTACGCGCCCGGGAAGCATTTGTACGGTAGAATCGGTCAAAGATGCTCGCTAAGTGCTCCGGCGCAATGCCCTCCCCCGTATTGGTGACCGCTAACACCATGTCATTATGTTGTTTTTTAAGGGATAAGGTGACTGAACCTTTAGGGTTCGAATATTTTACAGCATTGTCCAAGAGGATCATAATCACTTGTTTGATCTGTTCACTATTGCCTAGCACTGTCAGATCAGGCTCGATGTCATATTCAAGGGAGATATGCTTCTCAAAGATTACAGCTTCCATCGTTAAAATGATATTTTCAACCACGTCGCTCAGATTGAATTTCGAATAAATCATTCTCGATCTGGAATCGTCCATCTCGGTCAGGTACAACAGATCATTGGTCAGGCTGGTCATTCTTTCTGTTTCCGACTTGATATAGTGCAGCCACTTGGACTGATTGTGAATGGTGTCATCACTGTTGGACAGGAGAACATCCGCATTGGTGTTAATAATAGTCAACGGCGTCTTTAACTCATGGGAAGCATCCGCAATAAATTGTTTCTGTTTCTCAAAAGCCTCCTTTACCGGCGCAATTGAACGATTAGCAAAAAAGCGGCTAGCGAAGTACAAGATAATCAGCATCACTGAGCCAACTACAGAGAAGGTATAGATTAGATTGGTGAGGATTTTTTGCTCTGCAGTGATGTCCAGAAATACAAGCATCGCCCCATCATTCGTATGCTGGATGTTGAAGATCCATTTGCTGCTATCCAAGGTGAACCTTCCGGTATCTTTACCGGCGCTTAGTGCTTCTTGCAGAGCCGTATTATAAAATTCATCGTCCATAGTAAATTTGGAATCTTTCCCCGTAAGGTTGGACGCTGTATCTATTTTCAGCATAAATGAGATTGAGCGTTCTGGAGGAGGTGTTCCGTTATCCGTACGTTTATTATCCACACGTGGTAACGTGGCTCCTCCTTTGGTATTGCCTAATCGTCCTGTGTCACCACCGGGAGACTTGTAGTTTTCCATGATTCTGTGAAGATCCATCTGAATATCGTTTTGGACATCCCGGTACGTAATTACATATATGGAGATGAAGGCCACAAGCATGATCACCGAGATGGTGACTAAGTTAACAATAAGAAACCGATTTCTGAGCTTCGTGAACATTAGGTCGTCACCTCTAATACATACCCTACGTTTCTGATCGTACTAATGCGTACGGTCGAATTTAAGAAGGTCAGTTTTTTTCTCAAAAAAGAAATATACACCTCTACATTATTGTGCTCAGCATCTGAATCAAAGCCCCACAGCTTCTCAATAATTTGTTCTTTGGAGGTTACAGCTTGTTTCCTCAAGATCAGAAGCTCCAATAGCTCGCATTCCTTTAGATTGAGCTTGATCTCTTTGCCACCCACGGTAAGCTTCAGATTGGATGTATTCAGTTCAATATCCCCGAACTTTAAAGCATCATCTGGTATCACCTCGCCTTTACGTCTTAGTACAGCCCTTATTCTTGCCAATAAGATCTCCGAGGAAAAAGGTTTGGCGATATAATCGTCAGCCCCATAGTCCAGCCCAGTGACCATATCTGTAATTTCACCCTTTGCGGTAAGCAGGATAACGGGAGTGGGTATCCCCTTTTTCCGCAGCGTCTTGAGGACGCTGACCCCATCCATCTCAGGCAGCATGATGTCGAGCAGCAGCAAATCATAGATTCCACTTAGTGCGTAATCCAGACCCGACCTGCCGTCATGGACTGCATCCACCGAATAATTATGTTTTTTTAATATTTGAGTTAAGGCCTCAGCGAGATGAAGCTCGTCTTCTACTATTAATATTCTCATGGTTTTGCCATCCCCTACATAGAACCAGTATTTGTTATTGAGGTCATTATATCAGGATTACCTTTATTGAACCTTAATGAAGGTTGAGATAGAAGTGACTGCGAACAGCAGTTTGAAATCAAGAAATCTGCAGACAACAGCGGCCGGAAGTCCAACATTCACCGCAGTTACGACTTACACCTGTGTTAAGGGAATGTAAAAGATAATCAATAATTTGTAAAACCATTTAAGATTCATTAAAGGTTTGGGATCTAAGATACATTCATAAGCACACGAGACAACGATAAACAGAAAGGATTGATCACATATGGCGATTGAGGTATTCAACCGTTATGAGAACAAATATTTGTTGGACAACGAAGCCTACTATAAATTTTATAACCAATTGCTTGAATACATGGAACTAGACGATTTCAACAAGCAACATGAGTTTTACTCCATAACCAACTTATATTATGACACGGAGCACAACACCCTGATTCGTAACAGTCTTGCGAAGCCCAAGTACAAAGAGAAGCTTCGTTTAAGAGCATACGGTGTTCCAAATCAAGATACGAAGGTGTATCTGGAAATCAAAAAGAAGGTATTTGGTCTTGTTAATAAAAGAAGAACGTCGCTCAAATTAAACGAGGCTTATGATTTTGTCGCCACCGGCATGGAACCGGAATTCAAGGATTACATGAATAAACAGGTGATTGAAGAGATCAAATATTTTCTGACACGCTATGATTTACAGCCCAAGGTGTATCTGTCTTATGACCGAAAAGCGTTGTTCTGTAAAAACAATCGCGATCTAAGAATTACATTCGATACAAATATTCGCAGCCGCCGGTACGATCTGAAGATGGAGCACGGTGTTCATGGCGAACCCTTGCTGGAGCCGGGGCAGTGGCTTATGGAAGTAAAAGCTGAGAACACGATTCCGGTCTGGCTGGCCAAAATGCTCTCAGAGCATCAAATGTACCGTACAAGCTTCTCCAAGTATGGCAACGAATATAAAAAAATGCTGAAGAACAGTAAAACAGAACGGGAGAGTGCCCTCTATGCTTGATTCATTATTTACCGTAGCAACTAGTACAGAGTTAACGTTTACCAACGCACTGCTAACTATTTTTATAGCTATTGCTCTTGGCGGGATCATTAGCTACACCTATATGAAGACCAATGCCAGCGGCTATTCGCAAAGCTTCACACTAACAATGGTACTACTGCCCGTAATTGTGGCCATCATCATTTTGCTTATCGGCAGTAATGTTGCCAGAGCTTTCAGTCTTGCCGGGGCGTTCTCCATCATTCGGTTTAGAAGTGCGCCGGGCGATCCGAAGGATATCACATTTGTTCTGTTCACCATGGCTTCTGGACTTGCCTGTGGAGTGGGTTCCTTTGGATATGCAGTCTTGTTCACCCTTATCCTTTGCGCTCTTATGTTTATCCTTAACCGGACTAACTTTGGCGTAAGAACAACGTCGCAAAAAACATTAAAGGTAACCATCCCGGAGAGTCTGGGATATGAGGAAGCCTTCGCTGAAGTGTTCAATAAATATAACGTTGGGTATGAGCTTAAAAAGATTAGAACGACTGAGCTTGGCAGTTTATATGAACTGGTCTACGCTGTAACGCTGGGTGAGGCTGTGAACCAGAAGGAATTTTTGGATGCGATTCGTACCCGGAACGGTAATTTAGACCTGTCTCTGACCATGACTCCAACTGCTAATGACTATTAAGATAACGAAAGGATGGATGAAAAATGGATAAATATATAACCGGAAGTAAAGTAGGAATCTTGCTATTGTGTGCATTACTTATGTCGGCTTGCAGCACCAATTCCACAACAACACAGTCTGAAGCCGCGGGTACAGCAGCAGCCTCGGCAACAACGATAACTCAGAACGGGGCTGTCACGGGAGTGCAACTGGCAAGCGCCAAACTATCCGATCTGGTGACGTTCGATGAAGAGGATTCTAATACAACTTGGACGGCTGACCAATCGACGGAAATTGCTTTGGCTGGAACAAGTGCGCTTGTTGACGGCACCGGGGCTGAGTCTAAGGATGGCTCAGTGACAATTACTGCAGCAGGAACTTATGTGCTGTCTGGTAAGCTGAGTGATGGACAGATTGTAGTTAATAATCAGGATGAAGGTACTGTGCACTTGGTACTGAACGGTGTGAACATCACGAACAGCGATAGTGCAGCAATTGATATTAAAGAAGCGGGGAAAGTGATCATTACCTTGGAAGACGGGACGGAGAACTCCGTATCTGATGGAGCAACTTACGTGTATGCCGATGAAACTACAGATGAACCGAGTGCGGCTATCTTCAGTAAAGCGGATTTAACGATTAATGGGACCGGGAAGCTATCTGTTTACGCTAACTATAATGACGGAATTACGAGCAAGGACGATCTGAAAATTATGGGTGGCACTATTGAAATTAAGGCTGCCGATGACGGGATTGTAGGTAAAGATCTTGTCGCTGTACAAGACGGAAATATCAGCATAACGGCAGAAGGCGATGGAATGAAATCAACCAACGATACTGAGACGGACAAAGGCTTCATAGCAATAGCAGCAGGAACATTTGATATTACGGCTGGTAATGATGGAATTCAAGCTGAGACTTCACTTGTAATAGATGGCGGAACATACACCTTAGTTACGGGTGGGGGCAACGAGAAGGGTGAAGTGAAAACAGGTGATCAAGGGCAAGGTATGGGCATGAGAGGTGGCCGAGGTCAGGGAACAGGGGATCAAGCACCAGGAACAACAGGAACAACAGGAACCTCAACATCTGAAACCAAACCAGAGACGATGCCAGAAACAAAACCGGAGATACCAACAACGGAAGCATCAACAACGGCAACAACGGCAACAACGACAACAACGGCAACAACTACAGAATCTGAAACACCAAGTACTAAAGGCTTGAAGGCTGGAGGAGATATAAGCTTAAATAACGGAACCTTTACCATCGATTCTGCTGATGATGCAGTGCACAGCAACAGTAACATTGCTATAGCTGATGGAGAATTCAACATCAAAACTGGCGACGATGGAATCCATGCGGATGCTTTGGTGGCGATATCTGGTGGTAAAATTGATATTACGAAGAGCTACGAAGGGATTGAAGGAGCAAACATCGAGATTTCCGGTGGCGAAGCTCATGTGGTTGCTTCTGATGATGGAGTGAATGTAGCAGGAGGTAACGATGAGGCGACTGTAGGCGGCGGCCCTCAGGAGCAGGATCAATTCAGCGATTCTGCTAGCAATATGCTAACGATTAGTGGAGGAACACTAACGGTCGATGCTTCAGGTGACGGGCTGGATTCGAACGGCTCCATCACAATGTCGGGTGGCACGGTTATTGTCAATGGACCTACCAATAGCGGTAACGGTGCACTTGATTTCGACGGTAGCTTTGAACAGAGTGGAGGAACTTTGGTGGCTGCGGGAAGTTCGGGCATGGCACAAGCACCGTCTGACACCTCTAGCCAACATGCAGTCAGCATGACCTTCCCTCAGACCCAGGAGGCTGGAACATTGGTTCATCTAGAGGACAGCGAAGGCAACTCGATCCTGACCTTTGCTCCTTCGAAGAGCTATCAAACGGTGGTGATTAGTTCACCGGATCTGAAGGACGGCGGTTCTTACACCCTCTACTCGGGAGGTACCTCGACCGGTAGTGAAGCGAACGGACTGTATACGGATGGTGAATATACAGGAGGAACAAAAGTAGTAGCGTTCGAAATTACAAGCAGCGTAACTTGGCTAAATGAATCCGGAGTAACAACCGCAAACACTAATCAAGGTCCAGGTGGCGGTGGTGGTGGAAACAGAAGACCTTAGGTTATAAATTGCATATCAAAAGCCACTCCAGCATTATTTTGGAGTGGCTTTTTTTAGTTTGAGATAAATTAGTCGCCGTTAATAGGGATGGAATTCTGTTTAATCGGTTGATTTGAAGTGTTGATGATCACATTATGTGAATTAAAAGACAGAATTTCAATCAGCTGCTCTGCCATATGGTTAGCTGTATATTTAAATCCGCCTTTTACCCACTCTATGATTAATCCAAATAGAGCATAGGCGGTATAACTGGAAAACAATTCGATATTTACATTGGTATTAGTGTTATTAACTGCGACTAAGTCCCGCTTGGTGAGCTCCTTTAAGAGGTCGCAAATCCTATTTTGGAACCCTGGCAGAACATTGGAATTTATAATGATGGTATAAAAATTAGAGTAAGAGACCACATGTTCAAAAATCTTGATGCTCGAGGTGGTCAGCTCACTAACTATAAATTTATCGGTATGAAGATAGGGTTCTTTATAAGCCTTAATTAAATCCTCCAACACATCATCAATTAGCTCATTTAGAAGTTCTTCTTTGGTTTGATAATGTTTATAGAAGGTTCCGCGGTTTAAATCGGCAAGGGTAACGATATCGGTTATCGTAATGGTGCGGAAATTCTTTTTTTCCATGAGTAATATCAATGCGTTTTTAAGCTCTTTACGCGATTTGCTAGTTCTCCGATTATTTTTAAGCAACAGAAGACCACCTAACTGTCTATTTTCTAATCCTATTTGAACAGAATCCCACGTTATATATATTTATGAACATTTGGTGTCTCATTTGTATATTGATAGTTAAATTTTAGAGGATTAAACTTGAGTAGTATAAATTTTAAGCGTTAAAGAGATTTTATATATTGATATTTACATTATAGATAAACGTAAAGGAGACTTCCAACATGAAACTTCAAGACAGAGTTGCAGTGGTTACTGGGGCGGCATCGGGTATGGGGAAATCTATCGCAGAGTTGTACGCTAAAGAAGGGGCAAAAGTGATTGTAGCCGATCTGAACCTAGAAGGTGCTGAACAAGTAGCCGCAGGGATCAATAGTAACGGTGGAGTAGCTAAGGCACTGAAAGTAAATGTTGCCCTGGTTGGAGATATTGATAGCATGATTGATACCGCTGTAAAAGAATATGGCACGCTAGATATTTTAGTGAATAACGCAGGGATTATGGATGGCTTTGAGCCAGTTGGTGATATTACAGATGAACGATGGGATCTTATCTTTGATATCAATACCAAAAGTGTAATGCGGTCCACTCGTAAAGCACTGCCTATTTTTCTGGAAAAAGGAAAAGGGGTTATCGTTAATACCGCTTCTACAGGTGGCGTAAGTGGTGCCCATGCGGGAGCAACTTATACTGCCTCTAAACATGCTGTAGTAGGCTTGACGAAAAACACAGCTTTTATGTATGCCAACAAAGGGATTCGTTGTAATGCTATCGCACCAGGAGCTACTGCCACAAACATCAGTGCTTCAATGAAAAATATAAATGAATTCGGCGTGAGCCGTACGCAATTAACACAGGCTGTGATCCCTCGTGTAGGTACACCTGAAGAAATCGCACAAGTTGCGTTATTCCTGGCTTCGGATGATTCCAGTTTTGTAAACGGAGCTATCATCGCTGCTGATGCGGGTTGGACTTCTGCATTCTAAATGTTGGTTGTCTACCTCTGCCTCAACAATTTATCCACGGAGTCTTAGGGACACAGATGACGTTATTCGCAAATTTTCAGCCTTTTGAGAAGGGATTCGGACTCCAGAGACGCTATTTCATATAAATCGGCCCATATTTTGTGTTTTCGCGCCAATAGCTGCAGTGGAGTCCGATAGCAATTCAAATGTGGAATAATGGCGCATTTAAGGTCTTCTGGGTCCTCTAACCAATTTTTTGGGGCAAAATGTTATCGGATTGAACGCAGGGGTGCCCCGGCACGCTACCATTTTGCCAAATGATGACCCAAACGGGAGGCTACATAAAACTCCGCTAGAGATTAATCTAGCGGAGTTTTTTCTACGCTTGATATTTCCAGGGGAACCCTGCAAAATAGAGAGAATGCTAACTATAGAGGAGTTATATGAAATGAACGATGTTATGGTGCGGAATCATGTAAAAGTCATTGGAGCAGGAGAAAAAACTATCCTTTTTGCGCATGGATTTGGGTGTGATCAAAGCATGTGGCAGTTTATCACGCCATCATTTGAGAAAAAGTATCGAATCGTTCTATTTGATTATGTAGGCTCAGGCCATTCAGATTTAAGCGCCTATACATCGGATAAATATCATACTCTCCATGGTTATGTACAGGATGTACTAGATGTCATCGAAACATTTGAACTCAAGGATCTTATTTTTATAGGTCATTCTATTAGCTCTATGATCGGTTTGCTTGCTTCAATCGAGCGGCCGGATTATTTTGATAAAATGATTATGATCGGACCTTCCCCACGTTATTTAAATGAGGGAGATGCTTATTTCGGGGGCTTTGAAAAAAGTGATATTACTGAGCTTCTGGATATGATGGAGATGAATTTCGCGGGCTGGGCTAGCTTTATGGCTCCACTTGCGATGAATAACCCTGACCCGATGTTGACTAAACAGCTGGAACGAAGTTTTATTTCGGCCGACCCTATTATCGCTAGAGAATTTGCGGAAGTTACATTTTTTTCGGATCATCGAGAAGATCTGCCTAAAGCGACAGTGCCTACCCTCATATTGCAATGCTCGGATGATAGTATCGTTCCTATAGAAGTAGGAGAATATTTACATAGACATATGAATAATAGTACGTTCCGGTTAATGGAGGCCAAGGGCCATTATCCACATATTAGCCATCCCCAGGAGACCATTACTTTGATTAATGAGTATCTTGGGTGAGATGGAGAAGATTATGGTGTTGAAAGGATATTTAGACAATGGATGACCGGTTAAAATATGCGCCATGCGGATATGTTTCCATTACCCATGAAGGAATGATCCTCGATGTGAATCAAACCTTTTTGGATGGGATGGGATATCAGCAGGTTGATTTGGTAAATAAACATTTTGAATCTATCATGTCTACGGCAAACAAGCTTATTTTTCATTCATACTTCTATCCTTTTATCAATCTGAATGGACATGTAGAAGAGCTATTTATCAATTTGAAGGACAGCAAGGGGCAAGCCGTGCCTTACTTGTTAAATGGCAGACGCCTTGAGTGTGAAGGTGTAGAGGTCATTGATTGTATTCTCGTACAGATGGGCAAACGTATTGATTATGAGCTAGAGCTACGATCTGCGAAGAAGCAAATAGAAGAGGCTTATTGGGAAAAAGATCAGGCGCTGGCAAAGCTCAAACAAATTCACCTGGAAATCGAGCAAAAGCAAGCTGAGTTGCTGGAGATGAATGCCGTTTTAGTAGAGCTATCTACTACAGACAAGCTTACTGGATTAAAGAATAGAAGATTCCTGCAAGAAAAGCTGGAAGAGCAGATTGCAGCGTATCACCGTGATCAGGCGCCTTTTTCATTATGTATTCTAGATATTGATCACTTTAAAAATGTGAATGACACCTACGGTCATCAGATGGGTGATTATGTCCTGGAGAAATTGGCGAGTATCCTGAAGTCCCAATCTCGTAAAGAAGATATCGTAGCTAGGTATGGTGGTGAGGAGTTTATCCTTCTGCTGCCTAATACAGATTCATCGGATGCCACGGCTATAGCTGAAAGTTTACGACAATTCATAGCCAGCTCCACTTGGGAGATTGGCAGCATTACGGTAAGCATTGGCATAGCTACCTTTGAAGCAACCGATACAGACATCACTCTTCTGGAAAAAGCTGATCAAGCGCTTTACGTTTCTAAAGAACAGGGGAGAAATCGCGTTACGCATATTATGGATTTGAGTGAAAAGCTTCTTTAATTGGAGGCTTTTTTTGTTATTTATAAACGATACATCCTCTTTGCTCTAATTGCTCTAAAATGTCTGTTCCCTTCAAGCTGTGATTCCATCTGAGATCCAGTTTCTCTAATCGTTCAAGCTGTAAAATCGAATCCGGGATTTTTTGCAGATTATTATCTCTTAAATCAAGCTCAACGAGGCTGTTTAATTGACCTATTTCCTCAGGGAGTTTATTCAGTTTATTTTTTCTAAGGTTCAGTCTTCTTAACTTGCTTAAATTACCGATAGATGAAGGCAGCTTAGTGATTCGATTATCACTTAAATCGATTATCCGAAGTTCTTCTATAGCACCCAAATGATCTGGTAACATGACCAGTTGATTACCATAGAGATGGATCTCTCTTAGGCCTTTTATTTGTGTGATCGAATCAGGTAAACGTTCCAGCTGATTATAATAAAGCCGCAATTCAATCAGACTGCTCATTTCGCCTATACGGGTAGGCAATTGCTTGAGATGATTATCTGTTACGTTCAGATACTTGAGCTTCTGGAGATTACAGAGCTGCTCCGGCAGCTGTTCGAACTGATTATTGCTTAGGTATAGAAAAGAATCCAACCCCTGCAATCCGCCAATGCTCTCCGGCAACACCTTCAGCCGATTATGGCCTAAATCCAGCATTCTTAGGTGAACTAAGCGACCGATGTTCTCGGATAAGCGTTCGATTTCATTGCCCGCATAATTTAGTACCTCTAATTCGTCATGAAGGAAGAGCTGATCGGGAATCTCTTTAATATGATTGTTGTACATGCTCAGTTCTAGTAGCGGATTGCTCTCAAACACGACATCTGGCGTTTCAATAAGTCCTTTTCCGTCAAAATTATATTTCATGAATGGATCTCCTTTGTAAATCGTATTGGCATCAAGCCTATGTGACAACGTTACGATAGAATATAACAGGATGATGATTTATTATCAGTATGTTGGCATACAAAACTATGGAATGTGTTAGAAAGGAATAATGAGATGGAAGCTTCTTTTTGGACTGGCACTCGCTTTTTTCAGGGTTTACCCTCGGAGAAAATCGAGGCGGTCTCAGGATTATTCACTTATAAGGCATATTCTAAGGGAACCCTGGTGTTTGCAGAATCAGATCCGGGGGATCATGCCTACATTATCTATTCGGGGATTATAAGGGTGTATGCTACCACGAAAGGGAAAGAGCATACCGTAGATCTTTTTGGAAAAGGCGATTTCTTTGGCGATCTGGAAGTGATCCATCCCTCCAATATAAGAGTGCTGTCTGCGGTGGCTATGAATGATACTGTATTATTTGAGATTAAACATGAGCCTTTTAAGCAGATGCTTGCCGATTACCCGTTGATTAAGGAGCAATTGATGCTGCTGCAAATGGACCGTTTATTTTTATCGAATCGGTTATTACATGAAATGAAATTTCATGATGCGAGAGCGCGTGCGATCTTTACGCTGAGAAGACTATACCAAAGATTTGGAGTAGAGGAGCAAGGCAAACAGAGGATTGATCTTCGATTGACCCATCAGCAGTTCGCGGATATGATCGGAACGTTAAGGGAGACGGCTACTCTTGTGCTTAAAGATCTGCAAGAGCAAAAGATTATTGAGATTCAACATCAGCAGATCACCGTGTTAGACCCGAAGTATTTACTGGAGTATACGAATTTCGATTGAGAAGAGCCGTTCCGGGATCTTTTTCAGAGAATTGATTATTAAAGGGGTTATGAATGTGGCTTGTAATCATTGTGTAGTAAGAGATCTGAATTTTGAAATCAAGGCTCATGGTGAGCTTAATCTTAGGGTTTTACCTGAGGTTATTCATCACCTGAGTAGAAGTAATACGATACATAAGGTGGAAGAAAATGTGATTACAATTAAGGAGGCTGGGGTGCGGGATTTTCTGGATTTCTGTAATGACCATATGGAGTCGGAGCAGGTTGAATTCCGTATAGATGACCAAACATGGAGACCCCTATCCGAATTACCCACTGTACTTGATATGGAGTGGATTGATGAGGTTATCACTAAGGGTCTTGTTACTTGCTACTTCCAACCGATTGTGAACGTAAGGGAAGAGATTTTTGCATACGAGCTCCTATCCAGATTTAAAAAAGAAGACGGATCTCTTATCTATCCTAATGAGATTTTTGCGGCGGCACGTAATCGTGGGCGTTTATATGCTTTAGACCGGTTATGTAGAATGACGGCTGTAAAATATGCTGCACCCTTAAATAAAAAAACGTTTATTAATTTTATCCCAACGTCGATCTACGCTCCAGAGTTCTGCTTAAGATCAACCGTTGAACTGGCCAATCAATTAGGCGTCGATCCTTCTCTTTTTGTCTTTGAAGTTGTTGAGACGGAGAAAGTGGATGATCTCGCTCATTTGAAAGCTATTTTGACATATTACAAGGATCGGGGATTTGAATACGCTTTAGATGATGTTGGTGAGGGCTTCAGCACGATCGAGATGTTATTGGAGCTTAAACCCCATTACATGAAGCTGGATATGAAATATGTTCAGGGTGTGTCCAGCGATCTGAACAAACAGAAAATAGCAAAGCAATTTTTAGAAAAAGCTTTAGAAATCCAATCCGTTCCTTTAGCAGAAGGTGTGGAGTTTAGAGAGGACTTTGAATGGCTTAAGCAGAGTGGTTATCAGTTGTTTCAGGGATATTTATTTGGAAAGCCTGATCCTATTCCCAAACAGTAATCCTAATGAGTATATATCCGTCCAGAGGATGAGATGAATTTCAGGTCAGAGTCTGAGTACAGCCAACCCCCGGGGTTGTATAATTTAGGTAATTGAAAAGGGGGACGGGATGGATATGAAATGGCATCAATTTGTAACGCGCTGGGCAGATTCTAGGGGCTTTGATGGACGAGAGATTGATTATCAATGGCCTTCTCCCTCATTTCCGGTCATCAGTATTCGCAGTAATCTAGGGCGATACTCAGGTCAAGCGTATGGTCGTGGAGGTAAACCCCGTGTGAAGACAGCCGTTGGATTAATCGCTATTGGAGATGTAGCTGTCGGCTTGATTTCCATAGGTGCGATAAGCGTGGGCGTATTATCCTTAGGAGCAATATCACTGGGAATGTGGTTAGCGATCGGAGCAATAGCACTTAGCTGGCTTGGCTTCGCAGTGGGAGCGATTGCGATTGCAGGCGTGGCTGTAGGAGCGATCGCAATCGCGGAAAAAGCGTTGGGGGCCATCGCCATAGGGGATACGGCGTTTGGTGCGATAGCGATAGGCAGGATCGCTGGGGGTGCCATAGCTATCGGACAATGGGCATATGGTGTAATCGCAGTTGGCGAACATGGTTTCGGATTAATTCCCGTCACGGGCGATGTGTGGAATTGGTTCCGGCGTTTGTTTGGATCGGGGAGTTAAGTAGACCTACAGTCCTAAAGGATGCCCTTCTCTTCCGGGATGGTCGATAAATAATATCTATCACATAAGAAAAACTAATTGCAATTACCTATATTCATTTCATACCAATTAATCATGCGATCCGATCTAGGCTTATGTTACTCTTTGAATGTATTCGAAACTTCATAGGCAAACCTATGGAAATGTAGGGACGCAAAGCTAAAGGGACTAAGGTTATCATAACTATTGTCAGCCAGCTGCCAAAGAGTGTGTAACGCTTTTTGTTAAAATATAAGATATTAAGTATAAGTTATACACCTATACTTAATATCTTATATTTCTCGCTTAAACGCTTACCGTCCTTATAGGACGCCGAAGGCGTTTATGCTTGTTAAGGTTTAATAAAAATTAAGTCTTAATTTTTAGGCGACTTTATACGCAATCAAGCTACTCTTTTGGGGTAGTTTTTTTTGTGCCCATTTTTGGGCACTGGAGAGATTCATATGACATCTGGGGGTAAGAAGAGATGAAGAAAATGATTGCGATCGCTACATCGGCGGCCATGTTGGCCAGTTTTTCGAGTGAGGCAGGTTATGCTTTAGCAAGTGAGGCAAGCAAGGTAAATGTAACAAAAAAAGTGGCGCAAAGTAAGGTTAACTTATTAAGCAACGCTTCGGTTATTCCGTTTGAGCTGTACGGCAAGGATGCTCTAAATGCCTATAATGAGGTTTTTAGAATGAATCCAGCAAATATTAAATCCATCACAAATAACGGTGGTAACTACTCAGGCTCGCCTATAGCTAAGGCTATGGATGGGGATATGAGCACGCATTGGGAGACTGGCAAACCGAATAGTTCAACGTTTACGAATGAGGTTGTGTTTGTTTTCAATGAGTCCACTGAATTAAATAGAATGGTATACGCGGCTAGGCAATCCGGTGCGAAAGGTAAAGGTTTTGCTCAAGAATTTGATATCTACGGCTCCACTACCGATGCGGGTGATTTTACGCTCGTGTCTTCTGGAGAATATACAGGCTCAACCGGTGATGTAGTGGAGATTCAGTTCGCACCTACGGCATTTAAGAGACTTAAATTTGTCTTCAAAAAAGCGAACCAAGATTGGGCGAGTGCGGCTGAATTTTCATTTTATAAAGAGGATAGTGTCTCTGCTAAAATGAAAAATTTATTTACTGATGATACCTTGAGCCAAGTTAGTGCTGCCTTTGATACGGCAGAGAAATTAACAGCTTTAGAGAATGAAGTGCAGGCACATCCACTGTATGCGCAGTTTAAAGAAGAGATAGAGAATGCAAAGATCCTTTTGGAGAACCATCAGGTAGAGGCAACGGCAGCCAAGGTTTCGAAGCTAAAAGGGTATGGAACAGCCTATGAAAATGCCTATAGCCAAGCTTATAGAATGCCGAATGCAAACGTATCAAAAGTAACGGTGAACGGTGGAAGCTACTCAGGTACGAAGCCTGAATATATGCTGGATGACCAGCCCACTACGCATTGGGAAACGAACAAAAACAATGATGCAAGCTTCACGAATGAAGTCGTGTTTGAACTAGCGCAAGCGGAAGTGCTGGACAGAGTGGCTTTTTTGGCTAGAGATAACCGCAAAGGATTCCCAGAGGCTTTTGAAATCTATGCATCAGAGACGAGTAAAGGAGAGACCTTCCAACTTGTATCTAGCGGAACCGCGGTTAGTACCAATGACTTTCTGGAATTTAAATTCGAACCGACGAAGTTTAAAAGATTAAAATTTAAGTTCACAAAAGCTAATATCAACAGACCTTTTGCGGCTGAATTTAGATTTTATACAGAAGATAAAGTAAGCGAAGCTGTAAATGGTATTTTCACAGATGGAACGATGATTGCGGTTGTGCCTGCTTATAATAGCGTCGAAGCAATCAACGAATTAGAAGAAGCGGCAAAAGTACATCCGCTCTATCCAATCCTGAAAGATTCTTTGGATTTAGCTAAGAAGCTAGTGAATGGTGAAGTTCAAACCGAAGGCACCATCATTGAGGCGGAACAACGTGGAGATATGAAAAAGCATGCGCAGGAAAACCTGAGAATTGGTTTTGGTACGAACAACCAGCCTACAGGTCTCGTTGCAATGCCTGGAGATACGATCAACGTTTATGTGGACGCAGCTTCTAACGATAAGCTACCTTCTTTAGTCTTTTCTCAACAAGAGGCCGCTTGGAATGTTTGGGCTAGAGGTGTGCAATTGCGTCCAGGTAAGAACATTATAACCGTTCCTGAATTTGCTACGAATAGTTATTATGCACATGAAGTGACTAAGGGCGGTACAGTGTATATCGTCAATCCATATACAGCTGAGGAACAAGGGAAAGCGCCATTGATCCGCTTCGAAGGTTTAGAAAAGATTCCTTTTATGACCAAGACCACGGATCCAGAACAATTCAAAACCTTCTTAATCACATACAAACAAAGACTGGACGAAGATAAAGCGGCTCATCCAAATGTTCAAGATCGTAAACTCATAGATGTGGTAGAAATGGCCAGCGATCATGTTATTTTCACAGGAACGGCGACGGAGGCGTACAACAAATATATTACGCAAGGAAATAACCCGCTGGACACCGTAACTGGGTATGACACCTGGATGAAGAGTATTTTTTCCTTCTATGGCTTGGATGGCAGTAGTGAGATTCATGATGCCAAGCTAATTCGTGAGAATATTCGATTAATGCAGCCTTATGGTGCGATGTATGCAGCGGGAGATCATACAGGGATCCAACTTGGAACAGTAGGAACCATGTTAGGTGATTTTAATAAAGCCTATCCGGGCTGGGGACTGAATCACGAAATTGGGCATCGCTTGGCTATGGGTGAACGGGAATATGGCGAAGTAACTAATAATATGGTGTCTATGTTTATGTCTGTCGCGGCAAATTCGATAGATAATCGTATACCGTATGAATCAGATATCTATAAATATGTCCTCGAAGAAAATAAAGTGGTTATGAATCAGCAGGGCTTATTTGCACAACTCGGAGCCTATTGGCAGCTGGAGCTGGCACATCCGGGATACTGGACAGAGCTGACCAAGCTATATCGGGAGCGGAAGGTCACCCTTACCAACGGTGACAATTCCAAGCAGCAGTATTTGGTGGAGTTCTCCTCCGAAGTACTGGGATTAGATTTAAGCAGCTATTTTGCCAGACATGGCTTCACTGTGAATCCTGAGACAAAAGCGAAAGTAGCCAAGTATCCGGCACCGCAAAAGTTATGGTATTTAAATAACTCGGTGATTAATTATGAGGGAACTGGAATAGCGGATAAAAATTTGGCCATTAAGGTTAATATCACACCTAACACCACGGATAGAACGAACACGTTAAGTTTCAGTATAGATAAAGAGCTTAAGCAAGACTTTTTAGGATATGAAGTGTATAGAAATGATGTGTTAGTTGGTTTTACAGGAACTGAGCAATTTGTGGATCAGAATGTAGATGCGAGTATCAACTATACGTACAAGATCGTCGGTTATGATAAAAAGCTGAACCCACTGAAGCCCGTACAGGTTAAAGCCTTTAAGCCAGCCTTGTCTGTTGAAGATCAGCTCACTTTAAAGCTTAATCAAACCTTTGATCCGATGAGCTATGTAAAAGCGGCTAACTATCTAGGAAACGATATTACTGCAGATGTCTCTCTGAAAGCCAATAACGTTGATGTAACGCAAAAAGGCAACTACGAAATTGTATATGAAGTGAAAAGCGAAGGGGTTACGGAAACGAAAACCACACAGGTTACGGTAACGAGCGACTACGCCTATATTTCCGATCTCAATGCCAAGTCAGTCGTTGTAGGCTGGGGTGAATTAAAGAAAGATAAAGCCGTTTCCGGAGGAATCATAACCCTTGTTCGCCAAGGGTTGGCTGCGACGTACGCGAAAGGGATTGGTGTTCATGCCAACTCTGAGGTAGTTTACGATATTGAAGGTAAGGGTTACGACTTCTTTGAAAGCTACATTGGGATTGATCAAGCCATGAAAGGGAAACCTTCCTCGGCTACTTTTGCAGTGTATGTGGATGGAGAACAGAAATTTGAGAGTGATGTTTTCCGGGCAGGAACAGAACATCAATTTGTGAAAATCCCTGTGACTGGCGCAAGAGAGGTGAAGCTGGTTACAACAGATGCTAAGGATGGCAATGCTTCAGACCATACGGTATGGGCGGATGCGAAGTTCTCGAATAATTCAAGCAAACCTACCATTACAGTACCGGAAGAGACAACCTTCGTTAAGCTGAACAGCGAATTTGATGTGTTGAGCGATGTAACAGCTTTTGATACGGAAGATGGTAACTTAATTGGAGCCGTTAAAGTGCATTCAAATGGATTCACATCAAGCAAAACAGGGACTTACAACGTCGAGTTTTCAGTTACAGACTCAGATGGGAACTCCGCTGTGCAGGCCAGAAAGATTGTTGTATACAGCGCTAGTAAATACCTGAGTGATATAGATTGGCAATCGGCAAAAACGGATTATAATGTGGTTCGAAAAGATAAGGCTAGCTCTAACAATCCGATTAAGCTGCTGGTAAATGGCGAGGTCAAAGAGTTCGCTAAGGGCTTAGGAACCCATGCCAGCTCTGAAATCGTGTATAATCTGGCAGGTGCAAACTATGAATATTTTGAAACGTATGTAGGGGTTGACAGAAATATCCCTGAGCAAAGCAACTCCAGTGTAATTTTCAAAATCTTTGCCGATGGGGCAGTGGTTTATAACAGCGGACTGATGAAATTTGGTACAGAAGCCAAGCTTGCGCGGATACCTGTTAAGGGTGTAAGTGAATTGAGGCTGGTGTTAGATAATGCAGGTAACGGAAATGCTTCAGATCACGGTGATTTTGCTGATGCGAAGTTTATGATCTTGAACAATACACCAGAGCTTACCATACCTAAATCTGTCTCAACCAAAGTGGGTCAAGCGATTGATATCAGTGAAAGCTATTCCGCAATGGATTCGGAAGACGGTGACTTGACGGCTCAAGTGAAGGTCACAGGCCAAGAGCAAGTTAAATTCAACCGGGCTGGAAAGTATCCAATCACTTACACAGTAACAGATAGTGATGGAAATACGACCACGAAGATTAGAACTATAGCCGTAGTAGACATGACGGACTTTACGTATCTGACGGATTACGACTGGAATTCTACTCAGAACAGCTATACTGCACCTTTGAAGGATAAATCTATTAGTGCAAATACGCTGAGATTAACAGATGAGAACAATCAGGTAGTGTCCTATGAAAGAGGAATTGGAGCGCACTCTAACTCGACGATTGTATACAATCTAAGCGACAAAAACGCGGACTATTTCACTTCCTATGTAGGTGTAGATAGACAAATGTACGGTTCTGTTGGTTCGGTGAGCTTTGAGGTGTTTGTCGATGGAGAGAAGAAATTCGATAGTGGGGTCATGGGTTCGAGAGATCCGCAGAAATTCATCGAATTGGATATTAATGAAGCAAAAGAACTGAAATTAGTCGTCACAGACGGGGGAAATGGCAACGGATCTGACCATGCTACATGGGGTGGAGCCAAACTACATTTCGCGAATGGAGATCACTTATTCACTAGAGATCTCGAACAGGCGATTGCAGCGGCTAAAGCAATTTCTCTAGAAGGCTTCACACCTGAGAGCATCGCGGCATTTACGTCCAGCCTCTCGACAGCAGAGACAGTGTTGGCTAACTCTTCTGTTACGCAAAGTGAAGTAGACGAAGCTGTAGCAGCGTTGCAACAAGCAACCGAAGGTTTGGTCCAAATAGATCTTACGCAACTGATTACTGTGGCGGACCCGTATTTAAGTGCTTCGATCAAGACTACATTGGGCGTAACTGGAGAATTAACATTAGGTGATATGTATAACCTTACAACGTTAACCAGCGAAACCAGAAGAGCCAGATCCTTGGGAGGTTTGCAGTACGCGAAGAACCTAGAGACACTTGATATTACTGGAAATGAAATTACAGATTTCTCCCCATTACAAGGATTAACTAAACTAACGAGCTTATTGGCCGACCCACAAATGGTAGAGGTAGGAGAATTTAAGGGACCTGTAGTTGAAGTGGCCAATCTGGTGAAAGGGCTCGATGGCAGCAAAGTGATCCCTAATTCGGCTGGGGTAAGAAACACTAGAACATCTAAAGAAATTGTGTTTGATATGAAGGAATGGGCTGCTAATCCGGATGTGTTCACTATTGACCTATCAAACGGGGAGAAAGGAACTTACATGCTGGGGTTAACTTACCAAGTCGCAGGTAATCTCGTGCAAATCATTTCTTTTATTGATAATAATTAAATTCCCAAGAAAGCAGGCGGATTGTGGTCTCTATAACCATGGTTCGCCAGTTTTTAAATGAGGGGTTTTTATGTAAAAATATCCATTTTGTCATATGACAAAAGAAATGACAACGCTCACTATAAGCGGTGTAGTCTTTTAACTATACTTAATCAGAAATGCGCCAAATTTAAATGAATACTCCAATTGAAGCTTTTTATACAAAGAAGTAAATAATGTATGCGGTTTAGAGGGAGGTGTTTCTGTGAAAATCATCATTGTAGATGATCATCCTTTAGTTAGAAGAGGGCTGGCATCTGTCATTGCAATGCAATCGGATATGCAATTTGCCGGTGAAGCTACGAATGGTCCGGAAGCACTTGATGTGATTGAAGAGACAAAGCCAGACATTGTCCTCATTGATCTTAAACTTGCTGATGAATCAGGACTGGATGTCATTAGGATAGCACGTACCCGCGGCATTGTTAGTAAATTCATACTGTTGACTTCCTCTGCGAGCAGAGAGGATTTTTTGAGGGCTGAAGAAGTATTGGTAGACGGATATGTTCTGAAAGAGGCACTGCCGGAGGAATTACTGTTTGCTATCCAGTTGGTGTACAAAGGGAGAAAATACTATGATCCTGGTCTAATGGAAGAAAAGATGCGAATGAGCGCCGGCAGTCCAACAGATGAATTGACACCAAAAGAGAAGGAAGTCCTGATTCAGCTTGGACAAGGTGCTTGCAATAGAGTGATTGCCACACGTCTTTTTATCAGTGAATTTACGGTGAAGAAGCATGTCAGTCAGATTTTAGCGAAGCTGCAGGTTACTGACCGGACACAGGCGGCATTGTGCGCGAACGCGATAGGATTAACGAAATATGAAATGTCTTATGAGTAGAACGGCAAGATCAGATGTTATAATGGCTTTAACTACTTTGTGAGATTGAGTATTCTGTCTAATTGTAATTAGGGAGTGCTGTTGATGTTTGAATTGCCAGGATACCAAACCTTAGATCTGATAGATAATACCGCAGATATCAGGTTATACAGACTCCTACGTCAAGAGGACGGCCTAAGGGTTATCGCTAAGACAACAATAGGAGAATATCCGGGAGCTGCCATGGTCGATGCTTTTCGTCATGAGTATGACATGCTTAAGCGACTTTGCGGTCGTGGTGCAATAGAGCCGTACAGTCTGGAAATTATGGCGGACCGACCAGTCCTTCTCTTAAAAGATATAGAGGGGAGTACCCTTGGGCAGATCCTGCGTATGCCTGTTAATTCACTGGGTCTTCCAGCGCTAATTCGAATCGCTACAGCTATTGCTGATTGTCTTATGCAAATTCATCGTGAAAAAATAACACTAAATGAACTAACCCCCGCTCATCTAATCGTCAATCCCATTACTTTTGAAGTGAAATTTATTGATATAAGAATGTGTTCTACCGAAAACACCACGAGTCCTTTGTCACCGTTAGGCGGCCGGCCCGATGTTCTGCTTCCTTATATAGCTCCAGAACAAACGGGACGAACCGGAGTCAAACCGGATTACCGTTCTGACTTTTATTCGCTGGGGATCATCCTGTATGAATGTCTCTCGGGCAGCCGCCCCTTTGAGCTGCATGATGTTGTTGATATTGTATATCGTCATCTTGCAGATACACCTGAGCCTCTGCACCGCAGGTTCCCCACTATCCCTCTATCGGTCTCTGATATTGTTGGTAAATGCATGGAGAAAATGCCTGAAGCGAGGTATGCCAGCGCGTTTGGCATTAAATCGGATCTTGAGGAATGTCTATCCCGTCTAGAAGAATCCGGGCATATTGAGCCTTTTCCACTAGGAAGCTGGGATATCCCAGAGCGCTGGATGGTATCAGGACGCTTCTATGGAAGACATCTTGAGCAACAAAGCTTAAGGGAAGCACTGCAACGAGCATCACAAGGTGCCGTAGAGACGGTTTGGATTAGCGGGGAGAGTGGTATCGGCAAAACAACCTTTCTGAAGGAGACCCTTACAAATACAGTCTCTTTGGATGGTTTCTTCGCCAGAGGCAAATTCGAATCCCGACATACCTCACTCCCTTATGGCATCTGGCATCAAGTCTTAGAAGAGTTGGTTAGTCAGCTGCTGATGGAAACAAAGCTGCAGGTGGAGGTTTGGAGGCTGCGTATTCTACAGGCAGTGGACAATTACGGTCAGTTGCTGATCGATTTTGTTCCTAAGCTTGAACTCTTGATTGGCCCACAACCCTCCGTACCTCCACTGCCACCGCTGGAAGCTCAGCATCGCTTTCAATTAATCATGAGCCGATTTATTCAACTCTTTCCTCATGAGGATCATCCTTTGATCTTGGTATTGGATAATTTGCAATGGGCTGATGATACGTCGCTGCAATATCTCACTTCGCTTATAGAGGATACGGCAACGACTCATCTGCTAATCGTGCTTTCCTATCGCAATCGGGAGATTACAAGGCTGCACCCGCTCAGTAGGCTGGAAAAACATCTGATTGACCGCAACGTAGCGATGAGCAGAATTTCTTTACAAGCGCTTGAACTCACCGATTTAAAACAACTGCTACTTGATGTTATGCGTTACGAGGCAGCTGACTTGGACGAGCTGGCGCGCGTGCTGCTTCATAAGACAGATGGAAACCCGTTATTTATTAAGCAATTCCTTCAAGATTTGATAGATGACCAGCGAGTGGAATTTGATGAGAATATTCGAAGCTGGAAATGGGATCTCCAGCGTATTACTGAATTGAATGTACCCGATAACGTAGCTTCATACCTTTCAAGTAAATTGCAACAATTTCCTGAACAGACGGTATGTGCACTTAGTAGAGCCGCATTTATAGGCAGCCTATTTGATTTACGTACACTTGCTGATATTACGGAGACACCGATAGAGACATTGAACGATGCGTTGGCGGTTGCTGTACATGGGCGCTTGTTGCAGCCCGTTAACGGGGAGGAATATCCGCATTATAAGTTCCAGCACAACCGCATTCATCAGGCAGCATATACTTTTATTTCCGAAGAGGAGCGTTCCGAGCTGCATTGGAGGATTGGTCTGTTATTGCTAGGCCGAGGCCCGCTTAGTGAAGGAACGACTCTATTCGAAGCTGTCCATCATTTGAATCAGGCACTTACATGGTTAGACCGCCCTGAAGAGAGGCTTCAACTAGTAGAGCTGAACTTACAGGCAGGGATAAAAGCGAAGCAAACAACCGCACATGAGACAGCCTTGCAATATATGCTTCAGGCAACGTCATTATTAGAGGAGCAGAGCTGGGAGGCGCATTATGGGCTGACCTTCCGGGTATTCCGTGAGAGGGCGGAGCTCGAATATTTATGTTCCCATTTTGATACGGCTAATGAATTATTCCATCTGTTAATTGATAAAGCTACGACAAATATGGATAAGGCTTACGTCTACGTAATGAAGGTGCAGTTGGAAGCAAGTAATGATAACCATGAAGAGGTGATCTCCTTAGGCCAGCATACCTTATCGTTACTGAAAGTGAAGCATCAATTTGATCCTGGTTATGCTCAATTGACGCTTCAATGGTTACGATTGCGGCATAGACTCAAGAAGGTCTCACTCGAATCGCTTACTCTTTTACCTCCAATGACTGATGAAGCACGTAGAATCGCAATGTCTACTTTAGATCATTCAAGTAATGCTTGCTTCTACGTCAATCGAGAAGGGTGGCTCGCTTCTTCCTTCACCATGATTGAATTAACGCTTGATTATGGGATGACTCCGGAGGCTTCCATTGGATTCATAGGCTATGCAATGTTTCAATACTATTACTTCCGTAATGATGAAGAGACATTCAAATGGGCCATGCTGGCGTTCAGCTTATCCGAACCCTATCCGAAACAGCATATGACAACCTTAGCCGCGTTCGCCATGTGCTACGATAGCTGGCGGCATTATGATCCCGCTATGCTCCATACGTTTACCGAGAAAGCTGGTAAAGTAGGACTGGAATCAGGTGACTTATGGAAGGGCAACCAGAATGTGTTGATCAACTGTGCCTCCCTTTTGCAATTTGGTCATCCTCTCGGCGATATCTATGAGCGGTTAATTACTCATTCCGGTGATTTGCTGCGCCATAACAACAGTCTTCATTGTAAGCAGGCTATTGTAGCAGCGGCCATTCTTGTTCGCTTGACAGGTTATCGCTCTATAGATGATCCCTTTCCCATCGCGGAGATTAGCGAGCCTGCTTTTGCACAGTCGGTTCATGGGGACACCTTTGATTTTATACAAGAAATGGTCTGGATCTATCAATATTTGACGGGCTATGTATTTGGGGAATACCGGGAAGCCAGTGAGGCATTAGCCAAATCAGCGGCCATTATAAAATCACGCGAAGATGGCTTAGACAGTCCCATGCAGATCATGTATGAATGTTTAGTCTGGGCTCAGTTGTATGAGGAATATAACGCTGAAGAGCAACGTACATATCGGGCAAAAATGCGTAAATGCTTGAAGAAAATGAAAAAGCTTGCCAGGCGTTGTCCGGGGAATTATCAGCATAAATATCTGTTAATGAAGGCTGAGTTAACTCGTCTATCGCGAGATCCCCGCCAAGCTGAAGCATTGTATGAGCAATCCATTGAGAATGCTCGGGTCCACGGTCATATTCACGATTTAGCGATGGCAGCGGAATGTTACGGTAAATATGGGCTTCGTCATGGCAAAATGCATCTGGCAAGAATCTATATGACTGAGGCCTATGAGGCTTATCTGCAATGGGGCGCAAAGGCTAAAGCGGCTGACCTGGAGCAGCAGCATCGCCATTTGCTGCATATTAAACGAGAGCCCGGGCTCGATCGTGTGGATTCCCTTTCTGTGGTAATGTCTGCCCAAGCATTATCGGGCGAGATGGAGATGAGCCGATTATTGGCCACGCTGATGCGAATCATGCTCCACAATGCTGGGGCAGAATATGGGGCTGTTATTTTTGATCATGACGGCAAATGGATGGTGGAAGCTTATGGGACCTCAGAAACCCAGCATATCGAATCTGTTCCACTTGGGGAAGAATCGGGGTTGGTCCCGGCAGCGATTATTGCTTACGCGGCAAGAACACAAGAACAGGTTGTATTACATGATGCACTCAGTGAAGGAATATTTACCCGTAATACTTACGTTAGGAATAATAGACTGAAATCGGTTCTATGTCTCCCCATCATGAATCAGAATAAATTGGTTTGCCTGCTCTATTTGGAGAATAATCTATCACCGGGTGTATTTACTCCAAGCAGACTCGATGTGCTCAAGCTGCTTGGTTCACAATGCGCAATCTCAATCGCTAATGCCAAGCTGTATTCGGGAATCCAATATCTCAAAAAAAATCTGGAGGATCAGGTGGTAGAAAGAACTCGTAGCCTGGAGCGTTCGATGCGTGAAACATCTGCGGCTTTGGCCGAAGCTACTGTTTTTGAGGAACGCAATCGTATTGCCCAAGAGATTCATGATATTGTCGGGCATACCCTTACATCGACGATTCTGCAGATTGAAGCTGGCAAGCGGCTGCTTCAGAAGAAGGAGATAGACAGCGGCTTTCAGCGTCTGGCTGAGGCCCAGGATCTTGTGCGGCATAGCTTGAATGAAATCCGCGGCTCTGTCCATATGCTGAAAGAGGACAGGTATTCTGATTTAACCGTGATGCTGAAGCAGTTGATTCGAGATACAGAACGCAATGCAGGCGTTGTTGTTCATGCAGTTATTTACGATCTGCCGGAAGCCATGTCAACAGCCTATAAAAAGGCAATCTATCATGCTTTGCAGGAGGGCTTAACTAATGGGATCAGACATGGGAAGAGTGTGGAGTTCCATTTTAGTCTGGAGTCTGTTGGAGCGAACTTGCAGTTTAGACTCAAGGATTGTGGGCTAGGGATGGGTCCAATCGTGATGGGATTTGGACTTAGGACGATGAAGGAACGGGTTGAGCAGCTGGGAGGCAGCTTATCCATCGATTCAGAAATGGATGAAGGCTGTTTACTGGAGATTGATCTGCCCATGCGAAGGGTTGTGGATAGAACATGAGTAAAATAAAAATTGTAATTGCCGATGATCAATTGTTGACGCGGGAAGGACTTCGCACCATTTTGGATCTGGAAGATGATATGGAAGTGGTTGGTGCTGCCAAGAATGGAGAAGAAGCTTGCGAGATGGTTGAGGCACTCCAGCCTGATCTGGTGCTGCTCGATATTCAAATGCCAGTTATGGATGGCCTTAGCGCCTTGAAACGAATAAAGCAGATTCGGCCGAACATCTTCATTCTGATTCTGACTACTTTTATAGAGACTGATTATATTGTAGAGGGAATGGCCTACGGAGCAAGCGGTTATATGCTGAAGGACATGGATGCAGATAAAATGATCGCTTCGATTCATGATACGTTATCCGGGCAATTTATTCTGCCAGCTCCGGTAGCAGCCAAACTGGCATCGAGGATGAACAGGTTAACAGAGGACTATGAACACTGGCAAAGATCGGATCTGGATCGTATCAGTCTGACAGAACGGGAAGAGGAGCTGGCACAGCTCATTATCCGGGGAATGAACAACCGTGAAATCGCCGATACATTACATATTGCGGAAGGTACGGCGCGCAATTATATTAGCAATCTTTACAGCAAATTAGAAGTGGTTGATCGGGCCCAAGCAATTGTGCGACTGCAGGCTATTTTGTAATAATTGTTGCTGTTAACGAATTACTGTCGGGGCCAAATATTCAAACAGCGGGAGATTCCTCAGTATTCCAAATGTAACGGTCAGAATCAACATTATAGCCATAATTGCCCGGCTAAGAGGCCGGATGTGCTTCTTATTAGTAATCCAATACAACATATACAGAGGTGCTAAAATAAACAGCAACGGGTTAAATCTAAACGCTTGAATAACGTCGAACTTCAGCAAGGAAAGAATAACTCTTGTGACTCCACATCCGGGGCAATACAATCCAGTCCATTCATGAAATGGACAAGGGATACTAATATTGGTTAAGGGTATCCATGCTTTGAGATAAACTACGCCGACGAGACTTAAGGACACACCCCAAAATAGTTTAGGATGTGTCCTTTTATAAATCGTAAACTTATACCAGTTTATTAACATCGGATTGTACCAAGGCATACGTGACAATACCCAGACCAAAGAGTGTCAGGATCACATAAAGCACTGAATTATCTGACGGGTATTGGCCGCGCTGTCTTTGAGCTTCAGCAATATGTTTACCTACCTGATAGGCCCAAATGAAGCTCCAGATCCCGCACGTAACCAACGTTAGAAGGAAATGTTTTCCTCCTGTAAATGTATAGTCTCCACTCAGTTCGCCTACCTCATTGGTTAGAACAATAAACCAATAGATTGTATAGAGCCCACATGTAATTAATGACAAAATAATGGCGAATGCAACACTTCTGCGACTTATCATTACTCACTCTCCTATGTATTTACATAAAAATTCGACATTTCCATCTTATTGAATTAGGAAAAAATATACAAGACAATATTTGAGAATTACTGTCCGCTGTCGAAATCTAGACAAACTTACTGCTGATATCTAGTGGAAACCTTACCAAATATGAAATATACTTTTGAGGCTATGCACTGGAACCACAACTAGATTTACATTAACGAATGGAGGACACTTTGATGTCAACTTTGCCAAATTGCCCGAAATGTAATTCAGAATACACTTATGAAGATGGTAGTTTGCTCGTCTGCCCGGAATGTGCGCATGAGTGGAGCCTCGACACAGAGGCTGAAAGCAGTGAAGAGAACAAGGTTGTCAGAGATGCCAACGGAAATATTTTAAATGATGGAGATGCTATAACTATTATTAAAGACCTTAAAGTAAAAGGAAGCTCATCCGTTCTGAAGATAGGAACAAAGGTGAAAAACATCCGTTTAGTGGACGGAGATCATGATATTGATTGCAAAATCGATGGTTTTGGAGCTATGAAATTAAAGTCCGAGTTTGTTAAAAAGATCTAAAAAAATAAAAATCAGCTTAACTTCAACAGAAGTAGGCTGATTCTTTATTTTAAACGTTATCTATTAATCTCAACAATCTGATTTCGTCCGGCATTTTTTGCTTGATATAAGGCTTTGTCCACTGATTCGAATAAATCATTTAGTTGATTGGTCAGGCTTTCTGTATATTGTGCTGCAAAATTACTAATGGACAGCAGTCCCATACTAACAGTAATCGAGAGGGAATGAGCAACATCCTCTACATGTACTTTATTAGCTTCTATTATAGATTTGATATGTTTTGCTAAGTGGTTTGCTTGTGTTTGATCTGTATTTGGTAAGTAAATGATAAATTCTTCTCCGCCATAACGCGCCAGAACATCCGTCTCCCTCAACGTTTTCTTAATTACCTCTACCGTGCTGCAAATGACGACATCACCGATTAAATGGCCGTAATTATCATTCACTGTTTTGAAAAAGTCGATATCCAGAAGGATGATAGCAAAAGGCTGCTTGAGTTTCATATTTTCTATGATCTCATGCTCTAAGTGCAACGTTAAGTAATGACGATTATAACAACCGGTTAGGCTGTCCGTTATGGCCATCTGCTTAAGTTTTTGGTTAGTCTGCGATAATTCATCCTGGATTTCAGTTAATGCAGCATTACGCTCTTGCAGGGTCTCGTTCTGGTGATTGGTCTCGGCTATGAGGCGATGCAGCTCGCTTCTGTCCTGAAAAGTGAGAATGCGTCCAACCCTGATTCCACCTACCACAATCGGCGCCGCAGTAATGTTAATGTATGCATCGAGTGAGGTGTAGAATAGTTCAACCTCAGTCCTCTCCATGGGCTGGTTCAAGTATGTATGAAGGAATAAATCGAAAGCTCCGGAAGTTTGCTCTATGGGTGCGATGGTCGACACGTCAAAGTGAGCACCGATTTGCAGATGGATTTTTGGAAAAAGCGAGCGATTGATTTCTACTACAGTCTCACTATCATCCAGTACAAGAATTCCTTCTGTAATGGTGTCAATGATATCCTGATGGGCGATGGTTACGAGATCAAATATTTTATCCCGATGGATAGCAATTACGAAAAAGATTGCCGAGATTAAGATCCCCAGAGAGGTTAGCCCTGGAATAACTGGATCAGATTTAAGCAATACCACATTAAGAAAAACATCCAATAAAATAAATACCGTTAGCACCAGCACCCCTTTGAGCACATGAGCAACTTGTTTTTTGATCCGCTGTGTAGTGTTTGAGACTAGCGCTGAATAGATGATATACAGAGAAATCATTACGCTGGTGGTTAAGAAGATAATAAGCAGCCAAAAAATCGGACCATAATATCTTTCGATATATCCGCCGTTCATAGGGAGAACAAAACTTCCGTTTGGATTGGCGATCACCCCTACTAAGATCAAAGCTGCGAGAATGTATAGGATCAATGTGTTCTTTTTTCGAAGAAGATGTGAATTCCCGGTGAGTAGTACCGTGAACAGAAGCCAGCCAATCGTTAACAGAACCGAGTCGATAAAAGCGAGCTTTACATAAAACAATTGAAACTTGGGATCGTCGGTCGTTTTGATAGCGAATTGGCAGAAGGGCCATAACATCATAGTAAAATGAAAAACTAAGTATGCTTTATGTAGGTTAGTGATAGTTACAGACGCAAATATGTAGATGAACAAAGCGAACAAAACAAAAAATAATAACAAATCAATCCATGTCATGATATTCATTTCAGTGACACCTTCTCCCACCCGGTTAACAGTTCTTTCATGTTACCTTGAATTTTATTCGTTTGCCATATGATTATTTGTTCTACGACAACCGCTATTTGTTTAAGAGTCTTTCAACATATTCCTTCAAAATCCTCTATTTGTAAGCGTGGTTTTGCAAATTTTAAGGATGAGTTTCCCGGGAAACTAGGGTTGGACAGAATGACTAGCTTTTTTAACCTTAACTTGTGTTATAATCAAACAAACAATTTAAAGAGGAAATTATAGTTAAGGGGGATTTGTAAGTGGAAATAGGAATAAGCACGTTCGTAGAAACAACACCGGATGTTCAGACGGGTGAAGTGATAAGTCATGCGCAGCGATTGCGCGAGGTTGTAGAGGAGATTGTGCTTGCAGATCAGGTGGGTTTAGATATATTTGGCGTGGGCGAACATCATCGCAAAGATTATGCGGCGTCTTCTCCAGCAGTTTTACTGGCTGCGGCGGCCTCACAGACGACACGGATTCGGCTAACCAGTGCGGTTACAGTACTTTCCTCTGATGACCCCGTACGTGTGTTTCAGGATTTCGCTACCCTGGATGGAATCTCGAATGGACGCGCAGAGATCATGGCAGGCCGGGGTTCTTTTATTGAATCGTTCCCGCTGTTTGGGTATGATTTGAATCATTATGATGAGCTGTTCGATGAGAAGCTGGACTTGCTGCTCAAAATACGGGAATCCGAAAAAATAACCTGGAGCGGCGTGCACCGTCCTGCCATTAATAATCTGGGGATTTATCCGCGTCCCGTGCAGAATCCATTGCCAGTATGGATTGGCAGCGGAGGAAATACAGAATCCGTAATTCGTGCAGGCCTACTAGGGTTACCGCTTGTGCTGGCTATCATTGGCGGCAGTCCGCTACAGTTTGCTCCGCTCGTGAAGCTCTATAAGAAGGCTGCAGCGCAAGCAGGACATGATGTATCGAAGCTGCCCGTTGCTTCGCACTCACACGGCTTCATTGCAGAGGACAATCAGCAGGCTGCCGATATGTTCTTCCCTTCTACACAAGCTAGTATGAATGTTATTGGCCGGGAACGCGGATGGGGTCAATACACCCGTGCAAGCTATGATGCGGCGCGTAGATTTGAAGGTGCCTTGTATGTAGGTGACCCAGAGACCGTTGCTGAGAAAATCATTCACCTGCGCAAGCAAGTAGGCATCACACGTTTTATGCTGCATGTGCCGCTTGGCACAATGCCTCATAAGGATGTAATGAGAGCCATTGAGCTATTGGGTACCCAAGTAGCACCCATTGTTCGCGCTGAGATATCGAGATGGGAAGCAGAGGTTGAAGCTAAGTAGTAACTATGATCTTACTTAATTATTGAAGCTGTTGATAATGGAGGAGGAGATGGATATGACAGAGCACACTATAGCGAGCAGACTCGAAGCATTAGGGGTTGTCCTGCCCGAGGCTAGTGAACCGGCGGCAAAATACGCTAACTACGTAATTGTTAATGGTTTATGTTTTGTGTCGGGAAAAGGACCAGCGGGCCATCCCAAAGGAAAGCTGGGACAAGATTACACTACCGAGGAAGGCTACCATTTTGCACGTTTAACGGGTATAGAAATCCTTGCCGTCCTGAAGACAGCTTTAGGTTCTTTGGACAAAGTGAAAAGAGTAGTCAAAATTCAAGGCTTCGTTAATGCAGATCCCCTTTTTGAAGAACATCATAAAGTGCTTAACGGTTGTTCAGATTTAATGCTTGAGGTGTTCGGAGACAAGGGTGTTCATGCTCGTTCTGTATTGGGTGCTGTTTCTGTAAGGGATAATCTTCCGATCATTATTGATTCCATTTTTGAAGTTGAGGAACCTGTCTAGCCGGCTCCATGAGGCATATTTAAAAAGAGGACTATGATACCGAAAGGTGATCGTAGTCCTCTTTTTTTTAGGTGCTTATGCCGTAGGTAGATGCTTACCCCAAAATTTGTAACAAAACTAATCGCCCTTTTTTTAGTAACAATAGGTGTACATATCAATCAACGAGGTGATGACATCATGAAATTTCAAAAGAAAGCTATGTTACTTTTACTACTTACATCTATGCTCTATACTGCTCCGGCCTATGCGGCGACAACGCCTCAGACTCCGGTTACAGCCGTCTATCTGGATGATCAACAGTTACAATTGGGGGCTCAGCCCTTGTTAGTAAACGATACAGTACTAGTCCCTATGCGCAAGTTATTTGAAGCTCAGGGGGCAAAGATTACTTGGAATAATGATACCAAGACCGTTAAGGCAACCAAGGGAGACCTGGTGCTGACCTATCGTATTGGTGATCAGGCAGCGAATAAAAATGGCCAGTCCTTAAGTGTAACGGTTCCCGGCCAGATTGCCGGCGGTTATACGATGATGCCACTGCGTTTTGTCAGCGAAGCTTTGGGCAGCACTGTGAAGTGGGATACCACTACTCGTGCCGTTCGTATCTACTCGGCACTGGATTACGATACGACAATTCTGTATGGGGTTAACCTGCGAAGTTTGCCAGACTCGTCAGCCCAATCAACGGTGCAGCAAATGTTGTCAGCAGGAGATAAGGTACATGTGGTTAGAGAAGTAGATGCTTTATGGTTAGAAGTACGAACACAGGATAACAAGAGTGGCTATATATCTGCTAAACCCAAATATAGCAATTATACTAGTACGACTCTTGTAGAGCGGCAGGGAAGCGAGCTGCTTGCTTACGGAGAAAAATATCTGGGAACACCTTATGAATTTGGTGCTGCTACTGACCAGACGTCTACCTTTGACTGTTCTTCCTTTGTAGGACATGTATTTAAGGATGTGTTGGCAATTGACCTGCCACGTGTCTCTTACAATCAGGCTAAAGAGGGCAAAGAGGTTGGAATTAACGAGCTGCGCAAAGGGGACCTGTTATTCTTCAGTGCACGAGGACTCGATATTGGGCATGTGGCGATTTACGCGGGAAATAATCAGATCCTACATACGTACTCCAAGGAGCTTGGCGTTCATTATGAAGCCTTAAGTGACAAGTGGAAGAAACGTTTGGTCACGGCTCGCAGATTGTTTTAGCTAGGTAATAATTAGGCTATAATTATCACGGTGTGGAAAAGTTGAAATCCCCTCTCCATTAAAATTTATTTGCAGGCATAAAGACGGTTTTTGAGTCTCTTTTCCGTCTATGTTATGAGCTTGATGTTAAGGAGGAAAATAGTGACTTGTACGGACGCAGAACTGGTAGATAAGGTGTGTAAAGGTGACATGGATGCATTCAGTGTACTTATCGGCAAATATTCCAATGCAGTATACGGGGTTGCTTATGGTAAATTGGGTGATTTTCATACCGCACAAGACATTGCCCAAGAGGTTTTTGTTAAAACCTATCGCAAATTACCTGACTTAAAGGAGCCTGAGAAACTCGCCAGTTGGTTATATGCGGTTACTGCACGGGAATGCATGGATTGGTTTAGGTCAAATAAAAAGAAAACTGCTTACGAATTCATGCAAAAAATGGAGGTTCCGCATCCAGAATCTACCGAAGATCAGCTGCTCAGAAAAGAACTCCAGCAAGATGTGTGGAAAGCCTTAAACACCCTATCAGAAGCTAACCGTATAGTCACAATTCTCTACTATATCGACAATTACAAGGTTAGGGAAATCGCCGATTTCCTTGATTTATCCAGCGAAGCTGTTGAGAGTAGACTCCGCAGATCAAGAGCGATCTTAAAAAGGGAGATGTTGAGTACAGTGAATAATAATCTTAGTGAAAACAAATTACAGGACGAATTTAAGAAGAGAGTCTTTCAGGATGAAAGAATGACTGAAACGAATTTTCGTCGTGTGGCTATGGGCCAAAGTGAATTTGATGATATTGATATGCATAAAACAAACTTCTCCAATGTAAATATGGAGGGGACCGGATTCGATAATATTAATATGAGCAGTACTACCTTTAATGACATCAATATGCATTCTGTTAAGTTTAATGAAGTGGGGCTGTGGGAAATAGAGGTTAGTAATAGTGAATTAGGGGAGGCTTATTTCCACGATATTCATTTGTACGGTAAAGGCAATAAGTTTGAGCGATGCCAGCTAAACGGGACATCCTTTGTAGATTGTGATCTTTCGAATGTAGATATAAGAGACTGCAATCTTTCAGGCGTCACAGTAAATGGGATTTCATTAGAGCTATTGTTAGACAGCTATAATAAAAGGAAATAGACTATATAAATCATAGATTTAATCGGAAACCACTTCTTTCTAGGAGTGGTTTTTGAGTTTAGGGTATAATGGATGAAGAGTGTACAGCACAACCTATAGGAGTGAAAAATAGATGAAGCGCATCACCATTTTAATTGCGGATGATGAGGCGGAAATTGCCGACTTGGTGGCCTTGCATTTGCAAAAAGAGGGGTATCATATCCTCAAAGTGTCCGATGGAAGGGCAGCGGTACAAGCCATTGAGTCGCAAACGATAGATTTGGCGATTCTGGATATCATGATGCCGGGGCTGGATGGTTACGAGGTCACCCGCCATATTCGGGAGCATCATCATCTGCCGATTATTTTTCTGAGTGCTAAAACTTCCGATCTTGATAAAATCACCGGACTGGTTATGGGCGCAGATGATTATATGACCAAACCGTTTAACCCAATGGAGCTGGTCGCCCGGGTCAATTCCCAGTTGCGGCGCTCCATACAATTCAGTCAGCCCGCTGCCATACCTAAATCGGTGCTAGAGGTTCGGGGATTGATGATTTCACCGGATGAGCATACGGTTACTCTTTATGGTGAGGTTATTGAGCTAACTCCAAAAGAGTTTGATATTTTGCACTTATTGGTCAGCCATCCTAAGCAGGTGTTTAGTGCGGAGAACATTTTTCAACAGGTGTGGGGCGATGCTTATTATGAGAGTGGGAACACGGTCATGGTGCATATCCGTACCTTGCGCAAAAAGCTCGGTGAAGACATCAATAAGAATAAATTCATTAAGACGATCTGGGGCGTTGGATATACTTTTAATGGGTAAAGCCAGTGAGATTTATTTATTTTAAGAAAAACTTTATATTTGTCCTGCTTTTTCTTTAAAGTGTCTTCGTTATTCTATTCCTATCAAGGAAATGGGAGGACATTGCTGATGAAGAAGTGGGGCTTTTTGGCGTTGGTTGTGTTGTTGCTTGGGTATGCAGCGGCTCGTTATTTACCGAATACGGGTAATTTAGGATACGATGATAAGATTCGCAAAGAATCTATTAGAAATAACAATAGCTTAGAGGTAGTAACACAAGATCAAGTGTATCAAGGGGATTTGTTGCTGGTGAACAAACAATACCCGGTACATGAGGATAGTGTGAAGTCTGATATCGTGACCTTATATGAGCAGGCGGATCTGGTGCAGGGTTATGGGCTGCTGGATACCTCGATTCGTTTGTCTGAAAGTGTAGCGCATAAATTCAATAAGATGGTCAAAGCTGCCGAAAAAGAGGGTGTGAATCATTTTTTAATTAGCAGCGGGTACAGGGACTTTGAAGAGCAAGAGAAATTATATCAGGAAAAAGGTTCGGACTATGCTTTACCGGCGCAATATAGTGAACATAATTTAGGATTATCTCTGGATATCGGATCGTCCCAATCAGAAATGAGTAAAGCGCCTGAAGGAAAATGGCTGCAAAAAAATGCCTGGAAATACGGCTTTATTCTCCGCTATCCGAAAGACAAAACCGAGATTACGGGGATAAAATATGAACCCTGGCATTTCCGTTATGTAGGGTTGCCGCACAGCGCCATTATTCATGAGAAAGGGCTTGTGCTAGAACAATATTTGGATTTCTTGAAAGAGAACAAAGAGATTTCAACAACAGTAGACGGCAAGGCTTATACAGTAAGTTATTTTCCGGTATCCAAATACACTACGATCAAAATTCCACAGGAAGGGCAATATATGACGTCAGGCGATAACATGGATGGCATAATTGTTACTACATATTAATGACTAAAGAGCCGAAAAAAAAGTCTGCTATAAACCTTTTGCTGGCAGCGATATTTATCGTCTATATGTATTTTTTAATCCGAATTATTTTATTTAAAGGTGCACCGGTGAACTTATTATCGCTTTGGGAGCAAGCGGGACGTATGTTTGAACATCCAGACCGGATTTTTAATCGGCGAGGCAACTATATCCCTTTTAAGGAGATCTCCCGGGGGATGGACGATCTGTCGCTTTCAGATCCTTTTTCATCGATTAATTTAGTAGGGAATTTGTTGGCCTTTATTCCGTTTGGGATCTTGGTGCCCATGCTGTTATCGCAAAAAGTAAGGCTGTTTCGAAGAGTTTTCTTCCTCTCGCTGGCGCTGAGCTTCTGTTTTGAATTCACACAATTAGTATTGTATATCGGCACCTTTGATGTGGATGATCTTATTTTGAACACTGGCGGCGGGGTGGCTGGTTACTGTATCTATAGACTGTTGACTTCTTTCGGATGGATTGCATCTATATCAAAGCGGTGTTAGTATTTGTGGATATAGATCTAGGGTAGAAGGGGCATGGTATGAAAAAGCGTATTTCGGATATTGTTTCCATCATTGTAGGAGCTTTGTTATTCTCCTTGGCCGTTAATTTGTTTGTGATTCCGAACGAGTTCGGTGAAGGCGGGGTCACGGGACTGACTATGATTACTTACTATTTGTATCAGTGGTCACCCGGTATTGTTAGTTTGATTCTTAACGCTTTATTATTAATTGTGGGGTACAAATTTCTAGACAAAACTACGACGGTATACACGATTATTGCGGTGTTTTTCAATTCGTTATTCCTGATTCTTACGAAAAATTGGAATATTGGCAGCGATGAGTTGATAATTAATGCAATATTCGGGGGTATCTTCTCAGGTGTGGGTATCGGGCTAATTATACGAGTGGGTGGAACGACTGCAGGGTCAACCATCATCGCCAGAATTCTACATAAATATTTGGACTGGAATGTTAGTTACGCGCTACTGCTCGTTGATTTAATTGTGGTGTTCGCTTCGTATTTCATCATTGGAGTACAAAGTCTGATGTTTACGATCGTGATGCTCTATGTAGCCACTAAGATAATGGACTTCATTATTGAGGGAGTGAACCCTAAGAAGGCTGTTACGATTGTATCCCAAGAGCAGGACAAAATTGCTGAACAGGTTAATGGAATTATGGATAGAGGCGTCACAGTAATATATGGCCGTGGGTACTATACCAAGACACCTAAAGAGCTGCTGTATATTGTGATTAGCAAGCAGGAAGTGACTATGCTTAAGAAAATCGTCAAATCCATTGATAAAGAGGCGTTTATTACCATCCACGATGTACGAGATGTATTCGGAGAAGGTTTTGTGGAGCTGTCAAAATAATAAGATAAAAAGCTATCCCGGAAGCTATAATGGCTGCTTGGATAGTTTTTTTGATTTCGGGTACGTTATTGTGATGGATATCATTGCAATTATTGAATCGTTCACATTTTTTCAATTTCCGGTGTGATTGAACGCACACTATGGGATGTTCAGCTTCTATATGCTTTTTATAGAGGAATTAATTTATTGCAGGGAAGAGGGTATTTAGATGTTAAATCAACAAACCATTGAAATCATAAAATCAACGGTGCCCGTATTGCAGGTTCATGGGAAGACCATCACAACTACTTTCTATGGCATGTTATTTGAAAATCATCCGGAGTTACTAAATATATTTAATCATGCCAACCAACGGGAAGGTAAACAGCAGACTGCACTCGCTAACGCCGTACTCGCGGCGGCAATGAATATTGATCAGCTGGGAAATATTTTGCCTGTGGTAAAACAGATTGCGGAGAAACATCGGGCATTGGGAGTATTACCTGAACATTATCCCATCGTAGGTGAGACTTTGTTAGCTGCTATTGGGCAAGTACTTGGCGATGCGGCGACGCCGGAAATTATTGATGCTTGGGCAAAGGCGTATGGCGTGATTGCAGATGCCTTTATTGGTGTCGAAGCAGAGAAGTATCGTGAAGCTGCCGAAATTCCCGGGGGTTGGAGTGGATTTAGAAACTTTGTGGTTACTAAGAAGGTTAAAGAAAGTGAACTTATTACTTCCTTCTACCTTTCTCCTGAGGATGGAGGGGCTATAGCTTCTTACTTGCCGGGTCAATACATCACGGTTCGTGTTCAGCCTGAGGGAGAGGAATACACCCATGTTCGCCACTATAGTTTGTCCAGTGCGCCGGGACAGTCGTATTACCGCATCACAGTTAAACGGGAAGGTGAAGGGCCGGATAAACCGGCTGGAGTCGTATCTACTTTCCTTCATGATGTCGTACAAGTGGGAGCTATATTGGAAGTAAGCTCGCCAGCAGGTGATTTCGTACTAAATAAAGATAGTGATCGTCCAGTGGTTCTTATCAGTGGTGGGGTTGGACTAACCCCTATGGTAAGTATGCTGGAGACATTAATTGCTACGCAGCCAGAACGAGAGGTAACGTACATTCATGCAGCCATCAATGGAAGCTTGCATGCTATGAAAGAAATGGTGGCGGATTTGGAGCAGTCCCATCCTACCCTACGATCCTATGTATGTTATGAAACTCCAAGTGAAGGAGATACGTTCCATAAAACAGGTTATATTGATCTAGCTTGGTTGCAAGAAGTAACAGACGTAAACTCTGAATTCTATTTCTGCGGACCGACTCCTTTTATGAAGGCGATATATAAGGCTCTTAAGGAATGGAAGGTGGCTGAAGACAGAATTCATTATGAATTCTTCGGCCCGGCTGGAAGTTTGGAAGCCTAAGCTGTAAAACCAAAAGAGCGTCCCAGTCCTAATGACTGTGACGCTCTTTTTTACAATAGAAGTTTATTTGAAGGCAGCGAATGGGTTAGTTCCCTTTGGTAATATTGAACTGAAATTAAAGGTGTACGTAGGAATTCCAGCCGCATAAGGGGCAATTTCGTACTGTTGGTAGAAGATTGCAAGGCCACTCTCGGAAACGTAGAAGTTTGGTTTTTCTGTTAGTCCGCCAGGTGTATCTGGAAAAGCTAGCTCCTTGGTGCTTTCCTTCAACATTTTATCTAATTTTTGTTTGTAGTTTGGCTCTGCCTTCAGCAGGTCCTTAAGTTCAATTGGTCTGCCGTCTTTCAGCGAGAAGGTAAATCCTTCACGAAGGGCTCCACCATGAGCTCCACCAGTATAGCCATATTGATCAGTCACGATGCTCAGAACCCCTTCACGGTTAAAGGAGACAACAAAAGTTTGAGAGAAGTCATATTTATTCTCTATAGTACCATCTCTACGGCTAGCCTGTTCTTCACTCTCTGCGACGAATTGTTCAGCTTGCTTTTTGAAGATCGCATTAATCTTAGTCTGCACTTCATCCGTTAAGCCACTGATTTTTGGATACTGTACTTTGATACTAGCATTTTTATTGCTCTTATCTAAGGTTTCAGAGGTGATTTTGATGTCATTCATTACTTTTTTACTTAGATCAAGTGATTTCAATGAAGGATTATAAACGCCTTGCACTCCTAAATAGTCAGACAAGAGTTTGAACGGAACATAAATCCGGTCGTTGATGACCTTCACATCATGACTGCCGGTCATGCTATAAATGTAATAGCCATTCAGGGTTGTACTAACACCGTAATCTGAGACCTCCATGTCCAGCTTCATGGAATCGCTGCCTACACTATAAGTTTTGGTGCTTGCATTATAGTTAATGGAGAGGCCAAAAGCATCCCGTAGTACAGTTAAAGGGATCATGGTGTTGCCGTTTACTATTTTCGCTTGCTGCGATAAGGTCTGGCCTTTATATTTAAGCACTACAGAGGGTTGCTGTGCGGCTTGTTTTACTGTACTTCCTCCGGTAGCTGCGGCTTGAACTGAGGTTCCTCCTACTAGTCCCGACCCTCCAAGCAATACTCCAGCAGCCAAGATGGCTGAGGTCCATTTCATACTTTTATTCATAACTTAATCTCTCCTTCCCAAGGATGGGCTTATGTAGTTGCAATATGATATTTTTTCCTCTATCACTCCTACAATTATACCTAGGTCCCAAATAGATTTGATTACAAAGGCGGTTACAGTGTTGTTGCATAGATATGCAAAAGGTATATACTTTTTAACCATTTTGTACGATTAAGACACTAGCATTAAGAATGTAAAGTAATTACGGTGAGTTCGGGGCGACAATTAAAGCGAACAGGCATACGAGTTACTCCTATCCCGCGAGTGGTATAGACCTGAAGTTGGCTGTTGGGCAGTTGATATAATCCACTTGAATATTTATTTCCGTGAGGCGGGGTATATAAAGCTCCGACAATTGGAAACCGCACTTGGCCTCCGTGACTATGACCAGACAATTGCAGATCTATAGGCAGCTTGCAAAAGTCATCGGCGAAATCAGGTTCATGGGCAAGGAGAATTGTGCAAGCCTCTTCCGGGATATGAAGCAGCGCTTGGGCGATATCTGCTTTTCCGACCCAAGGATCATCTATTCCGGCAATATAGAGCTTGTCCGTACCTTGGGTTAAGACGATATGTTCATTATGGAGCACGTGGAAGCCCGATTGTGTTAGCCCTTTCGTTACAACCTTTCTGGTCCCAAAAGCATCATGATTGCCTAATACTGCAAATTGTCCAAAAGGAGCCCGCAACTGAGAGCACAAGGCTACGGCTTCTGAAATATAATCGGCTGAATGATCTAATAAATCGCCGGTGAAGCAGATCAGATCTGGCTTTACCTGTTGAATTTGCTGCGCTAGCTCCGTTAAAGCTTGCGGCTTGGAATATACCCCCTGATGTAAATCGCTAAAATGAACGATACGAAATTTATCGAAGGCTGGAGAAAGTCTAGGGAGTGTAATATCTACGTATTTGATTTCCAGCCAGTAGGGTTCGATCCAATGTGAATAGATACCGGATGCACCAGCTGTTCCAAGAAGGCCTAGAGTTACTTGAGCGCTTTTCTGTAGAAATTGTCGTCTGCTAATAGTATTCATAAACAAATCATACGTGGGGATTGTTACTCTACTATGACAATATTCATTTAATAACCCATTGTGACGATAAAACTACATATACATTTTTTTTATATGGGAGATGAAGAGATGAGTATTATCGATGCCTTAGTCCTCGCAGCACCTTATTTCAAAAAGATTCACTCGCAGGATATTATGATTGGAATCACGGACAGGGAGATCTTCCATTATTACGCACCGAGTAAAGTTATTGATCTCGGATTGGTTAAGGGTAACCCTATCCCGCCTGAAGATCTGTCGCTTTCAAATGGACTGAAAGGTATAGCAAGCTCTAACCGAATCCCAGCAGAAATTTATGGAGCTCCTGTAATCTCAACATGTGTACCTATCTACGGAACGGATGATGATGTAATCGGGGTTTTTGCCATTGCCTATACACTAGAGAACGAGAATAAGCTTGAAGGATTCACAGATGAGATTAATGAGATAAGCAGTCATCTAATGGAGATGGTGCAGAGCGTAGCTGCCCAATCTCAGGAATTATCAGCAACCTCGCAGCAAATATTAGATAATACGCGTAGAGCCGTAACAGAATCACAAGAAGTGAATAAGGTTGCCGGCTTCATTCGTGAGATTTCTGAGCAGACGAACCTGCTTGGGCTGAATGCGGCAATCGAAGCCGCGCGTGTAGGAGAGCAAGGGGCAGGTTTTGGGGTGGTTGCTACGGAAGTACGCAAACTGTCCGTTAACACTAAAGAAGCAACCCATAATATTGAAAAATCACTGAGTGATGTTCAAAAGTCCATTAAGCAAATGGAGCAAGAAATTGAAGCGATCTCTGCTTCTTCACACTCACAAGCAGAATTGGTCACTGAATTCAGCGGTGTCATTGAGCGCCTGAATAAAGCGAGTAATGAAATGACGTCCTTTATGCAATCCATTATCCAGTAGATAGTGAATGCATAAGATGACTTCACCCAAACCATGCTAGAAGAGAACAGGCGCATTTCAGAAGGGAGCGTATTTCATTTATGAAACAACCCGATTCCAGTCTGCAAGCGAATGACAATGTAACTCAAGCCAAAAATTCTTTGGGCAAGCTTCATTTCTCTGTCTCTCAGGCACTTAGTCATCCAACAGAACAGACTTTGGCACAGGCTGAGAACCGCCTGGCACATACTGAGCAGGCGATTCAGCAAGCTCAGGACTGGCTAGGTCCTCAAGGTGTGGAGTTGGCTGAAGAACTGTTGACCGAGGATAAGAGCAGACTTGCCTCATTGAATAAGCAAGGGAAACGTTCAGAGCGCTAAATGTTCCTGCCACAACCTGTGAAGCTCCAAGCTTCACGGGTTGTTCTTATGCGCTTTTCCCTGAAAGATGTGGCATAGGAAGAGGGATGTTATACTGGATTGAGAGTTTAAGCAAGGGTTTAGATGGGGGATAAGGGATATGAATGGCAAGCACATCGAAGAATTAACCCGGCAGGCGGAAGCTTTCATTCGACAATGTTACGCTGAACTAGACAAGTCTGAAGCCGAGACGGATCATCGCATCCTAGCCGTACATGAGGAAATTAACCAATCAGGCAGTTACACACATACAACGGAAGAATTAGCGCATGGTGCAAGAATGGCCTGGCGCCACAATAGCCGCTGCATTGGGCGTCTTTTTTGGCAATCCATTGAGCTAATCGATGAACGCCAAGCAGAGACTGAGGAACAAGTTGCTGAAGCGTTGCTGCGACATCTGGAAAAGGCGAACAACGGAGGACGTATTCGTTCACTCATCACGGTCTTCCGCAGCGGAGAAGATCCGAATCAGCGGATTCGGATCTGGAACCACCAATTGATTCGTTATGCCGGTTATCCTGGCGATGAAGAACACGGACGTGCAGGCGATCCGGCATCGGATGAATTCACAAAAATGTGCCAGCAACTAGGTTGGCAAGGAACGGGTGGCGATTATGATGTGTTGCCGTTAGTGATAAGTATTGGCAACGGGCATCCCTACGTTTTCCCTATTCCTGATCACTTCATTCAGGAGGTACCGTTAACACATCCTGAAATTGAACGTTTTGCTGAGCTTCAGCTTCGTTGGTATTCTGTACCCATTATCGCGGACATGCAGTTGGAAATTGGCGGTATTCTGTACACGGCTGCTCCTTTTAACGGTTGGTACATGGAGACTGAAATCGGCTCGCGTAACTTAGGGGATACCGGACGATACAACACTTTGCCAGCTATAGCTGATGTGATGGGACTGGATCGCTCCAGCAACACAACGCTTTGGAAGGATAGGGCGCTTCTTGAGCTGAATCGCGCAGTGCTGTATTCCTTCAAGCAAGCAGGTGTCAGCATCGTGGATCACCATACAGCAGCAGATCAATTTGTTCGATTCCAGCAACAGGAGAACGAGCAGGGGCGCCAAGTCTCAGGGCGCTGGTCCTGGTTGATTCCGCCTATGTCACCCTCGTCTACACCGATTTGGCATGATCGTACGTTAAAAGAATATGATTTCAGCCCTCGTTTTCTTTATCAACAATCACCCGTCGCAACCTGCCCATTTCACTAGCTAACGAAGGCAGTATATAGGTCGCAACTTGAATCTGGATAGAGGCAATTTCCTTGGAAATGTCTCTTTTTGTTTTGACTATAGAAAAAGCGCCAAGTTCCCCTCCTAAGGAAACTGGCGCTTTTTAGGCTTTTAAATGATCCAGAAAAATTTGTTTAAGCAGCTCAAGCTGATCGTCGGAGTCCAGATCCGATTCCAGCAGGAGAATGTTTTTTTTCATCGTTAGTTTTCTGGAAAAGAGGGCAAAGCTATTCATGAGCGTAATTAAGGTCTCTTTTACGGGGAGACCCGCACGAATAGAGCCGTCTTCTACCCCATTTTGAATGATCCTGGAGTATTCATGCCAAATTTTGCGGTTGAGTGCATTGAAGCTCAGAACATCCCCAACAGGTTCATTTGAGTGTGAGGCGTAGCTTTCGAAATTGACCATAAAAATAATACTTAGATGATTTTGATCCTGAATAAAGAAATCAAATAATTTCTCGATTTGTTCAAGACAAGTAAGGGGCAAGTCCGCTACGTATTTAAAATGATCGAGCATAGGCTCCAGCATTCGGGTGGCTACAGCCACTACGAGTTTTTCTTTTCTGGGAAAATAGCGAAATAACGTCGCAATCCCGATATTGGCTTCGCTTGCGACATCTTGCATCGTCGACTTTTCGATTCCTTTTTGTGATAATACTCGTTCTGCGGATTCGAGGATCGTAATTAATCGTTGCTGTTTACCATCGGATCTTTCTTTTTCGTATCGTGTTTTAGGATTCATGAGGGCTAGACCCTTCCATTTTTTGATTGGGATTTTCAATTATTAGTATTATATCCACCGTTTATTGGATTAAGCAAGGAGTGGTTGTAGTTCTTTTGTAAAAATGATATGATGTATATCACAGTGATAGTGTGACTATCATCACTCAAATATTATATCACAATACGATTATAGAGGAGACCTAATTATGAATCGTCTAACTAATAAAGTAGCAATTATTACAGGTGCAGGCAGCGGTATGGGCCGTGAAGAAGCCCTTTTATTGTCCAAAGAGGGTGCTACAGTTGTAGCCACTGATATTAACGAGGCTGCCGTACAAGCAGTTGTGAAGGAAATTGAAGCAAATGGTGGACAAGCAGCAGCTTATGCACATAATGTGGCTTCCGAAGAAGACTGGATCAAGGTTGTAGAAGATGTGATTAGCAAGTTCGGGAAAATCGACATTTTGGTAAACAATGCAGGGATCTCATTCCCGGTTCAATTGCTCGAATCCACTGTTGATCAATGGAACAAAGTAATGAACATCAACGTGAGCAGCGTATTCCTTGGCATGAAGCATGTTGTTCCTCAAATGAAGAACAATAAAGGTGGTTCCATCGTTAATATTTCATCCATCGCAGGTTTGACTGGCAGCAGCGGTGCTGGTGCTTATACAGCTTCTAAAGGTGCAGTTCGTATGCTAAGTAAAGCAGCAGCTGTAGACTTTGGTAAAGATAACATTCGTGTGAACTCTGTTCACCCAGGATTTATCGAAACCCCAATGAGTGCTGAATTTGTAAATAACGAAAAAATGCATAGCTTCTTTATGTCTCAGACTGCGCTGCCACGTGTTGGTCGTGCTTCTGAAGTAGCTGAAGCTGTATTGTTCTTGGCTTCTGATGAAGCTTCTTACATTACAGGTGTTGAGCTGCCGGTTGATGGCGGAGTTGTAGCTAAATAATAGTCTCTAATTAAGAAACATTAAGAAGCCGTCCCATACGTAGATTTTCTCTACGCACGGGATGGCTTCTTTTGCTGTTTTAGGCCCATTTCTACCGAACATTAGCCTACACCCCTGCATACCATATAGCACTCGGATAGTAGGAGAAGGGTGTGGTGCAGAGATGGGCATCCAGTTAACAGCGCTCCATTATGTATATCTGGCATTTATCGTATTTATAATGGCACTTCTGATCAAGAGACGGGACACAACGATGATCTGTATTGCGGGCATCTTTGTACTTGGGTGGTTAGCCACGGAAACCGTCAGTGGTTCAGTCACAGGTGTATTCAACTCTTTTGTATATGCAACCAAGGAGCTAATGGGTACGATCATGATTATTTCGATCATAGTAGCCATGAGCCGGGTATTAACACGTACGGGGATTAACGAAATCATGGTTGCTCCACTTACCCGCTTTTTGCGCACACCGTTCATAGCCTTTTGGGGGATCGGTCTGATTATGATGGTCACCTCATGGTTCTTCTGGCCTTCACCCGCAGTGGCCTTGATCGGGGTTGTGCTGCTGCCGGTTGCCATTCGAGTGGGACTGCCGGCTCTTGGAGCGGCGATGGCAATGAATTTATTTGGCCACGGGATTGCGCTCTCAGGTGATTACATTATTCAAGGTGCACCTAAACTAACAGCAGATGCGGCCGGACTTTCTGTGACCAGTGTCATGGAGGCGAGTATTCCGCTTGTAATTGTTATGGGCGTGGTGACTACGATAACGGCGTATTGGATGATGCGCAGAGATCAGAAGAAGGGAACTTGGCGAGACGGGCTTATTGCCGGGAAAAGTGCCGTGAGTGCGTTTTCTGCAGAGAATGATACGGCAGAAGATTCAGCGGTGATTCATCCAGCATTGAAACAATGGCTGGCCATCGCCATTCCCATCCTGTTTTTAGCCGATGTAGCAGGCATGTTTCTGCTCGATTTGCAGGGTGGAGACGCAACTGCCTTAGTTGGTGGTACTGCGGTGTTCATTCTGGTTGTAGTAACCTTGTTGGCACATCGTAATAAAGGATTGGAGCAAGTAACTACTTATCTGATTGATGGACTTACGTTTGGCTTCAAAGTATTTGGTCCTGTGATACCGATTGCCGCTTTTTTCTATCTGGGGGATTCGGCGTTTGCTGAATTATTCGGCAAAGTGCTGCCCGCCGCATCTCAGGGGATTGTAAATGATCTAGGGGTCGCTCTAGCGCATAACGTTCCTCTGAACGGCGCAGTGGGTGCTGTGACCGCAACTATAACCGGAGCCATTACAGGCCTAGATGGTTCAGGGTTCTCGGGCATTTCACTTGCCGGGTCTATTGGGAAATTGTTTGCGGTGGCCACACATTCCGATGCGGCGACTTTAACTGCGCTGGGTCAGGTAGCTGCCATTTGGGTGGGTGGAGGCACGCTGATTCCGTGGGCATTGATTCCGGCGGCCGCTATTTGCGGAGTAAGCCCCTTTGAGCTGGCGAGACGGAATGTTAAGCCTGTATTGATTGGGCTGGTAGTCACGACGATTGTCGCCATGTTTCTGGTGTAGAGGTTGGATAACTATAGGAAACCAAAAAAAGGCTGCCGAGAAGATCTCGGGCAGCCTTTGGGTGTCTTTAATGTATCCCTTTCATGAAATTCTGAATTTTGGAAGAGAATAGGAAGAGGATAAGCGCAAGGATAAGGGCCACTCCACCAATTACTCCAAAGTACATCATTTCGGTATCTGGGGTATAGAACTTTACAATTTGAGCATTAATTGCTTGAGCAGCGGCATTCGATAAGAACCACATACTCATCATTTGAGCGGTAAAAGCCGCCGGTGCCAGTTTGGTCGTTGCTGATAAGCCCACAGGGGACAAGCATAACTCCCCGATTACGATGATAAAATAGCTGAGTACCAGCCATAATGGATTCACAAGTGAATTAGCTCCACCGAAATAAGCAGGTACTAGAATCACCAGGAAGGATAAACCGGCAAACAATAAACCAAGCGAGAACTTTTGCGGAATCGAGGGTTGACGGTTACCGAGCTTTAACCACAACCAGGCAAATATAGGTGCAAGAGTGATAATAAACAGCGGGTTAAGCGATTGGAACCAAGCAGGAGAAATGTGTAAGCCTGCAAAATCCAATTGGGTCCGTTTATCAGCAAAACTAGCTAGAACTGTGGAAGTCTGCTCTTGAATCGCCCAGAACATAATCGATGCGATAAATAAAGGAATGTATGCGAGAATTCTTGACCGTTCAACGGCCGTTGTTTTGGGACTGCGGTACATCATAATAAAATACATCGTAGGAATAAGTAAGCCTAATACCCCTACTATTTTTATTAATGTTTCAAAGGTAAGCACTCCGGTAAGAATGCCGATCGTAATCAAAATCGCAAGTACAACTAATCCTACACCAATCCAAGTAAAGATTTTTTTCTTCTGATCTGCAGGAATAGGGTTGTGTACAATCGTACCGGCCAGACCCAGATTTTTTGTGCGAGTCATAATATAAACGACTAGTCCAACAAACATTCCGACTGCGGCAATCGAGAAACCTAGATGGAAATTATTCATGCCTACTGCGCCAACAATTAGTGGGGAGAGAAATCCTCCCAGGTTAATGCCCATATAAAAAATGCTGAAGGCAGCGTCACGGCGGTTATCCTGCTCGCTATAAATTTCGCCGACAATACTTGAAACATTGGGTTTCAGTAGACCCGTTCCGAGTACGATTAAAACCATCGAAGCAAAAAACAATGTGGTATTGCCTGGAATAGCCAGTAGTATATGCCCGAACATGATTAAAACGCCGCCGTAGAAAACAGCCCTCGAAGTCCCGAGAAGCCGATCCGCAAGCCAGCCTCCAATGATCCCTGACATATATACAAGCGATCCATAGATAGACATAATAGAAAGTGCCATATCTTCAGGTAATCCGAGACCGCCTTGGGTCACTTCATAATACATGTAGTAGACAAGGATAGCTCGCATGCCATAATAAGAGAAACGCTCCCAAAATTCTGTGAAGAAAAGGGTGAAAAGTCCCTTAGGATGTCCGAAGAAACCCTTTTGCGGGACGCTATCTACTATTTTTTGCCGGTCTGTTACTGCCATGAATCAAATCCTCCTAGATGACAAATATCTATATATCATGATGCAAACGCCTCTATTTTATTTATAATCCTCTCCTGTCTAAGACCGCAACCCTTGGGCAGGAAGGTTTTGAATAATGCTATATTTTTAAGTAATATTTCCATTAGATCAATCGAACTTGCTTTTATTGTATTTATTTGACTGCGCCAGATTGAATGGTCTTACTTAGCGATTTATGATACTATTTACTCCTATATAGAAAGAGGACGTGAGCTAATGATCAACATAACGATTCCAAAAGCGGATGTTAGTATTACTAAACAAATTAACCCGCAGTTAAGCAATATTTACGGATTTACGGACTTTCACCTGATTCCGAGAGATTACGGCGGTATCTTTATGTTCTACAATGATCAGGATGAGTTGTTGTTTGTAGGTAAAGCGAGAAAGCTAAGACCAAGAATTAAAAAACATTTTGAAGACACCGTATCTGACATCAAGCAACATCGGGACGAGGTCACCAGAATTGATGTGTGTTTGATCGAAAGTCCAGTTCATAGAGAGATCTATGAAACCTATATCATTAATGAACTGAAATCTAAATACAACGTAGATAAAGTGATGTTTAGATAAAAGTAAGACCCAGGCACCGTCCACGTGATGGTGCTTTTTTGTGTTCTGAGAATAGTTGCGAATGAAATGGAAGTAAAGGTGCACAATATACAAGATATTCAAATCCATCACTGTTCACAAGGAGATAGGTCATATTGAAAAATAAGTATTTGATGTTGAAGCTAACCTTATTGTGTATGTTTCTGGTTGTAAGTGTTACACCTACAATTGCCGATGCTGCAGCAGCTAAAGAGAAAAAGAGCTCCCACAAGCAATGCTTAACCCCCTCCGTAATTGAGCTTAAGGATAATCTTAGGAAGTTATGGATCGATCATGTGGTATGGACAAAGAACTACATTGTTAGCGCCTTTGCAGATTCTGAGGACAAGGATAAGGTACTGGCAAGGCTGTTACAGAATCAGCAGGACATAGGGGATGTCTTTAAACCGTATTACGGTGAGGCAGTTGGAGATAAGCTGGCTCAATTATTGCGGGAGCATATTCTTATTGCCGGAAAAGTTCTAGGTGCTGTAAAGGCTGGAAATCAGGCCGATGTGGAAAAATACAATAAAGAGTGGTATGCCAACGCTGATGACATTGCCAAGTTTCTTAGTAGCCAGAACCCCAAATATTCTTATGAACAATTAAAGGAAATGCTTCATGAACATCTGGAATTGATTACTGATGACGTGACAGCTAGAGTTAAAAAGGATTGGGATGCCGAAATTGCCGCATTTGATAAAGGGCTGGAACATATGATCATGTTCGCAGATATCTTAACCGAGGGATTGATCAAACAATTTCCCGATAAATTCAATTGAAATCAAAGCACCCGAAGGGGTGCTTTTTTTATTTTGCAGAAGAGAATAGGTCTTTAGGTGCATTTCAGAAAGTTAGATATAAAGGCTCACTTACATACAAGATAAGTAAACTATAATAGACTCGTGGGCACTCGACATTTTTTGACATTTTTTTATAATTGAGGTGATAAAATCGATGATTTCCCCCTTTTTTAAAAAGAAAGATTCAGTGGATAAGCAATCCAAGTCGGATATGGTTCAAAAGGTACAATTATTAGATGAACAGGTCGAAGAAATAGAAGAAAAGACCTCGGACGAGACTTTAGCTGGATTGGTTACTACAGGCAAAGCTCAGCTTGATAAAAAATCACTCGATTTGATCTTCTCCGTGGAACAGATTATTCAGGCCAGACAACATGCGGAGACCAATATTAATGAGCTTCAGGATCGGTTAACCCATTCCAGCAGTCATGTGGAGCGCTTAAACCGGGATATGAAGAACCTCAATAAGGTTATTGAGGAAAGAGAAAAGAATGTCCGCGAGCTTGAGCATAAGTTGATTGAGAGAAATTTGAAGGTCGATCAAGTGCTGGAGGATTACCGGGAGCTTCAAACTACGCTCACAGCTGAGATTGAGGAATTGAAGAGTACCATTGAGCTGGAGCAGCAAAAATATGTAAATCTGATTCAAAAACATAACGAAGCCCATGCAGAGAAACTCAAAAAGATGAATGATCTGGAAGAGAAAATCGGACGGGTTGAGATTGAGAATGCACATCTAAAACAAAAGTACGATACGATTCGCCAAGAAAAGGCGTATCTCTCGGGTATGATCAGCGATTTCACCAATCGGATGACGGTTCCTTTTGGGAGTGGCAGTAGTCTGACGGATCGAAACGATGGAAACGGAGATACATAGGATTCATGGCATCTAAGGAACCGGACACCATTCTAATGATTGAGTTACTGTCGCTTGAGCATGAACAGGCCGGTTATCAGATTGAGGTAGGTCTAACCCGTAATGTTGGGTACGCAAGAAGCAAGCTCACCATAGATGAATTTACATACGAACAATTGAAGGCGCTAGGTCCCTTTTCCGGAGGGAGAATGAGATTGTCGCTGTATCCGAAGTGGGATCCGTTTCGGAATAGTTACTACAGCACGCTGATTATAATGAACAGAGCTTACAGCGAAACATTGTATTTTGCCTGTTCTGAAAATTATGTAACCCAACTTCTTCAATTAAAGCAGCAGGACTATCCTCAAGCAGAAGAGGAGAGGGTAGTTCAGACCATGCTTCCCTCTACAGAACCAGGGCATAGGATAAGCAGAAAGAAGACCAAACGAATTGGACTGGTTGCACTGCTGTGTCTCATGTTCGCTTGTTTGATATTTGTGTTACCTCTGCGAATGGATGGACAACTCGTAGATAGTGCTGAAGCGCTGGACGAACCCGTATTAGAGGCCAACTCTGAGCCATTACTTTCGGTACCGTTCGTTACCCTTGCGCAGACGATATCGGTTCATAACCAGCAAGCCGAGCCTACACCAGAACCTTCAGTCCCTCCTCAAGAACAGACATTACCGTACGAAAAGTATGAATTACCTGAGAATGAATTTTTGTATAGTTTGCCAAAGGGTTATGTTGCTTTGTCATTTGATGATGGACCGTCAAAGTATACGAAAGAGATCGTAGATATTCTAGTAGAACATAAGGTGGCTGCCACCTTTTTATTCATTGGGAATAAGGTAGCTCATAATGCGGAAGCCGTTAGGTATGCTAATGAGCATAAGATGTCGGTTGGGAGTCATTCGTGGGATCATAGCAAAATGACTGCTAATGGCGTTGAGGAGAACCGGATTAACTTGGCGAAGACTAATCAGGCGCTGGAGGAAATTACACAATCACCGATTACTATTTTTCGGCCGCCATATGGGGCGATCAATGACAAGTTAACCGCCAAGGTGACGGAACAGCAGATGAAGGTATTATTGTGGAATCGTGATCCCGAGGATTGGAACGTCAAGAACCCAGAGGATATTCTTCAATATGTTCATCATGCCGATCCGTCCGGCGGAGTCTATCTATTTCACGAAAAGAAGATTACTGTAGAAGCTTTGCCCGCTATCATTAAGTATTTCCAAGAGAAAAACCTGAAATTTGTTGTTTTTAAATAGAATCAGAGAATCCATGTTATTGCAGAATAAAAGTGGCTGTTACAGGGTTGTGATCACTGTGTTCGAAGGATAACTCATGACCCTGTACGCCGCTTATGCTGACGTTTGGTGAGACTAGAAAGCCATCAATCACTGCGCGGAAATTCACACCTTCTGTATAGGCAACATCGAGCGTCCGGACGGAGGGTACCTTGGCATCTACAGCCCACTGAAAGCCCTGTTGGAAATGTTCAGGGAATTCTTGCAGCCATTGCGGCCAATCCTGCGTTGTCTCGAAAGCATCAGGAGCTGTACCCGGAAGGGAATGGTTCCAATCTCCCCCTAAGATGAGGTAATTCCCTTTGTCATTCTCCTTCTTGATATAAGCCGATAAATACTCCAATTGCTGTTTGCGAATCGTTCCGCCTTGGTCAAAGGCTGATAAATGAAGATTGACTAGAATCAGTTCTTTTCCATTATCAACGGGGAACCTGCTCTCCACAAAAGCACGGTCGAGATCAAATTGTTGGCGAGGCCAGGTTTCTTTGCCCGGGAGATCATATCTAATATTACTTGTGCTGTTAAAACGGGATAAAGTTAATAAACCGCTGTTCACCGAGCCCATCGGATCAAGAACAGGAAGCGGTACCCAAGGTACCTTGTAGTTGGTCGCGAAAACATTGCTGTAATCAGCAAATTTATTCGACAAGTAAGAGACTTCATCTATACCGTTGCTACGGGAAGAATCGATGTCGACCTCCTGCAGCATGAACAGGTCCGAGTCTGTAACTGTCATAAGGGACGCTACGGCCTCAAGGTTTATCTTCGTTTGTTCCCTACTGCTTGAGCGTGACTTTGTTCCGCCATCCATAAAGAAATCTTGGCCTTTATCCAACCCGGCGTAGCCAATATTAAAGGTAGTTACAGAAAAGGACTCTCCCTGCTTCATTACTTGCTGCAGATTATTGTTTACAGTAAGTGTAGTAATCTCCTGTGGTTTATAGTCAGTGAGAGTAATATACACTAAAAAACCGCCAAGGATTAGAACGGCAGCTAGAAGGGTGAGGCTGATTGCTTTTATTCTTGTTGAACCCATATGATTCCATCGCTCCTTAGATACATGTTCATAGAACAGACTTTAATGGTGTAAACTTCGACACAACCCAATAACTCCCCTTGTTTTAATAAAAAAAATTTGAGACAATGAGTAGTGATGGTCTGAACTTTAACGTTTTGAAAAGAGGATAACGAATGAATATAGAATCCATTTATGGATTAACTTTTGATCAACTGGCGGCATGGCTGTTAGAACGTGGACATAAAAAGTTTCGGGCTACGCAGGTCTGGGATTGGCTTTATCGGAAGCGGATTACAGACTTTTCGGAAATGCTCGATGTAAATAAAGATTGTGTAGAATTATTAGAGCAGAATTTTGTCATTCATACCTTGGAAGAACATGTGAAGCAGGAATCTGCGGATGGGACGATTAAGTTCCTGTTCCGCCTAAAGGATGGCAACCTGATCGAGACCGTGCTTATGAGACAGAAATACGGCTTGTCTGTATGTGTAACCACGCAAGTGGGCTGCAATATCGGCTGTAGCTTCTGTGCAAGTGGGCTATTGGCGAAGAGCCGGGATCTCTCCAGCGGAGAGATTGTGGAGCAGATTATGAAGGTCCAGCAGCATCTGGATGCGGCGAACCTGGATCAAAAGGTCAGTCACGTCGTAGTGATGGGCATTGGCGAGCCATTCGATAACTTCAAGAACCTGCTCGATTTCCTGGCGATTGTCAAAGATCACAAGGGACTAGCAATTGCAGGTAGAGGGATTACCGTATCAACGAGCGGATTGGCTAACAAAATCGTTGAATTTGCGGATGCGAATACGCAGGTGAACCTGGCGGTTTCTTTGCATGCCCCTAATAATGAACTGCGGACGCAGATCATGAAGATTAACAAGGCCATTCCAATAGAGAAGCTAATGGAGTCTATAGATTATTATTTGGAGAAAACCAAGCGGAGAATTACGCTGGAATACATTCTGATGAAGGATGTAAACGACGGCAGAGAGCATGCGCTTGAACTGGCCGAGCTGATTGGCGATCGACGCCCGCTCGTCAATGTGAATTTGATTCCTTATAACCCGGTGGATGAACACAGCCAATATCAAAGAAGCGAGCGGGAGACGGTGCGGGCCTTTTTTGATACCTTGAAGAAGCAGGGTGTCAGCGTAAGCACTCGTCTGGAGCATGGTGTGGATATTGATGCTGCCTGCGGACAGCTGCGAAGCAAACAAATCAAGAAATCCAAAGCCATGGCTTGACGGACTACCTCGACAACAATATGTTACTTTTTGTGATACAATGACGTGGCAGGTATTAGGAAAAGAGGTTGATTGAGTTATGTTGACATTTACGGGCTACAATGTGGAGAATGTAAAAGATCCTTTCGGTATACTAACCGGTAAACGGTATGAATTTGTCGTTCAACTGGACGTTCCAGAGGATGATGAGCTGTATGTAGAGAACGGAGTATCCGCTAGAGCGATTATTAAGGTGGATGAAGATCAAGTCAGCATCGTAAGTTATGATCTACAGGAGACAACTTCAGGTCAACTGCTCGATTTCGATATGGAAGAGGACGAGGAAGAAGCGTTACTCCTTTTTTGTAAAGAGCATTTGCCAGAATAATTAAGCAGCATTGACCTCCTTGCCCAATGTTCCATTGTGGCAGGGATTTTTTTAAAATATAAGCATTTATATGATTTGTACTTTAAAGTATCTTTATATTTCTATGAGAAACGGTTGTCGTCCTTTAAGGACGACAATGTTGTTTCTTCTTGTAAGATCTTTCGCAAGTTTGGGATATATCGGTTAAAATATTATAAAGCATCCAAAATAGGAGTTGTATACATGTCTAATGAAGAAGTGTTCTTGACCAAAGAAGGGTTGGCTCAATTAGAGGAAGAGCTGAAGGAATTGAAAGGCGCAGGGCGTAAGGAATTGGCCGCACGGCTTAAATTGGCGATCAGCTATGGAGACTTGAAGGAAAATAGTGAGTACCATTCGGCCAAGGACGATCAATCGTTCATGGAGACTCGTATTATGATTCTGGAGAAAATGTTGACCAAAGCCAAGATCGTGGATGAGAGCCAAATGGATCTGTCAAAGGTTAGTATGGGTTGTATTGTTATTCTGAATGACATCGAATATTCGGAGAAGATCGAATATAGAATTGTTGGAGCTGCTGAGGCAGATGTTCTTAATAACAAGATTTCCTATGAAAGCCCGCTAGGCAAGGAATTGCTGGGTAAAAAGGTCGGCGATATTGTTAGTGTGAATGCACCGATGGGCATCATTAAATATGAGTTGCTTGAGATCAAAATGATGTAACAATATACCGAAAAGCTCCCAACCCTTTGTAAGGGTTGGGAGCTTTTTTGCTGGTATGATAGGTTTTGGCTATGAGATATATTGATTTCATATCTTAGACGTTCTGCGCTGTTACGCTTATAGTTTGAAGTAACCTACAGCAGAGGAGTTCTATTCATGATCCAAAGTGTGTTATCGACGTTATACCAAGTCATCATGCCTTTGTCCATTCCTGTGATCGTGGGTGCCCTACTTGGGCGGTTTAAGAATCTGGATACGAAGCCGTTATTGACGCTTTATCTATACTTTTTAACGCCGGCAATTATTTTAAATACATTGGCTACTGCAGAGATATCCATGGATGATATTTATAAGACGCTCGCCTTTTCGCTTCTAAATCTAATCTTCTTATGGGCGATTGCGAATATAGTCGGCAAATTATTGAAGCTAGATCCATCCGAAGTATCCGGTCTGACCTTGATTTCAACGTTTACGAATAGCGTGAATTATGGACTTCCGCTGGTGTTGCTAGCTTTCGGACAGCTTGGTCTCGATAAGGCCTCTGTATATGTGATCGGACAGATGATTATCGTGAATACGATAGGCGTTTATTTTGCAGCAAGATCTCAGTTCTCGGTAAAAAATGCAGTAAAATCGGTCTTTTCACTTCCTGCCATTTACGCAGCTCTGTTGGCCCTTCTTCTCCGTATCTTTGGCCTGCATTTGCCTGCAGAGGTGGCTACAGGGGTTGCCTTGGTAGCTGGAGGATATTCACCAGTGGTACTGGCGATCCTTGGCGCACAGATGGTTAAAGTGAGAAATATGCCATCCGCACGCAAGGGTCAGTCTACTTTTTGGACTGGGCTGTCGATTCGATTAATCTTAGCGCCGCTAGTGGCTTACCTCGGATTATCGATCCTGCAAATTACCGGAACCTTGTTCTCTGTGCTGCTGATTTTGGCTTCTATGCCAGTTGCCGTCAACGCCGTCGTGCTAGCCGAGCGTTTTAATGCCTCACCGGAGCTGGTATCCAAATGTATTTTGTGGACGACGCTTGCTTCGTTTCTCGTGTTGCCGGTGCTTATAGTGTTAGTGCAAGGTGCGTAATCCCTTAGAAATCAAAATGATCTGGGTCTGGACCTACCCGCTGATCTTGGTTGAGAGAGTTAATTAGAGTCATATCCTCGTCAGATAATTTGAAATCAAACACGGCTACATTTTCGACGATCCGGTGTTCTTTAGTAGACTTAGGAATGGTGATAATCCCCCGTTGCAGGTCCCAACGGACAATAACCTGAGCGACGGATTTGTCATGTTTGACGGCAATTTGTTTCAGTACAGGCTGATCGAACAATTGACCTTGCATTAACGGAGACCAAGCTTCTAATTGGATTCCTTGCTCTTTGCAGAAGTCGAGCAGCTCTTGCTGATTCAAATAGGGATGTAATTCAACTTGATTGACCATCGGCTTAATCTCAGCATCCTTCAGTACATCTTCAAGATGGTGAATCTGGAAGTTGCTGACCCCAATGGCTTTTACCCGGCCCTCTTTATACAACGTTTCAAGCGCTCTCCAAGACTCTTTATATTTTCCTTTTACAGGCCAGTGAATAAGGTACAAATCCAGGTATTCAAGTCCGAGTTTAGCTAAGCTAGCCTCGTAGGCGGCAATGGTTTCTTCGTAGCCCATATCTGCGGTCCAGACCTTTGAGGTTACGAAAAGCTCTTCTCTGGACAAGCTGTTCTCTTGCAGAGCCTCTTGGATGGCTTGTCCCACGCCTGTTTCATTCTCATAAATTGCGGCAGTGTCAATGCTGCGGTAACCGTGTCTAATAGCGGATTTGATCGCTTGTATCAGTTCTGCGCCTTCTTCCACTTTAAATACGCCAAGCCCTAGCCAAGGCATATTTACACCGTTGTGTAATGTAGTTGTATCCTGTAGATGTTGAGCCATAATAAAGTAACCTCCTAAGATATTTAAAAGTTTGTTTGGGTTGTTAATGGACTGCTCTTTAAGCAGCTTTAGTCTGGAGAGGAGCCTCATCTTTCTTCTCCAGAGCACGGCTCCATGCCGTTAGTAATACAGCGGACAGAACCATGATGGCACCTACCCAAGTGGTATGAATCAGTCCCATATGATCTGTGACGATGCCGCCAAGGTACGCACCAATGGCAATACCAGCGTTAAAAGCAGCAATATTTAATGCAGAAGCTACATCTCGTGCACTTGGCGCATATCGATCTGCAAGCGTAACGACATGTACTTGCAAGCCGGGCACGTTCATGAAAGCTAACAGTCCCATAAAGAAGATCGTAATCAGTGCGGCAACCTTGTAAGGTGCGGTAAAAGCTAAGACAAATAAGACGACAGCTTGGACTGCAAACATATAGAATAGAGCATTCATCGGTTTGCGGTTGGCGGCTTTACCTCCAATCACGTTCCCGATGGCAATCGCAATGCCGTATACAAGCAAGATTACGGCGACTGTATTCTCTTTGAAGCCGCTGATCTCATGCAGAAGGGGTGATAAATAAGTAAAGACTACAAATGTGCCCCCATAGCCCAAAGCCGTAATTGCGAAGGCAAGCAGTAAACGCCCATTGGTGACCAGCTTAACTTGCTCACGAAGGGGTGTATGGGTGCCTTTGCGCAGCCCGGATGAAGGAACAAGGATCAGATTGCCGATGAGTGCTATAAGCCCGATAGCAATAATAGCAACAAATGCAGCACGCCAGCCGAGTTGTTGGCCAAGGAACGTACCTAGTGGAACGCCCGTAACAGTAGCTACTGTAAGTCCAGTGAACATGATGGCAATGGCACTGGCCTTACGATCCTCAGGCACGAGATCGGCGGCAATAGTCGAAGCAATCGACATGAACAAGCCATGGGCCAGAGCGGAAATTACTCTCGCGATTAACAGCAATGTAATTCCGTCCGCAGCCGCCGCAAGACTATTGCCGATAATAAAGACGATCATAATGCTTAGCAGTAAGGTTTTGCGCGATATCGACGTGGTTAGCGACGTTAAGATGGGTGCGCCAAAAGTTACTCCTAAAGCGTATAAAGTAACGGTCAACCCGGCTGTGGTTACCGGTATATGCAGATCCGTGGCGATTAGAGGCAGCAGCCCCACACTGATAAACTCAGTGGTACCAATCGCAAAGGCACTAATGGCTAGAGCTAAGAGCGCCAAGGTGCTTCTTTTTTTATCTAAGGACATTTCTTTCACTCCTACGCTGTGTTAATCACCGGCCGGTAAGTGCTATTATGAAGAGATCTGTCCATTAAGTATAGTACGTACTTTAAAGTGCTATAGGTACTAAAAAGTACCTATAGCGCAACTCGCCAAACCGCAAAAAGCATGGGCACCCTGATCTCGTCAGGTTTGCCCATGCTTTTTGCTATGCTTGTTATATAGTCCCAATAGGGTTAACGAGACCGTTGTTTGAGGTGGCGCCGTTTAGTTGTGCCTTTGTTAGTGGCGTGCCCACCCGATCCTCCACCAACCGCCTGCTGCTGTCTTGTTCCTGGGCTTTCAATAGCGGAGTTTGTTCCGCCGGTGCTGAACGTTCCGCCTCCGCTTGCTACCTGAGTTGCGGAGGCATTCTGGCTCCGTTTAGGCAGTTTAACCGTCTGGGTATTGATAACGACCACAACTTCTTTGCGATAGGGATATAATAAGAGGGGCTTAGCTTTGCCGCGTTTGTAGCCCCCGCTGCCTAGGTTAGTCGCATCACCGCCTGCGCCGACACTTTGTTGTTGGCGTGTATAGGGAGAAGCAATGGCGGCATTATTGCCGCTTGCGCTGCTGCGCCCTGCACCGCTTGCAATTTGTGTAGTGTTGGGGGCGTTCGTATATTGATTGTTGATGACAAAGACTAATCTGTCCACTCCGTGGAGGGGGGTCCTTGTAATTATGCGCCGTTTTCCTTTTTGAATAATGACAACGATCCGGTCTCTTTTATAGGCCAACCATATTCACTCTCCCATACTTTGACTTCATTAACATTAATGCAGATGGGGGGAATAAGTGATGAATACGGGCGATCTACCTCGAAAAACAATCATTTGCCTAAGTTAGCTGCCTACTAAACGGTTTATTTATTCAAAGCTATATTTGATCCCCCATTGCTCCCGGACATTGCTCATAATGTCCATGACATCCAAGGAGAGGTTGAGGGTCTCTTTATGGCTTTTATCTGCAATATACCGCTGCATATCTTCAATCTCGTATTGCAAAGCTTTAGCTGTATCTCCAGCTTCAATCGTCTCTACTGTGCCATCCAAATATTGAATGGTGGCTTTGCTGGCCCGCGGGAAATTGTCTACGGTAATAAATCCGAGCTCTCCTGCAACCACCCCCCGTTTAGGCATTTTGGAGCGCATTGTAAGGGAGATTACCGCCATTTCATCTGCCGCATTGTTAAGAATAATACCGGATTGCTCGTCCACTCCTGTCTCGAATTGTTTTACCGTAGTAAGAATCTCATGGGGCTGTTTGGACAGGAAGAATCTTGTGAAGGACAGCGCATATGTCCCAATATCCAGCAGTGCTCCGCCCGCCAGATCTTTGCTGAAGAAACGGTTGTTCACATCATATTCTTTATGGCTGCCAAAGGAGACCTGCACCATTTTGAGGCGCCCGATGATGCCGTCATCAATGAACTGCCGCAGTTTCTTATACAGTGGCATATGGTAGATGGTCATAGCTTCGGCCACAACCAGATCCTTTTCAGCGGCAAGTCGGGTGACTTCTTGAAGTTGTTTGCTGTTCACCGTGATTGCTTTTTCGCAGAGAACATGTTTGTTATTCTGTAAGCTTTCAATGATGTATTCATAATGATTGCTATGTGGCGTAGAGATGTACACTACATCAATTGCAGGATCTTGCAGCATTTCACTGTAACTGCCATAAGCTTTCGTGGCTCCATATTGATTAGCGAATTGTTGTGCTTTCTCCAAGCTTCGCGACCCAACCGCATACAACGTTCCTCCCGTTTCATTCAGCGCAGCCGCAAATTCGGCAGCTATACTTCCTGGACCGACAATTGCCCACTTTAAAGGGTTCATTTCCAGCACCTCACTTGTTTGATTTTTTGTTTTTATTTAGAGATACCTTGATTCCATCTGAACCATTCATCTTCATAAAAGTTTTGATATTAAGCACATTTGTGCAATATAATAATAAATGTGCAAAACAATCGTCTACAGTATAGCGGGGGGGTCTAAATCCGTCAAACTGTTGAATACGCGGGGGCGTTGTAACATGGATCGAAAAGAAGATAAGAAGCTGCTTATTAAAATAGCACAAATGTATTATGAACAGAATTTAACGCAGAGTGAAATCTCCAGCCAACTTGGTATATATCGTACCACCATCAGCAGGATGCTAAAGAGGGTACGTGAAGAAGGGATCGTTACAATAACTATTAATTACGATACTGGCGATCATTTTACATTGGAGCAGGAGCTGAAGGAGCGGTTCGGGCTACGGGAAGCCATTGTTGTCGAGGTAGATCCTGCACAGTCCAGCACGATTAAACGCAAAGCTATAGGACAAGCCTGTGCGAGATGGCTCGAGCAAGTGCTTCTCCCGAAAGATACGATTGGATTTTCTTGGGGAAGCAGTTTAGCTGCCGTCGTAGATAGCCTAACACAAGCCCAGAGACCATTTGTAACCTGTGTACCTACGGTCGGCGGCCCATCAGGAAAGATGGAGAGCGGGTACCATGTAAATAACATCTGTTATCAAGCTGCTCTAAAATGGGGTGCGCGCTCGTTAATGATTGATGTTCCAGCGATCACGGAGCAAAAGGAAACTAGAGATCAACTGATGAATTCCCAGTATTATCAGACCATTGCCAAGGCGTGGGACCATCTGGATATCGCTGTGTTCGGCATCGGATCGCCGGAAATGAAAGGGGAAGAGGCGTGGCGCGGTTTTTATGGCGATGCAGTGATTGCTGAGCTGGAGAATGGAAAGGTCGCTGGTGACATCTGTTCACGTTTCTATGATGGCAACGGGATTCCCGTGCATACCGGAATATCGGATCGAACACTGACCATTGAGCTGGAGCAAATTAAGCAAGCACGGTATTCGATTGGTGTAGCGGAGTCACTTGAGAAGGTAACGGGGATCCTTGGGGCACTAAATGGGGGTTATATGAATGTACTTGTAACGACCCAAGAAACAGCGCAGAAGATATTGGAGTAGTAACTACTAAATGTAAACAATTGAATTTCGTGAAAATAACCTGAAAATGGCATGTAAATTGCTTAAAATTTTGCTTGTAAGCACCAGACAGAGCGTGTAAGATATACAAGGTATTCATATTGAACATTTATAAAAATATAAGTTTCACATTATACATTATCCTTATATTTGCTTGTCAACTCATATAATCTTGGGAATATGGCCCATAAGTTTCTACCGGATAACCACTGTAATTATCCGACTATGAGTGAAATAGCGCATCTAGGGTTCCGCTTCCTGACTATGGAAGGACTGGACCGAGCGATGCGGACACTATGCAGTGTTACACCACTAAGGGACAAAAACCCAGAAGGACAAATTCACTTGAGAGAAACGACTCAAGGGATTTGTCCTTTTTTTGTTTTTAATTCAGAAGGAGAGATCAAGTTTACTATGAAGGTACTTCAAGAGCGCATCAGACAAGAGGGTCTTATTTTATCAGATACGGTACTAAAGGTAGATTCATTTCTGAATCATCAGGTGGATACGGAGCTTGCCTTACAAATTGGACAGGAGTTCAAGCGGTTGTTCGGACATTTGCCTATCACTAAAATCATCACTATTGAAGCGAGTGGCATTCAATTTGCCATGGCTACGGCCATCGCCTTAGGCGTACCGTTTGTATATGCGAAGAAGAAGAAAGCAGTGACCTTATCTGAAGCGGTCTATTCCGCGCCGGTACATTCTTTTACACGCAAAGAGGATTATATGGTTAGTGTCTCGCAAAAATATATCGGACCAAGCGATAAGGTGCTTATTGTAGATGACTTTTTGGCTACTGGTGCTGCTCTTGTTGGACTGGTTGATATCGTGCAAGAGGCTGGCGCTGAACTCCTTGGCGTTGGTTGTGTGATTGAAAAATGCTTCCAAGAAGGCCGGAGTCTACTCGAGGATAGAGGGATAGAAGTCCATGCTTTAGCCCGGATTACATCTATGTCACCAGGTGAAATTCACTTCATTGATAATGAAAGTTCAAAAGAGCCAATCAAGGAGAGTGCGAGATGTTAAGCAAGAAAAAAGTATTTGCATTAGGATTTCAGCATGTACTGGCGATGTATGCCGGAGCAGTTGTTGTTCCGCTGATCGTAGGGAACGCGCTGAACCTGAATGCCACCCAAATGGCCTATCTTATCGCAGCTGATTTGTTTACTTGCGGGTTAGCTACTTTGCTGCAGATTATGGGCACAAAGTATTTTGGCAGCAGGCTGCCGGTTATTCTTGGATGTACCTTTACGGCAGTAGGGCCGATTATCGCTATCGGCAGTGCCAACAATTTGGCAACGGTGTACGGAGCAATTATTTTATCTGGTTTATTCGTGGTACTGGCGGCCCCCCTTTATGGGAAGCTACTGAGGTTTTTCCCAACGATAGTAACGGGCTCAGTCGTGACCATTATTGGGTTATCTCTTATTCCTGTAGCTATGAATAGCGTAGCTGGCGGAGAAGGCAGCGCTGATTTTGGGAATCCCCGCAATTTGTTGCTTGCACTGATCACGCTGCTGGTCATTTTAGCGGTTAACCGTTTTACTACAGGATTTCTTCGCTCGGTCTCTGTCTTGATAGGTCTTTTAGTGGGTACAATTATTGCTTATGGAATGGGCATTGTTAGTTTCTCTACAGTAGGTGAAGCCTCTTGGGTAAGTGTTGCACAGCCTTTCTACTTCGGATGGCCTCAGTTCAATCTTACGGCTATTTTCACTATGATCATTGTTAATATTGTTAGTATGGTGGAGTCCACAGGTGTTTACTTTGCGATTGGTAAAGTGACGGATCAGAAAGTGGAACAAAAGCAGATCGTAAACGGGCTGCGTTCAGAAGGTTTGGCGATTATGCTGGGCGGGATCTTTAATGCATTTCCGTACACAGCATTTTCGCAAAATGTAGGTCTGGTCTCGCTGACTCGGGTCAAAACTCGGAATGTTATTTTTGCAGCCGGCGGGATTATGGTTGTGCTTGGACTACTGCCTAAATTGGCGGCTCTGACAACAGTTATTCCCAATGCCGTACTGGGCGGAGCGATGATCGTGATGTTCGGATCGGTTGCTGTTTCCGGGATGTCGATTCTGTCAGAGGTAGATCTGCGTAAGGATGGTAATCTGCTGATTGCCGCTTGTAGTATCGCTGTTGGATTGGGTTCGGCAACTGTACCTGCGATGTTCGATCAATTGCCTGAATTCGCTCGGATGCTGCTGCAAAACGGTATCGTCTCTGGTTCCCTTACAGCGATTGTGCTGAATATCTTCCTCTCCAAGACAAAGGATAATGTTCTGGCAGAAGATCCTGCTGCCCCTATTCTAACGAAAGAAACTCAAGTTTCTTAATACGTCTAATTCATGTTAAAAGACCAAGCTCTGGTGTGCTGAAACCTAAGCTTGGTCTTTTTCTCATGCTCAGAGCTTGTGCATATGCACAAAAAAATAGGTTGTCCCGTCAATATTATTGGGTTTGTAAGCGCAGTATACTCAGTTTAGAAAGCGTTATCAAATTACACACTGTATAGTGTCAAATTCTTATACTAGGGGGCAACTAGAGATGGAAGGCACAGTAATTAACTGGATGGGCGCGATTGCGGGATTGATTCTGGCCGTCGTATTGATTTTCAAAAAGGTTAACCCGGTCTACGCACTCTTTTTAGGCGCGATTGCCGGAGGAATATTAGGCGGGGCATCCATTGCAGAGACAGTACAATATGTCATCGACGGAACGAATAGTGTTATGGGGGCAGTTGTACGTGTTCTCGCAGCTGGTGTGCTGGCCGGGGTATTGATTGAATCAGGGGCAGCCGAACGAATGGCCGAGACCATAGTAGATAAGCTTGGCGAAAAGAAAGCGTTATTATCTATAGCGCTGGCAACTATGATTATTACAGCGGTAGGCGTATTCATCACAGTCGCTATCATTATTGTCGCTCCAATCGCTTTGTCCGTAGGTAAGAAGATCGGCATTTCCAAAACCGCTTTGCTGCTCGCACTGGTCGGTGGCGGTAAAGCCGGTAACATTATTTCACCGAACCCGAACACCATTGCCGTAGCTAAAGGCTTTGATGTAGATTTGGCTCAGGTCATGATTCATGGATTCATCCCAGCCATTGCGGGTCTGATTGTCACTGTTATTATTGCTAATCTGCTGGTCAACAAAGGTGTGAAAATTGCAGAGGGTGACGTTGTAACTAAAGAGGAAGACAGTACTAAGGTTAAACCTAGCTTTGGCCGTGCCATCGTCGCTCCAGTTGTCGCTATTTTACTTCTAGCCATTAACCCAATCGGAAATATTCTAAATATTGAATTGCTGAAATCATTTAAAGTCGATTCTATGATCATCTTGCCTCTTGCCGGCATTATTGGATTGATTGCTATGAAACAAACGAAGAACATCATTTCATTTACAACCTCAGGGTTAAATAAAATGACAGGTACAGCCATTATCCTGATTGGTGCTGGTGCTATCGCTGGTATTATCTCAAAATCGGATTTGAGTGCTACTGTTGTAGATGCAATAACGGCTATGGGGATTTCCGGAACGTTCCTTGCGCCAATTGCAGGGATCCTGATGGCGGCTGCTACAGCATCAACCTCTACGGCTTCTATCGTGGCTGCCGGATCATTTGGTCCCGCTATTCTTTCGATGGGCACAGCGCCGCTAAATGCAGCAATTATGGTGCACACCGGGGCTACAGTCATTGACCATCTGCCACACGGTAACTTCTTCCACGTGACCGCTGATTCCGTTAAGATGAACATTAAGGACCGGATGTCACTGATTCCTTATGAAAGTCTCGTGGGTCTGACGATGGCTATCGTCGCCACTATATTATACGGCTTCATCCTATAATTTATATTTGCAACTAGAAGGGACGGATATTCTATGAATAAAGACTTTGTCATCGTATTGGCACCGGATTCTTTCAAGGAAAGTATGACAGCCAAAGAAGCTTGTGAAGCCATGGAAAAAGGCATTCATAAAGTAAATTCTAATATTACTTGTATTCATGTACCCATGGCAGATGGCGGCGAAGGAACGATGCAGTCCTTGGTCGATGCAACGGAAGGTACAGTATATATAACAAAAGTTAAAGGACCACTGGGCAATGAAGTTAGCGCATCCTACGGAATCACAGGAGACGGGCTGACAGGGGTGCTGGAAATGGCTAGTGCGAGTGGCATTCAGCTGGTATCCCCAGAGACACGTAACCCGTTGATTACAACTACCTACGGGACAGGACAATTAATCAAAGCATGTCTGGATCGTGGGGTCAGCAAGCTGCTGATCGGTATCGGTGGCAGTGCCACCAATGACGGAGGCGCCGGGATGGTGCAGGCATTAGGCGGCAGGCTGCTGGATGCCGAAGGCAATGAGCTGTTGTTTGGTGGTGGGGAGCTCGGCAGATTAGCCCGTATTGATCTGAGTGGATTTGACCCTCGCCTTAAGGATGTACAGGTTGAAGTGGCCTGCGACGTTACGAATCCATTATGTGGTCCGACTGGGGCTTCCAATGTATTTGGTCCGCAAAAAGGGGCTACTTCGGATATGATCAAACAGCTGGACAGCAATCTGCATCATTATGCGAGTGTCATCAAAGAGCAATTGGGTTTCGATATTATAGATATGTCTGGTGCTGGTGCAGCGGGTGGCCTTGGGGCAGGACTGGTGGTGTTCTTAAACGGAATATTAAAAAAGGGCATTGAGCTTGTGATCGACTATACTGGACTTGAAGAAAAAGTGCAGCAGGCGGACATGGTGTGGACCGGGGAAGGAAGCATCGATTTCCAGACCCAATATGGCAAGACCCCGCTTGGCGTTGCTGAGGTCGCTAAGAAATATAATAAACCTGTGCTGGCTTTTGCGGGACGGATCGGCGATCAGACGGAAGTGCTGTATGATAAAGGGATTGATGCTATTTTTGGGATCATGCCAGGTGCAGCTTCATTGGAGGATGCCTTGAATAAAGGGCAAGAGAATCTGGAAAGAACGGCTGAGAATGTGGCTAGGTTAGTCATGTTGAACCAAGGAAGCTGATTGAATTATACAAAGTGATAGAGGGGCTGACTGAACGGAGTCAGCCCCTTTTTCTTTTTTAAGGTAGAAGCTTTCTGAGTAGAATATAAAGGGACAGGAGGTACAGACATGAAGATATCGAAATCACTTGCAGGACAAATAGCACAAGAAATGATGAGCGTAGTTCCTTATAACATTAATGTTATGGATGAGAGCGGCTTTATTGTGGGGAGCGGAGATCTGAAACGGGTCGGAACCTTACATGAGGGAGCGAGAATAGCCATTCAAAGTGGGCATGTCTTTGAAGTGTACGAGGATGGCAGCGGCATGAAGCCGGGGGTGAATGAACCCATTATTATAGATCATAAAGTTTTGGGTGTGGTAGGTATTACGGGACATCCAGATGAGGTTAGGCCGTTTAGTAAGCTGGTCAGAGTCACTACTATATTACTTATTGAGCAGGAAGCAAGGAACAAGCTGGAACAGGATGAGCGAGTAAAACGTGTGAAATTTTATCATGAATTGTCTTATCGTAAAGAAGCATATGATCTTGAGTTTCTGGAACGGGCGGGCAGCTATGGGCTTGATCTTAAGAAAAAATGCTGGGCGATCCTAGTGGAAGGCGATGTGAACGGAAAAGAATTCAAAAATGTATTTAGGTCCTATCCACATTACTGGAATTTGGAGAATGATAAGGCGGTTTTTTTTATAACGGATGTTTTTCTTTATAAAGAGCTCATAGGAAAACTAAATTCATGTGCGAATGTGGGGCGAATAGGTTCTGGCGAAGCAGAGGAGTTAGCTGCTTATTCACTTGAACAGGCCCAGGCGGCGATTAGTGTTGGTAGTAGAGTCGACCCGCTCAAGATACTGTACACTTATGAAGAACTAAGATTCTTAATTCATCTCTCCTATGACGGGGCAGAACGGCCCGGGACGATTTATGCTCTACTGGATCAGTCGGGCGATAAGACAGGCCTGATTGAAACACTGCAAGTATTTATTGCTGAGAATGGGGACCATAATCGTACTGTACAGAAGCTGAATATTCACCGAAATACACTGAACTACCGGCTTAATCGCATTCATACATTAACGGGCAAAAATCCACGCAACTACATGGAGTTGTTTGAATTGTTGTGCGGATTGATGTGGCGTAAGTAGTCTAAATCCCCCTATTCCAATTGCCATCCTGATTTTATAGGCATAAACTTAGATAAGCTTGTATAGATAAATTAGGACAGGGATGGATAGGAATGAATGAGAAAGTAGTAATGAATGATAAAGTAGTCATGCCATTATGGACCATGTGCCTTTTTATCGTAGTGATGAACACAACGATGTTTAATGTATCACTTCCAACCATTATTCAGGATCTCCAAATTTCTGCTGATCTAGGTTCATGGGTAATTTCGAGCTATTCGATTGGATATGCTTTATCGACGGTTATTTATAGCCGCTTATCAGACGTGGTGCCGATTCGGAGACTTTTGACCGTTGGCTTAATTACTCTCGGGTTGGCCTCAGTGTTTGGATTATTTGCGCATGACTTTAATACATTATTGATAACGAGAATAGTACAATCTGCTGGCGCGGGTGCGATGGCTGGATTGGGTCTCGTACTGGCTAGCCGTTATGTGCCTATTGAAAGACGTGGTGCGGCTATCGCCATGATCTCCGCAGGGAGTGCAATGGCCTTTGGTTTGGGCCCGATTTTTGGTGGTGTCATCAGTCAGTATTTTGGCTGGAACGGGTTATTCGGAATTACTTGCCTTGTGCTTGTTGTATTGCCAGTACTACTGCGGTTATTACCTAAGGAACAGCCGAAGCCTGCAAGCTTTGACGTTATTGGGGCGGCGCTGACCGTTGTAAATGCAGCAAGTCTGCTGGTAGCCGTAACCACCCAATCTCTGGTATGGTTGGCAGTGGGCGTAGTGTCTATTATCGTGCACGCTTGGTATTTGAAGAAGGCGAAGGAATCCTTTATTAACCCGCAGCTGCTAAAAATGCCGGGATACTTGAAGCTAGTTACCATAGGCTTTTGTATTCTGGTGCTGAACTTGGGGAATTTGTTCCTGATGCCGCTTGTGCTCGCTAATCTGTTTGGTAAATCCGCGTTGATGATTGGTTTGTTTATCGCACCAGGTGCGTTATTATCTGCATTTCTTACCCGTTTTGTTGGACGTTTTATTGACCGGTATGGCAACTTGCGCTTCTTAATCATAGGGCATTGTATTCTTGCCGCTGTTATGGCTGCATTTGCGCTGAACCTTTCTGTATCTCCTGTAGTTCTTCTGCTTGGTTATCTTTGCTTCTCTCCGGCCTTCTCGGCGACAATGGCATCCTTAAATAATGAAGCTTCTCGGGTTCTTCCGCGAACTTGGATTGGTTCAGGTATGGGGCTTTTACAACTGATTCAGTTCTTTGGAGGTTCTGTATCTGTTGCGGTCTGTGGGCTGTTGCTGCATGCTCAGCGTGATCTTGCGCCGGCAAAAGCATATGAGCATGTATACGGACTGTTGCTCGTTGTCAGCTTGTGTTCGTTAGGAGTTCTCCTTTTATATAGACGTTCTTATTCCAAAAGTAATGCTGGGCAATCTATACAAGCTTAGAACTGAAACGAAAAGGTGATAAAAACGTATCAGATGCTATAGCAGATATAAGGAAGGAATGGTAATAATGGATAACGGGATGAGTGTAGTTTTAATCGAAAAAATGCCAGAAGGTGATCTACGAGTGATTGAAGAGCGTACGTGGAGCATGAATATGATAACTGCACTTGAACATGTCAATTATATAGTGGTGGGCAGTAAGGAATATGAGGCGGTTGAAGGACGACTGAATGTGGATGAAGGCAAGCTGGAGCTTTTGCTTGTTCCGATGCACACTGAGGGATAGAAGATCATCAGGGAAGGAGAACCTTACGATGGCTAAAGAAGAAAGGGATAAGGAATTGCCTGCATCAAAATTATTTACCGCAGATGGCAAACCCATCCGTGTATTATCAACATCGCTAGGCATAGCCTTATTAGCGAATGCTATGTTTATTCCTGGCGGAGCGGGGGCTAGCGCGAATACTTCTGCGGGCGAACCACAGCTAGTCTCTTGGTCTAATGAAGAGGTTAAAGCTTATTTTGATAAAAATGTGGATTGGAATATTCCCTACCCCGAAGAAGGTACGAAAGAGGTAGAGGAGCAAGGCCAAGGCGTAGTAACTTCAAACGGAACAACGGTAGTGAATAACTATGGCGGTTATCATTCAGGTTTTGGCTGGACGGATTTGCTTCTGTATCACATGTTGTTTAACAGCGGTGCCAATTACTCCTCCAGAGGATGGGCTAAGGACCGTCCTACCTATTATGGAGGCACGAGAACCACTTATAAACCACCTACTTATAGCAGCGAAAAGTTTCAGAATAAAAAGGTGCCCGGTTCTGTAGTGAAACCTAAAACCTCAACCTCATCCACGGGTTCCATCACGAGAAGAGGTTCCTCTTCAAAGAACGGAATCGGTGGCACTTCCAGTGGCTTAAACTCTTCGAAGAACTCTAAATCAAGCTCAGGCTCGAAATCTTCATCGAGATCTGGTTCCAGTAAGAGTGGTTTCGGCGGATGAGTGATCAGCAGAGCGTGTTTGAGATTCTAGATTTGTCTGATCTGGAGCGGGGCCCACGGGTACAAGCGCTGCATGAGCTTGGGTTCACTTGGGCAGATCTAGAGGAAGAAGAGTACTGGATGGATGCAATAGCTGTGATGCGCAGCGACATTTATAAAGAGCTTGAGGAAGCCTCCGCAAAGCTGTGGGCTATCCTCGATAAAGCGGTTCGGTATATACATCTAAAACGCGATTTGTATGAGCTGCTGGGCATTCCTCCTGTTCTTTGGGAGATGCTTGACGGGTTTTCTATTCCGGAAGAAGGTCTAATCAGTCGGTATGCAAGGTTCGATTTTGCGATAGCTAATGATGGAACCATCAAGCTTCTGGAACTGAATGCCGATACACCTACAGGTTATGTGGAGGCTTCCATAGCAACACCTTGGATCTGTGAACAGGCGGGTGTGACTAGTCCAAATCATGCGATGAAGGAACAACTTGCCGCAGCCTGGCAGATAGAACGACCAGATACCGCAGCTTGTGTTGCTTATGGCTCTCATCTTGAAGATTCGGGTACGATTGAAGCCTTGGCCAGACATAGCGGGCTTACTATTCAGTGTGTGGATTGTCTCGATCTGTGGGTCGATGAGGGCATTTTGAAGGACGGGGAGGACCGGGTGATAAAGCGGATGTTCGCCCTATATCCTAAAGAGTGGATGGCCGTCGATGAGGGTGGAGATGCACTTGCCTATGCTGTTGAACAGGGAAATCTTCAGCTTTTTAATGGACCACACAGTATCCTGTTGCAGTCTAAGGGATTGATTGCAGCTGTGTGGGGAATGTATGAGCTTGGCTTATTATTTGACAATGAAGAGCGTGAGGCGATCTCACGTTATATTTTGCCGACTTATAATAAGCCTGTGTTCTCTGGCAGCTTTGTGTCCAAATCTGTATTTGGCCGCGAAGGCGGTTCTGTACGTCTCTTTGACGATAGTGGAACTCTAGAAATTGAGGACGAAGAGGGTTATGATAGCAGTCAGCTTTTTCCCTCTGTATATCAAAAAAGAGCTGAACTAGCCCGAATACACACCGCCAAAGGTGAATTCCACCTACTGACAGGCATGTTCGTCATTAATGGGAAGCCGTGTGGGCTGCTCGGCCGGGCTGGCGGACTGATTACGGGCAATGCCAGTCATTTTATCGCGTTGGGAGTGAGATAGTTGGTTAAAAGTAAAGCTATAAACAAGTCGTCTACCAGATTAGTAAAGGCCCGGATCGGGGCTTTATGTATGATGCTTCTAACGGTATTGCTGCTTAGTGCATGTTCCAGTAATCAGGGGAGTGTGTTTGATTCAGGCACTGCCGAAACTTCTGACAGTGTTGCACGGGTACCTTGGGATTACCGGGTTGTGGAGAGTACTGTAGGTGATCTAATTGGTAGCGATATGACGGTGTTGCCGGATAATGAGCTGCTGCCGAATGATGAGAATTATGCTACTGGCGATAAAATATGGACACTGCAGTTCATGGACGCTGAGCTGATCACAGATGCCGACCAACGCAATGAAGTCCGCCTCTCTTCCTGGACGACCATTAAATCGTATCCCGATGAAAAAACAGCAGTCGAGGATCTTACCAACCTTAAGGTATCGGTAACTACAGATGTTGATCTTGTAGGAGTATACAAGACAAAATATAATGAGAAGACAAGAAACTTTGCCGTCCTCGAGCTGCCTTCCGGCAACCGGATCAAGCAGCCGATAGACGATGAGCGTTATGCAGCATTAGAGAAAGAAAAGACCGCTTCCGTAGTCCTTGAGGAAGTACATGATTTCGCCGATTATGACTCGGCATATGCGAAATTTCGGGGGTGGGCAAAGTGACGATTGTTGTTAATTTAATAGTCAGTATATTTGTGATTATTCTTCTGCAATTGTTGGGTATGGTTATCTTTGGCTTGATGACCCCGTTCAAGGATATGGAAGAGCTGAAAAAAGGGAATGTGGCTGTAGCTCTAGCGCTTGGCGGCAAATTTCTCGCTACAGCAATTATCATTGGAGTAGCGGCGTATACGAATACCTCTATTCTGCATATGATCATTTGGTTTGCTGTCGGTTATGTGTGCCTCATCGCTGCTTATTGGATTTTTGAATTGGCGACCCCAAGCTTTAAAATTTCAGAACATCTGGAAAAAGGCAATGTGGCAGTAGGCACCATGCTCTGCTTGGTGTTTATCGGCACAGCATTTGCAGTCAGCAGTTTGATTGTTTAGTTCACAAATCGCAGATGGACATGGATAAGGCTGCCCTCAGTAATAACCTCGAGAGGCAGCTTTATTAATGTGAGGAAGGGATGGCAGATGCATTTTTTTCTGAGAATATCCAACAGGATGATGCGTTTACGCAAACGGTCGATCGGTCTGATTATTTTGATCTTTATAATTCTTAGCGCATCGATAGCTTACCTGCTTGAACCGAGTACATTCCACAACTGGTTTAATGCCTTCTATTGGGTTATGACAACGATGGCCACCGTTGGGTATGGGGATTATTTTGCCGAGACGGTAGTTGGTAAGCTATTCACCATGTTTCTATATATTTTTGGGATTGGTCTTCTCAGCTTGGTTATTGGCAAGGTCATTGACTCTATTGCAGAGGTGCAGAGAAGGAGAGGAGCAGGAACTTTGAGCTTCCGGGGAAAGGATCATGTGATATTAATCAATTGGAGTAAGAAAGCGCAAGCTGCGGTAGATGAGGTGTTATGCTATTCACCTAAATGTCATATCGTCATCATTGATGAGATAGGACGGCATCCGCTGGAGCATATGGAACAGGTCCACTTTGTAAACGGTGATGCTTCCAGCGATGAGATTCTCCTTAAAGCTAACATACACGAAGCCAGGGCAGCCATTGTGTTCGGAGACACACGGATTGATGAAGCATCGCTAATTGACGGGAAATCTCTGCTTATCGCCTCCAGCATTGAGCGCATAGCGCCACAAGTACATACTACCGTAGAAATTATGCAGGAGAAGAATATACAGAATTTCAGGCATGTTCAGGTCAATGAATTCGTTCTGTCGCATGATGCCATTTCTAGATTGGCAGTCCGATCCGCTCTGCAAGAGGGGAATTCAGAGGTGATTACGCAGCTGCTGAGCCGCCAGTATGGGGATGATATTTATGAGATTCCAGTGAATAGTGCATGGAAGACCTATGGGCAGGCGTTTCAGGAATTGCTCCTTCAAGGTGCAACTTTACTCTCGGATCGTAGTGACCTTAGCATCAATCGCAAGCTGGACCAGCCTATTCCTAAAGAGGCTAGATTATATATTGTTTCGGATGAAGAGACGTATCGGAGAATTAAAGGTTAGGTCAGTGACAAGCGAGTAAAGCGGATTTTCGGGAGAATGGCTTCTCGGAATTCCGCTTCTTTTTGTTTGCCGTTCCTTCCTTAAGGGTAAGAGATGAATATTATCGTTACTCTACCTTTCGGAAGGAGCCATTGTTAATGAGTGAACAGCAAAAAGTGAACGGAAATAGCAAAAATGAGCAACTGGAACAGTTTCGCAGTAAGGACGAAGGTCACGCTTTAACAACCAATCAGGGATTGAAAGTGTCCGAGGATGAGTTCTCCCTAAAAGCCGGTGACCGGGGGCCAACCTTGCTGGAGGATTTTCATTTTCGGGAAAAAATGACCCATTTTGATCACGAGCGGATTCCTGAGCGGATCGTGCATGCACGCGGATTTGCCGCCCACGGGGAGTTTGAAGTATATAAATCGTTGAAAGAATATACGAAGGCGAAATTCCTTCAAGATCCATCCGTGAAGACCCCGGTGTTTGTCCGGTTCTCAACGGTAGCAGGATCACGGGGTTCAGCCGAAACTGTGCGGGATGCCCGGGGCTTCTCGACCAAATTTTATACCGAAGAAGGCAATTATGATTTGGTAGGCAATAATATGCCGGTCTTTTTTATACAGGATGCGATTAAGTTCCCTGATTTAGTGCATGCGCTTAAGCCGGAGCCGCATAATGAAATGCCTCAGGCAGCATCAGCCCATGATACCTTCTGGGATTTCATCGCCAATAATCAGGAATCGGCCCATATGGCGATGTGGCTGATGTCTGACCGCGCCATTCCGCGAAGCTTCCGGATGATGGAAGGGTTTGGAGTTCACACCTTCCGTCTGATCAATGAACAGGGGAAAGCGCATTTTGTTAAATTCCATTGGAAACCAGTGCTTGGTGTACACTCTTTGGTGTGGGACGAAGCACAGAAAATATCCGGAGCGGACCCTGACTTTCACCGCCGTGATTTATGGGAATCGATTGAAGCCGGCAACTTTCCGGAATACGAGCTGGGCATTCAGCTTCTTAGTGAAGAAGACGAATTCAAGTTTGATTTCGATGTGCTGGACCCTACAAAGCTATGGCCAGAGGAAGTCGTGCCCGTGCAGATCGTTGGGAAAATGACCTTGAACCGCAACGTGGATAATGTTTTTGCCGAAACGGAGCAGGTGGCTTTCCACCCCGGACATGTAGTGCCAGGGATTGATTTCACCAATGACCCCCTACTTCAGGGCAGATTGTTCTCTTATACGGATACCCAGTTGATTCGGCTTGGAGGTCCTAACTTCCACGAACTGCCGATCAATAGACCGGTTTGTCCTTTTCACAACAACCAGCGTGACGGATATGGGCGGCAGACGATTAATCAGGGCACTGTGAGTTATCATAATAATTCTCTGGCCCAAAACACGCCGAGACCTGTCCCAGAGGCTGAAGGCGGTTATGTGCATTATCAAGAAAAGGTTGAGGGCCGTAAGGTACGGAGCCGGAGTAAAAGCTTTGAGGATCATTTTTCACAAGCCAAGTTATTCTGGAATAGTATGAGCCCTCCGGAACAATTGCATATTATCGAAGCTTATTCTTTTGAGCTTGGAAAGGTTAAGAGTAAGTCGGTCCGACAGCAGGTCGTAAATATGCTTGCTAACATTACCTCCGAGCTTGCTGTACCTGTGGCAGAAGCCATTGGAGTAGCGGCTCCAGAAGTTGGCGGTTCCGAGGTCACTCAAGCTTCCCCTGCCTTAAGTCAGGCTAATACGAAAAAACATCCCAACACGCGGAAAGTAGGCGTGATTATCGGAGATGGTTTTGATGAAGCTGCGGTAATGCCTGTGTTGGACACGCTTATGGGAGCTGGGATACAACCGGAGCTAATCAGTGATAAGCTTGGATTTATTAAAGGCTCAAGCGGCACAGAGCTTGAAGTCATCCATACCTTGTCCACTACAGATTCGGTGCTCTTCGATGCGATTTATGCGGCTGGTGGAAATGCGGAACGCAAGAAATTCCATAAAGATGCAGCGTTATTCCTCAACCAAGCCTATGCACATTTTAAACCTATCGCGATGACGACAATACTTGCTGAGCTGCTTGCAACAGATGAACATAGAAGCAGTCCGGGAGTCATAATAGGCGATGGTGGGGAAGTTTTCGCGGCTAGCTTCGTTGCAGCCATTACTGCCCATCGTTTTTGGGAACGTATGGAATAAAGTAAGTAGATGACAGAAAAAGGAGGATCTGCTCGTCAGAAGGCGTGTGGATGCCTCTTTTTTTTCATCTAATGGTTTCATAAATTTAACATTTGGATTAAGGATGTGATGTATATTACCGTTATAGATAATACTAGGCAATATAAGCAGATGCTTAGAGAGGTGATTTTTTGAGGAAAGAGATAGCTGTTGCTGTAGTGGTACTTACAGGTTTTACAGCATTAACAGCATGCGAGCAAACAGCAATGCCGGCATCAACACCCTCGCCCTCCGCGAATGTTCATACAACAGAGCCACCGAATCCTACGGGTTCGGCTAATAATGATATGGGGGACCTTTCACAGGAATTGGATGCTTTAGAGCAATTTATTGTTACGAAGCTTACCGGCTCGTCCGGTGTTTATACGAATTTAATTGAAACAGAGCAATCCGGGGAAGCAGCAAGCGGCCATGAGATTCTAAGTGAGTCTGCCTCTCTGAGGATGCTGGCAGCCGTACGGAGTGGTGAGAAAGAGCGATTTGCAGAAGAATGGGCGCTGGCTAAGCAAACCTTTGATATGAAGGGTGGTTTTAGCTACCGATATAGCCCTAAACAGCAGAAATTATATCCTGTGAATGCTGCCGTTGATGACTTACGTATCATTCGTGCGCTTTATGAAGCGGGGGATACGTTTAGAGATAAACAATATACAGAAGAAGCGGCTAAGTATGGTGAGAGGTTTTATAACTATAATGTAAAAAATGGATATATGTATGACTTCTATGATGAAAATTACAAAAAAACCAACACATTCGTTACTTTATGTTATATTGATTTAGGTACAATGCAAAAATTGTCGGTTTCTGGAGAATCTCGTGACTTTTTGTTGAATAATATGAGCGTTATTCTGAAAGATGGATATTTATCAGATGAGTTTCCCTTCTATGAAACAAGGTTTAATTATGAGAGTGGAACCTATAGTTCGGAGAATATCAATACAGTAGAATCGCTACTGTCTATTCTGGCTTTGGCAGAGGTAGACCAGCAGAAATCCTCCAGCATTAATTTTATCAAGCAGCAGGTCGAGGCTGGCACATTATATGGACAATATTCGCGTGAGGGAAAGCCGCTTAACGATATTCGCTCAACAGCCATTTACGCCATTACGGCTATGATTGGTGCCGAGATCGGAGACGATGCACTCTATCGCAAAAGCATTGAAAGAATGAACGAGTTCAGAATAACCGATGCCGGCAGCTCACTGTATGGAGGCTTCGGCGATGTAGCTAGTGGCCAAGCCTATTCCTTTGACAATCTGATGGCATCATTGGCCTATGTCTATTAATTTAAACCTATAGTAACGAAGGTGAATCTGCATGATAAACAACACGGTGAAATCACCTCTGAGGCAGGGGATGACACTCGCTAACCTACCGTTGCCATTGTCCCCGGCTTTTATCACTGCTGTTGGAGTGTTGCTTATAACCATCATCGCCTTATTTACCGCCCCGTATGTCGGAATGGCGGATAATGGTGATTTTTTTCGCAGCATCTATAGTAACGGAATTTATTTCAATCTGCCGGATTATGACGAGCAATACTTTGGTTATTTTGTAAAGCAATATGGAATCTTTCAATATTTTAATGAGAATGGCGCGACATTATTTTCTTCACAGTCCCTATTTATCCAGCTGGCCATTGGACTTAATAAGCTGTTTTTTAGCAGCGAGGTTTTCGATATCCGGTTTCAAGCAGTCATTTACACGATTTTATATGTTGCGGCGATCTACTTATTAATAGAGGCTATTACATGGGGGATGACCCGCAAGCAGGGATGGGTCACTGCAGGTATTGCTATTTTTATATTTGGAGATACCGGGTATACCGCTTATTTCAACTCCTTTTACGGTGAGAGCGTCGTGATGATCACGATGATTACTATGTTCGCAGCTTGGTTGTTGTTATATCAAAAAAGATACAATGACTACGTGCTGCTGGCCCTGTTCTTGATCAGTACGATTATCCTGACTACTTCCAAGCAGCAAAATGCGCCAGTGGGTATAATCATTGCGGTTCTGGGGTGTTCAATCCTTTGGATTCGCAGGGATAAGATCTTTCGTATTCTGACCCTGGTTTCCCTTGCTTTGATCCTGTTCGCAGGTGTGTTCACTTATTTGAATATCTCGGATGAGTTCGTGAATATTAACCAGTTCCATGCCATGACCCGAGGGGTGCTGAAGGATTCCTCCGATCCGGAGAAGGCACTGAAGTCATTCGATATTGATGAACAATATGCCATCTTGAAAAATAGCATTTACTACGAGAAATACGGAACTATTGATGTGAATTCGCCGATCCTCCAAGAGAACTTTTACAGTCGTTACGGATTTGTTTCGATCCTTAAATACTATATATCGAATCCGGATCAGCTTAACTCGATTCTTAATGTAGCTGCTCAAAGTGCATTCTCGATTAAACCAGCGGCGATGGGCAATTACGAGCAATCTGTTGGGAAGGAATTTCGAGCACAGAGTCACTTTTTTACTGGATACAGTCAGCTGAAAAAGGCTTTAGCACCACGAACGATAGGTTTTATCTTCCTTTGGACAGTGCTTGTCATCGGTCTGTATATGCCTTCCTTTGTAACAGCCATTAAGGCACGCAATTTTAGAGGATTGCAGCGGATGGTATTGATTGTCGCTACGATAGGCATTGGTCTTTCAGGCATTTTTGTATCGATTATCGGTGCCGGTGATGCCGACATTTCCAAGCATGAATTCTTGTTCACTTTATCTTTTGATTTGGTGACCTTTTTGACAGTATCTAGTGTGATCGGACGCAGATTCTCCAAAAATCGCAAAAAGCCGGTTAACGAGAGCCCCACCATGTCTAGTCCATTTACAAAGCCTCAAAAGGATGTGAGTGTTTGAAGCGCAGAGGGATCTTATACTGTATATTGCTGCTGACGCTGAGCTTAACCATCCTATTGCTGCCCGCCACTCCTGTTCAATCTGCTGCATCGCCACAACAAGTCTTACTGCTCTATGACAGCCTTGCCAAGGGGACCTCTAAGGATGGAAATGTGACTGAACTTCAACGTCTGCTGGCAGCTTACTCGACAAAGGTTACACTTCGAAGCCTAGATCAATACGAGCAGGGGATGCTGAAAAATTACTCCAGAGTGATCATGGTCCGTAACGAAGCGGATATTTCGATCACGAATAAATCCTATATAGAGGATTGGGAGCATTATCAGGGGCAGTATTTGCATATCGGGTACAACCCACCCGCTAGTCTAACGAAGGCGTTACAGCTAACCACTGATGTGATCTATGACGGGAGTGCTGAGCTCGAAATCGGACAGTTCTCCGGAATTCAAGCTAAGGTACAGGATATGCCTTATATTGTAGCGAGTCAGGCGGTCAAAACCTTCGGTCAACTCTCTTTTGCGGAGGAGGGTCTGCAAGCACCGTACGCTGTGAGTAAGGGGAATGATACATATGCCCCATATTTTGAACAAGGGAATGTCAGTACGCTGGGGATGGCGTATGTTCTGAAGGATTGGCTCCATATCACTGCTACTCCTAAAATGTACCTTGCGATCAAAGAAATCTATCCTTTCTCCGATCTGCGACTGCTGGCAGAAACGGGTGAGCGGCTGTATCAACTGGGGATTCCGTTTCTTGCAAGTGTGCGGCCTGTGTTCAGCAATACCGACTATCCGGCCATGCAGCGTTATTTAGTGGCTATGAAAAGTGTGCAATCCAGCAATGGAAGCATTCTGGTCAATGCCCCAGTGGTGATGCCAACGATAAGCTCCAGTGACCATACGCTTAAAGGAAAGATGAATGATTTCATCAATCTGTTGGCCGAAAACGGGCTTGGGCCGCTTGGAGTCGGAGCGGAAATGCATTGGTCGTATGACAAAGAGTATTCAGAAGCGGGGATGAGCTTTTTTGATTCTGTGGTGTTATATCCGGATGAACAGATTGATTATATGGAGCAGAGCGACACCTCTAAATCCTTTCCATCCTCTTTATATAGCGTTCCGCTGGAATTTGTTCAAGCTTTGCATACATCCAATAAAGTGATACCGCATTTGCCGATGGATACTGTAATCACCGTCGACATGCCCGAGGATGAGCGTCAGCTTGAAGAAATGCTGCGAAGTCTGGAACGGAATTGGGTTTCTTTTGCCGATTATAAGCAAGAAGAGCATCAGGTCGTTACTGATCAGAACACAATCTCCTCATTAGATGGAATGATTTCTATTAATGGACAACCTCTAAGCCTGGACTATACACCGGAAACAGTGGATAGCGATTATCGCTACACAGAGGAGCAGCAAAAGAGCTTCACCCGACTTTTTAATATTCAGAATCAATTTTTTATTGTTGTGATCATGATTTCTCTGCTGCTGTTTGGCGGATTGTTAATGATCGGATACCGGTTATATCGCAGAAAGTTTTTGAAATGAGACAACTAATCGTGATTTGGAGGACCCTATGACGATTTCAGACGTGCTGATGGTGATTGCGGTGATCTGTATTTGGTCTCTGCTGCTGGTGAATGTGACCCTCATTATCGCGGGCTATCTATATTACATTAAATCCGAAAATGAGGATATACCAGAGATAGAGGGCGAATATCCTTTTGTTTCAATTATGGTTCCCGCTCACAATGAGGGGGTAGTGATTTGTAAGACGGTTGAATCTCTGCTGGCGCTGGATTATCCGCAAGATCGGTATGAGATTATTGTGATTAATGATAACTCCTCTGATAACAGTGCCGAGCTGCTTGCGGGCATACAATCCCGAAATCCGGGGCGTCAGCTGGTAGTCATTAATACGGATGCAGTTACAGGAGGCAAAGGCAAATCCAATGCCTTGAATATAGGCTTTACCAGCTGTAAAGGGGAGCTAATCGCCATTTATGATGCCGACAATACTCCGGAGAAAACAGCTTTGCGTTATCTGGTTGCTGAGATCATGCATGATTCCAGCCTCGGTGCGGTGATTGGGAAGTTCCGGACCCGTAATCGTGATGCAAGTTTACTGACCCGGTTCATTAATATTGAGACCTTATCCTTTCAATGGATGGCTCAAGCGGGACGCTGGAAGCTGTTCAAGCTTTGCACTATTCCGGGAACCAATTTCATTATGCGCAGGTCAATTGTGGAAAGCATCGGTGGTTGGGATGTTAAAGCGATAGCCGAGGATACAGAAATCAGCTTCCGGATTTATATGATGGGTTACCAAATCAAGTTCCAGCCGAAATCCGTCACGTGGGAGCAGGAACCACAGACCCTGAAGGTCTGGTTCAAGCAGCGAACCCGCTGGGCGAAGGGCAATATTTATGTCATTGTCAAAAATATTCCGCTGCTGTTCAATAAATCGGCCGCAAAGGTGCGGTTCGATATTCTTTATTTTCTATCCATTTACTTCTTGCTGCTGCTGTCGTTAATCACCTCGGATGTGCTGCTGATCCTGCATGCTTTGGGTTATGTGCATACTACTATTGCAGGTCTTAGTAATTTCTTATGGCTGCTCGCTATTATTCTTTTCGTTGTGGGGACCTTCATCACGCTAACGACAGAAAAGGGCGAGATGAGCTTGTCCAATCTAGGGATTGTAATGTTGATGTATGTGTCTTATTGCCAGCTGTGGATGGTTGTCGCGGCTAACGGATTATATCTATATCTGAAAGACCTCATCTTCAAAAGAGAAGCCAAATGGTATAAGACGGAGCGCTACTAACGGGGCACCAAAAAGTCATATGAGAAAAATGTAATCACAGGAGAAACAGAACATGAAGATAAAAAAACAGCTGGTTATACTGTTAACCTGCCTCTCCCTTTTGTTAATTCCAACCCATCCTGCTGCCGCAGAGACGTTGCCGCAGGATCATAAGTCCACTTATACAACTTCATTTACGGGAACAGACTCGTCCTTAACTGGTTCGAGTGCCCAGCAGCAATATTTTGAGGTTCTGGATTATTGGAATGTGGATCAAGTAAAGATCAAACTGCATTTTCAAATTTCACAAATTACCGAAGAGCAGATTTCTAGTGTTACCTTAACGCTAAACGGCAGCCCGTTCTATACGTTTCGTCCGTCACTACAAGACAACGGCGAACAGCTGTTGACCCTTGCGGCGCCCAAGGGGTTTCTGAAAAAAGGGACGAATACGCTGGGCATTCAGGGCTATTTGAAGACAGATCGTCAAGATGACCTCTTTTGTTCGGTCGATGAAACGTCGGATAATTGGCTGCATCTGTTCAATACGTCCAGTGTTAACGTGATTTATACCGCAAAGCCCTTGAGTGGAGGGATCAGTGACTTCAGCGAGCGATTCGCCGGGATAGATACCTTAACAAAGAATCAGAGTATTCTGACTGTACCGGACAAAAGCACGGCGGCAGAAATGGAAGCAGCCACTTATGCTCTCTCCGGGTTTGTTAAGGGGATTACGTTAAATGATGAGACTATTCCCTTGCTTCCCTACCGGGCAGACACTGTGCAGAATAAGGCCGCAGTTGTACTGGTAGCTATGTATGACAGAGTACCAAGCGAACTGAAAGCTCAGCTAAGCTCCACTGAAGATTTGGGTACGCACGCGCTGCTCCAGCTAGTGAATAAGGATACCCAGCCCACCTTGGTTGTAACCTCGAAGGATGAGAACTTGCTGATTAAAGCGGGTCGTTTGATTGCTAATCCAGAGCTGATCGGGCAGATCACCAGTGATCTGAAAACAGTAACGGATGCTACAGAAGTATCAGCACCTGCGCTTTCGATTAGCTCTAACATCACGTTCACTGAGACAGGTGATAAACTGACCGGGGCACATCATCAGGAGCAGACGTATTTTATTTCATTGCCAGCGAACCGCTCGATTGCCGATTCCGGTAAAATCAGCCTGGATTTCCGTTATGCACAGAATTTGGATTTTACTCGTTCATTGGTTACCGTGAGCATCAATAATACTCCGATTGGCAGTAAGAAGCTGACCAAGGAACTGGCGAATGGCGATATTCTTAATCTCTCGGTGCCTCAGAATTTGAATATCTCCGGAAATTTCTCGGTGACAGTGGCTTTTGATTTGGAGATCGAAGGAGCCAGATGTATTATCGATCGGGACCAAATGCCGTGGGCTTATATCAGTAAAGATTCTGTAATGCAGCTGAATACGAAGGATCGCACGGATCTCTTATTTAATAACTATCCATATCCGTTCATTCGCGATGGGATCTATAATCATGTGGCGGTTGTACTGCCCGAACAAATGGATGATTACGCCTATTTAAGTGTATCGAATATCTTTAATCTGCTTGGTAAATATGCCAGCGGAAATATAGGGAATATCCAGTTCTATACCGATACCGTCAACGCCGATCATTTGAAAAATAATAATATCATCGCTATTGGTGCTTATAAGAATAATAAGGTGATCCGTGATCAGAATGCTAAGCTTTATTTTCAATATAACGGAGATGGAACCACAATTCGCTCCAATGAGAAAATGAGTATTGAAGAGCAATACGGCGCACGAATCGGAACACTGCAGCTGATTGATTCGCCATTTGAGGCGGGACGTGCATTGCTCGCGGTTACGGGGGTCAGCTCGGAAGAGTATTACTTAGGATCGAAGCTGCTCGCTACAGAGCGGGATAAATGGAAAGTGTTTGGCGATGGCGCAATCGTTGATAAAGACGGTAATGTCAGCGCACACCGCTTCAAAACAATCACTGGAGCAGCCGAGGACTCTGTGGCCCAGAAAATAATGGAACGGTCGGATGTACTCAGTTTTATCATCGTGATTTTACTGGTGCTGACGCTGGTAGTTCTATCGCTGATCCTACTGCTTCGCAAACACATGAAGAAACGTGGTGATAAGCGTGAGACGTAATCGCAGCTTAGTGTCGGACATCGCTCTCTTATCATTCCTGGTGTTATCGTTCCTCTGTATCGTCTTTATTGCAGGTGCACCGGATGATTACCTCCAGAATATTATCATTTTAACGGTGGCTTTTATTCTGGCCATTGTTACGTATTTTACGACGGTCACTGCGGGGCTGGTCTTGAATCTGGTGTTTATCTTTGCTTACGGATTCTACACGATGTACCAGACGATAACGCTGGGGGAAACGATTAGCCTGAATACTTATTTCTGGTTAATTATGACTCCGCTATTAACGGTCGTTCTATGGGTATTCACTTTAAGCAGCCGTGATTTGCAGGTGGAGAATGAGCAGCTACGCAAAAAGACTGCCAATATGGCTATCGTAGATGAAAACACAAATTTGCGGAACAGTATTTCTTTTCAGACGGATGCTACATTATTTACAAGCATTTCGACCCGCTATCAGATTCCGCTCACCCTGCTAGTGGTGAAGGTGAAGTATTGGAAAGAGATCAGACGGATCATTCCTGAAGATCAGCTGGCAGAAGCTATCTATGACGTGTCTCAGCTTAGTCAGGCGAGTATTCGTACCAATGATGCACTCTATCTGCTAGATAAGGATGAAGCAACATGGGGCCTGCTGCTGTTCACGGACAGCGATGGGGCGAAGATTGTGATCGAGCGGATTAAGCTCAAGCTTCAGGAGTTGAATGACAATAATTTCTCCAGAAAATATAAGGTCAGCCTGGGTCTTAAGATTGGGGCGGTCGAATACCAAGCCGGCACGATTGAGAATCCGCTGGATTTCATTGTTCAGGCCAAAAAACAGCTGGAGTACGACGTGTAGGCCAGCTTAAAAATCAACGGTTTCACTATCAGCCTCTGTATGGATGGCGATGAGCACGCTTGCCGGCTCATCGCCTTTATTTATGACCAGATGTGGCACACAGGCATTCCAGCTAAAGGAATCCCCCGCTTGGAACATCCCGAAATCTTCACCTTGCTCCGCATAAACCTCACCTTTTATTACTAAATGGACCTCTTTGCCTTCGTGCGCCTGCGGAGTTTCACCCGTAGAAGTACCCGGAGGGAAATGGACAAGCACCATTCGTACACCACCTGCCGAGCTTAAATGCTCAACTTGCAGTTTATCACTTCCGCTACTGGTGATTTGCCGCTCCTTGGAGCGTACCACCTGCATCCGCTCTTCCTTTTTTAACAGCAAATAAGCCAACGGAACGTTCAGCGCATCCGCAATCAGGCTAAGGGTTGCAATCGAAGGAGAGGTCTTATTAGTCTCAACTTGGCTCATAAAACCTTGTGACAGGCCAGTAGTTTCACAGATTTGGGCAATCGTAATATGTTTTCTTTTACGGATTGTACGAATGTTTGAACCTATATTCATTAGTAAAGCCCCTTTTGATATTAGTAATAGCAAATATATTTTTATATTAACAAATTATTAATTGACATACTAGCTAGAGGTTTATAATATTATCTTTACAAATATTATTTTTGTATTACAAATATTTTGAAGGAGTGTTTAGTTATGAAGGCACCTTATATATATGATGTCAGTCTACCTTCCGGTTACGATGAGAATCGGGTTTATCCGGTTATCTTCACCTTGCATGGCAAAGGTTCCAATGAGAAGAATATGTTCGGGCTTGTTGAGTCCTTGTCTGAAGAATTTATTATTATCGGGATTCGGGGAAATATGATTTTAGGGGCAGGATTTCAATATTATGATCTCAAAAGTCTAGGTCATCCCATCCGCGAGCAGTTTGATCAGGCTGTATCGCAATTGCAGCAGTTTATCGAATACGCCACCGACAAATACCCTATAGATGCTAAACACCGTTATCTGCTTGGCTTCAGTCAAGGAGCCATTTTGTCCATGACTCTCGCGCTTACTATGGGGAATTTGCTTCGGGGAATTGTAGCGCTGAACGGTTATGTTCCGGGGTTTGTGAAGACGGATTATGAGCTGAAGAGTGTGCAGGAGGTATCGGTCTTCATCTCGCATGGTGAATATGATTCTGTATTTCCAATTTCAGTGGGGACAGAAACAGCCGCTTATTTCGAAGGTCTAACCCCATTATTAACCTTTAAAGCTTATCCTTCGGATCATGGTGTATTACCGCAGAATCAGCAGGACCTGATCGCTTGGTTACGGCAGAACTTAGGGAGTGATAAACTATGATACCTTCTTACTTTATTGCCCATGGTGCTCCTTCTCTGGTACTTGATAACAATGCATATACGAAATTTCTTGGGGAGCTCGCTGAGAGGAATGTCAAACCGAAAGCGATAGTTGTATTTTCTGCACATTTCGAAGAACACACACAATCGGTTGGAGTTATGGAGACTTTCGACACCATCTATGATTTCTATGGCTTCCCAGATGAGATGTATCGAATGACTTATCCTGCCAAAGGGGACAATGAGGTTGCACAGCAAATTATGTCTTTGTTCCACAAGAATGGGATTGTCAGCAAATTTAATACAGAGCGTGGACTAGATCACGGAGCTTGGGCTATTCTTAAATTAATCTATCCGAATGCAGATATTCCTGTCGTGTCTTTGTCAGTTAATCGAGAGCTGTCCAATGAACAGCAATATTTAATGGGTAAGGCTTTATCTGAGCTGCGTGAGCAGGATATTATGATTATTGGCAGCGGTGGAACCGTCCATAATTTGCGTAGCGTGAAGTGGGGAATGGAGAACGTCGAGAAATGGGCGGAGACATTCGATGACTGGCTGCAGCACAGGTTGGAAGCTTGGGATACAGAGTCGCTATTTAACTATCAGGAGCTTGCTCCTTATGGCGTTGATGCAGTGCCGACTAATGAGCACTTTATCCCCTTGATAATAGCTATGGGAACTGGCGATAAAGGGAAAGAAGCGAAGCTGCTGCACCGAAGTTATCAGTATGGAAATTTAAGTCTTAGCTGTTGGGAGTTTAATTAAGAAGGAGGCATTAATGATGGACTTGGGACTTCGTGGGAAATCAGTTTTTGTAGCCGCAGCAAGTAAAGGGTTAGGACTCGCAACTGCGCTGGAGTACGCCCGTGAGGGAGCGAAGGTAATGATCGCCAGCAGGAGTATGGAGCAGCTTGTAGACGCACAGAAAGAGATTCAGGCAGCCACAGGACAGCAGGTGAACATGGTTCAGATGGATGTGACTGTCCCAGAGGATATCGTACATGCTATTCAAACGGCTGTAGCCCTAAACGGTGGGCTTGATATTGTAGTGACCAATGCGGGGGGGCCTCATGGCGGAGGTTTCGCTGATATGGTTGACGCGGATTGGAACCAGGGGTTTGAGCTCACACTGATGAGTACCATTCGTTTGATCCGTGAATCACTGCCGCATCTGCGCTCTTCTGGGGCAGGGCGAATCGTTAATATAAGCTCGATTTCTATCAAGCAGCCTATTGAGGGGTTAATTCTTTCCAATGTTTTTCGCGCTGGCGTGTATGCCTTGACCAAGAGCTTGGCTACTGAGCTGGCTGCGGATCGCATTTTAATTAATACGATCGCACCAGGGCGTATTGCAACCGACCGGATTCTTCAACTAGACGGCAAACGTGCACAAGCAGAGGGGATCCCTATGGAGCAGATTCAAGAGGAAGCGCTGCTGCAAATCCCGTTAGGAAGATTGGGCACGCCCGAAGAATTCGGCAAGGCTGCTGTTTTTCTAGGCTCTTTTGCGAATACTTATGTTACGGGACAATCTCTTTTAGTCGATGGAGGAATGGTGAAATCGCTCTAACCTCCGGCGTTATGGGTAGGCTTTGAAAGGTTATGGAAAAATTAGTAATTTGAATATTAGTTGCTTTGTGCTCTAAATAAGCGTATGATGGAGCGGTGGTCTAAATCGTAAGATTTACGAATTTTCCTACGTTTATTAGGTTATTCTATATATAAACCTACAGATCATTTGGATAATTTACCATAAAGGCTCCACGAATTTATTCAGAAGGAGGACGATCAGAATGAGAGAAGGCATACATCCTAAGTACAACCAAGTGATTTTCTTGGATGCAAGCGTAGGCTTCAAATTCTTGAGTGCATCTACTAAATCATCCAATGAAACTATGGAATGGGAAGACGGCAACACTTACCCAGTGCTCCGTGTGGACGCAAGTTCCGCATCCCACCCATTTTACACTGGTAAACAAAGAGATACAGAACAAGGCGGCCGTGTTGACAAGTTCAAACAACGTCTTGCACAAAAGAAATAAGAATCCTTACGGATTGAAGAGGGACAACCCATGTAGAAGCAATCGCTTCGGGGATGTCCCTTTTTTGTGTTCAGGCATGTTAAAATGAGATGAATTTAAAATATACATGGCGTCGAGGGAGCGATCAGTGATGGAAAATGTAATAAAAGTAGATACAGTCCTAAAGAGTGAAGACGTTCAGGAGTTTAACTTATGGTTCAGCTTGAATAGCCGGATTATACTCAACTCTTTTAGCGTAGTCGCTTACTTTATGATTTTGTTATTAATTACTAAGGATTACAGTACTCAAAGCATCTCAATCCTGGCTGTGACTGCTATAATTCTTGCCGCTGTCTTATGGTATATGACCAAGGCAAGCTTGATCAAAAAATCGAAAAAGGCGTTCAAAACAGATAACCTAATTCAGCAACCGCAAAATTATACGATTTCAGATGAAGGCATATCTTATCTTTCCGAAGCGGGCACTGGGCAAGTGAAGTGGGAAGAGATACATAAGATAGGTGAAACTACGAACTTGTTTGTGTTTTTTGTGTCCACACAGAGAGCGCTGATTATCCCTAAACGTTTCTTTGAATCGGCACAAGATAAAATAACATTTAAGGATTTAGCCAGAAAATATATGTTCTCCAATCGGGTGAAATTTAAAGCATAAGATGTGCTGTTATTGTTGATTCATTTGTACCAAGGATTAGGCTATAATGATAGGAGCGACTTGAAAAATAGGAGAAATATGGCATGCCATGGATTCAGGGATATCCGTATTACTTATTAATGGGCAGTGTTCTAAGTCTGTACATGGGCGTCAGCTCCTATCGGCACCGTAAGTTAGCAGGGAGACGCTATTTGTGGATCTTAATGCTGTTAGTCAGCCTTATATTTGTTGCAACGGCGGGAGAGATTATGTCACCCTCTTTTCAGTCTAAGCTGTGGTGGAAGAATGTGCAGCAGGCTCCGCTTTTTTTTAGTGCGCTCTTTACTTATGCTGTGGTAAAAGAATACGTATCTCCTTCCACAGGGCGCCTGCCCGTGAAGCTTGCCATCTTCTCTATCCCTATTGTTATGGATGTACTTCTTATTTTTACGGATAGCTATCATCATCTGATGCGCAGTGAAGTGTCCGTCCTGACGGTCGCGGGTGTTAGTGGAATTGCTGTAAAGCCTACGCTCCTTAGTATGGCTTTTATTGCGTATGATCAGCTTTTTGGGCTATATGCGGTCTGCTTGCTGGCAGTTTCCCTACTGAATACCCCGAGAGTTTATTTGCGGACTAATATCCTGCTGTTGGCGGGTTTGCTGGTTCCGGTTATTTCCGTCTTTTTACTTCCCCTCTTGAAGATTACCATTACAGGTTTTACGGCGTTTACTTATTTGCCTGCGATTATAGCGGCTTATTTCGCACTTTTTGTTAGCTCCAAATTAACCATCTTCCCTCTAACCAAAAACAAAATTCTAGAGCACATGAAAGACGGCGTAGTTCTGACTGACCGTTATGATAATATCATTGGCATAAACGATGCGGCGACTGCTATTTTATACGACATTACCCGAATAGCGAACGATAACTGGATGGGAAAAAACATTGATCTTTTTATGAAATCTCACAAAGACATTGCAGCTCATTACAGTCAGAGGACAGAAGGACAGTTTGAGGTAGTTTGTTCTGGCGCAGGGGAGCTCTGTTATGGGGTTTCTTTAATTGCTACGGAACATGCGGCAACAGAGAATAAGGGTATGCTTATTGTGTTTAGTGATCATAGTGAGAAAAAGCGATATGAGCGTGAACTGGTCTATCAGGCAACGGTTGACGATCTGACAGGGCTTTATAATCGCAGGCATTTCATGCAAAGGGTCCAGATTCAAACGATCCCGGATGGATTAGGGTTGGCTCTGCTGCTATTTGACATCGATGATTTTAAATTAATTAATGATACTTATGGTCATTTAGCGGGCGATCAGGCGTTAGTTGATTTCTCGAATAAAATCCTTCAGGTATACCAGAATAAAGGTATTGCTGGAAGAGTAGGTGGCGAGGAATTTGCTGTATGCTTTTTCGCTGAAGATAAACGTGCAGCCTTAAAAGAAGCAGAGGATTTTCGTACAATGATGAGTGATTACACGATAATCTTGAATGAACAGGATAGCATTCATCTTACCGCAAGTATCGGAATCTCTTTTACGGAGCGTAGAGAGGTGACTTTCGAAGATTTATATCGGGAAGCGGATGAAGCGTTATATCACTCTAAGAATACAGGGAAGAACAGAGTTACGTTAGGTCGTGAACCGATCATAAGAGAAACAGTAAAGGGATAAGAACATTGAAGATAAAGGAGTGTCCTAATGAATCTGACTGTTGATGAAGTGATGAGCAAGCTTGAGGAGATGGGTACAGAGCAGACGAAACATACCTTTTTACGACATGGCGCTGTGGAACCTTTATTTGGAGTAAAGGTAGGAGATATGAAGAAGCTGGTTAAGGATGTGAAAAAAGATCAGAGTCTGGCAAGGGCTTTGTATCAGACAGGCAATTACGATGCAATGTATTTGGCTGGGCTAACGGTCAATCCTAAGACTATGACGAAGGAAGAGCTTCAAAGCTGGGCTTCGGCGGCCAACTGGCATGCGGTAGTGGAATATATAGTATCCCCTCTCGCCGCAGAGAGTCCATATGGATTGGAACTTGCGAGAGAGTGGATTCGTTCCTCAGATGAACTAATAGCTATTTGCGGCTGGAGCACTTATGCCAATTACATTTCAATTACACCGGATGATAAGCTGGACATTGCTGAGATTAGGGAGTTGTTACAACAAGTGGGTGCTACTATTCATCAGGAGCGAAATCGTGTCCGTTATACGATGAATACTTTCGTAATTATGGTGGGCAGCAGTATCACAGAACTGCATGAGGAGACAGCAAAGATCGCAGCAGGTATAGGTAAGGTCCAGGTGAACATGGGACAAACCGCTTGTAAAGTTCCCATGGCTGTTGATTATATTGCTAAGGTTGAACAGGCTGGGAAGCTTGGTGTGAAGAAGAAAACTTGTATTTGCTAAGTTAGATATTTAGGTAACCCTTCAAGGTGAAAGGCACTTGTGGGTTTTTTTTTATTCCGGGAAAAACAAGTGTTTCAACCCTGCTGAAATTGTTTAAATTAGCCACAGCCAAAACTTACATAGAAGAATAAATAAAGCCGTAGTTCAAGTAATCCTTTGTAATGATGTAGAATAGGAAGGGGTTTATAGTTAGAAGACAGGACGGGGGCTAGTTGTGAACAAACGCCGATTTACATTGCAGTATAAAATACTGTCAATTACAGTTTTAATCGTGATCTGTCTATTAGGATTTGTTTTTGTCATGCATGGAAGAATTAATGAGCTGCAGCGGGAGACCAGCTTTATTTCTCATCAGGACCGAGAGATTACTAATTTGGCTAATCTGATCGAAAAGAATGTTTTAGATATGGAAACGGGCCAACGTGGATATGTCATCACTGGCGATAACAAGTATCTGGAGCCCTACAATTTGGGTAAGGCTGAATGGGAAGCTAATTATGATAAGCTTTACGTGCTGACTGCTAATGATTCCTTTCAGCTTCAGCGACTTGTGGGTATCGAAAGTGATATTAAACAGTGGATCAAGCAATCTGGTGATTATTTGATCCAGTTAAAAAAAGAGGGACAGGAAGCTGAGATCCTAAGATACTTCAATTCAGACGATGGCAAAGATCAAATGGACCGGATTCGTAATCAAATCAGCGCTTACCGCGAGACGATGAATGAGAACACTAACAGCCTGATAGCTAGACAAGCAGACAAGAATAAATTTCTGCTTGAGCTTCTTTATATTGCTTGGGCATTTATAGCAGTTACTTCCATAATTGCCTCATGGATCAATTCACGCGCCATCGTTAGTACGATTCATAAAGTTACCCATACGATTGTGGGTTTAGATTCTATCGAGGATAAGAAGACAAGGATAGAGATTACCACAAATGATGAAATTAGAGATCTGAGCATAGCAACGAATCATCTGATAGACATGCAACAAGAGCGGATATGGATTCAAGATAACGCAAACGATTTATTGGCTAGGTATCAGGGTATAACACAAATCCCGAAACTGGGGGACATTTTTCTTGGCAAAACAGCAGAAGTTATTGATTACCCATATGGTTCCTTATATGTGCGGACACAAGAACATGAGCAGGACTTTTTAAAAAGAGTCTCTACTTTTGCCGGAAACAGCAATTTCCCGGATTCGCAGACCTTCTATATCGGTGAAGGACTAGTTGGACAATGTGCTAAAGAGGCACGTCTGATGCATGTACAGGAGCTGCCGGAGTGTTATATCAGTATTGAGTCCGGGCTAGGCGCCTCTGTACCGAAGTCGCTGTTGCTGCTGCCAATTTCTTTCTCAGGTGAGGTAGTTGCTGTGGTGGAAATCGCCTCCTTTGCTCCACTTACGGAACTGCAGATCAGGTTCTTGAAATCTATTTCGAATGCGTTTGGCTCTGCCATTAACAGCACGATTAGCAGTATGAGAATCGATCAGCTGCTGGAGCAATCTCAACGTCTTAACGAAGAGCTTCAAGTATATACGGAAGAACTACAAACTCAGTCAGAGGAGCTGCAGATCCAGACAGAGACGCTGCATGCAACGAATAGAAAGCTGGAAGATAAGAATCTGCTTGCAGAACAAAAGTCAGTTGAGGCAGAAAAAGCACGAACGGAGCTTAGTCAATATGCAGAGTTATTGCAGCAAAGCTCACAATATAAGTCGGAGTTTCTGGCTAATATGTCTCATGAACTGCGAACTCCGCTTAACGGCATTTTGCTGCTCTCGGAATTTCTTATGGAGAACCAGTCGGGAGCCTTAAGTGAAGAGGATATTGAATTCTCAAAAGCTATTCATTCTTCGGGACAAGATCTGTTGGCGTTGATTAATGACATTCTGGATTTGTCCAAGGTTGAGGCGGGGAAGCTGAATATTGAAATTGAAGCGATAAATATATCGGAGATTCCGGAGGCGATGACTCAGAACTTCAGCCAGCTTGCTCATAAAAAAGAGATTCCTTTGCACATACAGCTAGGAGAGGACTTACCCCCGTTGTTTTATTCGGATGCTCAAAGGGTGCGGCAAATTATTATAAATCTGCTGTCCAATGCGTTTAAGTTTACAGCGGAAGGTGCAGTCACTCTGGAAATCCGTTTAGCAACTAAGGACGAGCTGCTGGATTTGGCAGATTTGGGTGTTGGGGTATTTATTGCCTTCGCCATCAAGGATACTGGAATTGGGATTTCAGAAGACAAACAGTCCATCATCTTCGAAGCATTTCAACAGGCGAATGGAAATACAGAACGTCAATATGGGGGAACTGGGCTTGGTTTATCCATATCCAGAGAGCTGGCAACCTTACTTGGTGGTAGAATTACGCTGGAGAGCCAAGAGGGTGTGGGCAGTGTCTTTACAGTGTATTTGCCTTTGCAGCTTGAGGCTCCAAGCCTTGAGGAAGTGGCTGATCAAGCGACTGTTATTCAAGAGATCGGGAGTGGAGTGGTACTTGCCGCTACAACGGCTGAGGATACACTTACTGACTTCACTTCTCTGAATCAAAAGCATGTACTTATCGTGGATGATGATGAACGGAATTTGTTCGCTTTATCAAATACTTTAAGAAAGCGCGGGCTGCATGTAACTACAGCTACTAACGGAGAGAGCGGCCTGTATGAACTGGAGCAAGCGGCTTCTATAGATATCGTTCTTATGGATATTATGATGCCAGTGATGAACGGGTATGAGGCAATCAATCGGATCAGACAAATGCCCGCGAAGAAGGATATTCCCATCATTGCACTGACTGCAAAAGCGATGAAGGAAGATAAGGCTAAAATCCTACAGGCTGGGGCAACAGATTATCTCAGTAAGCCTGTTAACTTGGAGCGTTTATTAGCGTTGATGCAATTGATACTGGCTAGCGATTCATGAGCTAGACCTCCAACTTCGGACAACTCGAGTGAAGTTGCGCGAACGAAGTAACTATAATCTGCTCTGCTATCGGACACAGCTGACCGTTAACGCAGCTTTTTACCACATTTGTAATTCTAACGGACCCCACTGACGCTATTGGCATAAAAAACATCGAATATGCCCCTCTTTTTAATGAATAGTGGCGCTGGAGTCCGAAACGCTGCTCTGAAGGCAGAAAATTCACAAATAACGTCAGCTGGGTCCGTAAGGCTCGCGATTATGATCATCCCAAACTCTGCAGCAAGGCAAGTAAAAGTGTGACCAAGCGTTCAGCCGGCCTTCGTTTACCTCACAAATCGGCTGAAGCGAGTCAGCCAACCTATAGTCTATAACGCAAAACAGCGATCCTCCCATAACGGAAGGATCGCTGTTTTAATGTCTCTTTGGAATATTTTTAATAAGATTCCAGTCTCTCTCTTATTGTTGTGCAGAATCTACTACAACTTTGACAGCTGTGCCGATGGGTGGCAGGCTTCTGGTCAGCACTGGGCTGTAGAATCCGATAACTTTTGTGCCTTTAACAAGCTCGCTGCTTTTAACAGCTTCGCCGTCTTTGTTAATGAGCACTGTGTCTTCGCTAATGCGCAGTACTACTTCTTTTTGTGACAATTCGCTCAGGCCACTACCTTTAACAGTGATACTGATATTTCCCTTATCGTCTTTTTGAACTTCTTCAATAGTACCAGCAGTACCTAGAAGATCATCTTGTTTTTGCTTATCCAGAACGGTGATTTTGTAAGTTGGTGTTTGTGGCGGAAGACTCATAGTCATGACCATGGAGTGTTCTGCTTTTACTGTCATCCCGATATGGAGATCTTTGAGTGCAATTTTAGTGCCGTCAGCCATCTCAATAGCCGTATCTTCCCCTACATTTAATACGATTCCATCCGTACCTACACCTTGGATTTGAACGGATTGGTATTTACCACCATCATAGACTGCTGTAATCACACCAGTCTTAGTCATGTGCTGCTCGGCGGCATTTGTGTTGATCACAATGGAATCTCCCTTCACAGTCATGTTTTGATGAATTACTTCGCTTAAAAAGGAAGCTGGGACATACAAAGTGGAGTCAACCAATTGTGGTGCAGTTCCAAGTGTTGTATTCATTTTGTTGATACTATAACGGTCTTCTCCAGCTTTGACTGTAGTGAATACAGCGCCATTGATAAGTTCAACGGATTTATTCTGTGCATTCCAGGTTAATTCAAATCCAAGGGCTTCAGTAATTGAACGTAGTGGCACCATCGGCTCTTTGCCGCTTGTGCTTTGGAAGCCTGTTTCTTTAATAGTCGATCCGTTGATTTCAATCGCAAACGTCTTTTGATTAACGCTAGCGGAGGTTTGTGTAGCCTCATTTTTAGCAGAAGTTGTGTTGGGTGCAGCATAAGCTGCTCCTGTAGAAAGTGCTAGGGACAAAGTTAAAAGAACTGTACTTGTTTTTAAAATGTTGTTCATGGTTGTGAGCTCCTTTTAAAATCTTTTGTTAGTGTTGTTATTATTCTGACGGGACACCCCTCCAAAATGTTGCAGTTTTATTGCATCCCGATTGTAATCTTCATTCACTGCAAATATAAAAAAAGCATAAGACCCCCCAGCTATATGTAGTAATATGTAAGTATTAACAATCGCTCACATAAGGAGGCGCTATGGAGTCATTCAAAGATCGACTGAGATTCATGAAGGTACAGCAGGACGGGCTGATTAAGGAATATGAGGCTCTGATCGCGGAATATGAAAGTCACGATCTGGTCAACGAGAATGAATACTTGAAGAAGCAATATGAGAAGCATAAGCTCGCTTTGGTCGAGCTAAAGACTCAGGTAGGTAAGCTTCAAGAAGAGAATACTGAGCTAAGAGTTGCGCTAACGGAACAAATTTTAGATGAAAAGCTGGGCATTCTTAAAGTGTCGAGGCAGAAGCTGCAAACTTATTTTGCCTCTAGAAGCCACGCTCATACGGATCGGCTGACGGCTTTTGAAGTGGAGACGAAACGCCATATTCAGCAGCTGTACCACACAGCCTCCAGGCAGCTGGGTGAGGAACAAGCAGAGATATCCAGTCGACTCGGGGCGTTGGCGGCAGAATTAAATGAGCGTGTGCTGGCACAGCGGCAGAGACTGAGGGAAGCGGAGCTTCGCCTCAACTCGGGCATGGATAATGGATTACATGATTTTGCTTCGGAAGAGATCAGTGAAGAGGTGCTTAAGCGCCGAAGAAAACAAAATCAGATCGAAATGAAGATTGGACTAAGCTGGATTAACAAGCTGGGTATTCTGCTGTTGATTTTGGCGGTGGGGGCAGGCTTCCGGTATACCTATTCCAACTGGTTCACAGGTTATATGAAGGGAAGCGCTTTTTTTCTACTGGGGTTATTGATGCTGGGAGGCGGGGAGTGGTTATACCGCAAAGGAAAGGGCACCTTCGCTTTAGGGCTGCTTGGCGGCGGGATTTCGGTGCTGTATGGCTCTATTTTTTATAGCTATTTTCTGCTTGATATTATTAGTATATATGTAGGGTTATCCTTGTCTGTACTCGTTACTTTAACTGCGGTACTCCTGTCTTTAAGGTATGAATCACGGAGTATTTGTGCGCTGGGCTTAATCGGAGGATATCTGCCCTTATACTCTTATCTGGGGGCGTTTGGCCTTTCGGGCAACGCGGTTTATGTGGCTATGGGTTACTTGTTTCTATTGAATTTATTCATCTTATTGATTTCTTTCCGCAAACGCTGGAACGTTGTCAATTATATCAGCTACTTATTTAATACACCCTCCATGCTCATATTAATAGCTTTGTCGGATAGCAACGGAATTAATATGTGTTATGCTGTTTTGACTTTTGCGATGTATCTGGGAATTACCTTGTGGTACCCGTTCAAATATCGTTCCAAGCTGTCCTGGTGGGATTTCTCTCTCTTAGGATGTAATACGTTTATTAGCTGTCTCACCTTGTATATTTTATTTATGGATGCAGGACTGAAGGATTACAATGGTGCACTGGCGTTGCTTTTCTGCCTGCTGTATCTCGGTCTGGGTCGAGGGCTTGAGAAGCTGATGCCACAGGAAAAAGAAAGCATGCTGCTGTTCTATGCCACTTCACTGACCTTCGGCATATTGATGATTCCATTTCAATTTGGAGCGGCTTGGTGGTCCATCGGTTGGCTGATTGAGGGCGTCGTTCTTACGCTGTATGGCAATCTGAACCGCTTTAAGGGGATGGAAAGGGCGGGCTGGGGCATTATGATGCTCTGCCTTGTAGTATTCTTCTGTCTAAATGTACCGACGCAGTGGGTTGCAGACTATCAATGGACGAATTTTAGAGATGTCTACTTCCCGCTAAAATATGTCTTTATCACAGCAGGCATGCTGATTGTCGCGGTGTTGTATGCTGTTCAGCATAACCGTAAGGATGCTCTTCAGCGCAGCGAACCTTATGAAATCACCTTAGCGTTGTGGTTTAAATATGCGGCATTATTAAATTTCTGGATTTACGGCTTGTATGAATCGGGAAGATTGTATCATCTGGTTGTACCGGAGGATTTTGCGCATAGAACCTTCTATTATTTGCTGCTGTCCGCTGTATGGACCTTGGTTCTGGCTTACGTGCTGCCAAAGGTGAAGGTCCTGTATGACACGATTGTTAAATATTTTGTGAGACTTCTGTTTGGGATTGGCTACGTCATTTGTATAGTGATTACAGTAGGTCTGCCAAGTCTGCAAAATAATTTCGCGCAAAATACAGCAGCTGATTATATCGCACTGGCCGTACTGATTATCTTTAATATCTTCGTTTGGTTTAGCGGACGTGATCTGCTGATCGCAGCGCTGAATCGCCAGTTTAAGAGTATGGAGATCTATCCTGTTTTCATGGCGATTTATTTACTTGGCATTATCACCGCTTTCCTAGGAGTGCAATTGCAATTGAGTGATGCAGGGTTAATTTTTAGTCTCATTTATCTACTATTAGCCGTTCTGTTTATCATGTATGGCTTCCGCAAAAGGTATGTGTACATCCGGCGCTTCGGCCTTGGATTAACGCTGCTGGCCACGGGCAAGCTGCTGCTCTATGATTTGGGTCTGCTGAATACTGGCAGCAAAATCATAGCCTATGCCAGCTTTGGCATCTGCTTGCTCGGCATCTCCTATCTCTATCAAAAGGTGTCAAACCGGATGGAGGAGGGCCAGACAACCACCGACAATGGCAATGGTACTAAGGGATAAAACACAGAGAGAATAATAGGAAGGAAGACGGTGGATGTACGAGACTTATATTTTCGACCTGTATGGCACATTAATCGATATTCAGACAGATGAGGAGAAGCAGGAGGTATGGGATCGATTATCGCTCCATTTCGGATATCAGGGGATGTCCATAACAGGAAGTGAGCTACAGGCACAATTTCTGCGGGAGAGGGATTTACAGCTCACCGAAGCCGCACGGAATTGTCAGTATCCAGATTTCGTAATGGAGGATGTGTTTTGTTCTGTGGCCCGTCAATTGGGTGGGGAACCGGATCAAGCGTGGTTACATGAAACGGTTAGATGGCTGCGGACATTATCGATGATCCATATCTCACTTTATGAGGGTGTGGTTGAAATTCTGCAAACATTAAGAGAACATGGCAAAAAGGTGTTTTTGCTCTCCAATGGCCAGAAAACCTTTATAGAAGCAGAATTAACGATGCTGGGTATTCTTCCTTTATTCGATGGTATTGCCATCTCCTCCGAAGCAGGAGTGAGTAAGCCAGATCCGCTATTTTATCGTTATTTAGTTGAACATTATGGAGCGGATTTGCGTTCGGCCATCATGATCGGGAATGATCCCCGTACGGATATTGCAGGGGCGCTAACGATAGGAATAGATTCCTGTTACATTCGTACGGCTTCTTCACCCCACGATACGACTGTGGAGAGTACTCAATCGATTTGGGACGGGGATTTGCGGAAGATCCCCGGATGGAACGCTTAGACACACAAAAAGTCCCCGTAACCGGATTCTTGCTGACCGGTTACGGGGACTTTTGTATGTCGGGCGTTCGTGACTAGAGCGCCGGTAATTTATTTAGATTACACCTTCAGCCAGCATAGCGTCGGCCACTTTTTTGAATCCAGCGATGTTCGCTCCTGCAACAAGGTTGCCGGACTGTCCATATTGCTCGGATGCATTTACAGATTGTTCGTAGATGGAAACCATGATTTCATGCAGCTTCGTATCTACTTCTTCAAAGCTCCAGGACAACCGCATGCTGTTTTGTGCCATTTCAAGCGCAGATACAGCTACGCCGCCAGCATTAGCAGCTTTAGCAGGTGCGAATAGTACGCCAGCTTGTTGGAACTGATGAATAGCTTCAAGGGTGGATGGCATATTGGCACCTTCGCCTACTGCTTTTACACCATTCTCAATCAGTTTCAATGCCATGGCTTCATCAATCTCATTCTGAGTAGCACTCGGAAGGGCGATATCACAAGGAATGGTCCAAATTTGCGTGGAATCTTCAGTATACACAGCGTTAGGATGCTCATTCACATATTCACTAATCCGTTTTCTTTCGACTTCTTTCAGGCGGCGGACAGTTTCGAGGTTAATCCCATTTTCGTCATAGATATATCCGGCGGAATCACTACAAGCTACGACTTTAGCGCCTAACTGTACAGCTTTTTCGATCGCATAGATCGCTACGTTACCAGAACCGGAAACAACAACGCGGCTTCCTTCAAAAGAAAGGCCTTTTGCTTTCAGCATCTCGTTTACGAAATAAACTGTACCGTAACCAGTAGCCTCTGTCCGAGCCTGACTTCCGCCGTAACCAATACCTTTACCAGTCAATACGCCAGCCGGATATCCTCCGCGGATCCGCTTGTATTGTCCGTACATGTAGCCGATCTCACGACCACCTACACCGATATCTCCTGCAGGAACGTCTTGGTCAGGACCGATGTAATTTTGCAATTCAGTCATGAAGCTTTGTGCAAAACGCATGATTTCGCCTTCGGATTTACCTTTAGGATCAAAGTCGGAGCCGCCTTTACCTCCGCCGATGTGTTGGCCGGTAAGAGCATTTTTGAAGATTTGCTCGAAACCAAGGAATTTGATAATACTAGCATTAACGGATGGGTGAAAACGAAGTCCACCTTTGTAAGGTCCAATTGCACTGCTGAACTGTACACGATATCCACGGTTAACTCTGACCTTACCTTGATCGTCTGTCCAAGGAACACGGAACATAATCAAACGTTCTGGCTCAACCAATCTTTCCAGAATGGCATTTTCCTGATACTTAGGTTCAGCAGCGAGGATTGGAAGCAAAGATTCAAGGATTTCCTTTACGGCCTGATGAAATTCGGGCTCAAAAGGATTACGCGCAACAACCTGTGCGTATACGTCTTCGATATAACGATGTGCCTTGTTGCTGTTTGTGTCTAATTGCTGGGTAGATACAGAGCTCATGAATTCAACCGCCTTTTCTAGTATTCATTTGGTCCAACACTTTTTTTATATTTTGGCACAAGTCAATGTTCCTCACAACTGTTTTTATTAAATAACTTACTTCAAGTGGAACGTTATAGACGCTGGGATGATAAGAAAAGTGTGAATAAACCGCGGTATACTTCGCGTAATGACGCGTTAAAGCGCGAAATATGCTACAATGATTGTGTAATAATTGTAAGGAGATGAAATTTAAAAAATGAGTGACAAAGTAAATGAGCAGGAGCTAGTAAATGTATTATCTGCCAAAACCAAAGTGGAGCCGCAAATCATCCGCTTAGTATTGAAGCATGAACAGACCTTTATCAATAAAGCCAAGGCGAACGCCAAGGGTGAGGTAGACATCGACAGCGATGATCTGGTCGACTATGTCACTGCCCAACGTGATGTGAAGCTGGATGAAATCACAGTAGAGACCATTCTTGATGCAGAAATGGATTACTTGATGGATAAAGGATTGGCAGGTTATATCGACTAACATGGGTGTTCGTCCGGCTCGGCTGCTGCTGCTGTTTATAGGCAATAAGAGCCGGAGTGAAAATTAAATAGGCATACGCATTGCTTTTAGTGATTTAGTGTGGTACAATGAAATCAATCATAAATTTAACCCTTAATTCACATATTGTAAAAGGTTATCATTTGTGCGTATGAGTCCTTTTCCAATGTGTGAATTTTTATTTGTTCGTACACTACGTAGGAATAAAAGGACATGTGTTAAATAAAATATTGGAGGTAATATCATGCAAACAGGTACAGTGAAATGGTTTAACGCAGACAAAGGATTCGGTTTTATCGAGGTTGAAGGTGGAAGCGACGTATTCGTACACTTCTCCGCAATCACAGGCGACGGATTTAAATCTTTGGACGAAGGCCAACGCGTTGAGTTCAACGTAACTCAAGGCGCTCGTGGACCACAAGCCGAAAACGTTGTAAAACTGTAGTTTAAAAATCAGGCTGCCCTTAACACAAGTTGAGGGCAGCTTTTTTTATTTTCATAGTATGAATCTGCCCCTAATAGGGTAGCGATATCGTCTCGATTCGATCCAAGGAGGGGTACTTATGTATTTTCGTAAAAAAGCACTGGAGGAACTTCCGCAAGAAGACACAGCTATTTGGTCCTGTACCAAGGAAGGTTGCACAGGTTGGATGCGCGATAATTTCGCCTTTCAATATGTACCTACCTGCTGGCAATGCAACTCTCCCATGACTAGAAGTATGAAGATACTGCCAACGCTTGTGAATACGAATGCAGACATGAAGGCCATGAAGAAGGGCATTTCGATTAAGTAATCGAAGAAGCTAATATACTCAAACAGCTGGACCCTTGGACGGGAGCAGCTGTTTTTTTGTTTGAGTATTTTATTTACTGTGCAGTAATTTCTCCCATTCCGTTAAGGTTATGTTCTCTGAAATATGCTTCAGATGTTCAGGAACCTCTACGTGGCACATAAATTCCAAGCTGTTGCCGTCAGGGTCGTTGAAGTAGACAGAAGCATTTCCTTGATAAGCCCGGATAAAAGGCTCAACAGAAGTCCGGTTGCGGAACGGAACAGCCTCTACACCAATCGATTCCAGCCATTGCAGTGATTGCTTCAAATCCTCGTAAGTGACACGGAAGGCAATATGCCGCAAGGACGGATGGTATGGGGTTTGGACCTCCTGGCCTTCCCAAAGACCAATCCAGCTTCGACCTTCCTCGATCCAGAAGAATACAGTTTCTTCATCCCGCCAAGCCATTTTCAGACCTAATTTTTCATAAAATTCGATGGATACTTCAAGATTGCTTACTGGTAAATGTGCTTCATATAGTCCTTTGATCATTGGATAGCACCTGCCGGTCTGCCGATTTTGCGGGCTAAGTTCAGGAATGCTTCTAATACTAGGTGGATGCGATCTTCGATTTCTCGCCCGCCCTCGTATCCGTCGTACCCGACCTCGAAACGCTTGCGTTGCAGTCCACCGATGGAGATCCAGTCTGGTGTATTGATGCCATGCAGGTTGCGTACGATGGCTTGCAATTGAAGTAATGAGCTTATCCCTACCGCTCCCCCGGCTGAACTGGCGGATAACACAACTTTACCGTTGAAATGCGCCTGGCCTAGATGATCAATCGCATTTTTTAATACGCCACTTACCGAGCCGTGATATTCCGGAGTAACCAAGATTACTGCATCCGCTGCTAACATCTCTTGTTTAAGCTCGTTTAAATGTTCATGCTCTGTGTAAACCTCGTCTGGTGAATAAAAGGGAAGTGGGCGTTTGTAGAGATCAAACACGGTAACCTTTTCTCCTTGCTGACTAATGAAATGGGCGGCATGTTCTGCCAGCTTCGTGCTGGTTGCTTCTTTTCGATTACTGCCTGTCAGGATCATCACTTTCATCTGTATCCACTCCTATGTGAGGTCAGTTGCTATAAACCAATGATAGTTGAATCGGCCTCTGTTAACATCAGCACATGGAATGAACATACATAATAAAAACGCTCAGCCATTGTGCTGAGCATCTAAGACTAAAGTTGTAGAGGAGTTTTGATTCTAGGCGTTATAGCCGCCTTTCAATGCGAAAATGGCAGCCTGAGTCCGATCCGCTAAGTTTAGCTTTCCGAGAACGTGGCTGACATGGGTCTTAACGGTTTTTTCGGTGATGACCAGCTTGCTGGCAATCTCTTTGTTGCTCATACCGAGCGCAATCAGGTCTAATACTTCTTGCTCGCGTGGGGTAAGAAGCTCTAATCCGGTGATCGCAGCAGGTGTTGTGTTTGGGCCGTTCGGATCGGAAGTGTTAAGTTTCAATTGCTCTAGTGTAGAAATCGCCATTAGATTCATCAGTTGGCTGGCAGCCTCGGAATGTAGCTCCACTTGCCCGTTATGTACCTTACGGATCGCAACTACCAGCGCTTCTGGTTCTATATCTTTAAGCAAATAACCTTTGATTCCTACGCGGATAGCCGGGAGTACATGATCCTGATCCGAAAAGGAGGTCAATACAATGACCTTGACCTGCGGGTGGGAGATCCGCAGTGCTTGAGCGGTCTCAATGCCGTCCATAATGGGCATATGCAAATCCATTAATATGACATCCGGGTTCAAATCAGCTGTTCTTTCCAGAGCCTCGCGGCCGTTGGAGGCCTCCCCAATCACCTTGATATCGGGTTGTGTGGAGAGAAATACTTGCAGCCCACGGCGTACCATTGCATGGTCGTCTACTAATAATAAGTTTATCGTCATTTATGATCACCCGTCTTCATGTAGATTGGATGGGCAGAGGTATGGTTGCCTCAACCGTTGTGCCCTGATTTTCCACACTGTGGATATGAATACGACCGGAGAGAGCTTCTGCTCTTTCCTTCATAATATGCAGACCAAGAGATTCATTAGTGTCTGTGTTAGAACGCCGTTTGGCCCCGCCTTTACCTTGGTCGGCAACGCTCAGTACCACCTCGGCTGCATTCAGATGCAGAGATACCTCCGCTTTAGAGGTTCCGGAATGCTTCCGTACATTATTGAGTGCTTCTTGGCCAATGCGCCACAGCCCTTCCTCCACGTTGCGGGGAAGTTCGTGAACACCGCTCCGTTGCGTCTGTATCAGCAGCCCTAGCTGCTGGCCATGAGCCTGCAACGCAGTCAATAAACCGGCTTCCAGTCCGGCAGGCCGAAGCTGCATAATTAATGCACGCATTTCTTTGAGTGCAGACTGGGATAAAGCTTGAATATCGCGGACAGCCTCAGTAGCAGGATGGGAGACATGCTCCTGCTTCAGCATACTTTCCACGCCTTTGGCGGTCATTGAGAGGGAGAAGAGGATCTGGTTCACGGAGTCGTGCAGGTCACGGGCCAGACGATTCCGCTCGTCAAGACGCGCAATTTCGCGGCGTTTCTCTCCAAGCTGAGCACTTTCCAATGTAGCGGAAATATGCTCAGCGACAGCCTCAAGCACCTCTCCATCCGCAGTTGCGGAGGCTAGTGCTTTGGGTGAGGTGATCAGTAGAATTCCTGCACCTTGTGCGGCAATCTGCCGAAAGGGCACGGCGAGCATCACGACACGCTCCGCGACAGGTTGTTTAGAACAGCAGGACTTCGTAATTTCCTGCTCTTCATCAGGGGTTAATGTCGCAAAGCGTTGTCCTTTTGTGATATCTCCTAGACGTACTTTAAAAGAATCCGAGAGCTCGAAGGGAGCTATTTCCGGCGTTATATTAGCCGCATAGGCAGCATGGACTTCGAATTGTCCCTCATGCTGCCCGATAATCGCTGCAAAGGGCCAATCGAAATAGTCGCCAATCAGGGCGGCGCTTTTCTCGATCAGAATACTGGGCGAGATACATTGGTTGGCGGTTAGATTTAAAGCTGCGCTGAATTCGCCTAATTTGGCGTACAGATTCGCGCGGCGCTGCTCGGTGCTATATAACTGCATCCGTTCTATAGCACTGCCAATTTGCAAAGCCACGGATTGCAGCAAAGCCAGCTCGCTGTCGGCGTAATGTGCTTTGCCTGGTGCGGCCACATTCATAAGTCCCAAGTAACGCTCACCTGAATGCAGCGGGACGGTGGCGTGGTGGGTGATGCCCAGCGTGTCGCCCCAGTTATACTGCCTGGCGTTACTCAGCCGCTTGCAGCTTAGAATGTTAACGGCATGCTCGAGCCGACCGTCCCATAGGCGGCTTAGGCACCAGCAGCTTCCGCACTGCATTGGTTGTTTATTGTCGCGCTGTAGTGCAGGTGGCAGGCCTCGATCAGCGGCACACTCATATTCCATGTATTCTTCGCTCAGGAAGATCCAGCCTGCAGTGTTTCCGGTTAACTCAAGTAGCTTGCCCATGACTGTGTCGAGCATGGGTCTGAGCTCATTGGAACTGTTTAAAGTCTCCGCAATCGTTTTGAGCGTCAGTAACTCATGGATTCCGGTTTCCTCCGGCATGAAGTTCTCTCCTTTAGCTTTGTGAATTATGTTCTATCTATTGTAACGTAGAATGGTTCCTTCATTCTCAAATTTTATGTAATGTTGGCGTAAATAAATAGAAGGTTCCTTAAGATCTGATATGACCTTAAAGAACCCTCTGTATATACATATTAATTTACAGCTGCAGGAGTAGCGGAAGGTGTACAGTGTTCTGGAGCTTCGTGTTCGATAAGTCCATGTTTCTCCCAAGCTCGGCTCTTCCAGCGGAAATACATAATGACGGCTCTCACCCACTCATCGACCGCAGTAGCAATCCACACGCCGGCTAACCCGAGATCAAGTTGGAACACCAGGAAATAACCAAGAGGTAAGCTCATGCAGACCATGGAGATCAGTCCCATATATACAGGGAATTTGGCATCGCCCGAGGCACGTAAAGAGTTAATGATAACCAGATTGGTTGTGCGCCCGGTTTCCAGGAAGAAGCTAAGCAATATGACCTGCGCCCCCATCCTAATGATGTTCTCATTGTCTGTGAAAAGCCCGAATAGCGGTACCCGGAAGAAAATCACCACAGCATCTATTATTACGGTAACCAGCAACGCCCACTTTACACTGGTGAACACACGCTTATAGGCTTCATCAGGTCGTCTAGCTCCCACGAGATGTCCTACAACGATGGAAGTTCCCATAGAGACAGCTACACTGAATAAATAAATATAATTGGAAATATTAAGCGCGTACTGGCGGGTAGCCATAGCTTCAGCGCCTAAATAAGTAATATACAGTGTGAATACAAGCTGGCACGACTGATAAGTGATGGATTCAAAAGCGGACGGGATGCCGATTTTGAGAATTTGCAGCACGTATTTTTTAGAAAGATGAATGTAATAGGTTACTTTCACCCGTACCTCCATCACTCTGTAGAGCAGCAGGAAGAATAGGATCAGGCAGATAAAGCGACTCATCACTGTTGAGATAGCCGCACCCTCCACACCTAACGCCGGAAGTCCGAAATGACCATAAATGAGCAGGTAGTTGCCCACTACGTGAATGATATTCATCAGCAAGGATACGACCATCGTCTGTTTGGTGAAACCGTGAGTACGGATAGTAGTCGCCAGAGCATTAATTAATGCTTGCAGAAAAATACCGCCCCCAACAATATTCATATAGGCTTTGGCGTAAATGAGGATATCCCCTTTTACATTCAGCGCAGTCAGTAGCGACCCTCCGAATATCAGCAAAAACGTACTTAGGAGAATGCCGACTAACAGGTTTAGGGTAATAGCATTGCCGGTCACTTGAGCGGCTTCCAGAGGTTTTTTGGAACCGAGATATTGGGAGACCACAATAGCTGCGCCATTACCAATTACACTGAGGACTAAAATTGCTATCGCAATGATCTGATTCGCTGCGCCGACACCAGACACGGCATCGTCGGACACTGAACTGATCATAAAAGTATCCACACTGCCCATGAGCATAAAGAGGAATAGCTCGAGGAAAATCGGCCAGGTCAGTTTGACCAGGTTGAATTCCTGGTGATTATTTTGCTTCATTGTGCACCTTCTTATATTATGATGTACTTCCTAAAATTTCATAAACAAACTGTAATATTAGCACAGCTTTCATGGAAATGCAGTATTTTTACAGAAAAATGACAAAACGTTTTTAATTTAAGTCGAAAAGAGCCCTTTAACCGCACATTAGTATCCTCTAGGTAACTACATCACAATAAAGTGCCTACTTCCCTAAAGGGATGTAAGGAACTACAATTTGTACATGACTTACTAAAATATATTAATAAGGAGTGCAAATAAATATGAAATTACAATTAGCGTTGGATTTAGTGGACATTGCGGGAGCGAAAGAGGTTGTCTCAAAAGTTGCCGAATTTATAGATATCGTTGAAATTGGAACACCTATCGTTATAAATGAAGGGTTACATGCAGTGAAGGCAATCAAAGAGGCTTTTCCAGCTTTGACTGTGTTGGCAGATTTGAAAATCATGGACGCAGGTGGATATGAAGTGATGAAGGCCGTGGAAGCGGGCGCGGATATCGTTACTGTACTTGGTGTTTCTGATGATTCTACCATTAGAGGTGCAGTGGAGGAAGCGAAGAAAACCAATAAAGAGATTCTAGTTGATCTGATTAATGTGAAGGATATCCAAACAAGAGCGGCTGAAGTAGACGCACTTGGCGTAGACTATATCTGTGTACACTCTGGATATGACCATCAAGCGGAAGGTAAAAATTCTTTTGCAGATTTAAATGCGATTAAGAGTGTGGTTAAGCAGGCCAAAACAGCTATCGCTGGAGGGATCAAGCTAAGCACACTTCCAGAAGTGATCGCCGCGAACCCTGATCTTGTCATCGTTGGCGGAGGCATCACAGGTGAAGCGGATCAAAAGGCTGCCGCAGCAGAAATGAAACGTCTAGTTAGTCAGGCTTAAGATTACAATGGATACAATGAAATATGCGCAGCAAATTATAGAGGAGCTCCAGCGCTCCATATCTCAGCTTGATGAAGAAGAGACTGAGCGAATGGCTGAGCTGCTGCTTCAGTCCAATAAGATCTTCGTGGCTGGAGCGGGCAGATCTGGACTGATGGGACGGGCCTTTGCTATGCGGTTAATGCATGTTGGTAAAGAGGCTTATGTTGTAGGCGAAACGGTGACTCCGGGGATTGAACAGGGGGATGTGTTAGTCCTCGGTTCCGGTTCTGGTGAGACGAAAGGGTTGATCTCTATGGCTGAGAAAGCCAAAGGGGTGGGTGCAGAAGTTGTTGCCGTTACCATTGCGCCGGATTCGACGGTTGGACGTTTAGCGGGCTATACAGTGAAGCTGCCGGGATCTCCAAAAGATCCGGCCAGTGGAAGCTACAGCACGATCCAGCCGATGGCTTCTTTATTCGAACAGACGATGTTGGTCTTTTATGATGCTATTATTCTGCGAATGATGGAGAAGACGGGGCAGACGAATCAGCAAATGTTCGGCAAGCATGCTAATTTAGAGTGAACGTACAGAAACGAATGCCTTCTTATAAGGAGGTTATTCGTTTTTGTGTTAGTATGATAACAGGAGAGAGGAGGCGCTTTAGGTATGGCAACCGAGATTAAAGATCGCATAAACTTGAAGGAAATTAACTGTGAGAAGGAATTGACGCTTGCGGTGATCGGAGGGAAATGGAAGCTGATTATCCTCTGGCATCTAGGGCTTGAAGGGACAAAGCGATTCAGCGAGCTGAAGAAGCTAATTCCTCATATCACGCAAAAAATGTTGACCAATCAGCTTCGCGAGCTCGAAGAGGACCAGCTGGTTCTAAGAAAAGTGTACGCTGAGGTTCCGCCAAAAGTAGAGTATTCCCTGACATCATATGGCCAAAGTCTGCTTCCCGTCCTTCGATTGATGTATGATTGGGGTAAAAATTACGGAGAAAACGTGATCTGGAAGGACACGCCGCCGGAAGAAAGATGCTAATCGAATAGCCTATGAACATTAATAATCCCTGAGAGGTCTGGATCGGCCTCTACAGGGATTTTTTGGTATTTTAAAGGAGTGATGCGGATAATACTTTAGGCTTTCTGTTCGAATAGCTTAGCAATCTCCACGATAACATTTACCGCTTTTACCATATTGTCCGCAGACGCATATTCGAATTTGCCATGGAAATTCTCGCCTCCGGTGAAAATATTAGGTGTCGGCAAGCCCATGTAGGAAAGCTGCGAGCCATCTGTACCTCCGCGAATCGGGCGGATGATCGGTGTGATGTTAAGGTTCTCCATCGCCTCATGGGCAATATCGACGATATGACGCACTGGCTCGATTTTTTCACGCATATTGTAATATTGGTCCTTCATTTCAAGCACGATGTTCTCTTCACCATGGATGTTTTTGAATTCTTCTACGACAGCTGAGAGATATGCTTTACGTGCCTCGAATTTCTCACGGTCGAAGTCGCGGATGATATATTGCAGCTTGCTGAATTCAGGTGTGCCTTCTATAGAGCTTAGGTGATAAAAGCCTTCATAACCGTCTGTATATTCGGGCGCTTCCTCAGCAGGGAGTCTGAGATGAAGTGCCATGGCGATTTTGGCGGAATGAATCATCTTTCCTTTTGCAGTACCAGGGTGAACATTAACGCCGTAGACTGAGATTTTGGCAGACGCAGCATTAAAGCTTTCATACTCTAATTCTCCGAGTGGACCTCCGTCTACAGTGTAAGCATAGGAAGCATTAAAAGCGGCTACGTCAAATTTATGAGGCCCGCGGCCGATTTCTTCGTCTGGTGTGAAGGCAACTCTAATCTTGCCGTGTTTGATTTCTGGATGTTGAATGAGGTAATGCATGGCGGTCATAATCTCAGCAATACCGGCTTTATTATCTGCGCCAAGCAGGGTCGTGCCGTCGGTTGTAATTAAGGTGTGGCCTTTGTATTCCGCCAGCTCCGGAAAGCTCGCTGTGGATAATACAACATTCAGCTCTTTATTCAAAAGAATATCTTGACCATCATAGTTCTCGATAATCTGTGGCTTCACATTCGTTCCGGTAAAATCAGTCGCTGTATCCAAATGGGCTAAAAAACCAATGGTCGGAACATCCTTGTCCGTATTCGCAGGGAGTGTCGCCATAACATAGCCATGCTCGTCCACCTGGACTTCCTCCATGCCGATTTCCTTAAGCTCTTCAACCAGCTTGTGGGCCAGAACCATCTGTCCCGGAGTGGATGGGCAAGTCTCATTATCTTCATTCGATTGGGTATCCATTTGTGCATACGAAATAAACCGTTCTACAACCTCTTTCTTCACCTTGGGTCATCTCCTCTTTACTATTGTATATATATAGTATCACTTTCCATATAAGGTCTCATCCCTGAGGAAGAAGATTGAGGTAATATTTAAGTTTAATGCGGCAATATTTCTTGTTTCACTAACTTCGCTGAAAGTAAATAACGGTCCGGTGCAGATCCCACATATGAAAAGGGATAACAGGTAATCAATGTGAGGATGGCCTTATCACTTGGCTTTATAGCACCACGTTCGTCCCCGTCAACAATTGTGCTGCCTGTTACTTCATAGGTAAAAGTCCCATCGGTACTTTCCAGCTCGATAAGATCTCCAGCGACGAGTTCTCCCAGATTACGGAACACTGTATCGCGGTGGCCTGCGAGCACACTGTTGCCGGTGGCACCGATAGCTGCGCTGCCTTTATAATGTCCGGCTCCCTTTTTTAGATCGGGGCTCTCCGTGCCTTCTAGCACTGCGATCTTTTTGTTTAATTTGGGGAAACGAATCTCTCCTATGATTTCACCTTCTGAATAGGAATGAGCGGGGTGCGGCTGTTCCTTGGCTGAACTGATCATTCCCATGGGAAGAGGGATTTCTTCGGCAGAAAGGGGGCGGGCGACAGCTTCCTCCCTCTTTTTTGCCCAATCATTTAAAGCCTGTTTAGCTTCGAGCGGTGCTTTGACCACTTGTACAACCGAGTAAATCAACACAACTAAAGAGAGTATGAAGATTAGCTTCACGGCTAGCAAGACACCATTACGCTTCTTCATACTCTCTCACCTCCAGACTTATGCTGCAAAATGTGGTTATTTCTTCGATTTCAATCTGCGCATGATAATCACGCTGAGTACCGCAATGGCTAAGCTGGCAAGAATCAAGTTATACCAAGGCTCAGCGGTATTTGGAAGCTTGTTGCCAACCTCTGGTGCTCCCAGTGGAAGCTCATCATCAGGCAGGGCGATTTCATTGCTTGGCTGCGGTGTTGCACTGGTAGTTTGGCTGCCAGCACTTGGTGATGCTGTCGGCTCATTATCGCCTCCACCCAGTGGGATCGGCGCTTCAGTAACACTAATTTCATCTACTACTGGTGAAGCTGTAGGTGTTGGCCATGGTGTTGGTGTTGGCGTCGTTGATTGCCCTGGTGTGGCAGCTGCTGTTACCGTTGGCGAAGTAGCCGTCGGTGTATTCGTAGGTGCCGCAGTTGGTGAAGCAGTAGTCGTCGGCGGATCTGTAGGTGTCGTGGTTGGTGAAGCTGTTGCGGTCGGCGAAGCTTCAGGTGTAGCTGTAGCCGTGGCAGTAGGTGTCGTAGTTGGCGCTACAGTAGGTGTAGCAGTCGCTGTAGGTGATGGCTCCGGTGTAGGCTGAGCTGTGGCCGTCGCTGTCGGTGAAGGACTAGGTTGAGCGGATGGCTCCGGTCCTCCAGAAGCGGAGAACTCAAAGGCTACAGTGGTGGTTTTCCCTTGATATTCGTTCCCTGCTTCCCACGGGAAAATTACATCCATTTGGATTACACTTTGTTCTCCCCCGGCAAGTGAACCGATGGCAACTCTTCCGGCAGCCTCACTCATCACCCCTGAATAGATGATTACTCCCTCTTTTTCGAGTGTCATTTGGAGAATATCGTATAATTCTGCGTCTCCAGAGATGAATTTGAAGTCCACATAGTAATTAAAGCCCTCACTACCTGCGTTAATAATTGTGTATTCTGAGTTCGTTTCATCACCAGGCTGCATATTGTTCATGGTGGCTGTGCTTGTCGTATGCGAATTCACCGTAAGCTTAATGGTATCTTGCGCACTAACTCCGCCAGCATGCCAGATGACTCCTGCTAGAATAGTCAGGATATAAGCAGCTATGAAAGCCGAGCGATATTTCTTCTTCACTTTACTCGCTCCTTTCTCCTGAACCCCATATTAAATTTTGTAGACATCATTTGCGGGCTTCCGGCAAATTCTTCTCTTCTAATCGGATTTTTCATCAAACATTGTCGAAATAAGTAGTATCTCACAGAACCACTTCCTTGTGCGTATATAGGAATCTCCGTGAAAGCGGAAGGAGAGGGTAGAGATATACCGCCAATTCGTTCGTTATAGCGAATAACTAAAGTATAATCAAAATAATATCTAAACAAAAATGGGATATTAGAAGGAAATCCATCATATTTGATCAAATATCAATTATGTTAATGGGTTTACACCAGTTTTCTCTATTTAACTCTTTATTTTTATGTAATTCATTGTTTTTATTGTGTTTTATTGAGAACGATTATGAATGCAAAATAAAAAGGCAAGACATACATCTGGAATAGGGCTCAAACCCCGATACCAGACCTATCGTCTTGCCTTAATTATGATGATAAATTAGATTTCCTTCATAGCGTCGGCTACAATCTCATAAGAGCGTAGACGAGCGTTAGGATCATAAATTCCACCAGAAACAATCAATTCATCGGCCTGTGTCTCTTGCAGGATTTCTTGAAGCCGTTCTTTAATTGCTGCTTTATCACCAGCGAAAGAGTAACGCTGTTTCTCAAGCATGGCTGCTTTTTCTTGCATCGTCCATAGCCCCTCCATACTTTCAACCGGTGGTTGTAACTTCCCCGTACGTCCGCGGATGATATTAAGGAATTGCTGCTGCTGCGAGGTAGCCAGTCGTCTTGCCTCATTCACGGTATCGGCTGCTGTAATGCCAACTCCGACCATCACATAAGGTTTGTCGAGTGCTGCTGAAGGACGGAAATTACTATGATAGATGTGTAAAGCTTGTAGTAAATATTCTGGTGCGAAATGGCTGGCGAAAGCAAAAGGTAAACCTAGCTTCCCTGCCAGCTGAGCACTAAAACCGCTGGAGCCTAGCAGCCAGATGGGGATATTCAAGCCTTCACCAGGAACAGCACGAACCCCAGCCGGTCGTGATCCTGCACCTGCAGGATCGAAGTAGGCTCTGAGCTCACTTAACTGCTCGGGGAAGTCACTGCCGTCGCTTCCGAGACCACGGCGTAGCGCACGGGAAGCCGGTTGATCGGATCCTGGGGCTCTGCCCAGTCCTAAATCAATCCGTCCTGGATATAGGGATTCGAGGGTCCCGAATTGTTCTGCAATGACAAGTGGTGCGTGGTTGGACAACATGATGCCTCCAGAGCCTACGCGTATGCTTTTTGTGCCGCCAGCAATGTGGCCAATTAAGAGTGAGGTAGCAGAACTGGCAACACCAATCATGTTGTGATGCTCAGCAAACCAATACCGGTGATAGCCCCATGCCTCAGCATGTTGAGCTAAAGCTAAAGAGTTATGAAAAGAGTCTGCCGCTGTGCCACCCTCCACAATAGAGGCTAAGTCCAGTACGGAGAATCGAATATCGCGCTGTTGCTTCAATGTAATCCCTCCTATAATAAACGCTCAGATAGTCTAGAGCAGTATTTGTAGCTGCGAATAATGCTACTCGCCTAGTATACCATGTAATAAAACTATATACACACTTTAAGTAAGTTATACGCACTTTGTAATGATTAGATAAGGAATAAGTATGTCTTTAAAATAAAATGTAAGCGCTTTAAAATATCTCTTGTTATTTCTTAACGGGCTTGCTATAATCACATCGAAAAGTTACCTGAAAAAAAGGAAGTTATCGTTATGAAGCCAACCATAAGAGATGTTGCCAGAATGGCGGAGGTGTCGATCAGCACCGTATCGCGTGTTATGAATGCACCGAATACGGTCGTAGAGAGCAAACGGAATCGAGTGATGGAGGCTGTAGAACGTTTGCAATATCAACCAAATGCGTTTGCACGCGGCCTGATCTACAAGAAGTCTTTTACACTGGGCCTGCTGATTCCGGATATTGAGAACCTGTATTTCGCAGGGGTTATTCGGGGAATGCAGGATGCATGCATCAAGCTCGGATACAGTTTAATGATCTGCAATACGGACCGCGACAAAGAACGGATGCTGTCTTACATCGATAACTTTCATGAGAAGCAGGTGGATGGGATCGTGTTCGCCAGTGATGTCCTTTATCCTGAGACACATGACAAATTAGTCGGTTGTAGAATTCCTTTTGTGTTGGTATCCTCGCATTCTGATGAGTACGACATTCCATCTGTGGAGGTGGATGATGAACAGGCGGCTTACGATGCGGTAAAGTTTCTGATTGATTTAGGGCATAAGGACATTGGCATGATTGGTTTTAACCATGATAACTCCGTATCCGGCCCGCCTCGTTATGAAGGTTTTGTAAGGGCATTAACAGAGTTTGGACTACAGCAGAATATTGTGAAGAGCAAATATGCCAATCACAGGTTCGAACACGCTTATCAAGCTGCGCATGAGTTGTTTACTGATTATCCCGAGCTGACCGCCGTTTTCTGTGTTGCTGACGAATTTGCAATGGGGACGATTTCTTATCTGAAGGATCGTAATATTCTAGTTCCGGGGCAGGTATCTGTGATTGGATTTGATAATTTGCGGATGTCGAGTATGTTCATTCCAAAGCTGACCACGATTGCACAGCCGATTTATGAGTTAGGGTATCGTGCGGCGGAGATGCTGCATGAATTGCTCACAACAGGTGGTGTCCAGGTATTGAATGAAAAGATGGAGCATAAGCTGATTGTGCGGGAATCCACGCGGGAAAAATAAAGGCTCTTTATTTTTGTGACCTTCTTCTGAAAAGCTTTTCAGAGCCACGTATCGGTCTTAATTAAAATTTAAATGTTAGGATAGAAAATAGTATGAATTCTTATGAAAAACATCTCATTTTCCGATTGGAAACGGTTACTAATTATGATAATATAAAAAATGTAAGCGCTATTATTAAATTACATTTGTGATGGAGTTTGATTTTAGGATATTTACCTGTCTTCTGAAAAGCTTTGCAAGGAGGTGATCTGCTACAAGCTGCTAATACATGCCAGGGTGCCCGGATGATTGAATAAGATGTTATCTCTATAACCATTAAAGGGGATGTACAAAAGATGAAGAAGATCTCAGGACGTAAAAAGTCGTTGGCTTTAGTACTGTGTTTATCCTTCACAATGACGCTGAGCGCATGCGGCGGAGGCAACAATAATGCGGCGCCTACAGATCCACCGGCGGCAACAGTCAGCCCAACAGCAGATAACACCGAGGAAGCGACAAATGCACCTAGTGCTGAACCTTCGGGTTCCCCGTTAGATTTAGCGATGAAAGGTGAATATAAAGGGACTAAAGTAACCATGTTTGGACCCTTCGTAGATGCTGACCAAGTGAAATTTGAGAGCAGCATTAAAGAATTTGAAGAGAAGACAGGGATCGATATTCAATACGAGGGCTCCAAGGAGTTCGAAGCAACAATAAATATTCGGGTGGACGGCGGAAATGCTCCTGATATCGCTGACTTCCCGCAGCCGGGATTGCTGGCATCGATTGCTAAGACGGGCAAGGTTATCGATTTGACCAGTGTGCTGGATCAAGACAAATTGACGGCTAATTACAATAAGAGCTGGCTCGATATGTCTACGATGGACGGAAAAGACGGGAAGATCATGGCGGGGATTTGGAACCGCAGTAATGTAAAGAGCTTGGTATGGTATCCAAAGAAACAATTTGATGATGCAGGTTACAAGGTTCCTGAAACTTGGGATGAGCTGATGGCACTCACTGAGCAAATTGCCAAGGATGGCGATCCTGCCTGGGCTATTGGCATTGAGAGTGGTGCTGCAACGGGTTGGCCAGCAACAGACTGGGTCGAAAATATAATGCTTCGTACGACTACGCCTGAGAACTACGATAAGTGGGTAAAAGGTGAACTGCCATTTACTTCACCAGAAGTAAAAAATGCTGTTGAAATCATGTCTAAAATTTGGCTTAACAAGGATTATGTTTACGGTGGTGCTAAGTCTATCGTGACAACATCCTTCGGGGATGCCCCAGCGCCAATGTTCACTGATCCGCCTAAAGCCTGGTTTAATATGCTCGGTAACTTTATTACAAGCTTCTTCCCTGAAACGGCAAAGGTTGATCAGGATTATGATTGGTTCTACTTGCCGCCAATTGATGCGCAATATGGTAAACCAGTGCTGGTTGCAGGTGATATTTACGCTATGTTCAACGATCGTCCAGAGGTTCGTGCAGTCATGGAATTCTTCACCACTGGAGAGTCGATTAAGAGCTGGGTACAATCTGGCGGCGTAATTGCTCCTATGAATGATGCTTCCCTTGATTGGTATACCTCTGAATCCGATCGCCGGATGGCGAAGTTGGTTCAAGATGCTTCCACACTGCGTTTTGATGGCTCTGATTTGATGCCAGGTAAAGTGGGTGCAGGCACCTTCTGGAAAGGGATGACCGACTATGTGAGCGGTACAGCGACACTGGATCAGGCCTTGGAACAAATCCAGTCCGGCTGGAACAACTAACCTAATATTTAAAGCGCACAGTAAAAAGAGGGGCAGTAAGAAAAGAGGATTGTCTGCCCCTCTTTTTGTTTTCTAACTAGTGAGTTCGATGCTTATGATAAGAGTTTTGCTCCGCAAAACTTATAGGAGGAGCTGGAGCTAATATGGGTGCACAATCACAGCCACAGCCACAAATGCCAACACAACCACAAGCTAGGCCAACCGTCAGCCTGAAGGCGGTAATGCTGTCCCTAGTTGTGTTGTTAGCGAATATTGTTGTTAACGGCGCAATCTTTTTATTCTTCCGGGATTCCACATTAAATCCGCTGCTAACAGCGGTTCTGGCTGTCCTCTGGGGAGTTCTAGGTGTTTATCTGATTTACTATACGCTGACGTGGGCGGTTGAGCAGTACCCTGATCATATCCGGCGAAAGGTGCTGCCTTATATCTTTATTGGTCCGGCAGTGATTATTCTGGGCTGGTTACTGGTCCTGCCTGCACTGCGAACATTATATTTGAGCTTTTTTAATGCTTCTTCAGAAAAATTTGTGGGTCTGAGCAATTATGCAGCGATCTTTAGCGATCATCTGATGGCAACGGCATTGCGTAACAATTTACTTTGGGTATTCGTTGGCACGCTTGCTTGTGTAGCATTCGGGCTCTTAATTGCTATTCTTGCCGATCGCAGCAGCTATGAGAAAATCGCCAAATCGATCATCTTTATGCCGATGGCTATTTCCTTTGTAGCGGCAGGAGTCATTTGGAAATTCGTATATTACTATCAACCGGGTGACGAACAAATCGGGCTGTTGAACGCAATCGTTACTTATTTTGGGGGAGAACCCCAAGCCTGGACGAGTATGCTTCAGCCATGGAATAACTTTTTCCTCATTATCATTTTGATCTGGATGCAGACGGGATTTGCAATGGTGATTTTCTCGGCAGCAATCAAAGGGGTTCCTGACGACATTTTGGAAGCTGCACGAGTGGATGGAGCAAATGAGGTGAAGATTTTCTTTGGAATCATGATTCCATATATTTCATCAACCATTCTGACAGTGACAACGACCATTATCGTCTTTACGTTGAAAATATTTGACGTCGTCATGGTGATGACAGGAGGTCAATACGATACAGAGGTTGTTGCTACACAGTTCTACCGGCAATTCTTTATGTACCGTAATTTCGGCTACGGCTCCACGCTGGCTATTGTTCTACTGATCGCGGTGCTGCCTGTAATCATAATCAATCTACGTCAGTTCCGTAAGCAGGGGGGATTCTAATGGCTGGCAAAAAGAAGAGAAAAGGCAGCAAAACGGTTGTAAATATCGTGTTGGGTGTGATCTGTTTTATTTGGCTGCTTCCGACTCTTGGGCTATTTATTTCCTCCTTCCGTCCGGCTGCTGACATTCTGCAGACTGGATGGTGGAAAGCTTTTCCCCATCAGGAGTGGAAGGCTGGAGAGACGATTCAGCTATCCAAGGATGTGGATCTTCGGCAGCCAATTGAGGTGAACGGTAAAACTTATACAGATGATGAGCTGAAGGCTGGCGTGAAGGCTGATGGCAGCCGGCTTATGTGGGAGAATCGTAGAGCACGTACCGTAAATGAACAGATACAAGGTTGGAAGATGACACCGGATCTCACGCTGGATAACTATAATAATGTGCTTTCCGGTAAGGAATACAAGCTGAAACAGGCTGATGGTAGTGAAACGGTGCAAAAAGGCTCCGGATTGTCACAGGCTTTCTGGAATACGCTAACGATTGCTGTTCCAGCAACAGTTATTCCGGTGCTGATCGCTTCTTTTGCTGCATATGCTTTTGCCTGGCTGCGGTTTCCTGGGCGCAGAATCCTTTTTGTAATCATTATTGCAATGCTCGTCATTCCGATACAGGTTGCGCTTATTCCAGTACTTAAGGATTATACCGCACTTGGGCTAAACGGAAGTTATCTGGGAATTTGGCTGGCGCATACGGCTTTTGGATTACCGCTGGTTACGTACTTTATGTACAACTTTATCAGTCAATTGCCGAAGGATTTGTTCGAATCGGCTTTCATGGATGGGGCAAGTCATTTCACTATATTCAGTAGGTTAATTCTGCCTCTATCAGTGCCAGCACTGGCTTCTATCGGGATCTTCCAATTCCTGTGGGTGTGGAATGACTATTTAGTCTCATTGATTTTTATCGGCAATCAACCGTCTGTGCAAGTCATGTCGATGAAAATTGCCGATTTAGTAGGCTCAAGAGGCAACGATTGGCATTTACTTACTTCGGCTGCATTTATCTCTATGCTGATGCCGCTCGCTATTTTTTTCCTGCTGCAAAAGTATTTCGTCAGAGGGCTTATGGGTGGGTCGGTGAAAGGTTAATGATTTAGAACCCGAATGAAACTGTGATCAGGGGGAGCTTAGAGAGATGAAGATGAAACCATACGTACATCCGGCGGCGGTATATCCTTACCGGGAGTGGAGTCTTGATGAGGAAGCTTATAGTGAAGAGAACAATCAAAGAAGCGAGAGTATTTTTGCTCTTGGCAATGGATATATTGGTATGCGCGGTAATTTCGAAGAAGGTTACCACGGCAGCTCAGGCTCGTCTGTAACAGGCAATTATTTGAATGGTTTTTTTGATTCGGAGCCCATTGTATATCCAGAAGGAGCGTACGGATATCCCTCCCGCAATCAAGCGATGCTGAACGTAACAGATGCCAAGATTATTGAACTGAGTATTGAAGGGCAGACCTTTCAGTTAAACAGTGGGCAAGTGCATCATTATGAACGAAAGCTGGATATGCGAAGCGGGGTTCTGCATCGGCAGGTAGATTGGGAATCTCCAGCTGGTCACCGGGTACAGCTTCATATCCGGCGGATGGTGACTTTGCAGCACAAACATCTGGCGGCGATAGATTATGAGGTTAAAGCGCTGAATTTCAGCGGAGTGCTTACCTTCACTTCATCCATCGACGGCAAGATCCAAAGACCTAAGGTAACGGATGATCCCAGATTGGGCTCGGGAGGCAAGGAGCCCAATCTGCTCCTGGAGGATACCGGTCATGAACCGGGACAGTCCTTCTTATGGATGAAGCAGCGGACGCGGCATACCCGGTTTGCCCTATTAACAGGGGTAAGTCATAAGCTCGATTCAAGATCTGAGGGTAAAAGGACCGTGCAGCATGAGGGGCAGAAATTATCCATGCAGTTTGTCGTCCCGGTGGAGCGTGGGGAAAGCGTCTCACTAACCAAATATATCTCTTATCATACCTCTAAAGATTATCCAGAAGACGAACTACTTAGTAGAAGTACTGAAATATTACACTTAGCAGACCATAGCGGGTTTGAAGCGCTTGCCCAGGAACAGCAGGCTTATCTGGATCGATACTGGGCACATACGGATGTGGAGATTCATGGTGATCTTGCGCTTCAGCAGGGCATTCGCTTTAATGCTTTTCAACTGCTTCAATCCGTAGGCCGTGATGGGGTTACGAATATTGGAGCCAAGGGATTAACGGGTGAAGGATACGAAGGGCACTATTTCTGGGATACCGAGATGTATATGCTGCCCTTCTTTACGTTCACACAGCCGGAGATTAGCCGAAAGCTGCTCGAATTTCGTTATGCCACGTTAGACAAAGCACGGGAGCGTGCAGCGGTAATGTCGCAGAAGGGAGCCTTGTTCCCTTGGCGGACTATAGACGGGGCAGAGAACTCTGCGTATTTCCCGGCAGGCACGGCGCAAATGCATATTAATGCGGATATTGCGTATGCCATCAAGCAGTATGTACTGGCTACCGGAGATTATGATTTTTTGGTTACGAAGGGAGCGGAAATTTTATTCGAAACTTCCCGCTTTTGGTTGGACTTGGGGTACTTTAATCCGGCTAGGGGCGGTGTCTTTTGTATTGATGCAGTAACCGGTCCTGATGAATATACAGCTATCGTCAACAATAATGCATACACCAACTTTATGGTCCAGGATCAGCTATATTATGCACACGAGATGGCAGGGATATTGTCTAAGCAGTATCCTGAGCATTTTGAACGCCTGAAGCAAAAAATCGGTCTGACTGAGCATGAGACATTAGTGTGGCTGGAAGCGGCGGACAAAATGTTTATCCCCTTTGATGAGGGACTTGGCATTTATGCTCAAGACGACACGTTTCTCTCCAAGAAAAAATGGGATTTCGAGCATACACCAGCTGACAAATATCCGCTGCTGCTCAACTACCATCCGCTGGTAATTTACCGTCATCAGGTGTTGAAACAGGCGGACTTGGTAATGGCGATGTTTCTACTGGGTGACCAATTCAGCTTGGCGGATAAGATCCGGAATTATAATTATTATGAGCCGCTGACGACGCATGATTCTTCATTGTCACCGTGTATTCACAGTATAATCTCTGCTGAGATTGGTGATTTGACGGGAGCCTATTCCTATTTTGACCGCACGGTACGGATGGACTTGGATGATATCAACCGCAACGTAAAGGATGGACTGCACACTGCTGCTATGGCAGGCTCCTGGCTGTCGATTGTGAATGGTTTTGGTGGCATGCGCTTATGCGGCGGGATGTTATCATTTAATCCTAGTGTGCCAGCGCAGTGGGAGAGCTATCGGTTTAAAATAACATGCGCTGGACAGCTGTTGGATATTTTTGTGAGTGATACTGAAGTGATCTATACGCTGCTGGAGGGCGAAGAGCTTGAGATTATGCATAAGGGAAACCTTATACAGTTGTCTGCACAGAAGCCGCTGAGGCTTTCGAATGTGAAGCAGCTTGAAGCTGTTATTTTCGAGCTGGACGGGATAATTACTGACACTGGAGAGTATCATTATGAGGCTTGGAAGGATCTGGCGGATGAGCTTGCGCTTTCTTTTGATCGAGAGAAGCATAAGAGTCTTAAGGGCCTAAGTCGAATGGAATCTTTAGAAGTCATTCTGGAGAGTAGTGGACTGAATTTGCCGCAACCGGTAAAGGGAATGCTCTGCAACAAAAAGAACGAGAAGTATAGACAGCTGGTTCAGCAAATGACGCCTGCTGAGCTGTATCCGGGTATCCACAGCGTGTTGTCCGATTTGCAGCAAAGAGGAATTGCTCTCGGACTGGCTTCAGTGAATGAGAATGCGCTGCTGATTCTCGAACGCTTGCAGATCGGGCATTGGTTTCAGGCGGTGGCTGACCCTGGCAACTTGCGTAGAAGTAAGCCAGATCCAGAGATTCACTTGCAGGTTGCGGAAATGCTGGGCATATCCCCAGACTGCTGTGTGGCGATTGAGGATACCGAGGAAGGAATAGCCGCAATTAATGCTGCTGGTATGAGGTCAGTGGGAGCTGGATTGGCGCTCGTAACCGGGACCGCGGATCTATGTCTGGCTTCCACCGCAGAGATAAGTGTTGAGAAATTGTTAGAGCTGTTTGCGTAGTTACCCTGATAAGCAGCAAACCTCCCGATCATGAGAGGTTTGCTGCTTTGTTTATTTCATTACTTTTCGAACCAGCTTCACTTTATTGCCATAAGGAGGATATACGATTCCGAGGTCGATCCGTGTGCCTCGCTTGACGATGCTTTTACGATGGGAGAAGACCTCAAAGCTATACTTCCCGTGATAACCCCCGATTCCAGAGTTTCCTACTCCACCAAACGGAAGATAAGTGCTCGCCACATGTGAGATCGTATCATTGATACACCCTCCCCCGAATGAGACCCGGGACAGCACCTCTTGTTCTACACTCTTATCCTCCGTAAATAGGTATAGTGCCAGTGGCTTTGGATGTTCATTAATACTCTGAATGGCCTCATCCAATTGATGATATTCCAATATTGGGAGGATCGGACCGAAGATCTCATCTTCCATAGCAGCATCCGTCCAAGTGGCAGGATAGATTAAAGTAGGCTCAATATAACGTTCTTCTGGCACGATGGTGCCGCCCATAATCACCTTGCTCTGATCTCGCGCAATGAGGTCAGCAAGTCTTTGCAGCTGGCGATCATTCACGATCCGGCCATAATCTGTATTAGGCTGTGCATCCTGACCGTAGAACTCAGTGATGTGATGTTTGAGTTTGGTGATCAATTCTTTGGCAATATCCTTGTGGACTAACAGATAATCCGGTGCAATACAGGTTTGACCCGCGTTTAGAAGCTTGCCCCAGACAATCCGTTTCGCTGCAACATCAAGATTAGCGGTCTTATCAACAATAACCGGACTTTTCCCGCCAAGCTCCAAGGTTACAGGCACTAGATTTTTCGCCGCCGCTTCCATTACGATTTTGCCGACAGGCACACTGCCCGTAAAGAAAATATAATCAAACTTGGCGTGGATCAGCAAATTAGTGGTCTCTTTTTCCCCTTGAATTACGCGGATATACTGCGGCTCGAAGGTCTCCTGAATAAGCTGCTCAACCACGGACGAGATGGCAGGTGTGCTCTCAGATGGCTTGAGGACAGCGCAGTTACCAGCGGCAATGGCGCCGATTAGGGGCTCAATCAGCAACTGAAATGGATAATTAAACGGACCAATAATGAGCGTTGTGCCGTAAGGCTCACTTAAAATATAACTTTTTGCAGGAAATAAGTGCAGCGGGGATCGAACCTTTTTAGGCTTCGCCCAACGCTTAAGATGTTTCATCATGTAGCCGATACTGTCCAGCGTAAAGCCGATTTCTGTGGCATAGGCTTCGAACTCACCTTTTCCTAAATCCTGTTGTAGTGCGGTGATGATACGTCCTTCGTATTGTTTAATAATATTTTTAAGTTTTCGCAGCTGCTGGAGACGAAAAGAAACCTCTTTAGTTACGCCGCTATTAAAAAAATCCTTATGCTCTTCAAGCATTCCTTGAATGCCGTCAGCTGTATAGGTTGTCATTAATCTTTCCTCCATCCTTGTAAGAAGTTAGAGCATACGACTCTATGGGAGCCGGTAAAAAGCGAACGGCTCGCGATAACGGAAGGAATCACTGGCTTCATCCAGCTTGGCCGAAGTTTCTTCATTAAGTACAAGCGAGGTACTAAGCAAATTTTGTTCCAGCTGTTCCACACGTGTAGCCCCGACAATAACCGTCGAGACGGCAGGCCGATTCATAAGCCAAGCTAAGGAGAGCGCGGTAGATGAGGTTTCCATTTCCTCAGCAATTTGACTCACTTGGCTTCCGAGCTTGATCCGGTCAGCATCAAGGAATCTTTTGAAATTAGGATCGGTATCTGCTCTGGACCCCGATGGGGCTGAGTCGCTTGTATTATATTTGCCTGTGAGAATTCCGCCAGCTAGTGGAAAGTATGGAATGATCCCTACACCTTGATCCAGGCAGAGCGAAAGAAGCTCATTCTCCGGTGTCCGGTCTGCTAAGGAGTAGCTGCACTGAATTGAAATGTACTTGGTGAAGTTGCGTGCTTCACTAATCCCAATCGCCTTCATTAATTGCCATGCTGTGTAGTTGGAGGCCCCGATATAACGGACTTTCCCCGAGGATACCATATCGTCCAAGGTTCGTAAGGTTTCTTCAAGCGGAGTATAGGGATCAAAGGTATGAATCTGGTATAGATCGATATAGTCCGTCTTAAGGCGGCGAAGGCTATCTTCAAGCTCCTGCAGCAAATGGCGACGGGAGGAGCCGCTGCCGTTGGGACCCTCATTTTTAACTAAACCTGCTTTAGTTGCTAGAACAGTCTCATGTCTCCTACCTTCCAAGGCCAGACCGATGATTCGCTCGGATTCTGAGCCAGCGTAAATATTAGCAGTGTCTATGAAATTAATTCCCTGATCAAGCGCAGCATGTACAATCTGAATGGAGGTCTCTTGATCCGCACGTTTGCCGAGAGCGTTCGTTCCCAGTCCTAATGCGGATACCTGTAATCCGCTATTTCCTAATCTCTTAAAGTTCATCCTCAGCACTCCTTATCGTCTATTAATTTATCCATTCATTTTTGAGTAAAAAGATCCAGCGCTGTCTCAATGAAGAGCTTTACAGCAATTGAAGTGTCGGCAAGCGAGCTGACCGCAATTTGGATATCTCTATAAGCATCCGGCTGCAGCTCACGGGTAACCACATTTGGAGGCAGAGATAACAAGGACAGCTCAGACATCACGCCGATCGCCAGTCCCTCCTGAACCATATTAAGAGCTGTTGCAAAGTTATTAACCACATATTTCACATTCAGATGGCTATTACTTCTGCGGAATAGCTCTACAACGGGCGGTTCATATCCTGCTTTGCAAATCAACATGGGCTCGTTCGCTAATTCCTGCACACATACAATGGATCGCTTTTGCAGGGGATGGTCATCTCTAAAAACGGCAAACAATTTCTCTCTATATAATGGAATGGTTTCGAATTCTGCACTGGGAGCGAGCAATAAGCCAACATCAATTTCTTTTGAATCCAGCCATTCTCTGACTTCAGCGATAGAACCCTCCTGTAAGCTAATTGTAATATTTGGATATTTTTTAGTGATAGAGCTAATAATCTTCGGTAGAAAATGAGCCGCTGCCACAGGGAAAGCTCCAATGCGGATACTTCCTTTTTCAAGACCTCTCTCCGCGTAAATCTCCTGATTGACCTTATCAAAGCCCATTAGAATTTCACGGAAAATAACAAGAATACGTTTGCCGATATCCGTAAGCATCAGGCCATTACGCCGGTCTCGAAGCAAGAGCTTTACGTCTAATTCGGCTTCGAGGGACGAGATCGCCCGGCTGACCGCAGGCTGTGTCATATTCAGTTCTACACCAGCTTTAGTAAAGCTGCCGCTTTCGGCGATTTTGACGAATAAACGAATTTGAGTATTGTTCATAACAAATATGATATGCCCCTTATGATTATTATTCATTTCATTTATGCTCTTGTTTATTGTATCATTTGTGATGAATCTACACCAAGGAAGTGAACAAATGAATCAGCAGAAGAAAAGTATGATCCTTCTTATTTTTTTGGTGATTGTATGGGGCATTAATTGGCCTATATCCAAAATCGCCTTAGACTATGCTCCACCTCTATTATTTGCAGGTATTCGAACCGTCGTAGGCGGTATTATTCTGATTCTAATTGCACTGCCCAAGGTGAAGGAGCTTCGCTTCAAGCAGCTCTGGCCGATCTATCTGATCTCGGCGGTACTTAGTATTGTGTTCTATTATGGATTTCAGACGATTGGCTTGCAGTATGTTCCGGCGGGATTGTTCTCATCGATTGTATTTTTGCAGCCTGTATTGCTAGGTGTTTTTTCTTGGCTGTGGTTAGGTGAGAGCATGTACGGGCTTAAAATGGCTGGTTTGCTGCTTGGCTTTCTCGGGGTAGCCTCTCTTAGTATCGGCGGAATTAATGGGAGTATCTCCATATGGGGAATTGTGTTGGCTTTAGCCAGTGCCTTAAGCTGGGCATTAGGAACAATATATATGAAACGGAATGCTGTACGTGTGGATATGCTGTGGATGACGGCTATGCAAATCACGATCGGTGGCATCATTCTGCTACTTTCGGGATCAGCTACGGAGAAATGGTCGGATATCACCTGGAGTGGAACCTTTATTGTGGATACCTTGTTTATCGCAATCTTTGTTATTGCTCTGGGCTGGCTAATTTATTTCAAGCTGATTAACGAAGGAGAAGCAGGAAAAGTAGGTTCATTCACCTTCTTGATCCCCCTGATCTCGATAGCAACCAGCGTAGTTTTTTTGAAAGAGCAGATTACCATAAACCTTGTGATCGGATTATTGCTGATTGTCAGCAGTATTGTACTGGTAAATGTGAAGATAGGGCGTGCTGCCAAACAATCAGTCAGTTAAATTTGTTGGATGGTTGTAGTAACCAATCGTGCTAAAGGGCATTATGTCTAATAGGGATTGAACATAAAAAAGGACACTCCCAAGCTTAGAGCTTCTGGGAGAGTCCTTTTTTAATTAAGCGTATAGCGCGTGTGATTTCAGCTGTTGAAGGCCGAGCTGCAACTACGTAAGTAGCAGAACTAGCACGTTCCACTTCTTCGAGTACCCGGTTTAAGTGACTGAAGAGCGCTCCTAGATCACGAACAGATGACAGTGAGCACCGTCCTTGCAGTTCAGAGAAGCTGGCCGCCTGCAAGTCGCGGGCACGATGCAGACAATCTGTAAGTGAACGTTGGCATTCAGCCTTGGATAAGGTCTTGGTACCATAAACAGCTATACAATCGGCTGTTGCCTCCAGCACTTCCAGCATCCAGTCAGAATTGGCATGATGTGCTGGCAGCAAGCAAATATCGTCGGCAATTTCTTTAACATAGGAATGAATGGTCTTTAGATGTGCTGTGGCTTGTATAAGTCCCTTTAGATCACCACGACACTGATAGTGAGCAATGGTATAGAACATTTCCTTCTGTTGTTGATTGCTGGCAGACAGCAGTTTACCTGCTTGCTCCAGCATATTATTATCCTTTGATGAATCTCTTCTTATGCCTACGAGACCTTTTAAAGCATCCGAAAGTAGAAGGCTTCCATCGAGTGCCAATGCTTTTACCTTGACGAACCTGTTCGGTGGAACGATAATCATATTGATGATCAAGGCAATGAGCACACCAATAAAGGTTTCGGCGACTCTCCACAGCACGTAATCATTGTGATAAAAGGTAAGGGCCAGAACCGAGGTTACCCCCACCTGCGAAACCGCTTGGATATTCATCCGACAGGCTGTGGCAATTCCAATCCCGATGAGCAGAATTAGCAGAATGGAAAATGCACCTACATCGAAGAATTGGCCTACAATCAGGCTGACAATTCCGCCGATAATAATGCCGATTAGGCGGTAGATTCCTTTTTCAAGTGAAGCCTTCACACTGGCTTGAGTAATTAGAATGGCTGCAAGCGGTGCAAAGTATAAATATTGGTCACCATATAAACTGTGTACGGCTACCCAGGATAGTGATGCGGCAAGCGTAATTCGTATCATGTAAAGCGAGAATCCATATTTTTCAAGGCGGTCTAGTAACCCCTCGTTCATTATCATTCATCTTCTTTCGTAAAAATAAGAAAACCACACTGGCTTTTCAGTTCGTTTTCATTATAGCACCTCAAAAAGGGCAGGGAAGACTGGACTTTTTACAAACTTGTTAAGTTTATGCTTAGCATTTAACAATGTAAGCTATCGCATATAATGGTACAATCTAATATGCTATATCTATTGGAGCGTCGAAGGAGAGGGAAAATTGTCGCTTATTAGCGCTGAGCATACTCATTTCGATTGTTCTCCGCAAGATGCGGGTAAAATAGTATTGTATTACTAAGGTAAGGGAGGTTGTTAGCTATAGCTATTCAGGAAGGTACCATCATTTCATTTGAAGAAGTTACTAAGCAATATGACGACGAAGATCCGGTGTTAAAAGGAGTCAGCTTTGAGATAGAGCGCGGCAAATTCTATACACTACTTGGTCCATCTGGCTGTGGTAAAACGACTATTCTTCGATTGATCGCCGGGTTCGCTGAGCCAACGAGCGGTTCTATTTATTTAAATGGAAAAGTAATTAACCACATTCCCGCCAATGAGCGGCAGGTCAATACGGTATTTCAGGATTACGCATTGTTTCCACACCTGAACGTATTCGAGAATGTGGCTTTCGGACTGCGCATTAAGAAGCTTAAGAAGGATGTTATCACGAAGAAGGTGCAGGAAGCGCTAAGCTTCGTTAACCTTGTGGGTTATGAGCAGCGTGCGATTAATGAAATGTCCGGCGGTCAGCGCCAGCGGGTTGCCATTGCCCGGGCGATTGTGAATGAGCCACAGGTTCTACTGCTGGACGAGCCTCTATCGGCGCTAGATCTCAAGCTGCGCACGGAGATGCAGTACATACTGCGGGAAATGCAGCAGCGGTTAGGCATTACCTTTATTTTTGTAACGCATGACCAGGAAGAGGCACTCGCGATGTCCGACTGGATTTTTGTCATGAATAAAGGAAAAATCGAGCAAAGCGGCACCCCTAACGATATTTATGATGAGCCGATTAACCGTTTTGTGGCGGATTTTATTGGCGAATCGAACATTGTGCCGGGAGTTATGATCGAGGATTATCTGGTGGAGTTTAACGGCCGCCGCTTCGAATGTTTCGATGCCGGGCTCAAACCGAATGAATCCGTAGAGATTGTTATTCGTCCTGAGGATTTGGAAATTTCTACGCTGGAACAGGGTAAACTACGTGTGCGGGTTGATTCCCAGCTATTCCGGGGCGTGCATTATGAAATCAGCTGTTATGATGAATCCGGGCATGAATGGCTTGTGCATTCTACACGTAAGGCGACTGTAGGCAGTGAAATTGGCCTTTATTTTGATCCGGAAGCGATTCATGTTATGCGTTTCGGTGAAACGGAGGAAGAATTCGACAGACGTCTGGAAGCTTATGGCGAGGTGGAGAGTCATGAAGAATAAGGGCAAATCGTACTATCTCATCCCTTATTACCTCTGGATCGCATTGTTTGTAATTGCACCGGTAGTGCTTGTCATCTATTATTCGTTATTTGATTTGGATGGCCATATTACTCTGGATAATTACGTCAGTTTCTTCACCCCTGTATATTTAAAAATGACGCTGACCTCGTTCTGGTACGCGTTTCTGATTACAGCATTCTCTTTGCTGGTTGCCTATCCGGCGGCTTATCTGTTGACGAGAACCAAACATAAGCAGCTGTGGTTATTGCTGATTATTTTGCCGACATGGATTAATTTGCTGCTAAAAACCTACGCTTTTATAGGGATATTCGGTACATTTGGTCCGATTAATAATTTCTTTGATCTGCTTGGAATCGGAGAACAGCAAATTTTGTTTACGGGCTTCAGTTTTGTATTTGTATCTGTCTATATTTTTATTCCGTTTATGATCCTGCCGATATACAGCGCTTTGGAGGATTTGAATTTATCCTTGCTGGATGCGGCACGTGATTTAGGGGCTTCGGGCTGGACCACGTTTAGACGTGTTATTTTTCCGCTGACCATTTCGGGAGTACGCTCAGGCTGTATGGCAGTATTCATACCTGCGCTGTCCCTGTTTATGATCACCCGTCTGATTGCAGGCAACAGGGTCATTACGCTGGGCACCGCAATCGAGCAGCATTTCCTGGTCACTCAGGACTGGGGCATGGGTTCTACAGTTGCAGTGTTTCTGATTGCCATTATGGCGCTGTTTATGATTATCACAGGCGGATCGCGGAAAGGGGCGCGGAATGAGAAATAAAAATGGATTCTCTAACCTCTACCTAGTTCTGGTGTTCATTGTTCTGTATGCTCCTATCTTCTATTTAATGTATTATTCGTTCAACAGTGGGGGGACGATGCATAAGTTCGAGGGCTTCACGCTGGATTACTACCGTGAGGTGGTCCAAGATAAGCGCCTGATCATCATCGTAATCAATACGCTTGTGATCGCGCTGCTATCCTCGGCTATTGCGACCCTTATCGCTATTATTGGTGCGCTGGCCATTAAAAGTGTGCAGAATCGCCGCGCCAAGAACACCTTGCTGTCTCTGAATAACGTGCTGATCGTCAGTCCAGATGTCATTATTGGTGCTTCGTTCCTTATCCTGTTCACCATTGCTGGCATCAAGCTGGGTTTCGCATCTGTTCTGCTCTCACACGTTGCATTCAGTGTGCCGATTGCCGTATTGATGATTTTGCCGCATCTACAGGAAATGAGCCCTACATTAACGGATGCAGCCCGTGATCTTGGGGCAAGCCGTAAGGATGTGCTGACTAAAGTAATTTTGCCGATTATTAAACCAGGGATATTCAGCGGATTTTTTATGGCGCTTACGTATTCACTGGATGACTTTGCGGTTACGTTCTTCGTAACAGGCAACGGTTATTCGACGTTATCGGTTGAGATATACTCTAGAGCCCGGCAAGGGGTGTCGCTATCGATTAATGCGCTGTCGACGCTGATCTTCCTGTTCACCATTCTGCTCGTGGTGGGTTATTACTTCCTGACCCTTAAGAAAAATCGCCATAACACAGCAGAAGCTGTGGCGGAGCCTGTTGCAGAAGCGGGGGTGCCTAGATGAAACAGCTGATAAATGCTTTTCTGGCGATCCTTATCACGGCATTTGCGCTCATGTACTTGGGCTCTTGGATGAATTCGAGAGAGGGTTATTCAGGTGGGAACACACTGACTATCTATAACTGGGGCGACTATGTTGATCCCGATCTATTGAAGGAATTTGAAAAAGAGACCGGCTTAACAGTCATTTATCAAACCTTCGATTCCAATGAAGCTATGTTGACCAAGGTTGAGCAGGGTGGAACTACCTTTGATGTTGTAATCCCTTCGGATTATGCCATTGCTAAGATGAAAGAAGAAGATCTGCTCATTCCGCTGGATCATAGCAAGATTTCGAATCTAAAGAATATTGATTCACGCTTTATGGACCTCTCGTTTGATCCGGGTAACAAATATTCTGTGCCTTATTTCTGGGGGACCGTCGGGATTATTTTCAATCCGGAAATGACCAAGGGCATGGACTTCACCAGCTGGGATTCTCTCTGGGACAGCAGACTGCATAATAACATCTTCCTGGTAGACGGAGCCCGTGAAGTGATGGGCATGGCTTTGAACAGCCTGCATTATTCCGTTAATGACAAGGAAGAGGCACATCTGCAGGAAGCACTGACCAAGCTCAACAAGTTGTCTCCTAATGTGAAGGCGATTGTCGGTGATGAGATCAAGATGCTGCTGGCAAATGAAGAAGCTGCGGTTGGGATTGTCTGGTCCGGCGATGCTTCCGAGATCATGGACGAGAATGATAAGCTGGATTATGTAGTGCCGGAAGAAGGCTCGAACAAGTGGTTTGATAACATGGTTATCCCTCGGACAGCGAAAAATGTGGATGGAGCGCATCAGTTCATCAACTTCATGCTCCGCCCAGACGTTGCTGCTAAGAATGCAGAATATGTAGGTTATTCCACGCCTAACATTCCTGCGCTGGAGCTGCTTCCTGAGGAAACTTCTGAGGATACCCGTTTCTATCCACCAGCCGAAATTACGGACCGGCTTGAAGTATACGATAACCTTGGCAAACGGATGCTCGCTCATTATAATGAGTTGTTCCTAATGTTTAAGATGAATAAGAAGTAAGCTCACTAAAGCTAAAGCGAAACGACATTAAGAGCGTCTACATACGGGTAACCGTGTTAGGCGCTCTTTTTCGGTTTGATCATCGTGTAACCTCAAGACAACAGACAGTTTAGCCGAAAGTATAATATAGTATAATAGTAAGAATGGACAACAGGAAAAGAGGAAACGAATGCCTACTATACTGGTTGCTGACGACGATGCGAACATTCGCGAACTTGTCTGTTTATTTCTCCGCAACGACGGATTCGAAACAGTTGAAGCTGTGGATGGCAAGGAAGCGCTCGCCGTATATGCTGGAACACATGTCGATCTTGTCGTGCTGGATATTATGATGCCAAATATGGATGGTTGGATGCTTTGTAAGGAGCTCCGCAGAGCTAATCCTGATCTTCCATTACTTATATTGACTGCCAGAGGCGAAACCTGGGAGAAAGTGAAGGGCTTCGAATTAGGCACGGACGATTATTTAACTAAACCTTTCGATCCGTTAGAGCTGACGGTTCGTGTTAGGTCATTGCTGAAACGATATCGGATTGGCTCCACGCAGATGATCCAAATTGGCAATGTCATCCTTGATCGACAGACCTATAAGGTGATGAAAGGCACGGAGTCATTTGCCTTACCCCTTAAGGAGTTCGAGTTGCTGTACAAGCTTGCTGGAACCCCTGGACAAGTCTATACGCGCGAGCAGTTGATCGATCAAATTTGGGGAATTGATTATACTGGAGATGATCGGACGATTGACGTGCATATTAAACGCCTGCGTGAACGGTTTGCGACTACCCCTGATTTTCGTATTGAGACGGTGCGTGGACTTGGCTACAGGCTTGAGGTGTACGAATGATTAGATCCATATATACACGCGTTGTACTGACCTTCTTAGCCTCCGTAATCGGGGGCACAATCATTGCTTTGTTTGTGGCAACTTGGGTATTCGAAGATAAACTGAACGAGAACTCGCGAATTCCCTTATTGCATTTTGGGCAGGATATTGTCAGGGTTTACGAGACCTTCCCATTTCGTGAAGCCAACTCTTTCGTAAGTGGAATGAAGCAGCTTGATTCCTACCACATCCGAATTTTCGACGAAGCGGGTAAATTCCAATCTTACGGAACGCTTAATGGGCACAAGCCGGTCCCTGTAACTATGGAAGAAATAAAAAAAGTTCTCGCAGGAGAAGTATATCAACCTCATAACAGGAATATTTCTGCGCTTCTCCTAGGCTTACAACTGAGAACGGAAGACGGCACCAAAGCGATGTTTGTGGAGACGCTTAATCCCCCTTCCGTCACTGCCAGAAGGAACTTGGTATTAAATTTCTTGCTCTATTCATTGATAGCTGGAAGCCTCTTGATTCTGGTAGCTGCAATGTTCTTAGTCAGACCGATCAAGAAGCTAACCAAAGCGACCAGAAGAATAGCAGCTGGTGATTTTAACGTCGAGCTGAATATTAAGCAAACCGGTGAGCTAGGTACCTTGGCTCGCAGCTTTGAAGAAATGATGCACGATCTGCAGCAGCTTGAGCAGATGCGTAAGGAGTTTGTATCCAATGTGTCGCATGAGGTCCAGTCTCCGCTCACCTCAATATCTGGGTATGCGATTGCGCTCAAGCGAGTAGATCTTGCAGAACAAGAGCGAAATCGTTATCTGGATATTATTATCGCTGAAGCAGAACGGATGTCTAAAATGAGTGACAGCCTGCTGAAGCTGAGTTTATTAGAATCGCAGTCCCAGCAGCTACGGCTAACTACATTCAATCTGGACGAACAGATAAGAAGAGTAATCGTAGCGATTCAGCCGCAATGGTCAGCTCGTAACATCAGCTTCGACCTTGATCTGAAGCCTATTATCCTACTGGCTGATTATGACCTGTTAAGTCAGGTATGGACTAATCTCCTTGGCAACAGCATCAAGTTTTCTAAGGATAACAGTGTAATTAACGTCAGCCTCAAACAAGATATCAACAACGTGACCGTTCGGGTAACAGACACTGGCATCGGGATTTCACTTGAGGATCAGCAACGTATATTTGAACGGTTCTTTAAGGCTGATCGATCCCACAGCCGTAAATATGGTGGCAGCGGGATGGGACTTGCCATTGTTAAACAGATCGTAACGCTTCATAAAGGGGATATCCGCGTGGAAAGCGAACCCGGCCAAGGAACGACCATCGTTGTCACCCTCCCAATTATAGCGCCGACAGAGTAATTAGCTTCCAGGCGGTGCCTTGCGAGGGCTTGAATGCATCCCGAATTTTTCATGCTACAGCAGTACAGGCAAGTTTTCTTGTCTTGTGCTGCCGTAGCATTTTTTTTACCTGTTCATTTTCAGTTCATATTGTCGTCATGAGGGGTACATCTTTGTTAGTTATGATCTCATTAGCGAAACGTTAAGGGAACTTAATAAACAGATTAAAGACAGGAGAAGATGAGGGTGACACAACAAGCGGACAAAAAAACGGGGAATGGACAGAAAAAACATAAACTGCGTAACCTGTTGCTCAAAATATTAGGAGCAATAGTGATCGTGGTCGTACTTTTTCTAGCCGTTGTCTATACAGTTAATGTGATCAGCAACAAAACAGATCAGAAAAAAATACAGCACTATGGTCAGTTAGTCCCTGTTGACGGGAAAAATATGAATGTTTTGATTCAAGGAGAAGGTAAACAGACGATCGTGCTCATACCAGGCTTTGGAACAGGAGCGCCAGCGCTTGATTTCAAGCCGTTGATTGATGAGTTATCACCATTCTACAAAGTGGTGGCGGTTGAACCGTTTGGGTATGGACTCAGTGATGAAACGAAAAAAGAACGAACTACAGAGAATATCGTTAGTGAAATTCATGAAGCCGTTCAGAATCTTAACATTGACCAATACATTCTAATGGGCCACTCGATTGGAGGTATTTACGGATTGGAATATGCGAAGAAATATCCAAACGAAGTGAGTGCTTTTGTGGGTATTGATAGTAGTGTTCCGGAACAAGGCGGTATGGATGTTAAATTTCCAATTAAAAAATTAAAGCTGCTTAAAGATTCAGGGATTATAAGATTGGGCTTGCAATTAAGCGGTGACCCTTATGATGGACTGCCATTTGATGATGAAACCAAAAAACAAATGAAATTGATTTCGCTTAAAAATATGAACAATTCCACTACCTTAAATGAAATGGAACATATTTATCCTAACTTTGTTGCCTCCAGAGGCTTAACATTCGACAAGAATCTTCCCATTATCTTCTTTATACAAGCGAATAATACTACCGTGAAAGACTGGATTCCTCTACATGAAGGGCAAGTCAAGGATTCAGTGCATGGAAAAGTAATGACATTTGAAGGCGGACATTACTTACATCATTCAAAATCCAAAGAAATCGTAGAGAACCTAAGGGTATTCATGGAGGAAGTTAAATAAAAAGAAGAAAACGCTCCGAACTCCTCATATGAGGGGGCGGGGCGTTTTTTTGGTTGTGATCGAAGATTATTTGATGCCGATTCTCATTCGGTAGCTGATCAGAACCTCTAATGTTCTGCCTTTAAAATGCTGTTCAACTGCGGCGGTGTAAGCGGCGATGTCTTGCTCAAGCAAGGTAGCGTCTAGTTTCATTACGGTTTGCACTCCCCCTTGACTTAGGGTTAAACCAATATATCGCTGGGCATCGCAGGACTCTAGGTTGTGGAATACGATTTCTCTGGCAAAAGAGAAGGCTCCACTAGCTTTGATCCGTGACAAATGACCTTCTTTGTCCCATTTATGTGCTCTCTCCTCATTAGGTAAAAGCGAAGCCAGCAATTCTTCTGTTTTGGAGATCAGCTGGTTGTATCGTTCTTCTACATTTTGCTGAAGAGATAAAGGCCAATCGCAATCGTAGGCGGCAAAGACTCCGCCTTTTTTTAAGACCCGGGAGATTTCTTGCAGTGTACTTTCAGGATCCATCCAGTGGAATGATTGCGAGCAGGTAACTATGTCTACACTATCTGATGCAAGCGGAAGCTGGTTAGAGTAGCCTTGCACAAAAGTAATTGATTGGGATGCTTCTAATCTGCTAAGTTTATCGATTGCTTTTCCCAACATATCTGGATTGGGTTCGATACCGATTACGCGTTCTGCGAAATCGTTCCAGAGAAAAGTAGACAAACCCGTACCGCAGCCTATATCTGCGACGAGTGAAGGGTTGGTACCTAGGTAATCTGTTAGCAATTTGATAATCATCTCAGGGGCTTCGGGACGGTAGCGGTCATATTCATTTTGAAAGCCCAAAAAGCGGTCGATGTTTTGTTTGCTGTTTTTTTCAGGTATCATGTGATCCTCCCTCATAGATCATGTTTATAGGTCTATTGTATAATCACTGGTTCGATAAGCCAAATAATGTCTGGCTGGAAGGCTACGTAGAATAAATAAAATCCCCGGAGAACACCTTATAGGTGTGGCCGGGGATTGTTAAACTATCTGGTAAATGCTAACGAAGCAGTGCTGGATCGATTGCAGGCACAAGTCCTTCTGCCGCAGCACGATTAAGCAGGGCAGAGATTGCGGCATAGCCGTCCTCACCCAGATTCATCGAGAAGTCATTCACGTAGAGATCGATGTGGGATTTAGCCACTTCAGGAGCCAACTCTTGAGCATGGCTAAGCACATAGTCTCTGGAATCCGTTGGATGATCCCACGCATACTGAAGAGAGCTGCGAATCCAGCCGGTGATAGCATCGGCATCTAAATCACGGCGGGCAATGATAGCGCCGAGAGGAATGGGCAGTCCGGTATCGCTTTCCCACCAGCTGCCTAGATCAGTCAGCATATTAAGACCATAAGAGGCGTAAGTGAAGCGGGCTTCGTGAATAACCAGCCCTGCATCGATATGGCCATCCCGTACGGCAGGCATAATCTCATCGAAAGGCATTACGACTATTTCGCCGATGCCTCCAGTTACATTTTGTGCTGCCCATAATCGGAAAAGCAAATAAGCCGTAGAGCGTTCGCTAGGTACAGCAATCCGGCGTCCGGCTAGCTTTTCTGGGCGTTTGACCGCATGGGGTCCACTTGCTGTAAGCAGCAGCGGGCCGCAGCCGCGTCCTAAAGCACCGCCGCATGGCAGCAGTTTGTACCGCTCCAGAACCCAAGGCAGAGCAGCGTAGGAGATTTTGAGGACTTCTGGTCCTTCTCCGTCAGCAGCCAGCGTATTGGTAATATCAATGTCGGCATAGGTTACATTCAGCTTAGGTGCATTCGGGACAAGCCCGTGCGCCCAGGCATGAAATACAAAGGTATCGTTAGGGCAAGGGGAAAAAGCGATATTAAGCTCAGTTGTCATTACAGCACCTCCAGTAATATAGCGGCTGCCGCCGTTAATGCTTCCATTGCATCACCGATCTTCCAAGCGGCCCGGTCGCGGGGACCGACCGGGTTCGAGATGGCGCGGAGCTCCAGTACCGGGAGCCCCAGCGCCTGAGCGGCCACGGCAACTCCGTGGCCTTCCATCGCTTCCGCGACGGCATGGGGATGCCGCGCGAGATGGGCGGCGGCCGTCTCCGCGGTGCCGGTCGCCGTCGAGACCGTAAGCACGGTGCCCGTGCTTACGGGTAACCCGGCCGCAGCCAGCGCGGCCGAAACCGCTTGCACCGTGCCGCGGTCAGCCGGCACGGACACGCTGCCGAAGCCGAGCTCGGCAGCGCTGCGGAAGCCCTCCGGCGTCTCGGCCCCGAGGTCGGCGGCAATCATCTCGCTGGCTACAACCAGCGAGCCTAAAGGCGCCAGCCCCGGGAATCCGCCGCCGATCCCGACGCTCAATACGCAGCCGTAAGAACCGGCTGCGAGTGCCGCGGCGGTTCCCGCCGCCGCCGCTGCCGGCCCTGCGCCGGCAGCGATAACATGGAACCTGTCGCTGCCTTGCAGGCCGCGCAGGACCGCGTCACGCTCCGCGTCTACGGCTGTCACGATCAGCACGCGTCGTGCTCCAGCCTGCCCCTCCATAGCTCCTTCGGTAGGGGTTGGATTGAACGAACTCATCAGGTCGCCTCCTTTAGGGTATTGAAATCGCTTACTAAAGAGTCATTCGTAAAGACAAGAATACGCCCTTTTATAGGTCAGGTCAAACTTGGGGTGATTTTTATCACTCCCTGTAAAGTGTCAAAGGAAAACTTACCGGTCTCTAGACGGAAGTGACTTTTTTAGAGATGAGGTTGACAAGGAGGATGGGAAGTCGTATAGTTATCTTAAATTAAAGATACTTAACGTAAAGACAAATAAATGGATTGAATACAAGTTTGATTGAAGTGGAGGTGGAATTGATGAGTGATAAACAAATAAATCTGCGTAATACAGAGAGTGCACCTGACGAAGAACAAGCCGCCTCACTGAAATTGTTCGTAGTCTTATCTAAGGCTTATAAAAGCCTAATGGATCATGCGGTGAAGGATATGAAGAGTTATGGCTTGGCTTCGGCTGAATTCATGGTGCTTGAAGTACTTTACCATAGAACGCGGATTCCGCTGCAACAGATTGGGGAGAAAATTCTCGTTACGAGCGGAAGCATTACCTATAATATCGACAAGTTGGAGAAAAAGGGACTGCTGAAACGTGTACCCTGTAGCGAGGATCGCCGCGTTACTTATGCGGAGATTACGGATGCAGGCCGTGAACTGTTTGATGAGATTTTCCCCCGTCATGTAGCCTCAATTCATGATTTGATGGGTGGATTAGATAAGGAAGAGAAAGTTCAGGCTATCGAATTAATGAAAAAGCTTGGCAAAGGTGTATAGGCGCTGCGAACATGACGAATAACTAGGCGCTTCTATAAGGTTGGAAGTAGTTCGGCTCCATCCTCATTCTCCCAACTCCAGTAAGTATAAGTGAAACCCTGCTTTTTTGGGTATATCACTAATAAGATATTTAACTTAACGAAGCCAGGTAGCCATTTACTTAAGATTACCTGATATTTCGACTGGGGGCTTGGCCATGAAATGGCAGGGAAGAAGAGGGAGTTCGAACGTGGAGGACCGCAGAGGCATGAGCGGCGGCGGCAAGATGATTGGTGGCGGGATCGGAGGAATTATCCTTGTCCTGGTCATCACGTTACTCAGTGGAGGCAATGCCGGGGATATCCTGGGAAGTTTGACTTCCACAGGCTCCAGTTCAACGGCCCCTTATGAACAGACCGCAGAGGAGCAAGAGCTTGCGGAGTTTGTATCGGTAGTTCTTGCCGACACAGAGGAGGTTTGGGGTGAGATTTTTCAGCAGCAGGGAATGACCTATACGGACCCCACCTTAGTGCTATACAGTGGGAGTGTAGACTCTGCTTGCGGAACAGCCACCTCGGCAGTTGGTCCCTTCTACTGTCCGGGTGACGCCAAACTGTATATTGATCTGAGCTTTTATGATGAGTTGCAGCAACGCTTCCACGCGCCGGGCGACTTCGCCATGGCTTATGTCATTGCCCATGAGGTTGGACATCATGTACAGACATTACTAGGCACCTCGAAACAGCTCGATTCCCTTCGCCAGACGTTGAGTGAGAAGGAGTACAACAGATATCAGGTTCGTTTTGAGCTGCAGGCTGATTATTTCGCCGGTGTCTGGGCCAATCATGCTCAGGGTATGAATCTGCTGGAGGAAGGCGACTTAGAGGAAGCTCTGGCAGCTGCAAGCGCCGTCGGCGATGATACGATTCAGAAGCAAGCTCAGGGCTATGCAGTGCCGGATAGTTTCACTCACGGTACCTCAGAGCAGAGAAAGCGCTGGTTCTACAAAGGTTTTAACTCGGGTACGATTAAGGGCGGCGATACGTTTAACGCCTCCGAGTTGTAGATAGAAGAGGGAAGAGGAGAGCAGCCCATAGGTTATTCCGGTTCGCCTGGCGCTCTTTTTTACCCAATATCTTAACATTAAGATAATTAAATCGAAGGAATAGGGGAAGGTAAAAATGATAAGTGTAGGACTGTTATTAATGAGATTGGTGATTGGGCTTGCTTTTATAGGACATGGCGCACAAAAGCTATTTGGATGGTTCGGAGGATACGGTCCGAAGGGTACGGGAGGCTGGATGGAGTCCATCGGAATCAAACCGGGTGTGACTATGGCGATTTTAGCAGGGATTATGGAGCTGGTGGGCGGATTTATGTTCGCGGCAGGACTGTTAACGCCTGTTGCAGCGGTGTTAATCGCTGCCACGATGCTGGGGGCAATCGTTAAGGTTCATGCTCCAAATGGTTTCTGGTCCACTTCGAACGGAATTGAGTTTCCACTCACGGTTTTGGTATTTGCGGTAGGTGTGGCGCTTACGGGACCAGGTTCGATTTCTCTAGATGCATTGTTTTTTAACTAAGAAGGGAGTTTATAATAATGACACTTCAAACTGCAGGAATACATCATATTACAGCTTTTGTCGGAGACGCTCAGCGCAATGTTGATTTCTACGCCGGGATTCTGGGCCTACGGCTCGTGAAAAAAACGATTAATTTTGATGCTCCAGAGGTCTATCATTTATACTTTGGGAATGAGCAGGGTTCGCCGGGAACGATTATTACATTTTTCCCTTCACCTGTAGGGCGTAGAGGCAGAATAGGCAGTGGTCAAGTTGGCGTAACGATCTACGCAGTGCCGGTCGGTGCTCTGCAATTCTGGGAACAACGCCTTGCTGAATACGGAATTTCGGTTACAAAGGGAAGTCGGATCTCGGAACCCTATTTATCTTTTGCCGATTACGACGGTCTGCGGATTGAACTGGTGGAACGTGAGGAAGGCCCGCTCAGTAAGTGGTCCTTTGGTGGGATTCCTACTAAATACGCGATCAAAGGTTTTGGCGGGGCTGTGCTGTATAGCGGCAATCCGTTGCAAACAGCTGAGACACTTGTTCATACGCTGGGTATGGAACATATTGCTGACGGAGATGGATATACTCGCTATAGAACCAATGGGGAACTAGGTAATATTATTGATTTGAAGACATCACCCGTTCCGCTCGGAGCGGGAGGTGCAGGGACAGTTCATCACATCGCGTGGCGGGCAAAGGATGATGCAGAGCAACTGGAATGGTCGCGCCATGTACAGAGTCATGGGCATAGACCTACACCCGTTCAAGACCGTCAGTATTTTAATGCGATATATTTCCGTGAAAGAGGAGGAATCCTGTTCGAAATCGCTACAGATCCTCCAGGTTTTGCCCGTGATGAAGCCCCAGATGCGTTGGGTGAAAAGTTGATGCTGCCGTCCTGGTTTGAGCCGCATCGCGCGGCCATCGAAGAAAACTTAACGCCTATTCAAGTAAGAGAAATTGAGGTGAAGCAGGGATGATTCATGTATTCCGTAAAGGTAAAGATATAACTAAACCTACATTAGTGTTGTTTCATGGCACAGGTGGTAATGAGCAGGATTTGCTGCCGCTGGCTGAGATGGTATCGCCAGATTCATCGGTGCTAGGTATACGGGGCAATGTGCTGGAGAATGGCATGCCACGATTCTTCCGTCGGCTGGCAGAAGGAGTGTTCGATGAAGCGGACTTAGTTTTCCGCACCCATGAGATTAAGCAGTTTCTGGATGAGGCGGCAGAGAAATACGGGTTTGATGCCAACAATCTGGTAGCGGTTGGTTACTCTAACGGTGCAAACATTGCTGGTAGCCTTCTGTTTCATTATAAGGACATTTTCCGCGCGGCAGTGCTGTTGCATCCGATGGTGCCATTACGCAATGTGGAGCTTCCTTCTCTAGAAGGGGTGTCTATCTTTATTGGGGCAGGTACGAATGATCCGCTAATAACATCTACGGAAACTCAGGAGCTAGAGGGGATTCTGCAGAAAGCAGGCGCTGAGGTTACAACCCATTGGGGCAATCAAGGTCACCGCTTGAGTATGGCGGAAGCCGAAGCCGCCAAAGATTGGCTACAGGGGTATAGCACATCTCAAAATGCATAAAACAATTAGGATAACCGCCTTTTGGCGGTTATTTTTAAGTTATTAGCCCCGAATGAGGCCTTATAAAAGGATTGATCATTTGAGTTCCTTTACGTTAGTATGAAGAATACAAAAAAGGCCCCCGGGTTGCTTTAGAAAGGTTGACGTAAGGATCATGATTGGAATGCAAAATGCTAATAAACTTGCTGTAGATGGACCCTCAAGGAAGCAGAGATTGCAACTTGCTGTTATTCTGGGCTCCATTACAACCATTGGGCCGTTGTCGATTGACATGTATTTGCCAGCACTGCCTACACTTGTCGACGATTTCGGTACGACAGCTGCTTTGGTGCAGCTAAGTCTCACCTTCTTTTTATTGGGACTGGCCTCGGGTCAGTTAGTAGCTGGACCACTGAGTGATGTATATGGACGTCGCCGTCCACTGCTTATAGGGATGTTCATCTATGCCGTTTCCTCAGTGCTATGTGCTTTTAGTCCTTCGATTGGACTTTTAATTGTTTTGCGGTTTATTCAAGGTCTTGCTGGTTCAGTGGGTGTAGTTGTCTCTAGGGCGGCTGTGCGTGATCTGTACAGTGGCTCTGAACTAACGAAATTTTTCTCTTTATTGATGATTGTTAATGGTCTGGGTCCGATTTTGGCTCCAGTCATTGGAGGCCAGCTCTTAAGAGTGACTACATGGCAGGGGATATTCCTCGTATTATTTGCTGCCGGAATTATTTTTTGCTTAACGATTCTCCTGCGCTTGCCTGAGACATTGCCGAAGGAGCGGCGCTCCAAGAGTGGGTTGAAGGGTACTTTGCTTACCTTTAAGGTGTTACTTGGCAACCGCAAGTTTATGGGTTATGCCTTGTCCCAAGGTTTTGTTACAGCGTCTATGTTCGCTTATATCTCTGGGTCATCTTTTGTTTTGCAAAATATTTTTGCGGTTACTCCGCAGGTATATAGCTTGATCTTTGCTGTGAACGGGATTGGGATTATTATTACGGGTCAAATTGCCGGCAGACTTGCTGGTAAGGTGAGTGAGACGAAGCTACTGCTTAGCGGGTTGCTGCTCTGTACAATGGGGGGCGTCTTGCTGCTGCTTACGATCCTGATGGGGGGAGGGCTGATTCCTATTCTAATCTGTCTGTTCGCTGTTGTCTCCAGTGTGGGGATTGTCGGCGCAACCAGCTTCTCACTTGCAATGCAGGACCAAGGAGAAGCCGCAGGCAGCGCTTCGGCCTTGATAGGGCTGATCCCGCTGCTGCTTGGTAGCTGTGTAGCACCGCTTGTGGGTCTTGGAGGCGTAGATTCAGCCCTTCCAATGGCGATTGTGATTGCCTGTACGGGTGTTCTCTCTATTCTGTCTTATCTTCTGTTGGTCAAACGGGGGAATTCCAATTATTGACATTTTATCCTTATAACCTTGAAAGAGAGCAATACTTTCAGCAAACTTTCAGCGGGTTTTAACGTTCCTTATCTGCAAAAGGATTATATTGGAGGTAAGGAAGGGAGGGATGATTATGAGTATATCCGCAGTCTCAGGTTCTACATCGTATACTACCTCGACGTCTAGTACTACAGATACCAGCGCGCTCGAGAAACAAAAAGCGAAGCTGGAAGCCGAATTGGACAAGATTGATGCCAGCTCGGATGACGCGAAGACCAAAGAAACGAAAACGAAACAAATTGAGCAGCAGATCAAGCAAATCGAGGCACAAATTTCCCAGAAGTCGCAGAGCAGTGCTTCCGCTGCAAGCAGTAGTGCAGAAGCACCTGCCAAACCTGCAAACAACGCGCTTGCTGCGGCAAGCCCGCAAGAAATCGCTACCGCAACAACGAATAGCCAAGGCAGATTTGATATTCGTGTATAAACCATACTAAGTCGTGTTACATAACAAAAAGGGCATCCTTTGCCGTGAGGGATGTCCTTTTTGTTATGTATTTTTAAGTTTAGACTACAATTTAAATGTTCTTTTATCACATTGTTGGCCAATACTAGAAAGATACCCCTAAAATAAAGTTCCGTCATATTGATCTGTCCAGCTTCGTAATATATTAACTATGCTTATCCTCATTTCCCAAAAAATCTTTAACTGTTGCAGGGGTTAGGGATTTGCTGGCAGTCTAATAGAGTAGGTGTTGATTATCACGGGTCTTCTATTCCAAGAATTGCTATAATGGACTAGTTGTAAAAATTGTCTAGCACAACGTGTGTCAGCGGTAAAGGCAGGTGGGCTCATGCATTCAAAGCAACAGACATTAGAAAGATTCAAAATTGTAAGACTGATCTTATCTATCTATCGGATCCGGGCGGTCAGAGCTCTTTTTCCAGTGGCTATCATAGCGTTCGTATACTGGGAGGGGCAACATGAGCTGAAGCAGGTTCATTTAGGACTTATAATGCGTGAACTAAGGCGAGTACCTACGTCTGCTATTTTGCAAATGATTGGTTTTTCACTTCTTTCCGTAGCTGTGATGAGTGCTTATGATTATTTGATTCGGGCACATTTTCGTTTAAAAGTAGGGCTGTGGAGTACCTTTCGGTATGCATGGATTGCTAATACATTTAATAACTTGATTGGGTTTGCAGGTCTGGCTGGAGTTGGTTTAAGGACGCTGCTGTATAAAAAAAGCGGAGTGCCGACCTCCGTGCTAACACCCGCCATTGTATTTCTTTCGCCGCTTATGATTACCGGGTTATCACTACTTTCATGGGCGAATATCTTTGGTTTACTCCCGGCAACGGCTTTGCTGGAAGAACATCGCTGGCTGGTATTTGCAGTATGGGGTATGGCGCTTTATTTGCCGGTTTTTGTGTTTGTGCAGCGCTCATCGCTTTATGCGAAATGGATTAACCGGGGAAAAGGCAGAACATCCTGGCTTACAGTCGTTAACTCCGTCGGTGCTTCCTTTCTGGAATGGAGCTTTGCTGGCGTGACGTTTTGGACCATCAGCAGCCATCTCTTGGATGAGGTCCATTTTATAGCTATCTTTGGTATATTTACGATTGCTGCTATTGCCGGAATCTTGAGTATGGCACCCGGCGGTATCGGTGCATTTGACCTTATCGCCTTGCTCGGGCTGACACAGCTTGGCTACCAGACCGATAAGGCGATGGCGGTGCTTGTCATCTTTCGATTGTTTTATTATGTCATTCCTTGGTTGATTGGATTGGTGCTGGCTGCACTGGAAATTGGTCTGCAAGGAAAAAAGGATCAAGATCGTTCAGTTCCAGGGTTCGAACCCTCTCTTAACAAATGGCAGAAGATCTGGGGCTGGCCGGGTCAGTATACCTTTCTGAGCGATCTTGGGATGTGGGCTCTTGGTAAGCTGGTACTAGCTAGCGGGCTTATTCTCTTACTATCTGCAGCAGTACCCGGATTGCTGTATAGGTTGAAGATTACGGAGGAAATATTGCCGTTTCCGGTAATGCAGCTTTCTCATCATCTGTCTGTCCTTATTGGTTTTATGCTGATTTTATTGTCGCGGGGCATTACATTGCGGGTCCATAGTGCATATGTATGGACTAGCATACTTCTGTTTATTGGATCATTGTTTGCAGTCACTAAGGGTTTTGATTATGAAGAGGCGCTTTTGCTACTTATAGTAGCGCTTATTCTTTGGATATCCAGATCGCGGTTTTATCGGATTAGTGCGCCAATCAGCAGACAGAGCGCGATCCGGTGGTTTGCCCTCACTTCAGTAATTGCACTAAGCTACTATCTGATGGGCTGTTATGTACATCGTGGATTTCTGAAGCATCTGCCTCCGGGTGTACAGCCTGAATGGTTGCAGCGATATAGTCATGTTGCATTTACGGCAGTGGGAGGATTGGTCTTGTCTTGGGTACTGCTCATAATGTGGGTAAACCTCAGGCCCCATCATAAGGAGAACGAGCTGTTCGGGACCTTGGATGTAGCTAAGCTGAAACATTTTCTAGATGGAGTTCAAGGCAATACCTTAACTCATACTTTGTTTTTGGGTGATAAGGGCTTCTTCTGGGCTCAGAACGATAAAGTGCTGCTCGCTTTCGCCAGAGTTAGGGATAAACTCGTTGTGCTGGGTGATCCGCTGGGAGAGAGAAGCTTAATAAGTGAAGCCGTCAGTGAATTTAGACAAGCTGCAGATCAGTATGGTCTGGTTGTAGTTTTCTATCAAGCTTCACCTGCTTTTTTATCGGTCTATCAGGAGCAGGGCTATCGCTTTTTTAAGCTGGGTGAAGAGGCAGTGATAAGCCTTGATAACTTTGCACTCAGTGATCTGAAGAATGGTGATCTGCAAAGGGTAAGCGATCGTTTTGAACGGGAAGGCATGATTGTTGAAATTACAGAAGCGCCGCATGCTGATAGTTTGCTGAGAGATCTGCGAACGATTTCGGACGAGTGGTTGAATGGCCGAGCGGAAAAGGGTTATTCGTTAGGGTGGTTTAAGGTCGAGTATCTGCAACGGGCTCCCATTGTGGTGCTGCGGAACACCAAAGGTACAATACTGGCATTTGCTTCTATTGCCCCAGGGTATGATCAAGGATTGACCCTGTCCGTAGATTTGTTGCGCCAGCGGAAGAATGTGCCAAACGGGACGGTAGATTATTTATTGGTTTGTATGCTGGAATGGGCGAAGTCCAAGGGGTATCGGCGATTTAATCTAGGCAACACTCCTCTATCATCCAGTGGGGGTCAGGACCCCGGAGCTCTGAAGGAGGAGAAGCTGGCTCATCAAGTGTTTAATAGAGGTGGGCATGGGCATGGTTACGGTTTTGCCAGATTGCGTCGTTACAAGGAAAAGTTCAATCCGGAGTGGGAGCCGCGTTACTTAGCTTATCCAGCGTCCCTAACATTACCCGTCTTAACGCTGGATCTGGTGAGGCTTGTATCCCGCCATCCGGAGCATAAAACGAATAACTAAAAAAAGGTGCCCAACGCCAAACGGCGTTGGGCACCTTTTTAATCAGGTTTACTTCTTGTCAGCTTCTGCATCTGGCAAAGCCCAGACGGAGACGCTGCCGCCATTGACCGGGAAGGTCGCCCAACCATCTTTTTCAATGGTTATGGTGGCTTTATGGTTATGGGTGAAATCCACCCATGCTTCACCGGCGCGATGTTCTCCTACGAACATTCTCTTCTGGCCATTCTCACCATTACTGATCACAACCGCACAACCGGAGTGTTCAATATCCTCCACGCCGAGCCGTGTCCAGCCAATCGTGTTAGGATGATCGAAATAATCCTTCTGTTCACCATAAGCTTTGTGATAGCGGGTATACAGCAGAGGGTCAATCGCATCTTTTTTACCTGCTACAGGTGTTGGTCCTTCGATCCCATAATAATCCCCGTAAAAGACCACAGGATATCCATCCCGTCGCAGCAGGATAAGCGCGTAAGCACTTTGCTTGAACCAATCATCTACCCAGGATTCCAGGGCTTCGTGAGGCTGAGAATCATGATTGTCAACGAAGGTTACAGCATTGGTGGGATGGGTCTGCACCAGTGTGTCATCAAGAATTTTGGTCAGATCATAGTTTCTGCCCTCCAAAGAAGCTGAATGCAGCTTGTAGTGAAGGGATACATCGAAGAGGTCAATTTTATAATCGACGGTATTCAGAAATTGTCGACAGGACTCTAAGTCGGAATTCCAGAATTCACCGACGATATAGAAATCCTTCTCGCATTTATTAAACATCTCTACCGCGAATTCTTTAACAAACTCATGGTTGATATGTTTGATGGCGTCCAAGCGGAAGCCGCTGCAGTGGAGGGTATCTACCAGCCATTTTCCCCATTGGATCATTTCTTTTTTGACTTCCGGATGGCTGTAATCAATATTAGCGAACATTAGATAATCATAGTTTCCGAACTCGTCGTCAACATTCTGATTCCACGCTTTATTCTCGCCTACTATACGGAATACGCCGGTTCGCTCTTCTTTGGCGTCAAAGTCAGTGCCGTTAAAATGATTGTGATTCCACTTAAAGGCAGAGTGTTCATTCCCGCGGCCAGGGAAGGTGAATTTTGTCCAGCCCTCAATCTCGAAAGGTTTCGAAATTTCTTTCATCCGATCATTGGGGTCGACCTCGATGACTTGGAATACTTCCTTTTCATCCGCGCCAGCCTTATGATTCATCACCAAATCAACGTAAACGGCGATGCCATTCTTTTGACATTCCGAAATTGCGTTGATCAGTGCTTGTTTGGTGCCATATTTGGTGCGTACCGTACCTTTTTGGTCATATTCGCCCAGATCGTATAGATCATACACGCCATAGCCTGTATCTTCAGCGGAGACGGCCTTTGTCACAGGAGGTACCCAAACAGAATCAATGCCTACGGCTTTTAGCGCGGGTGCAGTTTCTTTTAAGCGATCCCAGTGTTTCCCGTCCGCAGCAACATGCCATTCAAAAAACTGCATCATTGTATGGTTCCTCATTATTTCTTACGCCTCCATATCCCATCAAGCAAATTTTACTCTCAACACTCTGATTAGTTTTTCAGATAACTCTTATTAAACTTAAAAACAGACTATGAAAAATAAGGCCAGTTGTTGAATGCGCAGGAAGGGACATGATTGTCATTAAACAGGCTTGAAAAGAATGATTTCTGACCTTTGGGAGAGATGCACAGCGTTGCGTCCATTCCGTTTGGAGCTATAGAGAGCATGGTCGGCTTCAGATAGCAGTTCTTCTAGAGTGGCCTCTGGATTTAGGGCCTCCACAACTCCAAAGCTTGCGGTCACATTAATGGGCCCGATGACGGTATATAAGGTGCTTTGTTCAATATCCGCGCGGATATTTTCGCAGAGCAATGCTGCTTGCTTCAGTGACGTCTCTGGCAGACAGATCACAAATTCCTCACCACCATAACGGCCAAAGAGATCTCCCTCCCGCAGATGTCTGCTGCACACCTGGACAATATGCTGTAGAGCTTGATCTCCATATTGATGCCCATAGCGGTCATTAATGCTCTTGAAGAAGTCCACATCCAGCAAAATCATAGATAATGAGCTTCGCAGGCTGGCAGCCCGGGCAAGCAATGCTTGACTCAGCTCCAAAAAATAGGAGCGGTTATAGATACCCGTTAGGCTGTCCATCGTAGCCAATTGACGCAGCTTCTCCTGAAGCAGTATTCGTTCAGTCACGTCAATCAGCATGATCATCTGTCCTGCTATGTGCCCTTCTTGTTTCTGTACCGGAGAGGAGCGGATTTGATAATAGCAGATCTCCTCTGCTTTGTTCCAAGCCACTTCCCGTTCTTCGCGCAACAGTGGCTCGGCATCCATCACATAGGACAAGGCATCTTTGCCTGCGTTAAGAAACAATTGTGCTAGCGGTTTGCCAATCGATGAGGAGTTGAGCCCCTCTATCATATCCGCGGCTGCACGATTGTAATCGACGAGCATGTCCGAGCGGTCGGTGACAAGTACTCCCTCCCGCATGCTCTCGAACAGATTCTCACGAGCAATAGGTGCAGCCGTTAACATGCCCCGGGATAAAATAGCCCAAATATATAGGGAGGAGGTTAGGCTCATAATGATCGGGACGGGATCCATTCCGTAAGGAGTCAAGCCTATCAGATACAAAAAAGCGCCGAGGGTTGGAAGGCTTAACCCGATTATTATTGTGATGATCTGCCTGCGGTATACCCTTTTCATCCGGTTCCACTGCCATATCATGAGGCAAATGGCTGCCAGCAGACAGCCGAAAGTAAAGCTGCCGTGAACGATATACCAAGGTCCCATCACAACATCAACGAGTGGGGTGGGCGTATTTTCCCGTAAATAAATGGATTTATAGAAGAGATGATGGTAATCATTGGTCCAGACCAGCAGCGTTGTAATGAATGGAATGATAAATAACGCCGCCCGTATGCCTTTTTTAAACAGCGTCTCCAGCCCAACGAAATGGATCACCATGATTAGACTAGCCGGCGCAATAAAGGGCATCCCCAGATATTCTAACTTAATCCAGAAGCTGATTTCCTCCAGAGTTTTCCCCGATAATTCTAATGCGAAACCGAAGGTGTAAATAGCAGAGGTAAAGGAGCTTATAACAAAAGCCCTGATTCCTAAGAAATCAGTTTTTTTATAATAGGCGAAAAGGGCTAGTAAGACACTCAGCACACCTGATATAGCAACAATTACAATATAATTCGAGATTATAGATCCCATGGGTCTATTGTCACCTACCGAGGAAAGATATGGATAAATATTACCACATATCTGCGGATATAAAAAAAATACTTCGGGTTTGTGGTGAAAAAAATGTCTCCTAGACAAAATGACGCAATTTAACAGGAGCTATTTTACTAATTGTCTAGTGAGAGTCCAGTGAGCAGCGTGTAACATGTTAGTTAATACTACATGCAATAGAAGTTTTCTTTATTTTATCTAAATAGCGTCAGTTTATATAACATTATAAACATGGCTTATTTTGAAAAGGGGGGACTGAGGATGTCATCACTAGCGACAAATATTCCTGAGATTCAGCTGGAGAATGTTGAAATGCGTTATCGGACAGAAGCTGCGGAAGTGCTTGCCCTGCATCAGGTGAGTCTTGATATTGCAAAAGGGGAGTTCGTCTCCCTGCTCGGACCTTCCGGATGTGGCAAAACGACGCTGCTTAGACTGATGGCCGATCTCATAGCACCAACAGGCGGGAACATTGTGGTAGCTGGGAAAAGTGCCAGAGAAGCCAGGCTGGCGCAAAAATATGGCATTGTTTTTCAAAGTCCAGTGTTATACGACTGGCGGAAAGTGAAGCATAACATCACATTGCCACTGGAGCTGATGGGGGTAAAGAAGTCATTACGTGAGGAAAAGGCGATGGAGCTTCTTGATCTGGTGGGGCTGCAGAGCTTTGCGGATAAATATCCGTGGCAGCTCAGCGGCGGGATGCAGCAGCGTGTAGCGATTGCCAGAGCGCTATCGATGGAGCCGGAAATTCTGCTCATGGATGAGCCGTTCTCTGCACTGGATGAATTTACGCGTGAGCGATTGAATGAAGAGTTATTGTCTGTCTGGAGTAAAGTGCAGAACACAATTGTTTTTGTAACTCATAGTATTCCTGAATCTATATTCCTCTCTGACCGGGTGTTTGTTCTTTCCCCGCATCCAGGTCGCTTGTCCGCTGTGGTCGAAATTCCTCTGCCACGTCCGCGAACGGCGGAAATGAGAAATAGCCCAGAGTTTTTCGAACTGATCGCACGTATTCGCGACAGCTTCGAAGGGGTGTAGTGATGAAAGGGGGCAGTATCTTTGTGCGAGGCCGTCTGCTGCCGTTGTTCGTCTGGATTTTTGGCCTGCTGCTAGTCTGGGAAGGGACTTCCTGGATGCTGCTCCATGTGGTGGAGACGCCGTTAGCACAGTCCAAGCTGCCATATGTTCATGAGGTGTTAGCTACCTTATGGCAGTATGGAGGCACGCTCTTGAAGGAAGGGGCTGCGACCTTCGGTAATGCTGGTGTTGGCTTCCTGATTGGAGCGGTAGCTGGTGCCTCATTGGCGGTGTTGATGAGCTTGTCGAAGACAATAGAGCAATTAACTTTTCCTTATGCTATTGCCTCGCAGATGATTCCGATTCTGGGGTTGGCGCCCATCATCTACGGGATTGTGCGCGATGAGCAGACCTCGCGGATTATTATTTCGGGATATATCACCTTTTTCCCCGTGGCTCTGAACATGCTGCGCGGCTTGCGGAGTGTAGATCCATCAGCGCTCGAATTGATGCATTCTTACGCGGCGAAACCTTGGGCGGTCTATTGGAAACTCAGATTCCCGGCGGCTTTGCCGGGTTTGTTCGGTGGGCTTAAGATAGCTGCCCCACTTGCTGTGACTGGAGCTATTCTGGTGGAGCTTATGGGTGCCCAGCATGGCATTGGTGTAATTATGCTGCGCAATCTCTATTATGGAAGCTCTCACACCTATATGTTCTGGTCTACGGTGATTGTGGGTGCCTTGCTGGGAATCGTAAGCTACTGGTTAATCAGTCTGATAGAACGCCTGGTAACGCCTTGGCAGCCTGAATATCGTCCGAAAGGAGGCAGCCGCTAATGGAAACTAACTCCGTTCGGGAGACCACGTTTATAGGCTCTACTGGTAAAGAAATGGCTCAGCCGGCGCTAACGGCTACACCAAAGAATGCTGTAGCCGTTCCGAAAGCTGCGGAAGCTACGGCGAGTCGCGGCGGCTCACGGATGCTGAAGAGGATATTTAGCGCAGGGGTGCTGCTGCCTGTACTGGCAGGTCTGTTATTTCTTGCACTATGGGAATTTCAATTTTTTCATAAGATCTTTGATCTGAAAAAATATCAACTCCCGCTGCCTACAGCCATCGCCGAAACCATGCGGGATAATTTCAGCTTGTTGCTGTCCTATACCGGATACACTCTTGCTGAAGCTGTGCTGGGAATGTTGGCTGGTTCTGCTATCGGCTTCCTGATCGCTTTAGTCGCGACAGCTTGGCCGCGCTGGGGGAGTGGAAGCTTGACGCTGGTTGCCGCCCTAAATGCTGTGCCTATCGTCGCCCTCGCGCCCATCATGAATTTGTGGTTTGGAGATGGGATAGGCTCACGAATTGCCATAGTAACAGCAACTACAATGGCAGCGATGGCGATCAACGCCTATAAAGGTATGGCGGCGATTGATCCATTGGCGCTGGATCTGATGCATTCCTATGCGGCAGGTAAACCGGCAGTGTTCCGTTATCTGCGGATTCAGAGCAGTCTGCCCTATGTATTTACAGCACTCAAGATTAATGCTACTGCCAGTATGATTGGCGCCATTGTTGGGGAATTCTTTTTCTCCTCAAAAGGGCTTGGATATCTGCTCTCCAATTCCATTAAAGTTGCCAAAATGCCACTGGGTTGGTCCTGTATTGTGTTGGCTGCGATTGCAGGCGTGCTCTTCTATTTAGTGGTTGAGCGGCTGGAGAAAGTATTCATTAAGTGGCATCCTTCGCAGCGTACTTAATTTTCCCCTCATTACATCCGGCCATAGCGGGAATGGAAAAGAGAAACCGCCCACGGCTGTATGCATAAACGCACCACGATGATTGTCCATACTGTGCTTGTTACAAACTTAAATTACGATAGGGGGAGTTCGATTGATGAACGGGAAAAAACGCAAATTTCGTGGTGGTTTGTTGGCAATCGTGATGATGTTGAGTGTTTCTTTAATGGCGGGTTGCGGTGGCAACAATAATAACTCGGCAGCTGAAGCTACGACTGCCCCTGAAGCATCAGCAGCTCCTGAAGCAAGTGCTGCTACTGAACCGGCTGCTGATCCAGTTACAGTGAAGCTACAGCTGAAATGGGTGCCGCAGGCACAATTCGCTGGGTATTTTGTGGCGCAGGATAAAGGATATTACAAGGAAGAAGGCTTGGATGTAGAAATTCTGCCGGGTGGGCCTGATATCGTTCCGGAACAGCAAGTGGCAGGTGGCTCCGCAGATATCGGTGTGGGTTGGGTAGCCAGCTTGCTGCCGAGTCTTGAAGAGGGAATGCCGCTGGTGCAGATCGCGCAAATCTATCAAAAGAGCGGATTGGTCCTGGTCTCCAAAAAAACTGCTGGCATTAATTCAGCCGCTGATCTTAAGGGTAAAAAAGTCGGCAACTGGATGGGTGGCAACGAATTTGAACTATTAGCGTTATTCGATAAATATAAGTTCGATCCGAATAAGGATCTAAGCTTTACGAAGCAAGGGTTCACGATGGATCAGTTCTTGGGCGATCAGATCGATGCGGCCTCAGCGATGACTTATAACGAGTACCAAGTGGTGTTGGAGTCAGGCATTAAGGCTGAGGATCTGAATGTCATTGACATGAATACAGAAGGCGTTGCAATGCTTGAGGATAACTTGTTCGCGAATAAGGAATGGCTTGCGGAGAACAAAGAGACTGCGGCAAAGTTTGTGCGTGCCTCCCTGAAGGGCTGGAAAGATGCAATTGCTGATCCTGCAGCTGCCGTGGACAGTGTGATGAAACAAGCGGAAGACGGCAGTACGACGAAGGAACATCAGCTGACAATGATGACTGAGGTTGCCAAGCTGATTCTGCCTGAAGGCTTTGACAGTGCCAAGATGGGATATACCGATGCGGCGGCGTTCCAGCAAACCGCTGATATTTCGCTTAAATTTGGTGTCATTAAAGAACCGGTTAAGGTAGATGAGGCTTATACGAACGAAATCGTAGAAATGGCGGCAAAATAACCAATTGAGCTTAATGTTATAGTGGATGGCCGCCTGATCTGGCGGTCATCTATTATAATCAGCAGTCCATCAGTGCATCTGAAACAGAGAAAGAGGTGCGAGCTATGTCTCTCCTAGTAACGCAGGCTGAAAGAGTTAAGAATTATGTGAATGGAGCTTGGGTAGAATCGTCGTCCGGGCGAGATGAAGAGGTTTATAATCCGGCGACAGGTGAAGTGATTGCTTATGTGCCCATTTCCAGTAAGGAAGAGCTGGGTGCGGCGGTAGAAGCGGCTGCGGCGGCATTTCAAGCGTGGAAAAGGGTCGCTGTGCCGCGTCGTGCCCGCTACTTTTTTCAATATCAACAGCTGCTGGTAAAGCATTGGCATGAGCTGGCCGAGCTGATTACGCTGGAGAATGGCAAAAGTCTGGAAGAGGCGCGAGGTGAGGTGCAGCGTGGAATTGAGTGTGTGGAATTTGCCGCAGGCATCCCCACGTTGATGATGGGCAGTCAGCTTCCGGACATTGCTACCGGTATTGAATCCGGGATGTACCGTTATCCATTGGGGGTGATCGGGGGAATTGCCCCGTTTAATTTTCCAATGATGGTTCCTTGTTGGATGTTTCCGCTTGCCATCGCTTGTGGAAATACCTTTGTGCTGAAGCCTTCTGAGCGTACGCCGCTGCTGGTTAATCGACTGGCAGAGTTATTTGCCGAAGCGGGCTTTCCTCCAGGTGTACTGAATGTGATACATGGGGCGCACGAGGTTGTGAATGGGCTGCTGGAGCATGATGAAGTGAAGGCGATTTCGTTCGTGGGTTCGCAGCCAGTTGCGGAATATGTATATAAGACAGGGACAGCGCAGGGAAAACGGGTGCAGGCGCTAGCTGGAGCCAAGAATCACTCGATTGTGCTGCCTGATGCGGAGCTGGACAATGCGGTCAAAAATATCATTGCGGCTTCCTTTGGTTCGGCAGGTGAGCGTTGTATGGCGTGCTCGGTTGTGGTGGTTCATGAGGATATCGCTGACGAGCTAGTGGGTCGTCTGGCTGCGGCTGCGGATGAGCTTAAGATTGGTAATGGCGCGGATGACGGGGTGTTTTTGGGTCCGGTAATTCGCCAGTCGAATAAGGAGCGGACGCTTTATTACATTGAGACTGGTGAAGCTGAGGCAGCCAAGCTTGTGAGAGATGGGCGGAAGGATGCGGCTACGGGTGGTGCGGGTTATTTTATCGGGCCGACGATATTTGATCATGTGCAGCCGGGAATGACCCTCTGGAAGGATGAAATTTTTGCGCCGGTATTGTCTGTGATTCGTGTAAAAAGTCTGAGTGAAGCGATTGCGGTAACGAATCAATCCCCATTCGCGAATGGGGCGTGTATTTATACAGATAGCGCAAAGGCGATCCGTGAATTTCGGGAAGAAATTGATGCAGGGATGTTGGGTGTGAATCTGGGTGTGCCTGCCCCCATGGCATTTTTCCCCTTCTCGGGTTATAAGAAATCGTTCTATGGAGACCTGCATGCCAATGGGCGTGATGGGGTGGAGTTCTATACGCGTAAAAAGATGATCACTGCCCGTTATTAGAGAAAATGAGCTGCTGAGAGGAGAAAATGTTATGCAGAGTCTGGGGAATGATAGTGAGCTTGCGGTGAAGAAGGATCAGAAATATTTATGGCACAACATTACACCTTATAGTGAAAAGAATCCGCCTATGATTGCCGCCTCGGCAAGTGGGTCGTGGATTACGGATATACAGGGCAATCAATTTTTGGACGGGATGTCTGGCCTGTGGTGTGTAAATGTGGGATACGGGCGCAAGGAGCTGGCGGAAGCTGCTTACAATCAATTGCTGGCCCTGCCATATTTTCCTCTGACACAAAGTCATCTCCCGGCGATTGCGCTGGCGGAGAAGCTGAATGAGTGGCTCGGAGACGATTATGTGATCTTTTTTTCCAATAGTGGATCGGAAGCCAATGAGGCTGCTTTCAAAATGGCCCGCCAGTACCAGCAGCAAATCGGCCAGCATTATCGCCATAAATTCATTGCCCGTTATCGTGGGTACCATGGCAGTTCACTTGGGGCATTATCTGCAACGGGCCAGGCCCAGCGCAAATATAAATATGAACCGTTGGCGGGTGGTTTTCTGCATGTAGCTCCCCCGGACAGCTATCGCCGCCCGGCCGGGATGACTGTGGAAGAATTCAACCTCCAGTGTGCACAGTCCATAGAGGATATGATCATCTGGGAAGGCGTGGAGACGGTAGCTGCGGTGATTATGGAGCCTGTAATTACGGGTGGTGGCGTCATTGTACCGCATCAGGTTTATTTGGATCGGGTGCAGGAAATCTGCCGTAAGCACGGTGTGTTGCTCATTATGGATGAGGTGATTTGTGGATTCGGACGTTCTGGACGTAAGTTTGGTCATCACAACTTTAATGTGAAGCCTGACATCGTAACGATGGCTAAAGGACTGACTAGCGCTTATCTTCCTCTATCTGCCACTGCTGTTCGTAAGGATATCTATGAGGTATTTAAGGACAATAGCGATGACTATGGGCATTTTCGCCATGTGAATACTTTTGGTGGTAACCCTGCTTCCTGTGCGCTGGCGCTGCGTAATCTGGAAATTATCGAGCAGGAGAAGCTGGTGGAACGTGCGGATCTTTTAGGTAAAAGAATAAATACAGAATTTACTGAGCTGCTTGATCACAAGCTTGTAGGTGATGTCCGCAGCTTTGGTTTGGTGACAGGGGTTGAGCTGGTTGAAGACAAGGTCGGTAAGAAACCGGTAGATCTGAGTATTGTGAAAGGAATTATTGCCGAATGTAAGTCCAAGGGGCTTATCATCGGCAAAAATGGCGATACCGTAGCTGGGTTCAACAACGTGCTTACCTTCGCCCCGCCGTTATCCTCCACGGATGAAGATATAGAATTTATTATCGATACCTTTAAATCTGTGCTGAACGGGGGCTAGGTAAAGTGATTTTGTCTGGATATAGAAATTGGTAAGCGCGCAGGGCGACTTGAATGGAGATCCGATTCTCTGGCTGCATGAAGTCTTCACCCAGTAGCTCTGTTATTTTGTCCAGGCGATAATAAAGGGACTGTCTGACAATGAATAGGTTTCGAGCGGCAATTTGTTTGGAACCATCATGATCCAGATAAACACGAAGGGTAAGCAGCAGCTCGCTGCCTTTGGTTTGGTCGTGGTCGATTAGCGGGCCGAGATAACTGCGAATGAAGTTCTGCAACGTTTTTCCGTCATTTAAGCTCAACAGCAACTGGAATACACCCAACTCTTCATAGAAGAGTAGTGACTTCTGGTAACAGGAGTATAACGACAATGCCTGTAGGGCTTCCTGATAACCGGAATAGGCTCGTTTTAGGCGCTTATGCGATTTGCTGACTCCAATGACGAGCTGCAAATCCTTGAGCTTCTCATCGGAGCGGATGTTCTGCAGGGCTTCAAGTGCTTGTTGAAGTCGCATTTTTCCAGGCATTTTCGATTGGATATCGAGGGCGATGACGGTGAGGCGATTGTTCTTAAGGGTGATCAGCGGACGTAAAGAATACTTCTCAAAGATGGAACGCAGGATGAGCGAAAGGTGGAAGGTAATGGACTCCCATTCGTTCTCCGAGCTGTTCCATTTTACATCTCTGGGATTCTTGATCTCTATAAGGCATACACGGTAAGGGAGCTCGTTGACCACGTTGAAATTGGAGCCGATCAGGCCCTTTAAGCGGTTATCATCTTCGATGCGGCCATTGATCAGCTCGTCGACCCATAGATTTTCTGAAAAAAGCTTACGCTCCTCCATATACCGCGTCCGCAGCAGCTCTTGTGCAATGGACAAAGAGGCGGAATCCAGCAGCAGACAGTCGAACTCCTGTGGTTTGTGATTGCATACCATCAGAATGTAAGCCCAGGTCTGATCCAGCGCACCTACAGGCTTGAGCGCGATGGTCTTCTGTCCATATTCCCGGATATAGGGGGCAACGTCAGGTTGAATTCCTTCCAGCTCGTCGCCGAAGGCGGTGAAAAAATTCAGTAATGGAGCCTGCTCTTCCGGCGGAAGTGCCGGAAAAAATAAGGGTTTGCCTTGCAGCTGCATATAGACAATTTGTGTGCGGGTACTTTTGCACAATAATTGCAGCACTTTCAGCGTTCCTTGTGAAGTTAAGGTCAGGCGGTGGAATTCACGTGAGATTTTTTCAAGTTCTTGGAGCATCCGGTGATGCCGGTTAATGATAATCGAGTGAAGATCCAACGTGATATCTACGAAACGAACCGTGCGGGTGAAGATGATTAGCGGAAAGTCATGCCTGTCGGCTAAGTCGATCATCTCTTGCGGGATGGTGCTGAAATACGTACCTAACTCAATACATAGGCAAGCTGCATTTTTGTCGATCAGGTTCTGCATAAACTCCAAGGAGGAAGGGAGATCGACACTTGCACCAATCCCCGTAGTCAAAATCATTTCTTCGCCATGAATCAGAGTCTCGAAGTTGGCACTTTCCAGCACATGCACCCAGCGAATGGCACGGCTTAGGCCGCTTTTCCCGCCGATCACCTCGGCTTCTGCGAATAGTGGTCTTTTTAAAGCGTCACGAATGGTTAATACAAGCTCCCAGTCCATAGTTACTCCCCCTCGATCTTCTGCGCTCTGGCCTTCGGCTAACGCCTTGTTATTCTCAGCCTATTCTCACACGTAAAAAATACAGTTTTGAAATTAGACAAAGTGTCTAATGCAACGAAAATTCGAAATGACTATAGTTTGATTAACGGATGTCAGTATATATAACCTAGTCAGGAAGAACGTTGAGAGATAATTTCTGTTAATGCTTATATTACTACAATAAATTAAAGATGTAAGCAAAATATTCAGACAAAACTTGAAATAATGTTATATTATATAACACTAATATGAAAAATTACCCATAAGGAGGGACTAGTGATGGAGCATTCATCTCCGTTAACAGCATTTACACCTGATATGTTCATGCGCAATTTCGCCGAGGCTGAGCCGCCTCTGACCCATAAAGGTGCCTTGGATGAGTCTAATCGCTGTCTATATTGCTACGATGCCCCATGTATAAAAGCATGTCCGACCAGCATTAATATTCCCTCCTTTATCAAACGGATCGCTACTGACAATTTGAAAGGCTCGGCACAGACGATTATGGATTCCAATCCTGTGGGTGCCAGCTGTGCTCGTGTTTGTCCTACAGATGAGCTGTGTGAAGGAGCCTGTGTGTTAAATGATGCCTCGGCGCCGATCCAAATCGGACTGCTGCAGCGTTATGCGACAGATTGGGCGATGAACAGCGGAGTTCAATTATTTAAGGCTGGCACCCCTAATGGGAAAAAGGTAGCCGTAATTGGTGGTGGTCCTGCGGGATTGTCTGCGGCTAGGGAGCTCGCCCGTGAAGGTTTTGCTGTTGTGATCTACGAAGCAAAGGCGTTAGCGGGTGGGCTGGATACACATGGGATTGTATCGTTTCGGCTCCCGCAGTCTGTATCTCTTTGGGAAGTAGAGCAGGTAGAGAAGCTGGGTGTGGAAATACGTACAGGTGTAAAAGTCGGAGTGGATGTTTCTGTAGATGAGCTGAAGTCGAATTATGATGCTATCGTTTTGGCAGCGGGTATGGGATATGTGCCTCCAATAGGGATTGAAGGTGAAAAAATGGCTGGAGTTTATGACGCTATTGCGCTTGTAGAATCTACTAAGACGGGCATTCCTCTGCTAGAGCTGATGGGTCAGCGGGTCGCTGTCATTGGGGCAGGGAATACGGCTATTGATGCAGCGACTTGCTCAGTGCGGCTGGGAGCCACCAATGTGAAAATGGTCTACCGCCGGACCCGCGAAGAGATGACGGCATATGACTTTGAATATGAATTCGCGAAGCAGGAAGGTGTGGAGTTCAGCTGGCTTACCTTACCGAAACGTATCGTGGGTGATGAGCTTGGGAATGTAACCGCACTGGAATGTGTGCAGATGAAGCTGACGGAGGAGCTGGGCAAAGATGGGCGTCCAATACCTATGCCGATCGAGGGTTCTGAGTTCTTGATTCCTGTAGATGCGGTTGTAATAGCTATTGGTCAAAAGCGTCGTCTGGATCTAATAGATTCCTTAGGTCTTATGCATGACCGTGGGGTTGTTAAGGTGGATGAGGTCACCTGCCAAACCTCCGATCCGCAGATTTATGCCGCTGGGGACATTATTTTTGGTTCAGGTAAGGGTGAGGCCATGGTTGTGTCAGCGGCACAGCAGGGAAAAGATGCAGCCCATGCGATTGTTAAACAATTCTCAGGCCAGCAGGAGGTCGTTGTTAGATCAGCGGGCTGAGCGTAGAAATCAAATTGGATTTTACATGACAGGGAGGGAACATCATGGCAGATTTAAGTATTAATCTCGCAGGAATCAAATCACCGAATCCGTTCTGGCTGGCCTCCGCGCCGCCTACGAATACAGGTTATCAAGTGCAGCGGGCCTTTGAAGCAGGTTGGGGCGGTGCGGTGTGGAAGACGCTCGGCGATCCGATCATTAATACCTCATCGCGTTTTGCGGCAGTAAATTTCAATGGGCAACGGGTTGCGGGCTTTAACAATATTGAACTGATCACCGACCGTCCGCTTGAAGTTAATCTGAAGGAAATCTATGAAACGAAAAAAAGATTCCCGAATCATGCGATTATAGCCTCCCTGATGGTAGAACCATCGCAGCATAAATGGCATGAGATTGTTAAGCGGGTAGAGGATGTGGGTGTAGACGGTCTGGAGCTTAACTTTGGCTGTCCGCACGGGATGGCTGAGCGTGGAATGGGCGCTGCTTCGGGGCAGCAGCCTGATCTGGTGCAGGCACAGACCACCTGGGTAAAAGAAGTTGCAACGACCCCGGTGATTGTGAAGCTGACGCCTAATATTACGGATATCACCGTCGTTGCCCGCCATGCGGTTAAGGGTGGAGCAGACGCGATTAGTATGATCAACACGATCAACAGTCTTGCTGGTGTAGATATTCATAGCTGGAACACAATTCCGAATGTTGGGGGTCAGGGTGCACATGGCGGTTACTGCGGGCCGGCTGTGAAACCAATTGCGCTTAGTATGGTGGCCGAGTGTGCCCGTGACCGGGGAGTAGGCATTCCTATCTCCGGTATTGGAGGGATTTCGACCTGGCAGGATGTTGTTGAATTCATGCTGATGGGTGCTACGGGCATTCAAGTATGTACAGCGGTCATGCATCATGGCTTCCGGATTGTAGAGGAAATGATCGATGGCCTGAACAACTATTTGGATGACAAAGGTTTGGCTTCCGTAACAGAGTTAATCGGTAAATCGGTATCCCGTTACTCCAACTGGGGTGATCTGGATCTCAACTATAAGGTAGTTGCCCGTATTAATGAGAACAACTGCATCAACTGTAATAAATGCCATATTGCCTGCGAAGATGCTTCACATCAGTGTATTGATATGTTAACTAATGCAGATGGGAAAGCTATTCTACAGGTCCGCGAGGAAGATTGTGTAGGTTGTAATCTTTGTTCTATTGTCTGTCCAGCAGACGGCGCGATCGATATGGTTCCAGTGGATACCGGGGCAGCTCCACTGACCTGGAATCAGCGGCAGAAAGTGATCGGCAGTTTGAATGGCACCTATTCGGAAGTGGAGGTGGTGTAAGGATGAAAAAGATTATTAAAAATGGCATCATCGTTACCGCAGCAGATACTTATACAGGCGATGTGGCGATTGAAAACGGGGTTATTACGGAGATTGGCCTTCATTTGGATGCCCCTGGTGCGGAAATTATAGATGCCTCGGGGTGTTATGTTTTTCCTGGAGGCATTGATCCTCATACCCATCTGGATATGCCTTTTGGCGGCACGGTTACAGCTGATGATTTTGAGACGGGAACTATTGCGGCTGCATATGGCGGAACGACCACAGTCATTGATTTTTGCTTAACCACCAAAGGACAACCGCTACAGCAAGCCGTAGATACATGGCATCATAAGTCGCAGGATAAAGCGGTGATTGATTACAGCTTCCACCTTATGGTCTCAGAATTAAACGATAAAGTACTGGGTGAGCTTCCGGAGATAATTGAGAATGAAGGCATTACCTCGCTCAAAGTATTTATGGCTTATAAGAATACTTTTCAGGCGGATGACGGCACACTTTTTAAGACCCTTCAAGCTGCGAAAAAAGAAGGTGCACTCGTTATGGTGCATGCGGAGAATGGAGATGTCATTGAATATCTTGTTGAGCAGGCCTTGGCCGCAGGCAACACTGATCCGATCTTTCATGCGCTGACCCGCCCGCCGGAGCTGGAGGGTGAAGCTACGGGACGCGCAGCTTATCTAACCGAACTGACAGATTCTCAGCTGTATGTTGTACACGTGACCTGTGCGGAAGCTGCTTGGAAGATTGCTGAAGCGCGTAAAAAGGGACTGCGCGTCTACGGCGAGACTTGTCCACAGTATTTAGTGCTGGATCAGACGGCACTGGAAAAGCCTAATTTCGAAGGTGCTAAATACGTGTGGTCTCCGCCCCTGCGTGAGCAGTGGAATCAGGATGTTTTGTGGGATGCGTTATGGAGCGGCAGCTTGCAGACGATTGGCTCTGACCAGTGCTCGTTTGATTTCAAAGGACAAAAGGATCTGGGGCTAGGCGATTTCTCCAAAATCCCGAACGGTGGGCCGACCATTGAGGACCGGTTTACAATTCTATATTCGGAAGGTGTGCAGAAAGGCCGGATCTCATTGAACAAATTCGTAGACATTATTGCTACCTCTAGCGCCAAGCTGTTTGGCTTGTATCCGCAAAAAGGCACGGTCGCAGTAGGTAGTGACGCTGACCTGGTCATTTTTGATCCTTCTGTAGAAAGAACCCTTTCTGCGGACACGCACCATATGAACGTAGATTATAATGCGTTTGAGGGCTTTGAAGTGAAGGGAGAGCCTGTTTCTGTTCTCAGTCGAGGCGAATTTGTTATTCGTGACAAACAATTTGTCGGCAAAGCAGGTTCGGGAAAATATTTGAAACGCAAACGTTTTGCAGCGGAGGCTCCTCTTCCTTCTAAGGCAGAAATCAGCGGAGGTGTTGTCTAGTGTCTGCTTTTGCGGAATATGCCAAAGAACAGCAGGAGATTGATGGGCTGCTTTTTAAAGGATATACGATTGCCGGCATCCAAGAGGGTTTGGACGGTGCCCGAATAAAGTTTGTCAGAGGGGAGCCGGCTAAAGGCTCGGTAGAGCTGTTACTACTCACAGCGGATGCCCGTAAGTACGTGACAACCCTTGTGGTTGCGGGGCTGAAGGCGGAAGGTGAGCAGGCGGGTTGTTACAGTGGAGAGGTTTGAGGGAAATGGAATTGAAAGCTGAGTAGTGAGCCTGCGCAGGATAGGGGGGGCCTACTGCTCGGCTTTTTATTGTGCTCCTGAAAGGGGGCGAGGAAATAAATTCCCTGAAAATAGCCGATTATCATCGCGGCATACACTTTTTGGGGAAAACCTCCCTAAAAATTACTGAAATACGCCGATTTTGCTCAAATTCGCTGAATATTAGGGGAGGTTTCCCCTAATCTATTTCTGTCGCTGCTGCTCACGCTCTATATACTCATACCGTAATATGGACATGATATGCAGAGATTCAAAATGTCCCTCAACCTTCATACAATCACGTAGAGTCCCTTCCAGTGTAAAGCCACAGCTTTCATAGACATGGCGAGCCCTGTGGTTGTGATCTCTAACATCCAACCATAGCCGATGCGTCTCGGTGTGCTGGAAGATCCAGTCGCTCACGAGACGAAGCGACAGTTTGCCATACCCAAAGCCCTTGGAATGGATGACGATTCGTTTAATACAAACGGTAAGATGAATATCTTGAAGTCCTGATACGATGATATAGCCGACTCTTTTCCCGGACCTCTCCCAAATTGTAAGATGCAGGATATCTGGATCATGGATAGCCGTAATGTGCTCCTCTTTACTCCACTGTCCGATATAGGCACGATTAAGCTCACTTTGTTCAATGGCTAGAACGAACGCTAAATCCTGCTCAGTGGTAGTTTGCAGATCCAACGTTTCTGAATGAATGATCATAACCTTATGCCCCCGTCTAATATGTATTTTTGTCTATAGTAACGAAGAATTTTCTCCCTGTCATTTAATTAGTCCCGGTTGCTCACTCTATATTGGCGGCACTGTAGGAATGAACGTAACTTCGTGTATAATTGAGACCAAGTGTTAAGAATTCCAATCGGATGAGGAGATCAGCTGGTTATGTATTTTCTTGATATTATGTCTTGGCTGACAGAGGATAATCTGCGGCATCTGCTTGAACAATATCGTTCGTTTGGGCCCTTTCCGGGCATTGCGTTAACGTTTATGAAATCATTTATACCACCACTGCCAACTATTGCGATCGTAGGGTTAAATGGGGCCGTATATGGTTTATGGTTAGGTTTTTTGTATTCTTGGATCGGTCTGGTTGCAGGCTGTGTGACTACCTTTTGGATTATCCGCAAAGTAGCCTCCCATCGTTATTTACGAAAATGGGCAGCGCGGCCCAAAGTAGCCAAAAGCATGACGTGGGTGCGGCAAAGCGGATTTAGCTATGTTTTTCTGCTTAGTATATTTCCGGTAGGGCCTTTTGTTGTGATTAATATGGCAGCGGGGCTTGCCGGGATGAGGTTCCGTTCGTATCTTCTTGCGCTCACGGTAGGCAAAGCGATTATGGTATTCGCAGTTTCATACATTGGCAACGATCTGGAACGTTTCATTCGCCAGCCGTGGGAGATTATCTATGTTCTGTTGTTTATCGGGCTGTCGTTATGGGGAGTCAAAGCCATCGAAGCGCGTTTTGCTAGAACAGCACAGGATGGGAACAAGATAGCTTAGCATAGAGTCCGAATTAACTGGAATCCCTAAATTTAAATAGAATAAAGGAGGAAATGATGATGAAATATCGTAAGCTTGGCAGTACAGGAATGAATGTCTCGGTGATTGGCCTAGGGACTTGGCAGTTTGGCGGAGAGTGGGGCAAGGATTTCACTCAGGTTGAAGTCGATGCCATGCTGGATAAGGCTGGAGAGCTGGGTATTAATCTGATTGATACGGCAGAATGTTACGGAGATCACTTGTCGGAGAAGTTCATCGGGGATTATCTGGCGCGCCGCAAACGCGAGGACTGGGTTGTAGCTACGAAATTTGGCCATCATTTTCAGGGGCATTTGCAGCGGGAACAGCTATGGCGTGCTGAGGATGTGCTTAAGCAGCTGGACGACTCCCTCCGCGCACTCCAAACAGAGTATGTTGACCTCTATCAATTCCATTCCGGAACGGATGAGCAATTCGATAATGATAAGCTGTGGAGTATGCTCGACAGACAGAAGCAAGCCGGAAAAATCCGTCATTTGGGCGTGTCGATCAGTGCATCCGGCTCGGGGGTGCACCAGACCTCTGCGGCAGCGGATGTGCAAGCAGAGGCCATACAAGTAGTATATAATCGGCTGGATCGTCAACCTGAAGAAGAGATTCTTCCGCTGTGCATCGAGCATCAATTAGGTGTGTTAGCTCGCGTTCCGTTAGCCAGTGGTTATTTGAGCGGCAAGTATAAGCCAGATGCGGTTTTTGCTCAGGGTGATGTGCGAGCTAACCATAAAGAGGATGTAAGACAAAAGCAGCTGCGCGCAGTAGCAGAAATTGCTGCTAATGAAGTGCCGTCAGGTCTGGATATGGCGCAGTGGGCTTTGGCTTGGTGTCTCCAGCATTCCGCAGTAACCAGTGTAATTCCGGGCTGCAAAAATGTAGAACAGGTCATCTCCAATGCCAGTGCTGCCGATTTGGACATGGTGAAGGGCAACGTGTGATAAGTTAGATTGTTACATGGTGAAGAGTTCTTGGAGCTTCATCTCGGGTGAATGCTGCGCGTAGATATGATTCCAGCTGTTCGTGGAAGTATCGTAAAGGTAGTCCTGCTTCCATTGCTGGACATGGGTCGCAATACTCCTTACAGCGGATACAATTCTCTCTACTTCCTGATTAGTCATAATGGGATGTAGGGAGATGCGAATCCACCCTGGTCTGAAGGATTGGTCGCCGCTCATGATCGCTCCGGCAATCTGAGCGGATTGCGTCCACCCTAATCCAAGCAGGTAATGTCCGTATGGACCTGCACAAGAGCAGCCGCCTCGAGCTTGTATGCCGAAACGGTCATTCAACAGCTGAACAGCGAGGTTGTAATGGATATCACGAAGTGTAAAAGAGACGATTCCATGACGTTCTGTATGATCTCCGGCCAGCAGCGCGCATTCCGGGATGCTGCGGAGTCCTGCCATTAATTCCTGACACAGCTCGTGTTCTCTAATCACCATATATTGACCTTTTCCATTCATCTGCTCCTTCAGCTTCACGCAAAGTGCCGTGCGAAAAGCCTGTAAAAACCCCGGTGTTCCCCCGTCTTCCCGCATCTCAATCGCATTGGTGTAGCGGCGTCCTCCCCAAGGGTTGACCCAGGCTACTGTACCTCCACCCGGTTCGTCAGGAATACGTCCATTGCTCAGTGCTTCATCAAAGATTAGAACGCCATTTGTGCCCGGCCCACCCAGAAATTTATGCGGAGAAAAAAAGATCGCATCAAGCTTCTCCAGTGGAGAAGGGGGGTGCATATTGATAGGCTCGTAGGGAGCACTGGCGGCAAAATCCACAAAGCATACGCCCCCATGACGATGCATAGTAGCCGCTAGCTTTGCGTAAGGCGTCTGAATTCCAGTCACATTAGAACAAGCTGTAAATGAACCAATCTTGAAACGGCGATTGGGGTACAGTCGCAGTTGGTCTTCAAGCTGTTGAGGGTCAATATTTCCGTCCTTTCCGGCGGGAATGGTAACGACGTCACCAAGTCCCTCCTGCCAAGGAAGAATATTGGAATGATGCTCCATATGGCTGGTGAAGATAACGGGGCGGTCTTCCAGTGCACGGTTATTATGTTCCAGTAGCCATTCCGGGAGCCTTAATCCCATGATACGCTGCAGCTTGTTCACGGCTCCTGTTGTTCCATTGCCGCAGAAGAGCAGTACATCCTGAGGGCCAGCATTTACATGGTTCTTGATGATTTGGCGAGCTTCATTATAAGCCTGCGTCATGATTAGTCCGGTGGTGTTGGAATCTGTATGTGGATTGCTGACGTAGGGACCGAAGGCTTCCTGCAACTTGCGTTCGATCGGTTCATATAAGCGCCCGCTTGCGGTCCAATCGGCATACAGAAGCGGCTGTCTGCCATAAGGGGTGTTGATTTGATGCCGAATGCCGATGGTGTGACCACGAAAAGTATCAAAATGGTCTTGTAATGAAGCGGGCGTCTCTGCAGAAGAGGCGTGGATGATGTTTAGCACGGATATTCCCTCCAGCCCGTACGCCGTCAGTGTTAAGTTAATGGGGTGTATTTTCGGCGTGCCAGTAGTTTCTATGGCAACAGTATATGCCTGCATGGGGGATTGGGTTAAAGCCTAGTCAGACTTTAAATAAATAACTGTACATCACTTTCTAAAGCATCTTTTAAATATGCCGCAGCATCGATGATTTCGACCTCTGGCAGCAGTTCCTCGGGCTTAAAGCCCATGATCTCCACAGAGAGCTTGCAGGCATAGAATTTGATGTTTTTTTTACGAGCCCCTTTTAGAAAATGAATCAGCTTCGGTGCGCCTTGTTCCTCCATCATTTCCTCCAGCATCATTCGTCCCAGCCCGCTAAAGTTCAGATGAGAGAGCGGCAGCTGCCCAGGGCCCTTCGGTGTAATAACATCCATCAGCTTCTCGTAGATACTCTTGTCCTCAAGAGTCATTTTCTCCGGATCACGCACTAAAAATAGACCCCAGAATGAAAAAAACATAGTAACCTCGACATCGATATCTCTTGCGGCATTCGCTAGGATCAGTCCAGCCATCGCTTTGTCGTATTCCCCACTGAACATTAGCAGATTGATTTTTTTGCTCACCCTGATAATCCTCCCGTTACTTTTATTAGAATGTCATTAGTATGGTTGTGAGGGGGAGAACTATGCGAAGAAGCTTTCTGAAATTATAAAAAAAAGCCCCCTTTCGGGAGCTTGAGATTTACTAATGTACTTCAGGATCTTTAGATTCTGGACCTGCATTGCGACTGATGTCGTAATAACGGGCGGACAGCCAAATAGCTCCGGTGAATAACACAATGAGTCCAAGGACGATAGAAAAGCGCCAATCGCCTGCTTTAAAATTCAACTGAAGCACCGTTAGTACTAGTGAAACTTGGGTCCAAACCAGTGTTCTTTTGCGAAAAGCCGCAATATCGCCAACCATCTTCGGGATATTCCGAATGATCAGGTAGGCAATAACTGCGAGAATAAGGGCGAAAATAGCAGTTACCGCTAATTCAGAAGAGGACAGGACATGCATAGTCTCAGCATCCTTTCGGCTTGCAAAAGTATTAGTTTCAGATCAGAACAATTTCTATTTTTTGAAGATGCCCAGCGGAGCTCCAATCGGTAAGAAGTTGCGGCCGAAATGAGCGTTTAGCACGGATGCTCCACATCCGTAAAGGGACACGATACCAATACCAAGCTCAGCACAAGCAGCTAGCTTATGGAAGAATTCTGGAGCGATCCCAAAGGAATCAAAGGTTAGTCCGATAAAGAGAAAATCTATCAATACAAAAATGATAAGCAGAACTCTATTTGCCTCAACGGCACCAATCGTCATAAAGAGTGTGAAGATCAAGTAACCCAGAAATACAAATCCGAGCTGCTTAGGATCTACAGCCTCCGCAAGCGTTGGACCAAATACGCCAAGCTTGATTAGCCAGCTGCTAGCCATGCCGAACCAAAAGAAAGCGTAGGCGCCAAAGGCGGTCATACCAAAGGTATTGTTGTGCTTAGCATCCTGAATGGCGGCGAATAGCTGCGCGAATGCTCCCAGGAAGATAGCCCAAGGAATAACGTAGCTAAGTCCTGTTGTAAATTCAAGCTTCTGTGAAGAAGCGACCAATGTGACAATAGCCAGTCCGAATAGCCCGATGGCGCTAGGGTCGGCAGTGACGATTTTGACAGATTGGGTGTTAGGGGATTGCGCTGACATGACAGTAAAAGCCTCCATTATTATATATAGTTTTACGCTCTTAAAAACAGCCCGTAAGGGGCACTGTTCATAGGCTTGCCTATCATATCATATCGGTATGTGCTTGCCTATAAAACAACACTCATTTTTTGTCGTAAAATAGGGGTCCTGCGTGAAAAAAAGGAATGGTTTACATTTTTATCTTCCATTATCAAGATACTTAACCAAACAAACGGAAGTATTATGTCAAGAATAGACATTATATGCAGTGATAATCTTCACAATCTATCGAAAATTGATGTATAATAGTCAGTGATAATTATTATCAAATCATATGAAAAAGGCGGTAAGCTTGAAGTGAACAAATGGACATTATTTACCAAGGCGACCCGGTTTTGGAGTTTTTCTGTTATGCTCATCCCGATTGTTTTGGGGACCGTTGGGGCATATGTATGGGAAGGGACATTCCATCCGGTTTTATTTATTCTTACCTTAATAGGGGCGATTTCGGCGCATTTGTTCTCCAATATGGTGAATGATCTGTGGGACTTCCGCAACGGAACCGATACAGAAGCAAAGAATTCCGCTGGTGAAATCAGCACAAACTCCGGGCTACTGACAGGTGGGATTCTCTCGGAGTCTTTTTATGCAAGGATGACTTGGAGTATGCTGGCGATTGCCCTTATCTGTGGTGGGATTCTTAGTATATATAGCGGTTGGAATATCCTCTGGTTTGTACTTGTTGGTGCTTTAATCGCTTATTTCTATGTGGCTCCGCCACTGCGTTATGGCTATCGCGGCAAAGGTTATAGTGAGATGGCCATTTTTATTGCTTTTGGGATTATGCCTGTATTAGGCTCCTATTTCGTACAAACCGGTCAGTTTAGCATGAAGCCTGTAATTCTCTCGCTGCCTGTCGGATTTTTAACTACATTATTGTTGTTTAATCACCATTTCCTACATTGGAAGGCGGATGAGCAGGCGGGTAAGCTTACGCTTGTTGTAGTATGGGGAGAACAAAAGGCACTTGTATTCTCACGGGTACTTCTTTTCACTGGCTACGCTTCGGTGATAGTCTGTGTGCTGTTGGGTGTACTTCCTGTTTACGCACTGCTGGCGCTGGTTACAGCTTTCTGGCCGCTGCGCATTTACAGTAGTCTCGAGCAACATAATGCTTCGCCGGCTTATATCCCGCTGATGGGCGCTTCACAAAAAGCCTCCGTACGCTGCGGAGTAGTAATGGCAATAACTTTATTAATTCAAGGCTTGATCTGATACTAATAGATGGACTACAGAAGGAGTGAGCTTTCATGGAAAAGAAGGACAAGGAATTGATGGCAGAAGAACAACAAGTTAAAGGCAATCGCATGGTTCTTGGGGATTTCCACTCCATTTTAGAAGAAGGAAAGGTCTGGAAGACGGGTGGATTTACACTGCCTGACGGATCATTTTGGGCTTACCGTGAGCCGGAGGCTGTAGTTATCGTTCGTAATGATACCTTGTATGTACGTGCGAAGTTATCTCGTGAGAACCATCAAGTGCAAATTCTGGACAATGCCAAGCACATGTATTATTCAGCCAAGCCAGTGGAGATTCCGGAAGCTGGAGAGATTAGCATTGAGCTGCAAATTCGTTGCCGTACACAAGGAACTGCACCTGGAGATCTGTATGATGGATATGTATCGCTGAACCTGCTGGATTTCACGACAGGCGCTGCGCTCGATTTCTTCGCGGGAAATGACAAATATGCTAGTGTATATGGTATTTTGCCGTTCCCGGGTGTACAAGTGCCAGAAAGCACTGGAACGAAATATTTCTGCATCTTTAAAGAAAATACGGATTTCAAACCACGGGAATTCAATACGTACCGTATTACCTATCACCGTGGCAATGATGAGGCTGTATTCTATTTGAACGGCAAGGAAGTACGCCGCGAGAAAAATATACCGCTTAAATTCAATAACTTCACTGTAGCGCTCGGAATTATGACAGAGAAGGATCTGAGTCCTGAAGGCAGTGTGTCTGTACATGGACAAACAGTTATTGCAGAATGGTCCCCAGTGACGGTTACAACAACTGAACAGTAATGCCTTGCAGGCTCATTTGACAGATAAGGGTGTATGGTGTGAATATTAAAAGCTTTCTAAGATTTGTGGAGCTGCCGACGAAGGTAGCCAGTATTATTCCGTTTCTAATGGGAACGTTGTATGCCCTGTACCGGTTTGAGGATTTTTACGTACTGCGTTTTGGATTGATGTTCGTGTCTTTGCTTAGCTTCGATATGGCGACGACGGCGATTAACAACTATTACGATTTCAAAAAAGCCTCCAAAACCCACGGCTACGGCTACGAAACGCATAATCCGATTGTTCATTTTAAGCTAAAAGAGCGCACCGTCGTGGCGACGATTGTTATTTTGCTGGCGCTGGCAGCAGGGGGCGGGATTGCGCTTGTCACTCAGACGGGTTTGCTGGTCTTTTTGCTGGGTGGACTGTCGTTCTTGATCGGTATACTTTATTCGTTCGGGCCGATTCCCATCTCGCGTATGCCGTTAGGTGAGCTGTTCTCGGGTTTGTTTATGGGCTTTGTTATTATTTTTATCTCTGCCTATATCCATACGGATGAGCATGTGGTTTCACTGCTGCTTCAGAACGGCTGGGTCAGCTTGAATATCAACATCGTGGAAGTGCTGTACCTTTTCTGGTTTTCCGTGCCCGCTATTCTGGGGATCGCAGGGATTATGCTCGCTAATAATATTTGTGATATTGATGAGGATGTGGAGAATCGCAGGTACACGCTTCCGGTGTACATTGGCCGCCGCAATGCGCTTGTGCTTTTTAAATATCTCTACTATGTCTCTTATCTGGATCTTGTAGTGCTGCTGATCTTAAGGATTAACCCTATTCTGGTTCTGTTGATTCTACTTACGCTGATCCCGCTTCGCCGAAATATTGCCTTGTTCACAGAGAAACAGGAGAAGGCGAGTACCTTTATTCTTGCCGTCAAAAACTTCGTATTGATGAACCTTGCGCGTATAGTTGTGCTGGGTGCGGCTGTGCTGTTAAATGCACTAATATAAACATTCATATTTTATATAAAAGCAGTGTCTATCGGGGTTGGAGCTCCTTTTGGCACTGTTTTTTGCAATTTGCAGGCTTCTTTCTGTTAGAGAAACGTTTCATTCTATGATAAGGTGGCTTTAAGTATAGTAAGTAATCTATAAGGAAGAAGGTTAGCAACGATGGTGCAAAAACTTCGCTGGGGAATCATGGGCTGTGCGCAGATTGCGACAGGTTCAGTGATGCCGGCTATAATGGATTCGGAGACGGGAATGATTACAGCGGTAGCCAGTCGCGGTTTAGAAAAAAGCAGCGCTGTAGCCGCAGAGTTCGGAATAGATAAAGCTTACGGCAGCTATGAGGAATTACTGGCGGATAAGGATATTGATGCGGTGTATATTCCACTGCCAAATCACCTCCATCGGGAATGGGTAATCCGTGCGGCGGAAGCTGGAAAACATATCTTATGTGAGAAACCGATCGCGATGAACAGTGAAGAAGCGGCTGAGATGGTAAAAGCTTGTAATGATGCTGGAGTCCATTTGGCAGAAGCTTATATGTATCGGCATCATCCTCGGATTGCGGAATTGCAAGAGATTATAGCTAGCGGTGAAATTGGCGAATTACGCTCCATTCGAGGCACTTTTACTTATAATGACGCTACAGATACCTCTAATATTCGCTTTAAATCCGCTTGGGGCGGCGGCTCGCTTTATGATATCGGCTGTTATCCGCTAAGTGCAGCACGACTGCTGTTCGGAGCTGAGCCGGAAGCCGTGACAGTACATGCTATGTTCTCTCCGGAGCATGACAACGTAGATATGATGGCTTCAGGACTGGTAGAGTTTCCGAAGGGGCTAAGCCTGATTTTTGATTGCGGGATGTGGGCATATAACCGCCAGCTGTTAGAGATTCTGGGGACCGATGGAATGGTTGAAGTGCCTATGCCTTTTAATGCTAGAGATGAGGATGCTGAATTTTTTGTGCATACGGGAGAAGGGGTAAGACGGGTTGATGCCACCGGGGCGAATCCCTATACACGGGAGGTCGATGATTTTGCCGCCGCAGTATTTACAGGAAAAAAATTCTTTGCACCTGAGGATGCAGTGCTGGGCATGCAATTGATCGAGACTTGTCTAGCTTCTGCTAAAAAGCGGGAAAGAATTAGTATGCTATAAGAAGATGAATCCAATAGGAATCTATGCAAAAAAAACCTCCGGGCGCTCTGCTTTACGCAGATTCCGGAGGTTTTTACAGTTTCAGCTTTTACACGGTGCTCAAGAGAATATCATCGTCATCATTGCTATTAAACGCTTCGCGGTCAAATTCACCTTCGGAATTAGCTACTAACAGAGCTGTTACAGCTGTTCCAGTTGCGTTTACAGCGGTACGGCCCATATCGATGAGCGCTTCAACACCTGCAACGATAGCGATTCCTTCAAGCGGCAGGCCGAGAGCAGTTAAGACTACTGTGGTGGAGATTACGGCTGGTCCAGGTACGCCAGCTACACCAATGGAAGAAATAATACTTACTAATACCAGTGTAATATAGTCGGTCCAGTTCAGATCAATACCGAATACTTGGGCGGTAAATACAGCCACAATAGCTGGCCAAATCCCACCGCACGCATTAAAGTTCACAGATGCCCCTAACGGTGCGATAAAGCTCGCGATCCGCGGGGAGACATGAAGCCGCTTCGTAATCACTTCTAGATTGACCGGTAGGGTTGCGTAGCTGCTTCTGGTTGTGAAGGCAACGGTAATGGTTGGATACACTTTGCGGAAGAAACGAATTGGATTCACCTTCGCTACTAATAGAACCAATCCGCCAAAGATAAGTACAAAATGTATAATCATTGCTACGTACGAGGTTATAATTACACTGCCTAGCTCCTGCAACGTCTCCCAGCCATAACGTGCGGTGATTCCGGCAATCAGTGCGAATACGCCATAAGGCGTCAGGCGAATAATGAATTTCACAACCTGATGCAGTATCAGTGTCAGGGATTCAATAAGATCACGTACAGGCTTGACGGCTTCCGGTTTCTTGGAGCCAATCTTGATTATAGCCACTGCTAGGAAGATCGCGAAAATGAGTAGAGGCACAACCTTACCCGTAGCTGCTTCATTAACAGGGTTAGATGGAACAAGATCGAGGATAACCTGGGAGAAGGTCGGGATTTCACGGGCTGCAAAATCTGCGGGTACATCTTGTTGTATACCTTGGCCGGGATTGAACAGCAGCGCAACGGATAGGCCGATAATAGAAGCGATGCCCGTTGTTCCGAGGAACCAGGCGAAGGTTTTGATCCCGATTTTGCGTAGATACTCCAGATTGGTTAAGGAAGAAATGCTGTTTAATACGAGTACGAATACTAAAGGAATGACGAGCATGCGGATCAAGCTGACATAAATGCTGCCGAATGTGCTAATAGCTTTGGTCTCTAAATCGAAGTACTGAAAGAATATACCGGCAATAAGTCCGATGCCAAGTCCGATGAGTACCCGGGTACCAAATCCAATTCGTTTACGTGCCAGTAGAAACAAAATTGCAAACACAAATATGGAGGCGACAAATCCATACCAGTTCGTTTCGATGGCGGATAATAAGTTGTTATCTATGTTCACTACCAATACCCCCTTAAACCTAGTTTTTTAATGTGATTAATCCTATTGAGATCAATCTATATAGAATTTATAGTAAAGTCAATGTAATTATATGTTAAAAATAATTAATTCCGATAAAAACCATGTGAAAAATAAAAATTGATTGACAAGGCACTATGGCATGAATAATATGGAACTTAATCACAAGCCAATTGGAATCGACTGGACAGCCGGAGATTCAACGAAAGACGCGTAAATTGCGTCCCGTTGAGTCTCTTTTTTTTTACTTTAGAGAAGGGAGAGTTACGGATTTAAGGTACAAGAATGTAGTGAAGGGGTTTCTTATTTTATTTGAAAAGGATGGTACACATATGAAAAAGCTTTCGATCTCTTTGGTTGCCGCCGCTATCGTCTTCTCCGCATTGACGTATGCCGCGGTATCCGCTAACAAAAAAACAGCAGAGGCAGCACCCATTCAAGAGAGTAGTAATACAGCAGTAACCGCAGCAGCTTTACCAGCAGCTACTTCTGCGGCAGCAGTTGTTGTTCAGGCAGAAGCTACTGCGGCTGCTGGAGCCGAAGCTGTCCAGCCGGAAGCTTCGGCTCCAGCAGCTGAGACAGTCACGGCAGAAGCTACTGCGGCCCCAGCCGCAGCTTTTGATTCTGCGGCGAAGGTTGTGGCTTCAGCAGCTCCAGAAGCGGGTGCAGTTCAGCCTAAAGCAGCTGCATCCCCGGCTGCGGACACCGCTAAGACGGCAACAGCTGCAACAACGGTATCTGCATCTGTTAAACCGCAAACCAGCGCGGCAACGCCTGTGCCAACTGCTGCACCTACGACTGCTCCAAAAGCAAACGTAACCGCTAAAGCCGTTCAGCCGACCGCCGCTCCTGTTTTATCTGAACAGCCTAAGGAAACCGCCGCTCCCGTATCAAAAGCAACGGAGACACCTTCCAAAAAAGCTATAACCTTCTCTACCACAGAGGTAGTTAAAGCGACCCCGGCTCCGGTAGTTGAGTCTTCTCAACCGAAAACATCGTCTTCTGCACCTGCATCCACGGTCAGCGCACCAGCTCCTGCTCCAGCGGAAACGGTTCAGGCACCCGCACCGGCACCAGCCGCTGAGGAAGAGGTTTGTCCTTGATGAGCAGCAGGCTCATTCAGGATTCCTTTCAGCCCATTCTTCCCATAAACCTATTTAAGGCGAGGTGCACATAATGATACGACCATTAACCTTCAAAAAAATTGTAACGCTGCTGCTGGCAGCCTCCCTGCTAATCCTGCCTACTCAGGCAGGAAGAGCTTATGCTAATCCGGATACCGCAGAGGCGATAACCTCTTCACAAGGCGGCGTTAACCAGTTTGACTATTTCAGTCATGTCTATGACCGTCTAAATGATGCTAACCATGTATTTAAAACAGCGACGTATGAAGATATCGTTCATCTTTTTGAGAGTGAAGGCACATACGCTGTTCTGGTTGGCGGTGCTTGGAGCGAGAATACACAGGCTGATATCGGCTTTATCAACGAGGCAGCTAAGGAATATGGCATCTCTACGATTTATAACTTTGATACTAAGCTGGACGGGGACACCCTTCAGATTGCAGACAGCAATAATAAATTTGCCTATAAATATGTTGATCTGGTCAACAAGTATTTGAAGAATTTAAATCTGTCTTCCAAAGATGATCCAGAACGCAATGTCAGCTATACCAATACAAACGGGGAAGTTGTGACTGCTAACAAGCTCGAGTCTCCATTCTTATTGGTATACAACAAGGATCACAAGGATGCACAGGGAAATAGTGCTCCTGTCGTATCCTACCTGGATAAGAGCTATTCGTGGAATGAGTTCCTGACGAACGGAACACTTGATGCGGCGAAGGTTAATGCGTATAAAACATCAGTAAGTGAGGTGCTGGGTGCCGCTACCCAATATGACACTATCGACGAGTCGGCTTATATCAAGGCGGCATTTAATAAGAACTATGAAGGGGAAAATGAGGGCAAACCTACGATCTTCAACGAAGCGGATGGCACGCTTGTTTATGAACATGTGACCTATCATCAGCTGAAGCAAATTTTAGCGAGTGAGGGAAACTATGCGATTTTGTTAGGCGGCTCGTGGTGCCCTAACACGCAAGCGGTGATTAAATATATCAACGAATATGCCAAAAAACATAATATCCATAAGATCTACTTCTTCGACACTAAGCTGGATGCTGGTGTGACCGTTGCTGAGCCTAATAACAACAGCGGCACTAAGGGCAGTGCGAATCCGCATAATAATAATGAGCTTCAGATTAGAACCACCAATCATCCGTATGCGCAGCTTTATGTTGATCTGGTTCGTACTTATCTGACCAATATCAAGACCGAAAACAATACAGCTGCTAAACCAACTGTAATTAGTTATGTAGACGGACTTGGAAACACTGTGAGCGGAGACAGACTTCAGGTTCCATATCTGTTCACTTATAACAAGGACAACAGGGATGCAGGAGGCAAAAACACACCGATTCTAGGGCATGTTGAACTTATGTACAGCTGGACGAATATCCAACCGGATTACGTGCAGGCTAATTACCCAATCGGAGCGAGATACAATAACACTACAACAGCACTGGATAAAATATTCTCCAGGCTCGAAGCTGTGCCGGCAGGACTTACGGGTGTAGCACCAACAACGGCCGACAATAAGGATGGGCAAATTGTAGGCACCAGTGCAGCATTGGAATTTAAGCTTGCTGGAGACGAGGCTTACACCCCAGTTTCGGGATCAGCTATCACAGGGCTTGCACCTGGTGTATATAAGGTAAGATATGCCGCAACATCGGGCTATCAAGGGCCAACCTCCGCAGCTGGACCCACAATCATTCCTTATAATGCTGGCGAAGACGTAAGTGTGGAAGTTCCTGCTTACACGCATCAACAAGCAGCCCCGACAGGACTGGTAGGTGTAGCGCCTACTTCTGAAGCTAATGATGATGGGCAAATTACGGGTTCTGCTGAAGGACAGGAGTATAAAGGCGTTGGAGAAGTTGATTATAAGCCTGTAACAGGTGTAGCCATCACTGGTCTTACTCCGGGCTTCTATAATGTGCGATATGCGGCAAAAGAGGGATACAGCGTTGGTAAAGACGCTACAGTTGAGGTCCCGGCATATGGTGAGCAAGCGGCACCTACAGGATTAGTAGGTGTAGCACCAACCAGTGCAGCTAATGATGACGGTAAAATTATAGGAACTACGAAAGCGCTGGAATATAAGCTGTCTACGGTTACCGATTATGTCTACGCATCAGATGTAGAGATTGTTGGACTGGTGCCGGGTATCTATCAGGTAAGATACGCAGCTAAAGAGGGATTTAACGCGGGTAGAGCAGCAGATGTAATCGTTCCAGCATTCACTGCGGAACAAGCAGCTCCAACTGGGTTACAGGGAGTTGCTCCTACCTCGGCAGCGAACAACGATGGAAGAATTACGGGAACCACGACAGCCTTAGAATATAAGCTGTCTAGTGTAACTAATTATGTGTATGCACCAGATAAAGAAATTACAGGATTAATACCGGGCACGTATCAAGTGAGATACGCAGCCAAAGAAGGTTATAAGGCAAGTCCAGCGACTGACATTGTGGTTCCGGCCTATGTGCCTATTTCAGATCCTGGAACAGGTGGATCGGGTGGCAATTCTACACCGAGCACGACTACACCAACACCATCAGCAAGCCCGCAACTGGTTGCTGTGGCAACAGCAGGGAATACCGTGAACCTATCAGCAACAGCAGTAACTAAAACGGATAAAACCACAGGAGTTACTACTGCAACGATCACAAAAGAAACGGCTGCTGAATTTGTGAGTCTCGCTAAGAAGGCAGAAGCTGATGGGAAGAAGGCTGTTCTTGAAATTAAAGTTGCAGCTACTTCGGATTCTCAAACAGCTGATCTTACTCTTCCAAGAAGCATAATTAATGAGTTAGCCGCCGGAACGAAGGTGGAGATTACCATTGATTATGAGAATGTGGGTACGATTACGTTCGATGCCAAATCATTGGCGAGCATTAGTGCAGCTTCAGATGCCGGAGACATCATTGTTAGAATCGCGAAGGTGTCATTAACGGCAGAAGGCAAGGCGGTTCTCGGAGACAGACCGGTTTATGACTTGTCGGTTATAGCGGGTGAAAGTACGATTTCCACCTTCGGTGGGGGGAGTGTTCGTATCAGCGTACCGTATGTGCTGCAAGCAGGAGAACGGTCAGATGCGGTTATTGTGTATCACATTAACAGCACTGGAAGCTTGGACAATGTACGTGGAAATTACAATGCCGCCAAGGGAACTGTAGATTTCGTAACCACACATTTCTCCCAATATATTATTGGATATAATCAGGTGAGCTTTGCAGATGTTCCAGAGGCATCATGGTATAGCCATGCAGTAGGTTTCTTGGCAGCACGCAGTATCACATCTGGTACGGATGCCGAACATTACAGTCCGAATGCTGCAATCACTAGAGGGCAGTTCATCGTCTTGTTGCTCAAGGCTTATGACATCACACCGGATGCCATTGCTGCTGATAATTTTGCAGATGCAGGCAATACGTACTATACGAATTATCTTGCTACAGCTAAGCGTCTTGGGGTAGCAACGGGTTCTGGAGATAATCAATTCCAGCCAGATATTCAGATCACTAGGCAGGAGCTATTTACACTCTTGTACCGCTCGCTTGTAGCGCTAGGTGAACTGCCATCTGAGAAGACGGCGGCCACGCTTTCTGGCTTTAGCGATGCTGGACAGATCGCTGGTTATGCACAAGAAGCCCTTCAAGCGCTGGTAGAGAGAGGCATAGTGACCGGAGCGAACGGTAAACTCAATCCGAAGGAAGTCACTACAAGAGCAGAAGCAGCACAGGTTATTTACAATTTGCTATCCAAATAATCAGCCACTAAGACATAGCGGACGTCACATAAGTAGCGTCAACTATGAATGCGGCGAATTGGTTTGACTAAGGCAGCAGAGCAGCGATTCCTCCTTTATTGGAGTATCGCTGCTCTGCTTTTTTGTTTGTTAGCTGGCTGGTTGCACTTGCCCTGTCCGCTTGCCCTCTTGCCCGCTTGATTCAGCAGCTCATTCATTATCGGCGCGGCTTTCGGACCCGGATGACGTTATTTTCCGCTTTCCAGCCTTTGGGGCATAGTTTCGGACTCCAGCGACGCTATCACTTAGAAAAAGATGCGTTTAGGGTGGTTTTCATGCTGATAGCGACTATGGGGTCCTTTAGCACTCCAAATGTGGTAAAAAGCCGCGTATAAGGTCAGCTGTGTCCGATAGCGTGCTCGCTCTCTTACTTATAAATGCTACTCGACCAAACGTACGCTGATCTTAGTCTGGTTTGCTCAAATAAAGGGGGTGCCAACAGCCATTTCGTGGCATCGGTGGTGCGGCCTTTCGCTATAAATCTCTAGTGGGTGGCCTAATGGCCACTCTTTTTTTAACTAGACATAAGATTAGCAGACTAAATCATGGAAGAGGATTCTACTAAATGATACAATTATTGTAATTACATAAAGTAGTAATATTTCACATTATTGATTAGTTACTAGAAAGGGGACTGAGATATGGGTTTAGCTGACGATCCGGTCATAGCGATTTCAGGTTTATGGATGAACTATACAGACCGAATGGTGCTAAAGGGAATTGATCTTAAGGTATATAGAGGACAAATTATTGGTTATATCGGCCCTAACGGGGCAGGCAAGAGTACAACGGTGAAGATTATGCTCGGTCTGGTAGAAGGATATAACGGTAAAGTGGAGATTTTCGGTAAGGATATTGCCGATGGAGATGTTTCTTACAAGAAACGTATAGGTTATGTGCCGGAGGTAGCCGAATTATATGATAGCCTCACTGCAAGAGAGTATCTAACCTTTGTTGGCGAGCTGTATGGGTTAGGTCGTGCGGAGGCGGACTACAAGGCCAAAAAATTAACTACACTGTTAGGTTTGGAGAAGTCTTACGATATGCGGATTTCTTCGTTCTCAAAAGGGATGAAGCAAAAGGTGCTGCTTATCTCCAGCATGCTGCATGACCCTGATATTTTATTCCTGGATGAACCGCTGAGTGGTTTGGATGCTAATAGCGTGATGATAGTGAAGGAGATTTTTGCATCGCTGGCAGCAAGGGGGAAGACCATTTTTTACTCCTCACATATCATGGATGTGGTTGAGAAAATCAGCAGCCGGATCATTTTGATTGATGGCGGGGATATTGTGGCGGACGGAAGTTTTGCAGAGCTGAAGGAGAAAGGCCGCGAAGGGACGCTTGAAGATATTTTCAATCAATTAACCGGATTTGATAAATACCGTGATATCGCTGGTGAATTTGTTGCGGTCATGCAGGAGCAAGAGGTATCCTCTTATGACTGATTTCTTCGTGCTGAGGCTGTTGGATAAGCTGCGGGGTGCCTTTATAAGATTTGGAGTCGATTACGACACCATGCGGAGTATTTTACAGATCAAACTGACCATGGACGGAAGAAGAACGCCTACAGCGCTTGCAGGTATGCAGAAAAAGGAGAACGCTAAAGAAGGTTCACCCTTGCGATTACAGTGGATTTATTTACTATTTGGTTTAATATTAATTCCGCTAACGCTATCCAACGATCACTATATGCTGCAAATGAGCTTAACCTTTGGGATCATTATGTTTTTTGTCTCCACAACCCTGATCTCTGACTTTTCTTCAGTAATGCTTGATTTACGTGATAAAAATATTCTTTTTTCCAAACCCGTCAACCGTACCACCTTAAATATGGCCAAAACCATCCACGTTCTCCTCTACTTAGGGACAGTTACATTGTCGATCACTGGTCCATCTTTGGTATTTAGCCTATTTAAGCAGGGGATCGCTTTTTTTCTGATGTATGCGGTGACAATTGTCTTGTTAGACTGTTTTATCCTCGTAATAACTGCACTGCTCTACCTGATGATCATGCGGTTTTTTGATGGGGAGAAGCTCAAGGATATTATAAATTATACGCAAATCCTTCTGACGATCGGAATAATGGTGGGCTATCAATTCATCTCCCGGTTGTTCAACCTCACTGAGCTTGGCGCTGCTTATCATCCTGCTTGGTGGCAGTACTTTATTTTTCCGGTTTGGTTCGCGGCTCCATTTGAACTGTTGCTTGGTGGAGCGAGAGAACCCTATTACTTCATTCTTTCAATGCTGGCTTTGATAACCCCACTTGTACTGATCGCAGCCTATATTAAGCTGATGCCACAGTTTGAGCGGAATTTGCAAAAGCTGGCGGAGCAAGGCTCCGGTGGAAAAGACAAGGGCCAGATCGCAGAGTGGCTCTCCCGCAGAGTATGTAAGGAACCGGCAGAGGGGATTTTCTTTCGGTTTACTTGGTCCATGATGAAGAATGAGCGCGATTTTAAGCTGAAGGTCTATCCTGCACTTGGCTTTTCTATCGCATTCCCGTTTATTTTTATATTTGGTATATTGCAGAATAGTTATGATGGTTCCCTTAAAGGTTCAAAAGTGTACTTGTTAATCTATTTCTGCACGATGTTAATGCAGACTGTAATACAGATGCTACGATACTCTACAAGTTATAAAGGAGCTTGGATTTATAGGCTGATTCCTTTACCCGATAGCACGCCTATTTACCGTGGGATGCTTAAGGCGGCATTGCTACGGCTAGTCTTGCCTTTATTTGCTGTAGATGCGGTATTGTTCATTCTGTTGTTCGGTGTGCACATTGTACCTGATTTAGTAGTGGTATTATTCGCCATGCTGATTTTCTCAGTCATCTGCTTTCGTGTTTATCCCCGGAGCTTACCTTTTTCAGAGCGTTATGAGGCAGCCAAACAAAAGGATTATACTGGAGTCGCCTTCATGCTTATGTTTTTGCTGATGGGGATGGCGGGTATTCATTATGTCTTCACTTTATTTACCGGAGGAATTTACATCTATCTGTTAGTTCTGGTAGTTTTGAATCAATGGTTATGGCGAAAGACCTTCCCCAAAACCCCATCAACCACAGGTCACATATCCAACTTTTCGGGGTGAGTGAATGCGTCAAATATGGACATTTTTTGCCGACATAAAAAAAGGGTATAAATTCCAGTATTTTCTTAGACAATCGGCTGAATACAAGGTAGAATACATCTAAAGTTGCTTTTCAGGGATAACCTATAATCTTTACGCACTCTTCCATTTATCTGATATTCGTGTACTGATTTTTTACTTGAGAAATACGCTGCAGCGATTACGGTATTCAAAACCGGTGAAGAGGTTAACTAATGGATAAAATGGGAATCCACTATAACGTTTGGATTGTTTTACTATCATTTGCGCTAGCGGCGACTGCAGCTTATTCCGCGCTGAATCTGATCTCGCAAGTCCCTCGTTCGTTTGGGAAAGTTCGTCGCTTATGGTTAATATCGGGGGCATGTGTACTCGGCAGTGGCATATGGTCGATACATTATGTAGGGATTATGGCGAGCCGTTTTCCTTTTAGCGTGAATTATTATCCAGGCAGGGCTGTATTATCGTTATTGGTTGGTGTGTTGTGCTGCTATTCGGCATTCCGGATTACGTTTGTGCCACGTTTAAGAAAAAGTTGTTTAATAGTTAGTGGTGTTCTTCTAGGCAGCGGAATTTCGGCTATGCATTATATCGGAATGTCCTCCATGAAGATCGCAGCGGAGATTCATTATGAGATATGGACTCAGACATGTGCTGTAATCCTCGTTATGCTCTCGTCTTTTATCGGATTATTTCTATTTCACAAGTTTAAAGACTATGTGGGTTTTAACCGCTGGAAGTTATACTCTGCTCTCTTTATCGGATTTTCGGTGACTGGATTGCATTATACGAGTGTAAGGGCGACTCATTTTGAATATAACGGTCTACTAGGCAATACAACTTTTTTTATGGAGACTGATGTTATTCTTTTAATGGGAGTGTCCTTGGTAACGCTATTTATGCTTGCGATTTCTGGTGGTGCTGTATTTCTGGACCGGCATGTGCTGGAACGGATGGCTTATTATGATCCACTAACTGATCTTCCGAACAGGCATGGCCTGGTACGTTATTTTAAAGATGAATTTTTCGGGAGTAGATCTGGCGCCGTATTTTTTGTGGATCTGGATCGGTTTAAGTCGATTAATGATACGCTTGGACATGATATAGGCGACTTGTTACTGCGAGAGGTCGCTATAAGATTAAGACGCTCTGTAGGAAGTAAGGGCAAGGTCTTTCGTTTGGGCGGAGATGAATTCCTGATCGCTCTTCCAGATTGTACTGTGGAGGACGCGCAAGAGGAAGCAGAGCACATTTTATATGAGCTTAAGAAATATTACAGTATTCAAGGTAATGAGCTATATGTTACTGCAAGCGTGGGGATCAGTATGACCCCTATGCATGGAACTGACCGCTCAGCGTTAATGAAGGCAGCCGATACAGCTCTTTATACCTCTAAGGATTCGGGTAAGAATAAATTTAGTGTGTTCGATCAGGAGATGAACCGCCATCAGCTGCGACGGATGTCGCTGGAGAAGGATCTTCGTAAAGCGCTGGCACGCTCCGAGTTTATGGTTGTGTACCAGCCAAAATGGGATTCGTATATGAACGTTACCGTGGGTCTTGAAGCACTGCTGCGTTGGCGGCACCCTGAACATGGGATAATCTCCCCGGCTGAATTCATTCCCATTGCAGAGGAAACGGGACTGATTGTCCCGATTACCTATTGGATGCTGCATGATGTATGCAGCCAGAACATGCTTTGGCATAAGGAAGAGATAGCAAATGTCGCAGTCTCTATTAATATGTCAGCACGGATGTTTGAGGGCGGGGGCTTATACGATGTTGTAGAAGAAGCACTCACACGTTCAGGTCTAGAGCCGCATTTCCTTGAACTGGAGATTACAGAGTCCATTGCGATGAATAACATGGAAGAGACGGTTGCGCAGCTCTCCAGACTTCGGGCACTTGGGGTAAGGGTATCACTGGATGACTTTGGGACAGGCTTTTCATCCCTTGGTAATTTAGACGAGATTCCAGTGAACACACTCAAGATTGATCAAGTGTTTATTCGTAAGAGCAAGATGCATTCCAAGAAAGCCATTATCAGTAATATCATTGCGATTGCCACCAATCTTAATATGGAGGTCGTGGCGGAAGGTGTGGAGACACCAGAGCAGATTGAGCTGCTGCAATCCTTAGGCTGCAGAGTGATGCAGGGTTATTATTATGGGCGGCCAATGCCGGTGCATGAGCTGGGCCAGTGGTTTATAGCGAATACAGCAGTATCGTAGCAGATGATCTCAATACATAGAATAAGGGGCTAGCGTCTAAGCAGAATATCTCTGCTTGAATGCTAGCCCCTTTGCTATTAAGAAACCTTAAATCGTTCAATCAGAATTTGCAGCTTCTCAGCTAGTGAGGACAGGAAAGCTGCTGCAGACTCAACTTCCTCCATTGCGGCAAGCTGTTCTTCTGAGGAAGCGGATAATGTCTCTGCACTGCTGGCCGTCTGATTAGCAACATTTACGATATTCTGAAGGGTTGTAACGAGACGGTCGGAGATCAGTGAAAGCTGGCGAACCGTTCCTGAGATCTGCTGGCTTTGTGAGGCCATTCCCGAGACAGACATTTCAATTTCCGAGAAGGACTGGCCTGCCGTGGCAATCATTTCTCTGCCGTGCTCCATCTCTTCTGTAGAGCGTTTCATAGTTTCTCCAGCCTGATCCATCTGGTTTACGATGATGTTGACCAGTTGGCCAATTTGCGCAGCGGAATGGGCTGAGCGCTCAGCCAGCTTACGTACGGAATGAGCAACGACCGCGAACCCTCTTCCCTCTTCTCCAGCTCTTGCGGCTTCAATCGCTGCATTCAGGGACAGGAGATTGGTTTCTTCTGCGATGCTGGCAATAGTACCCACGATATTTTCAATTTCTTTGGAATAACCACCCAAGGTTTCAATAATGAGTGCTAGGTCGGTAATACTGTCACTTACGACTCTCATCTGCTGTGTGGTGGAATCCATTGCCTCACGGCCTGTACGTGCTTTATTAGCGTTGCTGACCGCATTATTCATTGCGTTATCTGCATTGCCTGCAATCTCTGTGATGAAACGAGACAGGTCTTGTACAGACTTATATTCACCCTCCATATTCTGCAGCTGTGAATTCGCGGTATCGGCAAGTTCAATCGTAACATTGACGCTATATTCACCGGCCCGGTTGGTTTCCTGCGCACTGGCGGAGAGCTCTTCGGAAGAGGAGGCTACCTGCATGGAGGTCTCATTGACCTCGGTAATAAGTAAGCGCAGGCTTTGGGTCATGTCATTGAAATCACGGGCTAATGTACCAATCTCATCCTTGCTGTTGAATAAAATAGGATTATGAGTAAGGTCGCCCTGTGCAACAAGGTTGACCCCTTTGGACAGCTTCGTTAACGGACTAATCATTCGGCGGATTAACAGATAAGCTGCCACAATAGCTATAACCAGAATGGAAGCACCGATAATAAAAGGCTGAACAATGATATCTTGAGTTCGTTCTTGAATTATGGAGCCATCGAAATTAATAGCCATCAGCGCAACTATAGGTTTAGATGGATCGTGATCCTGATAGATGGGGCCGTAACCTGTCTTAAGTGAGGTACCTTTGTATGTATAAACCTTGGAGTAGGAGGAATGCTTATGCTCAGTAATCATTTGCTTATCTTCATCTGAAAAATAAAAAGTATCGCCTGCTTTATAACCTCTAGCCTGGAAGCTTGAATCTGCGGCAAGTACTTTTCCGTCTAAGGATAAGATGAATGCCTCTTTAAAAATAGCCTTATGTGCTACAATCCAACCGATTCGATCCTCTACAGCCTCCAGTTTACTTTGATCGCCTGCCAACAATGCGGAAATGTCTGCGGGGTCAATCAGGCCGGTTGTAATATTAGCGCATCCTACCAATTCGATACCTGCGGCTTCGTCTACTTGCTTATAAGCTGTACGGTATCCGAAAAACCCGATGGATGATCCTACAAGAAGTAAGACGACGAACATCATCCAAGTTAATTTAGTTGCTAATTTCATTCTTCGCACCAACCTTGACAAATTATGTTCTCAGTGATAATAGCTCTCACCTCTACGATTATATCGTATTGATATGCTTATAACCTTACATGGAATATAGTATTTCTGTGTCGGAAATTGGAGAATGGTGGAAGTTTGCGCTTTCCATCATGCTTTCAATGGTTTAGTAGACAAAACCATTGAATCATAACCAGTTCTAATGGTACGCTTGAGTTATTAAAAACGGATTGGGGTTGAACAAATATGCCACATCAAATAGATCCGTTAATAGATCGTCTAGGACTATCCATGTGGAGAGTACAGCGTAAGATTATGTCTCAAATGTCTTTGCACAAAGAACTCGGACTTACGGTGCCACAGATGGGTCTGTTAAATATGATAGCGAAAGAAAAGAAGTCGCGGGTGGTACAGCTGGCAGAATGTATGGAGGTCAAATCCAGTGCGGTGACGGTGATGCTGGACCGTTTGGAGGTGCTGGGTTATATCAAACGTGAGCCGGATGGGAAGGATCGGAGAGCGGTTGTAGTGACGATCACCGAAAAAGGTCAGCAGGTGCTCGAAGAAGGACATTTCCGGTCCAAAGAACTGCTGGCGGAGCATTTATCCATACTGAAGCCCGAAGAACTACGCAACTTTGCAGAGTATTACCGTATGATCGAGGACCAGGAGCGTTAGTCAGCTAAGCTTCGGAATGGATATCTTTATAAAAACAGCAGAGCAGCGGTTCTCCTTATTGGAGAATCGCTGCTCTGCTGTTTTTGTTCGTTGGCTGCCTACGCCCTGTAATTTATTGTTTAGGTTGTTTGTCAGGCAACTGAGTGATATAGCTGTGGGAAAGCTGTAAAAGCCTCAAGGCACGGTTATATTCGTCTTCAGTGGCACTCGGCGTTGTTCCATTGTTATAAATAGAGTACTGAGTGTTGTCTTCAAAGCTGTTACCAGGAATAAGCAATCCTGAGCTGGCAATGAATGAACCAGAAGGTAAATAATATCGTTCTGGCAGCAAATTATAAGTCTGACTGAGTAGATCTTGACCAAAATATACGTTATTCTCTAATGAAATCCCAAGCAGACTGGCTGCGGTTGGCATGATATCTACTTCCCCGCCTACTTCGTCAATGGTCTGCGATGCTACGCCAGCACCTGCATGAATAAGCAGAGGGATGTTCATCATATCCGCATAACTGTATTCATGACCATAGATTTCAGTCATCAATTCTTTATCATCATGATCGAGGGAATAAATCGGCAATCCCATATGATCTCCATAAATCATGATTACACTATTGTCCCAGACACCATTTGCTTTTAGCTCTTCTACAAAATGTCCAAAAGCATCATCCGCATAGTTCTGGGAACGGATATAGTCACCAACAAAAGTACCTTCATAACGCTCTGGCAGCTTCATGCGGTATTTTTCTTCCGGAATAGTAAAAGGGTGATGCGCTGACATTGAAATGACTTGAGCGTAAAAAGGCTGCTCCTGTTGGTCCATTTCTTGTAGTTTATCGGCTGTCTTACTGTAGAGCGTATCATCAGAAGCTCCAAAGAAGAAGACATCATCTTCACCAAAAAATTTGCGGTCATAATAATGATCGAAGCCGAGGGAGTCATACAGCTCGCCGCGGTTCCAGAATTCTACGACATTGGTGTGGAAGGTTGCTGTCTGATATCCATTTTCTTTAAGCACGCGTGGCAGACTTGGAAGTACCTTATCCACATAAGACATCGTTGCCGCTCCACGTGGAGGGATGTAGAAGGAAGTGTTAACTACGAACTCTGCATCCGACGTATTCCCTTGGCCAACCATTTGATAGAAATTAGGGAAGTAAAGACTGTCCTTCATTACCTTGTTCAGGTTCGGTGTAATTTCTTGACCGTCTAATTTAAGTCCCAGCAAGAAATTCTGGAAAGATTCCATTTGAAGAATAATAAGGTTCTTGCCTTTAGCGATGCCTTGAAGTGGAGAACTAGCCGCAGTATTAATCCCCTTCAATTTGTTGATGGCATCCTGTGTAATGTCACTTGAATCGACTAGCTCAGGCTCTTCTTTAGCGAAGATCGTATAAGCTTCATAATTAAGAATTCCCATTTCTTGAGCTTTCTTAATTTCGTTCATACTGGCCTTATTAGGCAAGATGTTGAACAAACATAAAGCAAGTGAGACTGCAAACAGAACACTATACTTAAGTTTTCCGCCACGGCGGTGGTTGATATTCTCTTTCTTATAGACCCGGCCTTTTTTATTAAAGAAGAAGTAGACGCCAAGAATAATGATGTCTGTAAAAATCAGCAGGTAGTATGGATCCATTAGTGAGAATACGCTGTTGCTGACGGCGGTGACTTGATTCACCTGCTCCGCTGCATGGTAAGTCACAATAACACCGTAATATTTAAAATACATAATGGCTGCGAAGAAAATGGCTGTCACTAATAAATTTACGGTCATGTAATATCCGAGCTTGCGCTTGGAACCAAAACGTTCAATGATACAGAAGAGCGCCCAAGCAAAGGGGATTTCAGTTAATAATGATTTCCAGGGCAATATATCGTCAAAGATTACGCCCCATGCCAAGAAAGCTTTTAGAATAAAAATTATTGTGAAAAACACAAAAGGTTTAACGATCCACTGTTTAAAGTTAAAGGATGACACAGCTTCGCCTTCTTTCTACATGATAAAACGCCATTTCCCGGCTAGGAAGAAACAGCGCCCAGACAAAATAATTCCATAGTAATAAAATTTATTATGCAGGGCTAGCTATAGAATGTCAAAAATCGAGAACCTAAGTATAAGCTTAGTGGAGCGCGTAAAGTTGAACACAAAGGGTTGAAGCTGACGCTCCTGCTCTCATGCAGGGTTATACAACGAATTCAGGACTAAAATGGCAATTGGGAACAAAAAGGATATATGGATAATAAAAGGAGGTGATGCTGGATGAGCTCTACAGTAGCTTTATCAGTTAGAACTCTCGTTGAATATGTTTTTCGCAGCGGAAGCATTGAACCTGGCTTTCATGGAACGGGCGCTATGGTCGAAGGCACAAGAATTCATCAGAAGATCCAAAAGCAATATAAGGAAGGTGACCGCAAGGAGGTTTATTTGAAAACGGAGATTCCTTATGGAAACCTGCTTTATGTTGTAGATGGGCGTTGTGATGGATTGCTTGTCTCGGAGGATGGGAGCTTTACGGTCGAAGAAATCAAATCAACCTCCGGACTGCTGGATTTACTGGATGAAGGACATGAGGTTCATTGGGCACAGGCGCTGATGTACGCATATATGGTGGCTCTGGAGCAAGAGCTTTCTTCTATTCAGGTTAAGCTTACCTATGTCCACCGGGCTACTGATGAGCAAAAAAGCTTGTACCGAACGTTGTCTTTTGAAGAACTGATTTCATTTGTGAATGACACAGTGGCTAGATATGCTCCATACGCTGAGATGATGGTTCGTCATGATGCTAAGAAGGAGCAGAGTCTTCGGGAGTTGAGCTTTCCGTTCTCCTCTTATCGAAAGGGACAACGTCATTTTGCAGGAGCTGTATACAAGTCCGTCGTGGAAAAGGTCAGTCTGTTCGCTCAAGCCCCCACAGGTATCGGGAAAACAATGTCGACGTTGTTCCCTGTCCTTAAAGCGATGGGCGAAGGACAAGCTAAAGGATTGTTCTATTTAACGGCAAAGACGGTTACCCGTTTTGCCGCGCAGGAAGCCATCTCGCTGTTGCTAACGCAGGGTCTTCAGCTGCATGTCATCACACTTACCGCTAAAGAGAAGGCCTGTTTTCGCGAAGAGGGGATATGTGGTAAGGATTCCTGTCCTTATACGGATGGTTATTATGACCGGATCAACGAGGCATTAATGGATCTGTTAGAGCATGAGACGCTGATGAGCAGAGACACCCTTGCACTGTATGCTCACAAACACAAAGTGTGCCCATTTGAGTTCTCGTTGGATGCAGCCTATGCCTGTGATGCTGTGATCTGCGATTACAATTATATATATGATCCTCGCATCAGTCTGAAACGGCTAACAGAGGAAAGAAAGAGAGAAACGGTACTTCTAGTAGATGAAGCACATAATCTGGTAGACCGGGGACGGGAGATGTTCTCCGCCTCTTTGCTGAAAGCCCCTTTCCTGGAAATCCAGCGCCAATATAAAGAAATGAACCGGAATTTGAGTACAGCCGCTAAATCGGTGAATGCTTTTTTCATCTCCCTTCGCAAAATTTGTAATGAAGAGGGGCAAGGGCAGTGGGACTCGTTCCCGGAGGAGCTCCCGGCTTTGCTTGAGATATTTTCTTTGGAGGCGGAACAGGAGCTTATTCACCCGAGCTCCAGTATTGTCTCACTGAATGGGGAAGGAGAAGGGGGAAATGTCCTCTTGGATACCTATTTTGCAGTTCAGGGCATGCTCCGCACCTTTAAGACCTATGATGAACGCTACATTACCTATGCGGAGGTTCGTAGAGGGGATGTCTATCTCAAGCTATTCAATTTGGATCCCTCGCATCTGCTACGGCAGATGTCCAAGAGCTTTCGCAGCCAGATCCTGTTCTCAGCTACACTTTCTCCATTATCTTACTACCGGGATATGATTGGTGCAGCGGAGGAAGATTACAGTTTAACCGTGTCTTCCCCTTTTCAGAAAGAGCAGTGGGAAGTAACCGTCTTACCTGTCTCCACACGTTATCATGACCGGGAAGCCTCCCTAGTTCCGTTGACTAAAGCACTGAGCCAAATGGTCTCTAAAAAGGGCAACTATCTGGTGTTTTTTCCTTCGTACCTCTATTTGCAAAACGTATATCAGGCCTTTACGGAGTATTACCCTGAAATCCGGACATTGATGCAGGATACTGGCATGAGCGAGCAAGCTAGAGAAAGTTTTTTAGCCGCATTTAGTCCAGATAATGACGAGACGTTATTGGGATTTGCTGTACTTGGAGGGATTTTTTCAGAAGGTGTGGATCTGCCAGGGGATCGCCTCAATGGGGTTATGGTTGTTGGCGTTGGCCTGCCACAGCTTGGTCTTGAACGCAATCTGCTGCGTCAATATTTTAATGCCAGAGGAAAAAATGGCTTTGATTATGCCTATGTCTATCCGGGAATGTGTAAGGTACTCCAAGCCGGAGGCAGGTTGATTCGCAGCGAGACGGATACGGGCATTATCGTGTTGGCGGATGACCGTTTTTTGCAGAGTCCATATATGCATTTGCTTCCCGAAGAATGGAGAGATTATCTTATACGCTCATAAGAGGTTATAATCTACGAAAGGGTATTCATAATCAATCGGCAGGAGGAAATAATATGACAATAAAAGTGGGTATTGTGGGTACAGGTTGGTTCTCTAAGGTACATGCTGATTTGCTGGCGGGGATGGCTGATGTCCAGTTGCAGGCAGTCTGTGGAAGCAGTAAAGCCAAAGGCGAAGATATGGCACGTCCATATGGAGCTGCTGGATATGGTGATATTACAGAGATGTTGGATGCGGAGAAGCTTGATGCTGTTTATATCTGTGTGCCTCCACAATCTCATGGTGCGATTGAACGTTCATTAATCAAGAGGGATATTCCTTTTTTTATAGAGAAGCCGCTTAGTATGACTACTGAAATTCCTGCCAGCTTGCTGCAAGATATTAAAGAACATAATTTATTGACCTCGGTAGGCTACCATTTCCGCTATCAAGAGAATGTTAATAGGCTCAAGGAAACACTACGTGGTGACAAGATCGGTATGGTCATGGGCCAGTGGATGGGCGGCATGCCGGGCGTAGCTTGGTGGCGTGATCAGGAGCAATCCGGAGGACAGTTCACCGAGCAGACCACTCATATCGTCGATTTGGTGCGTTATCTGGCAGGAGAGGTAAAAGAAGTATACGGCATGTTCGGAAATCGAATTATGCATGAGCAGCATGAAGGTGTGAGTGTAGCCGATGTAGGTACCGTATCTCTGAAGCTTGAGAATGGAATCATAGCTAATATTTCAAATACATGTGTGCTGCCTGATCCGGTAGGAAGTGTAGGTCTTAGTTTCTATAATGATCGGGGATTGCTGGACTGGAACCCGGATCGTCTCTTGGAAGTGCGAAGTGGCAATAGCACCGAATTTGAAAACACAGGAAATCCATATTTAGTGGAAAGTGAAGCTTTTCTGTATGCTGTACGGACAGGAGATCGTTCGCGTATTCTCAGTGACTATGAGGATGGATTCAAGACGCTTAAAGTAACTTGTGCGGCTTACGAGTCCGCACAAAGTGGACTTCCGGTTAAATTCTAAGTTCGGATTCTTAAAAAAAGGACATGCCGCCTTAGATGTGCTAAAGAGACATGTCCTTGGCTCAAGCTGGGTTAGCCTAGTGGAGGAATATTGCGAGTAAAGCTGGCGCCACACCTATGGATAACAGCGCGGACAGAATCATCGCAATACTGGAGATGGTTCCGGTCAGTGAACTAAGCTCGAAGGCCTTGGATGTTCCTGTACCATGCGCAGCGGTTCCCAGCGATACACCACGCGCGATTTCATTGTCAATGCGGAAGATGCGGAGTACTGTAGGGCCCATCATTGTACCGAGTATCCCGGTAATGATGACGAAGACTGCAGTAATACTCGGTACACCGCCGATACTTTGCGAGATGCTCATAGCGATCGGTGTAGTCACCGAACGTGGAACCAGACTGGCTGCCAGATCGCCGCTGACATGCAGCCATTTGGCGAGCAGAATGGAAGAGATCACCGCTGTTATCGTCCCTGACAGCACGCCTGCCGCAATTTCGGCGGCGTGCTTTTTGAGCACCTTGAAGTTTTTATGCAGAGGGATTGCAAAGGCCATAGTTGCCGGTTGCAGCAAATCCGTCAGCCATTTGCCTCCCGCATTGTAAGAATCATAAGTAATGCCTGTGATGAGTAAGAAGATAATCATAAGCACGGGTGTAATGATCAATGGAGAGGTGTACACTTTGCCACTAGAAGCATAAATGCGTTTCGCCAGTAGATATACAGCAACCGTAAGACCGAAGAATAATAGAGCGTTTAACATGATCCTTTCCGCTCCTTTGCTTTGTAAATTCTACTGGTAAGTAATCCGGAACTGGCCATTACAACAATCGTACCCAAAATGACCACCGCGAGGATTCGTAAACCATCAGTTTCCAGAATATTGGCGTATTTCATTACGCCGATAGCAGATGGAATAAAGAACAGCAAGAGCTCAGCCAGTAGCCAAGAAGCACCAACTTCAACCCAATTCAGATGAATGACACCAAACTCAAGCAGAAGAAACAATATAATCATTCCGAGTATGCTTCCGGGAATAGGGATATGCAAAAATGGGGTTACAGCATTGATTAGTAATGAGAATAGGGTGAGTCCCGCTACCTGCAGCAAGCCTATAACAATCTTTTTCATAAGGCTTCGCTCCTTTCATGATAATGAAAGTTTACATCAATTGTTTTCATAGGTAAAATGAATAGATTGAATAAATGACATTCCTTTTGTCTATGGATCGGAGGTTGGAAAATGGATATCCGACAATTAGAATATTTCGTCCAAGCAGCACGAATGAAAAGCTTTACTCGGGCTGCCGAATCCTTATATATTTCACAACCTACGATCAGTAAAATGATCCGGAATATGGAGATCGAGCTGGAGGCTGATTTGTTTTACCGTGAAGGGAAAAGTGTCCGGCTTACAGATGCGGGGGAAATTCTGTTCACCAAAGCGCAAAATATCGTGGAGTCGTTCGCCAGCTTGTCTTCTGAGCTGGATAGCTTACGAAATTTGGAGCAGGGCCACATCCGCATCGGTCTGCCTCCAATGGTAGGAGCGAGCTTTTTTCCTTCGGTGATTGGTCAATTTCATAAACGTTATCCGCAGGTTACTATTCGTCTGCATGAGGATGGCGCGAAAAAAGTGGAGGAAGATGTAGAAACGGGCTTGTTGGATATCGGAATGGTTGTGCTGCCTGTAAATACAGCCAAACTTCATTGCTTCACCTTTGTTGAAGAGAAGCTGAATCTTATTTTACCTGTTGGACATAGATTGGCCGAGGCAGACCTTGTTCCGTTAAGTGAACTAGCCGAAGAGGAGTTTGTGCTGTTCCGGGAGGATTTTACGCTGCATGATCGGATTATTACGGAATGTGTGAAGGCGGGATTTCAGCCTAAGGTTATCTATGAGAGCTCCCAATGGGACTTAATTAGCCGTATGGTGGCTGCCGGAATGGGAATCGCATTGCTGCCAGAAACCATTTGCCGGGATATGGATCGTTCACGATTGGTCGTTGTGCCTTTGACGGATCCGGTAATTCCGTGGCAGCTTGCTATGGCGTGGCGTAGAGACCGTTATTTATCTTTTGCGGCACGCGAATGGATTGCTTTTGCAAAGGGACTTTTGCGAGAACAGTATCCAAATGAGCTCCCTGACGAACTTGCGGAGGACTCTGAATAAGTAGTAATTCCGTTTTTGTTAGAAGCTCTACAATTTTTCTTTTTTTTGAAAATATGTTTTTTGGTATCATGACTTATGATAGGAGAAGATGTTGATAGAGAGAAGGAGAGAGATGTGACACAAAATCCAAATTCCTCCAAGAATAATCATAGAAAAGATTATAAAGAAGATGAGCTACTTGTAACTATAGAGAGTCTTAGATGTGAATTGCTGGAGGTTGCAGAGCAACGCAGTCTTAGTGACCGTGCTGTTCTAGAGCTCAGTGAGCGATTAGACAGCTATATTTTGCTGGCACAAAATAAGATGATGGAAAATTTGCGCAACCGGAAAGCCGGCATTACATCCTATAGTAGAAGTTCCAAAACCGCCATCACTGTTAGCTAAACTACCAACAACATAGAATTATAATACTATGAAGATGTTACTGATCTAGAGGAGCGTATTAGGCTCCTCTATTTGTCGTACAATCTATTTGTTGTACAATCCATAACTTTCACCTATAATGTCAATTAATAGAATCTTTTCAAGTCAAACTTTGGGGGTGCCGAGTGGAGGGAAAGTTAACAACTATACGCTCAGAAATTGAGAAAAATTTGTCCCGCTCCGGCCATAATCTTGCCTCATTTTCAAAAATTTGTGGCCTGAATCGAGGCAGCCTCAGTGCAATTCTGCATGGAAATCCGCCGAAGCCTATGTCCTTGGGACAAGTAGATGCAATTATAAAAGCCTTTGGTTTTCCAGAAGGTTGGTTATATCCTCTATATGTTGATGAATGCTTCAATGATGAGAAGGTCTCACGCCGTAGAGTGGAGCCTTTTCTGATTCGTTGTGCTGAATTGGGCAAACAGAATTGCATTGATGAAACTATAAGCAGATTATTAGAGTCTACCAAGCCGCTGGATATCATTTATTCTGTTGCTGATAAATTATTCAATAAAGGCAAAGTTCAGGAATCCATGTTTTTTTACAAGATTGTAGTAGAGAACGAGTCGGATAGTTATAGTGAACGTCTCGCGATCAGTCATTATCGTAATTTTAAATTTTTGCAAACACTTGATATGGAGGAGAAGCTACGCGCAGTCATTAGCTTTAGTCCTTTTAGGGGGCGCCTTCCGGAAAATTTGCAATTAGATGGTTTATTGATGCTGACACAGCTATGTTTCGCCCTTCGCAGATGGGAAGAAATGGAGATCTATGCTGATGAGTTGAGAGCTTTAGCCAATGCAGTTTACCGCCAAGAACTGCGGAGGAGCGGAGACAAACGAAGAGAAGAACTCTGTACGGAACGTCCGCTCGTTGTTTATTATGGACACGGATATTTGCTTAAAGCAATTTCGTTGACGAAGCAAGGTCAATATGAAGCGGCGAAGAAATATACCGCTGGTTATGCAGACTTAGGCTGGTTTGAGATGTTGGATGAAGTAGGCCAGCAAGCTGTAGAACAATTCCGATTATTTGCAGTTGGGAACAGTTTCACACTGGAAATGTTGGAGGGAAACGTAAAGGTTGTACCGGACTATGTAGCTTTTTTGGCTGAGCACCCCGGAGAAATATTGCCAGGACTCATTATTATTATGGAATCGGCTAATCATTACAGATTTTCTGTAGACGATGTGCTTAAACGTTTTGCACGGGAAATGTTACGATTTGAACAGTTTGAAGATCCCATTAATATTGACCGATTATATCGGTTGTACTATCAAATTGCCATGTATCTAATAAACAATGGACAATATATTACGGGTGTGGACTATATCATACAGTCTTTAGAGTTATCTATTAAGACTAATAATGGAATAGACTTCATTAAGTGCGTGACCTTGTTTGAGACCAATAGGGACTATGCAACTCTGAATCAACAGGAGAAATACAGAAAGCTGATAAGGGAGGTGAGAAAAGATGAAAAAATCACTATTGATGATGGCAGGCATTTTAGCATTGTTTAGCTTCATCATTATCGGCCCAGTTGGTTCCGGAAGTAACGGACCAATCACAACTTATGAGCACGGAGCAGGATTCTAAAGGTTATCCTTGGCAATATTCTATATACAGATACATATACGCATAACTACTCCCTTGCACTCGTGCTAGGGAGTTTTCTTTTTCGTAATAATTGATAGCGCATTCATAATTTGACAAAGCAATCTGGCGAAAATATAATTAGGTAGCCTAAATAATATAGTGTTTAATAATTAGTTGACCTAACTAAAATAGAGGTGAAGGAAATTGGGATAAACGGAGGAAATACAGAAAATACTGAAAATTCAGTCGCACACGGGCTTTTTGCGGCGATGAAACGCCTGCACAAAGCTCAATGGCAAAAGGGCGTTGAAGGCCACAAGCCAAGTGAGATGACTTTAATGATATGCATTGAAAAATGGAATCATTCTGATGAAGAGGGTCTCAAGGTGTCTGAAATCAGCCGACTACTTGGATTCACTCCTCCTACCATCACGCAGCTGATTAACAGTCTTGAAGCGAAACAGATGGTGGAAAGACGCGCGGATCCTTCGGATCGAAGAGTTGTACGCGTGAAATTAACGGAAAGTGGAAAAGAACTCACACGAAAAGCAGAACATTATCGTGATGTGATGCTTGATAAGCTTGTGCAACACTTAGGCGAAAAAGACACTAAACAGCTCACAGAGCTATTGCTTAAGGTACATGAATACGTTGAGGATAATCCACCACCTGATTGGGATAGGCTACAAATGAACGGAGATGAGAAGCTTGATTAAATTATTTAAACAACTGAAGCCTTTTAGGGTAGCTATTGGTGCTGTATTAATCCTTGTATTTTTGCAGTCCATGGGCGATTTATACCTTCCTACTCTGATGTCCGACATCGTCGACAAAGGGATTGTTCAAGGAGATCGCGCTTATATTTGGAAAATAGGTAGTTTCATGCTCCTGGTTGCAGGTGGCGGTGCTTTATGTTCGGTAATTGCCAGTTACTTATCGGCAAAAGTAGCAGCCGGGTTTGGTAAGCTCACCCGTGCACGAGTATTTAACCATGTAGAAAATTTTACGCTGCATGAATTCGATAAGCTGGGTACAGCTTCCTTGATTACACGTACAACAAATGATATTACACAAGTTCAAACGGTACTTACTATGATGTTGCGCATGATGATCGGAGCACCGATGATGATGATTGGTGGTATCATCATGGCAGTATCTGAAGATGCTAAATTATCATTGATTTTTGTAGTCGTTATTCCTGTACTTGTAGGGGCGATCTTCTTTATTGGGATGAAGGGTCTGCCACTGTTTAAAGCCATTCAGATTAAGCTTGATAAATTAAACCTGGTGCTGCGTGAGCATCTGACAGGTATTCGTGTTATTCGTTCTTTTAACCGGATTGATCATGAGAATAGACGTTTCACCGAAGCTAACCGTGATCTTACGGATACAGCTATCAAGGTCAATAAAATTATGGCCGGCCTGATGCCGCTGATGATGATTGTAATGAACTTTTCTATGATTGCTATTCTTTATTTTGGTGGAATACGAATTGGTGATGGCGACTTGCAAGTTGGGTCCCTGATGGCATTTATCCAATATGCAATGCAAATTATGTTCTCTCTGATTATGGTATCGATGATGTTCGTGTTAATTCCGCGTGCTTCAGCTTCAGCCGTGCGTATCAATGAGGTACTGGATATGCAGCCTGAATTTACTGATCCTACTGAGAGTGAACTGCATACAACAGCTCAAGCTACTAAAAAAGACGGACGCGATTCTTTGCGTGGTTTTGTTGAGTTTGAGAATGTATCTTTTTCCTATCCAGGGGCAGAACAGCCTGCACTTTCGAAAATTAGCTTTAGTGCTCGTCCGGGTGAAGTTACCGCGATTATCGGGGGTACCGGATCGGGTAAATCTACACTGCTTAGCCTGATTCCAAGATTCTATGATGTTAATGAAGGTGCTGTACGCGTAGACGGAGTGGATGTACGTGAGATGACACAGGAAGAGCTGCGGAGCAAAATCGGTTACATCCCACAAAAAGCAGTATTGTTCTCGGGTACGATTAATGAGAACATCCGCTACGGTAAAGAGGATGCTACGGATGAAGAAATCATTCATGCATCTAAGGTGGCTCAAGCCTACGATTTCGTATCCGCGATGAAGGATGGGTTTGACTCGGAAATTGCTCAGGGCGGGAATAACGTCTCAGGTGGTCAGAAACAGCGGTTGTCCATTGCTCGGGCGCTTGTGAGAAAACCTGAGGTTTATCTGTTTGACGATAGCTTCTCAGCTCTTGATTTCAAGACAGATGCCAAACTTCGCGCGGCTCTCAAATCTGAAACTACGGAATCCACCGTATTGATCGTAGCTCAACGGGTTAGCACCGTTATGGATGCGGACCGGATTATTGTAATTGATGAGGGTGAAATTGCTGGAATGGGCACTCACCGTGAACTGCTCGAGAGCAGTGATGTGTACCGCGAGATCGTATCCTCGCAGCTGTCAGAGGAGGAAATAGCATGAGTGAACAAAACAGAGAACATAAACCTGCAGCTCCCCGCGGCCATAAAGGTCCGGGTGGACCGGGTGGTCCTGGAATGAGGATGCCGGCAGAAAAAGCTAAAGATTTTAAAGGTACACTTCGTCGCCTAATCAAATACTTGCGCCCGCGTATGGTTCAATTGATTATTGTACTAATTATGGCGATTGCCAGTACGGTGTTCAGTATCTTCAGTCCAAAAGTTATGGGTAAAGCTACAACCAAACTGTTCGAAGGTGCTTACGGTAAACTGATGGGTGTAGAGGGTGCCTCCATTGATTTTGGATATATTAATGATATTCTGATCCTGCTCGCGGGATTGTATCTGCTTAGTGCTCTGTTTAGTTACATTCAGCAGTATGTAATGGCTGGTGTAGCGCAGAAGGTAGTTTATGACATGCGTGAGCAGATCAACAGCAAGCTGGAGCGTTTACCTTTAAAATATTTTGACTCCCGTACACACGGGGAAATTCTTAGCCGTGCTACGAATGACGTGGATAACATCAGTACCACGTTGCAGCAAAGTTTAACGCAGCTAATTACTTCAATCGTCACTATTATTGGTGTTATTGTGATGATGCTTACCATCAGCCCATGGCTGACGTTAATCACGATTACTACGTTGCCACTCAGCTTTATTGTGATTATGGCGATCTCTAAACGTTCGCAGACTTATTTTGTGAGACAGCAGAAATCGCTTGGCCAGTTGAATGGTCATGTAGAGGAAATGTATACGGGGCACCGGATTATTAAAGCTTTCGGCCGCGAACCGCAGTCGCTTAAAGATTTTGATGAAATAAATGATAAGCTTTATGATTCTGGCTGGCGGTCTCAATTTATGTCAGGTATGATTATGCCGCTTATGATGTTTATCGGTAACTTGGGTTATGTGCTTATCTGTGTTGTGGGTGGTATTTTTGTTACTAAAAAAATGATTGATGTCGGGGATATTCAAGCCTTCATTCAATATTCACGTCAGTTCACCCAGCCGATTGCACAAACGGCTAATATTGCTAACATTATTCAATCCACCATTGCTTCCGCAGAACGTGTATTTGAACTTCTGGATGAAGAAGAGGAAGTTAAGGAAGTTAATACTACACTTGTGAAGCTTGATGAAGGTGCTCCGGAAGGTTCCGTTGAGTTCCGTCATGTGAAATTCGGCTATAAAGAGGATGCTATTCTGATTGAGGACATGAATATTGAGGTTAGTCCAGGTCAGACTATAGCGATTGTCGGTCCTACTGGTGCTGGTAAAACCACTTTGATTAACCTGCTGATGCGCTTCTACGAGCTTAACGACGGGGAAATTATCATTGATGGCGTCAACATTACCGACATGAAACGGAGTGACCTACGTAGCAAGTTTGGTATGGTGCTTCAGGATACCTGGCTCTTTAACGGTACGATTCGTGACAACATTGCTTACGGTCGTGAAGGTGCATCTGAAGCTGATGTGGTGCGGGCTGCCAAAGCTGCACATGCCGATCACTTTATCCGCACACTTCCGCTTGGCTACAATACGGTGTTAAATGAAGAAGCTTCTAATATTTCACAAGGACAGAAGCAGTTGATTACTATTGCTCGCGCTATTCTGGCCGATCCATCGATCCTTATTCTTGATGAAGCCACGAGCAGTGTCGATACACGGACTGAATTGCTGATTCAAAAAGCGATGAATGCGCTGATGCAAAACAGAACCAGCTTCGTTATTGCCCATCGTCTCTCGACGATTCGTGATGCGGATCTCATCCTTGTCATGAATCAAGGTAGTGTAATCGAGAAAGGCAACCACGAAGAACTGCTGGCCCAAGGCGGATTCTATGCGGATCTCTATAACAGTCAGTTCTCTGAAGGAGATTTGGACGTAGGCTAAATTGAAGTGAAGAAAAAAGTATAGATAACCCATAAACCCCTCTTTTCACATGTTGCTGATTTTTTATGTGAAGAGAGGGGTATTTTATATGTGATGATGTGTTTTAATTTTTCTGAAAAATAAAAAAAGTTTGATTAAAAATTAAAGCATATATATGATAGAATAAAAAATGACCCGCGGCTCATTTTTAAGGCTGCAAGGTAAAGGAGAGGATGAAGGGAATGTCAGGCTACGGAAAATGGGTGGCAGGAAAAAAGACGAAGTGGATTACTCTTCTCGTATGGATAGTGCTTGTAGGTGCACTTACCCTGTTATGGCCTGCAGTGAATTCTCAGGTTGCTAATAATGCGCCTAACCTCCCAGATGATTCACAATCGGTACAGGCAGCAGCTATTGCAGAGCAAGAATTCCCTAGTGGAAGTGGAGTGCCGGCGCTGCTCGTATGGCATAGAGAAGGTGGGCTTTCACAAGATGATTTAGTACATATCACTGCTGTGTACAAGAAGTTGGAGCAGCAACCATTGCCCCATCAGAATTTTGTTCCCCCATTAGGACAACTGCCGCCACAGGCATTACAAGCCTCGTTATCTGAGGATCTTAGCACGCTGGTAACCCCGGTGCTTTTTGATAAAACGGCAGATAGTGATCAGCTCGGTGAAGCTGTGACAGAAATGAAGAAGATCATAAACACAGAGACGGGTGGAGACCCCTCCGCGGCTAAGGTAGATGGAAAAGACCTGAGTTTACGTGTTACGGGTCCAGTGGGCATCTCTATAGATGCTTCAGGCCTGTTTCAGAACGCAGACGTTTCCTTGTTAATTGCTACGGTTATGCTTGTGCTGGTGTTCTTATTGGTGATTTATCGTTCACCGATCTTGGCTTTTATTCCACTTATTGCGGTTGGATTCGCTTATGGTGTAACTAGTCCGATTCTTGGAAAAATGGCACAAGAAGGCTGGATCACAGTGGATTCACAGGCTGTCTCGATTATGACTGTTTTGCTATTCGGAGCTGGTACGGACTATTGCCTGTTCCTGATCTCACGGTTCCGGCAGTTATTGAAGGTAGAAGAGAGTAAGAGTCGTGCGCTTCTTCGCTCCATTACCGAATCTTCAGGTGCCATTGCTATGAGTGGCTTCACCGTCGTGCTCGCGCTGTTCGCGTTATTGCTGGCTAAGTATGGAGCTTATCATCGATTTGCCGTTCCATTTAGCGTGTCTATCTTCATCATGGGAATTGCCAGTCTAACTCTCGTACCAGCACTGCTGGCAATCTTCGGACGGACCTCGTTCTTCCCATTCATTCCGCGCACACCGCAAATGGAGGTAGAACGGGCTAAGGCTAAAGGCAAACCTGTTCCTGAACCCAAGGTTTCCCGTAAAAAGGGTATTGGCGGCTTGGTAGTAACCCGGCCATGGGCTATCGTGGGTGTGACCGTTATCGGACTGGGGATTCTGGCTTCATTCTCCAGTGGCATCAAATTTACCTATGATATCCTATCCTCTTTTCCTAAAAATATGGAATCCCGCGAAGGTTTCGACCTTATTGGCAAACAGTTCTCTCCCGGAGAATTAGCTCCAGCGAAGCTGATTATTGATACCCAAGGAAAAGCGAGCGGAGAGGATCTAAAGGTCATTCTTGGCGGACTCACCTATGTGGACACGGTTTCCGATCCGCAGCAGGGGGCAGTAAACAAAGATATTGTTGGTTTTGATATTGAATTTAAAAGCAATCCTTACTCACTAGAAGCGATGGGGCATATTCCCACCCTTCTTGATACCGCAGAGCAGGCATTAATCGATGTAGACGTTGCGAACCCTGCGGATCACGTGTGGGTAAGCGGACAGACGGCGACACAGCACGACACTAAAGAGATTGGGGATCGGGACACCGATCTGATTATCCCCGTAGTCATCGGAATGATCACCGTACTGTTGTTGATATATCTGCGTTCAATAGTGGCCACCATCTATCTGGTCGGCACTGTTATTCTCTCCTTCTTCTCAGCGCTTGGCTTAGGCTGGATTATCATTCACTATGTGATGGGAGCAGATGCTATTCAGGGAGCGATCCCACTGTATTCCTTTGTTTTCTTGGTGGCACTTGGAGAAGACTACAACATCTTCATGATCTCGAATATCTGGAAAAAGCGTAAAACCATGCCGCTTAAGCAGGCTATCGCGGAAGGAGTGAATGAGACCAGCTCGGTAATTACCTCTGCCGGCCTCATTCTGGCAGGTACATTTGCTGTATTGGCAAGCTTGCCGATTCAGGTGCTTGTGCAGTTCGGTATTATCACCGCTCTTGGTGTTCTGCTGGATACCTTCGTGGTTCGGCCGTTCCTTGTACCAGCTATTACAACGCTCTTTGGCCGTTGGTCGTTCTGGCCGGGTAAACATCAAGAGGCGGAGACCCCTCTGCCAGATGTAAGTAAATAATGAGTTTATAAACAAATAGGGATGTCTCAGAGCCATATTGGCTCCGGACATCCCTGTTTGTTTTAGGCTTGGGCACAGGACATCGCTGGATAATAGCGCTGCTTGTACCAACTAACTTAATTGTATCTATTAGGCTAATCAGTCTGCTAGACGATAGTTACTCTAAGTATTCACTGTGCTAATTAGTATCTAGAAGCGATAACTGTGTTGATTAGCCCGCTGATTCTCTTAGCCCAGTGGTAAAAGACAATTAGCGTGCTGCATTGGAAAGCCCAGTGGTAGAAGACAATTAGCGTGCTGCATTGGAAAGCCCAGTGGTAGAAGACAATTAGCGTGCTGCATTGGAAAGCCCAGTGGTAAAAGACAATTAGGTGGCTGCATCAATAATAGTCAATTAGCTCGTAGCACCGGTTACCTAGCAGTAATAATCAATTAGTTAACTGTACTTATCGGGCTACCATTCCGTACACACTGCTGGTTCAATCTAGCTACTGCTCTGTTTGGGTGGTCCAAATCCTTAGTTACTGGGCGTGCGGCTGATCATTAATTCATATTTATCGATGGAAGCACCCAGGATTGCGTCATTACCACCAGCACCACGGTGCGACTGACGGAAGGACTCGCTGGAGGTCCAGCCTTTGAATGCATCCTCATTCTCCCATACGGTGCAGATTTTTAATTCCTCGACACCTTCCTTGGCATTTCCACGCCAAACCTCCATACGTACAAACCCTGGCATATCCTGCACACCATTATTTCCTCCGAAACGTTGAGCAATAGCTTCGCCATGGCCTTCTTTTACTTTAATAGTATTAGTTACTACCAGCATGATAGATAAACCTCCGATCAGAAAGTTAGTATATTTTTCAGGACATTGTGAATCGAAATAATATAACATGGGAACCTCGAAAATTAGCCAATATCTCAAGGTAACATCGTGATTTTCAACTTACAAAATAAAAGACCATCCCACAAGACACAAGAGTGCGGGCGTTTAATTGCACTTTGTACACTTAAATTATCCGTAACACCAGAAACGATCGAATAAGTGTATTCTCTGCAACTAATTTATGCGAATCTGGTGAATCGCCGAGATTAGCCTTCTTTTAACTGTATAGAGTGCAATTAAAGTATGATTTCTCCTCTAATTGCGCTGAATAGATGTACAAAGTGCAACTATTATCTATTTAAACGTTAAGTATTGTGCAAACTCAGGTACCTGCGGAAAATCAAAGTGTCTACTGCAAGTAAAGTGGCTATAGCAAGTTAAAGTAACTACTGCACGTTAAAGTAACTACCGCAAGTAAAGTGCCACCTCAACCGTAATGTTACTCTTAGCCAAAGTGCCAACCCAACTCCAAAGTTTTTACTCAAAACCACCATTACAGCTAGCACCTAATTCCAGTCCCAGTTCCCTAATAAAGCCCCCAAATGAAGTTGCATTGCAGAATGTGCAACAGAATGGACTGAATGTTATCTGAATAAGGCAGTCTGTTGCATTCTGTACAATAGAATCAAGCCCAAATCGCCTAAAAAGGAGGGGAGCCACTAAACTGATTGCACAAAGTGCAATCACCCAAGGTTTCGCCCTCAACTAGAGGGATTCAATTGCACAAAGTGCAATTAGAAAACGGAGCAGAGCAATCCTGAAGCGTTATCCCGCACAAAGTGCAATCACCCAAGGCCTCACCCTCGTCTAGAGCGATTCTATTGCACAAAGTGCAATCACCCCAGATCACCCGACTCCCCCGCGTCCAGCGCGATTTTATTGCGGATTGGTGGTCCATAGTCCTGCTGTTTTTAGGAAGACGCGATCCGGCAGCTTCAAAGCTGTCAGTGCCAATTCAGCAACATCTTCAGGTTGCATCATGCGGTCTTCGTCACCGATTTTAAGTCCAGCATTGGAAGCTAGGCCAGTGTTGACGGTGCTTGGAGTCAAGGCTACGACGCGAATATTGTGTTTGCGCACTTCTTGTGCGAGGGCTTCGGTCATGCCCATGAGAGCGAACTTGGACGCGCAATAAGCAGAGCCTGTCGCGAAGCCGCGTTCTCCGGCTGTGGATGAAATATTGATGATATTTCCGCCATTTTTCTCAATCATCGCAGGCAGTGCAGCACGAGTTACGTAATAAGTACCGTAAAGATTAACTTGGATGTGGCGCTCCCAGTCAGCAGGGTCCATTTCTACTAAAGTGCCGAATTTTGCGATCCCGGCATTGTTGATTAATGCATCAAATGCTCCAAGCTCATTTTGCAGGGAAGCAACAGCACGTTCAGCTTCTTCGCGTACGGCGATATCGGCCACGGCAATGCTGACTTTAACGTCATATACTTCCGTTAAGGCTGATTTTAACGCTTCGAGATCACCTGAAGTTCTGGAGATCAGGCCTAAATTAGCACCTTCCTTAGCCAGTGCCATAGCCAAGGCTTTTCCGATCCCTTTGCCTGCACCAGTAATTACAACACTCTTTCCTCTCAAATCCATCTCTATCGTCACTCTCCTTCAAACTTTTTTGAAGCAGCTGCTTCATTCAAGTCTTATTATACCTGAATGCTGTAGGGCAATTACAATCGCCCCTTAGAAAATGGTCTGCAAATTTTCATGAAGCCGAACTGCCTTTTCATGAAAAGGTATTATTCATGGAGTTTCGTCAGCGGTACCGAAGCTGGGCCCTCTAAAACCTCGCCATCGTAAGAGAAGCGGGAACCATGGCAAGGGCAATCCCAAGAACGATCCCCGTTGTTCCATTCGCATTCACAGCCCATATGGGTACAGGTTCTATCCACCAGATGAAGTTTACCTTCTGTATCCTTATAAGCTCCCACACGTTTGCCATCATGGAACACAACGGCTCCTTCGTCAGCTTCCAAATCAGTTGTCTTTTTATGGACGATTTCCACTTTGCCCGCCACGAGCTCTTTTGCCACATTGGCATTTTGCACGATGAAGTTTTTTAGGCTGGTGCCAGCTTTGAAGCGGGACGGATCATACAGTTCGGTATATGGATTATCTTTGCGCTGAATCTGATCCGAGATGATCTGTGCGGCCAGCGTACCGCTTGTCATGCCCCATTTTCCAAAACCTGTGGCGATATAAATCTCTTCGTTGTCAGAAATTTTACCGATGTAGGGCACTCTGTCTAGGGTGATTAAATCCTGTGCTGCCCAGCGGTAAGGGATTGTTTTGATGCCGAGCAGATTTCCTGCGAAAAGCTCCAAATTCTCATAATGTCCTATCGTACAGATGCCCTGGCCTGTCTTATGGTTGTCTCCCCCGACAATGACCAGATTCCTGCCTTCCCACTCTACTGCACGAAGAGAACGGGTGGGTTCGCTTGCACTTAGATACATTCCACCCTCAAAATCCGTTTCAGGCTGGATCGCCAGACAGTAGGAACGTTCAGCATGCAGCCGCGAGAAATATAGTGCTCCTCCATCGTAGAATGGGAAATGAGAAGCTGAAACGGCGTAGCGGCAGGTGATCCGATGCTCGTCCTTTTCAGTAAAAAGCGTAAGCTTATCGTTCTTCTCCACCTTATCCGCCATCATCGTATGCTCATAGATTACGCCACCTTTATCCTGAATGACCTTCAGTAGCCCCTTCAGATATTGCAGCGGGTGAAAGCGGGCTTGTTCTGGTAATTTAATGGCACCACTCGCCATCAGAGGGATAGAGACGTTATCTAGCCATTCTCCGGGCAGACCCAATTGTTCATAGGCTTTATACTCTTCCTCCAGTTGTTTAAGCGTTTTATGATCTTCAGCATCCGCGTACAGAAAAGCCGCCTCATGTTTCATGCCGCAGGATACTTCAAGTTCCTCAGCCGTATTCTGGATCCAATTCATAGCCTCGCTGTTCGAGCGATAATAGAGCCGGGCTTGCTCCTGCCCAAAATGCTTTATCAAATGATGATAGATTAACCCGTGCTGTGCTGAGATTTTTGCACTGGTAAAACCCGTAGTGCCACTCAGAATTTCTCCGGCTTCTAAGAGCGTGACTTTGTAGCCTGCGTTGCTGAGGAGATAGGCTGTTGTAATGCCTGTAATTCCACCGCCTACCACTGCCACATCTGTAGAAATATCTTCAGCCAGCTTTGGAAAAGCCGGTAAATCCGTGGTATCTCTCCATAATGATTCCGGAAATTGTGGAAGACTTTGCGTTATTTTACGGTTTGGGTCCATCTATTATCCCTCCATCTTTACAATCTTCATCTCATTTATTACCACAGTCCTGTGAAAAGAAACTACCCATTCCATCGTGCTGTGCATGAATTCAGAGAAACAGTGCCAAAATAAGGTGGAAACTGGGACGTAAAGGATAAATAGGAGGGATGATGTTCCATGTCAGTTCAACAGGATAAGGACAATATTTCTCTGGAATGGATCAAAGATCAGCTGAACGGGTTCGCGGATTTAATCGATAAAACAAGCGTTGCCCCTTTTGGGCAAATCAACCTGCTATATATCAAAAGTGTTACAGATGCGCAGACACTCAGCCGCCACGTGATTGCGCCGTTTTATGAAATGGAGAGTATTAGCGCTTATCAGGATTACATTATGACTTATCCGGGCACTGAAGAGGCGACTACGAGAGAGAAGGCGATCGACCTTTTGCTCAGTGGTTATGTGCTTCTGGGTATAAAAGATATGATATATTTCTTCGATGCTATGAGTACGGAGAGCAGCGGTGTTAGTGAAACGTCTGCCGAGAGTATTTCACAGGGGCCGTCAGATGCACTGACAGAGGATATAGCGATTAATTTGAACATGATTCGGCGGCGTTATCAATCGACTAATCTCAAAATGGAGACCATGGTCATCGGCGATGTCTCTAAAACAAAGATAGCTATTTTATACGATGACAGTCGTGTTGACCATAACGTTTTAAAAGAATTAAGGGAGAAGATGGGAACGCTAAAGGTTGATATTTTGCAGGCTACAGGAGAGCTTGAGAAGTTTATAAGCAGTGACAAATTAAGAATACTCCCTAAGTCCATCATCACCGAAAGACCGGATAGAGTGGTGTTTAATTTGTCTGAAGGAAAAGTAGCGATAGTGCTGGATACAACCGGTTATGCGATAGTGCTGCCTTCTATTTTTAATGATTTCTTTACATCCATGGATGATAAAATACAATTTCCTATCGTGGGGCGATTCCTAAAGCTGCTTCGGATTATCGGTGTGTGCATGACGTTGTGGCTGCCTGCGCTCTATGTAACACTCACCTCGTATAACCCAGAGATTATTCGTGTGCAGATTGCCTTGCTTATTGCGGGCAGTCGTGCGACTGTGCCTTATCCTTCTTTTGTGGAAGTGCTTTTAATGCTCATGATGATGGAGTTTCTGACTGAGGCGAGCTTACGGCTCCCCAAGGCAATTGGTCCAACGGCCACGACGGTAGGGGGGCTTATCTTGGGGCAGGCAGCGACGGCAGCAGGACTTGTAGGAAATATCATGATCATATTGGTTTCTGCTGTTGCGATATCTAATTTTCTAATTCCGCTGAATATGATGAGCTTGTCCATACGAGTGCTGAAGTATATTTTTCTAATTGCTGCAGCTTTTTTAGGATTGGTTGGGGTAGTAGTCTGTGTCGTGGGATTCGCAATGTATTTATGCAAACAGCGTACCTTCGGACAACCTTATTTCAGATTGTTTTTTCTCGATAATCTCGGCAAGAAGAAGGGTGGAGAGCATTGATGGCCAAAAGCCGTTATTTCTACTGTCTTTTTCTGATGAACAGCCTGATCAACATCATTAATTTTGTTCCAAGGGAACTAATAGACAGACGTTTTGGTGGCGCTTTGATGTCCATACTAATCGGAACGATTTTGGGCACTTTGTTTGTCTATATATTTACTGTACTGATTGCTAAATTCCCCGGCAAGGGGTTCCCGGAAATATTTGACTCTTTGCTTCCTAAGAAGTTATCCAGAATCTTACTGGTCCTTTTTGCTGGCTTATGGTGTGTGGCCGGGGGAGTTACATTGCTTTCTTTTGTAGATATTACGCTGCGGTTTATCAGTCCGGATTCGAGTCCTTATACGGTTGTGATCAGTTTTTTAGTCTTGGTCTGCATCTGCTGTCGCTTCGATTCTCTATCACTCTTGTATGGGCTTGAAATCATTCTCAGCGTATCCTTACCTTTAATTATTTATGGCCTCGTAAAAGCATTGACCAATCCGGACTTTAATTGGGATTCTGTTCTGCAGGTCACTACATACTTCTGGCATAAGCCGGACCTAATGAGCCTTGCGGCGGCTACCTTTTCGTTTAGCGGTTACTTAAACCTGGCCATATTTAATCGGGTATTTCATGGGCTGAAGCTGAAGCATGTCTGGATTTTAGGGGTGGAGGGTCTTTTCGTATTACTCTTGACTTTTTTAGTTCCCATCGGCTATTTCGGAACCGTTGCTATTGATAGGCATGTGTATACATGGTTCTCGACGGCCGACAGTATTCGGATGGAATCCTTTATTATTGAACGGATGCTGTTTATTTTTTATTTTGCCTATTTAAGTTTATCTCTGGTGAGTGTAATCGTTCATTGGCATGGAGGTTTAGAGCTTTTTAAAGGTGCTCTTTCATCTGCAAAAAAACAGTCCCCAAAAGCAGAGCGCTGGAAAGAGTGGGGGATCCTAGGCTTGTTTAGTGCGATGGTTCTGTCCTTAATGGGGCAGGATCAGTATCAACTTAATATGTTTGGTGCCTGGTTTCTGCAAATTCGCTGGTTTGGTGAGATGTTCATCATCGCTCTGTTGTTTTATTGTTATCGCAAAGCTAGGAGGGGGAAGCTATGAGAAGAGTACTTGCTGGAATTGGAATTACCTTGCTCCTTCTTCTTCCCGGTTGTGACTTCAAGGAGATTGATTTGCGGATTTTCGTGTTAGCGATCGGCGTTGACCAAGGTACAGAAGCAGGGAATTTTAAGATTAGCTTGAAACTTGCCATCCCTCAGGGGGATGTTACTAAGATTGATGAGAAGATGCAAATCTTGACTGAGGAGTCTCCAAGCATTTCGGAAGCCCTTCGTAGAATGAAATCCAGAGTGGAAAAGGAACTTGATTACTCCCATTGTAAATCAATTGTTTTGGGGGAAGGGGTTGCCCGTGAAGATATTCTCCATGTTATGGATTGGGCTGTGCGACGTAGAGATATCCAGCTTATTGTCAATTTTGCAATAGGGCGTCCGGAAGCACTTCAAGTGCTGAAGGTAAGACCCGAATCGGAGCGGATCCCATCGAATTCTCTTATTCTGGCTATGAGTGGACAAGGCACAGAGTCTCCATTTATTTCTAGTGTGTATTCCTTTCAGCTGATGAGAAATATCTTTGAGGAGGGGATTGATCCAATCCTGCCGATTATTGAGGCCAAAGGGGATAAGGAGTTTTTAATTGATAAAATTGCTCTGCTGAATAATGAGAAAATCAAAATGGTTCTTACGCCAAATGAGACCCGGCTATATAATCTGCTGTCACGCCCGAATCTGCGGACTAACTTACCCGCCCATTCCGAGGGAATTATGTTTCAATATTACACAGAGAGGTCATCCTCGCACTATAAAATTGTAACACCAGAGCATGGGAAAGCTACTATTCGTTATCATATTAAGATAAAAGGTATTCTCGAAGAGAGTAGTAGCCCAGATCTGGTGACACATCACATGTTGAAGAAGATCCAGGAAGCCGGGGAAAAGGAATTGGAAGCGGATATCTTAGCATTGCTGACCAAAATACAAGCCAGTGGCTTAGATCCCTTGGGTTGGGGGCTGCATTATGGAGCAAGGCATTTTAATAACGATACGGAAATGAAAGTGTGGAAGGAGCTCTATTCTAAACTTGATTTCCAAGTGAAGGCTGATGTAAACATTAAATATTCAGGAATGATTAGGTAGCTTGTAAAGTAACATGTGGATAAAAATGGGATTGACGTTCCCATTCACAAGATTTATACTTGATCTAAAAATAAGTTAGAGGATGATAGGAATGAAAAGTCTAAATTTGACCTCCCAACGTCAAGCCGTTTACGATATCGTCCTTAATTCACATGACCATCCTACTGCTGCGGAAGTAATGAATCGGCTAGTAGAGCAGGGACATAGCTTAGCATACGGTACGGTATATAACTCTCTGCGTTATCTTTCAGATAAACAAATGATTCGTGAGCTTAAGCTTGGTGAAGCTGCCAGCAGATATGACGCACGTATGGATGATCACCAGCATATCATTTGTGAAGTTTGTGGAGCAGTGGATGAGGTTATGAATCAAGTTCCGCGTGAATGGATGAATACAGTGGCCAAGGATACCGGTTATACCATTGGTCATGCTCATGTAGTATTCGGGGGCGTCTGCCCAAACTGTAAGAACAAAAAGAATAATTAGGATAGAGGTGCCGGAGCCTGTGCTGCGGTAATAATATGTATATCCGGAGAGACCGCTTTCATTGAGGCGGCCTTTTTTGTTGCATTTATATGACAATTCTCAAAAAAAATGAGAAAAACAAAGAAAGATAGGAGGAAAATCGGTTCCTAAAACAGATTTTAAATTATATATTAAGTCTGGTAAATGTATCCTTGCCTAAGACTCAGATGAGAGAGAGATGATGACGTCTATGAAAAAAAATGCGGGTATGACTATCCGTACCAAGTTAATTCTTACATACCTAATAATACTGCTGCTGCCCAGTATTATAATAGGCTGGCGAACCTATCAAGCTGCCAGCCAGGAAGTGGAAGATCAACTGGTGAACAATGCTACCGAAAGTGTGTTGGCCGTAAATGAAATCATTAACTCTAATATTCAATCCAAAATAGATGCGATTTCTTATTTTGCCGCGGAGTTTTCATCTGAGGGGATCAACAGTGAGGGATCTGGGGGAACTTCCTCTGCTGTAAAAGCCAGATTGAAGGAATATGTAGCGCTGCATCCCGATGTACTGGACATTTATGTGGGTACAAGCAGTGGCAAGGCTATTCATGCTTTAGATGCTAAGCTGCCAGAGGGTTATGATCCAAGGCAGGAAAGCGCCTATATTAATTCTCTGAAGCAAGGAAAAGGGGCAGTGATTTCTCCGGCTTTTCAAACCGTAAATAAGGAAACCGCGATTGCGATATCGACGGTTCTTAAGGGCGGTGATGGGGTGATCACAATGAATCTTAACCTGTCTACATTAGCAGAGCTGACCTCAATTAAGGTAGGCAAGGAAGGTTATATCCTCATCGTTGATAACAGCAAGAAGTTTCTAGTTCATCCTACAGAAGCTATCGGGCAGGAATCGTCTGATGATTTTGTTAAGAAAATGTTCGATAAAGAACAAGGGGTCTTCGATTATGTCTTCAAGGATACGTCCAAAAAGATGACCTTTATGGTCAATGAACTGACGGGTTGGAGAATCGGAGGTACGATCAGCATTGACGAGGTTAACTCAGCAACTAGTGGAATCCGCGATACAGCTCTGCTTGTTATTGTAGTTTCCGTTCTGGTTGCGCTGGTTGTGATCTATTTTAATATTCAATCGATTTTGAGACCGCTTTTCCGGCTGCGGAAAGCAACTGCGGTGATAGCCAAAGGTGATCTGTCGGAAGACATGGGTGTTTTCCGTAAAGATGAAATAGGGCTGCTGGCAGAGAATTTTCAATTAATGGTTATCAGCTTGCGCGAGATGATCATTGGCGTGCAGGAGATGACAAGCAATGTCTCCTCCTCAGCGGAAGAACTGACGGCTAGTGCGGATCAGACTGCCCAAACGATTGAGCAGGTGACCATAGCGATTCAGGACGTAGCGGCAGGGACGGAGCGACAGGTGGTTAGTGTACGAAAAGGAATGGAGAGCACTGCCGCTACAGCTAGCGAGGTCGAGCAGATTTCCACATATATGGAGCAAGTATCCACAATGATGGACAAGACTTCACTCTCAGCATCAGAAGGCAATGATTCGGTTATCAGCGTGGTGGACAAAATCAATGGTATCCATGAAACGGTCGGAGAGCTGGGCAGTGTAATTGACAAGCTGAATGAAAGAACCAGTCAAATTGAGGGCATTGTTGGTGTCATCACCGGGATTGCCCGCCAGACCAACCTGCTGGCCCTCAATGCTTCCATTGAGGCAGCCAGAGCCGGGGAACAAGGGCGTGGATTTGCGGTGGTTGCTGCCGAGGTGCGTAAGCTGGCAGAGGAATCAGAGAGATCCGCACATTTGATTGCCGAACAGATTACCGCTATTAATAGTGAAATGCTGCTGGTAACTCATACGATGGAAGACACCAGACAGCGCGTATCCGAAGGTATTGAGGCTGTGGATACTTCCGGACGTTCTTTCTCCCGTATCCGAAGAGCAGTAAAGAGTGCCGCGGAGAAGATTGAAGCCATGGGTGGGGTTGTGCAGACTTTATTGGTGGAATCTAATGATATGGAGAAGGCTATTGGGGAAATTCGCGGCATATCGGAAGAGGCGGCTGTGAATACGGAAACTATCGCAACTGCCGCACAAGAGCAGCTTGCTTCTGTAGAGGAGATGGCATCCTCGTCTACCGACCTTAGCCGTCTTGCAGAAGAACTGCAGAAGCTGGCGAGCCGCTTTAAGATAAACGCTTCTGGTAATAAGAATGATTTCTGATAGGAGAACCGTGCTTTTTATCTTCCCTTTTGAACTCCTTTGCAAGTATACTGATAAACAATAATGTTAGGTTAGGCAATGGAGAGAGGAGAGATAATAGGAAATGGCAGAGCAATTAAAAGGGATCACTGTCGCCTTGGCGGGTCCGCGCAAATCGGAAGAAATGGCCAAGCTGGTTCAGAATATGGGGGGGACGGCAGTAGGCCGGCCTGCTCAAGGGACTGTATTTCTTGATGACGAGGCCTTGCAGGAAGGTTTGAATGCATGGATCAATCAGCCTCCCTACTTGGCGATCCTGACTACAGGGATGGGACTTGATGCTCTCTTCGATATGGCTGAGCGAATGGGGATCGAAGAACGTTTCTTAGAAGTACTTTCTGGTTCTATTATTGCCGCACGGGGTTATAAGACAGTGAATGCTTTGAAAAAAAGAGGACTTACGCCGGAGGTTCGTGACGACGACGGAAGTACAATCGGATTGATTCGTGGGCTTCAATCCCTGAATTTGCAGGGGAAAGAAGTCGTTCTTCAGCTGCACGGCGATCCAGCTCCTCATATGCTTGCATGGCTGCAGGAGGTTGGGGCTACTACCCGCCAAGTGCTGCCGTATCGCCATACCCCACCTGAGCCGGGCGAACTGGAAAGATTGCTTCTAGAAATCATATCAGGCAAAATTGATGCCGTGGCTTTTACAAGTGCACCACAGTTTCGTTTCCTCTGTCAATTTGCCCGGGAACAGGGAAAGCTGGAAGAAATGCTGAAGTCTTTCGAGGATAAAGTGCTTGCTGTTTCTGTAGGACGGATTACCTCTGAGGCGCTTAAAGAAGAGGGCGTACAGCGTATCATTATGCCTGAGCATGAACGGATGGGAAGCATGATTGTAGAGCTAGGCAAATATGTGGCGGCGAATCGCTAAGTCACAAGTTGCGTCAGCTTTACACGAATGACGTTTTCGCACAGAAGCATTCCCGCCTGTTATCATGGCCGGGGATGCTTTTTTACCCGGAAAAATAAGCCCAAAGAGCAATATACCTGCCATCTGCATGGACATTCGCGGCAGTTTTCCTTAGAATATAGGCAACATGTGACGAATAATAACAACGAATAAGGAGGAGGATCCCATGGACAAGAGAAAATGTCTATTACTTGGTGATTACACCCATCCCCGGTTTCATCCACTTCAAGGAGTGGACCAACAAATTAGTGAGATCTTAAATGATTTATTAACCGTGCAATGTTCAGAAAATAAAAAATTAATGCGCATTGAGCATTTAGCAAGTTATGACCTATGTATTGCTTACAATGAATTGTGGAACGAAACAGTCTCCCCTCAACAAACGGCTGGTTTGCTTAGCTATGTAAGTGGAGGAGGCGGACTCATTGTTCTTCATACGGGAGCTTCGCTGACGAAACGTAACGAGCTTGCACAGCTAATCGGGGGTCGATTTAACGGACACACAGCTTACGAACCCCTGAACTTCAAAGTGCTAGAGCATGACATCACCGAAGGTGTGGAAGATTTCCAATTGGATGAGGAGCCCTATCATTTTGAATTTGACCCGTTCACAGAACGGACTATTCTACTTCAATATGAATCTGAGGGGCAATGGATTCCAGCTGCATGGTGCCATAGCTATGGTTTAGGACGAGTAGTATTCCTTATGCCTGGTCATCATGAACCCTCCTTCCGTCATCCGGCACTACGTAAACTAATTCTACAGGCGGCTACTTGGGCTGCCCGTATTCCGGTCACTAACTAAGCAATGTTGTGTTTTTTTTGAAATACGTACACAGTGGGGTATACTTTAATCATAAACTCCGTTATGTAATGAAACGGAATCTTTGGGAGGAAAGTGCCATGAGTGATTTGTTTAAAAAAGCGATCTCTTTAGGAGTGGGCCTCACCATTGTCAGTAAGGAAAAAGTAGAGAAGGTTGTTGAAGAACTAGTGAAACGCGGGGAGCTTGCTCCTTCGGAATCTAGGGCTCTCGTCGATCGGCTAATTGAACGTGGTGAGGAAGAACGAGGCATGTTCAAATCTGCTGTACAAGAGCAAGTACAACGCGTGCTGAAGGAAATGAATGTGCCTGTACAAAACGATATTGCCGAGCTGGAAGGGCGAATTGCAGTATTGGAGCGCCGGTTGGCCGAGCTAGAGGGAATTTCCCATCTAGAGGGAACATCGGCGGAAACGCGTTCGGACTAAATGGCTGTACGCATTAGACATGCCGGACGTTACCGGGCAATTGCCATGGCGCTTATGCGCCATGGTTTTGGCTATATGGTGGAAGAGCTGGGGCTCTATCACTTACTATCCCTTCCACGTCGTCTTGTAACGCAGGAAGCACACGCAAGCCTTACGCTCGGGGAGCGGATTCGGCTGGTGCTGGAGGATTTGGGTCCAACCTTTATTAAGCTGGGACAACTCGCCAGTACCCGTTCAGATCTGCTGCCTGATTCTATTATTCAGGAATTGGTAAAACTACAGGATAATGTGCCTCCTTTTCCTGTCGACCGCGTGCGCGCGATCATTGAGCAGGAACTGGACCAGCATATGGATGAAATCTTTAATTCTTTTGAGGATACGCCACTTGCTGCGGCATCCATCGGTCAGGTGCATAGGGCTGTGCTCCACAGTGGACAAGTCGTAGCTGTTAAAGTTCAACGTCCTGGTATTCTGCGAACGATGAGCAGGGATTTGGAAATCCTCAAAGATTTAAGCACGCTTGCTGAAAAGCGGCTCGCTTGGGCGAGGCAATATCAGCTGTGCCGTATGGTAGAGGAGTTCTCGAAATCGCTGCTTGGCGAGCTAGATTACAGCCAAGAGGGGCGTAATGCAGAGAAAATCGATCAGCAGATGGATTATGAGGGAGTGTACATCCCGGATATCTATTGGGACTATACGTCAACACGAGTGCTGACGATGGAATATGTGGTAGGGACAACGCTGAGTCGTCGCGATGAGTTGCTGAGTAAAGGCGTTAAGCTTAAAGCCATTGCTCAGCAACTTGTGGAGATGATGCTTAGACAAATCTTCATTCATGGTTTTTTCCATGCTGATCCTCATCCGGGCAATGTTATACGGATGGGTGATGGAAAGCTGGCTTTGATTGATTTTGGCATGATGGGTCGGCTGAATGAGGAGATGAAGGAGCAGCTGTCTGCACTTATTATCGCTCTGATGCGCAAAAATACGGATGCGATGGTCCGGGCAATTTTGCGTCTTGGAGTCATTCCTGAGGATGCTGATCGAAGTGCGCTGCATGATGATATGGATCGGCTGCGGGATGAATATTATGATGTTCCATTTAGCAAAATGAGTATAGGCAAAGCCCTGAATGATCTGTTCGGCATAGCGCGAAAACACCGTCTAGTGCTGCCGCCGGATTTGACGATGTTAGGGAAGACAATGCTCACGCTGGAGGGAGTCATCAGCAACTTAGATCCAACCATCAGTATTTTGGAGATGGCGGAACCCTTTGGGCGGGAACTTGTGAAGCAGCGCTTTAGCGGCAGTCGATTGCAGCGTAAGTTCCTGGGAGGCGTAGCCGACTTAACAGAGAGTCTGCTGGAGCTTCCTGGGCAGGCTAAGCAGTTATCCGCGCTGATCAGTAAGGGAAAGATAAAGGTGGAGATTGTGGCACCTGAGATGCAGAATCTGGAGCGTAAGCTGGACCGGGTAGGTAACCGTTTAGCATTCAGTATTGTGATGCTCGCGTTTAGCATCATCATGACAGGACTCATTATTGGTACTGCGATGCGTGGACAGCCTTCAGTGTTATGGAATTTCCCTACAGTGGAGGTTGGCAGCGTAGTGGCACTTCTGATGTTCTTGTGGCTGATCTATGCGATTTTTAAATCGGGAAGGTTCTAGCTTAAGGGATTTGAATAATTATTCTTCAGCAGTTTCACACAAATGCCTTTCTATCAAGTACAATATAAAAGATAACTTTCTAAGCTTAACTTTACTTCTATTGTATAAAGTGGAATGGAACGCAAATGGAGTGCCGTCTTAACGTCCGGTGGATCGCTGCTGCCCAGAAACCGAACTTTGACCGCACTCTTTTAACGGGTCAAGGGATACATGGGACGGAAGGATGCCGGTGACGGTGTTCTTCCGCTTTTGTTTGAATATAGCTGAATCTGAAGCATATGCCCCAGAACAGGACAGCCTATGCAGGCTGCCTCATACAGGGCTTTTGAAGACGGAAGTTAAGAAAGAGATGTAATCAAATTAAACCGAGAAAATAGTGAGGTGGAGAATTTGCCGGGATTTAAAGATTTAGGAGTTTCAGAATTACTGTGTACATTGCTTCAAAGTCAAGGCATTGTTAAGCCTACGCCAGTGCAACAGGAAGCCATTCCGCCATTGGTGCAGGGCTTGGACGTAATAGCTAGAGCGAAGACAGGTACAGGGAAGACCTTGGCCTTTTTGCTGCCAATTATGGACAAGATCCATACAGAGCGGGCTTACCCTCAGGCGCTAATTATGGCTCCAACACGTGAGCTGGCTTTGCAAATTACAGAAGAGGCACGCAAGCTGGCGCGTCACACGGATATCAAAATATTGGCAGTTTACGGAGGCCAGGATGTAGAGAAGCAACTGCGCAAGCTGGAAGGCGGCAGACATCTTATCATCGGTACACCGGGCAGACTTTTGGATCATATGCGCCGGGAGACGCTGGATCTTAGCGGCGTAAAAATGCTCGTTCTGGACGAAGCCGATCAAATGCTGCATATGGGCTTCTTGGAGGATGTTGAGACCATCATTACGGCTGTCCCTTATCGTCGTCAGACTATGTTGTTCTCCGCGACAATGCCTGATCCGATTAAACGTCTCGCTGCTAATTACATGAAAGAGCCACTGGATATCATCATTAAGAGTGGTTCTCCGATTCCGCTGGATAATATCAAACAGCAAGTAGTGGAATGCTCGGACCGTAATAAAGAAGAAGCGCTCAAATCCCTCATTGAACGGGATCGTCCTTACTTGGCTATTATTTTCTGCCGGACGAAACGACGGGTATCCAATTTGAACGAAGCGCTGCAAGCAGCCGGTTATGAATGTGACGAGCTGCACGGTGATTTGTCCCAAGGTAAACGTGAAGGCGTGATGAAAAGATTCCGTGATGCGAAGCTGCAGCTGCTTGTAGCGACAGACGTAGCAGCTCGGGGTCTGGATGTTGAAGGTATTACTCACATCTTTAACTATGATATGCCGCTTGATGTGGATAGCTATATTCACCGGATCGGCCGAACTGGCCGTGCTGGAGGCAAAGGGCTTGCAATAACTTTCGTATCTCCACGTGATCAAGAGGGTCTGGATTTGATCGAGCATGGCATCTCGCAGCGGCTGGATCGCCGTCGTTACGAGAAGGATGAATTCGGCGTTGGCGAATTCATCCCTGTGCAAGGCGGCGGACGCCACGGCGGTCGCCAAAGCGGCGGCGCTGAGGCAGCGCGCACGGGCCGCGGGCCGAAGACCGGCGGCTCTGGCCGCGGCGGAGCTCCGCGCGGCGAAGGCGGAGCGCGGCAAGGTGGCCGTGGCCGCGGTAAAGAAGCAGGCGGCTGGGGCGCGCCTGCAGAAGGTCGCCGCGGTCGTTCCGATGCGGCGGCGGGCAAGCGTGGCGGCAGCGGCTATGACGCTGCTGCTCCTAAGGGCGGCGGCAAGGCTGCCGGCGTAGTGCGAGTAGGCGGCGGCTATGGCGCCTTCGCCTCCCGAGGCGAAGCGTCTGCCAGCGGTAACGCGGCAACGCCTAGCGCTGGTTCGCGCGGTGCGAACCGGAAGGGCGGACCAAGCACTGGCTACAGTGAGAACGTAGCTAGAGGTGCGGACGGCGGTGCCTACACTGGAGGCACTCCACGTGGCGGCTTAGGCAGCGGCTACGGTGCAGGCCCGTCTAGAGGCGGCAAAGGTGGTAAAGGCAGCAAAGGCGGATACGCTGGTGCCAAGGGTGGCGCTGCTGGCAAAGGCGGCCGCAACAGCGGCGGCGGATCTTCACGCGGTGGCCGTAGCAATGGATCCGGTGGCTTTAAAAGCGGCGGTCGCGGCACTTCCAGATAAAGTTAGTAGAGTTTTATAGATAAAACTTGTTACCATAGGGTAGTTAGCGCTGAAGCTAATGACCTATGGTAACCTTTATTTTATAGCGTGGAACATATTGATTTTTATATTAAAAATAGGTTCTTAGTGAAACATTTATGAAGGAAAGCCTGTCTAATAGATAAATAGAATGTTCGGCTTCGAGGAGGAAGAACTTACAGATGTCAAAAAAATTTAAAATTATAATCTTGTTAATTGTCGTTATTGCTGTCGGTTGGGGAATAGGAAAGTACACGTCTCCTTCTGCTTCGGAGAGTAACGGTTCAAATATAAATGTGGGGGATAATCTTCAAGGTGAGCCTGGGGATACGGGGGAAAGTGATGGAGGGGGGATTACAGACCCGGCAGTAGCTGATCCATCGGATACACCAGATCCATCAGAACCCTCTAGTCCGCCTGAATCAGGCGGTGATAATGCAGGTAGTGTTCCAGATCCTATATCTGCAGAGCCTGATAGTATTACAGTGATGGTAAATAAGCAGTATGGTTTGCCTGATAATTATAAACCAACGGATCTTGTCTATCCTGATGTCCGGTTTACCTTCAAAGAGAAAATCGAAAAGCGTATGATGCGCAGCGAAGCCGCTAAAGCCTTGGAGAAGATGTTCGCAGGTGCAGAGGAAGACGGAATTTATTTAGCAGGCGTTTCTGCCTACCGCTCACAGGCAACCCAGACGACTTTGTATAACCGTTATGTGGAGAGAGATGGGGAAGAAAAAGCCCGTACCTACAGTGCAGTCCCTGGCTATAGCGAGCATCAGACCGGGCTGGCTATTGATGTCTCGGGAAGTGACGGCAAGTGTGCCGCTGAGAGCTGTTTTGGTGGGACGAAGGAAGCCGAGTGGTTGGCCAAGCATGTAGGGGAATATGGTTTTATCATCAGATATCCTGAAGGTAAGCAAGACATTACCGGATATAAGTACGAGCCTTGGCATATCCGTTATGTAGGTAAGGACATTGCTGCCTATATCAATGAGAAGGATATTACGTTGGAAGAATATTATGACGCAATTCCGGTATCGAAATAACACAGACGCAGAGAGCAGTCCTATGAAATTTGTAGGGCTGCTTTTTCTATGGCTATAAAAAGAGTTCAGAAGTTGCATTCCCTTACAGTTCGGGTAAGATACGTAGTGTAGTCTAAGTAAAAGGAAAGAAGGGGAATAAAGATGTCGATCTACAATTTTGCCGGCGTTACACCTTCGGGTAAAGAAGTGTCGTTTGCGGAGTATGAAGGTAAGGTGCTGCTGATTGCTAATACGGCTAGTAAGTGCGGACTTACGCCACAGTATGGAGATCTTCAGAAACTATACGAACAGTATAGCGATCAAGGACTTGTAGTATTAGGATTCCCCTGCAACCAGTTTGCGGGCCAGGAGCCAGGTACGAGTGAAGAGGCTGAGGAATTCTGTCAGATTAATTATGGAGTTACCTTTCCGGTATTCGCCAAAGTTGATGTTAATGGACCGGATGCCAGCCCGCTTTTCAATTATTTGAAGGAGCAGCAGCCTGGTGCTGGGGACAGCAGCGACATTAGCTGGAATTTTACGAAATTTCTAATTGATCGCAGCGGCAATGTAGTGGCTCGTGTGGAGCCCAAAGAATCGCCGGAAACGATGAAACAACATATTGAGTCACTACTGTAGATCCATAATGGGGTCAGTTGCAGAGTGATCCTCCAAGTATCCCCTCGACTCGGTTTCGACCGATGCTCGCGGGGATTTTCTTTTTTTAAAGGATTAATGGAGATTGTCTTGAATTTTTATTGTGATAAATTATACTTGACGCTTTAAAAAGACGATGTATCCTTTGAAGAGAATATAGCAACTGTGCGAACATGCATAAAAAAGCGGAGTACAGCAGGATAATAACGGCAGGAGGGTTTTATACAAGCATGAAGTTAATTACAGAGGTAGCAGCACAAGCAGGAATCGACGAGCAGCATCTGGAACTATACGGCAAATATAAAAGCAAACTCTCACCTTCCTTATGGGAGGATATGAAAAACAAGCCAGATGGCAAGCTGGTTCTGGTCACTGCGGTGAATCCGACCCCTGCTGGAGAGGGTAAGACCTTAACAACCATCGGGTTGGCGCAGGCAATGAATGCAGCAGGAGTGAAGACCGTGGCTGCTTTACGTGAGCCCTCGCTTGGACCTTGCTTAGGGATGAAGGGCGGCGCAACAGGCGGCGGGAAGTCGCAGATTGTTCCGGCTGATGAAATTAATTTGCACTTTACCGGTGACATTCATGCGGTAACTTCTGCGCATAATTTATTGTCCGCAATGATTGACAATCATATCTTCCAAGGCAATGAGCTAAGACTGGATCCGCAGCGTATCGTTTGGAAACGTGTCATGGATATGAACGACCGCAGCCTGCGCAGTATTGTGACTGGGCTCGGGGACGGAAATGGAGCGGTACGGGAAAGTGGCTTTCAGATTACAACGGCTTCTGAGATTATGGCTGTGTTATGCTTATGCGATAACCTTATTGATCTCAAGAAGCGTTTAAACCGTATTCTGATTGGATATGACCAAGAGGGACAACCGGTAACAGCCGAGCAAATCGGGGCCGTTGAAGCGATGACAGCGCTGCTTAAGGAAGCAGTTAAGCCAAACTTGGTACAGACTCTGGAAGGTACGCCTGTTATTGTACACGGGGGGCCGTTTGCGAATATCGCTCATGGCTGCAGCAGTGTTATTGGCACTCGTTATGCCCTTAAGCTGGGAGATGTTGTGGTCACCGAAGCAGGCTTCGGAGCGGATCTTGGTGCAGAGAAATTCATGGATATCAAATGCCAACAGGCCGGGTTAAACCCTTCTGCTGCTGTTCTTGTCGTAACTGTTAAGTCCTTAAAATATAACGGTGGTGTGCCTAAAGGTGAGCTTCTAACCGAGAATCGGACGGCGCTTCGCGCGGGATTGGTGAACTTAGAACGTCATGTAGAGAATCTCGGTAAATTTGGAGTCCCTGTTTTAGTTGCCATAAATCATTTTGAAGGGGACAGTGAGGGCGAGATTAATGATGTATTGGAGGCCTGCCGCAATTTAAACGTGCCAGCCGCGATCTCAAAAGTATGGGCGGAAGGTAGTGCAGGTGGACAGGAGCTGGCTTCTGAACTGAACAAGCTCTTGGACAATAGTGGCCCGAGCCAGTTTGCTCCTCTGTATGAGAAGGATCTCGACATTTCATCCAAAATCAACAAAATTGTCCGTGAGATCTACCGCGGGGCAGAAGTGAACTTTTCCCCGGCGGCTAAGCGGAGTCTGGCGGTTATCGAGCGGCTTGGGCTAAATGATCTTCAAGTATGTTTGGCGAAGACGCCTTATTCCTTCTCCGACCAGCCTAGACTCCTCGGAGCACCGGAAGGCTTTACGATTGGTGTCCGAGATATTACCCTTTCGCTTGGTGCAGGTTTTGCGGTAGTTATTACAGGCAATATCGTTACGATGCCAGGTCTGCCAGCTAAGCCAGCCGCTGAGGGGCTATGGATGGATGAGGACGGAGAGATTCACGGTTTGGTGTAAAAGTGTTTTAATCAAAGGCTTCTCCTTGTTGGTATTAGAGGGGAGGCCTTTTTTTATGCTTCCTTTGGATTCCTGCAAATGCGGATCATAATGTACCTCCCACGTGGCAAAGCTAACGGAGTCGCATTCGGCAGCAGTGGCGGAAAAAAACTTAAAATTGTGAACAATATGAGGATATAGGTAAAAAAGACTTGTAATGTGATAAATATCACAATATAATCAGTTTATAAAGTGAAATAAATCACAACTAACCCATTGTTGATCAGATTCCATCATTGATCGGTCATGCAAGTCAAATATATAACCCGTTTGTCCATTTGAAGGAGGAAGAAATAATGAAAGTAGCTGTCATTGGATGTACCCATGCCGGAACCGCCGCAATTGTGAATACTGCTCAACTTTACCCGGATGCCGAGATTACTGTATATGAGCGTAATGATAATATTTCCTTCTTATCCTGTGGGATTGCCTTGTATGTAGGTGGAGTGGTAAAAGACCCAGAGGGGCTATTCTATTCTTCACCAGAAAAGCTTGCAGAGCTTGGCGTAAAGACCAATATGCGTCATGAAGTAACTGCAGTGGATACGAAGTCCAAAACATTGCGTGTACGCAATCTGGAGACAGGCCACGAGTTCGCTGATACCTACGATAAGCTGATTATGACTACAGGTTCATGGCCGATTGTACCGAAGCTTGAAGGATTTGAACTCGAGGGGATTTTACTTTCCAAGAACTATGATCATTCCAACACTATTATAGAAAAAGCTAAACAAGCAAATAAAATCACCGTCGTCGGCGCTGGATATATCGGCGTAGAACTGGTGGAAGCTTTTCAAATGAATGGCAAGCAAGTTACACTAATTGATGGTGAAGATCGCATTCTGAGTAAATACCTGGATCAAGAATTTACTGCACCGATCGAACAATCTTTTCAGGATCATGGGATTAAATTGGCACTGAATGAGAAGGTTAGCTCTTTTGCAGGCAAAGACGGTAAGGTAACAAAGGTTATTACAAGCAAAGGGGAGCATGAGACAGATCTGGTCATTCTCTGCATTGGTTTCCGTCCTAATACTGAACTCTTAAAAGGTCAAGTCGATATGCTGCCTAATGGTGCCATTGTAGTCAATAACTATATGCAGACTAGCTGCCCGGATGTATATGCCGCTGGCGACAGCTGTGCAATTCACTACAACCCTACAGGCAAACACGCCTATATCCCACTGGCAACCAATGCCGTTCGGATGGGAACCTTAGTTGCGCGCAACTTGGTAACAGAGACCATTCCTTATATGGGTACACAAGGGACTTCGGGCATTAAGATTTATGAAGACAATATCGCTGCAACAGGGCTTACTGAAGAAGGAGCTAAGGCTGAAGGAATGGACGTAGAAACCGCCATGATTATTGATAACTACCGTCCAGAATTTATGCCCACCTTTGAGCAGGTTCAGTTAAAAGTAGTGTTTGATCGCGCCACACGCCGTATTCTCGGGGCTCAAATTATGTCCAAGATGGATCTGACGCAATCGATCAACACAGTGTCTGTATGTATTCAAAATCAAATGACAATTGACCAACTAGCCTTTATCGACTTCTTCTTCCAACCGCATTACAACAAACCTTGGAACTTTCTGAATACAGTAGGTCTTCAAGCGCTGCCGACAACAGTACCAAGCAAAGAGGCTGTAACGGTTTAAAAAGAAAAGATTGTTTCTGAGTGATTTATCGACGAAAAAGACAACCTTATAAAGCTTGAGAAGCAGCGATCCTCCTGTAACAGGAGGGTCACTGCTTTTTTTTGTTAGGTGCAGAATGATTAGCTGCATGGGTAGGTGCAATCCAATGGCTTCGGTGATGGTAGCGAGCCAAATGTGCTCGAAAGTTACGACTAGGGTCAACTGTGTCCGATCGTGCTGAGTCATCACCTTCTGCAGAAGCTTTCGGACTCAGGAGCTCTGTATAAGGTCAACTGAGTCCGATCATGCTGAGTCATCGCCCCCCGCAGAAGCTTTCGGACTCAGAAGCCGCTAATAAGCAAATAATCGCCGTTTGAGCGTGGTTTCGGGCTCCAGTGCAGCTATTACATAGAATGAGGTGCAACTAGTGTGTTTTTCGTGCCAATAGCGACAATGGGGTCCGATAGCAAGCCAAATGTGCTCGAAAGCTACGAATAGGGTCAACTGAGTCCGATCATGCTGAGTCATCGCCCCCCGCAGAAGCTTTCGGACTCAGAAGCCGCTAATAAGCAAATAATCGCCGTTTGAGCGTGGTTTCGGGCTCCAGTGCAGCTATTACATAGAATGAGGTGCAACTAGTGTGTTTTTCGTGCCAATAGCGACAATGGGGTCCGATAGCAAGCCAAATGTGCTCGAAAGCTACGAATAGGGTCAACTGAGTCCGATTGTGCTGAGTTTTCACCCTCCGCAGAAGCTTTCGGACTCAGAAGCCGCTATTTAGCAATTAATCACTTTTTGAGTCTGGTTTCGGACTCCAATGCAGCTATTACATAGAATGAGGTACAAATAGAGTGTTTTTCGTGCCAATAGCGACAATGGGGTCCGATAGCAAGCCAAATGTGCTCGAAAGCTACGAATAGGGTCATCTGAGTCCGATGTCCGGTTGTGGGCCAAATGTGCTCGAAAGCTACGAATAGGGTCATCTGAGTCCGATGTCCGGTTGTGGGCCAAATGTGCTCGAAAGTTACGATTAGAGTCAATTGAGTCCGATAGCTGCTGCGTACGCTCAAATGTAATCCAACGAAACAAGATATGCTGGCTTAGCCGGTCATACACAAACTTCTATTTGTGCACAGGTCGCAGTAAATTTGACATGTCAGTGAAAACTTTCACTTAGTTTTCTCAAAGTGATAATTATCACGTTAATGTGTTTTACGACACGCTACAATGGTCATAAAGGAACAAATTTGAAGTAAATAGATGAAGGGGATAGGAACCATGGCTTATAGCAAACCGCAGCAAATTGCCGAAGTAACTGTAGAGAACGGCATAAAAAAAGCTCATAATCCGCTAAGTACCGTACTTATTCTGGGCTTTTTGGGAGGAGCGTTTATTGCGCTCGGGTTTTTATTAGATATTCGCGTCATTGCTGGCGCACCACAGGAATGGGGTTCCATTGCTAACTTTATCGGAGCCGCAGTCTTCCCCGTTGGGCTGATCATGGTACTCCTTGCAGGTGGAGAACTGCTGACAGGGAATATGATGGCCGTGCCGCTCGCTTTTATGGCTAAGAAGATTTCTTTCTGGGAAGTTGTGAAGAATCTTTTGCTCATTACGATTAGTAATCTGGCAGGGGCATTATTTGTAGCTTATTTCTTCGGTCATGTGGTGGGTTTAACTTCAGAGGGTGTGTATTTAGAAAAATTGGTGGATATGGCTGGTCATAAAATCGATGCAGAATTCTTTCCGGCATTTGTTTCGGGTATCGGCTGTAACTGGCTCGTTGCGCTGGCCGTATGGCTCTCCTATGGAGCAGATAACTTCAGCGGCAAAATCCTTGGTATTTGGTTTCCAACGATGGCCTTTGTTGCGATCGGATTCCAGCACGTTGTAGCTAACATGTTCCTAATTCCAGCAGCTATTTTTGAAGGTTATTATTCATGGGGGCAATACTTCACTAACTTTGTTCCCGTCTGGCTCGGCAATCTAACGGGTGGGGCAATATTTGTCGCAGCTGCCTATTGGATGGCATACTTGCGTAAAGCACCTACGGCTATTCAATCCGTAGATAGCATGTCCGGCAGCAGTGTCAAGAAACACGCTTAAGCTCGTCTTATAGAGCACTCCATAGAACATTCAAGGTCTGCCTTATTGGTGGCGTTAATGTTTTAGGGGTGCTTTTTGTTATGTAGACACAAAAAAAATCCGCCGTGATATATCCGCGCTCGGGGGAACGAAATCGGATCACGGCGAATTTTGAAGGGGGAGTGTTTCTAGGCTCTATTACCCCGTCTTTCTAAAAGCGAATCAGTTTCTTCTTGTTTAGTTTGCTTTACGGACGACAGCCACGGCTTTAAAATAAGAATAGATATTAGAACTAGGGAGGACTGCGGACGTGAACCCCAAGGGAGACGGAATATTTCATGCGATATGTGCGTTTTATCCTCTAGATTTCATGCGCACTTTATCACGATAAAACGTCAATGTGTATGCTTGCTCATAGCCCTGTTTTGGGATGATACTGGATGAATTAATGACACATATATAACAGGGGATGTACACTACTTATGAAGTTTTTACAGGCATATCCAAAAGAAGTGAAAATATTTCTCATTGCCAGCCTAATTAACGCAACAGGTAGTGCGCTGATGTGGCCGCTCGTTACGATGTATGTATTTGATGAGCTTGGACGCAGCATGTCAGATGCTGGACTGGTGATTCTTATTCAATCGGTTGGTGGGATCGTGGGTCAACTACTCGGGGGCTCACTCTATCATAAGGTAGGCGTGAACCGGCTGATTGTCGGAGCGCTCGCCATGAATGCTTTGGCACTGTTCACCTTGCCGGCAGCTAGTAACAACTGGACGTTATTTATGGTTGCAATGGGACTAGTGGGATTATTTAATTCCTTATCATTACCTGCCATTCAGGCATTTATCGGCTTTCGTTTCACGAAGCAGCGTGGTGAGCTGTTTAATGTTATTTATGTCGCCAATAATATTGGTGTAGCACTGGGGACGGCATTAAGTGGTTTTTTGGCCGATATTTCCTATATGCTAAGCTTTGTAATGAATGGTGTAACCTCGGCGGTATTTGCGGGTTTCTTTTTTATATATCTGAAGAAAATCGGTGGAGAACCTGCGCATGAGGTAATGGGGCATCAGAAGAATGAACCAGAGAAACAATCCACGTGGAAGCTAATGGGGCATACTCGTATTTATCTTTATATGGGGATCGGTTCTTTGTTCCTGCTTCTCGGTAACTCTATCTGGAATACAGGGGTATCTCCGTTCATTATTTCAGAGGGCTGGCCTAAGAAAACTTATGGTTTTCTCTGGACACTGAACGGTATTTTGATTTTTGCAGCTCAGCCATTGGTAACAATGATTAAGCGCTGGTTCGCGTCTACCTCAACGGCGCAAATGACTGCAAGTGCCCTGTTTTATTTGGGTGGCTATGCGTTTCTTTTGTGGATGCCTAATTATCCTGGCTTAGTGCTTGGGATGGTGCTTGCTACACTGGGAGAAATGCTGATTTCTCCAGCGATGCCATCCTTTATCTCGGATCATGCGGGGCGCAGCGCACCGTTTTATTTGGGACTAAGCGGAGGGATTGGTGCAGTCGGGAGAGTCATTGGCCCTTACTTCATGGGCAGACTGTATGATAGCGGTGGTTTGGCACCAACAGCCTGGCTGGCCTGTGCGATGGCGCTGCTGTCGGTAGGGTTTTTCGTCATCCATGCTTTAGTCAATCGTAAAGGCCATTCGTTAGAGCGGTCCGTAGGATAACTATACACAGTGGATTCCAACATCTGCTGTGAATTCTATAGAGGTGCAAGGCAAGGGGTGTACATCTTATGAAACAAATCAACAAGGCAAGGTTAACTATTAGACCCTCAGAGATTAAAGACGTGCGAGAACTGATTGATCTGGACCATCTGATTTGGACAGAGGACACTAGCCCGGGACCTATGTTGTGGCGCTCACAAGAAGATTTCTTACTGAATGCTCCCCCGGGCTCACAGCTCGTCGCGCTGCAAGATGACAAGCTATGTGGATATGTCGGGTTTGGCTGCCCTAGTAGAATGGAGAGCAACCGGCATGTGTGCGAGGTTAATATTGCTGTTCATCCGAACTATCAACGTTTAGGCATCGGCCGGCAGCTCATGGAAGCCATTAAGGGACATGCTGCGGCGCATGCTATTCGTAAGCTTCGCCTGCGTGTATTATCCTGCAATGAATCAGCGATTTCTTTTTACCGGGAATGCGGTTTTGTGGAAGAGGGGCGTCTGCGGGAGGAGTTTTATCTTGGCGGCCGTTATGTAGATGAGATATTTATGAGCTGCATGCTGACAGGAGGAAATGAATATGGAGATCATCTCGCTTAATGTCGGTCGGCCGGTGACGGTGGATTATCGGGGAAAACCTTTGGAGACCGGAATTTATAAAACACCTGTAGAAGGACCAGTTCAGCTACATACCAATGGATTTGTTGGAGATGGCCAGGCAGATCTTAAACATCATGGAGGTCCTGACAAGGCGGTATGCGCCTATCCCATTGAGCACTATCCTTATTGGGAACAGCAGCTGGGAAAGAAACTGGAGTACTCGGCTTTTGGAGAAAATATCACCATCACAGGTCTGCTGGAGACAGAGGTATGTATTGGCGATGTATATGAAATAGGAACCACTTTGCTTCAGGTTAGCCAACCACGATACCCTTGCTTCAAAATCTCACAAAAGCATGGACCCGCAGATCTACCGGCTCAAGTTCTGGATACAAGGTATAGCGGATTTTACTTGCGTGTACTTCGTGAAGGAAAGATTTCAACCGGTGATGCAATTGTCAAAAAAGAAAACGGAGACAGCAATGCGTCCGTGGCGCATGTACTGTATTTAATGCAGGTTGGGCTGCAAGAGAAGGCTGCTCTGGCAGAGCTTGTGGAGCTGGAAGCTCTCTCAGCCGTAGTACGGAACAAGTTTCGAAAACAACTGGGTATGCCAGAGATCTAATCTTGGTCTGCTCAATAAAAAACCTGGAGGCGTATGCCAGCCAGGTTTTTTTTTGCTTGCGTGTTTGTTTAACTTTGCTTTGCTTGTAACTTAGCCGAGCAGCTGCCACTCACTACGCAATAAACCATATACGGCGTGATTCACGTAGCCATCGGGCAGCTTTTCTGCCTGTCTGATCACACCTTCGAGCACAAAACCAAGCCGTTCAGGAATTGCCCGGCTAGTTACGTTGGCGGTTGCGCAGCGAATTTCTACCCGCTGCAGCTCCATTTCAAGCAGGGCGTAGTCTACTAGAACTCGGCAGGCACTGGTCATATAACCTTTGCCTTCATATCCATCACCAAGCCAATAACCAATCCCTACGGAACGGTTATGCCAGTCAATCTGGTGATACCCAATGACGCCAGCGAGCTCGCCGCGGACCCAAAGTCCAGCAGTGAAGGCGCCATTGTCGGTGCCTTGTTTTATAGCATTTTTAATGAAATTAAGGGTGTGATCCTGTTCCGTAACGGCATCAACCCAAGGAAGCCATTGCCTAAGTCGTTCCCGCGAGCGCTCCACTAACGCGAATATGTGCCTAGCATGCTCAGGCATGAGTGGCTTTAAGATAAGCTCTTCGTCGATGACATAATTAAACAAGTGGTTGCCTCCTTTCGGCACAAGGCCTTATGTATGATTATGGATTTTTTCTTATGATTATCATGCTACTCTATCGCTCGCAGAGAAGTCAAAAGGTCTAAAGATGCTAAAAATTGATCCAGGCCATGTGCCCCCTTTTATTGAACAATCTACAGTTAACGGGTATATTAGTAGGAAACATGTTTATACAAGAAGTAGTGTAACACTACAGAACGAAAGGTTGATAGCTGTGGAGAACCGTACTACCCCCTCCAATTTTATTAAAAATGTTATTACCGAAGACCTCCGTACGGGTAAAGTAAAAGAAGTTGTCACACGCTTTCCGCCGGAGCCGAACGGTTACTTACATATCGGACATGCCAAGGCGATTTGGATTAACTTTACACTGGCGGACGAGTTCGGTGGCAAGACTAACCTAAGATTTGACGACACGAATCCTGCCAAAGAAGATACGGAATATGTGAACTCCATTCAGGAAGATGTAAAGTGGCTGGGCTATGAATGGGAAGAGCTGCGTTTTGCATCGGATTATTTTGAGGAAATGTACAAACGTGCCGAATTATTAATTACTAAAGGCAAAGCTTATGTAGATGACCTCAGCGCGGATGAAATTCGCCAATTGCGGGGAACGCTGACAGAGCCAGGACAGAACAGTCCACATCGTGAGCGCAGCATCGAAGAGAATTTGGATCTGTTCCGCCGTATGCGGGCAGGGGAATTCAAAGATGGTGAGAAGGTTCTTCGTGCCAAGATCGATATGGCATCACCAAATATTAATCTGCGTGATCCTGTCATCTATCGGATTACTCATGCGCATCACCATAATACAGGGGATAAATGGTGCATCTACCCGATGTACACGTTCGCTCATCCACTTGAGGACGCCATTGAAGGAGTAACTCACTCCCTTTGTTCGCTTGAGTTTGAAGATCAACGCCCATTTTATGATTGGGTCGTAGCGGAATGTGAGATGCCTTCTGTTCCGCATCAATATGAATTCGGCCGTCTGAATCTCGCTCAAACCATGACTAGTAAACGTAAGCTGAAGCTGCTGGTAGACGAAAAACATGTGGATGGCTGGGACGATCCGCGGATGCCAACGATCTCCGGCCTGCGCCGCAGAGGATATACGCCGGAAGCGATTCGTAAATTCGTGTACGAAGCAGGGATCTCCAAGAGTCAGGGTCTAGTGGACCTGCAAATGCTGGAGCACTTTATCCGGGAAGACCTTAAGTTAACTGTGCCTCGCACCATGGCTATACTTCGTCCGCTTAAGGTTGTTATCACCAATTATCCGGAAGGCCAAACAGAATGGCTTGAAGCGGAGAATAATACAGAGAATGAAGAAATGGGTGTACGCCAAATTCCGTTCTCTCGTGAGATTTATGTTGAGCGCGACGACTTTATGGAGAATCCGCCCAATAAATATTTCCGCTTGTTCCCCGGCAATGAAGTACGCCTGAAGCATGCTTATTTCATCAAATGTAATGAAGTCATTAAAGATGAGAATGGCGAGGTTGTTGAACTGCATTGTACGTATGATCCGGAAACAAAGAGTGGCAGTGGATTTACAGGCCGTAAGGTAAAAGGTACTCTGCACTGGGTAGAAGCTAGTCAAGCTGTGCCTGCAGAATTCCGTTTATACGAGCCACTGATTTCTGCTGAAGAAGTAGATGAAGCTGCAGAAGTTGAAGGTCTGGATTCCACGGTAGAGAAAGCGGAGCCTAGCTTCTTGGATCAGCTTAATCCTAAATCCATTGAAATCTTACAAGGTTTTGTGGAACCCGCGCTTAAGGACAGTGTGGCTCAGGATAAATTCCAGTTCTTCCGTCATGGCTATTTTAATGTAGATAGCAAATACTCGGCGCCTGGGCATCTCGTATTCAATCTTATCGTTTCACTGAAGAGTTCATTTCAGCCTCCAAAACAAGGCTAACACTTGATTCGTTCAGGTTCTTTATAATAAAACAGGCACAAACGTCCCGTTTAGGTACGTTTGTGCCTGTTTTTTATGTTTTCGCTTATAATATTTCGATGTGAGAGAGTTCTTCCTCATCCTCTGTAGGGGGCCGGTAGCCTCCACGGTTTACAAAGAGCCACATGAAAGTAAAGCCTAGCGTTCCAAACAGTGTCAAGAAGACACCCGCTTGATACATGCTCTGTGCCCCTAGATTTTGATACATCCATCCGCCGAGAACTCCTCCAACAATACCGGCTATACCGCTCCAAGTCAGTGTGTAGAGCGCTTGTCCTGAAGCACGGTAAGGTCTTGGAATAAGAAGCATGGTCAGTTGAGTGCCTACATAGAAGAAACCACCAAATGTTATGCAGTGTAAAATTTGAATGAGCACTACTTGGAGGGCTGTAGTCGCGTCCGCCATGAACCACCATCGTAGTACGAATAAAGCGCTAACCAGCGCAAGCCAGCCGAGCAGAACAGATATTTTACGTTTAAGGAATCGGTCGCAGAGAACAAATACACCCACTTCCAAAATAGAGGAGAGGAATACTGCGAGACCAATCATTCCCTTGGAGCCGCCTAGGTCCGTAATATACAAAGACATGAATGTAGTGTTCATGGTGTTCGGTATGGAAACTAGGATACCAAACAATATGAAACACAAGAAAAAGGGATTATAAATTAGTTTGCTGAAGCCTCTATACGGCATAGGAGCCATGCCAATGGTATGGTTAAGTTTCGGTAATGCAAGAATGGATAACATTGATGCACATAGTAAGCCTGCAAACAGATAGGACAAGATAGATACACCAGCCCAATCAAGGACCAATCCGGCGGCAATTGCAATTAGTGCCCACCCCAATGAACCCCAAAGCCGAAAAGAACGGAAGCGATAGTTAGTTCCGTCAATATAGCTGAGAATCATCGTATTGCTCTGAGCAAATAACGGTCCTTGGAAGAAATAGAACAAAAGAATGGAGATGTAGATCATCTCATATGTATTTGCCCGAAACATAAGCTGGGATAACACTAACGTTCCGATTAACATAAGCAAAACGATTCTCCGGATATTCTGGTATCGGTCAGTCCAGATTGCCCAGAATGGATTTGCAAAGATGGATACTAGCGCACCCATAGAAAATACGGCACCGATCTCTAATTTGTTCATCCCTACATCCAGCAGGTATAGTTGAAAGAAGCTGGAGAAGAGGACCATGGTTCCGTATACAAAAAAATTGAACCATTTTAAAGACGTGAAAGAAGATGGATAGTTAACGCCTTTCCGCAAATGCGTCACTCCTTTCCCACTAGATGTCTTGCATGGATATACTGACCAATATTAGGCCCTTCTATCACTGTAACACGTGTTGAAAAGGGATACAAACTTCCTTTTTTACTTTTTTACATTTTTTTAACGTTTATTTAAATTTGATCCGCTAAGTGACAAAAAACGCATATAACAAGTTTGCAGGTGGCAGAAATGTTAGGCGTTTGCTCTTCCTTACTAGGAATATACCTGAGGATTACCCTATCTACGTTTGTATAAAAGAGAATCAATGGGTTTAACTTCAGTTTACAATTCAGGGCTAGGATAGGGTTAAGCGAAACAGAGATGATACATTCTTCTCGCAGATTCACCAAGAAAAGGGGAGTTTTTGCATGAAAAAATCCGAAGCTAAGGGGAAAACGGCGCTGAAGCCATTCCTCACATTATTAAAAGAAACCAAGCCTTCATACGGCTTATTGGCAATAGCCATTGCACTAAGCATGATCTCGACATTGGTTAGTCTGGTGATCCCTATGTTCACCAAAAATCTGGTGGATGGCTTTTCTTTGGCTTCTGTCAGCAAGCTGCAAATTGCAGGCATAGCGGGTGCTTTTATCGCGCAGACGATCGCCGGGGGAATCTCTATCTATCTGCTGAATTATGTAGGCCAGAAGATGGTTGCAGGTCTTCGTGACCGGTTATGGCGTAAATTTTTAGTGTTGCCAGTAGCTTATTACAATGATAATCGGACAGGAGAAAGCGTCAGCCGGATGACGAATGATACAGGGATCATCAAAACGCTGATCTCTGAACATCTGGCCAGCTTATTTACCGGAGTGATTTCCATTGTGGGCTCCATTGCTGTGCTGTTATTTTTAAACTGGAAGATGACGCTTGTTCTGTTCACCGTTCTTCCACTATCTGCGTTGATTTTGGTGCCGCTTGGACGGCAGATGTACAAAATCTCCAAAGGCATGCAGGACGAAACAGCTTCTTTTACCGCCACACTTAGTGGTGTATTGTCAGAGATCCGTCTGGTGAAATCCTCGGGTGCAGAGAAAAAAGAGTACGAAGCAGGCAAAACCGGAATTATGAACCTGCTCTCCTTTGGCATTCGTGAAGGCAAAATCAGCGCTATGATCAGTCCACTTGTCTCTTTTGTCTTTATGATGTTACTTGTGGTCATTATCGGTTATGGCGGAATGCAGGTATCTTCCGGTGCTTTGACAGCTGGAGAGCTGGTAGCCTTTATCCTGTATCTTATTCAGATTATTATGCCGCTTACTCAATTGACCACGTTCTTTACACAGATTCAGAAAGCTAAAGGGGCATCAGAGCGCATTATTGAAACTCTGGCAGCAGAAGAGGAGGTATATGAGGGCCAGGAAGAGGCGAACGGTGCAGAGGGTCCTATCTCGGTAGAAGATCTAAGCTTTGGATATAAAAATGGTGAGAATGTGCTAACCGATGTAAGCTTCCGGATGCTTCCGGGTCAGGTGACGGCTATTGTTGGACCGAGCGGGGGAGGCAAGACTACATTATTTTCACTGCTCGAACGATTCTATGAGCCTCAGAAAGGTATGGTTAAGTTAGGCGATAAACCAGTGTCAACCTTCTCATTACGCTCATGGCGGAAACTGATCGGGTACGTCTCACAGGAAAGCCCATTGTTGGCAGGTACGATTGCTGAGAATTTAACCTATGGATTGGATCGAGACGTTAGCATGGAGGAGATGCGCGCAGCAGCAGCAATGGCTTATGCAGATGGCTTTATCGATGAGCTTCCTGAAGGATATAATACGGATGTTGGTGAGAGAGGTGTGAAGCTCTCGGGTGGACAGCGGCAACGGATTGCTATTGCTAGAGCGCTGCTGCGGAATCCAAAGATTCTTATGCTTGATGAGGCGACCTCCAGTCTGGATAGCCAATCAGAGGCCGTAGTGCAGAAGGCACTGTCCAATTTGATGAAGGGCCGGACTACGATTGTAATTGCGCACCGTTTGGCTACTGTTGTAAATGCTGAGCAGATTATTTTTATGGAAAAGGGCCAGATTACCGGGATGGGAAGACATGAAGAACTGCTGGAAAACCATGAGCTATATCGTGAATTTGCCACCCAGCAGCTGCAGATGAATAACCTTGAGATTCAAGACAATAAAGAGGAGGCTCCAGTGATACATGACAAAAATACTAGTAGCGGACGACGATCCGCACATCCGCGAATTGGTAGAAGTATTTCTGAGAGCTGAGGGGATGGATGACATCTATGGAGCTTCTGATGGACTGGAGGCTCTTCAGATTCTGGAGAGCCATAACATAGACTTAGCCATTATTGATGTGATGATGCCCAATTTGGATGGCTGGGAGCTGTGCCGGAAGATGCGCCAAACCTATGATTTTCCGATATTGATGCTGACGGCTAAGGGAGAGACCTCACAAATTGTGAAGGGCTTTGAGCTGGGAAGTGATGACTATCTCGTCAAACCCTTTGAGCCAGTGGTGCTTATTGCGCGAGTAAAGGCGCTGCTCAAACGTTACCAAATCTCTGCTGCACAAAGTGTGGGGATTGGCCGGCTGCGAATGAATCGTAAAACCTACGAGGTATCCTCAGCGTATGGAGAAGTCACTTTGCCGCTTAAGGAATTTGAGCTGTTATTTAAGCTGGGCAGCTATCCGGGGCAGACATTGACTAGAGACAGGCTAATCGAAGAGATATGGGGTTATGATTTTGAAGGGAATGAGCGGACGCTCGATGTGCATATCAACCGTTTGCGCGAACGGTTCGCTCCTGATAAATACGGGTTTGTTATTCGTACCATCCGCGGATTAGGCTATCGGCTGGAGGCAGAGGCATGAACCGGTTTAAGGAGCTTCTTAAGCGGATTGGGATGACTTTTATTTACTTCGGTGGTGTTGGGATTAGCTGGAGTGCAGCTTATTTCTTGATGAACTGGATATATGGCAGGGTTGGACGCCCCTCTTCGGAGTATTTGACCCAGTTAATCGGCGTGATGGTCGGAATTGTGATTTTGTTTTTGATGGCATTGGTAACCTCCAAGTTATTCCGGGGCTGGGAACGTGTTTTTTATAAATCAATTATCGAAGGTTTAGGGCGGATTGCTAAGGGTGATTTCAATGTGGTACTTGATAATACAAAGGACTACGGTGATTTCGGTGAGATTGTAGAGAGTATCAACGTAATGGCCAGCGAACTGAGCCAGATGGAGACCATGCGTCAGGATTTTATCTCTAATGTATCGCATGAAATTCAATCTCCGCTAACCTCTATTCGGGGGTTTGCTCTTGCACTGCAGGATGAAACTCTGAGTGTGAAGAGCAGGAGGCACTACCTTAATATTATAGTGGCTGAGAGTACCCGTGTATCTGGGCTTAGTGATAATTTATTGAAGCTGTCCGCGCTTGAATCGGGCAATTTTCCGTTTGAAAATCAGATTTACCGCCTGGATAAGCAGCTTAGAGATACGATTCTGGCTTCTGAACCACAGTGGTTGGAGAAAAAAATAGAGGTAGAGGCTGAACTGGAAGAAGTGAATGTATCTGCTGTAAAAGATTTAATGAGTCAGGTTTGGACTAATCTGCTGCATAACAGTATCAAGTTTACTCCGCAGAACGGTTGCATCCATATTAGCCTTCGCATGGTGGATGAGCAGGTAGAGGTGGAGATTCAAGATAGTGGGATTGGCATCTCGGAGGAAGATCTGCCTCGGATCTTCGAGCGTTTCTATAAGGCAGATAAAGCTAGAACCGCAAGTGGTGGCGGTAGTGGACTAGGTCTGTCATTGGTTAAAAAAATCGTTGAGCTGCATGAAGGTAAGGTAACTGCAAATAGTCGCCCGGGGGATGGGACAGCGTTCAAGGTGAGCTTGCCAGTACGAATGAAATAAACTTGCTGTATGTGAAAAACAGCTGAAGCCGGTATTCTGGGTGGATTCGAAGACAATACCTTCCGTCCTGAGAATAAGGCTACAAGAGCCGAGGCGGCGGCGACTATTTCTAAGCTGCTCGAAGCTCTATCTCTCTAATAGTGATTGAATAGCTCATCGCTAAGCTTTAAGCACAACGCCGCTTTCCCAGATCGTTCAGTGGGAAAGCGGCGTTTTTTGTATTTATGCAATTAAAAGAGGAACTATAATACCGGGATGGACGTTTATCCACCAATTTGAGACATGCGCCGAGCTGTCGGCGTGTGGCTCTGTGCTTTTTTCTCCAGAGCTAAGGCCATTTCATGATTATGGGGTTTGTTGCCCAGCGCTTTCCGGAATAAGGCCTGCACAGCAACAGGATCGCTTATCAAAGGGCGGACATTGTATTCATCTGCCCAATACAGGCAAGCTTTGATGTGCCCATCTGCGGTAAGTCTCAGGCGGTTGCAATTATCGCAGAAGTGCTCGCTCACCGGATGAATCAGGCCGAATGTACCAGGGGCTCCGACAACCCGCCGATTCTGGGAAGGGCCATTCCCGGAGGGCATTTCTGCCGCTTCCGTTTCCCAACCAGCCTCAGTACAAGCTTCTACAACCCTTTCCAGAGGCAGATAAGTTTGGCGCCAAGCATCAGTAGCACTGCCAATCGGCATGTATTCTATAAAGCGTACATTTAGAGGACTCTCCAGCGTAAGGGAGATGAAGTCTTTGATTTCGTCGTCATTAATTCCTTTCATCAATACAACGTTAAGCTTTATCGGTTGAAGTCCGGCGGCTTGTGCGGCCTCGATCCCCTTTAATACCTTGGCGACTTCGCCGCCACGAGTAATCATAGAAAATCGATCCTGCCGTAAGGAGTCTAGGCTGATGTTTACCCGTGACAGACCGGCTTCTTTTAGCTGTGCTGCTTTGGCTGGAAGCATTAAACCATTTGTAGTCAGCGAAATATCTTCTATACCTGGGATCGCAGATATCATAGCAACAAGCTTTTCCAGATCTTTGCGGACAAGAGGTTCTCCACCAGTTAGTCGTACTTTACGTAATCCAAGAGGGGCTAGCGACTTAACGACTGAGGTAATTTCCTCGTAACTCAGAATCTCGTCCTGCGGTTGGAATTGCATCCCTTCCGCTGGCATACAATAGATGCAACGCAGGTTGCAGCGGTCGGTAACCGAAATGCGGATGTAATCATGTAAACGTCCAAAAGGGTCCGTCAGCGGCTCCATGGCGTTGCTCCCTTCCTTTAAATCTGGCTGATAAATTGCTCTTATACTTTCTCGTATACACGCATAACGTCCCTAATAGGACAGAACGCGAAGATGTTTATACTTGTTTAGAATTTTAAAGATCGCTTGGATTCACGTCAATGAGCAAAGTTCTGGACGACAGGGTTTCATTACATAAAACTGGACAAACTAGATAAGAAGATAACGCATATTGAACAACGGAAAGTGTGACAAAAGTACGACAAATAAAGTTTTTAGACATAGAATGCTCACGGAAAGCGCTTTTAATATCCGATATAATCTAGGTGCGGATTAGTTTTAACGTTCACTTTTGCGAAAACAGATAGGATACCGGAAACCGCACGTCGGTAATGTGACGGAGAGTGACCGGGAAACCATTGAGGAGGATTTGCAAAATGAGTACACATACTGTTCCATCGCTCACCGTTCCGGAGGCTTTTAGCCGTTGGTTGGAAAGTCGGGGATTAATATATCAGCTTTTAGTGGATTTTTTGGGTAGAAAACCATCACTCTCTCTAGTGGCTCAATGGAGCCGCAATCGCCAGATGAGTGTAGCGGCTGAGATGACGGAAGGCGGTCGGGAGCTGAAGCGCTATTTGAGTCAGGAACCGAACAAGCTGCCAATGATATGCGAGAAAGAGAGCAAAGAATATAAACGGCTTATGCAAGAACAGTCCGTTAGTTCTTTTAAATTGCGCGAAGCAGCGATTTTAGGACGCTCGGAGGATTTCTGTAACGTGCTTGCGGATGTGTACACCTCCGCTGGAATTGTATTCAATAAGTGTAATGGTGAAGCCGATGATCATATTGCTATTGAGCTCGAATTTATGGCAGTCATGCATGAGCGTATGCTTTACAATAGCTTTTCAATAAGAAGTGCTATGGAGCTGCTTGATATTCAGGAGTCCTTTTTGGAAAAGCATCTACTGCAATGGACACCGCAGTTCTGTCAGAAACTGAATGCAGCAACGGATAGTCCGCTATATCTAGGCCTCTCACATATGCTTGAGGAATTTCTGCCACTTGATCTGCAAATGCTTCGTTCCTGGAGAGCTTCACTGGAGAGCAGTGCAGCTACAAGCATTTAATATTAGAAAGCCCGGCCTAATTGATAGGTCGGGCTTTTGCGTGCTATTCAAGTAGATATGAAGCTTTAATAGAAGCTCTGTAGCAAATAGAAGTACCGTGTGAAGCATCCTAGTGATGATCTAATTAAACTCCGATAGAAGTAGAGGCTGAAGCACCAACCGAAGCATTAATTGAAGTACCAATCGAAGCGCAGTCTTGTTGCCCAACTGAAGCACCGACAGACTAATTGGGGAATTTCTCCCTGAAATTCAAGAGTTTCTGGTCATCAGACTAAAAATGAGGGAAAACCTCCCTAAAGTATAGCTGATTCGGCGGTAATTAAAGAAATCCCCCTTATTATCAGGGAGTTTTTCCCTAATTAGTTTAAGATCCACTCCGCACATCGCCCAAACACAGAACGTAGTAAACACAAATGTACGCCGTCCAAACGACCAACGCAGATCACCCGCCGTATACCGCATATCGCAAACGCCCACCATAAATCGCACATGGTTCACCGCACATTGTATATCATCCAGCGCCCACTGCACATCAGCTATCACTCATCACGTATTTTTCACCGCTCAACTCTCCCTACTCACCACCCAACCTAATGGCGTTGAACAATTGGCACAGCACACAGTCTATTGGCTAAGGCAAGAATCCGCTGTGCAGCCTTTTACTAAAAAAAAAGAAGCTGCCTCATAAGTAGAATTCACTACTTTGGAGACAGCCTCTCGTTTGAGCCTATTTACTTGTTCACATCATAGTTCTAATCAATTACCTTTTTGCTGCGGAATTTCATCAGGAATTCATACACGACTGGTACTACTACAAGTGTCAGCAGCGTGGAACTGACCAAACCACCGATTACGGTCACACCGAGCCCCTTAGAGATAATTCCAGCACTGTTTTCAAGTCCAGTAACCAATGGCAGCAATGCACCAATCGTTGCAAGTGCAGTCATCAGGATTGGACGTAAACGTGTGCCACCTGCTTCAAGCAAGGCTTGACGCGTAGTGAGGCCTTCTTTTTCCTTATGAATAACGCGGTCGATAAGGACAATCGCATTCGTTACTACGATACCAATCAACATCAGCGCACCCATGAGCGAGGACACGTTTAAGGTTTCCCCAGCGATCAGAAGGGCAACGAGTACCCCGATCACTGTGAAAGGAAGTGAGAACAGGATAGCGAATGGTGCTAATCCACCGCCAAATGTAACCACAAGCACGAAGTATACGATGGCAATAGCAGCCGCCATAGCAATTCCTAATTGACCAAACGTATCATTGATCTGCTCGGTTACACCGCCGAAGGAAACAGTTACACCATCAGGCAATTCCATAGCGTCTATTTTTTCTTTCACGCTGTTCGAAGCGCTATTCACGTCACTCGAAATAATTTCGGCAGTAACATCTACCTTCATTTTACCGTCCATACGAGTAATCGAGTCAGGGGAGGAGCCATTTTCAATTTTAGCGACTTGCCCGATTGGCACGGAGATGCCTAGTGGGGAAGTCAAAGTAGCCTCTTCCATTTCTTTAATGCTCTTATACGTTTCTTTATCTGTTTCGATATAGACTTTGTAGTTCTTGCCGTCCAATTCTACTTCTGTGAGCACTGGACGTGTGCCTGCTGGACTCAGCTTCATCGCAATTTGTCCGGCTGTAAGTCCAAGGGAGCTAAGCTTCTGTTGATCCGCTACAATCGTATATTGATCGTAAGCTTCCTTGAGACTTGTTTCTGCGTCTTTGAAATTAGTGGTGTCAGCCTGTACGATTGAGGCAATCTCATCCGCGACTGGCTTCAGCTGATCCAGTTCATCTCCGAATACATTCACGGTCAGAGTGCTTCCACCCATGCCTCCACTCATCAGAGCGGACATGTCACCCCATACACCATCTGGCACTTCTGCGGTCAAACCTTCAATAAGCTTCTCTTTAACAGCTTCAAAATCAGGAGTGTCACTATCATAAACGATGAAAAATAGTCCTGAATTGCTGGATCCACCCATACCCATCGGGCTTCCGCCGCCAATGGAATATTGCATTTTGTCTATATGCTTCTGCGCTAAAATGTATTTTTCAGCTTTCAGACCTTGCTCTTGAACTTCCTCAATCCGTTGTCCAGCCTTTGGTGAATAAGTAAGCATTACGGTTTTATCCTCTTGGGATGGCATAAAGCTTACACCAATAGGTTTGATTAAGAACAAGCTGCCTGCAAGGAGAAGAACGGCAACTCCAAAAGTAACGAGCTTATGAGAAAGACACCAGTTCAGAATCTTTTGATAGCCAGCAGATAGTTTGTCTGGTTTCTCGCTGTGAGTTTTTTTACCTTTCAATCCATTACGGAACAACGAGTGAGCCATTGCAGGAACTAGGGTAATCGCAACTACTAATGAAGCGAGCAGGGCGAAGACCATGGTTAGAGCGAAAGGCAAGAACAGCTCACCAACCATACCACTAACCAAAGCAAGTGGTAAGAACACCGCGATGGTTACAATTGTAGAGGACATGATAGGCACGAACATTTCACGTGTGGCCGCACTGATTAATTCTCTGCCCTTCAGCTTCTCACCAGATAAGGAGAGTCGTCGATATATGTTCTCTATGACTACAATCGAGTCATCGACTACCCGCCCGATCGCGACCGTCATCGCTCCCAGTGTCATCATATTAAGCGTAATGTCCATCTGCCGCAGACACAGCACTGCGATCAGCAGGGATAATGGAATAGAGATGATGGAAATAATCGTCGAACGAATATTCCGCAGGAACACCAAAATGATAATTACTGCGAATAAGGCACCAAATACCGCTTTGGACAACATCGTATTTACGGAGTCCTCAATGGGCTTACCTTGGTCAAGTAGAACAGTAAGGTCAATGCCTTTATATTGTGCTTTTAATTCTTCAGTTTTGTCTTTAACGCCATTTACAACATCAACAGTGTTGGCATCATTGGCTTTGACAATCTGAATACCGATCGATTCTTTACCATTTGTACGGGAGATGGATTCAGAATTGCCCACAACTTCAATCGTGGCCAGCTCTCCCAGCTTCACGGTTGGAAGTCCCATACTTGCAGCTCCGCCAGGAGCTACATTTCCAGCGCCTGCGCCAGCAGCTCCGTTAGCAGCACCAGCATCAATGCCGGCAGCTCCAGTAGCTCCAGTAGCACCAGCAGCGTTAGCGCCAGTTGGCATTACCGGAATGGTTACATTTTTAAGATCCTCAACGGTAGTGATGTTGCCGTCCACGACAACTGCCTTTTGAGCTTTGTCCATTTCGAACAATCCGAGTGGAACACGGAGGGAAGAGCCTTGAATGATACCTTTAACGGTATCTTCGGTCAGTCCATATTGGCTGAGCTTATCTTGATTGAATTTAAGTGATACTTCTTTGACGTATTGACCAGAGATTTGAATAGAAGCGACACCCTCAACATCCTCTAGGGCCGGGCGAATATCGTTCTCAGCAATGCGGGTCAGTTCCTCAAGATCCTGGGTATCCCCGTTAGAAAGACTGAGGGAGACAACAGGCATTGAGCTAAGACTAAAGCGGGAAATGGAAGGCTTCTGCACATTGTCAGGTAATGAGACTTCATTTAATGATTCGCGCACTGCTGCTGTAGCATTATCCAGATTTGTTCCATAATCGAATTCAATTTGGATACTGGAGGCATTCTCCAGAGAAGTGGAGGTGATCGTCTTTACACCATCCACATTGCGGAGCTTTTGCTCCAACGGTTTGCTGACATCATTAACGACGCCTTCTGGTGCGGCCCCCGGATAAATGGTTGTTACGCTAAGATAGGGTATACTAATATTAGGCAAGGTTTCTTGCTTCATCGTCAGTCCGCTATATAAACCGGCAAACACAATAATTATCGTCAGAAGCCAAATGGCAAATTTGTTCCTGAGCGAGAAATTAATTAAGCTTTTCATAAGTTTCGTTTCTGCTCCTCTCGGCCCTTTTCTTTACGAAATAAGGCGCCATTATAAAAAATCATAATACTCACTATCCATGACTTTCTCTCTACCGAACTCTTCTTAGAGTCAATTAACGAAATACACATGAATTGTGCGGAATTGAGGCAATTAGCTTCCTCAGCTCTTCCAATTCTGCTGTGAGCTCAGAGCAGGATTGGAGGTTGGACAGCATCCCCTGAATGATTGCTTTTCGCGGGTGAGGGATAAGGACTTCACCTTCCAGAATGTTGAGCGATTCCAGCAGATCGGCTGCTTCTTCGGATGCTATACTATCTAGTTTACTGATCGCAGTCTTCATTTCTTTAATGAGCTGTAATGGATTTTTTCGTTTGTTCTCCTCATTCTCCGCCATCCAGTTTGCTAAAGTAGCAGAGTTGATTAGCGGAGCCTGTTTACTAGTAAGCAAGCCAGACACGATCATATCCATTAAATTCATTAGATGATCTGCCATATCGGCAATAGGTACCTGCGTATCCTTACGAAAAATAACCGCAATATAAGATTTGATGAGACCATGTCCGATCATACATAAATCTCCGGTATAGGGAACGACGTCTTTTCCGTAGAGCAACTCCATTTTCACCTGGAACCATCTTAAGAAGGAAGCGTTGTTTCTACGCAGCCAGTCCGGGACTTCAGTATCAAATCCTTTGCCCGCAACCTCCTGAATTTGACGCTGCAAGAACTCGCGTAATTCGTACACATGACTTAGCAGAATTTCTATCTGATTCCTAAGCTTCTCACGTGGTGTTCGTCGGGTTTCCTGTTCTTCACGTAACAAGGGGTCCCGAATCATCCGATAACAATAAAGGAAGATACTGCGCTCCAGTTCTTCTTTTGATTTAAATACCAGATATAAACTGCCCTTCGAAATCCCGCATAATTCAGCTATCTCTTGCATGGATGTGGACGAGGAGCCTTTTACAGCGAATAACTGCATAGCAATCTTAATAATCTGCTCCTGCTTATCAACAGTTTTATCATTCATTAAAGGATTAACCTCCTTTCTGACTACCCGGTTCTATAATTGACTAGTTGGTCAGAATAATTATATTCTATACAACCAGGCATTACAAATATCGGAACAGAAGGGTTACAGTTTTGTCGTAAATAGACTTTAAACAGTAATTTGCTAGGAAGAAATGTGTTCTTCATGTAATATATAAAATGTGTCAATTTCGTGTTGCTTGTATGAATAAGAAGGTAGGTAGAGTATGAGAAGAGGACTTCAATCTATAATTATCATTGGGGCATTCATAGCATTTTATTATTTTGGTTTCGGCATTTTTGGGAGTACTGCGGGAACGATTATTAGTATCTTCTCCACTCTGACAGTCATTTCGATTAGCTTGGCTATTTTTATGGAGAACCGTAATCCTTCTACAACAATGTCATGGATCTTATTGCTTGCGTTGATCCCGGTGCTGGGACTGGTCTTCTATTTTCTATTTGGGCAAAATGTGTTCAAACGCCGTAAATATGATAAAAAGGCACAAAGAGACCTTATGGCCTACGAAAGAATTGAGAATGACGCTTTACGTACGCACCAAGATTGGTCAGTCTTTGATCCCTCGCGCCAAAAACTGCTGCTGTTATCCAAAACTTTAGCACGTACTCCTATTTCCTTTGCATCAGAAACTCGTATCCTCACTAATGGTGAAGAGACGTTTGGTACGTTATTGTTGGAGCTCCGTCAAGCTAAACATCACATTCATATGGAGTATTACATCTTCCGGGCGGACCACATTGGAACACGCATTAAACAAATTCTGATCGATAAAGCTCGCGCCGGTGTTGCAGTCAGATTTATGTATGATGCCGTTGGCAGTTTTCAGCTTTCCAAAGCTTTTTTGAAGGAAATGAGTGATGCCGGGGTTCAGGTGGCTTCGTACGGAAATTCAACATCCTTTTTTTCCAGCCGTGTGAATTACCGGAATCACCGTAAGATTGTTGTGATCGACGGCGATGTCGGATTCATGGGGGGGCTCAATGTAGGCGATGAATATTTAAGCCGCAGTAAGACTTATGGGTTTTGGCGTGACACACATATGTTGGTTAGAGGCGAAGCGGTACGGACGATGCAAATTATTTTCCTGCAAGATTGGATGCACACTACGGGCGAAAAAATACTGGAGCAAGACTATCTCACTCCGCAGCTTCGCTTTATGACAGGTGATGGTGCCGTACAGATTATTGCTAGTGGGCCGGATAACGAACGTCGTGCGCTCAAAAACATTTTCTTCTCCATGATCACTTCTGCCGAGAAATCGGTGTGGATTGCCAGTCCATATTTTATTCCTGATGAGGACATCTTAACTGCACTGCGTGTAGCTGCTGTTTCTGGTTTAGATGTGCGATTGTTATTCCCGGCTAAGCCGGATAAATGGATTCCGTTTCTGGCTTCACACTCTTATTTTCCGGCGTTGCTGGAAGCTGGCGTGAAGATTTATGAATATGAAAAGGGATTTATCCACTCGAAGCTGCTTATCGTTGATGGTGAAATAGCGACCATTGGCACGGCCAATATGGATATGCGCAGCTTCCACCTTAACTTTGAAGTGAATGCACTACTGATTCAGACGGAGAGCGTTGCTCGTATTGTTGCTGATTTTGAACGGGATTTATTATCTACCAGCTTAATTGAGCATGAGGAATTTATGAATAAGCGTATGGTGATCCGTATACTGGAATCTGCTGCTCGGCTTATGTCACCGTTACTATAACCCAAAAACCACCGCAGAGGGTGTGATCCCTCATCTGCGGTGGTTTTTGCTTTAAAAAGTGGTTAAACCCAAGGTGGTCTGCAACCGGAACAGAATGTACTTGAACCAAGTTACTTCGCCCTGATAAGCTTCAAGAGGCAGAGTATACTCATGGTCCTCGTTATTCCACAGTCGATTGAAGTAGGTTTCCATCTCGGTATAAAGAGGCTGATCTTGTTTTACAGATACCCACAGATTATTCTCCAGGTTGTAGTCATCCAGATTGCGTGTCGTAAAATTGGTGGAACCGCCAAGTATGATGGAACTTCCAGTCTGTTTGGCAATGAAGAGCAACTTTGGATGATATTGCTCTTTGGTCGTATTGTACCAGCGAATAGAGATCTCTCCGTTTGTACGCTTGTTCAAGTTCATGGCAACTGGACGGTTAGGAATGCCGATTTTATCACGGCCGAAGGCGTTCTGATTGGGGTCCAGTATCAATTTTACCGTAGCGCCTCGTCCGGTAGCCTCTACCAATTCATCGAGAATGGCATCATCGGCAAGGTAGAACATACCCATCCAAATGGTGTCACCCTTCTGCGCAGATTGGAGGGCTTGCCGTGCATATTTATATATTTTTCCTTCCGTTAAATAGCGGACCTCCATAGATTCTTCAGAGTGCTGATCCTTCTCCTTGGTGAAGTCTGGCTCATAAGTGAGTAGTGGCCCTGCATCCGAAAGATTGGCCGCGGCTTGTTCCGTCTGGAGAATATCAGCAATAATTGGGCCTTGTACTTCCAGAGCGATATTGGAATGATAGGCGCTGGCATCATGGATATTTCCTGAGGAGACTAGAGCGGTATTCTCACTAACAACCACCTTACGGTGGTTAGCCTTCACATTAAGTAGCTTCAAATAAGAACGTGCGGTAATATCCGGTCCTCCGCTGGCCATAAGATTGGGAATCCGGCCTTCGCCCGACTGTCCGAACCATTGAATAAAGGTACGCCAGACAGCGGAATAAGCAGGCGTAGAATCGCGTAGAGCATTTACATCGGTCAAAATCACTTTAATCCCCGCAGCCTTCAATTCTTCCAGAAGATGATTGGGTGCAGAGTTGTAATTGGTATTAACCTCATCTGTAATGAAGACGATCTCCATCTCAGGATAAGTTGTTTTTTGTAAAATAAGCTTGTCCGTCAACATTCGGCTGACCGGAGGAAAGGACTGATCTTTATGGGTATAATCATTGAAAAGAAAGAGGTCAATCACCAAAAATTCTTTGGACTCCTCGATAATTTGTAGAATCCTCGAAAGAATCTGACTCTCTTGAGTGCCCGTGGCTGTACCGTCCGAATAGGTCAGGTCGTGCCAGAAGGATACATGATTCGTTTTGTATATAGGGCTTTCATAGGAAATGCCGCTGGGTAGAGATTTGTGTGTCTGATAAATCATTACGCCGGTTAACCAGAGGATTAGAATGACGAAAGCCCATAACACCCGTGTACGGCGGCGTGTACCGGAACGTTTCTTCGTAGTTAAACCGGGAGTGTAGTTTATTTCTTTAGGTTTATAGGGGTGAACGGGTTGCTGACGATCTGAATTCATGGAAGTTCCTCCTGAAATTATTGCAGAGCACTTCCTTGTGATTGTTATGCTCCGGTGTATTACCAACCTATTAACACCTAGTGGAGCGAAATGAAGCAGCCCAAATATCCTTAACAGTAATGAAATAACATTCGGCTAGCTATAATGAGTTTGAGCGATTAGTAGGATGTTTATGAAATTAATGATTACGAAACCGGAGAATTGTAATCGCTAACCTCATATTGTAAATTCATCTGTAGGGATATGTTATAATAAATCGAGTTTGGAAATAGGAGGAACGCAGCATGAATCATACGCCAGAAGAGGCCGTGCCATATGATGCGACTAGGCAGTCTGGCGCAGATCATGGCAAGGACCTACCGGCTGCAGAGGCTTCTGACAAAAGATCTTTATTGCCTACATCGAAGACAGGCGAACGCAAAATTGAACATGTACGCCTTTGCCTAAATGAGGAAGTAGGTGGCGTCGGTGTGACTACAGGGTTTGAACATTACAGATTTCAGCATAATGCTCTGCCAGAGCTGAATTTCGACGATATATCATTGCAGACTACGTTTTTGGATCGTAAGCTGCGTACGCCGCTGCTCATCAGCTCGATGACAGGTGGCAGTGCAGCTACAGGAGCGATTAATGCCCGGTTAGCCGCAGCTGCGCAGCGTCGGGGTTGGGCGCTGGGTGTAGGTTCGGTTCGGGCGGCAGTGGAGCGTTCTGAGCTTACGGCAACCTTTTATGTGCGGGATCAAGCGCCTGATATTCCGGTTATCGCCAATATTGGTGCTGTACAGCTGTCCTATGGTTTTGGGATTGAGGAATGTCGCCGGGCTGTGGATATCGCAGGTGCTGATTTTCTTGTACTACATCTGAATGGCCTGCAAGAGGTCTTTCAACCGGAAGGGAACACTGGTTTTGCCTCTTTGCTATCGCAGATAGAGAAGGTATGCCGGGCACTTGAAGTCCCTGTAGGTGTGAAAGAAGTAGGCTGGGGCATTGATGGAGATGCAGCTGCACGTCTTTATAATGCAGGAGCGGCTTTTATTGATGTTGCGGGTGCAGGCGGGACATCCTGGAGTCAGGTGGAGAAGTTCCGCAGTGTAGATCCTATACGGCGGGCAGCGGCGGAGGTTTTCGCGGATTGGGGCACTCCAACAGCTGATTGTATCACAGAGGTGCGTGCAGTTTCTCCGCAGGGCGCTTTGATTGGCAGCGGCGGACTGAAACATGGCGTGGATGCAGCGAAAGCATTGGCACTTGGAGCTGATCTGGCAGGCTTTGGCCGCAATCTGTTAGGGCCGGCTGTCGATTCTGAAGAGGCGCTGGATGCTGCATTAGCACAGGTAGAACTGGAGCTAAAAATAGCAATGTTTGGTATTGGCGCTCCAGATTTAGCAACTTTACGTGGAACTTCCCGTTTAATACGTAAATAGGATGGTAAATATTGAAGCGAGGAAGTGAGTAAGATTATGATTAAACTGATCCATATGGATGAGTCGGCCTTTCAATTTTTCTTAGGTCAAGCTACCCGGGATTATGCGGAAGATAAGATCAGCGCCGGTGCTTGGGATCCAGAGATCGCGATGAAGCTGTCTGAGGAAGCTATAACACGCTCTTTGCCAAAAGGGCTGCACACAGATGGTGCTTATCTATATTCCATAGTAGAAATAAGCAGTGATGAACAGGTGGGTTATATCTGGTTTAACGTAAGTGAAGGCCGTGGTGGCCGCGAGGCTTTCATTTATGATTTTTATGTTTTTGAACCGTTCCAGAGTAAGGGTTATGGCAAGCAGGCTATGATCGCACTCGATGAAGAAGCCCGGGAGATGAATGTTACCAAAATCGGGTTGCACGTCTTCGGCCAGAACAATCGTGCATTTGAGCTATACAAAAAAATGGGGTATATCGTAACTGACATCACGATGTCTAAAGATCTATAGTCCATAAGGTGAGGACCTCGAAAGAGGTCTTTTTTTGTTGTTCTACTGAATTATTATGTAAATAATTGTGATAAATATATTTGATTTAGGATGATTAGGAAAATATGATTAAAAAATAAATTCCTGAAAATGGATTAAGTCATAAAGAGAGAAAAGGGGGGATTAAGGTGAGGCCAAGGACTGTATCGTGGGTGGTTGTTTCCGCAGTAGTATTACTATTACTGGTTAGCTGCAACAGTGGCAATTTACCAGGAAAGAAGAAATCTGAGTCTGAGCAAGTTCAGGCAAGTCCGGTTGCACCGCTAGCCTCTTCAGCTTTAGTTGAAGAACAATCGAAAGTAGCGTTGCCTTCATTGACAGTGGAAAAAAGGCTAGAAGATTTTGATTACATGTGGAAGATTATTGAGGAGAACTATCCTTTCCTAGAGGTGAATAAACGTCTCAATGGAGAGGATTGGCTTGCTAAAAAAGAGGAATACCGCAATAAAATAGCAGCCGTGAAATCGGATGATGAGTTTTTGAGACGAATGAGATTTGTCCTTAGCAGATTAAACAATGGGCATACGAATTTTATATCCAAGGAGGAATATCCTTGGTACCTACATACCTATGTTCAGGCAGGTTTTGGTTATGAACCTTGGATCGACGTGGTTCAACAGCCTAACGTATTGGCCCGTTACAACCAGAAACCTTTAACGGAGCAGCAAAACTCTAATGAACTCAATAACGATATACATAATGGTGGAGATGGAGTAGGAGATGTAACAAAAAAGACTTCTGGGAATGTAAAAAAAGTCATTATAGAGCCCGATCGAATCGCTTATCTCGGCATGCAAAGCTTTGACGGGAGTCTCATGGAGATGGACAGCTCCGAGATCCATGATTTTTTAATAGAGGTAAAGGACTATAAGACCTTAATATTAGATATCCGTGGAAATGGGGGAGGAAACAGTAATTATTGGAGAATTCATATTGTTCCTCTGTTGATTAATAAACCTATCGAATATAATACATACTTCCTTTATACAAGAGGCAAATATGCGGAGACTTTTATGCAGGCACGTCAGATCACAGCCGGGCAACAACCTATTTCCGGCATCAAAGATGAGCAACTGCCTAATCTGCCATCTGAGGCTTTAAAGATGTTCAAGACATATAGAAAAATAAATGATGTAGTAACTCCTAATAAATCTGTTGGATTTGAAGGGAAAATCTATTTGCTGGTAGATAGCTCTGTGTATTCATCAGCGGAAGGTCTTGCAGCCTTTGCAAAAGGCACCGGGTTTGCAACGGTTGTAGGCGGCAGGACAGGTGGGGATGGACTAGGGATAGATCCGCTTGTTGTTGCATTGCCAAATAGCGGTTATGTATTCAGGTTTTCCTTTGAAATGGGTCTGAATTCTGATGGAAGTTGTAATGAAGAGGTAAAGACTGTGCCTGATGTGGAGGTTGATCCAGATAAATCTAAGCCATTACTGGACCAGCCGGCGATAAAAAAGGTATTAGAGCTTGCGCGTTCGGACACATCTGCTTGACATCCGGTGTTGCTGGCGAATATGTTCTAATATATAATGGTTTAGATCGTATAGCTTATTCGGATGATCAATTTAGCTGAAAATAGGAGTTGTCATATAAATGGCTTTGAAAGCTGGAATCGTCGGTCTTCCTAACGTAGGAAAATCCACATTGTTTAATGCGATAACGCAAGCGGGAGCAGAATCCGCTAACTACCCTTTTTGTACCATTGACCCTAACGTTGGTGTTGTTGAAGTTCCAGACGAACGTCTTGATAAACTGACTGAGCTGGTACAGCCGAACAAGACCGTACCTACTGCTTTTGAATTTGTGGATATTGCTGGTCTCGTGCGTGGTGCGAGTAAAGGAGAAGGACTAGGCAACAAGTTCCTGGCCCATATCCGTGAAGTAGATGCTATCGTGCATGTGGTTCGTTGTTTTGAAGATGAGAACGTTACCCACGTTGATGGAAAAGTAAATCCGATCAGCGACATCCAGACCATTAATCTGGAGCTGATTCTTGCTGATATTGAGAGCATTGAGAAGCGGATTGAGCGTTCCCGTAAGAATATCAAAGGCGGCGACAAGAAATACGCTCAAGAAGTTGAACTGCTAGAACGCGTCAAAGAAGTGCTCTACGAAGATAAACCTGCACGCAGTATAGAATTGTCTGATGACGAGAAGCTTATTATTCGTGATCTTCATTTGTTAACATTGAAGCCAGTGCTGTATGCGGCGAATGTAAGTGAAGATGAAGTGGCAAGTGCTGAGGACAATCCTTATGTACAGCAAGTTCGTGATTTCGCAGCTACTGAAGGTGCAGAAGTGGTTCCGATCAGTGCTAAGGTGGAAGCAGAAATTGCTGAGCTTGAAGGCGAAGATAAAGCTATGTTCCTGGAAGAGCTGGGACTGGAAGAATCCGGCCTTAACCGGTTGATTAAAGCGGCTTATAAACTGCTTGGCTTGTATACGTATTTCACAGCAGGCGTTCAGGAAGTTCGGGCGTGGACGATTCGCCGCGGCACCAAAGCACCTGGAGCTGCCGGTGTGATTCATACAGATTTCGAACGCGGATTTATCCGTGCTGAAGTAGTGGCTTACGCGGATCTTGTGGCAGCTGGTTCCATGAACGGTGCGAAGGAACGTGGTCAACTACGTCTTGAAGGTAAAGAATATTTGGTGCAAGACGGCGACGTAATGCATTTCCGTTTTAACGTTTAAGAAGTTTTAAGTGTACGAATGATAAAGGGGTCATCTCGAGCAGTGGGAGTTTCTATTGCTGGGATGATCCTTTTTAAAAATATAAGCTTTTTATTAAGGTATTGTGCGTACGGAACTGTAGCCATTTCACAATATCTTTGGTATAATATAAAGTCGTATATCTATTTTTATGACAGTACAAATTTGATGTTATATTTGCGAATTTGAAATTGAATCAGGAGAGGTGAATTCCCTTGTTGGACCGATTGCAATCCCTGGCGGACCGCTATGAGAAGCTCAGTGAACTGCTTTGTGATCCGGATGTTGCAAACGACAGTAAGAAACTGAGGGACTATTCCAAAGAACAATCAGACCTACAGCCCGCATTTGAGGCGTATACTGAATATAAGAGTGTAATGGAAGAGCTTGAAGCTGCTAAGCAGATGCAAGGCGAAAAGCTTGATGATGAGATGAAAGAAATGGTCAAGATGGAAATTGATGACCTTTCCAAACGTCAAGTGGAGCTGGAAGAGAGAATCCGCGTATTGCTGCTGCCTAAAGACCCGAATGATGATAAGAACGTAATCGTTGAAATTCGTGGTGCAGCGGGTGGAGATGAAGCAGCATTGTTCGCTTCAGACCTTTACCGGATGTACACTCGTTATGCTGATGCACAAGGATGGCGCGTTGAGTTAATGGATGTTAACGCGAGTGATCTTGGTGGATTCAAAGAGGTAATCTTCCTTATTAACGGCCGTGGTGCATACAGTAAGCTGAAATACGAAAGTGGTGCGCATCGCGTACAACGTATCCCAGCGACCGAATCCGGAGGTCGTATTCACACCTCTACTTCTACGGTGTCTGTGATGCCGGAAGCTGAGGCTTTTGAGATCGAGATCCATGATAAAGATATTCGCGTGGATACCTTCTGTTCTAGTGGTGCAGGCGGACAGTCTGTAAATACGACCAAGTCTGCAGTACGTGTAACCCATGTACCTACAGGCATCGTTGCTACCTGTCAGGACGGTAAGTCACAGAACTCCAATAAAGAAAAAGCGCTGCAAGTGCTTCGTGCCCGTATCTCTGATATGAAACGGCAGGAAGAAGAAGCGAAGTATGCCGGTGAACGGAAGAGCAAAGTAGGTACGGGTGACCGTAGTGAGCGCATTCGGACGTATAACTTCCCACAGAGCCGGGTTACAGACCATCGTATTGGCCTGACACTGCACCGTTTGGAGCAGGTTATGAACGGAGAAATCACTGAAATTATCTCAGCCCTTTCAATCGCTGAACAAGCTGACTTGATGGATAATATGGATAATGGAGAATAATGCTTTGAACGATGGCGTATATGTCATGTCGGAAGTCAAAAGCATCCGGGAAGCCTTTGCGGAGGCTTCTTCTTTTTTGAGCCGGAGCGGCTGCAATGAACCGCAGCGCAGTGCACAATTGCTGCTGGAGCATGTGCTTGGAGTGTCTGGCGCAGCTTATTACATGGCGCTGGCAGATCCTTTTCCAGCTGCGGTTAAGGAAGCGTTTGAGGCGGGAGTTACCCGCCGGGGTGCTGGTGAGCCGGTGCAGTATATCATCGGTGAGCAGGAATTTTACGGGCGGCCTTTTGAGGTGACGCCTGACGTGCTTATTCCGCGGCCGGAGACGGAGCTGCTTGTCGAGGCGATTTTACGTTACGGTGCGGAGCTTTGGCCGGAAGGCGTCGTAACGCCGGGCGAAGCGGCGTTGGATAGCGCGGGCGGCGCTGCGGCCCGCAACGGAGGCGGCGCGGGGGACGCGCGCACCGCAAGACCGCTGACCGCCGTCGATATCGGCGCCGGCAGCGGTGCGATCTCCGTCACGTTGGCGGCGGAAGCGCCGGCGTGGCGGGTCTGCGCCGGCGATATTTCGCCGGCGGCTCTGGCTGTGGCCGAGCGCAACGCTTTGCGCAATGGCACAGCTGTGGACTTTCGGCTCGGCGATCTGCTCGAGCCGTTCGCGGGGATGGAGACGGATATTCTCGTCTCCAACCCGCCATACATCCCCGGCGAGGATATCGCCGGGCTGCAGCGTGAGGTGCGCGACCATGAGCCGCGCACTGCGCTGGATGGCGGAGCGGACGGGCTGGACCCGTACCGCCGCATGATGGAGCAGCTGATGCTGCTCCCGGCACCGCCGCGCCTGATCGGCTTTGAGCTTGGCTTCGGTCAAACTGAGCAAGTCGCTGCACTCCTTGCGGCAGCGGGCCATTGGACCGAGATTATCACCATTAATGATCTGGCTGGAATCCCGCGTCATGTGCTAGGCATAACGAGATAATATTGCCTGCTATGCAGAGGGTTCATTTTGTCCGGAGTAGAGAAATTGTATTTTCAATCCGACTTCCTTTACAATAGAATTTAGCAGGATTTCTTAGGGGATCATAAAGAAAGCCCAGATATAGAGTAGGGAGGCAGAGCGTGCTTCAGAAGATTAAAAAGATTGATGGTGCTATTGTAGTCGTTCTGTTATTACTCATGGTGGTCAGCATCTTCGCCATATATAGCGTTACTCATGGAAGAGAGAAGCTGGACGGACATCATATTCGTATGATGATGTATTATGCTATTGGTTTTGTAGCTTTTATTGGAATGACCTTTTTGGATTACAGAATATTAGTGAAATATGCGATATATATTTATTTGTTTGGGATAGGGATGCTGGTGCTCGTCAGCTTTTTGGGCGAGACCAAAAATAATGCGCAAGGTTGGTTGACCCTGCCGGGGGGCCTGAGTCTGCAGCCTGCAGAGCTGTTCAAGCTGATATTAATTCTTTTTCTGGCAGCCATGCTTGTCCGCAAGAATAAGAGTAAGCTTCTGTTCTGGCGGGATGTTGTACCGCTCGGCCTTCTGACCTTGTTTCCGTTCCTTATTGTCCTTACCCAAAATGACCTTGGGAATGCCTTGTCTTACGTTGTGATTCTTGCGGGTCTGTTGTGGATTGGCAATATTAAATACACGCATGCATTAATCGGGCTGGTCATCGTGGCTAGTTCTGCGATTGCAGGAATTATGAGTTATATCCATTATCACGATGAAATTAAAACCTTCCTAACGGATATTGGACGATCTCACTGGATTGAACGTTTTGATCCTTGGCTTGTTCCAGACAAAGCGACATCCAAAGCCCTTTATCATACTAAAAACGCCAAGCTGGCGATTGCATCAGGTGGAATGAGCGGCGAAGGCTACATGAACGGCAGCTCCGTTCAGACGGATCGGGTGCCATATACGTATTCAGATTCTATCTTTGTGCAGATTGCCGAAGAATTTGGGTTTGTAGGTTCGGCGTTTGTGTTGCTGCTGTACTTTATTTTGATTCACCGGATGATTCTGATTGCGCTGGAGTCTAGGGATAGAGCTGGCCCTTTCCTGATTGTCGGTGTTGTCGCGATGATGTTGTATCAGATTTTTGAGAATATCGGCGCATTTATCGGCTTGATGCCCTTGACTGGTATTACGTTACCTTTCATCAGCTTCGGGGGTACATCACTGCTCATTAATATGGCCAGCATCGGGCTGGTAATGAGTGTGCGCCTGCACGGGCAAGAAGTGGAAGAGGATTTTCCTAAACCTACTCCTTATGCAGCTGCCAAACAGGTGTAACCACGAAATAAAGTAGAACCGTCAGGTCCTTATTGTTTAATAGGGGTGCTGGCGGTTCTTTTTGATGGAGGACGGCTTCGTCGGATTGGTGTAATACGTAATACGGGCCGTTTCAGGTAAGCAGGCTGGAAGTAATTCGTATTCGTATTTGTATCCTGACTCGGACTCAGATGCCCTTATACTCGAATATTAACTACGTATTGGATAGTATCGGACCGCAAAGACGTTATTTGATCAAAAAGACTGGATTTACTGCAAAATGGCAAGTAATAACGACTCTGGAGTCCGCAAAAGTTCCCGTAAAGCAATAAATCCATAAATAAAGTCTGCGGAGTCCGTTAGGTTTGGATCATAGAGTAAAATCACGTCAGAGTGTAATTTTAATAGAAAGATATTTTATAGATTGGCTACATAAATTTGGAATTATATTCACGAATGTTCTACAATAGAAAGGAACGACTTTCCCTGAGAGAGGAGAGTTGAAACCTTAACAGAGTAAGGGGCTTGCAGATGCTTCAAAAGTTCAAAAAGATTGATAAGGTAATCGTTACTGTTCTGATTATGTTGATGGTGATTAGTATTTTTTCAATATACAGTGTAACCAATGGAAGAATAACGCCTCCGATGAAATTGGATGGATTTCATTTACAAATGCTTAAATACTATATTTTAGGTTTTGTAGTTTTTATTGTGCTCGCTTTTGTGGACTTTAAGATATTTGTTAAACATGCACTTTATATTTATCTCTTGGGCTTAGTCTTGTTAGTGTCGGTTAGTTTTATTGGTAAAGTAGAGAACGGTGCTCAATTGGGACTTGAGATCGGTGGACTTAGGTTTCAGCCTGCCGAGCTGTTTAAATTGGTATTGATTCTTTTTTTATCATCGATCTTAATTCGAAAACAAGGGTCTACCTTAACCTTCTGGAAAGGGATTGTTCCTCTCACCATTCTTACGTTCATTCCATTTGGTATAGTGATTATGCAAAATGATTTGGGGAATGCCCTTAGCTACATCGTAATATTAATTGGACTTTTATGGATTGGGAATATCAAATTGTCGCATGCGCTCATCGGCTTGCTTATAGTGGGTGGGATTGGTCTTGCTGGGATTTTGAGCTATATAAACTATCATGATGAAGCAGTCAATTTTTTTGAAGGCATTGGTAAGGATCATTTAGTGGAGCGGTTTGACCCTTGGCTGGTACCTGATTTAGCGACAGAGAAGGCGAGCTATCACACGAAAAATGCCAAAATAGCTATAGCCTCCGGGGGAATGAGTGGGGAGGGATATATGCAGGGCAGCTCTGTGCAGAATAATCGTGTCCCATATACCTATTCGGATGCGATATTCGTGCAGATTGCCGAGGAGTTTGGATTTGTGGGGTCTGCGCTGCTGCTCTTGCTCTTTTTTATTTTGCTGCATCGGATGATATTGATTGCTCTCGAGAGTAAGGAGCGTAGCGGACCATTTCTAATCATTGGAATTACGGCTATGCTGTTGTATCAAATTCTTGAGAATGTTGGAGCTTTTATCGGCCTGATGCCGTTGACAGGAATAACACTTCCGTTTATCAGTTATGGAGGCACGTCTCTTCTGATTAATATGGCCAGCATGGGGGTCGTGATGAGCGTGCATCTTTATGGGCAGGATGTAGAGGAAGATTTGCAGCTGCATAAGGAGCTGGCATTGAAGTTATAAATTTAATAGATTCATAGGTTTGCAGTCTCTTATCTCCGGGCATACTACTAGCATGAGAGTTAAGAGGAGAGGGGCTGCAACAAATGAACGATAATCATATGGATAAAAGAGATTCCTTACGTGTAACTTTTAAGTATACTGCCATTTTAATTTGTTTTTTTATGGTCCTCATGATGGCTTGGGAAGGTCAAAAAACCGATGCTGCAGTAGCTGAAGTATCTATTCCCCAAGAATCTATCCGGTTACGTATTCTGGCTAATTCTGACGGAGCGCAAGATCAGCTGGTGAAGCGGCAAATTCGCGATAAAATTGTGGAGCAAATGAACCAGTGGGTATCTGCTCTTGAGGATCCACAGAGCTTGGAGCAGGCACGTGCTCTGATTAGAAATCATCTGCCGGAGCTTAACGCGTTGGTTGGATCAGAGCTGGAGAAACGGGGCATTGAATATTCCTATAAAGTGGAGCTGGGCGTAGTCCCTTTTCCAACCAAATTATACGGTGGCACCGTCTATCCTGCTGGGGAGTATGAAGCTGTTCGGGTCACACTTGGTGCGGGCAAGGGGCAAAATTGGTGGTGTGTACTGTTTCCTCCGCTTTGCTTTATCGATGCAGGCTCTGGAGATGCGGCAGCACCTGCTGCTGACAAAGGTACAAAAACAGTGTCCGCTGCTGGTGCGGATAACAGTGCTAAGGTGAAATCAGCAGCTGCAAAAACAGTGCAGGCTGATTCCTCGGCAGGAAGTGCTTCATCAGGAGAAACTGCTGCTGAGCCAGAGGTACGGTTCTTCGTCTGGGAGCTGCTGCAGAACCTTTGGAACTGGATCAGTGGATTATGGTCGTAAGACCCCAGATATGTTACTATTTTATAAGCAGATCTATCACGGCTCCCTACTGGGGCCGTTTTTTTGCTAAGCTAAATTATATCTTCTAGAAAGCCTGTGATGAGAATGAGTGAACACAATAATCCTTTATTCGCCGTTCAGCGGCGGAGTGGAAATAGAGATGAGACTGTATACTGGAAGTTGAATTCCGCTGAGGGAACGAACTCTGAGGTATTTCAGCCGAATGAAGCTGACAAGCTGGCGATAGCGGAGGCAGCAACAATGCTTCGTGAAGGCGGAACCGTGGCTTTTACAACCGAAACCGTCTACGGGCTAGGGGCGGATGCCCGAAATACGGCGGCAGTTGAGGCTGTTTTTGCGGCAAAAGGACGGCCCTCTGACAATCCGTTAATTGTGCATATTGCGGATACGGCAGCTTTGGACGAGCTTGTTGCAGAGGTGCATCCTAAGGCGGCCGCGTTGATGGCAGCTTATTGGCCTGGTCCGCTGACAGTTGTGCTTCCTGTTCGTGAAGGTGTACTGTCGCCCTGTGTGACGGCGGGTTTGGATACGGTTGGTGTGCGGATGCCGGATCATCCGGTAGCTCTAGCACTGATAAGTGCCGCAGGTTGTCCAGTTGCGGCGCCCAGTGCTAATCGTTCGGGTCGCCCGAGCCCGACATTAGCTTCGCATGTGATGGAAGATTTGGCTGGATACATTGATGGCGTCCTTGATGGTGGTGCTGCTGGAGTTGGACTAGAGTCAACAGTCGTGCAGGTACAGCCTGACGGAAAAGTTGCTGTGCTGCGCCCCGGCGGGATTACTTCGGAACAATTGGCTGCAGTGGTGGGAGCAGAAGCTGTAAGCTCAGAGCCCGGTAATGCTGAGACAACTGCTGCCGCAACCGCAACCGCTACTGTCTTGGCTGATTCGGGGACGACAAACTCTGTTATTGATTTCAGTACTGCTGAGCCAATCACAGCTAAAGCAACTACCGCGCAATCTTCAGCGGATTGCCTGAATGTTAACAATCGTGAGCCTTTCGAAAGGGCTTCCGCATCTATTGAGAAGTATGGTGCGGATGCTGCTGGCGATATTTCGGCGCCGCGCGCGCCGGGCATGAAGTACACGCACTACGCACCGCGCGGCTGGCTTGGTGTAGTGCGCGGCTCTTCCCCGCAGCGCGTGGCGGATGAAGCCGCTAGTCAACTTCAGGCGGCGCAGCTAAACGGCGAGGTCACGGGCTTGCTCCTCTTCGAGGAGCATAAGGCCCTTTATCCCGCCGACCCTGCCGCCTGTGTTCTTTCCCTCGGCTCGTTATCCTCGCTGGAGGAAGGGGCTCGCTCCCTATATGCCGCCTTGCGGCGCTTCGATGAAGCGGGAGCGACTTACATCTTAGCCGAGGCTTGCCCGTATACCGGCCTCGGCGCTGCCATTATGAACCGGCTTATGAAAGCCGCCGGCGGATCTGTCATCGACGCCGGATAACCACGGCATTGCTTTTTCGTATATGACTCCCATATGAAGTCATGAATACCCCCTTGTCCGCATATCGTTGTTGTACAAGATATTTCGGACTTGGGGGGTTAAGCATGGGCTTAGGAGATGTATATACCGAATGGGGGCAGATTGTTACCATTACTATAATGGCGGTTGCATTAGGGATGGATGCCTTTTCGCTCGGTGTAGGGATCGGGATGAAAGGTATTCGTCTGCTGCATGTTCTGCAAATGAGTCTGCTCATTGCTGTTTTTCATATGCTGATGCCTCTCCTGGGTTTATTGACAGGAAGTTATGTCGGACACCTGTTAGGTCAAGTAACGACTTATGCTGCTGGAGGTCTTCTAGTTCTTTTGGGCGGGCATATGGTGTACAACTCCTTTCGTCCGGATACAGGAAGCTCACGAGCTATGGATCATCGAACCTTGTGGGGGATGATACTTCTTTCGCTCAGTGTCAGTATTGACTCTTTCTCCGTGGGTGTATCACTGGGGATGTTTGTGAATGGAGTACTTTTGACCATCTTAGCCTTCGGTGCTTGCGGGGGACTAATGTCGATTCTAGGGTTGCTAATTGGACGGCATGTCAGTCGTGGTCTCGGGGATTATGGAGAAGCGCTAGGCGGTGCAATACTTCTTGGGTTTGGCTTGCTATTCATCTTTTGATACAATAACGGCATTAGAATATTTAATTTCATGGGGGTGCAAAACATGCTGCATATTTTATTCGTCTGCACCGGGAATACATGCCGAAGTCCTATGGCTGAGGGGCTTTTACGAAAGCTCGCGAAGGAACGTGGAATCGACCTGGAAGTGCGGTCTGCAGGTGTATCCGCCATTTCCGGTACTTCTATATCAGGACATGCTGCAGCTATACTGCAGGAAGAAGGAATTCATGATTTAATGGAGTCGTCACAATTGACAGGTCAAGCTGTCGCTTGGGCCGACCTTGTGCTGACCTTGACGGGTGGGCATAAGCAGCATTTGCTGCAGTATTTTCCGGATGCTGTAACGAAAACCTATACATTGAAGGAATACGTGCATAATGAAGATGCGGTGACGGAAGATATCAAGGAATTGGACAGCCTTTACGCAGATGCGGAGTTGAGCTTAGCCCTTGGTGGTGAACCGAATGCAACGGATCTGCAGCGGATGATTGAGATTCGCCAGCGTATTCCGAGCTTCGATATTTCTGATCCATTTGGTGGCACGCGTGAGGACTATGAGCTAACTGCTGCTGAGATTCGCACTGCGCTATTCAGTTTGCTGGATAAGCTGGAAACCTTCCGCCATTTGTAAATGGTTGATTTTCAGTTCACTTTGCTTTAAGATGAAGTTACAAATAATCGGTTCCGATGTAACTGGCGACAAATGTGGATCAAACCACGATGGAGCATCGGAATAAACGGCCGGTCGCCTGGGCAAAAGAGCAAATCCGCAGCTACCTGCGGACTGCTCTTTTTTGTTTAAAATAAGCTTGTTTGAAGTTTGAGGAGGTAGAGTGATGGACGAAGTTGTGGAGCTATCATTAACTGAAGCCACCGTCACTGTGTTAAGGGAGTTGGCGGAGGCTGGTAACCTTGGGTCAGGCAAAATTGTTGTCGTCGGAGTGAGCACAAGTGAGGTTGCTGGTGTCCGGATTGGAACTGGTGGTGCACTTGAAGTTGCAGAACAACTGCTTGAAGGTGTTCGTTTAGTAGCAGCGGAAAAAGGATTTCATCCGGTGTATCAGTGCTGCGAGCATTTAAATCGTGCACTTGTCATGGAACGCTCTCTGCTAGAGTCACTTGGTCTGAAGGAAGTATCAGCTGTACCTATACGAGGTGCTGGAGGTTCGATGGCTACGGCTGCTTATCACGCTATGAAAGATCCTGTTTTGGCGGAAACGATAGAAGCTCATGCTGGTTTAGATATTGGCGAGACACTGATAGGAATGCATTTACGGCGGGTAGCCGTTCCTTTCCGTCCGACTCTACGATACATTGGAGCAGCCAGAGTGAATGCGGCATGGACCAGACCCCCACTAATTGGCGGGGAACGTGCGGTATATCGTGCTCCAGAACAAAGTGGTTCACAGTTTTGTGATTAACGAACTTTAGTTTTTATATTTTTTGCAGAAACGTAGACCTAAGTCTCTTTATGGCGGGCAAATCGTTTCTACTTAAATACAACATTTCTACACACACTAGGGAGGAAATAAGAACATGGAACAATTGCGTAAGAGTGACCCGGCAGTACTGGAAGCGATGGAACTGGAACTGAAACGTCAGCGTGCCAACATTGAGCTTATTGCCTCAGAGAATATCGTTAGCGAAGCCGTAATGGAAGCTATGGGCTCCGTGCTTACGAACAAATATGCAGAAGGTTATCCAGGCAAACGTTATTATGGCGGCTGTGAAGATGTAGATATCGTTGAGAACCTTGCTCGTGATCGGGCAAAAGAATTGTTTGGCGCGGATCATGTCAACGTACAACCACATTCCGGCGCTCAAGCAAATATGGCAGTTTATCTGGCTGCACTTAAGCCTGGCGACACCGTTCTTGGAATGAATTTGGCGCACGGTGGTCATTTGACACATGGTAGCCCAGTTAATGCTTCTGGATTGCTTTATAACTTCGTTGCTTATGGAGTACAAGAAGATACTTTCCTAATTGATTATGATGAAGTACGTAAAGCAGCCTTCAAACACCGTCCAAAAATGATTGTAGCTGGTGCTAGTGCCTATCCGCGTATTATTGATTTCGAAAAACTTGGCGCTATCGCCAATGATGTGGGTGCGCTATTTATGGTAGATATGGCCCATATCGCAGGATTGGTTGCTGCTGGTCTTCATCCGAGCCCGGTTCCTCATGCTCATTTCGTTACAACTACTACGCATAAGACTTTGCGCGGTCCCCGCGGAGGTATGATTATGTGCAGACAGCCATGGGCAGCTGCTATTGATAAAGCGGTATTCCCTGGTTCCCAAGGTGGACCTCTGATGCATGTAATTGCTTCAAAAGCAGTCGCATTTGGTGAAGCATTGCAGCCATCCTTTAAGACTTATGCTCAAAATGTAGTGAAGAACGCTAATGTTCTTGCAGAAACGTTGATCAGCGAAGGGGTTAACATTGTATCCGGAGGTACAGATAACCACTTGATGCTGCTGGATACCCGTAATCTGAACATTACCGGAAAAGATGCGGAAAAAGTACTAGATTCCATCGGGATTACTGTGAATAAAAACGCAATTCCATTTGATCCTACAAGTCCTTTCGTAACAAGCGGTATTCGTATTGGTACACCTGCAGTCACATCCCGTGGTATGGACGAGCAGGCGATGGTCACTATTGGACGTATCATTGCTAATGTTCTAAAGAATCCGAAGGATGAGGCAAACTTGGCAGAATCTGCGCGTCAAGTGGCTGAGTTGACTGACCAATACCCTCTTTATCCAGAGTTGAAATACTAATTCTTTGCTTCTAATAAGAAATGATTCTGCCTCCATCCATACCCTCTTCCGGGTTTGATGGAGGCTTTTTTGTTGCATATTGTTCACAAATATCACTGTAGGTAATAGATGAAATTGAATGAAACTAATCATGAAAGTTCATGGAACTTTCAATAAAATTAGTGAAAATAATGTGAATAGTATGAAAAAGCCAAAGTTGCACAACATAATCTAGGTTTTATAAGTGATTGGTTTCCTAATTAAGCCAATCATTACCTTTAAAAACAAGGAAATACAAAGGAATATGTTCAATGTGAGTTCAAGTACCATTCTGAGGTGAAATGCAGCGGCGGGAGTGCTATAATAGACAGGATTTAGCCACTGAGAAGCAAAGCGCTTTCTATGGCTATAGACAAGACTTACAATTACCGGAGGGACAGTAAATGGGAAAATTGGTGATTTGCGATCATCCTTTAATTCAACACAAACTAACATTTATTCGCGACGTTAGAACAAACACGAAGGATTTCAGAGAACATGTTGACGAAGTTGCCACATTGATGGCTTATGAGATTACACGTGATATTCCACTAGAGACCATTACGGTACAAACACCGGTCACTGAGACGGAAAGCAAAGTGATTTCGGGAAGAATGCTGGGGCTTATTCCTATTCTTCGTGCGGGTTTAGGTATGCTTGAAGGTGTACTGAAGCTTCTACCTGCGGCTAAAGTAGGACATGTAGGGCTTTTCCGTGATCCAGACACTCTTCAACCAGTGGAGTATTATATCAAGCTTCCAACGGACGTACAGGAACGTGAATTGATAGTAATTGATCCGATGCTTGCTACAGGCGGATCCGCAATTGCTGCGATTACCTCACTGAAGAACCGTGGCTGTACACAGATCAAAATGATGAACTTGATTGCAGCGCCAGAAGGTGTTGCTGCAGTTCAGGAAGCTCATCCGGATGTTGATATTTATGTAGCAGCGCTTGATGATCATTTGAATGAACATGGTTACATCGTGCCAGGTCTTGGTGATGCTGGTGACCGTCTTTATGGAACCAAGTAATAAGTAATTAAGTATTAAGTATAGTAATGCGAGAATATTTGATGAGAGGGTAGGGGTTATGTCCAAAATCAAAGTAATGACTATTTTCGGAGTGCGCCCCGAGGCGATCAAGATGGCTCCTCTGGTTCTTGAACTGAAGAAGCATCCTGAGCATATCGAATCAATAGTATGTGTAACAGCACAGCATAGAGAACTGCTCGATCAAGTGTTGGAAGTGTTTAATATCACCCCTGATTACGATTTGGACGTGATGAAGGACCGTCAGACCTTGAATGAGATTACTATTCGTGTGCTTGAAGGTTTGGAACCTGTACTGAAAGAAGTTAAACCTGACCTCGTGCTGGTGCATGGGGACACCTTAACAACGTTTTTAGCTAGTTACGCTTCCTTCCTGCAGCAAATTCAGGTTGGGCACGTAGAAGCAGGACTTAGGACATGGAACAAATTGTCTCCGTATCCTGAAGAAATGAACCGTCAACTCACAGGTGTGTTAGCTGATCTGCATTTCGCTCCAACCGATTTGTCAGCTAACAATCTGAGACACGAGAACAAAAAAGAATCAAGTATTTATATCACAGGCAACACCGTAACTGATGTGTTTCAATATACCGTACAGCCGGATTACCGGCATCCTGTTTTGGATTTTGCTTCAGGAAAAAGACTTATTTTGATGACCGCTCACCGCAGAGAATCTCAAGGTGAACCGCATCGTAATATCTTCCGAGCTATTAAAAGAATCGCTGATGAATTCGAAGATGTCGCCATTGTTTATCCTGTGCATCCGAGTCCTGCCGTTAAGGAACCTGCGCATGAGATACTGGGAGGACATCCGAGAATTAAGCTGATTGATCCGCTGGATGTCGTGGACCTGCATAATTTTTATCCGCATACCCACTTGATATTGACCGATTCCGGCGGTCTGCAAGAGGAAGCTCCTTCTTATGGAGTGCCTGTTCTTGTGCTTCGTGATACAACGGAGCGTCCCGAAGGGATAGAGGCTGGAACGCTGGAACTTGTGGGCACGGACGAGGAGAAGGTGTATCAACGGACACATGCTCTTTTGACTGATAATGAGCTCTATCAGTCGATGAGTCGGGCCGCCAACCCGTATGGAGATGGCAAGGCTTCCCAACGGATTGTCAATGCGATTTTGCACCATTTTGGTGTTAATAAGGAACGTCCTGAAGAGTTTCACAGAATGTTCACAAAAAATAAATAATTTCAATTAAACTAATATCTGATCTGATTAAAATCAACATACAGTGAAACTGTACGGTTTATATGGTTTTGGAACGTTTTGCTGTGATTATTTTCATGTTTTCAAGGGTTTTTAGGCAATGTTCAATGAATTGACAAAGACTCAGGAAATTCAGTAAAATTAGTTGGGATTGTAGCCCATGAAAGAACAAAATAGCAAGGACAGCTTGTTACAGACCGCGCTTGTCATTGGAAGTGCAGGCACTTTGCTTGCCGCTTACATTCTTATTGGTTTTTTTGCGGCAAGATGGCTGAAAGACCTGATGGAGGGGCCGAAATATTGGCTCGCCATTGGCACTATAACTGGAATGATTCTGGGAATTGTGAATGTCGCCTTGTTAATTAAAAAATTTTTGGGGGAGCAGAATGGATAATATGACTCCCATGATCAATACCGTCACTAGAGTTACGCTCGTCCTTATGGCAGGACTCTTAATGGGCTGGGTGCTTCATCATGAGACCCGGGCAATTACACTGGGCATGACTCTGGGTCTGGTGGCGGGATTGGTAAACTTTCGTTATCTGGCCGTCAAGGTTCGACGGGTTACGCAGTCGATTGCGAGCAACGAAGGGAATGCCTTCAGCCTCGGTTTTGTTACACGGATTAGCTTCGCAATTTTGGTCACCATGTTCTCGGTCAAGATTGAGCATTTCTCCCTGGTAGCAACTGTTTCGGGCGTATTCATTCCTCAGCTTCTCGCCATTCCTGCGGGGATATATCTGAGTGTGAAGAATAAGCTTTAACCAGATTAAAGAGAAAGGGGGATGATACTATGCATGACATGCCGAAAATATTTGTCGGGGGAATACCGATAGATTTATCCGCCGTGTTGATGCTTCTGATCAGTTGTACAGTGGTATTTGTTCTGGTTATGCTTTCGGTTCGTAAGCTTTCCGTTGAAAATCCATCCAAGCTTCAGAACTTCATGGAATGGGTTGTGGAATTTGTAGAGGGTGTCATAAGCAGTGCCATGGATCTGAAGAAAGGAAAACCTTACATATCTTTAGGGTTGACATTGATTCTGTTTATCTTTGTTTCCAATCTACTTGGATTGCCTTTCTCCGTTGTAACTGAGGCGCATGGGCCTGTAACAGTGTTTGGCCACGTGATTGAAGCAACTAAGAACTTGGCGAATGGTGAGCATGCAGAAATTTTATGGTACAAGTCGCCAACTGCTGACATTAATGTCACTGCAGGATTGGCAATCATAGTATTTGTACTGATGAACTTTCTGGGCATTAAGCTCAACGGCAAACATTATTTCAAACACTACATCGAGCCGTTTCCAATCTTTTTGCCACTGAACATTATCGAAAACCTGGCAAAACCTGTAGCGTTGGCTATTCGTCTATTCGCTAACATTTTCGCCGGAGAAGTACTAATTACAGTCATTTTGAAGCTGGGGATTCTCAGTATTCCGTTCCTGGCTGTATGGCAGGGCTTCAGTATTTTCGTCGGGGCGCTACAAGCATTTATCTTTACGATTCTGACGATGGTTTATATCGCACAGATGACGATTCACGAAGAAGAAGCACATTAATGAACTGCTGCGAAGAGAACGGCTATCGTCTGATTTTCCTTCGTGGGAGATATCTTATATCATTAAACACAAATATGAACCGAAATTAAAGGAGGATATTTACAAATGGAATTTTTAGCAGCAGCAATAGCGGTTGGATTGGGTGCACTTGGCGCAGGTCTTGGTAACGGTATGATCGTTAGTAGAACAGTTGAGTCCATCGCTCGTCAACCAGAAGCGAAAAATGCTTTGCAAACAACAATGTTTATTGGTGTAGGTATCGTCGAAGTTATTCCGTTGGCAGCAACAGTTATCGCATTCCTGATTATGTTTACTTAATAAACCGTAGTTACGGTTTGGCGGGGACGGCCGATGCCATCCGCGCCTTACTTTTGTATACGTCCGCATGACGCGGTAACGGAAGGGAGTGACCTCAGTGGATATTGTTTGGACAAACATAGTATTTTCAATTGTCGCCTTTGGGATTTTATATTTCTTGCTTAGCAAGTATGCGTTCAGCAAACTTTTTGCAGTTATGGAGAAACGCCGTGAGCTGGTAATGCAGCAAATGGACGAAGCTGCGAAGACTAGAGAACAAGCGGTCGCGTATGTGGAAGAGCAGAAGCAAGCGCTGAACAGTGCACGCCAGGAAGCTCAACAGATTATTCAACAATCGCAAATCACAAGCAATCTACAGGTAGAACAAACTTTGGCACAAGCCAAAGCAGATGCAGCACGTGTCAAAGAAGAGGCCGTGCGTGATATCGAGAACGAAAAGAACAAAGCAGTGGAAGAGTTGCGCAGCGAAATTGGAACGGCATCTGTTCGTATTGCTTCTAAACTTCTTAAGAAAGAAGTTAGTGCTAACGGCGAGCAGGAGCAACTTGTGAACCAATACCTCAAAGAGGTAGGAGGCCAATCATGAGCCGCGATACGGTAGTTGCCAAGCGCTACGCTAGAGCATTGTACAGTGCAGCGGTAGAGAAAGGGATTACCCTTGAAGTAGAAGAAGAGCTCAAGGCAGTGGTTGGATTATTACATTCCGACCAAGAGATAAAGCGGTTTATTCTTGCACCGCGCATCTCGGAGTCCGACAAGCTGAAAGTGCTGCGCACAGCGCTTCAAGATAAGCTCTCTCCCATCGTGATGAACATTGTAGAATTGTTAGTAGAGCGAGGCAGAACCGATATTTTTGCCGATCTGCTGGATACGTATATCAAGATTGAAGGAGACGCTCTTGGCATTGGTGATGCTAAGGTATACTCTGTTTATTCTTTAAGTGAAGAAGAAAAAGCAGCTGTAGCTGCAGAATTCGGCCAACTCGTAAACCGTAAAATCCGGATTACGAATGTGGTGGACCCAAGCCTGTTGGGAGGACTGAAAGTTTATATCGGCGATACGCTGTATGACGGCAGTCTGTCTAACAAATTGGAGCGTCTCGAGAAATCCTTTAATGATAAGCATAGAAGATAGGGGTGAGGATATTGGGCATCAGACCTGAAGAGATCAGCACTTTGATCAAAAGTCAAATTGAGGAATATAAAGCCGATATCGAAGTTGCCGAAGTCGGCACCGTCATTCAAGTCGGCGACGGTATCGCCCGTGTCTACGGTCTGGAAAACGCAATGGCTGGCGAATTGCTAGAGTTCTCCAACGGAGTAGTGGGCATGGCGCTCAATCTGGAAGAAAGCAACGTCGGTGTTGTTATTCTGGGTGAGTACAAGGAAATTCGTGAAGGCGATCAAGTAAAACGTACAGGACAAATTATGCAAGTTCCTGTTGGTGAAGCTCTGCTCGGTCGTGTAGTTAACGCACTTGGTATGCCGCTTGACGGCAAAGGCCCAATTGCTACAACTGAATTCCGTCCTGTAGAAAATAATGCACCAGGTGTTATCGATCGTAAATCGGTACATGAACCGATGCAAACAGGTCTTAAAGCCATTGATGCGATGGTACCAATCGGTCGTGGACAACGCGAACTTATCATTGGTGACCGTCAAACAGGTAAGACTGCAATCGCAATTGACGCGATTATCAACCAAAAAGGCAACGGCATGAAATGTATTTATGTTGCCATTGGTCAAAAGCAATCCACAGTAGCACAGGTTGTAGAAACACTTCGCCGTCATGGCGCTTTGGAATATACAATCGTTGTAACTGCATCGGCTTCCGAGCCGTCCCCATTGTTGTATATTGCTCCATACGCAGGTTGCGCAATGGGCGAATACTTCATGTACAAGGGCGAGCACGTACTGATCATTTACGATGACCTTTCGAAACAAGCTTCAGCTTATCGCGAATTGTCCTTGCTGCTTCGTCGTCCACCGGGTCGTGAAGCATTCCCGGGTGACGTATTCTACTTGCACTCCCGTCTTTTGGAGCGTGCAGCTAAGCTTAGTGATGAGCTCGGTGGTGGTTCATTAACCGCACTTCCATTTATCGAAACACAGGCATCTGACGTATCAGCTTACATTCCTACGAACGTAATCTCGATTACAGATGGTCAAATCTTCCTTGAATCCGATCTGTTCTACTCTGGTCAACGTCCGGCGATCAACGTCGGTATCTCCGTTTCCCGTGTAGGGGGCTCCGCTCAAATCAAAGCAATGAAGAAGGTAGCCGGCTCGCTCCGTCTGGATCTTGCCCAATATCGCGAACTTCAAGCCTTCTCACAGTTCGGCTCAGATCTTGATAAATCTACACTTGCCCGTCTGAATCGCGGGGCACGTATGATGGAAGTTCTGAAACAAGGTGTGAATCAGCCGTTGTCTGTTGAGCATCAAGTGCTTAGCTTGTACACAGCTGTAAAAGGATATTTGGATGATATTCCAGTTAAAGACGTAAAACGTTTTGAAAAGGAATTCCTTGCTTACATGGATAGCAGTGCAGCTGATGTAGCTCAATCCATCAGGGATACAAAAGATTTGACAGCTGATAACGAAGCCGCTCTTAAAGCAGCGATTGATACCTTTAAAAGAGGTTTCGCTACTAGCTAATATAGATAGACTTTAACGGATTTTACTAAGTGAGCTTTGGCTCTGCCGAAGCTCAGGCTGTGCTTATGAAGTAGCTTTGACTTCGTCAAAGTTAAGAGAATGCTTACGAAGTTAGCTTTGACTCCGTCAAAGCTCTAAGGTGGTGAAATCATGGCAAGAAGCATGCGTGATATTAAACGTCAAATTAAGAGTGTTCAAAACACAAGACAGATCACAAAAGCGATGGAAATGGTAGCCGCATCCAAGCTGAGAAAAGCTCAGGAGAAGGCAATTGCCGCCCGTCCTTATGCTGAGAAGCTAAAAGAGGTTGTATCGAGCATTGCGGCTGGCACAGAAGGTGTTCAACACCCTATGCTGGTTAGCCGCCCTGTGAAGAAGACTGGTTATCTAATCGTTACCTCTGATAGAGGGCTTGCAGGTGGTTACAACGCTAATATTTTGCGTAAGGTGACGATGCTCATCGCGGAGAAGCATAAGTCCAAAGATGAGTACGCATTGTTTGTTATTGGTCGTAAGGGCCGTGACTTTCTACGTCGCCGTGAATATCCGATTGTACAGGAAGTTACTGAGCTATCGGATGCGCCGAAGTTTGCTGACATCAAGTCTATCGCGAATTCGGCAGTACAGCAGTTTGTAGATGGTACGTATGATGAGTTGTATGTTTGTTACAATCAATTCGTCAATGCTATCACCCAGATCCCGACCGTTGAGCGACTGTTGCCTATGGATGGAGTAGGGAATCAAGAGCATCATGAAGCTTCTGCAAACTACGAATATGAACCTTCACCGGAAGGCGTGCTAGAAGTATTGCTTCCAAAGTACGCTGAAACTTTGATTTATAGCGCTATTCTGGATGGCAAGGCCAGTGAGCTGGGTGCGAAAATGACAGCTATGGGCAGTGCAACGAAGAACGCGTCGAAAATGATCGGAGAACTTACCCTTACGTACAACCGTGCCCGTCAGGCGGCAATTACGCAGGAAATTACCGAGATCGTGGCCGGAGCGAACGCGCAGTCTTAAAATACAAGGAAAGTTAAACTAAGTGCTTAACTTGTCTTGTGTTTTACGAGAAACAGTGTCGCTTGCTTAGGGTGCATAGCTCCTTAAGAACGGCACTGTAAGTTCTTCTTAAAATATAAGAAAGTATGGTTTTACACTATACAAAATGCTTATATTTCTACGAGAAACGGTTGTCATCTTTATATGACGACAACGTCGTTTCTTCTTGATGTAACAGCTTTCGAGGAGGGAAAAGAAGATGAACAAAGGACGCGTTGTAAGCATTATGGGTCCGGTTGTCGATATTGAATTTGAACGCGGCCAGTTGCCCGAGATTTTCAACGCTATCAAAATTGAAACCGTCTTGGACAATGGTCGTCAGCTTAACCTAACACTTGAGGTTTCCAATCACTTGGGAGACAATCTGGTACGTTGTATCGCGATGTCTTCTACTGATGGTCTGGTTCGTGGACTGGATGCAATCGATCAAGGAGGTCCAATCTCGGTTCCTGTAGGGGAAGCGACATTAGGCCGTGTATTTAACGTACTTGGCAATCCAATTGATAACGCTGGTGAAGTTCTTGCTGAGAAAAAGAACCCGATTCACCGTCTCGCACCAACATTTGATGAATTGTCAACACAAGCGGAAATCTTGGAAACAGGTATTAAAGTTATCGACTTGCTCGCACCTTATGCTAAGGGTGGTAAAGTCGGCCTCTTCGGCGGTGCCGGCGTAGGTAAAACAGTAACAATCCAGGAATTGATTAATAACATTGCCCAAGAGCACGGTGGTATTTCCGTATTCGCAGGTGTCGGTGAACGTACTCGTGAAGGTAATGACCTTTATCACGAAATGACGGATTCCGGCGTTATTAAGAAGACAGCAATGGTCTTCGGACAAATGAACGAGCCTCCAGGTGCACGTCTTCGTGTAGCTTTGACCGGTTTGACCATGGCGGAATATTTCCGTGATGTGGAAGGCCGCGATACGCTGCTCTTTATCGATAATATATTCCGCTTTACCCAAGCGGGTTCCGAAGTATCCGCTCTTCTCGGCCGTATGCCATCTGCGGTTGGTTATCAGCCGACTCTGGCTACTGAAATGGGCCAGCTGCAAGAGCGTATCACATCGACTAAAAAAGGTTCAGTTACATCGATTCAAGCAATCTACGTACCGGCGGATGACTACACTGACCCTGCTCCGGCTACAGCGTTTGCTCACTTGGATGCAACAACTAACCTTGAGCGTAAAATTTCCGAGAAGGGGATTTTCCCAGCGGTTGACCCACTGGCTTCCAGCTCGCGTTTGCTCGCTCCAGAAATTGTTGGTGAAGAACATTACAACGTGGCACAAGGTGTTAAACAATTGCTGCAACGTTATACCGAGCTTCAAGACATCATTGCCATCTTGGGTATGGATGAATTGAGTGAGGATGATAAGGTTATCGTAGCTCGTGCTCGTAAAGTTGAACGCTTCCTGTCGCAGCCATTCCACGTGGCTGAACAGTTCACTGGCTTTAAGGGTAAATATGTACCAATCAAAGAAACTGTACGCAGCTTTAAGGAAATCCTGGATGGTAAGCATGATGATCTTCCAGAAGCAGCTTTCCTATTTGTAGGTACGATTGAAGAAGCAGTAGAAAAAGCGAAATCGATGTAACCTGAGCTTAGCTAATGCTTTCGATGCAAGCTTTACTTCGTAAAGCTTAGTGCATGCTTTCGAAGCGAGCTTTACAATGTAAAGCTTTAAGGAGGAATGGAAGTGAATACCTTTTTGTTGGAAATTGTCACGCCGGAGCATCTCGTTTACTCCAAGCAAGTGAATAGCTTGATTGTAAGAGGGGTCGAAGGCGAGTTGGGTATTTTGCCGGGACACATTCCGCTTGTGACTCCACTTCAGGTTGCTCCGTTATCCGTCAAATCGGACGGTGTTACGATCTCCATCGCTGTTCATGGCGGGTTCGTTGAAGTGCATAAGGACAAAGTAACCGTGCTGGCTGAAAGTGCCGAGCTGCCGACAGATATCGATGTTGAGCGCGCCGAAGCGGCTAGAGAACGGGCTCAACGCCGTCTCCAGACTCGGAGCAAACAAGATGATATCGATCACCGCCGTGCGGAATTGGCGCTGCAACGCGCTGTTACACGGATTAAAGTGTCCACTGGAAAAGGACAACAGTAGGATAAAAGCAGTCAAGCCTTAGGGTTTGACTGCTTTTTATTATAGTAATCTATTGAAAAAAGGTTAAAATTTCTTCATTATTTTGGATAATGGCGTTGAATTGTTTAAAAATTTGTAAAAGTACTGGATTCTTTTGCCCTTCACAAGTATGATATAAGAGTCGATTTCCGAGTAATACGAACACGGAGGGTTAGCATGGAGGATATATTGTCGGGTGGGTTGTCTAGCGCAGTTGGAACCAGCAGTATGGTCTCAATGATTGTATCTTTGCTCAGTGTTGTATTATCTTGGTGGGCATTGCAGAACCTTAAGCTCGATTTGGTCATAAGATATCCCAAGAGTCCTCAGGGAAGGCTGCTGCACTTGCTGTTGGCCATTGTACTTGGTCGTTTTGTAGCGGGGTTCTTCCTGGATTACCTGAGCTGGAGTGGGATGATCCGATATATGTTTTAAGGGGATGTAGTTTGGTTATAAGTGTCTTAGGTCGCAGTGGTCAAAAGGTGTCGAATAATAAGGTTTTATTATGTCAACACTGAACTTTAAGGAACATGCCCGAGTAAATGGGCGTATTGATGGAGTAGAGAACTTTTTTGCAATTACTTTAATCTAAAAAAATAATTTAAGAAATAATGGACGCGGAGGGAAACCGAAAATGAGCAAATTTATCGTCCGCGGTGGCAACAGATTGACCGGGAGCGTGAAAGTTAGCGGCGCAAAAAATTCCGTATTACCGATCATAGCCGCCTCTCTATTGGCAGAAGAAGGAGTAAGCGTCATTGTAGACGCACCTCCGCTTGATGATGTGATGACGATATCAAAAATGCTGGAATCTCTGGGTGCAGGGGTTACATATCAGAACGATATTATCCAAGTGGATGCTACAAATATCACATCCTGTGAAGCACCTTATGAATGGGTTCGAAAAATGCGGGCGTCTTTTTTAGTCATGGGCCCACTGTTATCTAGACTTGGTCAGACAAGAATTTCCCTGCCAGGCGGCTGTGCCATTGGTACACGACCGATTGATCAGCATTTGAAAGGGTTTGAAGCACTGGGTGCGGAGATTAGTCTCGGCCAGGGCTACATTGAAGCGAAAAGCAACGGACGCCTGCGCGGTGCCAAAGTGTATTTGGATGTAGCAAGCGTAGGTGCGACCGAAAATATAATGATGGCAGCTACACTAGCCGAAGGCGTGACCGTTATCGAGAATGCGGCTAAGGAGCCTGAGATTGTCGACCTGGCCAATTACTTGAATGGTATGGGCGCAATCGTACGCGGTGCGGGAACAGGCGTTATCCGTATTGAAGGGGTAGAACGTCTGCATGGGGTCAAACATCATGTAATCCCTGACCGTATCGAAGCAGGTACGTACATGGCGGCTGCAGCAATTACCGGTGGCGATGTATATGTGGAAGGCGCAATTGCTGATCACTTAGGTCCTGTTATTGCTAAGATGGAAGAAATGGGTGTAACCATTATTCCTGACGAGAACGGTATTCGTGTAATCAGTGACAAGCCTCTCAAAGCTGTTGATTTGAAGACTTTGCCGTATCCAGGTTTTCCTACGGATATGCAGTCGCAAATGATGGCATTATTGCTGCGTTCTGAAGGTACCAGTGTCGTTACAGAAACTGTATTTGAGAACCGGTTTATGCATGTGGATGAATTCCACAACATGAACGCTGAGATTAAAATCGAAGGTCGCTCGGCGATCGTTACAGGTAATGCACAATTGGTCGGAGCTAAGGTTTGTGCTACGGATCTGCGTGCGGGAGCTGCGCTTATTTTGGCAGGTCTGGTTGCTGAAGGCACTACTGAAGTAAGCGGAACTCATCATATTGACCGCGGGTATGTTCATTTGGCTGAGAAACTGTCCGGACTGGGTGCGGAAATTTGGCGCATCTCCATGGAAGACACTTCAGCGCAAACCGTGAAGGATGAAGTTCTTAAACCGGAAGTATCCAAGAGTGAATCGACTAAAAACGAAGAGGTTAAACCACGCTTTCAGGTTCAACCAACTTGGGTATAATATCAATCATTAGGAGAGACCAGGCTGCAGTTTGCAGCTTGGTCTTTTTTTATGGAATCCTCATTTGATGGGGATTTTTTTGTATGCAATTTAATAGCCTGTGGTCTAGTAATAGATTGAGGACAGGAACTCTCTTTCTCTCAAATTGTGTTCTAGCAGTTGCTGCAAATTCATATCTATAAGAATCACCAGTGATTCACGGAAGGAGCCATAGAGATGAAAGATTTCCGCTACTTGCGAAGAAACAAGACAACGCGCTGGCACTCGCGTCCCCTTGCTCCCCGGCGCAGGCGACTCATCCCCGTCGCCTGGCTCGCAGCGCCTTTCCTGGCGGCGCTGCTGATTCCGCTGGCGGTTGTCCCACTACACCGGGGACAACCGGCGCCTGTGGCCGTGCCGGCGGTCACGGCCCCTCCGGCGGCGCCGGAGACGGCTGCGCAGGAAGCGCCGCAGCCGAACGTCTCTGTCTATTTGTCGCACAGCGGACAAATAGAGACATTGCCGCTGGAGGACTACGTCCGCGGCGTGCTTGCGGCCGAGATGCCGGCCGACTTTGAGCTTGAAGCGCTCAAAGCGCAGGCCGTAGCGGCCCGCACCTTTATCATGCGCCGCCTGGTGGCTGGCGACAGAAGCGGCGTACCCGTTCCGGAGGCGGATGTAACCGATACGGTAAGCCATCAGGCTTACATATCTAAGGACACGCTGGAACGGCAATGGAAGCTCGGCGGAAGAAGCGCCGACCTTGCAAAGCTGCAGCGCGCGGTCCTTGAGACGCGCGGAGTGATCATGACTTATAAAGGGCAGCCGATAACGGCCTCCTTTTTCGCCTCCAGTGGAGGATATACTGAGAACTCAGAAGAGTATTGGAATGCAGCGATTCCCTATCTGCGCAGCGTGACGAGTCCTTGGGAGAAAGAGATTACCCCAAACTATGCAGTGACTAACACCTTTACTGTTGCTGAAATACTTACTAGATTGGGTCTGAACGATAAAGTCATTCCAGCCTCCAAAGAAACTACCAATTCAGGAACTACAACGAAGATTTCATCATCTTCGAGATTACCTATGGAAGTGTTGTCTCTTACCACTGGACATCGGATTAAAGAGGTCTCAATTGGAGGCTCTATATTTACTGGACGTGAAGTGAGAGAGAAGCTGGGCCTACGATCCAGCCAATTCAGTTGGAGTCGTAAGGGGAATAAGATCTTAATCACGACCTTCGGAAATGGGCATGGAGTAGGGATGAGCCAGTGGGGGGCAAATGGTATGGCTAAAGAGGGTGGAACTGCTACCCAAATTCTCAAACACTATTATAGTGGTATCTCATTTACACAAATCTCAACTCTTCTGAAAAAATAACTTGAAAGATACGTATAAAAGAGAAAACCCCGGTAACACTGGTTACTGAGGTGATAACCATATGAATGAACAAGACAAAAACAAAACAAACCAAGATGAATCTCTCAAAAAAACTCAGGGAGATTTACCTGGCGCAAAACCTTCTTCATGGAACAGACTGGTATCTAAACGTTGGGTATTCCCAGCAGTCTACACGGCGGCAGCGGCAATTATACTAACCTTGGTGTGGGTCTATCAGGATGCCGGCCAGAAGCCGCTCAACCAGGACACTGCCGCCACTTCGCATCAAGTAGGAACTTCCGCTAACGAAGCTGGTACAACAACCGGTGGTCCAGATGCACTTGAAGTTGTTGCTTCAACGGAAAGTATGACTTGGCCAGTAGCTAATCCAGGTGAAGTAGAAGTAGTTAAGCCGTATTATGATGAGAATGGTACAGAGGACAATCACGTTGCCGCTATGGTGCAATATAACGACAAATTTATTCCTAATGTCGGAATCGATATTGCCCGTGAAGACAACAATACGTTCGATGTTAAAGCAGCGCTCAGCGGTGAAGTGACCAGAGTGGAAGATGTTGCGGTATTAGGTAAAGTGATTGAAATTACCCATCAAGGTAATTTGAAGACTGTATACCAAAGTCTTGGTGAAACAAAAGTTAAACAAGGCGATGTAGTGAAGCAAGGAGATACTCTTGCCACAGCTGGTCGCAGTGAGATCGAAAAGGACCTTGGAAATCATGTACACTTTGAAGTGTACGAAGATGGCAAAGTAGTCAATCCATCGGATTTACTGCCACAGCGATAAAAATTTCTATAGCAGGGGGCGAAAGCCCCCTATTTTTTTGTGTATATAAGGATTTTTAAGGTTGTGTTTGTGATGAGCCTTTTGTTTACGCGGGAAACGGTTGTTGACCTAAAGGGAGAACGACGGCTTTTCATCATGCTAATAACACGGGTTATTAGGTTGTCCATTAAATAAAATGAGCCCTCCATAGCTTGTCATGTCTTGAAAGCGCGAATATATAAGCCCGCCCCTCATATAATGTACCAAACTATCCACAGTTGGGAGGCGGGAGCGTGCACGATTACATCAAGGAACGTACGATCAAAATCGGACGCTGCATCGTGGAAACCAGGCATACGGTCCGGACCATAGCCAAGGAATTTGGCGTTTCAAAGAGCACGGTGCATAAAGATTTAACTGAGCGTCTGCCAGAGATCAACCCTGATCTGGCCGATCAGGTGAAGCACATTCTCGAATATCACAAGTCCATCCGACATCTTCGGGGGGGAGAAGCCACAAAAATCAAATATAAAAAATCGACGGGGAAAAAACGTGAGGTTGCTGTAGCATCAAAGCCATGAGATTTTCGGAAATTTAAGGAAATATTCAGCTTTAATACATTGTGTACTTCCCCTAAAGTATGGTATTTTTAAATTTAGTACTAACTGCTGTTTTTTCAATTAAAATAACACTTTGGGGGCTCTTTCATTATGTTTAGCAAGGATATCGGAATCGACCTCGGCACGGCCAATGTGCTCATACATGTTAAAGGAAGGGGAGTCGTTCTGGATGAACCTTCCGTGGTCACACTTGAAAGTGATACGAAGAGAGTCCTTGCGGTGGGAGAACAGGCACGTCGCATGGTTGGACGTACACCTGGAAATATTATAACAATCCGTCCTCTACGGGATGGTGTCATTGCAGATTTTGAAATCACAGAAATGATGCTCAAGTATTTTATCGACCGCGTTGGCGGCCGGTCCTGGTACGCACGGCCCCGTATTCTGATTTGCGCCCCTACAAATATTACATCTGTGGAACAGAAGTCCATACGGGAAGCGGCAGAGCGGAGCGGGGCTAAGGAAGTTTTTATGGAGGAAGAGCCAAAAGCCGCTGCAATCGGAGCGGGAATGGATATTTATCAGCCTAGTGGGAACATGGTCGTCGATATCGGTGGCGGAACGACGGATGTAGCCGTACTTTCTATGGGCGACGTCGTTACCGCTTCTTCGATTAAAGTCGCAGGAGACAAGTTCGATGAGGCCATTTTAAGATATATTAAACAAAAGTATAAGCTGTTAATCGGTGAACGTACGGCAGAGGATATTAAGGTTACAATTGGCACCGTGCGTCCAGGCCTGATGCAGGCTGAAATGGATATTCGTGGTCGTGATATGGTAAGTGGACTCCCTCAGACGCTCACTATTACTTCAGGCGAGGTAAAAGAAGCACTATGGGATCCGGTTTCTTCTATTGTGGCAGCTGCTAAGTCCGTTCTGGAACGTACACCGCCTGAGCTATCAGCAGATATTATTGACCGGGGTGTTGTTCTAACTGGTGGTGGCGCTTTACTTAATGGATTGGACGAGCTCCTCTCAGAAGAATTACATGTTCCGGTGTGGATAGCGGAAGACCCGATGCATTGTGTAGTTAAGGGAACCGGAATAATGCTAGATAATTTGGACAAGGTCGTTAAGAAAAAGTTCTAAGCAGCCGATATAAAAGGTAGCAAAAGATTCGGAAGGGGACTACCTTCATGATAAGAGGATTATATACAGCCGCTGCAGGTATGGTTACACAGCAGCGTAGACATGATACGGCAACACAGAACATCGCTAACTTGAATACAACGGGGTACAAGCAGGTTGACAGTGTCAATCATGCTTTTCCGGATGTATTGATCTCTGCTATGAGTAATGGCAATACAAAGCCAGTGGGGCGCCTTAACACTGGGGTTTTTGCAGAACAATCGATATCCCAATATTTACAGGGTGATTTAAGGGAGAGCGGCAAGACCATGGATTTTGCTTTATCTACGGATTTGCAAGTAGCTGATCCTGTGACAGGTCAAAATATCTCCTTTGATGGTTCAGGCAAATATGTAAGCCCTGAGGGTGAGGTTGTTTATCGTCCACAGGCCTTCTTTACTGTACAGGATGCTGAAGGGAATAATCTGTATACGCGAAATGGGAGCTTCTCAATAAACGCGGCTACAGGAGAGGTACTGAGCAGTGGTGGCTTCAAGGTTCTTGATTCCACAGGCAAGCCCCTTGTCTTGACAGGAAATCAGGACACCCTTAAAGTGGACGGGCAGGGTAATTTGCTTAATCCAGTAACAGGACTTCCGACAGGGACCAAGCTTGGTGTGAGTGTAGTAACAAAGCCACAGGAGCTTGTACGTGACGGTAATGGTGTATTTCACGCTGATGATGTAGAGGCGGCAGATATCCGTTTCTCTAACGGAACAGATAACATGCAAGTACGCCAAGGTTACCTGGAAAGCTCCAATGTAGATCCTACTCAGGTTACTGTGGATTTGAATGCCGCCTATCGGGCTTATGAAGCGAACCAGAAGATTGTTCAATATTATGATGGCAGCTTGCAGAAGGCTGTAAGTGAAGTTGGCAGGGTATAGGCAGTGCTTAGGAATGAGCTTTACAGGTAGAGCTTATAGGAGGTTTGATCTATGAACAACTCAACGATTAGTGCAGCAGTCTCCATGTCGAGCCTTCAGCAGCGGCTTGATATTATAGCGGATAATCTAGCCAACATGGATACCAATGGTTATAAGAGCAAGCAGGGCTCTTTTGAGGACGTGCTGACTCGTGTACAACAGCAATCAGATGATTATGACCAACCGGGCCGTTCTACACCTCTAGGCTTTAATATGGGTTTTGGGACTTATGTGCCTTCGATCTCAACGAATTGGGAAGAGGGACCCCTTAAAGAAACAGGGAGTCCGACCGACTTAGCCATTCAGGGCAACGGGCTTTTTGGTGTTCAGGTCAATGGTACTACGGCGTACACACGTCAGGGTGATTTTCACTTTATTCCTGATACGACTGATGCTAAAAAGATGGTATTGGTTGATAACACTGGAAACTCTGTTTTAAATACAGAGGGCAAACCTCTAACGGTTCCTGTAGGTGTGAATGCTGCTATCGATGAATCCGGTCGTGTGTTAACGAAAAAGACAGAGAATGGACCTGTTCAGGTAGCGGGTACTATAATGATAGTAGAACCTAAGACACAGAATGCCTTAAAGGCTGTCGACGGGAATTTCTATATGCTTGCAGATGGAGTTACAGCACAGCAGGCTTTTGTACAAAGAGCGGCAGGCGAGGCATCTGGAATTGGAGTGCGCTCAGGATGGCTAGAGCAGTCGAATGTCGATATGACCTCAGAAATGACAGAAATGATGCAGATTCAACGCACGTATCAACTCGTAGCTCGGGCACTTTCGTCCAGTGATCAGATGTTTGGTCTAGCCAATAACATGCGCGCGTAGAGGTGAAGGAATGGATCGACAGGAAAAAGTTAAATCGGAAGAGAAGAAAGAACCCTCTCCACGAGGGATCTCCAAATGGACCATGATACAATGGGTTCTTATTCCCTTGCTTCTCGTAGCTGCACTTGGAGGCGGCCTGGCCGTCGGTTACGTTGTCCTGGGTAAGAAAGAGTTAAGCGATGCTCTGCAGTGGAGCACGTGGAGACATGTATATGATTTGGTTTTTGCTCCATAAATGAAGATGATTTAACCACTCCCTTGTTATACAAGGGAGTTTTCTTTTTTATGCTGAAAAATGTATAATGGTGGGGGGCCTCGGGCAGCAAAAAGGGCCCTCTCCGCCATGCTGCCGCATCCGGTGGAGAAAGCCCCTTATCTCAACCTCCACTTCTGCAGTTGGTGAAGGATAAATATAGTTTTTACCGAACCTGCCTAATTTTATGCATTTCGGCAAAGAATAAAAGAAAATGTGCAACATCCGAAAGGAGTTTTGTCATAATGCTGGATATCAACCAAATTCAAGAAATCATCCCCCATCGGCCTCCATTTCTGCTGGTGGACAAAATTATCGAGATTGAAATGGGCAAAAAAGCTGTAGGAATCAAAAATGTAACGATCAATGAACCGTTCTTTGTAGGTCACTTTCCGGGCTATCCGGTAATGCCGGGTGTACTGATTACAGAAGCCCTTGCACAAGTGGGTGCGGTTGCTATCCTGGGAGTAGAGGCTAATCGCGGCCGAATCGGTTTTTTAGCTGGGCTGGACGGATTCCGTTTCCGCGGTCAAGTAGTACCGGGCGATACACTTACTCTTGAAGTAGAGATCACCCGCCTTAAGGGCAGCATCGGAAAAGGACAAGCTACTGCTTCCGTTGAAGGTAAGGTTGTAGCCTCTGGAGAAATTATGTTTGCTCTGAGCTAAATATTTTATTTTTCTATAAATATATCTAAAGGAGAGATTCATATGACTCAATTAAGTGCGAAAGCGGCAGACACATTATCCCGCTGGTTGCAGGACCCTTCTGTTGACGAGGCTACAAAGGCAGAGCTTCGCGCTCTGGAGAATGAGCCACAGGAGCTTGAAGAGCGTTTTTACAGAGACTTAGAGTTTGGTACAGGCGGCTTGCGTGGGGTTATTGGTGCGGGCAGCAATCGTATCAATCGTTATACTGTTGGCAGAGCTACACAAGGCTTCGCTAATTATATTCTAGAAAAGCATACTGGAGAAGGCAGACCTTCGGTTGTTATCGCGCATGACTCTCGTCGCTTCTCGCCTGAATTCACACTTGAGGCTGCTCTTGTACTGGCTGCTAATGGCATCGAGGCGCATTTGTTTACCTCCCTTCGATCAACACCACAGCTGTCATTCAGCGTGCGTTATTTGAAAGCAACGGGTGGTATTGTAATCACCGCGAGCCATAACCCTCCTGAATACAATGGTTATAAGGTCTATAATTCGGAAGGCGGACAGCTTGTACCACACGAAGCCGAAAAGGTCATTTCTTACATACTAGAGGTTGACACTTTTGATGGTGTAAAGCGGATTTCGCAAGAAGAAGCTGAAGCTCAAGGGCTGTTGCACTGGCTAGGAGAGAAGGATGACGAAGCGTTTACCGATACTGTTGCTGCGGTCAGTCTTGCAAGTGAAGAGATTGCCTCTACGCTTGGAAAAGACTTCAAAATCGTATACACTCCGCTGCATGGTACAGGTAATTTGCCAGTCCGCCGTGTACTTGAGAAAATCGGGTTCACCCAGGTACATGTTGTACCTGAGCAAGAACAGCCGGATTCTGAATTCTCTACAGTGAAATCGCCGAACCCGGAGGAGCGTGAAGCTTTTACGCTGGCTATGAAGCTGGGCGAAGAGTTGAATGCTGACCTTTTGATTGGTACAGATCCTGATGCAGACCGTATGGGTGCGGTAGTTCGCGACAATGAAGGTAAATTTGTTGTTCTGTCCGGTAATCAATCCGGAGCACTGATGATTCATTACTATTTGAGTCGTTTGCAGGAACAAGGAAAGCTGCCTAGCAATGGTGCGGTTGTAAAGACTATCGTTACTAGTGAAATGGGGGCTGCTGTAGCTTCTCATTATGGTGCAACTGTATTTAATACGCTGACTGGCTTCAAATATATTGGAGAAAAGATGACCCAGTTCGAACAATCCGGAGAATACACATATCTTTTCGGATATGAAGAAAGCTATGGTTATCTTGCAGGCAATTATGCTCGCGATAAGGATGCTGTTCTTGCTGCTATGCTTATCGCTGAAGCAGGTGCTTATTATAAAGCTCAAGGCAAAACATTATATGATGTTCTTCAGGAATTGTACAAGCAGTTCGGATACTTCTTGGAAAGCTTGGAGTCCCGTACGCTGAAAGGCAAAGATGGCGTTGCGCAAATTCAAGGAATCATGAATGATTGGCGTTCTAATGCACCACAAGAAATTGCTGGATCTGCCGTAACAGAAATTCAGGATTATTCCCTGGGCTTAAATGGACTGCCGAAGGAAAATGTACTGAAGTATTTGCTGGCTGACGGATCTTGGTTCTGCCTGCGCCCTTCCGGCACAGAACCTAAGATTAAGGTTTATTTTGCAGTAGTGGGTGACTCCCTGCAGAATGCTAAGGATAAGGTTGCTGCACTGTCGAAACAGGTTATGGCTCGCGTTGACGGGGGACAATAATAAATATAGAGTGCTTTCTATATTGTGAATTATATTTTACGTAGAAACGGGTACCGTCTCTAAAAGGATGACGATCCGTTTCTACTTTTGTTAAAAGAGTTTTTAAAGCGAAAGAGGAGGTACTTTTGGTGCGGCAAAAATGGCAACGTTGGAATATTACTTCCCGAAAGTGGCTGTGGATCATAGTTGTGGTTGGCGTTATAGCAGCCTTGCCTGTGGTCTATGATCGACTGCAGACGGAGAAGTCTTCCAAGACAGTAGAATTTGTATTTGATTATCGTGATCTGGTTGATGTAGCCAGCTATCGTGCAAATCCACAAGATTATATTTCCGAACAGTTAGATCGCCTTAAAGACGCTGGTGTACAGAGCATGGCGATTTACGAAAGCACATTGGAAGATTACCGTAAGGCGCGTCGTCTAATGATATGGGGTGCGGCTGATATAGCTAATCTTACGGACACGATCATTCCTGAAAATGAAAACTATACCTATATTCTTTTTACCAGTGCTGATTACAGCGATACTTTAGCGCCTGTAATTAAAGAAGCATTTAGTAATCTTGGGATTAATTCAAGAGACTGGAGTTTCCGCGGACAGCAGGGTCTTATCATCGAGACCCCGCTAGAAGACGCTACATTGAAGCCGCTGCAGCCCGATCCATTTACACTGGACATGCTGCATAACAAGGGATTCAGTATTGTACCTCGTCTTGTGGATTCTCTGACTTATAATGAAGCCACGGTAAAGAAGCTGTTGGATCGTTATGAGGAATTGGGTGTTAAACGGATTCTATTTGAAGGTGAGTCTGTTAAAGGGTTTAATGATGATGCCGATACTGGCAGTATCACTGACTTTGCTAATCTCCTTAAGGAACGTGGAATGGGGATTGCAGCAATTGAGAATATTAAAAAACAGCAAAAGGGCTTTAACAGGCTCGCTTATTTGCTGGATTATAATGTGACACGTTTATATTCCCTTAGTGAGGGAGATTCTGCCTTAGATCCAAAAGTAATTTCGGACCGTTTCGCTCTGGCAACAAAGGATCGGAATATCCGCATGATCTACTTAAACACGATTCCTGCAAGAAATACTGCTAAGGCACAGGTTACAGATACATTAGATAACCTTATTACCAGCCTAAGCGAACCAGGCGGAGCAGTTGAGCAGATTAAAGACAATGGATTTAAACTGGGACAAGCTACGGCATTTGAGGTTGTAGATTCCTCTTATCAACGTTACTTTAAGCTAGTTGCGGTGGTTGGGGCAGTGTCTTTAGTGGCTCTGCTGGTCTCTTACTTCATTCCACAGCTCACGCTTGCTGCCTGGGTGTTAGGTCTGATTGGAAGTGCAGGCCTGATGCTAGTGAAGCCTGAAATGTTTGAACAAGCGCTCGCGCTTGCCGCTGCGATAAGTGCACCAACGCTTGCCGTTGTGCTTGCCATTCGTAAGGTTAATGAAATGGGGCCACCTCTACGGAGCAATCCCCTTACCTATAAGGCTATGAGCCCGCAACGCCGGTTTACACATAGCTTAGTGCTTTATTTTAAGACTTCACTGATCTCTTTGAGCGCTGTGCCGTTTATGATAGCACTGCTTAATAATGTTACTTATAGCCTGGTTCTCAACCAGTTCCGTGGTGTCAGTCTGCTTCATATGGCGCCTATCGGTCTTGTGGCACTTTACGTGCTTTTGTATCGCGGGGATTTTGTTTTTAACAAGACAGGTAAGCTGCTGCGGACACCAATCACATTTGCGATGATTATTATTGCCTTTGTTTTGGCGGTTGTTGGCTATTATTACATGACCCGTACAGGTAACGGTGGCAGTGTGAGTCCGTTGGAAATGGTTTTACGTACATTCTTGGAAAATACGGTTGGCGTTCGACCGCGTAATAAAGAGTTTTTGCTAGCGCATCCGTTATTAATTCTTGGCGCATTCTTGGCCTTTAGATATCGGAATGCAGCGTTTATCATGATTATTGCTGTAATCGGTCAGCTCTCGATGGTAGATACCTTTGCTCATATTCACTCGCCAGTTCTGATCTCGCTCATTCGTGGCTTGCTCGGTCTTGGATTAGGACTGATCATTGGTGTGATTGCCGTAATCGTATGGCAAATTGCAGAAGGGTGTTGGAAACGATGGTCGCCACTCCTAAAAAGATAGTTATTTCCGGTTATTACGGTTTCCATAACAGCGGGGATGAGGCGGTACTGCAATCTATATTGATTGCACTGCAACAACATGCTCAAGCTGCAGGAATAGAGATAGAACCCATTGTCTTGTCCATCGATCCTGAGTGGACTAGCGCCACATATGGAGTGAAATCTGTGCACCGGATGAAGCTGGTTGAAGTCCGTCAAGCTATTTATGAGAGTTCTGGTCTGATCAGCGGTGGAGGCAGCTTGCTGCAAGATGTAACAGGAAGCAAGAGTATTCCTTACTATTTAGGTATTATCAAGCTTGCGCAGTGGATGGGTAAACCGACCTTTATTTATGCTCAAGGAATCGGTCCTGTGAATCGTAAGCTTTTCCACCCATTAATCAAATCAGTGTTTCGCAAATGTACCTATATCTCTGTGCGGGATGAACAATCCCGCGAGCTTTTACTTTCTATGGGATTAGAACGGAAGAACATAGAGGTTGTTCCTGACCCGGTGATGGGCTTATCTTTACCTGAAGATACTGATGCTGCTGAATTACCAGAGTCTTCAGATTCACTTCCGGTAGTAGGTATTTCGGTACGTTATTGGGAACAAGATCACAAGGAGCTGAACGCTCTTGCTCAAGGCTTGATTAAGGCGAATCTTGAAAAACCATTGCATTTAAGATTCCTTCCGTTTCATCTTCCATCTGATATTGAAGCCTCACGTTATGTGATGGAGAAGCTGGAAGAAAATATAAGCCAGCATGGGGGGCAGGTCAGTATTTGTGAAGATGCCAGTCATCCGCAACACATGCTGCGGGAAGTAGGGCAATGTGAAGTGCTGATCGGAATGCGTCTTCATAGCCTGATTTATGCCGCAGGGCGGCGAGTTCCGCTGATTGGTATCTCTTATGATCCGAAAATTGATCATTTTCTAGACAGAGTTCGGTGTCAGCCTGTGGGCACGACCCAATCATTAGATGCTGGACAAGTTGCTGCTGAGATAGGCCATCTTTTGGAAACAGCAGAGGGATGGAAAAATGAGCGGGAGACGATCCTTTCCTCGTTGATTCAAGAAGCAGGGGCTCCAGCACGGCAAATCGTAGAATATTTCCACCATAAAGGATGATCTAAAGTGAAAGCAGAAAGCGCGGTACCTACAGTTCCTATTTTTGGGATTAGAGTCTCCAAGGTTGATATGGCAGCAACTGTTGCTTATTTGACAGAGGCGGTTCATACCCGTATCCCGCATCAAGTGATTACAGCTAATCCGATCATGGTTATGGCTGCTTTGGAAGATCCAGCTTATATGGAGATAATGAAGTCAGCTGAATTGGTTGTCCCAGATGGAACCGGTGTGGTATGGGCTGCTAATTATTGTAAGGAGCCTGTAACCGAACGGGTAGCTGGTTTTGACCTGTTACATGAATTGATGCAACAGGGTGAAAGATATGGTTGGAAGGTATATCTCCTTGGTTCTACACCTGAGGTGATTCAGGAAACCGCTGAAAGGTTACAATTGCAATATCCGCGTGTTATTATTGCAGGATATCATGACGGTTATTTTGGTCCGGAATCGGACGATGAAATTATTGCTGGAATTGTTAAAACCAATCCTGACTTATTATTTGTGGCCAGAGGCGCGGATAGTCAGGAACCATGGATTGCAAAACACAAATCCAAGTTAGGTGTTCCGATCATGATGGGGGTCGGCGGCAGCTTTGATGTAATTTCTGGCAAGAGCAAGAGAGCACCAAAAGTTTTCCAAAAAATGAGAATTGAATGGTTGTACCGTTTATTAAAAGAGCCTACGCGGTACAAAAGAATGCTTGCGTTGCCGAAATTCGCATTAAAAGTGGCGCGTGAGAAAGATAAAGTAACAAAAGTCTAGTCAAATGCCGATATTCACCTAGAAAATCAGATGAATAGCCTAAAAAAGGGATTGGAATTTGTTTTTGTAACAGCGTATAATTCAATGCGGTAGAGAAATGGGGGTCGACTGATCAAATGTTAATCATATACATCGCTGGATTTATCGTATGCATGGGACTCGCACTTGGCCTCACACCTTTGGTGAAGAAATTCGCCATTAAGATTGGTGCGACAGATGTGCCGAATGCTCGTAAAGTGCACACGAAAATTATGCCCCGCCTTGGCGGATTAGCTATTTTTCTGGCGTTTGTGTTAGGCCTGCTTGCCGTATTGCCGATTATTCCATATGAGTTCACTCCGCGGGAGGCCAACTTCATCAAAGCGCTGCTGTGTGGCGGCGGACTGATTGTACTTATCGGAGGGTTGGATGACCGATTTGAATTATCAGCAAAGTTGAAGCTGCTGGGCCAAATTGTTGCAGCATGTATTGTAGTTTTCGGTTTTGGTATTACTGTAGATTTTGTGAATATTCCATTTAACAATACGTATTCTTCATTGGAAAGCTGGATTGCTATCCCGCTTACGATTTTCTGGATTGTTGGTGTCACCAATGCTGTTAACCTGATTGACGGGTTGGACGGGCTTGCTGCTGGTGTATCAGGGATTGCGATTGCTACGATTGCGGTAATGGCTTTCTTGATGGGTAACACGATGGTTGCCATGTTATGCCTGTTGCTTCTGGGTAGCATAATCGGATTCTTGTTCTTCAACTTCCATCCCGCCAAGATTTTTATGGGGGATACGGGATCGCTGTTCTTAGGCTTCTGCTTAGCTTTACTTGCTTTGCTAGGGTTTAAACAGATTGCCGTGGTTTCGTTTATTACACCTTTGCTTATTATTGGTGTACCGTTGTCGGACACGTTCTTTGCGATCGTGCGCCGTAAGCTGCAGAAGAAACCAATCTTTGCACCAGACAAAGGTCACTTGCATCATTGCCTTCGCGAGCTAGGCTTTAGTCATCGTCAGACTGTGCTCATTATTTATGGTATTGCTGCATTTTTTGGAGTTTTAGCTGTTATTCAATCCTCTGCCGCTCTTTACGAGGCGAACTGGGTTACCTTCGTAGTCATCTGCATCATGCTCTTCTTCTTGCAGATCGGTGCGGAAGTTACAGGTTTGATCGGTAAGACTAAACGTCCGCTGATTGATTTCTTTTTAAGAATTCGTATGAAGGCTAATCCGGAAAGAGGTTCCAAATCTTAATTTATTAATGGTATTATTCTAATATTTTCTATAACTAACAAAACTCATCCCTTTTCGGATGAGTTTTTTGTTGTTTTCCCTAAAAATATCGCTTCCTATGACCGATAAAGAACAAAGTGAAGGTTTACGAGAATTTATACTCAAAGGAGAGATATAACACATGCAACGCTTTAAGAGACCGTTCGTTTGGCTGATGCTGGCGGCTTTGATCGTTTCTATGTTCCCAGGTAAATACACGCCCATAGCGGCAGCGGCTACCACAACATACTTCAGTCCGGATGATCTCACGCTGCGGAATACAATTGAGCTGAAACAGGAGATTGTGCCGGATAATGATTCGAATGCCAAATATAATATTTCTAGACAAACTGTCTACAAGACAAGCAACCCAAATTTCTCAATTACTGGTACGTATGCTCAAGTAACAACTTCTACAATGAAGGTCACTGTGCAGCAATTGACTCAGGATGGTAGCAAGTGGGTTACTGATGCTACTCACTCAACAACAGGTGCGGTTACAACTGATACTACGAATCCTACTAACCGTTTTATTGCTAGCGGTCTCACATTGTTTACTGGTTATAATAAAATTACTTTCTCAGGGATGCAGGGTACTTTAGAACGCTCAGAGTCGTTTTATGTCCTCTATGACAAGGTTCCTTATATATCGTCTCTGCAAGTGCTCGGAGGTGGACCTTCTGCGATTAATCTGAATGAGGGAACTAAGGTTGTTGTTCCTAATCAACAGATCACGCTTCAAGGTAATGTGACCAATGCCACTCGAGTTGGCGTTTCTCTGAATGGAGGATCATCGCTGCAAACCTCATTGCTTGAGGATGGTACGTTTTTCACACCAGCATTAACGTTGAAATCAGGAGAAAATACCTTGGAGATCGTTGTGCAGAATGCAGCGGACTCGATTACTATTAAACGCTCAATTTATTACTTTGATACAAATAGACCTTTTACTGATTTGCAGATTTATCATGGGGATGGAACGAATTATAGAGCCCACAGTATTCTTGATAATGTTCCTACACTAACTGCTTCAGATACTACTGCAAATATCATAGGACAAGTTCTCCTACCTTATAGTGCAAGTGATAAATCTTTTGAAGATGATCATACAGTCAAAATTAATGATCAGGTTGTTCCGGTTAAAGTGTTAAAGTCATATACGATTTCGGCAGATGGTGTTTATGTATCAGTGGCGGGGAATGCTGGAGAGCAGAAGGAAATAGTTATTCCGGGCCCAGACGGTGTGACGCCTCAATACCGACTGGTTTCTTTTGAGACTACATCACCGTTTACCCTTGCTACAGGTTCTGGCAATGTAGTGTTATCTATTAAATATGGATCTTACGAAACCTCAACCAAGGAAAGTTATAAATATCTGAAAGATGAGACCGTGATTACAGATATGTTCTATCTTTCTGGATATACAGAACCTACATCGGGAAGTGTAGACATTTCTTCCGTTTCTAAACTAGCGTTAAATGGTTCTCAGGTCGAAAAACCGGATTTCTACATTCTGGTGAAAACAAATGTTGCTGCAAAAGCTGCAGCGAAATTGCAGGCCTCTTACCTGCCTTTAGGTGCTTCATTAGTGTTAACAGAACAAACTAATGTTACAAACTTAAAGGATAATGAAAAGGTTTATAAAGTTGAAGGCTTCTCGAATGGACAGCAAAAGGTTAAATTTCAATTTTCGGGGTCTCAGTCTTTTTATAATGCCGATATTGCCTATGTTTCGAAGAACTATATTTATGTAGCTAATTTGAATGACGGGCAGACTTATACCTTTAATTCAGCTACTGGCTCTAATAGTATGACTATTGCTGGTGAATATATTGGATTTGAAAGTATCGGTAATCCTCAATTCTTCATTAATGGGATTTCGAATGAAAAAATAATTACAGATGCACATAAAGATGGATACAAATTTGATGTAACGCTCGCTAATCCAAAGTTTTCATTTGATTTACCTATATCCTCTTCCGGTCCACTAGTTTATGGCGAGAACAAGATTGTATTTGTTGGAACCTCGATGGATAAGGCAAATAATAAAAGAGAAATTCGAAAAGAACTACGAATTTATATTATCGATACGAATGTCTCGAATTTGTCGCAATTCCATCCGGCTATATCAAAGGGGCGAGTTGATTTTACCCATGATTTAGTGAAGGACTACAATGAAAAAGAGCTTAATGACATTTTAGGGTTAACTTCAGAGTTTATTTATAAAGATGAAAAGTTCGTTACAAGTCAAACCAAATATGATTTGGTACTAAGGGGTGGAGCTGCAACTAAGCTTAACTTGTACCAAGGATCAGATCTCTTTCTCTCTTTTGGTAGTGAAGTTTTAACAGCAGATGCTGCCGGACATAGAAAGTTGAATGAATTCACTTATAATAAACAAAAATATTATTATGATTTCTCGGGTAACAGCACAGAATTTATGCTTCGTATTCGTGATATCCCAGCTGAAACCGCTGGAAGCATTGTTTATAATCTCGAATTAATTAATGATACAGGTGCACGTACGAATCAACGTCTAGAAGTTGTTCGGGAAGTATCTCCATATCGCATACTGTCTCCAGTGGCAACAGTAGGTGAACAGATTGTAGTTAACAAAAACTTTGTTCGCTTTGATATTGAAGCAGAAGGTGCGACTAAAGTCATCATTGATAAATATGAGGCTGAAAAGCGTACAGATTTGCCAAATCGCTTCACATTGGACTATGTGGGGTTAAAAGCAGATAAAGCAACAACAATTAAAATTCAAATTGTACGAGCAGATTCTACTCTCAGTGATACGGTAAGTGTGTATTATGCAAGTGCGGTTCAAGTAGATACGCAATATATGGCCGAGAAAGTTGCAACGAAGTATAGTGCGTTTAATAAAGGACTTGAGCTAAGCTTCCCTAAAGGAACACTTATGAAAGGTTACACTACCTCAGGGGCAGCTAAGTATTATCCAGATACAAAGCTATTGTTCGGAATAGCTGATCCTGTAGATGGTGTTGTTGAACGTAAAAATGATTATGGGAATACTATCAACGTTGATTCTGATGCCCGGACACCAGGGGGCTTGAGTACACTGTTGATTCCCTCAGATCTAGTATTGCGGTTTAACTCAACAGTAGAAACTAATAACTTCTCACGTGTGTCTGATATTTATTGGCTCAGCGGTGGACTTGGAGAGAAGGGTGCGAAAGGTACGGCTCTTTATAAACCAGCAACTAATGGGATCGCTCCATATTCTATAGAAGGTAATTTCACGCAAATTGAAGCTGAACGCAAAATTGTACCTTCTCAGCGGGGTGAACTTACACTAACCTTTAATCCAAATATTGTTGATGAGGTTGGCACAACGATTACAGTTTTCCGTTATACAGATTCCGGTCAATGGGAGAATATTGGCGGAGAAGTAGATACAAAGAAGCACACGATTACAGTCCCATTTGATCAATTTGGGTATTATACTGTAATGAAGCTTCGTCGTGGATATACGGATATTACTAATCATCCATGGGCAAGAAATGTTCTGAATGGCCTTTATTCTAAAGGCATTATGAAAAATTTGCGTTTTGACCAATTTGGCGCGGATAATACAACTACTCGGGGCGAGTTTGCTACATTGTTAGTGAAGGGCTTGAGTCTTCCGTTAAACTATAATAACAATCAGCAGACTTTCTTCGATATTGTTCCGGAGGCAGTTTCTACCACTTGGGACTTCAAGCATATTGAGACTGCAGCAAGAGCAGGTATTATTACTGGATTAAGCGATGGGTTCTTTGGTCCTGACCAACCTGTTACACGCGAACAGGCGGCTGTGATGATCGCTCGGGCACTTAAGCTAAAGATGGCTACAAATGACAACAAGCTGTTAACTAGTCTATCCAAATCTTTTGTAGACACCGGTAATATGGATTTCTACTCTCGACCAGCCATTGAGGCAGTTTCCAAGGCAAAGATCATGGAAGGCAGTGCAGTGACGATTACAGGGCAGAAGAAGCCTATATATAATTTCAATCCAAAGGGCAAGCTTACTCGTGCAGAGGCTGGTAAGATTGCTGTAGAGCTACTTAAAAAGAGCACAAGTATTTTCCCAAAAACATTTAACTAATTGATTAGAATTAAAAAACGGCCAATCTCGCGAGAACTTTTGCGGATTGGTCGTTCTTCTTACTACTTTAGTGGAGCAGCTACAACCCGCATTTCCATTTGTGTATAAGGCGGTGGAGGAAAAAGCGTAAACTTACCAGCGACATAAATTTTGTAATCTGCACCGATTTACGATACAATAATGTAGAAAATATTATTTTCTGAAAGGTGAAAGCCATCGATGAAACCGATTTTATCAAAAGCACAGCTGGATTACATGAAAGCCAAGAATATGTTTGAGAATAGAGCAAAAGTGTTGGAAAAGGAAATTGCAGCTAAGCGCGCATTACAGGAAATTACTCAGGAGGTCATGGAAGAGCTTGTGCAAGCAACAGGATTCCATGATTCGTACAACGAGCTTGTTGTTACTGAGAACGCTCTGATCGAATGGTCTCATACTACAATCAAGCATGAAAAGAGCTATCGCGAGAACCGCGCAGCTATTGATGCAATGTATGACAATGTGAACTCGAGTCCTGAGAAACGTCAGGAATTGATCCAGTTATCTATGAAGATTCGTTAGAAACAACGTAATAGAAGCAAGCGCCGATACCGGCGCTTTTTTGTTTTATTTGTAGGAATGTTTAAATTATTAGCACTAGTGTTAATGATTCTTAGTAAATATTGCATAATGACGTTTAGAAAGCGACTATGATATACTATTTTCCGTAGGCGCCCATGATTAGCAATAGTTAGTAGAACATACATATGTATCTTCTAATGGGATCTCACCGGAAAATATAAAAAGAAGATTTTTTTTTGAGAAACCGCAACTTTTTCAAATCTTCTGCGTTTAAGGTGTAGAGTCATTTACACAGGGGCTGAAATTAACCGCTGGTAAAGCCAATTTGAACAAATGGAAAAATTAGCTTTACGTGACTTGAGGCACATTGTATAATACTTAGGTATAATTAGGAATCTAGTATTGTCATGTCCTAAAATCGTTTACCAGTTTCTGTGATACCCGTCACAGACATTATTTATACTTAATTTGCTCAACTCTGGAAAGGGGGTGCATCGGCTAATGAGTGATATGAGCTACTCAACTAAAGAAAAATCTCAGTTTATGAACGTCCAAGGAGGAGAAAAAAAGGTTATGAAGAAAATTTTATCCGTAGCATTATCTACAGCAATGGCATTCTCGATGTTTGCCTCTGTAGCGTTTGGTGACGCAGCAACAACTCCGCAACAAAAATTTGATGCTTTGGCAGCGAAAGGTATTCTTAACGGATACCCAGATGGTCAAGCTCACCTTGAAAAAGATCTTACTCGCGCTGAATTCGCGAAGATCGTTACTAAATTGTTTGATCTTACAGAAGTAACTAACAAATTGTCTTACAAAGACAAAGGTTACAATGCTTCTAACTGGGCAGTTCCTTACATCGAAGCTGTTACTGCAGCTAACTTGATGCAAGGTAAAGATACTGTTAAAGGTATCTTTGATTACAACGGTAAAGTGACTGTTGAAGAAGTATCGGCTGTATTGTTCCGTGCTTTGAAACTGGAACAACCAACTACAACTGACAACTCTGCATCCGCATGGGCTAAAGGTTACGCTCAAGCAGTAATCGACGCAGGTTTGGTTGCTAAAGACACTAACTTCAAAGCTAACGCTAGCCGTTCTTTGGTAGTTGAAACAGCTTATGCTGTTGACCAAAAGCTTACAGTACCACAATTGACTGTAGCTTCTGCTGAAGCAGTAAGCCCAACTAGCGTAGTTGTGACTTTCTCTGACAAAACTACTACTACTGTAACTTTGACTACTGCACTAGTAGAAGGTGTTGAAACTCCAATTACCTTCAAACACAATGATCGTGATTACACAACTAAAGTAACTTTGGCAGCTCCAAAAGTACTTGCTGCAACAGCTCCAAATGCTAAACAATTGGTACTGAAATTCAACCGTGCCATTGATGCTTCTTCACTGATTTCCAGTGACAAAATCAAATCAGGCGTTGTGCAAGTAGTTCCAGTGAACGGTGCACCAGCAGTTGCTGTTGACGGATCTTACGTTTCCTTGAACACAACTACTAACGAAGCAACAATTACTTTCCCTAACACAGATTATTTGAAGGGCCAATATACTGTGGTTGTTACAGACGCTGTTAAAACAGCAAGCGGAACATCTTTCGCTACTTATACTAACCTTATAACTGTTGCTGATACTGTTGCTCCTACTGTAGTGAGTGCAACAGCTGTAGCTAAAACAACAACTAATACGGTTACTATTCAAGTAAGCGAACCTGTTAAGAGAGCTGGAATCATTGCTTATGTTAACGGTGTAGCTTCCACTGCAACAGTATCTAACGATACTTATGACACTATTACTTTGACTACTGGAACTCTTGACAGTGGAAAAACTTATGATGTTTCCTTGTTGAATCTAACTGACTTTGCAGGTAATGTAGCTAATCCTAACCCGATTAAAACTACTGTAACTGTAACTTCTGATACTGCAGCTCCAACAATTGCAAGCATCACACCAGTAAGTGATAAGTACCTTGATGTTAAATTCAATAAAAAAGTGAATTATGAGTCCTTTATTGCTAATGTGAAATTGCTTGATGCTTATGGCGAAAGCAAAGGTACATTGAGCGTAGAAACTAAACAAAATAGTGATACTATCAGACTGCAAGTTCCAGCTGGATTTAAACTTCCAGAATCCGGTACTTTCACTGGTACACTTTCGTTTGGCGCAACAATTAAAGATACTCTAGGTAACACTTTGGGTGCTGTTGTTACTCAACCAGTAACTCTTACTAAGGACGCTACAGCTCCTACAGTTGTAAGTGCTGTGTTCACAAGTGGTAAAGGATTGGTAGTAACATTCTCCGAAAATATCGATAGTACTTTCGGTACTACTGAAACTCCAACTTTGGTCAACGATACTACTGGTAAGTTGGTTAAATTTGAAGATGGTGCTAACTTTAGCGGTGCTAAAATTGACGGTGCTACTGTAACTTATCCAAATGTTGCTCTAAGTGGTCCGTACACTTTGCGTCTGCCAGCAAAATTGGTTAAAGATATTTCTCTTGCTGGAAACACTCTTGCAGCAAGTTCTGTTACAGTGACTGCAGCAGCAGCTTCCTCAACTGATACTACTAGACCAACAGTTGGTGAAATCACCTATACAGACAGCGTTAAAAACGGTGCTGATATTAAAGTGGTTGTGAATGCATCTGACGATAAAGGCTTGAATGTATCATCATTGCGTGACTTGAACAGCTATACTTTGGCTGGTAAAGCACTTCCAGCTGGTTCAACCACAGTAATTACTAATTCCACTGGTTCTGATCTTACTAAGCCGCTTACTGCAACAGTTGAAATTACAATTCCTAAATCTGCAATTAGCAAAAATGATACCTATAACTTTGTAGCAGTTGGTATTACTGATGCTGCTGGTAACGGTAGCTATGCTAAAGATAAGGATCTTGTTCTGACTGACAGAGTAGCTCCTACATTTACTGGTGCTGCTGTATCTTCAGGCGATAACTCAATCTTGGTATTGAGCTTCTCTGAAAATGTTAAGAACGTTAAAGTTGATGGATCTGACTTCAGTTTCATTATCAACTCTAGCCCTGTAACATCTGGCATTACAATTACTAAAGGTGCAGGAAGTGACGCTGGTAAATACTATGCTTCATTTACTCAATACCCTAACTTGAATGCTAATAACATCAATACTATTGAAGTTAAAGTACTTGATTCCAGTAAGATTACTGATGAAGCTTCCAACGACATCACAACTGGTACAGTACAGTACGCTAAGTAATCTCCGATTACTGAAGCACAGAATAGCCTCTTCGGAGGCTATTCTTTTTTTTATAGGTTTTTATCCCCAATAATGAGGAGGAACTTCTTTGAAATCGGTATGGAAAGTAACAACCGCTGCTGTATTACTAGCTGGTGGTGTATGGGCTGGTTCTTTGTTAAACATTACCGCTGAAGGTGCAGGTGTTGGTTCTCAACCCGGTACATCGGATGATCCTGTAGTTACGAAAAGCTACGTAGATCAGCAAATTCAGAAAGCACTTTCGGGTGGCACAGTAACGACTCCGATCGCGACTGCTACACCTGCGCCTAGTGCAACCACAGCACCCGTAGCTACACCTGGCCAAAATAGCAGTGATGAATCTGTAATTGTCGATGTGAAGCCTGGCCAAACTTTAATTGCTTCGGCAGGTGCTGAATTTATAGTTCGCGCGGGTAAAGCAGTCATCGTATCACAGGATGCGAATGGAGTGGCCGATTTAACAGATGGTAAAGATCTTACAAATGGACTAGCTGCACCATCTAACCACTTATTGTCCTTCCCTCGTGATGGTCGTGGAATAGCTGTTCAAGAGGGTCAAAAGCTAGGTCTTGTTGTGATGGTTCGTGGTGGATATACCTTGAAATAATCTGTAATGATATATATTCATAATGCCCGTAAACGGACTTAATCATACCTTTAAACTGTTTTCCAAAGTTACAAATCATTGGCGCGATTGAAGATTAAGTGATGGACGCACAATATTCCTGTAATCTTACAAATTCACAGGAGGTGCTGTAACATGGCACGTAATAATCGTACAGTCGTACCTGAAAGTCGGACAATGCTGAAACAAATGCAATATGAAATTGCAGCTGAATTTGGTTTATATGGGGCTCATTATGGAGGCGGGGCAGACACGGAATTTGCTTCTGAGTTAGGCGCAGTCGGAGGCAGTGGTTCTGGCCGTAGTCAGTACCTTGGACATCTGAGTTCAAGGGATAATGGGTCTGTTGGAGGAGAAATTACGAAGAGACTCATTAAGCAAGCTGAACAGTCTCTTTTTCAATAATATCAGGGGGTAGAATGCCCTTATTTCCTTAACTGATATTGCTTTTTATAGCGTAAAATCAATATTCATACTGTCACGGGGGGGCTTGTGTTTAATTGACACCACCCCCTAAATAAGATAATATGACTTTTGAGGAAAGCCTTAAACCTTTTCCATATGGAAAAGGTTCATTTTTTGAAGAGTTTAGTGAATATAGACATCAAATTTTGCGAAAATCCTTCATAAAAAGAAATCAGGCAAACCTGAATTTATTTATATTATGTAGTTTTATTATTTGGCCTGTGATCATTAAGGAATCCCTTATACAGTGTCAGACTAACCATATGGGAGGTTGTTATACTTGTCTATTAAAGGGCGTCATTTGTTTACTTCTGAGTCCGTTACGGAAGGGCATCCGGATAAAATCTGTGACCAGATTTCCGATGCGGTATTGGATGCATTTTTAGTTAATGATCCAAATGCACGTGTAGCCTGCGAAGTAGCAGTAGCAACAGGTCTTGTATTGGTGATCGGGGAAATCAGTACCAAATCAGAGTATGTTGATATTCCTGCCATCGTACGCAATACCATTAAAGAGATTGGTTACACACGTGCAAAATATGGATTCGACTATAATACTTGTGCTGTGTTGAGTTCTCTTAACGAGCAATCCGCTGATATTGCTCAAGGCGTTAACTCTGCTCTTGAGCACCGTGATCCTGCTCAAGTGGCTGAAGAAACAGCTAATATTGGTGCGGGCGATCAAGGGCTCATGTTTGGTTTTGCTACGAACGAGACACCTGAACTGATGCCGCTACCGATTGCTTTATCACATCGTATTGCACGTCGTTTATCTGAAGTTCGTAAGAACGGAACCTTGGACTATCTTCGTCCAGACGGCAAAACACAAGTTACAATTGAGTATCAAGATGAAAAACCTGTACGCGTAGACGCTATCGTAGTATCTACACAACATGCTGAGGAAATTTCTCTTGAACAAATTCAGGCGGATATTAAAGAACATGTTATTCTGCCTGTTGTTCCTGCGGAACTGCTTGATGCAGAAACCAAATACTTTATTAACCCAACCGGACGTTTTGTTATTGGAGGTCCTCAGGGGGATGCAGGTCTGACTGGTCGGAAGATTATCGTCGATACATACGGCGGATATGCCCGTCATGGTGGCGGAGCATTCTCGGGTAAGGATCCAACTAAAGTGGACCGTTCAGCAGCTTACGCGGCTCGTTATGTAGCTAAGAATCTTGTAGCTGCTGGTTTAGCCGACAAATGTGAGATCCAACTCGCCTATGCAATTGGTGTAGCTACTCCTGTCTCGATTAATGTGGATACATACGGAACAGGTAAAATCAGTGAAGAGAAAATGGTTCAACTGATCAGCGACAACTTTGATCTTCGCCCTGCGGGCATCATTTCTATGCTTGATTTGCGTAAACCGATTTATAGACAAACTGCAGCTTACGGTCATTTCGGACGTACTGATGTTGATCTTCCATGGGAACGCGTAGATAAGGCAGAATTGCTAAGAGATCAAGCTGGATTGTAATTCATCATACGGTCTTATAATATGTTAGCCCGCAAGTTGGCACCTACTGTCAGCTCTGCGGGCTATTTTTGCGTGCGAACACGAGCAAGGCTAGCGAATCTAGCCATAGGGAAGTAGACTACTAAACTTTGCCAGCCTTTTAGCCGAAATATAAGAATATACATAAAGACGTTAGTATGGCTTGAGAGGAGTCTATCACGGAATGAAAAGAAAAATTTCAATATGGACGGCACTTATTCTAGCGGGAGAGTTAGTACTTGGTTCGGGATATCCTGCTATTGGAGTAGGGAATTCAGCAGTGTATGCTGCATCAGAGTTTGGTATAACAGTCTCACCAGCGCCTGGAGCAAGTTATGTAAATATCGGATCATCTCTTAGACTGAGCTTTGATCGTCAAGTAAACCCACAGTCTGGTGAAATTACCATCACGGGTCAGGGTGATAGTTCACCTTTTTTAACGATTCCTATTGGTAGTTACGGTCTAATTGGTAGTTCAAAAGATTACGAGCTTAAGCTAAATCAACAGTTTACTTCAAACAAGACCTATACAGTGACAATCCCTAAGGGGTTGTTCAAGGATAATGATGGTAATGAGTCAGGAGATACTTCATGGGCATTTACCACCGCACCTGAGAGTAATGCAGCGATTACGGCAGGCAACTTTACACCTGCTAATAATACAAGAGTGGATGCTGGAGCCCTTAAAGAGCTAAGTCTAACCTTAAATAAAAACCTGAAAAAAGGTGGAGGTTCCATCCGAATTTTGTCGTCTGCAGATAACGCAACCGTGCAGGAGTTCAAAATAAAGGATGACGAATCTAGAGTAAACGTTCAGACTGATGCTAACTCTACTACAGTTAAATTAACATTGGATAAAGCATTGGCTACCGGAGCTAATTATTATATTCTTATTGATTCCTACGCTTTTAAGGATGTTGATAATCGAACTTATTCTGGCATTTCTAGCGGTAATGTATGGAGCTTTTCTACTAAGGGTGTGGCTGAGATTCCAGTGACTCCCGCACCAGCAAATGGAGCAGGTGGGGTATCTACCACTGGAGGACTGCAACTTACTTTTGATCGTCCTATGATGCCTGCAGGCGGAGTAATTACAGTATCTCCAGGGGCCGCTAACGATGCTAGAACGAGATGGCTTAATGTAAACTCCCCAGCCGTTACAGGAGGAAGCAGCAGGACTATTACCTTGATTCCGGCATCAACAGCGTCACCCCTGCTAAACAGTACGCAATATACGGTGACGATTCCGCAGGGAGCTTTTTACGATCAAGATGGGAATGTATTTCCAGCTTCGGGTGTGTATACCTGGACATTTACAACGGCTTCTTTGACAGGACTTAACGTAAGCGCGCTAAATCCAGCTGACCGGAGCGAATCCATAGCTAACAACCGATCATTATCTATCACATTCAATCGTGATGTGAATTATAACAGTGCTGTGGCAAATGGTGTAGCGCTTTATAAAAATGGTGGAGCACAGGTTCCAGTTACTGTTAACCGGAGTACAACTGCAGTAAACGAATATGTAATTACGCCTAAAACAGCTTTAGATAGCGACTCAACCTATTATATTGATATCGCTAAAGGGGCTTTTGTAGACGCTATTGATGCTAATGTTATCTATGATGGACTAAATGGCAAAAATTCATGGAGCTTCCGGACCTTGTCTCAGGACAAGACAGCTCCACAGCTCACATCTGCATCGCTCGAGAACAATCGGACCATTCGTTTAAAATACAATGAGACGCTTAACTCTTCCATTGCATTGTTGAGCTCCAGTTTTAGTGCTACGGTGAATGATGAGAGTCGTACAATTGAAAGTGTTTATATCCAGGGAGACAGCGCCTATGTGGTGCTCAGTACAGGGGTAGCGGTTGGACAAATCGTGAAGGTTAGCTATACAGGTGGTCTGCGGACTATTCAAGATCCAAGTGGAAATGCAGCCAGCACTTTTAGCTCAAAGCAGGTCACTAACACTATCGAGTCCTCCATGCCTACACCAAAGGATGGGCGGATCACAGGTAGAACCGTAGCATTGAATTTCAATGACACCTTAAAGGCTGTTTCCACTTACGCACATAGTCAGTTTCTAGTGACTTCAGATGGGGGATCCCTAGGGGTTAACTCCATAAGCTCCAGCGGGAACACAGTATATTTAGGGTTAAACAGCGACGCATATAACGGCCAGGCCGTTCGTGTCTCCTATTATGCAGGCTCTTATCCTTTGCAGAATTCTTTTGGACAAAATATTGCGGATTTCACAGATTTCTATATTCGCAACAGCAACGATACAATTCCACCCGTGTTCCAAAGTGCAACCGGAGGTGGAAATAAAATCCTTCTGAATTACAATGAAGGCTTGTCAACAACTAACCTCCCGATGAACAGTCAGTTCTCTGTACTTGTTGGCAGCACTCCTAACTATGTTACGAATGTATCGGTCAGTGGCTCACAGGTTACGCTGACGCTCCAGAGTGCTTTGACGGTGAATCAGAATGTTACTGTCTCCTATGTTCCGGGAACTACCGGAATAAGCGATTTAAATGGAAACCGTGCAGCTTATATTAACCTGCAGCCTGTGTCCATCTCGGAAAATAGCGGTACTAGCATTCCTGAAATTAGTTCTGCTACCATCAATGGCGACGAGCTTACGGTTACATTCAGTAAAAACATGCAGGCATCCGGTTCCCTCTATGCTAATCAGTTCGGAGTTAGAGCAGATGGAAGCAGTATGGGCGTACAAAATTACTCTTTGTCAGGGGATATTTTAAAAATAACAACCTCTTCACTAGTAAAGACTGGGCAAACTATCGATTTGTCCTATATGTCAGGTTCAGGTACGATCAAGGATTTGAACGGTAATATACTGTCCTCATTCTCTTCTCTCTCTGTTAAGAACCTAACCGGCGTGAGCACCGGAACGGGAAATCGTCCATCCTATCTAGGGACGCTTGCAACAAGTGAGTTTGGAAAAGAATACGCGTTGCTGAAGAGTGACTCTTCACAAATCGTGGATGACCGTTCGTTATACAATCAATCTGTAAAAAGATATACCTTAAACGCAGATCGCCTGGCGGCCAGTTATGAATATCTGTATAAGGCGAGTAGTGATACATTAGCTTTTGAGGTGCCTGCTACAGAACAATCGGCCTATGTGACTGTTCCTTTAAAGCCTATGCTTGATGCTGTTAACCGTAGTAAAGCCACTAAATTTATGATTCGTTATGGCGATCACTTATATAGCGTTGGATTAGACGATATCGATATGAACGGATTAGCGAGTAGCTTGATTGCAGACAGTAAAAATATCTCGTTGGTGTTCCGATTAGAAAAGGTTCCGGCAGGTACGTTCTCCCCATTTGAACAAAAGCTAAAAACTATGGGGATGCAGAGCGTTACAAGTCTTATGGATGTCCGGGTGACTGCGATAGTTAGCAGTAATTATTCTAATGCTAAGGCATTATCTGTACCTGGAGAATACACGGTGCGTACAACTTCTTCATTAAATAGTGCGCAGACATCTGCCGCTAGACTGGATCTTTCCTATTACGATGCAGCCTATCTGCCAACAAAAGTAAGTACGGTTGGTAGCTATACAATTATTCGTGCTCGTACAGAGGGTAATCAGGTGTTAGGAACCTTTTTATCAACCCGGGCCTTCTCAGATATGAGTAGGCATTGGAGTAATTCGATTGTAGCTGAGCTTAGTGCAAAAACTATCATTGATAGCAGCTACGGGACTACATTTAGTCCAGAAAAAAAGATTACCCGTGCAGAGTTTGCAGTAATGCTTAGCCGGGGACTTGGTTTGCTGGGCGATCGTGAGACCGCACAGCGCTTCCGGGATGTGCAACCTTCCACACAAACGGGAGACTATATTGGTGCAGCAGCTAAGGCTGGTATTATTACAGGGAACACGGATGGCTCCTTCCGGCCTAATGATAATATCACTCGTGAGCAAATGGCAATCATGATGATTCGGGCAATGGAATACACCAAACATCCTATTACTTTAAGCGGCACTTCTGCCTCAACACTGGCTCGCTTTAAGGATAAGTCCAAAATTCAGAATCAAAGTGCAGAATTCGTAGCTAAAGCTGTGCAATCGGGGATTATTTTGGGAATGACCACAAGTGAGTTCCAACCTCAGGGTAATGCCACTCGTGCACAAGCTGCTGTGATGCTGCATCGGATGCTGAAGCAAACAGATTATTTGTAGAATTAATAGATTGGTAAAGCCTGGCATTCTGCTGGGCTTTTTTTTATGTTAATAGTTTGTGTAACGTGACTCTATAAAGCTTGAAATCTCTCAATTTCGCAACTTTTTCGCTTATTTTCAGTCTATTAAAAGAGTACTAGAAAAATAGGAACCAGTTTCCAAACTTTTGATAACGGACTTGAAGAGTAAAAAAGAGATGGGAGAGTTACGTCGAAATGAATGAAGTTTTCATGGAGAAGAAGAGTAGAGAAATTGTTCGGGGAATGAAATTATCATCTACTAAAAAATGGGTTGCCGCTTCATTAGCAGGTGTGTTGTGGATTATGCCGGTAATTGGCAGTGAAGGCTTAGCTATGTTTGGTCATAGTTCCACACCAATTGCTGCCGCAGCCACATCTAATTTTAAAGTAAGCAAGCTGGGAGAAGAAGTAATTACTTCGGGCGCCATTATGATGAAATACAAATATACGGCTACGCGTTCAGGAGCGAGCGCTTCTGGCTTGGCGGATGTTATTCGCGTTGACCTCAACAATCCATATGTATCTTTAGATGTTATGACAGGTAAAGGTGGAAACCTGACAACACGTCAAAGTACTGGCGGGATGGCTAAGGAAACTGGAGCCGTGGCTGCAGTAAACGGAGATTATTTTAATACAGGCGGGGAAGGCGCTCCGATTGGTGGACAAGTATCCAGTGGAGTCTTGGTTTCCACCCCTTCGCAATTGGATGGCATGTATGCCTTTGCAGTGACTAAGGATCGCAAGCCTCTTATTGATGAGTTCAGTTTTGAAGGAATGGTAACCGCACCTGACGGCGCACAGTTTGAGATATCCGGTATCAATAAAGGTGCTTATAGTCCTGAAGGTGGAAGCTCTACTTATAGCCATGCTAATGCAATGTATATCTATACGGATGTATGGACCGCACTCGATCGTCCCAAAAACAGCTCAACCACACCGACAGAGGTGCTCGTTGAAAACGGCGTAGTTACTCAAATATCTGAAAATGCTGCGCTTCCTACAGCGGTTCCAAAGGGAGCTTATATTTTGCGGGCCCATGGCTTAGCCGCACGGTATGTTACTGCCCATCTGACTGTAGGACAACCGGTAACAAGTGTGTACTCCCTGAAATCCAAGACTACACAGCAATCGCTAGATCCTGCTAATCTGCAAACAATGATTGGTGGACATACGATTCTTGTAAATAACGGAAAAGCAGCAACGTTCTCTCGCTCGACTAGCAGTATTGGCGGTTATCGTGCACGTACGGCTTTAGGATATTCTCAGGATGGACGTTATGTATATATCATAGCTACTGAAAAAAATGGCAACAGCTCAGGAATGTCATTGACCGAGCTGCAATCTTTTATGACCAATATTGGAGTCTGGAAAGGGCTTAACTTAGACGGAGGCGGCTCTACAACGATGGTAGACCGGCCTCTTGGTGAAAGCTCAGCCACACTAACCTTTAATACAGAGTATGGCACAGAGCAGCGCAGCATTGTTAACGCGCTTGGTGTTTATACTAACGCACCACAAGGTGAAGTAAAAGGAATTAAAATTAGCGGAAGCACTTCGCTATTAGTTGGACAAAAGGCTACTTATTCATTAAAAGGTTATGACACTTACTATAACCCTATAGATGTAGCAGCAGGCAATCCTACTTGGACATCAAGCGGAGGAAGCGCAACTGTAAGTGCAGGAGAAGTAACGGCAGTGAAGCCAGGCACCGTTACCTTAACGGCTAAAAGCGGCGTAGCAAGTGCTTCTACAACCCTTACAGTCTTGGGTGGAGATGATCTATCCAGCATGAGTGTAGGCACTGCTACAGCGCCACTGACAGCTGGGACAACTGTATCTGTCCCTGTAAAGGCCTCTACGAAGAGTGGAGCAACCATAAGCGTTCCAGATTCAGCGCTGAAGTGGGAGTTTGTAGGCTTTAAGGGAGTCGTGCAAAATGGCAAGCTTACTGTAAACTCTGTGGATGCAGGGGTTACTACAGGTTACGCTATTGCTCGTTATGATGGATTTAGCACAGCGGTTGTATTATCGACAGCAGCAGCTACAACATGGGAAGATTTCGAGAAGGTAAGTTATCCAGTCAACTTTACTACCAATGTGCCAGCGGTACAGGGGACTGCAACAATCGTAGACGGATCGGCTGAAAGAGTAGGCTCCAAGGTGCTGTCACTCAGTTATGATATGACGGCTGGCAGCGGTAAAATGTACGCTTATGCTCAACTTAACGGCACAAGTGGAAAAGCCGTTCCAGCGCTTGCAACTTCGATGTCAGTTGATGTGATGGGCGATATGAGCTTAAATTGGCTGCGTGCTGAGTTTGTAGACAATAGTGGAGCTACAGCCTATGTAGATCTTGCGAAGATTATCGATTGGAACGGTTGGAAGAACATAAACATCGACTTGTCAGGATCAGGGATTAAATTCCCGGCTACGCTGAAGAGACTTTATGTAGTCAACGTAGAGGAAGGCCAAGATGAACGGGCGAAGACAGGTACCGTTGCTTTTGATAATATCACCTTCACAATGCCTTCACTTTCCAGTGATGCAGGGTTACCAAAGGGTACAGCTTCGATGAGCATCGGCTCCAAAGCAATGACTGTAAATGGAAATAAGAAGGCTATTGATGTAGCTCCAATTGTGAAAGACGGCAGTACTTATGTGCCGATCCGTTATGTGCTGGATGCTTTTGGAGGGAATGCTACCTGGGATCAGGTGAATAAGAAGATCATGGTGTTGCGCGGAGCCAAGGCACTGGATCTGACGGTAAATAAAAAGGAATACCTGTTAAATGGTAAGCGACAAAGTGCTGAAGTAGCACCTATTATTTTACAGGGTAGGACTTTAGTACCTCTGAGACTGGTTTCTGAACAGTTAGGATTAACTGTAAAATGGGAACAGAAAACGAAGACCGTAACTATCGAATCGTGATATGTTAATATATAAGGAAAACCTTAATACGATCCGATAGAAAAGGGGCAAGCATCCGTGGAATTTCAAGCCGATGCGATTGATCGCGTTATTAAAAATACCATCGACGTGATGGAGAGCAGCAAGTATCAGATTTTTGAAATATTGCAGGTTGCACGTGATGAACTTGCTGCACTCAACAAGGAACTGCAGCGGGTCATGGACGAAACGGATGAAACGTTGAAAAAGGTAGACAAGCTGGAGCTACAGTATCACCGCTCCAGAATCCGGCTGACAGAGGTCAGCCGGGACTTTGTCCGCTACTCAGAGAAGGATATCCGTATTGCTTATGAGAAGGCTACGGAGCTTCAGCTCGAACTCATGATGACGCGTGAGCGAGAGGTCTATCTTCGAAGCAGACGTGATGAATTACAAATGCGAGTGCGCAGTGTCGAAAATTCTGTAGAGCGTGCAGAGTCAATTGGTTCGCAAATGAGCGTAGTGCTCGAATATTTGTCGGGAGAACTAGGCCAAGTGACGAGAATTGTCGAATCTGCGAAGAACAGACAGATGATCGGACTCAAAATTATCCTGGCTCAAGAAGAAGAACGGAAGAGAATTGCCCGGGAAATTCATGATGGTCCCGCTCAAATGCTGGCAAATCTAGTCCTTAGGACGGAAATTGTAGAAAGAATGCTGGTAAAGCAGGAATTTGGGCTGGTGCAGGACGAAGTAGTAGATTTAAAAGGGCAGGTTCGTAACAGCCTGGAAGAAATGCGTAAGGTTATTTTTAATTTACGACCGATGGCTCTCGATGATTTGGGCTTGATTCCGACTTTGCGGAAATATGTGCATGATTTTGAAGAGAAGACGAAACTGCGGACGACTCTGGAAACCCGGGGACAGGAACACCGACTATCCTCAGCGATGGAGGCGGCGGTATATCGTCTGGTTCAGGAAGCATTGTCTAATGCAGCAAAACATGCCTACCCAAGCTTCGTATTGGTGGAGATTACATACCAAGCGCAGTTAATTAAGATTGTGATTAAAGATAACGGATTAGGCTTTAATGTACAAAAGTTAAAAAATCAGCAAGGTAATCGGGAAAGCTTCGGGCTAGTAGGTATGCGGGAACGTGTAGAACTGCTTGAAGGAAGAATGGAAATTGTATCAGCCGAGAATCAGGGGACAACAATCGTGATCCATATTCCGACGAATGTGGAGAAGGGGAAGGAGTAGTGTGATGGAGAACTTAAACTCTAGTAAAACGCCCATTAAGGTTCTTTTGGCGGATGATCATCAGCTTTTTCGTGAAGGGCTGAAACGCATTTTGAATATGGAGGAGGATATCGAGGTCATAGGGGAGTGCGGCGACGGTATTCAGGTATTAGAGTTTTGTAACGGGACTAAACCGGACATCGTATTGATGGACATCAATATGCCTGTTGAGAACGGCGTAGAAGCCACTCAAAAACTTCGGGAAATGTTCCCGGAGGTTAAGGTAATTATTTTATCCATTCATGATGATGAGAGTTATGTATTTGAGACCCTTCGTAAGGGCGCCAATGGTTATTTATTGAAGGATATGGAGGCCGAATCCCTTATTAATGCCATTCGTTCGGTCTGTGAAGGACATGCCTTTATCCATCCAAAGGTTACTGGAAAGCTTATCAATCAATTGCGGCGTATGACTTACCTTAACGAGACTGGTGTAACTACAGATACAGTGGTGAAGGAAGCTGGTGTTAAATTTATTGCTGGCGACAACAATCCTCTAACCCGTCGTGAAGCAGAAGTGCTGCGTCTAATGGCTGAAGGTAAGAGCAACAAAATGATTGGTGAATATTTATTCATTAGTGAAAAAACAGTTAAAAACCATGTTAGCAGTATATTGCAAAAAATGGAAGTGGATGATCGGACTCAAGCCGTTATTAATTCGATTAAATATGGCTGGGTAACCTTGTAGAAGCTTCACAGTAATACGTTACATATAGGAAAGAAATTAAGTAGACACAGCTTGCTTCCCTGATGGGTGTTCTAGGCAGTCACCGACCTTTTAATGCCGGCATATAGTGTTGGTATACAGAGGAGGTGCATCTCCATGGTAGCCCAGTTGATATGGATTGCGGTTGTTTATGTATCCGCTGCAGTGATGATTCATATGTTGCATAACCGGCAGAAGGTGCGTAAAACACCGCAGTCCGGAAAATGGATTCATTATATTTTTATTACCCGCAATCATGAATCTGTTGTGGAATGGTACATTCGGGCACTGACATTTCAAGCTCTTCTAACCGGAAAACGATTGCGAGTAACGTTCATGGATGATGGTTCGAGCGATGGAACACTTGGGATTGTTTCCAAAATGGCCGCTAGCGGCTGCTCTATCGATCTTGCAACATCTATGTACTCTCTTCAGATGAGTGAAGAATTGCAGCATGAAGGAATTGTAGTAGACTTGCGGCTGTCAGGGCAGTCTGTATCGCTGCCTTTTATGGGGATGGCAGGAAGTAGGGGATGCGAATCAAAGCGCAACAGATCTTAAGTAAATATGTAAGTAACGGGTGAAGCACACTCTCCAAGAACTGGGGGAGTGTGCTTTTTGCGTTTGGGGAGACGGATTCGTGAATTTGGGATCAAATATGGAGTTGCTAAGTACAAGCGAGAGGTAGGAGGGATTATTATGCAAGTCGCTGTATATGCTGTGGAATGCAAGGGGAGCTGGAGGTTTGAAATTTCATTAGATCTTAGCGTGGATAGATGGTGGTGGTCTGTAGCTAGACCGGAGAAGAAAGCTGGGAGTTCTTTAGCGGCGAATAGTTTGGTTCTGCTTTCTTCTGCGTTGCCGCTAGGTTGGGCTGTGAAGCTCCGGGACAACTTTAAACAAAGAAGCGCAATGGGCACCTGGGGGATTAAGGAGTGGGGGCAATATATTAATAGTATGCTTGAGGCTGAGTTGAGAGAGGAGAAAGAGGCAGGGGGACTGTGGGAGGCACAGTGGTTAAATGATGGAATATTCATATGGAAGCCTAATGAATCAAGTTTCGGAATAGAACAGGACAATAAGAAGAACGAAAGATACGATTGGTGTGAAAAAGAGGATTTTGAATCTGGATTACTAGAATCGGATTCAGAACAATTATTGCGGGCTGTGGCCGGGCGCTCTTTATTGGAGCCGGAAGTAGAAGCGCTGCTGGCAGAAGAATTGCCAGAGCTAGGGGGTTGCTGGCGCCAGGCGGCACAACTGGCGTATCTGCAGGGGCGGCTGTTGCTTACAGCCGCCGTAGGCATTGCGACCCCGGCTACGCACGGGGCGCGGGCCCGCCAGCTCCCTGCGGGTGCTGGCGTTATGATGCGTGCGGCGGCTAAGCTGCCGCACATGTTGCGGCGCGGCGCTGTCGCTCGCCGCGCGGTTTCGCGCTGCCTGCGTTGCGGCAGCGTGCCCACCGGCCGCACGGCATGCGCCGCGTGCGGGCTTATGGGCTGCGCCTATTGCGAGGCCTGCCTCGCGCTTGGGCGCAGCCGGGCTTGTGCGCTGCTGCTGCGCAGCGCAGCACTTCCGGCCGTGCGGTGCACGGCCGCCCTTGACCCCGCCGCGGCCGCAGGCCGGTGGGGGCTGAGCCCAGCGCAGGCGGGAGCCGCTGGCGCTGCGCTGGGTTTTCTGGCGGAGGCGCGCAAGCGCTCCGCCAGTACATGCCCAGAGCGGTTTCTGCTCTGGGCGGTAACGGGAGCGGGGAAAACGGAGATGATCTTCCCGCTCCTAGAGGCCGTGCTCGCCGCCGGAGGGCGGGCGCTGGTAGCGACGCCGCGCCGCGACGTCGTACTTGAGCTCGCGCCGCGGCTCGCCCGGGCTTTTCCGGCGGAGGTCATCGCCGTACTTTATGGCGGCAGCGCAGATCGCTGGGTGAGTGGTCGCTTAACGCTCGCAACCACCCATCAGCTCCTGCGCTTCCATCAAGGTTATGATCTCGTAATCATCGACGAGCTGGATGCGTATCCTTACCACAATGATCCTATGTTGGCCTATGCCGCTGAACAAGCCTGTAAAGTGGACGGCTCTTTCATCTATTTATCAGCTACTCCACCACAAGAAATGCAGCGTTTGGTCCGGTTAGGCAAGCTTCCACATGCCAGAGTGCCTGTCCGCTTCCATGGTCATCCCTTGCCTATCCCGCAGCATTTGAGTATACCCTCGGTTCTGACCTGTCTAAAGCGTGGAAGTTTGCCAAGATTGCTTATACAAAATCTTCAAAAGTCACTGGAGCGAAAAGCACAAATTTTTCTATTTGTGTCTCGAATAGCTCATATCGAAGGATTGCTGATACTACTTCGTCGTAGCTTTCCCGGCGTGGTTATTGAAGGCACCTCGTCCAAGGATTCATTTCGGGCAGAAAAGGTAACTGCTTTTCGCAACCGTATCATCTCTTTGTTAGTGACTACTACGATCCTGGAACGGGGAGTTACCGTGCCACGCAGTGACGTATTTATTTTGGATGCAGACAGTGGTCTTTTTGACGAAGCCTCTTTGGTACAGATGGCAGGCCGTGCTGGTCGTTCTAAAGATGATCCTGATGGCCATGTTGTATTTGCCTCCCCTCAGTGGAGCCGATCCCAGCGTGGAGCGATTGCTCAGATTCGTACTATGAATATCATTGCTCGCCGCCAAGGATATATTCGTAAAGGTGGGGCTATATGAATACCAAGCTTACAAGGTTCCGAAAATCCCTGTCTTTCCTCCTTACCCCCTCCGTGCCTCAATGTCTAACCTGCGGGAAGCACAGCCCACAGTCCTCACAGCTGCCGGGTATCTGTAAGAATTGTGCGGAATCCATTCCTTGGATACGCGCTCCACGTTGCTTGATATGTGGGCGGCATGTAGGCTGTCCAGACTGCACTCGCAGCGCTGAGCCCTCACCCATTGTATGTAACCGGAGTGCGGTAGCCTACACTAATGAGATGAGAGAATGGCTCGGTCAATATAAATATCGCGGGAATGAACGATATGCCCCTCTGCTTGGACTCATGCTGGATAGGGCATATTTAACCCTAAAGGAGGAAAAGCAGCAGGGGGCTCTTTTATCTCAGAAAGCATCTTTTTTTCATCTTATTCAACATAAAAGGTACATAAAAAACAGCCTTTGGTCAGCTGATTTATTAGTTCCGGTACCTGTCAGTGATACCAGGCTTCTAGAACGGGGCTTTAATCAAGCGGAAAGATTGGCCGATGTCCTATCTCGGCATAGAAAGATTCCACAGCTACCGCTACTAATTCGTACACATCATACAGGTAAGCAGAGCTTTAAAGGACGTGCGGAGAGACTGGCAGATATGAAGAATGCTTTTGGAGCAAATCCGGCAGTCTCCACACTATTTAAGGATTGGCTGAAAGATAACTCACCTATAAGCCGTCCTATTCGAATTATTATTGTTGATGATATCTATACAACCGGAAGCACGATTCGTGCTTGTGCCGAAATTCTAAAACAAATGGTTTCTAACTATGATTATGCTGCAGAAATCTATAGCCTAACCTGGGCGCGTTCCTAAAACGCGAAAAATGCATGATTGTGAACAGCTATATCCATTCCATTAAGGATTAGTTGCGGTTGGTAGCGTTTCTTCTGTCCCATAGACGAATTCCTTGCAATCATGTAATCTAGGAGCATAAGAATATTATGCATTGCACAGAATGTACGGAGAGGAGCGGCTGCTTGTTATGAATCTAGACAATTGTCCAAGGTGCGGCCGGTTGTTTGTCAAGAATCTTATGGGGTTGTGCTCGGCCTGTATCAAAGAGCTGGAGCATGAATATGAGATCTGCGTGAATTATTTACGGGAAAACAAAGGAACCAACATTCAGGAGCTCTCCGATGCTACGGGGATTTCTATTAAAGAGATTACCCGCTTTATTCGAGAAGGCCGGATTTCTATAGCTAATGCACCCAATATGATGTACCCTTGCGAAGTGTGTGGTACACTGATTCGGGATGGCCATATGTGTGACAGCTGTCGTAGTCGGCTCAGGAAAGATCTCACGAATGCTGTCAAGGAAAATTCTGCTGAGGATACTACTAAAAAGACATCTGATGGTGCATATCGTGCCATAGATAAGCTGCGTGACCTATAAAATCTGCAAAAAAACGTTTGCAGCTATAAAGAATGTTTCAGTCTACGCCGATAAACTTAGTAAAGATTATCGGCTTTTTTATATTAGAAGGAAGGTGGAAGTTATGAAAATTAACGAGACCGGACGAATTAACGCGATTAATCCGTATCAACGCAGCGCGGAAGCGCAAAGGCAGGAACAAATGAAGAAAAGCACACGCAAGGATGAGGTTTCGATCTCTGATGAAGCGATTCAACTCTTGCAAGCACAAAACACTGGCAAGAATGATCCAGAACGCGCACTTAAGATCGACAATCTAAAGCAGCAGGTCTCCGCAGGTACCTATCAAGTTGATGCATCTAAGCTAGCAGAGAAACTCGCCCCTTACTTTAAGCAATCCTCCGAGAATTAGGTGAAAACATCCATGGCATTGACGACATTAATAGAACTATTGGAGCGGCTAGATGGAGTGCATGTTCAAATGCTGGATCTGGCCGCTGAGAAGAAACAGACGATTATGGATAACAAGGTGGATGCGTTAATAGACATCCTTAACCGTGAGTCCAAACTAATGAAGGTAATTGGGCAGCTCGAGGAAGAGCGAATATTAGCCGCATATACCGTTTTACAAGGTGTGGGTATTCGTTCCAACCTGAACCTGAACCTAACGGAGCTTTCCAGGCTTATATTTGACCCTGAAGACAAGGCACGACTGCTGCATATTCAGCAGAAGCTTTCGGGCACTTTGCATCGCCTGAAAGAAGCCAATGACCTAAATCAGAAGCTGATAGAGCAGTCGCTTACATTTATAGATTATTCTTTGGATCTGTTGGTCGGAAGACCAAATCAGGATATTACTTATCATCGTCCGTCCGACAAAGGCAACAACGTAAATCGGTCGGGGATTTTTGATGCACGAGGTTAGAATTGTACTGATGAAGTGTTCTGCCAGAGCAGAACATAAGGAGGAGTAAGAAGCATGACATCCACATTTCACTCGATAGAGACGGCGAGACGCAGCCTTTTTACTCAGACCGCAGCTCTTAATACAACTGGACACAATATCGCTAATGCGAATACCGAAGGTTATACTCGTCAACGTGTTAATATGCAAGCCTCTTTACCTATTGAAGCGTACGGGTTGTTTAAATCTACCGTTCCAGGTCAAATGGGTACAGGGGTGGAATTCTCATCTATCGATCGGATTCGAGAAATGTTTCTGGATGATCAGTACCGTGGCGAGAACTCTGCTTTCGGCAACTGGAGTCTTCAAGCAGATACGCTCTCTAAGCTGGAAGCTATCGTTAATGAACCATCGGATACAGGCATTCGTACAGTTCTGGATAACTTCTGGAAATCATGGTCGGATCTGAGTAAGAACCCTGAAGATCCAACGGCCCGTAAGATTGTAGTGCAAACTGCACAATCTTTGACAGATGCCATGAACTATATGAGCACGCAACTGAATAATCTGGAGCGGGATCTAACCACTAATATAGATGTTAAGGCAAAAGAAGCTCAGGGTTACCTAACCGCGATCGCAGATTTAAATAAATCCATCTATAAGATTGAGGGTATGGGGGATCATGCGAACGATCTACGTGATCAACGCGACCTGATGGCGGACAAACTCTCCAAAATTGCTAATATTACTGTTGTAGAGACGGAAGCGGGTTATAACATTTCTTTGGGTGGACAACCTCTCGTAGAGGGTGGAGAAGTTACTGCAACCGTAGATGGCGCGTTTCTTAATAATGCTTATGCCTCCGGAACCTTGAAGGGCGGCGAGGCTTACGGAATGATTTTTTCCAATAATACCTATGTTGCCGATTATAAGAAACAGCTCAATGATTTGGCGAGCACTATTGCTACAGGTGACGTTGAAATTACAGTGCCAGCTGGCTCCAATCTTCCTGAGGGATCAGTGTTGACTAGTGATGTCAAGATTACACAAGCTGACGGTACCGTTGTTACCTTGGCTGCTGGTCAGGCTATGCCTAAGGGCGCAACAATGTATGAAGACGCCAAGACCATTGTCAAAGGGTTAAACGGACTTCACAAGTTAGGTTATGCGATGGATGGAAGCGTCGGACGTGATTTCTTTGTAACATCAGGTGAGGCTGGAACGATCAAGCTGAATCCGGAAATTGCAGCTGACGTAAACCTATTTGCAACTTCGTTACGTACAACTGTTGATGCGAACGGAAATACGCAAGTCGTTAAAGGAAACAACACCTTGGCTCTTTTATTGACGAACCTGAAGGATAGTAAATTTACTAAGCCAGACGGTAGTGTGAGCAACACTGTTGGTGGGCTTTTTAGCTCTATGGTTGGTCAGCTGGGTATTCAATCCCAAGAGGCTGCACGTCAGACGGATAACTCAGATTATCTCGTAGAGCAAGTTAACTCCCGTCGTCAATCAGTCAGCGGTGTATCACTGGATGAAGAAATGTCGAATATGCTAGTATTCCAGCATGCTTATAGTGCCGCAGCGCGTTTTATGACTACTTTTGATGAACTGCTCGACAAATTGATCAATTCCACCGGCACAGTCGGCAGATAAAAGGAGATATAGCGTATGCTAAGAGTAACCTCTAACATGATGAATTCACAGCTTCTACTTAACTTAAACCGTAATGCACGTACAATGAACGATACACAGTTACAGCTTGCCACAGGACGTAAAATCAACAAAGCATCCGATGATCCGGTAGGAATCACGTATTCCCTGCGCTATCGTGCGGAGCTTTCCTCTAATGAACAATATACTAAGAATGTAGATAGCGCTCTGTCGTGGCTTGATTACAATGATACAGTTCTAGGACAGGCCGGTGATGTTGTTCAAAAGATTCGCGAACTGTCCGTACAAGCAGCGACAGGGACTAATCCGCAGTCCGCGCTTGATAGTATTAATGAAGAAGTGATGCAGCTAAAAGAGCAGCTTGTGGATATCGCTAACAGTACACTGAACGGTAAATATATATTTAATGGTGAGCAATACTCCACCAAACCTTATGATTTTGTTTTGGGCACGGACGGTACTTACGATGTATCTAAGCCGATTACAACGGATACTGGGCAGATTCAATTTATTGTAGGTGAAGGTGTGCGTATGCCTATCAGTAAGACAGGGAATGACGTATTCGGTAATACGGGAGATGCAGATAATTTGTTTGCAATCATTAATCAATTATCAAGTGCCTTGAAGTCCGGTGATTCCAAAGGAATATCGGCCCAACTCACTTCAATTGATACAAGGACGGAAAAAATTCTGTCGGCTCGCTCTGAAATAGGAGCCAAAACCAATCGTGTTGAATTGATGCAGGATCGGCTTAGTGATTTGAATGTGAACTTAACGGATCTTCAAGCCAAGACTGAAGATGCTGACTACGAAGGTTTGATTATGAATTCAAAGATTCAAGAGAATATCTATAATGCCTCCTTATCCGTGGGTGCAAAGATTATTTCTACTTCGCTTGTAGACTTTATCAGATAACTGAGGTGGTTCACGTTGCTGCAACCAATCTTACAAATTCGTCAGACTCCTGCTCTATTAGGTATTGACGCTGATCCGGGCACATATTCAATCACTCAGCCTAAGGCGGAATTTAGTGTAACAACTACACCGGGTGAACTAACGGTTCAATCCACTAGGCCTGAGCTGACAATAGATCAGTCCCGTGCTTGGGAGGCTTATAACGGTGGAAAGATGCTGGATATGAACAAACGGATTTATTCTGGGATTCAGCAGTTATACCTTCAGGGCATTGCCAAAAAGGTCGAGCAAGGGAATCGGATGGCTGAGTTTTTTAGACCTGGTAATACGATTGCAGAAGTTTACGGTACAGATACCGAACCCAATTCTTTTCCGGAGTTTCGCGGCCCGGCATCCTATGACAATGTGGATATTCACATTGAAACAAGAGCCCCGCAAATTGATTATCGAGCCGCAAAAGTGGATATTCAGGTAGAGATACATAATCCGGAAATTGAATATACCCGCGGGAAGTTAAATATTTATATGCAGCAATACGCTTCGATTCAGTTTATTCCACCAGAATTGAATGTTCAATTGTAGCTTCATGAGCTATAGATGTGCCAAGCGCCTCTATAGCTTTTGTGCTATATATAATGTAGTAGGCTTTCGTAAGAAGTTAGTTTTGCGCAGCAAAACTTTTGAGGAGTGAATAACTTGATTATAGAAACATTATCTTGGGGTAAACTGGAAGTAGATGAGGAACAATTATATCATTTTTCTAAAGGACTACCTGGTTTTGATGAAGAAACAGATTTTGCTTTGATCGCGATGGCGGAGACGCCTTTTTGGTATTTGCAGTCAATAAAAAGCAAGGGACTATCCTTTCTTCTGGGTGATCCATTTGTTTTTTATCCGTCCTATGAGTTTGAGTTGCCGGATGATGAAGCAGAAGAACTAGGTATAGACAATGAGGTCATCGTTAGGTGCGTTATTACACTTAAGGAAGAAGCCGAGCAGTCCACGATTAATCTTCTTGCTCCTATTGTATTGAATCCTGTAGGGCATACTGGTAAACAAATCGTGCTGCATAAAGCGCCTTATCATACGAAGCATAGCCTACTGCAAGGGCAACCAGTTATCGATGGAAAGGACGGTGGATGATATGCTCGTACTTTCCCGTAAAAAAGGGGAGTCCATTGTTATTCAAGATCAGATCGAGCTGACAATCTTAAGCGTGGAAGGTGACACAGTAAAGGTTGGCATTTCTGCACCAAAACATGTCGATATTTTTCGTAAAGAGGTATATCTCTCGATCCAAGAGGCTAACCGTGAGTCTGTCGCTCCTCAGCAGTCTGATCTGAATGCATTGATCCATCGACTTCGTGGTGTAAATAAGAATGAATAATTTACATGTAGCACACACATAATCCAGAACCTGGGACTGCTTAATCGCAGATTCAGGTTTTTTATTTTATTTTGGAGAATTTAACCAAGAAATTTCAAAAAAACTTCGATTTGCTCTAAACAGTTGGGTGCATACCGTCGATATATGTATTAGACGCTGAGCCGGCAGGGCGGCCGACCTTAATGGATCGGCGTTTACCACATGGATGTGGAACTAACTTAATTTCAGGGAGGAAATATCAAATGATTATCAACCACAATATCGCGGCGATGAACACCCATCGTCAACTGACTGCTAACACAGCTAACACTAACAAAAATATCGAGAAATTGTCTTCCGGTCTTCGTATCAACCGTGCCGGTGACGATGCTGCCGGTTTGGCAATCTCCGAAAAAATGCGCGGTCAAATCCGCGGTTTGGATATGGCTTCCAAAAACTCACAAGATGCAATTTCTTTGATTCAAACTGCTGAAGGCGCTTTGAACGAATCTCACAGCATCCTGCAACGTATGCGCGAATTGGCTGTTCAATCTTCCAATGATACAAATACAGATGCTGACCGTAAAGAACTTCAATCAGAAGTTAAACAATTGGTTACTGAATTGGACCGTATCGGTAACACTACTGAGTTCAATACAAAAAAATTGTTGGATGGCTCTGCTAAGGGTGTAACTGAAGCAGTAGCAGGTACTGCAAAAGTTAACAATAACTCCGGTGTTAAAATTGATGCTACAGCTCTAGAAACTTTGAATAAAGCGGCGGGTACAGCTGCTACCAAGTCAAATGTTGACGGTGCTTACATGATCGTAAGAACTGGAGCAGCTAATGCCGATGGATCATTCGCTGCTGGAGATTACAAAGTTGTTGGACCAGATGGTCAACCTTCCACTGCAATCTCATTGACCGATAAAGACACCATTGCTTTCACAGCTGCGATTATTACTGGTGGAACAACCTTAACTGTTGGTGATGTGGCTGCAAATATGAAAGTCGGAGAAAGTATGACTTTTGTATTCGGTAAAGATGTTGCAGCAGGTAGTGATCTCGACAACTCTATCATGACTCAAATCGGTGCGAATGCTGGTCAAACGGCATTTATCTCCGTAGGAGATATGCGTGCTGACGCTCTTGGCGTTAAAACAATTGATATTTCCTCTAAATTCGGTGCAGCTACTGCAATCGAAACGGTTCAAAACGCTATGCAAAAAGTTTCTTCCCAACGTAGTAACCTGGGTGCTATGCAAAACCGTTTGGAACACACCATCAACAACTTGGGTGCTGCTTCCGAGAACTTGAGTGCAGCTGAGTCCCGTATTCGTGACGTTGACATGGCTAAAGAAATGATGCAACAAACGAAAAACAACATTCTTGCTCAAGCTTCACAAGCTATGTTGGCACAAGCTAACCAACAACCACAAGGCGTTCTACAATTGCTTCGTTAATTTCTTCTTGTTTGACCAAAGCTCCGGGGAAACCCGGGGCTTTTTTTCTTTTTTTTTCTTGACAGGCATCAAATCCTAAATTATCCCTAAATGAAACCGATATATACAATATAAATTAGCGTCGCTGGAGGTCAGGATAATGAATGTACAGTTTTCACTTACTGCCAGTTCTACGATAAGCAGACCTAGCGGTACAGAGCACAGCACAGAATCGACATCACAGGTGAAACCACTCTCTCCGATTCAAGATACTAGGGAGATGAGTTTGAGGGAGAAGCAAGGCGTGAACGTGTCTGTTGCCGAAGAACAGCTTATCCGAACCATCGAGCGAGCAGTAAAATCTCTACAGGGCCCTCAGACCACTCTGGATATCAGTATCCACGAGAAGACGCATGATATTATGGTCAAGGTACTTAATAAAGATACCGGTGAACTCATTCGTGAAGTTCCACCAGAGAAAACGCTGGATCTTGTTGCTAAAATGATGGAAATAGCCGGTATACTTGTGGACGAGAAAATCTAACATTTGGAGGTGCTGATTTGGTTACAAGAATCAATGGATTTTCGGGTATGGATATTGACAGTATGGTCAAAAGCATGATGGCAACTAAGCGTGTACCCCTTGATAAACTCAATCAGGATAAACAGGTATTACAGTGGACTAGAGAAGGTTACCGTGAGCTGAATAGTGTTTTGTATGATTTCCGCACCAATAAATTGAACGATAAATATAAAAAATCGGACTCCTTGAATGTGAATAAAGCAGTGACCACAGGTAATACAAACGCTGTGAAAGCCGAAGCTACTGCAACAGCTAATGGGGTCGATATGAAGATAAGTGTAACTAAGCTAGCTACCAAAAACACTCTTCAGACCTCCGGTTTAGGTCAAGGTATACCTAGTTCAACTTCTTTAGCACAGCTAGACGGGGTAGATTTATCAGAGCTTACTGATGAAGAAGAGGCTGCATATCTGAGCAAAGGCTTTGACATCACCATTAATGGTGTGAGTTTTAAGGATAGTGCAGGTAATTCTCTGTTTAATGGTCTCACTTCTATATCTTCTCTGGTAGCAGCGATCAATTCTAATACAAAGGCTAATGCTGTTGCAAGTTATGATGAGATTACAGGGAAGTTATCAATCGCCTCTAAAAGTGGTGGTTCAGAAGGAACGGTTAAAGTTGAGACCCCAGCTGGTAGCAATTCATTACTGGCACTTTTTTCAAAGAAAACAGTGGTGGAAACTAACGGGGCAGGCACAGGTGTCACAAGTGATAAAACACTCGCTGATTTGCAAAAAATGCTGGATGGGAAAGACCCTGATCCAGCTGCTCCGGCAAAATATTATAGTTTTAATATTAACGGGAAGAGCTTTTCATTTAATGCTTCCACTACAATAGCAGATGTAGTATCAGCGATAAATACCAAACCAGATGTTAATGTGACAGCAAATTTCGTAGATGGTAAACTAACGATTACTGGTAATTCCGCTGGAGAAGTGAAAATGAGTGGAGCCTCCTATGAATTTTTAGGCCTATTCAAAGGTGCAGTACCTTTTGCCGAAGGCACGGATGCAATCAAAGAGGTTATTAAGGGCGAGAATGCAGAAGTCACGATTAATGGTGAGGCTATCAAAAACGTTACTAGCAACGTGTTTACTATTAATGGGGTCCAACTAACATTATTGGATGTGACCAATAGCAGCGGTACAGACATTCCTACCAATGTTAAAACTCAAAGTGATCCAGATAAAGCGCTGGAAACCATCAAGGGTTTTATGGAGGACTATAACGCTTTAATAAAAGCACTTAATAGCAAAGTTAATGAAACTAGGTATCGTGACTTTAAACCACTGTCAGATGAGCAGAAAAAGGAAATGAAAGAAGGAGAAATTGACAGCTGGACAGAAAAAGCTAAGAGTGGTTTGTTCAAAAACAACGATATTGTCACTAATCTTCTATCAAAAATGAGAGAAGCAATAACGGAGAAGCTTGGAAGCCTTAATGCAATTGGTATAACCACAGGGAACTATATGGAGAACGGCAAGTTGGTTATATCGGATGAGACGAAGCTTAAAAATGCTTTAAGTGCAAATCCACAGCTCGCTATTGATCTATTTCAAGGTACCGCAAACGCTCCACAATCAGGTATCTTTAATAAATTAGCAACTAACATTACTAGCACCTTAGATATGATCTCTGATCGCGCTGGTACTAACAAATTCTCTATGGATTTAAATAGTACCTTTAAAGAGGAAAGTGTTATTGGGAAACAACTTAGAAGTTATAATAGTCGAATAACTACTATGCAGAAAAATCTGCAAATGGTAGAAGACCGTTATTACAAGCAATTCTCAGCGATGGAAAGTGCAATGAACAAGCTGACAACACAGTCCTCCAGCCTGATGTCCAGCTTGGGACTATCTTAAAATAAAGGGTGAGACAATCTTGCTTACATCTCCTTATGAGAAATACCGACAATCATCTATCCAAACTTCCACGCCTGCACAGTTAGTTGTAATGTTGTATGACGGTGCAATTCGTTTCGTGAGAACAGCAATGGACGGGCTGAAAAAGCATGATTTGGAGAAGACTAATCTTAACCTTGGCAAAGCTCAGACTATTATCAGCGAGTTAATGAGTACCCTTGATTATACCTATGAAATATCCAAAAACTTATACTCAATGTATGAATATACGAATTTTCTGCTGGTTGAGGCTAATATTCGTAAAGATATAGTTAAGGCAGAAGAAGCTTTGGGCTATCTAACAGAGTTGCGGGAAACTTGGCTACAAGCTTCGAAACTCGCGACAACTCAGGGGCTAGAGCCGTTATCTACGGAAAGTGCGAATGGATAAAGATAAGCTTATTGTAGAGTTGAAGCAATTGACGCAGAATATAATGGAGCGGTTATACGAAGTAGAATTTGAGGAGTTAGAGTCCTTCGTGGACGAGCGTCAGAAATTGATTGATGACATCATCCGACAGCTCTTGTCAGTTCCTGCAACGGAGGCGCAAAAGGTCGAAATTGAACGGATTTTGTATCACGATTCAGAAATCACTGCTCGCATGAACGCTCTTTGCCATGAGGCTCTGGACTGGCTACAGAAGCGGAATCAGGCCAAAGCCCAACGCAACGCCTACGAGGCCGCCTACACTCCAGACAGTTTTCTTATGGATCGCAAAAAATAATTTTATCGGTGTTTCACTATAGGAGTAGACGGGTATTAAATACCGTCTGCTCCTTTTTTTGATCATTGTACCGAATCTATTTCTTGTTTATGGAAAATTTAATAGTTTATTTTACGTGGTAAATTATTGAATGTAAACATTTTCTTTTCCAATTGACAATAAATAAGTTACGGTGGTATAGTCGAATTGTGAGCAAGACTCACGTTCATCTGATGACGAAGGGAATGTTTAATCAATGGAAGGTAAAGTAAAATGGTTTAACGCAGAAAAAGGTTATGGTTTTATCGAGACTGCAGACGGTGGCGACGTATTCGTACACTTTTCCGCGATTCAAACTGATGGTTTCAAGACATTGGATGAAGGTCAATCCGTAGAATTCGATATCGTTGAAGGTGCACGTGGACCACAAGCAGCTAACGTAATCAAATTATAATCATCCGGCGAAGCCGAACTACATATAAGTAGATGGTTAGCAATTTAGACAGCGCTAGCAGGGATCTTGGAATCTTCCAGGATCCTTTTTTTGTGCGTTCATATGTGTCTAGTATAGCCAATCCTAGTAAAGAAAATAGCATACTTTGTAAATTCATTTTATGGAAAATGTTAGAACTCTGCGAAAGGTGGGTAATAGATATACGTTGAGCTGTTTATCTTACCTCGACACACACTATGTTAGCCTAGGTTATTACATTCACCAAAAAATTCAATATAGCCTAAGCTATCAAAACAATTAGGAGGGTGATTAGCAGGATGAAGAAGATGTGGCGCGGTCTTATGACCGGAATATTAGGTACTAGTATGTTATTAGGGTCTCTCGGCAGCGTATCTGCTGCAACTGTACCTAAGGATATTCAAGGCCACTGGGCGCAAGGTCAGCTGCAGGAATGGCTAGATAGAGGATACCTTGGAGGCTACCCAGATGGAACGGTGAAACCAAATAAGGCAATTACGCGTGGTGAGTATGTGACTATGGTAAATCGCCTGTTAGGGTTTACATCTAAAGCAACAGTAACTTTTAAAGATATGAAAAGCACAAACTGGAATTACAGTGAAGTGGCTAAAGCCGTGGAAGCTGGATATATCGGAGGATACGAGGATAATACGTTCCGTCCTAATAATCCGCTCACAAGACAAGAGGCAGCTGTGATTACTGCAAAATTACTTAAATTGAGCACCAATACGACTTCGAACAAATTTAAAGACAATGCACAAATTGCAGCATGGGCAAAAGGTGCTGTAGCAGCTGCAGTGGAAAAGAAGATTGTTAACGGTTATCCAGATGGAACCTTTGGTCCTAAGAGATCGTTAACACGTGCTGAGGCTGTAGGCATTATCAATACTTCAGCTGTTTATTATCCTGGTAGCGGCACAGGTGGTGGTGTAACACCTACACCAACTCCAACGGCTACTCCGACACCAACAGCTACACCAACCCCAACTGCTGCTCCAGGTGGGAGTACTGGCGGAGGTTCTGGTGGTGGTAACGGTGGTGGCGGAACTGTCATAACGCCAACAGTAAGTGGGGCAACCTATGGTAACGTTGGTTCGGTTACAGCGGATGTATATCTGACCCCTTCCGTAACTGGTGCCGTGTACTATGTTGTAGCTCCTTATAATGCTGATGTAACTGCTCCAACTGCATTGCAGGTGGAAAAAGGACAAATTAGTAACGGGACTGCAAGTGGTATTCATGGTAGTGTTGCGACTGTAGCCAACACAAAGGTTACATTCTCTGTTTATGGATTGAATCCTGGCACAGAATATGCAACATATATCGCGCTTGCGGATGCAACTGGTAACTTGTCTACTGTAACGACAGTTCGCTTAACTACTGCTCAAGCTACAACGAGTTCGATTTCGCTTTTTGAACCGGGACAAGTGGGTACAGTTACAGCAGATGTATATGTTAAATATGGTGTGACAGGTGGCGATACAACTCCAGTTAGATATGTAGTATTGCCAGCAAATGAAAAGGCACCTACTGCAACGCAGATTGCTTTAGGTCAAAATGGTAGCGGTACTGCATTGGCTGCTCCATGGACTAACACGCTTACGTTTACTCCAGGTGTAAAGCATACACAGACTTTAACTGGGTTAGCAGCAAATACTGCCTATAAGGTATATGTTATTGCAGGATCTGATTCACAATGGTCCCCTGTAGAAATCATTCAAATTCATACCAAATAGCCTGACCTTATGTGATTTCATTCGGAGAATATAAGAGTGGGATTCGTACTATAATAACGACAGGTTTACTTTTGGTCCGGTAGGGCGATGGGTTGCTCTTACCGGACTTGTTTTATTTGTGAACGCTATGACAACATTTGTTATCTAAATGTAAGGGCTGTAAGGAATTGCTTTTTACTTAGCGCTTACAATTTGGTATAATGAAGGTGTAACTAAAGGAGGAGTGGCCATGCAATTCACCATTCGAGGTCAACAAATTGACGTGACCGACGCTTTGAGAGAGTATGTTGATAAGAAGCTCAGCAAACTTGAGAAGTATTTCGAAGCACCCCCTACCTCTGAAGGGTCTGTGACGCTTGGCGTAGTTCGCGGCCTTCATACGGTGGAAGTAACCATTCCGCTTGCTGGCGTGACGCTTCGTGCGGAAGATCGCAGCGATGATATGTATGCTTCCATAGACGCCGTTGTGGACAAGCTGGAACGCCAAATTCGCAAACACAAAACGAAGCTGAATCGGAAGTTCCGTCAAGAGGGACTCAAGACGCTGTTTGTGGATGGAGCTAGTGCCGCTGTTGCTGTAGAAGAACAAGATTATGATGATTTAGAAGTAGTGAGGAACAAACGCTTTACGATGAAGCCGATGGATGTAGAAGAAGCGATTCTGCAAATGAACATGGTAGGACATAATTTCTTTGTGTTTTCCAATATCGACACCTCGGAAGTTAGCGTAGTTTACAAACGTGATGATGGTAAATATGGACTGATTGAACAGGGCTAAGATACGATGATGCCAGTTATGCTCTAAGTATAAAGGGCCTCGAGAGTTAGTCAGGACTTAAGAATTTTAAACCGAGCCCCTATTCGCTTATAGCGAATAGGGCTCTTGTGCGTATATATGAAAAATGTGGCTGTTACACCTTGTATTGCGGCATCTCTTACAAACTGTTACAATTTATGAAGCAGCGGAATCGAATTTATAAATGGCCCTTTCAATTTTGTGAGGATGGGCTCGGTTCCACCATCTGTGTTGCATGAAAGGGGTTAACCATGCTAGGACTTGTAAAGAAAATATTCGGAGACACAAACGATCGTGACGTTAAACGTCTCATGAAGACAGTCGATGTAATTAATGGATTGGAGCCGGAATTTGTAGCACTATCCGATGAAGCTTTAAAAGCTAAGACGGAAGAGTTCCGCGCCCGTATTGAGAAAGGCGAAACCTTGGAAGAAATTCTTCCTGAGGCGTTTGCAACCGTACGTGAAGCTTCCAAACGGACGCTTGGCATGCGGCATTTTGATGTACAGTTAATTGGTGGTATGGCCCTGCATGAAGGCCGAATATCCGAGATGAAGACTGGTGAAGGTAAGACTCTAGTAGGAACATTGCCGGTGTACTTAAATGCTTTGCTTGGTAAAGGTGTACACGTAGTAACGGTCAATGACTATTTGGCTCAGCGCGACAGCGCACAAATGGCACAAATCTATAACTTCCTGGGCATGACGGTTGGGGTTAACCTAAGCGGTATGGACCATGCTGATAAACAAGATGCTTACGCCTGCGATATTACGTATGGCACGAACAACGAATTTGGTTTCGATTATTTGCGTGATAACATGGTGCTTTATAAAGAACAAATGGTTCAGCGCCCTCTTTATTTCTGTATTATTGATGAAGTGGACTCCATTCTTATTGATGAAGCACGTACGCCTCTTATCATTTCCGGACAAGCTGAGAAGTCTACTGAATTGTACTTTGCAGCAGACCGTTTTGTGAAAAAGCTTAAAGCTGAAGAAGACTACACAGTTGATATCAAAGTGAAGTCCGTAGCCTTGACTGAAAAAGGTGTAGCTACTGCTGAACGTGCTTTTGGGATTGAGAACTTGTATGATCACAGTCATGTAACCTTGAATCACCATATCGTCCAAGCCCTGAAAGCAAACGTAATTATGCGTCGTGACGTAGATTACGTTGTTAACGAGGGTGAGGTCGTTATTGTTGATGAATTTACGGGACGTTTAATGTCAGGCCGTCGTTATAGTGACGGTTTGCACCAAGCGATTGAAGCGAAGGAAGAAATCGAAGTACAGAATGAGAGCATGACGCTTGCTACGATTACTTTCCAGAACTATTTCCGTATGTATCGCAAATTGGGTGGTATGACAGGTACAGCTAAAACTGAGGAAGAAGAGTTCAAGAAGATTTATGGTCTTGAAGTTCTTCAAGTCCCTACGAATAAACCGAATCAGCGCATAGATATGCCGGATGTTGTCTACAAGAGTGAGAACGGTAAGTTCAACGCTGTTGTGGCAGAAATTGTAGAGCGTCACAAAAAGAACCAACCTGTACTTGTGGGTACAGTGTCGATTGAGAATTCAGAGCTCGTATCTGAAATGCTGAAGCGCAAAGGCGTTAGACACCAAGTGCTTAACGCGAAACATCATGCTGCGGAAGCTGAAATCATTACACATGCAGGTCAGCCAGGTACAGTTACGATTGCTACCAACATGGCAGGTCGTGGTACGGACATCGTTCTGGGCGAAGGTGTGACAGATCTTGGTGGTCTGCATATCATTGGTACAGAGCGTCATGAATCGCGCCGGATTGATAACCAGCTGCGTGGTCGTGCGGGTCGTCAAGGGGACCCAGGTTCTACACAATTCTACTTATCCCTTGGGGATGAATTGATGAAGCGTTTCGGCGCTGACAACGTTTTGAGTATGATGGATCGCCTTGGGTTTGAGGAAGATCAGCCGATTGAGAGCCGCATGATTACGCGTGCTGTGGAATCTGCTCAGAAACGTGTTGAAGGTAATAACTTTGATATTCGTAAAGTCGTATTGCAATATGATGACGTGATGAATCAACAGCGTGAAATTATTTATAAACAACGCCGTGAGATTCTGGAGTCTGAAAATATTAAAGATATCGTACTTGAGATGATCAAGCCGGTTATTGAACGTATTGTTCACGCACACTGCAGTGACGATATTCCTGAAAACTGGGAGCTGCAAGAAGTTGCTGATTACGTAAACAGCAAGCTGCTTGAAGAAGGTGCTTTGACTCGCGATATTCTGTGGGGCAAAGAAGCAGAAGAGATCATTGAGTACATCTTCGAACGTGTACTTGAGAAATATGCTGCTCGTGAAGAACGCCTGGGTTCAGAATTGGTACGTGAATTCGAGAAGGTAATTGTGCTGCGCTCCGTGGACAGCAAGTGGATGGATCATATCGATGCGATGGATCAATTGCGTCAAGGGATTCACCTGCGTGCTTACGGTGGTACAGATCCACTTCGCGAGTATCAATTCGAAGGTTTCGAAATGTTTAATACTATGACGGCTACGATTCAAGAAGAAGTAGCTACTTATATTATGAAGGCTCACATCGAGACAAATCAGGAGCGTCAATCCGTGGTAGAGGAAAATAAAATTTCCACTAACAGCGAACCTGCTGAGAAACGTCCGGTACATGTTGAGGCGGCAGCTGGTCGTAATGATCTTTGCCCTTGCGGAAGCGGCAAGAAGTACAAGAACTGCCACGGTCAAAACGCATAAGACAAACGTTTAGTAGCGCTCATATTCAGGTGTTGAAGATGTAAGTCTTTAGCCCTGATCTCTATGGGTATACTAACCATAAAGAGCGGCTGGGCCCGGGGGTATCCCCCGTTTACGGCCCAGTCGCTTTTTTGGATATTTAGTACTTGAGTGAATGTGGAATGGAGAGAAGGTTTGGAACTGGAGAAACGGAGTGTTCGCTTTTGTTTCGGGATTCCAACCGTTATGCGGTTATCAATTCAAGGAATCTGGAAACAACAGCGATCGGAAGACCAATCCTTCTCGGAATGGCTGAACATTCACTCATTACTAACTTTCCAATAGCGACGACCGTAACAACCTATTTTGAAAGGTGAAGTGACCATATGATTGAAGCTAATGTAAAGCAGGATCTGCGTGAAATAGGCAAGAAACTAACTGACCTTAGGGGGTCTCTTTGACTTAGATCTTAAGCAAGAGATGATCTCGAACTTTGAAGAAAAAATGGCTGCTCCAGGTTTCTGGGATAATCCAGAGCAGGCACAGAGTGTGATCGGCGAGATGAATGCCGTGAAATCGTCCGTGGATCAATACGAGAAGCTGCAACAAGAATACGACGATGCTGCGATGATGGCGGAGCTTGCGGATGAAGAGGGCGATGAAGGTCTTGCGGCAGAGATTGGGGAGACGATCAGCAGTTTAGGCAGCAAAGTGGATGAATTCGAGCTGCAATTGCTACTTAACCAGCCGTATGACAAGCTGAATGCTATTCTTGAACTCCATCCGGGTGCGGGCGGTACGGAATCCCAAGACTGGGGCCAGATGCTGCTGCGGATGTATACCCGTTGGGCTGAAAAACGTGGATTCAAGGTTGAGGTGCTGGACTACTTACCGGGTGATGAAGCGGGAATCAAGAGTGTCACATTACTTATTAAAGGCTTCAACGCCTACGGATATCTGAAAGCTGAAAAAGGTGTACATCGGCTAGTACGGATTTCTCCGTTTGACTCTTCGGGCAGACGGCATACCTCTTTTGTATCCTGTGATGTCGTTCCGGAAATTGCCGATGATGTAGAAGTTGAAATTCGTACTGAGGATTTGAAGATCGATACGTATCGGGCGAGCGGCGCGGGTGGACAGCATATTAATACCACAGACTCTGCGGTGCGGATTACCCACTTACCTACGGGTGTGGTGGTAACCTGTCAGAACGAACGTTCACAGATCAAAAACCGCGAGCAAGCAATGAAGATGCTGCGTTCCAAGTTGTATGAGCGTAAACTGCAAGAACAGCAACAGCATTTGGATGAGATTCGCGGCGAGCAATCCGATATTGCTTGGGGCAGTCAGATCCGTTCCTATGTATTCCATCCGTATAATATGGTTAAGGATCACCGTACTTCCGTGGAAACGGGGAATGTGGGTTCTGTGATGGACGGAGATATTGATGTATTCATTGATGGTTACTTGCGTAGCCAGATCAAGATTGAGGCAGAATAAAAGAGAGAGTTTCGGGGGAAACGGATACCATTCATGGATTAGGATGGGATGGCCGTTTCTTCTTTCGTAGAGCAAGATGACACTTTAAGGAGAGCCTTTGAAATGCAAAAAGTCAATTCACGTAATAAACCCCCACTGATTCCTCTGAATGGGCCACTCCGACATGTGGTGGATACGATGTTAATTTTGCTCGGATCGCTAGTTACAGCGCTGGGGTTTAATCTTTTTTTTCTGCCTAGTCATATTGCTTCTGGTGGTGTATCCGGTCTGTCGGTATTGGCTGAAGCTTGGTTTGGAGCTGAACCGGCATTTACGCAATGGGCGCTTAATATTCCGTTGTTTATACTCGGGGTAATCTTCTTGGGTAAACAATACGGAGTTCGCTCGCTCCTTGGGAGCTTTGTGTTGCCGCTCTTTATCTTGTTAACAAAAGATTTGCCTGCACCTACCACCAATCCACTCTTAGCCTCCATTTATGGCGGTATCTGTGTGGGGGTGGGGTTAGGTCTTGTGTTCCGCGGACGGGGCTCGACAGGTGGACTTACTATTTTGGCGCAGATTATTCAAAAGATATCCGGTCTCAGCTTCTCGATTTCTGTAGTACTGCTGGACGGGACGGTCATTGTGCTGGCTGCTTTTATACTCGGTATGGAACAAGCACTGTATGCACTGATCGGTCTGTTTGTTACAGGTAAGGCCATTAATGCGATAGAGGTAGGCTTCCGTTATACAAAGGTGGCTTACATAATCTCGGACAAGACGGAAGAAATATCTGAGGCGATTTTGAATGATCTGGATCGGGGTCTGACGAAGCTGGATGCACATGGCGGTTATACTGGTGATGAGCGTACGGTGCTAATGGTTGTAGTAGGTCAGAATGAGGTTTCCAGATTAAAAGCGATTGTTCAATCGGTAGATACTAGTGCTTTTGTGATTATAACTGAGGCGCATGAGGTGCTGGGTGAAGGCTTTAAAAGAGAAGTGTAATTTCTCCGAAAGGAGAAGCTACGCTTCTCTTTTTTTGTAAATAGAATTATATTTAAGAATAAAGAAAGTTAACACTATGTGTTGTATTTATATTAATTGAGTCGTATAATAATACATATTTCTAAGACGGTATGCATTATATTATTTATTATAATTCATGATAAGCAGGAAGTGGGGATGACAGTGGAAAGCAAGCTGAGAGCGGCGATTGTTGGATCAACGGGTTATGGGGGCGTAGAGCTGATTCGGCTGCTACAAAGTCATCCTAAGGTAGAGATTACTTCGGTAATTTCCTCATCAAGTGCAGGGGATGCTATAGAGGAAGGTTTTCCGCATTTGACGGGCATCATTGATCGAAGGCTGGATGGCGTTGACCCGGCTCAGATGGCTGAGCGGGCGGATGTGGTATTTACGGCAACGCCGTCGGGTGTGAGCGCAAAGCTGGTGCCGCAGCTGCTGGAAGCTGGACTTAAGGTCGTGGATCTGTCCGGTGATTTCCGATTGAAGGATGGTGCAGAGTATGAGCACTGGTATAAACATCCCGCTCCGGCTGATGAATATCTAGAGCAGGCTGTATACGGACTTTGTGAGGTGTTTGGAGAGCGTGCGGCTGGGGTTGATTTTATATCTAATCCAGGCTGTTACCCTACAGCTACACTTCTTGGACTAATTCCTGCAATTCAGGCAGGTTGGATTAAGCACGACAGTATTATTATTGATGCGAAATCAGGAGTTACTGGAGCAGGACGCGGAACAAGCCTGATGGTACATTATGCAGAGATTAATGAGAACTTTAAAGCTTATAAAATCAATAAGCATCAACATATACCAGAAATTGAGCAGACACTCACAGAGGTTGCTGGAGAAAAGGTAACGGTAACGTTCACCACACATCTCGTGCCGATGAGCCGGGGAATTATGAGTACGATGTATGCAGGGATGACGGACAATTATACGGAGCAGGATTTTGTGAATTTATACCGTGAATATTATGCGGGCCGGCCATATGTGCGGGTGCGTGATGTAGGTGTGATTCCGGCGACAAAAGAAGTTAGCGGCTCTAACTATTGTGATATCGGATTTGCAACAGATGCTCGTACAGGGCGGGTGACCATAGTTTCCGTTATTGATAACGTTGTAAAAGGTGCGGCAGGGCAGGCAATACAGAACCTTAATTTAATGATGGGATGGGAGGAAACCCTTGGCCTCGGCTACACACCTGTGTATCCATAAGGATCAGCGGTACAAATAATATGAGTGAGATTGAGTTATTTACCACCTTGGAGGGTGGAAGCATCACTTCACCTAAGGGTTTTAAGTCCGGAGGATTGCACTGTGGATTAAAAAAAACAGATCGCAACGATCTCGGAGTGATTCTGTGTGAAGTTCCGGCAACGGCTGCGGCCGTGTATACGACGAATGTTTTTCAGGCGGCCCCGCTGAAAGTGACTCGGGAAAGCCTTTCGAACGGAGTATTGCAGGCGGTTATCGTGAACAGCGGGAATGCCAATGCCTGCACAGGCGAACAAGGTGAAGCAGATGCTTATGAGATGCGCGCTGCTGCGGCTCAGCATTTAGGTGTGGCCGTTAATGATGTGGCTGTTGCTTCGACTGGAGTTATCGGTGAACTGTTGAAGATGGACTGCGTACGTAGCGGAATTACTGCAATACCAGAGAAGCTGGATGGAGGAGCTATTGGCGCGGAGGAATTCTGCCAAGCTATACTTACCACTGATTTAGTTAAAAAAGAGATCGCCGTGAAGGTGCTCGTTGGCGGTGTAGAAGTTACAATTGCCGGAGCTGCAAAGGGCTCAGGGATGATCCATCCTAACATGGCTACCATGCTTGGCTTTATGACCACGGATGCTGATATTGCAGCGGAGGATTTACTTAGTCTTCTGCGTTCAGCTACGAATGTTACTTTTAATATGATTACAGTCGATGGAGATACTAGTACCAATGATATGTTAGTGTCGATGGCGAGTGGGCTTGCCGGTAATGAGAAGCTGACACGGCTGCATCCGGATTGGGACGCTTTTGCTGCTGGATTCACGTATGTCTGCCAGACGCTTGCCAAAGCGATTGCTCGTGATGGCGAAGGTGCAACTCACCTGATTGAGGTTCAAGTGAATGGTGCTGTTCATGATGAGGCGGCGGCAGCGATTGCCAAAACAGTGGTTGGTTCTAGTCTAGTGAAATCTGCTATTTTTGGAGCGGATGCGAACTGGGGACGGATTATTGCTGCGGTTGGACGCGCGGGTGTTCCGGTATCTCCGGAGCGTGTGAACATTTCGTTAGGGGATATTGAGGTGCTTTTGCACTCGAAGCCAGTTGCTTTTGACGAGGAAAAGGCTTTGGCCTATTTGCAAAAAAGTGAAACTGTGCTGATCACTGTAGATCTGCATGATGGAAGCGGGAAAGCAACGGCTTGGGGCTGTGACCTAACTTACGATTATGTGCGTATTAACGCCGCATATCGCACTTAATTTATGGCGTGTTAAGCCCATAAGGGAAGGATACCGATTATATGACGCTAAATAGCGAGCTTGAACTTATAGATGCTTTAGATGGTAGTGGATTGTTTGTAATGAAATGCGGCGGCAGTACGCTTGCGGCTCTACCTGATTCTTTTTTTGAGGATTTGCGAGATTTGCAGGAGGAGGGCATTCAGCCAGTAATTGTTCATGGTGGAGGGCCAGCCATTTCCGAGAATCTAGCGAAACTGGGCATTGAAAGCAGCTTTGTGAATGGCCTGCGAGTAACCACCGAGGAAGTACTAGATGTTGTAGAGATGACGCTGGCAGGAAGTATAAACAAGGCGATTGTCCGGCGAATTCAAGGGAGCGGTGGTCTAGCTCTGGGGCTTTCGGGCATCGATGGCAATATGATTATTGCTAAACCAGTGGCGAACAGCGCCGAAGTAGGTTTGGTAGGAGAAGTAACAGAAGTTAAGGCTGAGATCGTAACTGGTATTGTTGGGATGGGTTATATTCCTGTCATTGCACCTATCGGAGTAGATACAGCAGGTCAGCGCTACAATATTAACGCAGATACGGCAGCAGGGGCAGTTGCTTCCTATGTGGAGTCTCCCAAAATGATCGTCGTCACAGATGTGCCAGGCATCATGAGTACAGTGGAAGGTGAAAAGATTGTGCTTCCCTCCGTTACTGTACAGGAAATCGAAGCCTTGATCGAAAGTGGGGAAATCTACGGTGGCATGATCCCCAAAGTGCGGGCAGCTATCGATTGCATTCAGGGCAGCGTATCAGAGGTTATCATTGTGGATGGAAAAGAACCGCGGGTGCTTAGTCGAGTACTGCAAGGTGAAGCGATAGGTACACGTATTATTCGTTCGTAGAATCATAGATGAATACAAATTAGAGGCGCAGCCTGTTCACAGGAGCAGCCGATGGGAGAGTGACTTAGAATGAGCAAGCTTACACAAGCGGAGTTGGATTCGCAAGCAGGGGCACAGCAGACCGATACAGTAGGATCAGGTACATCGGATGTTGCAGCAGGCAAGCTGAGTGCAGTGTTCCCTTCTTACGCCAGATATGATATCAGCTTAGTTAAAGGCAAGGGCACCTGGGTATGGGATGATAAAGGCAATAAGTATCTGGATTTCACCAGTGGATTGGCTGTGACCAGTCTAGGTCATGCTCCTGAAAAAGTCGGCGCTAAGCTGAAGGATCAGATTGATACGCTCTGGCATGTCTCGAATCTGTTCCATATTCCGGGACAAGATAAAGTTGCCAACCTTCTGACAGAGAATAGCTGCGCTGATCAAGTGTTTTTCTGCAATAGCGGGGCAGAAGCGAATGAGGCTGCTATTAAGCTGGCCCGCCGTTACCATCAGAAGATTAAAGGTGTCGACCGTTATGAGGTTATCACATTCGAACAATCCTTCCATGGACGTACACTGGCAACACTAACAGCTACAGGCCAGCAAAAGGTAAAAGAAGGCTTCCTGCCGCTTCCAGCAGGTTTCAAGACCGTACCCTTGCATGATCTCCCAGCGTTAGAAGCTGCTATCGGAGATCATACAGCTGCTATCATGCTGGAGATGGTGCTTGCAGAGGGTGGCGTGCTTGAGGTAGAACCTGAGTTCTTGAACGCTGTAGTGGCCTTGTGTAAGAAACACGGATTGCTTCTGATTGTAGATGAGGTACAGACAGGTATGGGACGTACAGGCAAGCTGTTCGCTCATCAGCATTATGGAATTGAACCGGATATTTTCACCTTGGCTAAGGGGATAGCTAGCGGGTTCCCGGCAGGTTTAATGCTTGGCAAAGGGTATTTGCGTGAAGCCTTCTCAGCGGGCAGCCATGCGTCCACCTTCGGGGGAACACCGCTAGCAACAGCTGTTATGGCAGCGACGATTGAGACGATGCTGGAAGATGAGCTTCCACAGCGCGCCGAAGATATGGGTAAGTACCTGACAGGTCTTTTGAAAGAGAAGCTGGCGGACTGTTCTTTTGTGAAGGATATCCGTGGTAAAGGGCTGTTGATCGGGATTGAATGTCAATCCCCAGTGGGCGATATTGTACTGGCTGGACAAAAGAAAGGCCTGTTGTTCGTGACAGCCGGTCCTAATGTCCTTCGTCTGCTCCCTAATCTATATGTAAGCAAAGAGGAGATCGACCAAGCGGTGGACATCCTATGCGAACTCATTCATACTTATGCTAAACAAGCAAACGGGGAGGTAAGCTCATGAGTCAGGGCGTACAGAGTAACAAGCACAACATTGCGCAGCAACTGAAAGGCCGTGATTTACTGGAGCTGAACGACTACAGCCCGGAGGAAATTACGTATCTGATTGATTCGGCGATTGAGCTGAAGAAGAAGCAGAAAAATGGCGAAGAATTTCAGCCGCTGAAGGGAAAGACGATTGGACTTATTTTTGAAAAATCCTCTACACGTACACGTGTGTCGTTTGAAGTTGGAATGTATCAGCTGGGAGGGCATGCCCTTTTCTTGAGCAAAAATGATATCCAGCTTGGACGCGGAGAAACTGTTGGAGATACAGCGCAAGTAATGTCGCGTTATCTCGATGGAATTATGATCCGTACCTTCGGTCATGACAAGGTTGAAGATCTCGCTCGTTATGCTTCTATTCCCGTAATCAACGGTCTTAGTGACCTGGCACATCCTTGCCAAGTGCTGGCCGATTATCAAACGATTTATGAGCACAAAGGAAAGCTCAAGGGCCTGAAGCTGGCTTACATCGGCGATGGCAACAATATGGCGCATTCCTTAATGATTGGCGGAGCTAAGCTAGGCGTGGACGTATCTATCGCCGGACCGGAAGGTTATGAGCCAGATGCAGCGGTTGTCGCAGAAGCTCGTGAGATCGCTAAAGAAACCGGAGCGAAGATTGTGGTCACTCGCAGCCCGCAAGAAGCTGTACAAGACGCTGACGTCATCTATACAGACGTATGGGCGAGTATGGGCTTCGAGGAGGAGCAAAAGGCACGTGAAGCGGTATTCAAGGACTATCAGGTTAATGAGGAGCTTGTAAAAGGCGCTAAGAGCGATTATCTCTTCCTGCACTGCCTGCCAGCCCACCGTGAGGAAGAAGTCAGCACAGGCGTGATTGACGGCCCTAACTCGGTGATCTTTGATCAGGCTGAGAACCGCCTGCATGCGCAAAAAGCTTTAATGGCTGCGTTGATGAGTTAAGGAATTTAAAAAATATAAAATATAAATCACTATATAAATTGAATTAATGTTGGGCGAAGTTAGACTTTGGACGATGGAGTAATGGAGCGGAATTTTTGGAACTGTAGGAGCGTAGCGTTCGCCTTTATCATCAGATTTTATCCGCACAATGCGGTTTGAAATAAAAGAAATCTGATGATAACAGCGACCGGAAGTCCAAATATTCAGTGTAATTGCGATTTATCGTCAGAGTGCTGGCAAAGGCACGTTTATTTTAATTTATATAGCCCACACGAAAGGAAGTTGCCACACCATGGCTAAAGAAAAAATTGTACTCGCCTATTCCGGCGGATTGGATACATCTGTTATTTTAAAATGGCTTAAAGAGACTTATGACGCGGAGATCATCGCCTTCACAGCCGATATCGGCCAAAAGGAAGAGCTCGACGGTTTGGAGGAAAAAGCACTCGCTACCGGCGCATCGAAAGTATACATCGACGACCTGCGCGATGAGTTCGCTAGCGATTTCATCTATCCAATGTTCCAATCTGGCGCCCTTTATGAAGGCCAATACTTGCTCGGAACTAGTATTGCTCGTCCATTGATCGCCAAGCGCATGGTAGATATCGCCATCGCTGAAGGCGCAACGGCTATCGCGCACGGCGCGACAGGAAAAGGGAACGACCAAGTCCGTTTCGAGCTTGGCGTAGCTGCATTGGCTCCGAACATTAAGGTGATTGCACCTTGGCGTCTAGAAGAGTTCCGCAATCAATTCCCAGGTCGTGCGGAAATGATCGCTTATGCGGAAGCTAATGATATTCCGGTACAAGCCTCTGCGGCGAAGCCGTATTCGATGGACCGTAACCTGCTGCACATCAGCTATGAGAGCGGCGTATTGGAAGATCCTTGGTTCGATCCAAGTGCACCAGAGAACAAAGGAATGTTCCTGCTGAGCAACGCTCCTGAGGATGCTCCGGATGAAGCGGAATATTTGGAGCTCGAATTCGTTAAGGGAGACTGTGTAGCCCTGAATGGTGAATCCTTATCCCCACTTCAAGTTATGGAGACACTGAATGAGCTAGGTGGTAAACACGGTATCGGGCGTGTGGATATGGTTGAGAACCGCTTTGTCGGCATGAAGAGCCGCGGCGTGTATGAGACTCCAGGTGGAACGATCCTCTTTGTCGCTCATCGCAAAATGGAATCCATCACGATGGACCGTGAAGTGATGAACCTGCGTGACAGCCTGATCACTCGTTACAGCACTTTGGTGTATAATGGTTTCTGGTTCGCTCCAGAGCGTATCGCACTGCAAGCTCTTGTAACACAGAGCCAACAAAATGTAACGGGTACTGTTCGTCTTAAACTGTACAAAGGCAACATCATCGGCGCTGGAGTGAAGAGCCCAGTCAGCCTGTACAATCCTGAGATTGCAACGATGGAAGCTGATCCTACACAAGCTTATGATCAAGGGGATGCCACTGGTTTTATCCACTTGAACGCATTGCGCCTTAAAGTTTCTACAGGTGTAAATGGAGCTTCTAAATAGTACGATAACATAAACTTAAACGGGCAACCCCGAAGGCCGTTCCTCCCGTCAGGATAGGAGCGGCCCTCTGGCGTCCAAGAGGAGGAAACTACAGGTGAGCAAGCTTTGGGGCGGACGGTTTACTAAAGGAACAAACAAGCTGGTAGAGGAATATACGGCTTCCATTGGCTTTGATAAGGCTTTGGCCAAAGAGGATGTACAAGGCAGTCTGGCGCATGTCACAATGCTGGGCAAATGCGGAATCCTTCCACAAGAAGATGTAGAGACGATTAAGCAAGGTCTGAACAAAGTATTGGACAAGGTCAATGCTGGAGAGGTTGTTTTCTCAGTATCGGATGAAGACATCCATATGAATATTGAAAAACATCTGATCGAGGAAATCGGTCCAGTTGGTGGTAAGCTGCACACAGGACGTAGTCGTAACGATCAAGTGGCGACGGACATGCACCTTTACTTACGTGGCCGTGTAGTTGAGCTGGTTAGTTTGCTGCATGAGCTGCAGGAAGCTTTGATCGAACAAGCAAAAGACAATGTGGAGACCATCATCCCTGGTTATACGCATTTGCAACGGGCACAGCCGATCCTGTTTGCTCATCACTTGCTGGCTTACGTATCGATGTTCCGCCGCGATGCAGAACGTCTGACGGACAGCTACAAACGGATCAACGTGCTGCCACTCGGAGCAGGAGCCCTTGCGGGAACGACCTTCCCGATTGACCGTCATTTTGTAGCGGAACAACTGGGTTTTGACAGTGTGTATGAGAACAGTCTGGATGCTGTCAGCGACCGCGATTTCATCGTGGAGTTTTTGGCGAATGCTTCCCTTATCATGACACATCTATCCAGACTCAGTGAGGAACTGGTCCTGTGGAGCAGCACAGAGTTCAGCTTTGTAGAACTGGATGATGCTTTCTGCACAGGCAGCAGCATTATGCCGCAGAAGAAGAACCCTGACGTACCAGAACTGGTACGGGGCAAAACAGGCCGCGTTTACGGCAACCTGATTGGCTTGCTGACGGTGCTGAAATCATTGCCACTGGCTTACAACAAGGATATGCAGGAAGACAAAGAAGGCATGTTCGATACGGTTACTACGCTGACTGGTGCACTGCAATTGTTCGCGCCGATGATCTCCACTATGAAGGTGAACAAAGGTCGTATGCGTGAAGCTGTGAACACGGATTTCTCGAATGCAACGGATATCGCCGACTTCTTGGTAGGTAAGGGGCTTCCTTTCCGCCAAGCGCATGAGGTAATTGGCAAAACGGTACTCTACTGCATCAACGAAGGCAAATTCTTGTTGGATTTGACGCTGGAAGAGTTCAAGCAATTCTCACCGCTGTTCGACGAGAATATCTATGCTGTTCTTCAACCGGAAGCTGTAGTTAACGCTCGTAACGTTTATGGCGGCACAGCCACCGTTCAGGTGAAGGCTGCAATTGAACGGGCAGAGCTGGCATTGCACGAAGCTAATGAATGGGTTGTACAACACGGAGACGCTATATTGTAAACCGTATCAATATCAAATCTCGCCTCAGACCTTTATAGGTGTCAGGCGGGATTTTTTTTATTATCTAAATGAACTATGACTGGATTAGCAGTGTTCTTTACGGTTATCCTTAGGTTAGGGATAGGAGGGTTCGTAGGTATGAACAGAAAGCAAATCCTAGACGAGCTTAGATCGGAATTAAAAGTAGGCAATCATATTATTGGAGTAGCCACCGGTGCTGGTATAACGGCAAAGTATGCGAAGCAGGGTGGAGCTGATTTCATTCTGATGTTAAACTCGGGTAAATTTCGCCAGATGGGGAGGAGCTCTCTCGCTGGTATTTTACCATTTTGTAATAGCAATGATATGGTGATGGACTTTGCATCTAGAGAGATCATACCGTTGGTCAGAGATATCCCTATTATTTTTGGCCTCAATGCAACTGATCCGACCAAAGATATGGAATCCTATATAAGTGAAATAAAGAATAGAGGCTTTGCCGGCATTAATAATTACCCCACGGTGGGTTTAATAGATGGTCAATTTGGAGAAGCGCTCGAAGAAGAGGGGAATGGTTATCTACTTGAAGTAGAAGCCATAAGAATAGCCCATGAGAAGGATTTGTTTACCATTGCTTTTGTATTTGACGAAATCCAGGCAGCACAGATGATTGAGGCTGGAGCGGATATTATTTGTGCACATCTAGGTCTAACAGAAGGCGGGTTATTAGGCGCTAAAAAAGTATTCTCTCTGGAAGCTGCCAAGGTTAAAGCGGACAAGATATTTAATACATGCAATGAGCTAAAGCCAGATTTAATTAAGCTGGTTTACGGTGGTCCGGTGAAAACGCCAATTGATGTGCAATATATGTACAGCAATAATCAAAACTTGATGGGATATATCGGAGGCTCTGCTTTTGAAAGAATTCCCTCGGAGAAGTCCATTACGAATATAACCAAAGCTTTTAAAGTGTCGGGGACGCTGGATGAAGATGATTTTATGGTCAAAATGTTAGACGGCATCACAAAGCACTATGATTATGTTGAATTTGTAAAAGAATACGTAGCTCAAAATTATAGGAATGAGATCTTGTTTGCAGATTTAGCTAAGGTGGCACATGTATCCCGAAGTTACTTGAGTAGTTTGTTCACCAAAAAAGTAGGCTGCAGCTTCCAAACGTATCTCGTGCAATTTCGGATGGATAAGGCGGCGGAAATATTACATAGAGACCCTATCCAGTTATCTGAGCTAGCGCCATTAGTTGGATACCAGGATTATGCGCAGTTTAGCAAAATGTTCAAGAAGTATAAAGGGTTCTCTCCAAAACAATATAAATCTAACATAAACACAAAAACATAAGACATAAAAGCGTTTTCATCCATAAATCAAAGAAGTATGATTAACTCATAAGTTGATCATGCTTTTTTTGTTGTAGATATTTGAAGAGGAGGTTGAAGAAATGAAGACGATTGCTATTGCCGGAACTTTTGACACCAAGGGTGAAGAATATCTCTACATTAAAAATTTACTGGAAAGCTTGGAGCTGGGTACATTTACAATTCATACAGGTGTGTTTGAGCCCACTTTTACACCGGATATCTCTAATAGAGAAGTAGCAGCAGCCGCGGGTGTAAGTATAGATGAGCTCGTTGCCAAAAAAGATAGAGCACTAGCAACAGAATTATTAGCCAAAGGTATGGAAAAATTAGTACCTGAATTATATAAGCAAGGCAAATTTGATGGAATTATCTCCTTTGGGGGCACTGGAGGCACTTCACTTGTAACCCCGGGTATGCGGGCATTACCTATTGGTGTACCTAAAGTGATGGTTTCGACCGTAGCTTCAGGAAATACTGCTCCATATGTAGGCACTAGTGATATTGTCATGATGCCATCCGTAGTGGATGTTGCCGGACTAAACTCTATTTCAACAAAGATTTTTACCAATGCAGCTTTCGCCATCGCCGGTATGCTTAAATTTGAGAATAAACAAGTGATAGAGAAAAAACCATTAGTAGCTACAACAATGTTTGGGGTAACAACCCCCTGTGTAACGGCGGCCCGTAACTATCTTGAGGCTAGAGGATATGAAGTGCTTGTATTCCATGCAACAGGGGTAGGTGGCCAGTCCATGGAAGCGCTAATCGAGGCTGGTTTTATTGAAGGTGTATTGGATCTGACCACAACAGAATGGGCGGACGAAATTATTGGCGGCGTGCTGAATGCTGGACCTCATCGGTTAGAAGCTGCTGGTAAACATCATATTCCACAGGTTGTCTCGGTAGGCGCGCTTGATATGTGCAACTTTGGTCCTTATGATACGGTACCAGCGAAATTTGCTGGGCATAAGTTTTATAAACACAATCCAACAGTTACTCTGATGAGAACAACGGTAGAAGAAAATGAAGCCATCGGCAAAAAGCTTGTCGAGAAATTAAATATGGCCAAAGAGAAAACGGTGTTAATGCTGCCGCTTAAAGGGATATCTGGGATTGATGTTGCAGGGGAAGCTTTTTATGGGGTAGAGGAAGATCAAATGTTATTTGATACCTTAAGAAATGGTGTAAACAGAAATGTTGTCGAGGTTATCGAAATGGATTGTGCCATTAATGATATGGAGTTTGCAGAAGCAGCAGCGCAGAAGCTAATAGATCTCATGAGCAAATAAGGCTTTTATAAGATAAATAAATATTTAAATGGAGGCGTTACACATGAACAAAAATACAAGAACTGAAATCATGGCGAAGTTTAGAGAAGAAGTGGCAAATGGAAAGATTCTTTTAGGCGTGGGAGCCGGCACTGGAATTACTGCAAAAAGCAGCGAAGCTGGCGGAGCAGATATGCTGATTGTTTATAATTCAGGAAGATACAGAATGGCAGGCCGTGGATCACTGGCAGGGTTATTATCTTATGGGGATGCCAACCAAATTGTAGTCGAAATGGGCTCGGAAGTATTGCCTGTTGTTAAAAACACCCCTGTATTGGCAGGCGTATGCGGAACGGACCCTTTTAGAGTAATGGAAGTTTATTTAAAACAACTTAAGGAACAAGGTTTTAGCGGCGTGCAAAACTTCCCAACCGTAGGTTTGATCGATGGCGTGTTCAGACAGAATCTAGAAGAGACCGGCATGGGATATGGTTTAGAAGTAGATATGATTAGAGCTGCGCATGAATTGGATATGCTCACCACTCCTTATGTATTTGATCCTGAGCAAGCAAAAGCCATGGCAGAAGCCGGCGCAGATATTTTGGTGGCACATATGGGCTTGACTACCAAAGGTACAATTGGAGCTAAGACCGCTCTGACATTGGATGATTGTGTAGAAAGAATCGAAGCGATTATTAAAGCAGGGAAAGCAGTAAATCCAGATATTATGGTGATTTGTCACGGTGGACCGATTGCAGAGCCGGAAGATGCGGCGTACGTAATTGAACGGACAGAAGGCATAGACGGATTCTTTGGTGCATCGAGTATTGAAAGATTTGCTGCTGAAAAAGGAATCACAGAACAGACTGGATTATTTAAAAATATCACCAAACAAGCATAATTGCCTTCGGCGTCCTTATAATTAAAAAGAACCCTCCGAAGAGGGCAATCTGAGTAGAACAGATATTAAGATGCAGCTTATGGCTGCATCTTTTTGTTGTCTATTAGGTACAGCTAGTTACTTTTTAAAGGTAGCCATGCCAGCACATCGCGGATTTTGGCATCCCAGTATCCCCATTCATGTGTCCCCGGACCTTCTTCATAGGTTAAAGAAAGTGAGGTTGCCTGGCAGGCATCGCGGAATCTCAAGTTATCGGTATATAGGAAATCCTCTGTGCCACAGCATTGATACAACGCTGGTTTTGGTCCCGTGGAGCGGTTCACTTCCTCAAGCAGCCAAAGAAGGTCTTCCGGCGTTCCGGCGGTATCTTCTTTTCCGAAGATCATTTCGTATTCTTTACTTTTAGTGGTAGCACCTTCCCCGTTCAAGAAATTATGCGCCATATCAAGTGCTCCAGACAAACTCGCTGCCGCTGCAAAAGACTCGGGTTTACGCAGTCCCAGCTTAATTGCTCCATAACCACCCATCGACAACCCGGCTACAAAGTTCTCCTCGCGTTTATCGGAAAGCGGGAAAAATGAGCGCGCCAGCATCGGCAACTCCTCACTAATGAAGGTCCAATAACGGCCTCCCATCGCCATATCTGTGTAGAAACTGCGGTGCACATTCGGCATTACCACAGCTATCCCCATCTCCGCTACATACCGTTCTATGGAAGTCCGGCGCAGCCAGATCGAATCATCGTCAGACAAGCCATGCAGTAAATACAAAGTAGGGTGAAGATCACCTCTTGTTACATTACTCATCCCGATTTGTGTAGTTGTTTTTTGCGGCAAAATTACAGTCATTGAGGTATTCAAACCTAGTACTTCAGAATAAAATTTGCACTCTATTAAAGCCATTTCATTCATCTCCTCTCTTTCCAAATCATAGCATAGACCTAAAGTGAGAGATATTGTAGAAATATCTGAATTATAAGGGTTTTGAGGATTGCTGTAGCTGGATATGAGAGAATATAATGGAAGTAGAAAATTTAGGAAAAACGTGCAAATACGAAAAGTATTTTCATAGGCGAGAGGCGGAAAGTAGGATGAAACCGGGCCTAAAGCAGGAAAAAGGATTTACATTAATCGAAGTGCTGGCAGCTATAGTTATTTTATCGATAGTTTCACTGGTGCTTACGTCTTACTTTACTAACGCCATGAGTTACTCTAAATCGAACCAGAACAAAACGATTATGGTCAATCTGGCGCGAAACGCGCTGTTTTATGTGGAGAAGCAGGATTTTGAGGCGATGAAGGAATTTTTTATAAAGCAGAATCATGATGCGATAGAGGCGGCGAAATGCCAAAAGGATACGGATGATTCTCTGAAATGTGAGGATTACAAGGGGCTTGTTCAGGATACAGAAATCTTAAACCAGGTTTTGAATCCTGCAATAAATGGTGTGAACTATCAGATAGATATTAAATATCAGCGTAATCTACATAACCAAAGCTTGGAATCTAGTGATCTGGAGAAACAAAATATGGCAGTATATTTGTTACCTGTGTTGGTTAAAGTCAGCAGAGTGGATTCTTCTGGCGGACCTGAAAGTGAACCTGTTGTGGAGGGATATATTACCGATGAGAAAATTCGTTAATCTTCTTCGCAGAGAAGGCGGCTTTACCTTAGTGGAGCTAATTGTGGCACTATCGTTGTTTACAGTTGCAGCGGGAATTATTTCGGGGATAACAATGCTGGGCTTACGAAGCTATCATAAAATATCGATTGAAAACTCATTACGAGACGAAGGTGATTTGTTAATGTCGGCGATTATAACGGAGTTGTATACATTTGCTCCTGAGAAGGTCACTCCAACTATTCTCAAAAATGATGCAGGGACTATTATTGATAGCTACATTACGTTAGAACGTCAGGATGGAACTAAGTCTCAGATTCGTATTGTTAATGGTGCTCTTACAATAGCAAATCCTGATGTAGTCGATCCACCAGTAGATGCAAGAACTGAGACGATATCTAAATTAGAACAGGGTTCTGCTATAACTTTAGAGTGTCAGAATAGCATCCCTTGTGATAGCGGCTTGATATCTATAGATTTATCGCTAGTTCAGAGCTACGACGGAAGGGATTACCCATTGGAGTTGAAAAGTAAATTCGGATTCTAGGAGGAGCAGGAGGGATGAAGAATAATGAAAGAGGCTCAGCTCTAGTATTAGTTATGTTTGTTGCTCTTCTACTTACTATACTCGGAGTAGCTGTACTCGGGGCAACGATGGGTGGCGCACAACGAACGGAGACAAGGGAAAACGACGTGCAGAGCCTGCATCTGGCTCAAAAGGGGCTCGATGAAGCAGCGGCATACATACAGACGAAGTTGGACGGGCGTACGGATATTGACCCTGATCATATGGAAGATGAGATTAAAAGTATTGTTAGTGAGGTGACCACCAAAGTTGTCGGCGTTAACAATGGCGTAAGTACGGGATTATCTGGAGCTGGCGGTACGATCAAAAGTATCACTTATGAGAAGCAGGATAAGCAAAAATATTATGTAGATATTGAAGCACAAGCCACAGTTAATGGCGTCATCAGACAGCTGAGACAAAAGATTGTCATTGATACCTATCCTGATTTTCTTAAATATGCTTTTGGATCGGAAAAAGTATTAACATTAAACGGAGCACCTGGTCTACATGGCAATATATATGCGGGTGAAGAACTAAACATCAGCGATACGGCTGTTTATACGTATAAGAAAGTGAAAGATCTTAAAGAAAAGACTCAATATCCTAAAGTAGAATTACTAAAAGACTCTGCCAGTCCAGCATCTACGGAACCTCTTCCTGAGGTGCATGTGCAATCACTTGAAAGTATTAAATATTCCGGAAATGGAATTATTAACGCAGCAGTAAATAAAAACAATGCCTCAATTATTCTTCCTAACATACTGGGAGTTAATAAAGAGCAGGTGTTTATCAAACCGCAAAAAAAGTTCGTGCAGATTAATGTGCTGGAATCGTTTCTTGATAAAGTGGAGGAAGCGACAGGGTTGACCGGGAAAAGGTCTGAACTTGAGCAAGCTATTGTGGAAGGAAGATTGGGTAATTACTTAAGTGCAACAGCATTGGATAGATTACCCGATGAGAATCCACCCTACACTGAGCCAGTACTTGAAGATAATCCCACAAAAGAAGAAAAGGATAAGTACGAACTAGAGTACAGCCAATACTTAGAACAATTGAGCATATATCAGAATTCCTTGTTGGATAAGGATTTGAATAATTCTACTGTTTATAACAGTAATCTGCTTATCGATGGAATTGATTACAAACAGTTAAAGTTTAGTGATGAAGCCAAAACAGGTAATCCTTCTAATAAGCCCAAATGGTTTATTGTTAATGGTGATCTGGAGGTAAATAACTATAGTCCAGATATAACTAAATTTTTGGAGATTCAAGCTAATATTCTAGTTACAGGTAATGTTACTATTAAAGGACAGGTGAAATTCAACTCTACTATGTTTGTTTTAGGAGAAACGAAAGTCGAGGACGCCGTGATCCAAGGTTTAAGTAGTAAGGAGTTAGTCCTCATATCTCAAGGAGATGTGCTCATTAACCGAATTGATACTTTTACTAATCCACCTAAGAAAAAAGTTGAGCAGGATTCATTTTATATGAAAGCTTTTTTTTACACGGATAGTGACGCTGATTTGTACGGAGTGGGGTCAATCTTTTGGTTAAATGGTGGCTTCTTTGCCAAAGGGAATCTTACAGTAAACGCAGTACTAGGAGGAGTAACTGAGCCCTTAGATCCGGCTCTCGGCTTTAATTTTGAAAATCAGGATGCGGATCGATATAATTTGGGTCACCGTTTTCAGATTCAATATAATCAGGATGTTTTTACTCATCAGCAGTCTAGCCTCCCGCGTGTGCAGCAGGTGAATGTAACTGTAGGCCCTCTGGAGCTTGTGAGTCATTGAGACCAATTGAAAAAGGGTATCCTTAAGCGAGTGCTTAGGGATACCCTTTTTTTCGTTGGAAGTTTCTTATTTTTAAATGTAAAGATTAGTAACGATCGTCATTCTGGGGTGCTACAACCTTAACTGTAATATCTGCTTCTGCTGTTGTGCCTGTGCTTCCGGTATAAGTAACTGTAATGGTGGTTGATCCCTTTTTGACACCTGTAACAATTCCTCTGCTATCAATATTGGTTCCATTATCGACACTGGCGATTCCAGAATTGTCGCTTACCCAACTCAAGTTACCTTTGATTTGCTCGATCGAGATGGAGGTAGGGAATGCCCATAAAATATTGGTTAACGGGAAAGTATGGCCCACTTCAATAGTAATGGACTGTTCTTTAAATCTTAACCCTTTCAAAGCATCAACGATGTTAACCTCGTGTGTTGAAGTCATATCTTTGAATGAAACCTCAATTAGCAGTCCTTCTTTAGCGGTATCACCAGCCGTCAATTTAGCGGTTGAGCCATCACTAGAAGGCGTAAGAGTAGCAATATGATCATTCGTAATAGTGTCATCCGTAATATTTTTATCCGTTGATTTCACGAATCTCCATCTTAGCGTTGCTGGATCAGCATCCGTAGGATTTCTACTTGCGCTTAGGTCGATTTGTCCTCCTATCAATACCGTTGTTGGACCTGTAATCGACAATGAGGTTAGTGGGTTAGTAACTGTTATGGTTTTCTCTTGGGTAATTGGAACCGGGTTACTTGAATTTACAGTAAGACTTACTAGGTAAGTTCCTGACTGCGTCGCACTGAAAATCTTTTCGGTATCATCACCGGGATACTCTGGATTGGTATTAATTACAGCAGTGCTTGCCCCAGAGGTAATGTTTTTAACGGACCAGATATAGGTTATGTTGGTCTCAGGTTCTTTACTGTCTTGGACGTACGAGGCACTTAACGTAATGGATTCATAGATTCTCGCTGTTTCATATCCTTTAATTGATAGAGAACGAGAATTACGTTCTTCTACAGTTATGAATGCAGTACCAGTAACTTCGCTACCATCAAGAGCCTTAACAGTGACTTGTGCTGTTCCTTTGGCCAACCCGATAATATCGCCACTGCTGGAGTCTATTTGTACAACTGAAGCATTACTAGTTGTCCAGAGGAATGTAGAATTACTTAAATCAGAAGGCGTAACTATTGGAATTAGTCGAATCTTATCTCCTACATAAATAGCTTTGTCATCCAATTGCAGGGTTTTAATTTTATATTCGGCTGTAAAAGTTAAAGTCTCAAACGAAACCGTAGTCCGTGCTAAATTAGTCGATGAAGGATCTGTTGGGATTGGAACAGGTAGCGGATAGATTTCCGCTGGTAAGCTACCGGTAAAAGGGAAATGGTATAAAGTGGCACTACTCATATTCATTGAAGCTCCAATGATTGTTCCATACACCTGTCCTCCATCAAAGTTTATAGTAGATCGTGGTGCCAGAATGGTTCCGTATACGTTGGCTTGGGAAATTAGCAAAGGCTTGGCGTTAGGGAAGTTGTATAGCACACGGCTACCGTCGCTCCCCAGTGGGAAATGTAAGAATGGTTCACTGTTACTGTCTTGTTGTACATTAACAATTACCGTTGATCCTTGCGGAACCTTAAGCTCGGAACTGTTAAGCGTATTTAACGCTGAACTAGAAATATTAACAATATTGATATCTGAGTTACCTGTGACCGTAAGTTTTCCGTATTCATGAGTCGCCGTGGCATTGGAAGGCAACTTGGCAATAGCATCAGAGAGTCCAAGGAGATAACTCTCTTGCTTGTTGAAATCGAGAAGTTCTCCGTAATTGATGGTACCATTTTGGATAGAACCAGGACGTTGGTCTTTAACGGTGCCTTTAACCATTAGGTTTCCGTAAACTGTTCCTTCAGGAAGGGAAACATCTCCGCCCGTGACAATACCATATGGCACTTGGTCTTTAAATTGTTCATTTACTGTAATACCCGCGTTGTTGAAGTTGACTGTTCCCCCGGAAGCCAGTGGTCCCTTGATAGTGCCTCCACGAAGTGAAGTGGTATGAAGGATAAATGCGTTGTATTTACCTAAGATTCCTAGAGGTGGCAATGTGGCATGAATATCGACATAACTAAGTTTGGAATCATTTAAAATATAGGTTTGGGTCTCGGTCGGTTTAACTGTGATTTGGAACGTTATAGGCTGTTCAGAGTCTGGTTTATAGATTTGGGCGCCGTTCACCGTTTTCAGTGAATAGGTTATGTTATTTAGATTGCGTGTCAATCTAAACCCACTGGTTGCATTTCCAGTGACTATCGTACCGGCTGGTAATTCTCCTGAAATCTCCAGGTTAGGTGGGAGATTCTCGGTAAATACAATATCCGATATTAATTGTGTGTTAGAGGTCTGGTTGACCGTGCCGACTTTATCAAACGGTACAGATTTTGGGGTGATGGAATAACTAAGAGTGACCGGTTCTCCCTTTTCTATTTTGCCATTCACAACATTCTGAGAGAGAGATCGTGTTACACTCAAATTGGTGTTCGACGGCAGGACATTTACTCTGAGCGTTTTAATTGAGAGCGCCCCATTTTGATCCCAAGCTTTAATTTCGATGTCGAGTAGACCTCCGTTAGGAAGCGGATTGTCAACTGTTCTATATATATTTTGACCGGACTTGATGTCCATCTTGCTTATTTCATTCATAGGAAAGTATGTGTTCCCTGATTTGAAACGGACTTCAGTTGTTAGATCACGATCGTTAAAGTCCAGATCAGTTACTGTATAGTCGACAAGGAGTGTTTTTTGATAAGACGGAATCGATGAATCATTAGCCGGCGTATGCACGGTAATCTCTGGAGCATGATTGGCACCAATAAAAGCACGATACATAGTATTAACGAACAATTGTTGTTCCCAGACAGGGAATTTCTTTAGATTGGCTGGAATATCACTTACTCCAAAAAAGTGACCTGTACCTGAATAGGTAATATTTCCCTTGGAATATGTGTAATATTGATTCCAGCTATCCTCGGTATCACGTTGGTATTGATTATATTCTCCATTTGGTTTTATCCTCGTACCTGATGCTTCACTTTGAATGTTATACCAAGATACTACTTCAGGATCTTCCAGATTAAGTGTGAAGTACTGGTTATGTGTTGGTGCAATTTGTGGTGTGGAAATATCGATTTGCTGGTTGCTGTCGTCCCTCTTGCTTAGATAAAAAGGATATTGCATCAAAAGCCCGTCATTCACCGGCTTAACCTTGGTGGAAAGATTGATGGCATTATGGCCTAAGTTGGTCTCAGGATTCACCTGACCAGTAATCCCCATGAAATTATTGATCCAGTTCTTTTTATTTGCATCTAAATTAATGATGGTATCGTGAGTGAACAAGGCGCTTTGCTTGAAAGTACCAGTAAATTGTGTAATAGCGTTAATCGCATTAGTGTTTAAATTAGATTTTTTGTAGTATTCGTCTACAAATCCAAAGATGAGCATGTCATAGGTGCCATTTAATCCGTAACTATGTGTTGCAGCATAGCTGTCATCAACATATTTTTTAAATTCAGTCATCGTTTTGATTTTTATATCGAGCTTATAGTCAGATGTATCGAGAAAATTTGGATTCATATTACTAGTGTCTAGGAGGCTGCTTTCCGTTAGAGTGTCAGGCATAATCTGAAGAATATTTACTATGGTTTTCTCGCCACGGTAACGAATTACACCGCTGTCGAAGTCTTTTAATTGTCTACTGTGATAATCATTAACTTCTAGCTTCCAGTAGAGCAACCCAGAGTATGTTTTTGGCAGAGTGTATTCAATAGTTCCGCTGGACGTACTAATCTCAGTTTCAGCAACGACCTGTTCTTCTCCCATTTTGATGGATTTATCAAGACCAACGTACAGTTTGACTGAGAGTGGAGCACTATTTTGTGTAGAGGGTGTGGTGACATTGAAATTAAAAGAAAGCTTCTCCCCAGGAACATAGATTTTGCTGTTAGTTGCATTAGGGTCATAGTTGGGAATTCTATTCGTAATTTGTAGACGAGGGCGTTTCTTCAAGTCGCTTATGTATTTGGAGTCTTGTTTTTTTAAATCGGCAAAAATATCCGCCAGTTCACTGTCATCTACAAACTTAACATTTGGGTTGGAGGTGGAAAGACGATAACTGTTAAAAGAGCTGTACAGTATACCTTGCTCAGTTTGAGGTTTTGCATCTTTGTCTTTAAAGGGCTGGCTATGAAAAAAAACATATAATCCCTTGTTGATAAATTCCTTCGTAATTTGATCAGCCTTCAGATGAGTAATGTCATTCTTCATACTTTTGGTATTAAGGGCCTTAGCTCTATTTTCCTCCGAGGCGGGTTGTTGATTACTTACCTGTGCAGGATTGTAAGTCCCCTTCCCGATATATACCGCATCATATCTCCCGTCCAGATCATCCCGCAGCGCCACAAAGCGCTTCATACTCATCGTGTCGATGGTAAGGTTAGATATTCCCGTTTTTAGAGACGCAAGCTCACTAACCCCACTCTCTGTAACCTCCAGCATACGAATTTGGTATTCATTAGAACTGGCATCGACATTCATAAAGTGATTTTTGATTGGCAGAACAAGCAGAAGGAGAAGCAGGGTAGTTACTGTAAAAATAAAAACTTTTTTGTTGCTGGCAAGTTTCATTGTCATCTCTCCCTGATTGTTAACTATTGGCAGATATGGTCGTATTCCGTCTCGTATATGCTAGATTCCGACAGCCTTTTTCATTCCGTGTCGTTGTAAAATTATCCAATCTATGTTATATACATTCTAGGACATTCAGCATTGATAGACAACATAAATCTATTGAAATATACCTATTAAATTATAACTAAAGTCCTAGTTAGATTGAAAAATACTCAAAATTGACAAAATTATGGAAGGTCTATTTATGGTAATTATATCTTTCGTTTTTGAGCGAATTTTGCTGGCAGTTTGATTTCTATTTCTATAAAAAATATCCATTATTTCAGCCGGCATAATAACGGCATACGGAGATGAATAGACTTGGCTATCGCGAAAAAGAGACTGGGCGACTTGCTGGTAGAAAATAATATTATTTCGCAGGACCAGTTGCTTGAGGCTCTCGCGGAACAGCGTAAGAGTAAACGTAAGCTCGGCGATCTGCTAATCTCTCAAGGTTATATCACGGAGCAGCAGCTGATTGAAGTGCTTGAATTTCAACTCGGCATCCCGCATGTCAGTTTATTTAAATACCAGATAGATCCCGCAATCACGCAGATTATCCCTGAAAGTATGGCTAAGCGATATCAGGTGCTTCCATTCTTAAAAGAGGGTGGTAAGCTGATGGTTGCGATGGCGGATCCGCTGGATTATTTTGCGATAGAAGATTTACGAATGAGTACTGGTTTTCGGATCGAACCCGCTATTTCTACGAGAGATGAGCTGCAGCGGGCGATTGCGCGTCACTATGGCATGCGCGATTCTATGAATCAGATGCTGGTAGAACTTCCGACACAGGAAGAAATAGAGGAGACCGAGATTACAGATGAGGACTCTCCAATCGTACGTTTGGTCAACCAGATGATTCAGCAGGCAGTTGCCCTGCGGGCGTCTGATATACATATGGATCCAGGTGAAAATAATTTAACCATCCGCTACCGCATTGACGGAACCTTACGGACAGAGCGGATTATTCCTAAGCAGATGCAGGGCTTTATCACCGCCCGTCTGAAAATAATGGCCCGCCTGAATATCGCAGAACGGCGTTTGCCGCAGGACGGGCGGATCAAAATGCAGTTCGATTACAAAATGGTAGATATTCGTGTGTCTTCATTACCAACGATGCACGGAGAGAAGATTGTGCTGCGGCTGCTAGATTTAAGCACAGGGGTCAAATCCGTAGATGCTTTGGGATTCAGTGAGGGGAATGCAGAAGCTTTTAAGGAGATGATAGCTCGTCCTTATGGGATTTTGCTAATCACGGGCCCTACAGGTAGCGGAAAAACAACAACTTTATATTCAGCGTTAAATCAACTTAATGTAGAAAGCGCAAATATTATCACAGTCGAAGATCCAGTGGAATACCAGCTTGAAGGAGTAAATCAGGTGCACGTAAACTCGGCTATTGGACTAACCTTTGCAGCTGGGCTACGTTCGATTCTTCGACAAGATCCGAATATCGTAATGGTCGGTGAGATACGGGATGCTGAAACTGCTGAAATTGCTGTTCGCGCCTCATTAACGGGTCATCTAGTGTTGTCTACTTTACATACAAACGATGCGATTAGCTCCGTCTCCCGATTGCGGGATATGGGGGTAGAACCTTATTTGATCGCTTCTTCGCTGATTGGTGTGGTAGCACAGCGGCTGGTGCGCAAAATTTGCACTGACTGCAAAGAAACCTACAAACCATCTGAACAGGAAGCAATTATGCTACGTAGCCTAGGACTACCTGCGGAAGAGTTACAGCGTGGACGCGGCTGTGGTAGCTGTAACAATTCTGGCTATCGTGGACGAATAGCGATTCATGAAGTACTCAGTATTGATGATCACTTACGGCAGCTCATTACAAACACTGGCTCAGTAGAGGAACTGCGTGCAGCAGGTAAAGCGCGAGGGCTTGTTCAACTGATGGATGACGGACTACTCAAGGTCAGTCAAGGAATTACAACGCTTCAAGAAGTCATGCGCGAGACGGTCTCACATTAGAGGTTAACAGCGATTTAGCATTCTAACTTAGGGGGAGCGGCTAATGCCAACGTATACGCGGGATATTAGACAACTATTACAAACGGCTTACTCCTCCAAAGCTTCTGACTTACATATTTCCGTAGGATCACCGCCGGTTATTCGGATGGATGGAAAGCTGCACTCGCTTGAGGGTGAGTCCGTGGTTGCTGAAGAAGCGGCAGATATGGCCAAAATGCTACTTGGTAGTGAACGAATTGAAGCATTTCGGAATGCGGGCGAGTTGGATTTTTCATATCCGCTTGATGGTGGGGTAAGATTCCGGGTGAACGTTTATCGTCAGCGGGGCGAGGTTAGTATCGCCGCCCGGGCCATTCCTGCAGAGATTCCGAGTCTGGAACAGTTGTCGATGCCTTCGATTTTAACTACTTTGTCGCTTAAGCCACAAGGTCTAATTTTGGTTACAGGACCCACAGGCAGCGGCAAATCTTCTACGCTTGCAGCTATGCTGAATTATATTAACCAGACGGAGAGCAAGCATATAGTGACGTTGGAAGATCCGATAGAATTTCTACATCACCATGGAACCTGTCTAGTAGATCAACGTGAAGTGGGAAGTGATACGGCTAGTTTTGCTAATGGATTACGTGCTGCCTTACGTCAGGACCCGGATGTTATTCTCGTTGGTGAGATGCGGGATTTGGAGACCATTTCAGCAGCGGTTACGGCCGCAGAGACAGGCCATCTTGTGATGGCAACTTTACACACAACAGACGCACCACAGACGATTGACCGAATTATCGACGCTTTTCCGGGCCATCAGCAGGGACAGATTCGTTCACAACTAGCATCAGTGCTGCTGGCAGTAGTCAGTCAGCGGTTGTTCCCAAGGGCTGGAGGTCGGGGGCGATTATGCGCAACGGAAATTTTGGTCAATACACCAGCCGTAGCCAATCTTATTCGTACCGAAAAAACACATCAGATCAAAAATGTGATGCAAACCGGACGCTCACAAGGCATGCACACCTTGGACATGAGCATCCGTGACTATTTATCGCAGGGGCTTATTGATCCAACAGCAGCTAAGGCGTTTATGGCGGAGGTGAGCAGCTGATGCCTCTTTTTGAATATCAGGTGAAGACATCCGCAGGCAAATCTATCAAAGGAAAACTAACGGCAACCGATAAACCTACGGCGATGGAGGAGCTACGCAAGCGGGGACTTACGGTATTTTCACTGATTGAACGCAAAACCACAATTTTATCGATGGACATTTATATTGGTAATCCCGTTAAGCCGCTTCATTTCATCATTTATTGCAGGCAGTTTGCCACGCTTATGCGGGCGGGGGTATCGATTGTGGATGCAACGCGTATTTTGGCAGAGCAGACCGAGAGTAAGCCACTGCGCAAAGCGTTAGTAGATGTTAACTCTAGCCTGATGCGGGGGATATCGTTCTCACAAGCTGTTCAGGATCATAAAAAGATCTTCCCGCAGCTATTTGTCAGCATGATCCGTGCCGGTGAGGAATCTGGTGATATTGAGGGGACGTTGGACAGGTTGGCAATGTTTTTTGAGAAACAGCACACCACGACAGAGAAGATAAAATCAGCGCTTACGTACCCGATTACCGTAGGGGTTATGGCGATTGCCGCGGTTATCTATCTACTTTGGGCGATTGTGCCGCAGTTTGTAACGATGTTTGAATCGATGGATGCCGAGCTTCCGGCAATTACACAGATGGTCTTGGCACTTAGCAAAAGCATTCAAGGTCAATGGTATTTCTGGATACTCGGAGTACTTCTCCTAGTGATAGCTTTTCAGATTACAAAACGTACGGAAAAGGGTGCTTACGCCCTTGATTATGCCAAGTTAAAAATTCCTGTGTTCGGCAAGCTGAATCAAAAAGGCTCGATTGCTCAGTTTACGCGCACTTTTTCTTCTCTTTATGCCAGCTCTGTACCGATCCTACAGTCCTTGGTGATTGTTGAGGAGGTAGCAGGAAATAAGGTCATCGGGAAATTCATCCGTAGTGCAGGGGATTCGCTGAGACAAGGAAATCCACTATCTGAGCCGCTAAAAAAAGCCTGGGTCTTCCCGCCACTAGTTACGCAGATGATAGCGATTGGCGAAGAGACAGGGGCGCTCGACACGATGTTGTCCAAGGTAGCTGATTTTTATGAAATGGACGTGGAGAATACCGTTGACCGTCTGAAATCGCTGCTTGAACCACTATTGATCGCTTTTCTAGCCGCAGTTGTAGGTGTCATTGTGGCCGCCATTATGCTGCCGATGTTCAGTCTGTACGGTAATATGTGAACCTCTTGGTTCCTTGTATATATTGAGAGGGGTGACGCCGGGGAGGCGGGGCAAGATCCACGAACTTACGCTGGCGATTAGACGACGATGGACGAGCTGTTTCCGTAAGCACAAGAAAGCTGATGCTGGATTCACTGAAATGAAGGATATAGGTTTTATCACTCACACACCACTTAGAGGGGGAAATCAAATGTTAGCACAAGCCATTAAGAGAAGATTAAGTAAAGAGGAAAATCAAAAGGGGTTTACGCTGATTGAGTTGCTGGCGGTTATCGTTATTTTAGGGATTATTGCGGTTATTGCAATACCTTTGATTGGTAATGTAATCGGTAATTCGAAAAATAGTGCAGACGCAGCAACGGCACGTCAAGTTTATGATGCTGCGAGATTATATATTATCGGTGAGAAAGAGGGAGCTTTTAAAGGATATGGAAAACTAGATATTTCAACGATTCAAGGAAAAGGATACCTTGATAAAATTTATCTTCCTAGTGATAAAAAAGAAATAACTTCAGGATTTGTATTTTTTAATGCAGAAGGACAATTAGATAACACTACTACGGCTAAAACTGATGCCGTTACTTTGATAACAGGAAGTGAGACAGCAGATACTCATGAATTCAGTGCTGCTAATGTTCTAAGTTCTAAAAAATAATTATGCTGTTTTTAATATCCTAAGGAATCGGACTTCCCGATTCCTTTTTTAAAATCCAGAAGTTAATAGAGGACAGCCATGACGATATTTATCGCAAGTTACATCACATTACTGGGTCTGATTCTAGGCTCCTTCTATAACGTAGTGGCGCTGCGGGTGCCGGCCAAGGAATCCTTGCTTAATCCGCCGTCACATTGTCCGAACTGCAACACGCGGCTGAAAGCGCGGGATTTGTTTCCGGTGGTAAGCTACCTGCTGTCAGGAGGAAAATGCCGATACTGCGGCACAAGAGTATCGCCATTATATCCGCTTGGAGAAGCGGCAACGGGTTTGCTTTTTCTATGGGTGTATTTGCTATTTGGCCTGACGGGTAAGGGAATCATCGGGTTCATTCTTGTGAGTTTAGCGGTTACCGTGACGGTTGCGGATTTGAAGTACATGCTGATTCCCAACAAGGTATTGTTGTTTTTTTTACCGCTGCTGCTGATTCTTGTATTGCTATTTCCGGAAGGACCGCTATGGCATCATCTGCTAGGAGCTGTGCTTGGGGGAGGGGTTCTTATCCCTTTTGTTCTGTTAGGTGGAATGGGGGCTGGAGATGTGAAGTTATTTGCGCTGCTGGGCTTGGTGATAGGCTTTCCGAATGTGATTTTGGCTTTTTTTGTGGCTTGTCTGCTTGGGAGCGTGGTGGGCGGACTGCTGATGCTGCTTGGTGTAATCAAACGTAAACAGCCGGTACCTTTCGGCCCATGGTTAGCTATAGGAGCTTTAATTAGTTTTGGATATGGTTCACACATCATCGGCGCGTATCTCTCGCTTATCGGATAGGAGGACATCGAGCATATGCTTGGATTAGGCCCCAAAGTGGCTGGACTTTCAATTGAAGCTGCCGGAATCCGTTATATTAGTTTTAAGAATAAACAGTCATGGGAAGTCCGTAAAAAACGGTTTCTCCCGCTTCTTCCAGGCATGATCATTGAGAATCAGGTGGCGGATAGCGAGGCACTTTATGATCGGGTAAGGCAGTGGGTGAAGAAGGAAGGGTTAAGGGGAAGTAAGGTTTCTTTGTCCATTCCACCTTCGCAGATCATTATCCGCAAAATGAGTATACCGAGTACCAATGACAAACAGGTCGAACAGCTGGTGAAGCTGGAAGTGGAGACGGGACTGCATTTACCTTTTGAAAATCCTGTCTACGACTATGTAACGCTCGAAGTGGATGAGGAGCAAAGCCATCTGCTCGTATTTGCTGCTCCGCGAAAATCGATTCAGGATTACGTAGATATACTGGAGCGGGCGGGTCTTCGGATAAGCAGTGCCGAAATTTCGGCAACCGCCTTGGCGCGTGCTATAACCACTGGGCACGGGGAGAGCTTTGCGGAGACGATGCTGATTAATATGGAGCCATCGGTAATGGACATTTATATGTTCAGAAACGGGAATCCGGTCTTCATTCGTACGATAAACTTACTTGATCTACATAAAGGAAGAAATTTAGCGGGAACGGATCTTTTGACAGACAGTGAAGCCTTGGCAGAAACAGCTGTCGCTGTAGAAGAATATTTATCACCCGAACAAATGGTTGAAATCACTGCGGAAATCTCACGTATGCTCAGCTTTTATCAATACAGCTTGCATGACGGTTCCACTCGTATCAACAATTTAGTGATTACGGGCACTCCCTCGATTCGTAAACAACTGGACCTAGAACTCCTGCAGTCCCTAGCTGAACTTGAAATAACACCAATAAATCTGGAACAGATGGCAAGTGCTGCTGTTTCTGACCCTGAGCTGAATGATTACCGTGTAGCTGCCGGGACCGCGCTAAAAAATAGTATCAACACGGATACGATTGATCTATTGCCGAGAGAAGATCGGGAGACGTTGCTATTTCCTTATGTCACGATGGGGCTTGTAGCGATCTGGCTGCTGGGGATGATCGGAACGGGGATTTATTTTTCAGCCAATAAGGGTCAGATTTCTAATGGTAAAGAAGAGCTGCAAGGCCTGCAGGATCGCAGTTTAATGCTCCAAGTAGAGCTCGCGAAGCTTAAGAACAGCGGACCTGGACAGCTAGATCGGAAAGCCGCCATCACAGTGCTTCAGGACAATAAGGTGATTGCAGTCCCTATCTTGGACGAATTAGTGGAAGGATTGCCTAAGGAGGCACTAATCCGTGATATTAACTATACCTACCGGACATCTATAGATCTGACTGTAAATGTATCCACTATGGAGGATGCGTCCAACTATTTAAGACAACTTCGCCAAATGTCTTTTACGGCTGATGCCTCTATTCAAAAGCTTACTGAAGGAGCCGCAGATGCCATTTCATACAATACGTATACGGCTATTTATAAAGTGAACTTAGCAGCGGCTAAGCAGCAAAACAGTGAAACGGATGCCAGCCATGGGGAGGTGAGCAGCGATGGAACAGATCAATAAATATCGCTCTCCCATCGTACTAGGGGTGTTAATTCTATTCCTGATATTGTTTGCGTTCTATATGCTGGGTGTTCAGCCGACCAATAAGGAAATTTCCGCACAGAGCAGCGAGATCAGTCAGTTGGAAAAGGAAGCAGAAATGCTCCAAACCAAAATCAATGAGCTGAAGGGCAGCGGCACTGAGGGAGATCTAGAACAGAAGGAATTACTGGGTGAACTCCCAAAAGGCGATGACAGCGAAGGTCTGATTCTTGATTTGCAGGAAGTTAGCACGTCCTCACAAGCGCGGCTAAAGGATCTTAGTTTTGTTTTGGATGAGGCTAATCCGATTCAGCAAATGACAGGTTCAGCGGAGGTGTTATTCCCGGCGGTTAAACAGATCAAAATGACTGCAGTGGTGGAGGGGACTTATTCGGGTATACGACAATGGATGGATGAACTACAAACCTTACCTCGTATTGTGAATGTAGACTCTTTCAATTTTCAGCAATCCTCCGAGGAGCGTACTAAGGACAATACGGAGAGTATTTTGACTGCTAACGTAGCTTTTACAGCGTATTATGAGACCACCGCACCAGCATCCAATTAGGGTTCTCGTGCAAGTTTGTTTAATTATATTACTCCGCTTTTCCTGTAAATCAGGAGGGTGGAGTTTTTTTATACTTCAAAAGAGTTGTAATACGTTTTCATTCCTCTCTTTATTGGGTATTTTAGCTTGCGGGGTGCATAAGCTGAAACAGTGGCTATTGCCTGTATTTTTCAGATGAAAGAGGAGGAACATTAGATGAACAAAAAATGGATGCTTGGTTCGTTGGCCCTTTCCATAGGCCTTTTATCAGCAGGTAGTGGAGTTATGGCAGCTTCATCATCAGTGGGAAGTTCGGCAATAAAAAATGTGGCTGTGATTGGCACGGGAAAAGAAGGTCCAGCTACTATTAACAATTTGACGGTAAAAAGTGTTGTTCCGCTTGTTGTACATGCTAGAGCAATCTATTTCTATACTAACCGTGGAGGGAACTTTTTTCCGATTGAAACCTTCATGTACAAAACGCAAGAGTACCGTTACCTTTCCAGTGATATTGGGACAAAGGTGAAGCTGATGAATTACATAAAAAAAGCCTACACGCACAATGCAGCAGCTTATTATGTGCAGACTCAATTTTTGGAACATGAAGGTAGAATGTCACAAGTGAATGCGGATCTTGGAAACTCATTAATGTATGAGAAAGCCACCGCCCGAATGCTCTCCAAAACTGCAACAACCGCTGAATTTGATTTAACCGTTCCTTATGCGAGCGGGCAGGAAGGCAGTGAGTCGGTGTATGTGAAGCTGAAAAAGGTGAATGGATACTGGAGAATAGATACTTCACCGGATATTCTTTTTTGAGGTAAGGTTAGGGTAGAAGAGGAAAGGTAAAGAGGTTCTACGCTTGGGAGCGGATAAGGTCAGAGGTATAAGCAACACCAGCGAACTTACCTTTGCGAGTGATAATGACACAATCATTTTTCATAGGATCTGGGCGGTTCATAGCGAGGCTCAATACCGTATCGAGTGGAGTGGAGATGTCAACAATGAGCGGGGTTTTGTTCATAAGCTTCATGGCAGGTTCTCTGTAGAACAGATCTACTCCGGATCTTCCTGTAGCTTTCAAAAAGAAACGTTCGCTCATCAACAGTCCGAGAGGTTCATTCATAGCATTGCAGACGACGATACATTTGGATTCTGGATGCTGAAACATGACGCGAAGAGCTTCTCTGCAAGTGCGTGAGGCAAAAATAGCAGGAGCACAGCGGACAATACCAGTAAGATCATTTACAAGAGCTGTTGTCATAGGATGTTCATCCTTTCTGATTATGGGTCTATTTCTAATGTACCCCTGAATCGTAAATTTCAAAGCCGGATAACGTAAGCTACAGGTAAAATAGATTGCTGGAACAAATAACCGATCAGACCTTAGGGGCTCTGACCGGTTATTTGTTGTTAGCTATTCACTGCGGACGCCGTCCTCCACCAGTTGCTTTCGGGGGACATCCGGGATTATGGATTTGCTCACACCTCCACGATTAATGGCGATTAATCGTTTTTGTGCGTAATATACGTCGCGGGACAGTTTATTCACCTCAGTGGATTTACCGTCAACATACTTTGTAATGTAGGTTTCTACAATATATCCGGTTTTCCCATTTTGAATAACGCGTGAGCCGCCACGAGGCAGTGAGGCATCATTTACGTATTTATCGACTGGTGGGAGCACCTCTACTGTTTTTGAATGAACTTTGTAAGTGACATTTTGCGGAAACGTGCCGAAGAGCTTTATGGTCAGTGATTTACCCTGCACAGCTGCTTTAATTATGAGATATTTGCCAGTCGTATTGCGAAAACGAAAGTTGATATAACCTTCAGCGAATGTTGCGTCCTGACCTTTGGGCAAGTAGTTGACGGGCAAGGAATGATTACGGCGTTCCACAATTTCTAGCCCTATACGCAGTGCGGCATTGTAAAGAGTGCTCGACACTTGGCAGATCCCTCCACCAACACCTGCTTGCAGCTTGCCGTTCACAATCACCGGCGCTTCACGGAAGCCGTAATTTACCTTTGCTTTTTCTATAGCTTTTCCATAATCAAAGACGGCTCCAGGCGGGAGGATGGTTCCATCCACAGCTTTGGCAGCAGCTTCCACGTTGTAGCTTCGTCCAGGTCCACTTGCACCTAGAGAGGTGCTGAACTGCATTACTTTTCGCTCGATACCTTGTTCCTTTAATTTCTTTAAAGTTATGTCAGGCTGCAGGATTAACAAAGGGACCTCCATCGTGATTCCCTTCTCCAGCAGGGCATTCAGATGATTAAAGCTGGTGGGGGCAGCTGCTCCTAAGGAAGTCTCCAGAGCTGTCCAATCAACCTCCAGGGAAGTTTTCTCAGAAGTATATACGATTCGGTCATCGCCTGTAATTCGTCGCGTAGCGTCCACTGGTTCACCAAAGGACTCCTTCTCCCAAGTGGGACTTAGAATCTTTTGAAATTGTGCGATTTCCAGATGGGTTTCAAGCTTCCACAACTTAGGGAAGTTATAGCGTGCCTTTACCCGCTCCCAAAGCGTTCCTTCGGCAAGCTCTTTTAAGCCCTGCTGAAAAGCAAAGGCTTCATAGCTCAACCCAGTCTTATTAAGGGTTAGGGAGAGATCTGCATTGCCTTCCACTTTTAGCACTAGAGGGACGGTTTCGAGGGCATGCAGCCGTTTATCCAGCTGGGAGCGGACCTCGGTGAGAGTCATGCCTCCGACCTGCCAGCCGGCAAGGGTTGTACCCTTTGGAAGCGTGGTTTTGCTGCCATATAGATGAAGCCCTCCGTAAATACAGGAGCCGATAAGGACGAGTGCGATGACCACTATGAGGGCAGCATGGATTTTTTTCATGATTAATCTCCTTTTGGGGATTTGGATTGCGCTAAGCAGGCGCGGCCCTGTAACAGAACTTAAAGAACACTTCGTGGGATACCGATAATAAATTAGTAAGAAATAAGTAGTCTCTAATAAAGGGAGTTAGGACATCTGATAACAGGCACCGCTAGGTGCTTTTTTATATGTATATGTCCAGTCACTACAAAACTTTCGAATAGTCGTGCAGTTACGGGGTACTCAATCAGTTACAGATTTGTTACAATAGATACATTGCGGAAATATTGAAGTTTATGGAAACTTGAGGTGGACAATGTCGATTCGCACAAGTGGAAAATGTCATAATTGGGAAGTGAGAAAATGATTGAAATGCAAGATGTATGGAAAACGTACCCTAACGGAACTCACGCACTGCAAGGAGTTTCAGTGAAAATCGACCGCAATGAATTCGTGTACGTTGTCGGCCCTTCCGGCGCGGGTAAATCTACTTTTATGAAATTGATTTATAGAGAAGAAGTGCCTACCAAAGGACAGATTTCGGTGGGAGGTTTCAATATAGGAAAGCTAAAACCACGCAAAATCCCTTATGTCCGCCGTAATATCGGCGTTGTATTTCAAGATTTTCGGCTTTTGCCCAGAATGACGGCATACGAGAATGTAGCTTTTGCTATGGAAGTTATTGAAGCGCCGAAAAAAGTCATCAAGAAACGTGTAAATGAGGTTCTTGATTTGGTTGGGCTGAGAAGTAAAGCGAATCGTGAGCCCTCACAGCTTTCTGGTGGTGAGCAGCAACGGATCGCTATTGCACGGGCTATCGTCAATAATCCTTCTGTTATTATTGCGGACGAGCCTACAGGTAACTTAGACCCCGAGACTTCATGGGGCATTATGCAGCTGCTTGACGAGATTAATTTTCGTGGAACAACGATTGTAATGGCTACCCATAACAGAGATATTGTGAACAAAATGCGCAAACGGGTGCTTGCGATTGAGAATGGAAACATTGTCAGAGACCAAGCGAGAGGGGAATATGGTTATGAGTTTTAAAACCTTCTTGCGACATGTGCGGGAAGGCTTCAAAAGCGTATTCCGTAATGGCTGGATGTCGATCGCCTCAATCACTTCGATTGTTGTTTCTCTTTTTGTTCTAGGTGTATTTATTCTTCTTGTTCTTAACGTAAATTCTGTAGCTGATGAGGCAGACAGTCAGGTACAGATCAAAGTGCATCTAGCTTTGAATACAGATCAGAAGATGCGCGAGACCCTGCAGACTGAAATTGGCAATATGCCGGAGGTCAGCAAGATTACGTTCATCTCCAAGGAACAGGGACTTAAAGATCTTCGCGCAGATATGGGCGAGGAGGCAGCAGAGCTTCTGGAAGGGTTCGATGAAGACAATAACCCGCTTCCAGATACCCTTCAGGTAGAGGTTATTGAACCTACTACCGTTGCTTTTGTGGCTGAGAAGATTCAAGCCCTTAACAAGACACATACCGAGCAGCCTATCTACAAAGTGAAATATGGCAAAGGCTCGATAGAAACATTGTTTAAAATCACGCGTGCCGTACGCAACATTGGCTTTATTTTTGTAGCGGGGCTGGCACTTATGTCTATGTTCCTCATCTCCAATACTATTCGGGTAACGATTCTTGCCCGGCGTAAAGAGATTGGGATTATGAAGCTGGTAGGCGCGACAAATTATTTTATTCGTTGGCCTTTCTTTATAGAAGGGGCATTAATTGGACTCATTGGATCATTGATTACTTCGGGTGTTTTATATGCCGGTTACAAGGGTTTGGAATCTTCGATACAGGGAGATCCAATGCTCGGATTGCAGCTGATCCCTTTCAGTGATATTTGGCTGCTGCTCGTAGGTCTGTTAGTTGGACTAGGTGTGTTGATCGGCGTCTGGGGAAGTACGGTTTCTATTCGTAAGTTTTTGAAAGTTTAATTTAAGAGTGAAGGATGGGGAGTGCGAGTTGAAGAAGATTGCCGCCGGACTAGCCGTAATGTTACTAGCTGTCACTATATTCCAACCCTCTGATGGATATGCCAAAAAAACAAGTGTTGCCGAAATCGATAAGCAATTAAAGCAGCTGCAACAAGAGGTGCAGGAAGCTAAGGCGCAGCAAGAGAAAGCGGAGTCCCAAACGCAGGAAGCGCAGCACTATAAGAATAAGACAAATATCAATTTACAATATGTATTGCAGCAAGTGGATCAAGTTAAAGGCAAAATGACCGAAATCTCTAACAAAATTTCCGACACAGAAGAATCTCTTAATGTTACAGCAACGGAATTGGATGAAGCAGAGGCACGAGTGGCCTCAAGAGAAGAACTCTTAGGATCCCGTGTCCGGTTGATGTACACGGATGGAGCGGTATCTTACCTAGATGTTTTGCTCTCATCGACAAGCTTCTCTGATTTTCTGGGCCGCACCGATTCGCTTAAGATGATTGTGGATCAGGATCAGGAGCTGTTAGTCCAACACAAGCTGGACAAGCAGACAGTTGTAGAGAAAAAGCAGGAGCTTGAGGGGCAATATGCTCAAGCCAAGCAGTTATACACCTCCTTGGAAAATCAGAGAAGCCTGCTGAAAGAGAAGGAAGCGGAGAAGCAGGAGCTTATCGCATTTTATGATAAGCAGATTCAAGAAAGCGATGATCTAAGTGAAGAGCAGAATGAGAAGCTGGTTAAGCTGGCAAGCGAACGTTCTGCTTTGGAAACCCAAAAGGATAAGATTAAAGCTGAGGAAGCAGCGCGCAAAGCAGCAGCCGCCAAAGCAGAAGCGGCACGCCGGGCAGCAGCAGCTGCAAAGAAGGCCGCAGCTAGCAAGGCAAGCAGCAGTTCAAGCTCCAGCTCCTCAACCGCGTATGCTGGTGGAGATGGACCCTTCCTGCTCCCTGTAGGCTCGGCAAGAATTTCTTCCTCCTACGGACCACGGACACACCCAATTACGGGTGAGAAGGGGAAAGTACACACCGGGGTAGACTTTGCAGTTCCACAAGGAACCAATATTCATGCGGCTGATTCGGGAACGGTAATCGTAGCTGAATGGTATAGCGGCTATGGATATTGTGTAATTATTGATCATGGCGGCGGAGTTTGGACCCTCTACGGACATATCCGTAAAGGTGGTATCAAGGTTAGTCCTGGGGATAGAGTCAATCGTGGGGATGTGATTGCTGAATCCGGTTCTACAGGTAATTCGACGGGCCCCCATCTCCATTTTGAAGTTCGGATCGACGGCAAGACAGTAAATCCGATGCCTTATCTCTAATTTTTAAGAACTTATAACTCATATTATTTGAGCGTACGGCATATACTGGAAGAGATACCGTACCTTTCAGGACGGACTTATGGAGTTGTTTGCGAGATGGACAAGAAGGGACGGTGGGAACATCATGTTAAAAAAAAGCACAGCGGCGTTTATGATTATCGCCGCCCTGCTATGCGGTAGTCTGGTGACCTTGGGCGTGACGGGTTATAGTCATGTTATCGGACAAGCTGCAGGAGAAGGACTGGCCTCAGCATTGCAGGTTACTGGCCTTCAGCAGAAGGAATCCCAGAAGCTTGGAACGGCTCTCAGTCTGATTGAGAGCAATTACTACGAGACAGTAGATCGGGAGAAGCTGATAGACGGTGCTGTCAACGGTATGATGGAAGCGCTGGGCGATCCTTATTCCAACTATATGGGCAAAGAAACAGCTGAGAAATTCGAAGAAAGCATTGAGGGTTCCTTTTCAGGTATCGGTGCGGAGGTCTCTTCGGATAATGGCAAGGTAGTCGTGGTCTCTCCGATCAAGGGCTCACCTGCTGAGAAAGCTGGGATTCAGGCCAAAGATGTTATTCTGTCCGTTAACGGTGAATCGCTGGAAGGCATGGAGCTGAATGCAGCTGTTGCCAAGATTCGCGGTCCTAAGGGCAGTGAGGCCACTTTGAAAATACAACGTTCCGGCTCTGTAGAGCCACTCGAATTTGTTCTTACCCGGGATGATGTGAAGCTCGAAACAGTCTACGCTACCATGGAAAAAGACAATGTGGGTGTAATCGAGGTTACACAGTTCTCCCTGAATACCGCAGAACGATTCAAGGAAGAGCTGGAGAAGCTGGAGAAGCAAGGCATGAAGGGACTTGTTATTGACGTCCGTAATGATCCAGGTGGTGTTCTTCCGATTGTTATTGAAATGGCAGAGCAATTCGTTCCAGCTGGAAAATCTATAGTGCAAATAGAATATAAAGACAAAAAACGCGAAGTTAGTACCTCAAAAGGATCGAGTAAAGCTTATCCAGTGGTCGTGCTGATGAATAAAGGTAGCGCAAGTGCTTCGGAAATATTGGCGGGTGCTTTGCAGCAGTCGGCAGGAGCTAAGCTGATCGGTGACAATTCTTTCGGTAAAGGTACCGTGCAGACGAGCTTTGACAAACAGCTTGGAGACGGCAGCTTGCTGAAAGTTACCATTGCCAAATGGCTTACGCCAGACGGCACATGGATTCACGGTAAGGGCATTAAACCGGATATCGCGGTAGCGCAGCCGGATTACTTCTCGGTGGCTCCAATTAACAAGAGCGTGGCGCTGCAATATAATATGAACAACGCTGATGTGAAGAGTGCACAGACGATGCTGGACGGTTTGGGTTACAAGCCTGGACGTAAAGATGGCTATTTCGATGCTGGCACTAAGGACGCAGTGAAGAAGTTCCAAAGTACAGCAAAGCTCCAAGTCACAGGCATAATTGACGCCAAGACAGCCGAGGCGCTGGAAGCGGCGCTGATCAAGGTCATTCAAGACCCTGTTCACGACAACCAACGGAATAAAGGGATTGCTGAGATTCAGAAGGAAATTAAGGCGGCAGCGTCGAAAAAGTAAGAAGGCTGAATTCAGCCTTCTTTTTTTCTTTTAGATAAGAAAATGCCAACCGGCGTAGAGGAATTAGAATATATACAAATCAGTCATCGGACGAAAAGGAGTGTGACGAACAGTTTGAATGTGATTCAGGAACTGTTAGGAAGCTTGGGCACTGCGTTCTTACACTTATTGATCCAGCCGTATTACTACATTGCTATTATATTTATTGCGTTATATTACCGTAGGCAGGTGGCATTAGAACGAAAGCTGATACATGTGAAATTACATAGCTGGGGTCAGGAAACGTGGCGGACGGTATGGAGTGGTCTAGTCATGGGTTTGGTCGTCTCTATAGCAGCCGTTCTGCTAGGAATATCATTATCAGGTACGGCTGTAGCCTGCATTTGGGTAGTTAGTCTCGTGTTGTCGCTATTGCGTGTACGGTATTTGTGCTTTGCGTATTCTATAGGCTTGTTAGGTATCATTCAGTTTGTAATTTCTTTCTTTCCAGATGCTTTAGATAGTGGAACGGTAGGGAATATTACCACCGCCATACGGGAGATGGATATTCCTGCTTTGCTAGTGTTAGCTGCGCTGCTGCACATGGCGGAGGCACTGCTGGCCCGCAGACAAGGGGCCAAGCTTGCAACGCCGCTCTTCCTGAAGGGAAAGCGCGGCATGGTCGTCGGCGGCTATCAGCTGCAGGCCTTCTGGCCGCTACCGCTGTTCCTGCTGCTCCCATCGGGAGCAGGAACGGATTTGCCATGGCACTCGCTGCTCGGCGGCAGCCTTGGCATCGTCTCTTTGCCCGTCATCATCGGCTTCAGCGAGATGACGCAGGGCATGCTGCCCGGGCGCAAGGCGGCCCGCACTGCAGGACGGCTGCTGATCTACAGCATCGTCCTGCTCGGCTTAAGCCTGCTTGCCGCTTGGTGGAGCCCGCTGACTCTGGTCGCGGCGCTCGCAGCTATTGTGCTGCACGAAGGGTTAAGCTGGTACAGCGCTCTGGAAGAGCGCAGCATCAGCCCCATCTTCGTGCATCCACCGCGCGGCCGCAAAGTGCTGGCCGTGCTGCCGGGCAGTCCCGGCCAGGAGCTGGGCATCCTGCCCGGCGAGATCTTACTGAAGGTCAACGGGGTCCTGTTGACCGATGCGGCGCAGCTACATGAGGCGCTGCGCATGAATCCAGCGTTCTGCAAGCTGGAGGTGCTGAACCGTGAAGGGGAGAGCAAATACCTTCAAAGCCCGATCTATGATGGGGATCACCATCAGCTCGGTATTATTTTGGTGCCGGAGACAGATGGGATGATTACCGCTGAGGCGAAGCCTTCCAGCATCTACAGCATCATCGGGATGAAGACAGGCATACGCAGCCGGAAGATTCCGGACGGCCAACTTAAACGAAAAAAAACCACTGAAGCCAAGTAGGAATCAGCGGAAGGATAACTAGAAGATGCCCCATAAGCCATGAAATGGCGAATGGGGTATCTTTGTTTTTGATTAGATGGTAATTTCGCGTGCGAGAAGTTGCTATCGGACCCAGTTGCCCCTAATCGCAGCATTTTCGCTTTTTTAGAATGGTAACGGACCCAAAAGGCGCTATTGGCATCAAAAACACCCCAAATGAGCCTCTTTCTGAGGAATAACGTCGCTGGGGTCCGAAACTCTGCTCAAACGCCGATAAAATTGTAAATAGCGTCGCTGGAGTCCGAACCCGCGTCCAAGGAGTAATGTCGCTGGAGTCCGAACCCGCGTCCAAGGAGTAATGTCACTGGAGTCCGAACCGGCGCCCAAGGAGTAACGTCACTGGAGTCCGAACCCGAGCCCGTGCCCGTGCCCAAGGAGTAACGGTACTGAAGTCCGAACTCGCGCCCAAGGAGCAGCGTCGCTGGAGTCCGAGCCCGTGCCCAAGGAGCAGCGCGTCACTGGAGTCCGTAAGAAAAACTAACTTTGGCAGTGGACTATTCATATGCAATATGTTACTAGTTCAACCTTGCCTATTCTTCAAATAAAAAATTGCAATTTGCGTACGATCGCGGAGCTCTAATTTGCTTAATATATCCGTTATGTAATTTTTGACGGTACCCTCGCTTAAAAAAAGTTGTCCGGCGATTTCTTTGTTGCTATGCCCCTCAGCGATAGAAGCCACTACAGCCAGCTCTGTTTTGGTCAATCCGAAGGATTCCAGTGGCTGTACCTGTGGCAATTCTTGCCGTGCCGTAGGCTGCAGAAAGGTTGCCAGCTTGCGGGCGATATCAGGGTGGATAAGCATGTTCCCTTCAAAAACCGTTTTAATGCCCTGGATGATCCGGTCTGGCGGTATGTTTTTGAGCAAATATCCACTAGCTCCGTTACGCAGTGCCTCAATGATATATTCATCATCGTCGAAGGTGGTCAGCATCAATATTGCAATTTGCGGAAAAGCCTGCTTAATCTTCTCCGTTCCTTCAACGCCACCGCAGCCGGGCATGCGGATATCCATCAGAGCCACATCGGCCATTAATCCTTCTTGAAGTAATTCCAAGGCTTCGTTACCTTCACAAGCTGCTCCAACAACTTCAATATCTGGGTCCATCCCTAGCAATACTTGCAGACTTTGGCGAATAAAGGGGTCGTCATCAACAATTAACACTTTAATCATTAGCATGGCTCCTTTCGTTATACAATCTCATCTTGCTTATAAATGGGCAGCCGCGTAATGACTGTAAAATATGGTTTCTGCCTTAGTTCGAGTGTTCCACCGATTAAATGCGTTCGCTCGTACATTCCTTTCATTCCGTCCCCACCACGGCCCAATAATTTGCTGAGTTTCTCTCCTTCGGGTAGAGAGCCATTGTTGCTAACCTCCATAGTGATTCCTGCTTGCACATAGTCAATTTTGATCCGGATGGACGTTGCTTTTCCATGCCGCAAGGCGTTAGTTATAGCCTCACGGGCGTTTTTGTACAGGATTACTTGAATACTAGGATAGAGTGGATAAGGTATGCCTTGTACTTGGTATGAGGTCTCGATCCCCGTCTCACGCCCAATCTCTTCGAGCAGCCGGTCTAACGCATAAGCTCCCTCAAGCTTCGGGGTGTAGTTGATACGTTTAACTGCGGACCGCATATCGTCCATGCTAGCCGACAGCTGGTCACGAATCAATTCCATCATTTGCATTCCGCTCTCGGGAGAGGTGGGCAAGGTCTGGAGGGCGGCCTCCATCATCATTTTAATCCGGATTAACCGGTGGCCGATATCGTCATGGAGCTGGCGTGAGATTCGGACGCGCTCTTTGGACTGGGCAGACTCTTCTACTTGCGCGCTGAACTCCAGCAGGCGGTTGCGAGCTTCATCGAGTTCGAAATGCTTTTTGCGCAACTCATCATATAGAAGAAGAGTGTCTTCGCGCCGCTGGCCAGCTTTCAATAATAGCTTATTTAGGTAGGCAGTGAGCAGAAATGAAAGGTTAATGTAAGTCACTACGAGTGATGGAGAATTCTGGAGTGCGACGTTCAAAGCTATCAGATGTACACCTGTGAACACGTAAGGCACCGCTTTAGGCTGGAGTCTGGAATAATAAAGCAGTGCTGATATAGCGGGGAAAATCATCATGCTGCCATATTGATAACATAACCAGGCCGTGAACAAGATTTCAATGATACTAATCAAAGCATGAAAGGATCGAGGGAGCTTTGGCACCATGACCACAAGGAATAGAAGCATCAGGATATGCAGCGTGAAGATTCCATAATCGTTATATTGATAGACATAAATGGTAATAAACGCAGGGATTAAGATGAGTCCGTAACGCAATAAGTTTAGCTCTCTGGGCACGCCTTAGTCATCCTTTATGTTTTTTAATAATCTTAGCATATTATCCCACTACTTCAGGAGATGACTTTAGTCACCTTCAAAAAATGACCTTTCGTACATCCGCAAAAATTCAACCTAGAATAAAATTGAAAATATAGAAGCACACACGACAGGGGAGATAAGAGATGGCAATCGCGGTGTTGACCGATGTGGTGAAACGGTATGAGAACAAATTAACGGTAGATCATGTGAATGTTACGATTCAAGCAGGAGAGATCTTTGGCCTGCTAGGCCCGAACGGGGCAGGTAAAAGTACAACTATAAGTATGATTTGCGGCCTGCTAAAGATTGATAGTGGAGACATTGTTATTGATGGGTTATCAGTCTCTTCGTACGCACTGGAGGTTAAGAAAAAGATCGGTTTGGTTCCGCAGGATTTGGCTTTGTACAATACAATGACAGCAGCTGAAAATGTAACTTTTTTCGGAAGATTGTATGGCTTGCGGGGGAAATTGCTGAAAGAGCGGGTGGCGGAAGCTCTTGCTTTCACAGGACTTAGTGACCGGGCCAAAGAAAAACCAGCCACCTTCTCCGGAGGGATGAAGAGACGTTTGAATATCGCTTGTGCTATCATGCATCATCCAAAGCTGATTATTATGGATGAGCCGACCGTAGGGATTGATCCGCAGTCTCGTAATCATATCCTTGAGTCGGTCAAAGAGCTGAATCGGCTTGGCTCAACCGTCATCTACACTAGTCATTATATGGAAGAGGTTGCAGCCATTTGTGATCGGGTAGCGATTATGGATAAGGGACATATCATTGCTTGTGGCACGGAAAAGGAGCTGCGGGAACGGGTTTCTCAAGAAGAAAAAATAGTGGTCAAAGCAACGAACATCACCCCGGAGCTAATCAATGAGCTTAGTCTACACCCGCGGATCACGAGAGTGGAAAGTAAAGAGGGAACGGTAGAAATGTATCTCCCCTCCTCACAGGATGAGCTGCAGGATATCTTGTTTATTTTTGCTAAACATGAAGGCGTTATTGGTTCTTTAAATATTGAGGAGCCGGATCTGGAGACTTTATTCCTTAGTTTGACAGGACGGACATTGCGCGATTAAAGGAGGGAGAGAACGCTTTGAGAAATATTTGGACAATTATGATTTATGAGCTTCGCAGGCTGTTTATTTCACGCTCAATCATCATTAATATGTTTCTGCTACCGCTGCTTTTGATCTTTCTGCTGGGTGCTTCCCTCTCCAGTGTAATCGGTGATAAGGCAGCGTCTAAGATTGACCCTGTACGTGTTGGTGTAGTTAATCTTTCTGGAGAAGGGTATGAAAGCTCGGCGATGATAGACAGCTTTTTGAAGACGCCGGAGCTTAAGGATATCATTATTCCGGTCAAAGTAGGGAGCCGAGAGACAGCGGAAAGTGGCCTGCGCGCCGGGAAATATGGTTATGCGGTTATTATTCCCCTAGGCTTCGATAAGAAAGTACAAAGCGGCGAAACTGCAAAGCTAGAGTTTGTTCTGGGCAAAGATCGGACAGATAATATGGTTGCGGGGACGGTATTCGATAACTTTTTGAACAATATTAACTATAAGCAATCCGTAGCTATGACGTTGGGTCCAGAAGCTTTGACCGCTACTGCACCAAGTTTGGGAGAGCAGCCTTCTGTTAAGGTTGGGGCGCTCAGTGAAGGTGGCCGATCCTATACAGCCTCCCAATTCTATGCGGTATCCATGATGCTGATGTTTCTGCTATATAGCGGTTTGACCGTCAGCAGCTCTCTTTTTAATGAAAAAGAAAATCATACCCTCTTCCGAATAACTTCAATGCCGGTAAAAGGTTCTGAGCTGTTTATTGGTAAAATGCTAGGCGTAGGGGTTGTAAGTGTAGTGCAGTGCGCAGCGATTATTATCCTGACTCATTTGTTGTTTGGCGTAAATTGGGGCAATCGTCCGGGCTTGCTGCTGCTCTTCTGTCTTTTAATGATCATAGCTTCCATGACATTATCGATTGTTATTTCAATGTTTAGCAAAACTAAAGCAAGTGCAGGAAGTATTGTTAATGTTATCACTGTGGTCATGACCTTCATTAGTGGAGGGATGGCTCCACTTCCGGAATCATGGGTGAACTCGGTCGGGGCATTTACCCTGAATCACTGGGTACTACAAGCTGTTCTAAAAATGATGCTGCATGCAGAGGTCTCAGAGATTTTGCCGAATCTGCTGGTCTTGTCGATCATCTGTCTGGTTCTATTCAGTGCAGCGGTTATCTCGTACCGGAAGGTAGGTTACCATGGATAAGATCTTAACGATTGCTTGGAATATGGTGAAAAGAACGATTGGTTCTCGGAATGGGCTGCTTTCGTATATTCTTCTGCCATGTCTTGTCGTGGCCGGGGTAGTAGCAATTAGTGGAAGTATGGGTGAGAGACCGGCTACTATTTTATATTCGAATATGGACGATGGTGCAGCGGGCAAACATTTGCTTACCGAGCTGGAGAATACTGGTGATTATAAGCTGGTAGAGAAGACAGATGAGGCTGATTTGAGGGAGAGTATTATCAATCAGAACGGAGAAGCCGGTATTTTGATACCGCAAAACTTCACCTCCGCACTGCTTGCTGGAGAAGAGCCACAAATTAGTGTGTATGAGCTTAAGGCTACTGAAACATCCATTATGGTAAAAATGAAAATCAGTGTAATTGCTGATGAAATGCGAAACACTGCTGGACTAATTGGAGCAGCTCGGACTGAGGCTACGGACTCGGACTCACAGTTTGCTGCCGTAATGCAAAGAGCTGAGCAACATAGTGTAGGCAGTATAAGAACAGATTATGATTTATATCCAAAAGAGGGCTTAAGCATCGTCACAGGATTTACTTTGATGTTCTTAATGGGGCTGGTTACAAGTTCAGTGTCGCTTATTATGGATGATCGAAGAGAACGAACGATGAAACGTATGTTCAGTGCCCCGGTTCGTTCGTATGAGATTGCCCTCGGTAATTTTCTGGGAAGCTTCATTGTTGGGTTAATTCAAATTGTTGTAGTACTTGCTTTGGGCCGTTATGTACTGCAGTTTGACTTTGGATTACCGCTCTACTTGTATTTTTTGGTTCTTGCAGCATTTATGCTCGTTTCCATGGGCTTAGCCAGTACGGTAGCAGGTCTGATTCGCAATCCCAATAATACTGGCATGCTTAATTCGCTGATCCTGACCCCGACCTGTATGCTTGGAGGCTGTTTCTGGCCGTTATCCATTATGCCGGATTATATGCAGAAGGCAGCTAATTTTGTACCGCAAAAATGGGCGATCCAAGCGATCGATATCGCTGCTACAGGTGGAGGCTGGAATGAATTATGGCTGCCTTTTGCCATCTTGGGTCTTATGGCCGCGGTGCTGCTGGCGATTGGTTCTGCTATTCTACGTCCGAGTGAAGCCGGAATTAACGCTTAAAAAATTTACAGATCATATAGATATGCATAGCTTGGACTACTCTATTCAGGTACAATAATAGGTATCAAATGTCCCTAGTTCTTAATATGTGTAAAAGAGGGGATTTCTAGGAGGATGAGCAGATGAGCAGCAATAAATTGGCTTGGACATGGCGGGTGAAGGAAGAATGTTTAGAGGAGTATGTAGCTATGCATTTAAATCCTTGGCCAGAAATTTTGGAGGAGCACAGTAAGGCTGGTATTTCTAACTATTCCATCTTTCAGAATGGCAATCAATTTTTTTACTGTTATGAGTGTGAGGATAGTAAGGCGGCTTTTGATTACATTGCCAAAAGTGATGCTTGCAACCGCTGGAATGCGATTACCTCTAAGATGGTTGAAGGTTCATTTGATTTCAATGATGAGGTGCCTATGCAGCCCTTACGTGAAGTGTTCTATCTGAAATAAGCAATTCAATTCTAGAACAAATCAAATGTGCATAATTTATATTATCGGCGCATCTGGTTTACAGTTATTTTAAATATAGGTATAATATAATTTATAAAGTTAAATTGAATAATTATTTGTTTTTTGGAGGAGCCTGTCAACAAGGGCTCCTCTTTGTCTTTTTTTGGCTTGGAGAAGCTCCTGGTTGGCAGTTCTTATATACAACAAGGGAGTGGATTGAAAGATGGAGTTTGTTTTATATCTTATGCTGATCATATTGTTCACCAAAGTAGCTGGTGATCTATCTGTGCGGCTTGGGCAACCAGCTGTGCTAGGTAAGCTTATTGTGGGAATCATACTGGGGCCTGCGGTACTGGGCTGGGTTCAGGATGGAGAGTTTATTCATTATATCTCTGAGATCGGTGTTCTACTGTTAATGTTCATAGCGGGGCTTGAGACGGATCTGGATCAATTGCGCAAGAACTGGAAATCAGCTTTTGCAGTAGCCGTCGGTGGAATTATATTACCCTTTTTGGGTGGGTTCGCCTTAGGAGAAATGTTTGGTTTTGCTTATCATAATGCTTTGTTTATGGGCGTTATTCTTAGTGCAACATCGGTCAGCATATCGGTGCAGGTGTTAAAAGATATGAATAAGCTGAACACACGTGAAGGCTCTACAATTCTGGGGGCTGCCGTAGTAGATGATATTCTAGTTGTTATTTTGCTCGCTGTTCTGATGAGCTTTTTTGGTACAGGTACAGACGTTTCTATTGGTCTTTTAATTGGGAAAAAGGTGTTGTTCTTTGCCGTAGCGATTATTGCCGGCTGGTTCATTGTTCCTCGGGTCATGAAATGGATGGCTCCGTTGAAGGTGACAGAGGCGATTATTTCAGCAGCGTTAATGATTTGTTTCGCATTCGCCTATTTTGCTGAAATCATGGGGATGGCAGGAATCATTGGTGCCTTTGCGGCTGGGATTGCTATCTCGCAAACTTCCTTTAAGCACACGGTAGAATCCAAGCTCGAGCCGATTGCTTATTCGATTTTTGTGCCGGTCTTTTTTGTAAGTATCGGACTTAGTGTTTCCTTTGAAGGGGTAGGCAGTCAAATCGGCTTCGTGATCTTGCTTACGGTTGTTGCCATTCTGACCAAGCTGTTTGGTGGCGGTCTGGGTGCGCGTCTTACAGGCTTTGATAACCACTCGTCAGCCATTATAGGGTCTGGGATGATTTCACGGGGGGAAGTTGCGTTGATCATTGCCGCCACAGGGCTGCAAAGCGGCTTGTTACAGCAACAGTATTTTACTTCGGTCATTATTGTTGTCATTGTAACTACACTTGTAACGCCGCCACTATTGAAATTTATGTTCCGTGATCCAGTACGTGCGGAAGGGAAATAAACCATAACAAAAGGGAGTCCTGTTGGCCATTTATATGGCTAACGGGGCTCTTTTTTTATGCTCACGTTCCAGTTGCCATCATCAAGAAAAAGGACGGGGATCTGTCTACAGAAGGGGAAAGTTCCCCGTCTTAAGACTGAGTACGAAACCAGCCGTAGGGCTGTTTTGAGTTCAGCCAAAAATGACTAAACTAAATCTCGGGATGGAAATTAATACATAATCAAACAGACATAAGGGGAGTGCCAGAAATCATGTGGAGCGGAAGGGGAAAAAGAAAATGAAATGGTTAACAAAATGGTCGTTCGGTAACAAGGCTGCGGTGGGGCTTTTAGTAGTCATGGCTCTTGTGGTGGGAGGGATGAGCTACACTTCGCTACCGATGGAATTTATGCCAGAGGCGGATAATCCTCAAGTGACTGTAACTGTACTGGGTCCTGGCCAGGATACACATGCTATGGAGACTAATGTAACGAAGCCGATAGAAGCTGGAGCAGCTTTTGTGAAAGGGAAGAAGGAAATACTGTCCACTTCCGGAGACGGATATGCGCAGGTAAATATTTTTTATGATTCGAAAACGAATATGAAGGATGCTGCGCAGGAGGTCCAGAAGGTCGTCGATTCATTGAAGTTCCCGGAAGGGGTAATGGCTCCTTTTGTACTTCAGTTGAATACCTCCATGATTCCTGTATCACAGGTTACTCTTGCTTTTGACGAAGGCCTGACTAAAGAGAATCTTAAGCTTGCGGAAGAAACTATCATTCCAGAGATGCAAAAAGCTGAAGGGGTAGCGAACGTTGCTTTATATGGTAAGGTAACTCCGCAGGTCAGCGTTAAGCTGGACCCGAAATTAATGGCTGAGAAGGGAGTCACGACTCCACAAGTATTAGGTTTACTTCAAGGACGTAATGTATCGGCATCCCTTGGGGAGCAAACGATTGGTGGTCAGACCGGCAATGTTAACGTAGTTTCTACGATAGATAGTATGGATACTTTGAAAAAGCTTCCTGTATCTGCGGGCGTTAAGCTACAGGATATCGCTGCTGTCGAATTGAAGCAGGATCAGGAAAGTGTCAGCCGTTCGAACGGGAAAGACGTTCTATTCGCCATAGTGACCAAAGAGGCTAATGCGAATGCAGTCAGTGTCGGAGATAACATTCAGGCTGCCGTAAATCATATTAATACAACCATTCCTAATGCAGAAGCAGCAGTGGTATTCAGTACATCGGATATGGTAGTTAGCTCGGTGAACAGTATGATGCGTGAGGTATTGCTAGGTGCATTATTTGCGACGATTGTGATTCTGTTGTTCCTGCGTAACCTGCGGGCTACTCTGATTACGGCAGTATCCATCCCACTTTCGTTAGCAGTCACCTTATATCTGCTGAATATTTCCGGCATAAGCTTGAATATCATTACACTCGGGGGAGTCGCGGTTGCGGTAGGCCGTTTGGTCGATGATAGTATCGTGGTGATTGAGAACATTTACCGTAGGCTGCAAAAAGAACCCTTTTCCCGTGAAATGATTATTAGTGCAACTGGGGAAGTGGCTAGAGCGATTACCTCATCAACCATTGCTACCGTAGCAGTATTTCTGCCGATGGGTCTCTTGCGTGGTAGTTTGCAAGCTTTCTTACTGCCGTTTGCTTTAACAGTGACCTATTCATTGCTTACTTCACTCGTAGTAGCTTTGACGGTTGTTCCTCTTTTAAGCTCATGGCTGCTGAGAAGAACATCAATGAAAGAACACGAACCTTCTAAATGGTTTATCCGCTTTCTGGACTGGAATCTTCGCCGTAAATGGGTTAGCTTATCGTTGGGTCTCCTGCTTCTGATTGGCTCCATTGCTGCTTATGTGACTATGCCCAAAGGGGCGCTCGATGCTTCGGATGCCAGCTATGTTTCTGTTCAGATGAATTATCCCAAAGATGTTCCTGTCAAAGATATTTTGGAAAAGGGAAAGCAGTTAGAACAAGATTTGATGAAGCAGCCACAAGCAGAAACGGTAATCATGCAATCAGGGAATAGTGCGGACGCCGCTAAGTGGGGGAGTGTTACCTCTGAAACCTTAGTGGACTATACCGTTGTTATGAAAAAAGGTGCAGATGCTCAGGCTTTTATTGATCATGTTCGTGAGGTAAAAGATTCATACACTGGAGCAACACTTGTTGCTAACCAAATGAGTATGATGGGATCCAGCTCTACCAGTGAATATATTGATATTGTCGGAGATAATCTTGCGGATATTACTACTGTAGCAACAGAAGTCACCGCTAAGCTGAAGTCCGTAGAGGGAATTCAAAAAGTCAGCAGCAATATGGAGGACACGAAACCTGTATTTTCCTTTAAGGTAGATCCGGCGCAAAGTAATGCGCAAGAGATTTCAATGCAGCTGTCAGCGATGCTTAATCCGATTCCAATGGGGCAAATTGAGCTTGATGGTGACGCAGCAGGTGTAGTGTTAGATCCTATGGTTCAGCCGCAAACGGAGCAGGATTTAAAAGCGCTGACGCTCATGACGGCTGAGGGGCCGAAGCCGCTGTCTCAGCTCGCAACTTACGAGGTTCGGAATGAACCGGCAATGTTGTTCCATAAAGATGGGAAGCCGTATGTACGAATTACAGCAGAGGTTGATCCGAAGAAGGTATCTGAGATCGGTGCGAATATTAATAAAGAAACCGATAGTCTTACACTTCCGAAAGGCGTGACCTTATTTGCAGGCGGAGCGTCAGTTGATCAGTCAGAGGATTTCAACGACCTGGGTATGACGGCATTGATCTCCATCGGGTTGGTCTATCTGATTATGGTACTCACCTTTAAAACCCTTCGGGCTCCACTGGCGATTATGTTCTCCTTGCCGCTCGCAGCGATTGGTGCGATTGTTGGACTTATCGTGTCCGGTGTAACGCCTGACTTCACAGCTCTGTTCGGGGCGTTGATGTTAATAGGTATTGTTGTTACGAATGCCATTGTGCTGATTGACCGGATTAAGCAAAATGAAGCCAATATGAGTATCCACGAGGCTATTCTAGAAGCTGCCGGAACACGGATGCGTCCGATTCTCATGACGGCGATTGCCACCATCTGCGCCATGACACCGCTGCTGTTCGGCCATGCCGAGATGGGCAGCATCGTCTCGCAAAGCTTGGCGATTGTAGTCATTGGCGGTTTAACCGCAGCAACACTGCTTACGCTGATTGTAGTGCCGGCGATTTACGAGTTGTTCTACTTCCGTAAATCGGCAAAAGAGCGTAAAGGAGCAGAAAAGACTAATGCTCCGGCGCTTTAAATAAGTAAACGGCAAGCCTCCGGGTTAATGGGGCTTGCCGTTTTTTTTGTTTTGTTACAAATTCTTATAATTATGGAGTTAACTTGTCTACACTAATAGCCAAAACTTTGTTTAGGAAAGGCTGAAAGGCGCTTTGCCAGATTGCAATATCACCCCCCTGAAATAAATATTTATTTTTTAATTTTAAATATTGCTATTTTCACAACAATGTACAGAGCATTTAACATAATTATTAAGAAAGATATTATTGGAAATATTCTATTTACCGCAGAAAATGCCAATATAAATAATGAAAACAAAAGTAAAAATGGAATAGACTTTGTATACTTTCTACTGAAAATCCCTACTAAACTCTTGATGGAATTCATTCCTTTCAGGGTAGCAGATATAAGTATCTCCATTGTTTTATTTTCCCTCTGATCGACGTACATCCTAATTTTTATAGAAAAATTGGATTTTGTCTATGTCCTAGGTAGGATATAGACAAGTGTTAATTATTATGCTCTGTTCTTTTTTGCGAAACTTCAAGGATACAGGACAGTGAAATGTTCTTGTTAATAATCATTTTAAATCTTGCTAATCTCTCACAATCCTAACGACTTATGTCATTGTTTTCCTTTGTATGGAGTGCTATGCTCTGTTTTAAAAATACCATTAGTTAGGAGATTTTACTGTTTGGATATTCTTGAATGCGAACGTGCCTGGTTTACGGTAGATGATGTAGATAAAAAATCCAATAATTCTGTGTGTGAATTTTGCCAACCCTGGAGTAACATCAAAACAGAAAAATCCTTTTCTATTGAAGAGCTGGTTCCCTACGAGATATTGGTTGAAGTATTGCATTCAGAATTGGCGGAAGTAACAGAATTTCTCTTATTGCCCTTTGTCTTTTTCTTAACAGATCGAGCCGGTAATATTATTAATATTGTTAGTCCATTCGAAATGTTTCAGGAGAAAATAGATCATTTTGGAATTAGGAATGGAACTAACCTCTCGAAGCAATTCTCTGGAGTGAATGCAGTTTCTTTAGCGATGGAGGTCAAGTCAATTGCAGTAGTGCGTGGAAAAGAGCATAGTAATCCAATGTTTAAAGAGTGGAATTGTGTATGCGCTCCTATAATGATAAATGGTTTTATATGTGGATACATCGACATCTCATTTGAAGCCGAGAGACAACTGGGTTTTTCGATCCTCTTTATTAAGCAATTATCCGAAAAGATTGTTTTGAAGTTGAAGGAAAAAAGCCCAAAGCTAATTGAACACAGATTTCAGGAAAAGTGTGATTCGTATCGATTATCGCCTAGAGAAAGGGAGGTAGCCTATCATTGGTCGCTAAGAAAGGGTGCGTTGCAAATTTCCAATGACCTTAATGTGAAAGAGGGGACTGTGCGGAATATCGTTAAGAGTATTTATAGTAAGCTGAATATCAGCGAGAGATGGGAATTGATTGAGATACTTATGTTATAAATTTGGATAAATGAAGTTCTAAACATTTATTTGTACATAGGATTTTTAAAGTTATATGTCACGTAAAGATTGGCGATTGTGGGGGGGAGCGGGTAAGACTGAAGATCCGGCGCTTTAAATAAGCAAACGGCAAGCCTCCGGGGTTATGGGGCTTGCCGTTTTTTGTTTTGTTACAGATCCTTATAATTATGGAGTCAGCTTGTCTACACTAATCGGATAGGTCTGATCCAGCATCCATTTGCCTGATTTGGATTTCTTCAGCGTTGTGACAGAGGTGGAGCGGTTATCCTGAAAGTCAGGACCCTTAAGCTTGATGCTCGTCTGAACCATATATACGGCTGCGGTATCCTGGGTATAATGAATGATTTTGGCAGATTCCAGAGTGAACTTTAGATCATAGGCTGTGAAAATTTGGCTGAAGAGCTGTTTGGTTTGTTCGAGAGCAGGGGACTCAGGATCAATAGTAGATAGCACACCTTGAATATTCTCTGCATTGGTATAGTCCAAGTTGCTCTTAAGCACAGCTAATATATCCGTTTCATCCGCCTTCGTCACAGCTGGCTTAGCGTTCAGCAGTTTATCTGGGAGGATATATTGTACGCCTTTAATCTGCAGGTTGTTGATTTTCCAGTCTTCAGTGCTGGCGGTACGCGTTAAGCTATAAATATATTCAGAGGTATTGTCTAAGGTGAATGGACCGCTGAGGTGTGTAGTCGTTTCAACGGTGTGAATCGTAGCCTCTGTGGGTTGAAGGCTGATAACCTCTAATTGATCAAGTGAAGTGGTCAGATCGTATTGTTCCATTTGGCTCTTAATTTGTGGCCCGATGACCACAAGAGGAGACTTGCTATCGATTAGGCTCATGAACCCTTCATAATTCTCATTGTTGGTATAGGTTACGTATTTTTCAAAAAAAGCATTGATTTCCTGCGGATTTACCTGGTTAGTCTTGCCTGTAATGGTTACTGTCTTCGAGTGTGCATTCCAGGAGACTTCATTACCTGTAGCCTCCCCAACGAAGCGCAGCGGAATGTAAGTGGAATTATTGATGAGCTTAGGGGCAACAGAAAGTTGGGTTATAACACCATTGATGCTGGCCTGCTTACTACCTAGTTGCAGTGTAATCGTAAGCCCTTCCTTAGTACCCGTTATGGTACCTGTGGTTTGATTCCAATCGATTGAAAGTCCTAGTTTTTCAAAAACCGGACGAAAAGGAACGACAATTGTACCATTATCATTGAAGGGAGACTGTCCCTTCAGTGCGAGCTGTTGCTGATTGATCTGAATGGAGATTGGCTTCTCTGCGGCATGGACAGGCCAGGCGATAGCGGTAGAAAGAAGAGTTGCTGCGATTAGGCTAGATATGGTTTTCATCTTGTGATATCTCCTTTGGGTTATGAATGATAAATTAATGGTTATTAGAGGATAACTCCACTAAGAGCCAAAGTAACTTTTGCTTGGAATAAACCGTACTTTACTTTTTGCTTATCGAATTGCTGATTTAAGTTTAGTAAATCCAGCTTGTTCTGATCTGCCTGAGCCGCTAAGATTAACCTGTTTTTTAGGAGAGTATCATTATCCTGGGAGACGCGTACGAGTTCCAATCGCTGCTCTTTTAGTTCTGAGTATTCAAAATCAATTTCATTGGCTTCCGGCTTATAACTAGCCAGTTTTTCTTCGAGTTGTTGTACTATATTTTTGTGTGCAATCTGGCTAGACCATAGGACTGAATAATAAGTGATGAGTTCAGCATCGGTTGGAGATGGTCGCAAGACAGGATGCTCCGCAATCTTTGATGTCGTATTGTTTGACGCAATGATATTTTGTGAATGCCATAAAATCGCCTGTAAAGCATTTATTAAATGATTAAAAATTTTATTTTTTCAATGAATATAATAATTCCCCGACGTTCTTACCTGTATTAAAGATAAGTAAAGAACAACTACCAACAAATATAATAAGTATAAGTAATCCAACGATAGGATTCTTATCAACGTAACTGCTCAAGTTACTGAATAAGAATTTGATATTGTTCATTCATTCCCACTCCTCATTATAAGTTGTCAAGACGGCAGATTACCGACGCACTAATTGATGCTTATTTGATCCAACATTTTCAGAATTCATTTTCGCCTGGTAGACAGCCATGTTTTCGAAGTGAAGTTTTTTATTCTTTTCAATTATCAGGTTATCAAGCATGTTCATATTCATGATCTCCTAACTGTTCAACTTATCAAGCACTTACAAATACAACAATAGTGCTGTGATAAAAAAAGTTATATATCCCCTGTTAGATATTTACTTTTATCGATTATTGTGCTTTGTGTAAAAATGAAAGCTTGTAACATACTTAGTGGTCTTGAAATATAGTGATGGAGAGTTAGAACCGCACTATCATAATGCAATGGTACAACTGGTACATAGTGAGGTGAGCAGAATCGCAGAATTCATCACGATTTGCGATCCCTTTTATACAACAAATAACGGACAATATTAGCAGAAGATGGTTGGAGAGTTCTGATTTGAGGAAGCAGGACCTAGAAGCCAGATTTCAAGAATACAGACTTACTGCAAGAGAGAGAGAGAGAGAGAGAGAGAGAGGTTGCTCACTTGTGGTTGTCAGAAAACGGAGCTCTGCATATTTCGGGTGAACTGGGCATCAGTGAAGGAACGGTAAGAAATATTGTAAAGAATATTTATACGAAGCTACGTGTGAATGAAAGGAAGCAGTTTGTAAAAAAACTGGCGGACTAGACATCAAGCTTAACTTTTTCTGGTCTTACTTACATACTAGATATAGGCAGCGGCTGTCTCGAAGTCTTCATGACTTTGAAAGACAGCCGCATTTTTGGTTTGCTTGGAACTCTAACTTATCTGATTTGGCTTCTATTATTGCAAGAATAGTAGCCACCTAATGAAGGATTCGGTTACATCTTCGAGAGACTCCGAGAGAATTTTTCTTAGAGGAGGACATTATCCTTACCCGCAAGAACAATTCAAAACCGGCTTACGCGCAGCCTGTGTCTCATCCAAACGGCTAATCTCTGTAGTATGCGGTGCGTTGATTACGATTTCCGGTGTCTCCTGCGCTTCTTTCACAATCTGAATCATCGTATCGATGAAGCCGTCCAGTGTTTCTTTACTTTCGGTTTCCGTCGGCTCGATCATCATGCATTCCTCAACAGTCAAAGGGAAGTACACGGTTGGCGGGTGGTAGCCAAAGTCGAGCAATCGTTTAGCGACGTCTAAGGTGCGCACGCCATATTGCTTGAGGTTTTTGCCGGACATCACGAATTCATGCTTACATACACCCGGATATGGGATTTCGAAATACGGCGCCAGACGGTGCATCATATAGTTTGCATTCAGCACGGCATTTTCGGATACCTCACGCAGTCCGTCTGGACCATAGGTGCGGATATAGGCATAGGCACGAACCAGAATACCAAAGTTTCCGTAAAAAGCTTTCACACGTCCAATGGATTCAGGACCACCGAAGTGAAGTGAGAAGCTACTATCTTCATTCTTCACCACAGTAGGTTGTGGCAATAATGGAATGAGGATAGATTTTACGCCGACTGGTCCGGCTCCAGGGCCGCCACCACCATGTGGGGTGCTCATTGTCTTGTGCAAGTTCAGATGCACAACGTCAAAGCCCATGTCGCCAGGGCGGGTAATGCCCATAATGGCATTGGAGTTGGCTCCATCGTAATAGAGTAGGCCGCCTGCTTCATGCACGATCTCAGCAATCTCGACGATTTGGGTTTCGAACAAGCCGAGTGTGCTTGGGTTAGTTAGCATCAGCGCGGCTGTGTCGCTACCGACGGCTGCTTTCAATGCTTCAAGATCGACCATTCCTTTATCTGTGGAAGGGATCGTGATCGTTTCAAGTCCTGCTGCTGAGGCACTAGCAGGATTGGTTCCGTGCGAGGAATCCGGCACGATAACCTTAGTACGCGTCTCGCCGCGACTTTCATGGTAGGCGCGGATCATCATGAGGCCGGTCCATTCACCATGCGCACCTGCGGCAGGCTGTAAAGATACTGCATCCATGCCCGTCAGCGCGGACAGATCATTTTGCAGGGTATACATTAATTCCAGTGCGCCTTGAATACTTTCTTCCGGTTGGTAGGGATGAATTTTGGCGAAGCCGGAGAAGCGGGCAACATCTTCGTTAATCTTCGGATTGTATTTCATCGTGCATGAACCGAGTGGATAGAAGCCATTGTCTACACCAAAGTTGCGACGTGAAAGAGAAGTGTAGTGGCGAATGACATCCACTTCCGATACTTCTGGAAGTACGACGGGTTCGCTACGGAGTAAATCTGATGGAATCAGGGACTCCAAGGTTTCTTCCTGCGGCACATCGCATAGTGGCAAAGAATAGGCCGAACGGCCGGGACGGCTTAATTCAAAAATTAGACTTTGCTCCGGTTTCATAAACAGCCCTCCAGTGCGCTAGCGAATTGGTCGATTTCGGTTTTGCTTCTTTTTTCCGTTACGGCAACCAGCATATGTCCAGCAAGTTCAGGATAATCACGACCCAGATCATAACCGCCGAGATAACCGTCCTTCAGTAGCTTCGAATTAATAGCGCTCACGCTGCAGCCTTCAGGAAGCTTCACGACAAATTCGTTAAAGAATGGGGAGGAGAAGGCAAGTTCAGCACCTGTTAGTCCGCTAAGTTTATTAGCGGCGTAATGACTTTTGCGAATGTTCAGTTCGCCTACTTCCCGCATGCCTTCTTTGCCCATAACGGACAAATAGACGGATGCGCAGAGAGCCAGCAGCGCCTGATTGGAGCAGATATTCGATGTCGCTTTTTCACGACGAATATGCTGTTCACGCGCTTGAAGTGTAAGAACGAAGCCACGTTTACCATTACGGTCTACCGTTTGGCCAACGATCCGGCCTGGCATGCGGCGCATCAGGTGATCAGCTACGGCAAAGAATCCGCAAGTTGGACCCCCGAGAGAAGCTGGAATACCGAGTGGCTGAGCATCACCGACTACGATGTCGGCTCCAAGTTTGCCCGGAGTTTCAAGTACACCAAGAGCTATTGGCTTGGCGCTGACTACAAGAAGACCTTTAACCGCGTGAATCAGCGGCTCAACCGAGCGAAGATCCTCAATGCTGCCGAAGAAGTTAGGCGATTGCACCAGTACTGCGGCAGTATCACCATCGATAGCTTCAGCAAGTTTAGCTTGATCGGTAACACCGTCTTTATAGTCAATCTCCACCACCTCCAGACCCCAAGCATTAGCCGAAGTACGTAGCACTTGGCGAGCCTCAGGATGAACGGTACGGGAGACGATTAATTTTTTGCGTTTGGTAGCACCAGCCGCGAGAACCGCTGCTTCGGATAAAGCTGTAGCGCCATCATACATACTGGCATTGGCAACTTTCATACCGGTTAGTTCGCAAATGTAGGATTGGAATTCGAAGATCGCTTGCAGCTCACCTTGGCTGATCTCCGGTTGATAAGGAGTGTAGGCAGTGTAGAATTCAGAACGGGAAATGACATGGTTGATGACCACAGGGATGTGATGATCGTATAATCCGGCGCCGAGGAAGCTGGCGTGAGAATCAAAGTCGGCATTTTGGTCAGCCAAACCTTTCATGTGGCGCAGCAGGGCGTATTCATCGAGTGGTTCAGACATCGGCATAGTGCCTTGGTAACGTACCGCTTCAGGAATATCGGAGAACAGCTCATCTATAGACTGAATCCCGACGGTCTCCATCATCTCTACGCGGTCCTGTTCTGTCATGGGCAGATAACGGTGCTTCATTAAGGTTTCACTCCTTGGCTTTTTTAAAATATAAGAAAGTACAATTTTCACGCTATACTTTATCCTTCTATTTCTCGCTTAAAAGTTCACCGTCCTTATATGGACGCTAAAGGCGTTTATACTTGTAAAAAGGGGCCTTAATCACTACAGCCTTAAGCTGCTTACCGCGTATCTCCACGTAAACCTCTGTGCCTATTTCACTGTAAGCAGCATCAAGCAATGCCAACCCCAGGTTACGTTTCAGCGTAGGGGACTGCGTTCCGGTTGTGACCTCACCAATCTTAACCCCATCTGCCCAAACAGGATAATGGGAGCGTGGAATGCCTCGATCAATCATTTCTAGGCCGACAAGGCGACGGGGAATGCCAGCTTCTTTTTGCTGTATTAGTGCATCGCGTCCGATAAAGTCTATTTTGTCCAGCTTCACGAAGAACTGTACTCCTGCTTCAAGCGGGGTGATGTCAGCAGATAGCTCCTGACCGTACAGTGGTAATTTCGCCTCAAAACGCAGGGTATCCCGTGCACCCAGTCCAGCAGGTGTTAATCCGTGGGGCGCGCCTGCTGCAAGCAGTCCGTTCCATAACGTTTCTGCACCTTCCAGCGGAGCGTAAATCTCGAAGCCATCTTCACCGGTATAACCCGTACGGGAGATAAGTACCTCTACACCGCAAACGGTGGCGCGTTCGATGAAATGGAAAGGCTTGAGTGCTGAAATAGGAGCATCCGTAACTTCCGCGAGAATGGTCTCTGCCAGAGGACCCTGCAAGGCGAGCAAAAGCGTCTCGTCAGAGACATTAGTGAGCGTGACTTCGCCGAATTCAGAGGTCAAATGCTCTTGCAGCCACTGGAAGTCTTTGTCGATGTTGGAGGCATTAACGACGAGCATATAATGCCCTTCGCTTAGGCGATACACGAGTAGGTCGTCGACAACTCCGCCATTTGGATAACAGAGCAGCGTATATTGCGCCGCACCATCTGTAAGGCGGCTGACATCATTGGTTGTCATTTTTTGCAAAAAGTCTTCTGCACCGCTCCCAATCACCATGAATTCACCCATATGCGAGACATCGAACAGCCCAGCCTGCTGGCGAACGGCTTCGTGCTCTTTCACGATACCTGTAAACTGTACTGGCAGCTCCCAGCCACCGAAGTCAATGCACCTGGACTCCGTATAAGCGGAATAGAGATCATAAAAAGGTGTTCTTCTCAAAGCATCCATGTCGTCACTCCCCTTGATCTGATTACATACGAAAAAAGGACAGGCAGAAGCAATCATGCATAAATGCACAAATCGCTTTCTGCTCTGTCCTTTGTACCTGAGAGTTACCCTGCCGTAACTAGCTTGCAGGTTTCCCCGTTGGTGATCTGACGCATCTAGCCTTGCGTCTGATGCTCTCCAGAGATACGTCCGACAAAGGTCCTTTTGCCTGAGAGATTCACCCCTGTTAGGGCTTACTCCTTCGGCGCCGTCTTCAAGTGAGACAGTCTCTCCCTATGCCATCATCCGCAATTATATTTCTTCGAGAAACGGTTATTGTCTATAAAAAGACGACAACGTCATTTCTTCTTGTATGTCTCCATTAAACGGGTATAGTCGGGCGCTGTCAACAAGAAAACGTCGAAAAAATGACAAATTTAAATTTCCTGTTAGTAATATTGACATTGTGAGCCGGGATAACTTAGGCTATAACTAAATTTAGAACTCCAAATTGGAAATGAGGCGGCTTGAAATGAGTGAAGTATTAGACAACCTTCTTTACAGCGAAGAGCATGAATGGGCACAGCAAGTAGAAGGGCGAGTAGTACGTGTTGGGATTACGGACCATGCTCAGCATTTATTAGGCGACATCGTATTTGTTGAGTTTCCTGAGGTAGGATCGACCATTTCGGCCGGTGACAGCGTAGGCAGTATCGAATCCGTTAAGACGGTATCGGAGTTGTATTCGCCCGTCTCTGGGACGGTTACCAAGGTGAATGATGGATTAGAAGCTAGTCCGGAGCTTATCAATGATCAGCCGTATGGCGGGGGTTGGATTTTTGAGATTGAAGTTGATGGAGAGTATGCTGATGCTGTAAAAGGTCTGTTAGATGCAGCTGGTTATAGCGCGTTAGTTGCTGAATAATTGGAAATCGGGGACGGAAAATAGTCTGATCAAGTGTGATATTTTTAGCAGCAAGTTTCTGTGATTCGGGGACTTGCTGTTTGTGTTTCTTATGTAGATTGTGCGAGTATTCGTAAACCCAATCGAGTGGTTTGAGGGTCTAGTGGAGTATGGAATTAGGGAAAACCTCCCTCTTTTTAGACGATTATAGCGTGAGAGTTAGGGTTTTAGGAAATTCCTCCCTAATCATCTCGGTAAAACCACTATTTCAGACTAAAAAGAGTAATAATCAGGGAGAAATTCCCTCATTCCGCGATTGGATACGATAATAGGTGAATAATCAGGGAGGTTTTCCCTAATTAAATTGGATGAAGCCCCTTGTTAGCTCAATGTGGTAATTGCCATTGCCCCTGCTGCCGAACTTAGCTCTGAGCGCAAACTTTTATTCCACCTCTTGAAGCTGTCGAAGTACAATGATCTCTACGCGTCGATTTTTCTGTTTGCCTGCTACCGTAGTATTATCTGCTGTTGGTCGGGTATCGGCATAACCTGCATATTGAAAAGTGTCCGGGTTCAGTCCTTCATTATCTAAGAAAAAGCGCAGCACAGAAAGCGCACGAGCACCCGATAGCTCCCAATTGTCGTTATAACGTGAAGCTGATGACACTGGTGTATTATCCGTATGTCCTTCAATGCTGATCGTTGCCCCGATATCTTTGAATAAGCCAGACAACTGCTGAAGAGCTGGAAGGGCTGGTGACTTCACATCTGCTTTACCCACATCAAAAAGAAAACGGTCGCTGAGCGTGATTTCTATGCCCTGCGGTTTGTCGGCTACAAATATTTGTTCACCGAGATTATTCTCCTCCACATAGTGGGTGATCACACCCATTAACTCAGCAAGCTTCGCCTCTTGTTCTCGAAAAGCCAACTCCCGTGCTGAAGGTGTTTCATTCTCCGTTTGTTCATCAGAACCGTCATTTGGTTTTGCAGTTGCGTTCGCATTTCCATTCCCATCTGTACTCTCTGGTTTGTTGTCAGGGGTCTTTCCAGCATCTAAAATACCGTCCCCGCCTTCAAGAACAGTGCTGCTCGACTTGAAAGTCTCGGATAAAGAGCCGGTTACGATATTATATTTGTCAGTGTCCAGGCTGCTCATCGCATACAATATAACGAAAAATATAAGTAAAAGTGTAATTAGATCAGCGTAAGTAATCATCCAACGATCACGGCTTTCTCGATTCTCTACCCGCCGTTTGCGCCGGTCTCTTTGTCTCATATAAAACCTCTTGCTTCTGCACGGTCATCTGTGGTGGTGTCTGAAATGAAGGAGTTCAGTTTTTTACGCACCAGCAGCGGATGATCCCCGTTCTGTAGAGAAAGAATGCCTACTAGCAGCATCTCCATGCTATGCAGCTCACTTTGGCTGCGGGATTTGATTTTGGAAGCAATGGGTAAAAATATTAGATTAGCGATGGCTACTCCGTACAGTGTTGCAGTGAACGCTACTGCGATAGAGGTACCTAGATTTGATGGGTCCGTAAGGTTGCCCAGTACCCTAATGAGTCCCATAACTGTACCGATGATCCCCATCGTTGGAGCATATCCGCCAGCGGCTTCAAAAATCTTGGCGTAGCTTTCATGCTTCAATTCTTTCGCATCCATTTCCAATTCCAAAATCTGTCTTACCTGCTCAGGGTCAGTGCCATCGACGATAAGCAACAGTCCTTCGCGTGTAAAAGGATCAGGATGTAGTTCCGCTTGTTTTTCGAGCATTAAAACGCCGCCGCGGCGGGCCACTGTGGCCATTGCGATAAGCTCTTCTGCTTTCTCTTCATCACGTTCAGGATTGCGGCCAAAAGCCATGCGCAGAGCGGCGGGAATGGAGCGTAGCTTAGCTGCCGGGAAGCTGATCATTACGGCAGCAATCGTACCTCCAAATACAATCAAAGCTGCATTAAGCTGCAGCAGTCCGGAAAGGCTTCCGCCTTCCCAGAGGTAGCCGCCGATTAGCGCAGCCAGTCCGGCCACTAGGCCGATTATTGCGGTAATATCCATGCTTCAAGCTCCTAACATTTCTGTGTATTATGGTTTGCATCGATCTAAGCAACACTGTATAATGAACGGGAACACATATTCTTATCTTCCATATTTTTTACTGTCGTATGGAGAGAGAAGATTCAGACAACAATTATAATATATTAATCTAGTTTAGACGATAGAGGGGAGACGGGCAAATGAGTGATATTGTCGTCAGTACGAAGACTTTTGAATTGGAGTCCGAGTATACACCCCAGGGCGATCAGCCTCATGCCATAGATGAATTACTACAAGGCATCCGGCAGGGTAAGAAGCACCAGACGCTGCTGGGAGCGACAGGTACAGGGAAGACCTTTACTGTCGCGCAAGTTATTTCCAAATTAAATCGCCCCACGCTGGTTATTGCGCATAACAAGACACTCGCTGCCCAGCTGGCAAGTGAGTTTAAGGAGTTTTTCCCGAATAATTCGGTAGACTATTTCGTCAGCTACTACGACTATTACCAACCAGAGGCGTATATTCCCTCCTCCGATACTTATATTGAGAAAGATTCCAGTATTAACGAAGAGATTGATAAACTTCGCCACTCCGCGACAAGCTCCTTGTTCGAACGGCGTGACGTTATTATTGTAGCGAGTGTGTCTTGTATTTACGGTCTCGGTTCACCAATGGAATACGGAAGCTTGCTGTTGTCCTTGCGGGTTGGGATGGAGAAACCGCGCAATGAGATTCTGAGCAGACTGGTGGATATTCAATACCAGCGCAATGATATCAATTTTGTACGCGGAACATTCCGTGTACGTGGTGATGTGGTTGAGATCTTCCCGGCCTCTCAGGGTGAACATGCGATTCGTGTTGAATTGTTTGGGGATGAGATTGAGCGGATCACTGAAATAGATGTTTTAACGGGCGAATTGATCGGTGAACGCGATCATGTCGCCATTTTTCCGGCTTCTCACTTTGTTACCAAGGAAGAAACGATGCGTGTAGCAATAGTCAATATTGAACGGGAGCTAGAAGAGCGGTTGACCGTGCTTCGTGACGCAGGCAAGCTTCTGGAAGCGCAACGTTTGGAACAACGGACACGTTACGACATTGAAATGATGAAGGAAGTGGGTTTCTGTTCGGGGATCGAGAACTATTCCGGGCCACTAACCTTCAGGGAACCGGGAGCAACTCCATATACGTTAATGGATTATTTTCCTGATGATATGTTAATCGTCGTAGATGAATCCCATGTTACCCTTCCGCAAATTCGGGCGATGTATAACGGTGACCGGGCGCGTAAAACAGTGTTGGTAGAGCATGGTTTCCGTCTGCCTTCTGCACTGGATAACCGTCCGCTTCAGTTCGAAGAGTTCGAAGATAAAGTAAACCAGATCATTTACGTTTCCGCGACACCTGGACCTTATGAAATGGAACACTGCGAAACTATGGTGCAGCAGATTATCCGTCCGACTGGTTTATTGGATCCAATCATCGAGGTCCGTCCTACAGAAGGTCAGATTGATGATCTGATTAGCGAAATCCGTGACCGGGTCGAACGCGATGAACGTGTACTCGTTACCACTTTGACGAAGAAGATGTCGGAGGATCTGACAGACTACTTTAAGGAAATCGGGATTAAGGTTCGTTATATGCACTCTGACATCAAGACGCTGGAACGGATGGCGATCTTGCGGGATCTTCGTCTCGGTACGTTCCATGTACTGGTAGGGATTAACCTCCTGAGAGAAGGTCTCGACTTACCGGAGGTATCTTTAGTTGCAATTCTCGATGCCGATAAAGAAGGGTTCCTTCGTTCCGAACGTTCACTAATTCAGACGATTGGCCGTGCGGCTCGTAACTCTGAGGGTCGTGTAATCATGTATGGTGATCGGATCACTGATTCGATGGAGAAGGCGATGAGTGAAACATCACGCCGTCGCGCCATTCAAATTGCTCATAATGAGAAACATGGCATCACCCCCACCACTATTAATAAAAAAGTGCGTGACATCATCGAGGCAACGAAGGTTGCTGAGTCTAAAGCTGATTATCTCACAGGTGTTGGTGGCAAGATGAATAAGAAAGAAAAACAAAGTCTGATCCAGCGTCTGGAAGCTGAAATGAAGGACGCTGCCAAGAACCTGCAATTCGAACGCGCGGCAGAGCTACGCGACGCATTGCTGGAGCTTCGGGCTGAGTAACAAACCATTAATGCATCACCGATATTTAAAATAGGTATTGAACGGTGCTGTCCTAGACCGTTCTTTTTGAATCAATAGAGGGTCGCGTATCCCGCGATGTTTATGGCACTTATGCGTATCCGCAGGGACAGCACCATGCAATGAACTTGGCATTTATGCGTATCCCACAGGGACAGCAACATGCAATGCACTTGGCACTTATGCGTATCCCGCAGGGACAGCACCATGCAACGTTTATGACAGTTGCATGTACCTGTCTTTAGTTAGTGCGCTAACGTCCAAGCGGTCCCGCAGGGATAAGCGCTCCGAGCGTCGTAGTCACTAAGTTACCTCCCACCATACTCCTTCTCCAGAAAATGCGGGTGTCCAGAGGGTGCAACCCTTGGGGCCCTCCCTTGGAAGGGAGGGTTTGGGAGGGATCGAAAGGCTTTGAAAGGGCTTTGAAAAGGCTTTGAGAATATCTTGAAATAAAGTTGAAATAGTTTTTTTAAAAGGAGAGGTTCCGTTGGCGAACGAAAATATTGTAATTAAAGGCGCGAGGGCGCACAATCTCAAAAACATCGATGTGACGATTCCACGTGACCGTTTCGTCGTGCTGACGGGACTTAGCGGCTCAGGTAAATCATCGCTTGCATTTGATACGATTTATGCTGAAGGACAACGGCGTTATGTTGAATCTTTGTCGGCTTATGCACGTCAGTTTTTGGGACAAATGGAGAAACCAGATGTGGATTCGATTGATGGTTTGTCCCCGGCGATATCTATAGATCAGAAGACAACAAGCCGGAACCCACGCTCCACGGTAGGTACAGTTACGGAGATTTATGACTATTTGCGGCTGCTCTTTGCACGTATTGGTCATCCCCATTGCCCAGAGCATGGCATTGAGATTACCTCCCAGACCGTTGAACAGATGGTAGACCGGATTATGCAGTATCCAGAGAAAACTCGGTTACAGATCCTGGCGCCAATCATTTCAGGACGTAAAGGTGAGCATAAAGGACTTTTCACAGATATCTCTAAGCAAGGCTTCGTACGTGTGCGTGTGGACGGCGAGCTAAGAGATCTGTCTGAGGATATTGAACTAGAAAAGAATAAAAAACATACAATAGAAGTTGTGGTAGACCGGATCGTTGTTAAAGACGATGTGGAGACCCGGCTGACGGATTCACTGGAGACGGCGCTTAAGCTTTCGGGCGGTAAAATCCTTGTTGATATCATCGGCCAGGAAGAGCTGCTTTTCAGCTCAAACTTTGCTTGTCCAATTTGTGGTTTTAGTATTGAAGAGTTGGCACCACGGATGTTCTCTTTCAACAGTCCGTTTGGAGCTTGTACAGAGTGCGATGGACTTGGCATGAAAATGGTTGTCGATCCAGACCTGCTTATTCCTGATGCTGAGAAATCCATTGAAGAAGGTGCCTTTTTAGCTTGGACTGGAAGTACTTCTAATTACTATCCGCAATTTCTGAAGTCGGTTTGTGAACACTTTAAAATTCCACAAAACGTTCCGGTAAGCAGTCTGACGCCTGATCATATGAATAAGTTACTGAATGGTACAGGCAGTGAGAAAGTCCGCTTCCGTTATGAAAATGATTTCGGTCAAAAGAAAGATGCGATGGTTGCTTTTGAAGGGATTATACCTAACCTAGAGCGGCGTTACCGTGAAACTGCTTCGGATGGTATTCGTGAATTTATCGAAGGGTTTATGAGTGCTAAGCCTTGTCATGTATGTAAAGGTAAACGTCTGAAAAAAGAAATATTAGCTGTGACCATCAACGATCATAATATTTCTGATGTTACGGACCTTTCAATAGGAGACTGCCAGCATTGGTTTGAAGAGATAAAATTGAGCGAAAAAGAAACAGCCATCGCCAATCTCATTTTAAAAGAGATCTGTAATCGGCTTGGATTCCTTGTGAATGTAGGTTTGGATTATTTGACGCTTAGCCGTGCAGCGGGTTCGCTTTCCGGTGGAGAGGCGCAGCGTATTCGGTTGGCTACTCAGATCGGTTCAAGTCTCATGGGTGTATTGTACATTCTGGATGAGCCAAGTATTGGTTTGCATCAACGGGATAATGATCGCCTGATCTCTACGCTTGCGCATATGCGTGATTTAGGCAACACGCTGATTGTTGTAGAGCATGATGAAGATACGATGATGGCAGCGGATTATATTATTGATATTGGTCCGGGCGCAGGTATTCATGGTGGACAAGTTATGGCTCAAGGGACGCCAGAAGAGATTATGAAAGATCCGAATTCATTAACGGGTGAATATTTAAGCGGACGTAAATTTATTCCGGTTACTGCTAAACGCCGTCCTACCGATGATCGCTGGGTAGAAATACGTGGTGCTAAAGAGAATAACCTGAAAAATGTGAATGTGAAGATTCCATTAGGTGTATTTACAGCGGTGACAGGTGTATCGGGTTCCGGTAAATCCTCGCTTATCAACGAGATTCTTTACAAGAGTCTGGCACGGCAGTTGAATAAGGCTGTGAAGGTGCGTCCTGGTCAGCATAAAGAAATTCGTGGACTAGAAAATCTCGATAAGGTTATTGAAATCGATCAGTCGCCAATCGGGCGGACACCGCGTTCCAATCCAGCAACCTATACAGGTGTATTCGATGACATCCGTGACCTGTTCTCCAAGACAAATGAGGCTAAGGTACGTGGTTTCCAAAAGGGACGCTTCAGCTTTAACGTAAAAGGCGGACGTTGTGAAGCTTGCCGTGGAGACGGGATCATTAAGATTGAGATGCACTTCTTGCCGGATGTGTATGTCCCTTGCGAAGTATGTAAGGGCAAACGGTATAACCGGGAAACACTAGAAGTGAAATATAAAGGCAAAAACATTTCAGATGTGTTAGAGATGACGGTAGAGGACGCAACGGAGTTCTTTGTAAATATTCCGCGTATCCATCGTAAAATGCAAACACTAATGGATGTAGGCCTTGGTTACATTAAGATTGGCCAACCAGGAACCACTTTATCCGGTGGTGAAGCACAGCGGGTAAAATTGGCTTCTGAGCTCTACCGTCGCAGCACGGGTAAAACACTTTATATTTTGGATGAGCCTACGACAGGCCTGCATGTAGATGACATTGGTCGTCTCCTTGAGGTGTTGCATCGTTTGGTGGATTCCGGAGAATCTGTTCTTGTTATTGAACATAATCTGGATGTAATCAAGACAGCGGATTATATCATCGATATGGGACCGGAAGGTGGTAGCGGCGGGGGTACTGTCCTGGCAACAGGAACACCGGAGAAGATCATTACAGTCACAGAGTCTTACACAGGTAAGTATCTGAAGCCGGTTCTGATTCGTGATACAGAGCGGACCGAAGCGCTTATACTTGAGACGGCGGAAACCCTTTAATAAATAGTAAGTAATATAACCTATGTATAATAAGGCCTCGGTATCTTACCGGGGCTTTTATTGTAGGTTGTAAGCAATAGTTTTTACTAGGGAAATATCTAACAAATAACAACGAACGGCTAACCTCGTCCTCTAGAATGGAGTCAAGGCCATTTAAGACGTTGTAGGATTATCCGGTAATTATACGAAAGACGGCTCATAGATATATGATGTGATCTTTCTAGCAAAAGTTATACGGATTCTATAGAAAAAATGGATTTAATAATAGGCAAGGTAGGCATATGTAGGACATGTTCGTAGTAAGATTCAATGAGGAGTATTCTGTTGATAGGGTTAACGGGTAATTGACTAACGTTAGGGTCAAAAGTTCCTTGAAAACCGAATAATTAATCATTCATATCACTCTATCAAATAACTGTTTATTAGATTAGGGAAAACCTCCCTGAAAATCCGAGTTTTTAGATCATAAAAGGTGAAATCCGGGAAAACCTCCCTAATTATCGGGTAGATTCATTCATATAGCCGGTTTTCTAATGATTTTTAGGGAGGAATTCCCTGATAATCACAAAATGAGCTGATAATCGATTAATTTTAGGGAATATTTCCCTAATTCATTAACACCCTAAATTTCGAGCCCAGAGTTCTAAGTTCTGAATTCCAATTCCAATTCCAATTCCAATTCACTGCTCAATTTATCTCATCTCTAAAGCAGTTAACGGACTTTCTATTGTAACCTTCATGACGATAGAGTTGATTGGACTCACAGTACTTTCACTAAGCCACCCCAATTGTCAGTGATCAATCTCATCGTTATTACGGATTTTGCAGGGATAAAATATATTTTTTACGACAAATACATAATTTTTCTACAAAACCTATTGCATCGCCCAAATGGTAGCGATAACATAGAAGGTGATATGGGGATTACTGGATCTTGCTTGACAACATTTTTGAGGAGGTAAGGTTATGCTGCTTGCAGAAGTTGCCGCGCAAGGACCGTCTAAATTTCATACCTTTGATGTGTTTATGATTTTATTTACCATCTTGATTTTGGTCGGGGTTGTTCGACTATTGAAAGCTCCCCAGAAGAACAAATTTGCCATTGGTTTTGGAGCCGTTAGCTTGCTGGTTTTTGTGATCTCTGACTATGCCATGGTGATGCATTGGTTAAGTTAATGAAAGAACTAAATTGAACAGCTTTGCACCAAAAGACTCCTTTAACGCCATGGGCGCATTGAAGGCGTCTTTTTTCAAATAATATAATGTAAAATTTATCCATGAGCAAAGAGAGGGTCTGGTGAGGAATGAGGAGTATTGGGGAGAAGCTGGTGAAGAAAGGATTAGGTCTATTACTGTGCGGCGTAGTGCTGTCGGGAGTATGGAGTCAGTCGGTGTTTGCTTTTGATAGTACTAGTAAGGTGGTTAGTAAAGCAGCGGCAGAAGATCCGATACCTGGAATTATTAAAAGTATCACTCCTTCTGTTGTGGGCATTATCGGCAAAGACGAGAGTGGCGGGAATAGTGGCCCGGATGATCGGTACAATCTGACGCATGGCTCCGGCATCATTGTGAAATCGAACGGATGGATTGTAACCAATGCTCATGTAATCAAGGATCTGCAAAATGCCATAGTGGTCACTTCGGACTCCAAAACCTACAGCGTTAAAGAAACCTATCTGGATGAAGTTAGTGATCTGGCGCTGATCAAAATCAATGCCACCCATTTAAAGCCCGCCAAGTTTATTCCAGCGAATAGCAAAACAGTGGTTGGGGAGAAGGTTATTGCTATCGGAACACCGATTAGCTTTTCTCTACGAAACTCAGCGACTGTAGGCGTTATAAGTGGTCTTAACCGTGAGGTAGATGCGGCTTATCGTCTTATCCAGAGTGACACTGCGATTAATCCCGGAAACAGCGGAGGGCCGCTTGTAAATATGAAAGGTGAGGTGCTGGGAATCAACAGCCTGAAATACTCAGCGGTGGGTGTGGAAAATATGGGGTTTTCGATTCCAGCGAATACTGTGCAGTATATTATGAACCAACTTTTAAAATATGGTGAGGTACAGCATCCGAGTCTAGGGCTAGAGCTGGAGGCGAGCTGGTCTACGATTGTGGGATTGCCAACGCTGGACCCGCTGTCCGTCACTAAGGTGGTGTCTTCAGAAGCGCTCAAGTCAGGGGTTGCTGAAGGGGACGTCTTGTATAGCATTGATGGGCATCGTGTGGTCTCACTAGTTGATATTAATGAATTGTTCAAAAGCTACCTGCCGGGAGCAACTGTGCGGCTGGTTATGCAAAGCGATGGGGATATCGTCGTCCGTAAACTCGTGCTCACTCAAGGTGATCCATTGTTAAGCGGAGATGATTATGAAACGGATGGGGACGAGCACGCGGAAGAGTGATTAGCAAACTGGAGAGGGGGACGGTAAATGGGCTTGAAAATTTTAAAACAAGGATTTTGTGCGATGCTGACCTTATTACTGCTATTTTCTATATTACCCATACAAACAGTATTAGCTTCACAAGGAGATAAGCTACAGCTGAGTCTAAAAGTTGGCAGTACTTCAGCTACGGTGAATGGTAAGAAGGTGGCTATCGAGCGGCCTTATACGGAGAATGGAACGGTTATGGTCCCGCTTGGGGTTTTTAAAAAGACGTTTGGCAGCACTGTTTCCTTAGAGCAGAACAATGTTGTAAAAGTAACCTATGGTGCTCATTCAGGGGTGATGACGATTGGGAGTGATATCGCTTGGAAGGATGGGATCAAAGTTAAACTGGGCTCAGCGCCCCGGATGGTTTCAGACGTGCTGATGGTACCGCTACGTTTTGTAGCTGATGTGTTAGGTGCGACTCTCTCTCAAGGGAGTGGGGGTGAGCTAATGGTTACCCTAGTGCCTATAGACAACGAAGAAGAAACGCCAGAGGAGACTGGGATTGACAGCGATGTTGGTAAGACTCAAATTGGGAACAGCTATTTTCAATGGACACTGAATTATCCCTCTGGGCTGATTGCTGGAAATAGCGGTGGAGATGAAAGTGTGGCTACCTTTTCAAGTGCGGACAATCTATATTATGTGGAGATTCATGTAAGTGACCAGGCGGTTGCGGTGGATGCGGATGGGCTGCTGGAACAGCTGGTTCGGGAGGTCGAGGCAGGTGGGGAGTTGATATTGGATCGGGAGTCGTTCCCCAAGGCCGCGGTACCTTATGCTAGATTGATCAGTAAAGATTCCAGTGGAGCGCTCTGGGAGAGCAGACTGTTATATGCTGAAGGTCGACTCTACGAGATTTATTTGACGGATAACAAAGCAGTTAATTATAAGGATTTTGCTAAATATACAGGATTACTTAACTCTTTCCAGCCTTCTTTTGATACTAAAAGCAAAAAAATCCGTGATCTTTCTACGGTGAAAAGTGGATTGCGTGACGCGTACAATGAGGACTATGGGATTTCACTACAGGTTCCCGCAGATTGGAGTAAGGACGACCAGCATCTCTATTACGAGAGTAAGCAGGGAAGTCATCTGAGTGTGGCAGTTACCTCGGCACCTGCTGGTTCTACACTAGAGAGCTGGGCTGAAGATCTGAAAATGAAAACTAAAGAAAACTTTGTAGCGGATGCTTATATTCTGAAAGACAGCAACAAGTCGGAGATCTCGGGCGTATCCGCACAAATTAATGAGCTACAGCTAAATTACGGCAACGGTGTTACTACAGAATATCAAGCTCTCATACTCAAAAATGGGTATCGTTACTATTTTGAATATGTAACAGCTGCTGGGCAAGATGACGATAAGGCAAAATTCAAAGCCATCATATCCTCTATTGATATTGATTTTGCTCTGCTGAAGGAGAACTTCGGGCGGCTCGCTAGTGATGATTATAAGACGCTCAAAAATAAGACACTAACCAAAGTATCCAAAACCTACGGTTATGCCATTGATATTCCAAGTTTATGGACACCTTATCAGGATATTTTCGAGACGCAGTCGATTGAGTATCGCTTCAGCGGAGGACGTCTACAGATCAATTCAAAACCCGAGGGTTCAGTGGATTATACAGTTAATGTGCTCAAAGATGCTTATCAAAATAAAAATAATGATCCTAAAGGCTCTCGTATAGAAAGTGTAGTGGAATCTACCATTGCGGATGTCCCTGCTACGATCATAACTGTACATCAAATCAAAAATGGCATCCCTCTTCGCAGTAAGCAGGTTGTGTTTGGTAAAAATGATGTGGTCTACACGATTACCGTTACGCTGAATGATGCCAATGCCACTGCAGAACAGCAGGCTCTGTTAGACAAGACACTACAATCGTTTCGGTTTACAAACAGTAAGTAGTTAAAAAAAGTACGAAAATCGTAGCTGACACACGAATAGAGGCGTATAATTTAATCAGACGAAGAACGTCCCAGTTGCCGATTTGGCTTGGGGCGTTCTTTATTTGGATAAAGGGGAAAAGGGATTCGACCTAAGGATGTTATGAACGATTATGGCGTTAACTTTCGTACTGCTCGTAAATGGTTGCAGAGTTTAGTGGATAAGGGATACCTGCGGCCTATTATTAAAAATACATATATTTGTTACTATAAACCGATAGAAGGGTTGTCGGAAGGGTTGTTTTAGAGGTTCGGAGCCAATGTTATCCAAGTTGGGCATAATGTGAATAGCTAAAGGGTGGATTGATGTATTTGATACAACATTCTATCGTATGTCCCGTATGTCACGGATTTTCTAGTGAATTGTTGTAAATGTTGCAACTTTTTGTACCGGTTGTCGATACTAGAGTGTGAGAATGATGCTTTATGTACAACATTTAGTTGTCGAAGCGCTGAATTGGGCAATAAAGTTGCATGTTCTACAACATTCATGGAGTAAAGAGCAATAAGCAAGAAGTCAGCTTCCTGACAGCATTATGACTTTTATTCTATATAAATGTTGGTAAACGCATAGCGCTCAAGTGTGATATTTGATACAATTATCAAGTTAATCAACTAGAAATGACCCGTCAAATGGCGGTTTGGGAGGATATAAATGAAAGAGCAACAAATACGCAGAGAAGACGTGGAGCTATTGGCACCCGCAGGTGATTGGAACTGCATGCGTGCAGCGGTAGCAAACGGAGCGGATGCTATCTTTTTTGGCGTAGAGAAGTTTAATGCACGGGCCAGAGCGAACAACTTTCGCATGGACGAGCTGTCGGAAATTATGGCGTTTTTGCATAGCTATGGTGTGAAGGGCTTTTTGACCTTTAATATACTGGTTTTTGAAAATGAATTGTCTGATGCAAAAGAACTGATTGATGCGTGCGTGGATGCTGGCGTGGACGCAGTAATTGTACAAGATTTAGGTTTGGTCAAAATGATCCGCGAAATCTCACCGGATTTCCCGATTCACGGATCGACACAGATGACCATTACTTCGCCGGAAGCGGTCGAGTTTACTAAACCTTTCAGTTTGGAACGTGTGGTATTAGGTCGTGAGAACAATTTGAAACAAATTCGTACGATCGGGGAGCAAGCCCGCTTACCGATGGAAGTATTCGTACACGGTGCTTTGTGTGTTTCCTACTCAGGTCAATGTCTGACCTCTGAAATGTGGGGCGGACGTTCTGCCAACCGCGGTGAATGTGCTCAGGCTTGCCGCCTGCCGTATGATCTGATGGTGGATGGTGAGGTAAAACCTATGGGAGACGTAACTTATTTGCTTTCTCCTAAGGACCTGGCAGCAATTGATCTAATGCCTGAACTGATCGAGGCGGGTGTGACTTCTTTTAAAATCGAAGGTCGCCTCAAAAGCCCGGAATATGTAGCGAATGTAGTTAGTAAGTATCGTAAAGCGATTGATCGGTATTTTGAAGGCGATCTGTCCAAACCTTCGAAGGAGGAGGTGCGCGAGCTGCAACAAAGCTTCTCCCGCGGGTTTACACATGGTTTCCTGGATGGAACGAACAATAAGAAACTGGTAGACGGGACTTTCCCAAAAAGCCGTGGTGTATATTTGGGGACGATTGAGCAAATTCTGCGTGACGGAGTGGTCTGCCGTATTCATGCACCGCTTAAGCGTGGGGACGGAATTGTTTTTGACGCTGGCGATCCGACGAAAAAAGAAGAAGGCGGTCGTGTCTACGACCTTCGTCGTAAAGGTGTGAAGCTGGAAGGCGAAGCCGGAGAAGGCTGGATCATCGACATCGTAGCCGGTCGTAATGATGTGGATCTTCGTCGTCTAAATGTCGGTGACCGCATTTGGAAGACAAATGACCCTGCATTAGATAAGGCGCTGCGCCAGACTTATGAAACTGAAAAGCCGTACCGGGTATTTCCGGTACATGTTAGAGTGCAAGGCTGCGTCGGCGAGAAGCTGACGACTTGGTGGACGGACGTTCAGAAGAACGTTACCGTCCGTGTGGACTCGGAGCTCGCGCTGGAAGCCGCGCAAAAGCGTCCGATGGATACCGCGCTGCTGGAAGAACAATTCGGCCGCCTGGGCGGGACCGTGTTCCAGCTTGACGCGTTGGAGTCGCATCTGCAAGGCGACGTCATCGTCCCTATGCGCGAGCTGAACAGCATCCGCCGCCAAGCGGTGGAGCTGCTTGCGGGCGAGCGCCCGAAACCGCCCGTCTATGTGAAACGGGCGATCGAGGTTTACGGCGACGCCACCCACAAGGGCGTCGCTCCGCAGCGCGCTGGTGAAGCGGAGCTCACCGCGCTGTGCCGCAGCCTGCCGCAGGTGCAGGCTGCGCTCGAGGCCGGCGTGAGAAACATCTACGCCGACTTCGAGTTTATCAAGCAGTTCCCGGCAGCGGTAGATGCGGTACGGGCTGCAGGGGCCAGCATAGCGCTGGCCACGCCGCGCATTCATATGCCGGGCGAGAACGGCTACCACGCGAATATTCTTCGCTTGCAACCGGATGCTGTGCTCGTGCGTAATACAGGCGCGTTATATTATTATCTGCGCCGCCGCCAGGAGCAGCCGGATGCTGTGCATCCACGGCTGATCGGTGATTTCTCACTGAATATCGCCAATCATAAAGCAGTGGATTTGTTCCTTGAGGCTGGCTGTGACATAGTAACGCCATCCTATGACTTGAACATTCAACAGATGGTTGATCTGCTTGAACACAGTGATACGTCCCGGATGGAGGTCGTTATCCATCAGCATTTGCCGATGTTCCATACTGAACACTGTGTGTATTGTACCTTTATGAGTGAAGGCACAGACTATACGAACTGTGGTCGTCCTTGTGAAGAGCACCGTGCTTCTTTGCAAGACCGTATTGGAATGTCACATCCAGTTCGTGTGGATGAAGGCTGCCGTAATACCGTCTATAACGCTGTTGAGCAGTCTGGTGCGGAGTATTTGAACAATTTCCGTGACCTAGGAGTATCTTCATACCGAGTGGAGTTCTTGGAAGAGACGCCAGAGCAAGTGGCTGAGGTAATCAGCCTCTACAGTCGCGCTCTGCGTGGTGAAATCTCTGGTACACAAGTATGGAAGAGCCTAAAGGCTACTAATCAACTTGGCGTAACGCGTGGGCAATTGGTAAATGCGAAGTAATAAGAGTTAAAGAAAGGGCTAAGTAACTACCAGGTAGATGCTGGTATTGCTTAGCCCTTTTATTAGATTTGATCTCGCCCTCACCTAAATTTGCATATACTAAAAAGTATATCGTGAGGGTATTCCTTCCCTCTCACTTCAATGGAATAGATATACAAATATAACAAACACTCTGACATAAATGTGCTGTAACTGCTATAATTGAAAGAAATATGCCATTTTAGGGTACATACAGATATGTAAATTGAAAAGAGTATACGATAGAAGGAGTTAATGTGATGAAGATCCGTAAAGCGATTATTCCCGCCGCAGGTCTCGGCACTCGTTTTTTACCTGCGACCAAAGCAATGCCTAAAGAAATGCTTCCGATTGTAGATAAACCGACGATCCAATATATTGTTGAAGAAGCGGTCGCTTCCGGGATCGAGGATATTATTATTGTAACGGGGAAAGGCAAACGTGCGATTGAAGACCACTTTGATAACTCTTTTGAACTGGAATTTAACCTAGCGGAGAAGCAAAAGTGGGAGCTTCTTGAATCTGTTCGTAAATCTTCCGAAATGGCAGATATCCATTACATTCGTCAAAAAGAACCAAGAGGTCTCGGACATGCGATTTGGTGTGCACGTAAATTCATAGGAAACGAACCGTTTGCTGTCCTACTAGGCGATGACATTGTTGAAGCGAACATACCATGCCTCAAACAGATGATTGACATATATGATGAGTATAAATCTTCTATCGTGGGTGTTCAGCCTGTTCCGTGGGAGGAAGTATCCCGGTATGGTGTTGTAGATGGTTCGCCTTTGGCGGAACGTGTCTACAAGGCAAATCGTCTAGTAGAGAAGCCGAAGAGAGAAGAGGCTCCATCGAACTTAGCTATTCTGGGACGATATATTTTAACCCCACGAATCTTCGATATGCTTGGTGAGCAGCAAGTAGGTGTGGGTGGAGAGATCCAACTTACCGATGCGATAGCACGTCTAAGTGAGGTTGAACGAATTATTGCCTATGACTTTGAAGGTAAACGTCATGATGTTGGTGAGAAAATGGGCTTTATCCAGACCACCATTCATTATGCACTTCAACACGAGGAACTCAAAGATGATTTGCTTCGATATATGAAAGAGCTTGTCGAAAGCGAAGCGGCCAAAACAGGGAAATGATTTTAAATAATTACAAAGGAAAATAGCCTCCTACTGTAATCCAGTGAGAGGCTATTTTTTATTCATTAGTTTCTATCTTGGAGTTGCATATTCGCAATTTCTTCGATCTGTGCTGCTTCCGCAGGATCGGCTGCGATCAGCTTATCATACACTGCTTGATCTTGGTTGTTCGTTTTTTGTAATGCGGCGAGGTACCAGCGAGCGATTTCACGATTATTAGCATCTGAGAAATCTTGGCTTAGTACCGATTTTAAAGTAGCCACCGAGGGTTTGAATTGTCTTGACATGTATTGCATTGTTCCAACCTTCAGTGTCACATCCGGAGCAGGAGTCTTGGAAGGATCGTTATCAGCCAATATATGATTGTAGGCCAAAAGCCCAATGACAAAGCCAGCTTTCATGTGTTCTACTCTATCTTCATCATCTTGTTGTGCATAAGCTGCCTGCCCCAAATCAAATGAACGGCTGATTAGTGAACTGTACCAATTTATATCCCACGGAGTTTCGTTGTTCATTATATCCGTGTAATTAGGATCCGAATTAAGCTTCAGAGTGGTCTTCGCTGCATCCTCTTGTCCGGATATAAGTTGCATTTTGCCAACGTTTAAAGCGATAGTTGGCGTTACTGAGAAAGGACGCCCTTGCAGTTGTTCTGGTGGAAGAGTCTTCAGATGTTCAATCCCAGCGAGAACGTGGTTATATGCTTCAAGCTCTTCTGCGAAGTACTTTTCTTTCTTAACTTCATCCTTTTGATTAAGGGCTTGCTGGCCTAATACAAAGGATCGTCTGATTAATTCATCATACCAACTAATATCCCAATTGAACTTATCAGCATTGTCGAGGTATACATTGTATGCAAGGTCACTTTGACCCTTTAAATCATAGTAGCTCGCCATTTGAGCTAAAAGATTTTTGTTGTAGGGCTCATCTTTGAGCGCACGAGTTAATACATTATTTGCTTCAACAAGAAATTGCTCATCTTGCGTTTGGTTGAATACCGTCATATCTAAAGCAGATAAGGAGAGGGCGGATTCAGGATGATTAGGGCGGCTTTTTAAGGCTTTAACCAACGGTGCTTTAATTTCTTCATATGAAGTGCTCACTCTAATTAGATTCTTACCCTTTAGAGCAGCATTATTGGAGCCTATATAGCTGATCGAAAGGAATAACAAGAACACAGTACCTATTGTGAGAGCTGCGAAATATCCAAGCCGAATACCGGCTTTATTCCAATTTTTTCGTAACTTTTTGCTGTCCATCACAACTGCCATCCCAGCCAGTCCAAGGAAGACGAGTATCCCCATGAAGGCATAACTCATATTGAAATCAAGTAAACTGTGCACAAGAATCGATAAAGCAATGATTAGATAGAAGAAACCATTTTCAAAATCATTTTTATCCCGTTTTACATACCCGCGAATATACTTATAGAAAATATACAGAATGAAACCCATAAATACGATAAAACCAAGAATCCCAACTTCGATCAAAAATTGAAGAAAGAAATTGTGCACCTGGCGGCTAGTATAAGGGTTATTCTGATAATGTTCATATAATGAGGACCAGCCTCCACCACCAGCACCAAGGATTGGATAATCCTTAACTACCTTCATGGCATCTTTATAAAAGGTAATCCGTTCAAGTACGCTATGTTGTTGGAAATTGATGTTCTCAAGACGAGTCTCCATATTGTCAGGTAAGATGCTTTTTGCACTCGTACCGATAAGTAAGAAAGCTACAATAGCTACTAGAGCGACAGATCCGAGCGGAATCCAAAGACCTGTTCGTTTACGTGACGACCAATTCTCTAGTTTTGCATACAACCATGGAGCGACAAAACGCTGAATGACCCAAGATAGGCCAGCTACAACTAGTGAAGCTGCTAACAGGTAACCCCAACCTTTTAAAGCGGCAGAAGAAGTGAAACTCGCATTTAACTCTATTCCTAGATTAGTTACGGGTGTTGTAATGAGCAAAGCTACAATACCAGCAACTCCTAAATGTAGAATCCAAAGGATTTGCTGTGCGGGTTTTAGAAATAGAAGCAGAAGTATAAATACCACAGGTAGCAAGACAAGGCCACCACGAGATAAGGTTAACAAGATCGACAAAATGATTGGCACTAACATAAAGCCATGAGTCAAGGTTCCATACCAATTTTTAGAGCGAATAAGCGCGAATATTGCTACAAATAGAAAAGCCATCAAGAATGCAGCGTATGTGTTCGCATACTGAAAGATCGAAGTCAATCGAAGTCCATTAGAATCGGTCATAACTGCTTCTAAATAAATACTGTTCCGTACAGTGTTTGAGAACCAGCCCACAAGAGAGCCAGCTAATTTACTGCTGCCTAGCCAATTTAAGAGTCCAAAACCCACTATGAAATAAGCAATCGCCAATATAGCATTTTGAATGACAACATTTACTTGCTTTTGCTTCAAGAGATAAAAGGCTATAATGAAGACTGCAACATACATGCTCTGAATAAACAGCATATTCATCGCCATATAATGCGAAACTGCGACAAACAATGATAAAGCGTAGGTCACAGGCAGCAATATAGAAGCTGAAGCTACTAAATCCCTCTGCTCATCAATTTTGAATTTTTTGTAGTATAAGCCAAGGCAGACTAGCAGCAAAAGGCCGCTTAGTAATGCAGATACATAGATTGGCTTTTCGAAGTCTAATTGCTGACCGTTAAATAATCCCACTTGAAATGGGGCCCAACACAAAAATAAAATGAAAGCAACAACCAATGCCCAGATCGGGATTGCTATCTTTTCTGCATTTCTCGACTGAGCGGCGTTTTTACCGTATACTGGTTTCGACACGTTATAATCTCCTTTTCCTGTAGGTACGACAATATTTTAGCATATGACTGATTTGAATTAAACTTATATATGATTTGTAAAGTTACTCAATGAAATAGTTAGGGGAAATATGAATGAAGTTATTAAAGCATCTTATTCTTTTAGGTTTTACACTTGTGATTTTCATAGGCTCTTATTACTGTATTGATTTTTATATTAAGGATAATGTTAATCTCTACTTACATATGGATGTTAAATCAGAGATATCAGATGATTATCAGATTTTTTTCGCTACTTCTAATAATGGATGGAATGAGACCGACTCAATAGGCAAACCATACCCACAGCCCGGTATTTGGCAGAGTTTGGAGTTTAAGGTTCCTAAAGGGTTTGCCTTCATTAGAATAGATCCAGGGAATAAAGAAAGCTTGGTTTCCATTAAAAATGTTCACTTTTCTGGAATATCCGACGCCCAAGTAAACTTCAATACGCTAGATTATAAACTAAATCAATTGGAATTGAAAAATATAGATGAGAATAGTGGGCAGATTGATCTTCAGTCTACGGGAAATGATCCATCTATATTGTTCAATATGAGCTCACATATTGAACAATCTCAGCAAGGGAATGATTCGGGACCAAGCATAATTTCATTGATTATCAGTTTCATAGTCGCTGGATTTTGTTACTTCATAGGAAGATTTTCGAAAGAAACTTTTAATTTCGCCCACGATTTTTTGGGAAATAAGAATCTAATAATAAATTTAGCTAAGAATGACTTCAAAACTAAATATGCTTCCTCTTATTTAGGCGTTTTATGGGGATTTATTAATCCTCTTTTGACAATAGTTACTTATTGGTTTGTTTTCCAGGTTGGTCTAAGAAGTGGAGATGTAGGAAACATACCATTTATAATTTGGTTTATTGCTGGAATTATACCTTGGTTTTTCTTTTCAGATGCATTTTCAAGTGCAACTAATGCCTTTACTGAATATAATTATCTAGTAAAAAAAGTTGTGTTTAAAATTGAATTATTACCTTTAGTAAAGGTATTTTCTGCATTTTTTGTACATCTATTTTTCATTGCCTTTATACTTATCGTTTACGCAATATATGGATATTACCCAACCCTTTATAATGCTCAATTAATATATTATGTTTTTTGCCTGTTAATATTAGTGATATCACTTTCGTTTTTCACTTCGGCGGTTGTTCTTTTCTTCAAGGATTTGAATCAAATTATAGCCGTAATATTACAAATGGGATTTTGGTTTACTCCTATTGGATGGTCGGTAACAATGTTATCTGATTTTTGGGGACGAGTGTTTAAGTTAAACCCTATGTTTTATATTGTTCAGGGATTCAGGGATTCTTTAATAGACAATGTATTATTTTTTGATAGACCGTACCAAACAGCTTATTTCTGGTTTTTATGTTTTTTGATGTTAACCTTTGGTCTTAAGGTATTTAAGAAACTTAAACCGCATTTTTCTGATGTACTTTAGGAGTGATGAGATGGACGGGATAATTGATATAAAGAATATAGTGAAATCGTACAAACTATATGATAAACCGATGGATCGTTTTAAAGAAGCTATTCATCCTTTTAAAAAGAATTACCATAAAGAGTTTGTAGCCCTAAATGGGATTACTTTATCAGTAGAAAAAGGCGATGCAATTGGTATACTAGGCAAAAATGGTTCTGGCAAATCTACGCTCTTAAAATTAATTACTGGAGTGTTGACTCCTACCAGCGGTGAGATTGAAATAAATGGGAAGATCTCTGCTATATTAGAGTTGGGAGCAGGATTTAATCCGGAATATACAGGTAGGGAAAATATTTATTTAAATGGATTAATGATGGGATACACCAGAGAAAAAATGGATGAAAAAATCGGCGCTATAATTGATTTTGCAGATATTGGGGTTTTTATAGATCAAGCGGTTAAAGTCTATTCCAGCGGAATGTTTGCAAGACTAGCCTTTGCTGTTTCGATAAATGTAGAACCAGATATTTTAATAGTAGATGAAGCCTTGGCTGTAGGAGATGCAAGGTTTCAGACAAAGTGTATTGATAAAATGAAAGAATTAAAAAGCAAAGGGACGACTATATTATTTGTCTCACATGCTTCCGAACAAGTGAAACGGTTTTGTAATAAAGCGGTGTGGATTAAGAACGGAAGAATTGAGGCAGAAGGCGATTCTAGCGAAGTTGTTGATTTATATGAAGATTACATGAGATATAGTAATTTGGAAAATAGTGATGACGTTATTGAGCTGAAGGAGTCAGCGGAAGTATCACACGATGATTTTGTTATTCCAAGTAACCCAGACATTCTATCATTGATTACTAAGGTGAATATTAATAAAAATAAGTTCAAAACGTTTGATGAAGTTGAAGTTGAGGTTGAATATGAAGTTTATGAAAAGACAATTCCAGGCTTATTAGTAGGGGTTGCGCTCTATACTCCTGATAGAGAATATATATTTGGCCCGAATACCCATCTAGAAAAAGTTAAGATTCCTGATATTAGGGGTAGGCATAAAGTGAAATATGTAATATCAAGTTTGCCATTACTTGGTGGGACGTATCAACTAGATGTAGGTCTTTTCAATAATGAAGGAATAGTTTGTTTAGATTATAAGCAAGATGTAGTTAGTTTTAATATTACGAATAAATATTTCTCTGAAGGACTTGTTTATATCAATCATAAATGGGAAATATTAAATTGATTTTTCATATCTAGATTGGAGTGTTTAAGCATGGTTGTTCCATTTGATCAATATCAAAGATATAAAAATGCAGCTGATCTTATTAATTTAATACGTGAAGACAATAAGGCTTTCTCGATCTTAGAAGTTGGGGCTAATGAGCATAAAAACTTAGAAAAGTTCCTTGTAACTGACAAAATAACTTATTTAGATATCATAGTACCAGAAGAACTTAAAAGTGATCCTTCTTATATTGAAGGGGACGCAACAAATATGCCAATTGAGACTGATACGTTTGATTTAGTAATTGCCCTTGATGTATTTGAACACATAAGTCCCTTACTCAGGCAGAATTTTATTTCTGAGTTAATGAGAGTTTCTAAACATGGGTTTATTTTGGCAGCACCTTTCAATACTACTGGTGTGGAAAATGCAGAAATTCGAGCAAATAAATATTTTGAGACTATGTATGGATTTAATTATCAATGGCTTGAAGAGCATCGCCAAAATGGTCTACCCGAAGCAGGGCAACTTATAGATTTTCTTAATGAAAAACAATGGCCATATCTTCATTTTACCCATGGAAGAGTTGATATATGGGAGAAAATGATTAAAATTCATTTTTTGGCAACTGGTAGATCGTCATTATACTCTTATAGAGAATCCATTGATGATTATTATAATACTAATATATATCAAAACGACTTTAACGGGCCCTGCTACAGAAATTTTTTCTTTGTATCTGAAAATCTCAATATGATTAAAAAAACAATGAAAATGATTGATACTAAAAATGAGAATCCAGTTAGTGTAAATGTACTTGAAAATCTGGATAATCTTGAAAAAGATTTGATTAATTTAAGTGTTTATGACCTAACACATAAAGAATTAATATCTAAAAATTTTGAATTAAAACAAAAGGACGAATTGATTGAAAAAGTCTTATATGATGTGAAACAAAAAGATGAATTGATTGAAAAATTTACAAATGAAATGCAAAATAAAGAGGAACTATTACGAAGAAAAAATGCAATAAATGAAGAATTAAATGATCTTATAACAATGAAAGAACAAGATTACAAACGTTTGGAATCAGAAAAACAGTTAGTATCTACAGAAAATCTCTCTCTCTTAGAACAAGTAGAGATTTTGCATACTGAAGTGAATCTGTTGAAGGAAGAAAATTCTCATAAAGATAATTACGTTCAACAGTTAGAACTTATATCTCAGCAGCTTAGAATAAAAAATAGAATCAAAAAGATAGTGCCGAAGAAGTTGAGAAGTAAAATTAAGTTTGGACAAACTGTATTTAAGAAATTAAAAGACAACCCGTCTTTAGCAAAGAAAGGAATTAATGAACTACGGAGGAATGGATTTAATTCCCTGAATAGTAAAATGCATTCTGCTGTCACGGTTAGTGAGTTAACATCAGATTATGCATACCAAGATATTAATCTTGAGGAAATTGAAGAGCTTAAGATAGAAATAGAAAAGTTTACTTACCGTCCTTTAATATCAATAATTATTCCAGTTTATAATGTTGAACCAAAGTGGTTGGAAATTGCAATTAACTCAGTAAAAGAGCAATTGTATTCATTCTGGGAGATCTGCATCGTAGATGATAGCTCTGATAATATTAATACAATCAAATATTTAGAAGGTATTGATGATCCGAGAATTAAAATTAAGACTTTGAAAATAAACTCGGGGATATCAAGTGCTTCTAATGAAGCTGTCTCATTAGCAGAAGGCGAGTATATTGCGTTATTGGATAATGATGACGAAATCACAAGGGACGCGTTATATCAAGTCGTCAAATCCCTTAATCAAGAAAAATCAGATATTTTATATTCTGATGAAGATAAAGTCGATGAGTATGGTAAGAAAAAGTGTCCTCTTCATAAACCAGACTGGTCTCCTGATTTATTACGGTCACAAATGTATATTGGTCATTTTTTGGTCTTCAAAAGGGAACTGTTCCACGAAGTGGGTGGGTTTAGAACTGAGTTCAACGGTAGCCAGGACTATGATCTCGTTCTAAGGATGAGTGAGAGATCATCGAAAATTCATCATATTCCCAAAGTTCTTTATTCATGGAGGGAATTAGAGACTTCTACAGCTTTGAACCCATATTCTAAACCTTATGCGCATACTGCGGGACTTGCTGCTTTAAACGAACACTTAGTGAGGGTTTTTGGTGAAGGTAACGCTTATGCTACTGAAGATGAGCATTTATTTGTTTATGATAGTAGATATAAAATCAAAACAATAAAGGCTAGTATCATTATTCCTACAAAAGATAAAATTGAACTATTGGAACCTTGTGTTTCAAGCATTATTCAAAAAACAAAGTATCCAGATTACGAAATTATTATTGTTAATAACAATTCAGTCGAACAAGAAACATTAGATTGGTTTAAACAACAAAATGATAAAAATGTAAAGATTATTGATGCTAATTATGATTTTAATTGGTCGAAACTAAATAATCATGGAATAAAGGAAGCGAGTGGCGAAGTATTTATATTTTTAAATAATGATACGGTAGTTATTAAAGAAGACTGGTTACAGCGATTAGTTGAGAAGGCTCAACGTGATGATGTTGGAACTGTTGGAGGCTTACTCCTATATGAAGATAAAACAATTCAACATGCTGGAGTTGTAATTGGTTTAGGAGGATGGGCCGATCATATCTTTAAAAGTATGGCGCCAAATCATTTTGGTTCTCCGTTTATATCGCCCATGGTCACTAGAAATGTAATTGCTTCTACTGGGGCATGTCTCGCGATATCAAAGAAGACTTTAGATAAAATCGGATTATTTAATGAAGACTTCATCATATGCGGTAGCGATGTTGAAATCTCATTACGTGCACTCCAACATAATTTAGTCAATATTTATGATCCACACGTAAGGCTATATCACTTAGAATCGAAATCAAGATCTTCTTATATACCACCAATTGATTTTGAATTATCAGCATTATTCTATGGACCGTATTTGAAGAGTGGGGATCCTTACTTTAATAAGAACTTAAGCTTGAATAGTCTTGTACCAAAATTATCTCAAGGAGAATGATGACAATGTCTAGGTTAATTGAACATATTCTTAGAAAGGCGAAAAATAATAAGGTGATCAAAAAAGCATATCAATCCACTGTGAACTCTTATTTGAATTCCCACATTGGTGAAATTACGCCCTTTAACCCGCGAAGTACTTCATTTGAAAAAAGACGGATAAATTTACTCGTACCTTCGATTAATCAAGAACATTTATTTGGTGGCATATCAACTGCCATCAATTTTTTTGACCAGTTGTATAAATATGAACAAGACTCTTTTAGACGGATTATTACTACTGATGCAGCGCCAAATAGTGAGGACTTACTGAAATTTTCAGGGTATACTCACGTTTCTAGTGAAAATGATGTGGATGGCAACTCTCAGATAGTTTCTTTCAATGATAGATATAATAAAACAATACCCGTTGGGAAAGAAGATATATTTATCGCCACTTCTTGGTGGACAGCATATTTTGCTCAAAGAATAGTGAAATGGCAAGCGGAGTTTTACAATCAAAAACCGAAGCGAATAATTTACTTCATTCAGGATTTTGAGCCTGGATTCTATTCTTGGTCAAGTCAATACTCTCTTGCTCTAAGTACTTATTTATATAAGGGAGAGCAAATTGCGGTATTTAACTCTAGTTTGCTGAAAAATTTTTTCAACAATCATGGTTACAAATTTACAGAGGAATACTATTTTGAACCTAAACTTAATTCATCGTTAAAAAAACATTTGATATCATTTGATAAGATGGAAAAGAAAAAGAAAATACTGATATATGGCAGGCCTTCAGTGGCCAGAAATGCTTTCGCTTTAATTGTGGAATCGTTAAGAATCTGGGTTTGGACCCAGCCTAATGCGGATCAGTGGGAAGTGATTTCAGCAGGTGAGCATCATAGTGATGTGGAAATCGGAAATGGAGTTGTAATAAAATCTAAAGGTAAAATGTCTCTTGAAGACTACGCCAATGAATTAAAGGAGAGTGCATTAGGTGTGTCTTTAATGATTTCCCCTCATCCTAGTTATCCTCCATTAGAAATGGCACACTTTGGAATACTAGTCTTAACAAACAACTATGAGAATAAGAATCTTTCAGAATTACATCATAATATATATTCCCTTGATAATATAAGTCCAGATTCAATCGCTGCACAACTTACTAAGCTGTGTACTGAGTTTGAGGGGAATAAAAAGGCTGGGGATAAAGAAAGTATGGCGGATTATCTGAGTGAAGGAGAGCAATTCTTATTTATACAGGAATTATCAGAAAAGTTGAAATGAATTTGAGTGAATGCCAAATCCTTTAAAAATATTCGAAAATAAGATGAAGTGGGGATTTTTTTCGATGAAATTATTTTTTCATAATAAAGTACTTAATACTCAGAAGGTACTTTTTGCGTTTTTTATTCTGATTTCTGCAATATATTTTTCAAACGTTATATTTGAAAATAAGGATTTTTTTACGAAGATTAATCAAGATAAGGCCATGATTATTAGTCAAGAAAAAACGGATGATATCATTGGGGAAATACAAGATGAAATGACGATCACGCAGAAATTCGAGGTGAATGGTCAGGCCAATTTAGAACTCAAGATACCATTTGGGACTTTTAAAAGAGCCAATACCGGAGAACTATACTTTGATTTAAAGGAAAATGGCCAGGTAATAGAGCATAAGATTTTTGACGTTTCCCAACTTCCGGATAGTCAGGATATTTCCATAGAAATACCGAATAGTGATAATGATTCCAAAAAGAGATTGTTAGAATTTGAGATTAAAAGTAAAGGCTTATCTGGGGGGAATTCTGTAACATTATGGAGAAGCAATAATCAATTAGGGGAATTCTTTATTAATGATCAGATTCAAGATGGAAGTATTTATTTTAAGTTATTTGCTAGTAATACAACGGCTGCGTTAACTAACGGAACATTTTACTTATTATTAATTTCTTTTTTATTGCTATTTGTTGTTGTTACTTTACTTATATTTAAATTTAGAGGGAATGTTCAAAAGATATTTGTAATTCTTTCATTATCAATAGGATTATTTTTTGTTGTTATTTTTCCACCCTTTGAACATTTGGACGAGTTGGATCATTTCTATAGAGCGTATGAAGTTTCAGAAGGGAAATTCATTAATCAAACGGTTAACGGAGAACTTGGAAATTATATACCTACGAGCTTAATCTCAACTGTTAATAAAGTGAGGTATGTCCATTATACTGGGTATCAATATAATGTTGTGAAAGATACATTTTCTATGGAATTGAATCCTCAAGAGCGAGTTTTTCATAGGAATTATGCATCTATATATTCACCAGTTCTTTATATACCTCAGGCATTGGGCGTTCTCTTAGGGAGAATCTTTAATTCACCTCCAATAATGATGCTTTATTTAGGTAGATTATTTAACTTTCTTGCTTATGTTATAACTGTTTTTTTCTCGTTAAAAATATTACCATTTAAGAAAAATCTGCTTCTTGTAATAGCTCTATTGCCCATGACTCTTATTCAAGCAACATCACTTTCGGCAGATGCTCTTATGATTGGATCCTCATTTTTGTTTATCTCAGTTGTTCTTAACTTAGGGTACAATAAAAAAATACTTGAAATAAACACTAAGGATTTTTGGATATTAACTACAGTGGGTATGTATATGTCGATTTCAAAACCAGTTTACCTTCCCTTGTTGCTTTTGATATTTGCTATACCTTATCAAAAATTTGGGGATAAAATTAAATATACAAAAAAAATTCTTATTATATTGGTAAGCTCTCTGCTGCCAATGTTGATTTGGAATTTGCTTAATTTAAAAAATTTAGCGGTCCCTGACGTTCGTGGAGATACAGGAATTTCCCCAAGTAACCAAGTGCATTATGTATTAACTCACCCTTTCCGCTATATTAAGACTATGTTTGATACCTTAATAAGTCTAGGTGATTCGCAGTTTATGGGCATGCTTGGAAAGGCAGTTACAAATTATGGATATTCACTTTCTTCTTCTTTAGTTTTTGGTTTTATTTTTTTACTACTTTTCACCGCTATACTTAAGAGTAGTGATTATGAAAGAGACTCTTTAACTATAAATGTTAAGGGAAAACTCATTTTTGTTGTAATCATAGTAGGTGTTATTATCTTAACTTATACAGCTCTATATACGGGCTACACTACTGTAGGCAACAATCTTATTCTTGGTATTCAAGGCAGGTATTTCATTCCTGTTTCTCCTCTACTATTTCTTATAATCTCATCGAATAATATTGTAATTAAAGATAAAAAGATTGATATATATGTGATTTTATCTTTGTGTTTATTATTGTTTATAGTATTGCTGAATTATATCCTTAAAATCAATGGAGCAATCCCTTTTTAAAAAGTTAAGAATCAGACTAATGTTTTTGCAATTGCTTTGTTGTTAAGCTATGACATATTTGTATTGATTATTTGAGCTTTTCTAAATCTCATTGAAAGGATAGTGAATTAATGAAAGTACTTGGGATCATCCCATGTTTCAATGAAGAGGAAAATATTGAAGCGTTAATTAATGAGTTATCTGGTTATTCAGATATTTTAGATTTTGTTATTATCAATGATTATTCAACTGATTTGACTTCTGTTATATGTGAAAAAAATAATGCTAATGTAATAAATTTACCGTGCAATCTAGGTATTGGAGGTGCTGTTCAGACAGGGTATATCTATGCCAAAAAGAATAATTATGATATTGCTATACAGATTGATGGTGATGGGCAACATAATCCGGCCTATATCAAAAACTTAATAGAACCCATAGTAAAAGATGGATTTGATTTTGTAATCGGTTCAAGATTTATTGAAAAAGAAGGGTTTCAATCATCGATTACTAGGAGAATTGGTATAGTTTATTTCTCGGGTTTATTGAAGTTGTTGGCCAAACGCAATGTAAGTGACCCAACTTCAGGATTTAGAGCATGTAACAAAAAAGTAATTGATTTTTTCGCAAACAATTATCCAACAGATTATCCTGAACCAGAATCTATTATGGCTCTTAGCAGAAATGGATACAGAATAGCAGAAATACCTGTTCAAATGAGGGAACGTAGTGGTGGAACTTCATCAATTAAGTCGTTAAAATCAATTTATTATATGATTAAAGTTACTCTTGCTATTATTATTGACTTTACAAGAAAACATCAAGTTACTTAAGGATGGGGTTATATTGTTCCCTTTAAAATTACAAATTTCTCTTATTTTCTTATGTTTGATTTTACTGTTTTTTTTAATTAATATGATTAAAAAGTATGAATTACAATTAAGATACGCACTTTTATGGATTTTGGTCGTTATTGTTATGTTAGTGATTTCTCTAGTGCCTCAAATCGCATTTTATTTTACGAATATATTTGGTTTCCAAGCACCTTCAAATTTTGTGTTTTTAGTGGGTATACTTTCTGGATTGGTGATTATATTCGGGCTAACCGTGTCTATTTCAAATTCATCTATAAAAGTACGTCAAATGTCCCAAGAAATTGGTTTATTAAAACAACAAATAAACAACTTGGAAGTCAAAATTAATAACTTAAATGAAGAAATTACAACGGAGAGAAGAATGGTGAGAGGTGAATAGGAAAAGACTTTTATATGTTGTTTTGGGAACAGTAGTCTCTCTGATACTCTTAGTATATGTTGAAAATAATTTTAGTAATGTGAATTACTATTATTTTATTATCGGAATTCTTGTGTACTCTTTAGTGCTCTTACTGAGGTCTTTTAAATTAAATAAAATTATGAGAGTATATACGAATATTAGTTTTAAGGAAACTGTATCATTAACCGCGTCTAGTCAACTAATGGGGGCTTTTATCCCAGGGCGAGCCGGAGAAATCCTTGTATCAGCTTATCTGAAACTTAAGTACACAGTGGATATATCGAAGGTTCTACCCATTTTATTTCTCGATAAAATTATAGAATTACTCTGTGTCTTGTTATACTCATTATTTGCAGTTTTTGTAATTAGTGAAGGCCTACTTTCCTTTTTGAATGATAGTATAAAAGGAATTCAAGATAATTATCTACTGATATCTATTGTAATAGTATTTGTATTCTTGTTGTTATTAATAATGTATAAGATTCTTGGACCCAAATTAAAGAATGTACTATCAAATATAAAACAGAGTTTGTTAATCCCGATAAAGAACCCTAAGTTAGGTATTATTATTATTGCAACATCTTTATTAACTATTATATCTGAGTATTTTTATTTATATTTTATTTTCCATGCATTCAATATTGAAATTACAATAGCAAAAGTTATTCTTGTACACTCTTTAGGGATGATTGTCGGTGTATTAAGTATGATACCGGGGGGCCAAGGTAGTACGGAAGTTACGATGCTGGCGGTATTACATTTTTGGGGTTACACAACACTCACTGTGATCTCTCCAATCTTAGCAAGTAAGTTTTTAACTTATTTTATATTGGCATTGTACGGGCTACCCTTATTACCGTATAGTGTGTCAGTACTAAAAGAAAGGAAAAAACGTTCTAGAAAGAAGATGAGTAATGAATAAGTTGGTATCTATTATTATAGTCAATTTCAACGGAGCGGAATATATTGTAGATTGTCTAGAGTCTTTGATTAATCAGACGTATGAGAATTTCGAAGTTATTGTATTAGATAATAACTCTGCTGACAATTCAGTAGAATTGATAAAAAAATATCCCTTTGTAAAACTGATAGAATCAACTGAAAATCTGGGATTTGCAAAGGGGAATAATGAAGCAATTAATCATTCTAAGGGCGAATATATTGCTCTACTGAATAATGATGCTAGAGCTGACTCAGAATGGTTAGAAAAGTTAGTAAATGAACTTGAACGAAATACTGAACTTGGAAGCTGTGGTTGTAAAATTATTTCTCACTATGATCCAGATGTCATGGATTCTGCTGGCCTACTTGTAAATGCAAGCGGTATGTCACGAGGTAGGGGGAGAAATGAGAATGTACTAAAATATAATGTTTCTGAACCCATTCTTATACCTAGTGGATGTGCTGCTATGTATAGAAGAAAGGCTCTTGATGAAGTAGGGTTATTTGATGAGGATTTTTTCTGTTACTGTGAAGATACAGATTTAGGATTTCGTCTCCAAATTGCTGGCTGGAAATGTTTATATGTAGGGGATGCAATTGTATATCATAGATACTCTGCGTCATCTGGAAAGTACTCTCTTTTTAAAACCTATTTGGTTGAACGTAATCATTATTGGTTTGTTATGAAGAATTACCCTCTATATTTGGTATTACTAAATCCCATTTATACAATAAGACTGTATCTATTTCAGTTGTATAATATGTATAAGGAGAAGGGGGCGACTAATGAGTTAATGAATAACTCCTCAAAAAAGGAGTTGTTTCTAACTTTATTAAAAGCACACAGGGATGTATGGGGAAAACTCTTTATAATGATGAAAAAGAGATCGGATATAAATAAAATAAAAAAAGTCGATAATAAACAAATTAAAGAGTGGATTAAACAGTATGGAATTTCATTTTCGGATTTGTTTAAGTCCTAAAAGTTGGAGGTCACCTAATGAAAGGCATCATTTTAGCAGGAGGTACAGGCTCACGCCTTTACCCTTTAACCAAAGTAACAAACAAGCATCTTCTTCCCGTGGGCAAATACCCAATGATTTTTCATTCGGTTTATAAATTAAAGCAAGCTGATGTAACAGACATACTAATCGTTACTGGTAAAGAACATATGGGTGATGTAGTGAATTTATTAGGCAGTGGCCATGAAATGGGTGTTTGCTTTACTTACAAAGTACAAGATGAAGCAGGTGGAATTGCGCAGGCATTGGACTTGGCAGAGCAATTTGTCGGAGATGATCAAATGATCGTTATCCTTGGTGATAATGTATTTGCTGACGATATTGCTCCGTATGTGCGTAATTTCCGTGAACAAAGGACAGGTGCGAAGATTTTAATACAAGAAGTTTCTGATCCTAAGCGTTTTGGTGTACCTGAACTAGATGGAAATCAAATCATTTCTATTGTAGAGAAACCAGTTATGCCTAAATCAAACTATGCAGTAACAGGTATTTATATGTTCGATAGTGAAGTGTTTAATATTATCAAAACGATTACTCCTTCTGCACGTGGAGAATTAGAGATTACAGACGTTAACAATGCATATATCAAACGTGGAGAATTGACATTTGATATTCTACAGGGCTGGTGGACGGATGCAGGTACACATGCCTCATTAGCTAAAGCACATAACTTGGCTCAAGACCTTCTCTTTGGTGAAGAATTCGGAAAACTGAAACTTTAGATGTGAAGGAGCTTTGCAATATGAAAGTTACACCTCTACAACTACAAGGCGCTAGTATACTAGAACCTGTAGTTCATGGCGACAACCGGGGTTTTTTTATGGAAAGCTACAACGAAGAGATAATGCATAAACTCGGTATAACTTACAATTTCGTTCAAGACAATCAATCCCTCTCCGCAGAGGTTGGGGTGTTACGTGGGCTGCACTACCAGTTGACCCCTAAAGCGCAAACAAAGTTAATCCGCGTCTTATCCGGTGTGATTTACGATGTTATCGTAGATATCCGTCGTAATTCCCCTACATTTGGTCAATGGGTCGGAGTAATTCTTAGCGAATATAATAAACGTCAACTACTGGTGCCTATAGGCTTCGCACATGGTTTCTGTACGTTGGTACCTAACACCCAAGTATTATATAAGGTGGACGAATATTATTCCCCTGAAAATGATCGCGGCATATTATGGAATGATCCAGCCTTAGGTATTGATTGGCCGATTTCTAGTCCGGTATTGTCGGATAAGGATCAACGTCATCCATTACTGAAAGATGCGGAAATAAACTTTGATTAAAAGTGGAAAGCAAAAACTTAAATATAATCTCAAAGAACAAAAGGTGGGCTATAAATGAAACTGCTAGTTACCGGCGGAGCTGGGTTTATCGGCAGCAACTTTGTGCTGTATATGCTGCAACAACACCCTGATTACGAAATCGTTAATGTAGATGCGTTGACGTATGCAGGCAATCTAGAGAATCTGAAAGCAATTGAGAACCATCCTAATTACACTTTTGTAAAGGCTGATATTACTGATGTTACTGCGATGGATGAACTGATTAGCCAGGGTGTCGATGTCGTTGTTAATTTCGCGGCTGAATCGCATGTGGATCGGAGTATTTTAGAGCCGGAAGTGTTTGTGAAGACGAACGTACTTGGAACACAAGTGCTTTTGGATGCGGCGAAAAAATACAGTATCACTAAATTTGTTCAAGTATCTACGGATGAGGTATATGGATCACTGGGAGCGACTGGATTATTCACCGAAGAAACTCCTTTAGCTCCTAATAGTCCATACTCAGCAAGTAAAGCAGGCGGAGACTTACTAGTACGTGCATATCACGAAACGTTTGGACTGCCAGTGAATATTACCCGCTGCTCAAACAATTATGGCCCGTACCAATTCCCGGAAAAGCTTATTCCGCTGATGATTTCCCGTGCACTTGCTGATCAAGCGTTGCCTGTTTATGGCGATGGAATGAATATCCGCGATTGGTTGTATGTTGAGGATCATTGCAGCGCGATTGATCTGGTTATTCACAAGGGTGTGAACGGCGAAGTCTACAACATTGGTGGTAATAATGAACGTACGAATGTGCATATTGTAAACACGGTGTTGCAGGAACTAGGCAAGCCCGATTCTTTGATTACTTATGTCCAAGACCGTCCAGGTCATGATCGCCGTTATGGTATCGATCCAACTAAGATTATGAATGAACTGGGATGGAAGCCGAAACATACGTTTGAAACAGGTATTAAAGAAACTATACAATGGTATCTTAATAACCGCGAGTGGTGGACCCGTATTCAATCTGGGGAATACCAAAAATATGCTGAACAGCAATATGGTGATCGTTTAGGCGACTCATTGTAATTTTGATACGGAGGTAAACTAGCTATGAAGGTACTTGTTACAGGTGCGGCCGGACAACTAGGTCAGGACGTAGTTTTACTGCTCCAGCATCAAGGTCACGAAGTGTTGGCTTGCGATCGTCAGGAGATGGATATTACTGATCTGGATCAGTGTATCCAAGTTATTGGCGGGTTTGGACCGGATGCGGTTATTCACTGTGCTGCTCATACGGCAGTAGATGCGGCAGAAAGTGATATTGATGCAGCTTATTTAATTAATGCTACTGGCAGCCGAAATGTAGCGCTAGCTTCTGAAAAAACTGGGGCTAAGCTGGTGTATATTAGCACGGATTATGTGTTTGATGGTATGGGAGCACAGCCTTACCATGAATATGATAATACAGACCCTAAGAGTATATACGGCAAATCGAAACGTGCGGGTGAGGTACTCGTTCAATCCCTCACCTCTAAGTATTTCATCGTACGAACATCATGGGTGTACGGCAAATACGGGAATAACTTTGTCAAAACAATGCTAAAGCTTGGTCAAGAAAAGCCAATGCTTCAAGTTGTTGATGACCAAAAAGGTTCGCCTACTTATACAGTCGATTTAGCTCGATTCTTGCTTGAGCTTGTTCAAACTGAGAAGTATGGTGTATACCATGCGTCAAATAGCGACTCTTGTACCTGGTTTGAATTTACACAGGCGATCTTTGCAGAGGCTGAGGATATTTTGGGTTTTAAATTCACTGCTGCGCTTGAACCGTGTGCCACGGAACAGTTTCCAAGACCTGCACCACGTCCTCGGAATTCGGTGATGGAGCATCTGTCCATACGTACGAATGGTTTTGAGGACATTCGACCTTGGCGTGAAGGCTTGAGAGATTTCCTCTTAGAGTTAAAAGAATAGAACAATACCAATTGAAACTCCCATATCGTTTATAACGATGCGGGAGTTTTTTGTGTTCTTTCGTTATAATAAGAAGGAAGTAGGTAGTTAATAAGAAATTACAAAGTCGAGGATACTCATGAATAACAAAACAGTTAGTGTACATATCGTCACCTACAACAGTGCGGATGATATTATAGATTGCTTAGAGGCAGTATTGGCACAGGATTATCCTATTGAGAAAATTGTTGTTGTGGACAATGCGTCTTCGGACGATTGTGCAGAGAAAGTGAACACTTTCTTTAACATGGTCGATACTATCAATTCACAAGCTAACAAGGAAGCGCCCACGAGCCTTCTACTTATCCAAAATCAAAAAAACACAGGCTTCGCCCCAGCTCATAACCAAGCTGTAGCTGCTACAGAAACAGATTACATACTAGTCCTTAATCCGGATTTGACGCTCGCTCCAGACTATATCTCCAGACTAATCACACAGATGGAGAATAATCCACAGATCGGCAGCGCCACAGGTATGCTTTTGCTAAAGGCTGATCACGGATCAGTGGATAGCACTGGTCTTCAGATGAACAAGGCACGTCGTGCGTTTGACCGTGGTGCGGGGGAGCCAGCAGAACTATGGAAACAGTCGGGTACAGTATTTGGTGTATCTGGGGCGGCGGCGATGTATTCTCGACGGATGATTGAAGACGTTAGTGTTGATGGGGAGTTTTTTGATGCAGATTTTTTTGCATATAAGGAAGATGTGGATGTGGCTTGGAGAGCACAGCTATTTGGCTGGCAGGGGTATTATGATGCTGAGGCAATTGGGTATCATGAACGTGGGTGGAAAACGTCTGGCCGTAGTACCAAACCAATGTTCATCCGGCGAATATCTTACATTAATCGCTACAAAATGATCTACAAGAATGAATCGGCTCGAACTATGCTGAAGACAATTTTGATTTCCCTTCCCTATGAAATTGCCGCGCATGGTTATATGCTTCTGAGAGAGCCAAAGTTAATCGTAGTGTGGAAATCCTTTTTCACTCAGCTCCCAGCGTTAAAAAAGAAACGAAAATATATACAGACCATCGTAAAAGAGCGAAAGAACACGTAAATCAAACAGTATCTGGAAAAACCTCCCTGAAAGGTCATCTCATCTCAGGGAGGTTTTATGTTATAATAATTGTCGGTAGATTACTATATTTGTCAGGAGCGTTACGCAGTGAATGTAGATGTAAGCATACTTATTGTCAATTACAACACGTGTCGCCTGACGATGGACTGTATCAGGTCGGTATATGACTCAGAAACGAACTATTCCTATGAGATTATTTTGATAGACAACAATTCCCATGATGATTCGGTAGAGATGATTGGTAGAGAGTTTCCAAGTGTCATGTTGATCGCAAATAACGACAATGTTGGTTTTGCCCGTGCAAATAATCAGGGGATGGAAGCTTCATCCGGACGGTATGTACTATTGCTCAATTCAGATACGGTGGTACGCAGGGATACGCTGGAGACGATGATCTCCTTTATGGATGGTCGTCCCGATGTTGGGGCGTCAGGATGTAAGATTATATTGCCAGATGGGTCGCTGGATAAAGCGTGTAAGCGAGGATTTCCTACACCGTCAGCTTCCTTCTATTATGCTTTTGGTTTCAGTAAGTTGTTTCCGGATCGACCGAAGTTTAACGGTTACCAGTTAGGTTATCTGGACCCTGATCTTGATTACCCGATAGATTGTCTGGTGGGTGCGTTTATGCTGCTGCGGCGGGAGATGATTGATCAGGTAGGCGGCTTAGATGAAGAGTTTTTTATGTACGGTGAGGATTTAGACTGGTGCTATCGTATTAAAGAAGCTGGTTGGGAGATTTATTATTATCCGAAGACCTCCATCGTACATCTCAAAGGCGGCAGTGCCAGACGTAGACCGTTTAAGATCGTCTATGAATTTCACCGGGCAATGATATTATTTCACCGTAAGCATTATAGCAGGAAGTACAACAGTATTATAAATGGAACAGTATATGCTGGTGTTGGTGTGAAGTTTGCCCTGTCCCTCTTGCGGAATGCCCTAATCTTTCCTAAAGCAGTTCCATCACCTGCACAGAGTCTTAGCTCTGCTACGGAAACAGGCGCTCGTAACGATAAGAATACTGAGGTGAGATTATGATTCGGCGGAATCAGAAATTTTTGACACAGCTCTATATGGTTGCTGACTTTCTTGTCATCCAACTGTCCTTTTTAGCGGCTTGGTGGATCAAGTTCAAGAGCGGATGGATGGAATCTTATAACACGCTGCCTGTAGAGTCTTACGCTTATTGGAGTATGATTTATGGCGTAGTAGCTGTCTTAATCGGTATCCTTTTATCGCTTTATTTGCCTAAGCGTAAGAAACGTTTTGTCGATGAGTTTATTAAGATTTTTCAAGTGCATATCATGAGCATCTTCATCCTGCTCGGTCTAATGTTTTTCGTGAAAGAAATTGATATCTCCCGTACATATCTGGCTATTTATATGGGATTTAATGTTCTTTCCATTATGCTTTACCGTTATGTGTTGAAGAAGATGCTTAAATCTTTTCGAGAAAAGGGCTTCAACCGCCAATTCGTGCTTATCATCGGCGCTGGTACACTCGGCAAAAGATTCTACAACAATTTGGAACAATATCCTGAGCTTGGATATGAAGCCATTGGCTTTTTAGACGATTACCATACTTGGGATGGGATTGAGGAGCAACGGTATAAACCGATCCTGGGAACGGTCGATCAGTTATCCGGAATGCTGGAGATGCTGCCTGTGGACGAGGTTATTCTTGCTTTGCCGCTCGATGCGCATTCGAAATATCCTTCGATTATTGCGGCCTGTGAAAAAGCAGGGGTACGCACATTGATTATTCCGGATTTCTTTGATTATTTACCGGCGCGTCCTTACTTTGATAACTTTGCAGGTATGCCAATGATTAATGTTCGTGATATTCCACTGGATATGACGGGGAATAAGATGGCAAAACGTTTGTTTGATATCGTGTTCTCTCTATTCGCTATTATTATGATATCTCCCGTGATGCTGATCGTAGCTCTCGGCGTACGTCTTACCTCACCGGGACCGATCATATTCCGGCAGGAACGGGTGGGACTTAATCGGCGTAATTTTATGATGTATAAGTTTCGTTCAATGAAGCTGCAGCAGGACGGGGAAGAGGATACAGGTTGGAGTACGCGGGAAGATCCTCGTAGAACTCGATTTGGAACCTTTATCCGTAAGACAAGTCTGGATGAGCTTCCGCAATTTTTTAATGTATTACTCGGTCATATGAGTGTAGTTGGCCCACGGCCAGAACGACCATTTTATGTAGAACAATTCCGTGATGAAATTCCGAAGTATATGGTGAAGCACCATGTGCGTCCAGGAATTACGGGCTGGGCACAGAGCAATGGGCTGCGCGGGGACACTTCAATTGAGGAACGGATTAAGCACGATATTTTCTATATCGAGAACTGGTCCTTACTGTTCGATATTCGAATTATTTTCAAAACGATTCGCAACGGCTTCGTTAACAAAAACGCATATTGAGACCTGCACTTATTTAGATTTGTGAAATTTTAATAATACCCCGTTTTGCCACTGGCAGAGCGGGGTATTAATTTTCTAATCTAAACTTTGCAAAGGAAACTCACAACTATGAATAAGAAAAAGATTATTGCAACCGTAGTAATGATTGTCGCACTAATAATAATTCTTGTAATAACGTTGAACAAAGAGGAAGAGCAACAACCCGCGAGCGGTTTTGAAACGCACAGAATCGTTGCACATGCCATGGGGGGAATTAACGGCTACACGTATACCAATGCTTGGGAGGCCTTTGTCGCTAACTATGAACGGGGAACTCGCGTATTTGAAGTTGATTTTTTGTTATCGAAGGATGATAAGTTGGTTGCTCGGCATGAATGGACAGGTAATATGAGCAAGCTTTTAGGTCAGTTGGAGGTTCTCCCTGCTAATAAACAGGGTGTGGCACTAGATTACGAGGAATTTATGGACAGCCCCATCCTGAATATATACTCTCCGCTTGATATTGAGAAGGTGCTTGATCTAATGCAGAATTATCCAGATGCTTATATCGTTACGGATACCAAAGAAATCCAACCGGAACTTATAGAGAAGCAATTTACATTGCTGACCGAAGCGGCGCAGCGTCGGGATCCAGCGTTGTTGGAGCGGATAGTTCCACAGATCTACAATCAGCCGATGCTTGATGAGATCAATAAGGTGTATTCTTTTCCAGAAGTGCTTTACACCCTGTACCAATCTAAGGATACGGATGAACAAGTTATTGAGTTTGTTAAAAAAACAGGTGTGGATATTACGATGCCAGTTAGCCGGGCCACCAAGAGTTTTGTCAAACAGTTAAAAAATATCGGAGCTCGTGTATACGTTCATACAGTGGATGAAGAGGATGAGATTAGAGAGCTATCTCGTATGGGTGTAGACGGATTTTATAGTGATTTTGTGCCTGAAAATGATTTGAATAACCTCAGAAGTATACGTTGAAATCTATCTCCACTCATTACAACTAATATATCCCCGTAAAGTGGTGCTTTCCTCAGATGCGTATTCAGGTACTTTGCGGGGACCTCAAATTTACATGCGAAAAAATGTTCGTATTTTTGTTCGCTTTAAATTGACACACCTCCTGTGCTGGCATAGACTAGATCTATATCTTTTGCGGCGGCAGGAGTGTTTTGTCTTGCCCAAATGACAATTAAGGATGATTCCCATGAAATCAGTACAGCAAATGATCAAACCTTGGCGGCATGTGTTTAAGTTGGACCCAGATCGTATGATTTCAGATGAGGATTTGGAAGCCGTTTGCTTGTCCGGCACGGATGCCATATTGATAGGAGGCTCTACAGGAGTTACTTATGAGAATACAGTAGATCTCTTATCAAGAGTAAGACGTTTTGAGCTGCCCTGTGCACTTGAGGTATCCGAACTTGAAGCTGCTGTACCCGGATTTGATCTTTATATGATTCCTATGGTGCTAAATACACCTGATCCAGCTTGGATTGTAGGCCATCATCGTCGAGCTATAGAGCGTTATGGATTTATGATCCCATGGGATCAGCTGCTAACGGAAGGTTACGTCGTTTTGAACAGTGATTCTTCAGTTGCGCGGATTACAGGGGCCGAGACAACCATTAATGCTGAAGAGGCGGCTGCATATGCCCAGGTTGCGGACAAGCTGATGTCACTGCCAATAGTCTATCTTGAATATAGTGGTAGATTTGGGGATATGGAGACAGTACGTATAGTGCGTGAGATGGTGGAGCAAGCCCAACTATTTTATGGTGGCGGCATTACTTGTGAGGCAGAGGCCGAGCAGGCAGCAGCTCTATGTGATACAGTAGTTGTCGGCAATATTATTTATCGGGATGTAGAGCAGGCAATTCGTACGGTATTAGCTGTCAAAAAGACGGTACAAGAGCAGTTCGAGTAGCGATTAGCTTATGGACTACTTATGATTTGTAATTTTATTTTTAGAAAGGAGCATGTTACACATGCAACTTATTAACATACAAGACGCGGTCAGCCGATTGAATCCTCCACAAAGGCAGGCTGTCGAAACTACTGAAGGACCCCTTTTGATTATGGCTGGTGCGGGCAGTGGGAAGACGAGAGTGCTGACTCACAGAATTGCCTGGCTGATTGCTAATCGAAAGGCGCCGCCTTGGGCGATTTTGGCGATTACATTTACGAATAAAGCTGCGAGGGAAATGCAGGAACGTGTATCTAAGCTCGTTGGACCTGAGGGAAGAGATATTTGGGTATCCACCTTTCACTCCATGTGTGTTCGGATCTTGCGGAAGGATATTGAGCGCATTGGGTTTACTTCCAACTTCTCGATTCTGGACTCTACAGACCAGTTATCAGTCATTCGTAATTGCATGAAGGAACTGAATATTGATACGAAAAAATTCGAACCGAAAGCTGTACAAGCCATAATTAGCGCATCTAAGAATGAACTGATTACTCCGGCGCAGTATGAGCAAAAAGTCGGTGATTATTTCGAAGGTTTAGTTGCCAAGGTTTATAAAATGTACCAACGGCGTTTGAGAAGCAATAACTCGCTTGATTTTGATGATTTGATTATGAAGACTATCGAATTATTTAAGGAAGTTCCCGAGGTTCTGGATTTTTACCAAAAGAAGTTCAAATACATCCATGTGGATGAGTATCAGGATACGAACAGAGCACAATACATGTTGTGCCGCATGCTGGCAGACAGCCACCACCGCATTTGCGTGGTAGGGGATAGTGACCAGTCGATCTATCGCTGGCGTGGTGCGGATATTACGAATATTCTTAATTTTGAAGAGGATTATCCGGAAGCGAAGACGATTCTGCTAGAACAGAATTACCGTTCAACCGCTAATATCCTGAATGCAGCCAATGGGGTAATCGCGCTTAATAGTGGCCGTAAACCGAAAAAGCTGTGGACCGATTCCGAGGAAGGCGCCAAGATTAAGGTGTACCGGGCGGATTCCGAGCATGACGAAGGGTATTTTGTAACCGGAGAAATCAGCAAAAATGTGAAGCAAGGTCAAGCTTACCAGAATCACGCGATTCTGTATCGGACGAATGCTCAGTCACGGGTAATAGAGGAAATTTTGATCAAATCAGATATTCCATATCAAATCGTTGGCGGGATCAAGTTCTATGATCGTAAAGAAATCAAGGATCTGCTGGCGTATCTACGTTTACTGTCTAACCCTGATGATGATATCAGCCTGACGCGTATTATTAATGTTCCTAAGCGTGGATTAGGGGATACAACGGTTGGCAAGCTGGCAGCTGCTGCTGGTGAACGTGGTGTTTCTATTTTCCGAGTACTGCAAACGGTCGATGATTTGGGCTTTGCTGGACGGACGCGGAATATGCTAGTAGAGTTCTACGATATGATTGAAGCTCTGCACCGTATGGTGGAGTTCTTGTCTGTAACCGAATTGACGGAAAAAATACTGGAAATGTCGCAGTACCGTTTGGAGCTGCAAAATGAAAACACACTCGAATCACGCTCGAGGCTAGAGAATATCGATGAGTTCTTATCGGTGACGATGGAGTTTGAAAAGAACAACGAAGACAAGTCGCTGGTCTCCTTCCTCACGGATCTTGCACTTATCGCAGATATCGATAGTGTGAACGATGACGAAGAGGATCGTAGTGATGCGGTTGTGTTAATGACGATGCACAGCGCCAAAGGTCTGGAGTTCCCGACGGTATTTATCGTCGGAATGGAAGAAGGCGTGTTCCCACACAGCCGTGCCTTCCAGGACAACGACGAGCTGGAGGAGGAACGCCGGCTTGCGTATGTGGGGATCACCCGCGCGGAGAAACAACTGTTTCTCTCTTGTGCGCGGATGCGTACGCTCTTTGGCCGGACGACGGCGAACCAGCCGTCCCGCTTCTTAGAGGAGATTCCGGAGGAACTGAAGGAAGATACCGTTAAGACTCAAGACCGCTTCCAGCGCGGAGGCGCGGAGGCAGGCGGTGCTTACGGCGGACGCGGCTTCGGCAGCGGTGGCCGTGGGAACTTTGGCGGCCGGGGTGGCGCCGCCGGAGCTACGCCGGCAGGCGGCGGAAGCACGGCGTCAGCGGCGGCAAGCAAGAGCAGCGTGACCGTGACCTCCGGAGGCGCACAGCGTGCTACCGGAGCAGGGGCTGCTGCAGCTGGCGATTACAAGGCGGGTGACAAGGTCTCCCACGGCAAATGGGGCACGGGCACCGTTGTATCTGTTAAAGGCAGCGGGAATGACACGGAGCTGCAGATTGCTTTTCCGGCACCGGTGGGTGTGAAACGCCTGCTTGCGGGGTTTGCGCCGATTACCAAAGTGGAATAATAGCAGACAACGATTAACGAACGGATATTTAGACCACGCTAACTTTAGGAAACTTATTGACGGAGGGATGTACCTGCATGGATGCTATGCATGTGATGGAAGAGCTTGTTGCGGAATTAAATAACTATAATTACCACTACTACACGCTGGATGCACCGCTAGTCAGCGATAAGGAATACGATATTTTATACGACAAGCTTGTAGCACTGGAGGCTGAGAGTGGCTTCGTACTACCGGATTCGCCTACACAACGTGTAGGTGGAGAGCTGCTTAAGGGCTTCACGCCGCATCGGCATCTGGCACCGCTTTGGAGTCTGGATAAAGCACAGAATATTGAACAGCTGCGCAGCTGGAATACCCGGGTGCTCCGGTTAGTGAATGAATACAATCTCAAGAATCCAGACACCCCTCTTCCTGATCCTTGTTATGCAGTAGAACTGAAGTTCGATGGCTTGACGCTGAATTTAACCTATCGTAATGGTGTTCTCGAACAGGCATCAACGCGTGGCAATGGCGTAGTTGGCGAAGGAATACTTGCACAGGTGAAGACCATCAAATCCGTTCCATTGACGATTCCTTTCAAGGATGGGGTCATTGAGGTTCAGGGTGAAGGGATTATGAATCTGTCTGTGCTGGCTGATTATAATACACGGGCTGCAGAGCCGCTGAAGAATGCGCGTAATGCAGCAGCAGGTGCACTGCGTAATCTTAATCCGAAGACTACTGCGGACCGCCGTTTGAACGCTTTTTTCTATAATGTAGGCTTTGCAGAAGGCGCGGAGTTCGCTGACCATCAGGAAATGATGGATTTTCTGCGGAATAACAAATTTAAAGTGAACCCATACCTGACCTACTGCAATGATTTTGATGATGTAACTGAGCAGCTCGCTGGAATCGAGGAGAGTCGTTCGAGTCTTGATTACCTCATTGATGGGGCTGTAATTAAGGTCACGGATTTCAGAATCCGTGAGGTGCTTGGATACACTGACAAGTTCCCGCGTTGGGCAGTAGCTTATAAATTTGAAGCCGAAGAAACGACGACCGTGCTGGAGTCCGTTAGCTGGAATGTAGGTCGTACAGGTAAAGTGACTCCGCTGGCTCGGGTTGAGGCTGTAGAGCTTGCTGGAGTTACCGTTCAGAACTGCACCCTGAATAATGTGGGTGATATTGAGCGCAAAAACTTGAAATTTGCCTTAGGTTCGCGGGTCTTTATTCGCCGTTCCAATGATGTTATCCCAGAAATTCTCGGTAAGGTAACAGAGGAGAATGACGGTGGAGAGATTATTTTCCCTGAGGATTGTCCAGCTTGCGGATATCCGTTAGAAATGCGCGGAGCACATCTTTTCTGTAACAATAAACTGAATTGCAGGCCGCAGATTATCAGTCGGATCACCCACTTTGCTTCGCGTGATGCGATGGATATCGAGACATTCAGTGAGAAGACGGCGGGTCAGCTCTATGATGAGCTTAATGTACATGACTCTGCGGATCTGTATGAACTGAACTTTGAGCAGCTTGTACAGCTGAACCGTTTTGGTGAGAAAAAAGCACAGAATTTGCTGCAAGCTTTAGAAGATAGCAAAGGTAGAGATCTTGCTTCATTTCTCTTTGCGTTAGGGATTCCTAACACAGGTAAAGCAACGACAAAGATGTTGGCTGATCATTTCCGCGATCTGGATGCTGTGATGCAGGCCAAAGCCGAGGAGCTAGCTGAGTTACCAGACATTGGTGGGATTGTCGCAGAGAGCATTGTCAGCTTCTTCGCAGATCCAGTTGTAGTAGCTAATGTTTCCCGCTTGCGGGCGTTGGGTGTGGAAGCAAAGGCTCCTGAGGCACCACGTCCTATTAGTACCGATTCCTTCTTTAGTGGCAAAACGGTCGTATTGACGGGTTCCTTGCAAAAGCTTACCCGCGATGAAGCAGCTGAACGTCTGGAAGCACTCGGAGCAAAGGTGTCGGGAAGTGTGTCCAAGAAGACGGATTTAGTTATCGCTGGTGAAAAAGCTGGCAGTAAGCTGGCCAAAGCGCAGCAGTTAGGCATTCAAGTCATTGAGGATGAAGATGAGCTAATTCGCTTGCTGGATATGTAAGTAACAAACTATACTCGATTCCAAAAGGTTCCCGGTTCCATTTCGTTTAAGTACGAGAGGAGCAGGGGCCTTTTTTGCGTGGATTACAACTAAACGTTTCATTTTTAGAAAAAAATTCGGATGATCTGCTAATATATAGCTATAGATATTTATTACTATATTTGAAAGGAAAACCTTCCTGTGAAGAGAGAAACGATATTGTTAGTAGATGATGAGAAGGAAATTGTAGAACTGTTAACGATTTATCTCTGTAATGAAGGCTATAGACTGCTAAAGGCTTATGATGGAATGGAAGCGCTGGAATGTCTGCAGAAAGAGGAAGTTGATCTAATTATTCTTGATGTCATGATGCCTAAAATGGACGGGCTAGCTGCATGTATGAAGATCCGTGAAGAGCGGAAAATGCCAATTATCATACTATCAGCCAAAAATACAGATATGGACAAGATCTCCGGCCTGAGCCTCGGGGCAGATGACTACGTGGGCAAGCCGTTTAATCCTTTGGAGATTGTGGCACGAGTAAAATCACAGTTGCGCCGTTATCACGGATTTAATAAGGATAGTAATACGTTAGGAAACGACAGCAAACTAAGCTTTGAGGATCTGACTATAGATACGTCTAAGCATGAGGTGTATGTAGACCAGCAGAAGATTAAACTGACTCCGCGGGAATTCTCTATTCTAGAGCTTTTAGCGAGACACCAAGGTCAAGTGCTTAGCTTGGAGCAAATTTACAATAAGGTATGGAATGAACCCTTTTTAGATGGCGGTAACACAGTGATGGTACATATTCGTAATCTCCGAGACAAAATCGAAATCGATTCGAAACGCCCACGTTATATACAAACCGTCTGGGGAGTTGGCTATAAATTAGACGGACCTTCCTGAAGGGATTAGGTGAGGCTTCTTGAATTCTAAATATATAACGACGATTCGCTGGAAGTTTATGTTTGCTTTTTTGCTGAGTGTGCTTTCGGGCGCTTTGCTGCTCATGGCAGGGTACCAACTCGTCAACTTTATGATCTATCTAAATCCGGCTTCAGAGTCGGCTCCCTATTCACGCATACTGCGCTGGATTATTAATCATATTGGCTCTATGCCACTAATGACAGCAGCGGGTATTATCAGCTTTTTATTATTCTTTTTTATCTACACACGTAAAGTTGTGCTGTATCTGGAAGAGATCACAAAAGGGATTCGAGAAATTACAAGCTCCGGGATGTCCCATAGAATTGAAGTCAGAACCACGGATGAGCTGGGTGTGCTGGCTGAGAATATTAATGAAATGGCTGAGCGTTTGCAGCACTCCGTAGAGGAGGAACGTAAAGCTGTGAATGCAAAAAATGACTTGATCACAGGTGTTTCCCATGATTTACGCACCCCGCTCACCTCTGTCTTGGGCTTTCTGGAATACATCGAACAAGATCGATGTCAGGAAGAAGCGGAAATCCGGTATTACGTGGATATAGCCTACAACAAATCCCTGGTGCTGCGTAAACTGATCGATGATCTTTTTGATTACACACGTGTAAATAGTGGAGAGTACCCTTTGGTTATGCAGAGATTGGATTTGAAGGCTTTCATACGGCAGCTGGCGGAGGAGTCAGTTCCTGAACTAACAAAGGCGGATATGATCTATGAAATCGAGGACGTTGCTGATGAGTTATGGATAGAGGCTTCGCCTAAAGAATTAGTACGTGCTTATGAAAATTTGATTACTAACGCGATCCGTTACGGCAGAAGCGGCGGGAAATTGGAGATAGGTTTCAGTAAAAAGGAAAATGATGCTGTGGTCCGTATTAGCAACTTCGGAGAGAGGATTGCGGAAAGTGATATCCCTTTTATTTTTGAACGATTCTATCGGGCAGAAAAGTCGCGTTCACAGCATACAGGCGGCTCAGGGCTTGGACTTGCGATTGCCAAAAGTATCATCGAACGCCACAATGGCGTTATTTATGTAGAAAATACATCTCTTCGCACGGATTTTATTACCTGTTTCCCATTCTTCATAGAATCTTAAGAAAACTCTGGCGGGTTCTTAAGATTTGGAAGTTATCCTTGTGGCACAAGGAGGGAACTACCATGCCAAAACTTCGGACGGTTCGTATCAGCTATTTATATATTTTTATGGGTTGCGCTCTTTTGAGTGCTGCCTTTCTTTTTGTTGTCCAGCGGGCTGTCGCTTTGCTGTATTCTCATTATTCGGGTCAATCAGGAGCCTTTTTTGTCCGGCTTATCCATTGGGTTATTAATCATATGGGTCAAACCCCTAGTGCCATCCTTCTATTTATTCTAGTCTTCGGTGGGCTGTATGTTCTTCGTTCACAGAAAATAGCTGATGATTTGCGCTCGCTAGTGGTGGGAACCTCGGAGCTGGCAGACAAAGGAGTCGCTCAGAACATCAAGGTTCTTTCTGGAGGAGAAATAGGTGAAATTGCTGCTAACCTCAATCGAATGCAAAGAATAGAAGTTCCAGATAGAGGTGCAAGCTCAAAGCGGATAGAAGACACACCAGCAGTAGCTTTATTAATAAGGACGAGGGCGATACTTCGCACTCTCCGTGAGGTTGAAGAGGATGGGGCGGAAGTACATACACTTCTTGCGGCAGCGAATGATGAAGTGCGGAGTATGGAGCGGTTCCTGGAGAACCTGATTATCGAATCATGAGCAGATGGAATGCACGCACCCGGATATTGCGAGTAGGGTACCTATTATTTGATGTGAGTGTTATTAGTACGGTATTGGCGCTTTTGATTTTGTTCTATGTATACCAGTATGGGGGGATTGTACTTAACCGGCATGAGGATAGGCTGCAATTGCCAGAATCAAGCCTCATCACAGCTTCAGATGGAACAGTTATACGAATGACTCCGCTACCGAGCTCGGGTTATAGGCTTACAGCAGAGCTTGAGGAGATGCCGGCTTTATTAATAGATACCTTTTTAACAGTAGAAGACCGCCGTTTTTATAGCCATCAAGGAGTCGATTATAAAGGGATATCACGCGCTTTCTTAAAAAATATCTTGGACATGAGTTTATCAGAAGGTGGCAGTAGTATTACTCAACAGCTTGCTCGCAATCTTTATTTGAACAGAGATAAGAATATGCTGCGTAAGTTAAATGAAACCTCTATTGCTTTTGCCTTGGAGCAGCAACTGACGAAACGTGAGATTTTGCAGCTGTACCTCAATCAGATTTATATGGGGCGGGGACAATATGGAGTAAAAGCGGCAGCGAAGCGTTACTTCGGCGTGTCTGATCTGAAAAAATTGGAGATCTGGCAAATAGCCACTCTGGCGGGAATCCCTAAAGGCCCCTCTATTTATAACCCGGTAGACAATAGTGCATTATCCAAAACGAGAAGAAATCTAGTGCTAAAGATGATGTTCAATCAGCGACTAATCACGTATGAGCAAATGCAGGAAGCTATGAGTAAACAATATCAGCCTCCAGCTGCGGTCGAAAATGGGGTTGCCGGAGTGTACTATGTGGATGCCGCCCTTAAGGAAGCGGCTCAGATCACAGGGAAATCCGTAGAGGAGCTTCGTACAGGCGGCTACACTATAGTTACAGGTTTGAACATCAAAGCACAGCAGGCACTTGAGCAGGCCGTTCTCAAAGAGGCTTCATTTCCACCTGACGGAAAAGATCAGCAGGTAGAAGCAGCTATGACCATAATGGATCATCGTACAGGAGAAGTAGTGGCATTGATTGGTGGGCGAGATCAAAACGAGGGCAATTTGAACAGAGCTATTATTGATGCACGTCAGCCGGGTTCCAGCTTTAAGCCGATCATTGATTATGGACCTGCACTCGAGAGCGGGAAATTCAACCCGAATAGTATGCTGTCCGACCGTAAAGTTGCTTATGGCAGCTACAAGCCTGAGAACTTGAACGGTATATACCAAGGTCAGGTCACAATGAACACAGCTTTGCAAAAATCCATCAATGCACCAGCCGTATGGGTATTGAAGCAGGTTGGAATCTCTTCTGCGCGGCAATTTGCCGCCAAATTAGGAATTGTACTGACGGAGGAGGACAATCATTTATCAATAGCTTTGGGGGGGCTTCATAATGGGGTTTCTCCACTAAAAATGGCCCAGGCCTACAGTGTCTTTGCTAGTGGAGGAGAATTTAATGCGGCTCATATGGTGCGCTCCATAACGGATTCAAAAGGGAAGGTCTTGTATACTCATCCCTCTGAATCACGTCAGGTAATCTCGCCGCGTACCGCAGAAGCGATGACGGCTATGTTACGCAATGTTGTTAATGAAGGAACAGGGAAAAAAGCGCAGATGAACAGACCAGTAGCGGGAAAGACCGGTACGACCCAATTGGACTTGGCTGGCGTGAGCAAGAAAGCTAATCGGGATCTTTGGTTTGTAGGCTATACTTCGGAGTGGACAGCTGCGGTATGGATGGGTTTTGATCGTACGAATCAGGATAATTACATGACTGAAGGCAGCGGGAAGGCTGCCGCTCTATTTTCTACAGTAATGAGTAAAGCCTTAAGTGATCATTGAGAAGTTATTGCGCCGCCCATTCTTCTAATTTCTCATCTCTAGGAAGCAGCAAGGCAAGAAACCCAAGCAGCGGGAGGAAGCCGCAAGCGATGAAAACTTTAGCAATCCCGATACTATCAATGAGGTTGCCGAGGACTAATGAGCCGATCCCGCCGAGTCCAAAAGCAAGTCCCGTGATCAGACCTGAAACTGTGCCAATGTTGCCCGGGTATAGCATTTGAGCATAAATGACGGTAACAGAGAAGCTGGACAGAAGGATGAAACCGCCAATCAGCAGCAATACAGCCGCCCACAATGGACCTACAAAGGGTAGAGCAAGTGCAAAGGGAACGGTTCCTACCATTGATAGTAAGATGAGATTACGCCGTCCAAAACGGTCAGCCAGCGGACCTCCAAAAAATGTACCCACTGCGCCAGCAGCCAAATACATAAAAATATAGATTTGGGCTTTATCCAGCGTCATTTGATATTTGTCCATTAGATAGAAGGCGTAGTAACTGCCGATAGAAGCGCCATACCAAGACCTAACAAAGACTAGGAATACAAGAATAATCGTTGCTGTTCGTATGCTTTTTCGGCGGGCGGGGTCGATTGCCCGTGCTGTTGATTTTTTATGAAAGGTATAACCGGCATCTAGCATTTCTCTATACCAGCGAGCTACATAGGTCTGAACAGCGATTCCGGCAGCCGCGACGATCGTGAAGCCTAGTGCACCAATCTGGCCAAAGGGGATGAATACCCATTTCGTAAGCATTGGACCCAGGGACTGACCAGCATTGCCGCCCACTTGAAAAATAGATTGCGACAATCCCTTTCGCTGACCTGCGGCCATATGAGCAACACGCATACCCTCTGGGTGGAAGGTGGCTGAACCGAATCCGATCAGGATAACCGAGAATAAGACCAGAAAATAGCTATTGGCATAAGCCAATAGAAGTACACCTAAAAATGTGCTGCACATACCCAGTGGTAATAATATAGGACGGGGTTTACGGTCTGCAGCATATCCAATGACGGGTTGGATTACGGATGACGTCATATTTAAAGCGAATGAGATCCATCCAATCTGGGCGAAAGAGAGCAGTAGATTATCTTTGAGAATAGGGAAGATTGCTGGAATGACTGCCTGTATAGAATCATTAAATAAATGAACAAAACTGACAGCTAACAAAATTTTATAAATCGTTGCCTGCTGCAGATTACGCTGCTCCTTGTCCTTGCTGTCTACCGTGGACGCAGCGTCTGTAGGTTTGGTTTTCATTTTGACTCCTCTCTGTACTGATAGTTAGAAGGTAAGATTGGCGAATACGATAAATTCTATTTAGCCACAAATAATGGATGAATGGTATCAATTTGTGTTGTATTGAAGTTATTTATACGAATGATTTTTTTATTTCAAAAAAAGCTTGCAAACTCAATGACAGCATGGTATATTATCTCTTGTGCTTACGACGCATCGCACATACGAAACACAAGCGATGAAGAAATAAGTTGACAAGATAGAAACAAACATGATATACTATAATTCCTGTGCAAGAGACATTGAATGTCGAAATGCTAGGAGCAAGTTCTTTGAAAACTGAACAAATGGAACACGTTAATTTTTAAAAGGATTCAATTAATGAATCGTCAGTTTCAAAATGAGCATATCGCTCTTTTCAATACTAATTGGAGAGTTTGATCCTGGCTCAGGACGAACGCTGGCGGCGTGCCTAATACATGCAAGTCGAGCGGAGTCATTTTGAAAGCTTGCTTTCAAAATGACTTAGCGGCGGACGGGTGAGTAACACGTAGGCAACCTGCCCTTCAGACTGGGATAACTACCGGAAACGGTAGCTAATACCGGATAATTTCTTTTTTCTCCTGAGAGAAGAATGAAAGACGGAGCAATCTGTCACTGAGGGATGGGCCTGCGGCGCATTAGCTAGTTGGTGGGGTAACGGCCCACCAAGGCGACGATGCGTAGCCGACCTGAGAGGGTGAACGGCCACACTGGGACTGAGACACGGCCCAGACTCCTACGGGAGGCAGCAGTAGGGAATCTTCCGCAATGGGCGAAAGCCTGACGGAGCAACGCCGCGTGAGTGATGAAGGTTTTCGGATCGTAAAGCTCTGTTGCCAGGGAAGAACGTCCGGTAGAGTAACTGCTACCGGAGTGACGGTACCTGAGAAGAAAGCCCCGGCTAACTACGTGCCAGCAGCCGCGGTAATACGTAGGGGGCAAGCGTTGTCCGGAATTATTGGGCGTAAAGCGCGCGCAGGCGGCTATTTAAGTCTGGTGTTTAAACCTTGGGCTCAACCTGAGGTCGCACTGGAAACTGGGTGGCTTGAGTACAGAAGAGGAAAGTGGAATTCCACGTGTAGCGGTGAAATGCGTAGATATGTGGAGGAACACCAGTGGCGAAGGCGACTTTCTGGGCTGTAACTGACGCTGAGGCGCGAAAGCGTGGGGAGCAAACAGGATTAGATACCCTGGTAGTCCACGCCGTAAACGATGAGTGCTAGGTGTTAGGGGTTTCGATACCCTTGGTGCCGAAGTTAACACAGTAAGCACTCCGCCTGGGGAGTACGGTCGCAAGACTGAAACTCAAAGGAATTGACGGGGACCCGCACAAGCAGTGGAGTATGTGGTTTAATTCGAAGCAACGCGAAGAACCTTACCAGGTCTTGACATCCCTCTGAATCTGCTAGAGATAGCAGCGGCCTTCGGGACAGAGGAGACAGGTGGTGCATGGTTGTCGTCAGCTCGTGTCGTGAGATGTTGGGTTAAGTCCCGCAACGAGCGCAACCCTTAACTTTAGTTGCCAGCAGGTTAAGCTGGGCACTCTAGAGTGACTGCCGGTGACAAACCGGAGGAAGGTGGGGATGACGTCAAATCATCATGCCCCTTATGACCTGGGCTACACACGTACTACAATGGCCGGTACAACGGGAAGCGAAGCCGCGAGGTGGAGCCAATCCCATCAAAGCCGGTCTCAGTTCGGATTGCAGGCTGCAACTCGCCTGCATGAAGTCGGAATTGCTAGTAATCGCGGATCAGCATGCCGCGGTGAATACGTTCCCGGGTCTTGTACACACCGCCCGTCACACCACGAGAGTTTACAACACCCGAAGTCGGTGGGGTAACCCGCAAGGGAGCCAGCCGCCGAAGGTGGGGTAGATGATTGGGGTGAAGTCGTAACAAGGTAGCCGTATCGGAAGGTGCGGCTGGATCACCTCCTTTCTATGGAGAATCGTTCTCTACAATGAGGACATTCAAATCGGAAGTTTAACTTCCACAACCAATTAACGTGTATCCATTTGTTCGGTTTTGATGGAATTTGCGGGGCCATAGCTCAGCTGGGAGAGCGCCTGCCTTGCAAGCAGGAGGTCAGCGGTTCGATCCCGCTTGGCTCCACCAACAAACTTCATCTATTTGTTATGTCTATACACTTGATCCTTGAAAACTGGATACCGAAACGAATTTGCGTTTTAGAACATCTTTTAGCAACTTGTGCAAACAAGTAAATGTTATTAGTGAGATGATTCCAAAGAGAATGTCATCGTATGATATTTTCCTGCGGAAGAATCAAGGTTAAGCTAATAAGAGCACACGGAGGATGCCTAGGCGCCAGGAGCCGACGAAGGACGTGGCGAACAACGAAACTGCCTCGGGGAGCTGTAAGCAAGCTTTGATCCGGGGGTGTCCGAATGGGGAAACCCAGCTGTGGTAATTCGCAGTTACTCATACCTGAATACATAGGGTGTGTAGAGGCAGACCAGGGGAACTGAAACATCTAAGTACCCTGAGGAAGAGAAAACAATAGTGATTCCGTCAGTAGCGGCGAGCGAACGCGGAACAGCCTAAACCTAAGAGCTTGCTCTTAGGGGTTGTGGGACGTCTCACATGGAGTTACAAAGGAATATGGTAGGTGAAGAGGTCTGGAAAGGCCCGCGATAGAGGTAAAAGCCCTGTAACCTAAACTGTATTCTCTCCGAGACGGATCCCGAGTAGTGCGGGGCACGTGAAACCCCGTATGAATCCAGCAGGACCATCTGCTAAGGCTAAATACTACCTGGCGACCGATAGTGAAACAGTACCGTGAGGGAAAGGTGAAAAGCACCCCGGAAGGGGAGTGAAATAGAACCTGAAACCGTGTGCTTACAAAAAGTCAGAGCCCTATTAATGGGTGATGGCGTGCCTTTTGTAGAATGAACCGGCGAGTTACGTTTAACATGCAAGGTTAAGCCGAGAAGGTGGAGCCGCAGCGAAAGCGAGTCTGAATAGGGCGATTGAGTATGTGGACGTAGACCCGAAACCGTGTGATCTACCCCTGTCCAGGGTGAAGGTGCGGTAACACGCACTGGAGGCCCGAACCCACGTACGTTGAAAAGTGCGGGGATGAGGTGGGGGTAGCGGAGAAATTCCAATCGAACTCGGAGATAGCTGGTTCTCCCCGAAATAGCTTTAGGGCTAGCCTCGGTATAAGAGTAGTGGAGGTAGAGCACTGATTGGGTGCGGGGTCCGCAAGGATTACCAAGCTCAGTCAAACTCCGAATGCCATATACTTATTGCCGGGAGTCAGACAGTGAGTGCTAAGATCCATTGTCAAAAGGGAAACAGCCCAGACCATCAGCTAAGGTCCCCAAGTGTGTGTTAAGTGGGAAAGGATGTGGAGTTGCACAGACAACCAGGATGTTGGCTTAGAAGCAGCCACCATTGAAAGAGTGCGTAATAGCTCACTGGTCGAGTGACTCTGCGCCGAAAATGTAACGGGGCTAAACACACCACCGAAGCTATGGCTAGATGCTTTGCATCTGGGGTAGGGGAGCGTTGTGTAGGGGTTGAAGGTGTACTGAAAAGAGCGCTGGACACTACACAAGTGAGAATGCCGGTATGAGTAACGAAAAGATCAGTGAGAATCTGATCCGCCGAAAGCCCAAGGTTTCCTGAGGAAGGCTCGTCCGCTCAGGGTAAGTCGGGACCTAAGGCGAGGCCGAAAGGCGTAGTCGAAGGACAACAGTTTGAAATTACTGTACCACCGTAATCCGCTATGAGCGATGGGGTGACGCAGGAGGGTAGTGACGCGGACTGATGGATGTCCGTCTAAGCAGTGAGGCTGATGTGTAGGCAAATCCGCACATCGTTAAGGCTGGGCTGTGATGGGGAGCGAAAATTGTAGTAGCGAAGGTCATGATCTCACACTGCCAAGAAAAGCCTCTAGCCAGGAGAAGGTGCCCGTACCGCAAACCGACACAGGTAGGCGAGAAGAGAATTCTAAGGCGCGCGGAAGAACTCTCGTTAAGGAACTCGGCAAAATGACCCCGTAACTTCGGGAGAAGGGGTGCCCCGGTAGTGTGAATAGCACGAGGGGGCCGCAGTGAAAAGGCCCAAGCGACTGTTTAGCAAAAACACAGGTCTGTGCGAAGCCGCAAGGCGAAGTATACGGGCTGACGCCTGCCCGGTGCTGGAAGGTTAAGGGGAGTGGTTAGGGGTAACCCGAAGCTATGAACCGAAGCCCCAGTAAACGGCGGCCGTAACTATAACGGTCCTAAGGTAGCGAAATTCCTTGTCAGGTAAATTCTGACCCGCACGAATGGCGTAACGACTTGGGCGCTGTCTCAACGAGAGATCCGGTGAAATTTTAATACCTGTGAAGATGCAGGTTACCCGCGACAAGACGGAAAGACCCCATGGAGCTTTACTGCAGCTTGATATTGAATTTGGGTACGATCTGTACAGGATAGGTGGGAGCCGTAGAAATCGGAGCGCAAGCTTCGGTGGAGGCGCCGTTGGGATACCACCCTGATCGTATCTAGGTTCTAACCTAGTGCCCTTACCGGGTACGGGGACCGTGTCAGGCGGGCAGTTTGACTGGGGCGGTCGCCTCCTAAAGAGTAACGGAGGCGTTCCAAGGTTCCCTCAGAATGGTTGGAAATCATTCGCAGAGTGCAAAGGCATAAGGGAGCTTGACTGCGAGACCTACAAGTCGAGCAGGGACGAAAGTCGGACTTAGTGATCCGGTGGTACCGCATGGAAGGGCCATCGCTCAACGGATAAAAGCTACCCTGGGGATAACAGGCTTATCTCCCCCAAGAGTCCACATCGACGGGGAGGTTTGGCACCTCGATGTCGGCTCATCGCATCCTGGGGCTGAAGTAGGTCCCAAGGGTTGGGCTGTTCGCCCATTAAAGCGGTACGCGAGCTGGGTTCAGAACGTCGTGAGACAGTTCGGTCCCTATCTGTCGTGGGCGCAGGAAATTTGAGAGGAGCTGTCCTTAGTACGAGAGGACCGGGATGGACGTACCGCTGGTGCACCAGTTGTTCCGCCAGGAGCATGGCTGGGTAGCTACGTACGGACGGGATAAGCGCTGAAAGCATCTAAGCGTGAAGCCCCCCTCAAGATGAGATTTCCCAATTAGTAAGACCCCTTGAAGACGACGAGGTAGATAGGTTGGAGGTGGAAGTGCAGCAATGCATGGAGCTGACCAATACTAATCGGTCGAGGGCTTATCCTATATGTAGAATGCAGATTCGTTTCGGATTCAGTTTTCAGGCATCAAGCCTGTAACACGCTTAGAAATTCATTCTCACTTCTGGTGAAGAACCGAATTTCACGCGGCAGCGTCTGTTTCACAGATGCATGTTTGGTGGCGATAGCGGAGGGGTTCCACGCGTACCCATCCCGAACACGACCGTTAAGCCCTCCAGCGCCGATGGTACTTGGACCGAAGGGTCCTGGGAGAGTAGGACGTTGCCAAGCACAAATAGACCACTGTTGATAACTCGACAGTGGCTTTTTTGCGTCTATTATAGATTGTGGAAAACTTGTGGATAATTCATTGGAATTTGCAGAAAACTTACGCACATGTGGATAGATGATTAAAAGGCAAAAAATCACCAAATGGTGTGGATTAAGTACATATTTATGTAGATCTGTCAACAGAAAACCTAAGTAATACACGGGTTGCTGTGGATATAGTCATATTTATGTGGATAGAGGGATTAATAAGTGGATAATTATTTTAACTTGAATAGAACAAGATTACAAGACTATTTTTAAAACTGCCTAAGGCTGTGGATAACTAAAAAAAGTTCGAAAAATATCCTTATAATTCGCACACAATAAACTCTCTTGTTATACTAACCATAAAAGTAAATTCATAAATGATGAGGTGAGTTTTGTGGATATCAGACAGTTGCACTCAGAAGAGTTTGATCTAAGCATGGATTTATCTGAATATGCTTTTCAATACAAGCTGCCCAGTGAGAAAAGGGCGAATGCTAAGGAAAGATTTAAAGCAGAACGCGTATGGGGTGCTTTTGAAGAAGGTACTTTGGAAGCTAAACTTACTCTTCTTCCGTTCGAAGTGTACATACAAGGTAGATTAGTACCTATGGGAGGGCTCGCAGGGGTAGCGACATGGCCAGAGAATCGCAGACAGGGGCATGTGGCAAAGCTCCTGGCGCATACGCTGCAAACGATGAATGAGGCGGGGCAGACATTATCTTTTCTGCATCCGTTCCTGATCCCCTTTTATCGCAAATTTGGTTGGGAAGTTTATTGTGAATATAAGAAATACTCCATTCCTGTTGCCAGGTTCCCCAAGAAGGTTGAAGTTGAGGGCAAGGTAAGACGTGGTGTTATAGATATCGAAGTATTGGACAACTTATACAATCGTTTTGCAGTTAGATATAACGGAACACTTAAGCGTGATTTGGACTGGTGGGAGAGCTCTGTTCTGGATGATGAAGGTCAGACTGCGGTATTTTATTCACAGCTTGGGGAACCTGAAGGATACGTACTATATAAGATAGAAAATAGAGAGCTGGTCATTGATGAATTTGTGTTTTTGAACGAACAGGCCCGGCAGGGGCTGTGGACATTTCTTGCGAATCACGATTCGATGGTGACCGGTGCATCGCTAAAACTGGTGCCATCCGATGATATGTTACCCTTTTTGCTGCCTGATCCGCGTATAGAGCAGGAGAATTATCCTTATTTTATGGCGCGTATTGTTAATGCTAAAGCATTCGTGGAGAGTTATTCTTTTAAGCGTCACAACAGTCAGAAGAAACAGGTTATCTATATTGAAGATAAATATGCCCCATGGAATGACGGGTTGTGGGAATGGACTGTCTCCGAAAAGGGAGCAGCAGCTTTCTTGCGTATAGAGGGTGAACGGGATGCAGCTGACTTAAGCTGTGATATTGGTACGCTGACGATTCTAATGTTTGGATATAAACGCCCGGCAGAGCTGGCTCGTTATAGACGTGTGACTGGTAATCCGAGGGCTCTGGAATGGCTCGAAGAAATCATACCGCAAGCTGAAACTGCACTTTTTGATCATTTTTAGAAAATAATTAGGCTCTCCCCTTCGAAAGATGCTGGGAGAGTTCTTTATTTCCGAATACATTCGCTGAAAAAAGTGAAAAATAAGAGAATCCACTTGGAATTAGCACAGAATATGTTATAATATTAAAAAGTCAAAGAAAGTCAAAGTCAACGCACCTGATGACATACAGTGCGATCCTCTGAATTTGTGAAGTTTTCTTCAGACTTATATGAATGAAGTTCACTAATGAATGTCATTAAGGATGCGGGCGCAAGCGATATTATGAAGCTTTAAAGAGCACTGGAGGATGAGTGATGCGCAATATCTCTGATATTATTGAACAATATCTGAAGAATATTTTGCATGAAAGTCCCGAAGGTACGGTGGAAATCCAGCGAAATGACCTGGCGGACCAGTTCTCATGCGTACCGTCACAGATCAATTATGTTATTAGTACACGCTTTACACTGGAAAAAGGCTATGTGGTGGAAAGTAAGCGTGGTGGCGGGGGATATATTCGTATTCAACGTTTTGAATTGCCGCCCAACGTGGCACTGCATGCCCATTTAAACCATACTATAGGTGGCGGGATAGATCAAAACGCTGCCGAAGGGTTGATTTATCAACTGGAGGAAGCTGGTTTTCTAAGCAAGCGTGAGGCGTGTCTTATGCGCGCTGCTGTTTCTCGGGATTGCCTAACGGTTAAGATTCCATATCGGGATGAGATTCGGGCCAAGATTATGAAGGCGATGTTAATCTCTTTGTTAGGCAAATAATTGTCAATCATAAGGGAGGGGCTTTCGCTTATGCAATGTCAGGAATGTGGCGTCAAGCCAGCAACACTCCATTTCACCAAGATCGTGAATGGAGAGAAGACAGAATTTCATATCTGCGAGAGCTGTGCGCGGGAGAAGGGTGAACTGATCCCGGGAACTGCTGGAGGATTCTCCATTCACAGCTTGCTGTCCGGTCTGCTTGATCTTGAAGGGGCCGGTAAGGAAAAGACGGCTGCTACGAAGACTACGCAGAGTCTGCAATGTGAGAATTGTGGAATGACGTACTCGCAGTTTAGCAAATTGGGTCGTTTTGGCTGCAGCTCCTGTTATAAATATTTTAACAGTGCACTGGACCCGCTCTTTAAACGGGTGCATGGCAGCACTTCGCATGTAGGCAAGATTCCTAAACGTGCTGGAGCACAAATTGTGTTCAAGCGGCAAATTGATGAATTGAAGCTGGAATTACAGCAAAGTATCGCACAGGAGGAATTCGAAACTGCGGCAGAGCTGCGGGATCAAATTCGCCAACTTGAAAAAGAAATGGCACAAGAGTAAAGTCTTTGATATATAGGGGGGATATGACATGTCAAGTCTCCGATTTACTGAACAAGCGCTTAGTGATTGGATGCGCTCGGGAGGCAGTCACTCCGAGATTGTAATTAGCAGCCGTATGCGTATTGCACGTAATTTAGAGCATCTTCCATTCCCTATGCTTGCTTCCTTAGAGCAATCGGAAGAAGTATTAGAGCTGCTGGCCCCTGTGTTTCATGGGGAAACTGCTGCCGTATTCGGATCTTTTCAACTGATAAAGCTTGCTGAAGTGAATGAACTGGATAAAAAGGTATTGGTCGAGAAACATCTCATCAGTCCTAATCTGGCTAATGATTCACGTGGCGCAGCTGTGATATTAAATGAAGATGAGTCGGTCAGCATCATGATTAACGAAGAAGACCATCTGCGGATCCAATGTCTGTTCCCGGGTCTTCAGGTAAGAGAAGCATGGGAACGTGCGACAGCCATCGATGATATCTTCGAATCGGCTGTGAATTACGCTTTTGATGATAAAAGAGGATACTTGACCAGTTGTCCCACCAATGTGGGTACAGGGCTGCGTGCCTCAGTAATGCTGCATTTGCCAGCACTAGTAATGACCCAACAGATCAATCGCATATTGTCAGCAGTGAACCAAGTGGGATTGACTGTAAGAGGAATTTATGGTGAGGGCAGCGAAGCAGTAGGGAACATCTTTCAAATTTCCAATCAGATTACTCTCGGTCAAACAGAAAGTGAAATCATCGAGAACCTTCACAGTGTAGTCACCCAGATTATAGAGCATGAACGAAATGCCCGTGAAAGGCTGCTTGTAGATTCCGCTTTAAGAATTACAGACCGAGTGAAAAGATCTTATGGGATTTTGTGTTACGCTGCTCTAATGGAGCTTAAAGAATCCGCACAACGGCTGTCTGATGTGAGACTTGGGGTTGACCTTGGTATACTGGAAGGCCCTTCGATTTCCGTGCTTAATGAGCTTAACGTTAAGACACAGCCAGGATTTCTGCAAAAAATGTTCGGTGACGAGATGAACGCCACTGAACGGGATATGTATCGGGCGAAACTGCTCCGAGAAACACTGGGAACACAACATTAATATAGATATTTATTATTCATGGAGGTGCAGGAGATATGATGTTTGGAAGATTTACGGAACGCGCACAAAAAGTGCTAGCGCTAGCGCAGGAAGAAGCTGTTCGTTTAGGACACAACAATATTGGCACAGAACATATTTTGCTAGGACTTATTCGTGAAGGAGACGGCATTGCTGCTAAAGCATTAATCGCTTTGGGTCTGGGTCTTGAGAAAATCCAGGACGAAGTGGAGACACTGATTGGCAGAGGCCAAGAACAACCTACGAACATTGCTTATACTCCTCGCGCCAAAAAAGTAATCGAGTTGTCGATGGACGAAGCCCGCAAGCTGGGACATACGTATGTCGGCACTGAGCATATTCTGCTAGGACTTATTCGTGAAGGAGAAGGTGTCGCGGCTCGTGTGCTTAATAACCTAGGCATCAGCTTGAACAAAGCTCGTCAGCAAGTGCTTCAGCTTCTGGGAAGCAGCGAGGCTGCATCCAGTCATAGCGGAACACCTGCTAATGTCAGCACACCGACTCTAGACGGTCTAGCACGCGATTTGACGGCTTATGCCAAGGATGGCAACCTGGATCCAGTTATCGGTCGCAGCAAGGAAATTGAACGTGTTATTCAGGTGCTGAGCCGCCGGACGAAGAACAACCCGGTGTTGATAGGTGAACCTGGGGTTGGTAAAACAGCTATTGCTGAAGGCTTGGCCCAAAAGATCATTAATAATGAAATTCCAGAAACACTGCGCGACAAACGCGTAATGACGCTCGATATGGGCTCGGTAGTGGCTGGTACTAAATATCGCGGTGAGTTTGAAGACCGCCTCAAGAAAATCATGGATGAGATTCGCCAAGCGGGGAATATCGTACTCTTTATCGATGAGCTTCATACGCTGATCGGTGCTGGTGGCGCAGAAGGTGCTATTGATGCTTCCAACATTCTTAAGCCGGCTTTAGCCCGCGGAGAACTTCAGTGCATCGGTGCGACTACGCTGGATGAATATCGTAAATATATTGAAAAAGATGCAGCTTTGGAGCGCCGTTTCCAACCCATTACGGTGGATCAGCCATCTCCAGAAGAAGCGGTACAAATTTTATTTGGACTTCGCGATCGTTATGAAGCACATCACCGTGTGAAAATTACGGATGAAGCTATCGTGGAAGCTGTAAAGCTGTCTGATCGTTACATTCCGGATCGTTTCCTGCCGGATAAAGCCATTGACCTTATCGATGAAGCAGGGTCTAAAGTAAGGCTTCACTCTTACACTATCCCGCCAAATCTGAAGGAACTAGAAATGCGCTTGGATGATATCCGCAAGGAGAAGGATTCTGCTGTTCAGAGCCAAGAGTTTGAGAAAGCGGCTGCCCTGCGTGATACGGAGCAAAAAATCCGTGAAGAGCTTGATACGACTAAGAACCAGTGGAAAGAAAAACAAGGACGTACCGATTCTGAAGTTACACCTGAAGATATCGCACAGGTTGTTGCAAGCTGGACGGGAATCCCTGTAAGCAAGCTGAAGGAAGAAGAGACCGACCGTCTGCTTAACATGGAAGCTCTGCTGCATGAACGAGTGATTGGTCAGGACGAAGCTGTTAAGGCTGTCAGCCGGGCATTGCGCCGGGCGCGTGCGGGTCTTAAAGATCCAAAACGTCCAATGGGCTCCTTTATCTTCCTCGGTCCTACGGGTGTAGGTAAAACTGAGTTGGCACGTGCGCTTGCTGAAGCCATGTTCGGCGATGAGAATGCGGTCATCCGTATTGATATGTCGGAATACATGGAGAAGCACTCCACGTCCCGTTTAGTTGGTGCCCCTCCTGGATATGTCGGCTATGAAGAAGGCGGCCAATTAACAGAGAAGGTACGTCGTAAACCATACTCGGTAGTACTGCTTGATGAAATTGAAAAAGCACATCCGGAAGTATTCAACATTTTGCTGCAAGTGCTTGAAGATGGTCGCCTTACCGACTCCAAAGGCCGGGTAGTTGACTTCCGCAATACACTTATCATTCTGACCTCTAACGTAGGCGCACAGGCAATCAAGAAGAATTCAACGCTTGGATTCACGGCTGTGCAGGATGCAGGAGCAGAATACGGCAATATGAAGGGCAAGGTTATGGAAGAGCTCAAAAAGAGCTTCCGTCCAGAGTTCTTGAACCGGATCGACGAAATCATCGTCTTCCACTCACTCGATGAGAAACATATCGCTGAGATCGTTACGTTGATGTCTGATGAGCTGCGTAAGCGCCTGCGTGAATATGATGTTGATTTCGTACTCACGGATGCAGCGAAGGCCTTCTTGGCTAAAGAAGGTTATGACCCAGCCTTCGGTGCACGTCCATTGCGTCGGGCAATTCAGAAGCATATTGAAGACCGTCTTTCTGAGGAATTGTTGAGAGGAAATATCCAAAAGGGTGATTCCCTCAATATTGATGAGGTCGGCGGAGAACTTGTGGTGACTAAAGTGGACGCTCCAGTAGCGCCAGCGCTTGAAAAAGAAGTAGAATCCGAATAAAATAAACAAGGCTTTCGCTCCTTATTTATAGAGGAGCGGAAGCTTTTTTTATTGGAAATAGATCAATTTAAAATATACATTTAATGCAAATACCGAATGACCTTTCGTTAAAGGGGTAGAAATGGTAAACTTTCATTAGAAGAAAATGATCCGAATTGTAAACAGTTCGGACCGTAAGGAGAACAAATGGCTAAAGCAAAAACAAAATTTTTTTGCACCGACTGTGGATACGAATCGCCAAAATGGTTCGGGAAATGCCCAGGGTGCCAGGCTTGGAACTCCATGGTGGAGGAAACGGAAAGCGTAGTCAAAACACAGGGAATGAATGCCCCTATTTTTCATAGTAAAGAAAAGGCACAGTCGATCATAAGTATAGAAAGTGACAAGGAACCGCGCATACTGACAGGTATAGGTGAGCTTAACCGTGTTCTCGGTGGGGGGATCGTACCAGGATCGCTGGTACTAGTAGGGGGAGACCCAGGAATCGGTAAATCTACGCTCTTATTACAGACCTCGCACGCCCTTACAACACAGGGATTGCGAGTATTGTATATCTCGGGCGAAGAATCGGTAAGGCAAACTAAGCTGCGCGCGGATCGCCTCGATGCGTTGTCAACGGAGCTTTATGTACTATGTGAGACAAATATGGAAAGCATAGAAGAAGCGATCGAACAAATCCAGCCACAATTTCTTGTCATCGATTCTATTCAGACCGTATTTATGCCAGAAGTAACGAGTGCGCCAGGCAGCGTGACCCAGGTTCGGGAGTGTACGACAAGATTTATGCGTATCGCTAAGATTCGTGGAATTGCAACAGTTCTCGTTGGTCATGTTACCAAGGAAGGGGCTATTGCTGGACCACGGATGCTTGAACATATGGTGGACTGCGTGCTGTATTTTGAGGGTGAGCGGCATCATACGTATAGACTTTTGCGGGCTGTAAAAAACCGCTTTGGCTCTACGAATGAAATCGGCATTTTCGAAATGGGTGAAGCGGGGCTTACCGAAGTAGAGAATCCATCGGAGCTCTTTTTATCGGAACGTCCGCTTGGCGTGGCTGGTTCTACTGTGGTGGCAAGTATGGAGGGAACTAGACCTGTGCTTGTAGAACTTCAGGCACTTGTTGCTGCCACCCACTTCCCTTCCCCACGGCGAATGTGCACAGGCATGGATCACCAGCGGATGGCACTTATTATCGCTGTACTCGAGAAACGGATGGGCATGTTCCTGCAAAATCAGGATGCATACCTGAATGTTGCCGGGGGAGTAAAGCTGGATGAACCGGCGATTGATCTAGCTGTAGCTATTAGTATCGCCTCCAGTTTTCGTGATATTTCAACAAAACCTTACGACGTTTTCTTCGGAGAAGTAGGACTTACCGGTGAGGTAAGAGGCGTTTCGCGCGCGGAAATGCGCGTTAAGGAGGCCGCAAAGCTTGGCTTCCGGCGGGTGATTATGCCTGAAAAGAGCATGAAGGGATGGAAGCACCCGCAAGATATCCAGATTATTGGCGTCAGTACCGTAGCAGATGCACTATCGGTCGCGTTAGATTAGGGGGCACAGGGATATGAAAGAATATAACCAATTAGAGAATATGAATGATCTGCTCAGACTGGCGGCACCGGGTACACCTTTTCGGGAAGGTTTGGAGAATGTGCTGCGCGCTAAGACAGGGGCACTTATTGTCGTAGGGTACAGTCCTGAGGTGATGGACGTAGTGGATGGCGGATTCTCCATTAACTGCGATTTTTCGCCCAATTATTTATATGAGCTAGCTAAAATGGACGGAGCTATTATTCTAAGTGAGGATTTAAAGCGTATATTGTATGCTAATACACAACTTATACCGGATTCCTCTATCTCATCCATCGAGACGGGGATCCGTCACCGCACCGCGGAGCGGGTAGCGAAGCAAACGGGTAAGCTGGTGGTTTCCATTTCACAACGCCGCAATATCATCACGCTTTATCAAGGCTCGATACGTTATGCACTCAAAGAGATCGGGGCTATTTTGGCAAAGGCTAACCAAGCGATTCAGACACTCGAGAAGTATAAAGCAGTGCTCACGCAAGGACTGACGAATTTGTCAGCTTCAGAATATGAGGGCATTGTTACCGTTGCTGAAGTAGTGGGCGTTATCCAGCGTGTAGAGATGGTTTTGCGCATAAAAATGGAGATCAAACGCTATATCAACGAATTGGGCAACGAAGGACGCCTGATCAGCATGCAGATGGAAGAACTGGTTGGAAATACAGAGGAAGAAGCATGGCTTCTATACAGAGACTATGCTAAGGAAGAGCAGGAAGATAAAATCCGTGAAATTATCGCCGGTCTCAAACGGATAAGCGATGATGATCTGATGGATGATAACCATATTGCCCGTATACTGGGTTATTCCTCTACGGCAATTACCTCTGAAGAAGTGGTGACTCCACGTGGTTATCGCCTGCTTAACAAAATTCCGCGGCTTCCGAATGTGATCATTCACAATCTGGTGGAGCGGTTTGAAATGCTGCCTAATTTGATGTCCGCAAGCATAGCTGAATTGGATGAAGTGGACGGAATTGGGGAGGTGCGGGCCCGTAATATTCAGGATGGGCTCAAACGTTTACAGAAGCAAGTTCTTATTGACAGGCAAATGTAAATAACATACAATCACGTAATATTGGGGACGTTAAAGGCCAAAGTTAGAAAATTGAGGTGAAGAAATGATACAAAAATCAATTCCGAGTCTTTTTACGATAGGTAATTTGATGCTCGGAATGTTTGGTATCATGATGGCGTTTGACGGTAAGATTAGCATGGCCGCTATCATGGTTATTATTGCTATGCTGTTAGACGGCTTAGATGGTCGAGTAGCTCGCGCTCTAAAATGCGAAAGCGAATTTGGCAAGGAGTTGGACTCCTTATCTGATGTCGTTTCTTTCGGAGTCGCACCGGCCGTTATTTTGTACGTCTCAAGCCTGCAGGATTTGAACTCTGCATTAGGCTGGACAGTAACTGCGATTTTTCCGGTGTTTGGTGCTTTGCGCTTAGCCCGTTTTAATGTTCGTCCGGGGGTTCCGGGTTATTTTATCGGTTTGCCAATTCCTGCTGCAGGTGGTGTACTGGCCACATTAGCTCTTTTTAATAAAGATGTTTCGGCTCCGTTTATGATCGTTGCTACACTGCTCTTATCCTATTTGATGGTCAGCACTGTTAAATATCCTAATTTCAAAAAGATTGGATTGCCGAAAAAAGCGGTGGTTGGAGCGCCAGTGGTTATTGTTGTTGCAGTGGCTGTAGCTGTTGTGTTCCCAGAGCAAATCGCTAAGCTGATCTTTGTCTTACTTGGAATTTATGCATTATACGGTTTTAAGCAAAATATTGATCGGTTGACAGCCAGACGCCGTCATCGTCGTCGTAGCCGTTCAGAGGATAAAGTGTATCATTCCAAGAACGGTTAATCGGTCCATAAGGTAAGGTAGCTGAATAAATTATGACCAAAGGTTTTGTCTTCCCTAGGGGATGGCAAGGCCTTTTTGCATTTCCAGCACTAATCCAAGTTTATCGTCTTGAAAATTGGAACATACTGGTGAGGAATAGATCCATTTAGGATGAATAAAAAGGAGGTGCGTTAGGTTATGTGGAAAAAAGTGATTTTGTCTTTTGCCTTAATATGTGGTGCTTGGTCAGGTTTTTCGCTATACCATGCGCTCGAAAGAGGATTCCCCAAGGGGATGGAAAAGCTGGGTGAAAGCTTACCTGTAGAAGGAAGCATTTTATTTACGGTGCTGGGTGCCATTATTTTTTTGTTTGCGGGGTCTTTATGCGCGGAATGGGGAGGTTCAAAACTGCGGGAGGCGGTTCACTACTGTTCGCGTATTCCAATGAATGAATTAGCTGCAAGTGCAGCTGGGCTTACAGGGGGGCTTCTGTTATCTCTCCTGTTATACCCTGCAATGATCTGGCTTGGGAAAGCTGGGCAGCTGCTGCAAGTGCCAGCTACGTTAGCTTTTGGATATCTGGGGCTGCGGATCGGTTTGGAGAAAAAAGAGGAGCTTGCTGCGCTGTGGACATCTGGACGCTGGGGCCAAGCGGCTGAGCCGGAAGGCCGCGGGCTTGAGGAACATAAAATCCTCGACACAAGTGTTATTATCGATGGAAGAATCGCTGACATTTGTAAGACGGGATTTATTGAGGGAACCATTGTCATACCTGAATTCGTGCTTGAAGAGCTCCAGCATATTGCTGATTCTTCGGATTTGTTGAAGCGGAACCGGGGACGGCGTGGGCTTGATATACTCAATAAAATTCAAAAAGAGCTTGATGTGAAGGTATTGATCTATGAGGGGGATTTTGAAGAAATCTCTGAGGTTGACAGTAAGTTAGTGAAGTTAGCGAAGGTACTGCAAGGTAAAGTAGTCACTAATGATTTCAACTTAAATAAGGTTTGCGAATTGCAGGGTGTTTCCGTTCTGAATATTAACGATCTGGCGAATGCTGTGAAGCCTGTAGTGCTGCCTGGTGAGGAAATCGTAGTTCAGGTCATTAAGGATGGCAAAGAACATGGGCAAGGGGTAGCCTACTTAGACGATGGAACGATGATTGTTGTAGAAGGCGGACGTGAATATATCGGGACTACGATGGAGGTTCTGGTCACTAGCGTGCTGCAAACTTCGGCTGGCCGAATGATATTTGCTAAGCCAAAACTTTTGGAAAAAGCGCAATAAGTGAAGATAAAGTGTATGGGGACTGTCCTATGGGTTGGAAATGCCCGCCAAACACGTTATGATGGGATTATACGTGAAAGACAGGAGCCAGATTAATGTCAAACAGTGTGGGCGTCGTCATTGTGGCGGCAGGCAGAGGAACGCGAATGGGAACTGCGGAGAGCAAGCAATATTTGTTACTGCAGGGGAAGCCGATTATCGTTCATACGCTGGAGGTATTCCAGCAGCACGAATTGATCTCTGAAATCGTGCTCGTAACCGGTGAAGAGGATATTAAACGCTGCCGGGAATGGATACAGCTCTATAAGCTGGACAAGGTTAAGGCTATAGTAACTGGTGGATCTGAGCGTCAGCATTCCGTACATAAAGGGTTGTTGAAACTTACGACACAGTGGGTAATGGTACATGATGGTGTTCGTCCGTTTGTACAGCCAAATGAAATTGAGGCTTGCTACGAACGAGCGAAGCAGATGGGTGCTTCGGTTCTTGCTGTACCCGTCAAGGATACGATCAAACAGGTGGATAATGAAGGACAAGTACTGTCTACGCCGGATCGGCGAAGTCTGTGGGCGATTCAAACCCCGCAGACTTTTCGTCTTTCTGATTTGCTGGAGGCTTATGCAGCGGCAGAGCGGGATGGCTTTCTGGGCACCGATGACTCCAGCTTGGCGGAGCGTGCGGGGATTCCGGTTTCTGTGGTAGAGGGAAGCTACAGAAATATTAAGATTACGACACCTGATGATTTGGATTATGCAGAATTCACAGAAAGAAACAGGGGAGAGGGACAATCATGATCGCTGTAGGACAAGGATTTGATGTGCATCAGCTGGTAGAGGGCAGGCCTTGTATTATTGGGGGAGTTACGATTCCTTACGAAAAAGGATTGCTTGGGCATTCCGATGCAGATGTGCTGCTGCATGCAGTTAGTGACGCGATTCTAGGCGCACTTGGACTAGGTGATATTGGCAGACATTTTCCAGATACGGATCCAGCTTTTAAGGACGCAGATAGCTTGAAGTTATTAGAAGAGGTATGGGCACTTGCTCGTGAGCGAGGATATAAGCTGGGAAATATCGATTCAACGATTATCGCCCAAAAGCCTAAGATGGCTCCGTACATTCCACAAATGACCGAGATTATCGCACGTGCGCTTAATGCCGACCCGTCCAAGGTGAATGTTAAAGCTACTACAACTGAGCAGCTTGGTTTTGCCGGACGCGGCGAAGGAATTGCCGCACAATCTATTGTCTGTCTACTCCAAGATGTGATATCATCTTGAGATGGTCTAAGTAGTAAATTAAGTTCAACCATATGAAGCGGAGGGAATACAATGACGGATGAAGTCCGGGTGCGTTACGCACCGAGCCCTACGGGACATTTACATATAGGTAACGCCAGAACGGCGCTGTTTAACTATCTGTTCGCCCGTAATAAAGGCGGTAAATTCATTATCAGAATTGAAGATACAGACGTAAAGCGCAATGTTGCTGGTGGTGAAGAGAGCCAGCTTAAGTATTTGAAATGGCTGGGTATGGATTGGGATGAGAGCGTTGATGTGGGCGGAGAGTACGGACCTTATCGTCAGACAGAACGTCTTGACTTATATCGTGTACATTGGCAGGATTTGCTGGACAGAGGTTTGGCTTACCGCTGCTATTGCACAGAGGAAGAGCTGGAAGCGGAACGTGAAGAACAGACTGCCCGCGGAGAAACGCCTCGTTATTCTGGCAAACACCGTGATCTGACTGAAGAGCAACGTTTAGCTTTTGAAGCTGAGGGACGAGTGGCTAGCATTCGCTTCCGTGTGCCAGAAGATCGTACGTATGCGTTTGATGATCTCGTAAAAGGCAGTATTTCTTTTGACACAAAAGAAATGGGTGACTTTGTTATTGTGAAGAAGGACGGAATTCCGACCTATAACTTCGCGGTAGCTGTTGACGATCATCTGATGGCTATTACCCACGTATTGCGTGGAGAAGACCATATTTCCAACACACCCCGCCAGCTTATGATCTATGAAGCGCTTGGCTGGGAGCCACCTTTATTTGGTCACATGACGCTTATTGTTGGCGACAACCACAAGAAGCTCAGCAAACGGGATGAATCCGTTATTCAGTTTATCGAGCAATATGATGAATTGGGTTACTTGCCTGAGGCTCTGGTTAACTTCATTTCTCTGCTTGGCTGGTCTCCAGAGGGAGAAGAAGAGATCTTCAGTAAAGAAGAACTTATTTCTATTTTTGATGCGGACCGTTTGTCCAAAAGCCCGGCTGTGTTCGATAAAAACAAGCTGGCGCATCTGAATAATCATTATATTAAACATGCTGATCCTAAACGGATCTCTGCACTAGCTATTCCACATTTGCAAAAAGCGGGTAAAATACCTGCTGAGCTGAATGAAGAGCAACAAGCATGGGCGGAAAGCCTTGTCGCGTTGTATCAAGAGCAGATGACTGCAGCTTCTGACATCGTGGCGCTATCGGAACTGTTCTTCCGCAGTCACCTAGAGTTAGAGACGGAAGCAGCGCAGGTTCTGGCTGAAAGCCAAGTTCCTGAGGTATTGTCTGCTTTTCTGGCTAAGGTTGAAGCCTGTCAGGATTTCAGTGCAAGCAACATGGCTGTTCTGATTAAGGAAGTACAGAAAGAAACAGGTCATAAGGGCAAAGCACTCTTTATGCCAATTCGTGTGGCTCTGACCGGACAAACGCACGGACGTGATCTTAATATAACCATTGCTTTGCTCGGCAAAAACCGGGTCATAGAACGTTTGAAATCACAAATTAAGGGCGCTTAAGGTCGTATTTCATACGACTAAACCCCCTTGTCAGTATCTTGTCTTTTGCGCTAAGATAGAATTATATGATAATAGCTGTGATCAGGAGAAGTACGTCCATTGAAGACAATTGCCAGAGAGAATAACCGAGAAAGGGACACCCTTTCGGGCTGGGAGTTATTCATTTGTCCGGGGCAGAACATGCGCCTGTGAGCTGCACGGTTGAATGACCTTTTTAAGGCTCATTAGATCGCGCCGGGAACGTCGCCGTTAATGATGCCAAGTGGAACGAAGAAATTCTGCCGTTTGTTACAATAGCGGCTCATTTGATTCGTTCAAGCAGAGTGGAACCGCGGTTAAACGTCTCTGCAGCATTATGCTGCAGGGGCGTTTTTTGTCTAAATATAAGCAAAAATAATTTTCATACAATACTCTTTGTCTTATATTTCTACGAGATAACAAACCAAGCGAACACTCACCGCATATGTATGATAAGGATGATGGGCCTGGAGACAATACCTTTCTTGTGTACCTGTAAACAGGAGATAAGGAAGTTAAGAAGAGAGGAACCGTGATGTTTAAGCATATTAAGTCGGACATTCGGGCGGTATTTGATAACGATCCTGCTGCCCGCAGCTGGTTCGAGGTTGTCTTCACATATGCCGGCTTGCACGCCATTTGGGGTCACCGGATCGCCCACTCTTTTTTCAAACGCCGCTGGTATACAATGGCTCGTATGGTTTCGCAGTTTAGCAGATTTATGACTGGTGTTGAGATCCATCCTGGAGCTGTCATCGGAAATAGGCTGTTTATCGACCATGGTATGGGGATTGTTATTGGAGAAACCTGCGAAATCGGTGATGATGTTATAATCTATCAAGGGGTTACGCTTGGAGGAACAGGAAAAGAAAAAGGTAAGCGACATCCCACGGTCGGCAACAATGTAGTTATTGGTTCCGGTGCGAAGGTTTTAGGATCTTTTCGTATTGGTGACAATTCAAATATAGGTTCGAATGCAGTTGTGTTGCGTGAAGTGCCTAACAACAGTACAGTAGTAGGGAATCCAGGTCGTGTGGTAAAACGTAATGGAGAACGGGTATCCGATCGGCTCGATCATACGAAGATGCCTGACCCGCTTGTCGATTCACTGCGGTTTTTGCAGAAAGAAATCGAAGAAATTAGGGAAAAGCTTGGCGCAGAAGATAAACAAAAAACCGCACAGCGGATAGCAGAAGCTCAGCAGTATATTGGTGACTACGAAATTTAAGCATCCCGGTATTAAGGAATCCGGAAGAACAGAAAGGGCTGGAATAAGGATGGCTTTACAAATATATAACACAATGACACGCAGCAAGGAGCAGTTTGTGCCCCAGGAGCCGGGCAAAGTTAAGATGTATGTGTGTGGTCCAACCGTTTATGGATATATGCATATCGGAAATGCTAGACCTATAATTGTTTTTGATATGGTCCGGAATTACTTGGAGCAGTTAGGTAATGAGGTGCGGTATGTTACGAATTTCACGGATGTCGATGATAAACTGATTCGCAAAGCCGAAGAAATGAACACTACTGTAGCAGAGGTAGCGGAAACTTTCATTGCTGCTTACCGTGACGACCTGGAAGGGCTTGGTGTTAAACCGGCAACCTTGAATCCCCGTGTAACGGAAAGCATGGAGCTGATCATTGGATTTATTAAAGAGCTTGAGGAAAAAGGATACGCATACGAAAGCGGCGGCGATGTATATTACCGCACTTCAAAATTTGAAGACTACGGTAAATTATCTCGTCAGAATCTGGATGAGCTGCAGTTTGGTATCCGTGTTGAGGTGGACTCACGTAAGGAAAAACCGGAGGATTTTGTGCTTTGGAAAGCAGCCAAACCTGGTGAAGTGCACTGGAGTAGCCCTTGGGGAGACGGACGTCCCGGCTGGCATATTGAATGCTCGGCTATGGCGCGAGAGTTCTTGGGAGATACGATTGATATCCATGGTGGTGGACAAGATTTGCAGTTCCCGCATCATGAATGTGAATGCGCTCAGACCGAAGCTCTGACTGGTAAACCACTCTCTAATTACTGGATGCATAATGGATTCATCAACATCGGTGACGAGAAAATGTCGAAATCGCTCGGTAATGGCTGGCTTGTAAAAGACATCCGTGAGCGTTTTAAAGCAGGAGCTATCCGCTATTTCATGCTATCGACCCATTACCGTAACCCGCTGAATTTCTCAGAGGAATCTATGACTTCCGCCGAAAAGAGCGTTGAACGGATCACGCTTGCAGAGAGTAACGTTAAACATCGGCTTGAACTCGCTGCTGATGGTGCTCAAGGTGAGGTCAACTCAGAGATTAATGATAAGCTGTCAGCTATAGTGGCCAATTTCCATGCTAGAATGCAGGATGACTTTAATACGCCTGATGCGATCACGGCTATGTTCGATTGGGTGAGCCTGGCAAACCATACGCTTGCGAATAACGAGGCTGCTCCTGCTGATTTTGCTGCATTACTGCAAGCTTTTGGCGAAATGAATGCTGTGCTGCGATTGACGCCTGAACTGGAAGAGGAAATTGCAAGTGAAGAAGTTGAACGGTTGATCGCCGAGCGGGTTGAAGCTCGTAAGAATAAGAATTGGAGCCGGTCTGACGAGATCCGTGATGAATTAGGCCGCTTGGGCATATTGCTTGAGGATACTCCACAAGGAATGCGGTGGCGTCGTAAATGAGTGAGGAACGCAAGTTTGATAACGGATGGTTTCCTTATGAGCCTTCCAAACCTGCGCGACTACTTTCGCCTATTGTTCTAGCTTATGTAGGAGATGCTATTTATGAGGTGGCTGTTCGCCAGTATTTAGTATCTCTTCCGAATTTGCGTCCGAACCATTTGCATCGTTCTGCTACAGGGCTGGTATCCGCTAAAGCACAGTGTGCAATTCTGAACTTTTTGGAGCCTAGTCTCACGGAAGAGGAGAAGGATGTCGCCCGTCAGGGAAGAAATGCGAAATCGGGAAGTGTTCCTAAGAATGCGGATGTGCTTGAATACCGTCATGCTACAGCTTTTGAGTGCTTGATTGGTCACTTGTACTACACAGGACAACAGGAGAGAATAGAAGAAATTGTGCACAAGGGTATACAGTTTATGTTGAAACAGCCGTGATAGGCTTTGGTGAAATAGAAAATAGGAGAAGTGAACATGGAAGAAGAATTGAAGACTGAAGAGGAAATATTGGCAGGGAAGCATTCTGTGCTTGAAGCGCTTCGTGCTGGTCGTACATTAAATAAAATTTGGATTGCAGAGACAGCCCAGAAGCATCTGACAGCACCCATCGTTGCCGAAGCCCGGAAAGCGGGAATTGTCATTCAGCATGTGGACAAGCGTAAGCTGGATCAATTGGCACCAGGCGTGCAGCATCAAGGGGTGGTTGCACAAGCAGCACCATTTGCCTATGTTGAAGTGGATGATCTGTTAGCTATAGCAGAAGCCAAAGGAGAACCGGCATTCCTTATTTTGCTTGATGAAATTGAAGATCCTCATAACCTGGGCTCGATTCTGCGGACGGCGGATTGTACTGGAGTACATGGGGTAATCGTACCTAAACGCCGTTCGGCTCAGATAACTGCGACCGTGTCCAAAACATCCGCGGGTGCTGTGGAGTATGTTCCGGTTGCCCGGGTTACAAACCTGGGTCAGACCATTGACCGTCTAAAAGAACAGGGAGTCTGGGTAGTAGGAACAGACGTGGATACCGATCAGAATCTATACCAATCCGATATTTTCACGGGTCCGGTAGCTGTTGTAATTGGCAATGAGAATAAAGGAATGGGACGCCTGATTCGTGAAAAATGTGATGTACTTCTTAAGCTGCCGATGGCCGGAAAGATCAATTCATTAAATGCCTCTGTCGCCGCAGGAGTCATTATGTATGAAGTGATACGCCGCCGGCAACAGCAGGGATAGCTATGGCCGACTGGCGCGATGTGCTGCTTGTGGATGGATATAACATGATCGGTGGCTGGCCGGAACTTGTGGCACTGTCCCAGATTGGTATGCAGGAAGCACGCGACCGCTTGATGGATTTGCTGGCAGATTACCAGGCTTTCTCTGGACGAAGAGTTATTGCTGTTTTTGATGCATACCGTGTTCCGGGGTTGGGAAGGTCTTTTGTCCAGGGTAAGGTCCAGGTGTACTTCACCAAGGAAAAAGAAACCGCAGATGAATGCATTGAGCGACTGGTTGGGGAATATAGCAATCGGCGCCGGCAGATCTATGTGGCTACGAGTGATTTTATAGAGCAGCATATTATTTTTGCACAAGGTGCATTGCGAATTTCGGCAAGGGAATTGCATCTGGAAATTGAAGAGAATCAGAAACAAGTAAAAAAAGCTATTGAACCTGGCGGTGTCAGTTCTACTCGTCATTCTTTGGAAGACAAACTGCCTCCCGATGTGCGCAGTAAGTTGGAAAAATGGCGCAGACAGTGAGATCGAGGAAGAATCAGGAAATATTTTATTCCAATTTATGCTATTCTAGATTGATTTTGGACAAACTCCGGTTGACGGTGGAAGGTAACATAATATATACTGATCCTATATTTCGCGAAGTAACGATGTGTCTTGCGTTGCAGCCGGGGGGATTCTTGGTGAGTGTCGACCTCAAGGAAATAATGCTGTCTGAGTATGATTTCATAAGTGATGAAGATATTGTCGAGGCTTTCCGTGGTGGCGACAGTGGCGCATTAGAACACTTGATTAATAAATACCGTAACTTTGTACGTGCTAAAGCCCGCTCTTATTTCTTGATCGGGGCAGACCGTGAAGATATTGTACAAGAAGGAATGATTGGTCTATACAAGGCTATTCGTGACTTTAAAGGTGACAAGCTCTCTTCATTCAAGGCTTTTGCTGAGCTCTGCATTACACGACAGATTATAACGGCTATTAAGACGGCCACTCGTCAGAAACATATTCCGCTGAACTCTTATGTTTCCTTGGACAAGCCCATTTATGACGAAGATTCTGATAGAACACTTATGGATGTCATTTGTGGAACACAGGTTCTAGATCCAGAAGAGCTAATTATTAATCAAGAAGAATTCATTGGTCTTGAAGATAAGATGGCGGAGATTCTAAGTGACTTGGAGCGCAAGGTTCTGATGTTGTATTTAGACGGAAGATCCTATCAAGAGATTGCTGAAGATCTTAAACGGCATGTAAAGTCTATTGATAACGCTCTACAACGAGTAAAAAGGAAATTAGAAAGATATCTAGAAGTACGTGACAATTGATGATATAATGAACAAGAGAGGGCTCGGACATCGAGTTCTTTTTTTTAGTCTTTTTGAAATCACTCGGATAGAATTAGGTGCTTGCACCATAAATTACTATTTGAGCCGATTTTAGTCGTTGCCGTTGAAGGTAGGTTTATACACAGACGGAATACCCCATAATGGTAAGGAAGACAGCGAAGTGTGAGGAAGAGATAGACCCAAAGACAGGGTACGGCCATATGACTACTAAACCCGGAATTACCCAGTGCAGAACGGAATTCTTTCGTTGACACAGACCTTGACATTATGCTAAAGTGTTTTAGGTAGGCCTAAATTCGCGGCTTTTTTTTAGGATCAATATTTGCGTCTTCTAATGTGAATTAGAAGGACGTCTCGGGAGGTGCACATCATGCGGGTAATTATCACTTTGGCTTGTACAAGTTGCAAACAAAGAAACTATGCGACTACCAAAAACAAGCGAAATCACCCCGACCGCATGGAGATGAAGAAATTTTGCAAGTATTGTAACTCGCAAACTCCTCATCGCGAAACCAGATAGTCTGTGGAGGTGTAGTCGGCATGAAACGTAGTTTCAAGTCTATGTTTTCCTTTTTCACTGAGAGCTGGAGTGAACTCAAAAAGGTTCGCTGGCCAAGTCGTAAAGAATTGACCAACTATACATTGATCGTTCTCGGTACGATTGTAGTTGTCGCTATTTACTTCTGGGTTCTGGACATCGGTATTTCCGCTGTGATTGAAGCGATTATTTAGAGAGGTCCCAGGTGGCTTGATATGGAAAAAAGATGGTATGTCGTTCATACCTATTCTGGGTATGAGAATAAGGTCAAAGCCAATTTGGAAAAGCGCGTTGAGTCCATGGGCATGGAAGACAAAATATTCCGCGTTCTTGTTCCTATGGAAGAAGAAATCGTAAACAAAGACGGTAAGAAAAAAACCGTTATGCGTAAAGTTTACCCCGGATATGTTTTGGTGGAAATGGTTCAGACTGATGATTCCTGGTATGTTGTCCGCAATACTCCGGGCGTTACTGGATTTGTTGGTTCGACAGGCTCAGGGTCTAAACCAACAGCTTTGCTTCCGGAAGAGGTAGAACAAATTCTGAAGCATATGGGCATGGTTGAACCTAAAGCGAAGATTGATTTCGAAATCAAGGAATCCGTACGTATTATGGTTGGTCCGTTTGCGAATTTTGTGGGCTCCGTGGAAGAAATTTTGGCTGACAAGAGCAAGATCAAAGTGCATGTTAACATGTTTGGACGGGAAACCCCGCTAGAGTTGGATTTCACTCAAGTGGAGAAAATATAACATAAGCTAGGGTTTCTTGTGGGAGAGCGCTATTGGCGTTCGAAGACCACTATTTTTGCAAGGAGGTGTCACTCATGGCTAAAAAAGTTATTAAAATGGTGAAACTGCAGATTCCTGCAGGGAAAGCGAATCCAGCGCCTCCAGTAGGTCCGGCGTTAGGTCAAGCAGGTGTCAACATCATGGCATTCTGTAAGGAATTTAATGCTCGTACTGCCGACCAGGCTGGCTTGATCATTCCGGTTGAAATTACAGTATTTGAAGACCGTTCCTTTACTTTCATCACTAAAACTCCTCCGGCTGCTGTTCTGCTTCGCATCGCTGCTAAAGTAGAAAAAGGATCCGGCGAACCAAACAAGAAAAAAGTAGCAAAAATCGGCCGCGCTGCGGTACGTGAAATTGCTGAAACAAAAATGCCTGACCTTAACGCTGCAACTGTTGAAGCTGCAATGCGTATGGTTGAAGGTACTGCCCGCAGTATGGGTATCACAATCGAAGACTAGTAGTTTTCGAAGAATCGGTCATTCGTGACCCGCAAGTATGTGGGAGGAATTTCCGCTAACACCACAAAGGAGGAACATTTTCATGGCTAAACATGGTAAGAAATACCAAGAAGCTGCTAAGCTGATCAACAGCGAAGCAACTTACGAGCCTTCAGAAGCTGTAGAGCTTGTGAAAAAGGCAGCGACTGCTAAGTTCGACGAAACCGTTGAAGCAGCAGTTCGTCTGGGTGTAGACCCACGTAAACAAGACCAAGCAGTTCGTGGTGTTGTTGTCCTGCCTCACGGCACTGGTAAAACACAACGCGTGCTTGTATTTGCAAAAGGTGAAAAAGCGAAAGAGGCTGAAGCTGCTGGCGCTGATTTTGTTGGTGATCAAGACATGATCAACAAAATTCAACAAGGCTGGTTTGAATTTGATGTCTGCGTAGCTACACCTGATATGATGAGTGAAGTCGGTAAACTGGGTCGTCTGCTTGGTGGTAAAGGTCTTATGCCTAACCCTAAAGCTGGCACAGTTACATTCGATGTTTCCAAGGCTGTGCAAGAAATCAAAGCCGGTAAAATCGAATACCGTCTCGACAAAGCAGGTCAAATTCACGCGCCAATCGGCAAAGTGTCCTTTGATGCTGCACAATTGAACGATAACCTTAAAGCTCTTATCGACGCTTTGAACCGTGCGAAACCAGCTGCTGCTAAAGGTGTATACCTTAAAGGCATCTCGATTTCTTCCACAATGGGACCTAGCGCTCGTGTGAACACAACCGTCTTCAGATAATTAAGGGTTGACTCTTTGAGTCAATTTTGATAATCTATAACAGTTGTGAAACTTAAGGTATCAATCTTAACCTTGAATATGCTTACCGTAGACAGTAGGTGCCTTAGTGCTTAATTTCCTACCGAGGTGTTGTGATAGAAACAAGAAGTAACGAGCTCGCTCGTATAACTTTCGTTTTATCAAGCCTTCGTGATTCTGCGGAGGCTTTTCTACTGCCTGCGTAGGAGCGGTGAAGCTTTCCTTGGAAAGAACGCCGACACATAAATTTTCAGGAGGTGTATACATTGGCAAATGCAAAAGTAATTCAAGCAAAACAAGACGCGGTTGACGTCGTTACTGCAAAACTGCAAAACAGTCTTTCGACTGTTGTAGCTGACTACCGTGGATTGAACGTTTCCCAAGTGACTGAACTGCGTAAGCAACTTCGTGAAGCTGGCGTTGAGTTTCAAGTCCTGAAGAACACATTGCTGCGTCGCGCAACTGCTGCGGCTGAGTTGAGTGAATTGGATGAAGTTTTGACTGGTCCAACAGCTATCGCATTCAGCACAACTGATGCAGTAGCACCAGCTAAAATTTTGAACGATTTCGCCAAGAAAAACGACGCTTTGAAATTGAAAGGCGGCGTAGTTGAAGGTCGTGTCATTGACGCGGAACAACTGAAAGCACTGGCTGAGCTTCCATCCCGCGATGGTTTGCTGTCCATGCTGCTTAGCGTACTTCAAGCTCCAATGCGCAACTTCGCGCTTGCAGTTAAAGCTGTTGCTGAAAAAGAAGAACAAAGCGCGTAAGCCTTTGACTCTTGCAGCATAATCAATACCACAAATAAATTTAAATATAAAATGGAGGTTCAATCATGAGTAAAGAAGCAATCTTGGAAGCAATTAAAGGCATGAGCGTATTGGAACTGAACGACCTGGTTAAAGCAATTGAAGAAGAATTCGGCGTAACTGCAGCAGCTCCAGTAGCAGCTGGCGGTGCAGTAGCAGCAGTAGCTGAAGAGCAATCCGAATTTGACGTAATTTTGACAGGCGCTGGCGCTTCCAAAATCAACGTTATCAAAATCGTTCGCGAAATCACTGGTCTTGGCTTGAAAGAAGCTAAAGATCTTGTAGACAACGCACCAAAAGCAATCAAAGAAAAAGTAAGCAAAGACGAAGCCGAAGCTACTAAAGCAAAATTGGAAGAAGCAGGCGCAGCTGTAGAAGTGAAGTAATTCCTTCTATTACTGAAAACCCCTTGAACTTGTTCAAGGGGTTTGTTTTATAAATAGAGTTAGTAGGGCGTATATACCAACTGCTAACATAATAGGAAAGGGAGGAAAGAGATGTCGCAACATTATTATTCGCAGCAGCCGGAAGTACGTCATGACAGACGTAGCATTGATACCGTACTAAGAGGCAAAAGCTTTCGTTTTACGAGCGATGCCGGTGTATTCTCTAAAGGGGACATCGATTACGGTAGCCGAGTTCTTATTGAAGCTATGATAATTCCGGACGGTTCAGCGGTGCTTGATGTAGGTTGTGGTTATGGGCCGATTGGATTAAGTGCAGCATACCTAGCTCCCAAAGGACATGTAACCATGATTGATATTAACAGTCGTGCGGTAGAACTGGCGCGTGAGAATGCTCAGCACAATGGAATCCGGAATGTTACGATAATGGAAAGCGATGTGCTCGGCGCATTGAATGAGCAGCAGAAGTTCGATGTGATTCTAACTAATCCTCCGATTCGTGCAGGAAAAGCTGTAGTGCATAAGATTTTTGAAGATGCGTATGAACATTTAAATGAGGGTGGCTATCTGTGGATTGTGATTCAGAAGAAGCAGGGCGCTCCATCCGCAGTGGCAAAACTAGAAAGCTTGTTCTCAATGGTGGAAGAAGTGGGGAAAGACAAAGGCTATCGTATTATTAAAGCGCAAAAATAAAATACAATAGGTTATTGACATGTGATAGTGATAATGGTATTATTATAAAATGTCAGTATTAAGATAGGCTCCATGTCTTTAGTTTGCTGAAATGTCAAGCAATATATTGTCGCCCGGCTAGCGCATGCCGCACGGCAAGTTTTTGCGAGTTGGTTGTCTATGCTCTAACGTAGCAAATGCTGCGTGGTAATAGATAATAGCGCATAAACTATTGCTTGGTGACGTATAATATGTACGTTTTGGGCAAATCTACTTGATAAGGAGTATTTTGGTCATGGATAAATGCGCTCTTTTTTCGAAGATTTCGATAAGGGCTTTTCTTTTATTTATGACTGAATCCTTGTAGTATGGTTCCATTATACGGTTCCAAACAAGGGTTCGCAATCAATTTTTAAGTGAGTAGACATGAGGGGTGAGTAAAGTTGGCAGGACATCTTGTTCAGTATGGTCGACGCACTCGGCGGAGCTATGCGAGAATTAACGAGGTACTCGAGGTCCCGAACCTGATCGAGATCCAACAAAAATCTTATGATTGGTTTTTGGAGGAAGGATTGCGGGAAATGTTTCAGGACATCTCGCCGATCCAGGATTTCACAGGTAATTTGGTACTAGAGTTCATTGATTACAGCCTGGGTGAACCGAAATATACGGTTGACGACGCTAAAGAGCGGGACGTAACGTATGCGGCTCCTCTGCGTGTAAAGGTGCGGCTCATTAATAAAGAGACCGGTGAGGTTAAAGAGCAGGAAGTGTTCATGGGAGATTTCCCGCTGATGACGGAGACCGGCACTTTTATTATTAATGGTGCGGAACGGGTTATTGTCAGCCAGTTGGTTCGCTCTCCAAGCGTCTATTTCAGCACAAAAGTGGATAAGAACGGCAAAAAAACCTACACCGCCACAGTAATCCCGAACCGCGGAGCCTGGTTGGAACTTGAAACCGATGCTAAGGACATTATGTATGTTCGTATCGATCGGACTCGTAAAATTCCTGTTACCGTACTTTTGCGTGCTCTCGGTTTCGGTAGTGATGCCGAAATTCTGGAATTGCTTGGCAATGATGAATATATTCGCAATACGCTGGATAAAGACAACACGGACTCCACGGAGAAGGCGCTTATTGAAATTTATGAGCGTTTGCGTCCGGGCGAACCGCCGACACTAGACAATGCCAAAAGTTTGCTGGTTGCGCGTTTCTTTGATCCAAAACGCTACGACCTAGCTAATGTAGGCCGTTACAAAATCAATAAAAAGCTACACATTAAGAACCGTCTTTTCAATCAACGTCTTGCTCAGCCTTTGGTTGACGACTCTACTGGAGAAATCCTGGCAGAATCCGGCCAAATGGTCGATCGTAGACTGCTTGATGAATTGATTCCATATTTCGAAAAGAATGTTGCCTTTAAAAACTACCGTGTTACTGGTGGAGTTATGGACAGCGAAGATATTCCTCTTCAAACAATTGACGTATTCTCGCCAATTGAAGAAGGCCGGGTTATTAAGCTGATCGCTAACGGCAATATCGACAAATCTGTTAAGCATATTACTCAAGCTGATATTATATCCTCAATCAGCTACTTTATTAATTTGCTTCACGGAATTGGCAATACCGATGATATTGACCACTTGGGTAACCGTCGTCTGCGTTCTGTAGGTGAACTCTTGCAGAATCAGTTCCGTATCGGTTTGTCCCGGATGGAACGTGTTGTACGTGAAAGAATGTCGATTCAGGATGCTAATGCGATTACGCCTCAGGCTCTGATCAATATTCGTCCGGTCATCGCGTCTATTAAAGAGTTCTTCGGTAGCTCCCAGCTGTCTCAATTTATGGATCAGACGAACCCGCTTGCGGAACTTACGCATAAACGTCGTCTGTCCGCCCTCGGACCTGGTGGTTTGACACGTGAACGCGCGGGCTTTGAAGTTCGTGACGTCCATCACAGTCACTACGGTCGGATGTGTCCAATTGAAACGCCGGAAGGTCCAAACATCGGGTTGATCAACTCCTTGTCTACCTTTGCCCGCATCAATGAATACGGCTTTATTGAAGCTCCGTATCGTTGGGTGGATCCGAAGACTGGTAAGGTGACTGAGCAAATTGACTATCTGACTGCTGATGAGGAAGATAATTATGTAGTTGCTCAGGCTAACGTGTTGATCGAAGAAGATGGCACCTTTAAAGAAGACATGGTAATCGTTCGTTACAACAAAGACTCAGACAACATTACAACGATGCCAAGTAATCGTGTCGATTACATGGACGTTTCGCCTAAACAGGTTGTATCTGTCGCTACGGCGCTCATTCCGTTCCTTGAGAACGATGACTCCAACCGCGCACTGATGGGATCTAACATGCAACGTCAAGCTGTTCCGCTTCTAATTCCAAAAGCTCCGCTGGTCGGAACAGGAATGGAACATAAATCCGCTAAGGATTCTGGCGTATGTATCGTTTCCAAGTATGACGGTATTATCGAACGTTCTTCAGCTAACGAAATTTGGCTGCGTCGCGTTGAGACTGTCGAAGGCAAGGAAGTTAAAGGCGATATCGTTAAATATAAATTACACAAATTTATGCGTTCTAACCAAGGTACCTGTATTAACCAACGTCCTCTAGCTAAAAGAGGGGACATTGTTAAGAAGGGTGATATCCTGGCAGACGGTCCTTCTACAGAAATGGGCGAACTTGCTCTTGGCCGTAACGTAGTCGTTGCGTTCATGACTTGGGAAGGTTACAACTACGAGGATGCGATCCTGTTAAGTGAAAAGCTGGTTAAGGAAGATGTATATACTTCGATTCATATCGAAGAATACGAATCTGAAGCTCGCGACACTAAACTGGGACCTGAAGAAATTACGCGCGATATTCCGAACGTCGGCGAAGAAGCTCTGCGCAATCTTGATGAGCGCGGAATCATCCGCATCGGTGCGGAAATCAGCGCTGGTGACATTCTGGTGGGTAAGGTTACTCCTAAGGGTGTAACTGAACTGACAGCAGAAGAACGTCTCCTGCACGCTATCTTTGGTGAGAAAGCTCGTGAAGTACGGGATACCTCTTTACGCGTTCCTCATGGTAGTGATGGTATTATCGTGGACGTTAAAGTCTTTACACGTGAGAACGGCGATGAGCTGCCTCCTGGTGTAAATCAATTGGTTCGTGTCTACATCGCTCAGAAACGTAAGATCTCTGAGGGAGACAAGATGGCCGGACGTCACGGTAACAAGGGTGTCGTTGCCCGTATCCTGCCAGAAGAAGATATGCCGTTCCTTCCGGACGGTACGCCAGTACAGGTTGTTCTTAACCCTCTCGGCGTTCCTTCTCGTATGAACATCGGACAGGTGCTCGAGGTCCATATTGGTATGGCTGCATTGCGTCTGGGAATTCACATTGCAACGCCGGTATTTGACGGAGCGCGTGAGTACGACGTGTTTGATACGATGGAAGAAGCAGGTATGCAGCGTAATGGTAAAACTGTACTGTATGATGGCCGTACAGGTGAACGCTTCGAACGTGAAGTTACTGTTGGTGTCATGCACATGATCAAACTGGCGCACATGGTTGATGATAAGATTCACGCCCGTTCAACAGGACCTTACTCACTAGTTACGCAGCAACCATTGGGTGGTAAAGCTCAATTTGGTGGACAGCGTTTCGGGGAGATGGAAGTGTGGGCGCTTGAAGCTTACGGTGCTGCATATACATTGCAAGAAATTTTGACCGTGAAATCCGATGACGTGGTTGGTCGCGTGAAGACGTACGAATCTATTGTCAAAGGTGAAAATGTACCGGAACCAGGTGTTCCTGAGTCGTTCAAGGTATTGATCAAAGAACTGCAGTCCCTGGGTATGGATGTTAAGATTCTTAGCGGTGACGAGCAGGAAATTGAAATGAGAGAATTGGACGATGAGGACGAGACGTCAGGCGACAAACTAAGCCTCAATTTAGAAGGTTCAGAAGTCGGAGTAGAATAATCAAGCTGGAGCTTAAAAGTTCCATTTTATAAAGGACCGCACGCCCTCTTTTGATGTAACAGTCAGAAGAGGGCAAAGCGGTACTAAATCAGGATTAGGTTAAGGAGGGTTGCTCCTTGTTGGACGTTAACAATTTTGAATTTATGAAAATCGGACTCGCTTCTCCGGAGAAGATTCGTTCATGGTCCCGCGGAGAAGTTAAGAAACCGGAAACCATTAACTATCGTACATTGAAACCGGAAAAAGAGGGTCTTTTCTGTGAGCGTATCTTTGGACCACAAAAAGACTGGGAATGTCATTGCGGTAAATACAAACGTGTCCGTTATAAGGGCGTAGTCTGCGACCGTTGTGGCGTTGAGGTTACCCGTGCTAAAGTTCGTCGTGAACGTATGGGTCACATTGAATTGGCTGCTCCGGTATCTCATATCTGGTATTTCAAAGGTATCCCAAGCCGCATGGGGCTTGCACTAGATATGTCTCCAAGATCACTTGAAGAAATTATCTATTTCGCATCTTATGTTGTAACGGATCCAGGTGAAACTCCACTGGAAAAGAAACAACTTCTGTCCGAGAAAGAATATCGTAGCTACCGTGAAAAATACGGTTACGGTTTCCAAGCCGGCATGGGTGCTGAAGCTGTTAAAAAGCTTCTTCAAGATATCGACATTGATAAAGAGCTGGAATTCCTCAAAGAAGAACTTCGTACGGCCCAAGGCCAACGCCGTAACCGGGCGATCAAACGTCTGGAAGTCATTGAAGCATTCCGTAACTCCGGCAACAAGCCTGATTGGATGATCATGGATGTTCTTCCGGTTATTCCTCCGGAGCTTCGTCCGATGGTTCAATTGGATGGTGGCCGTTTTGCTACGTCCGACTTGAATGATCTCTATCGCCGTGTTATTAACCGGAACAACCGTCTGAAAAGACTGCTTGATCTCGGTGCTCCTGACATTATCGTGCAGAACGAAAAACGGATGCTCCAGGAAGCTGTCGATGCTCTCATCGATAACGGCCGTCGGGGACGTCCGGTAACCGGTCCTGGTAACCGTCCGCTTAAATCGCTCAGCCATATGCTGAAAGGTAAACAAGGACGTTTCCGCCAGAACTTGCTCGGTAAACGGGTTGACTACTCTGGACGTTCCGTTATCGTTGTAGGACCGTACCTCAAGATGTATCAGTGCGGACTTCCTAAGAAAATGGCGTTAGAATTGTTCAAGCCTTTTGTTATGAAAGAATTGGTCAATAAGGGTCTTGCCCACAACATAAAGAGCGCGAAACGTAAAGTTGAACGTGTAAGTCCTGAAGTTTGGGATGTACTCGAAGAAGTAATTAGAGAACACCCAGTACTTCTAAACCGCGCACCAACACTTCACCGTCTCGGTATTCAAGCATTTGAACCGATTTTGGTGGAAGGTCACGCTATTCGTCTTCACCCACTCGTATGTACGGCGTACAATGCCGACTTTGACGGTGACCAAATGGCTGTGCACGTTCCTCTGTCTGCAGAAGCTCAAGCGGAAGCACGCATTCTCATGCTTGCATCCGGTAATATCTTGAACCCTAAAGACGGTAAGCCAGTTGTAACACCTTCCCAGGATATGGTTCTTGGTACTTTCTACTTGACCATGGATAACAAGGAAGAAAAGGGGAGTGGTATGATTCTGCGTACCGTTAACGAAGCTGTATCAGCTTACCAACGCGGAACTGCAGGACTTCATGCTCGTGTTGCTATTCCGGCTAAAGCACTTGGCAAAACATGCTTTACGGAAGAACAACAAAATGCAATGTTGATTACTACGGTCGGTAAGATCATTTTTAATGAAATCTACCCAAGTAGTTTCCCTTATATCAACGAAGCAACCAAAACTAACTTGCTGCACGGCACACCTGAGAAATACTTTATCTACGAAAAAGGCGCGAACATTCGCGAGCTGATTGAATCCGCTCCAGAAGCCAGTGCTGTAGGTAAAGAATATCTGGGTCTGATTATTGCCCGTTGTTTTGAAACTTATCACACAACTAAAACTTCTATGATTTTGGATAAAATCAAACAACTCGGATTCACTTACTCCACACGTTCTGGTGTTACAGTTGCCGTGTCGGACGTTATTGTTCCTGAGGAAAAAGTAACCATCCTGAAAGAATCTGAAGCTAAGGTTGATGTGGTTGCTAACCAATATCGCCGTGGTTTGATCACCAATGACGAACGGTATGACCGTGTTATTGAGATCTGGTCGAAGACTAAGGATGATCTTACGAACATCCTGCTTAAGTCGATGGACCGTTTCAACTCTATCATGCTCATGGTTGACTCTAAAGCGCGTGGTAACAAATCGCAGATCACTCAGCTGGGTGGTATGCGTGGTCTGATGGCAACACCTTCAGGTCGGATTTTCGAATTGCCAATCAAGGCGAACTTCCGTGAAGGTCTTACCGTCTTGGAGTACTTTATCTCCACTCACGGAGCGCGTAAAGGTCTTGCCGATACCGCACTTCGTACCGCTGACTCAGGGTATCTGACTCGTCGTCTTGTTGACGTTGCCCAGGACGTTATTGTCCGTGAAGAAGATTGTGGAACCGATAAAGGCTTCACAGTTAGTCGTATTCAGGATGGTAAAGAAGTTATCGAAGATCTGTATGACCGTATTGAAGGTCGTTACTGCTTCGAAACTGTCCGTCACCCAGAAACAGGCGAAATCATTGTTCACCGCAATGATTTGATTGACTCCGATAAAGCGGAGGCAATTGTAAACGCAGGTGTAACTAAGCTGCAAATTCGTTCTGTACTGAGCTGCCGTGCCCGTCATGGTGTTTGTAAGAAATGTTACGGACGTAACTTGGCAACTGGTAAACACGTTGAGATTGGTGAAGCAGTTGGTATTATTGCCGCACAATCTATCGGTGAACCAGGAACCCAGCTTACAATGCGTACGTTCCATACCGGCGGTGTTGCCGGTGATGACATCACTCAAGGTTTGCCGCGTATTCAGGAGTTGTTTGAAGCTCGTAACCCTAAAGGTCAAGCTACAATCAGTGAGATCGATGGCGTAATCAAGGAAATCCGTGAAACCAAAGACCGTCGTGAAATCGAGGTTCAAGGTGAAGCAGAATCCAAGACTTATTCCATTACTTATGGTTCACGTCTACGTGTTAGCGAAGGCCAAGAAATCGAAGCCGGCGATGAGCTGACAGACGGTTCGATTGACCCTAAAGAAATGCTGCGTATCAAAGGGATCCGTGGGGTACAAAACTACATTCTGCAAGAAGTACAGCGTGTATACCGTAACCAAGGCGTTGAGATCAATGATAAGCACATTGAAGTTATGATCAAGCAAATGCTTCGGAAGATCCGTATCATTGACGCAGGTGACACAAGTCTGTTGCCAGGTGCATTTGCGGATATTCATGAGTACGAAGGTGCTAACAAGGAAGCTATCTTGTCTGGTAAAGAGCCTGCTGTTGCTAAACCAGTCTTGCTCGGTATTACCAAGGCGTCTCTTGAAACTGATTCCTTCTTGTCAGCTGCATCATTCCAAGAAACTACTCGTGTCCTAACAGACGCTGCTATCAAAGGTAAAGTAGATAAGTTGCTTGGACTTAAAGAAAATGTTATTATCGGTAAGTTGATTCCTGCAGGTACTGGGATGAACCGTTACCGTAACGTTAAGCTAAGTGATCCAAATGCAGAAAGCGAACTTGAATCTTTAGAGACGGTTCCTGCTGAATAAATTAGCAATCATGGTAGTGTGCTCATGTCATACCTACTCATAGGTGTGGCATGAGTGTTCTGCTGTGTATAATTTCTATAAAAATTGTTGCTGAATTTCTTGACACCATCTATTGATAATGCTAAAATGTCTAAGGTGCGTGAGTAGCCATGTTATCCTTGTTCATTGGAGGTAAAGAGAATGACTGATGATAGAGGACTACAGGATGCTCAGGTCAAGATCGGTACCAAACAAACCGTCAAGGCGGTAGAGTTGGGCCTAGCCGCAGAAGTCTATGTGGCAGAGGACGGAGATCAAAGGCTTACTTCCAGGATAGTTTTGCTTTGTAACAAACAAGGTGTTAAGATCACATATGTGGATACGATGCTGAATTTGGGCAAGGCCTGCGGAATAGAAGTTGGCGCTGCGATGGCAGCCGTCTTAAAACAATAGCTACAGAAATGTTTTTGTACTGGGGTGAACACCAGCGGCAAGAACTTTTCATTTGTCTTTTTATGAACCGCCTGGGTCTGTGGGCTTAGAGTTCTTAAATCGACTATCATTTCAGGAAGGGGGTGGCAACAACATGCCAACAATTAACCAATTGGTTCGTAAAGGCCGTCAAGCCAAAATCGAAAAATCTAAATCTCCCGCTCTTCAAAAAGGGTATAACGCCCTCAAGCGTGAGGCTACAAATTTGAGCGCTCCGCAAAAACGCGGTGTGTGCACTCGTGTAGGCACAATGACTCCACGTAAACCAAACTCAGCGCTTCGTAAATATGCCCGTGTTCGTTTGACGAACCGTCTCGAGGTAACAGCTTATATCCCGGGTATCGGACATAACTTACAAGAGCACAGTGTTGTATTACTTCGCGGAGGTAAAGTAAAGGACCTTGCAGGGGTTCGTTACCATATCGTTCGTGGTGCTTTGGATACAGCAGGTGTAGCTAACCGGATGCAAGCTCGTTCTAAATACGGTGCAAAACGTCCTAAAGCTAAGAAGTAAGATAACAATATCTGAATAATAAACATTTAAGAAAGGGGGATATCCATGCCACGCAAAGGTCCAGTTACAAAGAGAGACGTATTGCCAGATCCGTTGTATAATAGCAAGTTGGTTACTCGTTTGATTAACCGCATTATGCTGGGTGGTAAAAGAGGTGTCGCTCAAAGCATTCTGTACAATTCATTCAAATTGATTGAAGAACGTACGGGTAAAGATCCGATGGAAGTTTTCGAAGCTGCCATCAAGAATATCATGCCGGTTTTGGAAGTCAAAGCTCGTCGTGTCGGTGGTGCTAACTATCAAGTACCTATCGAGGTTAAACCAGAGAGACGTACTGCTCTGGGATTACGTTGGCTCGTAAACTACTCTCGCAACCGCGGTGAGAAGACTATGGAAGAGCGTTTGGCGGCTGAGATCATCGACGCTTCCAACAACACAGGCGCTTCTGTTAAGAAACGTGAAGATACACACAAAATGGCTGAAGCAAACAAAGCGTTCGCTCACTACCGTTGGTAGGATAAAGGTCATTCAAATAACTTATATTTTGAAGGGAGATCCATTTCATGGCTAGAGAGTTCTCCTTAAAAAATACACGTAACATCGGGATCATGGCGCATATTGATGCTGGTAAAACAACTACCACAGAGCGGATTCTTTTCTATACAGGCCGTACGCACAAAATCGGTGAAGTTCACGAGGGTGCTGCTACAATGGACTGGATGGAGCAAGAACAAGAGCGCGGAATCACGATTACGTCCGCTGCTACGACTGCTGCGTGGAAAGGTCACCGCATCAATATCATTGATACCCCAGGACACGTTGACTTCACTGTTGAAGTTGAACGTTCCCTGCGTGTATTGGATGGGGCAGTTGGTGTATTTAGTGCAAAAGAGGGCGTTGAGCCTCAGTCTGAAACCGTATGGAGACAGGCTGACCGTTATAACGTTCCCCGGATTGCATATGTAAACAAAATGGACATTATCGGTGCGGATTTCCTTAACGTAATCGAAACTATGCGTGATCGCCTTCAAGCCAATGCAGTTGCTATTCAATTGCCAATTGGTGCAGAAAGTGATTTCACTGGTATTATCGACCTAGTTGAGCAAAAAGCACACATGTTCAGAGATGATCTGGGCCAAAACATCGAAGTAACGGATATTCCGGAAGAATATTTGGCCAAAGTTGAGGAGCTGCGTCTCGAGTTGATCGAGAAAGTTGCTGAACTTGATGAGGATCTGACTATGAAGTATTTGGAAGGCGAAGAAATTACAATTCCGGAAATTAAAGCTGCAATTCGCAAAGGCGTAGTTGAAGTTAAATTGTTCCCTGTAATTGCTGGATCTTCCTACCGAAACAAAGGGATTCAACTTATGCTGGATGCTGTTGTTGATTACTTGCCATCTCCTCTTGACGTTCCAGCTATTACTGGACATCTTGATGACGGTACAGAAGCTGTTCGTCACTCTTCGGATGAAGAGCCGTTTGCAGCTTTGGCATTTAAAATCATGACAGACCCTTATGTTGGTAAACTTACGTTCTTCCGTGTTTACTCAGGCGTACTTGAGTCCGGATCATACGTAGTTAATGCTACTAAGAACAAGCGTGAACGTATTGGTCGTATCCTTCAAATGCATGCGAACAGCCGTCAAGAAATTTCCATCGTGTATTCTGGCGACATCGCAGCTGCTGTTGGTTTGAAAGATACCAGTACAGGTGATACACTGTGTGATGAGAAGAATCCAGTAATTCTGGAATCAATGAACTTCCCTGATCCAGTTATCGAGATCGCTGTTGAACCAAAAACTAAAGCTGACCAAGATAAAATGGGCGTTGCTCTCGGAAAGTTGACTGAAGAGGATCCAACTCTTCGTGCTCACACTGATGAAGAAACAGGCCAAACAATCCTGGCTGGTATGGGTGAACTTCACTTGGACATCATCATCGACCGTATGCGTCGTGAGTTCAAAGTAGAAACCAATGTGGGTAAACCACAGGTAGCTTACCGCGAAACGTTCAAGGCACCTGCTCGCGTCGAAGGTAAATTTGTACGCCAATCTGGTGGTCGTGGTCAATACGGTCACGTATGGGTTGAATTTGAACCCCTCGAACCAGGTACTGGTAGCAAATTCGAAAGTAAAGTTGTTGGTGGCTCGGTTCCTAGAGAGTACATCGCTCCTGCACTTGCGGGTATTGAAGAACAAATGAAAAACGGCGTACTTGCTGGCTTCCCGCTAGTAGACGTTAAAGCTACCATCGTAGATGGTTCTTATCATGATGTCGATTCCAACGAAATGGCATTTAAAATTGCCGGTTCGATGGCACTCAAAGCAGCTAAAGACAAGTGTAAGCCTGTCCTGCTTGAGCCAATCATGAAAGTAGAAGTAACTGTTCCTGAGGAATATATGGGTGATGTAATGGGTATGCTGAACTCCCGCCGTGGCCGTATCGAAGGTATGGATTCCCGTGGTGGAGCGCAAATTATCCGTGCTAAGGTGCCTCTTTCCGAAATGTTCGGATACTCTACAACACTTCGTTCTGGTACACAAGGACGTGGCGTATTCTCAATGGAGCTTTCTCACTATGAAGAAGTTCCTAAATCCATTGCGGAAGAGATCGCTGCAAAGAACAAAGGCGCTGAATAATTACCAGTTTTAACTTGCCGTCCCGGGTATAAACACTCAGTCATCTAAGATTACAGGTATGCGGGCGGCTCAAATATAAGGAACCCCACATTAAGGAGGAACTGTTCAAATGGCAAAGGCAAAGTTTGAACGTAACAAACCGCACGTTAACATCGGTACTATTGGTCACGTCGACCATGGTAAAACGACTCTGACTGCTGCAATCACTACTGTATTGTCCAAAACTTACGGTGGCGCAGCTATCGCATTCGATCAAATCGACAAAGCTCCTGAAGAGCGCGAACGTGGTATCACAATCTCCACTTCCCACGTTGAATATGAAACTCCTAACCGTCACTACGCTCACGTAGACTGCCCTGGTCACGCCGACTATGTTAAAAACATGATCACTGGCGCAGCGCAAATGGACGGAGCTATCCTGGTTGTATCCGCAGCTGATGGCCCAATGCCACAAACTCGCGAGCACATCCTGTTGTCCCGTCAAGTAGGCGTTCCTTACATCGTTGTCTTCTTGAACAAATGCGACATGGTTGAAGACGAAGAGTTGTTGGAATTGGTTGAAATGGAAGTTCGCGACTTGCTTAGCGAGTATGACTTCCCAGGCGACGATACTCCAATCATCCGTGGTTCTGCTCGTGAAGCTCTGCAAAACCCAGATGGCGATTACGCTAAAAAAATCATCGAAATGTTTGAAACAATCGATGAGTACATTCCACTTCCTGAGCGTCAAACTGACAAGCCTTTCTTGATGCCTGTCGAAGACGTATTCTCCATCACTGGCCGCGGTACTGTGGCAACTGGTCGCGTAGAACGCGGAACAGTTAAAGTCGGAGAAGAAATCGAAATCGTTGGTATTCACGAAGATACTAAGAAATCCGTAGTTACGGGCGTAGAAATGTTCCGTAAATTGCTGGATTCCGCTCAAGCTGGGGACAACATCGGAGCATTGCTTCGTGGTGTTGACCGTAACATGATCGAGCGTGGTCAAGTATTGGCTAAGCCGAACTCCGTTAAACCACACACTGAGTTCACTGCTCAAATTTACGTTCTGACAAAAGAAGAAGGTGGCCGTCACAAGCCTTTCTTCACTGGATACCGTCCACAGTTCTACTTCCGTACAACTGACGTAACTGGTATCATCAACTTGCCAGAAGGTACTGAAATGGTTATGCCTGGTGATAACATCTCCGTAACCGTACAACTGATCTCCCCAATCGCTATTGAAGAAGGTACTAAATTCTCCATTCGCGAAGGTGGCCGTACAGTTGGTGCTGGTAGCGTAGCTTCTATCCAAAAATAATAATTCGACTTCTATCTGCGGGTAGATTCCGAATTACAAACACCCCTGATTCTTCTTGCGGAGAATCAGGGGCTTTTTTGTTTTTTCTGAGAATAATGTATTATTCGACACCAATTGATAATAAAGCATAACAATATGATATTTTTCTACATAATTCGTCAAATTACAACAATCAATTGTTTACAATTATACTAATGATAGAGTAAAATGAAGGAGGAATAATAATGTAAAATAATAGGAATTGTGGGAGAGTGGTAATATGGGGAAATGTCCTTTTTCCTTCATGCATGCGTTAACTGCACGTAATAATAATGTGGATTCTCCTGCCTCTCATTCCTTAGACTTCAAGGATCAGAATCATTCTGTGGCAGGGTCTTTTCATAAGCTGGAGGGACATGGTGAGCTTAACGAGCAGATGAGAATGATTGATCTAACTGAAGCAGATTTGAACTTACTACGCAGGGTGAAACCTGTTGTTGAGCAGAATATAGACTATATCATTGATCAATTTTACAATTCGGTATTAGGCGTAAATAAACTTGAAGCTATTATTTTAGAGCATAGCAGTATAGACAGGTTAAAAACTACTCTTCGTGGGCATATTCTAGAGATTTTTAATGGAAAGGTTGATGATGAGTACATAGCAAAGCGTCTAATGATCGCTAATATTCATAAAAAAGTAGGGCTTGAGCCCAAATGGTACTTATCTGCTTTTCAGAATCTTCAGAACGTATTTATACGCGTTATATATAATGAAACAAACGATGATAATACACGCCTTCGAGTGGTTCAGACCGTGACCAAACTCCTTAACCTTGAGCAGCAGCTGGTTCTAGAAGAATATGAGAAGGAGAACATAAAAGAGAAGGAAGAGCAATATCTATTGGTGAAAAATGAATTAAAACAAAAAATTTCGGAGTTTAGCGTTGAATTGATAGATTATAGCATCGATACTAATGCTGCTGTGAAGCAGCTAGTGGCAAGCAGCAATGAAGTAAGTAGAACATTCCAACGTACGGCTGCATCCGCCCTGGAGTCACAGGGATTAGCTACAGATGGGCATGAACACTTGGGTGATTTGACTGAGCAAATTAATCTTATATATCAGACTACCAGTGAGATGGAAGACTCGATCATTGAGTTAAGCGATTCCTCTAAGCAAATTCAAAAAATTGTGAACTCAGTAAGGGAAATTGCCGATCAGACTAAAATCCTCTCACTTAATGCAACGATTGAAGCCGCTAGAGCCGGTGAGCATGGTAGAGGTTTTAGTGTAGTTGCTCAAGAAGTTAGCCGGCTTGCAGAGGATACTAAGAGTACTGTAATTCAGATCGTAGAGCTAACAAATAAATCAGGTCTACTCACTCAGCAGGTTGTAGAAGAGATTCGTAAGGTGCAGGAGTTAACTAAGAATGGGAAGCACCAATCGGTCGAGACTAGTCTTTTGTTCTCTGATATTGTAGATGCTATGCGTAGCAGTACACAGGAGATTGTAATAGTGGAAGAAGAAATAAGAACCTTAATCCAAACCATTGAGGGGATCGGAACAGCAACGGCTCAGACTGCTTCCTCCGCAGAGTTTTTTAAGTCTGCCACAGAGAATCTTTAACATATATATAGTAGAAGAACAGCGCATGAAAAAAATATGCGTTGTTTTTCTATTTTCGCTTGCAATACTGCTGCCTATTATATATAATAATAAATGTTGTTCTGAGACGTTGCGATGATGTGAGAGGTTACTGACACACCCGGCCCCTTTGCCATGGGGACGAGGTCAGAAAATTTTCACGGAGTATGTCCGATACCAAATTGGGCGATAGAAGGAGGGACTAAAATGGCAAAGCAAAAAATTCGTATTCGCTTGAAAGCATACGACCACAGAATTCTTGATCAATCCGCTGAGAAGATTGTTGAAACAGCAAAACGTTCGGGTGCAGGTGTGTCCGGGCCGATTCCGTTACCAACTGAGAAGCAAATCATTACTATTCTCCGTGCGGTACACAAGTACAAGGATTCCCGTGAACAGTTTGAACAACGGACTCACAAACGTTTGATCGATATTGTGAACCCAACACCACAAACTGTGGATGCCTTGATGCGCTTGGATCTACCGTCCGGTGTAGATATCGAAATCAAATTGTAATTCTATTTTAAGTAACTTAGGAAAAGAAAAGAGGTGTCAACATTGAAAGGTATCTTAGGAAAAAAACTCGGTATGACTCAAGTGTTTACTCCAGAAGGTAACGTAATTCCTGTTACTGTTATCGAAGCAGGACCTTGTGTAGTACTGCAAAAGAAAGACCTGAATATCGACGGATATGAAGCAGTGCAATTGGGCTTTTCTGATAAAAAAGAAAAACGCTCCAATAAGCCTGAACAGGGTCACGCCAAAAAGGCAAATGCAACACCTAAGCGCTACGTTCGTGAAATTCGCGGTGTTGATCTCGGGTCTCTCGAGGTTGGACAAGAGCTGAAGGCTGATATCTTTGCTGAGGGCGAATTTGTTGACGTAACTGGTACATCTAAAGGTAAAGGTTTCCAAGGTAACATCAAACGTTGGGGACAAAGCCGCGGACCAATGGCACACGGATCGCGTTACCACAGAAGACCGGGTTCCATGGGTTCTATCCAAGCTAACCGTGTTCCTAAGGGCAAACGCCTTCCAGGACATATGGGTCACACGACTATTACGGTTCAAAAGCTTGAAATTATCAAGGTTGATGTTGAACGTAACGTATTGCTGGTTAAAGGCGCTATCCCAGGTCCTAAAAACAGCTTCGTGAAAGTTAAACAAACCGTTAAGAAATAATTATTGAAGAAAGGAGGAACATGAAATGCCAAAAGTAACACTTTTTAATATTAGTGGCAACGAAGTTGGTGAAGTGGAACTGAGCGATACAGTATTCGGTATTGAACCGAATGAGCACGTTCTACATGAAGCTGCGCTTATGCAAAGAGCTTCCCTACGTCGTGGTACACACAAAGTAAAAGGACGTTCTGAAGTTCGTGGCGGTGGACGTAAACCTTGGAAACAAAAAGGTACAGGTCGCGCTCGTCAAGGCTCCATTCGTTCTCCACAATGGAAAGGCGGCGGCGTTGTCTTCGGACCAACACCACGTAGCTATTCCTGGAAACTGCCTAAGAAGGTTCGTCGTTTGGCGATCAAATCCGCTTTGTCCTCGAAAGTACTCGAGAATGACATTATCGTATTAGATAGCTTGACAATGAATGCTCCGAAGACGAAAGAATTCGCAGCAATCTTGAACAACCTGAAAGTAGATCGTAAAGCGTTGATCGTAGCTACTAGCTATGATGATAACGTAGCACTTTCCGCTCGTAACATCCCTGGGGTGAAATTCGTAGCGGCTGACGGCATTAATGTTCTTGACGTACTGACGTACGACAAACTGATCATCACTAAAGAAGCAGTTCTGAAGGTAGAGGAGGTGTTCGCGTAATGAAAGATCCTCGTGATATTATCAAACGTCCGGTGATTACGGAACGTACTTCCGACTACATGAGCGAAATGAAATACGCTTTTGAAGTGGATATCCGTGCTAACAAAACCGAAATCAAAAAAGCTGTCGAGGCTATTTTCAAAGTAAAAGTAACTAATGTGAACACAATGCGCGTACCTGGCAAACTGAAACGTTATGGTAAATATTCTGGTTACACTCCAGAGTGGAAAAAAGCCATCGTTAAGCTTAGCCCGGACAGCAAACCGCTTGAATTTTTTGAAGCGGTAGAATAATACTCTGTTGAAGTAAGGAGGGAACTACAGTGCCAATCAAAAAGTACAAACCGACCTCTCCGGCAAGACGCGCTATGTCCGTGTCTACGTTTGAAGAAATTACAACAAACCAGCCAGAGAAATCGTTGCTTTCTCCGCTGTTCAAACATGCGGGACGCAACAACCAAGGTAAAATTACGGTTCGTCACCATGGCGGCGGACATAAACGTAAATACCGTATTATCGACTTCAAGCGGACTAAAGACGGCATACCAGGTAGCGTTGCTACAATCGAGTATGACCCGAACCGCACATCTAATATTGCTTTGATCCACTATGCTGATGGAGAGAAACGTTATATCATCGCTCCTAAAGGTCTAAGAGTTGGGGATAAAGTAGAGTCTGGTCCTGCGGCCGACATCAAAATTGGTAACAGTCTTCCACTGGAGAATATTCCAGTAGGTACAGTTATCCACAACATTGAGTTGAAACCAGGTAAAGGCGGACAATTGGTTCGTGCAGCTGGTACAGAAGCTCAATTGCTTGGTAAAGAAGAAAAATACTGTTCCGTTCGTTTGTCATCCGGTGAGGTTCGTAAGATCCTTAGCGTATGCCGTGCAACTATCGGTTCCGTAGGTAACGAAGATCACGAATTGATCAAAATCGGTAAAGCTGGACGTAGTCGCTGGCTCGGCCGTCGTCCTGAAGTTCGCGGGGTAGTAATGAACCCTAACGATCACCCACACGGTGGTGGTGAAGGTCGCGCTCCAATCGGACGTAAATCGCCAATGTCTCCATGGGGCAAACCAACCCTTGGTTACAAAACGCGTAAGAAAAACAAGGCATCTGATAAATATATCGTTCGCCGCCGCACTAAATAAGACGCTTCTGGCAAGTTAATAAAGCGCGAAGCGTCGATTCGCGGTTTGAAGAACCGGATGAAGGGAGGATTCACACATGGGTCGCAGTTTAAAGAAGGGGCCGTTTATCGATGGCTACCTGCTTAAAAAAGTTGAGGAACTGAACGAGGCTGAGAAAAAGGTTGTTGTTAAAACTTGGTCCCGTCGCTCAACCATTTTCCCTCAGTTTATCGGACATACGTTTGGTGTATATGACGGCCGTAAACACGTGCCTGTATACGTAACAGAAGATATGGTAGGTCACAAGTTGGGCGAGTTCGCGCCAACACGTACTTACAAAGGCCACGCGGGTGACGATAAGAAAACAAGAAGATAATAATAAGGTCTCTGTTTGAAAGGAGGTTAAACAATGGAAGCAAAAGCACATGCAAGATCGGTGCGAATTTCCGCTCGTAAAGCGAAACTGGTTGTTGACTTGATTCGCGGTAAGCAAGTGGGGGAAGCAATTGCTATTCTTCGCCACACTCCGAAATCCGCTTCTCCGGTCGTTGAAAAGTTGCTTAATTCGGCAATTGCGAATGCTGAGCATAACTATTCTTTGGACGTGAACAGTTTGTTCGTTAGCGAGGTTTTCGTTAACCAAGGACCTACTATGAAACGTTTCCGTCCGCGCGCCATGGGCCGCGCAAGTCGGATCAATAAACGCACGAGCCACATTACACTGGTGGTATCTGAGAAATAAGGAGGGATAACACGTGGGTCAAAAGGTAAATCCAATCGGACTCCGAATCGGTATTATTCGCGATTGGGAATCTAAATGGTATGCAGGAAAAGATTTCGGTACTCTTCTGATGGAAGACGTCAAAATCCGGGAATACCTTAAAGGCAAATTGAAGGATTCCGCTGTTTCCCATATCGAGATCGAAAGAGCGGCTAGCCGCGTGAACGTTACAATTCATACAGCTAAACCAGGTATGGTTATTGGTAAAGGCGGAGCAGAAGTAGAAGTACTTCGCAGCGCAGTTACAGCAATCGCTGGTGGCAAAAAAGTACACATCAACATCAATGAAATCAAGCACCCTGAATTGGATGCAATTCTTGTAGCTGAGAGCATTGCTCAACAATTGGAACGTCGTGTATCGTTCCGTCGTGCCCTCAAACAAGCGATTCAAAGAACTATGCGTTCTGGCGCAAAAGGGATTAAAACTCAAGTGGGCGGACGTCTTGGCGGAGCTGAGATTGCTCGTTCAGAAGGTTATAGCGAAGGAACAGTTCCACTTCATACGCTTCGTGCCGATATCGATTACGGAACGGCTGAAGCACATACAACTTACGGTCTTATCGGCGTAAAAGTATGGATCTACCGTGGAGAAGTTCTTCCCCCAGCTAAGAAACAAGCTGCTCAGGAAGGAGGCAACTAATCATGTTGGTACCAAAACGCGTAAAACACCGCAAGCAACAACGCGGACACATGAAGGGTATGGCAAAAGGCGGTACTGAATTGAACTTCGGCGAATTCGGCCTGGTTGCACTTGAACCGTCTTGGATCACTAACCGTCAGATCGAAGCTGCTCGTATCGCGATGACACGTTATATCAAACGTGGCGGTCAAGTTTGGATCAAGATTTTCCCAGATAAACCTATTACTCAAAAGCCTCTCGAGGTTCGTATGGGTAGTGGTAAAGGTAACGTTGAGAAATGGGTAGCCGTAGTTAAACCGGGCAAGATTATGTTCGAACTCGGAGGCGTGTCGGAAGAAATCGCTCGTGAAGCGATGCGTCTTGCCGCTCACAAGCTGCCTGTAAAGACTAAGTTTGTGAAACGTGAAGAATTGGGTGGTGAAGCAAATGAAAGCTAATGAACTTCGCAACTTAACCACTGCTGAGATTGAACAAAAGATCGCTGGATTCAAAGAGGAACTTTTTAATCTCCGTTTTCAATTGGCAACTGGCCAATTGGACAACCCAACTCGGATTCGTGACGTGCGTAAGGAAATAGCTCGTGCTAAAACCGTAATCCATCAAAGAGTGCTTGGGATTAGTTAAGTGAGACGGATCGCAGATCCGTATTCAGGAAGGAGGCTAACTAATGAGTGAAGAACGTAATGCACGTAAAGTGCTAATCGGTAAAGTGGTCAGTGATAAAATGGATAAAACCATCGTAGTTGCTGTTGAAACCTATAAGAAACACAATTTGTACCACAAACGCATCAAGTCTACGAAGAAATTCAAAGCACATGATGAGGGAAATGTTGCAAAGATTGGCGATACCGTAAAACTCATGGAAACTCGTCCGTTGTCTAAGGACAAACGTTGGAGACTAGTTGAAGTGGTAGAAGCAGCGGTTATCATCTAAGATAATCAAGAGAGTTTTTCCGGAAGGAGGAAATTAATAATGATTCAACCATTTACACGTTTGCATGTGGCTGACAACTCTGGTGCGAAGGAACTGATGTGTATCCGCGTACTGGGTGGTACTGGACGCCGTACAGCAGCAATCGGTGATTTGATCGTTTGTTCCGTTAAACAAGCAACACCAGGCGGCGTTGTCAAAAAAGGTGATGTTGTTAGAGCGGTAGTTGTTCGTACGAAACGTTCCGTTCGTCGTAAAGATGGATCTTACATCGCATTCGACGAAAATGCAGCTGTTGTTGTTAAAGACGACAGAAGCCCTCGTGGAACACGTATCTTTGGACCAGTTGCTCGCGAACTTCGCGATAAAGACTACATGAAGATCGTTTCCTTGGCACCGGAAGTTATCTAATAAACACGGCACCAATAAGTTGAAGGTTAGTTATAGGAGGTGTAATAAATGCCTAGAGTGAAAAAAGTTCTGGAATCCCATAACAATAAACTGCACGTGAAGAAAGATGACGTGGTGCTTGTGATCAGTGGTAAAGACAAAGGCAAAAAAGGCCGTGTCATCGCTGCTTATCCTCGTGAAAACCGCGTTCTGGTAGAAGGCGTCAATATGGTGAAAAAACACCAAAAGCCGAACCAGCTGAATCCACAGGGTGGAATTATTGAGCAGGAAGCTTCGATTCATGTGTCCAACGTAATGCACATCGATCCGAAGACCGGCAAAGTAACCCGTATCGGTTACAAAGTTTTGGACAATGGTAAAAAAGTTCGGATTGCTAAAAGATCCGGAGAGATTATCGACTAATCTAGCCCTTAAGAAAGGAGGTTAAATCTTCATGGCAGCAAGAATGAAAGAACGTTTTCTTAACGAAATTACACCTGCTTTGATGCAGAAGTTTAACTATACAACTGTTATGCAAGTGCCTAAGATCGAGAAGGTTGTCATCAACATGGGTGTGGGTGACGCTGTTCAAAACTCCAAAGTACTTGATGCTGCAGTTAATGACATGCAGTTGATCGCTGGTCAAAAACCAGTAATCACTAAAGCTAAAAAATCCATCGCTGGTTTCAAACTACGCGAAAATATGCCGATTGGGGTTAAAGTAACACTGCGCGGAGAGCGTATGTATTACTTCTTGGACAAATTGTTCAACGTAACACTTCCACGTGTACGTGACTTCCGTGGTGTTTCCACTAAAGCCTTTGACGGCCGTGGTAACTACACACTTGGTCTTAAAGAACAATTGATCTTCCCCGAGATCGAATATGACAAAGTGGATAAAGTCCGCGGTATGGACATCGTTATTGTAACGACTGCTAAGACGGACGAGGAATCCCGCGAGCTGCTGGGTCAGCTGGGAATGCCTTTCGCAAAATAAAGTCGGTTAATCCATTTTCTCCGAAAATGTTTAGGAGGTGTCAGGCTAAGTGGCAAAAACTTCGATGAAAGTTAAACAACAACGTACGCCTAAGTTTAAAGTACGTGCATATACACGTTGCGAACGTTGTGGTCGTCCACATTCGGTACTGCAAAAGTTCAAAATTTGCAGAATTTGTTTCCGTGAATTAGCTTATAAAGGCCAGATCCCTGGCGTGAAAAAAGCAAGTTGGTAAGAAGTTTATAAACGGGAAGGAGGTTTACACACATGACTATGTCTGATCCTATTGCAGATATGCTTACTCGTATTCGTAACGCTAACATTGTGCGTCACGAGACGGTAGAAATGCCTGCTTCTACTATGAAGAAACAAATCGCTGACATTTTGAAGCGTGAAGGTTTCATCCGCGATGCGGAATTCGTTGAAGATAGCAAACAAGGGATTATCCGTATCTTCTTGAAATACGGCCCTAACCAAGAGCGTGTTATTTCTGGTTTGAAAAGAATCAGTAAACCAGGCCTTCGCGTATACACGAAGAGCAATGAAGTGCCTCGTGTACTCGGTGGTCTAGGAATCGCGATTATCTCCACATCTAAGGGAGTTATGACCGACAAAGAAGCTCGTCAATCAAAATCTGGCGGAGAAGTTGTCTGCTACATTTGGTAATAAACGTCACAAGATAAGGAGGTGCAACACATGTCTCGTATTGGTCGCAAACCAATCGCAGTACCTAGCGGTGTAGATGTCACTTTGGACAACGCCGTTATTACAGTAAAAGGTCCAAAAGGTTCTTTGACTCGTGAGCTTCATAAAGACATGAAGGTTACAGTTGAAAATAACGAAATTACCGTTGTTCGCCCGTCGGATAACAAATTGCATCGTTCACTTCACGGCACAACCCGCTCCGTTGTCAACAACATGGTAGCAGGTGTGACTGAAGGTTTCTCGAAATCTCTGGAACTGGTTGGGGTCGGATATCGTGCAAGCAAATCCGGAGATAAAATCGTTCTGAACGTTGGTTATTCCCACCCGGTTGAAATTACACCGGAAGCTGGTATCGAGTTCGAAGTTCCTGCGAACACGAAGATCATCGTTAAAGGTATCGATAAAGAACGCGTTGGCGCATACGCTGCTAAAATCCGTTCCGTTCGTGAACCAGAACCGTATAAAGGTAAAGGTATCAAATATGAAGGCGAGCGTATCATCCGCAAAGAAGGTAAAGCTGGTAAGAAGAAATAACCAGTTTAAACTTAATTGTAAGATACCCCGTGCATCTTAAAGTGAAGCTGTTTACGGCAAACTGAAGGGAGTGAAAGGGAAGTCATGATTACAAAAGAAGATAAAAACAAGGCTCGTCTCAAAAGACACCTGCGTGTTCGTAAGAAGATCCAGGGAACTACTGAGCGTCCACGTTTGAACGTATTCCGTTCTTCGAAACACATCTACGCTCAACTGATCGATGATGTTAAAGGGGTTACTATCGTATCCGCTTCTACACTTGATAAAGATCTGAGCGCTAACATCGGTAATGGCGGCAGCGTTGAAGCTGCAGCGAAAGTTGGCCAATTGGTCGCTGAGCGTGCCAAAGAAAAAGGATATGCAGTGGTCGTATTCGACCGCGGAGGTTACTTGTACCATGGACGGATTCAAGCATTGGCTGATGCAGCTCGTGAAGCTGGTCTTGAATTCTAGAATAATTCTTAAAAGGAGGTTAACGACTTGCGTGTAGATCCGAACAGTTTAGAACTGACAGAAAGAGTTGTACACATTAACCGTGTTGCAAAAGTTGTAAAAGGCGGACGCCGTTTCAGCTTTAGTGCACTTGTTGTTGTGGGCGACGGCAACGGCTACGTCGGTGCTGGTATCGGTAAAGCCGGCGAAGTTCCGGATGCCATCCGTAAAGGCATTGAAGACGCCAAGAAAAACCTGATTCACATCCCAATCGTAGGAACTTCGATTCCCCATCTCGTTACTGGACACTTCGGCGCAGGACGCGTGTTGCTGAAACCAGCATCAGAGGGTACTGGCGTTATCGCTGGCGGTCCAGTTCGTGCCGTATTGGAATTGGCAGGCGTTGGCGACATTTTGACAAAATCACTGGGTTCTTCGAATTCCATGAACATGGTCAATGCAACTTTGGAGGGACTTTCCCGTCTGAAACGCATTGAAGAGGTCGCGAAACTTCGCGGCAAATCTGTCGAAGAATTGCGCGGTTAAGGAGGGGAACGTCAATGGCAAAATTGCAAATTACCCTCGTACGTAGTGTAATCGGACGTCCAGAAACACAACGTGTTACTGTTAAGACGCTCGGCCTGCGTAAACTCAACACGACAGTGGTTCACAATGACAGTCCTGCAATTCGCGGAATGATCAATAAAGTGAGTCACTTGCTATCTGTAACTGAAATTGAAGGCTAATCGCCTCGCATAAATTAACAAACATAAGGAGGTGCAAACGATGAAGTTACATGAACTTGCTCCAGCTCCTGGTTCCCGCAAAGAACGCAATCGCGTTGGTCGTGGTCCTAGTAGCGGAAATGGTAAAACTTCCGGTCGCGGTCACAAAGGTCAAAACTCACGTTCTGGCGGTGGTGTTCGTCCGGGCTTCGAGGGTGGACAAAATCCGCTCTATCGTCGTCTGCCTAAACGTGGTTTCGTCAATCCTACCCGTAAAGAGTATGCGATTGTGAACCTGGAAGATCTGAATAGCTTTGCAGAAGGAACTGAAGTGACTCCGCAGTTGTTGCTTGAAACTGGTGTTGTCAAGAATTCCAAAAGCGGCATCAAGATTCTCGGCAACGGTGAGTTGACCGTAAAATTGACTGTACAAGCAAATAAGTTCTCTCAATCTGCGGTAGAGAAAATCGAGGCTGCCGGCGGTAAAACCGAGGTGATCTAATGTTCAAGACGCTTAAGAATATCTGGCATGTTGAAGATTTGCGCAAAAAGATCCTGTTTACCTTGTTCATTCTGATTATCTACCGTATCGGTTCGTTTGTTCCGGTTCCTGGTGTGAACAAAGATGTACTGCAAACAGCAAATCAGAGCGGTGACGCTTTGATGGGACTCTTGAACACCTTTTCGGGCGGAGCGCTCAAAAACTTCTCGATATTTGCGATCAGTATTTACCCGTACATTACAGCATCCATCATCGTGCAATTGCTGTCGATGGATGTTGTTCCCAAGTTTGCTGAATGGGCTAAACAAGGGGAGCACGGGAAAAAACAATTGGCGCAAATCACTCGTTACGGTACAGTGATATTAGCCCTGATCCAAGGTTTTGCTACGTCGATAGGGTTTAACCGGATATACAATACTCAAATGATGCCGAATGCGACATTTGCTGATTACTTGCTGGTTGCCATTATCTTGACGGCGGGTACTTCTTTCTTGATGTGGCTTGGTGAACAGATTACCGAAAAGGGAATCGGGAACGGGATTTCGATCCTGATTTTTGCGGGAATCGTCGCCGCCATTCCGGGATATATCACAAGTACGGCTAACTCAAGTTTTATTCAGCCGGATCAGGTGTTCCTGAATATTCTTAAAGTCGTTATCGTGCTGATTGTGATTGTAGCGATTATTACAGCAGTTATCTTCGTACAGCAAGGTATTCGGAAGATTCCTGTTCAATACGCTAAACGCGTAGTCGGCAATAAAATGTACGGTGGACAGAATACACATATCCCATTGAAAATTAATGCGGCAGGTGTAATTCCGGTAATCTTCGCCGTATCATTGCTTCAGTTCCCAGTTGTTCTCTCCAGTTTCTGGTCAACACATGCCTGGGCTCAATGGATTGCTAAGTATTTAGCAACCGATGCTCCACTTGGTATGCTTCTGTATGTAGTGATGATCATTGGGTTCACGTTCTTCTATACGTTCGTGCAGATGAATCCTCAGCAGATGGCTGATAACATGAAGAAGAATGGTGGGTACATTCCAGGTATCCGTCCTGGTAAAGCTACAGAGAAATATCTGACTAGAGTAATGTCTCGTCTGACTATGTCTGGCGCGCTATTCCTAGCTCTGATCTCTGTTTTGCCGATGTTCTTCGGTGCTATATCTGGATTGCCTAAAGAAGTTCGAATTGGCGGTACTGCACTGCTAATCGTAATCGGTGTGGCATTGGATACTATGAAGCAGATCGAGAGCCAATTGATCAAACGCCATTACAAAGGCTTCATCAATAAATAGGTGATAGGTTCCGGTGAAGCTTAAGTTTTTATTCTTCCCGGCACCTATTATGCTGTTTCTTGCTTGGTGGCGAACTTTTGGGGGGAGAGAGAAATCGTGAACATTTTATTCATGGGCCCTCCTGGGGCAGGCAAGGGAACACAAGCGGCAGAAATCGTTAAAGAATTTGGTATTCCTCATATTTCGACAGGAGATGCTTTCCGTTTGGCAATCAAACAGGAAACTCCGGTAGGATTGAAGGCCAAATCATTTATAGATCAAGGTTTGCTTGTACCAGATGATGTGACCATTGGGATAGTCGAAGAACGGTTGCAGCAGTCCGATTGCGAAAAAGGATTTCTATTGGATGGTTTTCCAAGAACTCTTTCGCAAGCGGAAGCGCTGGATGATATTCTTAGCCGTTTGAACACTTCTTTGGATCATGTCATCAACTTGAATGTTGACCGTGGATTGCTAATGGCGCGTCTTACTGGACGTCGTATCTGCAGCGTTTGCGGAGCATCCTACCATTTAATCTTCAACCCGCCGAAGCAAGATGGCATTTGCGACATTGATGGCGGTGAATTATATCAACGTCCGGATGACAACGAAGAAAGTGTAGGCAAGCGCCTGGATGAGTATGATAATAAAACAGCGCCGCTGCTTGCGTTTTATGATAATAAAGGTCTTTTGCGTCAGGTAAACGGGGAAAACGAAATTAATGTCGTTACTTCTGAAATCGTGTCTTTAATGCGGGGTTAATGTAATGATCATTTGTAAATCCGAACAGGAACTTGCCTTTATGAGGGAAGCTGGTCGAATTGTTGCCGAGAGTCACCGTCTTATTGCTCAGGCCATCGAGCCTGGCATTACTACGGGCGAGCTCGACAGAATCGCCGATCAATACATTCGCAGTCAAGATGCTGTGCCGTCTTTCAAAGGCTACAACGGTTTTCCTGCCAGCATTTGCGCTTCAGTCAACGAACAATTGGTGCATGGATTTCCAGGTAAACGTAAACTGAACGAAGGCGATATTGTTACGCTGGATATCGGTGCAGAGTACCGCGGTTATCACGGTGATTCCGCCTGGACCTACGGTGTGGGCAGCATTTCCGAAGAGGCTCAGCGTTTGCTGGACGTTACGGAAGGCTCCTTGTACGCGGGACTGGCGTTAGTTAAGCCGGATGTGCGCTTGTTTACAATCTCCCATGCTATTCAGCAATACATCGAAGAGGCTGGTTTCTCAGTCGTACGTGAGTATGTTGGTCATGGTATTGGGGCAAAACTGCATGAAGAACCGCAAATTCCGAATTATGGCATAGCGGACCGCGGACCACGTCTGAAACCGGGTATGGTGCTCGCGATTGAGCCGATGGTAAACGCAGGAAAGAGACATGTCAGAACACTGGAAGATAACTGGACTGTCGTTACGGTTGATGGCTCACTATGTGCTCACTTCGAGCATACAGTAGCAGTTACTCCGGACGGCATGGAAATTTTCACAAAACTGAATGCGTAGGTGATCTCCACTTGAATACTGTGAGCAGCCCGCAGGTTGGTCAATTAGTGAGAATTCTCAAAGGCAAAGATGCCGGAGAGGCAGCCGTTGTTATCGCAGTTGTTGATAGCAGATTTGTATACATTGCAGATGGAGACAAACGTAAGTTTGATGGGCCAAAGAAGAAGAATATTCTTCATCTTGAGCTCATACCCTTCATCAGCAGTGAGGTTGTGGACAGTTTGAAGGAAACTGGGCGGGTAACAAACGGAAAGCTGCGATTCGCAGTTATGAAGTATGCTGGACCCACCGGAATAAGTGCTGATGAGAAAGGAGACTAACTGTGGCTAAGGAAGATGTCATTGAAGTAGAAGGTACTGTCCTTGAACCGTTGCCAAACGCAACGTTTAAGGTTGAGCTTGAGAACGGTCATCAAATACTTGCCCATGTATCCGGTAAATTGCGGATGCACTTTATCCGTATTTTGACCGGAGACAAAGTGGTCGTGCAGTTATCGCCTTATGATTTATCAAAAGGTCGTATAACTTACCGTAAATAGATGGGAACTACGAAAAAAGTTTTGCTTCGCAAAACTTTGAGGAGGTAATTAACATGAAGGTAAGACCTTCTGTAAAGCCCATTTGCGAGAAATGTAAAGTAATCCGCCGCAAAGGGACTGTTATGGTGATTTGCGAAAATCCGAAACACAAACAAAAACAAGGTTAAGAAGGGGGTGTAGCGTAAAATGGCTCGTATAGCTGGAGTGGATTTGCCACGTGACAAACGCGTTGAGATCGCCTTGACTTATATTTTCGGAATCGGTAAAACGACTTCTCAGAAAATTCTTAATGAAACAGGCATTAGCGCTAATACACGTGTCCGTGATTTGACGGAAGATGAAGTCAGCAAACTGCGTGAAACGATCGACAAAACGGTTAAGGTTGAAGGTGACCTGCGTCGTGAAATTTCCTTAAATATTAAACGTCTTACTGAGATCGGCTGTTACCGCGGTGTTCGCCACCGTCGTGGATTGCCTGTTCGCGGTCAACGTACTAAAACGAATGCCCGTACCCGGAAAGGCCCGCGTCGTACGGTAGCAAACAAAAAGAAATAATAAGGGGGGATAAGAGACAATGGCTAAACCGAAAAAAGTCGTACGTACCAAACGTCGCGACCGTAAAAATATCGAATCCGGCGTGGCACATATTCGTTCCACGTTCAACAACACCATCGTTACCATCACGGATCCTCACGGAAATGCAATTTCCTGGGCAAGCTCCGGCGGCCAAGGATTTAAAGGTTCCCGTAAGTCCACTCCATTCGCAGCGCAAATGGCAGCTGAATCAGCAGCTAAAGCAGCTATGGAGCACGGCATGAAGTCGGTTGAGGTTATGGTTAAAGGACCGGGCGCGGGCCGCGAAGCAGCCATCCGTTCCCTTCAAGCTGCAGGGCTTGAAGTTAACCTTATTAAAGACGTAACTCCGGTTCCTCACAATGGATGCCGTCCGCCTAAGCGTCGTCGCGTATAGTGAAATCAGTATTGTGAATGTGGTATAATTCTGACGCATCTGCTAATAATAGGTGTTTAGGCATACTACATGATGCACCTGATGGGGTGACAGTTTCATATAGGAGCGACGTTGAAGGAGGGGTAAACTCGTGATAGAAATCGAAAAGCCGAAGATTGAGACCGTAGAAGCTAATGATGAAGGTACCTATGGGAAATTCGTAGTTGAACCGCTGGAACGTGGGTATGGCACGACTCTGGGGAACTCGCTTCGCCGGATATTGCTTTCTTCGCTTCCAGGAGCCGCAGTGACTTCGGTCCAAATTGACGGCGTTCTGCATGAGTTCTCGACCGTTCCAGGCGTAATGGAAGATGTGACGGAAATCATTCTGAACCTTAAAGCCTTGTCTCTGAAGATTCATTCAGACGAGGAAAAAGTGTTCGAGATTGATGCTGAAGGGGAAGGCATCGTTACCGCAGGTGATATCCGTGCGGACAGCGATGTTGAGATCCTCAATCCGGATCTTCACATTGCAACGCTGGGACCTGGTGCGAGACTTCATATGCGTATTTTTGCAGGCCGTGGTCGCGGCTATGTCCAAGCGGACCGGAACAAACGTGACGATCAGCCAATTGGTGTTATTCCAGTTGACTCCATCTACACTCCAATTTCACGCGTTAACTACGGCATAGACAATACACGTGTTGGTCAAGTGACTAACTATGACAAATTGACGCTTGAAATTTGGACGGATGGAAGTATCAGACCGGAAGAGGCTGTAAGCCTCGGAGCCAAAATTTTGAACGAGCACCTCGTTCTGTTCGTAGGTCTTACGGACGAAGCGAAAGACGCCGAAATTATGGTTGAAAAAGAAGAAGACAAAAAAGAAAAAGTACTTGAGATGACAATCGAAGAGCTTGATCTTTCTGTTCGTTCCTACAACTGCCTCAAACGTGCTGGTATTAATACCGTACAAGAGCTTACCACGAAGACTGAAGAAGATATGATGAAGGTGCGTAACCTTGGTCGCAAATCTTTGGAAGAAGTTCAGGAAAAGCTTGAGGAACTTGGTTTGGGTCTCCGCACAGAAGAATAGCTGCAGATTGCTTTAGTAAAGGAGGGAAAACACAATGGCATACCAAAAATTGGGCCGTGATTCCAGTGCGCGTAAAGCGTTATTTCGCGACATGGTAACGGATCTGTTTTTATACGAGCGCATCCAAACAACGGAAGCTAAAGCGAAAGAAGTTCGTTCTATCGCTGAAAAGCTGATCACTAAAGCTAAAAAAGGTGATCTTCATGCTCGTCGTCAAGTAGCTGCATTTGTTCGCCGCGAGACTGTTGATGGTGAACAAGATGCAATTCAAAAATTGTTCTCTGACATTGCTCCTCGTTACACTGAGCGTCCAGGTGGATACACTCGTATCCTTAAACTAGGACCTCGTCGTGGCGACGCTGCGCCTATGGTTTATCTTGAATTGGTAGACCGCGCGTAGTATCACAAGTATTGATTTCCGATGCTTCCCTTTCATCCAGCCCTCTTTGGAGTAAAGATGGGGGAAATATCAGCGTTATTGTGCTGCAGAGGCGCAAGACTCTGCTGTACTAATAACCGTGGGAATCACCTTGGTTCAATTGAAGGAGCTCCCGCAGGGGCTCTTTTTTTTGAAATTAAGGATCCTATAGGACTTGTAGTTCTATATATGAAAAATGGATGCCGTCCTACTAGGGACGGCGAAGCCATTTCTTCAAATAGAAGATCAGACAGTGCTTCGATCGACGTTCTGCTGACCGGTTTAAAAAGGAGAACGGAATGCGTAATCTATTGATGAAGGTCAATTATGACGGAACGAATTATGATGGCTTTCAGACCCAGCCTCAGGGCAATACGATTCAGGATCGGCTGGAGCAAGCCATACTCCATCTGACAGGTGAGAAGCTTAAGATTACTGCTTCAGGCCGCACAGATGCCGGAGTACATGCCTATGGCCAGCCTTTTAACTTTACAACCTCCTCTCGAATCCCAACTGAACGTTGGTGTCTAGCGCTTAATGCCCGGCTGCCACAAGACATCGTGGTTACAGAGGCTAGGGAAGTTCCGCTAACGTTTCACTCTCGTAGAGGGGCTAAGCGTAAAACTTACCGATACGCGATCAATGGCAACAGGTTTCCAGATCCGTTTCAGCGGCGCTGGCAGCTTCACCATCCAGTGAAGTTGGATATTCCTGCGATGCAGCAAGGCTTAACGCAAATTATAGGGACACATGACTTCACTTCGTTTGCATCACGACGGTCTACGAAGACTTCTCATGTACGAACGATCTTTGAAGCTCATATGGAAGTAGACCGCAGTATGTGCCGACCCTCTTCATCAGATCAAGGAGTTATCCATACTTATATAACGGGTAGTGGATTTCTTCAGCACATGGTTCGCATTATTATGGGGACTTTGATCCATGTGGGGGAAGGTAAAATACCTGCTGATAAGGTTGCTGAAATATTGGCAGCATGTGATCGATCTCATGCCGGTCCAACAGCTGTGGCCATGGGGTTAGCTTTGTGGAGTGTTGAATATGACGAGATTGAAAGTGAATAGTTTTTTCTATAAATTTCTTACTGATTAATAGGTTAAATGTTTAAAAATCACTTGCACTTGTTATGTTTATACTGTAATATAAAAGTTGTGTTTTCTTGATGGCTATCCCACAGCCCCGATCGAGAAAATGCCAAAAAAATGCTTTGCTTAACTCACATAATCGTAATTCAATGAGAAACAAGATATACGAAACAGAAGATTTTCGTACGAGAACAAGGAGGAAACATTCATGCGTACCACCTATATGGCGAAGCCGAACGAAGTTGAACGCAATTGGCACATTATTGATGCCGAAGGCAAAACACTCGGTCGTTTGGCCAGCGAAGCCGCTGCTTTGATCCGTGGCAAACACAAACCGCAATTCACTCCACACGTTGATACAGGAGATTTCGTTATCGTTATCAACGCTGAGAAAATTCACTTGACCGGTAAGAAATTGCAAAACAAAAAATACTACCGTCACTCGATGCACCCAGGTGGTTTGAAAGTTACTAATGCTGAAACTCTGCTGAATACTAAACCAGAACGCGTAATTGAATTCGCGGTTCATGGTATGATTCCTAAGACTCGTCAAGGGGACCACATGAAGCTGAGATTGAAAGTATATGCAGGCGCCGAGCATCCACATGCAGCACAAAAACCTGAAGTTTACGAACTTCGCGGATAAGAATAGAGGAGGACAGTTTCATGGCACAAGTACAATACTATGGGACAGGTCGTCGTAAACATTCGGTAGCACGTGTTCGCCTTGTACCGGGTGAAGGACGCATTGTCATTAACAAACGTGAGATGGACGAATATTTCGGTGTGGAAACACTGAAAATGATCGTAAAACAACCTTTGAACCTGACTGAAACACTTGGCAACTACGATGTAATCGTTCTTGCACATGGTGGCGGCATTTCCGGTCAAGCTGGAGCAATTCGTCACGGTATCTCCCGTGCATTGCTTAAAGTTGACCCTGAATATCGCGGTGCATTGAAGAAAGCCGGTTTCCTGACTCGTGACCCACGTATGAAGGAACGTAAGAAATACGGCTTGAAGGCTGCACGTCGTGCGCCTCAGTTCTCGAAACGTTAATATTTACAGAATTCAACCCTTGGCCTTATGGCCGAGGGTTTTATTTTTTATATCAGAACAGAATCATATTTAGAGCTGTGTTTCAAACTAACCTATTTCTTTCGGGAATAGGTTTTTTTATTAATATTTTTTTATTTAATCATAGAAACTTTTTCCAATTATAGGCGTTTAAGGTTATAAAGGAGGAGTTGAATTTATGGAAATTGAGAGTTCTTTGAGTAAGAGGAAATTTATTTTGTCTTCAATCGTTCTAATGGTTGTTGCTTCAATTTTTATCTCTCAGGTAGATGCTTATGTACTTCGCGGAAATAGAGTGGATAGACCTAACCAAGTTAAATATTGGCTTGATGCTTCTATATCTTCAATTGGCTACAATGCCGCTGCCATACATGGAAGTACAGCGTGGAATGGTCTTACTGCTGGTAGACTGTCTATTAACGTTACTTCAACAACTTCAGCCTCTGCTGCTGACGTAAAGTGGTACGCTTCGTCAGAAACAAATGATCTTGGACAATTTTATGCGCAAACCTCTACTTCAGGTACACTAACCTCTACATCAATCGTTAGAATTAACACGGTAAGATTCAAGACAGTAGATGGAAATAGACAAAAAGAAACCACTGCTCATGAAATGGGACATGTACTAGGCTTAACTCATGAAGATACAGTTCCGTCCATTATGCTTTCTGGACCAGCTTGGTTATATGGAACTTACCCAGTACAAGATGATAAAGATGGTATAGCGCATATTTACCAATTTGATTAAGGGGGTCAATATATGAAAAAACAAAATAAGTTTCTTTCAATAGGTGTGTTGGCTTTCGTATTGGTTGTCGGTGCTGCAGGATTCATTAACAATAACAAAGCTGTAAAGGGAGATAATTCTCCTGCATTTATCAGTTCTGAAGCAAAAGTTATTGGTTATCGTGATTTTAATGAGCTAGACAACACGGCTGAATTGATACTGAAAGGCACAAAAGCTAAAGTCATAAATACATTTATCGATAAAAATGAATTTGGTGAAACGATTGATTATCATACGCAATCTGCAATAAAGATTAATCAGATTTTCAAATCTGATAATCAAGATATTGTAGAGGGCTCTGAAGTTACAGTGCAAGAAAATGGAGCTATCGAAACAACAGAAGATGGAACATTGATCTATGGAATTGAAGGTTATCAGTTAATGAATGAAAATGAAGAGTATTTATTATTCTTAGATAAAAGTTTAACCGATCCTAATGTTTATTTTGTTAAAGGAGTTTACTACGGTAAAATTCCTTTGAGTGAACCCAAAGTGAATAAGATATTGGAACAGTCTGAGGAAGAGTCTTCTCAAGATTTAGAAATCTATGGTGAGTATCCTGAAGCGTTAAATACTATATTTAAAGAAGCCTTAGAAAAATACGGGAGATAAAAAAGCACATAAGAAACCTTTAACCTTTATGGTTAAGGGTTTTTCTTGTTTAGCCCCTTTCCACAAGAAATGGGCTTTTTTTGCATCTATTTACTAATTCTAACGGATGAAACGCATTGACTTCCTCAGTAAAAGTTATATACTATTTCATATAGAATTAGTTGGTTTTATTACTTCTTTTACCTCATTTATTCATACGATTAATATTTTGGATGGAGGAATACCTTAATGAACCTGCTCGAGAAAGAGGATTTAATCAAAGTTAAGGCCGAAGAATTAGAAACTGCTTCACCCGAGGAAATTATCCGCTGGGCTGTAGAAACATTTCCTAACATTACTTTTGCCTGCAGCTTTGGTGCCGAAGATGTAGTGCTAGTTGATATGCTTCACAAAGTTAGTCCGTCTACAGACGTCTTTTATCTCGATACAGATTATCATTTTAAGGAAACCTATGAGACCCGAGATTTGATGGCAGATAAATACGGGCTGGAGTTCGTACGAGTGTCTCCACAAATCACTCCGCAGGAGCAAGCACTTCAACACGGTGATGCGTTATGGACAGTAGATCCTAACCAATGCTGTGGGATTCGTAAAGTAGAGCCGCTGACTCGTATCCTATCTCAATATGAAGCTTGGATTACAGGCATTCGTCGTGACCAAGCCCCTACCCGTGCTAATGCCAAAAAGGTTGAGTATGATTATAAATTTGGTTTGGTTAAGTTTAATCCAATTGCAGATTGGACAACCGAGGATGTATGGAACTATATTCGTGAAAATGATGTAATTTATAACCCTCTACATGACCGTAACTATCCAAGTATCGGCTGTGAGCAATGTACACGTCAGGTTATGCCTGGTGAAGATCCGCGTGCTGGACGTTGGGCTGGATCAGAGAAGACTGAGTGCGGATTACACAAGTAAGACCTATCCCCGTGAGAACACAGAAGGAGAGACGATAATGACTTCAATACGTCCGCATGGCGGAACATTAGTTAACCGTGTAGTAGAGGGTACAGAAAGAGAAGAATTGCTGCAGCTTGCACGTGAATATAAGACGCTTGCCGTGAACACTTGGACTTTATCTGATTTGGATCTAATAGCGGTAGGTGCATTTTCTCCACTAACTGGATTTTTGAATGAACAAGATTATCACTCCGTAGTCAAAAACATGCGTTTAGCAGATGGCACAGTGTGGAGCATTCCAATAACACTTGCTGTAGAAGAGGATGTGGCCTCTGGTTTAGCTATTGGAGACAAGGTATCTCTAATCGGTGAAGAGGATGGCGAGATCTACGGTTTTTTGGATATTGAGAGTATTTATACGGTTGATCAAAACCTTGAAGCGCAAAATGTATTCAAAACAACAGACCCTGAACATCCAGGAGTAAGTAAGCTGTTGGCCCGCCCGGCTACCTATGTAGGAGGACCAATTACAGTGCTGAATAGACCACAGCCAGAAAAGTTCGGAGAATTTTATTTTGACCCTTCAGCTACACGTAAGATATTTGCAGACAAAGGCTGGAGAACAGTTGTAGGCTTCCAGACGCGTAACCCTGTTCATCGTGCACATGAATATATTCAGAAGTGCGCTATGGAGGTTGTAGACGCTCTGTTCTTAAACCCGCTAGTGGGTGAGACGAAGTCTGATGATGTTCCGGCAAATGTACGAATGAAGAGCTACCTGGCGCTTTTGGAGAATTATTATCCTGAGGATCGTACCTTTCTAGGTGTTTTCCCGGCGGCCATGCGTTATGCTGGTCCGAGAGAAGCGATTTTTCATGCTATGGTTCGCAAAAATTACGGCTGCACCCATTTTATTGTCGGACGTGACCATGCGGGCGTAGGTGATTACTACGGAACTTATGAAGCGCAAGAAATTTTCGCGAATTTCACCGCTGAGGAACTTGATATTACTCCATTATTTTTTGAACACAGCTTCTTCTGTAAAAAATGCGGAAATATGGCTTCCAGTAAAACCTGCCCACATCCTGGCGATGATCATATGACTTTGTCGGGTACAAAAGTACGGGCTTTGCTTCGGGAGGGTCAATGTCCGCCTCCTGAATTTACGCGACCTGAGGTTGCGCAGATTCTAATTGAAGGCATGACTCAAGAAGTAACAGCTTAATCATCGTTAGCTAGTACTATTTGGCCTTCTTGTCCCATATAGATGAGTATTATCTATCGGGACGAGGGGGTCTTTGTTATGTCTGGCCGAAAACACAGTAAAGTCTCGGTCTGGATCTCATGGAGCAGTATCAAAAAATGTATGCTGGGCGCGACACTGCTGGCTATAATGATCGGCATTATAGCGTATGACATGCCTACTGCCAAAACGTTAAATTATTGGAGTCTGCCTTTGTCTGGTAAAGTGATCGCTATCGACGCTGGACATGGGGGAGCAGATGGAGGGGCAGTTAGCCGGGAAGGGCTAATTGAGAAAGACATTAATCTTGCAGTCTCTCTTTATTTACGTGATTACCTGCAACAGGCAGGGGCTATTGTTGTAATGACCCGTGAAGGGGATTATGATTTGGCTCAGGAGGACACTAAGGGCTATTCTAAGCGCAAGACTGAAGATCTTAAGCAAAGAGTGAGAAGTATTGAAGAGAAGGGCGCAGATCTTTTTATAAGCGTTCACATGAACAGTGTGCCTTCGAACCGATGGAGCGGGGCGCAGACCTTTTACTATCCCAATCACAAGGATAATAAAGCAATCGCAGAGTTTGTACAGAGTGAGCTGAAGACTACACTGGAGAATACTGATCGTGTAGCTAAGACTGTAAATACTGTTTATCTACTAAAAGCATTAAAAATACCTGCGATCCTTGTAGAGGTCGGTTTTTTGTCGCACCCTCAGGAATCAGTTCTACTCGGAGATGATGTTTATCAACGCAAGGTAGCGACTAGCATATATCGTGGCATTCTTCGTTATGCTTCCGAGTAGCCGGGACTACTCATCAGGAGATGGGTAATGCTATAATAGACAAAAACTCCGGAAGAATTCTCCTCCGGAAAGGAAACAGAGGTGCTTTCCATGCTGACTAGGGAACATATCCAGGAAATACTGCAGTCAATAACAGACCCGGAAACCGGAAAAAGCCTTGTGGAACTACAGCTGATCCGTGACATTATGATTAAAGAAGATCGTATATCTTTATCAATCGTGTGTCTGGATCCTGAAGAGCAAAGTCGCATGGACCTAGAACAACGGGTTCGTGAGTTACTTGAAGCGGGTGGAGTCACTAATGTGCATATCCGGCTGCGTGATGCAACCGATTATGAACGTGCTCTACTACGCGGAGAGAGTGCTGGGGAAGAGCCATGGGCTGATGAACCGGGGAAACTTAAGGGACATGCAGCAGGTCTTGACGATCATGAATTAATCAATGAGAACTCTGGTGTTAACTTTATCGCCATTGCCAGTGGTAAAGGCGGTGTTGGAAAGTCTACAGTTACTGTGAATTTGGCAGTAGCTTTGGCTAGAAAAGGTAAAAAGGTTGGATTGATTGATGCGGACATTTATGGGTTTAGCATCCCTGATATGATGGGAATCGAAGAGGGACCCGTTGTAGAAGAGGGAATCATTATTCCTGTGGAACGTTTCGGAGTGAAGGTCATGTCTATGGGCTTCTTTATCCGTGAGAATAGTCCGGTAATTTGGCGGGGACCTATGCTTGGCAAAATGCTGCGCCAATTCTTCAGTGATGTGGGCTGGGGAGAACTTGATTATATGCTGCTTGATCTTCCTCCAGGTACAGGTGATGTGGCGCTTGACGTACATCAGATGCTCCCTCACAGCAAAGAGATTATTGTTACTACCCCTCATGCTACCGCAGCGTTTGTGGCGGCTAGAGCGGGCTCTATGGCTCTGCAGACAGAACATGAGATTATTGGGGTCATTGAGAACATGGCTTATTATGAGTGTAAAGACTGTGGTAAAAAAGATTATATTTTTGGCAGAGGCGGAGGCGCTCGGCTTGCGGAGACACTCCATACCGAGCTGCTTGCACAAGTTCCATTGGGCGCACCGGACAACCATATTTCTGAACCGGATTTCTCACCTTCCGTATACAAGGAAGACACAGCTACTGCGTTGTTGTTTGCTGATATCGCCGATAAGCTGATTGCGAAATATGAGCACTAATTATTGTGCATAAAAAGAGGCCGTCCCACTTTGTTAGGTGGGATAAGGCCTCTTTTTGGTTATGTGCTTGAATCATCGCCGCTACCGCTGCCACTTTCACCACCGCTGCCGCTGCCTTCCTGTTTATCGCCGCTTTCGCCGCCCTTTTTCTGTTCCTTCGGTTCGAGCTCGTCCTGAACGACCTTTTTAAGTAAATTCAATACCTCCATCCGGAATAATGGAGTCTGCATAGATTCCTGGATGGTCTTCATGGATTGCTTTCGGTAGTCAGGTGTTTTGGTGAGATTAAGAAACATGGTCATCATTTCTGGAGACTTCATGATTTCCTCGACGGATTTTTGATAGGTGGGATCTTTAATTAGTTGCAGGTGCAATTCTTTGCTTTGTGATTGAATGGCTTTAGCAAAATCGCCTGCGAACTTGGGATCAGTCATAATTTTCTCGATTTCCTTTTGATATTCCGGTGCAGTGAGGGTATCTTTAACAGCGGTTTTTATATCCTCTGTTGTTTGAAGTGGCATCATTTTCATACTCATTCCGCTGGTGCCTCCAGAACTGGAATTTGATAATGATTCCTCAACTGCTTTTTTTCCATCTTCACTTTTTAATATATCAATAACCATGGTCTTCATTTCTTTATAACTGCCCTGACCAGAAGAAGAACTGCTCTGCTCACTTCCGCAAGCCGTTAAGGCCATAACAAAGCTTAAAGCCAAACCCACAGATCCGATAAATCTCCATTTCATTGGCGCTGCCCTCCTTTATTAGGATTCTCCAGTTGTATTATGCCGCATTAACACACATTTATGTTGCTGATGTAATGGTGTTTTGTCGGTATCCTTGGTAAAATAAATCTGACATAGGGGAGGTGAAGTGGCTGAGTATAAAAAAATGGTTTTATTTATTTTGGACAACCCTTCTAATAGGAGCGGGCGGAGCAGTAATCGCAGGTCTGGCACTGCAATTCGTGAACGGTCGAATTGATTTCAAAAGTGTCGCTGATTTCTTTTTATACCCGCTGATACTATTCGGCTATGGTATGCTTGTCAGTGTTTATGCGCAACTTGGTTTTTTTGCTTATCTAATTTTGAATTACATGGGCAATGGTGTTTTCCCGCCAAAAATTTGGAAATACATACAACTGGTGCTTTCTGTGCTCGCATTGCTTGAACTGATTTTTTTGCGTACCGTCGTTGGCGGGGAAAGAAGTGTCTTGTCTGATCTAATATTAGGAATCTTTATTTTGTTAGCTGCCATTATTGTGTCTTATTTCAAAGTGAAAAGTACAAACATCTCAGCTTGGATTCCAACCCTCTTTTTTATGACAGCTATTTCAATTGTGGAAATTATCGGCGTGCTCCGTATAGGTGTTGATAGTGCGACAGTGTTTATTGTTGTTCCGCTCATCGCCTGTAATGCATTCCAAATTTTGATGCTTCACCGTATTCTCAAGCCGGCAGCCGGATAAAGGCTGGGGCGAATTCAGCAAATCATGAACCCCGTGCTCTGGCCTTCAGAAGACGGGGTTTTTTGCTCTAGAATGTATCCTAACGATTAAAATCCGCTGGAGGAGGTTAATCTTAAAGAACAATAGAGCGGATTCTTTGTGTGTAGCAACGCTCACAAAACTAAGCAGATGCTTCCAAAGTGAGTTTTGTACCAAGTTTTTCAATGATGCACATGCTTTACAAAACTAAGCGTATGCTTCCGAAGCAGTTTTGTACGAAGTAATACAAGCGTAGCAACGCTCACAAAACTTTTAGGAGGGGAATATATGGACATCAAGCGTTATATGATAAAAGACACAAATGAAATCCAGCTTAACAAGCTGGACCCGGACGATACAGGTAACTTTAAATCAAAAAAAGAAGCAGAAGCCAAAACAGAGCAGTTAAAGGAACGGTTGGCAGAGCTTCAAGATATTCTTTTTGCACAGAAAAAGCATTCACTGCTCGTAATTCTGCAAGGGATGGATTCCAGCGGTAAGGATGGAACGGTTAAACATATTTTTTCAGGGATTAATCCACAAGGCTTTATAGTGACCAGCTTCAAGAAACCTTCTCTGGAGGAAGAAGCTCACGATTTCTTATGGAGAGTGCATCAAAAGACACCCCCTAAAGGCTACATCTCTGCATTTAACCGCTCACACTATGAAGATGTATTGGTACCGCGGGTACATGGGGGATTGAAAAAGGATGATTTGAAGCGCCGTTTTCGTTACATACGGCAGTTTGAGGAGATGCTGGTGGAAGAGGGAACGACAATTATCAAGCTTTTTCTGCATATTTCAAAAGAGAAGCAGCTTAAGAAAATCAAAGAACGGCTTGAAGATCCCAAAAAACACTGGAAATTTGACGCAAGTGATCTACAGGAGCGGGAGTTTTGGGATGATTACCAAGAGGCATATGTAGATGTTTTTAAGGAGTCTAGTATTGATAAAGCACCCTGGTACTGGATACCAGCCAATCATCAATGGTACCGCAACTATTTGGCCTTATCCATCGTTGTAAAGACACTGGAGAGTCTGGATCTGAGCTATCCGAAGCTGAATACCCCCACACCCGACATATCGGAGCTCATTTCCCCGCGTCATTAATATTTGGATAAAACCAACATCTATTGCGGTACCTAAGATTGGGAGGAGCGTTACAGCCCGGCAGCATCCTCTAAGGCACTATTTAGTGAGGCCGAGTCACGAACCTCTTTACCCTCTGCGTTGCTTTGGCTGATCAGCTCAGAGACGGTAACGAATTCATAACCTTGTCTGCGGAGCTCATCGATAATTTGCGGAAGAGCTTCGTGAGTTTGTTTGCAGGAATCACTGGCATGTAGTAGAACGATATCACCAGGATGTGCTTTAGTCGTTACACGCTTCACGATATTGTCTACACCTATGTTCTTCCAGTCTAGAGAGTCTGTGTCCCACTGGATGACTTTGTAACCAAGATCATTGGCCACTTGCAGAACTCTTTTGTCAAAATCACCATTAGGCATACGAATTAAATTTGGTTCTTTACCGGTTAATTCTGTAAGCACAGTGTGAGCCGTTGTGATCTGAGTGCGAATCTCTTCGTTACTTAGAGTGCTGTAATTGACGTGTTTATGGCCATGGCTGCCAATTTCGAATCCTGCGTTTTTAATGCTTGTTACAATATCCGGGTGAGTCTTACTCCATGGTGACGATAGGAAGAAGGTGGCTTTGTCCACTTTCTTGTCTTCAAGTACCTTCAAAATTGGTTCGGGTCTCTTTTCCCCCCAGCTAATATCGAAGGTTAGGGCAATCAGCTTCTTCTCTGTTGGCACACTGTAAATGGCAGAAGGTCCAGCCTCAGAAAAAACGGTGATATTACCCCTCTCGACATAGACAACTCCAGCAGCAAGAAGCACAGCGGCGAAGATATAGATGAACCTTTTGATCTTTTTGCCGCTGAATACATAAAAAGAATTCATTAATGACAGCGCTCCTCTCCCATGCGAAATGCTTGTTTGTTCTAAATGTATGCTCGTACCGCAAGGTTATGACCTAAGAAACAGAGATCACAATTTCAGGAGGTATTTATGTTGTCGTTCTTCACGTTTGTTAAAGATATTAAATCGATCCGCAAGGCTGTGCTGCTATCCTGTCTGCTCTTCGTAATAGGAGCGGTTGTTGGCTGGGTAGCGACAAGTAGTCTGGAAAAGCTATTGGTTCAGCAATTGGAAGGGCTTAGTGAGATCAGTGGGAACTTAAGAGACACCGCTAATCCGCAATGGAACTTCTTTGTATTTATATTTCTGAATAACGCCATCAAGGGCGTGGTTATTATTTTCCTGGGAGCGTTGTTCGGCATATTGCCAGCTATATTCTTATTTATAAACGGAGCGGTAATTGGCTACTTGATACATTTATCCGCACTGCAAGGACAGGATTTGTTCGATTTAATCGTAAAAGGATTGCTGCCACACGGGATTATAGAGATTCCGGCAATCATTATCGCGTGTGCCTTTGGGCTGCACTTTGGCGGAAAAGTGATTTCAAGTCTATTTCGATCTACAGATAGAAAAGAGGAGAGAAGCGCAGACTGGTCTGCTTTCATGCGTCAAACACTTACGGCTTCCATATGGACTGTAATCCTGTTATTTGTTGCAGCCATTATTGAAAGTACAATTACTTTTTCACTTTTATCATAAAACTTCCGGGAATAGAGCATAACATTAAGGGCGTTCATCCAAGGATTGCCTAAAGGTAAGGAGTATATAATCTAGACGAAACCATAAAGGGAATTTTTAATAATTATGGTTATAAAAAGAGGACTCCGGTTAATCTAGTGTAAGAGGATCTTAAGGCAGCTTTCTCCATGAGATGTACTTACTGATTATGCAAAAAAGGTTTTGGGGGTTTAGAGAAGGTGTTAATTGCAACTTCATGAAGGAGGCCAAGCATATGTTGGGAATGTTGTTTAACGAAAAGGAATGCAAGGAACTGGATTATGTTTTGAGAAAAGAACTAGATGAGATGCTGTTAGATTTGAGTGATCAGCGCTTGGACCAAAATATCAGGCACGCCATCGCTAATAGATATAAGACTGTATTCCGGATGTATGCTCGCTTCGCTCCTCAGAAAGAGCTTTCCAAGTATGCATGGGGTGGGCGTTCTTCTCAGTATAAACACTGAAGATATACGAGAATTGCTACAGTTTTATAAAGTTTTCAGATTATTTAATAAAATAGCTTGACTAAAAAGGAGTGCTCATGATAAATTATATCTCGCGCTCCTTTTGCTTGTGTAAAAGGGAAGCGGAAGGCAAGAAAAATTGAAAAAAAGATTTTTCAAAAAAAAGACTTGCCAAACAGCTCAACACTGTGATATATTATAAAGGTCGCCGCTGATAAACAACGACGACGAAATGAGAGACATTGATCTTTGAAAACTGAACAACGAGTGAGTGGGAAATCACGTAAGTGAAATCCAAATTAGAGAATTAATTTTCTCGTCAGATGTTTCAAAATGAGCATATCGCTCTTTTCAATACTAATTGGAGAGTTTGATCCTGGCTCAGGACGAACGCTGGCGGCGTGCCTAATACATGCAAGTCGAGCGGAGTTACTTTGAAAGCTTGCTTTCAAAGTAACTTAGCGGCGGACGGGTGAGTAACACGTAGGCAACCTGCCCTTCAGACTGGGATAACTACCGGAAACGGTAGCTAATACCGGATAATTTCTTTTTTCTCCTGAGAGAAGAATGAAAGACGGAGCAATCTGTCACTGAGGGATGGGCCTGCGGCGCATTAGCTAGTTGGTGGGGTAACGGCCCACCAAGGCGACGATGCGTAGCCGACCTGAGAGGGTGAACGGCCACACTGGGACTGAGACACGGCCCAGACTCCTACGGGAGGCAGCAGTAGGGAATCTTCCGCAATGGGCGAAAGCCTGACGGAGCAACGCCGCGTGAGTGATGAAGGTTTTCGGATCGTAAAGCTCTGTTGCCAGGGAAGAACGTCCGGTAGAGTAACTGCTACCGGAGTGACGGTACCTGAGAAGAAAGCCCCGGCTAACTACGTGCCAGCAGCCGCGGTAATACGTAGGGGGCAAGCGTTGTCCGGAATTATTGGGCGTAAAGCGCGCGCAGGCGGCTATTTAAGTCTGGTGTTTAAACCTTGGGCTCAACCTGAGGTCGCACTGGAAACTGGGTGGCTTGAGTACAGAAGAGGAAAGTGGAATTCCACGTGTAGCGGTGAAATGCGTAGATATGTGGAGGAACACCAGTGGCGAAGGCGACTTTCTGGGCTGTAACTGACGCTGAGGCGCGAAAGCGTGGGGAGCAAACAGGATTAGATACCCTGGTAGTCCACGCCGTAAACGATGAGTGCTAGGTGTTAGGGGTTTCGATACCCTTGGTGCCGAAGTTAACACAGTAAGCACTCCGCCTGGGGAGTACGGTCGCAAGACTGAAACTCAAAGGAATTGACGGGGACCCGCACAAGCAGTGGAGTATGTGGTTTAATTCGAAGCAACGCGAAGAACCTTACCAGGTCTTGACATCCCTCTGAATCTGCTAGAGATAGCAGCGGCCTTCGGGACAGAGGAGACAGGTGGTGCATGGTTGTCGTCAGCTCGTGTCGTGAGATGTTGGGTTAAGTCCCGCAACGAGCGCAACCCTTAACTTTAGTTGCCAGCAGGTAATGCTGGGCACTCTAGAGTGACTGCCGGTGACAAACCGGAGGAAGGTGGGGATGACGTCAAATCATCATGCCCCTTATGACCTGGGCTACACACGTACTACAATGGCCGGTACAACGGGAAGCGAAGCCGCGAGGTGGAGCCAATCCCATCAAAGCCGGTCTCAGTTCGGATTGCAGGCTGCAACTCGCCTGCATGAAGTCGGAATTGCTAGTAATCGCGGATCAGCATGCCGCGGTGAATACGTTCCCGGGTCTTGTACACACCGCCCGTCACACCACGAGAGTTTACAACACCCGAAGTCGGTGGGGTAACCCGCAAGGGAGCCAGCCGCCGAAGGTGGGGTAGATGATTGGGGTGAAGTCGTAACAAGGTAGCCGTATCGGAAGGTGCGGCTGGATCACCTCCTTTCTATGGAGAATCGTTCTCTGCAATGAGAACATTCAAATCGGAAGCTCAGCTTCCACAATAGAACCCTCGGGTTCGAACACTCACTCGTGTTCAGTTTTGAAAGAGCAAGTCTCTTTCGTATGCGTTTGGTGGCGATAGCGGAGGGGTTCCACACGTACCCATCCCGAACACGACCGTTAAGCCCTCCAGCGCCGATGGTACTTGGACCGAAGGGTCCTGGGAGAGTAGGACGTTGCCAAGCGGACAACCAATTCATTGGTTGATTCACAATGTTATATATGTTATATGGGCTTTTAGCTCAGTTGGTTAGAGCGCACCTCTGATAAGGGTGAGGTCGGTGGTTCGAGTCCACCAAGGCCCACCATATAACATTATAGAGTAATTTTATGGGGCCATAGCTCAGCTGGGAGAGCGCCTGCCTTGCAAGCAGGAGGTCAGCGGTTCGATCCCGCTTGGCTCCACCATAAATTTTTAAATGAATAACTTTTTCAACTTGATCCTTGAAAACTGGATACCGAAACGAATTTGCGTTTTAGAACATCTTTTAGCAACTTGTGCAAACAAGTAAATGTTATTAGTGAGATGATTCCAAAGAGAATGTCATCGTATGATATTTTCCTGCGGAAAAATCAAGGTTAAGCTAATAAGAGCACACGGAGGATGCCTAGGCGCCAGGAGCCGACGAAGGACGTGGCGAACAACGAAACTGCCTCGGGGAGCTGTAAGCAAGCTTTGATCCGGGGGTGTCCGAATGGGGAAACCCAGCTGTGGTAATTCGCAGTTACTCATACCTGAATACATAGGGTGTGTAGAGGCAGACCAGGGGAACTGAAACATCTAAGTACCCTGAGGAAGAGAAAACAATAGTGATTCCGTCAGTAGCGGCGAGCGAACGCGGAACAGCCTAAACCTAAGAGCTTGCTCTTAGGGGTTGTGGGACGTCTCACATGGAGTTACAAAGGAATATGGTAGGTGAAGAGGTCTGGAAAGGCCCGCGATAGAGGTAAAAGCCCTGTAACCTAAACTGTATTCTCTCCGAGACGGATCCCGAGTAGTGCGGGGCACGTGAAACCCCGTATGAATCCAGCAGGACCATCTGCTAAGGCTAAATACTACCTGGCGACCGATAGTGAAACAGTACCGTGAGGGAAAGGTGAAAAGCACCCCGGAAGGGGAGTGAAATAGAACCTGAAACCGTGTGCTTACAAAAAGTCAGAGCCCTATTAATGGGTGATGGCGTGCCTTTTGTAGAATGAACCGGCGAGTTACGTTTAACATGCAAGGTTAAGCCGAGAAGGTGGAGCCGCAGCGAAAGCGAGTCTGAATAGGGCGAATTAGTATGTGGACGTAGACCCGAAACCGTGTGATCTACCCCTGTCCAGGGTGAAGGTGCGGTAACACGCACTGGAGGCCCGAACCCACGTACGTTGAAAAGTGCGGGGATGAGGTGGGGGTAGCGGAGAAATTCCAATCGAACTCGGAGATAGCTGGTTCTCCCCGAAATAGCTTTAGGGCTAGCCTCGGTATAAGAGTAGTGGAGGTAGAGCACTGATTGGGTGCGGGGTCCGCAAGGATTACCAAGCTCAGTCAAACTCCGAATGCCATATACTTATTGCCGGGAGTCAGACAGTGAGTGCTAAGATCCATTGTCAAAAGGGAAACAGCCCAGACCATCAGCTAAGGTCCCCAAGTGTGTGTTAAGTGGGAAAGGATGTGGAGTTGCACAGACAACCAGGATGTTGGCTTAGAAGCAGCCACCATTGAAAGAGTGCGTAATAGCTCACTGGTCGAGTGACTCTGCGCCGAAAATGTAACGGGGCTAAACACACCACCGAAGCTATGGCTAGATGCTTTGCATCTGGGGTAGGGGAGCGTTGTGTAGGGGTTGAAGGTGTACTGAAAAGAGCGCTGGACACTACACAAGTGAGAATGCCGGTATGAGTAACGAAAAGATCAGTGAGAATCTGATCCGCCGAAAGCCCAAGGTTTCCTGAGGAAGGCTCGTCCGCTCAGGGTAAGTCGGGACCTAAGGCGAGGCCGAAAGGCGTAGTCGAAGGACAACAGTTTGAAATTACTGTACCACCGTAATCCGCTATGAGCGATGGGGTGACGCAGGAGGGTAGTGACGCGGACTGATGGATGTCCGTCTAAGCAGTGAGGCTGATGTGTAGGCAAATCCGCACATCGATAAGGCTGGGCTGTGATGGGGAGCGAAAATTGTAGTAGCGAAGGTCATGATCTCACACTGCCAAGAAAAGCCTCTAGCCAGGAGAAGGTGCCCGTACCGCAAACCGACACAGGTAGGCGAGAAGAGAATTCTAAGGCGCGCGGAAGAACTCTCGTTAAGGAACTCGGCAAAATGACCCCGTAACTTCGGGAGAAGGGGTGCCCCGGTAGTGTGAATAGCACGAGGGGGCCGCAGTGAAAAGGCCCAAGCGACTGTTTAGCAAAAACACAGGTCTGTGCGAAGCCGCAAGGCGAAGTATACGGGCTGACGCCTGCCCGGTGCTGGAAGGTTAAGGGGAGTGGTTAGGGGTAACCCGAAGCTATGAACCGAAGCCCCAGTAAACGGCGGCCGTAACTATAACGGTCCTAAGGTAGCGAAATTCCTTGTCAGGTAAATTCTGACCCGCACGAATGGCGTAACGACTTGGGCGCTGTCTCAACGAGAGATCCGGTGAAATTTTAATACCTGTGAAGATGCAGGTTACCCGCGACAAGACGGAAAGACCCCATGGAGCTTTACTGCAGCTTGATATTGAATTTGGGTACGATCTGTACAGGATAGGTGGGAGCCGTAGAAATCGGAGCGCAAGCTTCGGTGGAGGCGCCGTTGGGATACCACCCTGATCGTATCTAGGTTCTAACCTAGTGCCCTAATCGGGTACGGGGACCGTGTCAGGCGGGCAGTTTGACTGGGGCGGTCGCCTCCTAAAGAGTAACGGAGGCGTTCCAAGGTTCCCTCAGAATGGTTGGAAATCATTCGCAGAGTGCAAAGGCATAAGGGAGCTTGACTGCGAGACCTACAAGTCGAGCAGGGACGAAAGTCGGACTTAGTGATCCGGTGGTACCGCATGGAAGGGCCATCGCTCAACGGATAAAAGCTACCCTGGGGATAACAGGCTTATCTCCCCCAAGAGTCCACATCGACGGGGAGGTTTGGCACCTCGATGTCGGCTCATCGCATCCTGGGGCTGAAGTAGGTCCCAAGGGTTGGGCTGTTCGCCCATTAAAGCGGTACGCGAGCTGGGTTCAGAACGTCGTGAGACAGTTCGGTCCCTATCTGTCGTGGGCGCAGGAAATTTGAGAGGAGCTGTCCTTAGTACGAGAGGACCGGGATGGACGTACCGCTGGTGCACCAGTTGTTCCGCCAGGAGCATGGCTGGGTAGCTACGTACGGACGGGATAAGCGCTGAAAGCATCTAAGCGTGAAGCCCCCCTCAAGATGAGATTTCCCAATTAGTAAGACCCCTTGAAGACGACGAGGTAGATAGGTTGGAGGTGGAAGTGCAGCAATGCATGGAGCTGACCAATACTAATCGGTCGAGGGCTTATCCTATATGTAGAATGCAGATTCGTTTCGGATTCAGTTTTCAGGCATCAAGCCTGAGCATTTACGCTGTAAATGCCCGTTTGGTGGCGATAGCGGAGGGGTTCCACACGTACCCATCCCGAACACGACCGTTAAGCCCTCCAGCGCCGATGGTACTTGGACCGAAGGGTCCTGGGAGAGTAGGACGTTGCCAAGCGGATATTCCCTGATAGCTCAGTTGGTAGAGCACTCGACTGTTAATCGAGTTGTCACAGGTTCGAGTCCTGTTCGGGGAGCCATGCTCTCATAGCTCAGCAGGTAGAGTGCTTCCATGGTAAGGAAGAGGTCACCGGTTCGAATCCGGTTGAGAGCTCCACAGATTTGCAAGGCCCGTTGGTCAAGGGGTTAAGACACCTCCCTTTCACGGAGGTAACATGGGTTCGAATCCCATACGGGTCACCAACTTTTACTTGTACTTACCCTTAGAGGGTCCCATAGATATGGAGGCTTAGCTCAGCTGGGAGAGCATCTGCCTTACAAGCAGAGGGTCGGGGGTTCGATCCCCTCAGCCTCCACCATAATCTTCCTAAGAGATTATGGGCAACATAGAGGTACCATCAATGGGGATTAGCCAAGCGGTAAGGCAACGGACTTTGACTCCGTCACTCATAGGTTCGAATCCTATATCCCCAGCCAAGTGCGAGCCATTAGCTCAGTTGGTAGAGCACCTGACTTTTAATCAGGGTGTCGAAGGTTCGAGTCCTTCATGGCTCACTTTTATTATTATCATGCGCGTGTGGCGGAATGGCAGACGCACCAGACTTAGGATCTGGCGTTTCACGACGTGGGGGTTCAAGTCCCTTCACGCGCACCACTTATTGCGGACGTGGCTCAGCGGTAGAGCATCGCCTTGCCAAGGCGAGGGTCGCGGGTTCGATTCCCGTCGTCCGCTCCATAATTTTGCGCCCTTAGCTCAGCTGGATAGAGCGTTTGACTACGAATCAAAAGGCCGGGAGTTCGAATCTCTCAGGGCGCGCCATTTTATTATTAAGCAATTATAGTATTTATAACGGGATGTAGCTCAGCTTGGTAGAGCACCTGGTTTGGGACCAGGGGGTCGCATGTTCAAATCGTGTCATCCCGATTTTCACCTTTGCGGGTGTAGTTCAATGGTAGAACTTCAGCCTTCCAAGCTGATAGCGTGGGTTCGATTCCCATCACCCGCTCCATAATTTTATAGTAACGGGATGTAGCTCAGCTTGGTAGAGCACCTGGTTTGGGACCAGGGGGTCGCATGTTCAAATCGTGTCATCCCGATACTCAGCTTAATCGCTGCTCAAAAGCTCTTACTTCGGTAAGGGCTTTTTGTTATGTATTGAATATACATATAAATACAGCTAAAGAACATATGTTCTATTATTCCTCCAAAAAAAATCGGACTTCCGGTGGAATTCCAATCCGTAGATAATAGTTTCTCCATGATTCCTCTTGTTCGGGGCTTCGGCCCGAAGAAAGTAATTTTACAGCAAAGACATTAGCTTGACGTTCAAGCTTCCCAGGAGAGAAATAGGAGCTTTCCTCCAGAAAAAAGCGATTGATCCCCTTGTGAAGCCGATCATGTCCTAATTCATGCGCACAAACGAAGCGCTGCCATTCTACAGGCAACTCATTATGAATGACGATAAACCTTCTTCTTAGTTTTCGATAATATAATCCCTTTGTGCCAGTCCCCAGGTTCATGAAGCGGATTTGAATGCCTAGTGCTGCGGCAAGCTCGAACGGGCAGTTGGTTTTATATTTTTTAATCAGACTATTGATCAGTTCATCCATGTTCTTCACCTGCAGCATGTTAGTATAGTTATTTAGTGTCTTTGGATTTTTTTCTCTTATTCATCTGTTTGGCTTCCCAGAACAATCCGGTTAGTACATCTTTAATCCTCTGTTTATCTTCTTTGTCTAATGGAATTCCGTCAAACATCAGCTCTCCATCATCCTCTAGCATTTTTCGAAAGTCTCTTTTATCTTTGCTTGTAGCCCAATCTGGGACAGCCTCATCGCTTGAAAGAGTCTGGTCCTGCAAATACCCTGCCTGATCCATTAGCTCCCCGTAGGGGACGCCAGTGGCCTCAGCAATTTTGCGTAACGTGGTTGGTTTAGGAACCCCTCTTAATCCATTCTCAATCCGGGAAATTTGCGAACCGCTAATTCCGGCTGCTGCTGCTAATTGATTAATGGTGAGTCCTTTTGTTTCCCGAAGATGCTTCATATAATCCCCGAATTCCTGTTTCATCTCAACTCACTCCTTATTGGCTTTAACCTTATGATAATAATATAAGCCATTTTTGCCAATAGGTAAACAACAAAGCGTATATTATTGCCAAAAGGCAAGATAATGGAGGGATATACGCTCTTTTTCGATAAAAACAGCCTAAAACGGGGTTTTACGAGATTGGTAAAGAAGTGGTATATTATAGAAAAATACGAACAGAATACGAACAAGATTTATTTTATCACATTGGGCTGGAAAATTCCGCAAATTAAATCTCATTCAGTTAAACCCAAAAGGAGTGCATAAATGATGAACATATCAACTTTACCAGAGTTGGACCGTCGCCGAACCCAGGTCGCTATAGAGAGCATGTTGGAGAAATACCGTATTTTTAAGACCGTTACATTTGAAGCTAAGGAAGCAAGCACAACTTATTCATACACAGAAAGATTTCATGGTCCTACTAACACTGTAACTGATCAGAATGCTGCGATAGCTTCTTATAATGTGGACATCCCCGCCGCAAGGAGAGCTTATTGTTCCGCAATAGACTCCGTGGTAGAGAGACTCGATACGAGAGAACAGCAGCTGGTACGGGAAAGGTATATGAGAAGAGACGAGATGTACGATTATACGATTTACAATCATGTGTTTGATCCACCGGTAAGTAAGGACACTTACGTGAAGATACGCTCGAAGGCTTTTTACAAGATGGCATTAGCGTTAACGGATCTCGGCTTACTGTCTCTGCAAACTTTAGTAACAACAGCGTCTAAGGTAAAGAAAGAGAAAATGAGTATTACTTAATAGAAATAGAATAGTGTGATTAGTAAAGAAGACTGTATCGTCCGAGCGGATGATGCAGTCTTTTTTTGAATTATAAGAAACTATAAGTTTCAGAATGTACTTTATCCTTATAATCCTCGCACAAAAACTTGCCGTCCATAAAAGGAGGGACCAAGGCTCTTTAGCTTGTCTTCAATTGTCTACCTCCAAAAAACCGCTCAATACCATCCCAAAGCTAGCCAAAACCTCGTCCGTTTACCCTCTCCGCAAGGATAATATGGGGGTATGATTATAACATGGCAAATGAAGCAAAAGAACACCGCAAGAGCATGAATGCTCTGCTAATAGTTCCGCCCTAAGGGTGATGAGAACAACCTAGCGGTGAAAGATTCTTCTCGCATTTGCCTAATGAAGAAGGGATATTATCCAACCTCGGATAGTATCCTTTTTTCTTAAATCTAGTTGAGGGGGTGTCTGCTTAATGTTCATGCAGTTGAAGGTTAACACCATCAAGGATCGACGGACGGTCGCAGATCAGAAAGGAATGGAGTGATGTCGGTACAACAATTGCGAGAACACATTACAAGTACACTTGAACGGTATTTTCCTGATGTGCCTGTATATGTAGAAGGAGAAAAACCTCAAACCGCTTATTTTCATCCCGGATTGATCTCAGCAACACTGGATCGGCAGCGGGAGGGCAGGTATTTAGCGGTCTACCGTTTTGGCATCCGTTATGAGCAAGGCAATTTGCTGGAAGCTGAGAGAATGGCAGATAAGCTGAGTGAGGCGATGGCAGGAATGGAGCAGGATGGTGGAGCTTTTCGTGTAGTTAGGCAAGCTTGGGAAGCTGGAACTGAAGGGCATGGGCCGCTGTTTACAGTTGACTATATGTTGTATTTGCAAAACGACAAGCCTGACAGCATTAAGATGGGACAAATGATTGGAGGAGAACGATTGAAATGAGTACTAAAGGAAGTAACGGGAATGGGTTCAGTAAGGAACAGATTGTGAATTCCCCACTTTTTACGCCGAGGGAAAAGGATATATTGAACGTTATTTTGCAGGATGGCAAGAACTATACGCTAGAAGAAGCAAAGCAATCTATGGGATTGTTCAAAAATAAGGAGGTAATGAACTAATGGCAGGCGGAACATGGACAACGCAAAATAAGGTGCGCCCCGGGGTGTACGTAAATGTAGCATCAAATCAAGGTGCCATCGGCAAAATGGGAGAACGCGGGATTACGGCATTGGCGCTTGCCCTATCTTGGGGAGAGCCGGGAGTAATCATGAGGATTACCCCGCTGGATGATGTGAATAAGCTGCTAGGAGTGGATTTGGAACATCCAACTCTACTGCCAGTGCGTGAAGCGCTGAAACGGGCGGGAACCTTGCTGCTCTATCGATTGAATGAAGGTGTTAAAGCGGCAGTCACGAATAACGGCCTTCAGGTAACAGCTAAATATGGCGGTGTACGCGGAAATGATCTTTCGATTGTAATTGAGAAAAATATAGAGAATGCTGCTCTTTTTGATGTAAAGACGTTGCTTAATGGAACCGAACTGAACAAGCAAACGGTCGGAACGGCTGAAGAGTTGGTCGCGAACGATTATGTTCAATTCCAAAAAAATGGTGCAGAAGGCTTGAAGCTAATTGCAGGCATGCCGCTTACAGGGGGGGCTAACGGAACCGTGACGAATGGAGCACATAGTGACTTCCTGTCTGCTCTTGAGGTGCAGGAATTCCAAACAGTGGGTCTAGTATCGCAGGATAGTGCTCTGAAGGCACTCTACAGTTCTTTTGTGAGACGGCTTCGGGATACAGAAGGGAAAAAGGTACAGGCTGTACTATCCGATTATGCGGCTGCAGGTCATGAAGGTGTGATTAGCGTGAATAATGGGGTAGTACTGAGCGACGGAACTACGATTGATAACGTCAATGCCGTTGCTTGGGTAGCTGGTGCTACAGCAGCAGCTGCTGTTAATGAATCGCTGACTTATCAGGGTTATGATGATTCGGTGGATGCTGATGTAAGACTTAGCCATTCTGAGACTACAGCTGCGTTGCTAAAAGGAGAGCTTATCTTTACTTACAGTGGCGGACGGGCTGTGGTGGAACAGGATATCAATACATTTACCGCGTTTTCACCGGACAAAGGCAAAGCATTCTCCAAAAATCGTGTACTGCGCGTGCTGGATGGAATTGCAAATGATATGAAGCGTATTTTTGAGAACTACTATATCGGTAAGGTCGCAAATAATGAAGATGGCCGTGCTCTTTTCTGGTCACAGTGTGCGACTTATATGAATGATTTGCAGGATATGGGTGCGATTGAGGGCTTTAACGCGCAGACAGATGTTGTAGTTGTGGCTGGTGCAGATAGTGATAGTATCGTGCTGGATGTGGCTGTGAAACCGGTAGATTCGGTAGAAAAAGTATATATGAAAGTGAAGGTGGTTTAAGATGGCATTTTTAAAAGCTAGTGATACAATTTCCGGCCAGGAGGGCCGTGCTTATGCTGTGATTGGTACGCAAACCGAAGAGATGTTCTATGTGAAAACTCTTGAAGCTACAGTAGAAAAAACAAAGGCAGAGGTGAAAACACTGGGCCGCCGGGGTGTTCAGCATAAAGCGACTGGATGGTCGGGCAGCGGTTCGATGACGATTTTTTATATGACTAGTCGTTTCCGCCAGATGATGCTCGATTATATGAATACGGGTGTTGATCAGTACTTCGATATTGAGGTTACGAACGAAGATCCATCGTCCAGCGTGGGGGCACAGCGGATTATTCTAAAAGGGGTGAACCTTGATAGCGTCATCATGGCCTCACTCGATACAGAGTCAGATGCTCTGGAAGAAGAAGTTAGCTTTACCTTTGAAGATGTGCAGATTGTGCAAGCTTTTGGTGCTCCGGTAGGCTCCGGGCTTTAATTAAGACAACAACTAGATAGATTGGAGCAAGCAAGACCCGAACGTAGAATGAGCGGCGGGTCTCTTCTCTGTCTATTGGCAGCTAGTAGCAGGAGAAGTATCTAAATAAATAATTCTAGGAGGAAGACAATGAGCGAATTAAGTTTATTTTTTGCCCAAAATGTAGCATGTGACACGACCGAGGAGTTTGTAGTATCCCAGCGTTTTAAGGATAAGGAAGGAAATGCGGTAGCCTGGAAGCTGCGCAGTATGACTGAGGATGAGAATCAGGAATGCCGCAAGGCCGCAACCCGCAAAGTCAAAGGTAAAAACGGAGTGTATACCTCCGAAATTGAGCCTAACGATTATATGGCGAAGCTGATGACCTCAAGTGTAGTGCATCCGGATCTGAAAAATGCTGAATTGCAGCGTTCTTATGGCGTACTTGGCGCTGAGACACTGCTGCGTAAAATGCTGCTACCGGGTGAATTCGCGGCGTTGGGTGAGCGGGTGCAGGCCTTAAATGGTTTTGGCACGGACATGAACGAGCTGGTGGATGAAGTAAAAAACTAACCAACGAGGGCGATAGTGAAGCCAATTTTGCTTATTACGCCCTCCATGAGCTGCACATTTTACCCCATGAGCTGATGAAGCTGTCTTCGCGCGAACGCGCCGCAATATATGCGATGATTGCTGTTCGAGTAGAGAAGGAGAAGCGGGATCAGGCACGGAGTAAGGCGAGGAAGAGATAGTTAGGGGGTGAGAGAATGGCAGGTGTACAAAATAATATAGCTGGAATACAGCAAGTCTCTAATCAATGGATCAATGATATAACCAATCAGATTACAACACAGGTTTCGGCAAATATTTCAAATTCCTTCTCAGCAACCTTAAACCGTATCAGTATGAAAATAGTCAATAAACCCGTGTACAACATCACTAATAATTACAGTGCAGCTTATACCAGAATTCAAGCATCTATTGGAGGTGCGGTTCAGGCTCAGGAGAGACTGAATGATGCGGCTGATAGAGGGGCTGGAGGAGCTGAAAAGCAAGCAGGAACCTGGGAGAAGCTTACTGGAGCCTTTGAAAAGGCTAAGGGTATGGTGGAAAAAGTTAAAGGTGTCATGGAGAAGGTGCTTGTGCCAGCTGCTGAGCAGCAAAAGTGGGAAGATCTTTTTAAAGCAAAAACCGGAAATGCTGATGTTGGTGTAGCTATGTTTGATAAATTCAAGAAGAGAGCGCTAGAAACCGGACAGGACGTTAGCAAGTCTATGGAAAGTGTCTTGTCGTTTTATCCTAAAACACAAAATACGGACCAGCTAGATAAGCTAATGGATTATTCCACAAGGCTTAGTATGATGTCTCCAGAAGGTAAGGATATTGGCGATACTTCATCAGCGATTAATTCTGCATTTGATGGAGACTCTAGTGACTTAGCATCGATGCTTCAGGTAGATGAAGAGGAGCTTGGTGGACTCGACCTAGTAGCCAGTACGGGGAACATGGGCGCTTTTTTAAGTACTTTGGGAGATATCATGACAACGGCAGGTATGACGAGTACTTCGCTGCAAACCATGATGGATTCACCCGTAAATCAGTGGCAGACGCTTCTTGGAAACTATAACAATTCCTTAGCTGGTATGGGGCAAGGGGCTCTTGCAGCATTTTCCCCGTTGTTAAGCATTCTTAACGATGCGTTCTCAGAGGGTACCTTTCAGCCTATTATCGATGGGATGGCCATTGGATTGGCTATTATAGCACAAGGTTTTTCACAAGTAGTACAGGGAGCTTTGTTCCTTTGGAGTGTTCTTAGCAGCACGTTGCCTTATGTAGTACCAATTCTTTTGGGAATTGTTGCTGGGATTATAGCTTATAAAATTGCCATGGGTGCAGCTGCAATCGCAACTAATATGTCAGCAATTGCGACTGGGATCGCTACTGCTGCGCAAGGGATTTACAACGCTGTGTTAAATGCTAATCCTATTGCGCTTGTAATTGGACTTGTTATTGCACTTATTGTGGCTTTCCTAGGAATTGTCGCAGCTCTTCAGCCAGTAAGAGATTTTCTTGCCAATATGTTTAGGGCTCTGGGACAGATCGTTGCAGATTTTGTAGGTTATGTGATTGATCTTTGGACCGGGTTTATTAATGGCATCATTGATGCTGCCAATTTTTTATTAGGTGGTATTAATAAAGTAATTGGCGCTGTTGGTAAATTTATTGGTATAGAATCAGAGATTAATCTTCATCTTGAACAGGTTGACAGCAGTCAATTTAAACAGAACGTGGAGATGAGCATTGAAAATACTTTTGATACAGCTGCGAATTTCACGCAAGATTTTGATGTTAATAAATTTAAAGAAAGCCTAAACGTTGGGGGAAACACGAATAACGAGACTACAATCAATCAATGGAATACTACTCATCAAGATGATTCAACGAAACCTCCGAAATCGCCTACCATTCCTGAGGTTCCAGTAGTTCCTGTGACGACGAATCCTGCGTTAAATACGCCTTCCGCTGTAGGTTCTTTTCAAAATGCAGGAGTACCGGGTAATCTGAACACCGTCAACCGTGTGAACGAGCTCGGCTCCATCAACGACACCGTAGACATCTCCAGTGATGATCTGAAAATGCTGCGCGAGCTGGCCGAGATTCAGGCGATCCAGAATTTTGTGGAGCTTACGCCGACGGTGCAGGTGACGACCGGGAATATTAACAATGCCGGAGACATTGATACGATTATCAACAAGATCGGGCAAAAGCTGAACGAGGAGTTTGTCTCTACGGCGCAGGGGGTGTATACGTAACGTGGAAGAGTACGGGATTTTTTTGGGCTTTAATAATCAGGAGGATGCAATCCGGCTGCCAGTCAATCCAGAGACCTTGGAAATCAAGGAGAGTGGAGATGGAAAAAGCTATACCATTATCGATCTGGGTGAGATCAATACGATTGCTTATCCGAAGCTTACGGAGATCACAATTGAAAGTATTTTCCCGGCACAAAGGTATCCGTTCGTATTGGTGCAAGAGGATGGATTGAAAAGGCCTTTTGAATATGTGGAACTTATTAAGAAATGGATGAAGAGTCGTCGGCCTATTCGGTTTGTGTTCTCCGGTGTGAGGTATCCCGATGATACGAAAAAGGATGAGAAGAAGTTAAACAAACCGCAGAAATGGCTAGAGGAATCTTCAATTAGTGAGGATAGATCTTTAGAAATTGATTTTGCTGTGAATATGGCTATGAGCATTGAAGGTTTCACTTGGAAGCTTAGTGCGGGTACGTCAGGGGATATTGAATATTCGTTATCTCTCAAAAAATACGTATTCTATCAGGCGGTAGCTGTGAAGGTTGTCAAAGGTGAAGTGAAGGCGGAGCAGAAGCGGGCCAATGAAAAAGCAAAGCCTACTACCTATACCTTAAAAGCTGGAGACAGTCTATGGAGCATCGCTCAAAAAAACCTAGGAGATGGCTCGAAGTACAAAGTCATTCAGAAGCTTAATGGCATTCCGGATAGTGAGCTGAAAAAGCTGCCCATCGGTAAAGTCATCAAGCTGCCGTAGGAGGGTGTTATGGAACTGCTAGTGAAGAATAAAGAAGGGAATCTATGGGATATTTCTGGCATCGTCTCAGATATTTCTTGGAAAACCGCACGGTCAGGTAAACCGTCAACGCTAGAGTTAACGCTTGTGGACAGCGGAATCTATCAGCTCCCCAAGTTCGGGATCAGCAATGGTGATATTATTCAGTTCAGTAAAGATAATGTGGATGTATTTTACGGATTTGTGTTCAGCATTGATACGGGCTCGGATCAGGAGATTAAGCTGACAGCCTATGATCAGATTCGTTATTTGCTGGGCAATGGTAGTTATGTTTTGCAGGATGTTACGGCTAGTGATGTTATCAAGAAAATAACAACGGACTACGGATTAAAGACAGGTGTGCTGGAGGAGACAGAGTACCGGATTCCTTCTTTAATTGAAGATGACAAAAAGCTGTTAGACATCATTATGGGAGCCATCGGCAGTGAGCTTCAGTATAAGGGGCGGTTGATGGCTTTTTACGATGATTTTGGGAAGCTGACGCTGCGTAAACCGGATTCTATGCTGCTTAACCTGGTGCTCGGAGCGGGTCATTATCTGTACGATTATTCGCTCAAAAAAAGTATTGATGACGATACGTACAACACGATTTTTCTGTACAAGGATAACGAGGCATCGGGCAAACGCGATTTCTATCCGGTTAGTGACAAGGACAATGTGAAACGCTGGGGTATCCTGCACTTGTATCAGAAGGCTGATGACAAAGCGAATGCTGCCCAAATTCAGGAGAAGGCAAACAATTTACTGAAAATGCACAACCGTGAAAAGCTCAGTCTCTCCGTACAGGCGATTGGTGATATGCGCGTAAGAGCAGGCAATTTCATTTATGTCCTATTGGATGAATTCGAGACTCAATTGTTTCTGGTGGACCAATGCAGCCATAAGATTTCTGGAGGGGAGCATACCATGTCCCTCGATATTAAGGTGGTGTAGAAATAATGTTAGATATTATTAAAAAAGCAAGTCTAGGAGCCGTGGGAAGTACAAATCCCGTGGCTTTTTCTTATGGAACGGTAACGGAGGCAGCTCCTTTGCAGATCCAGGTGGATCAGCGGTTTATTTTATCGGGGAATGCGTTAGTGCTGCCTGAATCGGTAATGGAAAGCAAGATCGACATCGAGGGCAAAGAAGTAATACTTCGGCGAGGACTAGCGAGTGGGGACCGCGTATTAATGGTTCGAATGCAGGGCGGACAAAGCTACATTGTTCTGGATCGGCTGGTGAGCCCGATATGATCCCTGCGATTGGAAAAGCTGGACCGATAACGGCCCTGCTTGAGGGGGAGGTCAACCTTGAGCGTGGGGAAAGTCCTAGTCTTACGTACCGGATGGATTGGGAGAGAAAAAGGATTACAGGCCAAACGGATGGACTAGAAGCTGTTCAACAGGCGGCGGCTAAAATATTGCGAACCGATCGGTTTGAACATCTGATTTACAGTTCTGATTACGGAACAGAGTGGCGGTTGGTGCTTGGCAAGGATCGGCTGCTGGTTAGAGCTGAAATCAGACGTATCGTAAGTGAGGCACTACTTCAGGATGAACGAATACTTAGCTTAGAGAATATTGTTGTTTCGTTTACCGGAGATAATCTAACTTTTGACTGCAAGGTCGTCACACGTTACGGAAATTTTCAGCTGAGAAAGGAGTGGAATGAGGATGTATGAGGATCAGACGTATGAGGCTCTTTTGGAGCGGATGCTGGACCGGATTCCATCAGGATTGGATAAACGCGAGGGCAGCATCATTTATGACGCGTTGGCTCCAGCAGCCGCTGAGTTGGCACAGATGTATATTGAGCTGGATGTGAATAATAATCTGTATTTTGCAGATACGGCTACCGGAGAGTACTTAGAGCGAAGTATCTCCTGGTTAGGCATTGTAAGACGTGAAGCTAGCAAGGCGCAGCTGAAAGGGATTTTTTATAAGGCGGATGGAGGATTGTTAGATGTTCCACTCGGCAGCCGCTTCTCACTCGAAATGCTGAATTATACGGCTGTGGAGAAGTTATCTCCTGGAGTGTATCGCTTGGAAAGTGAAACCGCTGGAGAAGAAGGAAATCGATATTTTGGCTCTTTACTGCCAGTGGATTATATCTCAGACCTAGCGCGCGGAGAAATAGCTTCTCTTCTGATCCCTGGGGAGGACATTGAAACGGATGATGCACTACGCCAGCGTTATTTGGATTCAGCCAGACGCCCAGCTACTAGCGGAAATAAATATCACTATATGGAGTGGGCACTACAAGTTCCGGGTGTGGGAGGCGCACGTGTTTTTCCATTATGGAAAGGTCCTAAAACTGTGAAGGTGATTATTGTGGACGCCGAAAAAAAACCAGCATCCGAGCTGTTGGCGGCTCAGGTGCAGCAATACATTGATCCGGTCTCAGGAGCGGGTGAGGGACAAGCACCGGTAGGGGCTGTTGTGACCGTGGCACCGGCTGCGGGCAAAAACATCAGTATAAGCGCCAAGGTAACCCTTGCTTCTGGCTATGCACTGCAAGCTGTAAACCAAGGCTTTCAGGTGATGCTTGAGAAATATCGCAAGGAGAAGGCTTTTTCAGCAACCTATATCAGTCAGTCTGTCATCGGGGCATTATTGCTTGCTACTGAAGGAGTTGCGGATTACACAGAGCTGAAGTTGAACAGTGGAGCGGGCAATGTGATGTTGAACGAAGAAGAAGTACCGTTGTTCGGCAACGTTCTACTGGAGGTGTAGCATGGGTTATCCAGAGCAAATTGATATTTTTCAAGAAAAACTTAATAAAAAAGTAAACGGTAGCAGCTATGTTATCGAAGAGAGATTACCGCTTGTAAATGGCGTTTACAGTGGTCTTCTAGCGCATGACAATATTAATAATCAGACCATTGCGGTGTACACAGGGTCACAGTATTCCGGGATCGAGCTACGCAATTTCACTGTGTCTTTTCCGGATGAGGCGCCCTGGCGGCGGTTGATTAAGATTTTTGCCGATGTGCCTGAGGTATATGTGACTTACGAAACTCCCGGCGATACGGTTGAAGCAGAGGATATTAACGGTTTGCAGGTGAGTCTTACTGCTGTCCAGACTGAAATAGAGCGTTATAAGAACAAGGGCCAGATTGACGGAGGATCATTTAGAAGAGAGGTGTAAAATGGCACAGACCATACAAATAAAGCGGGGTACAAAGGCTGAGCTAATGAGTTATGGCGTGTTGAAGGCAGGCGAGCTTGGTTTTTGCAGTGATACTAAGGAAGTTTATATTGGTGACGGCACGTCCAATTCCATGGTCGGCAGGGCGCTGTCAGGGCCAGAAGCTTCGCGTCCGGTTGCAGGAGCCGTTGGTCGTTTGTATTACGTGACTACGGGTTCGAATAGCGGATATTTATATTTTGATGATGGGGCAGCTTGGCGGCGGGTGAATGCGCAGAAGCTTACCGATCTGACAGGTACAATTGATGATATCGCTGATGGAGCAACCTATGCGAAGGTGCTTAAAGCGGATATTAGTGCGGGACATATCAATAAAGTATCGGATGGCACAAACGTAAAGACTGCCGCTGAGATCAAGACTCACATTGATGATGTGGCCAAGCACCGGACAATCAATGATGCAGGGACTACGATTACAGACTTGTGGTCTGCGCAAAAGATTAAAAATGAAATTGAGCTGGCTAAGCATAACATCGAACCGCAAGCATCGGTAAAAGACCAGAACCTGCTGGCTCCACCTGCCAGTCCGGTTGAGGGTGATCGTTATATTATTCCAGCAGGGGCAACCGGGGTATGGGCGGGCAAAACGAATCAAATTGTTGAATACCAATCTGCGGCTTGGGTATTTTATGTTCCTGCCGTCGGTTGGACCGCTTACGTCGATGATGAGCAGAAGATTTACAGCTGGAACGGCAGCGCATGGGTACGTACCGGTGGTGCACTACAGACCATTACAGCCGGGAGCGGGCTGATTGGTGGGGGTCAGGCCGATACTGTGACGTTGAACATTGGTGCGGGTAATGGGATCACGGTCACTGCAGACGCGATTGCGGTTACCGCTGGAAAAGGAATCACCGTGGATGCAGCTGGTATAGCTGTAAGTGTGGATGGAAGCAGTATCGTTTATGATGCTGCAAATGGCAATAAACTTACCGTGGCCAGTATTGATGGCGGAACATTTTAGGGGGCGGGACAATGGCTCTAAAAACATTGATTCAAATACGCCGCGGCTTGGAAAGCGCCATTGGAGCGCTGGCTATTGGTGAGCTTGGGTATTGTACAGACAGTGGCAAGCTGTACATTGGTTCTGCCGCTGGTAATGTCTTGCTGGTAGCCGCGCAGAGTACCGGGGATATGCTGAAAAGCATTTACGATACGAATAACAATGGCAAGGTGGATTTTGCACAACAAGCGGATAGTGTAGCTTGGGCGGGGGTAGCAGGTAAACCAGTGGTATTTCCTCCGGCGGCGCATACACATGATTATTTGCCCAAAGGCCCCCTAACCTGGAATCAACTGAAGGGGGTGTAGAGGATGAGTTACGGCAGCTCTTTATACAGCGAATTGCAATATTCCGCAGATAAAGATTCGAGCCATCCGGGTGAAGTCGAGGCGCCTGATCTAATGCAGTATTTGCCGGACTATTATAAGGATGTCCGCGAAATGGAGAAGCTTCAGGAGACCATCGGGCTAGAAATTGGTGGACTGAAGCTGGGCACTATAGACGTACTGGATCAGGCTTTTGTTGAAACGGCAACGGTGAGCCTTGGACGATGGGAAGCTGAGCTTGGACTTAATATCGATTCATCCAAGTCATATGCCACACGCCGAGAGATGATTAAGGCAAAGCTGCGTGGAAATGGGACGACCACACCGGAGATGATTCAGCGGACGGCGTCAGCTTTTTCAGGTGGAGTGGTTGAAGTAAAGGAAGTGCCTGAGGAGTACCGTTTTGAGATTCATTTTGTGAGTACACTGGGGATTCCTCCAAATATGGCAGGGTTGATTCAAATCATCGAAGAGATTAAACCTGCGCATTTAGCTTATGAATTTGTGTTCAGCTATACCTGGTGGGACTCTGTTAAAGCCTTGACTTGGGAGAGTGCTCACAGTAAAACATGGAACGAATTAAGAACTTATAGATAGGAGAGTGACATATGCAAACCACAGGAAATTTGGGCTTAAAGAAGCCAGAGGGAACAGATATCGTTGATATTGCCGATTTGAACGGGAATATGGACATTTTGGACAATGCAGTGAATGGCAAGGTCGATAAAGTAACAGGCAAACAGCTATCTACGAATGACTACACCGCAGCTGAGAAAACAAAGCTGGCGGGGATTGCGACGGGAGCGAATAATTATACTCACCCAGTTACCCACCCACCAGCTATTATTGCTCAAGACGCGAGTAATCGGTTTGTTACGGATGCTGAAAAGACGGCGTGGAATGCAAAAGCTGGTACAGCCGTAGCTACAACTTCTACAAATGGCTTGATGTCTGCTGTGGACAAGACACTACTGAATAACAACACTGGATTTGGTACTACGGCTGGTGCAGCTACCGCATATACTCTTACACTTAGCCCAGCACCTACGGCGCTGATAGCAGGACTGAAATTTAGTTTCAAAACACACATTGATAGCGGAGCTAATCCTACACTCAATCCTAATACATTAGGGGCCAAAGCAATCAAGAAACCCAATGGAAATGCGGCAACACTTGCCCTGAACGGAGTTTACACGGTTGTATATGATGGCACGGCTTTTATCTTACAGGGTGAAGGGGGTGAATATGGAACAGCAACAGCAGCCCAGGTGCTAGCGCCTTACACAGTAGGACAAGATAACGGACTAGTGACGGGGACGATACCCACAGCGGCAGCAGGGGCGGCACCTGCTAAAGTAGTGGGCTACAACGGAAATCTGGACGTTACTCCGGTTAAGGCATATAACGACGGAACTACTGTGATAAATATTAAAGACGCTAACTATAACACAGCTAACTGGTTACGAGGCAAGTCGATATTTGGCGTAGATGGAGCTATTCCCGACTTTTCTTCAGCCCCTGCGAGTGGCTATAAAGCCGCAAAAAGTGCGAAAGGTGATTGGTCTGGTAGTCTAGTACTAGAGCCTGAAACCGGATACTATAAAAGCGGATTAAATTCAGGTGGTTTTGGTGCTATTATTGCAAGTGACCCTAATTTTGTACCTTCTAACATTCTACAAGGCAAGACGATATTTGGCGTTGACGGTGCGATTGTGCAGCAACCGGCCAGCGCTTCATCAGTAAGTACGACATGGGACGGAATTAATTTATGGGTTCGCATTCCAAGAGGCGCGTATTTAAATAATGGGGGCACAGGAGTACCCGAAATAGTAGTGAATGCTGCACAGGCTAGGGCAGATAGTAATATAATTGCATCTAATATTCGAAACGGAACATGGGTGTATGGGGTGCAAGGCACGTTGCAACCGAAACAATTTGCTTCTGGCTCACTAGTTACGGGGGGTGTTGTTAATGTGAGTGGTTTAGGGTTCAGACCAACAGGGATCGCAATGAAACATAACCCTGATAGTGGTCTTGGTTGGAGTTCGATGTTTATCTATTATTTAGACCCTGTTATTGGAATGGGAATACAAGCGATGTATATTATGGGGCAAGACGTTCCGTTGATTATATCGTTTTATGAAGGTTCATTTTCGGTAGATAAACAGTATAATCCAAACACAATGCCTTATCAGGAATATGTATGGGCGGCGTGGAATTAAGAGGGAGGAAGGTAATACAATGCAAATTGGACGAAAAATATTTTATGAACTAACAACAGGTTATGTTGTTCAAGATACCGGAGAGAGATCGGGTGATGTTATTGAGACAACTATAGATCAGGATTTTGCTGCATATCGTGCGCTGAGTGAACGCGTACCTGAAACGGTTGGAATTCTTCAACTAGAGTATGAAGAATATAAGCAAGATTTTGCAGAATGCAACGGATACCGCGTAAACGTTAATACTAAGAAATTAGAGTTCAGTTATCCTGACCCTAACACCGAGCCTGAGCACCCACAAGAGCCTGTGTATCAAGAGCCTTTAACCGAAAGGTTAAAAAATCTTGAATTAGAGAGTGCTGGCATAGGATTCGAACTAGCAACGACTCAATCTCGATTGGATCAAGCTGAGCAAGAACAAGCGAATCTACTTCTAAGCCTTGTGGAAGGAGGTGTACTGTAAATGAACTGGTACGCACTGGTTAAGCGATACTTTGAAGCAGGATTGTATACTGCGGAGCAGGTACAGGTTTTTGTTACCTCTAAAAAGATAACGGTTGAACAAGCTGAAGAGATTACAGATAGCGCCATATAGTAGGCGTTTTTATTTTGCCCTCGTATCTGCTACGAGGGCTGTTTTATTTATCACTTTAGAAGGGGGCTGTTATATGACCATTGTGGGAGTGAACTCAGGAGGAGGCGATGCTGAAGCAGCGCCCATTGAGCACCGTTTAGAAGATGTTGAAAGTAGACTAGTAGTCATCCAAGACGAGATCTTTAGATTTGGAACAGAACATCTAAGTTTTAGTAATGAGCTTCTATTATTAAAAGAAAAACAATCACGCCATGAGGAAGATGTGAAGCAAATTAAACAATCAACGATAGAAATGAAAATACAATTTAACGAGATTATGAGACGTTGGGATACATTGGACTCACGTGTGTTCCAGCTATTGCAACAATCCCAGACGGACAGCAAGAGCGAACGAAAAGTGTTTATCGATTTACTTAAATACGTTCTGGCGGGAACTATCTTTGCTATTATTGCCTTTTTATTTAAAGGAGGGGTATAGATGCTCACTTTGTCCCAAATCAAAGAAAAATCAAGTAAACGCCTAACCAACCTACACCCCGTAGTTCGTTCCGCTGCTACTGCTCTAATCGAACGTTGTTACAAACTCAACATCCCCATTCTCATTACGCAGGGACTTCGCACAATTGCCGAGCAGGATGCTCTTTATGCACAAGGCCGCACCAAGCCCGGAGCGATTGTAACCAATGCGCGAGGCGGGTATAGCTATCACAATTTTGGATTGGCCGTAGATTTTGCTCTTTTGCTGCCGAATGGATCGAGTGTGTCATGGGATATGTGCCGGGACGGCAATAACAACCAGATCGCAGATTGGCAGGAGGTTGTGAAGGAGGCAAAAGGGCTGGGCTTCGAGTGGGGTGGCGACTGGACAAGCTTCAAGGATTACCCCCATTTTCAAATGGCGTTTGGGTTAACACTCACACAGTTACGAGCAGGGACAAAGCCCTCAACATCTGCGGTGGAGTCAGCGTATAAGGTCATCAATCGGAAGGAGGAGGAAGAATTGAAGAGTGATGTTATTGCTGTCGTAAAGGTTAACGGGGTTAAGGTTGCAGATGGAGTGCTTGAAAAAGGCATCACCTACGTCCCTGTACGTGTTATTGCAGAAGCGCTGGGTGCTCAGGTAGGTTATGATTCTGCGACTCGAACGGTTGAGATTATAAGTACCCGCTAAGGAGGGAAAAGGATGGAAACTGGAACAATTTTAGATAATGTTGTGGCATTCGCCTCTATATTAGCAGTATTCGTACTGGCACTGGTTCAGTTGGTCAAAAATAGTATCAACATCCCGCGTAATGCAGTACCGATTATCGGACTATTGATAGGTTTGTTCATCGGCGTAGTAGCGTATCCTTTTACCGAACTAGATTTAGTGCTTCGCCTTTGGGCTGGGGGCCTTGCAGGTTTATCTGCGACGGGGTTGTTTGAGCTAGCTTTTAAGGATCGCCCGGGCACGACGAAAGGGTAAGTGGATAATAGGTACGAATTATAAAAAGGGCTGTTCCAAAAAGTCTGAAAAAGACCTAAGGAAGAGCCCCATTGTTTTTCTCATGATATTACATAAATAAGTTTCAGAACGAAAGCGTGCTGCCGGGTTGTAAAGAATATAGTCCTGTGAAACCTTCTCCTTTTAATATAGAAGCTACTTGGTCGATATGTGGTTTGGGAGCATGGACGAGCACTGTCCGGTGGCTGGGAATCGTTTGGAGCATTTTGCGAATGTCCGGCAAACCTTGATGGACTTTATAGCGGATAAGTGAGACTGTACAGCGTACGCTGCTAGATTCTCCGATCATAGCTTGCTTAACAAGACGATGTCCAAAGCTTCCGGCCGCTAAATGTCCCGTAAAAATCACATGGTTGTCTGGAGAAACAGAGAGTTGCTGAAAGTATTCTTGTGCTTTTGCCGACTGCATCATCCCGTCATTGGTGAATACGATAGCTCCCTTAAGATTCAGCATTGCCTTCGCGCGTTCGTCCGAATTAGATACAACACACAAGTTTTTTCTGTTAAAAAGCGCATTTACGCGCTGAATAGCGTCCTCTTTCAGCCATTCCACCTTGTCGCTTAATGCTCGTAAAGGAGCGACGAGTGCTTCTTCAACGATCAATTGATGATCTGGAAAACATTCATTTGCCCATACGACCAATTCCTGGCTTCTGCCATGGATAGGCACAGGAAGGAGGACGGAACCCCCTTTTTGCAAGGTGTTGTGGATCTCTATCTCTAATTGCTGTAATTTTACAAGCTGCTCATCAGGATCTGCCCCATATGCGGCATCGATAATGGACAGATCAGCTACATTTTTAGCTTCGGCTTCCATAATTGCTGGGGTGTCTGCCGTGAGCAGCTGCGATTCCTCCGAATAATCCCCCGAGAAAAATACAGTTTTGTCCTCCCATTCTAAGCCCAGCCAAACCGAACCTGCTAAATGCCCGCTACGTCCCCATTGAACTCGAAGGTTAGGCGCAAGCGTCAGCCAAGTTTGAGGGGAGACATGCTCCTCTAAATACATGAATTGAATAGCTTCTTTATCCGTTTCCTCATAGGGGAGCGGGGCGGACTGAGCCGCCACATATTTATCCCAGGCCTCGAAATAATCAGGAAGCTGTAATGAGGTAGATCTAGTTGTCCAAACCTTACCTCTGTATCCGTGTTTATAAAGTAAGGGCAGCGCTATGGAATGATCCTCATGAGCATGAGACAGAAATACTGCCTGCAAATGTGGAATAATATCCTTATCAAGTAGGGGGTATTCACCGGGGCCTTCTTTTTTTACGCCACAATCGAGCAGGATGCCATTTCGTGAATCCTTGCCCTGCAAAAGATAGGAGGAACGGCCATGCTCTCCGGCCCCTCCCCAAATCGTTAGTGTGCTCATTGTTGTCTCCGCTTTCTATCTGGGCTTAAATATTCTAAGACTAATAGTAGTATGGTGGTGATACCTACTGAAATTACAGCCATGGCCATCCCCATCGCTACCGCACCTTGTTCAAACTGGGCGAAAATATAGGTTGCCGAGGTCTGCATTGAAGGCGGAAGAATGAGTAATGAGGCTACCAGTTCCCGATTGGAAATGGTGAAGGTCATCATCCAGCCAGCCACCATCCCCGGAAGGATGAGAGGAAGCAGGATACGGCGGAACACATACAGCTTACTTCCTCCGAATACTTGTCCCGCTTGCATCAGAGAGGAATCGATCTGCCCATAGCTTGCTTTTACATACTGAACAGTATAAGGAAGGAAAAGTACGACATAAGTCAGTACAACCATCCAGTAGGTATTATAGAGCGGGATAGGCATCCAGCGGGCATTCCACAGCAGAATTAGCCCTACTACAATTACAATTCCAGGGACTGTATTTGGAAGCAAGCTGAATAAATCTGTAATTTTCTGCTTGAATGTAGCCCCTTTTCCTACCGTCAAGGCAAACCAAGTCCCGAGAATAACAGCGATACTGGAAGCAACGATAGCTAATGTAAAGCTATTTAATAAGGCCTCTAGTCCTTGCGAACCTGGGGATAACAGCTCTGCATAATGTTTTAAGGTTAGATTGCTCCAGGATACACCTTCTCCCCGAAGTTTCAATAATGAGGCTGTTATGATAGAGAAATAAGGAATGCCGATGGATGCCAGAAGCAATAGAAGAACATAACCCCAGCTAAGAAACCCTACGATGCCTGTACTCTTATAACGTTTAGTACGAGTTCCTTTTCCACCGATCAGACGGTAAGAGTAGCGGCTGCTAATTATAGTTTGGATGTACCACATGACAAGACAAACTCCGAGCAGCAAGGAGGCTAGTGAAGTAGCCTTACCAAAATCAATCGGCCAACTGGAGATATATTTATGGATCTCAGAGGTCAGCACGTAAAAGCCGATCCTGCGGCCAAAGGTCGCAGGGGTACCGAATTCAGCAATGGTTTTGACGAAGATGAGCAGTGCTCCAAGCCCATAGCTAGAGAGCAGTAAAGGAATAATCACTCTTTTAAATCTGTAAAAGAAGGGGGCGCCGTGAACAGAGGCTGCTTCCTCCAGATTGCCCCCGATCTGCAAAAGCGCATTGCGCAGCAGCAGGTACAGGAAGGGAAACAGGTGAAGGCTCATGATCAGCACCATACCCCCATAGCTAAAGAAATATGGTGTTAACACGGAGGAGGAGGGCAGAAACTGCTCCATATATCCACCCGTCTGCATAAACAACATCCAGCCCATAGAACCAATGTAAGGCGGCGTCATAAATGGAATTAACAGCACGACATCCAGCCAGTTGTGGCGCCCTAAGTCGGTTTTTGCCATAATCCAGGCTAAAGGTAGCGCAAACAAAGTAGTTAGCAGAATAACGCTTACCCCAAGCCCGATAGAATTCAGCAGCACCTCTACTAGGTCATTGCTCCCCATAATGGTTCGTAGTGGTGCGGCTATGTCGAGATGCCCCTCTGGATAAATACTGGTCCAGAAAATGAGCAGGAGTGGCAGCAGCACGAGCACGGTTAGTATAAATAAAGCCAGTCCACCGCTCACCCATTTAAATGAGCGCAAAGAGTTAGTATTCATTACGCTTATTTAAAAATTTGTGTGAAGGTCGAGGAAACTTCATCGCCGTGCTCATTCATCCATTCCCAATTCACATCAAATGTTTTGATTTCTTCAAGATTGGCACGATTTTCTGCCTTCACGTCAGTTCTGCCTGGCAGCAAATAGGCTTTGGCAACAAGGGCTTGCGCTTCATCGGAGAGCAGGTAGTCGATAAAAGCCTTAGCGTTATCTACATTTGGGCTTGTCTTAATGATCGCAGCCGGACGAGGGCTGATTACAGTTCCTTCAGCAGGATAGACGATATCCACAGGTTCTCCGTCAGCTTTTGCTTTATAAGCCATGTAATCTACGCCAGCAGCAACGACGGATTTAGCACCGGTAATCACCGGATCAAGTGCCTCTTGATTGGCGCCTGCCATAGCTACTTCATTGCTTTTATATTGTTTGAAAAGATCCCAGCCACTGTCCCCCTTAGCACTTAAATACCCAGTCATGAAATCAAGAGCCGAGCCGGAAAGTGAAGGATCAGGGATATTGACTGCACCCTTCCATTCCGCTTTGCTGAGGTCATCCCAGGAGGTCGGCGGTGAGCTTACTTTTTTTGTATTGTAGACAATACCGAGTGCGGATGCACTGTAACTGAAATAGTTTCCTTCATCTATATCTGACCAATCGCTAACCAGCTTGTCTGCATTAATCGTTTCTTTATATGGAAGTAATAATCCGTCGTTTTTCATTCCTTGCATGGACGGAAGAGAGGCGAGGACAACAACATCAACGACCGGGTTGGATTTTTCTGCTTCCATGCGGGCAAGTATTTTTCCTGTAGTGCCTTGGAACATTTCAACCTTAACGCCGGTTTTGGCTTCAAACCCGTCTTTGATTTTATTGGCTAAACCTTCAGGGCCTGCACTGTAAACGACAAGATTGCCGCTTAGTGTCTTTTCTGTTGGTTGTGGGGCTTCAGTTTGCGTCGCCGCCGCAGTATCGGTTTGGTTGTTGCTTGCGTTAGCCGCAGGGGTGTTCGAGGAGCCGCAGCCCACTAAAGTAATACCAAGTGCAGTTGTTAGAAGAAGTGAACTTAACCCTTTTGTCTTTTTCATTTGATTCAATGTTATTGCCTCCCTAATATTGTTGTGTGCATCTTGCTGCATGGAACAGCATCATATAGAGCCATTCCATGCAGTGGACGCTTAATTCAGATGATGGATTTGGTGCTCTGAAGCGTACAGCTGAATCTTTTCCCCTACAGGTAGGCGCCGCTCATGATAAGCGGTCCAAGTCCCATTGTGCTCCATGTCCAGAATGATCTCATAGCGATCCCCCATATAACTCACATGCTGAATAGTCCCTGCAAAAGGAAGAGAGGAAGCATTCTCCTGAGACCAGCGTAAATGTTCTGGACGCAGCATCTGTTTATCCGGAACGATCCAGTTGGATTTACCAATAAAGTGGGCTACAAAAGGATGACTCGGTTTACGATAAATGTCCTCAGGAGATCCACTTTGTAAAATAGTACCACCTTGCATTACAACTACTTCATCTGACATAGACATCGCTTCGGTTTGATCATGCGTCACATACAGGGCTGTAATGCCCATGTTTTTTACCAAGGAGATTAACTCCAGCCTCATTTCATCTCGCAAGACCGCATCCAGCGCACTTAAGGGCTCATCGAATAATACAAGCTGAGGGCGCATGACTACGGCTCTGGCAAAAGCAACCCGCTGCTGTTGTCCACCAGACAACTGATGTGGAAAACGCAGCTCCAGCCCCTCCAGCTTGACCGATCGAAGCGCCTCCTGCACCCGAACCCGTAAATTCTTTTTTTGTTTGGAAGCTCGAAGGCCGAAGGCTACATTCTCGAACACAGTCAGATGCGGCCAGAGGGCGAAATCTTGAAAAACCATGCCAAAGTTACGGCGATGAATGGGGTGGCTAATTCTTTTGCTGCCTGAAAAAATAAACTCATCATCGATCAGAATTTCTCCTGCATCCGGTGTTTCCAGCCCAGCAATCAGACGGAGTAGTGTCGTCTTTCCACAACCTGAAGGACCGAGTAATGTCGTAAAGCTTCCAGCGGGAATCTTCAGATCTGCAGCTTTCAAGGCATGCACATCTCCGAATTTCTTTTCCAATCTGTGGATTGTAATTTCCTTCATTCTATCTACCTGCCTGTTCTTAAGCTTGTTCTTAGTGTAAAGGTAAAGAATTCCCGCTATATTTGCTGAATGTAACTGTGATATTAACTTTTTTGCCGATTTATTTTAACATTCATAGAATTCTTCTATGTTACCGTTTAGGAAAAGGCGAGGGAGTGGAAGAGAATGAACCTTAATCTAATGAAGCTGGAAATTGTAGAACTGCTGAATAAACATAAGAAAATTACCACGGTAGCAGATAAACTCGGACTAAAGCAGCCCACCGTTACGTATCATTTGAAGAATTTAGAGCAGCAATTGGGGGAGAAGTTATTTGAATCCAGAATGGATAAAATGATTCTTACGGAGAGTGGCAAAGCGTTTCTTCATTATGCGATCAAAATCAATGCGCTTGCTGCGGAAGCGGAGCGGGTGGTAAAAGAGTTCAGTCAGGCAGGTCGGGGGACACTGAAAATTGGCGCCAGTTATGTTCCAGCTACTTATATTCTTCCACAAATATTGGGGCAGTTTGGCGAACAGCATCCGGGGATTACCATTTCTTTATCGGTTAAGCCTTCACCGGTGATCAAAGAAATGCTTGCCAGCCATGAGATTGATCTTGGTATTTTGTCTACGGAATCTTTTTATCTGCCTGATCTGCATACTCAAGCCTTATGTGAGGATGAGCTTGTCCTTGTTTTTGCACCTACACATGATTTTGCCGGATTTTCTAATTTAAACTCGGCGATGATTGCTTCAGCGAGCTTTATTTTACATGACAAGGAATCAAGCACACGCCAGTTGACGGATAAATGGTTTGAACGAGAGGGAAAAGAATCAAAACCGCATATTTTACTCGATTCACTGGAGGCAATTAAGCAATCGCTCATGAGTGGACAACATGTTTCATTTATTTCACGACTTGCTGTGGAGGACGAGGTAGCCAGAGGAAGATTGCTAATGCGAGCCATTCCGGATTATAATTTTGAAAGACATATTTATTATTCGTATAACCGTGATCGTCATTATTCTCCTTTAATTGGGCTGTTCATTGATCAGCTCCGCACAATCCGAATATAAGCATACATAGAGAATATACGATAGAGCCATTATATATATGAAAGAAAACATAAAATATAAGGACTGTATAAATTCAGAAATTGGTGTATAATCTTAGGTACTGTGTCGCTTTACAGCACAAAAAAGTTGCAGATTTTCAAACGGTTTTATTGTATGATATGAGGAAGCTTTAATAGACGATATTTAGACAGACAAACTTAACACATTGATCCGGAAGAGAATGGGGGGAGCAGCATGACCGAACTTACGACTACCGTCAGCAAAAGCAACTCTAACAATCTGCTGCGACGGGACGTACGGTTCTTGGGGAACATTTTAGGAGAGGTCTTGGTTCACCAAGGCGGTAACGAACTGCTAGAGATCGTGGAGAAGATCCGCGAGACCAGTAAATCGCTACGCTCACTATTTTTACCTGAACTGCATAGTGAATTTAAGGAGTTAATCAATTCTTTGGATCCGGAGAACCGTCATCAGGTAATAAGAGCGTTCGCCATTTATTTTCAATTGGTGAATATTGCCGAACAGAACCACCGGATTCGCCGTAAACGTGACTATGAACGTTCAGCTGGGGAGACAGTACAACCCGGTTCTATAGAAAGCGCTATTCAAGAGCTTCGTGAACGTGATTTCTCTCATGAGGAAGTCAACGAGATTATTGAAGGATTGTCTCTGGAACTTGTAATGACGGCACATCCAACGGAAGCTATGCGCCGTGCGATTCTCGATATTCATAAACGGATATCCGATGATGTTATGGGTCTTGATAACCCTACCTTAACTTTCCGTGAACGTGAACAGCTTCGCGAGAAGTTATTGAATGAAGTGATTACGCTTTGGCAAACGGATGAACTGCGTGACCGCAAGCCTACAGTACTCGATGAAGTGCGTAATGGAATGTATTATTTCCATGAGACGATTTTCCATGTATTGCCCGACGTGTATCAAGAGCTTGAACGCTGTCTGAGCAAATATTATCCAGGACAGAATTGGCATGTGCCAACCTACTTGCGTTTTGGATCATGGATTGGCGGAGACCGTGATGGTAACCCATCGGTAACCTCAACAGTCACTGCGCAGACTTTACGCATGCAGCGTAAGCTGGCCATTCGTGAATATCAGCGTATTATGCGTGAACTCATGAAATATCTAAGCTTTAGCACAAGTATTGTTAAAGTGACGCCTGAGCTCGTAGAATCCATCGAAGCTGATCGTCAGATCATTAACCTAGGCAAGATGGAAGAATGGCGCAATGACAATGAACCTTACCGTATTAAACTTAGCTACATGATCTCTAAGACACAAAATGTTTTGGATGATGAAAAAAAAGATACTCCTGAGCGTTATGCTACACCTGAGGAGTTCATAGATGATTTGAATGTCATTGACCGCAGTCTACGGCATCACTACGCCGACTATGTGGCCGATACTTATATTAAAAAGCTAATCCGCCAAGTGGAGCTGTTCGGATTCCATACGGCAACTCTTGACGTGCGTCAACACAGTCAAGAACATGAGAATGCCATGACAGAAATTTTGGCGAAGATGAACATTTCGCCGGATTACTCTAAATTGACGGAGATTGAGAAGATTGATCTGCTGGAGAAATTGCTGAATGATCCACGTCCGTTGACCTCTTCTTACCAGACGTATACTGAAAGTACAGAGGAGTGTCTGGCTGTTTACCGGACGATCTTCGCATCGCAGGAAGAGTACGGCAAACAATGTATCACCAGTTATCTGATCAGTATGGCTGAAGCTGCGAGTGACATTCTGGAGGTTATGGTCTTCGCCAAAGAGGTAGGACTATTCCGCAAGGATAACGACGGTACAGTTGTATGTACCCTGCAAGCTGTACCACTTTTTGAAACGATTGATGACTTGCATGAAGCACCGCAAATTATGAACACACTGCTCAATATGCCGATCTACCGTGATGCGGTAAGAGCAATGAATGATTTGCAGGAAATCATGCTTGGATATTCAGATAGTAATAAAGATGGCGGCGTGGTTACTGCTAACTGGGAACTGCGTGTTGCCCTAAAAGAAATTACAGCGACAGCGGATAAGTTCGGAATCAAGCTGAAGTTCTTCCATGGTCGTGGTGGAGCGCTCGGCCGCGGGGGTATGCCACTTAACCGCAGTATTCTTGCTCAGCCTGCTTCGACAATTGGCGGCGGGATTAAGATTACCGAGCAGGGAGAAGTAATCTCCTCCCGTTACTCCATGCAAGGGATTGCTTACCGCAGTCTGGAGCAAGCGACATCTGCGCTTGTAACAGCAGCAATTAGTGCGAGAGTGCCACAAGCGGATCTTTATGAAGAGAAATGGGAAGAGATTGTTGCCCGTATTTCTGAGGTCTCGCTGAACAAATATCAGGATTTGATCTTCCGTGATCCGGATTTCCTGACTTATTTCAAAGAATCAACACCTCTGCCTGAGGTAGGAGAGCTTAATATCGGTTCCCGTCCTTCCAAACGGAAGAACAGCGACCGTTTTGAAGATTTGCGTGCAATTCCTTGGGTATTTGCATGGACACAAAGCCGTTATTTGCTCCCAGCCTGGTACGCTGCTGGAACCGGACTGCAGAGTTTCTATGAGGGTAAGGAAGAGAATCTGAAGATAATGCAACATATGTATGAGAACTTCTCATTCTTTACTACACTGATAGATACGCTGCAAATGGCTATTTCAAAAGCGGACTTGATCATTGCTAAGGAATACGCCAGCATGGGCAAGAACGAGGAAGCACGTCAACGGATCTTTGGCCAGATTGAAGATGAATTTAATCTGACCTCTGAGCTAATCCTGAAGATTACAGGCCAGCAGGATATTCTGGATAACGTTCCTGTGATTCAAGAGTCGATCAGACTCCGCAATCCATACGTTGATCCGCTTAGCTACCTGCAGGTTCAATTGCTATCTGAGCTTAGAGCGCTCCGTGAAATTGATGGAGATGATAGCGAGCTGCTTCGCGAAGTATTGCTTACCATCAACGGCATTGCCGCCGGTCTTCGGAATACCGGCTGATATAGTCTTAACAACAAAAAGTCCGCCCTATTTGGGGCGGGCTTTTTTTGCCTAATACAAGTTGTTGTGATCATAAACTGTATATTGCTGCTGTGAACTTTACTTGTTCCTAAATATTGGAGAGTCAAACCCGATATTTCTTTTTTTACCCTACCCAAGTAACCGAGATGTAATCGGAGGTAATTAACGTGGCACTTATTACTTCGGTGATGGAGCAGCGTAGAGAATATTTGGAACTGTAGGAGCGCCAGCGTTCGCCTTTATCCTCAGATTTCGACCGCTATATGCGGTTTATAATCAGGAAATGTGAGGATAACAGCGACCGGAAGTTCAAATATTTCTCGGAGCTGCACTTAATCGCCTATACCAAGTTGTCCAGTTTTTAACTCAGTTTACATAGAAGGTTACAATACAATCCTTGATTTTTACACAAACTTGAATTACGATTTAATTGCTTGTACCGTGGATATTTGCGAAGAAATACCAAGGGCGGCAAGTCTGGGGGAGTTAACAGGTGGAGAATTTGGAAGGCAGATTGACAAAGCTCGCCTTGAAGGGCGACCAAAGGGCATTTGCCGAGCTTGTGGAACTATATAAAGACAAAATATATCATTTAGCTTACAGGATGTTGAACAATCGCCATGAGGCGGAGGATATTGTTCAGGAGACCTTTTTGCGTGTGTATAGGAATTTGGATCGTTATGATGATAAACAGAAGTTCTCCACATGGATTTACCGGATTGGAACGAACCTCTGTATTGATAGATTGCGTAAACGAAAACCAACCTATTCGCTGGATGCTGAAATGAACGATCAGGAGGGCCTTGATGGCTATTCGTTGATTCCGAGCGACAATGTGACACCTGAGACCGAACTATTGCTCTCTGAGACGCAGGGGCTAATCTATGAAGCGATTGACAGTCTGCCTGTGAAATACAGGTCGGTGATGATTCTGAGATACCTGCAGGATCTGTCCCTTCAGGAGATTAGTGATGTCCTGGATATGCCCGTGACCACGATTAAGACGCGTGTACACCGAGGCCGTGAATTTTTGCGTAAAAAATTAGGCCCAAAAATGTAAAAATAGATTTTATTTATGAAACATCTTTTCGAGAGCGACGTATGTAAGTTAAGCAAGTCTTATGTGTCCTGACCCTTTGTCTTAGGATAATTAAATAGCACTCATGAAAGGATTGGCTCCTATGGAATGCAAACTGGCCGTCTCTATGATGCATGACTACTTGGATGACGACTTGCCCGAACAGCAGCAGAGGGAATTGAAGGAGCATCTTCTATCCTGTCCAGATTGCCGTGCAAAGTTTAAAGAATTGGAACAGACAGATATGTTGATGTTCTCCCTAATGCATCAGAATCCTGTAGCTTCAGATGATCTTGTGAGCCGGATAATGAGTTCATTGCCAAAGACTAAGAAAGAAAAAGCCTTTATTACCTGGATCAAGAGGCACCCTGCACTTACAGCGGCATCTCTATTCCTTGTCGTTATGCTGATGAGCACCGTAACTTTTTGGAGTCCAGACAGACAACTTGTAGTTAGAGGTGTTGATTTGGATCAAGTAGTCATCAAAGGGGATACTGTAATTGTACCTTCCGGCAAAATAATTACCGGAGACCTTACCATAGAGAACGGTAAAGCACAGGTATATGGAGAAGTGAACGGCAACGTGACAGTCATTGACGGATCTCTATATCAGGCTTCAACAGCTCATATTTCTGGGCAAGTCAAAAGCATAGACCAGGCAGTAAGCTGGTTCTGGTATAAAGTGACGAACATGTTCTCTGAAGTTGCCTACCGTTAATGCGGGCAGTGGTTATCTTGAGCAGGAATATTAATTAGCGCCTCTTTTTCCGGAAAGATGGCGCTTTTTTGTTTCCTTAAATTGGGTGGTTTCGGAAAGGATTGAGGGACTAAACTTGCAACTGAAGCCCGAACGTTATAACCTAGATATGTTACAGAGCTAACAGACATTTTACATAAACCCAGCTAATTTGAAATGACGGGGGTTTTAGGCAATGAGTTATTTTACTGAGCTAACATGGAAAGATTCCATTAAAGATATAATTGATATCCTAATCGTCAGTTACATTATTTATAAAGTGCTTAATATGGTACGCGGGACGCGGGCAATTCAGCTTTTAAAAGGGATACTGGTCTTGGTCTTGATTTGGGCGGTAAGCACAATCTTGGACTTGTATACACTTAAATGGCTAATGAATCAAATGTTTACATTCGGGGTCCTAGCTGTCTTTATCATTTTTCAGCCGGAACTACGAAGGGGACTGGAGCAGCTTGGACGGGGCAGATTTTTCGGACGGGCTGGAGAAAGTGATGAGGAGATCAGTAAGTTAATCGGCGAAGTGATTAAAGCCGTGAATTATTTATCTCGCAGAAAAATAGGGGCGTTAATCGTTTTTGAGCGGGAGACGGGACTAAACGAATATACAGAGTCAGGTATACCCATGCGTTCCCTGGTCAGCTCAGAATTGCTCATTAACATTTTCATTCCCAATACACCTCTGCATGACGGAGCCCTTATTATGCAGGGAAATCAGATTGCTGCGGCTGCTTGTTACTTGCCTTTGTCCGAGAATCCTTTTATCAGCAAAGAACTGGGAACCCGGCATCGGGCTGCTATAGGAATAAGTGAGGTTGCGGACTCGGTGTCTGTCATTGTCTCGGAGGAGACAGGGCAGATTTCCCTTGCGATCAATGGCCAGATCGTGAGAGACATTAAGGAAGAATCTATGATATCGAAGCTCCATCAAGAGCTTAGTGTAAGTTCATCGCTGAAGGAGAAGGGTTCAACTTTCTGGAAACGGAAGGGGGACAAGAATCATGGATAAGTGGATGAACAATAACAATTTCAATAAGATTCTGGCCCTTGTGTTTGGGATCATTTTGTTTACGATGGTTCATGTCGATACTGCGCCTTCTGGACAGACAACAGTGGATATTAAAACAAAAACTATTGAGAATGTGAAGATTGAAGTGACCGGTCTTGACGAGGACAAATATGTCCTTGAACCCTTGGCTGTCGATAGTGTCAGTCTGGAGGTAGCGGGTAAAAATTCCGATATCTCCTTTCAGTTCTCGGATGACTATAAAGTGATGCTTGATCTGAGTAAGGTTGAACCTGGAGACACCACATTGCCACTTTACTATAAACTACCCAAAGGTGTATCTCTGGTAAGAATGAATCCTAAAGAGGTTACTGTACATGTAGAACCGCGAAACACGAAGTCATTTCCCATAACATTGGTTACAAATGGAAAACCTGCAGCGGGCTATCAAATAGGCACGCCTGTCCTGCAGCCTACAGATACTGTAAAAGTGACACTTGCGGATAATGAACTAAGCCAGGTAGCCAAGATACAAGGGACTATTGAGCTTAACGGTGAGAACGAAACCTTTGTAGAAAAAAAGCTGAAGCTACACGCTTATGATAATAATGGAAATGAAATTAAAAATGCTGTAATTGAGCCTTCTACTGTATCTGTGGAATTGCCGATTACCTTACCTTTTAAGAGTGTGCCGCTGGAGATTGGCTTTACTGGGCAACTTCCAGATTCACTCGTATTATCCAAAGTGACCCCTGAGCAGGAAACGGTCGTAGTGTATGGACAGGCAGAGGCTTTAAAAGCTTTATCTGCTTATGAAGCTACAGTCGACCTTAGTGCAATAGATTCTGCTGGAACGAAACAAGTGAAGGTTGATCTGAAGGCACCGGCTGGAACGGAGAAAGTTATGCCAGAAGCTGTGAATGTTTCATTAACCATCTCAGAAATTGCTGAGCGGACGATTGAGGCGGTACCCATCAAGCTCCAAGGCGTGGGGGATGATTTGGAAGGAAGTATTGTTAATCCTTCAAGCAAGGAAATTGCGCTTACCTTAAAGGGTGCACCTGCTTTACTTGATCAACTTGATAAGAAAAATATAGGGGTTGTGGCTGATGTTAGCGGACTTTCAGCTGGAACTCACGAGGTTTCTTTGCGGGTATCATTACCCAAGTTCATCGCATTAGCCAATGCAGGTGTGCCACTTACTGTGACCGTGCAGCTGCTATCGCCTGCAGCACCAGTCCCTACGCCTCATCCAGATACGGGGGGTGTGACTACTCCTGAGCCGAGTTCTGAACCTGTTATAGGCGATGTGGAACCTACGGAGAAGCCCACGCATAGTGGAGAGGCTGGTGGAGCAACACCAACGCCTGTCCCGACGGATAACAATCCGGAGAATAACGGCACAGCTAACACAAGTACGAATTCCGAGAATCCTGTAAGTACAGGCGGGACGTAATCTTTTGAGCCCAGAGGTACACCAAAATAGTATGCAATTCATATGATAGTACATTAAGCTAACGTAGCGTATTCAAAGGAGAAAAATAATGGGGAAGTATTTTGGAACTGACGGTGTGCGGGGAGTAGCAAACCGTGAATTGACTGCAGAAATGGCTTATAGTATTGGCCGTTGTGGAGGATATGTACTAGCGGGTAACTTGGATAAACCGAAGGTTGTTATCGGAATGGATACACGTATTTCCGGTCCTTTATTGGAATCCGCGCTGATAGCGGGCTTATTGTCTATTGGAGCCGATGTAATCCGTATAGGCGTAGTGAGTACCCCTGCTGTTGCTTATATTACGAGATTGTTAAAAGCAGACGCAGGCGTCATGATTTCAGCTTCTCACAATCCTGTAGAGGATAACGGCATTAAGTTCTTTGGTGGGGATGGCTTCAAGCTTACAGATGAAACTGAACTGCGCATTGAAGAGCTTATGGATGCTGAGGTAGATGAATTGCCACGTCCTATCGGTTCGGGTTTAGGTATGGTTACCGTAGATAATGATGCTAAGTATCTTTATCTGGAGTATTTGAAAACTACCATTTCTCAGGACTTTAAGGGAATCAAGGTTGTACTGGACTGTGCGCATGGCGCAGCGTATGAGCTTGCTCCAAGACTGTTCAGAGAGCTTGGCGCTGAGGTTATTTCTATCGGGGCTGAGCCAGATGGATTGAATATTAATGATGGATTTGGTTCGACACATCCAGAGACTTTGCGTGAAGAAGTCTTGCGTCATGGAGCCGATTTGGGACTTGCTTTTGACGGAGATGCTGACCGCCTGATCGCTATTGATAATAACGGTGATGAAGTTGATGGCGACTTTATCCTTTGTATTTGTGGTGATGCCATGAACCGTGCAGGTAAGCTGAAGGATAGCACGATTGTATCAACCGTTATGAGTAACATCGGATTCTATAAAGCTACCGAGAAATTATCCCTGAATACTGCTAAGACAGCTGTAGGGGATCGTTATGTTATGGAAGAAATGCGTCGTGGGGGCTTTAATCTAGGCGGAGAACAGTCTGGACATGTTATTTTCCTGGATTACAATACAACTGGTGATGGTATTCTTACAGCTATTCAGCTGGTAGATACGCTTAAGGCTACAGGCAAACAGCTTAGCGAAGTTAAGAGTATGATGACTAAATACCCGCAAGTGCTGGTTAATGTTCGTGTACAGGATAAGACTAACTACCCTAATAACCCGGCTATAGAAGCGGCTATCGCTGAAGTGGAAGGTAAGCTAGGTGACAATGGCCGTGTGCTTGTACGTCCGTCAGGTACGGAATCTCTAATCCGCGTTATGGCAGAGGGACCAGATAAGTCAGATCTAGATCTTTATGTGAATCAAATTGTGGAAGTAGTTCAACGCGAATTGGTATAATCCATTACCCTAACTATAAGGCTGGTGCAGTGTGCGGGAGCGATTCGAACTCGTTGCACCAGTGTTATTTTATTTTAGGATTGGATCGTTTGAACTGCTTTTGTAAAATTTAGGTTGATGCGCCATTGCCAAAGTACTACAAGGTGCATATAATAGATTAAGTGTCATTCTAGAAGGAAAGCGGGGATTGTGAGGTTAGCAATAGCAAGCGCCAGAGCTTGGTCTAGCGCGGGGGAGAAGGGAAAGCTGCTTACTTGTTATGTAGGCTATGGCTTGAACGGATCACGGCAGACGTAAGCTGACGAGGTGGAGGTGTTCGAAATGTTCGGCGGGGACCTCCCGGTGATGCACCAGAGCCGTAAATGGATACGGAAAATGAAAGGGCGACCTTTCACACAACGTTTTCATGGGTGCAACAAATTATATTATTCATGTGTGCGCGCATCAGAAGGAAACACGTTATTTCTGCCACGGCAGAGGAGAAGGCTGTGCATTTCATGAACATTAGAATGTAAGTGACAGTTTATTTTGTTGATCCTAAAATACAACAGAATATTTGCTTTTTCTCAAAAACATGCCGCACGGCACGTTTCTTTCCTTATGCCGCCACATTACGATAACTCGGACGGGGGAAATTATAATGTGTGGTATTGTAGGATATATTGGTAATCAGAATTCGCAGGGGATCTTGGTTGAGGGTTTGAAGAAATTGGAATATCGTGGATATGATTCCGCTGGTATTGCTGTATTTACCCAAGAAGGACTGCAAGTAGTGAAAGCTCAAGGCCGTTTGGCGAATCTGCAGTCGAAGCTCGAAGACAGCCCGCTGGCAGGTAGCGCGGGTATCGGACACACACGCTGGGCGACTCACGGTAAACCATCCGATGAGAATTCACATCCACATACGGATAACAGCATGAAGTTCTCGGTAGTTCATAACGGTATTGTCGAAAACTATCTGGATCTGAAAGAAGAGCTGATCGCTGGCGGATGCCACTTTGTCTCTGAAACCGATACAGAAGTTATTTCACATCTGATTGCTCGCGAATATGACGGAGATATCGTGAAGGCTGTACAAAAAGCGATTACGTTCATGCGCGGTGCGTTTGCATTAGGTGTCCTGACTGAATATGAGCCAGATAAACTGGTGGCTGTGCGTCAAGCTAGCCCGCTCATTATCGGTCTTGGCGAAGGAGAAAATTTTATCGGGTCAGATATTCCTGCACTGCTTGAATATACCCGTAACGTATATATTTTGAACGACGGCGAAATGGCTGTGCTGACAAGAGATGCTGTCGAATTGATGACGATTGAAGGCAACTTTATTTCTCGGGAAATGATTACTGTCGATTGGGATGCAGTTACCGCAGAAAAAGGCGGCTACGAGCATTTCATGCTGAAAGAAATACACGAGCAACCTAAGGCTTACCGCGACACCATGCGTGGTCGTATCAATGCCGAAGGTAACAAGGTTGTATTGCCTGAACTGAACATGACTGAAGAACAAATCAAGAACATTCGTAACATTCAAGTCGTTGCTTGCGGAACGGCATACAACGCAGGTGTGGTAGGACGTACTATGATCGAATCTTTGGTTCGTATTCCAGTTGAAAATGATATCGCTTCGGAATATCGTTACCGTTCACCAATCGTGACTCCAGAAACTTTGGTTATCGTAGTCAGCCAATCCGGTGAGACTGCAGATACTTTGGCAGCTCTGCGTGAAGCGCAAGCTAACGGGGCACACGTATTGGCGATCACTAACGTAGTGGGCAGCTCTATTGCTCGGGAAGCAAACGATGTGTTGGTAACCTTGGCGGGTCCGGAAATTGCAGTAGCTTCGACCAAAGCTTACACTTCACAATTGATCGCATTTGGATTGTTTGCTCTTTACTTGGCTGAAGTTCGTGGTACACAAGCCGAAGCACAAGTTACTAAGATTCTTGCAGCTATGCAATCTCTACCAGAGCAAGTCGAAGAGATCCTAGCTCAAAAAGAAGCGATCAAAGGTTATGCTGAACAAATTTCTGAGCACAAAAACTTGTTCTTCATCGGCCGTGGCGTTGACTACGCTGTTGCTCAAGAAGGATCCTTGAAGCTGAAAGAAATTTCTTATATTCACTCCGAAGCTTATGCTGCAGGTGAATTGAAACACGGTACATTGGCTCTGATCGAAGAAGGCGTTCCAGTTATTGCCCTGGCAACTCAGGAAGCTGTACTTGAGAAGACCGTCAGCAACATCAAAGAAGTGAAAGCTCGCGGCGCAGATGTGCTGGCAATCACGCACCAAGAGCATTTAACTGACCTGCTTAGATCAGTTGATCAAGTGTTCGTGATTCCTAAAACACTTCCAATGCTGACAGCAGCTTTGTCCGTAGTGCCTCTGCAATTATTGTCCTATTATGCTTCTCTTGCGCTGGGTCATGATGTGGATAAACCACGTAACTTGGCGAAGAGTGTTACTGTGGAGTAGAATTGGTGATGTAAAAGTACAGTTTGTCTGATGACATTAAAGTTGGTATCTAGACATTAATGTGAGTGCTCAGACAATAAAGTTAGTGCCTTTACAAAATAGTTGGTCCTAAGATTTGAATAGAACCGTTGAATATTGACAAAAAAGTCCCGATGATGCCTTAACTCATCGGGACTTTTTTAATTTTATACTGGTTTTGAACTCACTTATACAGGATTAACTACGTTAAGGGAATGAATGTAAAAATATCGAAAGCGATCCACCATCTGTTTTTGTAAGCTGCTCCTAACGAACGGGCAGGTTAATTCAATAACCCTCGCGAATAAAATACATATGCATTTTATTGCAAAATTCGTGAATAAGATATTAAGCTATAGTGCTGATAGAAAGGATGAGAAAATGAAAACAGTGTTAGAATTTAAAGGAGGACAATTTATTTATTCTATAGATGATTTGGGTTACCAAGAGGTTTTAGATGATTTTCAAAATGCACAAAGTATTAAAATCGTAACTTACAATATCTCCAAGAGTAAAACAGATGATAAGCTTTTTGAAAAATTAAAAAATTTAAAGGAAGATACACAAATTGAATTAATTACGAATATCCCATCAAGATTTGAGTGGTACTATACATCGAAAGCTGGAGATTATTTAAGAAAAACTGCAAAAACAAATATTAACGCGTATATTAACAAGTTGAATCCAAATGACTTTGATAATATTATTCCATACTTCAATTTTAATAATCATTCAAAAATAATCGGAACTGAGAACATTGTTTATATTGGATCAGCAAATTTTTCGAACGAAAGTAGTAAGAATTATGAAACAGGTGTAATTATTAAAGATAAAATATTTATCCAAAAATTGTTTGTGGAAGTATTGGAAGATCTTAAAGCTAATTCGATTCCATATTTCGAAGACAATTATTTTCGTTTACGTCTATTTGTTACTAGTATATTGTCTAGATTAAATAATCATTATGAATATTTTATTTCTGCTTTGTTTCATCAGCGGGATAATGTATTTGTATTTATTTATGACGAAACGCCATTTTCGTATTCAGATCAACTTGAATTGTTGCATGATATATATGAGCTAGAAGAGATCTCGGCTCTATTAGAAGAAATTGAAATAGATGATAAAATTTCGAATGAAGAACGTGATGAATTTCAAGAGTTATTTTCAAATATTAATATTAAAAGAATGATTGATATAATCGACGTAGATACTAGTTTCTACCAATATATTAATTTTGATATTGAAAGTAGAACCAGAGATTGCTTAGAAGATTACAGTGCAGTTGCTTTCGATGAAGAACTTGATTATTACGTTGAAAAAGCACTAGATGACGCAAAGGATATGTTTTCTGATTTGTGTGATGAAGTAGGGACCGAGATACATGAATTCAAAGAATTGCTTGAATCAGCAATTCTGTATCTTCAAGACATTTTAGTACAATTGCTTGAGCTATCAGATTATGCAATTAATAAAAACATTGATAACACATAGGAGATTAATTTGAGAGCGAATTTAAGTTGGAAATGTGAAATCCTTGTAAAGGAGATGAAATGTTGAATTACTATGTAAAACGAGCTATTACTTCCTTTCTCTCTAAAATAATATTAATGGTTATCGTTTCATATTTAGGAAAGACTTTTTTTCCTGATGTATCTAAATTTATGATTTCAATTTATTTTTGGTTAGTTTATGTCGTTATTGTTTTTGGTATATGTTATAAGGATTATAAAGAGCTTAAGGACTTCTCTAAGCACTTAGACATGATTTATGAAACTAAAAGGGGAAAAATGTCTTATGCTAAATTAGAGAAGTATGCGATTTGGTCAGGAACTTATGCTGAAATAAATAAAACAAAATTGGATATGTTGAAGACGTTTTCTCCAATTCCAATAATAATATTTATTTTAGGAGTTTATACAAATAATAGTCCAAGCATTAATAATAAGATCAATCTTTTTTCTACAGAATTTTTATTAGGTGACTTATTGATGTATTTAGGGATTGGTATCCCAGTATTCTACTTTTATTTTATTTATTCATCATTTACAACATATAAAAAACACATGAGAAGAGCCATGGATTATAAAGCTGAAGCAATCGTTACGAAGGAAGAAATTAAGGAATCTAGTAAATTTTCCAGTGGAGAAAAGGGCTCTGCATAACACCGTATTCACGCCTTAGGGCTTTTGTGCTAAAGGGATAGCTAAGACAGTAGCCGAGTGTAATATCGTTCATGACGGCACGATTATCTCGTTGCCCTTCAAGTTTTTATCATTTGCAGCCCTTACTTTGTATAAGAACTCGGAAACAAGACAATAAAGAAAATATAAGATAGATTAATATGGAGTTTATCTAAATACAATCTTGTATAAATTGGATGGAAATTGTATTATTTACGTAACAATTTAAAATTATTCTGATGGCTTCGCCTTATATGGCGAAGCCATCAGTTGTATATAGGTATCTAATATATTAATTAATATATTACTTTGTTCTTGGAGGTGTGAGAATGTCAAAGCGGGGCTCTCGAATGGAACAACTTCAGAAGAATTATATTAAAAAGGGCAGAGGGTTCGGAAGTGGAGCAGACTACCAACCATTTATACAAGCCCATGATAATAAGATCGCTTCAGAAGGTTGGATTACCCGTCATAAGGGCTGGAAGACTGGAAGGACACATCATACACTCTCGGAACATGAACGCAAATATTTGTATTACTGTGAGTGGCTTGACGGGGTCGCGGATATTAGAGAGCAGTGGCCATTATTGCCAATCGAAAAAACGATTGAGATCGCAAAAAAGTTAGGCATTGAACACGCGAATCTTGATGGTACTCCAGGAATTATGACCACCGATTTTAGACTTACATTATCTTCTCCAAAATGTGAACTGGAAGTCATTCGAACAGTCAAGCCTACAAATAAATTAGATAAAAGAACACTTGAATTATTTGAAATCGAGCGTGTGTATTTCGCAGAAGAGGGGATTGACTGGTGTATAGTGACTGAGGAAAAAATCCCTGATATTCTTGTCAAAAACGTTGAATGGATGGCAGGCGCAAAATACTTACAGACTAGACAGGGCATCAATGAAGAATTGTTATTTTTGGTTTCGGAGCCGCTCTTTCAATTGTTTAGCAACGACGCTGGAGAAACCTCGATAGCCAATTTATGTCTTCGTGCTGATAAACTATTCGGTTTGCAAACAGGCACCTCGATGTTTATTCTTCAACACAATCTTGCCAATAAGAGATGGGGGACCGAAATTGAGAAAAATCTTATTAAAGAGGGAAGGCCACTGATCATATCAGATCTGACTGGGACGCAACATTCGAGTCGCTTTGCATAATTGAAGGGAGTGAGGGTTTCGTGGGCATTGTTGTTAACTCTGTAATTGAAAGATTAACCGAAGACTATGAAACTGAAGACCTCTTGCGAGTTTTGTGGATTGATGAAAAATTAGAAAATCTAGTTGTGATGAGCATTGAGAATTTTAAAAAGAAAAGAATTCCTATTATTATCAAATATGCTGTTCTATTGGAAGAGATGGCAGAGGGTAAAAGCCGGGTTATCGAGTTCGATGAGGATCTAGAACTTTTATCGCCTGATGAAGATTACTTGGAAAAGTATCGAGAAAATCGAAATCGTCGTTGGGAACTTATAAAAGAAATCGCGCAAAGAGAACCTGATATTTATTTATCCAAAAGTAGAGGGCAGCTTCTAAGGGAAACATACCTGGTGACAGGCAAACCGGTTAAAGTAATAAAGGATTACTTATTAAAATATTGGTTCCATGGAAAGTCTATAAATGGCTTATTGGATAATTATCTGTTCTGTGGAGGGCCTGGAAAGGGGCGAGTATACAAGCATAAGCCAGGTCCTTATTCGAAGAATAGATATATTGTGACAGAGGCTGATATTGAGATTTTCAAATCTTCAATACGTTTATTTCATATACGACAAGGAATGAATATTTCAACTACACATGAAAGAATGTGCGAGACTTTCTATAAACGTGGGTATTACAGAAAATATGGTGTGCGAGTACCAATTATTGACCCCGACCGGTCGCCTAGCTTACGTCAGTTTCGTTACTGGTACACAAACAAAACATCTGCATTTGGTCGTGAAGAGAATAAACGAGGAAAGCGAAGAGCAACAATGAATGTTCGTCCGTTAGTTGGCAATGCATCAGAAAGAGCGTACTGTGTAGGGGCAGTTTATGAAGTTGATGCAACACGGTCTGATATCATACTGGTTTCCTTCGACCGTAAGACTATATTAGGAAAGCCAACCCTATATGTGGTAATAGATGTTTTTAGTAGGCTTATCGTGGGGTATCATGTCAGTTTGGCATCTGAATCATGGTTCGAAGCTATGGTAGCTGTAGAACATGCAGCAAATAATAAGGTTGAATTTTGTGCTCGCTATGGTATTCGGATTAAAGAAGAAGAGTGGCCTTGTCAGGCCCTGCCTCAGAGTCTAGTTGGGGACAGAGGTGAGCTTAAGGCACAAATGTCAGAAAGGTTTGTGAACCTGAATGTAGATGTTTTAAATGCACCTTCTTACCGGGGAGATTTGAAACCTTACGTAGAATCTCATTTCCACATTACGAATGAAACGATCAGACAATTGTTAACTGGATCTACGGAAGCAAAACAAATGGTCAGAGGAGATTATGATCCCGCGCGAGAATCTGTATGGACAATAGAAGAATTTAACCGATTCTTGATCGTATATTTCTTAACCTACAATAAAAGTGCATTAAGCAGAGATTATGTTCCTACCAAAGATATGTATGCCGAGCAGGTAGAGTTGACCCCTTTAAAAGTTTGGAATTGGGATAAGGGAAGAAGATTGCTTCATGAAAAAACAAGAGATGAACTTCGTCATAATCTCTTGCCCCGTGGAATTGGTAAGGTAACCCGATTTGGTATTGAATATAAAAATTTATTCTACACCTCTCAGTTGGGACTTGATGAAGGATGGTTTGAAGGAAACGGTCTAGGGATAGATGGGATACGTGAAGTGGAAATCAGCTATGATCCGAGAAACTGCAGTAGTATTTTAATCAAGCGTGGCAAAAAACTCGTAACATGTTTACTTACCGGTAGATCAAGGGAATTTGAAGCCCTCCACTTTGATGAGGTTGACAAATTATTTGAATATCGTGACAACCAGATTAAAGAGCAAGAGAAGATTGAAAAGCAACACAAGGCAGAACTTCATGCATATACATGTGAGCTTGATAAATTGGCAACAAAGGCTACAAAAGGAGCAACTCAAGATACTAGCTTTTATTCCAGAAAGAAAAATATGCGTGAAACACGTGCAGCTGATAGTAAAGCTTGGGGATCAATATCGGCAATAACCCACGTAGAAGGTTCAAGAATTGTTGATGGACTTTCATCAACAATCGCGGAGGTTATACCGTTTCCTGACAAGGAAGCAGAAGAGGAAAGAGTCACACTTGCTGAAGGCAATATTGACATCCAAATGCTGTTTTCGAGAAAAAGTAAAGAAAGGAGGAGAAAAGATGAGCCAACTAAATGAAGGTGGGTTTTCAGGCTTTAATGGTTTACATGTAACAGCATTATATAAAGAGCAAATGAATCCTAGAAATCGTGGGAATCCCTTTATTGAAGCGCTACCTGAAAGAGTGCAAACGGAGTCTTTTATTGATGCACTTACTTCGGAACCTCCTAGAAGTCCAGAGTTTAATCAGTTGCCTATAGAGGATAGGCTTGAACTTGTACAGCAGATTAGGCCCGATTTCTGGGTCCCATTTCCCTCCCATTATGATAAGTATAGGAACTTATACTCGATGATAAAGTTGGGATACCAATCACGTGATCCGCTTCAAGCGATGTATAATCGGCAGTTTGCGATCGGAATAGATAATATTTTTAAGGCAGGGGTGGGTGATGACGGAAGGAACTTAGCTGGTAATATTCATACATCACAGAGTTTAGTGGAGATCGCTATTAATGGGTTTGGTAAATCACAAATGTATGAGCGGATGCTAAATCAGCTCTTTCCAAAGGTTATTCATCATAGTCAATATCATGGAAGGGCTCTTCCAACAACTCAACTGGTTTGGTTAAAAGTCGAATGTCCGTATAATAAGTCCGTGGGTACATTTGTAAAAAGCTTTTATGCAGAGGTTGATAGGGCCCTGGGTACAGCTTTTTATGATAAGTGGGGTGAAAAGCCAGGCACCATTGACAAACAAGTCATGCGGATGATTCAAGTAGCAGCACAGGTCAATCTAGGAGTATTGATTATCGACGAAATCCAAAAAATCCAGAAGGCGTATTCAGGTGGGGAGGAGAATATGATTGATTTTATTACCCAACTTGTCAACACGCTTGGTATTCCAACAATACTAATAGGTTCCTATAAAGCTTTGTATCTATTCAAGGATTCGTTGGCAAATACTCGCAGAGGCATTCCGAATGGGTTCGCCGAGAATATATCAGGTCATATGTTAGAAGATAGCTGGGAATGGGGGCACTTTATAGAAAACCTATGGGATCAACAGTATACTCGATCTTATACAGAACTTTCGTCTAACTTAAAAGAGGCGATGTACCATTATTCCATGGGTATTCCCGATTTTGCAGTAAAATTGTTTATGCATGTCCAATCAAAGACGATAGTACATGGTGGTCCAGAAAAAATTACGGTGAGCCAAATTCGTGAAGTAGCAGAAACTAGTTTAGGTCTAGTACAGCCTATTTTTTTAAAAATCCGCTCAGGAGATTACTCGGCTTATAAAGAATTAGACGAGGTAAAGCCTGATTGGGCGCCACTAAATGGCTATATTAAGGATGTGTCTCATCGAATAAGTATTCACGGTAGTGTTGCTGAAGATCATGCACGGGTTCTGCAGAAAAAGAAGAAGGACGAAATTTTAAAGCAATTAATTGATTTTGCAATGCAATTCGGTCGATCATCATCAATGGTAGAAGTCATTGTGAACCAGGTTTACGATGCTAGTGAAGGTATGGGAGATACTTCGCTATTGTATGCGCAAATTGCTAAGTTGCTGTTAGAAAAAAATGAACCCCAAACAAAAAATGAAAATGTGACTAATCGACTTCCCAAAAAATCAAAAACACACCTTAATACTCCTATAAAATCTACAGACGACATCCGTTACATTGTTGCTGAGGGGCATAAAAAGGGACTAACTTCGGAAGAGGCGCTTGAGCAGAAAGGTTATATTCGGGAAGTAGATGAACTACTTAACTTTATCTCATAAATGAGGTGGAATATGTGAAGCGTTTAATTTACTTCCCCATACCTTTACCAGACGAAGACTTCAGAAGCCTTATATTTCGTTACCATATTCGTTCTGGTAATAGTGAAATAATGCAAAGTAAATATGATTTGTTCGGTGTCCGTTCCTACAAACACACCTTCTTCCCCAGACGGTTACAAATACTACTCGATAGATTGCCTCTCGGTCACACTTTTACACTAGTTCAATTCATATACGATCATTCTTGGTATGGTTTATACCAGGCATTCTTCACAAAAGAACGTCATATCTCAATGCTTAATGTAATTAAGAGTGGCTCCGCCAATCAAAGAAATGTTGAAGGCCAACCTAATACAACCTATGAATCGGTTATCTCAACAGAAGTCAGATATTGTCCTCAATGTGTATACAATGACTATGAACAATTTGGTGAGGTTTATCTACACCGAAAGCATCAAGTATCATTCTTAGAGTGCTGTCCTTCCCACAGTATTCGTTTAGTTTCTATATGTCATGTATGTAATTGTCAGTACGGATCAAATGAGTCAGGCCAACTGTTACGAGAACCATCTTGTAAAAATGGACATGCCTTGTTAGTGGAGATGGTCGATGATAATGAATCAGGAAACAAACTTCAGACCGCGTTGATGGATGATTTGCTTTATGTTCGTGATCATTATAAGGACCTTTCGGCTCAAGAAATCAAAATAAAGTTTTATGAACAGTTGTTTGCCAAAGACTATGTAACTTTACGAGGTAGTATTCAAAAGAAACAGTTATTATATGATTTTGAGAAATGGTTAGCTGAACAGAAGAACATTATTATTTTCAATTCAAAATCATTAGAAAGTATGTATTTTAAAAATTCTTTATTGAAAACAGACTCTATGACTCAATTCATCAGGTTTTACTTTTTGCTTGCCGCATTTTTGAGTGGTTCACTAAAAAAACTATTATCTGAACGAAAACCGTATGCATTGCCTATTCCTTTCAGTAATGGTCCTTGGTCATGTTATTATCCTATGTGTTCGTACAAAGATATCCCCAAAATAAGTAAATGTACACGAAGTGTTATTAACGGACGAACCGGTGTGTTTTTAATTCGATATTACTGCCCGAGTTGTGGACGGCAGAATATAATTCGGGGATCTCACTCTGGTATCATATCTACTTGGACCAAGAGCAGCACTGAGGTGGATGGCTCAACAATACCTAGTGAAGTTGTCATAGCTTATGAACAGATCGCAGTTGGTGTTGATGTAACAACTTCTAGTTTAAATCGGCGCATGAAAATGGAAGAAATACTAGCCGACAATCTTTTCCATAGTCGCTCAGAAATAAGAAACATAGACCAATCGCTATATTGTTGGTTAATGAGTAATGATAAAGAATGGTTAGAACAAGTCTTGCCTGATAGGATACCGAGAGATAAGGTGAAACTTGATTTCGAAGCTTTGGATAAGCAGTTACTGCTCAAGATTCAAACAGCGGTATCTAGGATAGACCCTGAATACAAGTTTCCCATTAGAAGAGGAACAATAATAAATCTTTTAGATCCGTCTGATGGTAATCAAGTTCGTCATTATCTTCATCAACTGCCATTATCTATGAAGGAGATAGATAAGGAAGTAGAGAATACGAAGGGTTTTTTGATTCGGAGTATTCCAAGGCATTATTCAAAAATTACGAATGGTGGAACTGCTACAATGACAGTAAATGAATTCAAACGTAAGGCATCGGTCTCTTACCATTTGCACGGGGATAAAGAAGTGGACAATCATATACGTATGTTCTTGCAAAAGAAAGGTGCTTTAATCGATACATGAACAGACTATGATCATTTATAGTAGGGAAGAATATTAAAGGAGGTGATTCCTTTGATATTTTTCCCTACTATTTATCCAGATGAGTTACTCTATAGTGCGTTTGCTCGATACCATCGAAATTCCGGAAATGAAAGCATCAGACAAACCATGAAAGAGCTTTTTGATAACACCTCAACGTGTTCCTCCGTATGGTTCCCTTCTCAATTAGATCGTCTTACCCGTCAGATTCCAGGTCAAATATATTCCTCAGATGAATTAATTCAAAAACATACGCTGATCCCTTACTTTACCCCTTTTATCCCTCCTAAGAGAGCTGAAAGATTAGAGGAGACTATGAAATTCAGCACTTGTTCGCCTGCAAATATGATACTTGGTCGTGCTGCGTTCTCAGTTAAGCCTAAACAAAAGTTGATGTATTGTACTGGATGTGTCAGGGAAGATAGGTCCAAATACGGCGAGGCATACTGGCATCGTGGCCACCAACTAGAAGGGGTCTATCTTTGTCCCATGCATGGAGAACCGCTTTGGAAATCATATATTTCTCATCAAATGCAGAAGAATCGGTTTCAATATATTACGTTGGAGAAGGCACTCGTTGATATCGGCGAGTTAATTTCTACTGAAATATTGCCCGGTGAATTCTCTCAAAATATTGCTATTCAATCCCTATTATTATTAGAAAAAGAATTTCCCTCAATGGGTCTTCAAAGTATAAACCAATACTATATATCTCGATTACGTAGTGAAGGCTATGTGTGTAAAACAAGTAACAGAATTAGATGGGATAAATTAATCCCTGGTTTTAGTTCTTACTATGGTAATAAATTGTTGGCAAATATTAATGGAGGGATAAGTGAAAGTGATAGTTGGCTACATAAGTTGCTACGGAAGCCAAGAGTATCGTGCCACCCACTTCGTCATATTTTATTACTTGGTTTCATGGGAGATACCATTGAGAGGATGATGGATAGCTTATCTAGAGGGACAATGACAACATTTGAACCTTTCGGACATGGCCCCTGGCCATGTCTTAATAAAGCAGCAAACCACTACAAACAACCAATGATTGGGTCAGTAAAGATCACCAGGGGTTCAAAAACAGGCAAACCGGTTGGTACATTTACCTGTAGTTGCGGTTTTGTTTACTCACGGACTGGACCGGATGATAGGGAGAGTGACCGATACCAGATTGGGAGGGTTAAAGAATTTGGTGTTGTGTGGAAAAACAGACTTGTTGAGCTCTCTGGTAAGCAGCTATCTTTGAGGAAAAAGGCGGAGATATTAGGGTGTGATCCGCAAACTGTATTAAATCACCAGAAGTGAATGGGTTCTAGGGATTTGTTACTAAACTAAAAAGTGACATAAAGAACCGAAAATACAAAAGTAGTAGTGTGGATGCATAGATTAAATTGCAGATGTATTTAATAAGTTATCATGAATGAGCCAAACAGTGGTCTGAAATTTTGTTTCTGAAAAGAGTTGCTCTTTAATATTATTGGCCATTTACACTTTACTCCTTTGTGAAAATTTATATTGCACCATAATCTATTCTCTGAAATAGTAAATAGTGAGATTTTATACTAACAAAGGAGATGAAAATTGAGCGATTTATTGTTTCGACGATAACTATATAGACTATCATATTGGAGGAATTGAAATTAATATTTATCAGTCAATAGCAGATGGTTTAATAAAAGCTATTGTTGGGATTATTGGACTCGCCATTCTTAGTGCCGTTGCTTCTTCGCTAAAAGTATTTTCTGAAGAAGAAAAGCAGTACTTACCCAGCTTTAATCGGGGATTTAGAAATGTAGTATTATGGTTTTTGTTTACTACAGCGGCGCTTTCTTATTTTCTATTGGGTTTCAGTGTCACTATAGAGGGGACATCCTCAAGAATAACAAAAGTAATAATCTTCCTGTTTATAAACAAAGTTTCACCTTGGATTGCTTTGGTATTAATTATTGGATTAACAGTAACAGTCTGTTGGCAACGCGCAAAGTTTTTTATTAGGTCTCTAATTCATAGAGATAGAGAAGGCGGTAGACAAAGACTCGCATATATCTTGTTTACCATAAGCATGCTTTATGCTGTCTTAATTTCAGGGTATGCGATGCTTCTTATTCAGATAGTAATGGCAGAAATAAACAAGAATTTTTCTTTCGGGTTGCATGAATCCAGAGAGGTCATATTTCATCTATATAAAGTCAATAAACCAATATATCATGTAATTTTATTTGTTATCAGTGTAGGATATTCTTTATTGTTACTACTCATGAGGACTTTTTACCGAGCAATTTACTTTGAAAAAGTTTCAATTAATATCACCTTGAAAAGTGGCCTGATGTTAGAGGGAAAGTATATTATTAATCATAATTTGGACAATAGCATATTAATTGCCGACTCATTTAAAAGAAGTGATCGAAGCAAGATGCTTATTCCAAAGGCAAACATTGAAACAATTACATTTAATCGTGTGGACTATTCATTTGGGGAAAAAAGAATAAAATCCAAGCTCGAATATAAAGAAATTGAAATGAAGAACGAATTTGATCAATTAGTAAAACAGTGGCGAAAAGATCAAATTCATAAACGCTCTAATTTTTAGGGTGTTTTTTATTTGGATGTATTACCGTGTTTTAGCAAGAAGTTAGAAAATAATCAGACCGATCAAGGTATCGGTGAATCTTAAGAGGTGAAGAAGATCAAACTTCACTAACCAATCCCAATCCCTATGTCTAATGTAATTTGGTTTAAAGGGTAATTTAATATAAATTTACCATAAGACCAAGCTGAATAAAGACAGCGCAATAAAACAGCTCAATAAAATAGCGACAGTCTAGGACTTTATTTCTGCAGATATATGCTAAATTTTAGGTCTTTTGGCAGGCATTCTAGTTCCTATGTAGAATTATAATAACGTTGGTTAATATACAAAATATGAGGATTTTTGATATTTTTCCAGAAAATTAGGGAGGAAGGATACTGGAATACATAGCGAATATGTTTAAAGCAAACTGGGAATGCAAAATATTTTAATTTTGTTTTATATATAAATTGGAATAGCATAGGATTACTGATTTTGTTAGGAAGAGTGCTGATAGAATCCTATTAAACAAATTAAGGGTGAGTCCAATATATACTTCGAGAATTGAAATGTTTCCGGCTAAAAATGGTGATACATTTCTGGTTAGTTGCTTTGGGGAGTCAAATGTAAACATTCTTATAGATTTGGCTTATCTACATACGTATAAGAATTATGTAAAACCTGTTCTTTTAGATAAGAATACAACGGGGGAATCCCTTGATTTAATGGTTGTTACACATATCGATCAGGATCATATTGCCGGTGCAATATCCTTTTTAAAAGATAATGGGTCTTGTGAATCTCCCAATATAATTGAAGTAAAGGAAATTTGGCACAATAGTTATCGGCACTTATCTATTAGCCAGCATGAGCATCAACTGAATAAGACGGAGAAAGAAATGATTGAAAAAAAAGTTGGTTACGTTGAAAGAGACTATGATGATTGTAGGACTCCGATAAATGGAAAACAAGGATCTAGACTTGCCGGATATCTATATTTGAACGGGTATAACTGGAATGGGTCTTATAATGATAATGCCGTTTCATACAATGAAATCCCGGTTTTTATCGGTAACGGATCCGTTAAACTTACTGTACTTTCCCCTACTAATATTGAACTAAATAACTTGGAAAAAGTGTGGAGAAAAGAACTACGTCGAACTTTTCCAAGGATGTCACTGACATCAGACCCATGTTTTGATGATGCCGTAGAATATGTTTCTGAATATCTGGAACCTAAAGGCGTGGGTGTAGGTAGAACGAATGTCTCCGCGACAGGTTCTATAAAGAAATTGTCAATGTCGCCCTTTGCTGAAGACAGGGATGAGATTAATGCTAGTTCAATTACTTTTATCTTAGAACATAGAGATAAAAAAATGCTATTTTTAGGAGATTGTCCACCCTCAATAACGATTCGACAACTTGAGGCTCTTTTTTCTACTACAGAGGTACCACTTTATTTTGATTTAATTAAAGTTTCTCATCATGGGAGTCAATTTAATACGAATATGGATCTCCTCAATATGATTGATTCAAAAAATTACTTAATATCTACTAACGGTTCAGGTCACGGGCATCCCGATATGGAGACCTTATCTAGAATAGTTGATAGAAAATCTACTTTTACAAGAAATTTATTTTTTTCTTATCCAACTCCTTCGGCAATCTCAATGAATAAGGAAGATTTGAAGAAGGAATTTAATTATGAAGTATTTTACCCAAGTACTGAAGAGAGTGTAATAGTACACCTATAACTAGGGGGAGCATCAGTGAATCAAAATGATTTTAAATCAATTGCTAAAGTACGCTGTGGGAGTAGGAATGGAACGGGATTTCTAGTAAATAAAACTACGTTGATTACAGCTAGACATGTTATTGATGAAAACTTAGACCCAGACGAGTTAGAACCTGTGTTTATTATGTTTGATAATAATATTGAAATTCAGGTAAGCGTTATTTTTCCAAATGAACCTTATGTAGGGGTGGATTTTTCAGTTTTATTATTACCTGAAGAGGTAGAATATTCTCCTACACTACCATTAAGTATACAAGATATTGAGCTGAATGATCAGTGGCACGCCTTTGGATTCCCGGATACTCAGAAAGACAGGGGACAACGTTTTAAAGGAACCATACAGCAATTTTTTGATGTGAGTTGCACAAAGGATAGTGAGGGTGATTTGGATTTAGCTTGTGAGTTTCCTACTATAACGGATCCAAAATTTAATACTCGTGGAGCATCTGGATCACCTATAGTAGTAAACCGTGCCATAGTTGGAATTATGAAGGATAAACCACCTGGCGGAGGAATTATCGGTGCTACTTCGATTAAACGCTGCCTGCCAATACTAAGGTCAATGAATATATCCTTTACCATTCAAGATATAATTTACAGCAAAATGGAGAGTTCAAGTGCCCTTAGTATAGAGGGCGTAACCATCATTGAGAGTCAATATGATTCGGAAAAAGAAATCGTTATGGGATTAATTGAGGACTTTCCACCAGAAACACATCCTATTTTAATGGAGAGTTTAGTTCAATCTATAGAAAGTATTATGAATACAGATGCAGAGAAACTTCGGACATTCTTTCAACGCTATAGACATCCCTTTAATGAATTGAGTACTGTTTCAGGTATAGAGCAATTACTGGAGTTAATAACCATCTTGAGATGTGGATATAAAGAGTTAGGTTTTATCCATAATGATATAAATGCAAATTTGAGTCTAGACGAAAATGAAGAGTTATTTGCATATCTTATCTTCTCAACAAAAAGGCATGCGAAAATGCCTGAACTTGTATTAGACCTTTTTCGAGAAAAGGCAGCAACAGCAACAGGAAAAAAAGAACTTCGTCGTGGCGAAGCCCTATTCCCGTTTCCTTTAATATTGGACAATTGTAGTAAAAACAAGAAAACTAATTTATGCAGGAGATGCCAAAATGAGTTTTCTTTTGAGGATATCTTGATTGATTTTACTAAAGTTAACGAGCAAGGATATTTTCAGGGATTAGAAGAAAACAACTACAAAAGTTTAGACGGAACAAAGGTGCTGTGCGGTGACTGTATTAGAACTTTGTATAATCACGTAACTAACTTAGAAGAATTAGAGTTTCATGTTAGGGAGATGAACAATTTTGATTGAAGAAATTATGAGAATTTTTGAAGAAAATGAATATATAAAACTAGATCAGCTTAAGTTTAATTATCTTAATGAAGTGCGTGTTTCGCCTGAGCAGATTTACGGTCTTGTTCAGTATGAAACCGAAGCTGAGTTGAGAGGAAATTGGGAAAAAGCTGCTGATGAATTAGCAGTTAAATTACAGAGTCGTTTAAGTAAAGAACTCCATATGCTTAAATGGGATGTTTATCTGATAGTTATCATCACGCAAAATCAAATTGACACATCATATCGTAAATTGATAGAGAATGACCGGCACTATTTCAGGAAAATTGTTATTACAAAAAGTGATGCTCCATACATAAACAGAATTCCCTTTGTTCTCGATTTAACCAGTGATAAGGAACTACTTATTTTTAATGATAATGAGTTTTTTGAAGAATTCCGTAAGTGTCTGAAACAATCAACATTGAGTAAGTTGCCGGGCGACTTTTTTAATCCTAAGTTAACAACGGATCAATTAACTGATTTTTTTAGTTCAATCAAAAAGGATAAAAAGGATGATTTAAAGTGAAGATAAGATCATTAAAAATATGTGGATTCCGAGGATTTTCTGATGAAACTATATTCCATTTTAATGATGCGAAGGTAATATTACTGTATGGACCCAATGGGCATGGAAAAACCTCAGTTTTTGATGCTATTGAATGGGGACTATCAGGAGAAATTCACAGATTTGATCAAGCTACTGACGAAAGAAAAAGAACCCGATTCATTAGGAACATGCATGCGAATCCGTTAAAAGAGACGTACGTAGAAATTGATCTTATTGCCTCTAATGGGTTGATTTTCAAAGTGAAGAGAACATGTACCGCAAGACCTCAGGATATGACGGATTATGGAAAACATGAATTAGAGCTTCACTTGCCAGTTCCTATTAACGATAGATTAAAGTTTATGGATGCCGATGCGGAGTCTCTGTTAAAAACACTATTGGTAAAACAAGCTTGGACTGAGAAAGTCGAAGTTTCCCGTGGACTACATCTTACTCATATTTTGGGGCAAGAGAAGTTAAATGAATTTCTTCGAGGAATGAAAGACGGTGATAGGTACGATTCTCTTTCGTTGTTGTTTGGAACCGAGCACTTTTTGAAATATAAAGAATTATATAATGAACTAATCAAAGAAATAAACAATCGAGTTCATCAAATAGAGGGTCAAATTACTGAAGGTGCTCGGAAGAAGGCAGAATTAAAAGTGTTCATTGATGAGCTGAGTAAAAAAGTTTTTGATCCAAACCAGAAGCTTTTAAGCGTTGCCCTTAGCGAGTATAAGGACAATTTCTCAGTTCCTGAAAACCTTTTTGAAAGAGAGGATTGGAACGCTCTAATACCATTAATTGAGAAAGAAACCGAAACGCTTAAACAGAGAAGGTATGATTTAGAAAATAAAGAACGGCGTATTCAGGATTTAGAAGATATTAAATCAAAGTGGCTAACCGTTTTGGATGAATTAAACATGGAAGTAGGCAGATTGGGGAAATTAAAAAATCACCGTAATGATTACAATATGCTTAATTTGGTTTCTAGCCTGACCAATCGCAACAACCAATATGAGGAGTCTCTTGTTTTCATTAAAGATAAAAATATTGAAATTGACAGTACTAAACAGGCAATTGAGGCAATTAAAGGTTCGGTGCACATCTCTGACAACTTCATTAAAGTAGTTACAGAGAGCCTAGAGAATTTAAGGAACAATAAATATGATTTAATCAAAGACGTCCAAATTACACATGAGAATTTTATTTGGGAATCTAAAATATCGGAGCTTTTGAATATTATTAGTGTAAATCAATCTTCTATTGTAGATGTATCTGGTATCCATGCTAGTACGAGTAGCTCAATGAAACTTTTAGAAGAATCCGTTTTAGCGTTACATGGTATAGATAAGAAATATAAAAATTTTCTTAGCAGCTTATCAGATTATCTATCCGTAGAAGAGGAGATAAATAGTTGCCCTGCTTGTGGAACAGAAGGAGTTAATAAGCCACAATTACAACTACGAATTCAATTTGAACAAGCCCAAATTCATAATGAACTGCCTTTATTGGAACAGCAAATTAAAGAAATGAAGGATAAATTTGAGAAAGAGAAAACTAAATTAAATGAATTGAGTTTGGAGATTGAAAAATCCTATTTAGATATCAAGACAATCCTAAAAAGCGCCGAAGAAGAATGTCAGAATAAGAAAGACCATATGTTAAAAATGGAAAAAGAAATACAGAATTTGAGTGCTCAAATAGAGTTGAGAAATAAATTTATTCATGAATACAATGAGGGTTTACTGAGACTTGGATTAAATGAAACTATAGAAAATAAAATGGGGGAATTACTGCAACTAGAGCAGCAGTTCGCAGCAAATTTAATGGTATTAACAGCAGAGGAAAAAGCAGATCTCCCTCGAAAAATTAAGATAGCAGAAGATATTATTCTGGAAAATCAAACTTTTGTTGAATCCTTTATAAGTAAACTGTTACTTGCTGGTGCGCCTTCAGAAGCTAAGCAGTGGAGCGTTGAGGAAATAAAGGTTTTTATTCAAGATGCTTTGAAAAATGTACAAAGTGAAAAAGAGATGGTGGTTCATCTAGAATCGGTAATTATTAAGTCGATAACTGCAATAGAAAATGCTAAAGAAGAATTGCTATTAAAGACACGTCAAGAAGAAATGCGGGTGCAACAGAGTCACTTAGAGCATTTAGACCAACTTAAAAAAACAGCCAATGAAGACCAAGAAGCTATCAAAGATCTAATTAACAATGTTAAACCAGCCGTTGATCAATTAAATGAAAAAATGATTTCCGAATTATTAGATACCATTCAGAGAATCTTCTCCCGGATTAATTCTCATCCAGTTTATAACCATATTGATTTTAATAAAGAATACAGGCATAAATCTTACAGATTACTGATTTTAGTCTTAACTGGACTTGAAAATCAAACACAGGCAAATGCAACCTACATATTTAGTTCAGCACAAATTAACTCGATAGCACTATCTTTTTTTATGGCTATGGGCTTACACCAACAGTGGTCCAGTCTACAACTTATGGGTATGGATGATCCAATCCAAAGCATGGATGAGGTTAATGTTTTATCACTGATTGATTTAATTCGTTTATTTATGGAGAAATATGATAAGCAGTTCATTATCTCAACTCATGATTATAGTTTTTATCAAATGATGTTGAAAAAATTTAGAAATCAAGATATTGCGGTAATTGAGTATGAAGGGTATAGCGAAAAAGGTCCGCTTATAAAGCAGCAAGTTAGTGAAAACGCAGAAATAGAGAATGTATTGATTATACCTGCTGCAGACCCAATTTCAAGAGACAAGTTATTAGAACTTAATGATGCATCATTATAACAAGGTTTCATTTTAAGAGGAGGTACTAATGGCGGTAAGTTTAGTTTCTAATGATTTATTGGATCGTTTCAAAGGACTATTAGATGAAACTGAGAATGAATTAAATATTATTTCTCCATTCATTGGAACGCAAACCGCTACTCTATTGGCAGATTGGCTAGTATTGAATCCAACCATTAATTGCAACATTATTACCAGATTTTATAGGGAAGAATTTGTAGAGCGTGTTAGCAGCATTTACGGATTAGAACGTTTGCTCCATGCAAAGGCGAAGATTTATGCTTTAATCGATTTACATTCCAAGCTTTACTCTTTTGATGCGCACTCCGTTATTATAGGTTCAGCCAATTTTACACAAGGCGGCTTTATATCTAACCACGAGGTCTGTGTCATAATGGATGACGAGTCTGAAATATCAGAAAAAGCAAATGAATACTTCTACGATTTGTTAGATCAGATTCAATTGGATGGTAATGGGGTTGTCACCCAAGAATGGATTGATGAAGAAAAGAAGCATGTCCCTCATCTAGCCGCTAATCAACGGAATAGAAAGGTCACCTACTCTAATATTTCTAAAAAAGGTGCAGTTTTAAATAAAATGGTACATCCTGAATTGTTTGAATCGATCTTTGAGAATTCAAATGATTTTGATGAGGTGACTGGTTACTGGTTAAAGTTTGAAGGTACTGGTGAAGATCGTATTCCTAATGATTATAATTATAAGCAAATGAAAGGTGAACGTAGACGTACTCTGGATCTCACGTATTTTCCGCGGAAACCAGGCAGCATTCAAAGTGAGGATACGCTTTTCTTAACTATTGTGAGTTATGATGAACAGAATAAGCCGACCCCTATGATTGTTGGATATGCTAAGACAAATGGATTTAAGAAAGAGAACGTAGTAGACGATAGTGACCTTAAAGATTTCCCCTGGAGATATCGGTTTCCGTACTATGTAGATGAGTTTACAAGTGGTAAGGTAATTAATGCACCAATCAAGTATGGTATTCGATTAATTGATGTTTATAATAATCTGGGCAAGGCAACATTCCCCTCATTGAGAAAACGTAGAAATGTCAGTCAACGGACTTTGCAAAGTATGCATTTTAGGCGCTCTCACATTAGGATTACTCAAGAGGCACACGACTACTTAATGAATGAATTAAATGCACGTTTTCGTACTTATGGAGAAATCATGTTGTAAGCCTTTTATAGTGTAAGTGAATAGGTCTAATAAGAGGTAGATACGTTTAGATACCAACTTTAATGTGAATATCAGACACAAACTCTTTAATGTCACTGAATACCTAATCTTAATTGCATTAGAGGTGAGGAGGAGCGGGGAAATCGTCTATATTAGATTTACCATAAAATTAAATATATAAAATGAGGTACTTATGTTTATAAAAGAATTATCAATAAAATCATATAAGAATATTAATAACTTAAAATTGACCTTTAATAAACCGGAAATTAAATATTTTGATGATATGAACCTATCTATTATTGTAGGTGAAAATGGTACCGGAAAAAGTTCGATACTTCAATTTATGACTCAGATATTTTGTCCAAGGGATAGATATCAATACAAGCAGACCGTAGAAAATTCTAAATTTTCCATAGAGTACGAATTAATGGGAGAGATGGTCGAGTATAATAGTAATATGAATTATCCCTTAGAGCATCCAGAAAAATTAATTGTTTCTTCTTATGCTGTTTTTGATCAATTTGCAAGTCGATATCCTTCAGCAAGGCCTGGTAACATAGATTTTGATGCCCCTCCAGAAACTAGTTATATATATTCAGGACCGGCAATTGCAAGAACTTCAACACTTGAGCCGCTTATTTATGCATTTTTACAAGCGATCTATTTGCCTGAAGCGCTGGTTAAAAATAAAGGTTCCTACAAGAGATTATTAGATAGAATCGGATTTAAAAAAGTTGCATTCATTGAAATTGCGCAAGAGAATAAAGTTGTTAGATCAGAATACAACAGGATGTATGGTTTGGCTAAAGATGATTCAGTACCAGAACTCGATCTATTAATAGATAGCTTAAAGACAATGAAAATTGATGCTAGAACTTTAAACAAAGACATGAAACTAGACTCATTAAAAGCTGGTTTAAATTATATAGTCACGCCTGAGATGTTAAAATTACATCTTGAAGAACTCCTTCGAAAAATTATATATCAAGTGATGCATATAGGAATTAAAAATATTTGGTTAGAAAGCAATGATGGAAAATATGTACGGTTAACAGATCTAAGTTCAGGAGAATTAACGATGTTATATAGATTTTTACCATTGATTACGAATATTGATGAAAACTCAGTTGTATTTATTGATGAGCCTGAAACGCATTTACATCCAGTCTGGATTCAAAAGTTTGTTGAATACTTAGCGGAACTCTTTAGTGAATATAAAACTCATTTTATATTAGCAACACACTCTCCATTAATTGTTTCGGATGTTCCTATGGAATGTATTGTTGGATTGAAAAAGAATGAAAATCAAATTCTTCAATATGAACCTAAGGATCGAACATTAGGTGGCTCATCTAATAATATCCTGCGGGATGTCTTTAGTTTGAAAACAACTTCAGGAGTTTTCTCCTCAAAACAAATATCAGAACTCGAAAAATTGCTTGCGAGTAATCATACTGACCGAATAGAAGATGCGCGAATTATGTTTGATGATTTAAGTACAACAGCTAAGAAGTTTGAGATTTATAAAAAATATAGAAATATTCTGGGAGATTAGGATGAGTCAAGTAAAGCTTTCGAAGGAGTTTCTAACATATGAATTTACTCATTCTTTTATAATTGACGTTCTTACGTGGGCTAAAGACAATCAAGGTGTTAGTACATATACAGATATTAACAAGTCTACAATGACTAATAATTTAAAAAAATGATAAATAATAATAGATTTAAGGGTAAATTACAAACTCATGTGCTCTCAATAAGCAATTGCAACGAAATTAAAGTGGTTCATGAGTATTACTCCTTATTTTCGCATAATTATAGTAAAATTCTATCAGGAGAAGTTTCTATATCCATTGACTTGTCCGAAAAAACAATTAGTGAGATAAAACCTTTTTTTGAATATGTGTATGAAAATCTTTTAGACGGTAAATCATTATGGAATGTCTATAATCCTAATGCAAAGTTTGTAAAAAGAAGTGAGCTCAGGAAATTATTAAGTAAAAATTACAAAGTATGTCCTTATTGTGATTTAGTTGATATGAATGAGTCAACTTCAAGCAACATGGATCACTTTCTTCCATTGTCTGAATTCCCCTTTTTAAGCGTTTTTTGGGGGAATATTGTCTGTGCTTGTTCCATATGTAATGGACATCAAATTAAAAACAATAATTGGGCTATTCCAATTTTACATCCATACTTTAATAGCATACACAACAACACAAGGTTTGTTTTTAACAAAGCTGATAAAAGCATACAAATTGAACCGATAAATTCTTCATTAAATGATAATTCACCTGAAGCAAACTTTATTAAAGTACTTAAACAAAATAATAGGTACAATAATTTGTGGGATTATGTGCAATATGAAGAGAATGAAATTGTTAATGAAGTATGTGAACTCTACAATGCATCTAAAGGACAGGAATGGAAACCAATACACGTAATACGTTCTGTTGCAATTAGAAGAGAGACTCATCTATACAATATCGGAAAGATAACTCATTCAAGACTAAGAATGGGTTATTGTGATTATTTTGCATTAAAAGAAGAGGAGTTGATGATGGAATTTATAGAAAGTGAAAATATAAAGAGGCAATTGAAAATTAATCAGCGGCAGCAGTTGATCTTTGAAGAATGCACACAATAGTCTGTTTAGGTTCTGGGAGGAATGTTATTCGGAGAATTTTGAAAAGAATGCATTTTGGTACTCACATAGGATTACTTTATATGCAAATGACTAGTTAATGAATTAATTGTCCAATTTTGTACTTACGGAAAAATCGTTTTGTAGTACTTTTCGTAAGCTCGAATAAATAGGCCTCGTAAGCTGCAAATAAGTTTTAGAAACCAACTTTAATGTAAAATTTAGACACAAACTTTAATGTCACCATGTGTTTGATGCTCTTTTCCTAGACACCAACTATATTGTTAATTTAGACAAGGGTTAAAAACCCGGACCCCCTTGATTTTATTGGGTTTTTCAGACACTAACTATAATGTCACTGAACAAGTTGTTGACTAATTACATTAATGTGTTGTTCTGAACATTAAAGTATTGTTTTGAGTAACAAAATTGCAATAAAGTTGTGTTTTGAAAAGCTTAAGACAAAAATGAGCGTGGAACAGCAACACTGACATCTAGAGCCGTCCTGAAAATACAGGGCGGCTTTATCTTTTTTTTTATATGGGGGAAGATGATCTCACAAGGCCGACTTAGTGAAATTGAGCAGGGAAAGACTAAACCCTCTGCCGAAACTCTAAAAGAATTAAGGAAAGAAATTAATGTTGATTTAAACTGGTTATTCGACGAGGATATTTAATTTTGTGAATATGTTGATGGTGTGCTACCCGCGTACGTTCTTTAATAGGTAATTGGAAATGGAATATAATGAGGAGGACGCAGCCCAAGCGAAGGCGCGGGAGCGTTCTTTTTATTAAACTAACGGGAGGATATCCCTCAATTCAATGTTTTAAGTACGGCAGCATAACGAAACAGTAGTTCATTAGCGTTCGAACCAAAACAGTGAGATACAGACAACTGAAGCACGGATGAGTCGGAACGAAACTATCATACGGACGAAGATCCTGTCAGGCAGCATATCTGACCTCCACCTCATGGACAGGTTGAATGAAGGAATGTGGGAGCTAGGCTGTGAGACTTGGGAGGGTTGACCTCCATGAGGAATGTGGAGATCCATAAGTGCAACCATACTTTTCCTAGATAACCACTTTCTTCAAGGTGTGGTTAAGGAAATGTTCTTTTGCGCTTTTCCTCATCCCAACATTTTCTTCGATTTCAACTTGATTCCACCATGAAGTCGTCTGCACTGAACGAATAAAATCAGAAACCTAAGATATTACGAGCATTCAAGAGAAAAGTGATTCCTCATAGAGGGAGAATAGTTTAACAAAGGACAGGATACCGAAGCACCTGTTCTTCAATAATTTCACCATACTTCGGCTACTCTTTGTAAGTGGATTGATCTGTGTCCATGTAGACTACACATTAAAAGACTTATTAGAACATAATATTACATAGAGGAGAATTGGAGATTATTGCGTAAGGAAATTAATATTATAGTAAACTGATGTTCACATGCACTTTAAAAGGTAGTATGATAAAATAAGGAAAATAATACATTTTATAGTTTGATCTTTTCCTTTACGGACCTTATCCATTCGTTCAACATTTAAGTGAATATAATGTTTTAAAGTAGGAAATAATTATTGGTATAGAAAGGGCGGGATAATATGTTTAAAAAAATATATTTAATAGCCTTTGCAGTGACTATTATTTCAGGAGTGGCATTAATATCAAATTCAAAAGCAGACACCTATCCAGAAATGGAAACCGTAAATAAGACAGTTGAAAATCCTGTTAACACTAATTTTTCAACAAATAACGTAAAATCCGTAGAATCCGTAGAATCAGTAAAAAACGTAGAATCCGTAGAATCAAAAATCGCAAAAGGGTATTATAGTCAACTATATACACCTCATGGCATGTTCTTGCGAGCAGATAAACAAAGTATCTTTAAGGAATCGGAGATAGCAAGAAATTTAGATCAAATCGGGCCTAATACGAATCAACTAATTTTTGAAGGCGAGTTTTTTTTAAAAGTAGATGAATCAACATTTCTTAAATCGTATCCCAATTCGTTGATCTTAAATGAAACCTTAAATGAAACAGATGAAAACCCGATTAGACTGACGAGGCTTCATTAAGCTAACTGGCAGGATAGTTTGAATATCCAATATACGGTATTAGATTAATTATATCGATAGTAGTACTTTTTATATGCATCGGATACATTGAGTTCCAAAGGATGGTTCAAAACAGTCAAACAAAATCATGAAGGTATAAGCCGCTGTAATGCGGATTATACCTTATTTTGATGGAATTCACTATCAAGCTTATATATTTTGGCCTTCGGGTACATCATAAGATAATCGATTTACGGGTCGGATCAACAACTTTATCAAGGTGATTTTCCATTACAAGACGGATATTTTATCGGTTATAGGCCGGTGGAATAGTCGAAGAGGTAGGACCAGAAGTTTCAAAAGTGAAACAGGGGTTATCCCTTTCAATATTGTATCTGACTTCATACGAGCTAATATTTAACTACTGGCTACTCAGAAAATTGTAAGGTAATATCGCCGTTATTTGTATAAGCAGATAATTTTTTTGAGCCATTCTCTTTATTGGCAGGCAAATTGCTATCTCCTTTCTTTACCTTGCTTAAGATCGCGAAATCATCATATGACCCTAGAATAGAACCGCTAATATTTCCGTTTTTTGTTTCAAGGGTTATAGCCGTCCCTGCATTCAATTTGTCCAGTTGGATATTTCCGTTATTTATGTTTACTTCCACTGTCCCTAAAAACGCGATTGTTGGTAATACAATACTTTCATTTGATGTTTTTAATGTCAAATTTTTTAAAGTTGCATCAGGTATCCATACCTGAATAGTTCTGGTTACTTGCGAACCTTTTCCTCCGATATAGTCGTTCCATTCCTTATTACTGTCACTTACCATTGACAGTTCTTTATCGTCAGATAGATCAATCTTGTAAAAATCTTTCTCACTTTCATAGTAAACAATATGAATTTGTTCATCTTTAGATTGGAGAATAGTTATTTTTTTGTCCTTTACATCAATTGTTAAGGTATCAATCTTTTGGGCAGGGATGATGTAATTTTTTTCCTCCAAGGAAGTGGAGTGGGAGGAGCATCCTGCCAATGCTATCAATAGTGTCACCAATATGCCTATAGTAGTTAGTAATTTTTTTGCAGTACTTTTCATTATAAAATGCTCCTTTGTTAAATCATTTTTTTTTAATATAGCCAGTCCTACGAATACCAATCCTAAGCTGCTCTGCAAAAAAATTGCGATATGCAACAAAGTATTAGAGTTGAACATAATCATCTTGAAAAAGTAATAAATCCATTTTTGTATTTCGTTGCGTTTATCAGTCGCATATGTTTTAATCATCATAAACTTTTGTGTTACAAAAAGGTCAAGAGGGTAGATATGAACAACTATTTTACAATTAAGCAAGCAGCAGAAATCGTAGAGACGACCAGTGAGACCTTGCGGCACTATGATCGTATTGGATTAGTCAAGCCATGCCATAAAGATGAATTGTCGGGATATCGATACTATTCCGAGCAGGAGCTCGTAAAGCTGCAAACCATTGAACTGCTCAAAGCAATGGATCTTACTTTAATGGATATTAAAGATATATTGCAGCAGAATGATCTCTCTAAAGTAATTGAATTTCTAAAACAGGCAGAAAAAAGAGCAGACGATAAAATTGCTCGTCTGCAGTATGCAAAATCGAAAATTAAACGTGCCTATCTACATTATGAAAATAAGTTCCACAACGGTTATAGTCAAAGTGAAAATTACATTGTCAGAAACATAGAGGAAAGGGTAATTATGCTTTCGAATAAAATGGAAAGCCCCACACTAAAGAATTTATGGGACTATCACAGACATTTCTATCAACAAATTGAGACTTCTCTGCATTCACAATTTCTATTTGAAGATATGGCGGGAATGTTCACGACTGAAGGAATAACACGGTTATTTGCTGTTTGCTTGAAATATCCATCTTCAGAGGGTTTGACTGTGCTACCAGAAGGGGACTATCTGTGTGCAAACTGTACCGAAGAGAATAGGAATGCTGTATTACAAAATTTACTTGAAAGGGCAAAGACGGAATACGATGTGTGTCCAGATTTTGTTCTTCATAACATTATTGTGACTGGAATATTGCAGTGGGATTATCAGATACAACTGTTCATTAAGAAACGCACATGTTAGATTAAATACAAAGGAAAGGGTTTAGGAAAAGAAAATTGTTTGATTAAAAGTCGCTAATTTAGCGGCTTTTTTTGATTAAGGAAGCACGTTTCTTGCCCCAGGCTGAGGACAAGAACGTTATACTTCGCCGATTAGCTAAATATTTAACTATAGTTCAATGTTATCTATTTAGCTAACTGGCAGATTAACGCTATAAGTCTTAGGAATAGTATGCTTAAGTGAAAAAAGTATTTTCATGAATTCTGTAATGTGAATAAATACAAATTCCACTGCAGTTAATCCATTTTCTATACATATTTTTAATAGTACATTGAGGTAAATAAAGTGATTATTCACTTTGATAAATTCGAAATTGCTTTGTCGGTATTATTTTACGGCTTCGTAAGGATTGCAAAACCATCGAAATATGGGAGTTTAAAACAGATGTGTGCCGTAGTTAGTTTTATGAAAGGAAGGTATAGCGGTGAGTATTTATTACGCTTCAAGCAAAGAGGATATCACTAAGGATGCACTCCAAGAGTTATTTCTTTCGGTAGAATGGGAGTCTGGCAAGTATCCAAACGAGCTTTTACAAGCAATCGGAGGGTCTCATTCAATTGTTACCGCTTGGGAAGGAGGAAAGCTTGTCGGTTTAATAAATGCTTTGTCAGATGGTGTTTTAACGGTATATTTTCATTATATGCTTATTAATCCGAGTTATCAGAGTATAGGTATAGGTAAGGAAATGATGAATATAATGCTTGATAGATATAAAGGGTGTAAAACAAAGGTATTAATTTCTTATCCGCATGCAGTGGATTTTTATAATAAGTTTGGCTTTAACACAGAGGATGGAGCTACACCAATGTTTATCTCAGAGTTGATATGATTAAAATAACGGATCACGATAGTTTAATCGCAACAAGAAGGCAGCCGATCCGAGGATCAGCTGCCGTTTTTATTGAAGTAAAGGGGCAGGATAACTCAGTAATTTCGCGAATACTCAAAAGATGGAATTATCACAAAGTTCCCGAATAAGACGTTATAAGAAATCGGCGAGAAACTATAAGGAGCAGAAAACATGAAATGCCCTCACTGTAACAACGAATTAAGTGAACTTCCTTTATGTTACGGAAGTGAAGCACCATATTATTTTTACACTGTACCAGAAGAGAAAAGAACAGAATTAATTAGAGATTTTTGTGTAATTGATGAACAGCATTTCTTTATTAGAGGCCATATTGAAATACCAATAATCGATAGCAAAGAGAAATTTATATGGAGTGTGTGGGTTTCTCTTAGTGAAGAAAACTTTCTGAAGTCTAATGAATTATTGCACGTAGAAGGAAGGGAGACGGAAGAACCTTATTTTGGTTGGTTATCGACTGAACTTTCAATATATCCAATAACTACATTATCGTTAAAGACAATGGTGCATACACAAGAGGTTGGTGCTGTTCCGTTAATAGAATTAGAACAAACGAATCATCCACTTGCAGTTGAACAAAGAGAAGGAATTACAATGGAGAGAGTTAAAGAAATTGCTCATTTAATAAACCATAGTCAGTAAGAGAAAAATTTGAATCTATAGTCGAAGAAGCTGCCGACAGCTTATTAAATCATATCTACGCCAACAGACACCCCTGCAAGGCTAAACTCGGTGCGTAATGTCGTTTAAGCTAACAGGAGACTTTTGTTCAATGAAACAGAGACAGTCTTAATATTTTATTTTCTGCTGACAATGACACTTTTTTATCCAAAAGGCAAACTTTAGGAGGGTATATTCTTGAGGCAGACTAAGCTAACTGAAGTGTTTTTTTATAAGTTGTCGCCCGTGAAACACTCAACGTCACCCGTACTCCTATTAGGGAGTTAACGGGTGGCGTTTTTTCATGCCCGATTCTACAGATGTAGTATCAACAAGGCGTGCCCTAAATCATTACACCTATAAAGATCACGGGTTAAATTGCAATCAACTTCAGCTGATGGAAAGTTAGCTTTACATGTATAATCCAATATATTATTCTTACGGAAAGTTAACTTTCCATAATTGCTTCAGGAGGTAAGATATTGAAAAACAGGCTTGAAGAGATTAGAAAAGAAAAGGGCATTAAACAAGAAGAACTAGCGGATAAATTGGAAGTATCCAGGCAAACGATTGGTTCACTTGAAAATGGCCGGTATAACCCATCCATCATTCTTGCATTTAAGATTGCGCGGTTTTTTGAAATGAGTATTGAAGATATTTTCATTTACGAGGAGGAGCTGGGTAATGAAAACGGCAAGTAAATGGGTGCTCTTAACAATTGCAGGTGCTATTATGGTTTATATGGGTGGATTTATTTTAACTGACGAGAAGCTAAAAGGAATTTCCGGTTTGCTCATTGGTGTGGGTTCAGTCCTTGCAGTGCTTGGAGTAGGAAATATGGTGTATTCGTTATGGCTTAATAAGCCCCAGAACAAAATAAAGAATGATGAGAAAGTTAGAATGAGTAAAATTGAGGCTAATGATGAACGGAAAATAAGAATAAGAGAAAAAGCGGGTTGGAAAACTAATATTGTTAACTTTTACATCCTAATGGCTCTAACTGTTGTATTTAGTTTAATGGGAGTAGATCAAATTGTAGTCACTGTGTTATGTGGTGTTTTTGTTTTTCAAATCTCCTTAGGAATCTTCCTGTTTAATTATTATGCTAAGAGAATGTAATTGGAATGACGTAACATCAATTAGAATATTCGAAAATATTTTGTTAGGAGAGAATGACATGGAAGTATTTGCAGAATATTTAGCGCAGATTGATAACCCGCAACATCGGGAAAGAATGGAAGAGGTTTTAGCTTGGGTAGCTGGAAAATTTACTGATTTAAAGCCAAAAGTTGCGTGGAATCAGCCTATGTTTACCGATCACGAGACTTTTATTATTGGTTTTAGTGTATCCAAACATCATTTGGCGGTTGCCCCTGAAATTGCAGGAATTAATCGTTTTTCTGATGAAATATTGCAGGCAGGTTATGATCACACCAAGCAGTTGTTACGCATCCGGTGGGAAAGTCCCGTTGATTTCTCATTACTTGAAAAAATGATCGAGTTTAATATTTTGGATAAGGCAGACTGTTCAACTTTTTGGCGGAAATAAAACGTATTATTTAGCGTTAAATTCTTTTTAAGCAAATTTATATGTGGAAGCACCGGAGGACAAGTCACTTTTAATATGTGATTTGTCTTTTTTATTTGAATTCTCAGCACGAAATATTCAATATTTTGGAAGGTGGATGGAATGTTGGAAGCGAATTTATACACGTTAGTTCAACCTGCTGAATGCTGAAAAATGGAAGTGAGACAAATGGCTGCTTCCATTCCGAGAGTCTTTTTTAATAAATATGATACAGTTGGACAAGAAGGGATATTGTTGATGGAAGATCTGACCCCGACACATAACAATTTAGCTGACTGGGAAGTACCTATTGAATCTGATAAATTATATTCAGATATCAAAATACAACATGCATCCATGGTGATCTAAATGTTGGCAATTTATTATATCCGATGTTCAGCAGTTCAAGGCCGTGCATCATTGATCCTGAAGCAGTGAAGGTTGGGCTTTGTACGGAGGATCTCGTTATGTTATTTATCCACGATTTGTTTCATGGCAGTGAGGAGACTACACGTATTTTTGATCTGTATTTTCATTCAATTAACAATAAAATCAAGAGCGCATACACGTACACACAATTTGTGGAGGATGTTAGATTATCGATTATGGAAGGAATCTTTTTTCCAATAAAGTTATTTGTTCATGAAGGAATTAAGGATGAGGAGCATATATGGAAATCGATAAATGCTTATAAGGATTTAGTTAGGTTTGATTGAAAGACCACTAACAAGTTGTAAGTCAACAAGCCATTATTTAGTTACATTGTATAAGCTGAAGTGGAATAATTGGGATATAACTGTATTAGGTATTGAGATAAGAAGTATTATATACAACAAAAAGTACGTACTTCAAAAAATTCGCTAAAATTCTCGTTTGTACATCCTGCAGCTGTTGTTAGAATGTCATGAACAGTGGCTTAAATGAACTCTACATTTCTACTTTTGTCGCCACTCGTTAACTGGCGTGTATTCCCAGGTTGATTCAGCTGATAACTTCATCACGCTCAATCGTAATCTCATATTAAATTATTGCTGGTGTTTTCTATCGTTGATAAAGTGATTCATGTATTTATAAGGAATTTAAGATTAGGAAGTATTCTAAATGTGTTTGTTTGAATTATTATGGGTACTAAACTATAATTTAGAGGTCTAGGAATCTTTCGACAATCGCGGACTCTTGATTAATAGGAGGTGTAATATGAAATTCTTTAGAGATTCTTCAAAGTGGCTAAGTATTATTGGCCTAATTCTAGTGTGGATTAGTGTGTCATATATTTTTGGATTTATTACTTATATATCGTTATTCGTTTTACTTTTACTTATCCAAGTAATTCTCATTTCTTCTTCTAATATTCAAATTAAAAAGAATCAGAGACGTGTAATCGTTATAGGTGGACTAGTAGTGTTAATTGGTATTGTAAGTTTTATCATCGCCTTTTTTATTGAAGTACCTATTTGGTATAAGATATTTCTATTAATTGCTCAAGGAGCGTTTGCTTATGCGGAAATTAAAATGTTAATTGAAGCAAGAACATCAAAAAATAGACTGACTAAATAATAGTAATCTGCAAATAAAAATGAGAGGCGATCCCCAATTTGGGTCGCCTCTCATTTTTATATATCAATGTACTTACGCTACTGCTGTATATTCTGTAGTTGTGTAATACGTCCAGTAGGACATGGTTGGATTTACAATAAGTTTTTGCCAAGTAGTAACTGTAACTTTAATTCTAGTGAAATTTTTATAGTCATTTAAGAGGGTATTAAGAATTTCTTTCAACTGATTAGCGGGTGTATAGCTATCAACCTGTTGAATAAGTTGACCAACTGTAATTAGTGTTGCTGCGGCAACAAGAGCACCTGCAATAAAGGGTGGAAGCTTAGCTTTTATAGCGTTAGTAGCTAGCCCGATTCCTACTGAAGTAACAGCGAGACCGAGACCGGTATAACTACTCCCAACGTGAGAGTTAATCATATCTACAAGCTGGGTCTTAGAAATATAATTGGTTTCCGTAGCACGAACTTCCGGACTTCCAACACCTGCCATTACTTGCTGATTTCTTGCTTCTGCCCGTTCTATATTTAGTAATTCTTCCAGCGATGATTCTTTGATAAATTGATTGTTTTCGTTCATTTTAACTCCTCCAAAAAGTTTATTGAAAGAATGGGGGATGTAAGTTCACAAGAAGAATCCCCTTCTTCTAGGAACAAACATTCTTTTCAAGGATTAATATATCATATAGCGTAACGTAACGCAATATATAATTAATAAAAATATCCAATTATGAAAAAACAGACTTTTCATTCATGAGGAAACTTCTCTTTACTAAGGTTTAAGAACATAAAAATAAAGTGTATTGTCACGATACGTTATATCTTTTTATAATATTTTTTTGTGTTACTATAAATATTATTAAATCCTATCTCTATAAATATTCCTGATTAGGAAGGCTTATCTCACTTATTATCAAAATTCCAAAAATCATTGTAATGATTTGATGAGTATTAATTAAATTTTAAAGGATATAACGAATGAAAAAGTGAAGAATATGGTAGGACGTAACAAATCGCTATATAATGATCAAAATAAATAAGGAGGTTAACCATGAAATATACCATAAATCTATTTGGTTATAACGTTGATTGTCAATTAACCGTGGGAAATGAAGGATTGCATATTAACATTCTTGAAGATGATCAGCGGGCTTTGAAGCAATATCTAATTCGAGTGTTGCCTAAGTATGGGAGAGAGGTTTCTAGCGCTTCTTCATTACAAACACTGCTGGAGCTTGCCTTAGATGCGGAAAAAACGCTAGAGGGCCGTATGGCCGAGCCTAAATTAAAGCTACCTTATGAGTTTCAACCCGAAATCAAGGAAAAACTAATCGAGGCTGCTTCCTTGCAAGAAATGTCTGCTACTCAACTATTGATCCGTATTATTGAAAAAAAATATCAAGAAATTATTGGATAGGAGAGATACAAAAATGGCCTATGGTAATAAGGTGAAATTTCATTATGATGTACCAGCTTACATTAAACAACAGTTGGCAGAAGCGGCTAAACAGATGGGAATGACAGCAACAGAACTACTATCAAGATCAATAGAAGAAGAGTATGAACGTATTAAGAAAGAAAAAAACTCATCGTCTACAAATTCGATAGTTGGGAAATAAACTGGCCAAAAGTCACTATCTGTTCTAAAGGCATACTTTGATAGGTGTAATCAATTCCGATTCTATCACAGAAAAAAAAGTGTCCTATTTTATAGGATTCTCTTAGACTACTCTCAATTAAATAAATGTAGATATTTGGAGTCGTATCTTCAATCTTACAAGAAAATTCAGATGTTGAGCTTGCATTCATAATTCTTATGATATGCTCGTGAACATGCGCAGGAATTAGTGGTTCAAGGAAAGTAAACGGGAACTGTTGACGTAAGTTCTCATAAATTAGCATAAGATACTAAACCCCTTTCTAGTTTATTATATGTAATCATAACCAGTTTGTTCATTATAACAAACATACGTTCGTATGTTAAGAGAGCAAATAGCTAATATTTTAGAAAATGAATCCCGACAACATATATCAAATACTTAGCAGATTCATTAATGCTGAAGGAAGTGGCCCTCGTTGTTTTTTCTTCAGATGTCTGGATACCCCGGATCAGGGAAGTCTTCATTAGCCAGAGTAATAGCGCAGCATACTTCTGCTGTTATTCTTGATCACGACATTGTAAAGTCTTCTCTTATGGAATCACTTGGAGTAAACATTGGGTTCAAGGAAGTTGGAAAAATTTCGTATGACATTGAATGGGCTTTGATAGATTTCCACTTATCTCAAGGTCATAATGTTATACTCGATAGCCCTTGTTTATACTCTGAAATGATAGAGAGAGGATTGAATCTGACCCGGAAATATAATGTGGAATATAAATATGTAGAATGTCTATTAAATGACTATGATGAGCTCAATAATAGACTGCGAAATAGAAAAAGAATGATTAGCCAGATTGAAAGAGTGCCTTCTGAAGAGACATTGCTAAAAACTATTGAAAATGCTAAAAAGCCATCTAATGTCAGAATACATATTGTTAATACAAAGGAACCGATTGAATCCTATATTAAAAGTGTCATTGAATACTTAAATACTTAGCCTAAATTTTGAGGAGGGGAACAGATGGATTTTGAGAAAGCAGCCCATTTCATTTGGACACATGGCAGATTATTAGAAAGAAGGGTTTTTGAATATATTTTCCACGGTGGATCAATGAGCAATGTTATGACTTCACTAACAGCCTACCAAAACGAAGATGGTGGGTTTGGAAATGCAATAGAGCCGGATTTACGGGCACCCGGTAGTCAGCCACTTTTCATGGAATTTGCACTACGTTTTTTATATGACTGTAACATAAAAGACGAAGAACTTTCTCAAAAAGCATGTGATTATATTTCAAAGCATGCTGATTTAAAAAAAGGGATTCCAACAATATTTTCTTCATCAGCAAACTATCCAAGAGCAAAACATTGGAATAACCCACTTTCTACAGAGCCATCATTTAGCAGACTTACTGGTCTTGTCGGGCTTCTTAAGTGGCAAGGGATAGAACATTCCTGGCTTGATAAAGCGACAGAAATTTGTTTGGAAGATATTCACGCACAAGCATATGACGATGCGCATACAATTTTGACTGCATTTTATTTATTGGAAAGCCTACCTCAATCGGATTATATCAAAGGATTATTTCAAAAATTATCTAAGGAGCTTATTACTGCCAACTTCTTTTGTATGGATGCCGCATCCCACAGTTATGGACTCTCTCCTCTAGAATTTTCGCCATCACCCACTTCTTACTGTAGCAGCATATTTTCTGATGAAACCATTCTTGATCACTTAAAAGTATTAGAACACCAACAGGAGGATGATGGAGGATGGCAGATAACATGGGAGCCTCCCGGTGAAACAGCGAGGTTGGAATGGAGAGCCTATAAGACGCTAAAGAGTTTGATGATACTAAATTCATACAATAAGATTAATCTATGAGACTATTAAGGAGATAATAAACACTCCAAGGAGAGGAACCTATGAACAAATTAAGGGCAATCATAGTTCCGTTATTCTTAATCTTTTTATTTGGATGTAGTAAGGAGCAAATTAGCGATAATTCAAAAAAAGAATATAGCAAAGCTGAACAATTTATTACCGATATGGGCTATCTGATCATTAGTAATGAAGGAATTGTTTCTGAATATTTATTAGATAAAAAACTGCTGACGGAAATGCCATACATGCAATACTGGAGTGTTCAAAGTGTTGATCCAGTCGATTATATAGGCAAGGAAATAACTACAAGTAAGTTCATCGTTAAAAATCACCCCTTAGATAATGAGAAGGATAATACAAAAAAACAAACCCTGATTTTTCTGCTAGAAGCAGACGATGAAGTGATAGGAGGCTATAGTTTTCCTGATTTCGATGAATTACATATGGGTTGGGTTTACACCATTGATGGAAAAACACTCGAAGAATTGACCGGAGAAGCTTTCCCGAAATGGTCAAAGGAGTGGAATTTAAGATATAAATAACGGTTGGGGAGTATTTATAAAGGAGCAGATATGAAAAAACTAATCCTAGTGCTTGTAGCTGTGGTTATTATTTCGAATGCGATATGGAGTTATTTATATTTCAATAAAGAGGTCGAAACAAATTTAAACACTGGTGTTCAAGTATATACGCTTAAGGGTACAGGGGATACATGGGATGTTTTAGATTACAAAATAATAATTTCATCTAGCAAAATTTTACGGGGACATGGGAAGTTAGTGTTCAAGGGAGACCCAAGCGCTTTAGTGAACAGTAGCTATTATAAGTATGAAGTCAATGAAAAAAACAATAATAATAAGGATGAAACAGTTCTTGTAAATGAAGCTAGGTCAACGGATGGACCCGTTTCAATATTAAGTAACACTGATATCGCGTCTATAACAGGTCCGTATTCGTATGACGAATTAAATAAAAATAGACAAAATTATGAAAATACCACTTTATCTATTACATGGAATGATAATGAAGGGGAGCTTCATTCCGAAACAATAAGTTTAGATATTGCGAGTGGAATTTCTCTTAAGGATGATCTTTAAGGGTGATAAATCCAAGAGACTAAGATTGAATCTCAACGGACTGAAGGAAGATCGTCTACGCCCCAAAAGCCTGCCGGTACTTCACAGGAGACATGCCTTCAAACCTTCTGAACACTTTAATGAAATAGCTGGACTGGGCAAAACCGGACTGAGTCGCAACCTGAGCAATGGAGAGTCCTGTGGACACCAGTAAAAGCTTGGCTTTAGCCAGCCGACAATCGGTTAAATAACGGTTAGGTGTTTTACCCATAACCACCCGGAACAGCCTTAGAAAATGATAGCTGCTGTACCCGGTCAATCTTGCCATCGATTCCAGAGACCAAGGGCTGGCACATTCGACATGGATGATATCTGCAGCACTGCGGATGGACTGCCTAACCTCGTGCGGTACTGAGCCGTGAAGCGGCTCGGAGTTCTGCAGCAATTTTACTAGAAGCTCATACAGCAAAGCAGATAATCTTGGCTCGCTACGGGTCACGTAGGAAGCGCTTAGTAGGTACATTTCCTCGAATAGCTCGTCCAGCTTAGCATCCAAATCAAAAGTGAACAGGTATGCACGAGACTGGTCCACTTCTTCTAATAAGGGAAGGACAATTTCAGTGTTAAAATGAACCCAGCGGACATCCCAAGGCTCGCCTGGGTCAGATCCGTATTGCTGATAAGCCCCTTTAGGGTACAGAAAACCTCGTCCTCTACTCATCGGAATACGTTCGCCCTCATGGAATACATAACCCTCCCCATCAAAGATCAAATGCAGGTTATAACTCCCCAGAAAACCTTCGCTTCTTCTCTCTGTATGTTGTGGAAAGTGAGTGTAATGTCCCAAAAATTCAGGATAACAGACATATTTCGAAAAAGCCGGTGTCGGCAAATACCATTGTTTCTTCATGTTTGGCAGCACCCGTTTCTGTAGCGCAACAGAGCGCAAGTTGGATTAAGGCAATGAACGCAAGATTGTTATATGATAGCAATATTTTGTTATATAAGACCTCTTATCATTGATACTACAATAGAATTATAAAATATTGAAAGCATATTTTTAATACTTTGGAGGTAATGATGAAGAAACCTGTCGCAACTGAAAAATTCGAGCTTGGCGTCTGTTATTATCCGGAGCACTGGCCAGAAAACATGTGGGAGGACGATTATCGCCGGATGCGTGAACTCGGCTTTACGATCATTCGGATGGGGGAGTTTGCTTGGTCTATTTTTGAACCGGCAGAAGGGCAGTTTCAGTTCGGGCTCTTTGATCGGGCGATTGATCTAGCACATAAATATGGTCTTCAGGTTGTACTTGGTACTCCGACGGCGACGCCTCCAGCTTGGTTGACTGATAAGTATCCCGAAGTTTTAAATGTTACCTACGAAGGTGTTACACTTCAGCATGGCATGCGCCGTCATTATAATTACAGCAGTCCTAAATACCGGGAACTGTGTGCACGTATTGCAGAACAAATGGCTGAACATTACGGCAATCATCCGGGTGTAGTTGGCTGGCAAATTGATAATGAGCTCAACTGTGAGATCAGTGAATTTTATTCGGAGAGTGACCATAAGGCTTTCCGGGAATGGCTACAGCAGAAATATGTTACACTTGAGCATTTGAACGAGGCTTGGGGAACTGTTTTTTGGAATCAAAGCTATAGTGACTGGTCTCAGGTCTATCTTCCACGTCCGACTCCAGTACCGAAGCAACCCAATCCTCATCAGGCATTGGATGAAAAACGGTTTATTTCGGACAATACAATTTCTTTTGCCAAAAACCAAGCGGATATCATCCGTAAACTTGCCCCTAAGCAGTGGGTAACCACGAACGGTCTGTTCGGGCATCTCGATAGCCATGAAATGACGGATGAACTGTTGGATTTCTTCAGCTATGATTCCTATCCTCAGTTCTCTACTATTTTTTATGACCCGAATGAGCGGAATCCGCTGAATGATAGAGGCTGGGGACTGTCGTTATCTGTTGTTCGTTCGATATCCCCGAATTTCTGCATTATGGAGCAGCAGTCGGGCCCGGGTGGCTGGGTGAACCGGATGGATATGCCTTCTCCAAAGCCCGGGCAGATGCGGTTATGGACTTATCAGTCGATCGCTCATGGAGCAGATATGGTGTTATATTTCCGCTGGCGGACAGCTACGATGGGCAATGAAATTTATTGGCATGGAATCAATGACTATCATAATCAGCCTAACCGGAGAGTGCGGGAAGCGGGGCAGATCGGTCAGGAGCTGGCAGCAGCAGGTCATGCGTTTGTCGGTACTCGTAATCAGGCTAACATTGCTATTGTTCGTGATTATGACAATGAGTGGGATGGAGAATACGATGTTTGGCATGGCCCGTTTATGTGGAAGAGCAATAAGGAGTGGTACAAGGCGCTTCAGCGGAAGCATATCCCGAATGACGTACTCTATTTACGCAAAAAAACAACGCTGGAGGAGCTTGCAAGGTACGACGTGCTTATCTATCCTCACCCAGCGATTATGACAGATGAGACAGCAGCACTGCTGGATGAATATGTTCAGCAAGGCGGCAAACTGATCTTCGGCTGTAGAACCGGCTATAAGGATGAGCGCGGACAATGTTATATGCGTCCTTTCCCAGGTGCTGCTAAGGATCTATGCGGGATCACAGTTGAAGAATTCACAATGGTTAAGGGCAGTCGTCAGCCAACAACAATTAGCTGGTCGGGCGTGACCGAAGTCGTTACAGGAGCAGATGACTTTAATGATATTCTCAAAATAGAGGAAGCTTCGGTTGAAGTGATGGCGGTTTACGCCTCTGATTATTATGCGGGAAAACCGGCGGTAACTAGAAATCGTCGCGGCAAGGGTGAGGTTTGGTATTACGGAGCCGTATTTAATGAACAGGCAGCGGCTGAGATCATAAATTTAATTGATCTACAATCGCCAGCAGATTGGCTGGAGCTCCCAGAAGAGGTAGAGCTGCAAGTCCGTACCGGAGCTTCTTCCAGTTATGCTTTTTTGCTTAATTATAGTGAGACTCCTGTCACGATCCATCTTCATGAGACCAAAACAGATTTACTGAGCGGCACAACATTGTCGGGCGAGGTGCTTCTGGAAGGATTTGGGGTATTGGTGTTAAACTAACGTATACATTGATCTCACATTTGAGTAGATTTGGATAATTCTCTCTTTTCGGTTATACTTTGAAGTAGCAATTATATAGTCACGGGAGCTTGGTGGAACCAGGCTGAGAGGATAGTTATAACTATCGACCGTCAAACCTGATCTGGATAATGCCAGCGGAGGAAATGGAGCTCTATTTCTATTTGTCTACTCTAAGGCCGCATCTTATACAGATGTGGCCTTTTCTATGTGTGGGGAGTAGACCGTCTCCGCTTGATCAAATCACCTTATAGGAGGAATTGAGATGACAAGCGAATTGAACAACGATCCAATCAATCTATCAGCTTTTCCAGCAAGTCAAAAAGTGTATGTAAAGGGTTCACGGCCTGATATTCAGGTGCCTATGCGGGAGATCTCACTTAGTCCAACTGCGGGCATAGACGGCGAAGAGGAGAATGCTCCAATTCATGTCTATGACACAAGCGGGGCTTATACGGATGCTAATATTCATACTGATATTCGTCAGGGGTTAGAGCCCAATCGTCTAAGCTGGATTGAGGAACGAGGGGATGCGGAAGCGTACGAAGGAAGAACCGTGAAGCCTGAAGATAACGGGAATGCAACGGGAAAAGCTGTGGCGGAAGTGTTTCCAGCGCTCCATAGAAAACCTTTGCGAGCGAAAAAGGGGCGTAATGTCTCTCAAATGCATTATGCACGCAAAGGGATTATTACTTCGGAAATGGAATACGTTGCGATTCGTGAGAATGTGACACCGGAATTTGTAAGAGATGAAGTAGCCCGCGGCCGCGCCATCATTCCAGCGAATATCAATCATCCAGAGAGTGAACCAATGATTATTGGACGCAATTTTTTAGTGAAGATCAATGCCAATATAGGAAATTCCGCAGTATCCTCATCCATAGAAGAAGAGGTAGAGAAGATGAGATGGGCCACCCGCTGGGGTGCAGATAATATAATGGATCTCTCCACAGGTAAAAACATCCATACGACACGCGAGTGGATCATCCGTAATTCTCCTGTTCCTATTGGAACGGTGCCTATCTATCAAGCGTTGGAAAAAGTGAATGGGAAAGCGGAAGATTTAACATGGGAAGTGTACCGTGATACGCTCATTGAGCAAGCGGAGCAAGGGGTTGATTATTTTACCATTCATGCGGGGGTTCTGCTTCGTTATATCCCGTTGACGGTACAACGTATGACAGGCATTGTTTCAAGAGGTGGCTCCATCATGGCGGCATGGTGTCTTGCGCATCATCAAGAGAACTTTTTATATACACATTTTGAAGAGATATGTGAAATCATGAAGCTGTACGATGTTTCTTTTTCCCTAGGCGATGGATTACGTCCGGGTTCGATTGCTGATGCGAATGATGAAGCACAATTTGCCGAGTTAGAGACGTTAGGTGAATTAACAGCTATAGCTTGGAGTCATGATGTACAGGTGATGGTAGAGGGTCCAGGACATGTGCCGATGCACTTGATTAAAGAGAATATGGATAAGCAACTTGAAACTTGTAACGAAGCCCCTTTTTATACATTAGGTCCACTGACTACAGATATTGCGCCTGGTTATGATCATATTACCTCTGCTATAGGTGCAGCGATGATTGGTTGGTTCGGTACAGCTATGTTATGTTACGTAACTCCGAAGGAACATCTTGGCCTGCCTAATAAGGAAGATGTACGTATAGGGGTCATTACTTATAAAATAGCGGCTCATGCCGCAGATTTGGCGAAAGGGCATAAAGGAGCACAAGACCGGGATAATGCTCTTTCGAAAGCCCGTTTTGAATTTCGTTGGCGTGATCAATTTCATTTATCGTTAGATCCTGAGCGAGCGCTCGAATATCATGATGAGACATTGCCTGCGGAAGGCGCTAAAACAGCTCATTTCTGTTCCATGTGCGGGCCGAAATTTTGCAGTATGAAGATCTCTCATAATATCCGGAATACGACGAGAATTGAATCAGGAATGCAAGAGAAGGCGCAAGAGTTTCTCCAAGGCGGGAGCCTCATTTATAGATAACTTTTTCTGCTAAAAAGAAATATCTAAAAGAAGTCGTCATTGGCGGCTTCTTCTTTTATACTTTGAATAGATAGGAGTTGATGAAATGGAAGCGATTCGTTCAGAGGAAGCCATTTTAGAGGATTTAAGTAATAGTTTCTATCATTTTTTTGGATTGAAAGTCCTTCATGCTACCCCAATAAAACGTGGCTGGTTAAATCTTAAATGGAAAATCATAACGGATTCAGGACCATTTCTACTTAAACAATACAACAAAAAAAGATATAAATTGTATAACCCAGAAGAGCTGAACTTTGCTTTTTCTCAACAGAAAAGATTGTATCTACAGGGGCTCCCATGTCCCGGATTGTTGGCTTATAACCATAAAGTTTTATTGGAATCAGATATGGGAGAGACGTTTATGGTTATGGAATATTGTGAAGGGCGTGTCATAGAGCCGGGCAAAATTAACATCCTTCAAATGTTTGATTTGGGTCGTGCCACAGGTAAAATGCATCGTTTATTAAATGATGGGACCCTTAGTTTGAAAAGAACCCCACAATTTATTCCCCAAAGCCCTGAGGAACGTTTAGAACATTGGAATGTACTCCTACAACAATCAAAGGAAATGGGCAAAACTTCACTCATCACTGACCTAGAGATACAACTGAGAGCGACTGAAGAAATAGATCCGGAAATATTCGAAGGACTTGTAGCTGGATGGGCACATCGTGATTTATGGGTTGATAATCTTTTATTTCAAGATAGCCAATTGTCTGCAATTCTAGATTTTGATCGGTTCAAATATGATTATCCGCAGCTTGATGTAGCGCGAGCAGTGATGTCATGTGCTTTAGATGAAGATTTAGATGGAGCACTAGCTTCAGCATTTATTGACGGATATCGTGAGGAACGAACGGTGGAGCAGGGGTATTTAACAAAATCATTGCAGTTGTTGTGGTATATGGAAAGCCCGTGGTGGATTAATGCCGCGATGGACAAACATAGTGTACCTCCAAAACGTTTTGCAAAAGAAATGAATTGGCTGGCTAAGAACCTGAACAATTTACCTGCTATCTTAGGGAACTTATAGTGAAAACGATTGAATTATAGCCTAAAAGATGCATTGACCAGCAAAAGTTTGGCGCCTATAATCTTAACAAGGAAAATTCATCAGATATTGAACCATTTGTAAACGCATACAATGAGTTTTTTCCTTATTAATCATTGAAGGAGGAGATTAAAACTATTAAGTATTTCTTTTTTTCTCATTTTTGCAAACGTTTGCACATCACGATGGGCTTAAAATCGTAAGCTGCACTTAAAATTATGAGGAGGTTATTTACTTGGTATCCAAACAATCCAGGCGTTATATTTCGTGGTTAATTATTTTTTCACTCATTTTTAGTTTATTTGGTTTATCGGGTGGAGCATCGGCCAGCAATACGGATCATACAGTCACCTATACCAATCCTACAGCGGCAGCTGTGACCTTACATTGGACTACGAATAACTGGGCTAATACTACGGACACGGTGATGACCAAAAATGGAACCACGTTCATCGCCAACCTCAACGTTCAGGAAGGTGCCACCCTAATTTATTGTTATCACATCACGGCTCCAACGGATAGTTGGGACAATAACGGCGGGAAGAACTGGACGGTTGTTATTCCGGTCGCCGGAAAATACGAAGCAGAGAGTGCATCCCTATCTGGTGATGCAAAAGTAAATACGAATCACACCGGATATTCGGGCACTGGTTTTGTTGATGGATATACAACTACAGGAGCAGCCACCACTTTTAACGTCCAGGCTTCCGCAGCAGGGTCCTATAATGCCACGCTTCACTATGCTAATGCATCCGGCAGTGCTAAAAAAGTGTCCATTTATGTCAATGGAATAAAGGTTACACAGACAACATTAGCCAACCTGACCAACTGGGATACATGGGCAGACCAAACAGAAACACTCTCTTTACAGGCAGGAAATAACACGCTTGCTTATAAATATGACTCGGATGATAGCGGGAATATTAATATCGACTATGTGACCCTTTCGGCCGGAGCTACACCAACACCAACGATAACTCCTACCCCAACAGTGACACCAACACCTACGGTAACTCCTACCCCAACAGTGACGCCAACACCTACGGTAACTCCTACACCAACAGTGACGCCAACACCTACCATAACACCCACACCAACGCCAACAGTGACGCCAACACCTACACCTACTTCAGCGGGGCTAACCGTTCACTTTAAGAAACCAGCAAGCTGGAATGCAGCGATCCGCATCCATTACTGGAATCTGAATCCGGCAACCGTTCCGACTAGTGGAGCATGGCCGGGAATACTGATGAAATCGGACGGGAACGATTGGTATAGCTATACTGTTCCAAATGCTACAGGGGCAAGCCTGATCTTTAATGACGGCAATGGCAAACAGACGGCTGACTTATCTCGCAGCGTAAAAGAGGGCTGGTATAACTCAGATAACGTATGGTATGACGCCAATCCAGACGTTCCTAAGGTTCCGGTGATATCCGTCTCTCCTGTGCCCAAAACCTATGATTCTGCCCAAACGGTGACCCTATCCAGTACAAATAGCGGCGATAAAATTTATTATACGACCGACGGATCAACACCTACGACAACCTCAACGTTGTATACGACTCCAATCCAAGTACCTTCTTCTTTGACTATCAAAGCATTCGGCGTTAACTCTATAGGGCAAGCGGGTAATGTCGGCTCTTTTGCTTATGTGATTGATCTGAATGCCGATTTGCAAGCTCCGATTATCACTGCGAATCTGCCTGTTGGGAATTCGAGCTCAGCGGTTTCCGTATCTTTTAATATAAAAGACAACAAGGCGGCAACGACCACAGCATATTACACAGATAATGGTACGGAACCAACAACGAGTTCAAAAGTCTATATTTCAGGCAATGCACTGACATCTCTTACCGGACCGTCTATCTTGATTAACAAGACGACAACCTTAAAATTCCTTGTGATCGATGGTGCCGGAAATGAAACTAAACAGAGTTTTGTTTATAACATTGGTAATAAGGGCGATTTTCGTGAAGATACGATTTATTTTGTAATCACTTCCCGGTTTTATGACGGTGATCCGAGTAACAACGAACATGCATGGGAGGATGCCAAGGCAGGAAATCCGGACTCTGATCCAGCTTGGCGAGGGGATTTCAAAGGACTGATTCAAAAGCTCGATTACATTAAAGCCTTAGGATTCAGTGCCATCTGGATTACACCTGTGGTGCAGAATGCCAGCGGATATGATTATCATGGGTACCATGCAATAAATTTTGCAAAAGTAGATCCAAGATATGAATCCGCAGGGGCATCCTATCAGGATTTGATCAATGCAGCACACGCTAGAGGGATAAAGGTTATTCAAGATATTGTCGTCAATCATACCGGTAATTTTGGAGAAGAAAATCTGTTCCCGATGTTCAAAAAAGATCCAACGGCGGCGGACACCGTGAGTAACATGCTCAAAATTACGGATAAGCTGCCAGCTAACTATGATTCCATGACCCCGGATCAGCAATATCAGGCAAGACTTGCCTTAATGAAGACTGCGGAGACTAACAATAACATTTACCATACGGAAAAAAGTCTTTCTTGGGAGTCTTACACCGTCCAGACAGGACAGATTGCGGGAGACTGTGTGGACTTAAACACAGAGAATCCTCTAGTGAATCAGTATCTAATCGACAGCTATAATCAATATATTGATATGGGTGTGGATGCTTTCCGGGTCGATACTGTAAAGCATGTAAGCCGGTATATTTTTAACAAATATTTTGTGCCGGCATGGAAAACAAGAGGGGGCTCAGACTTCTTTGTCTTTGGGGAAGTGGCTACTCGGTACAGAGATGTGTGGAACAGTGGAATTCCGGCGATATCAACACCATTTTATACTTGGAAAAGCTCAAAACCCTATCCAGGTGACGGTCAAAATGACTACGCTTCCAACAAGCTATCGGTGGAACAAGAGTGGGCAGATAACTCTACTACAGCAGGACAACCTACCTCGAACAATGCATTTTTAACAGGAAATACTTATCATGCGCCTGACTATTCGATGAAATCGGGTATGGATGTTATTGATTTTCCAATGCACTGGGCCTTCAAGACTGCTCAGGAAGCATTTAGTATGAGAAGCGGTGATCAATTCTATAATGATGCTACCTGGAATGTAACTTATATTGACTCTCATGACTATGCACCTGACCAGGCACCAGAAAATCAAAGATTTGCAGGCACACAGGACACTTGGGCTGAGAATCTCGCGCTGATGTTCACCTTCCGAGGAATACCTGCGATCTATTATGGTTCTGAAATTGAGTTCAAAAAAGGATCAGTCATCGATGTAGGTCCAAATGCGCCGTTAAGTACAACAGGCCGTGCTTACTTTGGCGATCATATTGAGGGTAGTGTTACTGTTCAAGATTACGGTAAATATATCAATGCTACTGGCACACTTGCAGACTCATTAAATTATCCTCTGGCGAAACATATCAGACAACTTAATTTAATTAGAAGAGCTGTTCCTGCTTTGCAAAAAGGCCAATATTCTACAGAAAATGTATCAGGTGATTTGGCATTTAAAAGAAGATACACAGATAGTAGCAAAGGAATCGATAGCTTTGCTTTGGTTACGATCTCAGGAAATGCAACATTCACCGGAATTCCTAACGGAACATATGTGGATGCGGTCACTGGTGATACCAAAACCGTTACCAACGGTGTGATCACAATCAACTGCTCCGGTAAAGGAAATGCACGGGTGTATGTATTGAACGGTAGTGGTGGAATCGGAGAGTCAGGAACCTATCTGAAGTAGAACCTTGTATATTAGTTATCAAAAATAGCCTCAGTTCGGGATGAACCCGTACTGAGGTTGTTTTTATATAGTACAGATTGAAACGTCAGTACTTTTACCCGTGTTTAATGCAAAGTTCTTGCCATTTCATAAGCCAACTATATTGTTCATCGCAGAATTCTTTGGATATACTTTGCAATCCTTGACACTGCACTATTCTTGAGATGATTTGAAAATGTCTGATCGCAATAAAATCGAAAAGAGCCTTAAACTCATTACTACTTATTGTACGTGTTGTACTATAACCCGAATAGAAACGTTCGTACAAACGCATGGTTTGATCATACATCGATTCATTTGAGTGATTAAAATCGGTAGCATCACACATGTATGCAACATCCATACTCGGATAATCACCCGAAGCATCATCGAAGTCCAAAAGAATATATTCACCGCACTCATTTCTGAGCATATTTCCTGTGTGAAGGTCACCGTGACAAAAGCTTTTGGGAAGCTTTGTGATACGTTCCCATAATTCATTGCCGTAATGATTTAGTTCAAGGATTTTTCCTGGGTCAAATTGGAGATCTTGCATATTGGAGATATAACCATCGATGTAATCGAATTTTGTTCTACGGATAAGCTTCTCGGGGTATTGCTCCATTAAGTTATGGAGTTTCCCGATCTGTGTCCCGATGCTCTTCGCCTCGATTTTACCATCGGGTGTTGCTCCCTCGACATAATCGTATAGTATTCCAACGCAGCTGCCAGCCTGACTACTGAGTATAATGTGGCTATCATTCTGTACAGTTCTAATCACAGAAACTGCTGGATATGAGTTAGCTTTTAAATAATCGAGGATGCGAACCGTCTGCAGAGCATCATCCGTTTTAAAGCTACGAAATATTTTGAACATATACTTTTTCTCTTGGTTCTGCAAAAAATACACCCTACCGATCATCTCACGATGAAGGTTGATATTCTCTATATTTATTTGATAGGAGTGTTTAATTTCATTGATAAGGCTATCATATTCCATATACAAAGATCTCCTTCTGATATATATCGAGCTATAAAAAAGTATATTCTCTTTGTACTTTATAACTAATATATAAAGCTTACACATACCATATGTCACAAGAAAATATTTAAGACAACCAAATAATGCTTGTAAATCATGATTGGAGATATTTATGCATACTATAGACGTCGATTTAGTAGCAAGATTAATAAATGAACAATTTCCTGAATGGTCCGATTTAGAGATCAGGCCTGTAAAATTCAGTGGGCATGATAATCGGACTTTTCATTTAGGTGAACAGATGAGTGTGCGATTACCAAGTGCAGCCGCTTATGTTCCTCAAGTGGAGAAAGAACAAAAATGGTTACCTTTTTTAAAGAAAGGACTTACGTTACCTATTTCAACACCATTAGCGAAAGGGACACCTACCAAAGAATATCCCTGGCCTTGGTCTATTAATAATTGGCTAGAGGGAGAGACTTTATCCCATGAGAACATTAATGATCTCAATCAATTTGCGAGAGACTTGGGAAGCTTTTTAATTGAATTACAGTCTATTGATGCTAGTGGGGGACCTTTAGCCGGAGAGCATAATTTTTATAGAGGTGGGTCCTTAGCTGTATATGATGAGGAATCTAGAAATGCGATTGAGCATAATAAAGATATTTTTAATGAAGGTCTATTGAAAAAGATCTGGGAACTGGCATTAGACTCTGAATGGGAGTCAGAACCAGTTTGGGTTCATGGTGATGTCGCACCTGGAAATATATTAGTCAAAGACGGACAGCTTTGTGCAGTCATTGATTTTGGCATATTAGGGGTGGGTGATCCTGCTTGTGATGCTGCAATGGCGTGGACTTTTTTTGATGAGGCTAGTAGAAGAATCTTTAAAAAGGTATTAAACATGGATGCACAAACGTGGAATAGAGCAAGAGGGTGGGCTTTATGGAAAGCACTGATCACCTATAATGGAAATCGATATTCTAATCCAACAGTAGCGGAAGAATCCTTGAATATTATCAATCTAATAGTAGAAGACATCGAATTGTAGAAATTGAACTACATAAAACATGTAAACTAAACCATAATAGTCAATAAGCACGAATGAGCATCAGTCAGATGATAAAGTGTTGTATTTAAATCCGAAAGAAAGGAATTTGTATGAACATTTAGCGACTGACAACGATTATCATATTAGAATTATTATAAATAACTTGACAGGCCTTAATTTGGTTAATTATAATAATTATAAATAGTATCCACTCTATTCATAAATTAAACCCAAAGGAGATTAAACAATATGTCATTAATCGGAACAGAAGTACTACCATTCAAAGCAAGCGCATTTCAAGATGGGAAATTTATCGATGTTACAGAAGAAAACTTCAAAGGTAAATGGAGTGTAGTTTGCTTTTACCCAGCTGACTTCACATTCGTATGCCCAACTGAACTAGAAGATTTGCAGAACCAATATGAAACCCTCAAACAACTAGGTGTTGAAGTATATTCCGTTTCTACTGACACACACTTTACACATAAAGCATGGCATGAAAGCTCCGCAGCAATTGGCAAGGTGAAGTACATTATGATCGGCGATCCTTCCCATGTGGTTTCCCGCAACTTTGATGTATTGATCGAAGCTGACGGTCTTGCAGATCGTGGTACATTCATCATTGATCCAGACGGTGTTATTCAAACTGTTGAGATTAATGCTGGTGGTATCGGTCGCGATGCTAGCGCTCTTGTTAACAAAATTAAAGCAGCGCAATATGTACGCAATCATCCAGGTGAAGTTTGCCCAGCGAAATGGTCGGAAGGTGCAGAAACTCTTAAACCAAGTCTCGATCTTGTAGGTAAGATTTAAGGAGCGAAAGCTAAATGAAACTAGATCAAGAAATAAAAGCTCAACTAGCGCAATACCTTGAACTCTTGGAAGGCGATGTAGTACTGAAACTCAGTGCAGGCGCTGACGAGGCATCACAAGAGATGACCGAACTAGTTGATGAAATTGCCAAAATGTCACCTAGGATTACGGTGGAAAGAACCGAACTGTCTAGAACCCCAAGCTTTAGTGTAAATCGTGTGGGTGAAGATACGGGCGTAACCTTTGCCGGAACTCCGCTTGGACACGAATTTACTTCATTAGTATTGGCTCTGTTGCAGGTTAGCGGAAGAGCTCCTAAGGTTGAGCAAAGTGTAATTGATCAGATCAAAGGCATTAGTGGTGAATATAAGTTTGAAACTTATGTTAGCCTGAGCTGTCATAATTGCCCTGATGTTGTACAAGCACTGAATCTTATGAGTATCTTTAATCCGGGCATTACCCATACGATGATTGACGGTGGAGTATTCAAAGAAGAGGTAGAAAGCAAAGAAATTATGTCTGTTCCAAGCGTCTACCTTAATGGTGAATTTTTCGAAAGTGGTCGTATGACGGTTGAAGAAATTTTAGCTAAAATGGGCAGCAGTGTGGACGCATCTGAGTTTGACAATAAAGCTCCATATGATGTGCTTGTTGTCGGCAGCGGCCCAGCTGGTGCAAGTGCAGCCATTTATGCGGCACGTAAAGGTATTCGTACAGGTATTGTTGCTGAACGCTTTGGCGGACAGGTTAACGACACGCTTGGTATCGAGAACTTTATTAGTGTGAAGTACACTGAAGGTCCTCAACTCGTAGCTAAACTTGAAGAGCAAGTAAAAGAGTATGGCATTGATGTGATGAAATTGCAGCGTGTCAGACGTCTAGACAAAAATGACTTAATTGAAGTTGAACTCGAGAACGGTGCTGTTCTAAAGAGTAAGACGGTCATTCTGTCTACAGGTGCTCGTTGGCGGAATATGGGCGTGCCTGGTGAAGCTGAATTCAAGAACAAAGGTGTAGCCTACTGCCCACACTGTGATGGTCCTTTGTTTGCAGGCAAAGATGTTGCAGTTGTTGGCGGCGGTAACTCAGGTATTGAGGCAGCTATTGACCTTGCAGGTATAGTGAAGCATGTAACGGTTCTGGAATTTGCTCCAGAGCTCAAAGCTGATGCTGTACTGCAAGATCGTCTCTATAGCCTTCCTAACGTTACTGTTCTTAAAAACGTGCAAACTAAAGAGATTACCGGAACTGATAAGGTAAATGGTATTTCTTATGTTGATCGTGCGACAGAAGAGACTCACCATGTTGAATTGCAGGGTGTATTTGTACAGATTGGTCTGGTTCCAAATACAGAATGGCTAGGTGACACAGTTGAACGTACTCGCGTAGGTGAGATTGTTGTAGATAGCCATGGTGCTACTAGCTTACCAGGAGTATTCGCTGCTGGTGACTGCACTAATAGTGCTTATAAACAAATCATTATCTCGATGGGATCCGGTGCAACTGCAGCGCTAGGAGCATTTGATTATCTGATCCGTAACTAATCGATATTATTAGTAACAGCAAGAGAACGAAAGCCCTCACTTTTCACAAAGTGGGGGCTTTTTTTATGTTATTCGTCTTTTGTGAGAGAGAAATGGGTGTTTGTAAACTTTTTTGGAGGATTTTATGAAGATTTTCGCGAATACATATCTAAAATATGAATTAAGCAAAATTAAGGATTTAGATTAAATGCATGTCTGCAAGGCATAATCTGGTTAGACTTGGTGCGCTATAAATAACGTTTTGCTGGAATGGAGACTATATTTCTGTGATTAACAACATTGAATCTTTAGACAAATTTATCTCACTTATACCAATTATAAAATTATCTATCCCCTCTGATTTATCAATAGCGATATGTGATTTGGAACGGTTCGTTGCTTATTTTCCTGGCGACACTATAAATTTAAACATTAACGAAGGACAACCTTTACACAAAGAAGAACCACTTTACTTAGCGATACAAGAGAATCGTACCTTGAAGTCCGATGTTCCAGCCCACTTTTATGGATTTGAGTTTACAGGTACAGCAACACCTCTTCACGATCAAACGGGACAAGTCATTGGCGGGATTGCAGTTCAGATTCGAAGACAAAGTGAATTAAAAGCCATTGTAGAACAAATCTCGGAATCATTATCCCAAGCCAATGAGCAAATTAATAATATTTCCTATGGCGTAAGTTCACTTTCGGATCACTCTCAGGAACTACTCATTCAATCTCAGCAGGCTGGAAAAGATGTGGAGAATACAACAGAAGTCCTATCCATTATAAACAGGGTTGCTGATCAAACGAATTTACTTGGGCTGAATGCTGCAATAGAAGCAGCGCATGCAGGTGAGAAAGGTAGAAGTTTTGAAGTCGTAGCCAAGGAAATCCGGAAATTTTCAAGGGAAACCGTCGCCTCGACGCAAAACATAAATAAAACCATGTTACAGATTAAGGGAATTACGAATCAAATGGCTAATTCGATAGAGAAGATAGCAGCTATCGGGCAAGAACAGGCGGCATCTGTTCAGCATACTTCTACATTTATTGAGGAAATAAAGATAATGTCCCAAAAACTTAATGAGTTTGCTAATAAATTATAAAAAGAGATTCAGTAGCAGTATTTTTGTCGCAATAAAAGAAAATTTTAAACGTATATTTAAAATCATGAATGGTATAGTAAGATAGTAATGAGTAATCAACATAGGAGGAATAAATTATGTCAACGCCGCACAATGCAGCACAAAATGGTGAAATCGCCAAAACAGTATTAATGCCAGGAGATCCTTTGAGAGCGAAGTATATTGCAGAAACCTATTTGGAGAACCCAACCCAATTTAATACGGTACGTAATATGTTTGGATATACAGGAACTTATAAAGGCAAAGAGGTTTCGGTAATGGGTTCGGGAATGGGAATGCCAAGTATCGGTATTTATTCTTATGAACTATACAAAAACTATGGTGTGGAAAACATCATTCGTATCGGTAGTGCTGGAGCATATACTGATAAATTGAATTTATTTGACGTGGTGTTGGCGGATAGCGCGTGGAGTGAATCTACATATGCCTATGTGCAAAGCGGTGTAGAAGGAGATATCCAGCTGCCAAGTAAAGAATTGAACGAAGTCATTGAAGCAGCGGCTACACGTATTAACAAGCCAGTTCTGACGGCGAGAATTCATTCCAGCGATGTATTCTATCATGAAGACAATGTGCCTGGAGTTAATGAATTTTACAATGAACATGGCTGTGTTTGTGTAGAAATGGAGAGTTATGCGTTGTTCCATAATGCGAAAGTGTTAGGTAAACAAGCTGCATGTATTCTTACCATTTCCGATTCGTTAGTTACTCATGCTGTAACCACGGCAGAAGAAAGACAAAATTCTTTCAACGGCATGATGGAAGTAGCTTTAGAAGCAGCGATTTCTATTTAATAAAAAAGATTAAGCAGCTTAAAAAGTTCTACGAGAAAAAGCTTGAAAGCCTATTAAATTCAGGATTAAGTCCTGATATTTGATAGGTTTTTTTCTCATTTGTAAGGTTGTGGAAATGGATAGGTGAAGCGTGTAAATTATTGTTGTTTTTAATCAAAATTTAATGTTAAATTCGTAATAATTCTCTCGGATTATACCGATATAAAAATCAAACCAAATGGCTACAAATCTTAGACAAGACATCTAATCTCCATATGGTGGAAGTAATTATATTTTGGTGTAATGCCAAAGGGGGAAAATTGTGATTAAGCGGAGTGGCAATCTTTTATTAGCAATAAGTTTAGTATTCTCTATCGTCAGTTCTCTGTTTATGCCTGCAGTAATTTATGCAGCACCCAGCAATAGCAATATCATAGATCAAAGCTCCACATCAGCTGGAAATTTGAGCAGTGTTGCTTTTGGTAACAATGTTTTTGTAGCGGTGGGCCAAGGAGGGATATCTACATCATCAAATGGCGTAGATTGGTCTATCTCAAAAAAGGCGGGGAACCCCAAACTAACTTCTATTGTGTTCGCTAATGGGCTGTTCTTAGCTATTGATGGTAGCGAAAAGGCAGTTTACAATTCACTCGATGGTGAAAATTGGACAAAAAAAACGTTAGCTATCACACCGGAAAGGTTGAAAGCGGTCAATGAAAAGTTCTTTGTATGGCAGTCAGTATATAAACCTGGCACCAATCCACCTTCTTATGATGTAACTCTACTACAATCCTCGGATGGCATTAACTGGACAGACACAGGAATCACTTCTACCAATGCAATATTCGGAATGCAAAGCTTAACGGATATTGCTTATGGCAACAACAAATATGTGGTCTCTGCTAACAATGCTGTCTATTATACCTCAACGAATCTGATCAATTGGACAACGGTCACCTTAACCGATCTTGTGATCAACCACTATAACTCTAGTTGGCCTTATGTTACGAATGTAATCTATTTAAATAATCGTTTCTTTAGTTATATCGTGACTCCGTATGCTAAAAAAGTATTCACCTCTACAGACGGTGCTAATTGGACCGTTGATGCCTCATGGGATAACAAGCAATTTTATGGGGGAGGTTCTTTAAATGGGAGCTATTTGTTGTTTGGGCAGGGTGTAATTTATAAATCTTCTGCGGCTCCGCTGGACAGCACCCAGTGGACATCTTCGGATTCCCATACAACAATGATGGTGAACAATATGGTTTACGGAAATGGCAAATATGTTGCCTCAGGGGGCAGCGGCTTACTGGTTTCTTCTGACCTATCGGCGTGGAGTAATGTCAGCGGTAATCTGAAAAGTATTGCTAAGGATGGTAATGGCAATTATGTTGCCGTCTCATCCGGGGAATATGGCTCTATTTACAAATCTAATAGCTCCGCAGTATGGAACGATGTCACACCCTCCAAGCTGCCAGGAATGAATGCGGTCACTTATGGAGCAGGGAAGTTTATTGCGGTTACAGATAAAGAAAACTACAATCTTAACGCCAAAGTGGTGACCTCGACCAACGGTGATACTTGGACTATGACAGATACCGGAGTGCAGGACAATCTGACTGGCGTTGCTTTTGGCACAAATCAGTACGTTGCTGTTTCCGATTATGGCGGAATTTATTCTTCAGTTAACGGAACCTCATGGACAGAGAAGTTTAAAAATGGGGATTTTGCATTTAATACAGTAGTTTACTTGAATAATCAATTTGTAGCTCTTGGGATGAAATACAATAGTACTACTTATGAGCAAGAGAGCGTTGTTATCGCAAAATCATCAGATGGAATACAGTGGAATGTGCCCTTAGAGATTGGGTTCCCCAATACTTCTTTAAAGGGAATTGCCTATGATGGTAGAGCTTATATTCTGGTTGGAGAAGATACACTTAGCCAGCAGGCAGTAATTCTAACCACAGAAGATTTGGTAACTTTTACGAAGGTTACAATATCAGCTAGCGCACTAAATAATATCAGCTTTGGTAATGGAAGTTTTCTGGCTGTTGGATTGAAGGGGGAGTTATTCTCTTCGGCAGACGGATCCACGTGGACTCAGGAAACATCAGAGCTTACCTCTAATCTTAATGGCATTATTTACGATGGTACTAATTTTAAGGTCGTGGGGGATTATTTCACTAAAATGACCCTGAACCTAGGACCTACTCTTGCATATAGCATCACCGCCTCAGCGGCGACGTTGACACCTGTCGTAGGTGTAGATAATGGGATTACGCTGACCGTGAAAAATTCGCTGGGCAATACGGATACAACGTTCACCGGAACAAAAGAAGTGACGGTAACGGGTTATGGTGTTGCGCCGGACGGAACGTACGGAAGCTTAGGAAGCACTGCTTTGGCAGCTTCACCGAACAAGATCAACGTTAATTTCGTTGCGGGTGTAGCACAGGTGAACCTTAAGCTGAATAAAGCGGGAGCACAGGCTGTTGTGTTTAGCCAAGCAGGCGTAACTTCGCCAGCGGCAACAGCGCTGAACATTACACCTGTCGCAGGTAGCACGGCGACAATGAAGCTGACCACGGGCGTAAGTGCCCCGCAGACCAATGGTGGTAGCTTCGCGCAGCAGCCAGTGATAACGCTGCTGGATCAGTTTGGGAATGTAAACCTTGGCGACAACAGTACGGTTGTTACTGTGTCGAAGAAGGACACAGGAAGCTGGACGTTGACGGGGAATACGACGTTGACGGCAGTAGCAGGTGTCATTTCCTTTACGGATCTGGGAGCTACGAATGCCACTGGAATCACCGGAGCCCAACTGGCATTTGATGCGACAGGACTTCCACAGATCACTAGTGTAGCGTTGAATCTTCCAGAGCCACAGGGAGCGCAAAGCATCACTGCCTCAGCGGCGACGTTAACGCCTGTCGTAGGTGTAGATAATGGCATTACGCTGACCGTGAAGAACTCGCTGGGCGACACGGACACTCTGTTTACCGGAACAAAAGAAGTGACGGTAACGGGTTATGATGTTGCGCCGAACGGAACGTACGGAAGCTTAGGAATCACCGCTTTGGCAGCTTCACCGAGCAAGATCAACGTTGATTTCGTTGAGGGTGTAGCACAGGTGAACCTGAAGCTGAACAAAGCTGGCGCGCAAGCGGTTGTGTTCAGCCAAGCAGGCGTAGCCACGCCAGCAGCAACAGCGCTGAACGTTACACCTGTCGCAGGTAGCACGGCGACAATGAAGCTGACCACAGGCGTAAGTGCGCCGCAAGCCAATGGCGGTAGCTTCGCGCAGCAGCCAGTAATTACTTTGCTGGATCAGTTTGGGAATGTGAATATTGGCGACAACAGTACGGTTGTTACTGTGTCGAAGAAGGACACAGGAAGCTGGACGTTGACGGGGAATACGACGTTGACGGCATTAGCGGGCTTCATTTCCTTTACGGATCTGGGAGCTACGAATGCAGCTGGAATCACCGGAGCGCAACTGGCATTTGATGCGACAGGACTTCCACAGGTCACTAGTGTAGCGTTGAATCTTCCACAGCCACAGGGAGCACAAAGCATCACCGCCTCAGCAGCGACCTTGACGCCTGTCGTAGGTGTAGATAATGGCATTACGCTGACTGTGAAAAATTCGCTGGGTAATACAGATACAACGTTCACGGGAACGAAAGAAGTGACGGTAACGGGTTATGGTGTTGCGCCGGACGGTACGTACGGAAGCTTAGGAATCACCGCTTTGGCGGCTTCACCAAGCAAGATCAACGTTGATTTCGTTGCGGGTGTAGCTCAGGTGGATCTGAAGCTGAACAAAGCTGGCGCGCAATCGGTTGTGTTCAGCCAAGCAGGCGTAGCCACGCCAGCAGCAACAGCGCTGAACATTGCACCTGTCGCAGGTAGCACAGCGACAATGAAGCTGACCACAGGCGTAAGTGCTCCGCAGGCCAATGGCGGCAGCTTCGCGCAGCAGCCAGTAATTACTTTGCTGGATCAGTTTGGGAATGTAAACATTGTCGACAACAGTACGGTTGTTACTGTGTCGAAGAAGGACACTGGAAGCTGGACGTTGACGGGGAATACGACATTGACGGCAGTAGCGGGTGTCATTTCCTTTACGGATCTGGGAGCTACGAATGCAGCTGGAATCACCGGAGCGCAACTGGCATTTGATGCGACAGGTCTTCCACAGATCACTAGCGCTACCGTGAATCTTCCACAGCCACAGGGAGCGCAAAGCATCACCGCCTCAGCGGCGACTTTAACACCTGTCGTAGGTGTAGATAATGGGATTACGCTGACCGTGAAGAATTCACTGGGCGATACGGATACAACGTTCACAGGAACAAAAGAAGTGACGGTAACGGGTTATGATGTTGCGCCGGACGGAACGTACGGAAGCTTAGGAATCACCGCTTTGGCAGCTTCACCGAGCAAGATCAACGTTGATTTCGTTGAGGGTGTAGCACAGGTGAACCTGAAGCTGAACAAAGCTGGCGCGCAAGCGGTTGTGTTCAGCCAAGCAGGCGTAGCCACGCCAGCAGCAACAGGGCTGAACATTACACCTGTCGCAGGTAGCACAGCGACAATGAAGCTGACCACGGGCGTAAGTGCCCCGCAAGCCAATGGCGGTAGCTTCGCGCAGCAGCCAGTGATAACGCTGCTGGATCAGTTTGGGAATGTGAATATTGGCGACAACAGTACGGTTGTTACTGTGTCGAAGAAGGACACTGGAACCTGGACGTTGACGGGGAATACGACGTTGACAGCAGTAGCGGGCCTCATTTCCTTTACGGATCTGGGAGCTACGAATGCCACTGGAATCACCGGAGCGCAACTGGCATTTGATGCGACAGGACTTACAGAGATCACTAGTGCAGTTATTGACCTTACCTGGCCTGAACTTGCTGCGCCAAGTATTGAGTCTGTAACAGCAGGAAACGGACATATTCGTATTACTTGGAGTCCCGTATATGGTACCGATAGTTACGCTGTATATCAGTCTACAGCTTCAGGTGTTTATGGAGCTGAGGTAGCTACTATAAGTGGCTCTGAGAACAGTTACGATGCTGTAGGATTAATTAATGGAACTGCTTATTATTTTATTGTTAAAGCTGTTAATCCTGATGGTATCAGTGCGGCTTCCAATGAAGTAACTAGAACGCCGCAGGTTCCAGCGCCGGGCGCGCCAATACTTCATTCACCTGTGGCAAGTAATGGCCTCATCGGCTTAACATGGGATCCGGTGAAGGGTGCGATTGGATACACTATATATCAAGGTATCACTTCTGGAATCTATGAGACCCAAGTGGCTACAGTAAGCGAATCTGTCTACAACTATGATGTGACAGGGTTAACTAATGGCCAATCTTATTATTTCGTAGTTAAGGCATCTAATCCGGGCGGGGAGAGTGCAGCTTCTAACGAAGTCAGCACGAAACCAAGAACATCACCATCTGCACCTACTTACTTAATAGCGGTAGCGGGAGATGGCGAGGTGACTGTGACATTTGCAGTTCCTGATTCGAACGGGGGAACTCCAATTACGAATTATGAGGTAACTGCTTCTCCGGGTAATATCGTAACGGTTGGGGCAACAAGTCCAATAAAGGTAACTGGTCTAGCGAATGGAACCACTTATTCGTTTACAGTTAAAGCGATTAATAGCGCTGGTAGTAGTGTAGCTTCTGAAGTTTCGAACTCAGTGACACCGAAGTCATCAACGGAGGTTGAGGTTACACCTACACCGCCAACACCAACGCCAACGCCAACGCCAACAGAATCACCGACATCAACACCGACTGCACCACCTTCAACAACTGCACCAACTGCAACAGCAGGATCCACTGCTACAGCTGCAGCTACACCATCTAGCAGCATGGTTGAGGTATTGGTGAACGGTAAGGTTGAAAATGCCGGAACAGCAACGATATCTGAGTATAACGGGCAGACGGTTACCACGATTGTTGTAGATCAGGCAAAAATAGAGCAACGTATCGAAAAGGAAGACCAGAATGCAATTATAACTATCCCTGTGACTGCGACTTCAGATGTGATTATTGGCGAGCTTAATGGCCAAATCATCAAAGATATGGAGCAGAAGCAGGCGCTGCTAATCATTCGTACTCCAAAAGGTACTTATACAATATCAGCAGCACAGATTGATATCAGTGCAATTTCAAAACAGTTTGGCACAGACATTGCTCTACAAGATGTGAAGGTGCAAATTTCAATTTCTGTTCCGACTGCGGATGCACTGAAAAGAATAGAAATGTTGGCAGCCAATGAAAAGCTAACGTTGGTAGCTCAGCCATTAGATTTCACGGTGAAGGTTACTTACGCTGGGAAAACTGTTGAACTCACTAAGTTTAATACCTATGTGGAAAGAACTATTCCTCTAGCGGATGGTGTAGACCTTAAGAAGATCACGACTGGGCTAGTGCTTGAAGCGGGGGGGACGTTCCGCCATGTACCCACACAGATTGTTGCCATTGATGGCAAACACTTTGCGAAAATACACAGTTTAACGAACAGTACGTATTTTGTAGTTCAAGATCCACAGAACTTCAAGGATGTCGCCACCCACTGGGCTAAGGACATTGTCAATGAGATGGCTTCCCGTAAGGTTATTAATGGAGTCGGCGACGATTTGTTTAACCCTAATCTGGAGATTACACGTGCAGAATTTGCGGCGATTATCGTACGTGGATTGGGATTGAAGTTGGAAAGCGGGACAACATCCTTTGCGGATGTAAAGGTCTCAGATTGGTATAATGATGCGGTGCAGACAGCTTACTCCTATAAGCTAATCAACGGTTTTGAAGATGGAGCGTTCCATCCAACAGACAAGATTACTCGGGAACAGGCGATGAGTATTATTGCTAAAGCTATGGTGATTACCGATCTGAAGACAAAACTTCCGGCCAAAGAAGCAAGCGAGCTGCTGAGCATTTACACGGATGCGAATGAAGCATCAGACTGGGCGAAGAGTGGCATCGCAGACAGCCTGCAAGCAGGAATCATCACGGGCAGAAGCGGAAATGTACTTGCCCCACAAGCCTTCATTACGAGAGCAGAAGTTGCGGCTATCATCCAAAGATTGCTGCAACAATCAGATTTGATTTAATACACGGTTCTGATTCGAGAGGATCCTTCATGCAGGAAGAGCTGCGGAGGGTCCTCTTTATTTTATTAGGTCAGAGACAATCATTTGTTGCTTTTTTATTGACAAGAAGAAAAATCCAGTTAATAATAACATATGAACACATGCTCATATGTTATTATTAACTGGAGCTTTTGAATGTAACTGCGCAGGGCTACGAATACTATCTAGCTGAAGGTAATAGGAGGTTAAGCATGATGAACAAGAAGAACAAACGCAATCATCAGGTCGAGAATGTACACGGGCAACAGTCCAATCACGATCACAGTAACCACGACCACGCTCATGAAGGACACAGTCACTCCCATGGCTCTCACGGGCATCAACATTTTGATCCTAGTGGAAATAAAAAAGGGCTTTTGATTGCGTTGATCATTACGGTTGGAATTATGTTTTTGGAGTTTTTTGGTGGGTTGATTACTAACAGCTTAGCCCTGTTATCGGACAGTGGGCATATGCTAAACGATGCAAGCTCTCTAGCATTAAGCCTAGTAGCGGTCTGGTTTGCAACTAAACCTGCTTCTCCGAACAAAACGTATGGTTTTCATCGATTTGAAATTTTGGCGGCACTCTTAAACGGAGTTACTTTATTTGTAGTTGCTGGATTTATTATTGTAGAAGCTTATGGGCGGTTTTTTGAGCCGCCGACAGTTGCCAGCGGATCTATGATGCTGATCGCAAGTATTGGTCTTTTAGCCAATGTGGCTAGTGCATGGTCGCTTATGAGAAAAGGGGATGTAAAAAATAACATTAATCTCCGTAGTGCTTATCTCCATGTGCTTGGTGATGCTTTAGGTTCAGTAGGGGCAATTATTGCCGGTTTAATCATGATGATTTTTGGCTGGTATGTTGCTGATCCAATCATAAGCGTACTGGTTGCTCTATTGATTCTTAGAGGGGCATGGGGAATTATCAAACATACCGTTCACGTCCTTATGGAAGGCACCCCGATTACAATTAATCCAGCTGAAGTAAAGGAAATCCTCGAAAGCATTGAGGGGGTTAGAAATGTTCATGACCTGCATATCTGGACCATTACTTCGGGTTTAGATTCACTCAGCTGTCATATCTTAATTGAAGAGGAAGCAGATGGGCAACACATTTTGCAGCAAGCTATTCGGTTAATTGCCGATCATTTCAAAATTCAACATACAACCATTCAGGTTGAAACTTTCGCTATAGTTCATGAAGAATTGAAAATCTAATCAATGATTTATTTTTTGAATAGAATAGGGGGGCTATAGTATAATAAAAATACGAGGAAAGGGGTGATCGGTGCATGGATAATCTGACTCACGAGCATGAATCATGCAGTACGGATGAGCGGAAAAGTCATCACTCAGATAAAACTAAAAAGAATTTGATTAGCCGGCTCAATAGAATTGAAGGTCAGGTTAGAGGGCTAAAAGGGTTAATTGAAAAAGACACCTATTGTGATGATGTGCTGCATCAAATCTCCTCGGTCCAATCTGCATTGAACGGCGTGGGCAAGCTTTTGCTGGAGCATCATATGAAAAGTTGTGTAGTGGAACGTATCCAGGAAGGTGAGAACGAGGTACTGGATGAACTATTAGTTACCATCAATAAATTAATTAGATAATTGATCAATCGGAAGGATTCCCCGGAATCCTTTTTTATTTGCTCAAATTGGGTATATATAGAGTAGGGGACTATCCTAATTTATGATTTGAGAGGAGAATGTGTTATGGCACATCAAAACTACAAAGAGTGTATCGAAGAGTGTTTAAAATGTATGATAGCTTGCAATCACTGTTACTCTGCTTGTTTGGATGAGGATCATGTGGGGATGATGAAGGAGTGCATTCGCCTGGATCGTGAATGTGCAGATATATGCGAGTTTGCAGCTCATGCCATGTCGATGAACAGTAAATATGCAAAAGAGATTTGTTTAGCTTGTGCAGAAGCTTGTGAAGCCTGCGGCAACGAATGCCAAAAGCATGATCATGAACATTGCCAGCAATGTGCAGAAGCTTGTTTTGCTTGTGCAAAAGTTTGCCGTGAAATGGCGGCGTAATTTAAAGCTTGAAACTGAAGGGGCTGCTGCGGCAGCCCTTTATTCATGAATAGGAAGCCAAATCTAAGGGCAACTAGTGAGGTTTTGTAAAATTATTAAGTAATATAGGTAAATATAGTGTTAAAATTTATTGAAATAATACCTTTATAATCAAGAGATATAGATGCCATAGGGGATGGCTGAGAAAAATAAACAGTTATGAGAGGGATGTTAACGACGGTATGATCAATCTTAGTCCAGAACGACTCCAGCAAGTTAGCTACATAGGGATTAATGAGGCTGATTTAGAATTATTAAAAAGCAAGGAGAAAGAATTCAACTTAATCGTTAGCTCATTGGTTGAGGAGCTGTATAAACAGATGACGATGGAGCCAGAGCTGCTCCTCATCATTGAGCAGCACAGTACACTGGATCGATTGAAAGAAACACAGCAGTGGTATTTTTTATCCATGGCCGCTGGTGTGATCGATGAAGCATTTATTGAAAGACGTTTGCTTATCGGGAAAATCCATTCTCGTATTGGATTAACAACGAATTGGTATTTGGGGACGTACATATTATATCTGGATTTGGCTACTGCTTATTTTGAACGGATATTACCAAACGAATGGAAGCCTGTTATTCATGCCTTAACCAAGATGTTTAATCTCGATTCACAGCTCGTTCTTGAAGCCTATGAAGTGGATGAAAAAGCAAAAATAGAAAACTTGCTGGAGAAGCAAAATCACCTGCTTACAGGAGTGAGTTCAGCCGTTCAGGAGCTGGTATCTTTGATGGTTCAATTAAAGGATAGCAGTGAATCGATAGAAAGTTTAGCTAGTAAAAATGCTGATTATCAAGAGAAAACGCATCAAACGGTATTATATTTGGACAAAGAGGTGGAGTCTATTCATCAAGTGGGTACGATGATTAGAGAAGTGGCTGATCATACGCATCTTTTAGGCCTAAATGCGGCTATTGAAGCAGCCAGAGCTGGGGAGTTTGGAAGAGGTTTTGAAGTTGTGGCTAATGAAGTTCGTAAGCTAGCCCGTCGCTCAAAGGATTCACTGGTAACCATTGACCAGAAACTCGACAATATCAATGCCACCCTTTCCAAGGTGAAAAAAGAATCGGAACACAACTCCATGTATTCCAAGGATCAGGTCAAAAGCTCTCAAGAGCTGGCTTCCTTCGTGAACTTAATTGAAAAAGTGACTGCTGAGTTAGAGAGCTTGAAATGAAACTGCTACGGATTGAAACACTCCTTCAGAAAATTCTGAGGAGTGTTTTTTTGTTTGAAGAAGTTATTAGCGGTATAGCTTAAACATCAGTTTTGGAGACACCGTTTAAGCTGGGCACATAATCAGCAGCCTTATCGATGTTCACCATCTGAGCGGCTTCATTGAAATTGTTGTTATTCTCCGCATTGTTTTTCTTACTTGGTTGATGTTTTCCTGGAGCTTCTTTGGGATTGGCACTATTTTTGGGCATGACATTCACCTCCATATTCTTCACCTAGTATGAGAAGGTAGTTTGAATTTTATGCCAGCAGTTGACAAGTGTATCATTAAAAGATATAGTTCATTTAATGATATATCTTTTGATGATACATATGAGGAGGTGATTAAGTGTCAAGAACGGACTCATTGGAAATGGGAGAGCTCACAGACACTGCATTTTATATTCTCTTGTCTTTAGTCGAAGCCAAACACGGATATCTGATTATGAAATCAATCGAAACGATGACGAACAATCAATTTTCAATTGGGCCTGCTTCCATGTATACAACCATTAAGAAGCTGTTAGCGGCTGAATTTATTGAGCTGTATAAAGAAGAAGAGGACGACAAACGAAAAACGTATATTGCAACGGAAAAAGGAATTGGATTGCTAAGAAAAGAAGTAGAGCGCCGAAAAAAAATGATTAGACATGCAGAACAAATTCTCAAATAAAAGGTGGGGAATAGGCATGAAGAATACAAAATATGTGACCAGCGGGGGCTTAGCTTTTACTGAAAAAGGAGATATGCAGAAATTGAGTAAGTATGCCAAAAGGGGCTGGCTCCTGGAGAGCTTTGCACCTTTTGGTTATAAGTTAAGAAAGGGAGATCCCCAGAATCTTGAGTACAGTGTAGATTATCACACGAATGTCGATGAGGAGTATTATTTGATTTTTGAAGATGCCGGATGGACATATGTCTGTTCTGCCGGAAATGGGTTTCATATCTTTCGGGCAGCTGCAGGCACGGCGCCTATCTACTCGGACACAGGGACCCTCATTGACAAATATGAACGTGAAAAGAAAACGATGAGCAAAGTAGCCTTGCCATTGCTTATAGCTTTGATTGCTTTTATCTTCCTAGCGATCTTGGGCGTTAATGGATGGTTACCTGAGATCGTGAGGAATATCAGCCTGGTGTTAGTAGTGGTCACACTTTGTATGTTGGTCTTTCCGGGTCTTCCATACATTGCGTATCGATTCAAATTGAATAAATTACGAGAATAGCGAATGGATTTTTATCTAAAGGATGTTTGCACAGCCATGAATGAAGTTGGTTGTGGAACCATCCTTTTTTTAGTTGAGGAGTGAGAACAAATCTAAGTCTCAGATATATAGTACTAATGATCTATTAATGGAATTGCTTATATATTAATTCCATATTCTGTATTACAATGATAGCGAATACGAATTAGCTTACTGTTTTCTTTCAAATTTATTACCACAATTGAAGAGGAGGCAATGAATGATGAAGAAGGATGCAAAGCTTAGGTTGAGTTGGAAAAGCCTTATTGTCGTATGCTTGGTAATTAGTATTCTTCCTGCCGGTTCCGCGTTTGCAGCAGTGAACAAACCTTTTCCGCAACATACCACCTACACGAGTGGATCTATCAAGCCAAACAATGTAACCCAGACCAGTATGGATAATTCAGTGAAGACCAAATGGGATGCGTGGAAAACGGCCTATCTCAAACCAGCTGGCACTGGCAAATATTACGTTAAGTATAATTCAGATGGAGAAACGGTATCTGAAGCACATGGTTACGGGATGTTGTTCACAGTTTTGATGGCTGGTTATGACAGCAATGCTCAGACTTATTTTGACGGCTTATATAATTATTACAAGGCTCACCCAAGTGCAATTAACCCTTATTTGATGTCCTGGAAGCAAAACAGCAGCTTTCAAAATATTGAAGGCGAGGACTCTGCTACAGATGGAGATATGGATATAGCGTTCTCATTGCTGCTTGCGGACAAGCAGTGGGGAAGTAGTGGTACAATCAATTATTTACAAGCTGCAAAAGATATTATTAATGCGATTATGGACAATGAGATTAACCAGACACAGTGGACGATCCGTCTAGGTGACTGGGCGAATAGCGGCTCGTATAATACGGCAACTAGACCTTCTGATTTCATGCTAAATCATTTAAAAGCATTCCAACAGGCTACAGGAGATACCCGCTGGACGAATGTTATCGATAAAACGTACACGATTATAAATAGCCTTTATACGGGTTATAGCTCTAGCACTGGGCTCTTGCCTGATTTCGTAGTTTACTCTGGGGGTGTGTATAAACCTGCTGCGGCGAATTTCCTTGAGGATGCCAATGACGGGAATTACAATTACAATTCTTGTCGTACCCCATGGCGGATCGCAACAGATTATTTGATTACTGGAGACAGCAGGGCGCTTACGCAGCTCAATAAGATGAATAGCTGGATTAAGACTAAAGTAAGCAGTACACCTGGTAGTATAAAAGATGGGTATAAGCTAAACGGAACCGTATTTGGAAGTTACAATAGCGGTGCCTTCTATGCTCCATTTGGAGTCAGTGCGATGACCTCATCAACTTACCAAAGCTGGTTGAATTCTCTCTGGAGCCACACAGCAAGCAGTGCTGCAGAAGATTACTATGAAGACAGCATCAAGCTGTTTTCGATGATCGTTATGTCTGGTAACTGGTGGACCTATTAAGATAACGTATAGTTAGAAAAAGGCTGTCCCCAAAACGTTCATGCCCAAAACCATAAAAGTCAAACAGAACAGCGATTCTCCTAATATCGGGGAATCGCTGTTCTGCATTTTTGGTCAACTACTGTTTGTTTCAGTAGATTAGGGGCAAAAGTAAAGCCACCTGGTCTCTAATGTTACGGCGGAGCATCCTTTATTTGATAACCAATTGAATCATGGGGCGTACCTAATGATGCTCCAAATGATGCAATAAGTGAAGCACTTATACAGCAATTAGGGGATTTCTCCCTAAAATTCAGAGAATTTTGTTCATCAGACTTATAATTAGGGAAAACTTCCCTGAATTTTGGCCGATTCAGTAACTAATAAAGAAATCCCTCTGATTATTAGGGAGGAATTCCCTGATTTCGTCCTTTTAGAGCCAAAATCGGCTATTTTCAGGGAGTATTTCCCTAATTAGTTTACACTTACGCTGCACATCGCACATCGCTCACCATTTCACTATTTTTAGGACAACCTTACTGAAGACTTTGCGGCATACAGATAAGCAGTACCGCAAAAGAATTGTGGTTTTAACGAACGTTGTTTTCGGTGAAACGTCCTGCCTGGTTATATACAATTGGATTAAATAGGAAGATATAGTTCCTTATATCTAAAAAGGTTAGGTGATAATATTGCTCTCAGACAAGAAACAATCTCTTCTATTTATTATTATCGTATGGGCAATGGCGTTAGGGATGTTGCTGCTTCCGGAATCGGCGCAAGGTCTGTATGGATTTACTCCTTTTTTCACAGTATGTATCATGATGTTTCTGATTGTGAGAGATGGATACAGTGCTGAGGGATGGAGAAGGTTGGGCTTCAAATTTAGGGGAGGCAAAGAATACATATTGGCTTTAGTTATTCCCTTAGGTTCACTGGGAGCTGGATATGCTGTCTATTGGATGGGATGGAACTCAAGCTTAATTTCTCCAGATTCATGGATCAAGACTGCTATATATTTGCTCGTTTACATTGTTCTTGGTTCATTATCTGCTTTGGGGGAAGAGATCGGTTGGAGGGGTTGGCTGCTCCCGCGTTTTCAATGGATGGGAAGAGTAAGTTCTAGTGTAACAATGGGCTTAATCTGGGCTATATGGCATTATCCGGCGATTCTTGGGCCGCGTGCTTATCATTCCTCTGGAAGCCGCTGGCTCGTGGTGGTGCTCTTTACCTTATCTGTTATGTTTGCGGGCATCATTATAAATGAACTGCGTCTGACCTCCGGTAGTATTTGGCCGGCAGTGCTTTTACACGGAACTAATAATGCTGTAGATAGTGTTTTGCACAATATTACTGTCAGTTCTTCACCTATGTTGGAGTATGTAGCCGGGGAGAGTGGTTGGGTTCCAGTGATTTTATATAGCTGCGCAGCTATATGGATTCTGAATCGAAACCACAGAGTGAACCAGCAAAAAGCCAGGATAGAGCTATAATTCAATGCGGATATTTAGAGGAGAAGGAATATCATGCATAAAAGTATATAATTTCCTTTGTGATTCATATAAAATGGTAGGGGAATACCAAATAAGAATAGAGATATGTATAATTTTGTTCGTTCGGGGGATTTGAAATGACAGTAAAACTCCGCCAGTTATTCATATCAGGGTTACTTTGCCTTTTTGTTTTTCTTATTATTCATTTTGTGTGGGTCATTCACTCTAACATCTTGCTTGGCGTTGGTCTGGAGCAGAATGAAGAAGGGCAATATTATATTGCTGAGGCAGACGTTTCAAGCGAAGGGTATAAACAGAATTTAAGGGAAGGGGATATCTTATTACGGGTTAATGGGAAACCGATTGATAAAGTGGATGAAGCTGTGAGATATGGAAGCTTAACTCAGGTTCAATCCGTTGACCTTCTTCGTAACTCCAAAGGGGGGGCTCCACTTGCTTTGCATTATGATATTGAGAATAAGTCCTCCATCTATCATACGTTTACCCAGCTTGTAGTCCCTGGAGCGACATTTGTTTTTTTGGCAGTGTTAAGCCTTCTATTATACCGCAGGAAAAGCGGGGATCGCTCAGCAGAGCTGCTGATTTTATTCTTTTTATTAGTCGGAATAACTTACTTTGCGGGATATGCCTCAAGTAGATCTGATCTTATAGGTAGAATCGCGATGGGTAGCGTGTTGCCTTTAATTCCACTGGTTTTTATTCACTTTCTCCAAGTATATCTGAAACGATTTGATGTATTAGTTCTATCTACTACTGTAATCAAAATATACTATGGCCTGGTCATTTTACTAAGCCTATTTTCCACCTCCAGTCTAATGGTTTACTCCTGGGATAGATCCTTGTATTCCTTTGTAAGGTTAATTATTATTGGGTTCTTTGTTTTTGGAATTTTTTACAGCATATTTAAGCTGCTATATTTATACATTACTTATCGAAGCACAGCGCTTAAATCGATGTTTAAAATTATGCTTACCGGACAAATCCTTGCGTTTACACCGTTTGTTCTCTTCTCAGCTGCACCCATTGCTGTTGGGGTCAACCTGATTCCTTACGAAATTACTACGATCTTTTTGTTTTTGATGCCAGTTACTTATTTTTATCTGCTGACGGCTAGGCAACTATTTGATATTGATTTCGCTTTTAATCGGTTTAAATATTATTTATTAATTGCTTTTTTTCCGGCGCTAATGATTGTAGCCGTACTTGCGATCATTCAGAGCAGGCAAGAGTATGATTGGATCAAATGGATTCAGATGTTTTTGGTTGTATATTTATCTATTACAATCTTTTTATTCTTTAAGGAGAAAATAGATTATTATTTCCGGCCTAAACTGTTCCGTGAGCTTTATCATTATCAAGGTAGTCTGGAGCGATTCTCGAAGCAAATCTCCAAGGTTATGAAGCGGTCTGATTTGGAGGCTGCAATTTACAAGGAAATCAATGAGATTTTACCGGTTAGTCGGTCTGCTTTTTTTGAGAGAGATGAGGATATGAGTAACCTCGAACAAATAGTCGACAATTCGGGCCAAGAGATCAACATAGAATTTGTATCGAAATCTCCAGTTTTTAAGGTAGGAGAAGTAGTTCAACTCAAACAGGGGATCTTACTCGTAATTGGACGTCACCAAAAAAAATTTCATCTCCTCTGGATTGATCATAAGAAGAACCATACAAAGCTTAATTCGGATGAGCTTAACTGGTTAAATACCCTCGCAAATTATGCGAGTATTGTCTATGAGAATTTATATCTTATTGAAGGCTTGATTGAAGACCTTGAAGCAGAGATGAAAAAAGAGCTACATGCAGCACCATGGGTTCTACGCCTGATCTTTAACTTATCAGAGAAAGAACGCAGAAAGCTGGCGGCGGATTTACATGATTCTGCTCTTCAGGATCAGCTCATTTGGCTTCGCAGGCTGGAAACACTGATCTCCGATCATGATATTGAGGCGGATATTTTGCCAGAGCTGCTTCAGATTAAAGAGGGACTTCTGGATGTGATATATCAGATTAGGGAGACCTGCAATGAACTGCGTCCACCGCTGCTAAGAGAGACCGGAATTGTGAAGGCACTGGAACTATTGTTTGAGTATGCCCAGCTGCAGTCCAACTACATTATCACCTTTACATCCAGTCCGATTGGTGAGCTAAGTGAAGACCTGGTGATTGCGTTGTATCGAATAGTACAGGAGCTCCTGCGGAATGCCGGGAAACATGCCAAGGCGAATCAGATTGAAATTGAGCTGGACCAGCAAGAGCACCTCTATTTTCGATATAAGGATGATGGGATTGGCATGAATATAGTTGATATCAGGGAATCTTTTCAGCATATGGGCCTGTCTGGAATCAAAGAACGTGTTGCGAGCTTAGAGGGGAAGTGCACTTTTACCTCGGAGAAAGGGAAGGGACTGGAGGTTATTATTTATTTACCGACAATGGCTTTTGTAGAAGAAAAGCACAGAGGAGGCGATGACGATGATACGTATCTTGTTGGTTGATGATCATCCTTCAGTCGGAGAAGGAACTAAAACTATGATTGAGCAGGACGCGGATATGGAGGTTACTTTTGTTTTGTCAGCGATGGAAGCTTTGGATAGGCTGGAGCAACAAGAATTTGATGTCATCTTATGCGACCTCAACATGCCTACCATCAGCGGACTTGAATTCGCCAAAAGAGCCGTTCAACGTGATCCTGAATCTAAAGTGGTGATTTATACCGGATATGAGATCAGTGCTCACTATAATCTTTTGATGGAGTCAGGGGTCACAGGATTTATCTCTAAAACAGCTTCCCGGGAACAGTTGTTAAATACCATTCGTTGTGCGCTGAGGAATGAGGCGGTCATTCCGGTGTCTTTACTTAAACAGCTACGAAGAAATGATATCAAGATTTCTAATCACCAGGATAATCGGCTGCTTGAAGAAGTGTCCATTAATCAAAGAGAACAGGAAATACTCCAAGAAGTAGCTAGTGGAAAAAGCAATAAAGACATAGCCAGCAAGCTTTTAATGTCACAAAGGACTGTAGAGTATAACCTGACGAGAATCTTTGAGAAGCTTAGTGTACATTCCAGATCCGAAGCTATAGTGGAAGGGAAGCGACTAGGTCTTGTTAGGATGGAGACTTTCTAAGTTGAAGCCCATACAACCCAATACATAGTTTTGTTAGTTTTATTCATGGTGTTAAGCACCTCACTTTGACATCTTGATCGTCATTACCTGTAATTCATAATTCTGAACCATTCCGGTATTTAGAGTATTATTCTGAATAAATCAAGGAGGAACATCCATATGATTGACATGAACCAAATATTTTTGATTACAGATATCCCAGGTTACTCCCCGCAAATCAGCCGACTTTTATCCATGATGAACTATGCAAGATATACAACATTAGAAGCCGTTAAGGGTCTAACTGTGGAACAACTGGATTATTTATTGGATGCTCAGAGTAACTCTATTGGAGCGTTATTATTGCACTACGCTGCTGTAGAATATGCATATCAAGTGGCAACGTTTGAGCAAAGAGATTTGTCTGAAGAAGAGCTAACAAAATGGGGACCAGCATTAAATTTAGGCGACGAAGGACGAGCCAATATTAAGGGGAATGACCTTAGCTATTATTTAGATCGCCTAAATGAAGTTAGACAAAAGACTTATGAATTATTCGCAACCGTCGATGATAATTGGTTATATACTGAAGAGGAATTCTGGCATAACAAACCTGCGAACTACTATTTTATGTGGTTTCACGTTTTTGAGGATGAAATCAATCATAGAGGCCAGATTAGGCTGATCCGAAAAAGAGCACTAGCTTAAGAAAGGAGGCGCGCGAATGGAGTACATAGAGAAAAATATAAAGCCTTTATTTAAGAAATATCCGCTGCTCTCGAAATTTGTATTAACAGTGGTGATTATAGACATCGTTTATTACGCCGGAAAACAAGTTGGAGGATTAGCTTATTACCTCATGCACTAATTTCTTTTGAAAATAAGCCGAATAGAAAAGGCGAGTTCCACTCATTTTGAGTGTGAATTCGCCTTTTTATATTGCTTAACCTAAATATCTGCTGTAGCTCTGACTCTTCCATATGGCTATCCAGTTCATTATCAGTTCACACAAATTTGTTAGGATATGAAACATCAAAAGAGATATAGAGCATGACCAGGAGAGGAAGAGAAACAAATGAAAATATTAGAAGTTAAACATGTAAAGAAATCATATACTTTGTACGGTAAAGAAAAGGTGCCAGTACTCCATGATGTGAATCTAAGCTTTGAGACAGGTGAATTCGTCTCTATTCTAGGTGAGTCTGGCTGCGGAAAGTCCACACTGATGAACATCATTGGGGGAATGGACTCCGATTATGAGGGCGAGGTCCTTGTCCGCGGAAAGAATTTAAGCACGATGACCGAAAAGGAAATGGATGATTATCGTAAGAACAATATTGGTTTCGTTTTTCAAAATTTCAATCTGATCCCACATCTGTCAGTTTTGGAGAATGTTACAGTGGCGATGCAGATGACGGATACCAGTGAGAAGGACCGTAATAAACGTGCTATAGATATTTTGACTGAGGTAGGCTTGAAAGAGCACCTGAAAAAACGTCCCAATCAGCTGTCCGGTGGACAGAAGCAAAGAGTGTCCATCGCCCGCGCGCTAGCGAATAATCCTGATATTATTTTGGCAGATGAACCTACAGGGGCCTTGGACAAGGATACCGGCGATCAAATTTTAGCCTTATTGGACAGCATAGCCAAAAGAGGGATATTGGTCATTACCGTGACCCACTCACAGAAAGTAGCCGACTCTGGTACCCGTATCGTAAAGGTGGAAGAAGGACGGATTAAAGATGATATTCAGTTAAAGGACCGCTCTTTGATTAGTTACGATGGAGGAGAGGGGTCATCCCGGAATCTCAGTTTATTTGCATCTTTTAAAATGGCTCTGCAGAACATGAAACTCAACGCCAAACGTAATGTATTGGTAGCTTTGGGTGGGTCTATTGGTATTTTAAGCGTACTGTTGATGCTTTCCTTAGGGAATGGAATTACGAACTATATGAATGACGAAATTAATTCAAGTATGGATCCTTTACTCGTGGATATAACTAAACCCAGTGAAGAAGCTAAAGGCATGCAAGGTCCAGAGGCAATGATGTTGCCCGGCGAAACGTTTACGGCTGCCGATATTGAAACCATCCGAAATATTCCAAATGTTGATTATGTAGAAACCATCACTTCCATTTCGGGCAAATCTACTATGGTTTATGCAGATCAGACGGTTAGTCTTACACAATTAACAACCTTAACGGATGCTTTTGCTAAAGAGACGATTACCGCAGGGGCTTTTCCAGAGGGCAAAGAGATATTATTACCCGTGAAAACGGCAAGTAAATTAAGCGGAAATGACAGTCCAGAGTCTTTAGTAGGGAAATCGATTTATCTATATATTAATGAAATGGATGCTAAGCATAAACCGATCACATTGGAACAAGAAGTCACTATCTCTGGTATTTATGAAAGCACTGATCCAAGAGCGCAAATGCAACCCACGGGTTATCTTCCAGCGCAGACTTTGGAGCAAATGTATGCTGACAAGGGGATTACAATAGGTCCAATTCAAGTTAATGCTTTTGCAACCGATATGAAATATGTGAATGATATTAATGCAGCCGCTGTTGATGCTGGATTCTCAGGTTCTCAATCGGCAAAAATCATGGAGCGAATCACAACTTATGTGAATATGGCTACTATAGTTCTCTCTGGTATTGCCGGGATTTCACTTCTCGTATCAGGGATCATGATATTGGTTGTGCTATATATCAGTGTAGTGGAACGGACTAAGGAAATTGGGATTCTTCGGGCAATTGGCGCAAGGAAAAAAGATATCAAACGTATATTCTTTTCTGAATCAGCTTTATTAGGTGTATTCAGCGGTATCTTTGCGGTACTCTTTGCCATTGTCATTAGTTATGTGTTAAATATTCTCTTGGACAATGCTTTTGGAGTGAAACTTATTAATCTATCCGGTTATTATGTGTTATTTGGGATCGTTGTGAGTACCCTGATTAGTATTATCGCCGGTTTGATGCCATCCTCTAAGGCTGCCAAACTGGATCCAATGGAATCTCTACGATATGAATAAATAGGTTAGCAGAGAGGAAAATTGAGAGATGAACACGATTCTAGTGGCGGATGATGATTCTCATATCCGTAGATTAATACGATTATATCTTGAAAAAAACCAATTTTCCGTAGTGGAAGCAGCAGACGGTCAAGAGGCATTAGACATTCTAGCGCATACAAAGATCGATTTGGTGATTGTAGATGTGATGATGCCAAATGTAGATGGTATTGAATTGACCGAAGATATCCGGTCTTATATCGATATTCCAATTCTGATGGTTACAGCTAGAGGAGAATCTAAGGACAAAGTCAGAGGATTTAATGCCGGATCAGATGATTATTTAGTCAAACCGTTTGATCCCATTGAATTGGTCCTGAGGGTAAAATCACTATTAAAAAGATATCATTTAACCTCCTCGAGTGTGATTCAACTAGGCGCAGTGATGATTGATCTGGGGAATTTGAACGTTGTTACGGCTCAGAGAACGGTGGAGTTGAAGAAAAAGGAATGTGAGTTGTTATTTGCTCTGGCGGGTTCGCCAGGGCAAATATTCACGCGTTCTCAGCTCATAGAAAATATTTGGGGTGTCGATTATGAAGGCGACGAGCGTACGGTAGATGTGCATATCAAACGTCTGAGAGAAAGACTTGAATCGATTCCCGAGCTAATTATTTCTACGGTAAGAGGACTTGGATACCGTCTGGAGTTGGCCTGAATGTTGAAAAAAAGCCTGCGTCTGCGTATTGTCATTACGTTCATTGGGATTGTGATCGTCAGCTTAATGATCTCTTTTTTGCTAAATGTACGGTTTTCCGAAAATAATGTGACCCCAAACCATATCTTCATTAGAGTAGCTGGAGACGTAGCCAAAGTGCTTACCCTAATCGATGATCCGGAAAAAGCACAGGCATTTACTAAACTGCTCAATAAATATGGGGTCGATATTGCGAAAGTGAGAGTGAATGAGTGGAGTGATGCTGTTTTTTCAGTGGATAAGGAGAAGGTTGCCGCTCTATTTAAGCCGGATTCCACAGACGCAGTGATGCTTAATGATAAGTCTGGTGTTGCTATTGTTGGCATTCCCATCGTAGATAAGGAGAAAGCTGCGCTCATCATTAAAATTGATTTTTCGTCGAGCTTGATCACATTCAGACGCAACGTGTTTTTTACACTTCTAACGGTTTTAGTCATTGGAAGTTTACTGATTCTCTTGATGTCCGGATTCATTGTTAAGCCTATCAAACGTCTGACGGAAGCAGCTAAAAAAATGGCATCAGGCGATTTATCTGTGCGCTTGACGCATAAAAATCAAGATGAGTTCGGGGAACTGATGGAAAGCTTTAATCATATGGCTAGTGAGCTGCAAAAGATAGACTCTGTTCGTGATGATTTTGTCAGCAATGTCTCTCATGAAATGCAGTCTCCGCTTACGTCCATTAGAGGGTTTACTAGAGCGCTGCAAGATGGTGTGGTTCCAGTAGAAGAGCAAAAAGAACATCTGGATATTATTTATCAGGAAACGCTGCGCTTATCCCGCCTAAGTGACAATCTGCTTAGATTAGCGTCGCTTGATTCAGAACATCATCCGGTTAATCTCACCACTTTTCAGCTGGATGAACAGTTAAGAAGAGCGATCGTTCTGGCGGAGCCACAATGGGCACAGAAAAACATTCAGATAGAATTGGATTTATTACCCTGCCAAATTACGGTGGATAAAGATTTGTTTGATCAAGTCTGGCAAAACCTAATCAATAATGCTATAAAATATACAAGCCAAGAGGGTATCATTCATGTCGAAATCGAGCGTTCTATAGCGTTTGTGAAGGTTTCTATTAAAGATTCTGGTCAAGGCATACCAGAGGCAGCATTGCCCCGCATTTTTGATCGTTTTTATATGGTGGATAAAGCGCGGAGCAGCGTTCATAAAGGGAATGGACTTGGATTATCTATTGTATTAAAAATTCTAAAAATGCATGATTGTAAAATAGAAGTGGAGAGCAAGGTTGGGGAAGGAACTCAGTTTATTGTCTCGATCCCTGTCTCTCAACCCTATGAATAGTTAACGGGCTGAAGCTTAAGGCAAACGCAGACCCTTTCATTTGTGAACCAAGCAATAGAAGACTCTCAAAAAGTTCCCAGAACTCGGTTCGCGCAAGCCATAGTTGCAGTAGGAACTGAACATTTGATCGGCATGATTGAATTAAATATTAGAAGCCATACGGACAGAAGCGGCGAAATCGGCTATATTGTCCATCCTGATGCCTGGGGACAGGGAGTCGCTACAGCAGCGGCCAGACGAATGTTGAAATTTGGTTTTGAAGGACTGCAACTACATCGAATATACGCGACCTGTGACCCTAGAAATAGCGGATCATCCAAGGTGCTCACCAAGATAGGTATGACCTATGAGGGAAGATTAAGGGATGCTTTGCTTATTAAAGATGGATGGCGGGATTCTTTGATGTTCAGTATGTTGGAGCATGAGTGGACGGTAGCCCGCTAAAAATTAACTCTTGCTTCCCAATGGTAAGTTCACTAGAATATAAGTATTAGCTTATATACTTTCGAGAGGAGGAGAGAAGGAAATGCAGACACTAATGGAAATTGCTGAAGACTTGAAGCTGTTCGGAGATAAGACCCGATTGGCAATGCTTTCTCTTCTGAAAGAGCGGGAATGGTGCGTGTGTGAATTCGTTGATATCTTTGACATCTCCCAGCCGGCGATTAGCCAGCATTTACGGAAATTGAAAAGTAGAGGAATCGTTCGGGAAAGCAAGCGGGGACAGTGGGTACATTATTCGTTAAATGTCGAAGATAAACCACATCTTAAAGCTGTTCTTCAACAGATGCCTAGTTCCAAATCGATATTGGCTGAACTGAATAAAGAGGCTAAAGAGCCATGCTGCGACTAAATTTAGGTAAGGTTTTTTTTGATCTATATATAATCATATAGTTATATAATGATGTTGGATTGAAGTCACATGCTTATATAGGAGTGTTGAAAAAGATGTGGATTTGCAGTAAAAGGGGGATGGCACTTTGGCTATTGTAGCTATCCTTATATTTTTAGTAACTTTAATCCTTGTAATCTGGCAGCCCCGTAATTTATCGATTGGATGGTCAGCCTGCGGTGGCGCGAGCATAGCTTTGCTAGCTGGGGTAGTCAGCTTTAATGATGTTCTGGATGTAACGCAGATCGTGTGGAATGCTACTTTAGCGTTTGTGGCTATTATTCTGATTTCTTTAATTCTGGATCGAATCGGATTTTTTGAATGGGCTGCTTTACATATGGCGCGGGCTGCCCGCGGGAATGGCAGACGAATGTTTGTGTATGTCATCGTTCTTGGTGCGTTAGTGTCTGCATTTTTTGCGAATGATGGAGCGGCTCTGATTCTTACGCCTATTGTGCTTGCGATGGTAAGGGCGCTGCATTTTGATGAGAAAAAAGTATTTCCGTTTATTATCGCCAGCGGTTTTATTGCCGATACCACCTCATTGCCGCTCGTGGTCAGCAATCTGGTCAATATCGTATCAGCGGATTTTTTCGGGATTACGTTTATGGAGTATGCAGGCAAGATGATTATACCTACGCTGTTCTCACTTGTGGCGAGCATCGTAGTGCTCTATTTCTTTTTTCGCAAAAGTATTCCCAAGCACTTTAACGATTCACAGCTAAAAGATCCGCATGAGGCGATTAAAGACAAAAAAATGTTCCAGCTGTCATGGATTGTATTGGCTGTTCTTTTGGTAGGGTATTTTGTCAGCGAATTTTTGGGTATTCCGGTATCTGTGGTTGCGGGGATCATAGCTATTTTGTTCCTGCTTCTCGCGAGAAGAAGCCCTTACGTCAAGGTGAAAGAAGTGATTACAGGAGCGCCTTGGGCGATTGTGTTCTTTTCCATTGGAATGTATGTCGTAGTATATGGACTTCGAAATGTTGGGCTGACGGATTTACTTGCTAAGATGATTGGGTCTATTGCTGATCAGGGCTTATTTGCCGCAACGATGGGTATGGGCTTCATAGCTGCATTGATCTCATCGCTGATGAATAATCTGCCTACCGTTCTGATTGACGCGCTTGCCATTGATGCGACGCATACCACTGGAATCATTAGAGAGGCTTTAATATATGCGAATGTTATAGGCTCGGACTTAGGACCGAAGATCACTCCGATTGGCTCACTCGCCACACTGCTGTGGCTACATGTACTTTCGGCTAAAGGCGTGAAGATTTCTTGGGGAACGTATTTTAAGACAGGTATTATTTTAACCATTCCAACGTTATTTATTACGCTTTTAGGTCTTTATATGTGGTTGTTGATTAACTAATTTGGACAGGGGAAGATCAAGATGAACAAGAGAACGATTTATTTTTTATGTACAGGGAATTCCTGCAGAAGTCAGATGGCTGAAGGCTGGGCTAAGCAATATCTAGGAAAAGAATGGAGCGTGTACAGTGCAGGTATTGAAGCTCACGGTCTAAATCCAAAAGCTGTACAAGCGATGAGCGAAGTAGGCATAGATATTTCCGGCCAGACTTCGGATATTATTGATGCTAATCTGCTGAATAATGCCGATCTGGTCATTACCTTATGTGGAGATGCTGCGGATAAATGTCCAATGACCCCTCCGAAGGTCAAACGGGAACACTGGGGCTTCGATGATCCGGCAAAAGCGCAAGGGAGTGATGAAGAGAAGTGGGCAGTGTTCCAGCATGTGCGTGACCAGATTGGTGAAAGAATCAAACAATTTGCGGAGACGGGTGAATAAGCAAAGGGAGGAAGTAACCTATTCTTTTAACTTAGGGTATTTCACCACGGGCCATTTCACTTTCCGTAAGGCATTGATCACTTCGGGCCCAACGTTCAAATTACTTTGAACCAATTCATGGGGAGTGAGAGCCATCCATTGGTTCAGAGAGACGTCGGCAAAACGGTCACTTTTGAACATTTCGAGGAACCACAACGACTCTTCTCCTGTATTCTGAATATAATGTCCAAATGCAAAAGGAACATACCCAACATCGCCAGCCCTGTAATTAAAGGTACGTGCTGCACCGTTTCCGGCAAACACAGTCATCCGTCCTTTTCCGGTAAGATAATATTGCCACTCATCGTTGTTGGGGTGCCAGTGGAGCTCTCTCATTCCTCCAGGTTCAATCTCTACCAGTGCAGCAGCCACGGTCTTGGAGACCGGAAAGTTGCTGGAGTCAACGATTCTGACGCTCCCGCCAGGAGTCTTCAATGGAGGCTGTGCCAACAGCGAATGTTTGAAGCTCTGTGGAATTTCTCCATACGGCGATTGCACCTTTTGGCTTTGTAATGAGCCGGGAACTTGATCCTGATAAATGTAAACCTGTTCAGTGGGGATGGAGTCGAAGGCCTCGGCAGGTATTCCAAAGTTAGCTGAAAGTACCTCTTTGGGCGTATGGGTGAACCAATCGGAAATAGACAAGGTATTCAGATCAGAGAAGCTTCCGTCGTCGAAGACAAGGAGAAATTCACAGCCTTCTTCAAGACCTTGTATAGAGTGAGGAATACCCGGCGGAAAATACCATAGATCACCAGGTCCTACATCTGCTATAAAGTTCCGTCCATTCAGATCCACAGCAGTAATCCGGGCGCGGCCTAACAGCATATAAGACCATTCCGCTTGCTGATGCCAGTGAAGCTCTCGTACTCCACCGGGGGTCAGGCTCATATTCACACCTGCCAGTGTAGTTGCGATAGGGAGTTCTCTGAGTGTTACTTCTCTGGACCAGCCACCATGATTAAGCTGCATATGCGCATCAGAGAAAGAAAATTTTAAATTGGGAACCAGGCCCGCATCAGTCACCGGAGGTACGAACATATCCGGGTTCTCAAGATCCCGCATAACATCGCGGGGTCCTTTATCTAATCCCCCTGTGCCATCACTTCGGATGGGCTGGGGGATGTTTGTTTTGTTTGCCGAATCCTGTCCAGCAGAAGTCATAAGATGTTCTCCTTTCTTGTTCCTTAAGCGTTCAATGAAAATATATGCGGAATGCTGTCTTTTATGATGGATAGCAGAAGTGGTACAAGTTGACATGTGTAGGGTCATCATTGATTATTACTAATAGAGGCTAAGGTTCTAGATGAACTGGAGAGGGGTTTGTGATGATTCACATCAAGGAGTCCTTACAACGATTAGGGAAAATAAAAGCTTATGTAATAGGTCTATTAGTGATTATGTTCGCCGCGGGATCTGCGGTTACACCTACATCGGTGTCGGCGGCTGTCCAGTTAGGGACACAGGTAATGCCACTGTCATACGGGGGATATTACGTGCTTTTTCCAGGTAAACTCGCCCCTTATTTCAAAGCAGGTAAATTAATGGTGCCGATTCGAGCCTTCTCCAATGCGATTGGCGCAGATTTGCTCTATGACGCTCTGAGCAAGAGTATTACTGTTTCACTGCTGGACCGATCGGTAGGAAATATTAAAGCAGGGCAGCTAGAGGCAGATTTTAATGGGGAGACCGTAGATTCATTAGGCGTTGCTCCAGAGATAAAGGATGGCACTCTGTTTGTTCCGGCGTCCCCCATTTTAGAAGGGCTTAAGTCTTTTCGCTGGGAAGTGCAATTTAATAATGTGAATAAATTAACCCTTGGTATTGGAGCCAGAAAAGGGGAGGAATGGGTGAAGCCTGAGGCAGATCGTGCGCTTGCTCCTTATCCACTCGAAACGACAGCACATCCGTATCCGTTATATCCTACTATGCTAACGCAGGCTCAGGCCGGGAAAGAATATAGATTGACCTTAGGCGTGCAAAATACCTCCGGATTCATCATCCCTAAAGGAAACGCGGAATTAGAGCTGGTGAGTGTGGACAGTAAAGGGAATTCTTTTTATCAAACGTTGAAAGGACCTGATTCCTCAACCTCCAAGACGGCATTATTATCATTTTCCGCTACCATTCCAACAGAGGCTGAATACGTCATTTTCAGGTCACGCACCTTGAGAGCGCAATAAGGCAATTGCTATAGATTATTCCAACAAGCTAGACAGAGAGCGGGTAAAGAAACAGATGACAGGTAACAAAGAACAGCAATATCGCTTCAGCGAAGCACCGATATGGGAATTGCAACGAACATATTATGAAGAGCAGGGATTAAAGGCTTGGAATAATGATCAGGTCCCGCAGTACATCACGAGTAACCCTATGATTGCGACAGCATACGCAGAGATGATCTTTGGATTTCTGCAAGACCGGGCTGGACAAGGGCATCTCTCAGAGACCGTTACGATTCTAGAACTTGGAGCGGGAGCAGGCCGGTTAGCCTTCCATGTGCTTAAAAAGTTATGTGAAATCGTAGACTACGCAGATATTCCTCTTCCTCCTTTTCGTTATGTGATGAGTGATTTGCCTTCCAAAAATATATCCAGCTGGCAGCAGCACCCGAGCCTACTTCCTTACGTAGAGCAGGGTATTTTGGACTTCGCTCGTTTTGATGCTGTGCAGGATGTAGAACTACATTTAGTACACGCTAAGCTCAGCATTCGGCCGGGTGATTTACAGCAGCCATTGGTGATTGTGGCAAATTACTTTTTTGACAGCATTCCGCAAGAATTAATTTATGTGGATGAAGGAAAAATATATGAATGTGAGGTTTCGATCCAGTATTCGGCGGAAGTTGATCCGGATAACCCCTCCGATGCGCTCGGCAAAATCATCCCGCAGTACCATTATCGGCGTGCGGCTAGTTATGAAGAGGAGACTTATCCCTATCATGACGTTATAACGCTTTATCAGCAGAAGCTGGAGGATTCACATATACTCTTTCCGGTGGTGGGGCTTACTTGTCTGGAGCGGCTTGCGCGGCTCTCTACAGAGGGATTCGTGCTGCTTACAGCGGATAAGGGAGACCATCGCTTAGAGAACTGGGAATTTGCAGAACCTCCATTGCTGATTCATCACGGAAGCTTCTCTTTGACCGCGAATTATCATGCGATAGAGCATGTGCTGAAACAAAAGGGTGCGCATTCAATATTCACCAGTCATCACTATAAAAACCTGAACATCGGCTGTATTCTTATGCTTCCAACACCGCTGAGCTATACAAACACTCGGCTGGGTTACAAGCGGTTTATAGAACGTTTTGGCCCGGATGATTTCTTTAGTATGAAGGAATGGATGGATCAGCAATTAGATACGATGGGGCTGCAGCAAATTTTGGCCTTTTGGCGTTTGGGTGGGTATGATGCTGAATGGTTTATCCATAGCGCTGAACAGATTTCGGAGCTGCTGCCGGGTGCCAGTGATGAAGAAATGCTGGATCTACAGCGAGGTATACAGTTGATGTGGACGGGCTATTATCCGATGGAACAGAGTTATGATTTGTCGCTAGATGCGGGGTTGCTGCTGTATGAAATGGATAAATTCGCGGAAGCATTGGGTTACTTAGAACGCTCCATGCATGCGAATACGGAAGAACCATTGGCATCAGTGCTGTATAGCATGGCAATCTGTAACTATGAGCTAGGAGCTGAAGCTGCTGCATTGGAATACGCGCGTAGAGCTTTGGCTGCAGAGCCTGACAATGAAGTAGTATTGGAGCTCCTAACGACGCTTAGCGGGGAATAAGCACATTTACATAGGGTTATCTTTTTGGTATCCTATACAAAATAATCAAACGCGATGACGAGAAGAGTACATGAAATCATTCCTTCACAGAGAGCCCTGGATGATGAGAACAGGGTAAGGGGGATTTTATCGAAACAAGCCTCTGAGCGGCATATCGGAACCCGACTAAGGGGATGGTATGACAGGAGCTCCTGTTATAGAGCTAGAGTATAAGCATTGCGCAAGATGTTTTGCCGTACTTGATGAGATTAATATGGCGACATATTAATGAACCTGGGGTGGTACCGCGAGAATTTCGTCCCCAAGACCATAAGTCTTGGAGGTGAGGTTCTTTTTATTTTGCAGATTAAGCAGGCGGATATCACTTATAAACAGGAGGTAACACCAATGAACGAGGAACCGGAAGTATTAACAGAGAGTTACATCGACAGATTGATTCAAGAAGAGCTGGAAGCAGGGACTTACAGTAGAGATATATGCACGAGATTTCCACCGGAGCCTAACGGGTATCTGCATATTGGCAGTGCGTATGCTATTCATACAAACTATACGACTGCGAAAAAGTATGGCGGGAAGTTCCATTTGCGCTTTGATGACACCAATCCTTTAAAAGAGGATCTGGAGTATGTAAATGCCATCATCGAAGATATTCAATGGATGGGCTATCCACCGGACTATATTTTTTATGGATCAGACTATTCTGAGAAAATATACAATAGCGCAGTTACGTTAATCCGAAAAGGAAAGGCGTATGTCTGTGATTTATCACCTGAAGAGGTGACAGCCTATAGAGGGACGCTTACGGAGCCGGGAAAAAACAGCCCGTTCCGGGAGCGTTCTGTGGAAGAGAATTTGCGGTTATTTACGGAGATGAAAGCTGGAGATTATCCAACGGGAGCCAGAGTGTTGCGGGCTAAAATAGATATGAGCTCACCTAATATCAACTTACGTGATCCGGTGATTTACAGAATCATTCATGCGGAGCATTATAGAACGGGTAACGAATGGTGTATCTATCCGATGTATGATTTTGCCCATCCTATACAAGATGCTATCGAAGGGATTACGTATTCCTTATGCTCGATTGAATTTAAGGATCATCGGCCGCTCTATGAGTGGGTATTGAAGGAGCTGGATATCCCTGAGGCTCCTAAGCAAAGAGAGTTTGGACGGGTGAACATCACCGGAGTTGTGACGAGTAAACGGTATATCAGACAGCTGGTTACAGGCCATTATGTGGATGGCTGGGATGACCCGAGACTTCCTACGCTTCGCGGTTTACGCAGAAGAGGTTTTACGCCGGAGAGTATCCGGAATTTTGTGAAGGAAATTGGCTTTGTCAGAAATAGCACCATTGTGGATATTGCCATGTTAGAGCATGCGCTTAGACAAGATTTGAAGGCAAAGGTTCCAAGTGTGATGGCTGTTCTTAAGCCTTTAAAAGTGGTCATTACTAATTATCCTGAAGATCATAATGAATGGCTGACGATTGAGAATAACAGTGAAGATAAGTCACTTGGAGAAAGAGAGGTTCCTTTTTCACGAACCCTTTATATTGAACAAGAAGATTTCATGGAGGAGCCGCCAAAAGGGTATCACAGGCTGACTATGGGGAACGAAGTAAGGCTGAAGGGTGCTTATTTCATAAAGTGCAATGAAGTAATCAAGGATGAAGTTACCGGAGAAATCCTAGAGCTTCGCTGCACCTATGATCCGAGAACGAAGAGCGGAAGCGGGTTTAATGAACGGAAGGTTAAGGCAACCATTCACTGGGTATCGGCAGACCATGCTATCAAGGCTGATGTTCATCTATATGAGCGGCTGCTAAAAGATAACGACGGTCCTAAAGAAGACGGTGAGCGCTGGGACGCATATCTTAATCCAGATTCCTTAACGGTCCTGAAGGATTGTTTGCTGGAGCCATCAATGGGCAACGCAAGGCCAGAAGATAAATTTCAATTGATCCGGCACGGATTTTTCTGTGTGGATAAGAAGTATACCACGGCAGATAAGCTGGTGCTGAACCGGATAGTACCGCTCAAGGACACTTGGAAGAAAAATTCATAAGCAGCTTAAGCTGAGCGAAGATCGGGTAATTCCTGATCATCGTCCAGCTTTTTTTGTGCCTAGTCGTTGGTGAACAAGCAAATGAAAATTCCATATGAAACATGTTTACATTTTTCAGAAATAAGCATATACTTTAAATATAAGTTGCACAGGGGAAACTTTCGTGTATATAGACAACTTTTTCAGGGCAAGAGGAGGAATTGAAATGCTCGAACAAACTTTAGTAGAACAACCACATATAAAACAACATAAGAACTCGATTTCAGCACAAGCCGTACTTAACGGGGAGATCAAAGGGATTAAACGATTACTTCCTTTTCTAGGCCCAGCTTTTATCGCTGCTGTTGCTTATCTGGATCCAGGTAATTTTGCCACCAATATTACGGCGGGCTCCAAATATGGATATCTCTTATTGTGGGTGATCGTGGCCTCTAATCTAATGGCTGTGCTAATCCAAGCGTTATCCGCCAAGCTGGGGATTGCGACAGGCAAGAACTTGCCTGAGATCGCTCATGATCGTTTTCCGAAGAGTGTATCTATCTTCTTATGGATTCAAAGTGAGCTAGTGATTATAGCTACGGATCTGGCAGAGTTTATCGGGGCGGCATTAGGACTATATCTCTTATTTGATATTCCCATGCTGCCAGCAGCACTGATTACTGCGGTGGGCTCATTTGCTATCCTAGAGCTGCAACGCCGGGGATATCGCTCCTTAGAGGCAGGGATTGCCGCGATGATCCTTATAGTCGTATTAGCCTTCGCTTTTCAAGTTATTGTAGCTAAACCGGATATGGGAGCAGTTGCCGTAGGCATGTTTACACCTAAGTTTGAAGGGGTGGACAGCATCCTATTGGCCGCAGGAATTCTAGGTGCAACCGTGATGCCACATGCGATTTACCTGCATTCATCACTTACACAGAACCGTATCGTCGGGGTGAATGAATCGGAGAAAAAACAGATTTTCAAATTGGAATTTATAGATATTATTATTGCGATGATTATCGCAGGTGCAGTAAATCTGGCTATGGTTATTGTCTCCGCGGCATTGTTTTTCAAAAATGGTCTCGTGGTTGAGGATCTGGATGTCGCGTTTCAACAATTTGGTCACTTAGCTGGGCCAGTAACGGCGATCTCGTTTGGGTTGGGACTACTCATTGCGGGACTGTCGAGTTCCTCCGTAGGGACTATGGCTGGCGATGTGGTTATGCAAGGCTTCATCAACAAAAGAATTAACCTGTACTTGCGCCGTGCGATTACCATCATTCCGCCACTAGCGATCATTGGTTTTGGTGTGAATCCAACCAAAGCGCTCGTGATCAGTCAGGTGATCCTGTCCTTTGGGATTGCGTTCGCGTTGATTCCGCTGGTTGTGTTTACAAGCAATCGCCAGATTATGGGCGGGTTAGTGAATCGCAAAATGACAGCCACTCTGGGCTGGATTATCTCCGGTCTGGTTGTATCGTTGAACTTGTTCTTGGTCTATCAAATGCTCGTATAAGGAAGCAGTCAAAAGAGCCCGACCCACAGATCTCCTCAGATCATACCTGAGAGATACATGGGTCGGGCTTTTTTTGGAGTGTTGTTCCAGCCAGTTATTTAAAATAATCCGCAACGCCTTCAGCGATGGCTTTAGCCGCTTTTTTCTGATAGGAGGCCTTGCGGACAATGGACTCGTCTGTAGGATTGGTAAGGAATCCAAGCTCAACCAAGGTAGCTGGAATCCGATTCTCCCTTAGGATGTGATAATCGCCAAAGGACAACCCGTTGCTTTTCAGACCGATGCCTTGCCCCAGCCGGGTTTCAATCGCCCGCGCCAGCTTCAAATCATCCGCTTCTGAATAAAAGAAGGTCAACGTTCCGGATACATTTTTAGGTGAAGAATTATAATGAACGCTTACAAAAGCATCAGCACGCAGGGCTTGGCTCATCTGAACACGACGAGCTAACGTCGGCTTCTGATCGTCTCGGGTGCGCGTCATCTCTACCCGTGCTCCTTTAGCAACAAGAGCATCGCGGACATAAAGTGCAGTATGCAGATTCAAATCTTTTTCCATGGTGTTATATGTAGTGCCAAGCATGCCCGGATCACTGCCGCCATGACCAGGATCGATGACGATCAGCTTTCCTCGTAGTCCGCCTTTATGCTGGACGGTGCTTATGCTGCTTGTACTGCTTGTACTGCTTGTACTGCTTGATGTGCTTCCACTTCGGATATACTGCTCTGCCACCCAACCGGTTTCACCGCTGACTGTGCGAATTCGAGCCCAGCCGTTCTGATGAAGAAGGAGAGTGACTGTATCCTTGACTTTTAAAGAACCGAGCACCTTATATTGTGTTCCTGGGCCACTTCGGATGCGCAGAGAATCAGCCGTGACTGTAGCCTTTGAAGTTCTACTAGAAGCATTGGCTGATGTTGACGAGGCAGTATTGGTTTTAGAAGCAATAGACGTTCCAGAAGCGCTGGATTGCAGGGAGTTTCTGTTCACCTTTTTTAGGTAATAACCCGCGACCCAGCCAGAGGTGCTCCCCGCTTTAACCTCTAACCATCCGTGCTGCTCATCAGTCACAGTAACCCGAGCCCCATTCTTAATTGATCCTACAACAGTTGCATTCTTAGCCGGTTCATCGCGTACATTTAAAGAACTCGCATATACCTGTGCGGTATAACTTCCCGCTGCTGTCTTTGCTTCAGCAGACTGTGGCGCTGCTATACCCAAAAGGCAAGCTGTGAGCAGGGTGACACCTATCATTTTGTTCATAGTATCCTCGCTTTTTGAGAGTAGTCGTAATTCCTTACCCAATTTACGAGGTTTAGAATAATATTTTTTGAGAATATGGCCTCTTTTCTGGTGGTCTAAAGACTTGTATAATTATTACATATCGGGAAAGAGGATGAAGGAGCATTGCCGTGACTAAACCAAAGCTATTCATTGGATCTTCCAGGGAGTCTATACGTTATGCAAGAGCGATTCATGAGCAGCTGAAGAGGGATGCTGAAGTGCATCCTTGGTATGCCAACGCTTTTCGGGCGAATGAATACACTATGGAGGCGTTGGAGCGAAATTTGGATGAGAGCGATTTTGCCGTATTTGTGTTCTCGCCAGATGATGTCGCCAAAATCCGTGGTAAATATTATTATGTGACCCGCGATAATACGGGGTTTGAAATGGGTTTGTTTTGGGCTAGATTACGGCGCAGCCGTGTTTTTTGTCTAGTGCCTGATCAGGTAACTGCGCGTGATGATCTCATCCCTGGAGAAAATGTAGAAGAATATCATCTGCTATCTGATTTAGCGGGAATTACATCTTTAGAGTATGAAGTGCATCACGATAATCCTACGGCTGCTGTGGATGTGAGCTGTGGTAAGATTATTGATAGTATTCAAGAACGTGGAAGATTCCGTGACCCGCTTAAAGATTTAGAGCAGCTAAAGATGGATTTAAGGCGCAAGGAAAGTATCCTTCATTTTTTTTGGCAATATAATAGTAATGTGACCATCTCCGAGAATGGAGATAAATATCACGCACTTAGTGAGGCGATACGCAATTCCTTTTTACCTCCGAAGCATTGTCGTGTAATCGGTGCAGCCATCTGGCAGGCACAAGAGAAGGAACAACTTGTTCAGGTGGGGGGGAATGTCGGACGTGGTCACTCCTATCCCTTGTCTGTAACGAAAGGGAATGAGAAGCAGCCTAGTGTGGTAGATGCATTTTTATCGAGTAAATGGACTTTTTTTCAACGCACGGAAGTTGCAGAGGTATATATCCTATGCTATCCTCTAGGTAAGAAGTATGTTCTTTCCGTTCATTTCTCAGGAAGTGATGGATTATCTGCAGATGATCTTAAGGCGGTAGTTGGGAATAATCAGGATTTATTCCGTACCATCAATCATTTAGTAGGAGAGGATTCAGCATGAAGAGAATAAAAGGTATTAACAGCTTATCCGATGCTGTTCTCCGATCTGCGAGTGGTGGGAGCAGGAGTGCAGGCGGCGATGACAAAAGCACCAAAAGAAAAGCAGGCTCGAGTCATTCTGCTCAGCAGCCAGCTTCAGCTCAGATTTATACTGCACCTTCTTTGGACGGCGGAGACGACGAATATAAGAAGCTTATCAGCGGGAAAGTAGATAATAATAAACCATCCTTTGCGTGATTTTTTTTATAAAAAGGGGGCCTCAGCCGTTGGCTTGAGGGCCCCTTTTTGGTATTCCATTCTAACGGCTGTTCTTCTTGGCGATCTCGCGCCGTACGACAGGTGCAACCTCTGTTGCCAAAAGTTCAATGGCTTTGGCTACCTGAGCGTAAGGAAGGCCGCCGATATCGAGCTGAGTCATAAAGCGGCTATGACCGAACAGCTCATGCTGATAGAGAATTTTTTCGATAATTTGCTGCGGGCTGCCTACAGCCATCGTGTTATCAGCAGATACATATTGCCCAAAGTCATCACGAGACACCTTGTACTCTTGACCCGGTTTTGGACTGATAGAGTTACGGTAACTATAGTAGTAAGGGTAATATTCATCCAAAGCCTGCTGTGAGGTTTCAGCAATGTAGCCGTGGCTAGTGATCGCAATCTTTAGATCCTCAGGTGGATGTCCTGCTTGAATTCCGGCACGCCGATAGGTTGCGGCAAGCTCTTGAAAAGGCTCTGGACTGCCGCTTAGGATGGCGATAGCCATTCCGGTCCCGAGCATCCCGGCCTTCTCCGCACTTTCTGGAGAACCGCCTACACCAATCCAGAGCGGAAGATTCTCTTGCAATGGACGTGGAGCAATCTCCGAATCCTTCAGCGATGAACGGAAGGAGCCCTCCCAGTTCATAACTTCATGTTTGTTAAGCTCCAAGAGTAAATTGATGTTCTCGGAGAATAGACGGTGATAATCTTCAAGCTCATACCCGAAGAGCGGAAAAGACTCCACAAAAGCACCACGCCCCGCAATAATCTCTGCACGTCCATTCGACAGCAAATCAAGTGTGGCGAAATCCTCGAACACCCGTACAGGATCAATGGTGCTTAATACGGTTGTTGCGCTCGTTAGTTTAATTCTGTTAGTAACCTGAGAAATGGCAGCCAGCACCACTGGCACCGAAGAAATTACAAAATCAAGACGATGATGCTCACCTACACCAAATACATCAAGTCCCGCCTCATCTGCCAGCTTAGCTGCAGCTACAACGTCGTCGAGACGTTGTTTTGGACTGATCTTCTTCCCTGTATGACAATCCGCTACGATGTCTCCTAAGGTATAGATACCAAATTCAAAATCGGATGCTGGTGCTGCGGTTGCTTCGTTACTCATGCTCACAAACCCCTTGTTATTCATATATTTGCTAAAGCCTGTCCGTGTATGGAGGAATGTGATTATTATAACACAATGACTTACAAAATGTAAGTTTGTGAGTAAATGTTTTGATTTCTTCTGTTGTTTTTGACAAAATGGAATAATAATCCATAAGTATTATGTCCTGCTCGTCCAATATTATTATATTTGATTTTAAGAAGCTATCCAAATGAGGCAGTTACTTATATGAGGAGGAGTTTGGTGGTGAGAGGAACAATATTGAAATCTTATTTTCGTACTGCAGTTATTGGTTTAGGGGTATTGCTTATGGTAAATCCGGTACAAGCAGCTGCGGTTGATCCACACACCTCTTTTATAGGCTCGAATGGTGATGATTACTATGCAAACCTGCCTGCTGCGAAGGTTGAATGGTCAACAACAATGGATTTGCCAGCTTTGAAAGATGTGCCGTCGGATTATATCATGGGTAAGGGTGTTATTGCAGTCGGAGCGGGCAAAGCTTTTATCCTTCAAAAGGGTCAGCTTTTAGCGATTAACGTCCAGACTGGAAAAGTAATGTGGAAATACGGCTCCAAATTAACAACGCCGCTGCTCTATCAGGATGGCGTGGCTTACGTCACTTCGGAGGCAGGTACGATCTATGCAGTTAACGCGGCTACGGGCAAAAATAAATGGAGCTCATCGGCAACCAGTAAAGGTGTCAGTAAATTGTTAATTGATAAAGAGCAGCTATTCGCTGCTAATGGCGATATTCAAGCCTACAATCTGAAAGATGGCAAGTTGCAGTGGCGCGATAATTTCAGCGAAATGCTGTTTGAACCATTTATGGTTGAGGGGAATCTGGTGCTAGCTCAAAACTCAGAATCCGGAGCGTATACGTATGACATTTTACATGCGTTTGATCGAACAACAGGTAAAGAGCTTTGGAATAGTGGTAATCATAGTCTTCCGATTGCAGCAGATGGGACTACGCTTATCTCACAACGGGAAGCTACATTGGTAGACCCTCTTCCTTTGACGACACTCGATCATTTGGATGTGAAGACAGGTAAGCTTGTAAAGGCTGTAGAGTATAACCCCACTCATATAGATCCTAATCATCCGAAACCAGAAGAAGAATATATGACTAGCGGAGGCAGAGCCTGGATCATTGGGGACAGGATATATATTGGGGGACAAAAAGGAGTCTATGGCTACCCAGTAAATGTTGATCCAGCTGCCGTAACACGAGATAATTATTCGTATGAATCCATCGGAGCTAAGTTATCCTACGCGGCGGGTCCTTATGATGGAAGAATTCTTTTTAGTAACGAACAGAGCATCTATGGTGTTAAAATGTCTAATAAATCTGTGTTCCAGTACGGAGGAATCAGCAATCCGATTGCCCGCTTCGATCTGCTCGGACATGGCATGTATGTTGCCCAGACCGATGGGAAATTGGATGCTATTGATCTAATTACCGCCAAACCTATCGTGCAGCTCAAAACATCAGGTAGAGTATTCGGCCCAACCTTGCTGGAGGATGGGATGATTATTGTGCAGAGTAAAGGGAAGTTAACTGCTTTCAAGGAGCCTCAGGCTCTGAAAATGAAATAATCGAATCCACAACGGCTCTCCGATAAACATCCGGCAGAGTCGTTTTTTAGTGAAATGATTCCACAATCCCAGTGCGAAAAATACAAATCTATTTTATGATAATAAGGTTATAGGATGAGTAGACTGTAAGTTAACGAAATTACATAGAAGGACCGAGGGATATTATGGAACAGCAAGCGGTTTGGGCGATAGGTATTTTTCTGCTGATTTATGGACTTATTATTTCCGAAAAGATTCACCGTACCATTCTGGCGATGTTAGGAGCTATCGTCATGATAGCGATGGGCATTGTGGATCAGGAGACGGCACTACAGCACATCGATTTTAATACTATAGGATTGCTTGTAGGGATGATGATGATTGTAGGGATTACCGCAGAGACGGGGCTCTTTAAATACGCAGCTGTGAAATCAGCTAAGTTGGCGAAGGGGAAGCCGAAGAGAATACTGATTGCTTTGTTTGTGATTACCGCAGTGGCTTCAGCCTTTTTGGATAATGTGACGACAGTGCTGCTTATGGTGCCAGTCACCTTCAGTATTACAAGACAACTGCGCATACATCCGCTGCCTTTTTTGATGTCACAAATTATCGCATCTAATGTAGGGGGAACGGCAACCTTGATCGGAGACCCGCCTAATATCATGATTGGCAGTGCGGTTAAGGAGCTGACCTTCATGGCTTTTATTAGCAATCTGACACCCGTGATTATCATCATCGTTTTGGCGTATATCCCGCTGCTGTTATTGATGTTCGGTAAACAAATTAAAACTACACCTGAATTGCAGCAGAGCATCATGGACATGGATGAGAAGGTTATGATTACAGATCATAAGTTGCTGCGAAAATGTTTGATCGTACTGGCAATTACGATTGCCGGGTTCTTTTTACATCAGGCGTTACATTTGGAGTCCGCTACGGTTGCGCTGGCTGGTGCATTTTTACTGCTGCTGCTGACCGGAGGGGAGCATATGCTGGAAAAAGCTTTTCACAGCGTGGAATGGATTACGATCTTCTTTTTTATCGGACTGTTCGTGTTGGTGTCAGGGCTTGTAGAGACAGGTGTGATTGCAGAGCTGGCAGCAAAAGCGATTGAAATAACGAATGGTGATGTGCTGATGAGCTCAATGATGATTTTATGGGTCAGCGCCATTACCTCGGCATTTCTGGATAACATCCCTTTTGTAGCAACTATGATCCCGCTGATTCAGGAGATGGGCAATATGGGGATCAGCAATTTGGAGCCGTTATGGTGGAGTTTGGCCTTAGGCGCTTGTCTGGGTGGCAATGGCACATTGATTGGTGCGAGTGCTAATTTGATCGTAGCAGGTTTGGCAGGAAAAGAGGGGTACCCGATTACATTCATGAAGTATTTGAAGGTCGGATTTCCTTTAATGCTGTTGTCCATTGTGATCTCCAGCGTGTATTTATATTTAAGATATCTGATGTAAGCAGCGTTGCTAAGAGCCGGGGAGCGATATGCTTGAAGTGATATTTTGAAACGGTAGAAGTTGTGGAGGAAGTAGAAGGAGTAGGAGTAGTGGAAGTAGTGGAAGTAGTGGAAGTAGAGGAAGTGGTGGAAATAGTGGAAGTGGTGGAAATAGAGGAAGTAGTGGGAGTAGAGGGAGTAGATGCAGAAGTATAAGTAACAAGTGGAGGCAAAATGCAGATTTTGAAGCGGTAGACATAGGTTGGAGTGACGGTGGGAGCATATAAGTGTATTTTGTACAGTTATAACTCATCGAATAAATTGTCCCCAAAAAATAGCTGTATTCAGTACACTTATTTTCATGATTTCCTCAGCTAAAGGTGATTTTTCTGGATTTTAATTGTATAGAATACAGTTATATTCAGGACAACCCCTTTTTTATACGAAATAAGTGTACAGAATGCAACTAAATCAAAGATTGGGTTTAGATTCGGTAATTAAAATATACGGGGGGTCCGGAGGAGTTATTCCGAGGTTTACCCAAAGTCGACTTAACCCTACGCAATGCAGATAAACAAGCAGGCAGTGTTTCTCCAATATCTGGAGGCTCACTGCCTGCTTGTTTTTTACATTAGAAAGGGCTGCTTAAGGAGTATGGCTTCCAAAATACTGGTAAGTTCCTTTGGGATATTGATTCCACTCGCCCTCAAGTGAATACTGCTGTGATCCAGTGTATATACCAGATTTACGGACAATAGTTCCACCTGTGGAGAGGAATTGCTGAGTAGAGGTAGGGTCACCGATAACATCTACGATTTGGCCGTTTTTCTTCAGTACTAATGCTGTAATATTATATGTTTTTGGATTATATAGACTCAGCTCATCATTGTAATAGGAGATATTCATTAAATCAAATGCGTCCCCAAAAGTAGAATCTATAAACATATACGGCATTGCTACAGGTACAGGAAATAATGGCCGGGAATAAACCTGTTTGGTTTGGGTGGCTTTCATAAATTGGTGAACTTCAAGGGTGTAACCTTCTGCTTTTCCTGCGGGATTACCATTTCCTTTATAGTACAGCTCAACTGCGATTCTGCCGTCACCGCCGTCCAGATACTCTGAGAAGAATAGCTCAGAGGTACCCTGTGAAGCCACGCTTATAGATAATACAACCGCTTTGCCATCAGAACCTACTATCCATACCGTTCCTGGACTTGTAGGACCATTCCATATAGCTCCATTCAGAGTTGCAGGTCCGCTCAATGAACCTGTGCTGCTTTCTGTATACACTTTAAATTGACTCTGATTAGGAATCAGCTTGGAAATATCGAAGGAAATATTGGATACACCTTGCTTGGTGGTTATTGGCACAAAGCCGTTGTTTACAAGCTGGGCTGTAATCAAGGTGAAAGTTGAGGTAGCTGAACCTCCTTTATCATCCGTTGCTGTGAGGGTCACTAAACCACTAGCTGAACTATTAGCTGCCGGAGTTACCGTCAGAGTGTTGCCATTAAGGCTAAGTGTACCAGCATTTACGTTATCTATAGAAGCTGAATAAGTAAGCATGTCATTGTCGGGATCTTGAAAAAGCTGGGCCAGATCAAATGTACGTGGTGCAGTGATACCTGGTGTTAAGAGTTGAGTAGTGATTCCAGATATCGCAATGGGTGGCTGATTAGACGTTACAGTGAATGCAAAAGTAGCAGTGTTAACGCCACCTTGGCCGTCCATTGCTGTTATTGTAATCATGGCTGTGCCTGAATCGACCGGCAAAAGGTTGAGATGATTCCCATTTACAGATACAGTGGCAACGCTAGCGTTAGAGGATGCAGCTGCGAATGTAAGCGGGTCGCCGTCCGGATCAATGAACACATTACTGATGTCGACGTTTTGGACACCACTTGTGATCAGAGCAGATATTGGATCAATATTATTTTGCACGACTGGTGCATGGTTCACCGGAGTAGGACTAGGAGTCGCGACCGGAGTAGGCTCAGGAGTCGTCGCCGGAGTAGGCTCAGGAGTCGTCGCCGGAGTAGGCTCAGGAGTCGCCACCGGAGTAGGACTAGGAGTCGGCGCCGGAGTAGGACTAGGAGTCACTACGGGAGTAGGCTCAGGAGTCGCGACCGGAGTAGGCTCAGGAGTCGTCGCCGGAGTAGGCTCAGGAGTCGCCACCGGAGTAGGGCTAGGAGTCGCGACCGGAGTAGGCTCAGGAGTAGGCTCAGGAGTCGTCACCGGAGTAGGCTCAGGAGTCGTCACCGGAGTAGGACTAGGAGTCGTCGCCGGAGTAGGCTCAGGAGTCGTCACCGGAGTAGGGCTAGGAGTCGCGACCGGAGTAGGACTAGGAGTCGTCACCGGAGTAGGACTAGGAGTCGCTACGGGAGTAGGCTCAGGAGTCGCGACCGGAGTAGGACTAGGAGTCGCTACGGGAGTAGGGCTCGGAGTCGTCACCGGAGTAGGACTAGGAGTCGCAACGGGAGTAGGCTCAGGAGTCAGCACCGGAGTAGGACTAGGAGTCGCGACCGGAGTCGTCACCGGAGTCGTCACCGGAGTCGTCACCGGAGTAGGGCTAGGAGTCGCCACTGGAGTAGGAATCGGAGTCGCGACCGGAGTAGGCTCAGGAGTCGCAACGGGAGTAGGCGTCGGAGTCGGATCGCTCACGGCGTTAGCAGACGTGGACGAAGTATACACAGGAGCAACGGCTCCAGATGCATTTTGAACCTTTTGGATATTATCTTGAATGGCTGTGTAATTTGTTATGAAATGTGAAGGCAGACTGTTGCCAGGCAACTGCAGATTTTGAATAGACAAGGAGGGATCGATGGTGATCTTAGCGCCGCCTTCAACTATTTTTAAGGTTTGCAGGGAACCGCTGCCATGAATAGTAACTGGAGTTATAGAATCCACAATGATCTGCCCCACTTGGCCCTGAAAAGTTATACTCGAAACGCCATTTTTAATCTTCAAATCACCGGTAACATTGCCTTTAATAACAACATCATTTCCAGAAATATTGAGCAAAGAACCGGAGGGTAAGCCGGCGGTATTTAGTTGAACCCCTTTTTGTACAATTTCAAGCTCTTGCAAACCATCTACATGACGATTCAAGGAATTGAACTTAAGGACAGCTCCTCTTAAAGCATCATGGTTGCTATCACCCATTAATTCTTTGAGTGTACCTTCAATGAGGTAAGGCGTGCCATTGATCGTTACGAAATCTCCATCTATATTGTCGATCGTTGCAGTTTGTTGTTCTTCTTTAAAAATATTCAGCAGAAAAGAAGCCATATCCTGCCGCTGAACAGTACCTTTGGGGCTGAACCTATCTTCGGGAGAGTCTATAAGTTTAAGACGTAGTGCGACATCAGTATACTCTTTTGCCCAATTGCTGATTGTGGATTCGTCATTAACCTTGTTGGCTTGTCCGCCTTGTGCTCCAGTTCCGCGGATGGCACGTACAAATATAACTGCAAGCTCTTCTCTAGTTACAGGTCTGGATGGATTAAAATTACCTGTAAGATCACCCTCCATAAATCCTGCCTTTTTAACAGCCTCAATAGCGGAGACACTCCAACTGGAATCAGATACGTCTCTAAAGGAAGAAGCGGAATTCACTGGGGAATCTAGCTTTAAGGTCTTCGCTAAAATGGCTGCCAGCTCTTGGCGAGTCATAGTCGCAGTGGGTCTGAATTGTCCATTGGGATCGCCTTTAAGCAATCCTAGACGAGCAGCCTCAAGGATTGCGGCACTTTTCGTCTGTTGTATTTCGGTTAAATCGGAGAACGGTGGAGTGATTTCAGCTGCAGATGCATAGAGAGTACCACCGAACAAGGTGTTAAGGGCAACAAGTGTTGCTCCCCATTTTAATGATATGCTTTTCAAGCAAAAGCCCCTTCCTTAGAACCAATTTGTCATAAGCTTACTTCATTATATCGACGCAAAAGCAAAGTTTTTTAATACTTTCATCCTACTAAAAGTGATTAAATTCATTGCTTTTCTAACTTATGAACTAGAAATAACTCCACTTCTGTTCCATAAAAGGGCTTGTTTTTTGTTGACAGCTTATAAAATCGATGATATTTTAAATATTATAATTCCAATTGATTTACTTTGAATAATGATTGCCGACTGTTCCTACAGAGGTATTGCGAATGTAAAAACGCAATGCCTCTGTTTTTTTGTCCATACAGATTAAAGGAGGGGTCAAGGTGGGAGAAGCGTTGCTGTCTATTTCGAACCTAAATAAACGTTTTGAGTCTGCCGGTGGTCATGTTCAAGCACTCCATAATGTAGATCTCCATGTACAGGAGGGCGAATTTATTACAGTCATCGGCCCCAGCGGCTGTGGAAAAAGCACACTATTACGCATCGTAGCCGGTCTGGATAGCGGGTACACTGGCAGTGTCACCCTGGAAGGGGCGGAGATTGGGGGTCCTGGGATCGATAAGGGTTTTATTTTTCAGGAGCATCGCCTCTTTCCCTGGCTTACCGTTGAGAAGAATATTGCCTCTGATTTACCGCTAGGGAACAAGGAGGTTAGGGGGAAGGTCGATGAATTGATTGATCTGGTGAAGTTAAATGGATTTGAGAAATCTTATCCCCGCGAGTTGTCGGGTGGGATGGCCCAGCGGGTGGCAATAGCTCGTGCACTTCTGCGCAATCCGAAAATACTGCTGCTGGACGAACCGTTTGGTGCACTGGATGCATTCACTCGGGCTCATATGCAGACGGTATTGCTGGACATTTGGCGGGCTAACCAAACAACCATGATTTTTGTGACGCATGATATTGATGAGGCTGTGTTCTTGGGGAATCGGGTAGTGATTCTAGAGCCGCGTCCCGGGAAAATACGTAAAATTGTACCGATAGATTTACCGTATCCACGGAAAAAAACAACGACCTCCTTTCAAGAGCTGCGTTTGAAGGTGTTGAATTATTTTGAAAAGGTAGATGAGCTAGAGCTTACAGACGGAGCCGGAATATAAAATAGGTCGACCATACCCATGGAGACTTTCGAAGGCATTACATTCGAGGGTCTCTTTCTGTTTATTTAAAGTGATTGTAAATCTGGAAAAAGGTGGGTACAAAGTATGACAAATCGGGCTGTAGCCATAAGAACTTCCGGAAGACCCGGAAAGGTGGCAACACTAGGACTTGGTCTTTTGCTGCCGGGCAGTGTGCTAATTCTGTGGCAGACGCTCGGGCATTATGGAATGATCTCGGAGATGCTGTTCCCTACGCCGTATACGATTGCGGAATCTTTTGTAACTTTAGCGGCTTCAGGCGATCTGTGGCCGAACTTTAGAATCAGCTTGGTCAGAGCCTTTTCTGGATTCCTGCTAGGTGGTGGACTGGGTCTGCTGTTAGGACTTCTCGTAGGCCTGTTCCGCAGATCGGAGAAGCTGTTAGATCCCTCCCTGCAAATGATCCGCATGATTCCCAGTCTGGCGGTAGTACCGCTGTTCATTTTATGGTTCGGGATCGGTGAGGAGTCGAAGGTGCTATTGATTGCTAAGGGAGCTTTTTTTCCACTTTATATTAATACGTTCATGGGAATTCGCGGCGTGGATAACAAGCTGTTCGAAGTTTCCCGGGTACTTGGCTTCAGCCGGTTGAAGCAGATTGGCAGGTTAGTACTTCCAGCAGCGCTGCCGAACATTATTCTCGGAGTGCGTCTCTCTCTAGGGCTTTCTTGGCTGGGGTTAGTAGTGGCAGAGCTTATTGCATCTACCTCAGGCATTGGATACATGATGTCCGATGCGCGTCAATTCGCGGACACACCAGTGGTGTTCGTGGGAATTATTATTTTTGCCGTAGCTGGATTGTTGAGTGATTCCATTGTTCGTTACATTGAACGACGGTTGTTGAGATGGCAAGACAGCTATCGCGGATAACCTTGAACGCTCATTAAACAAAAGGGGGATGCACCATGAGCGATGGAGTAGAAGCTATTATCAAAAATACTAAAAGAGCCAGAGAAACGCTGGATAGCAGCGGCACAGCTCCTTTATCCAAGAAGACACCGAAGAAACCCGCAATACAAGTTGCATGGAAACCCCTGCTCTCTGATTGGGGAATGGGGGCAATTATCCCGGTGGCGACGTTAGTTCTTTGGCAGCTGGCAGGGAGTACAGGGCTGGTCTCAGCAACCTTTTTGCCGACTCCGCTTTCGATTGCAAGAGCTTTTACCGACTTGTTGGTTACTGGAGAGTTAACTCATCATCTGGGTGTCAGCATGGGTAGGGCGGGCATCGGGTTTCTTATTGGAGGTGTGTTGGGTCTTCTATTCGGCGTACTGACCGGCTTGTTTCGCAGTGTAGAATACGTGCTCGATCCTAGCGTACAAGTGCTTAGGCTTGTTCCACATTTAGCTATAGCGCCGCTCATTATTCTCTGGTTCGGGTTTGGAGAGATGTCTAAAGTTGTGATCATTATGACAGGCTCATTTTTTCCGCTCTATATTAATACGTTTATGGGCATCCGTAATGTGGACAATAAATTGTTCGAAGTAGCTCGGGTATTGGGATTCAGTCCATATCAGAAGCTGCGCAGGCTTATACTCCCGGCGGCGCTGCCCGGAATTTTGTTAGGGCTAAGGTTGTCGCTGGCTGTAGCTTGGATTGGTTTGGTTGTAGCAGAGCTTATTGGATCACAGTCAGGTATTGGGTTTCTTATCAATGAGGCGAAGCAGAACTCTAATACGGAGGTTGTATTCGTAGGCATTATTATTTTCGCAATTGTCGGTAAGCTGATCGATTCCTTGTTCCGGATTATTGAACGAAAGTTCCTGTTCTGGCGCGATAGTTACGAAGGCTAAACAAACTGAGGAGGTCTTGAACATATGAGTGGATCGGTGAAAAAAGGATCGGTGAATTTGGTGGCAGACGTGCTCGTTATCGGAGGAGGTCCGGCAGGAACGTGGGCAGCCCTTACTGCATCAGCGAAGGGGGCCAAAGTAATCCTTGCAGATAAAGGGTACTGCGGTTCAAGTGGGGCAACGGCACCGTCGGGAACGGGAGTCTGGTATGTGAAGCCGGATGAGAAGCTCCGGAAAGAGGCAAAAGCAAGTCGTTATGCGCTTGGCGGTCAGCTGGCTGAATCTCGCTGGATGGACCGGGTGCTGGATCAAACCTATGCCAATATGAACAAGCTGGGTGTTTCCGGTTATCCATTCCCTGTAGATGAGCAGGGCAATCAATTCCGAAGAAGTCTGCAAGGACCGGAATATATGAAATTAATGCGTAGGCTGGTGAAAAAGGCAGGCGTTAAAATTCTAGATCACAGCCCAGCCTTGGAACTCCTGGCAGATGAGCATGGCGTAGCTGGAGCGGCTGGAGTTCATACCCAGAGTGGAGAAACCTGGAATGTTCAGGCAGGAGCAGTCGTTATTGCTACCGGAGGCTGCGCCTTCCTAAGCAAGGCACTTGGCTGCAACGTGTTGACCGGAGATGGTTATCTCTTCGCTGCTGAGGCTGGGGCGAATCTGTCCGGCATGGAATTCTCCAATGCCTATGCGATCTGCCCTACGTTCTCTTCGGTGACCAAGACGGCGTATTACAGCTATGCCAGCTTTTATTATGAGGATGGAAGCATTGTGGAGGGAGCCGGTTCCAAGAAAGGCCGTTCTGTAATTGCCCGGAATCTGTTGGCAGGTAATCAGGTGTATGCCAAGCTGGATGGGGCACCAGAGGATTTAAGACCGCTGCTGCGGGTGGCGCAGACGAACTTTTTCCTTCCATTTGACCGCCAGGGAATTGATCCGTTCAAGGATGCGTTTCCGGTTACTTTGCGGCTCGAAGGCACGGTTCGGGGGACGGGTGGCATCCATATTACAGATGAAAGCTGCGGCACAGGTGTTCCCGGACTTTACGCGGCAGGAGATGCTGCTACCCGCGAGCTGATTTGCGGAGGTTTTACTGGCGGAGGCAGCCATAATGCGGCGTGGGCGATGTCTTCAGGTTCTTTTGCTGGTGAAGGAGCTGCTGTCTATGCACAGAGTCTGGGGTCGCATGCCGCGCAGCGTAGTCCAGTCGGCTTATCGTCATCACCACTGGTACATCAGGAAGTGAAGCCGGGAGTGGCAGCCCAAACAGCAGAGTATGTGTCTGCTGTACAGGCTGAGGTGAAGCCGTATGATATCAATTTGTTCCGGACAGAACAAGGGCTGACGTCTGCACTAGATCGTCTGGATGGATTGTGGAAAGAGCAACGAAGCCGCGAAATTCAGCGTACGCCAGAAGGGGTCAAGGCACGGGAAGCCGAAGCCATGACCGCAACAGCCCGCTGGATGTACAATTCAGCACTTGCTCGTACAGAGACGAGAGGCATGCATAAGCGTGAGGATTTCAAGGCTACAGATCATGGCCAGCATCACCGCTTGATCAGTGGCGGATTAGATCAGGTATGGGTGAAGACGGAAGCCGTGGCTAAGGAGGGTGTTCTATCGTGATTGAGGTGATCAGCGCTGCCAGATGTGTAGAGTGCAACCAATGTGTATCTGTTTGCCCGACTAATGTTTTCGAACGGGTAGAGGATGGCATTCCTGTTATTGCCCGGCAGAGTGATTGCCAGACTTGCTTTATGTGTGAGCTGTATTGTCCTGTCGATGCTCTCTACGTTGCACCAGACTCTGAGAATATTATTGGTGTGACAGAAGCGGAACTTCAGGAGCAGGGACTACTTGGCGGTTATCGTGAAAAAGTAGGCTGGGGTAAGGGCAGGCAGCCGGTGGCAAGCCATGACTTTATGTATAAGTTGGCGTCGAGGGCAGGGTTCTGAGCTTGATCAAGATTTAAATAAATAGCATAAACCTAGGGGGAGAAACAATGAAACAAGCGTACAGAGAGATTCAAGGGAAACGTTCTAGGAAGATTCGGTTTGCACTTTTAACTACAATTATGATGGCCATGCTGGTGCTTCAGGCTTGCGGAAATAATACGGGCGGCAATGGAGCATCTGCCTCCGGGGGATCAAATACGGAGAAGGCGGGAGAAGGGGCCACGAGCACGAGCAATGTTCCAGCGGTATTGAACTTTGGGTTTATCGGTTCCAACAAATTGAATGTGCCCGGCGGTGCAGAGGGTTGGGGCTTTTATAAAGGGATTATTCAAGAAGAGTTGAAGAAATACGGCATTACTGAAGTGAAGCTTACTGGCTTTCCAAACGGTCCGGATCAGACAGAATCCTTGATTAGTGGTCGGCTGGATATCGGCAGTCTTGGAGATACACCTGCTATTATTGCCTACGCTTCTGGGGCCAAGACCCGTCTGATTTCACAATCTTCCGCGAACACGATTGGTTATTTGATCGGCAAGAAGGATGGGCCCAAGACGGTGAAAGATCTGCAAGGTAAAACTATCGCGATTCAAAAAGGCTCCTTCATGCACCGATATGTAGTTGGATTACTACAGGAAGAAGGCGTGACCGACTACAAACTCGTGCATATGCTCATTCCTGATGCTACTGCAGCTTTAGCCCGTGGAGATGTAGATGCTACAACAAATCTAGGTGTTCCTGCGCTGAAGCTGATTGACCAAGGCTACACTCACTTGGATGATGCCTCGAAGCACCCGAACCTGCTTGGTTCTAGCGCAACAGTTGTGTCTGAGGATTATCTGGCGAAATTCCCTGATTTTCCGAAGGTATGGAACGAAGCTAGAGAGAAGGCCTTGGCAGACTTGAAGCAGCATGAAGATGAGTATTATCAATTTCTGGCTGAAATCGGAGATACAACGCCTGAGCTGGCGAAGCAAGTGAATCCGATTAGTGATATCAAGGATACTGCGTTCACTGATGAAGGAACAAAGCTGCTGGACGGTACCAAAAACTTCCTCGTCGAAGAGAAGTTAGCGAAAAAAGACTTCAATATTAGCGATTGGCAGCTGAAATAAGTTGCTTAAAGGTTGCTTTAATTGAACTTAAGATTCTTCTGTAAAGGTAATTGAGTGACTGCGGTGAATGTTTGGACTTTCGGCCGCCTCTCCGCCACTCCTCCCTTTAGTGATTTTTAAGTTCAACTAACTCAGCTAATGGTGTAGGAGGAAAAAATATGTCGCAGCTTAAGAAGGAAATGACAGTGGATGTCCTCGTGCTTGGCGGAGGTCCTGCTGGGGCGTGGTCGGCATGGAGTGCAGCCTCGCAAGGTGCAAAGGTAGTCCTGGCGGATAAGGGCTACTTGGGCACTAGTGGCGCAACTGCACCGGGAGGAACAACGTTGCTCGTTATTCCTCCCATTGCCGAGCTGCGGGAGCAGGCAGTGCAGGCCAGACTTAAGGCCGGCGGATATTTATCGGAGAATGCTTGGATTCACCGGGTGCTGGATCAGGTAGAGCAGAACCTGGCTCAAGTGGAGCAGTGGGGGTATCCGTTTCCGAAGGATGAAGAAGGAAACTCACTGCGTACCCATCTCCATGGACCAGAATATATGCGGATTATGCGAAAAGTTGTGCGCAAAGCAGGGGTCACAATTCTTGATCAGTCACCAGCGCTGGAACTTCTTCACGATGAACACGGTGTTGGTGGAGCGCGTGGGATCAACCGCCTGACAGGAGAGTCCTGGGAAGTGAAGGCAAATGCCGTTGTGATGGCTACCGGCGGCTGTGCTTTTCTCAGTAAAGGTCTTGGTTGCAATGTGCTGACAGGGGAAGGATTGTTGATGTCCGCAGAGGTGGGAGCTGATCTTTCGGGTATGGAATTCAGCCGCCAATATGCGCCAAGCTTTGCGGACGGAACCGTAACACGTGGACGCATGCTGGCTTGGGCCACTCTCTATGACGCGGACGGTCATCCGTTGCATAGAGGGGATCGGACCTTTGGCAGCATTCCTGAGCTGATGCTGAAGGGTCCGGTTTACGCTTCGCTGGATCTGGCAGACACCGCGGAGAAACAGGATTTCCTGCGCAAAGCGCATCCGATTTTCTTTATGCCGCTGGAGCGGGCGGGAATTGATGCGTTTAAGCAGAAATTCCCGCTCACCCTGCGCTATGAGGGCACGATGCGCGGGACTGGGGGTCTGCGCTTGAGCGGTACGGATTGCCAGACGACCGTGCCCGGACTCTATGCGGCCGGAGATGCCGCATCTCGCGAGAAAGTGACCGGCGCCATCTCCGGCGGCGGGGCTTATAACGCTTCCTGGGCCATGTGCAGCGGAAGCTGGGCTGGACAGGGAGCCGCGCAGCATGCGCTGTCCTGCCGAGGACAGGCGAACAGCCGCAAGCTGACCGCAGCGGGACGCTACGGGCTGGCGGCTGGCGCCGATGCCTCGGAAACGCTGGAGGTGAAGCCGCTAATCGCGGCAATCCAGCGTGAAATCTTGCCGCTGCAGATCAATTATTTCCGCAGCGAGCCGGGCATTTCTTCAGCCTTGAAGCGGCTGAATGCCTTGATGCCCTATTTGAACGGGCAGGCTCCTGCCAGCGTTCAGGGCATCGTGCAATCACGTGAAGCCGCGGCTATGCTCGCGGTCGGCAGGTGGATGTACACCGCGGCACTCGCCCGGAAAGAGACCCGCGGACTGCAAAAACTAGCGGAATATCCGGAGCTTGATCCGCGCCAGACTCACCGGCTGATCTTATCCGGTATTCAACATATAAGCGTCAGTACAGAGGCTGTGCCCCATGCTCATGAACTGAATGCGCTGAAGGAGGGGCAAGCGATATGATCGAATTAATCAGCTTGGAGCGTTGTGTTGGTTGTAAGCTGTGTACGAAAGTATGTCCGACGAACGTATTCGAAATGCAGGGGAAGATTCCGGTCATTGCCCGTCAGGAAGATTGCCAGACCTGTTTCATGTGTGAAGCTTATTGTCCTGTAGATGCTTTATACGTGGCACCACAGGCGGATCAGCTGATCGGTGTAAATGAGGAGGCGCTGATTCAGTCAGGTGTGTTGGGAAGCTGGCGTGCTGAAATCGGCTGGGGACCTGGTGCGAATGGTTCGATGGCGGAGAGGGACACGACTCCTTATTTTGAAGTATTTACCGAGCAGTACCGTACATGATTAAGCAGATGCTTAAACCCAAAAAATCCGCCCGAAAGCTGGGCGGATTTTTCATATATTAGAAACTTATAGCAGGGCTTCGATAGCTGGTTCAATATCCAGCGGGTCCACCGTAGATTCGAATCTAGTGACCACATTGCCTTCGCGATCAATCAGGAATTTAGTGAAGTTCCACTTGATTTCGTCATTGTTCAGAGCCTCTGGATCTTTGTCTTCAAGCATGCTTTGCAACAGCTTTCCTGAAGAATGGTTGATATCGAACCCTTCAAATCCAGCCTGTTCTGTCAGGTAGGTGAAAAGAGGGTGTTTAGCTTCGCCTTTTACGTCAACCTTTTCAAAGAGTGGGAAGGTTACCCCGTAATTGATTTGGCAAAATACATTAACCTCTTCATTGCTGCCGGGTTCTTGCTCTCCAAATTGATTGGAAGGAAAGCCGAGAATTTGGAGGCCGCGTTCCTCGTACCGCTCATAAAGCTTTTGCAGATCTGAATATTGGTGGGTAAATCCGCACTTACTTGCTGTATTCACTATCAGTAGCACTTTACCTTTGTATTGCTCTAGCTCGATATCTTTTCCCCGAATACTGCGTGCTGAATATTGATAAATGCTCATGGCTGCTACATCCCTTCAGTTATCTATGCTTTTTGAAAAAGAACAGGAAATATTTATAATAATTAAATTGTAAACAATTCAATTATCGCTGTCAAACAATACAGCTTGAAGGAATTGGAACCGTAATTGCCAGGTTGGAATAGGATAGATAATGGGTATGGATCAGTCAAAAAAATTTATTGCGTTAAAGCTACTCTGCGTTCCATTATTATCTTGCATCGGGGACGTTTTTTGATTAAGATAGCAGAAACCAGCGCAAAAGCCGCGCTGACATAGATAAGGACTATGACGAAGAGAGTAAGCATTATAGCGGATCTTAACAGGGAAGGCGTGCCGGAGACTGAGAGCACCCTCATGAGACGATTAATGCCGAAGTTCACTTCCGAGTCGGCCCCTGAAGTAGTTTGTCACAGGTTGTGGCAGGTATGAGTAGGGAGGCCCGCGCCCCGCGTTACCGGGTGAAAGACAGAATTAATTCTTAGTCAGGGGAATATGAGATTCTATTCCTTTGTGCTAGTATTCGGGTTAATTCTAAATAAGGGTGGTACCACGGCTCCTCGTCCCTTGCGACGGGGGGCCTTTTTGCGTTCCAAATTATAACAAAAAGAGGGAGTGGAAGGGTAATGAGTAACGTGGAATTGGATGTTCTTAGAGGTCGTCTGGATGAAATTAATGGGCAATTGCTGGAGCTGATCTCCGAGCGGGCTAAGATTGTTCAGGAGATTGGAGGAGTTAAAGAAAAACAAGGTGTCCCTAAATTTGATCCAGAACGGGAAAAACAGATGCTGGATAAGCTCGTAGCGAGCAACAAAGGCCCTTTCACTAACGGGACGATCCGTAGCCTCTTCAAACAAATTTTCTCAGCTTCTCTGGACTTACAAACAGATGATCATAAAAAAACTTTACTGGTAGCCCGCAAGAGCCACAAAGAGGATACAGTGATTGTTCTGCCGGGAGATGTAACGGTTGGCGGTCCTTCTTCACTGATGGTAGCCGGTCCTTGCTCCGTGGAAAGTGAACTGCAGACTCGTACCGTAGCTGCCGCCCTGCAAAAAGCCGGAGTACGTGTAATGCGTGGCGGTGCCTTCAAGCCTCGGACTTCACCTTATGATTTCCAAGGACTGGGAATGGACGGTTTGAGAATATTACGAGAAGCAGCAAATGAATATGGACTGCTGACCATCAGCGAAATTGTAGATCCAAGACATATTGAAGAGTCACTTGATTATGTGGATATCATCCAGATCGGTGCACGTAATATGCATAATTTCGAGCTGCTAAAAGCGGTCGGAGAAGTCGACAAGCCGGTACTGCTGAAACGTGGATTGGCTGCCACACTCGATGAATTCATCCATGCAGCGGAATACATCATGTCTCGTGGAAACACACAGATCATGCTGATTGAACGTGGAATTCGTACCTATGAAAAAGCGACCCGCAACACGCTTGATATCTCAGCAGTGCCAATTCTCAAACAGGAATGTCATTTGCCAGTATTGGTTGATGTAACTCACTCGACAGGCCGCAAAGACATCCTTATTCCATGTGCGAAAGCCGCACTCGCAGCTGGAGCTGACGGCATTATGGTGGAAGTGCATCCTGATCCTGCAACGGCATTGTCTGATGCCGCTCAGCAGCTGAACATTGATGAATTCAACACCTTCTTTAATGAAGTGAAGGCTTCCGGATTGTACCGGTAATCTAGAAATATAGAATTTGCTTGATATTTTAAGGATTCGCTAGAAAATGAGGTGTATAAGCGCTTACAAGTCTAACTAATCTTTTTGTGAAGGTGAAGGTGGGTCGAGTACAATAAGCAACATTAGCGTTGCACCGGCCCCGGGTCTTTTCTGACAAAAGATCCACACATTTTAATAGTCACAGGAGGAAAATAGATTTTGAAGCAGCTTACCTTAAATAATGGGTGGTTTTCTAACACTCGAACCGATATTTTATCGGGGATGACCGTAGCCGTTGCGCTGATTCCTGAAGCGATCGCTTTTTCGATCCTGGCGGGAGTAAGTCCGATGGTTGGTTTATATGCCTCTTTTTGCATTGCGATTGTAACGGCACTTGCCGGAGGCAGACCCGGAATGATCTCGGCGGCTACGGGAGCTATGGCTCTGTTAGTCGGAAGTCTCGTACTGGAACACGGAATAGAGTATCTGTTCGCGGCAACTGTATTGGCTGGCGTGTTTCAGATATTGATGGGGATGCTAAAGCTGGGGCGGTTTATCACGTTTTTGCCACAGCCGGTCATGACGGGTTTTGTCAACGCGCTGGCGATACTGATTTTTATGGCACAGCTTACCCATTTTAAAGGACAAGGCTGGGTGATGTACGGACTGGTAGCTCTGACCTTGCTTATTATCTACACGGTTCCTCGGTTTACCAAAGCCGTACCTTCAGCACTTGTAGCGATTGTTATTGTTTCTGTTCTTAGTATCGCTCTTCATCTGGACGTAAGAACCGTAGGCGATATGGGGAATATTACAGCAACTTTGCCACTATTCCATCTCCCGCAAATCCCGTTCACGCTGGATACGCTGCTTATTATTTTGCCATATTCACTTTCGCTGGCCGTAGTTGGGCTATTGGAATCCCTGATGACTGCCACCTTAATAGATGATATTACGGGCACAGGTAGTGATAAGAACAGAGAGGCGAAGGGACAGGGGCTTGCGAATGTAGTCACTGGTTTTTTCGGAGGGATGGCAGGCTGTGCGATGATTGGCCAATCGATGGTTAACATGAAGTCAGGAGGACGCACGCGTCTGTCCACGTTTGTATCAGGGATCTTTTTATTATTCTTAATTATCGTACTTGGCGATGTGGTGAAGCAGATCCCGATGGGTGCGCTCGTCGGCGTAATGATAATGGTCTGTATCAGCACCTTTGAATGGGGCTCACTCAAAACTTTAACCCGTGTTCCGCTAAGCGATGCGCTGGTTATGATTGTGACGGTGGTCACTGTGGTGGTTACGGACAACCTTTCTATTGGGGTTTTGTTTGGAGTTCTGCTAAGTGCTTTAACGTTTGCTTGGAAAATAGCTTCGATCCGCCTAACTGTTCAGGAAGCAACCTCTTCCAAAACATATGCGGTATCCGGCCAGTTGTTCTTCGGCACGACAAGCCACTTCATTCATGAATTCGCCTACGATAGCGATCCGGATCATATTATTATCGATTTTTCACACTCCCATGTGTGGGACCAATCCGCTGTCCATGCCATAGCGAAGACGATGAGCAAATACGCCGAGCATGGCAAAAAAGTCACCATTACCGGACTTAATGACCAGAGCTCACAGCTGGTTCAGCGGGTGGGATTATCCATATGAAAAAAGATTGCGCTATATGCGCGATCTTTTTTTTATAGCAGATATTAACTGAAAGAAAGGCCAGCAAGGTTTTACTTTGGGTTTAAAATAATATAAAATATAAAGTGGATAATGTTTATCCGCTTTATACGCGGATGGTATTATCTACAGTTTGAATCAAGCTATTTACGTAAATCGAGGTGCTGTACATGCATATGAAAACAGGGGTAGAGCAGTCGGTATATGCACTGGTTCTACTCAACATGCTGCCGGATAAGGCGGTGTTGTCTGGGGAAGCGATTAGCCAGCAGCTCGGAGCATCGGCGACCTATTTTCAGAAACTGTTAAGAAAGCTGGTAACCGCAGACATCATCACGTCTGTTCCCGGCATTAAAGGCGGTTTTAAATTAAAGAAAAGCCCTGAAGATATTCGTGTATATGACGTTTACCTCGCGGTGGAAGGCCAGCAGTCGCTGTATTCATCGAATGGTATTCTGGTAGATATGTTGGATTTAGAAAAAGAAGACAGCTGCTGCCTGTTATCGAATCTGATGGAAGAAGCTGAATCCTCTTGGAAAGCCGTATTAAAGCGGGAGACTATTGCTTCGTTGTCGGAGGAAATGCATGGTGAACGCTTTAAAGATAAGATTGCAGTCTTAGAGGAATGGGTCAGTAATAAAATGGTCATCTAACCAAAGAAGGGATGTATTCGCATGAGATTAAGCGTATTGGATCAGGCACCCGTGACAAGCGGCAACACTGCGGAAGGTGCCCTGAATAAAGCAGAAGAACTCGCTATTTTAGCAGATGAGCTGGGATATAGCAGAATGTGGATGGCAGAGCACCATGGCGGAAATACATTTGCTAGCTCAGCTCCGGAAGTAACGGCTGCCCGTTTAGCCGCCAAGACCAACCGTATTCGAATCGGCACCGGCGGTGTAATGATGATGCATTATTCTCCGCTTAAGCTGGCTGAAGTATTTAAAACGTTAAGTGCTTTTTCCCCGGGGAGAATTGATTTTGGTGTGGGACGAGCTCCTGGTGGCGATACAAGCGCCATGTACGCTTTATCTGAAGGCCGTGAGTTAATGCTGCATAATATGTATGACAAGCTTGGCATTACCATGCAGCTGCTTAGTGATCAGATTCCGGAAGATGAGCTATATGCCAAAAATCTCGCTGCTCCAACGAAGGTGGCGCTCCCTGAAGTATGGTTGTTAGGCTCGAGCGGCAATAGTGCGCGAAAAGCTGCACAAATGGGAGTCGGATACTCCTTCGCACAATTTTTTAATGGTGCGATGAATAATGAGATCTTGGACCATTACCGGAATAACTACCAGCCTTCTATCTTTATGGACAAACCAGAGATCAGTGTATCCTATATGGTGACCACAGCAGAAACGAAGGAAGAAGCTGAGTATGAAGCATTACCGCAGGATATTTTTCGGTTGATGATGAGTAAGGGCCGGATTACTCAGGTGCTGACACCAGAAGAAGCTCAGAACATTTCGCTATCGGAAATTGACCGGATGTCAATCAAGGAAGGGCGCAAGATTCATTTAGTTGGTGCGGTTAAAGACATCGCCGTACGTTTGCAAGAAGAACAAGCACAATATGGATTCCAAGAAGCAATGATATGCAGCATCCCACATTCGCAGGAGAAACGGCTAGAGGTTTACCGGCTACTGGCGCGTGAACTGCTAGGCTCTTGATTCTGGATAGCTAACCTTAACCCGCATTTGATGCGGGTTTTTTGTATGCCAATTTAGCTTTTTGATCGGCGCATACCCTCAAAAGACAATAAATTAACCCTCCCGCCTCCTAAAAGTAACATTTGAATGCCTAACTTCATCTATGATTAATGAAAGATTTATTTTTAAAAAGAGGTTAGGAAGTGATCAAGGATGTTTCCTTTACATAAATCCGTTACGCTGACAGCCTTGCTTCTAATGAATCTACTGGCAGGTTGCCAACATCAGGTGGACCCATCCCCCGCTCAATCGGCTAACGACTACCACACCTCAAGACCGAAGCCAACAAACACCGCTGCTAACCTCATTAAGCTGGAGTGGAACCTGGTGGATACAATGCCCATAGTCTCTCAACTAAGTGCTCCACCCACAGGCGCTACTTTGATTACAGAGAAGAAGCTGGAGGATTTTGGAGGAGTCAAAGTGAGTGTGTATACGATGGCTAGTGACGAAGACTATGTGTATGCCAGAACTTCTACTTCCAAAGGACAATACAGTCTAGGGGCGATAGGAACTTATAATTATCGTCAACCGGAGGATATCAAGGTAGAAGTAGTGCGGCTATTTAGCGAAAAGGTGTTGAAAATCACCGGAGGATTAGGAGCAAATAACTCGCTCAGTAACTATTATTTAATCGATGAGAGCGGTAACCCCTCGGGTTTGCTGCAAATTGATACCGGACATTCCAAAGAGCTGGATGTTGATCAGGATGGATCTTTTGAGGGTGTAGCCGCACATGGAAATCCGATGAGTGCCTATATTTACCGCTGGAATGTTGATCACGCTGAGATAACTTTTGTTAATGATGCTTTAAAGGCGGACTCCGTGGTGCTAACGGATGAAGGAATATATGAAGCTTCTAATAGCGGGGACAAGCAGAGCAAGAAATTCCGGTTGACCGTAGAAGGACTGATTCCAGAGCGGTAACGCCATGACCACTGCTGTTGAAATATTTCCTGCGACCATTTACCCTAAACCTCCGTATAGACGGTTAAGCTTGAATGATTATCCATAATCTAGGAGGGGTATTGGATGAATATGCAAATGAATCCGAAATTGAAACAGCTGCGTCCGGGAAAAATAGTCACCGGTATTGCAGCGGTGCTTATTGTATTGTTGATCGGCGCGAACTCTTTTGTATCTGTGGAATATGGGCATGTAGGTTTATACAAAACCTTTGGTAAATTAAATGACAATACATTGTCACCCGGCATTCATTTTAAAATTCCATTTATTCAGACGGTGATTCAGGTCAATACACAGGTAACGAAGGCGGAGACCGATACTTCAGCCTCTTCAAAAGATCTTCAGCCCGTGTCCACACATGTGGCGGTGAACTATTCCGTAAATAAGGCTTCCGCCTTTAATCTGATGAACAATATCGGAGGTAATTTTGATAGTGTAATTATCAATCCGGCCATTCAAGAAATCGTTAAAGAAGTGACAGCCAAATATCCAGCAGAAGATTTGATTACGCGTCGTGATGTAGTGTCGAGTGAGATTAGTGAGCACTTAACCGCTAGGCTGGCAAAATATGACCTGATCGTCAACGATATTAACATCGTTAACTTTAAATTCTCGGAGGCATTTAACCAGTCGATTGAAGCAAAGCAGGTCGCCCAGCAGCAGGCATTGAAGGCCGAAAATGATCTCCGGCGGATTGAAATTGAAGCGAAGCAAAAAATCGCCCAGGCGCAAGCAGAGGCTGAATCTTTAAGACTTAAGAAGCAAGAGGTTACACCTGAGCTGGTGCAGCTGAAGCAAATTGAGGTTCAGGAGAAAGCGCTGGAAAAATGGAACGGCGTGTTGCCATCTGTAACAGGGGGAGCCACACCTTTTGTGGATGTTCAATCTCTGACTAAATAATTCATTATTGGGTTTCAGATTTATTTCACAATTTGCTGTTCTGTGATTGAGATCGTAGCTGTCTGCTTCAACAGAGTATTTATTATCCCTTTACGCTTACGGACTCAGAAGATGTTATTTGTAAGTTTTAAGGCTTAGGAGCATGGCTTCGGACTCCAGTGGCGCTATCCATTAGGTAGAGGTTCGGATTTGGTGTTTTTTATGCCAATAGCGGCTATGGGGTCCGATAGTTTCCCAAATGTGCAATTAGGCTGCCTATAAGGTCAGCTGTGTCCGATAGTGGCTCGTACGCAATAATTCTCCCTATTTTACCTTATATAATTTCGGGTTTGGCAATAAGGACAGCCCATAGTGTATCAACAACTGATCCTCTGATAGGAAAGCCCTACTTCTATAGAAGTAGGGCTTTTTATGCTATTAATATTGATAAAGCATCGTAGGAATTTGCCAGCCAGCGCCAACTGACCAAAAGAAGACATAATCGCCACGTTTAATTCGTCCGTCCTCGACTCCGCGTTGAAAGGCGATAAAAGGACTGCTTGTGGCTGTGTAGCCGAACTCGTCGCCTACATAAATGAACTTTTCTGCGGTTAGCCCAAGTCCGATTTGGATGAGCTCGATATTTTTCAGTGAGAATTGTGAAAGGCAGAATGCAGAGATATCATCCGTAGTCAGACCGTTGCGTGAGAGAAGCTCCTTCATATCCGCTATAGCCGCATCCACACACACTGTACCGTCAAAAGGGGTCCACCGTATCCGAATCTGCTCTGGGGTCATACCCTCTTGATAAATATTCGACAGGCCGCAGGCCGGGAACATAATATTTTCGGAGCCTTCAGAATCGGTGTAATAAAGGGAATCTATGAAGCCTGCATGCTCACTGCTGCGCTCTAGAATCACTGCTGCTGCGGCGTCCCCAAAGTTAGGGTAAGTAATTTCATCATCTGTATTGCAGTTTACTGAGCTGTAGTCGCTTCCTACAACGAGTGCGTACCTGATGCTGGGATTGGCTTGCATATAACGACTTGTCTGCTCCACGGCGGAGACCATTCCTGCGCAGTTAGCATTGGAATCCTGCGTAATGGTCCGGTGTTTACCTTGAAGCATACGGTGTAGGAGAAGTGCATTGGTAGGATAGGTGTACTCTGGCGTCTGTGAAGCGAACATGATCATGTCCATATCCTCACCTTGCAAATTCGCTTCGCTAAGCACTTTTTGGGCAGCCTTTAATCCCATCGTCAGAGCATTTTCACCCTGTTCTTTTACGATGTATCTCCGGTCGCGACCCATGACTTCTAGGAATCGTTTGATGTCCTTGCCCATACTCTGAAAATGCTTCAGATAATATTCGTTATCTACGATATGCTCTGGGTGGTAATAAGCAGCTTGGCGAATCGCTATATGTCCCAAGTGGCGCCTCCTATGCTTCAATAATTTCGTAATTTTCTAATTTCGTTGCCCGTGCCACTCGGCTTAACTGCATTTTTAGGACAGGGCTTTTGGCAATAATAAAGGTTACTTTTTTAAATCCGGATTGTTTGTACAGTATGTAGCATTGCTCAAGCATGGGAAGTGTGTCCTTTGAGGATACATTCAATGTCTTGCAATCTAGGATGATCTCATATTGTTTCGGGTCGAATGCACTTATGATTTGGTTGTACTCATTAATGAAACGTCCTGCATCTTCTGGCGACATAGTTCCTTCCACTTGTACATTCAGTTTTTGATCGGCAGCATTTGTGGCGAAATTGAAGTTTCCCATTTTTGATTAATCTCCTCCTAAGTTTTATCTAAGAAAAATTTTGATGAATAGGATAAAAAAACCTATTTATCTAAGACTATTATCGTATTTTTAATTGGGAAAGTTTAGGGGATTAAACCTTTATTTTTTTAAAAAGATAATTTAGGGAATGAGAAACTACTTAAAATCCATAAAATCTGCACAAATTAAGGTTTGAGGTAGGCATGCCCATCCTGTTTGCTTTGCAAAGCACAGTTCTATTGGTATGATTACAGAGATGAAAAAAACTACTATCCAAATCATGGAGGAATAATAAAAATGAGCGAAATTACACTATCGGGGATCATTGATCATACACTGCTTAAAGCAGATGCACGGAAAGAAGACATTATTAAATTGGCGGAGGAAGCTAAAACTTATAAGTTTGCTTCTGTTTGCGTAAACCCTGCTTGGGTAGCTACTGCCCATGAAGTGCTGAAAGATACGCCTGAGGTTAAAGTATGTACAGTAATCGGCTTCCCGCTGGGATCATCGACAACAGAGAGCAAAGCATTCGAGACTACCGATGCTATCGCTAAAGGTGCAGGCGAGGTGGATATGGTCATCAATATCGGAGCATTAAAAGATGGCAACGATGAGTTGGTTAAACGTGATATTGCAGCTGTTGTAGATGCAGCGCGCGGCAAAGCCCTGACAAAAGTCATCATTGAGGCTTGTCTGTTAACGGAAGAAGAAAAAGTTCGTGCCTGCAAGCTATCTGTTGAGGCCGGAGCAGATTACGTAAAAACATCCACTGGATTCTCTACAGGCGGGGCAACGAAAGAAGATATCGCGCTTATGCGTGCTACAGTTGGACCTAATATCGGTGTAAAAGCTTCCGGTGGTGTACGTAGTGCAGAAGATGCACATGTAATGGTACAAGCAGGTGCAAGCCGTATTGGAACTAGCGGTGGTGTAGCGATTGCTAAAGGCGAAACAAGCCAAAGCAATTACTAAGCCGAAGGGCTGAATCGGAAGCGGCGAGTGAGGAGGACAAGCTCATTCGCCGCTGTCCTGATTCAAGCTATTAACCGATCAGCTTGATTAGCGATTGTGTTTTATACATAAGTTTGAGGTTTTTATAATTTATATTGAAAGCGTTATCCAGTAGGTAGAGGACACTAGCAGAAGCATTTGACCAAAGTACAATAATTCACACCGGAATAATGAGATTTTTTTCTTTTCAAATGACGTGGTTTGTGAGAGAATGGGTACAATTCAAAATTGTTAATCATTTCTATACTTAATTATAGGGGAGGAAATACCTATGTCAGAAGATCGCAAGCTGTCGTTTGAAACTTTGGCTGTCCATGCAGGCCAGGAAATTGATCCAACTACTTTCTCACGTGCTGTACCGCTTTATCAGACCACTTCCTACGGGTTCCGTGATGCTGATCATGCAGCGGATCTGTTCGCGCTTAAAGAATTCGGTAATATTTATACTCGGCTGATGAACCCAACTACGGATGTATTTGAACAGCGTGTGGCAGCACTTGAGGGCGGGGCAGGTGCGCTTGCTACAGCTTCCGGGGCAGCGGCTATTTCCTTTTCCATTCTAAATATTGCGGGCGCTGGGGATGAAATTGTATCTGCAGCAAGCCTATATGGCGGAACTTATAATCTATTCTCGACAACACTGCCTAAGCTTGGTATTAAGGTACATTTCGTAGATTCGGATAATCCTGAGAACTTCCGTGCTGCGATTACAGATAAGACCAAAGCCTTGTATGCAGAAACAATCGGCAACCCACAGGGAAATGTTCTGGATATTGCGGCAGTTGCAGCGATCGCCCATGAACATGGGATTCCTCTCATCGTAGACAATACGTTCCCAAGTCCATATTTATTGCGTCCGATTGAGCATGGCGCGGACATTGTTGTCCATTCGGCAACCAAATTCATCGGTGGACATGGTACATCCATTGGCGGGATTATTGTTGACGGCGGTAAATTTGATTGGAAGGCAAGCGGTAAATTCCCAGGTCTTACGGAGCCAGATCCAAGCTATCATGGAGTGGTTTATACGGAAGCGGTGGGCCCGATTGCTTATATTATTAAAGCCCGCGTTCAATTGCTTCGCGATTTAGGGGCGGCGATTTCACCGTTCAACTCTTGGATGCTGCTGCAAGGTCTGGAGACTCTTCATTTGCGGATGGAACGTCATAGCCAGAATGCGCTGAAGGTAGCGCAATATTTGGAGGCACATTCAGATGTGGAATGGGTAAGTTATTCGGGACTTCCTACGCATCCATCTCATGAATTAGCGCAAAAGTATTTGCCTAAAGGCCAAGGTGCGATCCTTACTTTTGGTATTAAAGGTGGAAGTGCTGCGGGACGTAAGCTGATTGAGAATGTGAAGCTGTTCTCTCATTTAGCGAATGTTGGGGATTCCAAGTCATTGATCATCCACCCAGCGAGCACAACTCATGCACAGCTGTCGGATGAAGAGCAAATCACAGCCGGAGTAACGCCGGAATTGCTGCGTTTGTCGATCGGGACGGAGTCCATTGATGATATTATCTATGATCTGGAGCAAGCAATTGCTGCCAGTCAACAATAGAAGTTTATATTTCGAAAAGCATTACTGCTCTGCGGTAATGCTTTTTTTGTTGCCTAAAAAAGTTGGAATATTCATCAGATTTGGCAACGCTTGCATATTTCAGGTGTGGCTCCCGTATTTATAAGTGAGGTAGGTAAATGAAATGTCGGTCGCTTATGTTATATAGCTTGGCATACCGGCAGCAATCCAAAGATAAAGGGTGGGTGCGAGGATGAAGGGTGAACGTCAGCAGGATGGTTTGCGGAGTAGTGAAGAGCGCCCGTTCAAGTTCATGTATAAGGCTGGTGATCGGACTGTGGGAATGGAAATGAGCCAAGCTGGATCCGTAGCCTCCGCTGCCGCAGAATTTATCGCTGGAGTAGAGCAGAGGGATGTCATTGAGCCTTTGAAGCGGTCTTATTTTAAGCGGCCGGGGGAACCATCGACATTCCTAGTGCTGCGTGAAGGAAGAGAAGAACGTCTTGCTGGACGGGAAGGAACAAGGACTGTTCAAGCGGGCCCGTGTTTGATACGGAGTGAGGAATGGCTGCTGGAACCAGAGCTGTTCTGTCTTTATGAGAACTGGTTATCTAGCGAGGATGAACTCCAAACAGCGCGTATTCTGCAGCGAATCTCTTATCGTCTGCGCGCAGCTGTTGCCGAGCTGCTTGAATCGCCAGATGGTGAATGGGCAGCGGTCACCCTGCTGCATCCAGAGTCGCTTGCGGTGGCGCAGCCCGCTAAGCTTGCCGCGCTTCAGGACGCGCAGCTCGAAGCGCTGTTCGCTGCGGTGGCGGAGAGCCAGCGGCAAGGCGGCGATTGCCGCCTTGACCTGCTGGTCTCCTACACCGCAAGCGCAGCCGAATTCGCCGCAAAGCGCGAATTCATCGAAGAGGTGGCCGATCAGACACTCGGCCACGCTTATGCGGCGGCATGCCGCATCGGGGCACTGATTGCGCCCGATGTGGAGCCTGCCGCCGCTGCGGAAATCGCGCGTATCGCCGATTTCCTAGTGCTGGACGGCGCGGCGGGCGAGCACGCGCCGGAAGAGACCGCCGCGGAGAAATTCGCCCTGGCGGCGGGGAAGATCTTTGCCGCCGTGACGAGCGTGAAGCCGGCGGCGGTGGTGCTCGCCGCGGGGACACCGGCGGCGTCGGCTTTGGCCGATCTGTATCAGATCGGGCTCAGCGGGATCTTTTGCAGCGCCGGTCAGCGGACCGAAGCGCTGCTGAGAGCGGCCTGCCTGATCTGGATCGCCAGGCAGCGTGAAACGCTGGATACTGCCGCCGGGGGAAGGCAGTAAGCTTTTTCTGCTGAACGATACGGTGCAGCTCATATAAGAATCGAAAAAAGACTTCAGAGCAGCGATTATCCGGTTATCGGAGAATCGTTGCTTTGTTTTTTTGGTCGTTAGCTACCTGCTTCAACAGCGTACATATATCCCTTTACTCAATCACTATACTCAACCTCCGTGCTCAATACTGTGCTCAACCTACGTACTTAAACTAATCTGCACTCATGCTTTGGATGCAACCTCCGAACTCCCACCCTGTGCCCAACCACCGCACTTAAACTAATTTGCACTCATGCTTTGCATTTAAAGTCTGCACTAACCTCCGCACTCCTCAACCCCCGATGCTTAAGGACCCAGATGACGCTATTTGCCTGATTTTAGCTTTTTAAGCATGGTTTCGGACACCAGAGACACTATTCGTTAGGAAGAGGTACATATTTGGTGCTTTTCAGGTCAATAGCTGCAATGGGGTCCGTTAGAATACAGAATGTGTTTAAAACCAGCGATTAGGGTCAGCTGAGTCCGATAGTAGCTTCATACGCGAGCACTTGCATCATACATCCATCAATCGTGTCGTACTCATACTTTGCGCTCAACCTCCACACTCAACCTCCTGTACTCCTACCCTGTGCCCAACCTACGTACTTAAACTAACCTGCACTCATGCTTTTGGATGCAACCACCGCACTCCCACCCTGTGCCCAACCACCGCACTTAAACTAATTTGCACTCATGCTTTGCATTCAAACTCTGAACTCAACCTCTGCACTCCTCCGCCCCCTGATGCTTAAGGACCCAGATGACGCTATTTGCCTGATTTTAGCTTTTTAAGCATGGTTTCGGACACGAGAGACGCTATTCGTTAGGAAGAGGTACATATTTGGTGCTTTTCAGGTCAATAGCTGCAATGGGGTCCGTTAGAATACCAAATGTGTTTAAAATCAGCGATTAGGGTCAGCTGAGTCCGATAGTAGCTACATTTGCGAGCAACTTGCATCATACGCTTATCAATCGTGTCGTATTCATACTTTGCACTTAACCTCCGCACTCAACTCCGTACTCAACCCCCGCACTCAAACTAATCTGTACCGATCCTCTGTACTATCACCAATAGATACATGTAACATTAGTTTTAGGACATCCACATACGTTTCCAGCTTCTTCTTACATTTTACATAAACAGGATAATGACAGTGAAGGCTCGAATTTTATTAGCATCTTGCTGAATAGGGGTGCTGTAGATGTCTACAAATTTTAGAGTTGGCCTGCAAAAGGTCGTAGATCATTCTTACGATATTGAGATTGGGGAAGGTCTTTTTGGCGCTCTGATCGAGGATTTGAAACATGGAATTGTCGAGAATGTAAGCAAATTCGCGATTGTTACAGATTCAAAAGTTGAAGCCCTGTATGGACAAGCCTTGCTGGAACAACTGCATCAGAATGATTTTCAAGCGGAGTTATTTTCTTTCCCTGCTGGAGAGAAGTCTAAAACCCGAGAAACGAAGGCACAGCTGGAGGACCGGCTATTAAGCCGTTCTTACGGACGAGATTGCTGTATCCTTGCCATCGGAGGTGGAGCGGTAACGGATTTGGCAGGTTTTTTGGCTGGAACATTTGGTCGGGGAGTGCCAAGTTTGAACTATGCAACTACCCTTTTAGCAGCAGCGGATGCTTCAATTGGTGGTAAAACGGGCGTGAATACACCAGTTGCAACCAATCTAATTGGTGTTTTTCATCAGCCTAAAAAGGTCTACATCGACCTAGCCACTTGGAAAACGCTTCCGGTACGTGAGCTTCGTAGTGGTTTGGCTGAAACAATCAAACATGCCTGCATCGCGGATGCTGACTTTTTTGAGTTTCTTGAACAGAATATGGAGCGAGTGGTCTCCTCAGATGGCGAACTTGTATTAGATCGAGAGGTTTGCGAACGGATTGCTTTTCATAATTGTGAGATCAAGTATAGCGTGGTGGAAAAGGATGAACTGGAGAGCAACCTGCGCCAAATTCTAAATCTGGGGCATACTGCTGGCCGGGCGTTAGAGGCTTTAAGTGGTTATGAATTATTACATGGTGAGGCTATTGCGATTGGACTCGCGGTTCAGGTGCAGCTGGCAGAGCAGTTGGGGTATGTAACGGCTGACCAAACTCAGCGTGTGATTGCTTTGTTGAAGAAGGCGGGACTTCCGACTGAAATACCAGCAACCATTACAAATAGAATGCTGATTGATAAGATGTATACGGATAAAAAGGTTCGCAAAGGGCGTATACGGTTTGTGTTCCAAGCTGGAATTGGAGCGATGAAGTCTTTTGAAGGTGGAGCTTATTCGACGCCAGTCGAAGAGCAAGTCCTATCCGAGCTTTTAAATAAAATACGCAGCTAAGATAGGAAAAAGTTATTCTAAATTTATGACGAATAGCCCAGAAGGTAGGGTTTACTTTTTCATTCAAGGTGGTATTATTAAAATATAAGTTGCACTAAGGAAATATAGTTGTACTGTTGCAACAATGATTATCATTCTCACTACTCATAGTTATCATTCATGCTGTCCCGGCTAAGCCGGGGCAGCATGTGTCATTTTAGGGGTCTTAAGAATGGCTCTCATTATCATTTAGACAAAACAAAACGTATGCTCCCGAAGCAAGTTTTGTTGCAAAGAGAAGTCAATGAAGTAATCCTACACAAAACTTTCAGGATGGTGATTATTATGCAAGCAACATCAAAACATTTACCCCAGCAAACCTCAATCTCCGGCAGCATGAAGAAACCAGGCGCTCCAAAACGCCGGTTCGATCTGAGAGCCATGCTCAGCAACTCCGAGATGCAGGCTGCGCTTGGCAGCGGAGTGCTTATGCTTTTTGCTTGGGTTATGGGCAGCTGGTCAGAAGTTTTCTCTATAGTACTTTATGTTATTTCGTATACCATTGGTGGCTGGAACAAAGCCAAAGAAGGCGTTGAGACGCTCGTCAAAGAACGTGATCTCGATGTGAACCTGCTGATGATTGCGGCCGCACTAGGCGCAGCTACCATTGGGTACTGGAATGAAGGTGCTATGCTCATCTTTATTTTTGCGCTTAGTGGAGCACTAGAGAGCTATACGATGGAACGGAGTAAGAAGGATATTTCCTCACTTATGGCCTTGAAACCTGCCACAGCCATGCGGATTGAGAAAGGAAGCATGAACGAGGTAGCTATCGATCAGTTAGTAATTGGAGATCTGTTGCTTGTACGTCCAGGGGATCTTATTCCTGCAGATGGTAAGGTGTACAGAGGAGAATCGGCAGTAGATCAGGCTTCCATTACAGGAGAGTCAGTGCCTGTTGAAAAATGTGCCGGCAGCGAAGTATTCGCAGGTACGGTCAATGGAGAAGGTCCACTTTATATTGAAGTAACGAAATCAGCAGAGAACACACTTTTTTCCAAGATCATTAAGATGGTAGAAGAAGCAGAGACGGATGTTCCAAATTCACAGCGATTCATTAAAAGACTGGAAGCCATCTATGCACGGGTAGTTGTCGCCTCGACTGTGGCTCTTATTTTCCTTCCACCCTTTTTGCTGGACTGGAGCTGGAGCGCAACCTTTTATAAAGCGATGGTTTTTCTTGTAGTAGCCTCGCCTTGTGCGTTGGTCTCATCGATTATGCCTGCGATGCTGTCGGCCATTTCCAAAAGTGCGCGAAAAGGGATTTTATTTAAAGGTGGGGTCCACCTCGAAAATATGGCTCGGACCTCTGTTGTAGCTTTTGATAAGACAGGGACCCTTACAGAGGGAACTCCGCAGGTGACAGACTTTATTGCAGCTGAAGGCTACAACCGGGAAGAATTACTGGCGATTAGCGCATCCATTGAGCATATGTCACGCCATCCATTGGCGGAAGCCATTGTGCGTAAAGCTGAGGAAGAATATCTGGAGCTGCGGGGAGTGCAGGAAAGTAAAACCATCACTGGCTGGGGAATTGAAGGTCAAGTTGACGGGCATCTCTGGAAAATTGGAAAGTCCAATTTACTGGATGAGCTGACTTCATCTGCGATGAACTCTGAGCTTGCATTCTGGAGAACTAAACGGCAGCAGTTGGCGGAAGAGGGGAAGACTGTCTCCATTATTTTGGACGGTGAGCATATTGCAGGTATGATTGCATTGCAGGATACAGTTCGCCCACAAGCAGAAGCCGCAGTGCGGAAGCTGCAGGAGCTGGGGATTAAAGTGGCTATGCTTACGGGTGACCGGGAAGCTACAGCAAAAGTTATTGCGGCTTCAACCGGAGTAGATTTAGTATTTGCCGACCTTTTACCAGAGGATAAAGTAAAGCATATTAAGGCGCTTCGTGAAGAGCACGGTAATGTTGTGATGGTGGGTGACGGTGTGAATGATGCGCCTGCTCTGGCTACAGCGACTGTTGGTATGGGAATGGGCATGAAAGGCAGTGGTGCAGCGCTTGAGATCGCCGATGTAGTGCTTATGAATGATAATATTGAAGAGATCGCCTCGACCATTTCATTGGCACGGCGCTCACAGCGTATTGTGAAGCAAAATATGATTTTTGCTGTAACAGTAATCGCGGTTCTGATGATCAGTAACTTTGTGCAGGGCATCGCCCTTCCTTTTGGCGTGATCGGTCATGAAGGCAGTACGATATTGGTTATTCTTAATGGGCTGCGATTGTTGCGGTAAGAGTTCAGTGATGTTACTGTATATTATTTATTGTCAAAAATTAAATTGTTCACAAATGATTTTTCCCTGAGGGAGTCTGGCTTATTGACATTTTTGCTTTCAGTTAGCATAATTAAGACTACATTATAATTATTTTAAATAAGAAGCGACGTCACTGCCGTCTAACTCAAGGAGGATATAGATATGTATAAATCAATAATTGTTGGAACCGGACCGGCGGGGTTGACTGCTGCTATCTACTTGGCTCGTGCCAATTTGAACCCACTAGTAATCGAAGGACCTCAGCCTGGCGGACAATTGACCACCACTACAGAAGTGGAGAATTTCCCGGGATTTCCTGATGGAATTATGGGTCCAGACTTAATGGATAATATGCGTAAACAAGCTGAACGTTTTGGTGCGGAATTCCGTACGGGTTGGGTGAACAGTGTAGAACTTGGAGAGCGTCCTTTTAAGCTTAATGTTGAAGGATTGGGTGTTCTTACGACGGATACCCTGATCATTTCGACTGGCGCTACGGCAAAATACCTCGGTATCCCAGGCGAGCAGGATAATGTGGGACGCGGTGTGAGCACCTGTGCTACCTGTGATGGATTCTTCTTCCGTAATAAAGAGATCGTGGTTGTTGGCGGTGGAGATTCTGCGCTTGAGGAAGCGGGTTTCTTGACTCGTTTTGCCTCCAAAGTAACGCTGGTACACCGTCGTGAAGAGCTACGTGCTTCCAAGATCATGCAGGATCGCGTTCGCGATAATGTTAAAGTAGCTTGGAGCCTGAATCGTACTCCTCTGGAAGTAACTTCTGGAGACAAAGGCGTGAGTGGACTAAAAGTGCTGAACAATGAGACCGGACAAGAAGAAATCATTGAAGCAAGCGGAGTGTTTGTGGCGATTGGCCACCATCCTAACACTGCATTTTTGGGTGGACAAATCACAACTAATACTGAAGGTTATATCATGACTAACCCAGGTACTTCTGAAACTAATATCCCAGGCGTATTCGCTTGTGGTGATGTGCAGGATACCCGTTATAGACAAGCAATTACAGCAGCAGGCAGTGGATGTATGGCAGCTATGGATGCTGAGAAATACATTGAAAGTCTGGAACATAGCGCGGTTATTCTGTAACATAACTGTAATCTTCCATAGGAGGTCTAATGATGGAAAATGTAATTGTATATACATCAACAAATTGTCCACATTGCCGTCAGGTGAAGAGCTTTTTGAGTGAAAAAGGCGTAGCCTATGAAGAGCGTAATATTGAGCAGAATGATGATTACGCGCAGCAGGTTTGGGATATGGGAATGAGAGCTGTTCCTGTAACTGTAATTGGTGAGCACAAAATCGTGGGGATGAATAAAACTCAGTTCGACAAAGCATTGGCGACTGTTTAATTAAATATATTTCTGTGAGGAAATTGCAAAAGGTCGCTTCCATTTTGGAGGTGATCTTTTTGTGGTCTAAGTATACAAAAATAGCCTGACGCTAATATGCGGAGGCTATTTTTTATGATGTAAATCGCAAAGTTCAATTTAAGCTTGAGTGAAAGAGGTAATGATCTGAAATAGGACGTATACAGCAACACCGCTGCCGATCAGAATGAACCCTGATTTCTTTTTGGCTTGAAAAAAACGGAGCACACCGAGACTGATCAAAGGGGCAATAATGAGCAGAAAAAGCAACACAGTGATGAACATCTGTGCCGAGATATCAGACGTATCAACATAGGTCATGGACTCGCTCTCCATTTCAAAAAAGGGGTTGTAGTGATAAATGTCACACTAACTTATCCTTTATTATATAGGATTTAAGTTGCTTTTACTGCACTTTTGATCCACCTAAATGCGGCAATTTTACGTCAATTCTATCCGCTCTTGAATTTCACCCGTGAAACTGTCCCGCAAAACGTTGTCCATTAGACTACATTAAACGGTCACCCGAATATCGCCTAGAAAATGCATAACTGCAGAGAACCCCGCGCCTATCATCGTGCCTCGGCTGCCCAGCTTGGAGAAGGTAATCTCGAGCTGCTGCTTATGATAAGGAAGTGTACGCTCGGCTACAACCCGGCGAAGGGGCTCCCCTAACCAGGCTTCTGCTTCGGATAAGGCTCCACCGATGACAATCAGCTCTGGATTAAAGCTATTGATTAGATTCGTTACTCCGATGCCGAGATATTCACCTATAGATGAGAAGTGGTGCAAGGCGTCTTCTTGTCCAGCGGCTGCATAACGGACCAGTTCTTGTGTGGTATGAGCAGGGAGGGAGAACTCGGAATGGTCATAGGTTTTCTCCGAGGCATATAGCTCCCAACAGCCACGGCTCCCACAACTGCACGGCTTGCCTTGTGCTTCAATCGTCATATGTCCGGTCTCGCCGGCATATCCTCTTGCACCTTTGTACAGCTCTCCGCCAATAATAATACCGGATCCGATCCCTGAACCCGCACTGATATAGAGCAGATGTCTAACATCTTTTGCCGCCCCAAAGTTCAGTTCACCTTGTGCACCTGCGTTAGCTTCGTTATCAATAGTGACTGGAACCGCGAATTCCGCCTCCAAAATACCCCGCAGGTCGACCATTTCCCAGCCAAGGTTGGGAGCAAAAAGAACAACCCCGTTCTCATCCACCATCCCGGGGACACCTACTCCGATGCCGACGATACCGTATGGGGATTCAGGTGCTTTATCAATCAAGTCTGAAATTGTTTTTTTCATCCGTTCCAGTACATAAGGCAGAGCATGATTGTCCAGGGAGAAATCGCTTTCGAAAAGAATGCCACCACTTAAATCACATAAGACGGCTGTCAGTTGCTTCACCCGTAGCTCTATACCGATTACACTGCCGGCCATGCTGTTAAAATGCAGCATTAGCGGCTTACGTCCGCCACTGGATTGACCTGGTCCAACTTCAGTCACTAATTCTTGAGCGCATAGCTCAGCCACCAGATTGGATACGGTAGCTTTATTCAGTCCGGTCATCTCTGAAACCTTGGCGCGCGAGAGCGGAGAGTTCCTTCGAATAGTATGTAGTACGATCGATTTATTGATTTTTTTGACCAGCGCCTGATCTCCGGTAACCTTCACGAATCACACATCCTTTTTAGCATAGTTCCCTTTTGTTGTATGCCACTTAGTCTAGAGTGATGTGCTGGAAATTGCAATACATCGGCAGAAAAGAGGAAATCTATGTTTATTGGATTTTTTGAATATTAAACGGATAGGCAAGGGAGACTTAAAGAGGCGGAAATTTTATAAAAAAACTTTGTTTAACCAATATACAAAGTCAAAAAGATGTGTTAAGATGATGCTGTAAACGCTTGCTAGCGTAGCACAATATGAGGAGGATTACACAATGGCTTATTTTGAGACAGTGAACAAAATCTCTTACGAGGGAAGCCGTTCCACCAACCCTTATGCATTTAAATTCTACAATCCTAAAGAAGTCGTAGCCGGCAAAACTATGGAGGAACATCTGAAATTTGCAATGGCTTATTGGCATACATTAACTGCTGGCGGTTCTGATCCGTTTGGCGCTGAAACTGCAATTCGCAGCTGGGACAAATTGAGTGGTCTTGATAAAGCTAAAGCTCGCGCTGAAGCAGCATTCGAATTTATGGACAAGATGGATCTGCCTTACTTCTGCTTCCATGATGTAGATATCGCACCAGAAGGCGCATCTTTGCGTGAGTTCTACAGCAACATCGACACTATTGTTGATATCCTTGAACAAGGCATGAAGACTTCCGGCAAGAAATTGCTGTGGAATACAGCTAATATGTTCACTAACCCGCGTTATATGCACGGTGCAGGTTCTACACCTAACGCTGATGTTTTCGCACATGCAGCAGCACAAGTGAAGAAAGGTCTGGAAGTTGGTAAACGTCTGGGCGCAAGCAACTATGTATTCTGGGGCGGCCGTGAAGGTTACGAAGAATTGCTGAATACAGATATGGGTCTTGAACAAGATAACATTGCACGTCTGTTCAGCATGGCTGTAGATTACGCTAAGGAAATTGGTTTTGATGGTCAATTCCTGATCGAACCTAAACCAAAAGAGCCTACTAAACATCAATATGATTTCGATGCAGCAACAACAATTTCGTTCTTGCAAAAATACAACCTCGACAAGCACTTCAAGCTGAACCTTGAAGCTAACCACGCTACGCTTGCAGGTCATACTTTTGAACATGAACTTCGTGTAGCTCGTATTAATGGCATGCTTGGATCACTTGACGCTAACCAAGGGGATACACTGCTTGGTTGGGATACTGATGAATTCCCAGTAAACATCTACGATGCAACACTTACTCTTTATGAAGTATTGAAGAATGACGGTCTTGGCAAAGGCGGAATTAACTTCGACGCTAAAGTACGTCGTCCTTCCTTCGAGCCACAAGATCTGTTCTTGGCACACATCGCTGGTATGGATACTTACGCAAAAGGCTTGAAAGTTGCTGCTAAATTGATCGAAGATCGCGTATTCGAAGATTTCATTGACAAACGCTACAGCAGCTTCACAGAAGGCGTTGGTGCAGACATCGTTTCCGGTAAAGCAACATTGGCTTCTTTGGCTGAATATGCTTTGAACAATGAGAACCCACGTCCTAACCAATCCGGACGTCAAGAATACCTGAGAGCTACCCTTAACCAATACATCTTGGCTGAGTAGTCCTTATAGGGAGCTTGAAGCTTAGGCTTTGAGTCGAGTTTGAACAAATGCAACGGGGGTTGCTGAAGAGAGCATTCTTCGGCAGCCCCCTTTTTGTAGTAAAAACTAAGCAAGATGCTTACGAAGTAAGTTTTGCTCGAAGTAATTCAATGAAGTCTATGCTAACAAAACTTTTAGGAGGTCAAAAATGAAATACGTTATAGGTGTTGATTTGGGGACTAGTGCAGTGAAGACTGTTCTAGTGGACCCGCAGGGGAAGGTGGCTTTTGAGCATTCCGAGTCCTACCCGCTAAGCAGACCCCAACCGAACTGGAGTGAGCAAAATCCTGAAGATTGGGTAAAGGGCACGCTGGTCAGCCTGCGCCGTCTGATTGAAGTATCAGGCATAGACCCTTCTCAAGTAGACGGTCTAAGTTTCTCCGGACAAATGCACGGATTGGTACTGGTAGATAAAGAAGGGCAAGTGCTGCGTCCAGCTATTCTTTGGAATGATACCCGTACTACTGCACAATGCCGTAAGATTGAGAAGACGCTTGGAACGAAGTTGATCGATATCGCCAGAAACAAAGCATTGGAAGGTTTTACACTGCCTAAGATTCTGTGGGTTCAAGAGAATGAACCAGAAGTATTATCACAGGCGCATCAGTTCCTGCTGCCAAAAGATTATGTTCGTTATCGGTTGACGGGTGATTATGCAATGGATTACTCCGATGCTGCCGGAACGTTGCTATTGGATGTAGGTTCTAAAGAATGGAGTGCAGAAATCGCAGAGGCTTTTGAACTTCCGCTTTCTCTTTGTCCTAGATTGGTAGAATCCTTTGAACAGACTGGAACTTTATTGCCGGACATTGCTGAAGCGTCAGGTCTTTTATCTTCAACGAAGGTATTTGCTGGTGGTGCAGATAATGCTTGTGGCGCGCTCGGAGCAGGTGTATTGGGAGAAGGCCGGACCATGTGCAGTATTGGTACATCTGGTGTAGTTCTTTCTTATGAGAGCAATAAAGATTTGAATCTCGAAGGCAAAGTCCATTTCTTTAACCATGGTGAAAAAGATGCCTACTATATTATGGGGGTTACACTAGCTGCTGGTCATAGCCTTACGTGGTTCAAAGAAACCTTTGCGGCGGACAAAAGCTTTGATGAGCTGTTAAGCGGAGTTTCCTCTATTCCAGCTGGCAGCGGAGGCCTGTTATTCACACCTTATATTGTAGGAGAACGTACACCACATCCAGATGCGAATATTCGCGGAAGCTTTATTGGTATGGATTCAGGGCATACGTTGACGCATTTTACACGTGCAGTATTAGAAGGCATTACCTTCTCACTGCGTGAATCCATTGAGATTGTACGTGAGTCAGGCAAAGAGATTACAGAGATCATTGCAATTGGTGGTGGAGCTAAAAATGAGGCTTGGCTGCAAATGCAGGCTGATATTTTCAATGCATCCATCGTGAAGCTGGAAAGTGAACAGGGTCCGGCAATGGGAGCAGCTATGCTGGCGGCTTATGGAAGCGGATGGTTCACATCCCTTGCGGAATGTGCAGAAGCGTTTATCCGTCCTGCTGATGTTTATAAACCAGATCCGAAACAAACGGCAATCTATGACGGTCTATTCAACCTCTATCAGGAAGTTTACGGCCAGACCCGCGAATTGAATAACAAGCTGGCTGCATATCGCCAATAAAACGCCATTTATCAATCTGTCTGATATAAAAGAGGTCTTTCGCATCTGGCGGAAGGCCTTTTTAAAGACCATCTTCTTTATAGAGGTGATGAACGGCAATATTCAAAAATGTTGCCGTTTTCATTTTTCTTCTGTAAAGTATGGAATATCTCCAAGGTAGTGGCAGCCTGTACATGAGATAGTGAAGGTTTCGGGGGGCGAAAGGCCATGTTTCAATGGTTTGTTAAGGTGCTGAATGACATCAAAATCCGCAATAAGCTGCTGCTTGCTTTTTTACTGACTACACTTTTACCGGTATTACTGGTAGGTGGTTATCTTACGATTGAGATGAGGACCATGGCGTTTGAGAACGCACTGGAGCAAGCTTCAATTAACGTAGATCGGGTAAAAAAAAGAACAGAAGAAGTCATCGGTGTATCGCAAGATATAGCGTATCGATTGTCCAATGATGCCCGGCTGAAAAAACTCGCCATACGCCAGTATGTAAGCACTTATGATGTGGTTGAGGCTTATCGGGATTACACTGATATGCGTGAATACCTAAGATTATATAAAGACATATCCAACATACGTTTATACACTGATAATGCTACGCTGCTTAACAACTGGGAGCTGATCAATCCTTCGTCTGCCATTAAGGAGAGCCAGTGGTATCAAAGAGCACAGCGGTACGATAGCCTCGTCGGTTGGGAATATATAGAGGATGAGCGTGATCAGCGGAATTATTTAAGTCTTGTCCGCAAAATCGAGCTGGAGGGCTCCAGTAAAATTGGCGTGCTCGTTATTAATGTAAACAGTCACCAGCTAACCTCAATTCTGAGCCAGGAATCATTTGATACCATGATCGTGGATGATCAGGATAATATCATTGCTGCGAACCGGAGCGATCGGACAGGAAAGAAACTGGCAGATGTTTCTTTTGATACAAAGCTTTTGGGGCAAGGAAGCGGGAGCTATGAGGCAGAAGTAGATGGTGAAGCCTCCAAAATAGTGATAGAAGAACTTAAACCACAAGCCAGCCGTAACGCCCTGCGAATTATTTCTGTTTTTTCTATTGATAGTATAGTCAAAGAACCTAATCGGGTGATTAAGCTTTCGATTACCGTGATTGCCGTAAGCGTTTTATTGGCCTTTTTAATCATATATAGTTTCTCTTCATTATTTTCACGTCGATTATTGCAGTTAAGCAGACATATTAACCGCGTTAGTACGGGTGATTTTGACACTTCATTAAAAATTGATGGCAAAGATGAAATTGCCCTGTTAGCTCGTCAGTTCAATTCTATGGTACGGAGTATTAACGATTTGATGTACGAGGTACAGGAATCTAATGACCAGAACAGCCTGCTGGAACAGAAACAGAATGATATCCGTTTTAAAATGCTGGCAAGCCAGATCAATCCTCATTTCTTGTTCAATGCGCTGGAATCTATTCGTATGGAGGCCCATATGAAAGGGCAAGTGGAGATTGCACGGGTAGTGCGTCTTCTTGGCAAAATGATGCGCAGTAATCTGGAGGTAGGCAGAAGTAAAATTTTGCTTAGCCAGGAGCTTGAAGTGGTTCGTTGTTATTTGGATATTCAGCAATTCCGTTATGAGGATCGTTTGAAATATCAATTTATTGTAGACCCTGCCGTCGAATCACTCTACATCCCGCCGCTGATTGTGCAGCCGCTTGTGGAAAATGCGGTGATTCATGGGTTAGACAACACGATGGATGGAGCAATGGTTACGGTGAATATCAAGCGTGAGCAGAATCATGCGGTCTTTACCATTACCGATAATGGAGCCGGGATCACTCCGGACAAGCTGGAGCAGATCCGTTATACCCTTGAGGTTCGTGATGAGCAGGAAGAGGCACGGATCGGGCTGCGCAATGTACACGACCGTTTGAAGTTATCCTACGGTGTTGAATATGGACTGAATATCGAAAGCCGGATGAATGAAGGAACATCTATTACGTTTCGTATTCCAATGGAGGACATAAATCTATGATCAAAGTATTGATTGTTGATGATGAGCCAAAGCTGCGGGAAGGCCTTCGGGCTCTAATCCCTTGGGAAGAGCTAGGGTATACGGTGGTGGCTACGGCCGCCAACGGCTTGCAAGCTCAGGAGAAATATCATATTTTTTATCCGGAACTGATTGTGGTGGATATCCGCATGCCTGGTATGGACGGGCTGGAGTTAATCGGTGAGCTGCGCGAGGAAGGCTCGACCAGCCATGTGCTAATTTTAAGTGGTCATGCGGATTTTGAGTATGCTAAACGAGCCATTTCTTACCGCATTGACGGCTATTTACTGAAGCCGGTGGATGAGGAAGAGCTAATCAACTATTTGGAGGAACTCAGAGTCACGATCGCTCAGGAAGATCGCTTTAGCCGCTGGAATGAAGAGGAGCCTGCCCGTAATCGCGAAAGCCTGCTGCGTACATTGCTGCAGCCTTCAACAGCGGAGGAGGGGGAGAATGATCCTGCTAAGCAGGCGGCAGCACTGGGTCTTAAATCAGACCATGTCGAAGTGATCCTACTCGAATTACTCGCGCCTGCGGGCGGCAGTGAGGAAGGGGAGCGGGCCGTTAAGGCCGCGGTAGAACAGTATTTTGGCAGCAGTGAAGAGCGGATGTTTTTCACGATGCCGCCATATATTGGATTCCTGCTGCAAGAGCCGCTGCCAGGAAAGCAGGAACAGGAGCGGCTGATGGAAGAGCTTGCTTCCTTAATTTGCCGCGAGGGATACAACTTCAGCGCAGCAACGGGAGGCCCTGTAGCTGGACCAGAAGAGGCGGCACAGTCTTTTCAAGTGGCGCGTGAACTGCTGCGCCGGGCATTCTTTTACCGCAAAGGGATTCTGATCAGCGCCGATCTCTCCGGTATGTTGTTTCCTGGAGTGGCGGAGGCGTACACCGAAGAAGGGCAGGATGCGGAGAGCCGCCTAATGCTTGCTGTTGAAACCGGAAGCCGCGCGGCCATTGAACCGCTGGTGGATACGATCTGTGCGGAGCTACTGGCTGCGGGCAGTGAGGAGCAGCAGATCAAAGATACATTTGTGCGGATTCTCAGTACGGTGTTGGCCCGTCTCGAACCGGTCTATCCAGAGATTCGCAGCAATGCCGCTAAGCATTCCCCGCCGATCGGTGAGCTCTACCATAGTCATTATCTGGCAGACCTGCAAGAGCAGGCCGTTAATTTCATGGCGGAGATCGCCGATCAAATGTCCAGTGGCAGCAAAGGGAATGAGATCAAAAAAATTACGGAGCTAATCAACCGCCGTTACAATGAGAACCTTAAGCTTGAGACCTTATCTGAGTTATTTAATTACAACAGCGCATATCTAGGTAAAATGTTCAAGAACACTACCGGGGAATACTTCAATACGTATGTGGACAAAGTGCGGATTGAGAAGGCGAAGCAATTCCTCGCGCAAGGCATGAAAGTATATGAGGTGGCCGAGAAAGTTGGGTACATGAACCCCGATTACTTCAACGCCAAGTTCCGTAAATATGTAGGACTCTCCCCAAGTTCTTTTCGCAAAAACATCTAAAATAGAAGCCCAAAAAGCCACAGTTGCAGTTCAGGTATAACCTGAGCTTTAGCTGTGGCTTTTTTTCTTACATTAAAGCTACTTCACTAATAATAAATCTAATCTTTGTTGCAATTCTTGATTTGCAGGGTCCTTTAGAAGGGCCAGAAGTAACTCTTGAATTTGATCCATCTCTTTATAAGGTTCATTTTGTACATATTTGTCATGTATTCTGGTTTCCAAGGTATATCCATAATCGAACCCTAATGTTGAATACGTCGAAAGGGCAGCAACTTTACTCGCTTGCTCTACAGCAAGAATGCTTGGTGTTGAGGATCGTTCTAATTCCACTCTTAGACCGTCGAGTTCTGATGTCAGATTCAGGTCCAGCCTATCCATTAATCTGTTATGACTTACGTTGTTATTGAATTGAAATAAATTTAGTGTCAATAATACTGCAGCAATAATCAATAATAATATCTTGATGTTTTTGTTTTTCATTGCTCTCCTATTACCCTCCTTTAGGAAAAGAAATTGCAGGTACAACAGATAATGTCGACTCGGCATGTGCGTATAAGGAATATGTATCTGAAATAGTTGAAGTACTGATGTATCAGGTAATATTTTCTAGCTAAGATGATATTAAAGTAATTAATTTTAATTGAACCATACGGAGGTTTTCGTTGAGGAGCAGGGCAGGGGTTACGGGTATACTTGTTACGCCTCATCTGAGAGCATATTATAGTTTTCATTCGCGGGTATGACGGACTCCAGAGTCGTTATTTGGGCTATTTCGAGTCCGATTTCGATTTATCGGACTCCATGTACGTTATTAGCTGCAAATGTTCTCCAAAAGGTGGTTTTTTAAGTGAATAAGGTCTTTATAGTCCGCCTAACCCAATAAGATGTGCAATTTGCTTAAATAAGGTCATTTCAGTCCGCGCCTTCGCTTCCGGCCACGTTCACTCATAGAACGTTAGCTCGGGGCGTTTTTAATTATGGGATGAAGTATTAATTGTGTGAAATAGACAGGGGATTAAGTATCGTATTGATTTATGAAATCAAATAATTTCACTTAATTTTATTTTCAGTAAATTCATGTTTGTTTTCAGTGTTTTCAACGATGTATCCGCTTTATTTGGGCTCTAAATCTCTAATTTTCACCTGATTTTAGGTCGAATTTATAGGGTACTGCAATCGCTTACAGAGATTTAGAATATAGACATAGAGAGGAGGGGCTTTATGAAAGCGGACACAGTAACTTCTCAAATCCCGCCGGATACCCGAACACGCAACAAAAAGCCTGCTTCAGGAGGACGGTTTTGGAGAAGCTTTAAGAATCAAAAGTACCTATGGATGATGTCGATACCTTTTGTGATCTGGGCATTCGTCTTCAGTTATCTCCCGTTATGGGGCTGGACGATGGCTTTTCAAAAGTACAAGCCCGCACGTGGTTTTTTTGAACAAGAATGGGTAGGTTTTGAACACTTTAAGACACTGTTCAGTGACTCGCAATTCCTTCTGGCGCTGCGTAATACGCTGGCGATGAGTGGAATGGGCTTAGTCGCAGGATTTATCTTTCCAATAACGTTTGCAATATTGCTCAATGAAGTGCGTCTTGGCTTCTTTAAAAGATTTGCTCAAACAGTCTCGTATTTGCCCCACTTTGTATCATGGGTGGTTGCAGCGGGGATTGTAACTAAAATGTTATCTGGTGAAAATGGTCTTGTAAACGATATCTTGTTAGGAATAGGATTCATAGACGCACCTATCCAGTTTATGGCCCAGGGCCATCTTTTCTGGGGAATCGTTACCTTATCGGATGTCTGGAAAGAGACCGGATGGAACGCCATCATCTACCTTGCAGCTATCGCAGGTATTGGGCCTGAATTGTACGAAGCGGCCCGGGTAGACGGTGCCAGCAGGCTTCGTCAGGTATGGCATATTACACTTCCGGGTATTCGCCCAACAATTACTGTACTACTCATTATGTCGGTGGGTAATTTGCTCAATATCGGCTTTGAGAAGCAATTCTTGCTCGGAAACAACCTCGTTACCGACTATTCTCAAGTGCTAGACTTGTATTCACTGAAATACGGACTGGGCATGGCGAGATATTCCTACGGTACTGCGATCAATATATTCAACTCAGTGATCAGTGTAATTCTACTGTTTACGATTAATGGAATCTTCAAACGTACAACAAAAGAGAGCCTTCTGTAGCACAGAAGGCCCTTCTACCCAATCGTGGCAGTAAATTGCCCTTTTCATGAAAGGAGAGCGTTACAGTGGGAAATTCAGCTATCACCGGAAAGTCATGGTCAGACCGGATCTTTGATTTCTTTGTATATTTTGTAGTACTGTTCGTGGTTGTAATCACGATTTATCCGTTTTTGAACGTGCTTGCCATCTCACTGAATGATTCAGTGGACAGTGTGCGCGGTGGAGTGACCATCTATCCCCGGGATTTTACCTGGGACAATTACCTAAAGATCTTCACTTTCTCCGGATTAATCACCGGGTTTAAAATATCCGCTTTGCGGACAATTATCGGTACTTTGTTCGGACTGATCAGTGCCTCGATGCTGGCGTTTACGATCAGCCGCCCTGACTTTGCAGGTCGCAAGTTTGTCTCCACATTCTTGGCAATGACCATGTATATCTCAGGAGGAATGATTCCAATCTATATGCTGATCAAGGATCTGCATATGATGAACAGCTTTGCAGTCTATGTATTGCCTGGACTGGTTAGTGCCTTTAACGTCTTCGTTATCCGCTCCTTCATCGACGGCCTGCCATATGCGCTGCAGGAATCGGCGAAGCTGGATGGAGCCAATGACTTTACTATCTACTTCCGCGTTATTCTGCCATTGATGAAGCCAGCGCTAGCAACGATCGCGCTGTTCCTAGCAGTAGGTCAATGGAATGCTTGGTTTGATACTTATCTGTACAATGGTTCAAGCCCTAACTTGACCACATTGCAATATGAATTGATGAAGGTTCTACAGACCACAACCAGTGGTAACGGAGGCGACTACCGCTCCAACATTGCTTCGCTGGCTTCCAATCAGGTCTCGCCGGAGTCGCTCAAAATGGCGATTACGATTGTCGTAACCGTACCGATCCTGTTGGTTTATCCGTTCATTCAGAAGTATTTTGTTAAAGGTATGACACTTGGTGCTGTGAAGAGCTAATCACAGTTTAACGGGGGAGCTTAGTCTCCCCTATGCTTAAAACCTATTGTGTATCCGTTTTCTTTTGGCAAGCTGGGTAAAGTATTAACAGGTCTTCACCTGTGATACGATAGATAAACAATTTTAAGGAGGGTTTATTTAATGGGAAGTAATAGAAAGATAAAAGCCAAAGCTACGGCATTAACGCTCACTTCTATTATGCTGCTCGGTGTGCTTGCAGGCTGCGGCGGTAACAATGGCAACAATGGTAATGCTGCAGCTGGAAATACAGGCGGCAATGCAACTAATGCTGGAAATGCGACCAATGCGGCTGAGGATATTTCCCCGCTCACGATGACCTTCTTCAGTGCAGACCCTAACCCGAACTGGACAGGTATGCAAGATGAAGTTGGTAAAGTGATTACGGAAAAAACGGGAGTAACCCTAAATGCTGAATATGCAGTTGGTGATCCTCAACAAAAAGTAGCCTTGATCGCAGCGAGCGGCGAATATCCGGATTTGATCAGTGCTAAGACTGATGTCAGCAAGCTGGTAGATGCAGGTGCAATGCTTGATCTAACAGACCTGATTGAAAAATATGCTCCGAATATCAAAAAAGTATTGGGCGAAGAAGGCATGAAACGTTCACGTTACAGTGACGATGATCATGCGATTTATGCCATCCCTACCTATGCAGGTGTGGACAACAAATATTTTGATGCTGGTGGCGGATTTGAACTACAGCACCGTGCTGTTAAAGAAGCTGGATATCCTGCAATCAAAACTGTTCAAGATTATGAGAACGTAATCAAGGCTTACCTGGAAAAACATCCTACCGATGAAAATGGTAACAAAAACATCGGCCTGACTCTGAATGCAGATGATTGGTACATGTACATTACAGTAACTAACCCAGCATTTATTACTACTGGTTCTCCTGACGATGGTGAATATGCGATTGATATCGACACCCAAGAAGTAACTTATCACTTCCGTCGTCCGGCTGAAAAAGAATATTTCCGCTGGCTCAACCACATGAACGATATCGGATTGCTTGATCCAGAAAGTTTCGTTCAAAAGTATGATCAGTACAAAGCTAAAATCGCTACCGGCCGCGTTATTGGTTTGATTGACCAAGACTGGGGTTATGGCGATGGAGAAAGAGCATTGAAAGCTGAAGGCAAGCTGGATCAAGGCTATGGACACTATCCTGTAACCTTGTCTGAGGAGTACAAAGAAACTTCCTTCTGGCCTACAGGCTTCATGGGTGGTAACGGAATTGGGATCAGCGTAGATGCTAAAGATCCAGTTCGTGCAATTAAATTCCTGGACTACCTGGCTTCCGACGAAGGTCAAGTATTGGTTAACTGGGGTATTGAAGGCAAACACTACAATGTTGTTGATGGCAAACGTGTCATTCCTGAAGATGTGAACGACCGTAAATATAATGACACTACCAACTTCCAAAAAGAAACTGGTTTGGGTAATGTCGGATCAAACTATGCATTGCTGAGCGCTCACTATGGCGACGGTGTATTGGATCCATCTGGTAACTACTACACAACTCGTTTCCCTGAGCAAGTAACTGTAGGTTACAATGCGGTTGAAAAAGAAACACTTGCTGCTTACAAAGCAACAACTTGGAAAGACCTCTTCCCAAGTGAAGATGAGTTCAAAGTTAAACCTTGGGGCGCAGCATGGAACATCACGATTCCTGGGGATAGCGAAATTGTCGTTCTTGACAACAAGCTGAAGGATATCAGTTGGAAACGGATCCCAGAAGCAATCTTGTCTAAACCAGCTGATTTCGATAAAGTTTGGGATGCTTACATGGCTGAGCTTGATAAAGCTGGTGTAACGAAAGCTGAAGATTTGCGTGAAGAGCTGGTTAAACAACGCGTGAAACTTTGGAATGATTAATTATTAAATTTCGTCTAATCCAATAAAAGCATGAAGATGGCGGGAAGTCCGAACGAAAGTCCGGGCCTCCCGCTGATTGCTTTTCACCGGTAATAACAGGACAGGAGGAATATACATGGGAGAGAGCAAGAACTCCGGACGGCATGAGTTATGGTACAAGCAGCCGGCGGCTGTATGGGAAGAGGCGCTGCCCGTAGGTAACGGCAGGCTGGGCGGCATGGTCTTTGGTGGAATCGAAGAAGAACGGATTCAATTAAATGAAGACACTCTATGGTCAGGTTTCCCGCGGGATAAAGCCAACTATGAGGCACTGCGGCATTTGGCTCCAGCTAAACAGCTAGTTGCAGAGGGGAAATACAAGGAAGCAGAAGCACTGGTGGACGCCAAAATGTTAGGCAGCCGGACGGAATCCTATCAACCGCTTGGAGATTTGCGATTGAAGTTTAATTTTGCAGGTCCTGTAGAGGATTACCGGAGAGAGCTTGATCTGGATCAGGCGTTGGCTACGGTAACCTATACTGCCGGTGGTGTAAGGATCGTACGTGAAGTATTGGCCAGCAGACCGGATGACATTATAGCTCTTTATATCCGTGCTGAGGGGGGGGAGGGCCAAGCTACTCTGCCAGATTTCTGGGCGGATCTGGCATCACCACATCCTTTCAACTCGGAGATTACTCCGGATGGCATGCTGATTATGACTGGCCGTGCCCCGTCGCATGTGGCTGATAACTACGTAGGGGATCACCCGCGTGCCGTATTATATGAAGAGGGGCTTGGCATAAGTTTTGCTGCGGTTATGGAGATCCAGACGGAAGGTGGGACTTGTGTAGCGGAGAACGGCTCGCTGTTGATTTCTGGCGCGCACTCCATTACCCTTCGTCTGGCTGCGGCAACCGATTATGCCGGGTATGACCGGATGCCGGGAAGCGGTGGCAAGCTGCCAGCGGAGTTGTGCCTAGTGCAGTTAGCTTCAGCCTCTAAAGGATACGCAGAGCTTAAGCAGCGCCACTTAGAGGATCATCAATCCTTGTTCCACCGTGTGGAGCTGACGCTTGCATCTGCTGCTTCCCGAGGAGAGCTTCCGACTGATGAGCGCCTGGTACAATACCGCGAAGGACAGGCAGATCCTGAACTGGAAGCGTTGCTGTTCCAGTATGGCCGCTACCTGATGATTGCTGGCTCACGGCCGGGGACGCAAGCTCTGAATCTGCAGGGCATTTGGAATCCCTATATTCAGCCACCATGGAACAGCAATTATACGACAAATATAAACACCGAAATGAATTATTGGCCAGCCGAGTTATGCGGATTGGGCGAATGCCATGAACCTTTAATAGATTTTATCACGGAGCTTAGCGTGGCTGGCAGCCGTACAGCGAGTATTCATTATGCCGCACGTGGCTGGACAGTACACCATAATACCGATTTGTGGCGGATGACTTCTCCATCAGACGGTAAGGCGATGTGGGCTTTTTGGCCGATGGGCGGGGTATGGCTCTCTCGCCATCTATGGGAGCGTTACGCTTTTCGTCCAGATGAGGACTATTTGCGCACAGCTTATCCCATATTAAAGGGAGCCGCATTGTTTTGTCTGGATTGGCTAGTAGAGCTGCCTGATGGAAGATGGACCACAGGTCTGTCTACCTCGCCAGAGAATGTATTTCTGACTGCTGACGGCACACCATGCAGTGTCTCGGCTGGCTCAGCTATGGATTTATCGCTTATCGCTGAGTTGTTCAAGCACTGCATTCAGGCTGCTGATATTTTAAATACCGATGTAGAGCTGCGTCAGGAGCTTATGGAGAAACAGAAACAGCTTGCCCACCAAGGGATCGCACCGGACGGAACTGTCCGCGAATGGAATGAGGATTTTGCTGAACAAGAGCCTGGGCATCGTCATGTTTCTCATTTGTATGACCTGTACCCTGGGAACGTAATTAGCCCTTCCTCCACACCAGAGCTAGCGGAGGCGGCAGCCTTAACACTGAAGAAACGCATAGAACATGGAGGTGGCCATACAGGCTGGAGCGCAGCATGGTTGCTTAATCTTTATGCGCGTCTGAAGGATGGCGAGAGTGCGGTTAGCTGTCTACGTCGCATTTTGCAAGATTCCAGTTTGCCGAACCTGTTCGGAAATCATCCTCCGTTTCAGATTGATGGAAACTTCGGCACTACAGCCGGAATAGCAGAAATGCTTTTGCAGAGTCATCAGGAGGGTCTGGAACTATTACCTGCTCTTCCAGAGGAATGGTCTGAAGGCAGCGTGAAAGGGTTGGTGGCACGTGGTGGCTTTGTCATGACTATAGAATGGAGCGGGGGCTGTTTAACTAGGGCAGAGGTTACCTCGACTCATGGCCGATCCTGCAGAATTGTTCAACACCAGCCTTTGCTCATTCAAAAACCGGATGGTACACAGATTGAAGGAGCGGGGCTGGAATTTGAAACAGTAATAGGAGAGACTTATATCATTACACCCCTAAAGAAATAATTCATATTGATCTGGCTTAGAGGCTGTTCTCAGAGTAGAATTATTCTACAGAGAACAGTCTTTTTTTGCCCAAGTCTTCATTATCTATTAAATGGAGGGTTTTGAATAAGTCTGTAGGAGCCGGAGGATCAGAATAATTATGTGGAAAAAACGCTTCACGTTGGCAAAAATCATTCTTGGAGGAGTGATTATTTGCGCAGCCATTCCCCCGACATTGTATTGGACCTGGGGGCATGCTTATGCGGCCACGACTTCACCGACCGTTCGTTCTGTGAGTGAAATTGCCCAGAAGCTAACCGGTGCGATGAATAATCGTAGAGAGACTATCACTTTTACTTATGAGGGGAAAACCTCGAATTTAAAAACACAGATACAAACGGGTCTAGATCAAGCGATGAATAGCGATCCCTATTTGTATTACATCATAGACAGCTACGGATACACTTATCGAGGGAGCAAAAGTTCTGTAAAGGTTACGGTAGAAGTGAAATACTTGGAAACGCTGGAGCAGACCGCTTTTGTGAACAAAGAAGTAAAGGCAACGCTCAAGAAGATCATTACACCGGGCATGAATAATCATCAGAAGGTTAAGGCTATCCACGACTGGGTGGTGCTGCGTCTGAAGTATGATACCTCTTATCGTAAATATACGGCTTATGAAGGCCTGAAGAGTGGCAGTGCCGTTTGCCAAGGGTATTCGCTGTTGACCTATAAGCTGCTCAAGGAAGCGGGATTCAGTAATAAAATCGTCGAGGGCACTGCAAAACAGCCGGGAGGACGCAGCCAGTCTCATGCTTGGAATCTAGTGCTGCTCGAAGGGAGATGGTATCATCTCGACACAACTTGGGATGACCCGACACCTGATAAAGCCGGCGTGGTAAGCACCGCGTATTACTTGAAGACGGATGCACAAATGCGTCAGGACCATAGCTGGACGAAGTCTTATCCGGCAGCTTCGGTTGCCTATTATAAGACCTTGTCAGCACTTGTAGAGCGTGGAGGACAGAGCGCCGGGGTGTATAAGCAGCTTCAGAAGGACCTTAATTATGAGCTGTATGCCGAGGAACGGATTGTACGTTCAGCAGCAGATTTAATTCAGCTGGCGAATAAGGCTGTCGCTTCAGGAGAGGGATCTTTATTATTCCGTTATCACGGTAGTGGAACCCAGTTGAAGAATGATCTACAGGAGTTATATAAACTTGGACTAGAGGAAGTGTCTTATTCTAGCACTTCTTTTGATAATACGGGTGATCTAAAAGTGTATGTGATTTGGGAATAGGTAAAGGGCTAAGTAAAATCAGGAGTTGAATATACTAGATTGATTTATATAAAAAGGGATATCCTGCAGCCTTTCAGGCTTCTGGATATCCCTTTTTTGCGGAGTCAGTTTATTCTGGGTGAGTACTAAGATCGCATTTTTCCAAAGGAATAATATTACTCTTGCGGAAGAAGCGATAGCCGGCCCAAATCAAGACGAATAATGGCAGGCTGATATAGGAAACGGCAATACCGTACCAGTCGATGTTTCCACCTGAGAAGGCACCCATATTCTGGCCAAGGATGGCTACCGTACAAAGTACTAAGGCAAATATAGGCCCAAACGGGAACCATCTAGCCCGGTAAGGCAGCTCATCAAGGGAATGACCTTGAGCTATAAAGGCGCGTCTGAAACGATAATGGCAGACAGCGATGCCGAGCCAGTTAATAAATCCACACATACCGGAAGCATTAAGCAACCAGTTGTATACAGCACCATCACCAAAGAATGATGCTAAAAAGGCTAACATACCAACGGCTGTGGTCACGAGCAAAGCACCAACAGGAACACCGCGGCGATTAAGCTTGCCTAGAGCACGTGGAGCCATTCCATCCTTAGCCATAGCGTACAGGACGCGGGTGGAGGCGTACATTCCCGAGTTCCCGGCTGACAATACGGAGCTGAGAATGACAGCATTCATGACGGATGCGGCAATAGCAAGTCCTGCTTTATTAAATACGATCGTAAACGGACTGACTCCGATATCATCAATACCACCGCGCAGCAGATCTGGATTCGTGTAAGGAATCAGCATTCCGATTACTAGTATAGCGAGGATATAAAAGATTAATATACGCCAGAAGACTTGGCGAATAGCAATAGGTACGTTACGGCGAGGGTTCTCACTCTCACCTGCTGCAACACCGATTAGCTCGGTGCCTTGGAAGGAGAATCCCGCAGCCATAAAGACACCGACGAAAGCGAAGAAGCCACCGTGGAACGAGCTGCCCCCGATCTGGAAATTGCTGAAGCCTACGGCTTTTCCGCCCATGATTCCGAAAATCATCAAAACTCCGACAATAAGGAAGGCGATAACAGTAATAATTTTGATAATGGCAAACCAATATTCTGATTCTCCGTATCCACGAGCAGATAGGAAATTAAGACCGAACATCAGCAGCAGGAACACGAGACTCCAGAGAAAGGAGGGACTGTCCGGGAACCAATATTTAATAATGACGGTGGCGGCAGACAATTCTGCTGCAATCGTAACCGCCCAGTTATACCAGAAGTTCCAGCCGATGGCGAACCCAAAAGCGGGGCTGACGAAACGCGTGCCGTAAGTGCTGAATGAGCCCGAATCCGGCAAATAGGTAGCGAGCTCTCCCAGACTGGTCATGAGGAAATAAACCATAACACCAACAGCCGTATAGGCTAGAAGTGCTCCACCGGGTCCGGCTGAAGCGATAGCGCCACCACTGGCCAGGAAGAGTCCAGTACCAATAGATCCTCCAAGCGCAATCATGGTCAAATGCCTTGCTTTAAATGATTTTTTTAGCTCAGGCGGGTTACTTACGTTGCCTTGTGCTAGATTTTGCTGCTTGCCCTGCATGATTTGACACTCCTTATGATCTAATCTTTCAATTCATGAACGGGGAGTGCTGAGCTGCTTCCTCCCGCAGAGCGGGAGAGTGTATTTGGTGGTCTCCATAAGGTTATGGACAAACACTAAATATACAAATTCTGTAAACACAAAGAAACCGCAGACTATATCTGCGGTTTCCATCTATACAGCTCCGCATCATACTCCCTGTGAAGATAGCGCAACACATTATGACCTGCTGCTTATGCAGGTTATACAATGTGACAGTTCCGTGCCTTTCGGCAACGGCCCCAGCCTGCACCGCTGTAAGAGCGACAGTGCAGACTTCGGCAGATATTCCTTTCGACGCGATTCATAGACGGCTCTAACGTCTCCACGCGCGTACTCTTTATATCCGCGACCTCTACCTCATCTTAGTATGACGAGGCTATCTTTACTTCATTCATTTATAAACAACAGGAATTAGTATAAAGCAAGTTCGCAAGTCAAGCAATGACAAAATCCGGTAGGGAATGTTAGCTGCGACGACGCTCTGACATTTGCTGCCAAACGGTACCCGCCGCTGCTTCACCGGAAGCGATACGTTCCAAAGCCATTTTGGCCTGAAGTCCAACCTCGAATTCCGGATCTTCCGCCGCAACTGACAGCGCTTCTTGGGCATCGGATGTGCCCACCTCATAGAGGAAACGAGCTGCGCGCCAGCGGACAAGCTTGCTCTTATCTGTCAGTGCCGCCGTCATCACTGGCGTGGCGGCAGGATCGCCGATGTCGGACAGCGTATCGCCTGCCGTACGTCTCACGGCTGGCGCGCTGTCTGCCATCGCCTCATAGAGCAGCTCCATCGCTTCAGGCGTGCGAAGGTCGCCTAGATACACGACCGCAAGCCTGCGAATATGCAGCTTGGGATCGTGCAGCGCCGCCTTAAGCTCCGGCAGGAGCTCCGCCGTCGGCGTAAGATCCTCCAGCGCGGCGTAGCGCACGCGCCAATCCTCATGCTTCAGGTCTCGCAGCAGCTCATCCTGACTGCGCGTTCGTCTTTGCTCGACGAACTCGCCTTCGGCGCCGTGCGCAATGGCTTGCTGCACGAGAGAGTCGAGGCGTTCCTGCGGATACGCCGCTTCGACCTCTTGCTCCACCTCGCGTGCAATCTCCGCGGGCTCGCCATAACGCACGCCGTAATCAGTGAGCTTACGCTCTTTAATCATCACGGCGCTAGCCACATCCATAACCGCCTTCGTGAAGCGGTTTGCTAAGGAGATGCGCTCTTCATTCGCGCCGGTCTTAACGCGGATTTGCAGCGGAATTCCGCGGAACATCTGGACGAAGACTTGAGCTTCGCCGAAATGAGCGCCAGCGTTCTCATCGGCAAGATTCCAATCGTCATTTAAGCCTTCGCTGTTGCCGAAGCGGTTCTGGACTTCTCTTAGAATCGCTGCCCAATCCGCATTGCCCTTGCGTTCGAGCGCTGCAAAGTCAGCAGCGTGATAGATGCTAATAACGCCCGGTATCGTTAACATTTCGCGCGCCCAGGCCGGTGCGGAACGTTCACTTTCTGGTGTATAGGTTCTGCGAATTCCAGGTTCCAGACTTTCGTCCAAATGAAGCTTCATCGTATTTGGACTTGGAGTCGGTTCAATAAAAGTAATCTTCATACGTAGCTCCCCCTTGAACGGTATATGCACCGCCATACTTTATACACATATTATCTCATTTCTGGCGTGAAACACAAAAGGGTACTTAGATATTTTGCGGAAAAAGGGCGCACCATTACCAAGTAACTTGTATATTTTGCAAAATACTCTGCCGTTCAATATAGTTGTATTATATTCGCTAAAGTAAAGCATGCTCTGCAAACTTCTAAAGATGAGGTGCTCTATGGCTAAATTTCGCTACAATAACCTCGACAATGTGAGTACCGATAAAACACTTAAAGAGTTTCGTAAGTGGCGGGAGGAACGTCGACGGAAGAAAAAAGATTATTCATATGTAGTGCCAAGTACGCCGCCGAGGTTAGCTTATCTGGCGGAGAATCGCCTGGAGACCACCATTACGTGGATTGGGCATTCAACGTTTTTCCTTCAATATGAAGGGATGAATATCATTACTGATCCAATCTGGGCGAGAAGACTAGGCTTTGAGAAAAGATTGGGGCAACCCGGGATTCCGCTCAGCGAAGTGCCTCCCATTGACCTGATTCTGATCTCGCACTCTCATTATGACCACTTGCATATGGCTTCTATCCGTAAATTATATAGAGCAGGGACAACCCTTGTTGTTCCTATAGGCTTGAAACGAAAGATGCTCCGCAAAGGATTTCGCAACTGCATAGAAATGGAATGGTGGCAGGAAAATACGCTAGGTAAAATTAAGCTTACCTTTGTGCCGACTCAGCACTGGACGCGGAGAACACCTTGGGACACGAATACTTCTCATTGGGGAGGATACATTCTGCAGCCGATCGAATCGGATAGCGACAAGCTGCCCCCTAACCTGTATTTCGCAGGAGATAGCGGTTATTTTCCGGGTTTTAAGGAGATTGGGAGCCGCTATAAGCTTCATGTTGCACTCATGCCGATTGGAGCTTATGAACCGGAGTGGTTCATGACCTCGCAGCATGTAACCCCTGAAGAGGCTATACAAGCATTTGTAGATGTTGGAGCGGAGACCATGATTCCGATGCATTACGGCACCTATAGACTTGCTGATGATACGGCCCGGGAAGCGCTGGATCGGATGGAAAGTGCCCGGCTTAAACAGGGTATTTCTGAAGAAAGAATCCGTACGCTCAGCTATGGCGAAACGCTTATTATACAACCCGAGAATCGCATAACTGGACAATAATTGAAAAAATTCCTCCTAACTGGCGACCTCTGTACAGCAGCTGGAATAACTTTAGTATTGGAGAGAACAGCTGAAAAGGCTATTTTACGGGCTTTTTGCTCTCTATTTATGCTATAATGAGCCGAAACCCTAAGTGAAAAGGATGGTAATGCGTAATGATTAGCACAAGCGGCGTAACACTCCGCTACGGAAAACGCGCTCTCTTTGAAGATGTAAACATAAAATTCACCCCTGGTAACTGCTACGGTTTGATTGGTGCCAATGGTGCCGGTAAATCAACCTTTCTGAAAATTCTGTCTGGTGAGATCGAAGCAAATACCGGTGAGGTACATGTTACACCGGGCGAACGTCTCGCAGTACTCAAACAGAACCATTTTGAGTATGATGAATTCCCAGTACTTGAGACCGTAATTATGGGTCATACACGTCTTTATGAAATTATGAAAGAAAAGGACGCGCTTTATGCGAAGTCCGATTTCACAGAAGCGGATGGCCTGCGTGCAGGAGAGCTTGAAGGTGAGTTCGCTGAGCTTAACGGCTGGGATGCTGAGCCAGATGCAGCTGCCATGCTGATTGGTCTCGGAATTATGCGTGAACTGCATGACAAAAAAATGGCCGAACTGAGCGGCAATGAAAAGGTACGGGTACTCTTGGCGCAAGCCTTGTTTGGCCGTCCAAATAACCTGCTGCTAGATGAGCCTACCAACCACTTGGATCTCGAATCTATTGGCTGGTTAGAGAACTTCCTCATGGACTATGAAGGTACTGTTATCGTCGTATCCCATGACCGTCACTTCCTGAATAAAGTATGTACGCATATTGCGGATATTGATTTTGGCAAAATCCAGATGTACGTCGGCAACTACGACTTCTGGTATGAGTCCAGTCAGCTTGCGCAAGCTTTGCAGCGTGATTCGAACAAGAAGAAGGAAGATAAAATCAAGGAATTGCAGGCATTTATCCAGCGTTTCTCGGCCAATGCTTCCAAGTCTAAACAAGCGACATCACGTAAGAAGCAACTTGAGAAAATTACACTGGACGACATTCGTCCGTCCAACCGTAAATATCCGTTCCTTAACTTCAAACCAGAACGTGAAGCGGGTAAACAATTGCTGACAGTCAGCGGATTGTCCAAAGCGGTTGAAGGTGAAAAGCTTCTTGATGAAATTAGCTTTGTAGTAAATAAAGGGGATAAGATTGCTTTTGTAGGCCCTTACTCCCAGCCTAAATCACTGCTGTTTGATGTGATCATGGGTGAGCAAGAAGCGGATGCGGGCGAATATACATGGGGAGTAACTACAACTCAAGCGTATTTCCCGAAAGACAACTCCAGCTATTTCGATGGTGTGGAAATGAATCTTGTAGAATGGCTACGCCAGTATTCAAAAGATCAGGACGAAACTTTCCTGCGTGGATTCTTGGGCCGTATGTTGTTCGCCGGAGAAGAAGCACTGAAGAAAGCAAGTGTGCTGTCCGGGGGCGAGAAGGTTCGCTGTATGCTGGCCAAAATGATGCTCAACGGCGCGAACGTGCTTGTGTTCGATGAACCAACCAATCACTTGGATCTGGAATCCATCACGGCACTGAATAACGGGCTGATCGATTTCGATGGCACGATTCTATTCACTTCCCATGACCATCAGTTCATCCAAACCATTGCTAACCGCATCATCGAGATTACACCTACAGGTGTAATTGATCGCTCCATGAGCTACGATGAATATTTGGAGAATCCAGAAATTAAGGAAATGCGCCAGCGCATGTATCCTGTAGAAGTATAATATTTAATTTCCGCTATGCGGAAGGAATCCATGAAGCAGCTACACTAATCCTTTTAGGATCAGGGTAGCTGTCTTTATAATTTCAATTTTGAAAAGTTATTAACAAGTAGAATTCTACGGGGTGTATGCGGGGTTTCCAAGACAGGAGTCTTTAGCCCTTAAGGTTTCCCAAAGCGCATGTTTTCAGCTGGCTAATCGTACATTAAAGAGAAGCAATTATGAATTTGAAGAGTTCTAATCCATCCTATCAGGCAGGACGAACGTATAAACGGCTGCGTTTCCCCGAGGGATTCGCAGCCGTTTATGTTTAAGTATAAGTAAATACTAAGATCCGCCAGTACGACGGCGTTGGTTGTTAGGCTTTTTGTTATTTTGGCTTTTTAGCGGTTTGGCGGAACCGGCCTGAAATGTGGATCCAGGCTTGGAGGAAGATTGTTGCTTCTTCTGTTCCAGTTTTTTACGGATAGCTTCCGCTAAGTTGATTTTTCCTTTATCGTTGCTTTCGCTCATTATGATAACCTCCTTCGAAGCAAGTCCTTACACTTTATTCTAATTGTTTTTAAATGCTGCCACAAGGGCAAGAATAATTGAAAGAATTCTTTTCCGTATTTTAAATAATCGGGGAAAAGAGGGGGAGCCAAGAATGACTGATATTTACGAAGATATACGTAAAGGTGAACGAGGAGCTTGGGTGAGCATAGCGGCTTACCTCATCCTATCATCATTCAAGCTGGTTTGTGGTTATTTATTTGCATCCAGCGCACTCGTAGCGGACGGGGTCAACAATTTAACAGATATCGTAGCATCCATAGCTGTACTGGTGGGGTTACGGATTTCGCGGAAGCCACCTGACTCTGACCACGCTTATGGGCACTTCCGGGCAGAGACCGTAGCGGCGTTGTTGGCTTCTTTTATCATGGCGGTAGTGGGCCTTCAAGTGATTGTGGAGGCGGTGCGTTCCTTTTTCGATCGTACAAAAGAAACGCCGCAGCTCTGGTCGGCAGGGGTGGCTATTGTATGTGCAGTAGCTATGATGGGGGTATACATATATAACAAAAGACTGGCCAAACAAATTAACAGTGGAGCACTTATGGCAGCGGCTAAGGATAATTTTTCGGATGCAATGGTCAGTGTTGGAGCCGCAGTTGGGATTGTGGGTGCACAGTTTAGTTTGCCATGGATTGATTCCGCAGCAGCTGTTCTTGTCGGACTCATTATCTCCAAGACCGCTTGGGATATTTTTCGTGATTCGACCTATCGGCTTACCGATGGCTTTGATCAAGATAAATTGATGGATCTACGCAGTACGATTGCTCGAACGCCGGGAGTAGAAGATATTAAAGATGTGAAGGCACGGGTTCATGGTAATCATGTGCATGTGGATGTTGTAGTGGAAGTGGATGCGAATATTTCTGTGACGGAAGGTCATGAAATAAGTGATTCCATCGAAGAAAGAATGAGCAAAATGCATAATATTATGAATGTGCAGGTGCACGTGGAACCTAAAAAATAAATCACGAAATGCTATATTAAGGAAAAATAACACATATTCAAGGAGAAATCGAGACTTTAGACCTGTGTGTTACCATAAAGTGGCATGATTATATGTGAAATTTGGAGCATGTTCCAAATCCCGGGCAAGCCTATAATGAGGGCATAAAGGAATAATGTAGTACAATCCTTTATTGAAATCTCATCATGGAATTTGGGGGAACGTATGATCAAATCACATAAGCAAATTACAGCATCTTTGTTAGTATCTGCTGCAATTGTTGCAGGTTTAGGAGTATCTGCTCCTGGACAAGCAGCGGCAGCCTCAAGTTCATCTAATTCAGTTACAGTAGCTTCAGCCGTACAAACAGGTGTGATCGAGGCTAGTGTTCGCCTTCGTAGCACCCCTTCTAATGACGGAGAAATAATGAAGTACTTGCAAAAGGGAGATCAAGTGCAGATCCTTTCGCAGCCGAACAGCTATTGGTACCAAGTAAAAACGGCTGATGGTTCAGTGGGTTATACAAGTGCAGGAGATAAGTATATCAGCGTATCCTCTGCTTCAATAACGACACCATCGGCACAAACTGGCACCATTAAGTATGGTGTGAATCTTCGAGTTTCACCTTCAACAAGCGGGAAAATAATGAAGCTTTTGAATAAGGGAGAAAAAGTAGAAGTTCTGGCGCAGCCTAACAGTTACTGGTATCAAGTTAAAGCGGCGGATGGTAGCATCGGATATATAAGTTCAAGTGAACAATATAGTACACTTTCAGGAAACGGTGGGGGATCTGGAACGGTAACACCAACGCCTACACCAACGCCTACACCCAATCCACCTATAACAACACCGGGGGCTTCAGCCCAAATCGAACGGGTAATTGCTGCGGGCATGGGATATCTAGGAACGCCTTATGAGTATGGCTCCAGCAGAAATGATACAAGCACTTTTGACTGCTCGGACTTCATCCGGCAAATTTTTATGGATGCGACCAATCTCAAATTGCCAGCGGATTCCCGTCAACAGGGAGATTGGGTGAAGGCGAATAGTACAGTGGTTACGTCTATTTCCAATTTGAAGCGCGGCGACTTAATGTTCTTTATGGATTATAAGGGGAATTCAGCTTCTGCTTATGAGGGGATCGATAAATCTACGGCTAGAATATCGCATGTTGCTATGTATCTAGGAGATGGACAAGTTCTACAAACTTATTCCGTAGCTTCAGGCGGGGTAAGAGTAGATAAACTAAGCGCTTCTTGGATGAATCGTTTTCTCTACGGAGGTTCGGTCATTCGCTAAATATATGAAAATGCAGGAAGCGACAGCATCGCATGTTTGTGACGGGTGAACGATGGCGGGCGTACGCGCAAGAGGGCTATCCTTTTAGTAGAATTCTCTACTGAAGGGGTAGCTCTTCTTGTTTATCTGTTCGGAATATGTACTCTCCACATAAAAAAAGGGCAGTACCATCGGCCATTTTCGTGGCTCTTGGGACACCCCTTCTTCGCTTATTGATTAATTAAGGCAAAATGACATTGGCTGATACAGGAACCTTAACCCATGCTTTTCCTAGCCAAGTGTAAATTTCTCTCCATTCATTACCCCAAGTATCCGAAATGACTTCACCAGTTGTATCAAGAGTCTGAACGCCAAGCCAGCCTGCTGGAATTATACCTCCGACTGAAAAGTAGAAAGGTGTTTTCTCAGTCAGCACTATTTGCGGTGTAGCTGGACTCATATCCGCTGGAGTAATAATGGTTTCAAAAGAATTGCTGTAAGTGCTTCCAGTAACGTTTGTAGGAGCCGTAGTAGTTTCTGTTACTTCAGCTGCTGAAGCTGTAGCGGCAATGGAAGCCATAAGTCCTAAGGCTACTGTAAGGCTGGCGATTTTTTTCATGTTTGGTTCCTCCTGTGGGGGTTGGATGTATTTTTTTCCAAAAGCGCTGTTTGTTAATAAGCTAGTAAACGTAATTGATGCGTGATGAACCACCCATTCAACATTTCTTATTTTCTCAAGTGACATCCGTGCAGGAATGACCTATACTTTCTGCATGATGAATAAGATATATGGATAGATATGGGAGGGATACGAAAGTCACACCATTGAAATGAGGGGCTACATTGATCTACCTCTGCGTCCCGTGAAGAGAGAAATTACAAACAGAACCAGGAAGACGAAGAACAGGATCTTAGCAAGACCAGCAGCGGCAGCTACTAGGTTGAAGAAACCAAAGATTCCGGCGATTACTGCGACTACAAGTAGTATTGCGGACCATTTTAACATTACATATCACCTATCCTTTTTTGATTAATGTAGTCATTGTATAAACGGGGGCTTTGATTTTGAAACAAAAGGGAAGAGGGACTCTTGACAACGCTCGACAAGATGTTTCGGCTTATGGGACCAGGGGTAACTATGCAGTATACAAGGCTGATTAGCCGATATTTATGAGATATGGAAGGGGTTATGAATATGATCATTGAACTTAGTGTAGCACTCGTCGCAATTGCATTCGCAGTACTTGTTTTCTTTTTAATTAAAACTTTAAAGTCGGCAAAGGATTCACTCGACAAAGTCAGCCAAACCTTGGTGGAAGTACAGAAGACGATGGATGAGCTTACTTATGAAGTGAAAACGACGGTCAGACACGCAAATGAAATCACTGCCGATGTACAGCATAAGATTCAGAAGATTGACCCAGTCATCGATTCTGTCAAGAATCTGGGTGATGTCATGAATGAGCTGACCTTAACGGTCAAACAAGTGTCAGTCACAGTGATCGAGAAATATCGTAAATCGCGTGAGCTGAAGGAGAAGAGTAAGGAAGTCTCTATAAAAGAAGCTCCGCTAACTCCTGCTGAAGAACGTACTGTTAACTCCTATGATGCCATTTATGCTGAGAAGTCACCGGGAAAAATAGCTACAGTGCTAAAAGGTGTAGACGTAGCTGCAACTCTTTGGAAGAAATTTCGTCATTAAGCATAAGATAGTAAAGCTTCTGTAATCGGTGGCTGCAGATAAGAAAGGTGGGACACAACATGAACATGATGATCCTTTTATTTGGTCTTCTTTTCCCATACTTTGATGCGTCTCCACAGTTGGTGCCTATCTCTACTTTTATTGAACAACCTAAGTCGGTTCTCGCATTTGAACATGTTTCAGAATCCAGCCCATATATAAATCGCTTTGATTCTCTGCAAGGTGTCGCTTTATACACTACAAAGGAAGAACTGCTTCTGACCAAAGGCAATCCGCTTGCGGTGACAAATGATTCATTGCTAGAGACAGTGGAGTACCACTATGCAGATGTGACAGTGGGTGTGGGCGAGGGTGTTGTACTTTATGTGCATGTTGCACCTCCGCAAGCACAGCAGTTCGGTTTATATGTAGATGGCGTAGAAATCGATCCTTTAACAGATAATCTGCAAGATACTTTGGGCAAACCGTATTTTATAGCCGAAGATGGGGATGTATACCTGAGAGGGAATAATGCACTCAAAATATATCGAAATTTGGCGGGTGAATTTGAAGGAATTGATTTATTTGATAGTATTTCGTCCTAATGTGTTTCATATTTGAGCAAATTGGTTAATAAACATAGGCTGTCTTTAGAATAGAGTAACCTCCAGAACCACTAGGTATAGTGGGGCTGGAGGTTACTTTGCTGAATACGTAAATTGATCCTATGACTATATTTACATATTATGAAAATAGAAATAACACTGTAAAATAGCGTATGATATAGTTAATAGGTTTGCAGAATTTTACGGTCGTAATACTATTCGTGTGAGGTGAAGATGATGAGAATCTTAATCGTGGATGACAATCCGACTAATGTTATCATTATCCGTGAAATCCTGAAAAAAGAAGATTACCGAAATTTCGTAACCGCATCCTCTGCCAAAGAGATGCTGGAACGGCTTGGAATCGGTTCGGGGAGTGAAGATGGACGTCCCCGGATGTCAGATATTGATCTGATTTTACTGGATATGATGATGCCAGAAATGGATGGGATCGAAGCATGTCGTGTTGTGCAGCAATACGAACATCTTAAGGATATTCCAATAATAATGGTTACAGCTGTAGGCGATTCTAAGAAATTGGCCGAAGCGCTGGATGCAGGTGCAGTAGATTATGTTACGAAACCTATTAATAAAGTGGAGCTAATGGCCCGGATTCGGCTTGCTCTGCGGTTGAAACGTGAGAAAGATTGGCATAAGGAACGGGATCAGCGGATTCAGGAGGAATTGAGACTGGCTGCACTCGTGCAGAATGCTGTACTCAGCCTACCCCTGCAGGAAGAGAATTTCGAGGTGCATGCTATCTATCAGCCTTCCTCTGAATTGGCGGGTGATTTATATGCCTGGTATCCCCTTGGGGATGGCCGATATGGCGTAATCCTCCTGGACATTATGGGACACGGTATATCGTCCTCTCTTTTTTGCATGTTCCTTGCGTCAGTATTAAAGGATACGGTAACTACCTATGTAGAGCCGGAAAAGGTAATTCAGGAACTCAATCGAAGGTTTAACCAACTTTATATTGAGAAAAAGCTGATTCAATATTATTTTACGACGATTTATCTTGTGATCGACACTCGTATAAAGCGTATTGACTACGTTAACGCCGGGCATCCACCTGCGCTATTTTTTGAGGGCGCAGCTAAGACTCCGGTCTTGCTGGAAAGTAATTGTCACCCTGTAGGCCTGTTTGAACGGATTGATATTCAGCCTCAGAGCTTGACCTACGAAGATGAAGGGCATTTGGTTCTCTATACAGATGGTCTGCTGGAGCTGGTTGAGGGTGAACAGGAAGAGCAGCTGAAGTTTATGATTAAGCATTTAAATGTTGAGCATGAATGGAAGGAAGAAACTATACGGGCTGCTTTTTTCAATGCTGATGTTCCTAAAGAGCGTGACGATGACAAATGTATAGTGTGGATCTCACTGAAGAAGGGAACAGAATGAGGATGAAAATAAAGGCTAAACTCTTAATTGGTTTTAGTGCGATGCTGGCGATTATGCTGGCACTTACTATGATTGGATACGATCGTTTGGATTATATGAATGGTCAGCTTGAGGGTTACCAGGATAGATATATGAAGGGGCGCTCTTCTTCAGGTATGCGTGGAGAAGTGAATGATATGGCGCGCATATTAACGACGACCATGTTAAGCGCGGATACATCAACGGTAGAATCACAAAAAAAAGAGATTGATAAAAAAATAGCTAAGGCGAATGAGCACTACGACAAAATAAAAGAATCAATGACTAGCGCTGAAGAGATGCAGATCGTTAATCAAATTGATGATTCTTATACGATCTATCTAAATTATCAGGAAAAAATATTGAAGCTGCTATCAGCTGGTTATTTCCAGAATGCCAGCACGTATTCTAACACAGAGGGACAAGCGATTCAGAATGCCGTGTTAAATGCTCTGAACAGTCTCTCTGATTATAATGCCTTTATTATGAATGAAGAGAGCGCAAAAGCTAAAGATGCCTATCAAAGCTCTACTCAGATGGTCATCTTGATGATGATTGTGGGCCTGCTACTTGGACTTGGAGTTGTTCTATGGATCATTCCAAGCATTACGCGGGGGCTTAATGTCGTTTCGATGATGATTACCAGCTTTGGCAACGGCAGAATTCGGGCCATAAGGCGCATAAAGGTTACTTCGAAAGATGAGATTGGTGAGGTTGCCCTTGTCTTTAAGAAAATGGCGTTAGATCTTGAAGAGAAACAGCAAATGGAACAGGCTTATGCACAGGCACAGAATGATCAATCCTGGCTGAATGCAAATGTTGCTCAGGTGACAGAACTTCTCCGGGGGGTTAGCTCATTGGATCAGGTCTCACAGACCTTTATCAACGAGTTCACCCCTGTGCTCGGAGCCCAGTTTGGAGCTGTGTATTTGAAGGATGCTAATCGTCCCGATTTTTTACGAAGCAGTGGTTATTATGCAGTAGATAACGATAAGAAACCAAAGGAAGGTTTTTTGATTGGAGAAGGGCTTGTAGGTCAAAGTGCGCTTGATATGCACCCAATCAGATTGGAGCGGGCTCCTGAAGATTATATCTCCGTGAAATCCGGCTTTGTGGATTCACAGCCAGGATATATTTCCATTCATCCGCTTATTTTTGAAGACGAGCTGCTCGGTGTAGTAGAATTCGCTTCATTCCAGCCATTTAGCAGTCTGAAAAATGATTTGCTGCAACAACTTGCGAATAATTTAAGCATTATTTTCAATAATATTAGTCGTCGTCTGATTGTAGAGAAATTACTGCGTGAGTCACAAGCACTTACGGAAGAACTGCAATGTCAGTCAGAGGAGCTGCAGACTCAGCAAGAAGAACTGCGTCGTTCTAATGAGAACTTGGAAGAGCAGACGGACGCGCTTAAGCGTTCAGAAGAACTGCTGCAACGTCAGCAGGAGGAACTGGAGCATTACAATACGGAACTCGTCGCCAAGACTCGTGCACTAGAGGAGCAAGTGCAGGAGGTTGAGGAGAAAAAAGATGAAATTGAGCATGCTAAGGTTCAGCTAGAGAAACAGGCTATGCAATTATCCGTGACTAGTAAATATAAATCGGAATTTATGGCGAACATGTCCCATGAATTGCGGACGCCGCTTAACAGTCTGCTGATCTTGTCTCAGCTGCTTACTGAGAACAAGGATGGTAATCTAACGGAGAAACAGGTTGAATTTGCCCATACGATTTACATGTCAGGTGCTGACCTGCTTAAAATGATTGATGAAATTCTCGATCTATCCAAGGTTGATGCAGGAAAAATGGAACTGAATCATGAAGAAATTAAACTGACTGAGCTGAAAAGCTTTGTGAAGCAGAATTTTGCTCCGCAGGCGATCAAAAAAGGACTCTCCTTACGGATAGCCTTTAACGAGCCGCTGCCAGATAGCGTAATTGCCGATAGTCACCGGTTGAAGCAGGTTTTAAGAAACCTGCTTTCCAATGCCTTTAAATTTACAACCGAAGGTTTTATCGAGTTTTCAGTTAGCCCGGCAGATAATAATCTCTTGCCACTAAATCTGCCGAGTGATAATGAATATATTGCTATTGCTGTGAAGGACAGTGGCATTGGTATTCCGGCTGACAAAACAGATATTGTATTCGAAGCCTTCCAGCAAGTAGACGGAACAACCAGCCGTAAATATGGAGGCACGGGGTTGGGATTGTCGATCAGCCGTGAATTGGTTCGTATAATGGGTGGAGCTATTGTGCTCGAATCCCGTGAGGGACAAGGCAGTACCTTCACTTTATATTTGCCGGTGAAGGCAAATTACAGTAAACAACGTGCAGAAATAGAAGCTGCGGTGTCCAAAGAGGATTCCACATATGATGAATATATTGGAGACATGCTTCCAACCTTAGTGCCAGCAGCCGTTAACGTACCCCTTCCACAACTGACAATTGAGGATGATCGTGACAATTTGACGGCGAATGACAAAGTCCTGCTTATTATTGAAGATGATGAAAGCTTTGCGAAAATCTTGTTAGACATGGCTCGTGGGCGCAGATTTAAAGGTTTAGTAGCGCTTCAAGGCGATATAGGACTGCAGATGGCAAAAACTTATTTGCCAGATGCGATCATTCTCGATATACAGCTGCCTGTAATGGACGGCTGGACCATCCTTAGAGAGCTGAAAAGTGCATCTCAGACCCGTCACATTCCTGTTCATGTTATCTCAGTGAACGATGAAGTGAAGCAAGGATTAATGATGGGAGCTATGGCGTATCTTAGAAAACCATCTTCAAGAGAAGCATTGGAGCGGGCTTTCTCACAAATTGAGAACTATACGTCCAGCACAGTGAAGTACCTTCTGATTGTTGAAGACGATGAGATTCAACGTCGTTCCATTATGGAATTGATCGGTCACGATGATGTAGCTATCACCGCGGTATCAACCGGCAATGAGGCACTGATGGAGCTGCGCAAGCAGAGATATGATTGTATGGTTCTGGATCTTATGCTTGGGGATATGAACGGCTTTGAATTGCTGGATCAGATTCGTGATGATGAAGAATTAAATGATCTTCCTATTATTATTTATACAGGTAAGGATTTAGATAGCAAAGAGGAGACACAGCTCCGCAAGTATGCTGAATCCATAATTATTAAGGATGTTCGTTCTCCGGAACGACTACTGGATGAGACAACGTTGTTCTTGCACCGGGTAGAAGCCAATCTTCCGGAAGATAAACGTAAAATTTTGCAGAAGCTGCATAACAAAGAAGAGTTATTCGAAGGGAAGAAAATACTGCTCGTCGATGATGATATTCGTAATGTTTTTGCACTCTCTAGTGTACTGGAAGAATACCACATGGAAGTGAAGTTTGCGGAGAATGGACGTGAAGCGCTGGAAATGCTGGTAGAGCAAGAAGATTTTGATCTCGTGCTTATGGATATGATGATGCCGGAAATGGACGGATATGAAGCTATGCGCCGAATCCGTGAAATGCCGCAATATCAGAAACTGCCTATTATTGCGCTTACCGCCAAAGCAATGAAAGAGGATCGCGCCAAATGTATTGAAGCGGGAGCTTCTGATTATATGAAGAAACCGATCGCAACAGGTCAACTTCTTTCGTTAATGCGTGTCTGGTTGTATTCGTAAACTCAAATTTGGGGTAATACCTTTTTAAGAACTAACATGACTAGAATTACGGTGTGTTAATAAGGGAGTCGGGATAACAATGAAAGCGATAGAACACGGATATGAGGAGCAGCCCGTTATGGTAGGAAGTGACGAGTTGGAGCAAATTGAGATCGAGCTGCTCCTTGATGGAGTACACCGTTTATATGGATATGATTTCCGGAATTATGCGTTGCCTTCTTTGAAGCGACGTATCTGGCATCATGTGCATGCGGAGAATGTACACAGCATATCCGCGCTGCAAGAAAAGGTGCTGCATGATCGTGCCTGTTTTGAACGATTTGTCTATAGTCTCTCCATTCCGGTTACCGAAATGTTTAGGGACCCGGGGTTATTTTTAACGTTTCGCCAGAAGGTAGTTCCGTTGTTGAGGACTTATCCCTATATTCGTATCTGGCATGCTGGATGCTCCACTGGTGAAGAAGTATACTCTATGGCCATCCTGCTTCATGAAGAAGGGCTTTACGATAAGGCTCGGATTTATGCCACAGATATGAATGAGCGTTCTTTACAGCAGGCTAAGGAAGGCGTCTATGATATTAGCAGAATGAAGCAATACACTAAGAATTATTTGGAGGCGGGAGGTACCCGGGCATTCTCTGAATACTATACAGCGAAGTATAACTCGGTTATTTTACAGCCATATTTACGCAAAAACATTATATTCGCTGAGCATAACTTGGCTACAGATACTTCTTTTAATGAGTTTAATGTTATTTTCTGCCGCAATGTGATGATCTATTTCAATGATGAGCTGCGGGATCATGTTCACGGCTTGTTTCATGAAAGTTTAAGTCGTTTTGGAATACTTGTTCTAGGCTCTAAAGAATCCATTCACTTTACGAAGTACAGCGATTGTTATGAGTCTTTGGACAGAGTAGAAAAAATATACCGTAACATAAAATAACGCATGAAGGAGGGTGGTCCTATGGGGTTTCAAGAACCAATTCATATACTACTAGTAGATGACCGTCCTGAAAATCTGCTGGCGCTGGAGGCGGTACTTGAAAGCCAGCATTATGAGCTAGTCAAAGCCACCTCCGGCGAAGAAGCGCTGCGGTGTTTGTTAAGGTATGATTTTGCTGTCATCGTACTGGACGTGCAGATGCCAGGTATGGATGGGATCGAGACCGCAAAGTTGATTAAAGCCAGAGAAAAAACAAAGGAAATTCCGATTATCTTTATCTCTGCGAATAGTAAGGAAGCGGAGCATTTATTCGCGGGCTATTCTGCAGGGGCTATTGATTATATGGTCAAGCCCTTCATTCCACAAATTCTGAAGTCTAAGATACAAGGTTTTGTCGAGATGTATATTACGAGCAAGAAGCATCAGACTCAGACCATGCTGCTGCAGCAAAAGACGAAAGAACTGGAAATCATAAATAGTGAGCTCGTAAAGGCTAAGGAAGAGGCGGAGATCGCCTCCAAAGCGAAGTCGGAATTTCTGGCTATGATGAGTCATGAGATTCGTACACCAATGAATGGCGTAGTGGGTATGATTGATTTATTAATGGAGACTGACCTTGCTCCTGAGCAGAAGGAGTATTCCGAGATCATTCGGAAAAGTGCAGACACGTTGATTACGGTTATAAACGATATTCTTGATTTCACCAAAATGGAATCCGGTAAAATGGAAATCGAAGAGCAGCTGTTCGAACTTCGCACATGTATTCAAGAGGTGTTCAGCCTCTTTTCGGTGGAAGCGGGAAAAAAGAACCTGGAGCTCGCTTATTTTATCGATCAGAAGTTGCCTAGACTTTTATATGGAGATATGGCCCGTTTACGCCAAGTATTAATTAATCTGATTGCTAACGCAGTTAAATTTACGAATCAAGGCGGTGTCTATTTAGTCGCTTCCATCAAAGAAACATCTGGGAACAAGGTAGAAGTCGAGTTCACGATCATGGATACAGGGATTGGTATTTCTCCAGAGAAATGCGACCGATTGTTCCAACCGTTCTCACAGCTGGATTCTTCAATGACACGGAAATACGGGGGGACAGGGCTTGGTTTAGCCATATGTAAATCCCTTGTAGGCATGATGGGCGGAGAAATACGGGTAGAATCCATGGAGCAAAAAGGAGCTACCTTTATTTTTACGATACAAGCATCCGTACCTGGAGAAGATTTGACAGGAGGTTATCAAGAAGAGGAATCGCCTCATCTTCTTCTTAATCAGGAGAGCAGAAGCCGAATCCTTGTTGTAGATGACCATCCTATCAATCAGCGTCTGATGGTTAGCATGCTAGATAAGCTCGGCTATGAAGCTGATATGGCTGAGGACGGGAAACAGGCTGTGCAAATGGCGCTTAAGCAGCCCTATGATTTTATCTTTATGGATCTCCAAATGCCAGTAATGGATGGCCTGGAGGCAACCGCTCAAATCCGTCGAGAAGGCGGTCCGGCGGCTGAGAAGACTATTATTATTGCAATGACTGCGAATGTCATGGATGGCATCCAGAATCGCTGTAAAGCCTCAGGAATGGATGACTATATCAGCAAGCCACTTAAGATGAGTAGTATTAAGCAGATTATCTCTCGGTATTCTAGCAGCGATAATCGGATGGTTGAAACAGATACCTCTATTTTTCAGGCGTAACCCAATATTTACTAGTTTATATTTTAATGTTATTTGTTTCAAAGGTAGGACTATGAGGTTATTAATATAGAAAATATTTATCAGGAGAGATCGTCTATGAACACGCATAAAAGTAATAAGTTTCACGCTAAGACAGAGACAAAAGAAAGTGTATGTACGGTTTTCCTGAATGGTGAACTTGATCTATCCGTGGCTTCCGATTTCCGTTTGGTAATGGAGCCGCTTGTAGGTGATACGAAGCATGATTTAGTAATAAATCTTAAAGAATTAAAATACATCGATAGCACGGGTATTGGTATTCTACTTTCGATCCTGAAATCAAGACAAGGTATGGACGTTAAGTTTATGGTTGAGGATGTTCCTCCCCAAATTCAGAAGCTGTTTGACATGACTGGTATTACCAAGTTTTTTGCCTCCCAAGAGAATTCCCACTAGGAAAGGATAGAACAAAGAATGAGTGATGATGTGCAAAAAGTAATTCTTCAGCTGCCGGCTAGCGCAGAGTATGTGGATATTGTTAGGTTGAATTTATATGGTATTGCTTCAAAAATGGGCTTCACCTACGAAGATATTGAAGATATGAAGGTAGCTGTATCAGAGGCGTGTAACAACTCAGTATTGTACGCCTATGGACAACAAGACGGAATGGTGGATGTAATCTTTGAGGTGGGTGAAAGTGCCCTATCCATTACAGTCAAAGACGAGGGGGAGAGCTTTGACGGTTTGGAAGACTCGTCCAGTGAGCGTATGACACTGCATGATAAAGAGTTAAGTGACGTTCAGGTCGGCGGTTTAGGGTTCTACTTAATGCAAGCGTTGATGGATGACGTGAGCGTCGTAAGTGAGGCCGGAAGAGGGACGGTAGTAACTTTGAAGAAGCACCTTAACTTTAGCGAGGAAAAGGTATGAGTGATAAGGTGACTCCCCCCGAGTCCATGAATGAAGCAGTCACCCAAATTTGGGAATATCAGCAGACTAAGGATAATGAACGCGCAACAGTGCTGATTAAGAAATATGAGCCTATGGTAAAAATGGCTGCTGGAAAAATTTCTCGCAACCGCCCCGACTTGTATGAGGATTTATATCAGGTCGGGCAAATGGCGCTCATCCGGTTATTACAGCAATATGATATTAGCCTTGGAATCCCTTTTGAGCCCTATGCGATGAAAAGCATGATTGGACATATGAAGAATTTCCTACGTGATAAATCTTGGTACATACAGGTACCTAGACGGATTAAAGAAAAGGGAGCACTTGTTCAACACGCGATTGACGAACTAACAGTGAAGCTGGAACGTTCGCCTGCGGTGGATGAGATTGCTCATTATCTTGATTTGTCTGTTGAAGAAACTGTAGAAGTACTGGCGGGCAGAGAATGTTATCATTACGTCTCCCTAGACTCGCCCCTTTCTCAAGAGGAGACAGGAGCCACACTAGGCGAGCTGATCAGCTCTGACGCAAATGATTACGAGACCGTAGAGAAACGTATGGATTTGCAACAAGCACTAGGTCAATTGAAGGAACAGGAGCAGCAGGTGCTGCTGTTAGCGTTCCAAGATGGACAATCCCAGCGGGCGATCGCCCAGAAGCTGGGGGTATCACAGATGAGCGTTTCACGCATACAGAAGCGGGCCACTGAGAAGTTAAAGCAGATTATGGCCAACTCTTCCTATTGAGTTCCTGTATGGGTAATATACATTTTCGACGATAAGGACATGCCTCTCTCCGCTGACTGGAGACCCGCATGTCCTTTATTTGTATACTGTTGTAGACTTATTCCCCCGCTTGTCCGTCCAACCTAGAGGATTAGACGGACAAGCGGGGGAAGCGGTCGATAGTTGGGGAATAGATTGATAGTCTTGCGGTTAGCTATTAGCATCAATGTATTTTTTAATTTCGCCAAGATACTCTCCGATTACTGGAACATTAAGAAAAAGACTAAGAATGTAGCCTAATAAACCAAGGACTACAAATGTTCCGAGAGATAGTCCAAGTCCCCGAGATATACCGGCCATCAGGTTTGTGATGATTCTTTTTTTCGGATCTGAATAGTTGTCGAGAATGTCTTTGAATTCTGATTTTTCCAGTGAGTGAGCGATCTTATCAAGACGACTGTTTAAGCGTTTCACTTCATGTCGCAACTCGAAAGGATGTTCATCAATTTCATAAGGTTTTGTTTGGTTATTTGAATCTGCCATGCGCCATCCCTGCTTTCTATAGCCCGAACGGGCATTAATTAAATGTCTAGTTGTATCTGCTGATGTGAATAAAGGTGTAACTAAACAACAGCCAGCTGCGGTCAGCTGGCTGTTGTTTGTTAAAGTGATAGCTGTATGATGCCGCAGATTAGTAATTGGATTTATAGGAGGATTTTACATCCTCTTTCGCATCCTTAGCCTGATTGGCAACCTCTTTAGAGGATGCTTTAGCTTCATCAGCTACGTCTTTAGAGGCGTCTTTAACATCCGAGCTTACATTGCTTGAGGCTTCACTTACAGTGTCACCAATTTTACTTCCAGCCTCTTGAAGAGTGGCGGCAATTTGTTGTTTGCTGTCACTGACAGTGGTATAGATATCAGAAGCTTTATCTGACACCGTACTAGCCAAATCGGTTGCTTTTTCGCCAACGGTTGTCGCAATAGCTTTGGTTTTGTCAGTTACGGCACCAGCAACTTCTTTGGTCTTGTCTGTAGCTTGAGAAAGTTTATCTGACAGATCACTGCGCATTTCACGACCAGGCTTTGGTGCAAATAGCAGGGCTGCTGCGGCACCAATTAAGCTACCAATAAAGATACCTTTTAATAAGCTGCTTCCGTTCTCTACTTCATGTTCTACGTTACTCATCACCAATCACTCCTTATAATTTATCTTACTTCGTATATAAACTTTGGCGTATGGGCTGAAACAGTTGAAGAGCAAGGGAGAGATTACGGGAGTTTAAGGGAGGATACGGTAACCTAGAGGGCTTTAGGTCATATAAACCGCGTTTTTAAGGCTTTATCAAGATTTGTTTATGCGCAAAAAGAAGGGCGAAGACAGGCTGTGATATGCAGCATATGTCTCCATCCTTCCACGATTGAATTTATAATGTTACGGATTAATCATTAACGGCTTGGAGTACCGCATAGCCGAATTCAGGCAGATTCAGATGCAGCTGGGATGTGGAGGTTTCAGTCCGTTTCTGCGTCTTTAGATTTACCCATATCGTGTCTGCTCCGGTTACAGGAATGATGACTTCGGCCATAACATCTTCATTGTTCAATACGATTATGAACCGGCTTTGTTTGTCCCACCGCTCATATACAAGCAGCTTTGGATAACCCGGAATCTCCACCGCTTTAAATCCACTGCTCCGGAATGCGGGATGAGATTTACGAAGGCTGATCGTCCAGCGATAGTATTCGAACAATTCTTGATTCTGTTTCTGGGAGTCCCACTCCATACATTTTCGGTTGTCCGGATCGTATCCGCCATCCATGCCGATTTCATCGCCATAATAAACACAGGGTGCTCCTTGAAAGGTCATCTGGAACAAAACGGCCAGCTTTAACTTCCTGATGTCACCGCCACAAAGTGTCAGGAAACGAACTGTATCATGGCTGTCTAGCAGATTAAAGGCGGCTTCCGTAATTTGCTGCGGATAATTCGCTAGCATAGTAGCAACCGACTGAGAGAATTGTGCAGCATTGATCTGTCCGTGAGCGAAAAAATTAATTTGAATATTCGTTAGCGGGTAATTCATAACGGCGTCAAATTGATCGCCAAGCAGCCACGGCAAGGAATCATGCATGATTTCTCCTACGAGATAGGCTTCTGGATTAATGCTTTTGATCGTACTGCAGAATTGCCGCCAGAACGAATGGGAGACTTCATTTGCGACATCAAGCCGCCAGCCGTCTATACCGATTTCCTCGATCCAATAGCGGCCTGCATTCAGTAGATATTCTATGACTTCAGGATTCTCAGTGTTGAACTTAGGCATGATAGGCTCAAATGCAAAGGTGTCATAGGTGGGAATTCCGTCGATGACCTGTGGCGGCCACTCGCGTACATGGAACCAATCCGCATAACGTGAAGATTGCCCGTTCGCGAGCAGATCAACAAATGGCGGGAAGGTATGACCGCAATGATTAAAGACACCGTCCAGGATGACACGGATGCCTTTGGAGTGACAGGAGTCCACAAGCTCTTTCAGCAATGTATTGGTGCCAAAATGAGGATCGACCAAATAATAATCTTTTGTATCGTATTTATGATTGGTGGTTGCCGCAAATAAAGGATTAAAATATATAGCATTGATGCCCAATTCACAGAGATAATCCAAATGATCTAGTACACCCTGTAAGTCCCCTCCGAAGAAATTCCGAGGACTCGGCGTGCCGCCCCATTCCAATACATCTGTCGGATCGTTGGTGGGATCCCCATTCGCGAAACGCTCCGGGAATATTTGATAAAATACTGCATCTTTCACCCACGATGGAGGGGAGTGCACATCTTCACGATTCAAAAATGGAAAGTCGAACAAGCCTTCATATACCACAGCAGGTGGCTCTGGATAAAAACCTTTTTCTAAAAAATAAAGAACTTCGTCTTTGTCATAAAGCGCAAAGTAATACGCGAGTCTGCGGTAAACAGGACGGACGGAGGCTTGCCAGTAATCGAACAAGCCGTCAGAAGCGAGGCGCTGCATTGGAATGACCTCATGCGTTTTGTCCCAGCCAAATTTATCTCCACAGAAAAGATCGATCTGTGATACGTTGTCCCGCTTAGTTCTTATGCGAATATGAAGTGTAGACTCATCGTAGGCATATGACCAATTTTGTCCCATACGGTGATAAACGGCTTCCGGTTGAATCATACTCATTTTCCATCCCTTCGGGCATGTAAACGCAAAAAAGGGCCAACCTCATGATTTTCAGAGGTTGAACCCTTGGCGGTTTCATTGCCTTTAAATTTGTCTGCATCTTACCATAACCCTCAAGAGCAAAGCAAGAGGTTATTTCACAAGAAATTACAATATGGAATATTTAGTATGTGGTAGGGATAAAGAGAAAATAAAAGAAAAGAAAAGATAAACTTTGTTAAACCGTCTTTTTTGGACTTATACTCTGATTGCAATCAAAATTATGGATATTATAGAATGAGGGCGAACGAACTTGATTTTTCATAACACGCATTCAAATTAAAGGCACTGTTACCTGGAAAGGTACAACCTCGGCACTTTGTGCAAATGAGGTTGTACCTTTTTTATATGCTTTTTTTCAATGCGGGTTAGGTTTAATCACTCATGAACGAAGGGGAGATGAGCAAATGAAGAAGAGTAAACGTTCCAAAATGCAAGCGGTAACATTTAGTTTAGTCCTATGCCTGCTGTTAACTTTGACGGTCACCGCATGCGGTTCAGGCAATGGGAACTCCGCATCAAAGCCGAATTCGAGTCCGAATTCCGCAGTGAACGAGCCGGGGGGAACCACAAATGAGACAAATACTTCCGGAGAGAATACCACCGATGAGGAAATGAAACCAGAAGCAGGGGCCAAACTGATGGTCTGGGAAGCCAAGGAGCAGCTTGAGTACATGAAGCAGATTGCTGCTGATTTCGAAAAAGAATATGGTGTTCCCGTCACAGTTGAGGAAATGGCAGGTGGTGATCAAGGCGCAAGACTGGCGACGGATGGTCCGTCTAAACTTGCTGCAGATGTGTTGACTCTGCCCCATGACCAGATCGGGCAAGCCGTAAAAGCAGGGCTGCTTTTGCCAAATGATGTTTTTGAGGAAGAAACCAAATCAACGATGGTGGCAACAGCCGTTCAGGCATCGTCTTATGATGGCATTCTTTACGGTTATCCTAAATCGGTGGAAACCTATGCGCTGTTCTACAACAAGGATCTGATTCCTGAGGCTCCTAAAACGTGGGATGATGTGATTGCTTTTGCAGATACGTACAACAATCCGAAGGAAAACAAATTCGCAATCATGTGGGAATTCGTCGGATATTACAGCTATCCGTTTATTGGCAGCTTCGGCGGATATATTTACGGAGACAACAATACGAATTTCAAGGATATTGGATTGAACAATGAGGGCACTATCAAAGGGTTTACGTTTCTGCAGAGCCTCAAAAAAATTCTGCCTTTGAATGCAGGAGATATCACTTATGACGTGAAAACACAGTTGTTCCAAGAAGGTAAGCTGGCGATGAATATCGACGGGCCGTGGTCCATAGCGGCGTTTAAGGAAAATGTTAACCTGGGTGTGGCGCCTCTTCCAAAGGGACCTGACGGTCAAGACAGTCTTTCTTTCTCCGGGGTCAAATCGTATTATGTCAACTCATATACGGAATATCCGGTCGCAGGCCGTTTGTTCGCACATTTTGCAAGCAACAAGGAGAATCAGCTTAAGAATTTTGAGATGACGGGAGCGATTCCTGCGAGTATAGAGGCTGGAGAAGCGCCGGAAATCAAAGATGACCCTATTATTGGCGGATTCTTCGAGCAATTCCAAAATTCCGTTCCAATGCCTTCCGTTTCAGAAATTAAATCGGTCTGGGAACCCCTAAAAGCAGCGTTTGTGTCCCTGTGGAACGACTCAAATCTTGATGTTAAACAGACGCTGGATCAGACTGTAACCACGATTCAGGCCGATCTGGAGTCGAAGTAAAGGGCAGGTGATTTAACCATGAGGAAAAAAACAGGCGCAGCGCTACTCTCGGCTATTATTCCGGGACTGGGCCAGTTCTACAACCGGCAGTGGCTGAAAGGATTGGTATTCCTGCTGGTGGGGTCTGCTGGAATCTACTATATTGCTCATGATCTGATGGGACATTTGCATGGCTTAATTACGCTTGGTGAATTTCCAAGCCGTATGGTCAAGGTAGGCAAATTAACCCGGATGGTGGAAGGCGACCACTCCATTTTTATGATGATCAATGGTCTAATGGCATTGCTGGCGCTGCTCTTTTATACAGCTTTTCATTTACTGAACATCAGAGATGCATTCCTAGTTGGAGCTGCACGGGACCGGAAAGAGCCCATTCATTCATTCGCTGAATCGCTCAGAGCTATGGGGCGGAGGAATTTTGCCTATCTTGTCCTCGCGATTCCCTTTGTGGCCGTGGTTTTTCTGACGATATTACCACTTGTTTTTTCGGTGCTACTGGCGTTTACGAACTATGCCGACCCGATTTTACCGCCAGCACATCTGGTAGACTGGGTGGGTTTCGGTAATTTTAATAAAATGCTTAGTCTGGATGTCTGGAGTTCCACCTTCGGTGGAGTGCTGACTTGGACCTTGATCTGGGCGGTTATTGCTACTGCGACGACTTACATTGGAGGTGTGCTCATTGCAGTACTTATTCACCAGCCACGTGTCCGCTGCAAAAAGCTTTGGCGCACACTTCTGATCGTTCCATTCGCTATTCCCAATATGATTTCTCTGCTCGTCATGCGCAATATGTTCAATAATCAATTCGGACCGATCAATAGTTATTTAAGAGCCTTGGGACTGGAGGGTGTGGCCTGGCTAACCAATCCTTTCTGGGCTAAGGTCACTGTAATTCTGGCTAATATGTGGATCGGCATTCCGGTGACCATGATTCTGGCCTTTGGGGTGCTGACAACAATTCCGAAGGATATGTATGAAGCGGCAGAAGTAGACGGTGCTGGGTCATTTTATAAATTCCGCATGATTACGCTGCCCATGGTATTGTTCGCAACCGCACCTATCCTGATTATGCAGTTTGCCGGCAACATTAACAGCTTTAATGTCATTTATCTAATGACTAATGGAGAACCGGTTAATCCTAACTACCAGTACGCGGGCCACACTGACCTGCTGGTGACTTGGCTTTATAAACTGGCGCTGAACCAGTCACAGTACAGCTTTGCTTCTGTCATCGGGATTGTCATCTTCCTGATGGTCGCGACATTCTCCATCTGGAGCTACCGGCGGACGCGATCCTTTAAAGAGGAGGATATGATTGCATGAAGCTAAGACTGACGGAAGCGTTAAAAACGTTTGGAAGCCATTTATTGCTGATTGTGCTCAGTTTTATTAGTCTTTTCCCAGCCTTCTGGATTATTATGTCTTCGTTCAAAACAGGAAACAGTTTGTTCAGTGACTCATTGATTCCTAAGAATTTCACCTTTGTTCATTACAAGGAACTGTTTGAGCAAACTAAATATTTGTTATGGTTCATGAATACGCTAAAGATTGCGGCGTTGTCTACGCTGCTCGGCACCTTTTTGCTGCTGCTGACTTCGTACGCCATTTCTCGTTATCGATTTACGGGCAGAAAAACTACACTAACCACGCTCCTAGTTCTGCAGATGTTTCCGGGATTTATGGCTATGATAGCAGTTTACGTGCTGCTGAACACACTTGGGCTACTGAATTCTCATTGGGCACTTGTGCTCGTGTACAGCAGCGGTGCTATTATCACGAATGTTTTTGTGGCTAAAGGTTTTTTTGATACGATTCCTAAAAGCTTGGAAGATGCTGCGCGAATGGATGGGGCGAGTCATATGAAAGTATTTCTTTCTATCATGATCCCGTTATCTAAGCCGATGCTCACCTATGCCAGCCTTATGATTTTCAACGGCTGCTTTGTGGATTTTATATTCGCCGACCTTGTATTGCGTACGGAGGATACAAGAACGCTCGCCGTTGGGCTTTACCGGATGGTGAACCAAAGTAACTCAACCGAGTTTACGTTGTTCGCTGCCGGAGCGGTATTGGTCGCTCTCCCAGTCACGCTGCTGTTCATTTTCCTACAGCGTTTCTTGGTGGATGGCCTGACCGCAGGTGCAAGCAAAGGATAAGACGAACTGCGCTACCCTTGTGAGGCTACGCTGAATTCCATAAAAACCGCTTTCTACTCAGAGATCAAGGTTCTGAGAAGGAAGCGGTTTTTTATATTTTATCCGGTTTCTAAAATCTTCTTGGTGGGGACAGGATTGAAGAATAATGAAAATAGGAGTAGAATTCCTCATGGAACCAACACTTAAGGGAGTTTGTAGAGTACTCAAAAATCCCGGAGCTCGGGGTTATTTTCTAGCATTTATTAAATGTGAATACTAATAAGTCCTTGTGAGTTATAGAGCATCTAGTTAAAAGAGGAGAGAAATCATGGAAACCGTATTAGTACGAGAGTATCGGGCGGATTTGCTGGAATGTGTCCATAGTGGGCATATTGCCATCGTAGGAGAGAACGGAAATTTAAAGGGGTATGCAGGTGATCCGGAATTTGTATCGTTCACCCGTTCAGCTGCTAAACCCCTTCAGGCTATTCCAGGCGTACGTGGGGGGATTGTGGAGCATTACGGCTTTACACCCGCAGAGGTTGCCCTGATGACCGCCTCTCATCGGGGAGAGAGCTACCATGTAGCTGCGCTAGAGAGCATATCCTCCAAGATTGGCATCGATGAGCAACAAATGATCTGTGCAACGAGTTACCCGCTGGATTATTCCAGCAGGGAGAACGCCATTCGTGGTGCGGGCAAAAGAAAGTTCTATCATAACTGTGCGGGCAAGCACATGGGTATCTTATCTTACAGTAAGCTCAAAGGTTTGCCGCTTGAAGAATACTCACAGCCGGAGCAAACGGTGCAGCGTGAGATTATCGACACCATTGCTTATATGGCCGGTGTGGCCCCAGACAGTATCGGTTTAGGTACGGACGGATGCGGGCTGCCGGTATTTGCTCTGCCTCTGACCGCCTTGGCGACGGCCTATTTGAAATTAGCCAATCCGGATTTGATTGCAGATGAAGCTACTCGCAAAGCGGTTACTACTATTACAACGGCAATGAATGCTTATCCGGAGATGGTTTCTGGATCTGGTCGCCTTGATTCTATTCTTTTGGAAGATGATAATATTATTGCTAAGGGTGGATTTAAGGGTGTGTATTGCTTCGGCTTACGCCGTGAGCGACTGGGGATTGCCTTCAAGATTCTGGACGGGTCGGAAGAAGAGTGGGGACTTATTGTACAGGGAATTTTAAATCAAATTGGTTATAGTCAGAAAAATACCTTGGAAAAGCTGCGCAATGCATTTTCAGGCGTGATTTACAATGACGGGGGTACACGAGTAGGCCATGCGGATACTGAGTTCAAGCTTAATTTCATAAAGTAGGATCATATAAAAAGAGCCCTTCGACTACGAATCCATCTTCTGGATACACAGCGAAGGGCTTTTTTCTACGAGAAGCGGTGGTCATCTTTAAAGGACGGCAACATCGGTTCTTCTTGTAATAGGGAGAACTATTATTTATGACGTAGACGGCCGAGTTCGGAGACGAGTGCTTCCACCTGAGAAATACTCAGTCTGTCGCTGCCCATGGCTACCTCATAAACATCATAGATATCTTCATAATGATCTACTGAAAAAGCGGAGGCTTGCATCGCCGCGGCACTGGCCATTTTTAATTTGTTCTTGATAGCCTCGATCATATACTCAACATTTTCCTGACTAGGCTTTGTTAAATCCATTAGGTTAAAACATCCTCTCTGTATACTGATTCATGTATTTTACCATGTTTGGCAGGTTGACCACCATTTTTTTGTCGGGTTCACTGAAATCATGTTAAATTAAAGGCATGAGATCAAAAATATCATCGAAGGGAGGAAATGTATTGGCAATCAGAGAACAGGGAAGCGGAAAACGCATTAAAATGGACGATGCTGGATTAGTGTCCTTTTTCATGGAAATAGCTGCTCTGCATTCCGCCGAGGAAGTCACGTTCCTGTGCATTGGAACAGATCGGTCTACAGGAGATGCACTCGGTCCGCTGACGGGCAGCAAACTTGTGGAACATGGCTTCCGACATGTAATCGGTACGTTGCCGTCTCCTTGCGATGCAGATAATTTGGTGGCCAGAGTGGCTGAGATTCCCTCCGGGCATATTGTAGTTGCGGTAGATGCTTGTCTGGGTCCTCCGATCGCGCTTGGATATTACTTCGTTTCGAGTGAGCCACTGCAGCCTGCACAATCGGTGGGGGCAAATCTTCCAGCCGTAGGTCACTATAGTTTGGCGGCCGTTGTAGATATGAATGGCCCGAAACCCTATAGAACGTTGCAGACCACTCCACTGCATAGAGTGATGGTTATGGCAGAACATATCGCTATAGCGGCAGCAAAAGGATTCGGACTCCAGTAGTACCCATTGGGCACTTAAAAATAAGTTGTCCGTTTCAAGGCGGGCTGTTTTGCTTAATAATAGATATTAGACACATTATCTTAGTATTCTAGAAAGAGGGAAGCAGCCATGGAAAGAGTTCGTTGTGACGGAAGCAATATATGCTACAGTGATCAGGGGAAAGGCGAAGTTATTGTATTGCTGCATGGCTTTTGTGGAAGCGCTGAATATTGGGAACAAGTCATTCCTGTCTTAAGCAGCGGCTACCGAGTGATTGCTCCCGATTTACGTGGTCACGGAGCTTCGGAAGCTCCATTAGGACCTTATAGTATTGAACAAATGGCAGATGATGTTCTGGGTCTGTTAGATTCGCTGGAGATTGCTGAATGCATCATGCTTGGTCATTCGCTTGGCGGATATATTACGCTATCGTTTGCTCAGCGTTATGCTTCTCGATTGAAAGGCTTTGGATTAATTCATTCTACTGCTTATCCAGATAGTGAAGAAGCTAAGGAAAAACGACTGAAGAGTGTCAGCGCGATTCAAAATGAAGGGATTACTCCTTTCGTAGACAGCTTCGTACCAGGATTGTTTGCTGAAGCAACCCCTTCTACATCTCCACAGCTGCTGGAGCGCGCTAAAGAAATCGGCTACAAAACGCCTCCACAAGGAGCGGCAGGAGCTGCACTGGCGATGCGTGAGCGTCCAGATCGACGGGATGTAATTACGGCCACTACGTTGCCGGTATTGCTTGTTGCTGGCGAGCAGGATGGATTGATTCCTGCTGAACGAACCTTTACTGCGGATAAACCGAATATAACGCAAGCAACGATATCGGGTGTAGGCCACATGAGTCTTTTTGAAGCTCCTGAACGGTTAGCCGAGATCATAAAGGATTTTGTTCAGGCTTCCGTTTTAGACAATAGCCGCGTATAAAAAAAATATCTACAAAGAGGCAGCACGGCGCCATTATGGCGTGTGCTGCCTCTTTTTTTAAGGACTATCTAATGATCTGGTATTTTCCTTAACTGGCATAGAATTCGGCAATGGTTTAAGATAAATCAATAGAATAACTTAAGTGGTCTGAGTCCTGAATTTTTTGCTACCACAGTACGGAAAAGGAGGAATTGCATGTTTCGAAGAGACTATATTGTCCGGATGATCGAAGATATGACGGCGATGGTTGCCAAGGTATTTTCTCTGAAGCAGGAACGGAAGACGACAGAAGCTTTATGGGAAATCGATGAGCTGTTGAACCGGCATTTTCCGCTGAATTCACGTCTTTTAAATTCACTATCTGTAGAAGATATCATAGATATGTTTCGTTTTGGCGGTGTGGTTGAGTCCGATAAGCTTCAAGGTTTGGCCAAACTGCTGAAGGAAGAAGGCAGCATTTATGCGGCAAATGGCGATAAGGATGCAGCATTATTTAGAAGTATGAGAGCTTTACACTTATATTTGTACGCGGATCTTCATGGAGCAGACAGGGAGCTGCTGCATATGACTCAGGAAATTGATGAACTCTTGCAGGATGTGCAGGCCTATCGTCTCCCGTCTAAAACGGAGCGGCTACTGTTGGAGTATATGGAGTCGGTAGGACGATATAGTAAAGCGGAGGACAGCCTCTACCGGCTGTGGGAGCAAGGAGAAGATGTTGTAATAGAAGGGGATAAGCTGTACAATCGGCTGCTGCTCAAATCATCTGCAGAATTGGAACAAGGTGCCCTTCCTCTGGAGGAAGTAGAGCAGGGGTTAAAAGAGTGGGGCAGGGTAACAGCGATACGAAAGGAAGCAGGAACCTGATGAATACGATGAATATCCCTTTATATATTATCGATGCTTTTGCAGAACAGGCTTATTCAGGCAATCCTGCGGCGGTATGTTTACTGGAGCATCCCGTCGATGAAGGTTATATGCAGAAGACAGCAGCGGAAATGAACTTGTCAGAGACAGCTTTTCTCTGGCCAGAGGAAGAGGGATATCGCTTGCGATGGTTTACACCTAAAGTTGAGGTCAAGCTGTGTGGGCATGGGACTCTAGCAAGTGCGCATGTACTATGGGAGAGCGGATTGCTAGCGCCTGACATGGAAGCAAGGTTCTATACACGCAGTGGGTTGCTCAGAGCTTCTCGTTCAGGAGATTTGATCTCACTGTACTTCCCGCCTTATCAGCTTCAACCCTCTCCTGTAATTTCAGGTCTCGCAGCAGCACTTGGTATTGCAGAAGCCAATGTGGTGGAAACTATGCGATATGCTGACAATGTACTTGTACGACTGGATCAGGAAGCCCGGGTTCGCGAACTCAGCCCTGACTTCGGAGCTTTATCCGGGCTTGAAGGGAGAGGTTTCGCGGTTACCGCAGAAAGCTCTATCGAAGGTATTGATTGTATATCACGTTTTTTTGCGCCGAAGGTAGGAGTGAATGAGGATCCGGTAACAGGCTCAGCGCATACTGCATTGGCACCTTTTTGGGCGGATAGACTCAATCGTACGCAGTTGACCGCTTATCAAGCTTCGAAACGTGGAGGTTTGCTTCAGTTAGAGGTAAGTAAAGACGAGATTAAGATGTCTGGGCGAGCATTAACTATAGTTAGTGGAGAGCTGCATGTTAAGCCCTGCTAGAACAAGGAACGCCCCTTGTTAACACGTGATATAATGAACGATGATGGTTAGGAGACATAGATTCTCCATTTTTAATCCCGAAAGTGAGATGTGCGTTGTGGAATCTTTAACAGCTCTAATTGAACAACTAATTAATGACCGTACTTTGATTACGGCTACCCTAAGTCAAGTACGTTATAAAGGCGAAAATTGTACCAAAGTGCAGGTTAAACCTGTTGAACTAAAGGGGAAGCTGCATTATCAGTTTGCGTCCTATATTGGTACAAAGGTAGAACATCGCAACGTACCCGCAGAGTTAGCGGCGGAAGAAATATCTCTTTTATTTAGAGAAACGTATCGGCAAGGTTTGTTGTGTACAGTAGAAGCCGATTATCAGGTGCTTATTAGTAAGAAATTCAAAGTATCAATCCTAACCAAGTCTCCAAGTAAAAAGGAAGAGCCGGATCTAGCTCACAACCGTCGCAAACGTTATGTGCTGGAGGATGGAGAGCCTGTGCCATTTCTGGTGGAGCTTGGAATCATGAATAAAGAAGGTAAAGTGCTAGCCAAAAGATATGATAAGTTTCGGCAGATCAATCGTTTTCTGGAGATGGTAGAGGACGTGCTTGCCGATCTGCCAACAGGCCGACCGTTGACGATTGTGGATTTTGGCTGTGGAAAATCATATTTGACCTTTGCGCTGTATCACTATCTGACCGTTCGCAAGAAGCGGGAGCTTAATATCATTGGGTTAGATTTAAAAGCAGATGTGATTGAGCATTGTAACGAACTTGCTGCCAAAATCGGTTATGATCACTTGAAGTTCTTCGTGGGTGACATTGCCGAGTATAATGAGCTGGAGCAAGTGGACATGGTGATCACACTCCATGCTTGCGACACAGCTACCGATGCTGCCCTTGAAAAAGCAGTACGTTGGGGAGCGTCTGTTATTTTGTCCGTGCCTTGCTGCCAGCATGAATTATTCGCACAAATCGAAAATGAAGTAATGAGCCCTATGCTCTCGCATGGCATATTGAAAGAGCGTTTTTCCGCCTTGGCTACAGACGCCATTCGCGCCAAATTGCTCGACATGATGGGTTATAGTAGCCAGCTGCTGGAATTCATCGATCTGGAGAATACACCGAAGAACATTTTGATTCGTGCCGTTAAGAGCTCCGCCGGAGACAACTCCGTCAAATGGCGTGAATACACCGCATTCCGCGATTTTCTGGGAGCAAAACCCTACCTCGAACGCGTATGCGCCGATCTGCTTCCTACTGAGAGTTCGGTAGAAGGGTAGAGGATATTAAGGTAGAAAGCGTAGGACGGTAGGACTGTAGCATGGTAGAACGGTGACTGTAGAATGGGCACTTATAGGTGCAGCCTAATTCGATCAGTTGTCTTTTTACAACTATATAGCTTTTTTAATGGGAAATTGGATGGTGCAGCTAGTGTGATCTAATGGTTAGGACGGTACGGCTCGTGCGATCTAATGGTGAGTTGATTTAGTTGTACTTTGTGCAACTGGATATGCTCTGAAGCTGCGTTTTAGTGATTTAGTTGCACTTTGTACACTTAAAAACGAACAATACTCCGCATATGGCGGGATTCTCGAAAAACAGTTGCACAAAGTACAATTAAAGTGGAAGTAAGCGGCGAGAGCACGGGAATAGCTGCACTTTTTACAACTATATAGTTTTTTTGATGAGAATTAGGATGTTGCAGCTAGTGTGATCTAATGGTTAGGATGTTGCAGTGAGTGCGATCTAATGGTGAGTTGATTTAGTTGTACTTTATGCAATTAAATATGCTCTGAAGCTGCGTTTTAGTGATTTAGTTGCACTTTGTACACTTAAAAACGAACAATACTCCGCATATGGCGGGATTCTCGAAAAACAGTTGCACAAAGTACAATTAAAGTGGAAGTCAGCAGCGAAAGCACGGGAATAGCTGCACTTTTTACAACTATATAGCTTTTTTGATGAGAATTCGGATAGTGCAGCAAGTGTGATCTAATGGTTAGGACGGTGCGGCTCCTTTGTGGAGAGGTATCGTCTTTTTGCGTTCTAGTCTTGTAAAGGGGAAATGTGGAAAGGATATTGATAAATTAACGAATATAGGGGTATCTATATGTGGCGTTTTAAAAAAGACCGGAGTCTGGAATCATCAATCGCATATATTTGTGGAGCCTTAGTGATAGCAGCTGGGGTGGGTGCTTGTTTGTTGCGGGGATTGTTTTTTACTGAGGAGATGTATCCCTTTCTAACCTTATGGTTTGTGCTGTGTTGTGCATGCTCGCTTTATTATCTAGTTGGGGTTGGCGCATGGAGAAAAAGTGGGGGAGGAGTAGGTGCAGGTGCAGGTGCAGTAAGAGGTATTACAGGAGTTAGTGAAGTTAGTGGAGAAAATAAAGCCTTAAGAATATTATTAAGCGTCCCTTTAATTATTCTATCGCTTTATGTGATTCATTGGTTGCGCGGGCTGCTTTCCTCCCAGGGAACTATGAATGAAATGCTGCGGTGGGGCTTGTATGCTAGCTTTGCATTATTGGTTTGTTTTTGTGCGGTGAACCGGGTGGGGCGGCGGATTGTAAATGTAACTTGGTCTATGGCGGGTATGTTTTTGAGCATGAGCGCTTTGTTGGCTGTTTGTGGAGTGGTAAAGTTGCCTTTCGCTGTCGCCTACAGCAATTCATCGGAAGTGAGCGCCACAGGGGTTAGGTTAGCAGGATTGATGGAATATCCGAATGCTTTTGGTGCTGTGATGGCTGTTTTTCTGCTGGAACGGCTATTTATTGTTGCTGTTTATTACGGGGAGCCAAAAAAGAGCGTGAATATGTTGGGAGCAAGAAGTGTTGGGCTGGGGATGGAGTGCGCAGAAGCAGAACGGAGGAGCAAAGGGGCAGGAGGCGTGGAAGCGGAGCAGGGAAAAGCGGGAAGCACGACCGCCGCGCTGCTGCGCTTGCTGCCGCTGTTCCCGTACACCACCGCGCTGCTCCTCAGCGAGTCGCGCGGAGCATGGCTGACGGCGGCTTGCGCCTGCGCCGCCGTCTTGCTCTGGAAGCGGCAGCTAATCGCGCCGCTTCTTGCTGCTGGCGCCGCGCCCGTGGCCGCCGCGGCGCTACTCTACCGCCAACTGGCCCGTGCCGGGTTGGCGGTAGAGCCAGTGCCCGGCCTGCTGTTGCTGGCCGGGCTTTGGGCCGGCGCGCTGCTAGCCGGCCTGTGGCTGTGCCGCCGCCAGCGCAGCGCGGCGGGCACTGCCCGAGCCGCCATGCTGGCATTGGCGGCGGCGGGTTGGACGGCGGCCGGGATCGCCGTCCTCCTGCACGTGCGCGAGCGGATCACCGGACCGTCATCGACGGTATCCGCGCGCGGGCTGTTCTACCGCGACGCCTGGCGGCTAGCGGCAGAGGCACCTTGGCTGGGACGTGGGGGTGAGACTTGGCGGCATGCCTACCTTGCCGCCCAATCTCGCCCTTATGTAGGCAGCCAGGTGCATAATGGATACCTTGACATCCTGTTGAACTTAGGATTCGTTGGTCTTGCAGCCATACTCCTTATGCTGTTGGCAACAGGCTGGCTGCTGGCTACTAAATCGCCGCGGTTGCTGCCGCCGTTTCTGGTCATCGTCTTACACAGCGTCGTCGATTTTGACTGGAGCTACGGATTATTTTGGCTGCTGCTATTCTGGCTGCCAGCGCTTGCTCTGGCTGAGGATAAGCAGAAACATCAATCTGCGCCAACCCACCCTCAGTCTGAGACCAAGCTGCCAATTCAATCCACATCTACGAACCCGCTCACCAATGTCACTATACCAGCGAATCCGCTAATCGCTCACTCCACATCTACGAACCCGTTCACCAATGTCTCTACACTAGCGAATCCGCTAATTGCTCACTCCACATCTACGAACCCGCTCACCAATGTCTCTACACCAGCGAATCCGCTAATCGCTCAATCCACATCTACGAACCCGCTCACCAATGTCACTACACCAGCGAATCCGCTAATCGCTCACTCCACATCTACGAACCCGCTCACCAATGTCACTACACCTACGAATCCGCTAATCGCTTACCCCACACCCAAGAAATCGCCCCAAATCCGCCTTCGCCAACTAATCGGAACTACGGTATGTTGTTTTTCGCTTCTGCTGGGGGTGCTATCTTTTCACGCCGCTCAAGGAGAGAAGTTCTATCGACAAGCGATTATGTCGGTGGATCCTTCGGTGAAGGTAGAGTTGCTACAGCAATCGCTGGGTTGGAATCCCCGGTCACCTCGAACGGTTATAGCATTATCTAGGCTGCTCTCGGGTGAACAGAGCGTGAGTCTGCTTCGGCAGAGTTTGTTGTATTCTCCCGAGAATGCCAGCTTAAGCTGGGAGCTGGCTGAACGATGGATGAGCAGTGACCATCCGGGGGCAGCGTTATATTGGATAGACCAGAGCTTTAGGCTGGATAAGTACAACAATGCCAAGTGGGTGAAGGCGATTGAAGGGATGCTTCTTATGGGGCAAAAAAAGCTTGCAGAAGGAAATCGAAAGGAAGGCCTAGTCTGCGTCGCCTCTGGGAATGAACTTCTTCTGGAATATAGAAGGTTGGCAGAAGAGGAGGCTAATAAAGGAGGGCAACATAATGATCGTGAGTTCCAAATGACAGAACAAGCCGACGACTTGAGTCGACGGCTTAGTATGTTGGCTTTACGATTTTAGCGGACGTGAAATCATCCAGGAGTAGAGAATGGGCACGATAATTGCAAGTACGAGTGCCGTAATAATAAGAAGCTGAGACAAGGCTCCGCTCAAAAAGGCTCCTGCAAAAATAAGTAGGCCACCGATCATCCACATTATCCCGGATAGACGATGTGTTTTTCGCCATACCTCGGGGTTGGCGAGCGTCCAGGCTGTACGAACCCCAAACAAGTAATTATCTTTTACCTGTGGCATGTAGTTGCCAAGAGCAATAAACATTATTCCAACAGCGCCTATGGCGATCTTCCCAACATTTATATCTTTACCTAGACCGTAAGCAATCGACAGCACCAGCATTAGATTAAAAAGCATCCCAATAGCAAGTCTGCTCATGGCATAGGCATTTTCGAATTTTTTGTAATTGTCCCGCTTAGGGTCGATGCTGCGTGTGAACTGCATGATCAGCGGGAGCACAATGCCTAAGATTCCGAACACAAAAATAGCTATATTTTTGTCCCAGTATCTGTTGACCTTACCCGTAATTCCAAATTGTGCCGGTAACTCCTGCGGAAGCTTGCTGTAATTGATCAGAGCGTAGGCTAATGTAGCTAAACCTAATATTACGATGAGGGTATCCTGCCATCTCCATTTGAAATCTTTCATCATTAATCCGCCTCCTTTTTGGAATCGATATCCTGATGTTGCTGCTTTCCGTCCAGTGATTTACTCTCCGTCTCCGTTTGCTTACCTGTCCCAGTGAGCTCCAATAACCAACCGAGAACCTCTTCGAGGACTGTTGTGTTTAGCGAGTACATAATAAATTGTCCTTTTCGCTCATCCTGTACAAGATCGGCATGCTTCAGCGCATTCAGATGGTGAGAAATGCTTGGCTTAGACATGTTGAAAAAATCTGCGATTTCACCTGCGGTTCGATCTTTCTCCCTTAGTAACCGAATGATTTGGCGACGGGTAGGGTCAGCTAGTGCTTTAAAGGATTCATTCATATTCCACCCTGCCTTTCGATATTTAAATAATTATCTAAATATATAATAGCTCTTTGCTTTGATAGCTGTCAATGCAGTATTCACTTAGCAATAGCGTGTGTAAAAGTGTCACTGAATCTTTAAAATTAAGGACCGTTCAAAGCCTCCTCCTGCTCATACTAACGAAGGGCATGCATTCCTTGATGCACCGAACATACGATGCAGAGGAGCGGATATATGATACTAACCAATAAAGTCGCAGTTGTTACGGGTGCAGGATCGGGGATTGGAGAAGCGATTGCTCTGCTTTTTGCCCGACAGGGTGCTAAAGTGATTGCTGCGGACATCCATCTGGCGAATGTAGAAGCGGTAGCCAAAAAGGCGGAAAAGGGTGAGGGACACGGAGTCGTCTACCCCGTAAAGGCTGATGTCTCGAAGGAAGAGGACACACAGCGAATGATTGATGCCGCAACCACACAGTTCGGAGGCCTTCATATCCTTGTTAATAATGCCGGAATTATGGATAAAATGACGCCAGCTCACGAGATCACTGATGACTTGTGGGAACAGGTGCTTGCGGTCAACGTAACCGGTCCGATGAGAGCCATTCGTAAGGTTTTGCCGATTTTTATGGCGCAGGAAAGCGGATGTATCATCAATGTAGCCTCTATTGGCGGCTTAGCGGGCTCACGTGCGGGAGTGGCTTATACTTCCTCTAAGCATGCTGTAATCGGGATGACCAAAAATATAGGATTTCAATACACTAAGCTTGGAATTCGCTGTAATGCCATAGCACCGGGCGGGGTAAAGACAAATATTGATCTGTCTGATCCAAGTCCTTTTGGGAGTCAAAAAGCGGGCGAAGGTATGGCGTCGATGCCACGGACAGGGGAGAGCAGTGAGATTGCTTCAGTAGCTTTATTTTTAGCTTCAGATGCTGCAAGCTTTTTGAATGGATCGGTGATAACGGCGGATGCCGGCTGGATGGCTTATTGATTGAGCGCAGATAAAAAGGTGTTCATTTTCCCTTTATTGGTGGAATTTGTTCATCTTTTTTGTTTATGCCTATTACTCAAACTCTTTTTAAGTATGGATTGGAAGATGGAAGCTGCTTGCCGCGTAAGTAGAAGTGATAAGGTTGCTTGTGCTAGAATAGGCTAAGAGAAACTGGAAAATATAGCAGAGCGGCAAAGCTTTTAAAAATATAAGAAAGTATAAGATTAGTATCTATGCTTTTATGTTCTTATATTTCACTCGCTTAAACGCTTAGTGTCTTATAAAGATGCCAAAGGCGATTAGCTTGATACATGTAGCCATATTCTGCGGAAAAGGGAGGAGGAGCACGTTTGCATTTTATTTCTGATCTGATCTCGACATTATTTGAATGGATTCAGAGTCTTGGTTATTTTGGGATTATGATCGGACTGATGATTGAAGTTATTCCTAGTGAAATTGTATTGGCTTTCGGTGGTTTCTTGGTATGGAGTGGAGATATTAATTTTTTTGGCGCAGTATTGTTTGGTACGATAGGCGGAGTGATTGCCCAGATCTTTGTATATTGGATTGGCCGTTATGGGGGCAGGCCTGTACTGGAGAAATACGGGAAATATATTCTTATCCAAAAAAAGCATATTGATCATTCGGAAGAGTGGTTCAATAAATATGGGACAGGCGTAATCTTTACGGCACGCTTTATTCCCGTTGTTCGCCATGCCATTTCCGTTCCAGCGGGGATTTCTCGTATGCCTTTAGGTAAGTTCACTTTATTGACTACACTTGCTGTTATTCCATGGAGTGCTTTGTTCGTATATCTCGGTATGACATTGGGGAATAAGTGGGAAGATATTGACGAGGTAGCAGCTAAGTATACCAACGAAATTATTCTCGTAGCGTTAGCACTAATCATCATTTATTTTGTGTATAAGTGGTTTAAATCCAAGAAGAGGGGGACTGCAAAATGAAACCGAATGTAGCTCATAAATTTGGAAAAGGTCTTACACCGCGCCAATTTGTAGAAAGCATGACGAAGAACCAGCAGGCTTTTGAATCCTGGTATGAGAAGTTTTCTTGGGAAGATGAGAGTGACAAGGAATTTTTTGAAAGCCTGAACCATCGTGATGATTTGCGGGTACTTATCCTTGCCGCTGATTGGTGTGGAGATGTAGTTCGTAATGTCCCTGCGGTATTCCGTATTTTGGAGACTGCCGGAATGAAGACAGAGGTATTCATTTTGGAGGAGAACCAGGAGCTTATGGATGAATTCTTGACCATGGGCGGAAGATCTGTTCCGATTGTGATCTTTGCAGATACCGGCGGATATGTGCTTGGACATTGGGGTCCTCGTCCAGAGCATGTGCAGAGCCTAATGAGAGAGTTCAAACGTGAGAATCCTGATCGCGAGGCCGCTGATTACGACAGCAAAATCGCAGAAGTACGTAAGGCTATGGGGCAAGCTTATGGGGAAGGAACGGAATCACAGGCAGTTATCGCAAAAGAGCTGCGAAGTCTGATTTCCGGATTCTAGACCAATGCTAAATATACGTTCGTTTAATTTAGGTCCGCTTCAGACCAATGCCTACTTGCTGACAGGTGCGGATCCAACGAAGGGTATCATTATTGATCCCGGTATGAATCCTGCGGCATTAGTGCGGAGTATTGAAGGGATGGAGATCGAGGCTATTTTGCTGACCCATGCGCACTTTGACCATATGGGCGGCGTAGACGAAATTCGTAAAGCTAAGAAATGCCCTGTTTATTTACATCCACTAGAGAGTGAATGGCTCAGCAGCCCTAAGCTGAATGGTTCATTGATGTGGCCTGATGTTTCACCTCCTTTGACTACAGATCCTGCAGAGTATGATCTGGCAGAAGGACAAGTTCTGCAATTCATCGGACATACCTTCCGCGTGTACCATACACCTGGGCACTCTCCGGGCAGTGTCAGCTTCCTATGCGGGAATGATTTATTCTCTGGAGATGTGCTGTTTAAAATGGGAGTTGGGCGCACCGATTTGCCTGGTGGCAGGGAACGTGATTTGTTCGATTCTATTCGTGGCAAGCTGTACAAAATGGATGATGAAGTGAAGGTTTATCCAGGTCATGGCTCCCGAACAACCATCGGTTTTGAAAAAGTTCGTAACCCTTATATCCCTCAATAAACAATCATTCTAGTAGAACTGACAAGAATCGAGGAATTTTTGATAGACAAAGGGATACAAAAGGACTACAATATTGTTAATTAAATGTAACATTAACCTCGCGAAGCACGCAGACTGCGGAATTAATCCCGGTTTGCGTTCTTTTTTTTGTCTACATATAGGTTTAAAAGCATGGGGGGAAATAGATTGGAGAAGAATATATATTACCCGTTGGATTACGGATGGTATGACTCCAAGGAGAAATGGACTAGTTTTTGCAGCAGTAAATGCCGATGTTTTTCAGAATGTTCTGGAAAGGGCGGTTTTTGTACTTCCATCGAACGCAGGGACATACAATCTGAGAATAAGGATGGGAGAATACCAGTGAATTCAGGAGGCGAGCCTAGAAGAACGCCTCTATTTTGGCATTTCCCTGCTGAAGCAGGATTGCTTCAGCCATGGCGGCGTAAGCTCTGGGAGCTCAAAAAATAAAATTAAAGCGCATTGAACGAATCACTATACATAATCGTATTACAAATAAGAACGAAATCCTGAATGGAGGGGCAGATGAGCGATCAGGCGCTGGATAAAATCAGACGGGCACAGCAGGGAGATACTTCAGCACTGTCTTCACTGCTGCGAGAACATTATACTTTTCTGTTCAAATATCTACTCAAAGTGACTATGGATCCGTTGCTGGCAGAGGATCTTGTACAGGACACGATGGTCAGATGTATGGAAAAAATCAATACCTATAACGGTTCTTCTTCGTTCTCCTCTTGGTTAATTACGATAGCCACCAGAATATTTATCGATCGAAAGCGGCGCTGGAAACGTGAGGCAGAATGGAAGAAACGGGAACAGCAGGCGCAGGGCACCCGTTCGATTCGTTGGCGGTTTGAGAGCAGGGGGGAAGAATGGAGTGAAGTACTTGATTCCATTTCCAAGCTACCCTCTGCTCAGAGGGTAGCTGTGCTGCTGAAGCATTATTATGGCTATAGCTATGAAGAAATCGGTGTGATCATGCAAATTCCTTCTGGCACGGTCAAATCGCGTGTGTCCCTTGGTCTTAACCAATTGCGAAAGGAGCTGAATGAGGATGGAGAAGGATAAGGAGCCAGAACTGTATTTGCACAAGCTTACTGAAGAGCTTGAACGTTTGGATGCGCAATATGATGACCTCACCCCACCTTCGTTACAGGAACTGGAGTGGTTAATGGCTGATGCAGCTGTGCAGAGAAAGAGAAGGGAACGCAAAGAACTACTGTTATTCTGGGGGGTCTCATTGATCCTGATCTGCGCATTTTTATCCATTCTCACTTCTGCACCCATGATCTATTGGATTATTCAGGCGATCATTCCTATTGTAGGACTGGGTGGCTTAGGGATCGCCAGGATCAGAAGAAATAGAGAAGGTGTACAAGAATGAATGAGCTGCAGGATGTGCCTCTTTGGTTGTGGTTTGGCATAGCAGTAGCGTTAATGCTGCAGGGGACCTTACTGTTCCGGGATGCAAGACGGCGCGGGAAAAAAGCTTGGTTCTGGGGATTGTGGGCGATTACTACAGTTCCGTCACCCGCATTAGTCTACTTACTTGTTGTTATTCTTCCTGAGCGACGTAGACGGAATAAGCAGTTGTGAAGCTTTAGTAAGAAGCTCGTTCCTTTCATCCTATTACAAGGAGTGGTACTTCATGGAAGAGGTAAAATGGGGTTTAATCATGCCGTTAATTATTCTGCAGGCTTTGCTTGCTATTATTGGTCTGATATCTCTGGCCAAAGCGGATAACGTTCGTGGTCCAAAATGGATGTGGATTATTATCATTATTTGCGGAAATATATTAGGCAGCGTAGCTTATTTCACAATAGGAAGGAAAGATGTCTGATGTCACTCCTTCAAGTTAAGAATTTGCGCAAAAGCTATGGGGCGCATATTTCCGTAAATGATATAAGCTTTGAAATTGAGAAAGAACGGTGCGTCGCTTTACTGGGGCCTAACGGTGCTGGGAAAACGACCACACTTCGTATGCTGGCAGGGCTGCTAGAACCCACCTCTGGAATGATTTCATTTGAGGGGAGCCGTCCTGGAGCCGAATATCGCAGAGGATTAGGATATGTGCCACAGTCCCCAGCTTTTTATGGGTGGATGACTGGACATGAATATGTTGTTTTCGCTGCAAAGCTTAGTGGAATGGGAACTAAAGACGCAACCAGCAGGGCATTGGAATCGCTTGAGCGTGTAGGGCTTAAAGGTGATGCTCGTCGCCGGATTGGTGGATACTCCGGTGGGATGAAGCAGCGGCTGGGTCTGGCTCAGGCGCTTGTGCACCGGCCTCGTCTGCTGTTGCTTGATGAGCCTGTATCTGCACTTGATCCGATTGGCCGCAGAGAAGTAATGGGACTGCTGCGGGAGATACGTGAAGAGACAACTGTAGTTTTTTCTACACATGTGCTGCATGATGCAGAAGAAATTTGCGATGATATTATTTTAATGAATCAGGGCTTGATTGCTGAGAAGGGGTCTTTATCACAGCTGCGTACACAATACAGCCTTCCTGTTATTCGTTTACGTACAGAGAAGCAAGAAAAAGCTATTCAGTGGCTGGAGTCTCTTGCTGCCAAACCGTTTGTACTAGAGACTCAGTTGTTCGGAGATCAGGCAATTTTTAATGTGAACGATGTAGACATGGCCCGATGGACGATTCTGCAAGAAGCGGCGCAGCTCGAAATTCCATTACTGCAATTTGAAGCGGGTTCTTCCACGTTAGAGGATTTATTTATGAAGGTGGTGGGAGTATGAGAAGCGCCTGGGTCCTTTATCGCAAAGAAATGCTCGAAATGGCTCGCAGTTATAAGTTAATCTGGATACCTGTCGTTTTTATCCTATTAGGTATTATGCAGCCGTTAACTACTTATTATTTGCCGGAAATATTAAAAGCTTCAGGTGATGTTCCCCCAGGTCTGCTAGAGGGGTATGAAATACCGAGTGCCGCAGCTGTGATGGCGCAATCTCTGGGACAGTACGGAACGATCGGAATGTTAGTATTGGCGCTTGGCGCGATGAATGTTTTAGCCGGTGAGCGCTATAGCGGAACTATGGAATTAATTCTGGTAAGGCCGGTTTCTCCAGCCGCAATAGTGTTCGCTAAATGGGCAGCGCAGCTGACCCTGTTGATCGTTGCTCTAGGATTAGGTGCAGCGGGGGCGGCTTACTACACGGAGCAGTTGATTGGTTCACTATCTTGGGGAGATGTCATCGCAGCTTCTGGAGTATATGGATTGTGGCTGTTATGTGCTGTCTCAGCTACGTTGTTGTTTAGTGGATTTTTAAAATCTCCAGTTGCCGCCTTTTTAGCATTGGCGCTAATGGCAGGATTATCATTAGGCCAAAGCTTATTACCTTCATGGTTTGAATGGGCACCTGCGGGTCTTTCCGGGTTATCGGCTGGAATTCTTATGGCTGGAGAAGGCTTCAGGGTTGGACCCTATCTTTCAGCAGCTATTTTGATCTTGATTTGTTTAGTGGGTGCTGCACTTTTGACAAGGAAGAATAACTTACCCGCTTGAACCATAAGTTATATTTTTATTAAATATAGTATATTTTCATAGAATTTGTAGGATCGGCCAGCCTTCAACTAGACAGTTCTATCTTTTTTTAGTAGACTGTTGAAACAAGCAAAATCTTGAAAGATTTTGGGGTTAGGAGGTAGGGCGATGCTGCGTTTAGGAGAGAAGATTGTCATTGTTGCGGACGCTTTCGAGCAGAGTCTTCCTATCGGGGAATACGGCTACCTAATTGCTTACGACCGCAATCCCGATAATGCGTTTGACTATGTTATTCGTGTACCAGAGGCTAATAGGAACTTTTATGTTCCGGCTGAGGACATTGAGGCGGAAGAACATTTATTAGTAGCTGAGGCTGAGAGAGCAACGCATGAAGCGTTGATTGATTATGCTTTGTCCACGTACAATGAGAAGCTGTTCCATCATTTGATGAACGGTGAAGATATGGATATAGAAGAGACGGAATCAACGTCAAGCGAAAGCATGTCCCAAGCGGATTTCATCAAACAAGTGAATCTTCGAGCTTGGATTTAAGGAAGGCCGGCGCAAGCCGGCTTTTTTGTTTTGTCATAAAAAGTATTTCCCCCACATTAATCCTCTGAATTTACACATCATTTTCAAAATCTTTTCTTTTATTCCTTCTTTATAGTTTCGAAAGTTTGTTTTTATTTTTTTGGTATACAACCAATCTCCTGTTTTATGTATCTAAATTATTGAGAGCCGAATACGAGAATGCAGATCTGCGGTATAGGCGTTTTAACTTAAATAAAGGAGAACCTCAAGTGAAGATGATCACCGCTGTTCAAAAAGCGAGAAATGGCGATAAAGAAGCGTTTATCCAGCTATGCCGGCAGATTGAACCTGAAATGTACGGCATGGCCCGATCTATTTTGGGCAGGGACGAGGAATGTGCAGATGCCATGCAGGAAGCCACCCTAAAGGCTTACCGGTCTATCCATGGATTGCGGCAACCAGAATTTTTCAAGACATGGATGCTTCGCATCCTTATAAATGAATGTCATAAGCTCCAACGCAAGCGGACAAATATTGTGGAGTTTGGAGATCCCCTTACTGCTTTGGAATGCCATTCTTCCGGTGCAGAATATGAGAAAATTGAGCTGCGGGAAGCAGTGGAACGATTGGATACTTCGCTCCAGACCGTGATATCGCTGCATTATTTTCAGGACATGCCCGTTAAGCAAATTGCCGATCTTCTGAATATTTCCGAAACGGCAGTCAAATCGCGCCTCTACAGAGCAAGAAAAAACTTATTGAATGGATTCTAATGATATTTAGAAAGGATGGAACAGATGAAGAAGAGAACAGCGCAAGAGCTTGAATTGCTTTTGAAAGATATGGACATCCTCCCGGCAAATGAGCTTCCCTCTATGATTCGCCAACGTCAAGAGGATACGTATACAATGCTGGATCATGTGAAGATAAAGAGATCCACGCACAAATTTCGTAATGTTAAGAGGACAGCACTTGGCTTCGGGGCAGCTCTTGTTTTGGGGGTTATCGTGCTTGGAAGCGGCTTTACTTCTCCCGCATTGGCTAGGTCGCTGGAACGTATTCCGTTAGTCAATAGTATTTTTGAGCTCGCAGGTGATATGGGACTTCAAGCGGCGAGTCGCCAAGGCTTAACGACTGCAGTTGATACCAGTGGCCAGGTTCAAGATGTTATTATCCGTGCTAATGAAGTTATATATGACGGCACACGGCTTTCTGTAGCGTTGAAACTTGAAGGTGAAGATGAAGAGGGAGTATTCAGTGGAGACATTCAGGATTTGCAGGTATTTATTGATGGACAGCCTTTAAACGCTGCTGGGGAGGAAGAAGAGGATTCTTTTAAACACAATATTGGCCTTATCCTTTCTCCGGGAGTAGATGAACAATCGTTGATTTTGCAATTTTCAGAGAAATCCTATGATGAGGGAGGCATTACTTTACCAGAGCAGTTCCAAATGACAGTAAAAGGTCGTCTGTCCGGAATTGATGATGATTTTCAAATTGAAATTCCTGTGAAAAAGGATATGAGTCATAATATTGTTCAGCAACCCGGAATCAGTCAAACTTACAATGATGTAACGACCACAGTGGAGAAGATTACACAGACTCCGGCAACTACACAAATACGGATGAGTGCGGTAGCCCTCGAGGGTATTCCTTATACTTATCTGACAGATACCAACAACCTGGCATTAAATTATGAAGTCTATGATGATAAAGGTAACTTGTTGCAATATGTAAACGGCAGCAATGGTTGGTCGGATTCGAAAAAGATAGATGACACAATCCATTATAGTCTTAAAGAGGATGTTAATATTGTACCGCTGCCCAAGGATGTAAAAGCACTGACAATCAAAACCTTTCTCTACAAATATACTGGAGAGGGTAGTGAAAAACGAAATTTGCTAGACAATAATGGATACCCGGCAGTCGAATATATTCCGCAGTTGGAAATGACAATACCTATATATTGATGAACGATACGCTCCTTTAAAATGTGTAGGAATCCCCTTCACTTTGATAAAGGAGCGTTTGTTTTACAGCCCATCATTGAATTGTCCAAGCTTCTACAATATAATTAAAAACGTTATCCGGGCGCTTTAGCCCTTTAAACAGGAGGGATTTTTCTTATGAGCATTACCGTTAAAGATGTGCAGCATGTGGCCAAGCTGGCTCGTCTGCAGCTGAGCCCGGAAGAAGAGGCAACCTTTACAGAACAAATGAATGCTATTTTACAATATGCCGAGAAATTAAATGAGCTAGATACGGAGAATGTAAAGCCGACCACGCATGTGCTGCAAGTCAGCAATGTAATGCGGGAGGATGTTGTGAAGGATAGCCTTACGCAAGAGGAAGCACTTCTTAACGCTCCAGATGATGAAGACGGACATTTCAAGGTTCCAGCTGTTTTGGAATAACTACATAATTAGAAAGGGGGAAGAATCTTGAGCCTGTTTCAAAATCGATTGCCTGAAGTACACCGCATGTTAACTGCTAAAGAGGTATCGGTCAGTGAACTGACTGAAGAATCGCTGGCGATTATCGCTGAGCGGGATAAGAACGTAAATGCATTTTTGACCTTGAATGAGGAGGGCGCTCGTAGCACTGCACGCGCTTTGGACGACAAACTGGCATCCGGAGCAGCACGTGGGTTGCTGTTTGGTCTTCCTGCTGGAATCAAGGATAATATTGTAACTAAAGGCCTGCGCACAACTTGTGCCAGCCAATTTTTGAGCGACTTCCAGCCGATTTATAACGCTACTGTAGCTTCTAAACTGCAGCAAGCAGATGCCGTAACGATCGGTAAATTAAATATGGATGAATTCGCAATGGGCGGATCTAATGAGAACTCAAGCTTTGGTCCTGTACGCAATCCTTGGGATTTAGAGCGTGTGCCCGGCGGTTCCAGTGGCGGATCTGCAGCAGCAGTAGCTGCGGGCGAAGTGTTCTTCTCACTAGGTTCGGATACTGGGGGTTCCATCCGCCAGCCAGCTTCCTATTGTGGTGTTGTAGGTCTCAAACCTACTTACGGTCTTGTATCACGTTACGGGCTGGTAGCCTTTGCCTCCTCACTAGATCAGATTGGACCATTAACACGTAATGTAGAGGATTCTGCCTATGTGCTTCAAGCAATTGCTGGTTATGATGCCCAAGACTCTACTTCGGCTAAAGTAGAAATTCCTGATTATTTGAGTTCACTTACTGGTGATGTTTCCGGACTTCGCATTGCTGTTCCTAAGGAATACCTGGGAGCAGGTGTCGATGCTTCTGTGCGTGAGACAGTTTTGTCTGCACTTAAAGTGCTGGAAGGAATGGGTGCTGTCTGGGAGGAAGTTTCATTACCACATACGGAATACGCAGTAGCAGCTTATTATTTGCTGTCCTCTTCGGAAGCTTCATCTAACCTCGCGCGTTTTGACGGTGTGCGTTATGGCGCACGTGTAGATGAAGGCGGAGGATTGCTTGATCTATATCTTAATTCCCGCAGCCGCGGCTTTGGCCCTGAGGTTAAACGTCGTATTATGTTGGGTACTTATGCACTCAGCTCCGGGTATTACGATGCTTACTATTTAAAAGCACAAAAGGTGCGTACTTTGATTAAACAGGACTTTGATGACATCTTTAAAAAATATGATGTGGTCATCGGCCCAACAGCACCAACGACAGCATTCAAATTGGGTTCACAGACTGAAGATCCGCTGACCATGTATCTGAACGATATTCTCACGATTCCTGTAAGCTTGGCGGGTATTCCGGCCGTGAGTGTTCCTTGTGGTTTTGCGGAAGGCATGCCTGTAGGTCTGCAAATTATCGGTAAGGAATTTGACGAGAGCACGATTTTGCGTGTCGCTCATGCTTTTGAACAAAATACAGATCATCACAAGCAGCGTCCACAGCTGTAGTAAAGGAGGGAATGGGATTACTTATGTCTAAATACGAAACGGTCATCGGCTTGGAAGTTCACGTAGAGCTTCATACCAACTCCAAAATCTTTTGCGGATGCTCCACTGAATTTGGAGCCCCACCTAACACTCATACCTGTCCTGTCTGCTTGGGTCACCCCGGCGTATTGCCAGTGCTCAACAAACAAGCGGTAGAATACGCTATGAAAGCAGCGATGGCGCTGAATTGCACCATTGGTGATGTTAGCAAATTCGACCGCAAGAACTATTTTTACCCGGATTCACCAAAAGCTTATCAGATTTCACAATTTGATCAGCCTATCGGCCTGAACGGTTGGATCGACATTGAAGTTAACGGAGAGACCAAACGGATCGGCATTACTCGTCTTCATTTGGAAGAGGATGCAGGTAAGCTTACGCACGTAGATGGCGGTTTTGCCTCGCTAGTCGATTTTAACCGGGTGGGAACACCGCTTATCGAAATCGTATCCGAACCTGATCTGCGCTCCCCTGAGGAAGCTCGTGCTTATCTGGAGAAAATCCGTGCGATTATGCAGTATTGTGACGTATCCGATGTCAAGATGGAAGAAGGATCGATGCGCTGTGACGCGAACATCAGTCTACGCCCAGAAGGACAAGAGGAATTCGGCATTAGAGCAGAGCTTAAGAACATGAACTCCTTCCGCGGTGTATTGCGTGGACTGGAGTATGAACAATATCGTCAGGCTGAGATCCTGGATGATGGTGGAGTTGTTGTGCAGGAGACTCGCCGCTGGGATGAAGCACAAGGGAAAACATTATCGATGCGCGGGAAAGAAGAAGCGCATGATTATCGTTACTTCCCGGACCCGGACTTGATCGTTCTGCATATTGATGATGCTTGGAAAGAATCCATTCGTTCAACGATTCCAGAACTTCCGGATGCCCGGAAAGCACGTTATAGCGAGGAACTGGGCCTGACAGCTTATGATGCAGGCGTCATTACATCCTCTAAACTGTTAGCGGACTTTTTCGAAGGGTGTCTTGCCTATACGCAGGATGCCAAGGCTGTAGCTAACTGGATTATGGGTGACTTGCTTGCCTATTTGAATGGTAATAATCTGGAGTTGTCGCAGGTACAAATTACACCACAAGGGTTAGGCGAGATGATCGGGCTGATTGCAGCCGGAACCATCAGCAGCAAAATCGCTAAAACAGTATTTAAAGAAATGCTAGAGAGCGGTAAACTGCCAGCTGTTATCGTTGAGGAAAAAGGTCTAGTGCAGATCAGCGATGAAGGTGCCATTAAAGGGATAGTGGAAGCAGTCGTAGCCGCCAATCCGCAATCAGTGGAAGATTATAAAGCGGGTAAACAGAAAGCAATCGGCTTCCTGGTCGGACAAGTCATGAAAGAAAGTAAAGGTAAGGCGAATCCGGGTCTTGCTAATAAACTTCTCATTGAGGTATTGAGCAGCTAAACGCTTGTCGTCTGTAAAAGGACGCCAGCGGCGTTTATAATTGGGGTAATATACTTATGTAATAAGCTAAGGGCTTGTCGGCAACGGCAGGCCCTTAGCGGCATATAAGGGGACTGGTTAGGATGAATACAATTAACAAGCTAAATCTGCAGGATGAAAGCACCGTTAATGAATTATGGAGTCTTCAGCATAAGGCCTATAGACTGGAAGCTGAACTTATAGGCTTTCGTGAAATACCACCTCTGATGGAGACGAGAGAAATGCTCAGCCGCTCTAAAGAGGGTTTTTATGGCTGCTTCGATAAAGATGAGGAACTAATGGGTGCTGTTGCTGTAGAGGAAGAATCTCCTGGAAAATTGACGATTACACGAATGATGGTGGGGCCGGACTTTTTTCGTAGAGGTATCGCTAGCCATCTTTTGGAATATGTATTTGAGCATTTTGCAGGGATGGAGCAATTCATTGTGTCGACAGGCAAAAAGAATACACCTGCCGTTTCGTTGTACAGTAAACATGGTTTTCTGCCTACCGGTGTGGAGGAAGTCGCTCCAGGAGTTGAATTGATTGAATTTCATCGGAGTGGTTCTCTTTGAAAAAAGATATTCATAGACAACTATTTACGAAAGGAGGAGTCCAAAATGAAACATGACTCTGCAATGCTCCCAGAGCAGGAAGAACTGCAAGGTTCTGTTGATATAGAGACTAAGGAAAATGAGATACAGAAGAGGATTATTCCTCCGCGTCCGAAGCGGCGCCACCGCAAACGTAAATTTATTGCTGGACTGCTGGCAGCACTCATCCCTGGGACGGGGCATTTGTATTTTGGGCTTCTCCGAAAAGGGATCACCTTCATCTTTCTAATTCTTTTGGATATCTCAGCTTTATTGTATTTCTCATCCATCGGGATGCAGATCAATGTTCCACTGCTTATTTTACTTGCGCTCATTATTCCAGTGATCTATTTTTATAACGTGTATGACGTATTGCAATCAGCGGACAGGCTTCTTCGCTTCCCAGAGGATCATGATCTTGCTATTTCTGTGACCAAAGCAAACGAGGCTCCTAAACGTCGTAGTATCGTTAGCGAGCCTGGGATATCCTTTGGACTCTTATTGCTCTTAGGGGGCGCCCTGCTTATTCTGTTCCGGCAGAAACCAACATGGCTCCAGTTCTTTATTGAACATTATGCCGAAATGGCCGTGTCTGTCATTTTAGTATGCGGTGGCTTATTTATAGGAGCTAGAGAAATTGCCAGAGCAGTTGTGCAGCGTAAAGACAATGAAGCTCGCAAGCGGCGCGTGGGAAGATATACAGCTTCTGTATTATTGATAGCTATTTCTGTTCCTTTGTTTTTGGATTGGAGAGAGGGAACTGACTATATGCTTCTGCTCTTGAAGTGGTGGCCAGTCATCCCGGTGTTATGGGGGATTGAGTTCCTGCTGATGTTTATCTTCTCTAACCGTTCAGCCAAGGAAACCAGAATCAGATTGGATTTACGTGGGCTTTTATCTGCTATATTGCTAGCTGCGAGTGTATTTATTGTTGCAGAGCAAGAACATTATTTATATCTATGGAAAAATGTCAGTCTAAACCTGACGGCAGCAGCAGTGGACTATGGTGAGGCTAAAGGCAGCAAATATCAGAAAGCCCCGCTAATTGTTCCGGTGGAATTAAATACAGCCAAAATATCTATTGATAGTATTAATGGTGATATTTTATTACACCGTGCTCCAGTGGATGATATTCAAATTACAACGACAGTTTGGGTAGATCAGTTGGATGGGCCGATGGCTGAAGCTATATCAGAACAGTCCTTTGTGGACGTTGTTGAAGGGCCCAACATAAAAATCACCTCGAATAGCAAGGCCTATGGAGAATCCGGTAAACGCCAGCCACGCATGGATTTAGACATTTACTTGCCGGAGGATCGCCGCTTTAACCTCGATGTTCGCACTATGAATGGCGGGATCACGTTGCAGAATGTAGAAGCCATTGAAGACATTTCTCTGGAAACGGGGAATGGAGAGCTGATCCTTCATCGTATCTTTGGTAATGTTAAGGGAAAAACACTGAATGGAGCTGTCCGTGCCAGATCTGTTCAAGGCAGCGTTGATTTAACAACGAGCGGAGGCAATATGAATGCTTGGGATGTTACCGGTGCTTTGAAATTATCGACGGCTGTCGGCAATATTAGTGCGATCGGAAATAGCAATGATATCGATATTACTACCAAAAACGGTAATTTAGAGGTGGATGGAGCCAAATCCAAGCTACATGCCGAATCTCTAAATGGTACCATTGATGTTCGCTCTTCTGATGTCGCTGGAGATTGGGACATTTATAGCGCAGTTGGTGACATTCAATTGTATTTACCGATGTTAAGCAACTATACAGTGAATGGTTCCAGTGGATATGGTGATATTACTTCAGATTTGCCTGAACTTACAATTGATAAGAAAAAAGTATCAGGTGAAGTGGGAACCGGCGAGTTCAAGCTTCATGTTGAAGGAAATAGCAATCTAAATGTTAGGAAATATTGAAAAAAGTAATTTTTCTTATATAATAATAAATATAATGTATAGACTTCGTTGACAATATTGAAAAATCGGTCTTACAATCTTAAGAAGTATTTCTTTTATTTTTAAATTCAAAAGGCGGTGACAGTAATGGGGAGTGGAGTACAACATGCACTGGAACAATTAAAGACAACAGGTGTCCGTATAACGCCCCAGCGTCATGCGATTCTTACGTATTTGATGGAAGCAATGAATCATCCTACAGCTGACGATATATACCGGGCGCTAGAGCCGAAATTTCCGAGCATGAGCGTAGCAACTGTATATAATAATCTCAAGATGTTTATGGAAGCCGGCATGGTTCGCGAGTTGACCTACGGGGATAGTTCCAGTCGTTTTGATGCCAATGTATCTGATCATTATCATGTCATCTGTCAGCTATGCGGTAAGATTGAAGATTTTAGTTATCCTTCGCTTCATGATGTAGAGATACATGCAGAGCAGGAAACGGGCTTCAAAATTACGGGTTTGCGTATGGAATTGCATGGAGTTTGCAAATGTTGCAGAGAGAAGCAACAATAAGACAGAATACTACTGTACTTAAGGGCGTATAGCCAAGCTACACAATAAACGTGTGAAATCCGAAAGCGGAGGACTCACGTTTTTATTTTTTTCAAAATAACAAAATATAGTGAAAATGACTAACTTATACTGGTTATCCGGAACCAAGTGGATGTTATAATCGTATTGTTAGACTTAACTTAAAATCATCTAATATTTGGAGGATATATTTTGGACAGAAGATATAGACAGAAACGCGTCAAAAAGCGCGGAGGTCTTTTCCGACGCTTTTTTGGACTTTTGCTCATTGCGGCAGCAGCTTATTGGGTTGTGTTTTTTGTATTGCCAAATCGCCAGCACATCGATCCAGACTGGAAAGGCCTAGAACATCCTATCTTCGTAAAAGGAGAGCTAACAGGATATTCCGCCTCAGGGACCGGTGATAGCATGCTTTTACCTCTACCATTACTGCAGGAACATGTGGACTCATCTATTCGTTATGAAGAAAAGACTAAATCGGTCATCCTATCAACGGAAAGTGAACTTCTATATATGCAAGAGGATAAAACCGATGCTAGTCTGAACAATCGTCCGCTGCAGCTGCGGCTGGCACCTGAAGTTAAGGAAAAGATAACTTATCTTCCTGCGGATGTTTTAGAAGACCTGTATGGGTTTGAGATTCAAGAGGATACGACTACCGGGGCTGTGCTGTTAATGACAGCAGGGGAGACTGTACCGCTGGGGAAAGTGAAAGGTGAAGCAGGTGATAAGACAGTCGCTCTTCGCAGCGAAGCGTCGATTCACGCACCCATCGTGGCCGATATGTCCCCAGGTGCCATCGTGAGTATTTGGAATAAGGAAAATGAGGACTGGCTGTATGTGCAGTTAAGCAGCGGTTATGCGGGTTATACCAAGGCCAGTGATATTATCTCAGACGGTCAAAAGACAGTGGAACCCAAAAGCACCACTCCCTCACGGGCAGAACGAAGCTGGAAAGGGAAGTCAGTGAATTTGTATTGGGAAGCTGTTTATCAACGCAAACCTGACCCAAGTACATTCGGTGAGCTTCCGGGCGTTAACGTGGCTAGCCCGACTTGGTTCAGTATCATAGATGGTGACGGGAATGTGCGCAGTCAGGCTGATAGTGCGTATGTGCAGTGGGCCCATGAGCGCGGTTTGGAAGTATGGGGGCTGCTCAGCAATAGCTTTGAACCAGACATAACCACTGAGGCATTGTCGAGCTATGAGAAGCGGATGAACGCGATCGTACAGATCCTCGAGTATTCAGATTTATACAAGCTGGATGGAATTAATATTGACTTTGAGAATGTATATACGAAAGACGGGGAGAATGTTACACAATTTATGCGAGAGCTAAAACCTATGGCTCAAGCCAAAAACTTAATCGTCTCCATAGACGTAACCCCTAAATCCAACAGTGAGATGTGGTCAGCATTCCTTGATCGTAGAGCTCTTAATTCAGTAGTTGATTATCTTATTGTTATGGCTTATGACGAGCATTGGGCTGCTAGTCCTGTAGCGGGCTCTGTTGCGTCTCTGCCGTGGGTAGAAAGCTCGTTAAGCCGGATCATAGAGGAAGACGATGTGCCGCCTGAGAAGCTGATTCTAGGGATTCCACTGTATACTAGAATCTGGACTGAGGCCCAGGTGGATGGCAAGACCAAAGTAAGCTCTAAATCGGTTAGTATGAATGCCGTTGAAAAAATTATTAAAGAGAAGAAGCTGACCCCAACCTTTGATAAGGCAGCAGGGCAGAATTACGTTGAGTATAAGGAGGATGGCGCTCTTAAAAAAATATGGATCGAAGACAAAGTTTCTTTAAAAGCTAGAGTTGAGCTTGCTAAGTCTTTAGGGCTTGGTGGCATCGGTTCATGGAATCGCAGCTTTAGTAATCCGTCTGCGTGGGAGGCATTACAAGGGATTCATAAGTAATTATTATTTCATTCATAATAAACAAAGGGGCTCCCAATATAGGGGCCCCTTTGTTGTATTAAGCAAATGTTTGATTGCATTATAAATCGCTAGTAATAAGCTTCTGTAAGATGTGTTTTATTGATTAAGCTGCTGACTCTTAAGTTGTTCCGCAGTAATATTGGCCTCAGCTGGATCCATAGTAAGGATGGTATGGCAGAACATACAGCGGTCTGTTTTGCCCAGCATTTTGGTCAGCTTGTGACATTCAGGGCATTCCAGTTGGACTGCGCTAGTTGACAGCATCCCAGCCCAGAAATAGATTGCAAGACTTGCCATCATTGAGATTAAACCGATTACAAGACCGATTCCAGCGAATACTTTTCCAGTTGAGCCCCAAAACACGATGCCCGCCGTACCCAAAACCATAAGTCCCATTCCGAGCATTGTGAGCAGTAATCCCCATGTGCGAAAAGCGTTGATCTTAGCCGTTTTAAACTTCATGAGTGTTTGCTCCTAACTAAATATAGTTGGGTTGTCCAGAAGGAACTGTCTTTCATATGTAGAATAATAATTATAACTGAATTATAACTGACTGGACGCAAAATCGCCAAATTTAATGGAGGGAAGCATGGAATTGTCCAATGTAACTTTGTTGAGTGGAGAAACGTTTGATGAGAATGTTTTAGGAGCGGTCGTTTTGCGGCAGAATGGGGATATTCCGTTTCAAAGCGCACTTCTTCAAGATTTTGATATGGTAGTGTTAGTATTGCATGAAGAACAGGATAGAGAGCATATTGTTCGCCATACCATTGCCGGTGACCAACGGACCCAGTCAGTCCATATCGGCCTTTTTGCTTTGGAGCAGGCTGTTATGGCAGGGGATAATAACGAACTTCTTATCAGTTTGATGAGGGGGGAAGTGATCTGGGACCCCAAGGGAATACTCGAGGAAATGCGCCGCGAGATATTACAATTTGAAGGACCGATTAAGGAACGGGTCGCATTTATGGAGTTTGCTCGCTTTTTGCATATGTATGTGAAATCCAAGCGCTATATAGAGGCTGGCTTTATTATGGATGCTTACAACTGTGTATTGATAGCCTTATATCATTGGGCAAGAATAGAAGTGAGTGAAGTGGGTGCTTTCCCCGAGCCAGCTATTTGGGAGCAGGTTAAAAGCATGAATACCTCCGTTCATAAACTTTATGAGGAGTTAACGGTCAGTACTGAGACCTTAGAGCAACGTGTGGAGCTTGTGCTTCTTGCATGTGAATTTGGGATTATGTCCAAAATGACGGACTGTTGTCTATTGCTCTTTAATATTTTGAATAGCCGTAAGGAAGCATGGAGCATTAAAGAATTACTGCAGCATTCAGGTCTGAGTCAATTAGAGTCTGAACTACCCCTTGTTTTACGAAAGCTGGTTTCTCGTTCGCTAATCCGAGAGATTACATCTTGGGCTGATGTTCACGAGGGAGAAGGGCATGCGATCCGCTATACATTATAGAGATGAATTAGATACAGCAGAAGATGATTAATTATAGAGAGATGAGCAAGGATAGGGAGAGGCTGAGCACTCTCTTTTTGTTTGTTTACTAATATGAAACGCTCATATTTATTCGGAAAAATTAATGGTTGACTCTTTCCTTGTTCATGTGTTAAATTATAACTCGTCCCTCTGACACAGAGATGTGCTTTCGAAAACATTCGAAAGACAACCAAAAAAAGAAATTAAAAAAAAGGTTGACTAAAACGAGGACGCTGTGATATATTATAAAGGTCGCTGCTGAACAACACATCGACGAAATAAACAGCTTGATCTTTGAAAACTGAACAACGAGTGAGTGGGAAATCACGTAAGTGAAATCCAAATTAGAGAATTAATTTTCTCGTCAGATGTTTCAAAATGAGCATATCGCTCTTTTCAATACTAATTGGAGAGTTTGATCCTGGCTCAGGACGAACGCTGGCGGCGTGCCTAATACATGCAAGTCGAGCGGAGTTATTTTGAAAGCTTGCTTTCAAAATAACTTAGCGGCGGACGGGTGAGTAACACGTAGGCAACCTGCCCTTCAGACTGGGATAACTACCGGAAACGGTAGCTAATACCGGATAATTTCTTTTTTCTCCTGAGAGAAGAATGAAAGACGGAGCAATCTGTCACTGAGGGATGGGCCTGCGGCGCATTAGCTAGTTGGTGGGGTAACGGCCCACCAAGGCGACGATGCGTAGCCGACCTGAGAGGGTGAACGGCCACACTGGGACTGAGACACGGCCCAGACTCCTACGGGAGGCAGCAGTAGGGAATCTTCCGCAATGGGCGAAAGCCTGACGGAGCAACGCCGCGTGAGTGATGAAGGTTTTCGGATCGTAAAGCTCTGTTGCCAGGGAAGAACGTCCGGTAGAGTAACTGCTACCGGAGTGACGGTACCTGAGAAGAAAGCCCCGGCTAACTACGTGCCAGCAGCCGCGGTAATACGTAGGGGGCAAGCGTTGTCCGGAATTATTGGGCGTAAAGCGCGCGCAGGCGGCTATTTAAGTCTGGTGTTTAAACCTTGGGCTCAACCTGAGGTCGCACTGGAAACTGGGTGGCTTGAGTACAGAAGAGGAAAGTGGAATTCCACGTGTAGCGGTGAAATGCGTAGATATGTGGAGGAACACCAGTGGCGAAGGCGACTTTCTGGGCTGTAACTGACGCTGAGGCGCGAAAGCGTGGGGAGCAAACAGGATTAGATACCCTGGTAGTCCACGCCGTAAACGATGAGTGCTAGGTGTTAGGGGTTTCGATACCCTTGGTGCCGAAGTTAACACAGTAAGCACTCCGCCTGGGGAGTACGGTCGCAAGACTGAAACTCAAAGGAATTGACGGGGACCCGCACAAGCAGTGGAGTATGTGGTTTAATTCGAAGCAACGCGAAGAACCTTACCAGGTCTTGACATCCCTCTGAATCTGCTAGAGATAGCAGCGGCCTTCGGGACAGAGGAGACAGGTGGTGCATGGTTGTCGTCAGCTCGTGTCGTGAGATGTTGGGTTAAGTCCCGCAACGAGCGCAACCCTTAACTTTAGTTGCCAGCAGGTAATGCTGGGCACTCTAGAGTGACTGCCGGTGACAAACCGGAGGAAGGTGGGGATGACGTCAAATCATCATGCCCCTTATGACCTGGGCTACACACGTACTACAATGGCCGGTACAACGGGAAGCGAAGCCGCGAGGTGGAGCCAATCCCATCAAAGCCGGTCTCAGTTCGGATTGCAGGCTGCAACTCGCCTGCATGAAGTCGGAATTGCTAGTAATCGCGGATCAGCATGCCGCGGTGAATACGTTCCCGGGTCTTGTACACACCGCCCGTCACACCACGAGAGTTTACAACACCCGAAGTCGGTGGGGTAACCCGCAAGGGAGCCAGCCGCCGAAGGTGGGGTAGATGATTGGGGTGAAGTCGTAACAAGGTAGCCGTATCGGAAGGTGCGGCTGGATCACCTCCTTTCTATGGAGAATCGTTCTCTGCAATGAGAACATTCAAATCGGAAGCTAAGCTTCCAAAACTCAGGTTTAGGCCTGTTACTCACTCGTTGCTCAGTTTTGAGAGTTTAAGCTCTCAAGTAAGACTTGATCCTTGAAAACTGGATACCGAAACGAATTTGCGTTTTAGAACATCTTTTAGCAACTTGTGCAAACAAGTAAATGTTATTAGTGAGATGATTCCAAAGAGAATGTCATCGTATGATATTTTCCTGCGGAAAAATCAAGGTTAAGCTAATAAGAGCACACGGAGGATGCCTAGGCGCCAGGAGCCGACGAAGGACGTGGCGAACAACGAAACTGCCTCGGGGAGCTGTAAGCAAGCTTTGATCCGGGGGTGTCCGAATGGGGAAACCCAGCTGTGGTAATTCGCAGTTACTCATACCTGAATACATAGGGTGTGTAGAGGCAGACCAGGGGAACTGAAACATCTAAGTACCCTGAGGAAGAGAAAACAATAGTGATTCCGTCAGTAGCGGCGAGCGAACGCGGAACAGCCTAAACCTAAGAGCTTGCTCTTAGGGGTTGTGGGACGTCTCACATGGAGTTACAAAGGAATATGGTAGGTGAAGAGGTCTGGAAAGGCCCGCGATAGAGGTAAAAGCCCTGTAACCTAAACTGTATTCTCTCCGAGACGGATCCCGAGTAGTGCGGGGCACGTGAAACCCCGTATGAATCCAGCAGGACCATCTGCTAAGGCTAAATACTACCTGGCGACCGATAGTGAAACAGTACCGTGAGGGAAAGGTGAAAAGCACCCCGGAAGGGGAGTGAAATAGAACCTGAAACCGTGTGCTTACAAAAAGTCAGAGCCCTATTAATGGGTGATGGCGTGCCTTTTGTAGAATGAACCGGCGAGTTACGTTTAACATGCAAGGTTAAGCCGAGAAGGTGGAGCCGCAGCGAAAGCGAGTCTGAATAGGGCGAATTAGTATGTGGACGTAGACCCGAAACCGTGTGATCTACCCCTGTCCAGGGTGAAGGTGCGGTAACACGCACTGGAGGCCCGAACCCACGTACGTTGAAAAGTGCGGGGATGAGGTGGGGGTAGCGGAGAAATTCCAATCGAACTCGGAGATAGCTGGTTCTCCCCGAAATAGCTTTAGGGCTAGCCTCGGTATAAGAGTAGTGGAGGTAGAGCACTGATTGGGTGCGGGGTCCGCAAGGATTACCAAGCTCAGTCAAACTCCGAATGCCATATACTTATTGCCGGGAGTCAGACAGTGAGTGCTAAGATCCATTGTCAAAAGGGAAACAGCCCAGACCATCAGCTAAGGTCCCCAAGTGTGTGTTAAGTGGGAAAGGATGTGGAGTTGCACAGACAACCAGGATGTTGGCTTAGAAGCAGCCACCATTGAAAGAGTGCGTAATAGCTCACTGGTCGAGTGACTCTGCGCCGAAAATGTAACGGGGCTAAACACACCACCGAAGCTATGGCTAGATGCTTTGCATCTGGGGTAGGGGAGCGTTGTGTAGGGGTTGAAGGTGTACTGAAAAGAGCGCTGGACACTACACAAGTGAGAATGCCGGTATGAGTAACGAAAAGATCAGTGAGAATCTGATCCGCCGAAAGCCCAAGGTTTCCTGAGGAAGGCTCGTCCGCTCAGGGTAAGTCGGGACCTAAGGCGAGGCCGAAAGGCGTAGTCGAAGGACAACAGTTTGAAATTACTGTACCACCGTAATCCGCTATGAGCGATGGGGTGACGCAGGAGGGTAGTGACGCGGACTGATGGATGTCCGTCTAAGCAGTGAGGCTGATGTGTAGGCAAATCCGCACATCGATAAGGCTGGGCTGTGATGGGGAGCGAAAATTATAGTAGCGAAGGTCATGATCTCACACTGCCAAGAAAAGCCTCTAGCCAGGAGAAGGTGCCCGTACCGCAAACCGACACAGGTAGGCGAGAAGAGAATTCTAAGGCGCGCGGAAGAACTCTCGTTAAGGAACTCGGCAAAATGACCCCGTAACTTCGGGAGAAGGGGTGCCCCGGTAGTGTGAATAGCACGAGGGGGCCGCAGTGAAAAGGCCCAAGCGACTGTTTAGCAAAAACACAGGTCTGTGCGAAGCCGCAAGGCGAAGTATACGGGCTGACGCCTGCCCGGTGCTGGAAGGTTAAGGGGAGTGGTTAGGGGTAACCCGAAGCTATGAACCGAAGCCCCAGTAAACGGCGGCCGTAACTATAACGGTCCTAAGGTAGCGAAATTCCTTGTCAGGTAAATTCTGACCCGCACGAATGGCGTAACGACTTGGGCGCTGTCTCAACGAGAGATCCGGTGAAATTTTAATACCTGTGAAGATGCAGGTTACCCGCGACAAGACGGAAAGACCCCATGGAGCTTTACTGCAGCTTGATATTGAATTTGGGTACGATCTGTACAGGATAGGTGGGAGCCGTAGAAATCGGAGCGCAAGCTTCGGTGGAGGCGCCGTTGGGATACCACCCTGATCGTATCTAGGTTCTAACCTAGTACCCTTACCGGGTACGGGGACCGTGTCAGGCGGGCAGTTTGACTGGGGCGGTCGCCTCCTAAAGAGTAACGGAGGCGTTCCAAGGTTCCCTCAGAATGGTTGGAAATCATTCGCAGAGTGCAAAGGCATAAGGGAGCTTGACTGCGAGACCTACAAGTCGAGCAGGGACGAAAGTCGGACTTAGTGATCCGGTGGTACCGCATGGAAGGGCCATCGCTCAACGGATAAAAGCTACCCTGGGGATAACAGGCTTATCTCCCCCAAGAGTCCACATCGACGGGGAGGTTTGGCACCTCGATGTCGGCTCATCGCATCCTGGGGCTGAAGTAGGTCCCAAGGGTTGGGCTGTTCGCCCATTAAAGCGGTACGCGAGCTGGGTTCAGAACGTCGTGAGACAGTTCGGTCCCTATCTGTCGTGGGCGCAGGAAATTTGAGAGGAGCTGTCCTTAGTACGAGAGGACCGGGATGGACGTACCGCTGGTGCACCAGTTGTTCCGCCAGGAGCATGGCTGGGTAGCTACGTACGGACGGGATAAGCGCTGAAAGCATCTAAGCGTGAAGCCCCCCTCAAGATGAGATTTCCCAATTAGTAAGACCCCTTGAAGACGACGAGGTAGATAGGTTGGAGGTGGAAGTGCAGCAATGCATGGAGCTGACCAATACTAATCGGTCGAGGGCTTATCCTATACGTAGAATGCAGATTCGTTTCGGATTCAGTTTTCAGGCATCAAGCCTGGAATGAATATTCCCTGATAGCTCAGTTGGTAGAGCACTCGACTGTTAATCGAGTTGTCACAGGTTCGAGTCCTGTTCGGGGAGCCATATGGAGAGGTGTCCGAGTTTGGCCGAAGGAGCACGATTGGAAATCGTGTAGGCGCCACAAGCGTCTCGAGGGTTCGAATCCCTCTCTCTCCGCCACAAATTTTTAATTAGTATGGCCCGTTGGTCAAGGGGTTAAGACACCTCCCTTTCACGGAGGTAACATGGGTTCGAATCCCATACGGGTCACCAAATTTTCACTTGATTTATCCTAGTGGACTTTGGTACAATAACAATTGTTGTTTATGGAGGCTTAGCTCAGCTGGGAGAGCATCTGCCTTACAAGCAGAGGGTCGGGGGTTCGATCCCCTCAGCCTCCACCATAACACTTTCTTACTGACGCGGGGTGGAGCAGCCCGGTAGCTCGTCGGGCTCATAACCCGAAGGCCGCAGGTTCAAATCCTGCCCCCGCAACCAATTAACTTAAGCAATTATATCTTTTGGAACCGTGGTGTAGTTGGCCTAACATGCCTGCCTGTCACGCAGGAGATCGCGGGTTCGAATCCCGTCGGTTCCGCCATTTTCATCATGGCTCGGTAGCTCAGTCGGTAGAGCAGAGGACTGAAAATCCTCGTGTCGGCGGTTCGATTCCGTCCCGAGCCACCATTTATTATCACAAAAGAATGAGTGCCATGCCGGTGTAGCTCAATTGGTAGAGCAACTGACTTGTAATCAGTAGGTTGGGGGTTCAAGTCCTCTCGCCGGCACCATCCTTGGAGGATTAGCGAAGTGGCCAAACGCATCAGACTGTAAATCTGCTCACGTGAGTGTTCGGTGGTTCGAATCCATCATCCTCCACCAGTTTTTAGGGGCATAGTTTAAAGGTAGAACAACGGTCTCCAAAACCGTTGGTGTGGGTTCAATTCCTGCTGCCCCTGCCAAGTTCTTTCTAAAGTTTAATATGGCGGCCGTGGCGAAGGGGTTAACGCACCGGATTGTGGTTCCGGCATTCGTGGGTTCGAGACCCATCGGCCGCCCCATTTACTTTAAAATGAATAATGGCAACAATATCAACTTAATATGGCGACTGTGGCGAAGGGGTTAACGCACCGGATTGTGGTTCCGGCATTCGTGGGTTCGAGACCCATCAGTCGCCCCATTTTACTTTAAAATGTTATTGGGGATTAGCCAAGCGGTAAGGCAACGGACTTTGACTCCGTCACTCATAGGTTCGAATCCTATATCCCCAGCCATTTTATGCGGACGTGGCTCAGCGGTAGAGCATCGCCTTGCCAAGGCGAGGGTCGCGGGTTCGATTCCCGTCGTCCGCTCCAAGTTTTCATGGCGCCATAGCCAAGTGGTAAGGCAAAGCTCTGCAAAAGCTTTATCCCCAGTTCAAATCTGGGTGGCGCCTCCATTTAGTTCATATGTGCCGGCGTGGCGGAATGGCAGACGCGCTCGACTCAAAATCGAGTGGGAAACCGTGGAGGTTCGAGTCCTCTCGCCGGTATCTTAAAAAGGTTTGTAAGAATGCTTTTATAAGCAATCTTACAAACCTTTTTTCTTTATGTCCTTGGGTTTACAGCAGTAAGCCGTTGAATAGAGAGTTTCTCTATTTCAACGGCTTTTTTTAATCTGATTAGTGATTAACCTGATTGATTATTAATGCGGAATGCTCGCGGGGTATGACCTATTTCTCGTTTGAACATATTGCAGAATTGGGCATCGTTCACAAAACCTGCAGCAGCAGATACTTCAGAGATTTGCATCTGAGTATGACGTAATAGAGACTTTGCATAATCCAGGCGTTTTAACAGCAAATACCGCAGGGGTGAAGACCCGAAACGTTCTTTAAATAGATGGCGAAAACGATCGTAACTATATCCGGACATTTCTGATAGTGTTTCGACGGACAATTTATGGCGATAATGCTCATTCATATAATTAAGGACATATTGTACTCGATCTTCTGTTGGGGATTGATATCCAGAGGCACTAAGAAACCTCATAAGATGGACGGTAATCTCGCTCATTTGTAGGTTTAGAAGCTCAGAGAATCCGTCTTGCTTGCGTGTAAACTCTGCTTTCATTCGCAGCAGGATTTGAAGAACGGTCTGATCTTTATCATCTTCATATACGCCGAGCAGATTACTCATATTAGGGTGTTCCGAGTGGAAGCCTACAAATAATACATTTGCATCCTCACGGTGGTGCTCGTCATGTTTATGATTGGGTGGCACAAGCGCGAAAGAAGAGGAGCGAAAATGGTAACTTCGTGGGCCAACATTGGTTGTCCCTACCCCCTGTAAATAATAGACTAGTTCGTAGCATTCATGCTGGTGTGGAGGGATATAAGTATTTAGCTCATGTGTGGCACTTACAATATATAGAACACGATCCATGATGATCCTCCAATACTTATGTTTTAGCCGAATCGTACAAAACAATGACCGAAATCATATAATTATTTTTAATAATATTTGTTATGATCGTATCAATAAATCCGAAAGTTCGCAACCTGACTGGCCATCTCGTTCGGAAATAAAGCGGATTATTAATAATAATGGTATTTTTATTGCTATTTTTGAGCCTAAACGTTAAATTTATTACTTTTAATAATACTTTATTTGGAAAAAAGAGAATTTCCATTTGAACCGTGAATTATACAATGGGTGAAGATGGGATTCTGCGGATTACTAACCAACTAAAATTAGGGGTGGAATAGAGTAATGAATAAAAAAGTTCTTTCTTTGTTGTTATTAATGGTGATGGTTCTGGTCACAGCATGTGGGAATAACACGTCCAATAACGGTTCTTCTGCGAATACTGGATCAAACGCTGCTGAGGGTGGAGAAACAGGTGCAGGGGATAAACTCAAGGTTGTATTGCTGATTCCGGGGACACTTGGGGATAAATCATTTTTTGATTCCGCTAATAACGGCTTGCAAAAGGTTAAGGATGAACTTGGTGCAGTAACAAAGGTTGTTGAAATGGGCGTTGATAAAACGAAATGGGAGCCTACATTTAACGATATCGCTTCCGAGGATTGGGATGTAATTATTTCTGGCGGTTCTGAAATTACAGAGATGTTTAATGCAACGGCAGAATTGTATCCAGACAAAAAATTCATTAATTATGATACCGACATCGATGAAGCACCAGATAACATGTACAACATGTCTTATGCGACAAATGAAGTATCTTTCTTGGCAGGTGCCGTAGCAGCATTAGCTACACAATCGGATATGCCGAATGCTACCCCTGAGAATGTGATTGGGTTTGTCGGCGGTATGGATATTCCGGGGATTAATGCTTTCTTGGTCGGTTACATTCAAGGTGCTCAGTACGTTGATCCTGATGTAAAAGTGGCTGTGTCGTACGCTGGTGATTTTGTTAACCCGGCAAAAGGTAAGGAGCTGTCTCTAATTCAATATAATTCCGGTGTGGATGTTATTTTTAACGTGGCTGGGGGTACAGGTCTTGGGATCTTTGACGCAGCTAAAGAGAAGAAAAAATATGCAATTGGTGTAGACTCCGATCAGGCAATGTTGATTAACGATACGGATAGTGAAAAAGCAAATCTAATCGTTACTTCATCTATTAAAAAGATTGATACGGCTATTCTAGGTGCAGTGAAGAGATTGCAAGAGGGTACGCTAGAAATGGGCAAACGTGATGTATTGAGCTTTGTAGATGATGGTGTAGGTATTGCTGAGAATGATATTTATAAAAATGTATTCCCGGCTGATCTTCAGGCCAAGGTTGAAGAAGTGAAGCAAAAGCTGATCAATAAAGAAATTAAAGTGGATAATGCGATGGGGATGGAAACCGCAGAGGTAGAAGCTATTCGTAACGCAGTTAAGCCTTAAGCTTTAAATCTTAAGATCAGCTCTATAGAGATAAACCTACAGTTGGAGATTCTTCTAGTCAGGGGAATTCCAGCTGTATATTTTTGCAGACCTCCAAGTTGAAAGGCGTTGAGACCTATGTACACAGCTCTGCTGGAAATGCGGGGAATTACCAAGGTATATCCCAATGGCGTCGTTGCAAATAAAGACGTGCATTTTTCTTTACGTGAGGGAGAAATACATGCGATTGCAGGTGAGAACGGTGCAGGTAAATCGACTTTAATGAAGATTATGTTCGGCATGGAAGAGCCAAGTGAAGGCGAGATCTATATCAAGGGTGAAAAAGTAAAGCTGCAATCCGCTCAGGACGCCATTGATAGAGGCATCGGCATGGTCCACCAGCATTTCATGTTGGTACCTTCTTTTACGGTGGCAGAGAATATGGTGCTGGGTATGGAGCCGCGCAGAGGAGTTGGCATTAATTATGCCGAGGCTGTGCGCATGACGGAAGAGACCGCAAGGAAATACAATCTGGCCGTGGATCCAAAGGCAAAAGTAGAGGATCTTACAGTTGGGATGAAGCAAAAGGTTGAGATTCTTAAGGCGCTGCTGCGTGGTGCTAAAATTCTGGTGCTTGATGAGCCAACTGCGGTGTTGACTCCACAGGAAACAGAGGAATTGTTCCGCGAGCTTAAGCAATTAAGGGAACAGGGCCATACGATAGTTTTTATTTCGCACAAATTAAAGGAAGTCAAAGCGATTTGCGACAGAATTACGATTATGCGCAGCGGCCGTAGTGAAGGTGTTTTTCAAACACAGGATGTGACAGAACAGGAAATCTCGCGGTTAATGGTCGGCAGAGATGTCGTGCTGAAATATGACAAAGAGATTCTGGCTGTTAGTGAGCCAGTACTAACGGTGCAGGGACTCGGTGTGAATGATGCAGATGGCAAAGCATTATTGTCGGATATCAATTTTGCGGTACGTGGTGGGCAGATCGTTGGGATTGCTGGTGTAGAAGGCAACGGGCAGACACAGCTCATTGAAGCTCTTACAGGTAGCTTGAGAGGTGTCTCAAGTCAGGGTTCTGTACTAGTGAAGGGAAAGGATATCCGTGAATCGGATATTTTGGATATTCGTAAGCTAGGCGTTTCCTATATACCGGAGGATCGGATGCGGCAAGGGATCGCTAGTGAAGCAAGCATAGCTGATAATCTGCTATCTACTCAGTATCGTACAAAAGCAATGAATAAAGGTCTTTTTTTGAATGGCTCACGAATTGCCAAGCTAGCAGTATCCCTTGTAGAGGAATTTAAAGTCCGCTGTTCAGGACCTTCTCAGCCCATAGGAATGTTGTCAGGTGGTAACATGCAGAAGGTAGTCGTAGCTAGAGAGTGTTCGACTGAACCGCAGCTGCTTATTGCAGAACAGCCGACACGGGGTGTGGATATAGGCGCAGCCCAGTTCATACATCAAAAGTTGTTGGAATTACGTTCAGACGATTGCGCGATTTTGCTAGTGTCGGCAGATTTGAATGAGATCTTGGAGATCAGCGATAGTCTGTTAGTAATGTACGAGGGTAAGATTGTTGCCTTTTTTGAGGAGCCATCTAAGGTTAGTGAGGAAGAATTAGGTCTTTATATGCTGGGGATTCATCGACAGGACGAGGAGCACATCGGGAGGGCCGTAAATCATGTTTAAAGTTAAATATTTTGAGTACATTCGGACATCGGCGGTAATCGTTATTGCACTCGCTATTGCCTTTCTGATCATCTCCTTGGTCAGTAATCAGCCTGTGAAGACGATTGGTATATTCCTATTAGAGCCGTTATCCAGTAAAGGTCATATTGGTAATGTGATTGAGATGGCGATTCCGCTCATGTTCACTGGGTTGGCAGTATCCTTGTTGTTTCGAGCCAATATGTTCAACCTGGGAGCTGAAGGGATTTTCTATTTCTCCGGTGTTGTAACTTCCGTATTGGCTATTCATTTAACGTTGGACGGCTGGCTGCATCCGATGGTAGCTATTGCTGCAGGTTCAATTGTAGGAGCATTGCTCTCGGCAATACCTGGTATTCTGAAGGCAAAATGGAATGCTAATGAGTTGGTTACATCCTTAATGTTCAATAATATTTTGTTCGGAGTAGGGCTATACCTACTGAACTATCATCTGCGTGATGCTAAAGCTTTTGCCAATGTATCCTACAAATTCGAGAAAACGGCACTGCTGAGTAAAATGGTCTCGGGCACCCGTATTCATACCGGTCTTATTATCGTTATCGTGCTTATTATTGCAGCTCATCTATTCCTATACAAAACGAAATGGGGATATGAGCTGCGCATGACAGGCATCAACCGGGACTTTGCCCGTTATTCCGGTATGAAGACAGCCAAGGTTATTATTCTCGTCCACTTGATTGCAGGTTTTATCGCAGGTATGGGGGGCTCCGTAGAAGTGCTGGGGATGTATAACCGTTTCCAATGGACGTCACTGCCTGGTTATGGTTTGGATGGTGCCCTTGTAGCGATGTTAGCCAAAAATAATCCGCTGTCCGTAATCGGCTCTGCATTATTCCTAGCGTACATTCGAATTGGGGCTGACATGATGGCGCGTCTGTCTGATGTACCTTCAGAGATGATCTCAATCATACAGGCAATTATCATTCTTCTGATTTCGGCTGAGCAATTTCTGAAATTCTGGAAAAATCGGATGCTCTTGAAGGAGGCGAAGGAAGCGTGAATAGTTTGTTTGATGTGATTTTTACAACTGACTTTGCGTTCTCTGTCCTTCGCGTGACGACTCCGATTCTGTTTGCCGCGCTCGGCGCACTCATCTCCAACCGTGCAGGGATCATTAACATTGGGATGGAGGGCATCATGCTTGTTGCCGCTTTAGCGGGTGTCATCATAAGCAGCTATACACATAGCGCATGGGTAGGTCTGCTTGGGGCGGTGCTGTCTGGAACATTGATCGCTGGAATATTAGCTTTTTTCACCCTGAAATTCAAAACACATATCATTCTCGGGGGTGTGGCCATTAATATGTTCGCTTCGGGAGGCACTGTGTTTATCCTCTATCTGCTTAGTGGCGACAAGGGTTCTTCCACTTCGCTGGCGAGTAAAGTTCTGCCTAGTGTCCAGATTCCTTTGTTGAAGGATATCCCGGTGCTTGGACCTATTTTATCGGGGCATCACATTCTGACGTATGTTTCTATATTGGCTGTGTTTGTTGTCTACTATCTATTAAACCGTACACCGCTTGGACTGCGCATTCGTTCAGTGGGTGAAAATCCACATGCGGCTCAATCCGTGGGTGTAAGTGTTGTAAAAATACAGTATATGGCTTTGCTGCTTAGCGGATTTTTTGCCGGTTTAGGCGGTGCTTATATGTCGATGGGGTATTTGTCACTGTTTACCCGCGATATGATCGCTGGCCGGGGCTGGATTGCCATTGCCGCTGAGTCGATGGGAAGAAGTACGACCGTAGGCACGGCGCTGACCTCTTTATTATTTGGTACTGCAGATGCATTGTCGAATGCGCTACAGGTGTTGAAGATTCCTGCGGAGCTAATCGCCACTCTTCCTTATGTAGCCACAGTAATTGGACTTGTGATCTACGCAGTATCTGAGACACGAAAAAAGAATGAAAAACTTAAAAGCCCGCTAGTTAAATAGCGATTGAAATGATTGATACACAGACAAGGAGTGAGTAACTATGCCAACACCTATTATTATTGACTGCGATCCAGGGCATGATGACGCAATAGCGATACTGCTTGCCATAGCAAATTCGGAGAAGTTAGATCTGCGCGGGATTACAACGGTTGGTGGAAACCAAATTTTAGATAAAATCACGGAAAACGCCCTGAAGGTGATCAGCTTCGTGAATGCTGACATTCCTGTAGCTAAAGGGGCTGCTGGCCCACTGTTCGGCAAGCTTGTTACAGGTGAGGAAGCGCATGGAGAATCGGGCATGGATGGGCCGCTTTTGCCTCCAAGTAAATTCCGCCCTGTAGAGCAGGGTGCTGTGGAGTTTATGCTGAATATCATCCGTTCTTCAGAGGAGAAGATTACGCTCGTGCCGATGGCTCCTTTAACAAATATCGCACTGCTAATCACGGCTTATCCAGAGATTAAAGACAGAATTGAAAAAATCTCACTGATGGGGGGAGGTATCTCTTATGGGAATGTCACCTCTACTGCGGAGTTTAATATCTATGTAGATCCTGAAGCAGCCCGTATTGTGTTTGAGTCGGGGATTCCGATCACAATGAGTGGTCTGGATGTGACCGATAAGGCTGCTATTTTTGAAGATGAGATCCTAGCATTGAAAGAGCGGGGACCAGTGTCTACAATGGTCGGAGAATTGCTGGATTTCTATTCGATTTACGGTAAAAAAATGGGCTATGTCGGCAGTGCGCTGCATGATCCATGTGCTGTTGCCTGGCTGCTGCATCCGGAACTATTTGAATCTGAGCATCTATATGTAACGGTGGAGACAGAAGGCAAGCTGACGCGGGGAATGACAGTTGCAGACAGACGGAAGAAGACGGATCGTCCAGCGAATGTGCAAGTATTGGTGGGTGTTGACCGGGAAGCATTTATGAAGCTGATCTTTGATTCACTGGAAAAGCTTGATCAAGAGCTGCTGCTAGCGGCTGAAGGGAAGTAGCCTATGGCAGGATGGGAGAGACTTCAAGAGACCGTGCAGTTTGAAATTGCTCAGCGTGGAGAAGAAGGTTGCCTGATTGAGGGTTTTGCGGAAAAGCTAGCGGCTGCTGGTGACGATGAGCTCAAGCTGATGCAGGTATACAATGAGCTAATGGAGCTTACGATCAGTGAGGATTTTCCGTATCAAGAGCCATCCTCTCTGGAGGAGATTCGTCATCTACGTCCAGAAGGCCCACGTAAGCTTGAGGCGGACTGGAGCGAAGCGGAATGGAGAGATAAGTTCTATGGAGCCTGGCTCGGTAGAAGTGTCGGCTGCGCACTCGGGAAACCGCTGGAGTATTGGGACTATCTCTATGGGAAAGATGGCCGTCCGGGCTGGGAGAATATTGAGCTATGGTTTCAGGGTGCGGACGCCTGGCCAATTACTGGCTATACGCCTGGGCATTCACGGGCAGAGGCTGAATATGGTCTTGGCTTAAGTGAATGGACACATGCGAGTACCCGCGAGACGATCAAGTATATGGAAAGCGATGACGATATTCGCTACACTGTCCTGGGTCTTATGCTGCTGGAGCAGAAGGGTCTGAACTGGGATTCTTGGGATATCGGAAAGCTGTGGCATACACATTTAACATATAGTCAGGTGTGCACGGCGGAGACACAGTCATATATGAATTTTGCGCAGGAGACCTCTCATCTGCATGGCGAGAAACCTGCGGATTGGCTGGTGCGGCAGGAAAGAGTGCGGATGCACTTAAATCCTTACCGCGAGTGGATTGGTGCCGCTATACGCGCAGATGGACTGGCTTATGGCGCAGCAGGTTATCCTGAGCTTGCGGCAGAATTAGGCTGGCGCGATGCTTCATTTTCACATGTGAAAAATGGCATCTATGGTGAGATGTTTAATGCGGCGATGATATCGGCAGCTTTTGCAGAGAAGGATAATGAACGGATCCTAGAGATTGGCCTTAGCGAGATTCCGCGTACCAGTCGTCTGGCCAGTGATGTTTTGCGGGGGATAGATATTGCGCAGAAGGCCAAAAGCGAGCAGGAGTTGGTTCGTAACATTTGGGATACTTTTAGCCACTATGATGCGGTTCATACAAATAATAATGCTGCTCTTGTGGCTGCATCGCTTGTTTATGGCGGGAATGATTTTGAAAAAACAGTTGTCACTTCCGTATATGGTGGGATGGATACAGACTGTAACGGGGCTACTGTGGGCTCAATTATGGGTGCGAAGCTTGGAGCAAGTAAGTTGCCGGCTTCATGGATCGAACCGCTTCACGATACGTTATATGCCGATCTGCCCGGATTTCATCCGATAGCGATTTCGGAATGTGCGGAACGCAGCTACCAAGTGTTCTTGAAGATTCGCAGAGAGCTTGGCGAAAAGGCATAAAAGATTTAGCGAGTATGGGACTCGATAGATCAGGGATTCAGGGATTACTATATGAATTATGGGATGTCTTAAGCTATTGGCTTAGACATCCTTTTTTGCGTAACAGCAGGTCTTTAATCACACTCCAACGAACCAAATGTAGCTTTAACAGCATTTCATACACTTAAAAAAACCAAATATGGCTATATTAACAGTGGAGCGTTTAGTGGTGGGGCAATAGGAGAATCATGATTTCAAGAGGGAAGGATTATCTTTGCTAACCCTTTTTATTTTATTAATAAATGTGTAAAAAGAGCCCGGTATAAAGGGTTTTTAGGTTTTCATCAACCTTCCTGGTATATCATTTAAAGAAAAATGATGACACAGCAGAAGAAATGTCTTATTATTTAAGGAGATTTTTAATAAAACAGATTTTAGAAAATTGTAATACAATGTCTCACTTGATGGAGGTTCATTATATAAGGGAAAGGAAGGGGGAGCTTCTAATACTGTCGCTGAGTCGGGTAAGTAAAGGGTTCAAGCTGAAGGAAGGCATCTATCAGGCTGTAGATGAGGTATCGCTGGAGGTAAAGCAGGGATCCATTCATGGGATCATTGGTGAGAGTGGTGCGGGGAAATCTACGCTGCTGCGACTGATGAATCTTCTGGAACAGCCGGATGAGGGAACGGTTACCGTAGATGGCCACAACCTGACCGAAATGCCTAGTAAAGCACTGCGTAAAGCAAGGCAAAAGATTGGAATGATCTTTCAACAATTTAATCTTGTTTATAACGTCACAGTAGAGCGGAATGTTTCGATCCCGCTGGAGCTGGCAGATGTCCCAAAGCATGAACGAATGAAGCGTGTGAAGGAGTGTCTGGATTTTGTTGGACTGGCAGATAAGGCAAAACAATATCCGGCACAGCTCAGCGGAGGACAACGTCAGCGTGTTGCGATTGCCCGCGCACTAGCGAACAGTCCGGGAATATTACTGTGTGACGAGCCAACGTCCTCCCTGGACCCAGGAACCACTACAGATATCTTGAACGTGCTGAAGCATGTGAATTCAAGTCTTGGAGTAACGGTTGTCATTGTTACGCATGAGATGGATGTTGTCAAAAGCATATGTACTCATGTATCGGTGATGGAAAAAGGGCGCATTGTAGATTCGTTCTCTCGTGAAGACGGTGAATTCCGTCCAGCAGCAGCCAGTACCGGGACATACCGCGATCAGATTCTTGGTAAAGCGGGGGAAGATCATGTTTGATAGTGTACTTCAATATCAGGCACAGATGTGGGATTCGATTGGTGAAACCTTTGTGATGGTTGGTATTTCTGTTGGAGCGGCCGTGCTGCTGGGGCTTCCACTGGGTACCTTGTTGTTTTTTTTCCGAAAAGGGCAGCTTTATGAGAATACAACGTTGTCTCTGGTGCTCAACAGTATCGTTAATATTATCCGCTCGTTTCCGTTCCTGCTGCTGGTCGTTGCGCTAATTCCAGTCACTCGTTTCCTGGTCGGGACCGCCATTGGGACGATTGCAGCAGCGGTTCCATTATCTATAATCGCTATTGCCTATTATGCTCGGTTAGTGGAACAGTCGTTGCTGGAGGTTCCTAAAGGGGTCATTGAAGCCGCATTATCGATGGGAGCCTCGAAGCTGGGCTTGATCTTTAAATTTCTGTATGTGGAAGCTCGTTCGGGTCTAGTCCTTGGACTTACTACTTCTACAATTAGCTTTATCTCCTTCTCGACCGTGATGGGAGTTGTTGGTGGGGGAGGGGTTGGTGATTTCGCTATCCGTTATGGTTATCAGCGTTTTGAGACGGAAGTGATGATCTATGCCATTCTAGTGATGATTGTATTAGTCCAATTGGTTCAGTTCACCGGGGGGACTATCGCAAGGCTGTTGGATAAGCGGTAATACAAAATAGTTCAATATATAAACTGGGGGTTAGTAGTACTAATGAAAAAATCAATGATACTTGTGCTTACATTAATGGTATTGGTCGTAGCGGGTTGTGGCTCTAATAAAGCAGCCGAGAACAATGCTGCAAAAGGTAGTAATGATGAGTTAACCAAATTAAAGATCGCTACACTGATCCCACCTATGACAGAAATTCTGGATATTGTGAAGCCGCTCCTGAAGGAAGATGGCATTGATCTGGAGATCGTTGTTCTCTCTGATAATGTGCAGCCTAATGAGGCGTTGGCTAATAAAGAAGTAGACGCTAACTTTTTCCAGCACGTTCCTTATATGAAGCAATATAATGAAAGCAAAGGCTCTAATCTGGTAGAGGTACAGCCTGTTTATGACGCTATTTATGGCGGATACTCCAAACGTTATAAGACTATAGCTGATCTTCCTGAAGGGGCTACGCTTGTAATGGCTAATGATCCATCTAACATCGGCCGTTCATTGCAAATGTTCGCTGCAGCTGATCTTATTAAGCTAAAAGAAGGCGTAGGCATTCAAGCCACACAAGCAGACATTACTGAAAATCCAAAAAAATTCAAGTTTGAAGAAGTCGATCTCCTAATGCTGGCCCGTATGCTTGATGATGGCGATCTGGTAGCCATGACTCCGGCTTATGCGAGCCCACTAGGATTGACACCGAAGAAAGATGCACTGATTACGGAAGGCGAAGATTCCGAATTCACAATTACTTTGGTGGCACGTGAAGATAACAAGGACTCTGACGCCATTCAAAAGCTGGCTAAACGGATCAGCGGTCCTGAAGTGAAGAAGTTCCTTGAGGATAATTACGCGGATATTGCGTTGCCTGCGTTTAAATAAGCTGAATATAGATCTATGAAAAAGGGCAGCCCGGCGATATTTACCGGGCTGCCCTTTTTGTAATAGGAGTATTTAGGTGTGTCTTACATTACTCGGCTTCTCTCAGCCGTTCCACAATGGATGCTTGGGATAACGTTTTATAGGCTCTCAGTGTCACTGTGTAAGCGAGAATTAACAAAATAGGAACGGTGAGGATAAACGGCAGCCAACTCATCTGAAATACCATAAAGGCCATATTTTCCGTGATGCTTTTGGAAAGGTTATAGGTCAGCAATACACCTAATGTTGAGGTTATGAGGACGGTTAGCAAAACGGTGTAGAATCCTTCAAGGATCAGCATACGTTTTAGCTGCTTTTTGGTCATGCCAATACTCTCCAGCATGGCAAGTTCATTCCGGCGGGAGACTACCCCGGTGAGTACAGTGTTGATATAATTCAGCACCCCAATTAGAGCAATGACCAGGCTAAGCCCATACCCGACGGTTTGAAAAATGCGAATGAATCCACCGAGCTCATCCTTGTAATCCTCTCTTGATTTTAAAGTTAATTCATCCGTCGAATCTGTTAATGCTTTGACCACTTGTTCTACCTGGTCCAGCTTAGTCGGATCGACATGTAATGTGGCTGAAACGATATTGGCTGGATCTGTACCCTTCGGCATTTCCTTCTGCAGCTCCGAAGCAGGGAGGAAGATGTTGTAACCTAACATAGAGTAAGATTTTGTTGTGGCAGCATATACTGCATCATGTTTTACTACTGCCATCACTTCATAAGATTTATCCGACTTCTCGAAAGTGACTGTATCTCCAGGATGATAATAGGTGCGGTAGCTATCTTCTTCTATAAACATGGCCTCAGATATGACCGCATATTTTCCTGAAGCAAACTTCTGCCTGTTAAACTCCCCTTCAATAATATCCTTGTCCACAAGATCATACCAGCCCGGATCTAATCCATATAAATGATTGTAGACCATCCCCACCTTATCTAAAGTGGAGAGAAGATAAGGATGTGGGTCAGCAGCTGCCATTGGCTCCAAAATAGCCCGGACAGCATCATCGACAGGAGATGGAACATATCTGTGGTAAACCTTATCAACAGTTTCTACACCGTCAATTTTACTTAGATTGTTGGCGAATTCCTCTGAAAGCTTATATGGATCACCGTCTCGAGGCCCTGTAATACTGACTAGCACTTCATTCTGAACCACAAAATCACCGGAGATAAAGGCACGCAGATATTTATTCACATCCAGTGAGGAGATTACTGTGAAAATGGTACTGAACAAGATGATACTCAAGGAGAGTGAAGAGAGCATCAGGATCAGCTTCTTTTTGCTTCTGAACAGGTTGGAGAACGCCATGTTGTGAAGTTTTGCACCATGTTTTGATTTTTTGGCATTCCGTTTTCCACCGCTGCTGACTCCGGCAAATTTTACAGCCTCTACCGGCGAGGTTCGCGAAGCCATCCGGCCCGGTTTGCTTGCGGCGATCCATACTGTCATAAACGAGAATGCTGCTGCACCAATAAATATCCACGGGCTAGCAGAATAGACATTATCAGTAGAGCCGTTTAAAAATGAGGAGGCCATAGGGAGAATCAGCAGACCTAGCAGATACCCGAACCCCAATCCAAAAGGCAATGCGACGAGATAAAGTGAGCGGGCCTGAATGGAGATGATCTTTTTCAGTTGTCGGGGTGTGGTACCGATGGTCTTTAGCAGCCCGTAAAATTTGACATCCCGCACGACGGAAATAAAAAAGATATTGTAGATTAGTAAATAGCCGCTCAGCATGGTGATAAGAATGACAACTGCATAAGGAATGATATTCATTAGATTATCGGAGAGAGAAACACTCGTATAAGCCGGATTGACACCATAAGGTACATCCAGGCCGGTGTCCGTCAAAATCTTTTGTACCTTCTGTTCAATATTATAAGAATTATTAAACATCACCCCTAGACCTGCGGTGTTCACATAAGAACCCGTTGCCTCAGAGATGTCCGGGTCAATATGGGAAATGTTCTTCTGTGTAAATGCTTCGGATACAAAAGCCAATCCTGACATCGCCAAATTTTGATCGGTTTCGTAATATCCGGAGAGCTTAAAGTCTTGGCTTATGACTTTTTCACCAATGTCTATATCCAGCTTCACAGTCTGGCCTAACTCATGTTTTGCTCCTAGCAAGTCAAGCGCCCAAGTATTTAGGACGATTTCATTCTCTTGGGAGGGCAGTCCGCCAGCTATAAAGTTGATAAATCCATGTTTGGCATAATTCTCGTCAATTCGAAGGACCTCTACCCGGTGATTCTTGAACAGACTGGTGCTTATATCGCCAACCTTAAGGAAGACGCCATATTCTTTGATGGATGGTTGATTCTTCAGCTTCTCCAACTCGGCAGGATTCAGATATTTGAAGCTTCCATGATAATCGCTGCCGGTAGTCTGCATTTGTGCGCGTTGCATCGATTTGTTAATACTGAGCGCCAAGGTAAACACGCTGGTGATCAAAAGCGTAGTCAGTACGATGGCACAGATGATAGTGAAATTGCGAGCACGGTTGGCTTTGAGGCTTTTTTTGGCTAAAGTAGCAATGGTCTTATGGTTATTCGTGCTGATCATGGCTGGCTCACTCCGGAGCTACGGAGTTGTCCAGTGAAAATGACGCCATCTTCAATACGGATAATACGGTCAGCAGTTTGAGCAATTTGTTCATTGTGTGTGATCATCACAATGGTTTGGTTGAATTTTTCACTCATCTGTTTAAGTAAAATCAGCACTTCTTGGCTTGTTTTGCTGTCCAGATTACCTGTAGGTTCATCTGCTAAGATGATTGAAGGTTTGGTCGCCAATGCTCTGGCTATTGCCACCCGTTGCTGCTGTCCGCCAGACAGATTAGAAGGTAGAGTATTCATCTTTTCCTGCAAGCCTAAAGTGCGGATGATTAGATCAAGATAAGTTTCGTCAATTTTGCCACCGTCCAGTTCAATAGGCAGCACAATATTCTCCCGCACATTTAGTATGGGTACCAAATTGTAGTTCTGAAAAACAAACCCCACCGATCTGCGCCGAAAAATGGTCAGCTTCTCATCACTCATCGCAAAAATATCATTCCCGTCCACGTAAACCTTGCCCTCTGTTGCCCGATCTAATCCACCAAGCATATGAAGAAGGGTGCTTTTGCCGCTGCCGCTAGTGCCGACAATGGCGACAAACTCCCCTTTATCCACTGACAGTGATATACCGTCCAAAGCCTTAACGCTTGCGCCAACCTTTCCATAGTGTTTTTTTAAATTTTCAGTCTGTAGAATCGGCATAACTCTTCCCCTCCAATGAGATCTGTTTGTCCATGATTTAAGGGTAGCAAATCAATCTGACAGGAGAGTGTCTGAATTCTGACCATAATGACACATTCTATTTCAGCGCTGGGGCAGGTAAACAGAGAAAGTTGTACCTTTTCCAGTTTCAGAAATGACGTTGATATGGCCGCCTTGCGCCGTGATAATCTCTCTGGATAAAAACAACCCGATGCCGACCCCCTCGAATTCACGCGCTTGCTTTCCTCGGTAAAACCGCTTAAAGATGTGAGGGATTTCTTCGCTGGAGATTCCAAGTCCAGTATCGGTAAGGTGGAGACAGGTGAACATCTCGTTGCTTTCAGCAAGAACGGAAATTTGTCCGTTATGCGGTGTGTACTTCACAGCATTCTCGAGCAGGTTGAATAGTGCTTCACTTGTCCATTTGACATCGTGGCAGGCTAAGATGTGTGTCCCGCAGTCAATATTGATCGTAATTTGTTTGTTTTCCGCTTGTGCATAAATCTGGGATAAAGCCTGCGTCAGAGTTTGTATGAGCGGTTTCGCCTCAATCTGCTGTAGGGAGATCATTCCTGTTTCCAAACGTGATAATTTGATTAGAGACTGAATCAGCCAATCCAACTTATCTGACTGCGCTTTAATATGCTGTATGTAGTGCCGGACATTCTCATTTAGTCCGGGCATCTCTTCGAGCAACTGACTGAATACCATGATATTAGAGAGGGGGGTCTTGGTTTGATGGGAGATATCCGAGATCAGCTCTTTTATTTTGTTTTTCTCTGTTTGGATATTTCGTTCATTCGCCTTAGCCATCCCTATATACCGCTTTAGTTTATGTTCCATCGAAGACAGAGCGGTTTCTTCATAGTTAGTGAGTGGCGGCAGGTCATGTATAGCCCGTTCAATCGCAGTATCCAAGGTCTGTATATAGATTGCGATCTGGCGGTTCCATAACCAGACCCATACGGCTCCTGTCGCTAATATACAGATGATAAATAGAGAAGTCAGTTGGAGCAGAGTGGGGTCGAACCCGTACAGAAACATTATACTGCCGATAAAACAGGCCACTAGTATAAGGATGATCAGTAAAAAGAGCCTATGAATTTGCTTGAAATTAGCAGGTGGGCTATTGGTTTTCATGGTTTTTGCCCTTCAGTCCACATGTATCCAAGTCCGTAAATGGTCTTGATATATCTGGGTGCTGCCGGGTCATCCTCAAGTTTAGCACGCAGCCGTTTGATGGCTACTGTCAATGCGTTTTCATCCACAAATTCGGCATCCTTGCTCCAGATCTTGTCTATCAGCTGTTCTCGGGTCAAAATATTGCCCGTATTCGTCACCAGCAGCCGCAGCAGTTTTTGCTCAGTTTTGCTCAGCTGGAGCGATTGTTTATTTTTGCTGTACTCCAGTTTCTCAAAATCGAGTTCTAAGGGACCCAATGTTATTTTTCCAGTCCCTAGTGATTCCGTTCTTCTGAGCACTGCCATTACTCTGGCGCGAAGCACCATTAGGCTGAATGGTTTAGTGATATAGTCATCGCCCCCCAATGCAAAACCGGTGATAATGTCGGACTCCATATCATTGGCGGTTAGGAAAATAATGGGTACGCGTGAGGTCTTGCGAAGTTGCTCGCAATAATCCAGTCCACTGCCGTCTGGCAGATTGATGTCCAGAATGATGAGATCAATAGGGTTAACTGCGAAAATATGCTCCGCCGCGGCAATATCGTAGGCTTGATGGATCATGACATTGTTTTGAGAAAGAGTGAGAGCGATCCCTTTATTTAAACTACGGTCGTCCTCAACGATCAGTATGTTCATAGTAATTCTCCTTTGTTTCTTATTTGATCATTATACATTCTCGGGATTTATTCGAAAGCGAGATTTTTATTTAGTAGACAGTTGAAAGTGGACTTTTCTTTATAATCTTTAAAAATGTTTTATTGTATATTAAATGTAATTTTCTAGAACAAATAGTTAGTATAGTCCTCAAAAAAAACATTGTAAACGAATTTTTTTATATAAAATAGTAAATTAATGGAATAAAGTGGATCTTGGAAAAAAATGTCGAAGTATACACTATTTATTCTAGTTATTGGTATTGCAAGAAATTTCACGACGGTATGACACATGAAGAATCAGATATTCTAAAGAAATAGAGGGGTTGTACATGAGTATATTAAAAGCTAACGACTTGAGAAAGTATTACGGTAGTGAACCAAACCCTGTCAAAGCGTTGGATGGCATAACAATGAGTGTGGAGCAAGGTGAATTTGTGGCTATCGTTGGGACTTCCGGCAGCGGTAAGTCTACGCTACTGCATATGCTCGGGGGCCTTGATAATCCTAACTCTGGCACCGTAGAAGTGAATGGGAAAGAACTGTCAAAGATGAACAGTGATCAGCTTACGATTTTTAGACGTAAAAATATCGGGTTCATTTTTCAAAATTATAATCTAATGCCGATACTTAATGTCTACGAGAATATCGTTCTGCCGATTGAACTTGATGGAAACAAGGTGGATAAGGAGTATGTGAACATCATTGTAAGGATGTTAGGACTGAAGGAGAAGCTGAATAATTTACCCAACAATTTGTCTGGGGGCCAACAACAGCGTGTAGCAATTGCAAGGGCTTTAGCGATGAAGCCCGCTATTATCCTTGCCGATGAGCCCACTGGAAATTTGGATAGTCAAACAAGTGAAGAGGTAATCAAGCTGCTGGAAATGACTAGTCACCAACTAAATCAAACAATCATTATGATTACACATAACAACGAAATTTCCTTGCGTGCTGATCGGATTCTCCGTATGGAGGATGGGAAAATCGTGGATTAGAGAGGGAAAAAATGTATAGAAATCATTCTTCATCCGTTGATCGGCATTGATGATAAAAAAACTGGAGGAGTATAACCGTACTGCAAGAACCCGATTAATTTAAGCGACTTTTCCAAAGGGAAGATAGCATTGGTAACTGATATTAATGGGAATGGCATTCCAATAGGTGTACAGATACCCTTTACGGTAATTAACAACAACAAGAGCTATAAGGTGAAAATTGGCGGTCAAATGACGTTTGAACGTGATGCTATGAATAGTGGTGCTGCTCCATGGCTAATTGTGTCAAATAATGTTATCAACAAATATCATTCTGATGCTGTGATTTACTCTATTAAGATTAATGCGCAAAAAGGAAAAGAACAGGATGTGTTGAATGAGGTTAAACTCCTTACAAGCGGAGACAGCAGCATTTCACGCACCTCAAAAATTGAACAGGCAAAAGCGTTTGCTGACTTAAAGCAGTCTTTTTCCAATCTTTCTATTGTTATCATTATCATTTTAAGCAGCATCGGTGTTTTGAATTTTATTAACACTATATTAGTAAGCATTGTATCCAGAAAACAGGAGTTTGCTGTTCTAGCATCTATTGGCGCGACGAAGAAGCAGATTAAATGGCTGATCACCTTTGAAGGAATCTGGTTTGCTCTAATTGCTTTTGTTCTTACATTAATAGTGGGTAGTGGCATTAGTTATCTGGTCTTTAATATATTGCATGAATATATAGGCTATGGAGTGTTTAGATATCCGGTTACCTCTTTAATCATATATTCGGGGGTTGTCTTGTTGATCTGTTCAATATTTCCTGGTTTGTTGTACAAATCTATTTCCCGTTCAAGTGTTATTGAACAGCTAAGACAAGCAGAATAATAATGCAAGGGAGGTGGGAACTTTGAAACACAATAGTGGAAAAACTATGAAAAAGTTGGCAAAGCGCTCTCTTAAATCTAGCAAAAATTATTTTGCTATTCTGGCAATAGCCTTGGCTGCGATTATGTTCACCAGTGTATTTACTATTGCAGGGAGTTTGTTAGAGTCAATGAAAGATAACAAGATGAGAATCGCAGGGAGCAATGCTCATGGTGGATTTCATCAAATGTCTATACCTGAGTATAAAAGAGTCTCTTCAGATTCAATGATTAAGGACATCTCCTATTCGGTTCTTATCGGTGATGCACAGGGGGCTGCCTTTTCTAAGTTACCTACAGAAGTGAGGTATGGTGAGGAAAAGTATGCAAAATGGGCGTATAGCTTACCACAGCTTGGAAACATGCCACAGCAAAAGAAGGACATAAGTGTAAGCACCTTGGTATTGGATGCGCTGGGTCTTCCCCATACATTAGGTCAATCCATTTCATTAACCTTCAAAACAGATAAAAAAACAATAACAGATACCTTTACCGTTTGTGGAATTTGGGATGGAAATCCGCTCTCTTGGCGTCAAAATATTTGGCTTTCTCGTGAATATGCAGATTTAATAGCTCCTGTGGCAACTGAACCATGGAACAACCGTCCCAATGTGTACTCAGGCTATATCAACAGTCAATTTTGGTTTTCGAATACGTGGGATATTGAAACGAAATCTGAACAACTTGCCAGCAGAAGTGATTTTGATGGTCAAATAACTGTTAACGCTTCTTATGATATTCTAGGATCTGAACCTCAAAATATACTTCTAGGTTTCCTTGTAATCACAGTGATTTCCTTAGCTGGATATTTGTTAATCTACAATATATTCTATATTTCAATTGCACAAGAAATTAAATCTTATGGTTTATTAAAAGTCATTGGGACAACCTCAAAACAAATCAAAAGAATGGTTCGTTATAAGGCAATATATCTTGCTTGTATCGGTATTCCTTTTGGACTAGTGATAGGTTGGACGATCGGTCGTTTTCTTGTTCCGGCTATTATCGATATTTTTGGTGAAGATATGCGCGTCGTAACAAGTGTACACCCGCTTATTTTTGCTATTGCCGCTATATTCAGCCTCTGCACAGTGTTATTAAGTTGCTTAGGGCCAGCAAAGGTTGCATCAAGGGTTTCTCCAATAGAAGCTCTAAGTTATGTTGAAGGAAAACAGGCGGGAGAACTAAGAAGAAAAAAGAAAAAAGCTCAACCAATAACATCCGTTCGTCTAGCAATGGCTAATTTAAAGAGGAACCCCCGAAAAGTGATCATCGTCACGCTTTCTTTTACACTTAGTTTGGTTATTCTTAATAGTACTTATGGTCTTGTGCATTCTTTTGATTTTAATAAGTTCATTGAGTTTCAGTCTGTTTCGGACTTTACGGTTGCTGATACTTCGATCATAAATAATTCGCCTCCATTTGATACTTCCGGTGTAAGCAATGAGTTCATAAAACAAGTAGAGTCATTGGACGGGCTTGAAAATAGCGGTAATGTTTATGTACTCCCTTTAACACAAAATTTAAGTGATCAGGCAATGTCTGCGCTGAAAAGAGAAGTCGGCTTGATGAATGAAAGGGACCAAGAGGAATTTCTGAGTTCTCAGGAAATGGTGAAACGGAGATCAATAGTGAATATATTTGGTTTCAGTGAGTGGCCGGCACAGATGATTCAAGTAAAGGAAGGAGCTTTGGATCAAAAACGCTGGGAGAACGGAGAGGGAATCTATGTTACTAACTGTAAGAAATTCCTAGATGGTACAAGCAGCATTTATCATCCGGGAGATAAAGTTAAAGTGAGTTTTGGAAACGGAAAGGAAAAGGAATATGAAGTGCTTGCCATTGTTGATTTTCCGGGAGCTATTCACTCAGTGGCATATTATGATATAGGATTAGAGTATTTGTTGCCTTCGGATGAACTGCCTGCCCATGCAGATTCTATGCTGCCAATGTATACAATCTTTAACGTAGATGATGAACATTTAACTCAGACAGAAAAATGGCTGGAGGACTATTGCTTACATACGGATACCGGATTGGATTTCTATTCGAAGAATACTTCTAGAGAAACCTTTCGTAGTTTAATCTTTATGTATGAGGTGGTAGGAGGTGCATTTTGTATTCTGCTAGGTGTTATTGGGATTCTGAATTTCATAAATTCCATGCAAACTTCTATTTTAACCAGAAACCGAGAAATTGCCATGCTGCAATCAATAGCCATGACGGATAAGCAGGTAAAAGAAATGCTTATCTTTGAGGGGGGCGGGTATGCCTTCCTAGGGCTGATGTTTTCGATTGTGCTAGGAAGCTTGGCAAATACTACCCTAGTACCCGCAATGGGAGCAGAACTTGATTATTTTACTTGGACTTTTACATTAACCCCTATTTTACTTAGTATAATCCCCTTTATGCTGATCTCTATTGTAGTACCCGTTTTGTGTTACCACAGCATATCTAAGAAGACTATTATTGAAAGATTACGGAGCGAGGTTTTTTGATAAAGAGCCGCATAGTTAACCCTAAAGGAAAGTTCAAAAGGGCATCACCTATATAGGGTGGTGTCCTTTTAATTTTTGATGGGTGCATTCCCATTTATATGTGCAAAGGTTGGTTATGAGCTACAACTAGCCCAACAGTGGTCTGTAGTCGTACAGCTACCTCGACTAAGGTCCAGTACGAAAAACCGTCGTTGGTCTGTTTTGAAAGTCTGCGATTTACCCTAGAATAAGGCTATAAGGTTAAGGACAACGAAAGGCGGTGAGAAAAAATGCAAAGAAGACAAGGAAACGGATTAGCGGTTGTACTGATTGTGATTGGTGCGGTTATGCTGCTCGGCATTGCGCTTCCTCTGATCCACGGAATGTTCAGATTACTTTTCCCGGTATTGCTGGTTGTTCTCGGGTACTACGGGATTAAGAGCGGACGCAAGATTATTGGTTGGGTACTGATGTTCATTGGTGTGATGTCCCTGATCGCGAAGCTTTCCTGGATCATTGGACCACTTCTAGGAGTGGCGTTGATCGTCTGGGGCGTATCAGCATTAAAGGGCAGAAGTAACAAGGGTACTTATTAAGAAGCAATGTACTTAAACAAGAAGCAGGGAGGGAGCAGGAGATCATGAGTGTTTTTCGTCGCATGAGGGATATTACTGTAGCTAATCTAAACGAACGTCTGGAGCAAAGCCAAGATCCCGTGAAACTAATTGATCAATTTCTACATTCAACCCGTGAGGAAATCAGTGAAGCTGAAAGGCTGTACCAGCAATATGCTTCCCACACGAAGCAATTGCAGCAGCAAGTGAACCAAGCAACTGCCATGAGAAACAAACGTGAAGAGCAGGCGTTGTTGGCACTGAAAGCAGGCGAGGATCATCTCGCGAAGCTGGCTTTACAAGAAAAGATCATTCACGAGGAAAAACTGGAGCAATATAGCGGGCTGCTAGAACAGAGCAAGCAATCCTTGTTTGAACTTGAAGCACAGCTGAATGAGCTGAAAATAGAGTATCAAACGGTGTACAGCAAACGTCAGTATTATTCGGCACGAATGGAGTCGCTGCGATTGCAGCAACGGATGAATCAAAGAGCCAGTGCTTATGGCAATGGTGGTGATGTTCCCAAAATGTTCGGACGTCTGGAAGATCAGATGTCGGATTGGGAATTAGAAGCAAAGAGCTTGCGTGATTTGCGGCGCATGGGACAGGAATATGCGGTGCAAGCGGGTGAGACCGTAGCGACCGTACTCGAAAGAGAAATGGCTCGCCTAAAGGAGAAACTGAACAATGGTGGAAAGGAGTAGCGCTATGAGTCGATTGTATCGTTCAACAAGAGATAAAGTGATGACGGGTCTTGCAGGTGGATTATCTGAGACACTCGGTATTGATTCCACGTTATTCCGGATTCTATTACTGGTCAGCATTCCGTTTACAGGTGGTGCGGTGATTCCGGTATACTTCATTGCAGCAATGGTCATTCCTAAGGAACCGACGCATTATAATCCATTTGGACCAGGGCCTGGGGCACCGGGTGGCCCATTCGGCGGACCCTACTCAGGCAGACCGGAACATGGACACGGACCACAAGCTACTGGCGGATATGGACCTTATGGACGCCAGCCAAATTACAATCCTAATTTTGAGAAGAACAACGCTTATTCCGCACCGGACTCCGGTTTGGATGCGATGATGAAGGATATTGAGAAGAAGGCTTTGCAAAAAGAAGTAGAAGAACTCAAACAAAAACTGTCTAAATATGAGAAAGGGGAATTGTAAATCATGGGAGTATTTCAAAGAATTAAAGATATGACAAAAGCGTCGGTAAATGACTTGTTGGATAAGGTAGAGGACCCAATCGTAATGCTTAACCAATATCTGCGCGATATGGAGGCTGAAATTCACGAAGCAGAAGTAACAGTTGCTAAACAAATGGCTAACGAACGCCGTATGAAGCAACGTGTGGAAGAAGCAGCAAAAATGTCTGCACAACGTGGATCACAAGCTGAACTGGCACTGAAAAATGGCCAAGAAGAAGTAACTCGCAAGCTGTTGGAAGAAAAAATCTACTTTGACCAAAAGCAAGTGGAGTACAGTGATCTTCACGCACAAGCTGAAGTACACGCTAAGGAATTAGTGCAACAACTGCATGACATGAAGGATGAGTTCTACAAGCTGCGCAACAAACGTAACGAGCTTGTATCCCGTGCTCAAATGGCTAAAGCTAAAAAACAAATGTCGCAAATCAGCAGCGTACATTCCATTGAAAGTGGCAGTGCATCACTCGGATTCCACCGGATGGAAGAGAAAATTATGCAGCTTGAGGCTGAAGCAGATGTAATGCGTGCACCTTACAGCCCATCCGCTGCTTATAGCAAACCCGTTGATGTTGAGAAGCAACTGAAAGTGGATGAGCAATTGGCACTACTGAAAAACAAGCTGAATGATACACCCGCGGCTCCTTCTCTAAACAAAAAAGAACAATAAATCCTGTTCCTAAAACTTGGACGGATATGATATGCTGGACAAGAAGAAGCCATACGGTATGGATCTCCATACCGATATGGCTTTTATAGCGGCTAGCTATAATATTTAACGGTGATAATATTCCTCATCATAGTGACGGATATCTAACCGATAGTATAAAATGAGTTTTGCTTCGCAAAACTTTTAGGAGGTGCGAAATGGATAAACGAAACCGTTTGATTGCCATCGGACTGATTGCTGTTGGCTGCATGATGATTTTTGGTAGATGGCTCGGCTTTTTCTCCATTGTCGCGCTTCTGTTCCTGCTGCTGGGAGTCTACCGTACGACATCAGGCAAAGTAAAGCAGGGCTATAAACTGCTCGGGATAGGTGCTGTATTGCTTTTGCTGGACCATTTGGTGCTCGTGCTGGGGATTTGTTTAATCTCACTTGGGATGTTTTTTACCAAATCCAAAAGAGTACAGCGTAAGGAAGGGTTTATGCAGAAGCAGAACTTTTCATCCAGATTTGACTGGGACCGCTCACCTTGGGTGATGCACAGCCTTAGCTCTTGGCATGTACTGGGTGAGGCCGATGTGGATCTTTCATTAGCTATGGCGGATCATAAGGAAACGGTCATGCTGTTTCAAGGGATTTTTGGCGATATGGACATTAACCTGTCCGATGATTACGGCGTGGAAATTGAAGCTTTTGTGCTCTTTGGGTCCATTGAATTCGGCAACCAGCGAGATACAGGGATGTTGAACCGTCTGAATTGGAAATCAGCTAATTATGACAGCAGTGAATACAAAGTGAAATTTAGTGTTTCTTATTTAATGGGAGATCTAGATGTACGATTATCCTGAAAAGCTTGATAGAGAAGGGAGAGTCCCCCGCATGGAAAAAAAGAACAAAAACATGATATCACGCAGCATGGGTGAGGGGGCTCTGTTCTCTTTGGTCATGCTGCTTGTGATAATGTATGTCATGTATACATATGGCTATTTGAAGTCTTTTGAAAGCTGGAAATTTGGCGTGCGGACAGCCGTCACTCTAATTCTTCTGCCTATGGGCTTTGGGATTGGTTATGGCTTTTATCAGAGCTTTCGTGTGAAGCGGCAGTTGGAACGTCTTAGGCAGACCCTCGTATTATGGGAAAAGGGGAATTTGACGCTGTCCATGCCGGATCTAGGTGATGATGAGCTGGGAAGGCTCGGAGAACAGCTTGGCCGGATTAGCGGCAAATGGGAGAATCAAGTGACGACGCTGCAGCGGTTGTCCACGAATAACGCGAAGCTTGCGGAGCAGGCGCGGGTATCTGCTATTATGGAGGAACGGCAGCGGCTTGCGCGTGAACTGCACGACGCTGTTTCCCAGCAGCTATTTGCAATCTCCATGACTGCCACGGCGGTAGGCCGGACCTTGGAGAAAGATTTCGATAAAGCCCAGCGGCAAATTGCGCTTATAGAAGAAATGTCTGCCGTAGCCCAATCGGAGATGAGGGCATTGCTGCTGCATTTGAGACCTGTTTATTTGGAAGGAAAGGGCCTCGAACAAGGTCTGCAGGAATTGATCAAGGAGCTTAAGATCAAGGTTCCAATCGAAATTGTATTTGAAATGGACCCTGATGTGCAGCTGTTAAAAGGGGTAGAGAATCACTTGTTCCGTATCGTCCAAGAGGCGATTTCTAATACACTTCGTCATGCGAAGGCAGAAAAAATGGAAATCCGGCTGCATAGACGGGGAGATACAGTTCGCTTGACGTTGCGTGATGATGGGATCGGCTTTGAGATGGACGACACCAAACAAGCTTCCTATGGTTTGTCGAACATGCAGGAGCGGATTAATGAAATCGGAGGCTCCATTCAGTTCATTACCGCTCCGGGTAAAGGGATGCGTATTGAGATTACCGTTCCGTTAGTCAATGAATAATAGGAGGAAAGAGTAACCATGGAGATGGAGGAAGCAATTAAAGTACTACTCGTAGATGATCATGAAATGGTACGGATCGGACTAGCAGCTGTTTTAGGTACCGAGGATGGAATTGAGGTCGTAGGTGAAGCTGGAAGTGGAGAAGAAGGCATTCGGCTGGCTCAGGAGTACAATCCCGATGTGGTCTTAATGGATCTCGTAATGGATGGGATGGATGGCATAGAAACGACTAAACAGCTGATGAAGCAGTACCCAGAGATCAAAGTTATTGTTCTTACAAGCTATTTGGACGATGAAAAGATGTATCCTGTTATTGAAGCGGGCGCCTTTAGTTACCTGCTGAAGACTTCGCGGGCTAGTGAAGTGGCGGATGCGATCCGCGCTGCGGCAAGAGGACAGTCCGTGCTTGAGTCACAGGTGGCCTCTAAAATGATGAACCGTTTTAGAAACAATGCAAAAGGAGAATCACCTGCTTATAAAGAGCTTACGGAGCGCGAGATGGAAGTATTACGTCTGTTGGCGCAAGGTAAATCCAATCAGGATATTGCCGATCAACTAATTATTGGAATCAAAACTGTGAAATTTCATGTGACGAATATTCTCGCGAAGCTGGGCGTGGAAGACCGGACCCAAGCAGCAATTTATGCATATAAAAATGGACTAGCTGAATAACAATAAAGGACTGAAGCCTCTGCTTCAGTCCTTTTTATTGTACAAGAAAGTGTGTTTTGGGGCTCCCGCAAAGTACTTGAGTACGCATCGAAGTATAAACCCTCACTTGGTGGGGATATTTCAGGTATAGAATCTCCTAATTCGAACATACTGTCTAGTAGATTGCTAGAGAGGTTCGAAGGGAGAATGACATATGCGGAAGATGAAGCTGAACAACGGAACAAAAAAAGGGACTTTTTTTATAATGATAATCGTGTGCTGCGCTGCGGCTCTGCTAGTTAATCTGCAAAGTGTTAAAGCGAATTCACCCGTTCTTGATGAGGGCGATAACCAAGCTTCAACAGGAGCCGAACTGAATCATGCTCTTGTGAGCTTAATTGATCTCGGAAAAGAAACAACCGTTTCTGATTCACCGCTGCGTTTAGTGTTAAAGTGGCAGGGAGAAAGCAGCAATTACGCGGATCTGTCTGCCGAAGTTGCTAAGCTAAGCACAAGTCTCGGATTGAATGTACCGTCAGGTACTGAGGAAGAGGGACATATGACGTATCGTACAGAAGCTGTAAAACCATATGAATCGCGGCTCTCCTTATTTTGGAGTGAGCTTAGCGAAGGCAACAGTTATGTGATTGTAACGTTAGAAGCGGCTGATCTGCAAAATGAAGCCAGCTTTCAAGCGGCTGCTCGTGAAGTAAGTATGATTCTTGAACAGAATAAAATTAAGGCGGAATGGAATGTATCCCTTCAAGGAAGCGCGCAAGAACAGGGAGCACCTGAAAAAGTTCTAGCACAGACGGAGTCATTGATGCATGACCGGTTTGAAGCTGTGACCGGAGGAGAAAGCTACAAGGATATCTCAACGGTTAGCCGTACGTATTCGATTCCTAATTTGAATCGCTTCGTGATGAGTGGAAATCAGTCAGTTTCTGCCCAAATCGCAGTGCATCATGAAGATCAGAAGGGGACAAACCGCGTAACTATAGGCTTTCCTTTAATAACCATCGAATATTGACAATTTTCTCTTATATAAGCGCAGATATAGTTAATAATAAGAAATATTAATTGAAATTTGCGAAATCCCGAGAGTATTTGTCAGGAATGTGATAGCATCCTTTTTAGGAATATGCTAAAATGACATAACGTCGTTATTCACCTTATGTTAGTACCGACGCTGAGCATGTCAATAAACTATATTACATACAGAAAGATGAGGAGCCATGGCTGAAAATCAAACCCTTGATGCACTGCACACACCCGGTGCTGTCTTTTTTATCTTTGGGGCAACCGGAGACTTAGCCCGGCGTAAGCTTTTCCCGGCGATTTACAGCTTGTACCGTGAAGGTAAGCTGGCACAAGATTTTGCGGTAATTGGCGTGGCGCGGCGCCCGCGTACTCAGGAAGAATTTAGAAGTGATGTGAAGGAATCCATCCTTGAATTCTGCCGTTACAAAGCGGGAGAAGAAAGCGAATGGAATGAGTTTGTTCAGCATTTCGAATACAAATCTCTGGACATTAACAATATTGATGGTTTCCGCGAGTTAAGAGCACAAACTGAAGTTCTTGAAGAGAAATTCAGTATTCCGGGCAATCGGATGTTCTATCTTGCGCTGGCGCCTGAATTGTTCGGCAGTGTCTCCTTCAATCTTAAAGCTGGCGGGATGCTGGATAGTACGGGTTGGAATCGCCTCGTAATTGAGAAGCCTTTTGGTTATAATCTGGAGTCGGCTGAACAGCTGAACGAACAGATTCGTCAGGTCTTCAAAGAAGAGGAAATTTACCGGATTGACCACTATCTTGGTAAAGAAATGGTACAGAATATCGAAGTGATTCGTTTTGCTAATGCTTTTTTCGAACCGCTCTGGAATAATAAACATATTGCCAATATTCAAATTACACTTGGCGAAACCGTAGGTGTAGAAGAACGCGGTGGTTACTATGACCATGCGGGAGCCTTACGGGACATGGGCCAGAATCATATACTGCAACTGCTGACTATGATTGCTATGGAACCACCAAGCCGTCTGCTCGCAGAAGATATTCGTGATGAGAAAGTGAAGGTACTTCGTTCCCTTCGTCCTTATGCGACATCTGATGAGGTGCGTGAGAATGTCGTAAGAGCACAATATATTCAAGGCTTACACCAAGGCAAAACCCTTCCTGCTTACCGTCAGGAAGATAAGGTTGACCCTGAGTCGAATACAGAGACGTATTTTGCTGCCCGTGTATTTGTAGATAACTTCCGCTGGGCTGGAGTTCCTTTCTACATCCGTACAGGTAAACGTCTCCCAGTGAAGACGACGGAAGTGGTAGTTGAGTTCAAAGGTATGCCAACCAACGTTTATTTGGGACAAAAGCATAAACTTGAGCCTAACCTCCTTGTAATCCGTGTGAACCCAATGGAAGGCATTTATGTAAAGATTAATGCCAAGAAACCGGGTTCAGAGTCTGAGATTCAACCGCTGGCTATGGACTTCTGTCAGAGCTGCCTGGTTGGAATCAATTCTCCTGAAGCATATGAGCGCTTGCTACATGATGCCGCACGCGGCGATTCCACTTATTTCACTCGTTGGGATGAGGTATCCTCGGCATGGTCATTCGTGGATCGTATTGCGAAAGCATGGAGCGAAGAGTCTAGCGACTTATCTTCTTATCCTGCTGGCTCTTGGGGTCCAGTGGAAGCAGATGAACTGCTTGCTAAAGAAGGTTTCCATTGGTGGCCTGTAAACGGCCAAGATGAAGATAATGTGGTTTGGCTGAAGAATAACTAAACCTTGAGTTAATGCTATCTCCCTGCAGAGGATGCAGGGAGATTTTTTGTAATGCTAAGATCTAAAAGATTGGACTTCAGACGGTGTTCGGGGAATCTGGGCACTGTTCTAATAACTGCACTTTGTACAATTAAAATCGCTTATCTCGTTGTGATTAGTCTTTTAGATGTATTTTCTGCAACTATAATCACCGCATAAGGCGGAAAAACGTGCACAACTTATTTTTAATTGCATCAAATGCAACTAAAGGCTAATGAAAATGCTAATACTTCAAGTAAGTGTAGGAAATACATCTATTTTCTTGAGCGATGATATGTGGGGATCATAATCCAGACCATTTGGGAGATATTTTGCGGCACGCGCTTTTTAGTAGATAATGTCTGCCGGATTTTGATATACTTTAGAGGATGCTTTCACTTGAAGCGGACTGGAGCTAGACCTAAGAGCTATTCATTCAGAAATGAAGGGGTATGAACAATGAGCAGAGCACCGATTTGATGAACCCCAGTGTAATTGAAGCAGAAGCAGGAATTTTATATATGAAGGGATATGTGTAATGAACAAAGCAATAGATCAGAAGCTGCAAAAGGAAGTGGATAGACGCAGAACCTTTGCGATCATTTCCCACCCGGATGCGGGGAAAACAACTTTAACGGAGAAACTGCTGTTATTCGGTGGCGCGATCCGTCTGGCGGGAACGGTTAAGGCCCGTAAAGCGAATAAACATGCGACGAGTGACTGGATGGAAATTGAGAAGCAGCGGGGGATTTCTGTAACGTCTTCCGTGATGCAGTTTGATTATTTGAATCATCGCGTGAACATTTTGGATACACCGGGTCACCAAGACTTCAGTGAGGACACCTACCGTACCCTAACTGCAGCGGATAGTGCGGTCATGCTTATTGACGTGGCAAAAGGTGTGGAAGCTCAAACCACTAAACTGTTTCAGGTATGTGCTAAACGGGGCATACCGATCTTCACCTTTATTAACAAGCTGGACCGTGAAGGACGTAGCCCGTTTGATCTGATGGAAGAGCTGGAGCAGGTTCTTGGTATTCGTTCTGTGCCAATGAACTGGCCGATCGGTAGTGGACGTGAGCTATGCGGGGTATATGATCGGATGAAAAATCAGGTAGAGCTATTCCAAGGTGACGATCATTCCGTAATCAAGGTTCAAAAGGTTGACGGATACCGTGATCCAATCATTCGTGAAATGGCTGGAGAGTATCTGCATGATCAACTGTGTCAGGATCTGGAGCTGCTGGATGTAGCAGGCGATGCTTTTGACTATGAAAAAGTATTAAGTGGTGAACTCACACCTGTGTTCTTTGGCAGTGCGATCAACAATTTTGGCGTACAGACTTTCCTCGATAATTTCTTGGATCTGGCACCGAAGCCTGAACCACGCCGCAGTACTATAGGGGTAGTAGAACCAACGAATGAGAAATTCACTGGTTATGTGTTCAAAATTCAAGCGAACATGAACCCGGCTCACCGTGACCGGATTGCTTTCCTGCGTATTGTGTCCGGGAAATTCGAACGGGGTATGAGCGTGAAGCATGTACGTGCCGGTAAAGATATCAAGCTGGCGCAACCACAGCAATTTTTGGCGCAGGACCGCGATATCGTAGAGGAAGCTTATCCGGGAGATATCATCGGTCTGTTTGATCCAGGTATTTTTAGAATTGGTGATACCTTGAGCCAAGCAGGAGATATGGAATTCGATGAGCTGCCAACGTTCTCACCAGAGATTTTTGCTAAAGTGAGTATTAAAAATGCATTGAAATCGAAGCAGTTCCAGAAGGGTGTCGATCAGCTGACTGAAGAGGGCATGATCCAGGTGTTCCGCACGGTCAACTTTGACGATATTTTGCTTGGCGTAGTTGGACAACTGCAGTTTGAAGTGTTTGAGTACCGCATGAAGGGTGAATATGGTGTGGATGTTCAGTTGCAGAGAATGCCGTACCAGTTTGCACGTTGGATCGTAGATGAAACTAAGCCGGATGCGAGCAAATTCAGAATCAACTCAACGTTGGTGACGGATAAGAAGGGCAATTTTGTCGTGTTGTTCGAGAACGAATATGCTATGCGGACAGCGATGGATAAGAACCCGACAGCTAAATTCCTGGAAATGGCTCCAAAAGCATTACTATAATTAGGACGCTATAACTTTCTGAATGTAATAATAAAACCTCCGCCTCCATAGGTGAAGTTACACCATGGTGAGCGGAGGTTTTTGACTAGTTGCGGTCAGTTTACGATGTGATATCCCCAGGGGTAATAGTCTCCAGGTGATCATGTAGCATGGTAACCAACCTATCTTGCTTAGCGGGATCTAAATCCTTCCAGATCATTTCGAACACGGCGCCAAGTCCCGGGAGTGCTGCCTCCGGACCATCCACAGAGCCTTCAATCATATGACGTAAATCCTCTTCAGATTGACCGTGCACTTTATGAATAATCGCCTGGCGCAAGTCAATGGTAACGGGCATAATGTACCTCCTTTTTTGAAAATATAGTGATATTGACCTCGTTATAATGTGCCCTGCAAAGGTGCTGGAAATTCAAGTTTTTGTCCAAATATAAGATAGTATAAGTTTGACACATATATATCATCCTTATATTCCTACGAGAAACGGTTGTCATCCATAAGGACGGCAATGACGTTTCTTCTTGGCTTATGCTATACTGTTTGAGATATAGAATGCTACGGGAGGTACATAGACATGGCCAAAAAACAATATGCCGTCATCGGTATGGGGCGTTTCGGATCTAGTGTTGCTAAGGCGCTCAGCGGCATGGGGTTTGATGTACTTGCGATTGATGCTGACGAGCAGCGAACACAGGAAATTTCAAGTATTGTAACTCATGCCGTATCTGCAGATTCCACGGATGAGGAGGCGCTGCGTGCCCTTGGTATTCGCAATTTTGATGTGGTGGTTGTAGCCATTGGCGAGGACATACAAGCTAGCATCCTGACAACACTTATCCTAAAAGACCTGGGTGTGCCTGCAATTCTGGCAAAAGCCAAAGGTGAACTGCACGGCAAAGTATTAAGCAAAATTGGTGCGGACAAGGTGATTTATCCTGAACGGGATATGGGAATGCGGGTTGCGCATCATCTTGCTTCGCCTAATATATTGGATTATATTGAGCTGTCGCCGGACTACAGTATTCTGGATATGAAGGTATCCGGACCGATGCTCGGAAAAAATCTACAGGAGCTCGACATCCGCGCAAGATTTGGCTGCAACGTAATGGCCATCCGCCAAGGTGAAGAAATGAACATCTCTCCCCGTGCAGAGGATCGCCTGATCGATGGCGATATCCTTGTTATTGTTGGGCATAAGGATAATTTGACGAAGCTGGAGATGGCGTATCAGTAGGAACAAAGAATAAATGGCAAGGCAGAAGAAAGGAAGACTTTATGGAAATCATGTCTCCGCAAAATACGCGGGTTAAAGAGTGGGCCGGGTTACAGGAGAAAAAGCATCGTGACAAGGCTCGTAAATATATCGTAGAGGGCGTTCATCTGGTTCAAGAAGCACTGCTGGCTGAAGCAGATGTGGAATGCCTTGCTTATGACCTCGACAAAGGAATGCCTGCTGAACTTAAGGGGCTGCTTCAGGCCGTTCAGGGAATGGAAGTGATTGGCGTTTCGGCGGCGATCATCTCAAAATGCAGCAGCACCAATACGCCGCAGCCGGTGTTCGCCATCGTGCGGAAGGAACAGCAGGCTGTAGAAGCTATCCTAGCGAAGAAGGATAGCCTTGTGGTTGTGCTGGACGGCGTGCAGGATCCCGGCAATGTCGGCACCATCATCCGCAGTGCGGATGCAGCGGGAGCAGACGGAGTGATCCTCGGACAAGGCTGTGCCGACCTCTATAATCCGAAGACCATCCGGTCCACGATGGGCTCGATGTTCCATCTTCCGGTGGTGGAGGGAGATTTAAGTGAGATTTTGCCACAGGCCCGGGAAAATGGGGCGCTGCTGGTGAGCACTTCGCTGCAGGGCGAAGAATCGTGCTATGAGCACGATTTTCAGGGCAGCCAGTGGCTGCTGATCGGCAGCGAAGGCAAAGGCATTTCGCAGGAAACGGCGCGACTCGTGGACAAGAGTATCATCATCCCGATGGCAGGCCGCGCGGAATCGCTGAACGCCGCAATGGCGGCGACGATTTTGCTGTTTGAGGGAATGAGACAGCGGGGATAAATTGTCACCGTTTGTAACGTAGTTTTCTCACAGTAAATCCAGTCCTGATGATCAAGATAATCTTGATCATCAGGACTTTTTTATAATCCTGCAACAGTATTGGCTGCATATTGGGCTGGTCATTTCCATTCTCAATACTTATACATTCTTTAGAAATTACTGTTTTCCGAATATTCATCTGTCATTCTTTTTTACGACAAATATATACGAATGTTGGAGGGAAAGTGTAAGGCACAAATTCAATTTTCTCAATAAGTAGTTGTTTAGCCCATCTTTTTTTCATGTGCAGCGAGTGCTGATATGCAACTAAAATTCCGCCTGGTTTAAGTGACTTAACAATCTGATGTAGGATTTTGTCACGCATTTCAATTGAAAAATTAAAAAATGGTAATCCGCAAATTATGCAATCTAACTCACGGATGCCTTCCTGGTTCAATTTCTTGAGTAAGTAGCTGGCGTTGGAATGGAAAATGCATTCAGGATAAATTGCTTTTAAGTGTTCTCTCATTTTTTTATTCCGCTCAAACAAAAGCACTTTTGTAGAATTCGTTAATTGTGATGTCATGAGATGTGTAATAGCACCTGTACCAGCTCCAAGTTCTGCAACGGCATTTACATTATGCCATTGTACAGACTGGACTATTTTATTGGCTAATAATTGCGAACTGGGTAGAATATTTCCTACCCGCTTTGGATCTTTGAGGAAGCCTTGTAAGAAAAGTAAGTATTCAGACATAATCAATTAGCAATCCTCTCCGAAAGGCAATCTCAGTTGGAATGTGAAGACGTCATGAGTGTGTTTAAGCGTTAAAGTACCCTTGTGCAACTCAGCAATATTCCTAGCTATCGAAAGACCAAGTCCTGCTCCGGTTTGAATTCCCTGGCTTTTTCTTGAGTGGTCAACCTTATAAAATCGGTCAAATAGACGGTTTTCTTGATCCTGTGAGAGGGGAGTTCCTTTATTTTCAATCTCAATGGTACAGTGTACAGAATCAGTTGTAATTCGTATGCTAATGCTTCCCGGGCTGATGGAATATTTTAAGGCGTTCATAAGTAGATTATCTATGGCTCTGGCTATTTTCTCACTGTCGATTAAGGTGATGATTGGACTCTTATCTATATCTTTTATAAGATGCACATTGTTTTCTTGAGCGATTGGTTCGAATTCGAACAATAATTGATTCAAAAGCTGTGACAAATCGATTCTCTCCAGATTTAAACGGGAGTCCACCGAATTAAGTCGGGTATATTCAAACAAATCATCGAGGAGTTTCTTCAAATGAAGCGCCTTGTTATAGGTGTTTTGAATAAAACGTGTGTATTCTTTTTTATCTTGGTACGATTCTGTACGTAAAAGCTCAATATACCCGATAATACTTGTAAGAGGGGTACGTAAGTCGTGTGAAATCCCCGTGATCATCTCCATCTTGGATTTTTCTATTTCGCGTTCCTTGATGATCTGTTGCTCTAAGCGCTCTGCCATCCGGTTGATGTTCAAAGCCACCAGTCCTAGTTCATCTTGGCGCACAACATTTACCCGATAACTCAAATTACCTTCGGATATAATCTGAAGTCCTTGTTCCAGCGCAATTAAATCTTTGACGATTCGCCGGGTCAATGTAAAAAATGTAATAACGAAAATAATGAAAAACATCGGAGTAAGAAGGTAGGCAAGAAAATTGAACACCCAATCCAATTTTGTTGCATTTCCAAAATGAAAGAACAAGATGCTAAGTGAGGTATTTATCGCAATGGTAATTATGAAACTCAACACCATCCTGATTAAGATATTGGATTGAATGCGTTTATTTATTTGTAGATTTCGTATGATTTTAATCAACTTTGTAACCAACTCCCCAGACTGTCTTAATATACAGAGGTTCTCTTGGATTTTCTTCTAATTTTTCTCTTAAGTTACGAATATGAACCATTACGGTATTGTCAGAATATCCGTAAGGCTCTTTCCATACACTCTCGTAAATTTGCTCCGAACTATAAACTTGCCCAGGCCGGCTTGCAAGCAGGGTTAATATCGCAAACTCTAGTGGAGTTAATGAAACTTCCATTCCATTTAACTTTACGGAATGTTTATTTTTATCTATGATCAGGTTTTTAATTATAAGCAGAGAGTTGAATTCTTCCTTTCCAATTAAGGACTGACGCCGTAACTGAGCTTTTACACGGGCCAGTAGTTCCAGTGGATTAAACGGTTTGATCATGTAATCATCTGCCCCGGTAGTTAGACCTGTGATTTTATCAATGTCCTCTTGCTTGGCTGAGAGCATAATAATTGGGATGTTTGATATTTCCCTAATTTTGAGACAGGCTGTGATACCGTCCATTTGAGGCATCATGACATCCAGGATAACTAATTGAATGGAAGTTGTTTGTATTGTACTCAATGCCTCTTGACCATCTGCAGCTTCAAGCACTTGGTAACCTTCATTTCTTAAATAAACATGAATCACATCTCGAATTTCAGAATCATCATCTGCAACAAGAATTGTATTCAATGGACGCTGCCCCTCTTCTATATTTATTTTATTATGTTTCCCTTTTACGACAGACGTAGACGAAAGCGGGAGGAAAATTAAATGGCACATATTTTATTGTATCAATATTAAAATTTTCGGAGAGTTGCTTCTTCATTTGAAGTGAATACTGAAAGGCAATAAATAATCCCTCAGGTTTAAGGGATTGGTAGATCTGTTCAACCAATGTATTTCTTAATTCGGGCTCAAAATTGAAAAAGGGCAGCCCACTAAAAATACAATCCAACTGATGAATATGTGAACTTTTAATTGTTTCTACTAAACTAGCAGCATTATGATAACAGGAAAAGTCCGGATAGCTTGTCTTCAGGTTATGCCTCATGGTTTTATCCATCTCAAATAGTAACACTTTCGTTGTACTAGTTACCTTAGTATTGATTACACGGGTGATTGCACCTGTACCTGATCCAAGTTCAGCGACTGCTTTAACTTCATGCCAAGGGGCTTGGTTAACCATGCTGTGTGCCAGAAACCGGGAACTCGGGGTAACACTGCCTACCTGTTTTGGATCATGAATAAAACTTCTTAAAAATAAGAGTTTTTCATTGAAGCTCATTCGGAATTCCTCCATAATTTTAGAATTGATTTAGATGTTTATTAATTTTGATAGGATGTGATCTCCAAAGTACGTTCCTACAAAAAAGAACAGTAAGGTCCAACTTAAAGCACTGGGATATGAAATAAGGGCAAATCGTTTATAGCTTGTACCGCTGAGCCCGATCAACATGGGAATGATGTAACGTACAACTGGAATAAACATGCCGATATACATAGCTGTACGCCCACGTTTTTTTAGAATCTGCTCTGCTTTTTTAAAATGTCTATTAGCTTCAAATTTGCACTTCAGCTTTTGCCCAAAGAATTTACCTGCAAAGTAGGCAACCGTAAAGGCCGTTAATAGCCCTGATAAAATGCAGAAATAAGTCATCCAGGAATTGATAATCCCCATGTGGCTTAGGGTAGCTCCAGTGAGGATTGTAATTTCATTAGGGATTGGAATTCCAAAAGGGCCTAACGTGAAAGCAAGATAAAAAATCAGATATCCATACTGATTGATTAGCTCTAAGATCGTATTACTGGCCAATATGCCACCTCCTTCGCTTACTTCAATACAGAAATCTTAACTAAAAAAACTGAGGAATTAGGTGGGGGAATTCTAAAGAAATCCTGAAGAGACTTACAATTCGATAGGATTGGCCAAGTCTCTCTTATCCATAGGGGGCACATTATGATAGAAAAGGGGATTCGTTTCTGCCCTGCACTTTGAAATATCGTTGATATCAAGGGATCAGTCCCACAGTCACAATAAAAAAGTCCTGATGGATCAAGAAACTCTTGATCCATCAGGACTTTTTACATAATGACCTACCCTTTCATCATCAAACGAAGCGAAACGATGATGAGAAAAACGGCTAATAGCTTTAAAAGCAGCTTGGCAGGAAGGCGTTTTGCCAGGCGTGCGCCAATTTGACCGCCGATAATTGCGCCAGGTGCTAGGGCTAACACCATAAACCATTCAACATTCAATAAAAAGGCATGTGTTGTGGTGCTTACGATAGCTGACAGGAAAATTTGAAGCATAGAAGTTGCAACAGCGATATGGGGGGCAAAGCCGAGAAGTAAGGTCATTGTCGGAACCATAAGACTCCCGCCGCCAATCCCAAATAGGCTTGCTACAAAGCCAACGAGAAAACTGATGATTATGCCGGTAGGCATATGATAAGCATATTCGAAATGAGCACCGCTATTATCGGAAAAGCTTCGCTTCACGGTTGGTTTGAAAGGCCAATGGATGGGTTTGTTCGGCTTGAACAAGAGCAATAAAGCGACAAGGATTAAGAAAATACCGAAGCTTACGAAAAACATTCTCCCGCCCATTTGCTTGGTAAAGAGTGCACCTATTACTGAACCCGGAATCGAAACGGCGGCAAAGGTGAGCGCTGCTTGATAATCGATTCTCTTCTGCTTTGCGTACACATAAGTACTTGAGATGGAGTTGAAAAGCAGCATCGCCATTGATGTTCCAGCCAGATGTGAAGGCTCCATATCAGGAAAAAGGAAAGCCAACGCAGGCACAACGATGAACCCGCCGCCAAGTCCGACCAATGAACCGGAAATGCCAGCTGCTAGCCCGATGACTAAGAGCAGTAAGTAAGTTAGCACAACAGCATGTTCCTTCCTCTACGTGAATTCTACAATCATTTATCTTACCAGAAAAAACGTCCCGCAAATAAATTGTTTTTTAGCCAATTGCGCTGTTCTGCTGCTAAACGGGGATCATTGTCCATTTGGGACACGATATCTTTTTTTACAAGTTTGCAGACGGATTGAACAATAGTTTGATCCTGGCTAGCATCTAACCAGAGAATTTCCGCAGACCGGGGATTAGGGGTGTATCGTTGCCAAGCAGGTTGTCCCTCAGCATTAGGATTACCGGTATATAGGAAATGCCGTAAATAGTCCCTCATTAGGGAAGAGAGCATGTTACGCCCAGGCTCGTTATGCTCGGAAATTACATCCGCAGGAAATCTTTCCTGGACACCGGAAAAGTCACCTGTATAGAAGGGAATGTCTGCACCATGCGGGGCACCCATAAGAAAACGGATATAAGGATCGATCACTCCGTCTCTTAACCCCCAGGCGAAGCGGTAAGCATAGATGGGCATCTTCGGGCTCGCACTTAATAATATCTCTGTAGTCTGCTCTACATTAAATTCTGCATACAGATCGCTCCCATATTGGACTGCAGCTTCATAGAGCTTCTTTTCTTCCAGATTTCCGGCTAACTCTTCCTTTTGCACTAGGGAGAAGAAATGAGTATCCCATAAAGTAAACTCGGAGAATTCGCTGGCAGTGCTGCCAAGGATGATCGGCAGGGAAGGGTGCTCGCGGTTATTTAGATTGTCGAAGCCACCAATAGGAATGACCGTGCCATCTTCGATCAAATGGGGAAAAGCGGCCATCTGAAGCCCCGTCTCACGAATGATTTTGACAAAGTGAAAGGCATTCTGACGATATAGGAAGGCAGAAATCTTATCCGCAGATTGTGTGGAAATCCATACTCTTGCCTCATCTTGAGTGCTGACCATTCCTGTTTTTATTAATAACTCTGTTAAAATGTCATCTGCTTTTTCTTCGCTTTGCTCCGTAACAGCCGTTGTTAAACCTCCGCTCATAATAAAAAGCTTATGAAAGAGCCCTCTGCCCAGCGGTGAAAGGTAAGCAGCTAATGCATTTCTTGCACCTGCAGACTGGCCCCCTAATGTTATGTTCCCTGGATTTCCCCCAAAGCAAACAATGTTATTGTGCAGCCACTTTAGCGCATGAAGAACATCGAGGAGACCGTAATTTCCTGAGTCATCCAAGGGGTCCCCGGTTCGTAGTGAGGGATGCCGGAAAAATCCCATTGCTCCTAAACGGTAATTCACTGTAACCACTATACTATTTGTCTTACACGCCAATTCTCCACCTTGAAAATCCCGTCCCGAACCCCCAATATTTCCGCCGCCGTGGAGGAAGACGAATACGGGTAAGCCTGCCTCGGCATGATCCGGTCGCCAAATATTCAAAAAGAGGCAATCTTCACTGCCGCCAGGTTCCCCTTGAATGAATTGGACACTGCTATTATTAAAATGGCATGCAGGCAATACACCTGTCCAAGGTTCTATCTCACGCGGTGCTTTCCATCTGAGCTTATCTATGGGAGGTTCCGCATAAGGAATCCCTAACCATGCGATCGCCCCAAGTGCTGGCAGACGTATGCCCTTAAGCTGACCACTGGAGACTGTAATAATTTCTTCCATGGGTTCTCGTGTGCTCATTTATAGTTCCCCTTTCTCCTGCAGATTCTTATGTATTTTTAATTCTCTTTATTATAGTGTTCTGCTATGATGATGAAAAATATATTATTATATATAAAATACATAACTCTAAGGTTATAGAAGAGGGTGGTTTCGTTGGATTTACTTTCGCTTCGGTACTTTCAAACGGTTGCAAAGCTTGAGAATATGACCCTGGCAGCCGAAATACTCCAAATCTCACAGCCTGCTATTAGTAAAATGATCAAAAATCTTGAGGGCGAATTAAACGTCAAATTGTTTGATCGCACAGGAAAATACATTCGATTAAATGAATATGGAAAGCGGTTTCTTGTGAAAGTTGATTTAGCCCTACAAACGTTAGAGGAGGGGAAAACAGAGCTATTGGACTTGTCTGAGCGACCCACAGGAACTGTAGTGATTTTTATCCAAGCGGGTTCCTATTTGCTTCCGGATATGATCACATTATTTCGTCAGAAGTACCCGGAAGCTCAATTCAAGCTATTGCAGCAGGATCAGGAGATCTCACGTTATCCGGCTTTTGATTTGTGTATTTCTTCTACTCCGCTCAAGATTCCAGGAACAGTGTCCACACCGGTATTAACGGAAGAAATCCTGCTGGCGGTTCCTAATGAGCACAGGCTCGCAACCCGTAAAAGTGTACGTCTGAATGAACTCGCGGAAGACGGTTTTATTAGTTTGAAAATAGGCAAGCTGCTGCGCGAAACGACGGATTCTCTCTGTCACGCCGCCGGATTTGCTCCGCGTATCATTTATGAATGCGATGAGCCTTCGATGGTACGCAGTCTAGTCCGTTCGGGACTAGGGGTTCTTTTATCCCCGCTGTAACTTGGGGGGGTTCTCAAGGATCCTCTGTTGTGCTTCTTCCCATTGAAGAACCCATAAGTACCCGCACCATTGAAATCTCATGGTATACCAACCGGTACATGACTAATGTCGCTAAAAAGTTCAAGGCCTTTGTTGAGGATTATTACAAGCAGTTAAAAGAAGACAATTTAAAAAAAGAGCCAATAAACCCTAAGGCTTAATTGACTCATTGTCAGCAACGCTAATCATTTAATCCCTTACCCTCAAGGATTTGCGGGATGAATTTTTCAATTCGGGATACGCGGGTTTTGGATTGTTTCGCTTGAGAAAAATGATAAATATATGCGTTTTGCCGTCCAGGCGTTAAGGCTTCAAAAGCAGTTTTCAAGCCAGGAAGTTCAGCGAATTTGGTCTGAAGCTCTTCAGGAATGAGGTAATCCTCTTTCTTTTTTAATTCGACTTCCAAACCCGCTTTTTCAACTTCTATGGCATTTTGAATGTAGGCTTTCAGAACAGCTTCCATTTCAACGATTTGTTGCACATTCGTAAACCGAATTTGGCGCGCTGCCTGCACATTTTCTGTTTGTTGAATTAGAATCCCATTGGGATCCTGTAACAAGGCACCTTTGTGAAAGAGAAGCGCACAATATTCTTTAAATCCATGAATTAATACTATGTTTTTATCATCAAATGTGTAACATGGATGCATCCACTTATAATCTTCGGTCAGCCCGCAATCAAGCACGATCGTTCTCAACTGCTCATATTCTTCCCGCCATTGTTTCGCTTTACTTAAGAATTTATCAACCCTAGGATTCAATACATTATTTGTCATAAAAAACACCTATCTTCATCAAAATTTTCAATACAATTTTACTGTTTTTTTATGGAATGTACAGTCGGAATCTTCTGAGAATGGGCAACCTATGTTGTCTCCCGTTCGATCAGTTGGAACGATAGGGGCTGCAGCTCCATATCCAGTCCAAGCAGGGTTGGAGCCAGCAGAAGAAAGGCGTTCTCCGCCTGTCCCGCAATCGGATTCCGAACAGTGGTAATTCCGAGTGTCTGTGACAGCTCCGAATTATCAAAACCAATGATGGCTAGATCACCGGGCACATCCAGCTGCTGTCTACGTGCTTCGCTCAGAACGCCCACCGCCACCAAATCATTGGAGCACAGAATGGCATCCGGCTGATCGGGTTGTCCAATTAGGGTTCGCACCAATTGCTCTCCGTCACGGATTCCATAAATCGTGGAGTAATACCATTTCTCAACGATGGGAAGATTATATTTGGTCATGATTTGCTCATAAGCTAGTCGTCTACTCTGGGTATTTATGCTGCTTGGGCGGCCAAAAGCATTAGCGATACGCGTATAACCCCGCTCTATCAAATGCTCTAGAGCGAGTGCATATCCATCATATTGGTTCATGGCAACTGACGGTATTTCAGGATGGTCCATGCGTTGCCAAGACACAATCGGGCCGTATTTGCAGTAGGAAGTTATGACATTTTTATCGTTAACAGCGGTCAGAATAAGCAGGGCGTCGACTCTTTTTTGTTTGAGATCCTCGAAGGCCTGAAGTTCCTTTTGCTTATCTCCACCGGTGGTATAAATAATCGTCTGGTACCCGTAACGGCCGGAAATTTCGACGAAGCTGTTCATGAAGCACAAAATAAGCTCGTTGAGGTCTAAGGTAATCATGCCGATTTGCTGGGTTTGGCCTTTGGATAAAGATATGGCATTCCGATTGGGAACATAGTCCGTCTCTTTCATAATGGCGAGAATTTTCTCCCTAGTTTCCTTGCTGACATGGGGAGAATCGTTCAGGACTCGGGATACCGTAGCTTTGGAAAAGCCCGACAGCTTAGCAATTTCGTCAAGTGTGGACATCGGCTTATCTCCTTTGCAAGATTAATCCTTGACATGTAACGCGTTCCAAGGTTTAGGATTCGGATTAGAGCAGTAAACCTATACTATCACAATAGCAAAGGCGGGAAGAAATATGAACTTACAATTTCCAGAAGGATTCCTATGGGGTGGGGCTGTAGCCGCTAACCAGCTTGAAGGGGCATATCAGGATGATGGCAAAGGCTGGTCTACCCAAGATGTCATGCCGCATGGCATTAAGTCTGCGCCTACAGAAGTTCCTACCGACGATAACATGAAGTTGATTGGTATCGATTTCTATCACCGATATAAAGAAGATATTAAGCTGTTTGCGGAAATGGGCTTTAAAGTATTCCGGACGTCTATTGCCTGGTCCCGGATTTTCCCGAAAGGGGACGAGCTGGAGCCGAATGAACAGGGCTTGCAGTTCTACGACGACCTGTTCGACGAGTGTCATAAATACGGCATCGAACCGCTAGTTACGATCTCCCATTATGAGACCCCGCTGCATTTGGCACGAGAGTATGATGGATGGGTTAACCGTAAGATGGTGGAATTTTACGAGCGTTATGTGAGAACGATCTTTAATCGTTACAAGAACAAGGTCAAATACTGGCTGACCTTTAATGAGATCAATTCTATCCTAGAGTTCCCATTTATGAGTGGCGGAATCAATACTCCATTGGAAAAATTGAGTAAGCAGGATCTGTATCAGGCCATTCACCATGAGTTCATTGCAAGTGCTTTGGCGGTAAAAATCGGTCATGAGATCAATCCTGATTTCAAAATAGGCTGCATGGTGCTGAGCATGCCAATTTATCCGCTCACTCCGCATCCGGACGACTTGATCAAGGCGATGCAAAGTGATCACAAAAATATGTTTTTTGCGGATGTTCATAGCAGAGGTTATTATCCAGGCTATATGAAACGGTTCTTTAAGGAAAATGGAATTCACATTCATTTCGAGCCAGGGGACGAGGAAATTCTGAAGCATACCGTGGATTTCATATCGTTCAGTTACTATATGAGCACATGTGAAACGGCTGATCCGGAGAAACAGATCAGAGGAGAAGGAAACCTGCTGGGCGGGGTACCGAATCCGTATCTGGAAGCGAGCGAATGGGGTTGGCAGATCGATCCGCAGGGCTTGCGTTATGTGATGAATATGTTCTATGACCGATACCAAAAACCGCTGTTTATCGTGGAAAATGGCCTTGGCGCCGTCGATCAGCTGGTTGTAGACGGGAACGGTGAGAAGATCGTAAACGACGATTACCGGATCAATTATTTGCAAGATCATTTGGTTCAAGTAGCGGAAGCTATTGCTGATGGCGTGGAAGTTATGGGATACACAAGCTGGGGCTGCATCGACTTGGTTAGCGCAACAAGCGCCGAGCTGAAGAAACGTTATGGTTTCATTTATGTAGATCGTCATGATGATGGTTCAGGTACACTGGAGAGATACCGTAAGAAGTCCTTCCACTGGTACAAAGAAGTAATTGAATCCAACGGACAAAGCCTGTTCTAAAAAAAAGTCCTGATAATCAAGATATTCTTGATCTATCAGGGCTTTTTTTGTTATCCAATATTATACAGACCGTGGTTTATTGTTGACATCATTAATTGAACATGTTAATTTGTAAATAATAAATTAATCGGATATCAGGATTGCTACTGCATAGCAGGCAAAACCTAAGTTTCATTTATGATTACGGGGATAATCTCTCTCGTACATAGATGTGATTTAGGTTTTTTTGTGTTCCCTGATAACCGTGATTAATTGATCTGTTACAAAGGGGTGTATAAAAATGAGTTATGAACAGCTAAGTAAAGACATTATTCAATCTGTCGGTGGGGAGAAAAATATTAACAATGTGATTCATTGTGCCACGCGACTAAGATTCACACTTAACGATGAGCAAAAAGCTGATAAAGAAAATTTGGAAAAAATGAAAGGGATTATTGGGGTAGTTAGCAAAGGGGGACAGTTTCAAGTTATAGTGGGTACCCATGTTGCTGATGTGTATAAAGAAATTGCCAAATCCATATCCCCTAACAGTGACTCTGGCGAGAACAAGGTAAAGAAACCTATAGGGACTCTGATTTTTGATGTTATTTCTAGAAGCTTTTCGCCTCTGATTGGTGCTTTAGCAGGTGCGGGTATGTTGAAAGCGCTATTAACCGTACTTGCTTCGTTACATGTTCTAAGTGCGGATAGTGAAACTTACAAAGTATTAGCCGGCGCTAGTAATGCTGTGTTTTATTTTCTACCCATTTTCTTAGGAATTACGTTATCGATTAGGCTGGGTGTTAATGCTTATGTGGGTGGTAGTATCGGTGCGGCTTTACTTGAACCTAATATTACGGGATTAGCAAGTGTTGAATCTCCACATTTTTTAGGTATTCCTTTAGTAATTTCGGACTATTCATCAAGCGTGTTTCCGATTTTTATCGCCATCTGTATATACGCTTTATTGGATAAGCAGCTAAGAAAGTTTATACACAAGGATTTGCAGATGTTCTTGGTCCCTATGCTATGTTTGATTGTCATTGTTCCGTTAACTATTTTGGCTTTCGGACCGTTTGGCGTGAATGTAGGGAATTTAATTGGAGACGCTATTTTGTTCCTCAGTACGAAAAGCGGTATTGTTACAGGGGCAATTGTGGGAATAGCTTGGACGTATTTGACTGTACTCGGATTGCACTGGGGACTTGTGCCAATTATTCTTGAGAACATTGCTAAGGGTGGAGATCCAATATATGCAATGGCCGGCATGGCCATCTTCGCGCAGCTGGGTGTAGCGTTGGGTATCTTCCTGAAAACAAAGGACAAACAGTTGAAAACATTGGCCGGCAGTACATTTATACCAGGCGCGCTTTCCGGTGTAACAGAACCTATTATTTACGGTTTGCTGACTCGTTACAAACGGACTTTCATTTATGTAACCATTGCCGGCGGTGTAGGTGGAGCACTTAGTGGTCTTTTCAAAGTGAAGATGGAAGTCTTCGCATTTGTGAGCGTATTAAGTCTTCCCGCATTCTCTCCGCTGGTCGTTCAAGCGATTATAGCAGGTGTGACCATTGTATTGGCTATGGTAATTACCATGGTATTTGGTTATGAAGATAAAAAGAAAGTGAATATTGTAGAAGAAAAAACGAATACTGAAAAAAGCGGGGTTATCCTCCCTCACGCCGTTAAAAGTTCAACCGTTGTAAGCCCTTTGGCTGGTAACGTAATCCCGTTAACCTCAGTAGATGATGCTGCCTTTGCTTCTGAAGCAATGGGCAAGGGGATTGCAATTGAACCCACAGAAGGTAAGCTTTATTCACCGGTAAGTGGAGTTGTATCCACTATTTTCAGAACAGGTCATTGTATTGCGGTAGTATCGGATGAGGGTGTTGAGGTCTTGATTCATATCGGTATAGAAACCGTGAAGCTAAAAGGTAAATACTTTGATGTGAAGGTGCAAGAAGGAGCAACCGTTAAACAGGGTGATCTATTGATTGAGTTTGATTTTGAACAAATAAAAAATGAAGGTTATCAATGCACAACACCGATAATTATTACCAATACGGCTAATTATAGTGATGTGATTGGTACCAATAAAACAGTTATTACACCGGGTGAAGATTTGCTGACTGTTGTAGTGTGATCTATTGAAGAGTCATAAGGTATGAATGGAATCGATCTCTTAGTACTGCTACTTAGAGATCGATTTTTTATTATAGAATACTATAAAAAAGTGCTAGCTTCGTAAAATGAAAAGGTAAGGAGCTGTAATATGCGGATCGAAAAAGTGTTAAACAACAATGTTGTTACTGTCATAGATGACCAAAATTTTGAACTAGTAGTTATGGGAAGAGGACTGGCCTTTAAGAAAAAACGTGGAGACTTTTTAGAAGAAGATAAAATTGAAAAGATATTCACTTTAAGTAATCAAAAACTTTCAGATAAGCTAAAAACGCTGCTTTCCGAGATTCCAATCGAGCACATGGAGCTCTCAGAAGAGATTATTAACTTCGCCAAACTGCAGCTCGGTAAAATGCTGGATGACAGTATTTATGTTAGTCTGACAGATCATATCAGTTTTGCGCTGGAGAGATTCTCAAAAGGGATGAAGATTAAAAACGCCATGCTTTGGGAAATCAAAAGATTCTATAAAGAAGAATATGAGGTTGGGAAAGCTGCGCTTCAAATTATACATTCCAAGCTCGGAGTCAGACTTCCCGAAGATGAGGCCGGACATATTGCGCTCCATCTGGTGAATGCAGAACTAAATGAAGAGATGCCTAACATGGTGAATATCACCAAGATCATGAACGACATCCTAAATATCGTGAAGCGCCATTTCAGGCTAGAGTACGACGAGGAGTCCCTTGCTTATTACCGTTTTATCACTCATTTGAAATTTTTTGCACAACGTCTCATCAACGGTACTCCACCTCCTGATAATGAGAATGGCTTATTTATTTTGGTAAAGCAGCAGTATAAGGAAGCTTTCGCAAGCGTTGAGAAAATTAAAATCTATATTGATAAAACATATAATCGGGAGTTAACAAATGATGAAATGCTGTATCTGACCATACACATTGAAAGAATTACAAACCAGATCATGGAGTAGAGACGGTTAAGCATTAAATTTTAACTTTGACTTTCAGGAGAATCGCGTATAAGATTACTAATATGTTTTCTATGATAATCATTATCAATAGATTGATAACTGTTATCATAGAATAAACTTCGAACGTTGAATCCAGGGGGATAAAGTAAATGCACAAAAAGTTAATTAGTTTATTTATGGTTGTTGCTATTATATTGGTCGTATCAGGCTGTGGTACTAACCAAAAGAACAATTCAACATCGAACGCGGGAGCAACTGATAAACCAGCTGCTGAAAACGCGGGCAGTGAATCTACAAGCGGTCCTATTGTTTTAAAGGATTCTAAAGGTGAGATTACGCTGGACAAACCTGCGCAAAGAGTTGTGGTATTGGAATGGACCTTTACGGAGGATGTTATTGCACTGGGAGTGCAGCCAGTAGGTAACGCAGATAACGAAAACTATAAGCTGTATGTGACTTCTGAAGCACCGCTTGATGCAAACGTGACTGATGTTGGTTCCCGTGACGAGCCAGATCTGGAGACAATTGCTTCATTAAAGCCTGATCTGATTATTGCCAATACGGGTGGGCATGAAGGAATCTATGATCAACTTAAAAGTATCGCTCCAACATTGATTTTCGGCTTGTATCCGAATGAAGGAGAAGGTAATCAGTACACACTGATGGAAGATACTTTCAAAACAATTGCAGCGGCAGTAGGTAAAACAGCAGAAGCCGATAAGGTTCTTGATGATTTGGATGCACATTATGCAGATGCAAAGGCAAAGCTGGCTGATGCAGGCAAAGAAGGCTTGAACTATGTACTGACACAAGCATACAGCTACCAGAATGCAGCAACGATGCGTCTTTTTACAGATAATTCACTTGCGGTACAAACTTTGGATCGGATCGGTCTGAAAAACGACTGGAAACCTGAAAATTTCGAAGTTTACGGATTCAGCACCTCTACAGTTGAAGCATTGCCTGCGGTTCAGGATACAAATCTGATCTATATCGTCCAAGAGGATGATAATATTTTCACGAAAGAACTGAAGGATAATTCCGTTTGGAATGGCCTTAACTTTGTGAAAGAGAATCGCACCTTCGGATTGAGCAGTACTACTTGGGTGTTCGGCGGTCCGATCTCCTCCAAAGTTATCGTGGATGAAGTTGTAAATACATTAACGAAATGAGTGCGGTTATGAACGAAAAGAGTAGCAAAGAAGCCTCTATCGGCATGAACTGGCGGATCATTGGAATATTTGGGGGCGGCTTTGCCGTCCTCTTCATTCTGTTCGTTTTAAGTTTAGGCTTTGGGGAAGCCAAGATCCCTGCAGCTACTGTAATAGATGGCTTGCTGAATCGCCAAGATATAATGGAACATAATCTGCTCTGGGATATCCGCATGCCACGTACAGTTATTGGTCTGCTGGCCGGGGCTGCTCTGGCTGTGGCTGGGGCATTATTGCAAACTATAACGAAGAACCCGCTTGCTTCCTCAGATACACTTGGGATTAATGCCGGGGCCTACTTTATGGTCGTTCTTGGTATGGTAGCTTTTCCTGCTTTGCAGCATGAGTTTCCATTTTTGCTCGCAGTTGCAGGGGGACTACTTGCTGCTTTAGCCGCTTATTTATTGAGTGGAGGCAAGGCGGCCACACCTGTTCGGCTGGCTTTGTCAGGTATGATCGTCTCCATGGTGCTCGGAGCGTTTACATCGGCCATACATATTTTTAAAAGAACAGAAACTCAAAATCTGTTTTTATGGGGTTCAGGTTCCCTAATCCAGTTGGATTGGGACGGTGTTATATATGCCTGGCCTTTTGTCGTAGTGCTGCTATTGGCAGCGATATTTGCCGGCAGACAATTTGATGCGCTAGAACTCGATGAGTCAACCGCCCGTTCTCTTGGACAGCGAGTAGGGTTAATTCGGGCGACGGGTCTTGGCCTATCGGTATTAATGGCCGCGGTTGTAGTCAGTGTGGTCGGACCGATTGGCTTCGTCGGCTTAGTGGCTCCTCATCTTGTCCGGCTTAGTGGGATTCGCAAGCATCGCCTGCTCATTCCTGCAAGCGCGTTGTGGGGAGCACTGCTCATCACGGCAGCGGATACGCTTGCGCGTGTAGTGCGAAGCAGTGTGGGTGAAATGCCTGTTGGTGCAGTTATGGCGATTATTGGAGCACCATGGCTCATTTGGCTGGTACTCACCAAGATGAAAAATATATCGGGCTCAGGTTCTGCCCAATCATCGATGAGCATCGGTGGAGCGGGGCTGCGTCTGCGCTTTGTGCCGACGGCTATATTTATGGCCGTGCTGCTCATTGTTATTATCCTTGTAAGCTTATCGTTTGGGGGAACAAAAATACCGATCAGCGAATTGCTAAGCAGTCTGTTCCATAGGGGGGATCAATCCTATTCCGTCCTGCTGAATTTACGGCTTCCCCGTACACTCGTAGCTGCTGCAGGAGGGATCGCACTTGCAATCAGTGGTGTACTGATTCAGAGTGCTGTTCGAAATCCACTGGCAGATGCTTCTATTATTGGTGTGACCTCAGGGGCTGGCTTTGGTGCTTTGGCCGTAATGATCGTTTGGCCAGCATTGACGGTATTTGCCGTTCCGCTTGCCGCAATCGTGGGTGGGGCACTGGCTGCAGCTTTTGTCTTTTTTATGGCTTGGCGCAGGTCCTTGAATCCATCGGTTCTGATCTTGCTTGGAATCGCAGTCTCTGCCATTGCCTCTGCCGGAATCCAGGTCATGATCGTTAAAGGAAGTTTATGGAGCAGTAGCTCCTTAATTTGGTTAACGGGTTCGACTTATGGACGAAGCTGGAATCAATTTTACATCCTATTTGTATTCCTGCTTGTACTTGTACCGATTGCATACTATTTGGGCCGAAAATGCGATTTGTTGGCATTTGGTGACGAGAGTTCAACAGGATTGGGCTTGCCGGTTCGAGGAACGCGGCTCTGGGCTATGATTATCGGCGTTTTGCTTGCAGCGGGAGCTGTTGCAAGTGTGGGAACGATTGGCTTTCTCGGGCTCATGGCGCCGCATGCGGTGCGGATGATGATTGGTCATCATACGAGACGATCGATTGTTTTGTCAGGATTACTTGGCGGCTTGATGCTCGTGATTGCCGATACGCTCGGAAGAACCATAATGGCGCCAAAAGAAATTCCTTCAGGCCTTATTATTATGCTGATCGGGGCTCCGTATTTCTTGTTTTTAATGTACCGGTCACAGGTTAGAAAAGTGTAGCTTTTGTTATAAGAAAAAATCAGGGGGTGCCCCATCAGTGATATGCTCCCCATATAGTAGACAGGTGAAATAATAAAAACCTGTCGCTGTATGGGGAGCATTTTTATGGAACAAAAGAAGTTTACAGCACTGGAAAAGTTAATGATTCTCCAAGAAATTGAACGGGGCGACATTGGTTTGAAAACTGCGGCCCGGAAGTATGGAATATCCAAAAACTCATTAGTGAAGTGGCGGCAACGTTATCAATTGTATGGATACGAAGGGCTGGAAGTCCGAAGCTACAATCGTACATATTCTGCAGAACTTAAACTCCATGCCGTTAAGGACTATCTCGAGGGAGGATTGTCGCAAAACCAAATCATCTGCAAGTATAAGATTGCAAGTTCAACCCAACTTGCCAACTGGATTAGGAAGTATAATGGTCATAGCAACAGCTTAACAGCTCATTCAGGAGGAACTAAAGCTATGACCAAAGGACGCGTAACCACTTGGCAGGAACGGATAAATATCGTGCTGTACTGCCTTTCGAACAGAGAAGACTATGCGAAGACGGCAAGCCATTTTCACGTGTCTTACCAACAAGTATATAGCTGGGTAAAGAAGTACGAAGCTGGTGGTGAAGAGGCGTTACGAGACGGTAGAGGACGCACTAAAGCGCCTGAAGAACTTACGGAAGCAGATCGCCACAAACTCGCGATGCAAAAACTGGAATACGAGAATGCACGCCTGCGTGCGGAGAATGCTTTTCTAAAAAAGTTAGAGGAGCTCGAAAGGAGGAGACGTTAAGGACCATTCGCCAGGTGAACATTTACCTGGCCATTCAGGCCGTTCAGCAGGAACAATCTTGCTCCATTCGGCTTTTGTGTGACATCGCAGGGATTTCACGGTCAAGTTATTACAAATGGTTGAATCGCAAACCCAGTTCTCGAGAGGCTGACAACGAGAAACTGACAGAGGCTATGCTCCTCTTGTATGAGAAGGTGGAGCGAACCTTTGGGTATCGCCAATTGACCCTGCATTTGCGCAGACAAATGGATAAATCTATTAACGCAAAGCGAGTGTACCGGCTGATGAAATGCCAAGGCATCCAGTCAGTCATCCGCAGAAAGAGAAAGAAGTATGTAGGCTCCACGCCTCAGCAGGTTGCAGAGAATGTGCTGAACCGTAATTTTGAGGCTGAAGCTCCAAACCAAAAATGGGTAACGGATGTAACGGAATTCAAATACGGAAACGGCAAGAAGGCGTATTTAAGTGCAATAAAAGATCTGTATGACAAGTCGATTGTTGCTTACGTTCTGGGTCATTCCAATAATAATTCGCTAGTTTTTAACACACTGGAATTAGCTTTGAAGGCAGCACCGGAGAGCCGAACCTTACTCCATAGCGACCGTGGTTTTCAGTATACCTCTCTGCATTTTAAAAAGATGCTGGACGATGCAGAACTGAAGCAAAGCATGTCCCGAGTAGGCTGCTGCATTGACAATTCGCCGATGGAATCCTTCTGGGGAACATTGAAATGTGAGAAGTACTACTTACATTCCTACCAGACCTTTGAAGAACTCCAAACAGATATTGATACCTACATTCATTTTTACAATAACGAACGGTTACAGGCAAAACTAAACGGCCTCAGTCCCATTGAATTTAGGACTAAGGCCGCTTAAACTACTTTTATTTTTTTTGCTGTCTACTTGACGGGGTGCAGTTCATCAGCCGTAAAATGGCTGCTGGGCACCCCCTGATTAATTAGAGCTTGCTCTATCAAGAACTCCTCAAACATCGTTTCATCTGTTTAAAATTCCCCTCCCTTACGCTAACAGCTATCGGACACAGATGAACTTAAACGCAGCTTTATTTCACATTTGAAGTGACAACGGACCGCATAGTCGCTATTGGCATAAAAAGTACCCCAATTGGCCCTCTTCCTATGGAGTAACGTCGCTGGAGTCCGAAACCAAGCTCCAAAGGCTAAAAATCCGCATATAACGTCTTCTGAGTCCTTAAGCCTCAGCGAATAATGACAAATTTTTGGTGCAGGCCACCAACGCCCATAAACAAAAAGCAGCGATTCTCCCATACTGGGGATCGCTGCTTTTTTAATTGGATATTATCGATTCGTGAACAATTATTTAACTATTATTCTTAATTTTGTATATTTTCGTTTGCTAGTTTATACTTGTATCTTATGTTGTAGAATTTTGGAAATAAGGAGTGGGATTATGTGAGACTCTTCGACAGAAAAGGTATACAAGATGGCAGCAAAGCTATTAACAACTCTGGTGAATTAAGAATCAATATTTTTTTCTTTAGCACTTTTATTATTTTTTGTGTAATTATCCTACGCCTTGCGGTCTTGCAATTTGTCGAAGGACCTACGTTATCTGAAGCTGAGGCTAATCGGGATACGAAAATAGTGGCATTATCGGCATTGAGAGGGAATATCCTCGCTGCTGATGGTGAGAAATTGGCATACTCAACGCCCGTTCAATCTTTGTACCTTACTTTGGATAAGGAATATACCGCAACAAAAACAGATAAAACTACGAAAAAAGTTACCTTAACTGCTGAGGCAAATAATAAATCAAAGGTACTCGCCACCAAGTTAGCAGAAGCCTTCGAAACTTATGGTGATCCTAATGAGAAAAAACTAACCACAGAAGAGATCCTTGAGTCTATGGATTTATATTCAAAAAAACTCTCTGGTTATGTAGCGCGAAGAATTAAATCAGGTTTAACTAAGAAAGAAATCGCTTATTTTTTAGAACACAAAAACGAATATCCAAACCTTGAAGTGATAGAGGAAAGCAGCAGGCATTATGATACCGATACGGTGGCTGTACAAGCTGTTGGCTACGTGAAATTTTTCAAATCCTCTACTAGTTTAGATCTTTATAAGGATGTACTTCAGGCGATGAAAAATAATCAGCACCCTGGACTTAACTATAAAGAGGATGAGCTAGTAGGCTTTGATGGCTTGGAGCTGCAATACCAGAAGGAGCTTCGGGGACAGAATGGTTATAAGGAAGTTTCCGTAGATCCGCAGAATATGGCGGAAAAAATTGTCAGTATTGAACCCCCGGTCAAAGGAAGTACTATCTGGACTACCCTTAATAAAAAAATTCAGCTGAAGACCGAAGAAGCCATTAAAGATCAGATTCAGTGGTTGCACTCACACACCGTTCAGGGAGAAACACATCCGGATGCTTTAACAGGTTACGCTGTGGCCATGGAAGTGGATACAGGTAATATTATTGCAATGGCAAGTATGCCTGACTATGATACCAACAGCTGGGCTACGGGTTCGATCTCTCCAGAGGTGTATAAAAAAATTGAAAAGCATTACCAAAATGGAACGATAACTCCATACTCATCAGGAAGATCAGGGCATAATTTTGAATCTACCGTGCTGCTCGGTTCGACCATAAAACCATTGAGTGTGTTAATTGGCTTAAAGGAGGGCTTTATAAGTACTTCTTCTACCTATCAAGATAAAGGGATCACCTCATTTGGTAGAGAAGGACATGAGACTAATGTAAGGAACTCATCCAATCATGTATACGGCTCTTTGTATCCTCATACAGCAATTGAAAAATCTTCAAACGTATATATGGTTGATATGATCGGGAAAAAATTGTACGACAAATACAAGTCTAAGGGTATTGATAAATGGGACACCTATATGAAAGAATTCGGTTTGGGTGTTCCAACAGGAATAGGCTTACCAAGGGAATACTTGGGTGATTTGAATTATAAAGCTGAAGCTAAAGCGGGTTCAGTGCAGTCTGCACTTGTGTATGCTTCTTTTGGGCAGCAGGGGCGTTATACCGTTCTTCAGTTGGCGCAATATGCGGCTACACTAGCCAATGAAGGGCAACGAATCAAACCACAGCTAGTAAGCAAGATCACGGACTCCAAAGGTAAGGTTATCAAAAAATTCAAACGGGAAGTGCTTGATGAAGTGACTACTTTCGATAAATCCTATTGGCGGGAAATAAAGAAAGGGATGAACAGTGACGTTAAAGGTGCCTTCGGTGACTTCCCTTATGATTTTGCACGTAAAACAGGGACTTCACAACAGACGGATAGTAAAAACATAAACCGTGATAACGGAGTATTTATAGCTTTTGCACCACGCGAAAATCCAAAACTGGCTGTAGCTGTAGTTATTCCTGAAGGCGGATTTGGATCTAGCAGTGCAGCACCTGTAGCGAGAAAAATTTTTGATGCTTATGATTGGGAGTACGGATTGGATGGAATTCCGAAGAAAAATGTGGATAAAAGCATCAGCGAATGACCCAAAGGAGAGCGCAAACCGCGCTTTCTTTTTCTTTTTACAGAGCGGTTTGTGGCGGATCGAAGGAACGGGTTCCAGATTAAAATATTGTAACCATAAAGCGTGAAACTTTTATCCTAGTAGGAGCGTCAAAAGGTTAGGAAAAAAATGTATTCGTCATTCCAGGAGGGTGAATCTGTGAAGAAGTTATGGATTTCTATTTTAGTGGGCTTATTAGTTTTGCCAATGATGTTTCAATCTTCAGTAAAAGCTGCTACTGCGCCCATCAGTATTTTTATTGACGGAGTTCGATTGTCCACAGATCAAGCACCGGTGATGGTAAATGGACGGACGATGGTACCCTTACGGGCAATCTTTGAAGCCTTTAATGCCACTATCAAGTGGAATCAGAAAACACAAACTGTAACTGCAACTAAGGATGATACAACGATTATGTTAAAGATTGGCTCAAAGACAGCCACGATTAACAATAAAGCTGTAACTCTAGATGTGCCGGGTCAGAATTTGAAAGGGAGAACGATGGTTCCTACACGGTTTGTAAGTGAGGCATTGGGTCATGATGTGGGATGGAATCCGAGCACCAAAGTGGTGACCATAACAACTTCCGGCGGTAAAACTGGAACTGTAAATCCGGCATCGAATGTACAGTTAAAGGATGTAAGTGATAACGGTGACGGCCGTGATCTTCAGGTCAGCTTCACCCAATCTTCTAATGAAGCTCTTGTGGATCATTACCGGGTAATGATTGTAAAGGCTTGGAGCACTTTTAATATCTCATCTGCACAAAAGGTTACATCTGCCAATTATTCTACGGTTTTAGCTACAGGCACTAATCCTACGATTAGAATGACAGCAAATTCAAGGGATGTTCATGGTGATCTCATTAAAGGTAATCAAACCTATGTAGCTTATGTTTACGCAGTGGGTAAAGGCAATAATACCAGCGCTCTCTCGTATAGTTCTGCGACTATATCGCTTAACACTAACACTGTAGTCGTTGCCCCAAGTAATGTACAAGTAAGTGATGTGAGCGATTATAGTGATGGCCGTGATTTAGCCGTAAGCTTTAATAGGGTATCGGATGAATCTAAGGTGAGTTCTTATCGAATATTTGTGGTCAAAGCTTCTAATTATTCTTCTTTTAATTTGGCGGCAGCAAATGCTGTTAGCAGTTCAAATTACACGCAGGTTAACAAAACAGGCTCTAATATTACCCAAGTCCTATCATCAGGAGCGAGGGATGTGGATGGAGCCGTCATTAAGACGGGAGTTAGTTACCGTATCTTTGTTATGGGGGTAGATAGTAGCAGTAATACAGCCAACAATTTGTTGTCTGCTGCTTCATCTGCGATTATGCTGTCCTCGGTTAATATCTCTAATTTAAGTGTAAGCGACGTTAGTGACATTGGCGATGGCCGGGATATAAAAGTATCCTTTAACCACGCTACAGATGAAACGTATATCAGCCAATATCGAATCCTAGTTGTGCCTACAGCTTATTACAGTAACTTCAGTTTATCTGAAGCGAATAATGTCTCCAGCGCTTACTACACAGCGGTGAGCACAACAGGATCTAGCACCAGTCAAGTGTTAGCCTCGTCAGCAAGAGACGTACGTGGTAATTTGATTAAGAATGGAACACCTTACAGAGTGTATGTGTTAACGATTGGCAGCGGCAAGAATTTGGGAACCAATATTCTCTCAGCGGATTCAGCATTAATTACGTTGGCTCTTAACTACAATGTGAGTGCTGTCTACAATTTGGATGTAAGCGACGTAAATGACTATGATGATGGCCGGGATTTAAGAGTATCCTTTAACCACGCTACGGATGAAACCTATATTAGCCAGTATCGAATCATGGTTGTACCTACTTCCTATTACAGCAGCTTCAGTTTATCTGACGCCAATAATGTGTATAGTTCCAACTACACAGCAGTGAGCACAACAGGATCGAGCACCAATCAAGTGTTAACCTCGTCAACAAGGGACGTGCGGGGTAACCTGATAAAGAGTGGAATCAATTACAGAGTTTATGTGTTAACGGTCGGAAGCGGGAATTACTCGGGCAGCAATATTCTTTCTTCTGGTTCACCTTTAATTACGTTGAATGTAGATTACAAATTGGCTCCTATTTCGAGCTTGGATGTAAGGGACGTTAATGATTACGAAGACGGCCGGGATATAAAAGTATCCTTTAACCATGCCACGGATGAAACGTACATTAGCCAGTATCGAATCCTGATTGTACCTACTTCCTATTACAGTAGCTTTAGCTTAACACAGGCAAATGCTGTTTCTAGCTCCAATTACACAGCGGTAGGCATTTCTGGAAATAACACCAGTCAAGTCTTGGATTCTTCAGCCAGAGACGTAAACGGAAATTTAATAAAGAGTGGAATCAGTTACAGAGTGTATGTGTTAACGATTGGCAGCGGCAAGTACTCAGGTACTAATGTGTTGTCCTCAGAGTCGAATGCCATAACTTTATCCACTAAGCTGCCGGTAACCTCTGTCACTAATGTAACGTACAGTGTGGATGAGGGTAAAATACTAGTGAGTTTCAACCGTTCCTCTAACGAGTCTAACATTTCGGAATATCGAATTCTGGTGGTTCCGTCCAAACAAGGTTTTGGTTCAGCGGAAGCAATTGAGGTGAAATCCTCGTATTATACGTCGATAACGCCTAACGGAACGAATCCTACAATTGTTGCCTCGAGAAGAGATGTTAATGGTGCATTAATTGTTAAGGGTGTTAAATATAAAGTATATGTTCTTGCGGTAGCCAATAACAATGGCGTGCAAAGTGGTGGTCTTTCGTATTCAACGGAAGAGATTGAAATATAAGGATAGGGAATAAAATCATTATAATATAAGGCAAAAAACCTTTATTGAGCACTGGGCTTGATGAAGCGCTTTTTGCCTTGTTTTTTTGTTTTCTATTTTTTATAAAAATAGGGTTGCGATTATACACATTTAAAACATTTGGTTTAACCTATTGGAAGCGCTATAATTGAAAATAATTACATGCTTAAGGAGTCTATCATGAAAAGAGGCAGGATATTCTACAAGATTTTTGTTCCTATTCTGGTGCTGGGAATTGGCCTGGTTATTAGCTTCGGTGGCTATATTTATCTGACGACGATTAATTCGGTAAATGAAAGAGTAGCGGATGATAAACAGAGTTTAATTACTCAAATTAAAAACACCCTGGAACAGAAAATTCAGACCATCGAATACGCTTTTAATACTTACAGTACCACCAGTTCCTTCAGGGAGGTCGTGCAAAATCCGATCACCGAGCAGGATTTTGAGAAGTATCGCGAGATTAATTCCCAGCTTAACTACATTGCCAGCATGGGGATGGATTTTGTTAATTATTCTCTAATCAGTTTGGAGCAGAAATGGCAGATTTCCAATGGTAAGCTTTCACATTTAACGGAAGAAGAGAGCAGGACACTTTATGAGAGCTATATTAATAACCGTAGCCGGGGGTTGTTTTGGGTTAAGACGGATAAGGGTATCCGCTTTGTAAATACCCTGCCGGTATTCTCACAGACCAAACAGGCGATTGCCTTATCTGATATATCCCTTCAGACCTTGCAGAGCACCCTTCAGACCGAAGGAAACACACCGGTGTTTATTCTTAACCGGGAGGGTGAGCTTTTATATGAGTCGGAAACTGGAAAGTCCCTGCTGACTAATAATCAACTTAGCCATATCACTAATGTTGCCGGAGGCGGGGGGCAATTGGGGACGATTGCCATGGAGCGGGCTGATCACCAATCGATTAAAGCTATTTATGCTAAATCTTCTTATAATAATTGGATTTACGTAACTATTTTGGATAAATCAGAAATTTCTGATGCACTAAAGACAACCCGATTCGGGATTGTGATGATGGTACTGCTTATTACGTTGTTGATTGCGGTAGTCGCTTATGTGATCTCTTTGTATTTCACCAAGCCATTCCGGCAGATTCAGCGCCGATTATTGCCTGCCAATGCGGAGCTAGAGCCTAAGAATGAGGTAGACTGGATTATTAATTCGATTGATACCATCTTATCGGAGAAAGAAAGCCTAGAGGGTCTGATTGAGTCTGAGATGCCTAAGTTGGAAACTCAGTTTATTCTAAATCTGTTTCGTAGCCGGATATCCCAAGAAGAGCTTAATCTGGGTTTGCCTCGTTTCGGTTATGAGCTGTCACAGAATTCGGTGTACGCAACGCTGCTAATACAGCTGGATAACTATGGGGAACGGCAGGCTAGTGATAAGGATCTTCTGCTTGTAGCGGTTAACAAACTGGTGGAAGAGCTGATTCCGCAGGAGAGGCGGATGATTCCTATCTTATTAAATGACCGTACACAAGCGACTATCCTGATCTTTGAGGGAGCGAATGAACAGGAGAACCGGAGAATAGCACTGGACTATGCCAAGACAATTATTCGAACAGCTAGAGAAATCCTGAAACTATCCATTAGCGTTGGAATCAGCAATTTTTATGATAATTTATTGTTTAGTAGGGAAGCTTGCGAGATGAGTAAGCAGGCGCTGCATCATCGTTTAAATCTGGGCAAAGAGTCTATCATCTTCTATGAGGATATATCGAAGGTGATCTCGGGTCCAGTTCTACTGCATTATCCGTCTGAGTTTGAGTCCCAGTTATTTGACGCGATTCGGATTGGAGATGAAGAACAAGTCTCCTGTTCTCTGTATCCATTACTCGGGGAAATGATGAAGCACAGTAAGAACCCTTTGAATTTCGAAGTCACATTAATACGTTTCGTCAACAATCTGATTCAGCTGGAGCAGCTGCTGGGTGTAGAGGTTCTGCTGACAGAGGACAATTCTACGTTGTATCACCGATTGTTAGACATCCGTAATCCGGAAGAGATCGAACGCATTTTGGTCAAAGAAGTTATCCATCCGATGGTGACCAGCGTTAAGGAGAAGACAGACCGTCAGTTCCGCCTCTTATCCGATAAAATTGCGGTGATTGTCCGCTCGGAATTTGATCAGGACTTAACGCTAGAATTAATTGGTGATCGCCTCCATTACAGTCCGAACTATTTAAGCAGTATTTTCAAAAAAGAGTACGGGATGACGTTTAGCGAGTATCTAATGAACTATCGTCTGGAAATGGCTAAGAAGTGGCTGGTGGAAACGGATATGACCATTAAAGAGATTGCTGAAAGGCTGCAGTACCATAATCCGCAGAACTTTATTCGATCCTTCCGTAAAAAAGAACATGTAACACCAGGTGCATACCGAACCCAGAAACAGGAGAAGTAAGGCGCTGAACACAAACAGCCAGCCCCGGGAGACCGGGGCTGGCTGTTTGTGCAGCTGCAATGTTTTAGCCTTTTACAGAACCCAGCAGGGCTCCTTTGGTGAAGTGTTTTTGTACGAAAGGATAGGCGAGCAGCATTGGAACGGTTGCGACTACGATAACCGCCATTTTGATGGTTTGAGCAGGTGGGATAATATCAACAGAAGCATTATCTCCCTGCATCCCGCTGGCGACGATAACAATTTGGCGCAGCAGGACTTGAATAGGCCACTTAGTGGAGTCTGTCATATATAAAATTGCACTCATATAAGTGTTCCAGTAAGCTACCCCGTAGAACAAGGAGAGGGTCGCGATAGATGGCATCGCCAGCGGAAGCATGATTTTGAAAAATACACCAAAATCATTAGAGCCGTCAATCTTGGCTGATTCCTCTAGCCCTTCCGGCAGCGCCTGGAAGAAGTTACGCATAATGATCAGGTTAAAAGCATTGATCGCAACAGGCATGATCATGGACCAGTACGAATCGATTAATCCGAAATATTTAACTACCAGGAAAGTAGGGATCATTCCCCCGCTGAAGAGCATGGAGAACACGATTACGAAATTGATGAAATCTCTTCCGTATAGATATTTTCTAGATAATCCATAAGCCATTAAAGAGGTAAGAACCATACTGACAACTGTACCCACTAAGGTTACACCGATGGATACGCCAAGCCCTTTAAAGATAGTAGGCGTTGACAGTATATAACGGTAAGCATCCAAAGAGAATGTCGTCGGGAACAGGATGAAGCTTTTTTCTACTACCTCCTGTGTTGAAGCAAAGGAACTGGCAAACACATTGACAAAGGGTAAAAGACAGGCTAGGGCAATGAGTGTAAGCAGTGTGGTATTTACAATAGTAAACAGCCGGCTACCCATATTTTCTTTTTTAAAAGATGATTGCGACATGCAGATATCCTCCTTGTAATCGTTTCATTGAAACTTTAACAGGGGTCTGTTATTCCGTATATAATCATTAGCTTGGGCTTTGTTTTGGGAGGAAAAAGCGAGATAAGGCATAGATGATCTTTATGTATTGTAGTAATCACTATAAGATGCACGGACCTGGAAAACCTTATAGCTGTAGGGTTCTTGGAGTATCAGTATCTGATGATTATATACGTAATGGACGAATGATCGTAATCTGGGAATCGTAAAGAAACGCGATCAAGGAGGCCGATCAGGTGAAAGAGGCAAACGTCACCATGCTGAACACGAAAGTTAATCCAGTAAGAAAAAAGCGAACGGGGCCTAGCTGGCTGAGTTTAAAAAGAAACAAGTTATTGTATCTGATGATACTCCCGGGATTTTTGTATTTTGTTATTTTTAAGTACCTGCCTATGGGCGGTCTTATCATTGCATTTCAGGATTATCAGCCGTTTCTGGGCATAGCGGATAGCCCGTGGGTAGGGTTTAAGCATTTTGTCCGATTGTTTACAGAACCTACCTTCCTTATGCTATTGAGTAACACACTTATCCTATTTGCATTAAACATCGTTATTTTCTTTCCACTACCTATTATAGTGGCGCTGATGCTTAACGAAGTTCAGCACAAGTTATTTAAGAGCACCATACAAACGATTATTTATATCCCCCATTTCATGTCATGGGTTATCATCGTCTCCATTTCCTATGTATTTATGAATGTGGATGGAGGGGTGTTGAATGAGATGTTAGCGGCCCTTGGGATGCAGAAGATTAGCTTTTTGACTTCTCCTGAGTGGTTGCGTACCGTGTATATCGGACAGATCATTTGGAAAGAAATTGGTTGGTCAACCATTATTTATTTGGCAGCCATTACCGTAGTGGATACGCAGTTATATGAAGCAGCTGAGATGGATGGAGCGGCAAGATTACGCAAAACTTGGCATATCACCCTGCCAGCGATTCGTCCAATCATTATTACCTTGCTTATTCTGAAGATTGGCCACACGCTGGATCTGGGCTTTGAGCATATGTACTTGCTGATCAATTCCTTGAACCGCGAAGTTGGAGAAATTTTCGATACCTATATCTATACAGCTGGTTTAAAGAACGGACAATTGAGTTTCAGTACCACAGTAGGTCTGTTCAAGGGTGTGGTTGGCTTGATTCTCGTTATGCTGTCGAACAAGTTAGCCAAAAAAATCGGTGAAGATGGTGTTTACTAGGCTTCACAGTATGCTGAATTCTTACCTCTGCCTTAAGGGCAGAGGTGGAAGATACAACACAAATACATTAGTAAAAGGGGTAATGTTGATGAATCGCAATTACAAAAAAATTGCAGCCTTAATGTTGTGTAGCGGGTTAGTACTCACTGCATGCGGAGGAGGCAATAACGCGAAGGAGTCAAATTCTTCAAATGGGGGAACGGATTCAACGGCTAAAACAACTGCTGCACCTGCAGATGTGCTAGATGCTAAAGCAAAGATTAGCTGGCTGAACATTTTACAAACGTCTACAACACCAACGGGTCCTATTCTGGACAAAATTGAAGAATTGACGAATACAGAGATTGAATTCTCATGGATTCCCGATCCTTCCAAAGAAGAACGTATTAATACTTCATTAGCATCGAATTCCCTGGCAGACATCGTTACCCTGACTATTCTTGATAACTCTTCTGTACGTAATGCACTGAAGGCCGGTATGTTCTGGGAAGTAAGTCCTTATCTTGATGAGTTCCCGAATTTGGCTAAAATTTCACAGGATACACGTACATCGGCATCGATTGCAGGTAAGCTGTACGGAGTTCCTTTCCAGAAGTCCTTGGCTAGAAACGGCGTTGTTCTCCGTAAAGATTGGCTGGATAAGCTTGGGTTGCAGGTTCCAAAAACAACAGATGAGTTGATGGAAGTTGCGAAAGCGTTTACCGAAAAAGACCCTGATGGTAATGGCAAGAAGGATACCACAGGCTTCATGGACCGCAGTGATCTTGTATATGGAGCATTTAAGACATTAGGCTCATACTTTGGAACACCGAACTATTGGAGTGTAGATGATGCGGGTAAAATGACACCGGAGTTCGATACAGAGGCTTATGTCAAGACCATGGATTATATGAAGACTCTTTATGATGGTGGTTATATCAATCAGGATTTCGCTGTGACGGCTAAAACAGATCAGCAGCAGAATTTTGCGCAAGGGAAGGCTGGAATTTATGTGGGTGCCTTGTTTGACAGCAAGAATCTGCTGAATTTGTCTAAAGGCATACAGGATGGTATGGATTTGGTTATGGTTAACGATATCACTTCCACCGGTAATGAAGCGGATCGCGCCATCTGGGCTGGTAATAACGGAATTGGGGGACTGTTGTCTTTCCCGAAATCCGAAGTCAAGGATGAAAATGAGTTAAGACGGATCTTGAAATTTGTTAATGATCTCATGAATGAAGATGTCTATGGCTTGATGACTTATGGTATTAAGGATGTCCACTATACAATCGATGGAGAACAAGCGGTTACGATTAAGGATACAGATCTCTGGAAGCAAGAAGTTCAGCCATTTTCGGCATCTCGTCCATTAGAAAATGGATTCATTATCCATGATGCTGATCCACTCAAAGTTGAAGCTGATAAGCTGATCGTTGAGAATGCTAAATATGCTGTACTGAATCCTGCTTACTCTCTGGAATCTGAGACCTATTCTACTCAAGGATCTGAGTTGCAGAAGATTATGACAGATGCCACTTATAAATATATCCTAGACAAAATTGATTTGGACGGATTTAAAGCTGAGGTTGAAAAGTGGAAAAAATCCGGCGGCAGCAAAATCATTACTGAATATGAAGCTGCTTATAAAGCTGTAAATCCTTAAGAAGTACTACAGACTATATTCTAAGAAAATAGTAGAGGGGTCCTAAATGGGGAGGCTGCGTTTAGGACCATATCTATTCAAACAGGAGGAAAAAATGAAAGACAACAATGCACTTAGGAGTATGGGCTGGGGTGTTCGAATGGCAGATTCGATTATGGAGCGAACGCCAAGATTATATGAGGATAACGGATATCATGGAAAATGGTCTTATGATTATGGAGTCATCTTGAAGGGTTTTGAGCTGCTGTGGAGACAGACCGGGCAGGTTAAATATTATCAATACATCAAAGATAATATGGATTATTTTATTGAGGAAGACGGCTCTGTGAAGGGATATCGCCTGAGCGAACATAATATTGATCACTTAAATAACGGGAAGATCCTGTTTGTGCTCCATAAAGAAACTGGGTTAGCGAAATATAAAATGGCTGCAGATTTATTAAGAAAGCAGATAACAACGCATCCTCGAACCTCGGAAGGTGCGTTTTGGCATAAGAATGTATATCCTTATCAGATTTGGCTGGATGGCTTGTATATGGGCTCTCCTTTCTATCTGGAGTATTTACTTGAGTATGAAGGCGGCAAGGGTCTGGACGATGTGACCCGGCAATTTATTCTGTGCGAGCGTCATACCAAGGATGCTGAGACGGGTCTCCTGTTTCACGCATGGGATGAAAAGCGGGTACAGCCGTGGTGCGATCCTGAAACGGGGTTGTCTCCGAACTTTTGGGGGCGTTCGCTGGGCTGGTATGTGATGGCGCTAGTGGATGTACTCGGAATGCTCCCTAAGGAACACGCGGATTACGAGATCTTGGCACGTATTCTGACAGATACGCTGACAGCGCTTCGTCAGGTTCAGGATGCGGATGCTGGAGTCTGGTATCAGGTTGTAAACATGGGCGGCCGTAAAGGCAATTATTTGGAGGCTTCCGCCTCTAGCATGATCACCTATGCAATGGCTAAGGGCATTCGGATTGGTGTACTCGATGATAGTTGGTTCGAGACTCTTGACCGTGCTTATCAAGGTCTTATTGCTGAATTTGTGCTGGAAACCAAAAATGGCTGGGTTAACCTGAATAAAAACTGCCAGGTCGCTGGACTCGGTGGTGAGGACCGGAGAGATGGTACTTACGCCTATTATATCAGTGAACCGATCGTAACCAATGATCAGAAGGGGCTTGGCGCATTTCTCCTGGCTTGTGGAGAATATGAATATTTGCAGCGTCCCGCCGTGACGAAAGGAAGCGAGTGAAGCACATGTCTATCTACAATATAAATGACTACGGAGCACATCCTAATCGTGCAGAGCCTTCAACGGAAGCGATAGCCAGTGCCATTCATGCGGCAAGCGAGGCAGGGGGAGGAACAGTTTATGTTCCTTCCGGGCACTATCAGACGGGTGCTATCTTCATGAAAAGCAATATTGAGCTGAAGCTCAGTCCTGGAGCTGTGCTTAGCTTCAGCTCTGATCCTAACGATTATCCGGTGGTGGATTCCCGTTGGGAGGGTGTGAAGCAGAACGTCCATGCTTCATGTATTTTTGGAATAAATCTAGAGAATGTATCGGTTACAGGTGCAGGCAAGCTGGATGGAAGGGGTGCACCTTGGTGGGATAAACATCGGAATTCTCCTGATTCATTGCTGTATCCCCGCCCGAAGCTTATCAGCTTCGACAACTGCCGTAGAGTCACGCTCAGAGATCTGACACTCGTGAACTCCCCAAGCTGGACTGTGAATCCTATCTGTTGCCATGACGTTACGATTGATAATCTGTCGATCTATAATCCGGCGGATTCGCCTAATACAGACGGTATTGACCCAGAATCCTGTGTGAATGTCCGTATCAGCAACTGCAATATCGATGTGGGTGATGACTGCATCGCCATTAAAGCAGGGACGGAGGATACGAAGGAGCGGGTTGCCTGCGAGAATATCACGATAACTAACTGCACGATGATTCATGGTCATGGCGGTGTGGTGCTGGGAAGCGAAATGAGCGGAGATATCCGCAATATCGTGATCAGCAATTGCGTGTTCAAGCAGACGGACCGCGGCATTCGGCTGAAGTCCAGACGCGGGCGCGGAGGTGTTGTCGAAGATATTCGTGTCAGCAATATCGTGATGGAGGACGTGATCTGTCCGTTTATTCTTAATCTTTACTATTTCTGCGGACCACGTGGTAAGGACAAATACGTATGGGATAAGAATCCTTATCCGGTGACGGAGGAGACTCCCTGCTTCCGACGGATTCATTTTGCTAATATTACTGCTCGGAATGTTCACGCAGCTGCAGGTTTTCTTTACGGCCTTGCGGAGCAATACATTTCAGAAATTACCTTTTCCGATATTGATATTTCGATGGCAGAGAATGCAATCCCTGGTCGTCCAGCCATGATGTCAGGAATCCAGGATATGAACAACCGTGGGTTCTATCTGGGCAACGTAAGAGATATCCGCTTCCGCCAAGTGACGATCGAGAATCATGAGGGACCGGCTTTTTATATTGAAAATGGAGAAATGGTAGATATCACCGGCTGCCAATCGAGAAACACCCGTAAAGTGGAAGAGTTAGTGCAGCAGGTGACCGTTGTCCCGTCACAGGAAGATCTAAGTGAGCAGACAGACTGATAATTGAACAGGATAGACTGCAGATTTGCTTAGGGTGAAGGGTGCGGATGTATGGAAATAGGAAGGAGTATGAAGATGATTACTGATAACATTCAGACTGGAGTTATTCACAATCCCATATTAAAAGGCTTCAATCCTGACCCTTGTATTGTAAGAGCAGGGGAGATGTACTATATTGCTGTTTCTTCTTTTGAATGGCTGCCCGGTGTGAGGGTGTATCAATCAGCGGACTTAGCAGACTGGAAGCATTGCACAGATATTCTGACTCATCAGGTGGATCTGCGGGGAAATCCGAAAAATTGCAGTATCTGGGCTCCACAGCTTAGCTATTATGACGGTTTGTTTTATCTGATTTATACCGATGTTAAGAGCACTAAACGGCCTTTTAAAGATTGTCATAACTATCTGATCACTGCGGAGGATATTGAGGGGCCTTGGTCTGACCCGGTATACCTGAATAGCAGCGGGTTTGATCCATCTCTGTACCATGATGAGGATGGGCACAAATGGCTGCTGAATGAGCTGTGGGATTATCGGATTACGGAAGGCAACAAATCCTGCGGGATTGTAATTCAGGAGTACGATCCAGAGCAGTGCCAATTAATAGGTGAACCTGTGAAAATCTTTGATTGCACGCCACTAAAGAAGACGGAAGCGCCGCATATTTACAAGCGGGGAGGTTATTACTACTTAATTACAGCGGAAGGCGGTACTGGATCAGGGCATGCGGTAACCGTAGCGCGTTCCAAGGCGCTGCTTGGCCCGTATGAGGTGGATCCGCTCAATCCGATGTTGACCTCACGGGATAATCCCGAGCTGCCGCTTCAATGTGCCGGCCATGGAAGTCTGGTAGAGACACCAGAAGGTGAATGGTATATGGCCCATTTATGTACGCGACCCCTGGAAGGCGAATACGCCATACTGGGGAGAGAGACTGCCGTTCAGCAGGTGCACTGGAATGAGGAGGGCTGGTTAAGACTAACCTCAGGCGGAAATACACCACAGCTCAAGGTACCAGCACCTAAAGGAACACAGTTCCTGAACCAAGTGCGGACGCTTGAATTTGAGGATGATTTTAACGGCCCGGAATTGAAAAAGAACTGGAATACATTGCGGATTCCTAGGAATGAAAGCTGGTGTTCCCTTGCTGAAAGACCGGGCTGGTTAAGAATCAGGGCCGGGGAGTCCGTGCAGAGTCTGTTTGAGCATCATATTCTGGCTATTCGCCAGACGGATATAAGCTTCCGCGCTGAAACAGCGCTTGAATATGAACCGAATACTTATCTGCAGATGGCAGGACTACTGTTATACCTGAATGAAGATAATTATCTTTATGCGTATATCAGCCATGAAGAAGGACGTGGCAAGGTGCTGCGGTTAATGCGCTGTCAGCGCGATGAATTCACTGCGGAGCCTGTAATGATTGAACTAAATGCAGGGGAAACACTGCGGATCGCGGTTGAGGTGCAGGAAGTGACTGGGCAGTTTGTTTATCTTAAGGGTGACGATACGGAGTGGAAGCCACTTGGCGATCCGCAGAATATCAGCTTTTTGTCGGGAGGTTTCACTGGGAACTTTGTTGGCATTGCGGCGCATGATATGCAGCAGTTCGGTGGCAGCAGTGCTGATTTCGCATATTTCCGTTATCAGGGCAAGGAATAATACACACGGCTTTACTAAGGAAGGGGTTGCTCTGAGGATAGGGCCCCCTTCTTATTCCAATAGATATTAGGAGGTCTTATATGAAGAAAAAATGGTTATCCGGGACGCTGGTCGCGAGTCTTCTTGCAACATGTATGCCATTTGGTAGTGTCGAGGCCGCTTCTTTGGAAGCGCTTCCTGCTTTTCCGGGCGCGGAAGGCGGCGGCAAATATGTAACCGGCGGAAGAGCTCAACCTGTGTATGAAGTAACGACGTTGGCTGATTATGGTATCAAGGAAACTCCGATCCCCGGCTCCTTCCGCGATGCGGTAAGCCAAAGTAATCGGACCATTGTTTTTCGAGTGGGGGGAACCATCCATCTGAAGGAATCCCTCAAGATTACCGGCTCAAATCTGACGATTGCCGGACAAACGGCTCCAGGTGACGGAATTACAATTGCCGACTACACAACCTCTGTTGAAGCTGACAATATTATTATGCGCTATATGCGTTTCCGGTTAGGCGACCGGGTAGCTAGTGAAGATGATGCTTTTGGATCAAGATACCATAAGGATCTCATTATCGATCATAGCTCATTCAGCTGGTCGGTGGATGAAGTGGTCAGTCTGTATGACAACGAGAATACTACCGTACAATGGTCGATATCTGCTGAAAGTATGCTGATGACGACGCACCAGAAGGGACGTCACGGCTACGGAGGAATCTGGGGTGGCAAAAATGCCAGTTTCCTTCACAATCTGATTGCTCATAGCACCAGCCGCAACCCCCGTTTGCCGACGGTGACCAAATTGGTGGACCTGACGGAAATGTCTAATAACGTTATCTATAACTGGGGATTCGCTTCGACCTATGGTGGGGGAGCAGAAGATTATCGATATAATATCACTAACAATTATTATAAAAATGGTCCAAACACCTACACCAGTGTAAAAAATCAATTGTTTGGGGAAGTGTCACCAGAAACCCGGTTGTTTATAGATGGGAACATCATGGATGGTAATCCGAAGGTTACTGAAGACAACTGGAAGGGTGTGCAAAAGTATTCGGATATCTCTAAGCTTACGGAGCCGGCAAAGATGCCTAACCCCTATATGGCAGTGTCGGCGGAGGAAGCCTACGCAAATGTAATGGCGGATGCTGGTGCCACTTTGCCAAGGCGTGATGCTTACGATGCGCGGGTCATTAATGATGTGAAGAATCGCACTGGACAGCATATTAATTCACCTATTGAAATAGGCGGTTACCCAGACTATACAGAGACAGCTTCCAATGTAATCGACATGGATCATGACGGTATGGATGACAGCTGGGAGATTGCTAATGGACTAGACCCTACCGATTCTGAGGATGGTAAGAAGACGACGTTATCTGCGGAGGGCTATACGAATCTAGAAGTGTATCTGAATGATCTGATTGTGTTGGGAAAAGCAGGGGATGAGCATACAGACAATCCTGTAACCGCTATCAATTATCCTGTGAATAACCAAATCATAGAGTCAGGCAACAATGTGAAGGTTACAGCCTCTGCCAGTGATAGTGATGGTATTGCTAAGGTGGAATTTATCGTTAATGGTGTGAAGCAAGCCGAAGCTACCACAGCACCTTATAGTTTCGATTGGAACAATGTGCAGGATGGTACCTATTATCTCGTTGTTCAGGCTATAGACAATAAGGGTCTCAAGACACAATCTGATAACGTGGCTATTCATGTCAACACGTCTGGATCCGTTCTTCCTTGGACTTCGGTGGATATTGGCCATCCAGGGATAGCGGGAGTGACTACGCTTCATCCGGATAGCGGGAAGATTACGCTCAAATCGGCTGGACTTATCGGAGCAACATCAGAGAGCGAAACGGCTGTTGATAATTTTCATTTTGCTTATCAAACCCTGACAGGCAATGGTGAAATTATTGCTAGAATCGACTCCGTAACGGGAACTGACGATTATGCCAAAGCAGGTGTCATGATTCGTGATAATCTCAATGAGAACTCTAAAATGACAATGCTGGCAATTCCTTATGTCAAATATGGCAAGAAGGGAGTTATGATTACCCGCTCCACCACAGGAGCCAAGGTGGTAAAAACAGAACCGGACAGCTTCATCAATACACCTTATTGGGTGAAACTGGTTCGTCTTGGTAATGAAGTGACAGGTCTGGTATCGCCGGATAAAGTAACATGGAGCAAGGTAGGCACGGTGAAGCTTGACCTGAATGATACGGTTTATTTTGGTCTTGCAGCCGATGCCGCTAAGGTAGATAACGAGGTTAATCGTTATAATGCATCTGTCTTCAGTGAGGTGGAGCTGAAACCGCTTAGTGATCAGTTTCCTACTGCACCCCGTGGTCTTACAGCGACAGCAGGTGAGGAAAAAGTGAAGCTGAACTGGGAGGATGTTGGTTCTGCCAAGTCGTATAGTGTTAAACGTAGTGAGGTTTCAGGCGGTCCATACAAGACGATCAATACTGAAATTAAAGATAGCCTGTATACTGATTCCGGACTCAGCTCCGGAAAAACTTATTACTACGTGGTCAGTGCAGTGAATGAGCTTGGTGAAAGCTTTGATTCCGATGAGGCCAGCGCTACGGCTGAAGGTGAAGCAGGTAATGTGTATTATGTGGATGAAGACTTTGAACAAGTTGCTGTGGGTGTGACACCAGAGTATTATGATGTGACTCCAAATCCACAGACTGAAATTCAAAAGGTTATTGTATCTCCCACACCGTCTGACAGTAAGGGGAATACGTCAGATCAAGTGTTGAATGTGTTCGATGGTGCGAACGGCAGCGTGCAGTTTATCCGCAAATTCGCGCCAATTACGGGTGCACTCGTTATTGACACTGACTTTATGTTTGCGACAGAATCGGGAACCTCGGTGTTCCTGCAGGCCCAGAGTACAGATGGAAGCAAAACGGCATTCTCCATTGAGAGCAGAAAGCCAACGCTTCCTGAAGCTACAGGTAAATATACGCTAACCATGAGCAGGGGGAGCAGCCAGTATCATCAACTGATGAACTCTTATTCCCTAAAACAATGGTATAACCTGAAGCTAAAGGTGGATGTGAACAACGATAAAGTGGATGTATATATCGATGATCAGCCTGCGGGCTCTTTTCCGTTCACAACCACGAATTTCGCCAGCTATGGCATTGGGCGTATTTTGTCCAAGACACCGGGCGGCGGCTCAGGAAATTATTACTTAGATAATTTAAAGATCTATGTTGAGCCGATTGAAACACCGCTTGGACTGACTGGACTTCCAGGAAACCAAGCAGCCCAGCTATCCTGGCCTGCTCTTGAAGGGGCAACTTCCTACAATATTAAGAGAAGTCTTAAGAGCGGGGGGCCTTATGAGACTATTGCCAACGCTATTACAGAGACCTCATATATTGATACTGAAGTTACCAACGAAACTACCTATTATTATGTTATCTCGGCGATGGCGCCCACTGGTGAATCGGGAAATTCCAATGAAATTAGTATTACCCCATCCGCTTTGGCGGTGAAATTGCCTGCGCCAGAATCGTTCGCGGCTGTAAGCCGGAATGCTCAGCTGGATCTCAGCTGGAATGCTGTGGAGAATGCAGCCAGCTACAGCATCAAGAAGTGGAATGAGACTTCAGGCAGCTATGAACTCGTGGCAAAAGAAATCACCGGCACAACTTACCGCGTCGGAGGTCTGGCCAACGGGCAAACCTACCGTTACGTCGTATCTGCAACCAATGTGGCCGGAGAGGGAAAAGAATCAGCGCCTGTTGAAGCTACTCCGCAATCTCCTTTGGGTACGCCTGTCGTTTCCATTGAAGCTGGTGACAGTGTAATGAAACTCAGCTGGCCAGCGATTGAGGAAGCGGGCCAGTATATTGTCAAACGCGCCTCATCGGCGAATGGTCCTTATGAAGTGCTCGGGTCTGATTTATCAGACACAAGCTTTGCTGATAGTGGGCTCGTAAACGGAACGCCGTATTATTACAAAGTCCAAGCAATAAAAGGTATCCGTAGTAGTCTAGATTCAGCTGTTGCCTCAGCGGTTCCATACCAGAATTCCGGCCAGCCGCAGGCTCCACAAGGAGTTAGTGCTGAGCCTGGCAACACTGATATCCATCTGACTTGGAATGTAGCTGATGGAGCTAGCAGCTATCAAATTCTACGCTCGGAGAGCGGTGGCAGCTATGCGATCGTGGCCGACAGCATCGAAGCAACCGATTATACCGATAAAGGCTTGATCAACGGAACTGCCTATCAATATGCGGTAATCGCCATCGGTGATAAGGGGGCTAGTCTTCCATCCGAGGTAGTCAAGGGAAATCCAGCTCCTGTCATAATTGTTGCTCAGAATGGGACAGGAGATTATAGGACGATTAATGACGCTATTCAAGCAGTACCTGATAACAGTGCCCTAACCACGATTATTAAAGTGAAGAACGGCACATATAAGGAGAAGGTGCTTGTACCTTCTAGTAAGATGAATATTAGTATCATCGGTGAGAGCCGGGAAGGTACCGTACTTATTAACGGTGACTCCGCGAAAACCATTGGCTCAGATGGTAAAGAAATGGGCACCAGCGGCAGCTATACATTAAAGGTTGCGGCAACTGATTTCACACTGGAGAACATGACGGTTGAGAACAGTGCTGGGCGGGATGCCGGTCAGGCAGTCGCTTTATATGCTGAAGGAGACCGGGGAGTGTACAGAAATGTTAAGCTTCTAGGATATCAGGATACCCTGTTCGCAGATAAGGGAAGAGCCTATTTCGTCGACAGCCATATTGAAGGTACAGTAGACTTTATCTTCGGTAATTCCGCTGCCGTATTCGAGAATAATGTGATTCAAAGTGCGGGTGCTGGCTATGTTACTGCGCCTTCCACGGCAACGGGTAAGCCTGGTTATGTGTTCATCAATAATCGACTAACTGCCAGTGAGGGCGTTGCTGCTGGAACCGTTGATTTGGGCCGGCCATGGAGAGAATACGGCAGCTCTACCTTCATTAATACGGAGATGGGAGCTCATATTCGTGCTACTGGCTGGCATGAATGGTATGAAGGTCGTTCCAAAACTGCACGGTTCTCTGAGTTTTTAAGTTACGGAGAGGGTGCTAATGCAGCTTCACGTTACAGCTGGTCCAAACAATTAACAGCAGAAGAGGCGGCTGCCTATACGATTGAAGCTGTGCTTGGTGGAAGTGATGGCTGGAATCCACAGCAATCTAAGATCTTAGTGGGACAAGAGCAGATACCTGCGGTACATGTCTCTTCAATTACTTTAGCAGGTAAAGATGGAATTAGCAGCATTGAGTCGAAGGGCGGTGCCTTGCAGCTGCAAGCCTCTGTGCTTCCACAGAATGCGACGAATCCTAAAGTTATCTGGACGGTAACTGAAGCAGATGGGGTAACCTCAACGGATAAAGCGGTTATTAATGAGAAGGGCTTGCTTACAGCTAGAAAGAACGGTAGCGTTCAAGTAACGGCGCGAGCTCTAGATGGAAGTGGAGTATCCGGAAGCCTAGAGATTAACATCAGCGGACAAGATGAGATTGCCCGTAATCTGCCCGCTGCAACGCTTAACGGACCGGTCACAGTGGCGGCAGGACAGGATTTCACTTACCGTGTAGGGCTTACAAATGTTACTACCTCCGTCTACAAGGAAGTGTATGCTGTAGACTTTACCATGGCATATGACGTATCTGGTGTGGAATTCGTATCCGCTCAGACCTTGCCAGACGGATTCAGCATCACTCATATTAATGAGGACAGTCCAGGTCTAATAACAGTTAGTGTAGCTGGAACGGAGGCAGGAAATATCCTGACCGATGATGCGGAATTCTTAGAAATGATCTTCAAAGCGAAGAAGACAACCCGTGAAATCGCCGTGCCGCTTGGATTTATTTCCTTCCGGGGATCCAACACAGATGTTGATTTTGACATCCTGCATGAGGCACAGTCGGTTGTTCATGTCATTCCTATATCCGTCATGGAGATAAAAGTCTCCTCCAAAGATAATGTGAGCGAAATCAAGTCAGGGCAAACCCTGCAAATGGCAGCTGTAATCCTGCCGGACCATGCATCCGATCCAGCAGTGAGCTGGTCAGTGGTGAATGAGGATGGATCAGCTACTGAGCGAGCATCTATTACGGATACCGGCTTGCTCACTGCAATTGCAGCAGGCAAGGTAACCGTGAAAGCGACAGCTAAAGATGGCTCTGGTGTTGTAGGCACGATGTCCATTGAGATTATGGCAGAATCGCAGGTTTCAGAATCGGGCGGTACTTCATCTTCAACGACAGTCAAACCAGTGAAACAACCGGAACCAACTGTGAACGCAAATGGAGTTACTCTTTCCGTGACAGCGGATGTGAATGGTAAAGCTATTGCAGAGGTATCCTCAGCGATTCTGCAACAAGCAATTGGCTCAATGCAGAGTGGAGTATTGAGAATCACAGTGAAGCCAGCCTCTGCCAGCTCGGTGGTTGAACTGACCTTGCCAGCTCGTGAGTTGGCTGGAGCGGGAGCAAAAGCAATTCAACTTTTAGAAATAGACATGGGATTGTCTACGTTCCGAATAAATGCTGACCTGCTTCTTGCGATGGCAGGATCTGACGCCGTAAGCGTTAAGCTTGTAGTTGGCAAAGTTGACGCGAAGACACTGTCGCTTCAGACAGATGTCGGGGATATTTATGAGTTTAAGTTCTTTGTTGATGGCAAACAGTTTGACAGCTTTGGGCGTGGACTGAAGGTTGAACGGGATTACAAACCAAAGACAACTTCAGGTGTAGAACAAATAGTAGTCTACCAAATCCGTGAAGACGGGACTGTGGAGGTGGTTAGAAACTCTCAGTTTAATCTGACAACTGGCAAGATCATCTTTAGACCAGACAATTCCAGCAGATTCGCAGTAGCATATGCGGAAAATTCCTTTAAGGATATCGCTGGACTAGGCTGGGCACAAAATAGCATTCAAGCCCTCGCCGCCAGAGACATCCTGAATGGCACCGGAGATCATAATTTCGGGCCACAGCTGAATGTAACTCGGGCACAGTTCTTGAAGATGCTGATGCTTGCATTAGAGCTAGAGGAAGGTAATGCGGCAAGTACATTTAAGGATGTTTCGCTGGATGCTTGGTACTACAGCTCTGTTGCTGCTGCTCAGCAGCTAGGAATTATTCAGGGCAGATCTGATGGAACCTTCGGTGCTAATGAAACGATTAGCCGTGAGGAAATGGCGTTGATGGCTTATCGTGCAGCACAGCTCGCTAAGCTTACGGTCGTGGGAGTGGACCAGCCAGTGAATTTCAATGATGCCGCTGACGTTTCAGCCTACGCTCGTGAGGCTGTACAATTCATGAGCGGAGCAAAGATTATTCAAGGTGTAGGAAAAGATAACTTTGCACCTAAAGCCAATACAACTCGTGCTCAGGCAGCTGTTATTGTCTATCGATTGTTCCAGCTAAATCCTTAAATTTCAAGTTGACACCCTGTGTGATTTATCATATTATGATTGGAGTTGTTATAAGTAAATAAACCAAACTCTATCCAGTGGATGGAGTGGCGGAATTTTGTCAAAGATGTATTCTTTGGTTTCAATCGCCCCTTGTCATTTCGATGACAAGGGGCTTTATTATGTTAATGAGCTTGCTCAAGAGAAAGGGAAGAGGTTTACGATGAATATGAAGTTATTCAAATATGCTTTACTAGTTTTTTTAGGCGCTTGTAGTTATGGCTCACTCTCTACGATCGTCAAGCTTGGAATGAACGATGGCTTTAGAATGAAACAATTGGTAGGATCACAATACTTTTTTGGATGGTGTATGCTGCTCTTGCTGGTCTTATTATTTTCTCGAAAGAAATTAGGGTTAAAAACAGGCGGGAAATTATTAGCCGCTGGGATCACCATCAGTTTAACTGGCATATTTTATGGCTTCGCCGTTGAACAATTACCTGCTTCGATTGCGATTGTACTGTTATTCCAATTTACTTGGATCGGTGTAATTCTGGAGGCAGTTGTAGATCGAAAACTTCCTAGTCGGGAAAAAGTGATTTCGATGGTTATCCTTCTAATTGGTACAGTATTAGCGGGGGGCATCCTTGAGCCGAGTATAGGTGGAATTACGACCACTGGTGTGATTTTTGGCTTAATGTCAGCCGTGTCGTTTGCTTTCTATATTTTTGTGAGTGGAAGAGTAGCTACGCAGGTGCCTGCCGTTAATAAAAGCTTGTATATGACCACTAGTGCAATGGTTATTATTATGACTGTTTTTTCGCCTTCGTTTTTATATGACGGTGCGATTACCGATGGGCTTTGGAAATACGGCCTACCTCTAGGTTTGTTGGGCATCGTAATTCCAGTTCTGTTCTTTTCGATCGGGGTTCCGAAGCTGGGTTCAGGTCTAGGCGCGATTTTAGGGGCAGCGGAGTTACCGGCAGCTGTAGTAGCCTCCGTGTTAGTTCTGCAAGAAGAGGTATCATTACTTCGCTGGATCGGGATTATCGTAGTTCTGATCGGGATCGCAGCTCCACAAATCCTACCGATGGGGACAGGGAAAAAGTCATCCAAACCATCACCAAAACAATCACTCCGTAAGGTAGAACTTTAATCGGCAAACTGGCATCGATGGTATGATCTGATCCTGAGAGGATTAGATTATCTATCGGTGTTTTTTTTGTGGAAAAAAAGATTGGTGTTAATTTTTCTGGTATCGATAATGGATGTCTATTATATAGTGGTTCTATTCTTAACTAAATGGAGATGACCACTTATGAACACTAAAAACTATGACTATTTTAAAACGCTGCATGATCAAAAAAATCCACTGATCCTGTACAACTGCTGGGATGTAGCCTCGGCTAAAGCAATAGAGCAAGCTGGATCAAAGGCGCTAGCAACCAGCAGCTATTCCATGGCGGAAGCGTGGGGATATTCGGACGGTGAACAGCTTACATTTGAGCTTATGCTTTGGATGATATCAAAGATTGCCGAACGAGTAGCAGTTCCATTGACCGTAGACATCGAAGGTGGATATGCTATAGATGAGGATATTTTAGCGCATAACATGGAGCAGTTATTTCAATTAGATATCTGTGGTATCAATTTTGAAGATCAGATCGTAAATCATCCTAACAATGAACTATGGGAGACCAGCGAACAAAGCCGGAGGATTAAAACCATACAACAAGTAGCCTCCGAACTGCAAAAGCGCGTGTTTATTAACGCTAGAACGGATATCTTTTTCAAGGCTAAGGAACATTCGATGGATCTAGTCAATCAAGCTATAGAACGTACCTATGCTTATGCAGACGCTGGAGCGGATGGGATTTTTATACCGGGGCTCGCTGATCCAAGCTTGATTGAACAATTTGTTAAAAAATCGCCACTGCCTGTGAATATCATGGTTATGGACAGTATGCTTTCGAATCATGAATTGCAAAATATTGGCGTGAAACGGATTAGCTATGGACCGCGTAGTTTCTTTCAGGCACAACATAACCTCCAAGAAAATGCCCGGCAAACGCTTGATGCCTCAGGACTTTATTTAGAAATGAGCTAACCACACTATGATAACTAATGAGCAGGATATCGATAAATATTATAAGATGCTGGTCGAGAAAAATTCGAATTATGAGGGCGTATTTTTTGTAGGAGTGAAAACAACGGGCATCATGTGTAGGCCAACTTGTCCCGCTAAAAAGCCATTAAAAGAAAATTGTGAGTTTTTTGCTACAGCCAAGGAAGCCTTATTAGCTTCATATAGACCTTGTAAAAGGTGTCAGCCGCTATCCAATCCAACAAAAATGTCTCCTGAAGTAAAGCGGCTTGTAGAAGCTATTGAGAGCAATCCGGAACGAAAATGGACAGATAAAGATTTTGATGAGCTGTCTATTAGTGCAAACACGGCACGCCGCCAATTTAAGAAACAATTTGGAATGACCTTTATCGAATATGCACGTTCTAGACGTTTAGGACTGGCATTCAAACATATTAGGAATGGGGATTCAATCATTAACGCACAACTGGAAAGCGGGTACGATTCGAGCAATGGGTTTAGGGATGCTTTTTCACGAACGATGGGGACTGTCCCGAATCATTCCAAGCAGATTAAAGTGCTGTACTGTAATTGGATAGAAACGATATTGGGTTCTATGCTGGCCATCTCCGATGAAGAGAGTCTTTTACTGCTGGAATTTGTGGATCGCAAGGGACTTGAAAATGAAATCAAGAGATTACGCATTCGCTTAAATGCAACTATATTACCTGAAAAGGTAGCCGTCCTTCACCAAATTGAGGAGGAATTGAAGCTGTATTTCACCGGTGAACTTACGGAATTTACAACGCCGGTTCGTTATCTGGGCTCAGACTTTCAGCAAAAGGTGTGGAATGAACTCCGGAAAATACCTCTGGGACAGACAGCTTCTTATAAGGAGCTTGCAGAGAAAATCAACAATCCTTCTGCTTGCCGCGCTGTAGCAAGGGCGAATGGCACCAATCAACTTTCAATCTTGGTTCCATGTCATCGAGTGATAAATAGCAATGGTGAATTGGGGGGCTATGGAGGCGGGCTTGCCAGAAAAGAATGGTTAATCAAACATGAGTCTAACCGCTCCTTAAAGCAGAATAATTTCATTTAACTACTTCTTTCTATTACGGAGAAAGTGATGGGTTCCCTTACTTCAAGGCAGGAGATTCATCACTTTCTGTACTTAAATATTGAACTAACATGTCCACAAATCGGTTAGCAATTTGAATATCCTGAAGTTCGTTGTTGAAATCGTCTTTGGAAATCAGGCTCATTTTCTGCAATAAACCCATCATAGACGTGAAGATGAAATGAGCAGTGGATAAGGGTTCTGTATCAAATTTTAATGATCCATCTTTAACTCCGGCCTCCAGAGCATCCATTAAGAAATGTCGTTCTTTACCCCGCATCACAAAATTTCTGTAATTTTCTTTGAGTTCTTTACTGTAATCATAGGCTTCAAAATGCAAATCGAATAGAAGAATGAATTTGATGTAACCTGGGTGTTGCCGGGCATAATCAATCCAAGCATTAAGCATCGAAGCAAGCATTTGCTTACCATTCATTTCAATTGAAGAAGGTGCGCTTCTAACAAATTGCGTCATGCTCTCCAGAATTTCCATTTGGACCTCAAAAATCAGTTCGTTCATGGACTGAAAATGCTTATAAAAGGTAACCCGGCTTACACCAGCCACGTCGCAGACATCCTTAATATTAACTTTGAGAAAGCTTTGCTTCATAAAAAGATCCTTCGCCGCAGCAATCAATTCTTCCCGGTTTCTGTTTTTTAAATTCTGGTGCCAGTTCTCAGTCATGGGTTACACTCCTTTCTTGTTCTTTTTTTGGTTTTTGTAAGGTGATGAAAAAGGCAGATGCCAGAATAATTGCCCCAAAAATATAGGGGATATCCATGTGTTTGTCAAACATCAATCCCGCTAAAATGGGTCCAAGTATGTTTCCTATGCTGGTATACGTTGTATTTAATCCGGCAGCATATCCTTGCCGATCACCAGCTGAGTTAGCAATCAATGTACTTACTGTGGGTCGTAAAAAAGCATTAAAAGCAAAAAATAAACCGGATACAACTAATAAATAACCTAAATTGATCTTGAATATCATCAACAATAAGGTTATAGCGGTCATCACCAATGATATACGTATAAGCTTTATCTCGCCAAGTCTCTTAATCAGATGATCAAGCAGCCAGATTTGCACAATAATGCCTATAATAGCACCAACTGTGATAATGATTGAGATTTTCGTTGCATCAAAACCGTATTTTTGTTCCACAAAAAGGGCGTACACCGTTTCATAATTCATCAGACCAAATGTCATGATCAGAATGAGCAGAAGATAGCGGAAATAGGACGTCCGGAATGAATTTACGATTTGATTACGAATGGATTCCCGAGGGGCCTGTTTATTAACGGATTTCCGTTTTTCCTTTGGGAGTGTCTCTGGCATATAAAAACAAAGTACCGTAGCGATAAGTCCAAGTCCACCCGCAAAAAAATAAGGCGTCCGTATGCCAAACCCAGCGATAATGCCGCCTAACCCTGGACCAAGCACCATACCCAAATTCATGGAGGCCCCCAAGTACCCCATACCTTTAGCGCGGGTTTCATGGGTGGTGATATCAGCGACGTAGGCCATATTGGAAGGAATCATGATTCCGATACCTATACCCCCAATAAATCTAGCGACATAGAGTAGGGGCAATGTCGTAGAGACAGCAAATATCAGATCTGAAAGTACGGTTAAAAACATTCCGGAAATGATCATTGATTTTCTTCCCCATTTATCCGAAAGCTGTCCCCCTATAGGTGAAAAAATAAACTGTGCTGCTCCAAAAGCTGCAATAAGATATCCGGCAGCAGCCCCTGACGCATTAAACAGCTTCAGATACTCAGGTAGAATGGGAATAACCATACCTTGCCCCAATAAAGCGATAAATAGATTCAACATCAGAATGAAAAGTGGAAATCTAGCAGACTTAGATAAGCTGCTCATATCTTAGCCCTCCCATATGGTTTACACTGTGTAATTATTTACTCGATGTAAACCATGATAATGGAATGATGGGCCCTTGTAAAGGTGTATCTGAAATTTAGGATACGTCGTTTTTTGTACGTTTTTTCAAGTAAAAAAAGTACTGTTTTAAACAAAAGAAGGAAAATTTATGAATTCACATCATTATCCAAGTATGATAGCATGATCTATATATTTTGGTGTAAAGCGCGGGCTTATCTTAATAAGATTGGAGCGAACATCATGCTTAAGGTTCTGATCGTGGACGATGAACCCTGGGTTCTTGAGGGGCTAAGGACGATGATCGACTGGGAAAAATTCGGTTATGAAGTTTGTGGTGAAGCTCAAAACGGCACGGATGCGATGAGGCTTATCCAGGAGAATAAACCGGAACTGGTTCTTACGGATATTAATATGCCTGTAATTAACGGACTTGAGCTTATTACAAAGTTGAATGAGGTGATGGAGAAACCTCCTAAATTTGTGATTCTGTCTGGATATGATGACTTCAAGTATGCACGTACGGCATTGCGCCAGCGGGTAAATGAATATTTATTAAAACCCATTGATGATGAAGAAATAGAGGCTTTATTAAGCAGGATCACTCCAATAATCCAAAATGAAATCGCTTCCAATGAGGAGTTTGATAAAAAGCAATTTTTTATCGTAAATAATATCATCAACCGCCTGATCCAAGGGGAGTATAACGAAAATTTAGAGCTTCTAACCCGAAACACCTTGAAGCTTCAAGCGGATGCAGAGTTAATGTGTATTCTTATCGAACCGTCCTCCTCTATGAATCCATTCCAACCGCAGATAAATGATTATTTTTCCGAGGAACACTTCTGCTTCTTTCAAGACGGATCGGGAAGAGCGGGGATCATTCTTCAGTCTGCTTCTATCGGCAATGAGAGCCTGGAGACTATCGTCAACCAGATGCATTCAGATCTCACTGAACAATCACAGGAGCTGGTCTTTCTAGCACTTAGCAGCAGAATGGTCGGGGTGAGCTCGATTCGAGAGATTTATAAGCAGGCACTTGAGGTATGGAAACGAAAAACGCATCAGCAGAAAAAAGGGGTCTTTTATTATAGTGAGCTTAGGAACCTGAAAAAGGAAGAACCTCATGAGGATCATTTCAGACAGCTGCTGCATAAGGTCCAAACGAATGATACGGAACAGATCCAGCCTTGTGTAAAAGAAGCGTTCACTGCTTTCGTCGAGAATCTGTTGACCCTTGAAGTTGTAAAAGCAAAAGTGGCCCATTTAGAGCTTACGATCTGTAGAATTATAGCTCAAATGAATGGAGACCCGGATACGATTATGACTAAGCTTCAGCAAGAATACGGAAATCTAGGTGAGCTTAGTGATTATTTTATATTAAGCCGTTATGTACAAAATCTGTGTGAACGGGCTGCCGTCTATCTGTCTGAACTAGAGCAGCAGAATGAACAAAATACGATTTACAAGGTTATTCAGTATGTGGATCGGGAATTTCGGAATAAATTAAAGCTTCAGGATTTGGCACAACAATTTCATATTAATTCTACCTATTTGGGACAACTGTTCAGAAAGCAAACGGGCCAGGGTTTTAGTGAATACCTAAATGCCAAACGGATTGAAGAGGCAAAAAGTCTGCTGAAGCGAACACAGTTAAAGATATCGGATATAGCGGTGCAGGTGGGATTCTCTAACACTGATTATTTTATAGATAAGTTTAAGCTGCTTGTAGGGGTAGTACCATCCGTGTATAAAAATGAGAATAAGAACCAACAGCTCTAGGGGAAGCAAGGTGTTTCATATGGAGAGAAAAAAATTCAGATTTAGAAAAGTAGTGAATGATATTCCCTTGAATTATAAATTTTCCCTTATTTATATCATAGGTGTTCTTCTCCCTATCATTATTATTAACCTTGTTTTTTTGGATCGGATTTCCGATCTGATCAAATCGAGAGAGCAGCAGAATCTGGAGATATCCTTAGAAAGAGCCCGAAAGGATATTCATGACTTCATTGAAGGTGGGGTAGCTGTCAGCTATACGCTTTCTGCCGATAAGAACCTGTATGAATTGCTTGAGCGGACATATGGGAACTCTATTGAATTTTATGACACTTTTGATGAACAGCTGAGAGACCGCATGAACAGCTATATGCCGGTGAATAATCAGATTGAACGGATTACTGTATTTACAAACAATGATTCCATTGTTTCTGGCAGCAACTATCAGGTCATCAATGAAAAGGTAATGAATAGTGAATGGTATAAGCAGTCGAAGGCTGCGAATAAACATCTGTTTCTTGCCGCTTATCATATGAGTGATACCTCTAGTGTGATTTCTACAGCGCCTTATTTGAGTGTTATTGAGCGAATGGACGCTTACAGCTCATACAATAAATTTGAAAAGCTGCTTAGAATTGATTTGGATCTCAGTAAAATATATGACGTGATTATCAGGGAAAAAGATTACTTGAGTCTTTATTTAGTTAACGAGCAGGACGAGATTATTATGTCTGCACAAAGCGGCTATCAAAGAGGCACCGCGGAACCTTATCCCGTGTTCAAGCTGCAGGATGATGAGCGCAAGGAGGATGTGCATATTGTACCCGTCGGCGGAGCTAGTTATATAAAAGGCTGGCGGATAATAGGAATTACACAAGGTGAGCGTATTGCCCAAGCGATAATGGAGATTCGGATTTATGCAGGGATTCTGGCGTCTATTGTCACGCTAATCACAACCGCTTTTTTATATGTGATGTTAAGATCCTATAATTATCGGGTGAAACGGTTGTCCAGACATATGCAGAAAGTATCCAATGAGAAATTTGAGCTGATTCGGATTGATGAAGGTCAGGATGAGATCGGGGGCTTGATCCGTAATTTTAACAGGATGACCACTACCATTAATTCCTTGATCAATGATGTATATAAACTGGAGATTCAAAAAAATAATCTGGAGATGGAAAGAGTAAGAGCTGAACTGAATTTCCTGCAAAGCCAGATGAATCCGCATTTTCTGTTTAATACGTTAAATGCCATTTTGGTGGTCTGTACTAAAAATAATTACTCGGATGTTACGGATATCATTAAGAGTTTATCGAAATTACTTAGACGGCTGCTGAGCTGGAAAGAGGATCTCGTTACCTTGGAAGAAGAAATGACTTTCATCGAGATGTATTTGAAAATTGAAAAATTCCGGTTCAGGGATAAATTCGACTATCAATTTGAGATCGATGAGCAGTCGCTTCAATATAAGATTCCCAAGCTAAGCATGCAGCCGCTCGTTGAGAATTCCTGCAAACATGGTCTACAGGCCATAGAGGGACTAGGTGTGATAAAAGTGAAGACGTTAGTGGAGGAGGGACGATTAAAAGTTACCGTCTCTGATAACGGTAAAGGGATAGAGCCAGAGAAGCTGCAAGAATTATTAGGTAATGTTCAAAATGAAGCGTCTTCGGGAACGAATATCGGAATCCGCAACGTGTACCGCCGATTAGAATTGTACTATGAAGATCAGGTCCGTTTTGATATCAGCAGCGTTCCGGATGAAGGGACCATTGTCACTTTTGACATTCCACTAAAACTCCTGGAACGGAAGAATAGCTAGAAAGTGAGGGACCCCCAATGAAATACAAAGTATTATTGATCGATGATGAGCCTAGTGCGCTTGAAGCGATGCAGCTGTGGATTAATTGGCAGGAGCTTGGCTTTGAGGTATGTGGAACCTCCAGCAATGGCAAAGAGGGGCTGGAGCTAATGAAACAGCTAGAGCCAGATCTTGTAATTACGGATGTTAATATGCCGCTAATGAATGGGCTGGAGATGATCGCAGCTTGGCAACAAGCTGAGATTAAGGAGATCAAATTTGCCATACTAAGTGGTTATAGTGAGTTTGAATATGCCAAGACAGCTATACATTATGGAATTAATCATTATCTGATGAAGCCAGTGTTTCCGGAAGAGGCGGCAGAAGAATTGCTGGAGATATATCAGGAGCTGGAGCAGGAAGCTCAGAAGCGCAGTTTAAATCAAATAGCCTCCTTAGAGGAGGCTGTTTCTCTCCTGAAAGGAATGCTGCATGAGAAAGCTGAGCAGTCGAATCAGGAGATCCTTAACCGACTATCGGAAGGGAAAAGCCATTGGAATATTTGTTTGATACAGACAGAGCCGGTTTTGTATACGGACATCAGAGAGCAAGCCTCAGCCCTCCTAACCGATAAAGATTCGATGTTCCTGATGGATCTGGAGAGTCATTGTTTTGGAATCGTATATGGATATAATTCATTGTCCACTGAGGGAGCTGTGATCGATCAGATCGCAACTCCCTTGCTGAATGAACACCCAAAACAAGCTTTGTGTATTGCAGCTGGCGCTGGCGTAGGCTCCTTGCTTCAGATCGGGGACAGTTACCGAACGGCGAAAGAAGCATTAATGTATTATTTTTATTATCCTGAAAATGCAGCGGTCCTGACTTATCAAGAGATTAAGGATAGTCCCTTCAGTTATCACTATGATCAAATTCAACTGATGGATGACTTGATAAGACCTATTAACACACTGGACTCCGCAGATTTTAACCAGGCTGTGAACTCGGCAGCCCGCAGTTTCCGTGAGCAGCGCATCGCTCCAGAGGTTGTGAAGAAAATTGTTATTCATATGATGTATAAGATTATTGAGTTTACCTCGGAAGCCAGTGAAGTCCATGAGTCCTCCTTATCTAATCAAATTAGAATCCCCGCGATGTTAGACTCAATGATCACCTTGACGGACTTAATGCGTAATTTGCTTTTCTGCGGCGAGGCCAGTATTGACATCCTTCTTAAGGAACAAAACCTAAGATCACAGGGGATTGTTCAGGAGATTAACAATTATATTGAAGAGCATTTTCGCGAATGTCTTACCATTAAGAGACTATCAGAGGTATTTTTCCTGCACCCGGTATATCTGGGCCAATTATTGATCAAGAAGAACGGTATTAATTTCAATGAACAGCTGCATAACCTCCGAATAAAAGAAGCAGTACATTTACTTCAACAAAATAAGTTAAAAAATAGTGAAATCGCTGAGAAAGTGGGCTATGGAAATTATAGTCAGTTCCTCAAGCAATTTGAAAAAAAACTGCATATGAGCCCTAACGAATTTAAAAACACTAATACCTAAACTTTTTGGGGGTACATCTTTAATTCTGGCGTATTTTCAGAAGATTATCACCTCTATAATTTAACTTGTAAGGGCTTACAACATTGTTACACCAACAAATATATGGAGGTGCTTTATGGGGGGCAAGTTAATATCCAAATGGAAACTTAGTCTGATTGCTGTGTTATCCCTAAGCTTTACCTTAGCAGGGTGTGGAGGAAATAACAGCAACAATACGACGGCTAAGGGAGAAGACAAACCAGCAGAAACAGCCACTTCAACTGCTGCAGGAACAGATTCTGAGAAGATTGAACCTTTTGAAATTAGTATCTTTCTTGGAGAAGCAGGTCAGCAACCAACACCAGATAATAAAATTTATAAAATGATTAAAGAAAAAACAGGCGCCTCATTCAATTTCGAATTCTTAGCTGGGGATCTTAACCAGAAGTTAGGCGTAATGATTGCCGGTCAGGATTATCCGGATTTGATGACTGCCAATACTAAGCTGACAGGAGCGGAAGCTTTTATCCCGCTTGAAGATTTGATTGAACAATATGCTCCAAATTTGAAAGCGCATTACGCAGATTACTGGAACATGATGAAAGACCCGAATGATGGACATATTTATACGCTTCCGAATTATGGTGCGTATAACGGTAAAGTGAATACAACCTATTATGCAGGTCCTGCTTTCTGGATTCAGAAGGACATCCTGAAAGATGCTGGTTACCCACAGGTGAAGACCTTGGACGAGTATTTTGACCTCATTGTGAAATATAAAGAAAAAAATCCAACCATCGATGGAACGCCAACCATCGGATTCGAAATTCTTAACAACGACTGGAGAAACTGGGGGTTGTTTAACGCTCCTCAGCATCTGATCGGACACCCTAATGATGGCGGGGTAGTAGTTAATGATAACGTTGCAGAAATCTTCGCAGATAAAGACTATGCTAAGCAGTACTATCAAAAGCTTAATGAAATGAACCAATTGGGCGTTATCGACCAAGAAACATTTGTGCAAAACTACGATCAATATTTGGCGAAACTGTCTAGTGGAGCCGTTCTGGGAATGTTTGATCAGCACTGGAACTTTGGTTCAGCAGAAGATTCACTCCGGACACAAGGTAAAGATGAAAGAACTTATGTAGGACTTCCACTTGTGTTTGATACCAGCACTAAAGATTATTATCTGGATCGCCCAGCGCTGAACTTGAATAATGGCTTCGGGATCAGTATCAATGCCAAAAACCCTGAAAGAATTATTAAACTAATGGATACATTGATTCAAGAAGATTGGCAAAAAATCTTCACTTGGGGTATTGAAGGTGAAGATTATCAAGTGGAAAATGGCCGTTTTATAAGAAATGAAGAACAACGGAAGAACGCAGTTGATGCTACATGGAAGCTCAGCAACAAAGCAGATGCTTGGTATGCTACAGCTCCGAAATTGCAAGGATTCTTTGAGGATGGAAACTCAACAGATGCTGCGGCTCAACCAGAAGAATACCGGGCTGCACTCAAACCGTATGACAAGGAAATCCTTGATGCTTATGGCTACAACAGTTATGTGGATTTCTTCAGCGAGCCTGAGCCGAACCCAGTAGCTTATCCAGCTTGGTCCATAGATCTTGTTGAAGGCTCAGATGCCAAAATTGCCGAAACGAAGCTGAATGAATTGCGAACCAAGTACCTGCCAAAAGCAATCTTGGCCAGTCCATCAGAATTCGATAAGGTTTGGAATGACTTTGTTGGAGAAATTGGTAAAGCGAATGTCAAAGCCTATGAAGACAAAATCAATGAACAGCTTAAATGGAGATTTGATACTTGGAGTGTTAAATAGTTAGAGCTTGCTTAAAAATCAGAAAGTGGTGGCTTATTAGGCCAACCACTTTCTGAAATATATGGATGATGTGGGGAGAAAACATATATGGATGAGATATTAACGGGGAAAAAAGTTAACCGGCATCCTAAAAGAAAAAAGAAGCAACCGATTACTATGACCTTGATTAAGAATCAGAAACAGCTGATTTGGATGTCGGTTCCATTAATGCTTTATATTATACTATTTGCTTATGTTCCCATCTGGGGATGGACGATGGCTTTCCAAGATTATAAACCAGCTAGAGCATTTAGTGAACAAACATGGGTGGGTTTAAAACACTTCAAGTTTCTTTTTACGGACGATAGCTTTTTGAGAGTACTGCGCAATACGTTGGCCATGGGCCTAATTAATCTAGTTCTAGGATTTGTGACTGCGATAATACTGGCATTGCTGCTTAATGAGATCAAAAATGTATTTTGGAAAAGAACCGTTCAGACCATATCCTACTTGCCTCACTTCCTCTCTTGGATTATTGTAACAGGCATTGTAGCTACTTCTCTTTCGGTTAATGACGGGATTATCAACATCATGCTCATGAAATTGCATCTCATTGATTCACCGATCCTTTGGTTGAGTGAAGGGAAGTATTTCTGGGGTATTGTAGGTGCTTCACACGTCTGGAAAGAAGTCGGATGGAGTACTATCATCTACTTGGCGGCTATCGCCTCTATTGATCCGGCTTTATATGAAGCTGCTGAGATTGATGGAGCGAACCGGTATAAGAAAATGCGTCATGTAACTTTGCCGGGCATGAAAGCAACCATTGTAATCCTGTTAATAATGTCCGTAGGACATGTACTGGAAGCTGGATTTGAGGTTCAGTACTTGTTAGGAAACGGGCTTGTCGTAGATTGGTCGGAAACGATTGATATATTTGTATTGAAATATGGTATAGCGCAAGGGAATTATTCCTTAGCTACCGCGGGTGGTATTTTCAAAACAGTCGTAAGTGTAACGTTGCTGCTATTAGCTAACTGGACTGCGAAGCGGCTAGGGGAAGAGAGGCTGTTATAATCATGGAAAAAACTCAATTGATTCCTCAAAAATCTCCAAAAAGTAATGCTGGAAACCGGATGAAAAATCTGAGGTTCGAACCCGTAGTGTTCAGCACCTTCAATACTATATTTATGGTTTGTCTAGTTATTGTTACCTTGTATCCATTCCTGAATACTATAGCAGTCTCCTTTAATGCGGGGAATGATACCATCCGCGGCGGCATTTATTTATGGCCTAGAGAGTGGACCATACAGAACTACAAAGCGGTTTTTGCCTCAGGTACAATTTATAATGCTTTTTGGATTTCGGTAGCACGAACAGTGATATCTACGATCCTGAATCTATTTTTAACCACGATGCTTGCGTATACGTTAAGCCGGAAAGAATATGTTTTCCGCAAACATATTACCTTTATATTCGTCCTTACCATGTATTTTAGTGCGGGTCTGATTCCAAACTATTTCCTTATGAAGGATCTTCATTTGCTCAATTCGTTCTGGGTATATGTAATCCCGTCCATGGTAAGTGCATTTAATATGATCGTTATCCGTACTTACATTGGTACCTTACATGAAAGTCTTATGGAATCTGCAAGAATCGACGGTGCCGGGGAATTCAAGATCTTCATGAAAGTAGTCTTCCCTTTGTGTAAACCTGTTCTTGCTACCATCGCCCTTTTTGTTGCAGTAGGTGCGTGGAACCAATGGTTTGATGCGTTTATCTACACCTCTTCCCGCCAGAACTTGAGTACATTGCAATATGAATTAATGAAGCTGCTATCCTCTACTATGAACTCGAACAGTAACCCTAGTGTAAATAACGGGACAGGGATGACTCAGGAGTCGGTACATGCCATGGTTACACCAATCTCCATACGGGCAGCCGTTACGATCGTTGCTTCGGTTCCAATTTTGCTAGTTTATCCATTCATGCAGAAATATTTTGTGGTCGGTCTAAATGTAGGAAGCGTGAAGGAATAAGGAGCTTGCAATCACTATTAAGTAATAGGAAGGTTGTCTGTTAAATTATGACCCCATCTTTAATCACATACACGAATCCGATACTTCCAGGCTTCTATCCTGATCCAAGTATCACTCGGGCAGGGGATGACTACTATTTAGTTTGCAGCTCCTTTGAGTATTTCCCTGGCGTACCTATTTTTCATAGTCAGGATTTGATTCACTGGACACAAATAGGTCATGTACTCCATCGTGTAAGTCAGCTGGATACTCGTAAAAGCAAGAGCTCTGGAGGGATATTTGCCCCAACGATCCGCTATCATGAAGGAACGTTTTACATGATAACGACCGAAGTACACGGGAAAGGGAATTTCTATGTTACGGCTACGGACCCTGCGGGTCCGTGGTCAGATCCGATTAGTATTCCTTATGGAGGAATTGATCCTTCTCTAATGTTTGATGAGGATGGAAAGGTATATGTAACCACCCAGCAGGGGGCAGATTATGACTCCCATGCCATCCAATATGAGATAGATATTGCTACGGGAGCAGCATTAACAGAACCTGTTGTCATCTGGACTGGGGATGGCGGACCTTGGACGGAAGGACCCCATTTGTACAAAATAAATGGAATGTACTACATCATGACGGCTTCAGGAGGAACGGCTAAGGAGCATCGGGAGATCATTGGCCGCAGCTCCTCTCCTTATGGACCGTTTGAACGATTGCCGCATCCGATATTGACGCACAGCGGTACTGACAATCCCATTCAGTATTTAGGGCATGCCGATTTGATTGAGGATCGTAACGGGGATTGGTGGGCCGTATTCCTTGGAGTAAGACTAGTAGATGCAAAATTTACTGTGCTTGGAAGAGAGACTTTCCTTGCTCCGGTAAGCTGGACTGAAGACGGATGGCCGATGATCGATAATAATGAAGATACAGTTGGACTGGAAATGAAGGTTTCACGTGTACCTGGTCAATCGCCAAAACCTGAGACTAGTGGAAGATATGATTTTGATGATCAAGTATTGCCGCTGGGATTAGCCTTTCTGCGGAATCCGGCTGAGGGAAGCTGGTCCTTAAACGAAAGACAGGGATGGTTATCTCTTCGGGGACAATCTTCAGGTCTCAGTGAAGTAGGCCAAGTGGCTTTTGTAGGCAGAAGACAGCAGCATACTTCGGCAGAATGGAGCACGCTGCTAGAAATGCCTTCATCTATTGCTGATGTGGAAGCTGGACTTTGCGCCAGATTAGATGAGAACGCTCATTATGAAATTGGACTTGTTCAAAAAAACGGGCAAAAAGTGATTACAGCTCATGTGACTATGGATGGAGTAACCCATACAGCGGCAGAGGTTCCAACTACTGCCGAGCGAATTTATTTGAAAGTTAAGGCTGAGCTTTCCGAATACAGCTTCCTTTATTCTTTGGATGGGCAGGAGTGGAATAAGCTATCAACAGCAGCAGCGTACCCATTATCCCCTCAAGCCGTAAAAGGAAATGGATTTACGGGTGTTCTTATTGGATTATATGCAACAGGTCATGGCAAGGTGGCTGAGGTGCCTGCCTACTTCGATTGGTTCGATTATCAGTCTTAATTATTCGAATACTGATATAAATGCTTTTGTCAGGAGGGAACTTGTTGAGACAAGCTAGTGATTACACAGAACCTGCACTAAAAAATATATTTGCTGAGGATTTCAAAATTGGCGCAGCCGTTAACCCGATGACGATACAATCACAGGAGCACTTGCTCGCCTATCATTTCAATAGCATTACCGCTGAGAATGAGATGAAGTTTGAAAGTCTGCATCCGCTTGAAGACAGTTATAACTTTAAACTAGCAGATCAGTTGGTTGCCTTCGCCCGAAAACATCATATGGCTATGCGTGGGCATACTTTAGTCTGGCATAACCAGACTACGGACTGGTTGTTTGAGGATAAGAAGGGCGGGTGTGTAAGCAAAGAGACATTGCTTGCACGGCTCAAATCACATATTCAGACCGTGGTTGGACGTTACAAGGAAGATATCTATGCTTGGGATGTTGTAAATGAAGTTATTGCAGATGAAGGAGAAGAACTTCTTCGCCAGTCAAAGTGGCTGGACATTGTCGGACCGGAGTTTATCGGCAAAGCGTTTGAATTCGCTCATGAAGCCGATCCTAAGGCTTTATTATTCTACAACGACTATAACGAGTCTAATCCTCTTAAGCGTGACAAAATCTATAAAATGGTGAAGTCGCTGCTGGAACAAGGAGTGCCGATCCATGGCGTCGGATTGCAAGCCCACTGGAATCTATACGATCCGGACTTAGATGAAATACGTGCTGCTATTGAGAAGTATGCATCTTTAGGGCTTCAGCTCCAATTGACAGAGCTGGATGTGTCCATGTTCCGTTTCGATGACAAACGAATGGATTTAAAGGTTGCACCTGCCGAACTGCTCGAGCTACAGGCAGAGCGCTATGAAGCGATGTTTGCTCTGTTGAAAGAATACCGCGACGTGATTAGCTCAGTCACTTTCTGGGGAGCAGCGGATGACTATACATGGCTGGACGGCTTCCCTGTTCGGGGACGGAAAAATTGGCCATTTCTATTCGATGAGCAGCATAATCCTAAGCCAGCGTATCACCAATTGCTTAACGCTGTCACCAAATCATAGAGCGGGTAACCTGCTCAAGCTTGCGAATCATGAACCCGTCCTTTTCAATCCAGGGCGGGTTATTTATACGGGAGGAATAAACATGACAAATACCGCTTATGAGGCTTGGCTCAATTATGGTCAGCTGAAATCAGGATCTCTATACAATCAATATATAGATTGGTGTGTTGAGTTGGTAGTAACGGAGGACAACGAGACGATTCAGGCGGCAGCCGCGGAATTCATACAGGGGATGACCTCTATGCTGGGCAAAGCGCCACTGCTCACAGCGAAACCTGAAGGACCGTGTATCGTTATAGGAACCTTCCAAGGGGGGAATCCATTAATTAGTAGAGTATTCGCAGGAGAACGAACCGATTCACTGGGTCCTGAAGGTTTCCTTATACGTACAAATGCTACTGAGCAATGTATCGCTGTCGGTGCTTCAACGCCTGTTGGAATATTGTATGGCGTATTCCATCTGTTACGGCTGATAGGAACAGAAAGCGAGATAGACGCTCTGAATTTGTCTATGAATCCGGTGAACGGCCTGCGAATGATTAATCACTGGGATAATTTTGATGGCAGTATTGAACGTGGCTATGCTGGACGGTCCTTTTTTTACGAGTCCAATCAATTTCTTAACGATACAAAGCGGCTGCGTGATTATGCCAGATTGATGTCCTCTGTGGGGATCAACGCGATTTCGATTAACAATGTGAATGTTCATGAGCTTGAATCTCTATTTATAACGGAGCAATATTTGCCTGATATCGCGTTAATTGCAGGAATATTCCGCGTATACGGAATTAAGCTATTCCTCAGTGCTAACTTCGCCAGCCCGATACAGATCGGAGCATTGGAGACAGCTGATCCACTGGACCCAGCGGTGCGGCAATGGTGGAAAGATAAGGCGGGTGAGGTTTATCGAGTGATCCCTGATTTTGGCGGGTTTGTGGTCAAAGCAGATTCAGAAAATCGACCAGGGCCATTCACTTACGGGCGTGACCATGCCGATGGCGCTAATATGCTGGGAGAAGCACTGGAGCCGTTTGGCGGAATCGTGATTTGGCGTTGTTTCGTATATAACTGCAAGCAGGATTGGCGTGACCGTAAGACAGATCGGGCCAGAGCAGCGTATGATCATTTCAAACCATTGGATGGCCGATTTAATGATAATGTAGTGCTGCAAATCAAGAATGGACCGATGGATTTTCAAGTCAGAGAACCGGTATCTCCGCTGTTTGGCGCACTGGAACATACCAATCATCTGATGGAGTTTCAGATTGCTCAAGAATATACAGGGCAGCAGCGGCATCTCTGTTATCTCGTTCCACAGTGGAAAGAAGTCCTTGATTTCAATACTTATGCCAAAGGGCAAACTACACTTGTGAAACATATTGTGGACGGATCGGTGTGGGGAAATAAATATAATGGTGTGGCTGCTGTAACTAATGTTGGGGATGACATGAACTGGACGGGGCATGGGTTAGCTCAAGCCAATCTGTATGGATATGGGAGATTAATTTGGAATCCGGAGCTGACGGCAAAAGAAATAGCTGAGGAATGGATTCGCCTTACCTTTGGCACTGATGAAGGTCTAGTGGCTGCTATTCGCGGGATGTTAATGGACTCATGGAGGATTTACGAATCTTACACAGCTCCATTAGGTGTGGGCTGGATGGTTAATCCGGATCATCATTATGGGCCGAATGTGGATGGATATGAATACGCCAAGTGGGGAACGTACCATTATGCGGATCATAAGGGCATTGGTGTGGATCGTTCAGTCAAATCGGGAACGGGGTATAGCGGACAGTATATAGGTCTTAATGCATCAAATTATGAGAATCTAGCGTCTTGTCCAGAAGAGCTGCTGCTGTTCTTCCATCATGTTCCATACACGCATGTTCTGCAATCGGGACAAACGGTTATACAACATATCTACGATACTCATTTCGAGGGGGCAGAGCAGGCTGCACAGCTTCTAGCAACATGGGAATCACTTGAAGGCAGCATGGATAGTGGATTGTATGTGCAAGTGAAGCAACGTCTTGAAGAGCAAGCAGAGCATGCGCAGGAATGGAGAGATCGGATCAATACGTATTTTTACCGCAAGAGCGGAATTGAGGATCTTAAAGGCAGAAAGATTTATTAGATTTTGAACCGAGGGATGATGATAGTGAGCCTCACGATTAGAGCGATTTTGAAAGATTTAATGGGAACTGTGGAACAGGTAGAAGGGACTGTGGATATTCTGAACCCAGGGGAACCGGAAACTGAAGTCACAGGGATTATTACGGCCTTTTCTGCCACACAAAATATTGTGGAGCAAGCAATAGCGTTAGGAGCCAATTTGCTGATCACGCATGAAGGTGTATTTTATAGCCATCATGCGGCGAACGAGTGGTTAGAAGGTGATCCGGTTTATCATGCGAAAAAAAGTCTGATCGAACATTCCCCAATAGCTATTTTTCGTTATCATGATTATTGGCATCGGCAAGAGCCGGATGGGATTATGATGGGTTTGCTGCGAGAGCTGGATTGGTCAGACTATGTGGAAGAGCAGCAAGCGGCTGCTACGATTCTCACTATTCCTGCTATGACTGTAATGGAAGCTGCTCAGTATATTAAAAGTAAGCTAGGCATCTCTTATGTACGCGCTGCTGGTGACCTGTCTCTGTCCTGCAAACGTGTAGGGATATTAGTAGGTTACAGAGGAGGCGGGATGATGGCTATTCCGCTTTTTAATGATCACAATCTTGATTTAATTATCGCTGGAGAGGGACCAGAGTGGGAGACTCCGGAATATGTGCGGGATGCAGGGCACCAAGGAAAATCTAAAGCGCTCATCATGTTAGGTCATGCGGAGAGTGAAGCGCCGGGGATGAAATATTTAGCTGAAATCTTAGCAGACAAATATCCCATGCTTCCTACCCGGTTCATTGCTGAACAACCCATCTATCAGATGGTTTAATCTGGGGAAATTAAGAGTACGGAATAAATAAACATATTATGGAGAAAATGAAGGGAAACAGGTCACTGAGAAAGGAGTGTTTCAATGGAAATTCCTTTGGAGGCTGATGAAGTATTAAGTCGGATCAAAAAGCTGCAAAGCGACGGAAGCTCAATCAGTAAAAAACAAGTAAAGCAAAGCGACCCAGAGCTTATGAGAAGTGCGCTGTTCTTTTTTCCAAGCTGGGAGCATGCATTGAAAAACGCCGATCTTTTGTAGCCATAGTATTGTAAAAGGAAGCTAAGTGGACAGGGGGAGATCTCTGATTCTGCTTAGCTTTTTTCTTTTTTATGAAATCATTCGTGCTGTTCATGTGAAATAATATTAACAAGCTTGCCAAACGGATCGGGGACATAGAAACGACGAACACCCCAAGGTACAGAAACTGGCCCAATATTGGTATTGAAGATTGTCGTTTCTTATTAAATAGGAAAGTACTGGTGAATCACCCCCTTTTTCGCTTGCTTCAGAGCTGTTTTTCTAAAGAAAACGAGTAAACAAGAGCAAAAGAAAGAGAAAATGAAGAGTATGCTTAATATGAAATGAAAAGCATTGCTTTCAACATTATTTTGACCAGAGCCCTCCTTTACAAGAAAACCTTACAAGAGTATGATTCATCTCAGAACTGAGAATTATCTTAAATTTACAATTACATAAGCAATCCGCTTAATTTCCGTTTCTGGAAAGCGGGGGAACCAACAACTGGCAGCCGATGTGAGAGTCGGCACTGGTTATGGGGTGAATCCTGTTCCGGGTGCATAATATGCATCCCTGCAGGTAGGGCAACTCTCACTGCCCGAATCCGACAGCTAACCTCGTAAGCGTATGGAGAGAGGATGAATGGCGTGTTTAGTGATGAATAGCCACAGAGAATCCCTCTGTGGTTTTTTGCTGCGTTTTTAAGCAGATATAGTCGTAGAATTTATTATGAAAGAGGTGTTACCTTTGCCTATCGCTAAACTGAACGGAACTTCGCTCTATTATGAAATCAATGGAACTGGCACTCCGGTTGTGTTTATCCATGGACATGGATTAACACACAGTATGTTCAAACCACAGCTGGAGTATTTTTCCGATAAATATAAAGTGATTTTGTGCGATTTACGGGGGAATGGCAAGTCTGGTAAACTGCTGGAGGCCCCACATGAGATTATTGAGACGCAATGTCTGGATCTGATTATGCTGTTGAATGACCTAGGTATCCGTGAAGCAGTTTTTGTAGGAATCGCCTATGGTGGCTTAGTCGTTCAGCATATTGCCAAACAATATCCTGAGCGTGTAAAAGCAATTGTGGTCGCGGATAGCTTTTGTAGGACTCACGGATCAACAATAGTAGGGAAAATACAAACTATGGCAGCATATTGCAGTTTACTAATGTATTATCTCCCAAGCGAGCTGGTGTTGCCTTCGATTCGGATGATGTACCGAGAGCGCTGGAGTCTGGCCTACAATGAGATTAGAAGAGGACTGCTGGACAAACGCCCCCGGGAGCTATATCGGCAAAGGCTGGCTACGAGCCATGTTGATTACACCAGATGTTTAAAGGCTTTTAAACGTCCCGCTTTGTGTATTGTAGGGGACTTTAATGAATTTGGAGTGAATTGTATGAAGGAAATGGTGTCTCAGCTGCCGCAGGCGCAGTTGGCGATTATTCCGAACGCATTAGATCCAAGTAATCTGTGCCAACCGGAGCAATTCAATGCGATTCTTCAACGTTTCTTAGAGAAGCAGCAGGGCAGTCAGCAGATTAGCTGATCTATTGGGAGACCTTCACAAGCGAAGCGTTTAAGTGAGAAAAAAGACGTCCAATAGCCAGGGAGCACGAGCTGGCTATTGGACGTCCTTTTGGGTTGAAATTTAGGGGAATTCTCCCTAAAATGAAGGAGATTATGGCTCCTAGAAAGTGGATTAGGGAAATCCTCCCTAATAATAGGATGTTTTTAGGAAGGATTTCAAGGATTTCCCTAATATAATGGACATCCAACTAAAGGCTGGCTTATCAGTAGTAAAATCTACGAATGAGCCAGCCTTTGGTTATTTTACTAACCGATGGATGTTGAACATTTACAAGCATATTGTACCTAGAACGCCACTTAATGTCCCACCCTACCACAGCATCAAATATAGCTCACCCGACGTGGGAAAGAACGGTAGACCTAAGTAGTGATAGTAAGTGTATAGAGGAAGGCGTAACAAGCAGCACATCTGCTACTCTTGCTTTTTGTACAATGCGATCTACTCGTGTAAGATTAAGATAATTCATACTAAAGGAGCTGAGTCATGATGTCTCAAGCTGAAACTATAAAACTGACTTCATTATCTTCAAAAGGGGGCTGCGGCTGCAAAATCGGTCCCGCCGATCTCATGCAGGTTATTCGCAGTCTGCCACCAACTGTTCCTAACCCGGACCTACTAGTAGGTCTTGATACTAGTGATGATGCAGGGGTGTATCGTTTAAGTGATGAATTAGCGTTAGTGCAAACTGTTGATTTTTTCACGCCGATCGTGGATGATCCCTATTCATTTGGTCAAATTGCAGCAGCCAATGCATTAAGCGATATATATGCGATGGGTGGAAAGCCGCTTACGGTGCTTAATATTGTGGCTTTTCCTATTTCTGTTTTAGATAAAAGCGTTCTTGGTGACATTTTGCGCGGTGCAGCGGATAAAGTACAGGAAGCAGGAGCTACTCTTGTGGGCGGACATTCCATCGACGATAAAGAGCCCAAATTCGGATTGGCCGTTACGGGCCTTGTGCATCCTGACAAAGTAAGAACGAATGCGGGCGCCAAGGTGGGAGACAAGCTGATTCTAACGAAGCCTATCGGTGTGGGGATCTTAACAACTTCCATTAAAAAGGATCAGCTATCTCCTGAAGAAACCACACGCCTTACGACAGTAATGTCTACTTTGAATAAAAAAGCGGCTGAAATCATGGAGCCTTATGATGTACATGCTTGTACAGATGTTACCGGATTTGGGCTACTGGGACATGCCTCGGAAATGGCTAAAGGGAGCGGCACGGGCCTGATCATTCGTCAAGACGATGTACCGATGCTGCCAAGAGTAAGAGAGCTTGCGGAACAGGGATTTGTTCCAGGAGGCACTAAGAATAACTTTGCCCATCTGGAAGGCAGCATTCTTTATCCGGAAGAGATGGACCAACTAAGCCGCTATATTCTATGTGACGCTGTGACTTCTGGCGGATTGCTGATCTCTGTGGCCCCCGAACAAAGCGAAGATTTGCTAAAAGAGTTAGTAGATGCAGGGGTAGAAGCGGCATTGATCGGAGAGGTAACGGAAGAGCATCCGGGTCAGATTACGGTTATAGCTGCTGTGGAATAACTGTTGTATATCAGCTTAGAGCAAATTATGAAGGTTAGCCACCAGAGGAGAGAGCATATTGTTTCAGGACATTACACTGGAAGAACTTAGAGTGTTAAAAAACAAGAAGCAGATCACCATTATTGATGTTAGATCTCCTTCTGAATATAAAGATGCAACGCTGCCGGATAGTTTGAATATTCCCTTTTTTGATGATCAGGAACGGGCTGAAGTAGGGACGTTGTATAAACAGACAAGTGTGCAGGCCGCGAAAGAACGTGGTTTGGAGATTGCTGCGGCAAAACTGCCTTCTTTTGTCAAAGAATTTGCAGCGATTCAAGGAGACAAAGCAGTATTCTGCTGGAGGGGAGGTATGCGCAGCCGTACAACTGCGACCGTACTCTCTTTAATGGATATTCATGCTTACCGGCTGATAGGCGGCTATAAGGCTTATCGTAAATGGGTGCTCGACGAATTGGAGTCCTATGAATGTAAGGCGAAGTCTTATGTGATTCACGGAAATACAGGCACAGGTAAAACCAATCTGTTACACCGCCTGAAAGCGCAAGGCTACCCCGTTCTGGATTTGGAAGGGATGGCAGGTCATCGTGGTTCTATTTTTGGTGAGATTGGCCTTCGTGCGAACAATCAAAAAACGTTCGATAGTCTTCTTTTAGAGGAGTTAATTAAGATCGGGGATTCTCCTTATGTACTATTTGAAGCGGAGAGCAAAAAGATTGGTAAGGTAGTAATGCCCCCATTTATGGCCGAGCAAAAAGAGAGCGGAACACAGATCTGGATTGAGATGCCTTTGCAAGCCAGAGTGCAGCAAATCCTTGAGGATTACCGGCCAGAAGAGTACAAGGAGCAGTGTATTTCTGCATTTCGGAGTATTAAATCCCGAATTCATATCCCTGTTGCAGCAGAAATCGAACGATGCTTGCAGGCGGATTTGTTCGGCGAAGCTGTGGCGCTGCTGCTAGAATATTACTATGATCCTAGATACGATTATACGTCCACTCAGTATGAAGGCATTGAGAGAGTTACTTTTAAAGTGAATAATCTGGATGAAGCTGAGACTGCTGTGCGTTCTTTTTTAAAACATCAAGAAGTATAAGTTTCGCGTTATGGTTAAAGGGGGCTTTACTTAATATGATCTATTTAGATTACAACGCTACAACACCAGTAGATAAGGAAGTAGCAGAGGTTATGATCCCTTATCTTTACGGTCATTTTGGGAATCCCTCAAGCAGTCATTCTTTGGGGCGGGAAGCTAAACTCGGAATAGAGCAGGCAAGAACACAGGTGGCTGATTTCCTGAATTGTGCGCCGGGTGAGGTGCTTTTTACCAGTGGGGGTAGTGAGTCTAATAATACTGTCATTAAAGGAGTAGCCCAAACGTATCGCCATAAAGGTAATCACATTATCCTGTCTGCTATTGAGCATCCAGCTGTAATTAAACCTTGTCAGTACCTGGAGCAGATGGGATACAACCTGACTTATGTACCTGTTGACTCTTATGGAATGGTGCAGGTTGACGATGTGAAAAAGCAGCTCACGGACCAAACCATTCTGGTCTCCATCATGCACTCTAATAACGAAACGGGCACGATCCAGCCGATCAAGGAAATAGCTGAGGTCTGCCACCAACGGGGCATTCTTATTCATACAGATGCTTCACAATCTGCGGGAAAAGTAGACCTCGATGTAGCGGATTTGGGAGTGGATTTTCTAACGCTTGCAGGCCATAAATTATATGCGCCCAAAGGCATTGGAGCATTGTACATTCGGGACGGCATTCACATTGAGCCTTTGATACACGGTGCGGGCCATGAACAGGGGCGAAGAGCGGGGACAGAAAATACACCCTACATTATTGGCTTAGGAAAAGCCTGTGAGCTTGCTGCTGACTCTGATTCTAGAAAAAGAGTTAAGCAAGTTACGGAGTATTTCTATGGAAGACTGCAGGAGTCTTTTGGCGAAAAAATTCATTTGAATGGTCATAAACACAAGCGCTTGCCTAACACCCTTAACGTTAGTTTTCTTGGAGCAGTGGGTCATGAAATTATCGATTCCCTGGAAGCTGTGGCGGCTTCAACGGGCTCGGCGTGCCATTCCGGTGAAACGTTGATTTCGCCTGTTTTAAAGGCTATGCATGTGTCGGAGAATATTGGACGGGGAGCGGTTCGTTTTAGTGTGGGACGATATACGACTACAGCGGAAATCGATGAGGTCATCGATAAGCTGAAGGTGTATTTGTTATGAGGTTCGTTTTTGCAAACAGTGACAAAGTGTGAATTCTAGTGAACGCACTATGATTCTCAGTGAACGGATTATGGCTCCCAGTGAACGGAATCGCTATCGGACTCAGGCGCTCTTATTTGCAATATTTTCCTATTTTTGAGTTGCTATAGGACTCCATAGGCGTTATTAGTACAAAATAGACACTACTGAGCATCATTTCTGCCCAATAGCGCCTCTCAGGTCCGATAATCTCTCTAAACAGTGATAAATTAACGAATAGCGGCATCTGAGTCCGAAAGATCAAGAGTTGAATGCGCATATTACAAAAAAAGCATCTGCCACCTCCTTCAAAAGGAATCGCAGATGCCTTTTTTAACTTTTTTTTAGTGATTATACAATCGTAAAGCCAGCACTTGCATAACCAGTGACTGTATTTACAAGGGTAAGACCTGTAGCGGTGGCTGAGAATACCATAAGCAAACGTGTCTGTGGTGTTACAGTAAAATTGATACCATTCGTAATTCCGTTGACAAAAGTTCCAAGATTAATAGTACCGGTGATAGGTGGAAGTGGGACTGTTGCGCCTGGAATAGGAGTAAATGTGTTATTTGGTGTGGCAGATTGGTACAATTGCGCTGTTACATTTATCGTAGTACCAAGCAGCGATAAAGCTATGGTATTACTGAAGTAAGCGGCAATGGAAGTTATTACTCCTGCTCGAGGAGTTGAGAATGCAAAATTGATAAGCGGTCCAAGGAGAGTACCTGTCAAATCAATATTACCGCCAACAAGCGAAATACCTGTGGCTGAACTTCCGAAGCCTACAAGGCTTGTTGTTCCAACCAAACCACCTAAAACCGTGGTCATAATAATAGGTCCTCCGGATGCCAGCGGAATAATTGCACCGTTACCGGTTGCACCAGTGACTCCGGTAATGCCAGTAGCTCCGACCGCGCCGGGATCACCTGTGGCCCCCGTTACACCGGTAGCTCCGGCAACGCCGACCGCCCCCGGATCACCCGTCACGCCCGTTGCCCCCGTAGCTCCGGCAACGCCGACCGCCCCCGGATCACCCGTCGCCCCTGTGGCACCCGTAGCTCCGGCAACGCCGACCGCCCCCGGATCACCCGTCGCCCCTGTGGCACCCGTAGCTCCGGCAACGCCGGCCGCCCCCGGATCACCCGTCACGCCCGTTGCCCCCGTAGCTCCGGCAACGCCGACCGCGCCCGGGTCGCCCGTCGCGCCCGTTGTACCAGCAGGGCCCGCCAAGCCGGCAGCACCCGTCGAGCCCGTCGCTCCAGTTGCTCCTACGCCTGGACCCGCTGGTCCTTGCGCACCTGTTGGTCCTTGAATCCCTTGCACACCCTGTGGTCCTTGAGGTCCCATCGCACCACCAGCGATTAACAAGTAATCTGGTGAACTTCCAGGTATTCCAGTAGGTCCAGAAACAGTAGCAATATAGGTGCTGCCATTGAAGGTTACTACTTGACCTGCTGGATAAGTAGGACTTTGTGCAGGATTAAAGATTACAATTCCTTGCAGCCCTACCCCTTGCGGGCCCTGAGGTCCTTGAAGTCCAGGCGTTCCTTGAGGGCCTTGTGGTCCTTGCGGTCCTTGGGGGCCTGTGGAGCCACCAGCAATTAATAAATAGTCTGGTGAACTTCCAGGTGTTCCCGTTGGTCCAGCAACAATAGCAATATAGGTACTGCCATTAAAGGTTACTACTTGACCTGCTGGATAGGTAGGGCTTAATGCAGGATTAAAAGCAACAATTCCTTGCAACCCTGCCCCTGTGGTTCCCTTTGCGCCCGGAATCCCTTGCGCTCCTTGCGGACCCTGGGGTCCCTGGGGTCCCTGTGGCCCTTGAGGTCCAGTCACACCTTTAATAGGTAATCCAATTGCTTGTGTAATAGAAGCTTGAATATGTCTGATCTGAATAATCAGCTGATCTTTACAATTAGAGTCAATCTTCGTGGCGAGAATAAAAGATAATAACTCTGCTAACAGCAGTTGAAGATTAGTGCCCACGCTTACGACAGAGAAGGGACTGACTTCGGTCGATACAATGGTTATCTCTACTACAGAAAGTAGCTCAGTTCTAAAAGGGCTGCATAACTTAGAGGTATGCAAGAATTCCAATAGTTCTCTTAACACTCTTTGGAGATTGGCAATATGAAGTGTTGTGGGATTCGTAAGTACGGGGGGCACCACTGCAGAGAGATCAGTGACTATTTTTAATAGTGCGTTACACTCCCTCTTTCTAATAGGACTGCTGATCCTTCCATGCTTGTTTAGGATAGCATCCCCTTTAAATGGTCTGTAATCAGGCATATTTCTATATCTCCTCCTTGAACTTCTCCTGTTCATTCCTTTAAAAAATGGGAACCTGCCCAATCAGCATATTCTGAGAAGCGGAAGTGGTTACAAAAATTTCCCTAAAAGTCGTTATTTCTGAAAGTCGTTATTAATGAAGTAATACAAAAAAGGCAGGCCACCGCTAATTACGGTAGTCTACCTTTTTAATAGATACGTTAAGTAGTCTCTCCTTTAATGAGAGTTACGTCTACAGTAGTGTTGTTGATTAGCTCTCCGTCAGCACTTTCGATCATTTGCAGGAGAGTATTGGTCAGCATGACCCCGATCCGATCACTAGGTTGCATAATGGTAGTCAATTTAGGACTCTGAAGCATGCGGGTAAAGCTGTGGTAATCATAACCGATGATTTTCAGTTGCTCGGGCACTCGAATGCCTTGCTGTTCAGCATAAATGTATAAAGCATAAGCCACAATATCATTACTGCAAAATACTCCATCATATTCTCGAAGTTGGGCCGGAGAGATATTTTCGGTGACAAAGGACCAAAAATAATCAAAGGTAAGCTTGTTGTGCGCGCCTTCGATAATATCGTAAGTTACACCATGTTTCATACTTGTGATGACAAAAGCATCCCGACGGCGATTCGCTAGAATATCCAGATCTAGCGGGCCGGAGATATGTAGCAGCCGTTTACAGCCCAGCTGTATCAAATGTTCGGTAGCTAACTCACCACCGCGGTAATTATCCGATCCCACACAAGGGATATTGGAAGAAATAAAACGGTCAAAAGAGACAATAGGGAAAGGGACCTTTTTATAGCTTTCAATATTCATAGTGTGGCTGCACATGATAATGCCATCTACTTGATTCTGGCGAAGCATGCTAATATAGTTGGCTTCCTTCTCAGGATCATCAAGAGAATTGCATATTAGCAATTTATAGTTTTTTTCATTAGCACTCATTTCAACATACTTGATGAGATCGGAAAAGAAAGGGTGGTTCGAATCTGGAACAATAATCCCAATAAAAAAGGATTGATTCTTCTGTAAGGCTCTGGCGATTTGATTAGGATGATAATCTAAGGCGTCCATCGCTTTTTCAACTTTTTTACGCGTCTCTTTGCTGATATATCCCCGGTTGTTCATTACTCTGGACACGGTAGCTACAGCAACGCCCGCCTCCTTGGCAACATCTTTAATACTTGCCATACCCTCATCCCCGTTTCATAAAATGCTCTAATCTATATTCTACAACTTTCTTGGATTGTTGACACTAATCGAGACTAACAATTGTAAAAGCATAGATAGTTTCTGATAGTTATAATAGGTATGTTATACGTTACCACAAATATATGGACATAATATTAAATTCTAATAATTATAGCTTTTTTTTATTGATTTAATTATATGAAAACGTTTGACATATTATATGCGCGTCTATAAAATTGGTTTTGAATAAACCTTCATCTAGGGAGGAACAAGATTGTTAGGATAACGCTTTCATAAGTTGCATTAGTTTGATGATTTCTCAGACCTTATGAAGCAAGAGTGTATAAATTGAAATAGAAGGAGAACGCCAATATGCAGATTAAAAATGAAGCTATGCTTATCACTTACGCAGATAGCATGGGAAACAATTTAAAAGAACTAAACGAAGTACTGGATACACACTTGCAAGGAGTCGTGGGTGGGGTTCATTTATTGCCGTTTTACCCCTCTTCGGGCGACCGGGGATTTGCTCCGATGGATTATACGAAGGTTGATTCGGCTTTTGGCGACTGGGCGGAAATCAAAGAGATGAGCGAGAAGTTCTACATGATGTATGATTTCATGATCAATCACATTTCACAGCAGTCTCCATACTTTCAAGATTTCCTTGAGAAGAAGGATGAATCGCAATACAAGGATTTATTTATTCGTTACAAGGATTTCTGGCCTAACGGTGAACCAACTGAGGTTGATGTGGATTTAATTTATAAACGTAAACCGCGGGCGCCATACGTAGAGGTTACTTTTAAAGATGGGACGAAGGAAAAGGTTTGGTGTACGTTTGATGAGCAGCAGATCGATCTGGACGTGACTACCGAAACCACGAAGAAATTCGTGAAAGACAATCTGACCTTCCTTGCTGATAAAGGAGCATCGATTATCCGGCTGGACGCTTTTGCCTATGCCAACAAAAAGATGGGTACCAGCTGCTTTTTCGTAGAACCGGATATTTGGGAAATGTTAAATTTGTCTAAAGAAGTAGTGGAGCCTTATGGCGTAACTGTTCTTCCGGAAATCCATGAGCATTACAGCATTCAATTGAAGATTGCAGACAAGGATTATTATGTCTATGATTTTGCCCTGCCAATGTTGGTATTACATGCTCTATACAGTGGACAAGTAAATCGGCTTGCGCATTGGCTGGAAATCTGTCCGAGAAAACAATTCACTACCCTGGATACACATGACGGCATCGGTGTGGTGGATGTTAAGGATCTGATGACCGACGAAGAAGCTGAAATGACCAGAGAAAGCCTATATAGCCAAGGAGCAAATGTTAAGAAAAAATACAGCTCCGCCGCTTATAATAATCTGGATATTTATCAAATTAACTGCACTTATTATTCTGCACTTGGCAATGATGATCAGGCGTATCTTTTGGCCAGAGCTATTCAGTGCTTCGCCCCTGGTATTCCACAGATTTATTATGTTGGTCTATTCGCGGGCGAGAATGATATTGAGCTGCTCGAAAGCACAAAAGAAGGACGCAATATTAACCGCCATTATTATTCTAAAGATGAAATTGCTGCTGAGGTACAACGTCCTGTTGTTCAAAAGCTGTTCGCATTGTTGAAATTCAGAAATAGCTGTCCAGCTTTTAATGGTGAGATCAAGATTGAACAAGGTAGTGAGAATGAGCTGAACATCACTTGGAAAAATGAGAACAGTGTAGCGAAGCTTGAAGCTAATCTGTTGACCAAAGAATACACCATTCTTGCAGGTGAGAATGAAGCAAATATTACGAAGTTATTTTAATATTTCATATGTTATCGAAGGGTGTTCCAAAGGCTGGGTCAATGGCTGCTGGAGCACCCTTCGTTTTGGAGTATAGGTGATTCATGTTATGAACTGTTTTTGGTCCGTCTGAATTCTATTGGTGTAAGGCTGAAGTTGCGTTTGAACATCCGGTGGAGATAAGAACTGCTGGTGAAGCCAGTTACTTCAGCAATATCCGATACCGATAAATCACTCTCTACAAGCAGGCGGCATACTTCCTTCATCCGTACCTCCATGATGACATCCACAATAGTGGTTAGGGTCTGCTGCTTATAAAGTCTGCTGACATAGATTGGAGACATATTAAGTTCATCGGCAATTTGGTTCAGACTTAAGCAAGGGTCCATGTAAGATTGCTGAATGGTTTGGTTGATTTGCCGGATTAGATCGCTTTGCTTGGAGCTGCGCTTATCCGCTTGGAATTCCTGAATATGATCAAAAAGCTGGTAAAAAGCTGCCTCAAATTCTTCTATTGTTTCATAATGTTCAAGCGAAGGCATCACCATTATCCCTTCGGTGGGGGTAGGACTAAGCTTCTTGATGTTATCGACAATTCGTTTAATCGTTAGCGTCACCCTTGAAACAGTAAGTTCCAGCACATGATAGGGATATTGCTCCATTTGACGTACCATTTCGGAGAAGTGACTGCGGGCTTCGTCTGTTCTGCCACTTGTGAGCGCATCGACCAGCTTTTTTTCGCTGTCAGCCGGGTAGGAGTAAAGATTGTTCTGAAGCTCGCTAATGCGCTCAGCATTGATCAGGCTGCCATGACCATAAAACAGTCTATGTTTGGAAGCTTCTCTGGCCTGACTGTACAGCCGGTTTAGTACATCTGGATTATCACTGATAGGGCTGTACACTAACGACAGTCCGATTTTTAAATAATCACAACAGGCCACACGGATCTGCCGCAGCAGCACTTCAATCAGCTCGGTATCCAGATGCTCAGTGGAGGTCATGCTGCTAAGCAACATGACCACACTATCGTCATTCATATCTACAGTTTCCACCTGATAAGTCTGTCCACAGATCTCTGAGGCAATATTCATGATGGCAAACTTGTACGGAAGGAGATAAGAGCCTCGTTCCTTTCGCAGAGCTTCGTACTCATCAATGCGTAGTAATACTAGCCGGTAGCCCTCGTTTAAATTAAAAGAAATACCCAGTTGTTGAACATCATTTTGCCGGCTGTTATGAGGAGATTTAATGCCAAGCACCAGATTGCGTAATGAGTTCTGCCTGATCGTAAACATACTGTTACGTTTATCTGCCTCAAGGGTGTTCATTCGGCTTACGATCGAATCAATCGGCAGATAAAGCCGTTTGGACAGTACCCTAGAAATAACAAGACCGAACAATAAAATAATTAAAGAAATCAGAAGCGTAGTATTGCGGATATGATTGGTCTGTTCAGTAATTACCTCATAAGGAGTAATGCGCACATATTGCCAGCCAAGCGAATCGGGCGAAGTATAGGACACCAGTGATTTATTCCCTCTAAAAGGGGCAGTAAAATAGCCGGCAGAACGTGCTTTTACTTGATGCTCCAGCCAACTGTTTTCATCCCCGGAGAGCTTCTCCAATGTCAGCTTATTCCCCGACAGAAAACGGCCTTGGTCATCCAAAATGTAGGTACTGCCACTACCGGGTGTATTGCCGTTAGCCAGTTCTTTATTGATCCAAGCCGCGGATATGTTAACAATAACCGCAGAGTTAATAGAGCGGTCCCAATTGATCGCATCATAGCAAAGGTAAGTATAGACTGAGATGGTTTTTTTCTCAGGTTCATCTATGGAATAGGTTCGCGGAATCGGCGTAAATGTTTTGTAATCCTGATAATGATTCAGCATCTGAATAATTTCAGTGTCCACCAGTTCGCGGGTGGTGAATACGCCATTCTGGCCCTGTGCTGCCGAAATATAAACCGTGTCATTATTCGGATTATATACATAGATGGATTCAATATAAGGCATGGAATTTAAGTAGTTTCCGAGATCGGACATCGCCGCGGTTACCTCATAAATAGAGGGCTTGTTGTAGAACAACAGATGAGAAATCGTGCTGGTTCGATACAATTGAAATGAAAGCGTTTGCGCGACTTCAGCCATGTTGACCACTTTTTTGCCAGTCTGGGTCAGATCCCTTAGATCGGAGCGAAAGGTTTGCGTCTTCTCGACGCCGATGTAGTACGTATAGTAAACAAAAGTAGAGATAAGAAGGGTTAACGATATGCACAGGGTTATGGTGGTGAGCAGCTTGCCATACAGTAGTCTTTTTCTCCGTAGATCATTATTCTTCATACCGTCCCCCCTGATCATCATATGACTTATTCGGACAAGACTCTGGATGAATTCATATTATGAATTTCCTTTATTATAAGTCCCCAAGAGTGAACAGAACAGTGGAGCAACCTTAGAATCCTGCATTTTTCCAATCTGAAGGGAGTGAACAAATTAAATATTCGTGTACAAAACAGTCTTTTCTACAAGGATTATAAGGAGTTAGCGAAGCTTGAGAAGCTCAGTGGGTCTCCGAAGACTTTTACATAAACATCCTGATTGTTCAGTTCCTGTTTCGCCAGTTTGTGCAGTAAGGCTTGTAAGCTTCACTTCTGTGTTCAGAAGAATCCCCCTATAGTGGAATTATGCAGTTTCTATATTAAGGGGAGTGAGAGATCTTGAGCCAAACCTCATCCAAAGGAATTTCAAACGTCGAACTTGGCATCCAGGCTGATGGTAGAGCACGCTTACGAACGACAAGAAAGAAGAAAGGATTGTTGTATGAGCTGGTGCACAATCGGGTAATGTTTCTGATGTTGCTGCCCACCTTGATCTTTTTTCTGGTGAATTCCTATTTTCCAATGGTAGGCATCTATTATGCGTTCACTCAATTCGACTTCAACAGCAGCATGTTCAACTCCAAGTTTGTGGGATTACAGAATTTCGAGTTCCTCTGGAGATCCGGTACGCTGGTGAAGCTCACGATGAACACGATAGGATACAATATTGCTTTTATTGTACTGGGAAATGTGCTGGCAATTGTCTGTGCGATCCTGCTGAGTGAGCTCAATGGAAAATGGTTTAAAAAGATTAGCCAATCGGTAATGTTTCTGCCTTACTTCGTATCTTTTGTAATTCTCAGCGTAATTGTCTACAACTTGTTTAATTATGACAGCGGTTTCTTAAATACAATGCTTACCCAATTTGGCCTTGATCCGGTCGACGTTTACAGTAAACCTTGGGCATGGATCTTTCTGATCATTATCTTTTATCTATGGAAAAATCTTGGCTACAGCATGGTGATTTATCTGGCGGCGATTACGGGGATTAGTGACGAATATTATGAAGCGGCCAAAATTGATGGCGCTAATATTTTCCAACGGATTTGGTATATAACGGTGCCGATGCTGAAATCAACCTTTGTGGTGCTGCTGCTCTTTGCGCTCGGGAGTATTATGAAGGGCCAATTCGATCTTTTCTATCAATTAATAGGCAATAACGGGCTGCTCTACAATACGACGGATATCCTTGATACCTATGTATACCGTTCGCTTAAAGTAACCTTTGATGTGGGCATGGCAACGGCTGCCGGGGTCTATCAATCCTTGTTCGGCTTCGTCCTCATTATGACGGTCAACTACATTATCCGCAAAATAAACGATGACTACGCCCTGTTCTAGGAGGATAAGAAATGAAAATTCAAAAGGATAAATATACGCGAATGCTTCATTGGATTGCCTATGTGGTCATTATTGGCTTATCGATCGCTTGCCTGCTGCCCTTTTTGCTAATTATCTCTGCATCTTTGACCAGCAATGAGTCCATTATTCGCGATGGCTATCATCTGATTCCGGCACAGTTCTCACTGGAGGGCTACAAGACGGTATTCATCTTCCCGGATGAGGTGCTGCGGGCATATGCGGTCACAGTCAGCACAACTGCGATTGGAACGGTAATGGGACTTTTTTTCATGACTATGGCGGGTTATGTACTGGCGCGTAAAGATTTTAAATATCGAAATAGCTTTTCCTTCTATATATACTTTACGACTTTGTTTGGGGGAGGACTTGTCCCGTGGTACATCATGATTACGAAATACCTCGGTCTGCTGGATTCCTATGCGGTACTGGTGCTTCCAGGTCTGATGACGCCATTTTTGATCATTTTAATGAAAAACTTCATCAAATCAGCAGTTCCTGAGGAATTGTTCGATTCTGGCAAAATAGACGGGGCCGGTGATTTCCGGATTTACTGGCAGATTGTACTCAAGCTTTCCATGCCGGGCATCGCTACAGTCGGTTTGTTTCTGGCTTTGTATTACTGGAATGACTGGTTCACCTCTTCACTGTTCATCAATGATACGCATAAATATCAGCTGCAATTCTATCTGTACAATGTTATCAATTCAGCACAGTTTATCGCACAGATGGGGGCGGGAACCGGGGTGTCACTGGCTACGGAGGTCCCTGCTGAGTCTACCAAAATGGCGATGGCAATTGTCGTGACGGGACCTATTCTTTTTCTGTACCCGTTCGTTCAGCGTTATTTTGTCAAAGGCCTAACCATCGGCGCTGTAAAAGGTTAGAACCGCAACCTGCCCACTACCGGGTTAAGGTACAGTCGGCTAACATAGAAGCATAGTGAAAAGGGAGGATTCAGATGAATAAACAACGGGGCAAACGCATGTCTATTCTGCTTACGTCAGTATTGGGCTTGACGCTGCTGGCAGGCTGCGGGGGGAATTCTAATTCTGCAAACGGAGACAATGCGGCGGTAAAAGAGAGCAATAGCGGAGGAAACACAGCACAAAGTACGAACGCAGGGACGGAGGAGAAGACCGGACTGGACACTTCCAAAAAGGTCGAGCTGCAATTCTACATGCTAGGCGATGCGCCGAAGGACCTCTCAAGCATTGAAGCGGAAATTAACAAAATGGCCGAAGAGGATCTGAATGCAACCGTTAAATTCAACTATACAACCTGGACAGATTGGGATCAGAAATATAAGCTGCTGCTGTCGTCGGGTCAATCAATCGATCTGATCTTCACTGCGGACTGGACACAATATCAGGCTTATGCGAAAAAGGGAGCTTTTTTAGCTATTGATGATCTGCTGCCCAAAGCTGCCCCAGAACTCCAGCAATTCGTACCACAGGAAATGTGGGATGCTGTGAAGATTGATGGCAAGATTTACACCGTTCCAGCGACTTATAAGGAGTATGTAACGAACGGCTTCGTATGGCGTGAGGATCTGCGCAAGAAATACAATCTGCCTCAGCCGACAGATCTGGCTAGCTATGAAGAATACATGGAAGGAATCAAGAAAAATGAACCGCAGATGTCACCTGCTTCTTTTAACAGTGATGTAAGAGGTAACATTCATGATGTATATTCAACACTTACCGCACAGGTCGGCAGTCCGCTGCCTTATGGTATTGGTATTAAGTACGATGATCCTTCAAAAGCTTATCTGTATTGGGGCTCGGAGGAACATAAAGAAGAGCTGCTGACGATGAGACGCTGGCAGGAAAACGGATTGATTTCCAAAAACGTCCTGAACTTGAAGGATACCATCCAGGCTCCGATTATCGCGGGCAAGGCAGCAAGCATCTTCGGAGATAATCCGACTCGCTTCAACGATACGTTGATGAAGGTGAAAGCAGCACATCCGGATTGGGATCTAGGTTACTATCCTTATGGCAATACCATTGGTTATGCAACACCAGTTCATCCTATTCATAATGGTTTCGCCATTCCGAAGAGCAGCAAGAACCCTGAACGTGCACTGGCCTTCTATGAAAAAATGGTCATGGATAAACGTTATAATCAGCTGACACAATACGGTGTGGAAGGAAAGAACTATAAAATTGATGCGAACGGCTACTATGAACTTATTGGAGATGCTTCAACGAACGGTTTTACACGCGAGGGAATGAATGGCTGGGCCTGGCGGAATCCGGAGTTCATGCTATTTGATAAATCCTATGATGGCGTGAAGGAAATTTTCGCTGAGCTCGACAAAATTCAGAAGCCGGATATTTTCACCGGTTTTGCTGAGGATTATACCTCTTATCAGGCGGAAAAAGCAGCACTAGAGCAGGTGGAAAAGCAATACCTGTATCCATTGCAAGCTGGATTAGTAGAGGATGTTGATGCGGGTTTAGCCACCTTTATGGAAAAGGCTAAGCAAGCCGGCCTTGAAAAAATCCAGACCGAATATATCAAGCAATGGGATGCTTATGTGCAGGAGAAGGGTTTGAAATAATAAAAGTAGCAAGGGAGGTTCCTTAAGCCTAATGGCAGGGAGCATCCCTTTTTTTGTGTTCTTTAACGTACTCAGATTTACGAGAAACGTTGACGGAATTCCCGTGGAGTGGTTCCTTCTATTCGAATAAAGCTGGAGCTGAAGTAAGGCGCCTGATTGAAGCCAACTTCCTCGGCTATACGGGCAATTGTGTAGCTGGTCTGCATCAGCAAAAGTTTACTTTGCTGAATCCGATAATGCAGCAGATATTCCATCGGCGCACAGCCGTATTCCTTCTTCATGCAACGAGCGATATATACAGGGTGAAAGCTTAGACTTTCCCCGAGCTGCTGCGCAGTGATATGCTCACGAAAATGGCTGCGTAAATAGGAGGCCGCTTGCTCTGCACATATTTTGGAGGGCGAGGGGCGCTCATGGCTGAGGGAGGCGGATAACTGCTGTATAACCTCCTGAAACAACAGCTGCTGCTGAAATGGAGTATCGCTTAAATGGGAATTAGGCACAAGCTGATTCAGCTGCGAGAGCAGCTCTTCCATCTTGGACGGCTGCAGCAGAGTTGTATATTGAGGTAAGCGTAAGCTAAACGGCCGGATATCAAATTCGTCAGATTGCAGGGAGTTCTCTATTTTGACGTTGTCTTTCTCAAACGTAGCAGTCGTATCCTCGGTCATATTCCAGTCGCCCACCGTTTGAAAATGCAGCCAATAATAAGAGGTGGATTCCTTGCAGCTATCCGTACTGAAATGATGGCTGTCTGGACGAAGTAAGAGCGCCTGACCTGCTTTTACTTGAAAAGGGAGACCGCCTTCACTCATATATAAACAGCCTTGTTTAACTACAAGCAAATCGAACACCCGGGTATTATGGCGGCTCATATGATAATGGCCGGGGGAGAAAGTATGGAATCCGCTTACAATGTAGTACAGCAACGGAGGAACGGTGAAGTTCAAGATGTTCATGTCAGAAGCTCCTTTTAGTGAGGTTGGAATAATGTAATAATTGGTTTGAAATCTGTACCATCATCCAAAGTATATCATCTATAATTTAGTCTGACCTAATGAATAAAGATGTTATTTTTTAGGCTGAGTCTGTAGGCATGGTTTACGAGGAGGGTTTGTATAGTGAAAAAAGAAAGACAGGGTTTTGGACTCTGGGTATTGGCTTGGCCTATATTTATAGAGGTATTTCTACAGACTCTGCTGGGTACGGTAGATACATTAATGGTCAGCCGTATCTCTGATGATGCAGTCGCCGTAGTCGGCATTTCCAATCAATTGTTCGGTGCATTGACCACACTTTTTACAACATTTGCGGGTGGAGCGGGGATTCTGATCGCACAGAGAATGGGCTCCAAACGTTTTGGTGAAGCGCGCACGATTGCTATTATGGGGGTAACGGTTAGCCTCGTGTTGGGGATTGTCGTGAGTATTGTATTGTTTTTCTATGCGGGCCCTATTGGTGGGGTTCTAAATATAGCACCTGAGCTATTGTCACTTTCCAATGTCTATATCTCCTACGTCGGCGGTGGACTTTTTATGGTCGGAATGATTGCTTCCCTCGGTACCGCTATCCGGAACACAGGGAATACCAAAGGGCCGATGTACACAGGGATTATAATCAATGTCATCCATATAATTCTGAACTATATTTTTATATTTGGTGTATTCGGACTGCCACAGCTAGGCCTTGCGGGCATCGCGATCTCCAGTATTGTCAGTAGACTGGTCGGAGTGATTATTCTCTACTCCTTATTCCGGCGTTCTTTCGAGATCAAGGTTAGACTTAGAGATTTCCGTATATTCAATGGCAAGCTGTTCAAGCAAATTCTGAAGATTGCCTGGCCTCTCGGGATCAATTCTTCCTGTTGGGTATTCTCCCAGCTTATTGTGTATTCCTTTCTGGCTGCACTTGGAGCCGAAGCGTTAGCAGCACGCACGTATCTTAACACCCTGGAGTCCTTTTGCTTCACGCTTGGTTATGCTTTTGCGCTGGCGGGTCAGATACAGATTGCTCATTTATTCGGAGCAGGCAAACTGAAAGAAGCTTATCGCAGTGCATATCGTACACTCTTCATTGGTTTGAGCATTGTGTCAGCTAACATGCTGTTACTATTCCTGTTCGGAAAACAGCTGCTCGCTTATTTCACATCTGATCCGAAAATTATTGCGATCGGGGTTTCTTTGTTAGCTCTAAATCTATTGCTCCAGCCCTCCAAAATGCTGAATATGGCCCTCGGCAACGCGCTGAATGCCATCGGGGATACGCGTTATACGATGTATACTTCCATCGTGTCTATGTCCCTCATTGGCGTGGGCTGCTCCTATTGGTTAGGAATCAGCTTCGGCTGGGGACTCATAGGTATCTATTGTTGTATGATAGCCGACGAATTGGTGAGAGGTTTGCTTGTTTTGGTGCGCTGGAGGGGGCGAAAGGTTCTCCGCCAAGCGGACACCGGCTTGAGTGAAGAGAATGCTTCACTACATGGAGCGGGGAAAAGAAACGCCTCGTTAACCACATAAGCGGGACTCTATAAGTCCAGCTTGATGGGCAATGGAGTGGTTTTAGAGTAGGACGTTGTTTGTGGAGTAGTGTTTTTGTTTCGGCAGTAGGGTGGTAGTAGTGCTGCAGTAGTGCGATAGTAGGGCCATTGCGGGAGGCGGTAGTAAGGCGGTTGCGGGCAGGCGGTAGGTAGGGCGGTTACGGGAGGTCTGGCGTTGTGCTTTCGGACTCAACTGCCGCTATTTGCTAATTTAGAGCCTTTTCCGGTTAGTTTCGGACTGGAGGGGCGCTATTCCTCGTGAAATGGCTCATGTAGGGGTAATTTTGAGGCAATAGTGACACTGGAGTCCGATAGCTTATGAAAAGAGACGTTTGTGCGGAAATAACGGCTCTGGAGTCCGAAAGCGACTTTGAAAGCCCAAGTAACACCGTGCACCCAAGCGACAACGAGCACTTCAAGTAACATTAAGCATCCCGAGTAACGTCGAGCACTTCAAGTAACTTTGATCATCCCGAGTAGCGTCGAGCACTTCAAGTAACTTTGATCATCCCGAGTAACGTCGAGCACTTCAAGTAACTTTGATCATCCCGAGTAACGTCGAGCACTTCAAGTAACTTTGATCATCCCGAGTAACGTCGAGCACTTCAAGTAACTTTGAACATCCCGAGTAACGTCGAGCACTTCAAGTAACTTTGAACATCCCGAGTAACGTCGAGCACTTCAAGTAACATAGAGCAACTCTGTGGCTTAAAAATTGATTAGTTTAGGGGCAGTAGGGCGGTTACGGGAGGTCTGGCGTTGTGCTTTCGGACTCAGCTGCCGCTATTTGCTAATTTAGAGCCTTTTGCGGGTAGTTTCGGACTGGAGAGGCGCTATCCCTCGTAAAATGGCTCATAATGGGGTGATTTTGCGGCAATAGTGACTCTGGAGTCCGATAGTTGTTCAAAAGAGCAGTATTTGCGCAAATAGCGACTCTGGAGTCCGAAAGCGACTTTGAAAGTCCAAGTAACACCGTGCACCCAAGCGACAACGAGCACTCCAAGTAACATCAAATTTGCTGATGTTTTTTTGAAAGAGGTTACCTCATGAGTAGAAATGATTACTTCTGTGAGGGCCTCTTTTTTATGCGCGTATAAAGTTTAAGTTTGACGGTCCTCAAATTTGATTATTCATTCATATAGAGTTTGATTCTATGATATAAATGAGGTAGCCTTTATAGAATGGGTAGCCGTTATATAAATACATGTTAGTGAAGGGTTTGAGGGAAATGTTGTTGTCAAAATGGAGAGAGGTTTTCGCTACTAGGGCTGCTCTTAATGCTTGTACTATTATCAGGCTGTTCTAAAGGAACAGCGCATGTCACAGTGAATAAGAATGGAAGCGTAGATTTTGCAGTGAATATGAAAGTGAATTCGCGGGCAGAAGCGTTGATTAGCGGAAAAATGGAAGATGCTCTGGTAAACAAACTTAAAGATCAGGGGATTGAGCTAGAGAAAAGCCAAGATGGAAAATCTACAGTCTATGAATTCATGAAATCTTATGCCTCTTTTGAGGAAATGAAAGCACTCTCTGGTGACTTAGATATTGTGGACCTGAAATTAGATACCAAAGATTATTGGTTTTATACCAAATATGATGTTGAGGCGAAGCCTAAATTAAATAGTTACATAGACACCATAATGGATAATATGGGATCGCTCAGCTTATCGAAGCCGATTATTCGGGCGTTTTTGCAAAACATGGCTTTTGACTTTAAATTAACGTTACCTGTGGATTTATATGGAGACAATAATGCAAATGTGGAGGACGGCAGAACCCTTACTTGGAATGTTACACTAGCGGATACAGAGCCAATTCAAATGCAGGTTTATGTGCCTAATGTATGGAATATCGTGATTGTGCTTATCATTTTAGTGGTGGTTATTGTAACTGCGATTATATTGTTTATCAGAAAAAGAAAGCAGCGTAATAGAAAACGGTTCTAAGTGGGTTCGTAAGGTTTCGGAAGTGCCGGGAAGCTAGGATGCTTTACCGGCCTTCTTTACTTTTTAGCAGGCACAGAGTTATAATTAGTACCAAGTACTAATATCAGATACTAATTGAAGAGGTGATTGGAATGAAAGGTGCAAAAATTACCGCTATCGGAACCTATGTCCCAGCTAAAAGACTGACTAATGCCGATCTGGAACAGATCGTAGATACAAATAATGAATGGATTGTGCAACGGACCGGAATCCGTGAGCGCCGAATTAGTCGGCAGGATGAGTATACAAGTGATTTATGTGCAGCAGCTGTGCAGGATCTTATGACTCGTTATGGAAAAAGCGTTCAGGATGTCGATATGGTCCTGGTAGCTACGAGCACACCTGACTTTTCCTTTCCCTCAGTAGCTTCTTTGATTCAAAATCGTTTTAACATTCCACAGACTGCTGGTGCTATGGATTTGAGTGCAGCATGCGCGGGTTTTGTCTATGCACTGCATACTGCTCACAGTTATGTGGCTTCAGGAATGCATCGCAAGGTACTGGTTATTGGTGCGGATACGATCTCCAAGATTACGGATTATACTGACCGCAGTACATGTATTCTTTTTGGGGATGGAGCGGGAGCTGTACTTGTGGAAAGTGATGAGCAGTCGACGGGATTTTTAGGCTTCCAGCTGGCAAGTGATGGCGGTGGGGCACATCATGTTTACCGTACGGGGCTTGCCCATACTGTAAACAATATTGAGCTGGTAGATACACAAATGCTGGTACAGAACGGACGTGAAGTGTTTCGCTGGGCGGTCAGAACGGTTCCTTTAGGTGTGCAACAACTGCTTGAAAAAGCGGAGGTAACTCTGGAGGAAGTAGACTGGTTTATTCCACACAGCGCTAATATGCGCATGATTGAGCCAATTTGTGAGCGATTAAATTATCCGCTGGAGCAGGTGCTGCACAGTCTTGTGAATTTCGGCAATACTTCTGCTGCCACGATTCCTTTAGCACTCGATTTGGGCATCTGCGAGGGTAAAGTACAAAATGGACAAAAGATCCTGATGTATGGTTTTGGTGCCGGATTGACCCAGGCTGGACAATTGATTGAGTTGAATTTGGATCATCAGGTAGGGATACCTACTCCATATTAAGAGGTGGAATTTGGCGAGTTAATGTCCAATGAATGTTTATAACGAAACGTTTCGGTTAATCAATAAAAAGACAACGCTGTTTGCGGAAACCCGCTTACATTGGCTGTTGTCTTTTTTTTGTTGATTACTGAGTATTTAATTGACTGCCACAGGATTCACGTACAATAAGCACAGGCTCCACTACAAACGATCCACCGCCAGACTGATTGTTAATCAAGTCATAGAGCATATGGGCAGCGAGGATGCCAAGCCGTTCTTTGTTCTGGCGGATGGTCGACAGTTTTGGACTGGTATATTTACAGGCTTCAATGTCGTCACAACCGATAATGGCAATATCTTCAGGAACGCTGAGGCCGTGTTCTTTCAAAGCCCGGATGGCTCCCAGAGCCAGCAAATCAGAAGCCGCAAAAATGGCTTTTGGTAAATTTCCGGCTTGAATTAATTGCTGCATAGCCGTATAACCGCTGGGCTCAAAGAAATCGTCGCCATGAACAAACCACTGACGGTTCAAAGTGAGGCCAAAACTTTCAATAGCTTTGACATATCCGGATTCCCGCAGGTTAGAAATATCTGAATCCGCTGCACTTCCGATAAATCCAAGCTCTCTGTAGCCAAGTAGATAAAAATGCTCCACGACCTTGGAAGAAACCTGAAAGTTATCTGACATCACAAAGCCGGATTTTTTCCCCTTTAGCTCGAGGTCGACTCCGATACAAGGAATACTGCTCATATCCAGATCGCGGATGGTAGGCTCCATCTTTTGCCCGGAAATAATGACACATCCATCCACATTGAAATGAACAGATCGAGCGAAATAATCGCCGCTGCTGATGAATTTCTCGTTGGAAAAGAAAATGAGATCGTAGCCCAGAACGCCCATCTGCTTCTTAAAGGAATTTAGCACTTCTACGAAAAAGGGATGGGTAAATTCGACATTAAGCTCGCCAGCAAAAATAACCCCGATCAGATTCGACTTCTTAGTTGCGAGTGTCTTGGCGGAGTTGGAAGGTGAATATCCGGTTTGTTCGATGATCTCCAAAACTCTTTGCTTGGTTTTTTCGGAAACATCACTGTAATTGTTCATAATTTTCGAAACAGTCGAGACAGAAACGCCGGCCATTTCGGCAATCATTTTGATATTCATAGTTAATAAAGCCACCCTCCGCTGAATAGTTGAAATTTGAGAAAAAGACTGTTCTAGAGCGGTTATTTGCGAGTTATTATGAATAGGGTGAATGAAAATTCAATTATTTTCAGTCTATTATTATTGCCGAAACAAGTCAAATATATATTTCACTATGCAGATTTATTCCAAAATAATCTATGTAAAAAAATTCAAAATTAGATCTTTACAAAAATAGAAAACTAAGCAACAATAGCATTGTCGAAACCGATTTCGATTTTTCGCTTGAATTACGAATATTACGAAATTCGAGGAGTGATGTTTAGGATGAAAAGGAATTTCACAGCAGCGCTTGCTGCTATGCTCCTTGTCACCGGGCTGCTATCACCGGTTGGGAGCATGAATGCTTCAGCGGCAGAGGCGTTAAAGGAAAACTCACCTGATTCAGCGGCAACGAAAGTGGAAAATGAACCAATCAATGGATTGAAAGCGTTTACCGATGTATCTCCAAGTCATTGGGCCGCAGGCCCATTACAGCGTTGGAGCGCAAATGGGATCATAAGCGGATATGACGACGGGTCGTTTCGTCCGGGTAAGGAAGTCACGAAGGCAGAATTCGCAGCTATTATGAATCGTATATTTAATTATCAGGAGCAATCGGATAAGGTTCCCGCTGATGTCCAGGCTACAGACTGGTATAAAAATGATATAGCCAAAGGGATTGCAGCTGGATATTTAAGCAGTGATCAGAAGAACAATATTTATCCTTCAAAAGCACTTTCGCGCGCTGAGGCGGCGTTAGCATTGGAGAAAGTGTTTCGTTTCAATGCAGACAAAAGCAGTACAGCAGCATTCACCGATCTGAACGGAGTCAGCGATGAAACCGCAAAAGCAATAGCTGTTCTATCGAGTGCAGGTTATGTAAAAGGATATCCTGGAGGTTTGTTTAAGCCAGATGGTGGGATCACCCGTGCAGAGTTAGCTCAGTTGGCTGATCGAATGGTTTCGGGACTCCTCCTGAAATCAGGAGAGACTTCACTAGGAACAGTTAAGGGCAATGTAGTCATTAATCGGGCTGATGTGATTCTTAAAGACACGGTCATCCAAGGTAATCTTTATCTAACCGAGGGGATAGCTGACGGGAATGCAAAGCTTGAAGGTGTAAAGGTAACAGGGACTACTTTTGTACGCGGGGGCGGCGAGCAAAGTATCGGCTTATACCATACTTCTCTTGGACTGCTTCAAGTAGCCAAGCCTAATGGTAAGGTTCGGATTTATGCCAGCGGGTCGACAGCTGTGGGTACAGTGCAGCTGCTATCTGGGGCAATCTTGGAAGAAAGCAGCGATCTTACCGGGGCAGGGTTTGGGGATGTTGAGATGGATGTCGTTCCTCACAATATTTCGCTTCGCGGAACATTTGGAGCGGTTCGTTCGGCAGACTCAGCAGTCAGCGGTTCTTTGTTAAGAATCCTTGGAACTGTCGGCAGCCTTACTCTGGGAAGTCCGGCCCAATTAACATTGGAGAACAATTCACAAGTGGCGGCACTAATCCTATCTGCGAGCGCTGGAGGTACAACAATTCAAGGCAGCGGAAGCGTAACCACAATAGATAACAAAGCCGATGGAGTAACGATTGGCGGTGTAGCATTAAAAAAAGGAAACACTGGCAAAACAACATTGCCAATAGCAAGCTCAGCGCCAAGCAGTTCGGGGAATGTAGGTCCAATATCGACACCAAACTCCACACCTGAAGCAACGGCGACACCTACGGCAACTGCTACGCCAATCGAAACACCAACACCAACACCAACCGAAACACCGACACCAACAGCCACACCGACACCAACAGCCACACCGACACCAACACCGACACCGACACCAACACCAACACCAACACCAACACCAACACCAACACCAACACCAACACCAACGCCAACACCCACAGCCACGCCAACAGCCACGCCAACACCAACCACTGATCCGTGGACACTGGTGTGGGGGGATGAGTTTAATGATGGAGAGATTGATGCTACAAAGTGGACCTATGACCTTGGAGATGGTTCGCAATACAACAATCCAGGTTGGGGAAACAATGAGAAGCAGTGGTATACCAACGATGAAAAGAATGTAAAGGAACAGGACGGTAACCTGATCATTACGGCCCACAAAGAAGAAAAAGCTGGCAAACAATATACTTCTACACGGATTAAGACTAAAGGGTTGTTTAGTAAGAAATATGGGAAATTTGAAATTCGGGCCAAAGCACCTACTGGAAAAGGGTACTGGCCGGCGATCTGGATGCTGCCGGAGAACGATGTGTACGGGACTTGGGCTGCTTCCGGTGAGCTTGATATTATGGAAGGCTGGGGCAGTCGTCCAGACACGGTAGCGGGGACGATTCATTACGGCGGTATGGCGCCGAACAATGTATACTCCGGCAAAGAATATGTATTTCCGGATAACGCTACGATTGAGCAGTTCCATACGTACTCTATTGAGTGGGAGCCGGGCGAAATTCGCTGGTATGTGGATGGTGAATTATATTCGACCAAAAATGACTGGTACAGCATCAGCAATGGGCAGCCTGCCAATAATGTGTATCCAGCGCCGTTTAATCAGAAGTTCCACTTGCTGATGAATCTGGCCGTAGGCGGTAACTTTGATGGTGATCCGACTAGCGAAACCGTATTTCCAAAATCGATGGAGATTGATTACGTTAGAGTCTACGAGCTGACAGGTCGTGAGTACCGTGAGCCTGTTCCAGTTACACTGGAGAAGGCAGCCTATCCGGAAGGCTCCAAGCTTGCACTGGCAGACGGCAACATGGTCTATAACAACAATTATTCGGAGCAGGTGCCGGGGGATGGCGGTATGGGAATCCCGAATACCGCACATTGGGCACTTTATAAAGAAACAGGGGCTGAAGCTACGGTTTCTACCGTTCCTATTGGGGAGCGCAATTATGTGAAGGTAGATATCAGCAGTGGGGGCGGGAATTTTTATTCGATTCAACCCCAAGCTATCGTATCTATAGCTAAAGGCAGGTTCTATAAACTCAGCTTCGATGCCAAAACCGATATGTCCCGCAGTATGAGCGTTCGGTTAACAGGTGGAGAATCTCGTGGATTTGCAGCGTATTCTCCATCGCTTAAGGTAGATCTAACTTCAGCGATGACGCATTACGAAACGATGTTTCAAATGAAGGAGAACTCAGATATTGCTGCACGCGTCGAGTTCAACGTGGGTACCAATACTTCACCGGTATGGTTTGGTAATGTCAGATTAGAAGAGATTGAGAATATTCAATTCCCGCATGATAGTGCGAAGGAACCGCTGGCCAACGGTAATCATCTGTACAATGGTACTTTCGATATTGGGGAACCCAATCGGATGAGTTATTGGCATACGGAAGCAGCTGGTGGTGCCACGGTAGAATCAAGCGTTAATGACGCTGGCCAGTTAAAGCTGCAGATTGGCGGCAGTGAAAATGGTGAGGTTCGGTTACTTCAGAAGGGAATTCAGCTCATTCAAGGGCAGGACTACGAGGTTACCTTCAATGCTTCAGTCTCCTCTGCACGCACAGGAACGGTCCAACTACTAGCAAAAGACGGCAGTGTACAGGCAGAACAACCGGTTAACTTAAGCGAAGGTGAGCAAAAAATTAAAGCCACCTTTATCAATCTTGCAGGTGCAACCGATCATGAAGGACAATTCGTATTTTTGTTAAACGGGGCAGCGGATACAGTCGTTCTGGATAACTTCCAGATGATACGTACTAGCTTCTATTTTGATCCATCGCTAATATATTACCCGCTCCTGAATGGTGAATTTAACTTTGGGTTTAGCGCCTGGGATCGCCTGTTGACAGAGCAGGGTGGTCAGAGCAGCGCTACGGTTGCAGATGGAACAGCAAAATTTAGCATTACGAATACCGGCAGTCAGGCGTATTCTGTAATGTTGTTTCAGAACAACTTGAAAGCTGCTGCTGGAATGGATTATGTGGTTGAATTTGATGCCAGTTCAACCGTAATCCGCAAAATCGGGGTGAACGTAGAAAATGGTACGTATCAGGCCTCGTTCAGCAATATTCTGGAGGTAACGCCGGAGACGAATCATTACAGATTCGAATTCCGGCAAGGCAGCAAGGATACATTGTCTCTTAAATTCCTGCTTGGGAAGGTTGAGGGGATTAGTATTCCTCAAAACCATGATATTATCATTGACAATGTGAAATTTGAGATCAAAAATGCACCGGCCAAACCGCAGGAGCTGCTAAGCGACAGCAGCAATAACAGAGTTTCGCAGCCGATTGAGCTTACTTTTATCGACAATGCAAATTGGCGGAATCAAATCATGGCGGTAAAGGTTAACGGTACAACACTTAATGCAGAGCAGTACACTATTGAACCGGGAAAAATCACAATTGAAGCAGCAGTATTTCCGGCAGAAGGAAGTTATACCATTACTGTTGAGGCTGAACATTATGTTACTGCAACTGTCGCGCAGACTATTCTAGCTAATGATAACAATCTAGTCATCAATGGTTCGTTTGGCAGCGATAAGACGGGCTGGACTACATGGTCCGGAGAAGGTGGCGTCTCCGCGTTTAATGTGAAGGATGGCGTAGCTGAAATCCTGATTACGTCGGCCGGATGGGAAGCGTGGCATACACAATTTTTCCAAGAGGGTATTCCACTGGAGGGCGGAAAAACATATGAGGTGAGCTTCAAAGCAAAATCAACGGTTCCGCGCCAAATTGTGTTAGAATACTCCAATACTTCAGCTGCTTCCGCGCAAGCTAAGTTTGATATTCATGCGGATTGGGCTACTTATACAGCACAATTTACGGTGTCGAACAGCAACCCGCTGAAGCTTAATTATCTGATCGGCAAAACGCTGGGCGCTGATCCTGCGGCTAACAATACGCCGCATACGATTTCTTTTGACGATATTGTGGTCAGGGAGGTACAAGGGGGTCCACCAGTAATACCGCCAAGCGGTACGCTGGATAATGGAACCTTCGATGTAGATGCAACGGGCTGGAGCCAGTATTTTGACGGAATCGGATCTGCTTCTGTTCAAGAGGGGGAATTTGCTATCAACTTAACAGGTACCGGGCAAGCCCCTTATAGCGCACAGGTGGATTACGAAAATCTCAAGCTCGTTCAGGGAAAAACGTACACCTTGAAGTTTAAAGCTCGTTCTACAGTAAACCGCAATATTCAGGTAGCTGTGGAGCATAAAGGCGGGGACTACACCAAATATATGGAAGCTGAGCTTGTAGCCTTGACCCAGAATATGGACGAATACAGCTACACTTTTACCATGAATGGGGCAACAGACGCTGGTGTTCATCTGGTGTTTTTGCTAGGGCTTATAGATGGGAATAGTACGGAGACGAATAGTGAAATTAGCGCGGGCAGTACAATTTATTTGGATGATGTAAGCTTGATCGAAGGGTAAACGAAAAAAACGGCAGTGTTTTCCTTTTACAGGAGCACTGTCGTTTTTTTGTGTGTTTTTTGTGGGTTTGATTTAAGTTTCTTTAGGGATAAATTCAAAAATTTTGCCACTCTCAAAAGATTCTATTAGTTTCAGCAACCAGCGGTAGTAGTTAATGGATTCAGTTATTTTTTCTTCATCTGTATTTAAGAGCTGCATAAGTTTACTATCGTCACTATACTCTTTTTTCATATCGTTAATTTCTGCAAGTGATTTCGCTAGTGAGATCATATTACCTTCGACGGCTTTTCTCCATTTAATAGAGAAGTAATCACTGAAGTTCTGATGCCAGTCAGGCACAGTGGTGAACAAGTCTTTGCGCGTCCCTCTCCCCCATACTTTGTCGATCATTTTCAGATCTAGAAGGGTACGGACTCCCGTACTCATGGACGTTTTACTCATTCCCATTGTTTTGCTGAGCTCATCCAGTGTCACTGGACCTTGATTGAAGTACATATAACCGTATAAATGTCCAATAGACAAGGTAATGCCATACAGATCCATGTTTTTGCCGATAGAATCGATCACACGTTCACGGGCTTTACTAATCTTCTCTATTTGTTCGGGCGTAAGCCCTTCTAAATCGTTCATGATGTCCCTCCTGAGGAATAGGTCGATAGACTGCAACCTTATACAATGTATTGTAATCAAATCCCCCTCCATAAGTAAAGAATTCATGAATAAAGGAATTTGGCGTAAAACAGAGTATTCCATACATAAAGTTCGTAAAGTTAAAACTGTACACTAATTTTTATCCGTATATGGTGTTTGCATGAATTTTCAATAGTCCGGTAAACTACTATAAGTGAACTAAACCCGGATAACATTTCGGGAGAAGGAGGACGGCATGGCTATTATAGAGGTGAAACAACTAACCAAAGTATTCGGTCATGATGCGGGACGCGCGATTCCTTTATTAGAGCAAGGGATGTCGAAGGAAAAAATTGCTCAGGAATTGAAGTTGACAGTCGGAGTCAACAAAGCCGAATTCAGCATTGAAGAAGGAGAAATATTCGTCATTATGGGTTTGTCCGGCAGCGGTAAGTCGACGCTGGTTCGTTTGTTGAACCGCTTGATTGAGCCTACAGGGGGGCAAGTTCTTTTTAAAGGGAAAGATGTTGTGAAAATGAACCCGGAGCAGCTGCGCCAATTCAGACGGAAGAACATCGGCATGGTGTTTCAGAAGTTCGCATTATTTCCACATCGAAGCGTACTGGAGAATGCAGCATACGGGCTTGAAGTTCAGGGCGTAGATAAAAAGAAAAGAACTGAACTGGCAACGGAAGCCTTGCATCTGGTAGGTCTGAAAGGTTGGGAGAATCATCGTCCTGATCAACTCAGTGGAGGGATGCAGCAGCGTGTTGGACTGGCACGGGGCCTTGCCAACGACCCGGATATCCTGCTTATGGATGAGGCATTTAGTGCACTGGATCCGCTTATTCGTAAAGACATGCAGCAAGAGCTGCTGGAATTACAGGCCAGAGTGAAGAAGACCATCGTGTTTATCACTCATGATCTAGACGAAGCTTTGCGGATTGGAGATCGGATCGCACTGATGAAGGACGGAGTCATTGTGCAAATTGGTACACCGGAAGAAATCCTCATCCAACCTGCCAATAAATATGTAGAGCGATTCGTGGAGGATGTGGACTTGTCCAAGGTGTTGACTGCAGCTCATGTAATGCGTCAGCCGGAAACAGTCAGACCTGAACGCGGGCCTCGGGTAGCGCTTCAATTAATGCGTGACAGTGGTATATTCAGTCTGTATGTAGTGGACAAGGAAAATAAGCTTCTGGGTGTTATTACAGCTGAGGATGCCCTTAAGGCACTGAATGATAATAAATCTATTCTGGAAGTAACGCGGAGAGAAATCCCACGTGTACAACCGGAAACGCTACTCAATGATTTCTTTGAATTAATATCTGAGACACATTTGCCTGTAGCCGTCGTAGATGAAGCGGATAAATTGAAGGGTATTGTGATTAAAGGAGCCGTTCTTTCCGCACTCGCCGGCAACGCGGTACCGGAAGGAGGATTATAATGGACATTCCTAAACTGCCTTTGGGAAAGGCACTCGAGTGGTTGGAAAATTGGCTGACGACTTATTGTGGGCCCCTGTTTGACTTCATCCATTCGATTATCGGTGGTATGGTGGCTGGCATTGAAAATGCACTTACCTTCCTGCCAGCACTAGTACTTATCGTGCTTATTGCAGCTTTGTCTTATTGGATCGGTAAATGGCGCATGGCACTATTTGCGGTCATTGGGTTGCTTCTGATCGATAATCTTGGATTATGGGGACCTTCTATGCAGTCCTTGGCCCTTGTTCTAACCGCCTCGATATTGGCTGTAGTAATTGGTGTGCCGATTGGTATTTTATGTGCGCAGAGAAATACCGTTAGAAATATAGTTACGCCTATTTTGGACTTTATGCAGACGATGCCGGCTTTTGTATATTTATTGCCAGCGGTATCCTTTTTCTCACTGGGCGTAGTTCCAGGGGTTATTGCTTCGATTATTTTTGCAATTCCGCCAACGATTCGCTTGACCAATCTCGGAATTCGTCAGGTTTCGGAGGAACTGGTGGAGGCAGCAGATGCTTTCGGATCGACACCTACTCAGAAATTGGTTAAATTGCAACTTCCAATCGCTTTACCAACAATTATGGCAGGTGTGAACCAGACCATTATGTTGTCACTGTCAATGGTTGTTATCTCATCGATGATTGGTGCACAGGGCGTGGGTGCCTATGTATACCGTGCGGTATCACAGGCTAAGACAGGAGACGGATTCGAAGCAGGGATTGCGATCGTTATTATCGCCATTCTACTGGACCGTTTGACACAGAACGCACTAAAACCAAAACAAAGATAGGAGTTTTAAATAAATGAAGAAGAAAAATATAGGGCTATTCCTGTTAGTTATTATGATGATTGCTGTTATTGCTGGATGTTCCTCATCAAGTAAAGAGAAGGTAAAATTAGCATATGTAGCATGGGATTCGGAAATTGCGAGTACTTATGTAGTAAAGGAAGTACTTGAAACTAAGCTTGGAGCTACCGTTGAAATGCTGCAGGTAGATGCTGGTCCAATGTGGGCTGGGGTTGCAGACGGTAGTGCGGATGGAATGGTTGCAGCTTGGCTGCCAAGCACCCATGCGGCTTATTTAGAGAAGTACGGTGCAAAAATTGAAGATTTGGGTGCAAATCTAAACGGGACTAAGGTTGGCTTGGCTGTTCCTGCCTATATGGATATTAACTCTATTGAAGACTTGAAGAACAGTGATATGGCAGCAAAGCTGAACAATCGCATTATCGGCATTGAGCCAGGTGCCGGCATTATGACAACCACAGAAAAAGCTATCGCTGAATATGATCTTAGCGATTACACACTTCTTGAAAGCTCATCCGCAGCGATGGCTCAGGAACTGCAAAAGGCTTATGACAACAACGAGCCAATCGTTGTTACAGGCTGGACACCGCACTGGATGTTCGCCAATATGGATCTGAAATATCTGGAAGATCCAAAAGGGGTTTACGGTGCGGATGAACAGATCCACACGATGGTTCGCCAAGGTCTGAAAGATGACATGCCGAATGTCTACAAATTCCTGGATCAATTCGAATGGACAGCAGAAGATATGGCCAAAGTAATGATCGAGGTTCAGGGTGGGAAGTCACCAGAAGAAGCCGCTAAAACTTGGGTGGAGAGCAATCCGGATAAAGTGAATGCTTGGGTTGCAGGTATAGAATTGTAAGTAGATTAAAAACTGTGTTATGATGTGAAGAATAAATGGAAACAAAAATGTAACTTGTACGCTAACTACTGTTCTTTACACATTACACTTCATAAGCAAGCTCATTCAATAAAACACCCCGTAAGGGGTGTTTTTCTTGGGAATATAAGCAAAGTATTACAAGCTCTTAGTGTACCCTGCTTATATTTCAATAAGAATGGATACCTAGTTTACACACTTAGACTTATGCTTTGTCAAAGTAAATCAGGAGGCAGCTGCTGCAAGGAGTCAAGAGAGGAGACTGCTTCATGACAGAGACCATAAATACCTGGATTGATTGGCTGCTGCAAACGCTGGGCCTTAGCGGGCCATCTATTTTATTCGTGACCATCCCGCTCGCACTTTTGCAGAGTATATTAGGATTTTTTCCATTCGTAATTTTGATCGTGCTGCATGTCTCTGTTTTTAACGTAATTGGAGGTATGCTGATCAGTTGGCTGGCCTGCAATCTGGGCGGAATACTGATGTATTTTCTCATTCGGCGATATCTGTATAACTGGTTTGACCGAAAATGGAGAAGCAAACTGAAGCGCTATGATAAATGGCAACGTTACTTGGATCGATATGGGATTTGGACACTGGTGCTATTGCGTACGATCCCGATTATTCCGAATAATGTAATCAATTTCATGTCTGCTGTTTCACCGATTAAAGCCTCATCTTTTATATGGGGAACCGTACTTGGTAATTTGTCTTATATATGGTTATTCGGTACGATCGGATCCACCTTAATTGTTCCGCGTGAAGAATGGAATGGTTATCTTACCTGGTATGCGGTGTTTATAGCTATTCTCATTGGCATCTTTATTCGGCGTCATTGGGACCATTTGCAGGAGGATAAGCGGAGCAGAATGCACTAATATCATCTTCCCAGTTCATGATCTAAAGGATGAAGAACGTTACTTCAGGCGCAGTTTGCCGGAGGGAACGTTCTTCTTTTTTGTCCTCTTAGCGAATACCTTAAATTAAGTGGAGGTGGCTTGACCTCTGCGTAAGGCGGGAGGGACTATTGCAATGGGCAGATTGAAAAAATGGGGGAACCGAAGGCTGAGAATACCTGATCTAGGCCATTTTCGGCTGCCAAAAATAAATGGGGACACGAATCGGAGATTCTCAGCGAGAAGCTCTGCATTCAAGTCAAAACCCAGCCGGGCAGCGGTTAGGCCGCAGCGTACGCGCTTTGAAGCCAAACGTAGCAAAGGCCGCTTTAGGTTATCCAGCCGGCCAGAGAGTAAGGTAACGGTTGCAGGCGGAAGAACACATAAGCCAAGAAGCCGACGCAAATTTTGGCTGATAGCCTCCTTAGTAATACTTGTGCTGGTGCTGCAATCCTTGCGCTATGTGGAGCTGCATATGAAGCCGCCCATCCTGCATTTAGCACAAATACGTGTGAAGCAAATCGCTACGGAATCGATTAATAAGGCGATTACCTCTCAGGTTGCGAATGGAGGGAATGCGGAAGAGCTAATTGATTGGAAGACGGATAAGAACGGGAAAATATCAGGGTTCATGCTCAACTACGCGGAGCATATGCGTATTACTTCGCAAGCGGCACAGGTCATTCAGTCTACGCTGCAGGAATTGCATAATCGAACAGAATATATTCCGCTGGGGCAAGCGCTGGGCAGTCCCCTTATTGCTTCTTATGGACCCGATATTCCGATCAAGATTGAACCACAAGGTGCGGTTAAGGTTGAACTCAGCACCCGCCAGCAAAACGCTGGGATCAATATGATTCTGGTCGAGGTATACATTCATATTGTGACAGAGGTTGCAGTCGTCATTCCTTTTGATATGGAGCCGCAGGTAGTGGATACAGAAATTCCTGTGTCTTATCTGATGGTTGTTGGAGATGTACCTATGTATTATTACGATAATCAAGGTCAACCTGTGGGGGCGAACGGCAGCAGTGCTCCGGGAATTGCCATTCCTGCTCCAGCTGTAGGCGGGGATAAGAGTGGAGTAGTGGATCAGGGCAAGGATACCTCCAGTAATAGTCAGAAAGATAACAGCTCGTCTCCAGCGGCAACCGATCCCGCGAGTACGGGTGCAGAGCATACGGAAGAAGACAAAGGCGCGGGCGGAGGAAATTAAGGGGATATCACGCTTCAGCGCTCATAGACTATAGGTAGAACAGCTTTAATAAATGGAGCGTGAATCCTAATGTCGCAAGAATCTCTGAATGTGGAACGCTTGGCGGAAAGGTATGGGTTCTTGGAGCGCACGGGACTACTTCCACTGCCGAGTAAAGATGGGCTTACCCTTGTAGTTGAGCTAAGCCGCCTGGAATGTGCCGCAGCTTGCTTACCCTTGCTGCTGCTCCATTCTGGAGAGTCTGTGCGCATTATTGCTGTGGCGATGACTCCTGATTTTCCTATGGAAACTTTAGCGGGACAGTTCTCACAGGAGCAGCCGATTCTCTTTTTTCCTTATGAAAAGGAGGAGTACATGCCTAACCAGGCTTTGGCACAGATCGAAACCAGTTTCGCGGTTTTGCTTGAAGATTCGATCATGGTATCGCCTGGCTGGCTAAGTGAGCTATTGTGGGTTCCTTTTGATGATGCTGCAGTTAAGGTGGTGGCCCCTCGCTCTTCAACCGAAAGAGGGGAAGGGAAGAAACGTCTTCACTTCGGCACCTATGATGAGTTTGCTGCTCATGTAAGCTACAGTCTTGGCCGGCATCAAGGAGAATGGCGAGAGATGGATGTACTAACGGGTTCTTGTCTCCTGTTCTCTAAAGAGCTGCTTCAGCGTATTGGAGGGTTGGACATCTCGCTTCAAGCGCGGCCTCTTATGATCGCCGATTGGTGTCTTCGAGCCCGGCAGTCTGGAGCCAAGCTGGCGCTAAGTGATGCTGTGTATGTTCATGCTATACATTCACTTGATAGGGGCCAGAGAAGGCTGAACGGACCAACACTTGCGGATGGCTGGCAGGCGTACAGTACAAAATGGGCGCTGGAAGATGTCTTAGAAGCCGAAGAACATCTTGTACCGCAGAATGGATTCTTACAATCAACACAACCTGTTATTTCACTCGGTAAGGCATCCTTGACAACGCCATTAGTGACGGCGATTGTTTATTGTGAAGAGGATGGGAATGGGGACCATCTTCCGCAGGAATGGGCAGCTACACAGGAGCAGCAGAGCTACAAGAATATTCGCTGGATCTGGATCAAGGACAGCTGGATGAACACAGCTCCCGGCTTGCCAGTAAATGAACAGGATGTAGTGATTGCAGTTCGTGGTCAAGAGGCTTGGCTGCGGGCTTTGAGGAATGCATCTGCATTATTTGAGTGTGAGATAACTGTGTATTTATCAGACTCTATCAGGTATGAGAAATATTACGTTGAACGGGTAGTGAAGGCGATCACCCAAGGTTCCGCGGATCTGATCGTTAGTTTATCTACGGATATGGACGAAGAGGTGGGGCGGTTGCTTAGGGGGGACCCTTCGGGAATTGTTTTTCCATTAGAGCGAGTTGCTCATAAAGGCGGGAATGTGCCTGGAGTGATTACCTGTAAGGCGTCTACTTCGCACCAATTGCAGCTTCACCCTGAAGCTTCACTAACTATAGGTTATGTAGGGGATTTGTCCGAACCGCAGGGGAAGAAGGCAGATAGCAGCAAGGGCAAGGAGGCGCAGTCATGAAATATTTAATTCTGAGCAGAGGCTCCTGGGAGGAATACGAATATAAAAGACTGTTGGATCTTCTGCCCGAGCGGGAAGAGGTCTGTTTTGCCGGAAGAATGACTCTTGAGCAGCAGACTAACAGCCAGATCAAGCCGGTAATGATCGCGGATATTCATACTCTCAAGGCGAGGGAGTACACACTTCTGGTCTCTTCTCCCTATTGGCTACCAGAGGTTCTTTCTTTGCAAGCGGGATATATAGTGGCTTTGTTAGAGCGCTGTCCGGAAGAAGAAAATAAGGTCTTATGGGATAAATACAGCGGCTTGCTTGGAGCAAAGGCCGATCTAGTAGGAACCCGATCAGAACGGATCTATTTGGAGCAGAGCTTGTGCAGGGAGAATATTATTTATCTCGACGGGGATCAGCAGGAATCCTATGGAGTTGTATGTCAGCGCGAGCGGATTTATTTTCTGACAGATTATGAAGTGTTATGGAGTAAGGCGATTGGGAGCTTATGGCAGGAGGAGCCCCTCCTTGCTAAGGACTGGTTTAGGATTCAACTCCAGCTTAGGGCGGATTATTATACTTCGATGTGCGCCAAGCTGCCCAGCCAGCCTGTTGTACATTATTTGGCAGCATCTTATTTGTATTTGCTTGGGGACTCCACAGCGAATCGATATCTGGCGCAATCCTTTGAGTTAATGGTGCTGTATGAATATTTGGATTGCCTTATTTCACACTTCCGGTTTTTTTCTGCAATAGAAGCCAAGACAGGGAATCTGGAAACGGCGGTCCGCCAATTTGCGATTACAGCATTTACCGCAGAGGAGAAGCAAGCAGTAGAAAGGATGGAGGGCTGGCTCCATTCCGGGCAGGATGAACTGGTTCGCGCGGAGTTGTTCCACCTGAATGAGGATGAGGCAGCGGCGGTAAGAATTTTAAGTCCGCTAACTTCTCCCGAGGCAAAAGCGTTGCTGGTGCAAAATTATGTGCGGACTTTTCAATGGGAAAAGGCAATAGTGCTGCAACATGAGCAGGAAGAAAATGTGGATGAAGCCATGGAAGGCACCATACACTTGCTGTATGGCAGGCGGCACGAGGCCATTCGCAGCTTTTTAAATGCAGGAGGGCAAGACAATCAGGCATGGCCACTTTTGTCAGAGATGGCAGATCTCGAAGAGGCTGTTAGACGATTGAGAAGGAGAGTGGAGGATGAGTAGTCATAGAGGGCCACTCCGCAAAACGTCAGGCAATCGTCTGACCGCTATAATGCAGGTCAGGAACGAAGCCGGAAGGTATTTAGAGCAGGTGCTGGAGGAATTAAGTGAGTTCGTGGATGATATTGTGATCGTGGATGATGGGAGTACAGATCATACGGCTCAGTTATGTCTCTCTTTTGCCAAAGTTAAGAAGCTCGTAACCCTGCAAAGCTCTTTGTTTAACCGTGAATGGGAGCTACGGCAAACATTGTGGGAGCTGGCGGTATCTACGAATCCGGATTGGCTGCTGTCTGTGGATGCCGATGAATTCTATGAAGAGTCTGCTAAACGGGAGATGAGGCGACTCATCGATCAGGATGTGTATGACTGGGTATCCTTCCGATTATTTGATTTTTGGGGCGGCACCACACATTACCGTGAAGATGAGCATTGGAATATCCACACGAAGCATACCCGTACACTAGTCCGGTATTTGCCGAACTTTCATTATTTTTTTCCGAAAATGGATCATCATGTGCCAAGACTTCCGCTCTCTTATTCGGTATTGCCGGGTTTTCTTACCGAGCTGCGTGTGAAACATTATGGTTGGGCGATATCCCCTGAGGAGCTTCGGCGAAAATACTCGCGTTACCTGGAGCTTGATCCAGAGGGGCGCTGGGGTAGTCTGGAGCAGTACGAATCTATCCTTGATGAGCAGCCCCATCTGGTGGAATGGCAAGAGGAGCTTTGAAATCCGCATCTGATCTGCCAACCGGCTAAGTCCGGCTGGCAGATCTCAGAAGCAGCGCAGAAGGGATATGAGCTGATGGTATCCCTTGCGGATATACTTCTGCTGCGAGCTGCAGCTTGTAATAAGCGAGGCTCACGGCTGCGGTAGCCCCCCCGACTCTACGCAAAGCGGCTTCATCCTCTACATGAAGGATGGGCATCTCTCCACAGGAGTAGGCTATCGCAGCGTATAATTGCCACTCGGTACAGTCTGCAGGTGTATGATATTGAGGGTGCTTGCTGACATAAATAGAGCACCATTGTTTTTTTATGGAGGTAGGGGCTTCGAGTAATCCGTAGAGTAAGGGCTGCGGCAGACTGGACCATTGTAAGGAAGATCCTTCCGAATGGCGATAAAGTGTCAATAAACTATTCCAAGCACCAGTCTGAAGCAGCAATTGTGCTGCATAGTTGAGATCCGAAAGATCAGCTTTAAGCCTATAATTCCCCGCTAAAATATGATGGATCGATAAAATCCCCGGTCTGTAAGGCAATAGACAGACAAGCCAGCGCATGGCAGACTCAGTATCTCCAATACGGCAAGAGAAAGCCCACAGGTAGCCAAGTACAAAGGATCGGTTGGAAAGATGGGAAGGATCATGAAGCAGCTGTTCAAGCGGTGCGAGTGTCTGAAGATGTTCCGGTTGATTGTTTATTTCCAGAATCGCCTGCAATGCAGCCTGAACAGATGAGGGTAACTGGCTGGCTGTAGAAAGCTCAGCTTGCCATTCCGGATCGCGGGCATTGAGCGCTGCGGGCAGAAGATAACACAAAGTATCAGGAGATAAAGAGTGAAGATAGTTGTGGGTCAATGCTCGTAGTTGTGCCTTCTCTCCAGATAGAAGGCTTAGTGGGACGAGTTCTTTCCACGCTTCGCTATAATCAGGCTTATGTTGTATAGCAGCCTCGTAATGTCTCCACGCATCCGGATATTGGTATAACTTCTCACAGACTCTTCCGGCTAGTAGTTCTGTCCGATACGTTCCACTGCCTGAGGAAGAAGGGTATTTCTGTGCTGTATTCCCGCTCTGAAGTGCGTTCTCCAAGAAGTGCTTGGCTGAGCTGAGCTTCCCTTGTTCCAGTAATAGGAGGGCATAGCTTTCTAATAAATCCGTGAAATCAGGAAAAAGACCGCTCCCCGTACGAAAAACTTCCTCGGCTTCCTGCTTTCGGTCACATAGTTGTAAGGCGTACGCCGTCTTAAGGTAAATATCTGAGACATAACCGGAAGGGGCTGGAACATCGGTGAGCAGCGGAAGGAGGATCTCTGCCGCTTCTTTATATTGACCCTGCTGATAATACTCTGCCCCTAACGCGTAACGAAGAAAAAGATGGTTCGGTTGAAGCTGCAGATCCCTGTTGATGAGTGCTAAATTGCGGTTATATTTATTTTTACGCAGCAGTTCATCTTCTAAATATCCGTAGTGGAAAATACGCAAATCTGCATAAGCGATCTCCCCCGCTGGAAGCTCCCAAATGCTGCTGGCAATCTCCTCATGAATACTTCCGCGAAAAATAATTCTTTTATCATTTTTGAATAATCGACAGACATGATCTGTAACAAAATCCGCTTCAGGTATTTCACCGACATAGTGGATAATGGGCAGCCAATACCCATGAATATACTCGGCACCAAGCAAGGGCTGGAGCAGCTCCTCACTCCAATGATCCACAGCCTCATCAGCATCCAGTACCAGAACCCAAGCGGAAGTTGCATACTCTAGGCTTATATTCCGCGCTTTGGCAAAATCATTTTCCCAAGGAATGTCGATAATCTTTGCACCGAACCTCTGAGCGATTTCTTTACTGTTATCCTCTGAGCCTGTATCCGCAATGATAATCTCAGACACTAGCCCGCGCACAGAGGATAAGCATTTCTCCAGATGGTTTGCCTCGTTCTTAATAATCATGCAAAGTGTGATATCCGGTGTGGTCATAGGAATACGTCCTTCCTAATCTGAAACTCTGGGCAGTGGAAGTGCGAGCCGCACTCTTTTAGCCGCTGGAGAATAGGGGGTTGAAGAAGTGAGGGAGGCAAGCAGACGATCCGCCAACAAAAGCTCCGAACGCCCTGGGTGATAGGCTGGGTTGAATAACGAGTCATTAGATGAGGACTGCCCTGTGGTCTTCATCAGCTGTTTTGCTGCCTCTTCACATCCCTCAATCCGCAATAAATCTAAGAGAAGTCCGCTTTTAGCAGCTGTGTATTCGGGTAGATGAGCGTGAAGCCAGCCCAAAATTTCATTTTCGCGCTCAGCACATTTTAAGGCTCGGATCAGTCGGGTTATGATGGGTGTTGGCTCGGGATGAAGCTGAGCAGCTTTGGTATAACAGACACAGGCCTTGGTCTCATCGCCTATTTCTTCGCATAACTGTCCCAGCAAATAAAATGTCAAATAAGATCCGAATCCGGACTCGGTATGGTAACCGGAAGGAGCTTCTCCAATGACTAAGGCTTGCAGCAATGCTGTTTTGGCCTCAGCTAGGGCCCCCATTTGAAACAGCAGCACACCTTTGATATGAGCCAAGTCAGGATAATCCGGATGTAAGGTTATCCCTGAGTCGCAAGCTTCCAGCGCCGCGCTGAAATCTTTTAATTCTGCCAGGCAGCGGATTTGATATTTGTGCAGCAGATGAACGTAACTTGTGTCGGGTGGAGCTTCGTTAAGTGATCTTTTGATATGCTCTAGAGCCGGTTGATATTCACTAAGCCGCATATATTCAACAGCCATATTGAAATGGTGGAAGGGGTCATTGGGATTTAACTTTAGCTGTTCCTTGAGCAGCTCTACATTTCGTTTGATCTTATCTTTTTTTGCTACTACGCCGTCTGCATAACCGTAATGATGGATGACTACGTTGCTTAAATGCATAGCTGCTTTGGGTGTAGCTCTTACGATCGTTTCTGCAATCTGTTCGTGGATGATGCCGCTGAAACGGTACTGCGGGCGGTTACGGAATAGCCGGATAATCGGATTAACAGTAATGGTCTGGGAAGCTGCGGTTAAACCTTTATGATTATGAATGCGCAGAAAAAAAGCTTCATACTCCAAATGCTCCGCACACAGCAACAGCTCCCCCTTACTTTTCGCATCCAGTTCCTCGTCTCCATCCAGAATGAGAATCCATTGTCCGTGGGCTTGCTGAAGACCCGCGTTGCGGGCAGCGGCAAAATCGCCATTCCAAGGATGGTGAACAACTTTAGCTCCAAAGCTTAGAGCAATTTGTAGCGTGGAGTCGGTAGAGCCGGTGTCGACTACTATGATCTCATCGGCGACACCACGTACACTTTTTAAACATTGGCTTAGGTTATCTCCTTCGTTCTTAACGATCATGCATAGAGAAATCAGAGGTTTTTGGCTTGGCATGCTCATTTGGCTGTCCTCCCCTCACTCTGGCGGAAGCTCCACTGTGTGTGCCACGGTGTACGATTTAGTAAAAAGATGGATTTATGGATGGCACCAATATCCGTTTGCAGTGGACCATGAACGTTAGCTGCATCCAAGCTGTTCAGTGCCTCCTCCATGCTAAGCTTCGCTTGCTGAAGGTAACAGAGTGCTAAACCCACTCGGGCAGCCTCATGCTCAGGCATCTGCTCCAGTGCTTGTTGAAACCATTCACTGGCTTCCGTGTAATGCCCTTTGTCAAAGACCATCTCACCTATATAAAAAAGAACCTTCGCATCAGCTGCTTGATCGCTAACTAACCTGATAAAATGCTCACCGGCTGCATTCCTATTCCCTTCTTTATATAATGCTGCGGCTAATTCAGACCGGAAGGGAGGGAACAGCTTTATCAAAGCTTCGCTTAACGCGGGCTGGTGTAGTTTTACTGATTGTTCGATCAAATCTGAAATGAATGAGGAATGTAATGTTAATGAATCTACCTCTGCTTCAGCGGGATCTACCTTTTGTTGCTGGTGGCACTTCTGAATGTATTGCAGTCCGAAACGGAGTTCGTCTGGTGCATAGGTTAGCAGGTCATTGTGGAATTCTCCAAAAAGCGCCCAAGAGCAAATAGCCCAGAGGGTAGCCCACTTTTTCAGATATTCTAAATCATGGTTATCTTGCGTAGCTAAGGAGGTCATTTGTCTTATGGTTGTATAGGCGTCCTCTAGCTTGCTGGTGATGAGGAGTGAAGAGATCATCCAATTTGCCGTCTCTAATTCCAAGGGAAAAGTGTCTCGGGATAAGTTAGTGATGGTCTCATTAGCATTTATCTCAAATAAGCTGTCAATGATTGCAGCTCGTTGGGCAGCATTAGTTGGGGGGACGAGTTGTATCAGCAAGCCGGCAATCTCCTCATCGGGTACAGCTAAGCGTTGAAAAGCAGAAGCTATTCCCTGCAAGGCAGGCCTATATAAAGAGTGGTGTTGAAGCGCACGGTGGTAGAATCTCGCAGCGTCCTCCTGAAGCTCAAGCCGCTCTGAGATTAAGCCTAGTCGATAAAGTGGGCGGAAGGTGTTCATCCCTTGCTCAGATACATATTTTTGACTAACATGATCTCCAGAAATGGATGCTGCACGCTGATAAGCTTGAAAAGCACGTTCTAACAAGCCTTGACTCTCCAAAGATTGGCCTAATAAAAAATGCAGGTCAGGGTAATCCTCATAACGCTCCAATTCAGGCAACAGCAAGGGATCTATGATATTGGTTTTTCCTTGAGTCAGATAAATTTTACAGAGATCTCTAATCATCGTAGGACGGTAAGAAGCTTCAAGTGGCACATGGTGAAGGGTCTGGCGAAGTAATGTCTCTGCTTCCTGAAGACGACCGTCCTGACAGCAGGTGACTGCTAAATTATACGAGTGAAAAGGATCTTCCGGTTGTTCGGCTAAAGCGCGTCGCAGCAGCTGCTCATTGCGTTTGATTTTATTTTTTCGTGCCATGATTTCCGGCAAATATCCGAAGTGTTCAATCTCAATATCACTATGCACAATCGCCGAGATGTTATGTGATTTAAGGATTGCAGCGTCAATTCCTTCATGAATTCTTCCGCTATATCGATAACCCTGTCCATTTCGGAATAAACGAACCGCACTGTGCTTTACCTTATCCTCAGGCCGAACGCCAAGCCAATTATCAATGTGTACTGTAAAAGCCTGAGCTTGCGTGTTTTGCAGGAGGCTGCGGAGTTCCGGAAGTGGAGTTTGCAGGCGTTCATCGGCATCAAGGACTAGAATCCAATCGGTATCCGCCTGATCGAGACCTTCGTTACGTGCTGCAGCAAAGTTTTCTGTCCATTCCCGTTGGAATACTCTAGCCCCGTGCGCTTGGGAAATAGCTATGGATTCGTCAGTAGAGCCTGTATCTATGACCACAATCTCGTCAACACCTGCTACGCTTGTGAGACAGTGGGGCAGAAGATCAGCTTCATTGTTAACGATGAGGTGGACGCCAAGCGTAATATTGTTCACGTTGTTTCCTCCTTGTTACATATGTAGAAGTTGAAATCAGCTTTTGCTATCAAAAGAAAAAGCACATGGATATCCATGCACTCTTTCGTTACAACATATGATGGGCATCTGCATTACGTTCCCTGTGCGTTGAAACTTACATTTATTGTTGAGGCGGCCCCTGCATTCGTTGATTGATAGGATAAGCGTGTATATTTCAGGAATCTGGCTGGAACTATCACATCGATAGAACCTGCTGCTAAAGGATTATCTCCTGTGGTATCGACGAAATAGTTTGTTCCGTCAGCACTGATTTCTACTCGTGTGTTGACTGGGTTAGCTCCAGTGTTATTGATGAAAAAGGAATAGGTACCCAATACGCTCGTAGTCACTGCTGGCAGTGGAGTATAGGCATTAGCAGTTGCAATACCCGTCGTCGTCTGTTCGATAAAGCTGCGTTGTGATATAGAGGTCACACTGCTGAGCGTACCAGCGGTAATGGTGGCTCCAAGCACGCTGGTAATGGTCCCGTTTAAGAGATTGGTTACTGTACCTGCGGAGGACAGAGTACCGGCTGTGATTGTGGCTCCAAGCACGCTGGTAATGGTCCCGTTTAAGAGATTGGTGACCGTACCTGCTGAGGACAAAGTACCCGCGGTGATTGTGGCTCCAAGCACGCTGGTAATGGTCCCGTTTAAGAGATTGGTTACTGTACCTGCGGATGAAAGGGTACCGGCTGTGATGGTAGCTCCAAGTACGCTAGTAATGGTCCCGTTAAGAATGTTGGTGACCGTACCTGCTGAGGACAAAGTACCGGCGGTGATGGTAGCTCCAAGTACGCTGGTAATGGTCCCGTTAAGAATGTTGGTGACCGTACCTGCTGAGGACAAAGTACCGGCGGTGATGGTAGCTCCAAGTACGCTGGTAATGGTCCCGTTAAGGATATTGGTGACCGTACCTGCTGAGGACAAAGTACCCGCGGTAATAGTTGCGCCTAGTACACTAGTAATGGTACCAGCCGTAATCGTAGCTCCGAGCACGCTAGTAATCGTGCCTTCGAGAATGTTAGTAATGGTACCTGCGGAAGACAAAGTACCCGCAGTGATGGTAGCTCCAAGTACGCTAGTAATGGTCCCGTTAAGAATGTTGGTGACCGTACCTGCTGAGGACAAAGTACCGGCGGTGATGGTAGCTCCAAGTACGCTGGTAATGGTCCCGTTAAGGATATTGGTGACCGTACCTGCGGAAGACAAGGTACCCGCTGTGATGGTAGCTCCGAGTACGCTGGTGATTGTCCCGTTAAGAATGTTAGTAACTGTTCCCGCTGAGGACAAAGTACCCGCAGTGATGGTAGCTCCGAGTATATTGGAAATCGTACCATCTAGGATAATTGTCGTTAGATTTCCGCCTGGATCTGTAGTGAGCGGATGATCAATCAGCGAGGCATCCCGGCCAAAAATAAGCGTTCGTAGATTATCGGGATTAGCTTGAAAAGAGCTGTAGTTAGGCAAAGTTCCTCGTCCCTCTCTTATAAAATTGTTAACTCATACCTATAGACTGGGCTTGGACGTATACATCAATTTTGCCTAAACCCGTTGACTGCTGCGTGGAGGCGGATATCCGAGTCCACTTTAAAAATCTGCTTGGCACTAGCACCTTCATTTCTTTTGCAGCCACGATCTCTTCTGAATCTATAAAAGAATCAAAACTGTTCGGACTAATCTCCAAGCGGACGCTAACAGGGTGGTCTCCTTGGTTCATAACTGCGTAAGAGATCATCGTTTTAGTTCCGCTTTTTTGCCAAGGCAGAGGTGAAATGGAGCTGGACACGGGGAATCCGATAAATTGATGCTCGGAAAATAAAGGACTGATCGTCACCTTACGGCGGTTTCTTCGACCCTTTGGAGGTGGAAATGATTGCGGATTTCTAGAACAATTCCCCTGTTTTTTTGAGTGTTTTATTTTGCTGCGCTTTTTTAGTTCCAGACCGTTATGGATTTCATTCACCTCCTACGGGTTTTCTGGAACCCTATCCATAAAAGGACCCTAACCGTCGTTTGAGCCCTGAGCATCAATAAACCGCAGTTCAATAAGCCGCGAACCGTTAGGGACAATCCTTAGCCATTCGAATGGTGATAATAATATATGGTGAAAAATAAGAGGTGATTGGGCTGTGAAAGCAAAAATACGCACATTCCCAAACAACCTGTTACTTAGAGCGGCATAAAATAAGATAAGCTCAAGTACGGGGAGGGTAGCGCATGCCAAACGATTCAGTCTTTAATCAGAGTAGCCAGCCACTCTTTACAGAACAAGTCAACACGTATGTTGCACCTGGTATAGATTCAGCTCCGGAGGGAGGAGCGGCTAAGGCGGGGCTATTGTTTGGAATCCCTTTTACTTCTACGGTAACGACTGCTGCACCGTTAGTTGTTCAGATTAGTAATCCGGCAGGCAGCGGACGTACATTGTATGTATCCCGTGTTGCAGCTAGCTCGGCAACAGCTGCTGTTACTTTGTCTCTGCTTCGGAACGCTACGGTCACCGGGACTACCGTTACACCGATAAATTTTAATTTTGGAAGTGCGTTAACCAGTGTGATGACGGCCAGAACCTCGACTGCTGCCCCTACGGGAGGTCCGGCCACTCTAGTATCTATATTACTGGCAGCGGGTCCCGTCATTGTTGATTTTACTGGACAAATCGTTGTTCCTCCCGGAAATTCCATAACCACGTCCATCACGATTGCATCGGGAACTTCAGCAGCGACAACATCTATCAGCTGGTGGGAATATTAGAAATGGGAGGGGATAATCATGCCTAATCAATATGTGTTTAACGACAATGATCAACCTCTTTTTGTGGATATGGTCAATACCTTCCAATCTCCGGATATCAGCGCGCCACCTGAAATAAGTGCTTCGAAGGCTGCGGTCTTGTATTCTACCAACACATCCGCGTCTAGTTTGGTCGTACTTAGTCTTATTTCTGCAATTACTTCTATTCGGATTAGTAATGCTGCTGGTAGCGGGAAAACCGTATATATCTCTCGTATTAGCGGCAGTATCGGCGGATCTTCTCTGCTATCGGCTATGTCTGGAAGCTTTACAATTGTAAAAGGAGGGACGTTAACCTCTCCTGCAACCTTGACACCAACCAATAATAATCTCGGAAGCGCGGCTACAAGTGCGATGACCGTTCAATCTTCAACAGCGGCAATTAGCGGGGGGACGACACTTTACAATTATCAATTAGCTCCAGGCGCTTTCTCACAGAACTTTACGGGCAGCATCATCGTTCCGCCGGGGACTGCTATTTGTGCTAACGTAACTTCATCTAGCTCGGCTGTAGGCTTAACGATTACTTCTGCACTTGGTCTTCTTTGGTGGGAGCAATAGAGTTTATATTTTTTTTTGAACCTATAACGGTGGTAAACCTTGACATCATTTGGTTAAGGTTTTACATAGAAGGTTGGAATGAATAGAAAATAAAGGGGATTGGCATTATACAATAAAGTTGGAATTCAGTTTGGAATGTGAAAAGAGGGACAATTATGGAAAGTTGTTTATTTATTCATGGCTTTACCGGAGGTGAGCATGAAATCTCTCCCTTGTCCCAGTTTATGGAGCAGCATAATTATCGTTCCAGAACATTTACCCTGAAGGGGCACGGGGGCAGCAGGAATGATCTACTGCATTCGGATCGACATGATTGGCAGCAAAGTGCTGAGGATGAATTAACAGAGCTGTTAAAGACAAATGACGGCGTTCATCTGATCGGTTTTTCAACCGGTGCTCTTATTGCTTCACATCTTTCCGTGCGCTATAAACCTTGGATTAAATCTCTCACTTTGTTGTCTACCCCTGTGTTTCCGCTGAATCCTGTAGAAATTATTAAGACTCTTGGGAGCTTTTCCATGCTAAAAACTTATATTAGTAAATTCAGTTCAACGCCTCCAAAAGCAACTCGAGAGTTCCAGCGATTGGTTCGTGAGAGCTTTTCTGTCTATCCGCATATTGAGACTCCAACCCTGATCGTGCAAGGAAAAAGAGATCATCTAGTGAAGACTAGAAGCGCCGATTACCTACGACATCATATGATCAAGGCAACCCAAAAACAGGTGCTGATGGTCAACAACAGTGGTCATATGGTGTGCCATTGTGAAGAGAAGGACCGAATTATGAATGAGGTCTTGCAGTTTATTCAGACGGCGGGACGCTGAACTCAAACAGTAAATATTCAACTCCAAGAGCTTCCTAAATAGGAGCTTTTTTTTTGTTGTGCATTTCAATTTTAAGGCTTGACAACGCGTCCGGTGTCATGGTAATTTTTAGTAGGGAAACCGGTTTCCCTAAAATTCGTTTGTTTCTATGCCAAAAACATCGCTGGAAAGGTCGTTTTTAATCCAAGAAGTAGGTTTTAGTGTGTTATGAATACGCTTTAATAAGAGAGGGAGATGCGCGCGATGAAACGTAAGTTATGGTACGTGCCCGTTCTGATTACATCTATTCTTCTTTCTACTGTGATTAATTTATTCGTCTTAGCGCCACAACAGGCAGATGCAGCCAGCATCGGTACGATTAACGAGAATGATACCATTTATCAGATTATGGTTGACCGGTTTAATGACGGGGACTCTTCCAACAATGCTACGGGAGCGGCAATTCGCTATGGCGAGAACTCTGAAGAAGATTTCCGTTATATGAAAGGCGGAGATTGGCAAGGAGTGATCGACAAGCTGTCTTATATTAAAAATATGGGCTACACCGCGATCTGGATTTCCCCAGTGGCGGAGCCGCAGATGACGAATCGGGAGAACAATGGCAGTGGTAAAAACACGGCGTATCACGGGTACAACGTTAAGGACCCTAACGCAGCCAATCCCTACTTCGGTACAAAGGAGAAGCTGAAGGAGTTAGTGGATTCCGCACATGCGGTTGGCATCAAGGTAGTTATAGACGTTGTGCCAAACCATATCGGGGATTATATGCTGGGTACCCAAGCCTACTATGATATCCCTAGTCTGCAGCCAGCAGCTCCTTTCAATAACCCGGCTTGGTATCACCATAACGGAGATATCAACTGGTCTTTGGCAGACGGAAGATACGATCAATGGGCACAGGATTACTTAGAAAATCATGATCTAGGCGGACTGGATGACATTGACTTCGATGTCCCTGCTGCTAAAAAGGCCATATTTGATTCGATTAAAGGCTGGTTTGACTATACAGGGGCAGATGGTGCGCGTGTAGACGCAGCCAAGCTGATGAAGCCGACTGATATTGGTGAATTGCAAAATTATCTGGGGGTTAATACCTTTGGCGAGAATTTTGACGGCAATGCTGAATTTGTCTCGCGCTGGGTCGGCAACAACAAGGAGTGGGGCATGCTTGATTTCCCAATGTTCTTCTCCGTTCTAAATAGCTTCGCATATGGGCAGTCTTTTGACTCCAATATTAAAAGCACCTTGGCACAGGATTCCTACTATAACGGAAATGCAAATCACATGGTTACCTTTATCGACAATCATGACCGCAATCGTTTTCTCACAGAAGCTGGAGGAAGCGTAGATAAGCTGCAGAACGCTTTGAGTTTTATTTTTACAGTGCGTGGAACACCCGTTGTCTTCCAAGGTACGGAACAGAACAAAGGCAATGGTAATGGGCAGATTATGACGGGAGGCATCGCCGATACCTGGAACCGCTGGTCAATGGTGAAACGGGATGCAAACGGCAATGTAATAGAGAATTATTTTAATGAGAATGCCAGCACCTACAAGCACGTAGCCAAACTTAATGAGATTCGGAAAAATAATCCGGCACTCCGTACAGGCACTCAACGTGAAATGTGGTCTGCACAGAACTTATATGCTTTTTCACGTCGTATTGACACTGGAACTAATCTGGGGCAGGAAGTTATCTCCGTATTCAGTAATAAATCCAGCGGCTCGCAGACCGTTACCATTCCACTGCGTGCAGAGAGCAGCTTGGCAGTCGGGACGGTTCTTTATAACCAGTTGAACACTTCGGATACGGTAACCGTACAATCGGGTGGAGCAACTGGCAAGCAGATCACTGTAACCGTGGGTGCAAATGCAGCCAAAATCTATGCCAAACAACAGCTTCCTACAGATACAGTTGCTCCAACTGTACCCACTAACGTGACCGCAACCGTTCAAAATGCATCCAGTGCTTTAGTAAGCTGGACCGCTTCCACCGACAATGTAGGTGTGACCGGATATGAAATTTATCGCAACGGCGTAAAAGTGGGTACATCCGCAACTACTTCATATACAGATAACGGATTATCTGCCAGTACTACGTATGACTATACGGTAAAAGCAATGGATGCAGCAGGCAATCTATCCCTCCTTAGCGCGATTGCTTCAGTGACAACACCAGCGGGGAACAGTGTCACTATTTACTATAAGCAGGGCTATGCCTCGCCTTATATTCATTATCGCCCTGCAGGCGGAACTTGGACGACATCACCGGGTGTGGCGATACCTGTCTCTGATGTAGCAGGCTACAACAAAATAACGATTAATATCGGCTCAGCCAGCCAGCTTGAAGCTTGCTTTAACAATGGCAGCGGCACTTGGGACAGTAATGGGGGCAGCAACTATTTATTTAGTACCGGCACCTGGACCTATACACCAACTGGCAATATTCAATCGGGTGGACCCGTGACGCCGACACCAACGGTAACGCCGACACCGACACCGACGGTAACACCAACGCCAACTCCGACGGTAACGCCGACACCGACACCAACCGTAACGCCAACACCGACGCCAACGGTAACGCCAACACCAACCGTAACGCCAACACCGACCGTAACGCCAACACCAACGGCAACACCTGTCGGTAGTACGGCAACGATCTATTATAAGAATGCGGCTTATAGCAGCTCTTATATCCATTATAAGCTCGATGGTTCAACGGTCTGGACGACGTCTCCAGGCGAGCAGCTTCAAGCTTCTGCTTTTACAGGATATAAGGCGGTTACGATTCAGTTGGACACGGCAGCTGGGCTGACCGCAGCCTTTAATAATGGCAGTGGCACATGGGATAACAATGGAGGCAATAACTATCATTTTGCTGCGGGCACCTGGAGTATGGTGAATGGCAACATCACCGCAGGAGAGCCACAAGCGGATAGTGTTACATTCCGAGCAACTGTTCCTGCGTCTACTCCTGTGAGTGGTCCCGTTTATCTCTCCGGTTCCTTCAATAGCTGGAATGCGGCAGATCCGAACTACCAACTGACGAAGGGCAGTGATGGTATTTACTCCATCACACTAAGTCTACCGGCGGGAACAGCAATTCAATACAAAGTTACACGAGGTGCTTGGACTAATGTGGAGGTGAATTCGAATGGATCGGATCTTTCCAATCGAACCCTTACGCCATCAGGCGGTGCACAAACCGTAAATCTGACGGTTCAGCGCTGGAAGGATCTATAAGCTTCATAATATCTACAGCTTAAACACAACAAGGAGCGGCTCCCGTATGGGGCCGCTCCTTGGTAAGCAGTATGAAGCTTTTTAATTGCAGAAAGTACAATTAAACTTTCTGTTTGAAGCTGGTAGAAAGATTTAACTGTATTTTGTGCAGTAGAATTCAGGAAAAAGGCTGTTTTTTACCGATTTTATGAGTTTTGACTGCACAAAGTGCAATTAAATCGAATGTTACCCATCCTATAAGGATTTGTATTGCACAAAATGCAATTAAATCCGATGTAGCCATTTTAGCTACTCAAATTCGATCAAGCTAAAGCAGTTACTCCAGACAATCAAACCGAAACAGCACTCAGCGCAATAATGTTCAGTCAGCTATACAAGCTCAATCAAGCTCAGTTACTCTAGACAATCAAGCCAAAACAGCACGCAGCGCAATAAAGTTCAGTCAGCTATACAAGCGCAACCAAGCTTCCCGCCTCTTCACTACGTTCCCGCCGGGAACTGCGATCTCATAGTTGACTCACGAGGAATGAGTTCTGGCTCGAGAAGCAAATGCCTAGAGGGTATGTTGTTATTACGAATGCGTTGCATCAGCAGCTCGCCTGAAGATACCCCCAGCTGGAAGGTGTCGATATTTAGCGAGGTTAGAGGAGGCGTAGTGTAACGGGACAGAGGATATTCATCAAATGCGGCAATGCCGAGCTGTGAGGGAACATGAATATCCAGTGATTTTGCAGCTTGAAGCACCCCGAAGGCAACATAGCTGTTCATGCATACTACGGAGTCTGGTCGATCTTCGCTCTGTAGAAGCTCAAGTGCAGCATGATAGCTCTCATGTTCATCAGCCTTACAATTGATAATCCATTGCTGCTGATCGGCAAGATCTGCTTGCTGCAATGCTTGCAAATATCCACTCAGACGATGGGTATAAATCTTTTCCTGCTGCTGCCCGCCTATGAAGGCTATTTTGGAGTACCCCTGCTTTATTAAATGTGAGGTCAGCATGCTGCCGCCTGCCTCATTATCGAAATCAACCCAGCTTCCGGGAGTCATAATTTCGCCGATGGAGATGTAGGGAAACTCCAAGCGGTTCAGTTCTTCGCAAAGCTCTTCCGTTAGTACGGAGTTATTCGCTATGATTCCGTCGACACGTTTGCTGAATACAAGTCTATTTAGAAAATGTCCTTCCGGACTACTATGCTGCACATTGGAAATAGTCAGCTCGTATTTTAAAGGCGCAATTACACTTTCTATTCCACCGATGATGTTGTAGAAAAATTGGTTTAGAAATTCACTTTCCTTGGACATATCGACCAGGAGACCAATATTACAGCTGCTTTGTCTGGCTAATCCGGTAGCGATACTACTTGGTGTATAGTTCATTTGCTTCATAATTTCGCGAACTTTGTGTTTCGTTTCCTGTGATATTTTTGGGGAATCGTTTAATACTTTGGATACGGTAGATTTAGCCACATTGGCTGCTTTGGCAATATCAGAAATGGTTACTTTCATTGTCTTCCCCTCATAATCCGGAACGGTATTTGTAACCATAATAACACAAATTTAGCAGTCTCTCTAATCACAATAAGTCTTATAGATTTAACGATAAAAGCATAAAAAGGAGTTTAGAAGTTATGCCTCATACATGGTTTTTATATCATACAAGTGAAGATCCGTTTGCCTATCCTATGGGTACGGGCATCTTGAAGCTCAGACTGTTCACGCAAGCTGGACAGCAATTATCCTGTACCGTCATCTACTCAGACCGTTATGATTCTCCGGGGCATGAAGTTCCCTTGCAGATGGAGCGGATTGGGTCGGCAGGTGTTTATGAGATACATGAAGCGGTCATTGAGACCCCTACTAAAAAATGCAGATATCTATTCCATGTAACTAATCCTGCGGGTGAATATGTCTGGTATGGAGAGAGAGGGGCGTCGGAGAACCGGGAACGTGCGGGTTCTTTTCAATATGCATATCTCCATCATTCTGAGGCGTTGAAGTTACCTTCATGGAGCATGGATGCAGTAACCTATCAAATCTATCCCAGCAGTTATAACGAAGGGACCTTACAAGGCATCTCTGACAAAATGCCCTACCTGCAACAGTTAGGAGTAAACGTTGTTTATATGACGCCTGTCTTTGAGTCTCCTTCAGAGCATAAATATAATACCTCCGATTACTATAAGGTTGATCCAGTATTTGGGGATACGGAAGGATTGAAGGCACTGGTCGGCCAGGCGCACAGACATGGAATCAAAGTGATTTTAGATGCTGTGTTTAATCATTCGGGAGACCGCTTTTTCGCGTTTAAGGATGTGTTGGCAAAAGGAGAGCAATCTCCGTATAAAGATTGGTTCTTCATTCATTCCTTTCCGGTTACGCAGACCCCTGTACCCAATTATGAAACGTTTGCCAAAGCTGAAGCGCATATGCCAAAGCTGAACATGGATAATCCGGATACGGCGAATTACATGATTGAGGTTGCGAAGTATTGGGTGCGCGAGACAGGGATTGACGGCTGGCGTCTGGATGTGGCCAATGAAGTTAATCCGCGTTTTTGGTCCCGGTTTCGGCAAGAACTCAAATCTGAATATCCTGAAATCCTGCTGATCGGTGAGATTATGCATGCTTCTGGGCCATGGCTTAGAGGGGATCAGTTCGATGGAGGAATGAATTATGTGCTTCGTGATGCAGTATTAGAATTTTTTGCGGAACAATCGACGGGGCCAGTTCGCTTTATGGAGCAATTGCTCCATCAGGAGGCGTTGTATAATGACCAGGCGAATTCGGCTATGTTTCAGTTGCTTGGCAGCCATGATACCCTGCGGTTTCTTACGGCGTGTAAAGAAGGTGGGCGTGGTTGGGACCGCTTGGGTACCGCTGTTGAACGTATGATGCTGGCTGTTTTTTTCCAGATAACCTATATCGGCATTCCAATGATCTATTACGGGGATGAGGTTGGGATGGAAGGGGCGACGGACCCCCACTGTAGAAAAGCTATGATATGGCAAGAACAAGCTCAGAATGCAGTGCTGCATAAGTGGTATCAACAGTTGATTTCTCTGAGAAAAAGTCATGAGGTTCTGCGCAAAGGTTCCTTCCGTCCTTGGTTTACTGATGAAGTTCGTAATGTGCTTGGTTACATACGAGGTGTGGAGCACGAAAAGATAGGGCTGATTATCAATAATTCTCCAAACCCTTACCAACTAGAGCTTAGCCCATATCGAGCTGATAAGAACGAATTAACTGATTTATTGTCTGGAGTAATTTTTAAAAATAATAATAAGCTTACGGTCAGCATTGAACCATTCGGCTGTTTGATGTTGTATTAAAAAAGAAAAGGCCCCTCTCTAAGGAAAGGGACCTTATTCTAATTTACGGCACTTTTTTTGCTTCTTTTGTTCTTTAAGTCTCTATATTCCTGATTCTCCCATTGTTTCAGCAACGGAAACGGATCAAAAGCCCATTCGGTAATTCCGCGATCGCGGTAAATGCCAAAATGTAGATGCGGAGGAAATTTCCCTTGTGTTCCGGGATTGCCGTAACCCGAGCTGCCTACCCAGCCAATAATTTCACCGGGGGTGACTATATCTCCGCGAGAAATGGTTTTGTTATATCCAGATAGATGAGCGTAATAATGGTAACGGTTCTCAATATCGCGAATCCCGATTCTCCAGCCGCCGTACCGGTTCCAGCCTTTTGTCTCCACTAAGCCAAAGCAGGTGCTTCGGACTGGCACTCCTTGAGGTGCAAATAAATCTGTTCCTTCATGGATACGTGCTCCACCCCAGCTTCTTCCAGTGCCCCAAGTGCTACGATAAGAATAAAGGTTACTTAAGGGAAGCGGGAAGGCATTGCCGGATAGGTCCAGCCGTCCAAAATGTTCATATAACTTCGCGAACTGGGTAATGCGCTGCGAGGCGCGGCCATTGTGATAATACTCCCAGACCCCGATACTGAAATCACTAGCGGATTGTCCATACTTCAATAAGTGTCTAGCCATACTATACAGAACGTCCGCATCATTCTCTGGATCAGCAATCCCGTCTCCTGAGCCATCACTGCCAAAACCATCAAAGAAGCTAATGGAGTTCGGGGAAGTATCCCCTTGATCCGGATTGAGTGGACCAGCCCATACCGGTGCCGGGATCTTTATGGCTGTAAGGCGCGTGGAGACAGGCTGCCCTGAGGCTCCCTTTTTGGCGAGCGTGCGTTCATATTGATCAATGGCTGCGAACCTAAACCACGGGATACCAGTAGCTGCGCTCATTTGCTCATAAAGCTGTCTTCGGCCAGACCATTGCGCTTCTTTGCTAGCACTAGCGGGATCCCCGCTGCTCATCACCGGTTGGATTGTAGGCCGCGCTACAGCTGCTGAAACGGGAAGGTTTAAACCACCCCAGAGGATAGCGGCCGCGGACAGGCATAACAGGGTTCTCCGGTCTTTAATATTCTTCAATAGGGCCAGCAAGATAACAGCCTCCTTTTGTCCGGGCATTAAATTGAATGTAGTTACTTCGGATGAAGCTTTTTTATAGATTGGTGCAAAATGCTACTTTTTATCCGTTCTTGTCTAAAGGTACCAGAAAAATCTCGCTGGAAATTCCAGATGATACACCCTGCATATTTCACAAAAACAGGCAATTGTAAATCGCACATGTTATAATATGAGGCAGCAACTTTCATCTGCAGCATCACATTCAGGAGGAAGCGGGGTTTATCATTTTGTCTAATAAAACAGCAAAGCAACCTAAACCGGATTGGATTAAGATTAAGCTAACTACCGGTGACAACTATCAGGAAATCAAAAGCATGATGCGTTCCAAAACTTTACATACCGTATGTGAAGAAGCTAGGTGTCCGAATATTTATGAATGCTGGGCAAACCGTACGGCTACCTTCATGATTTTAGGTGATATTTGTACACGCGCATGCCGTTTTTGTGCAGTGAATACAGGGATGCCTACAGAACTGGACCTGCAGGAGCCTGAACGTGTAGCTGAAGCTGCAGAGAAAATGAATCTTCGTCACTGTGTGGTGACTAGTGTGGCCCGCGATGATCTTGCGGATGGTGGCGCTCAGATTTTTGCTGAGACGGTAGCGGCGATTCGTAAACGCCTTCCGTTATGTAGTGTTGAAGTGCTTATTCCAGACTTTTTAGGAGACCGGAATAGTCTTGAGATTGTCATGAACAGTAATCCAGACATTCTTAATCATAATATTGAGACCGTGGAACGGATGTCAGATCGTGTACGGGCTAAAGCGAAGTACCCTCGTTCCTTGGAATTGCTGCGTAGAGCCAAGGAAATGAAACCCAATATTCCAACCAAATCGAGCATCATGCTTGGTGTCGGTGAAGAGTGGAATGAGATTTTACAAGCAATGGATGATTTGCGAGCCGTAAATTGTGATATATTGACTTTAGGACAATATTTGCAACCCACTCCAAAACACTTAAATGTGGAGAAATATTATCCACCGGAGGAATTTGCACTGTTGAAGGAAGAGGGAATGAAGCGTGGCTTCAGCCATGTGGAATCAGGCCCGCTAGTTCGCAGCTCTTATCATGCGCATGAGCAGGTGAAGTCTGCAGCTCAAGCTCGCGAGGAGCGTGCGGTTTCTTCTAGCTAATTATTGCTTTTCTGTGGTTTAATTCACGGAGAATGTTAGTAAGAGGAGGCAGAAGCGACAGCGTTCTGATATCTCTGCTCTTAGGTTACCCATAAAAATCGTTGATTTGCGTCATCGGAGGGGAATATTGGTGCTGTAGGAGCGGTTCTAGAACAGCGATCGAAAGCCCAATATTCCACATAGATGGCGGCATAATCAACGCCACGATACCCAAAGAAAGGCAGGCGACAAAAGGTTTGATCGTAATAGGCGGAAAAGGCTATGAACTTATGTTGGATCATAAGGATGGTTGGAATCCGGAGGCGTTTCGCGGGAGATATAGCGAGGTGCTGGAAAGATACGACTATATTATCGGTGACTGGGGTTACAGTCAGTTGCGTTTGAAAGGTTTTTACCGGGACAACCATCCTAAGGTGAATCGGGATACAGCGATTTCGGGTATGGTTGATTATATTAATGAATACTGCAATTTTGGCTGCGCTTATTTTGTGCTGCATAAATTGAAAGAGGTACCACAGGAAGGCATGTTCAAGGATATTTTAATCAAAGAAATACCAGAGCCGAGTGATGAAGAGGCCTTGGAGCAAGAATCGGAAGCTAGTGATGAAGCGGCTGCAGATAAAGAGTTCTCTGTTAAAGAAACATCCTCTAAGCAAGGCTCGAATCACTCATTGGCATTTAAAGAGATGACTTCTTCTAAGGACAATATGGCGAAGGATAGACCTGTGAGAGAACATCAGAGCCGAAATCACCGGGGCAAGGATTCACAGGGCAAGAAATCCAAAAAGGATTTCCAAGGCAGACCGCCACAAGGTCAGTCTCAGAAGCCCCAAAACACACCAAAACCTCAAAGCGCTCAAAACAACCAAAACAACCAGAACAATCAAAACATAGAAAATTCACAACCTTAATGATGAAAGCTGAACCATAAGTAGAGTCCTTCTACGAATGAGCCAGCTTTTTTTCTTATAAAAAATAGCAGAGCAGCGTTTCTCCCGTTACTTGGAGATCGCTGCTCTGCTGTTGCTGTGCCGCTCGGTGTTGCTGTGTTGCTGTGCTGTTCAGTGTTACTGTGCTGTTCAGTGTTGCTGTGTTGCTCGGTGTTGCTGTGTTGCTGTGTTGCTCGGTGTTGCTGTGTTGCTGTGCTGTTCAGTGTTGCTGTGTTGCTCAGTGTTGCTCGGTGTTGCTGTGCTGCTCGGTGTTGCTGTGTGGCTCAGTGTTGCGGTGTTGCTCAGTGTTGCTGTGTGGCTCGGTGTTGCTGTGCTGCTCGGTGTTGCTGTGCCGCTCGGTGTTGCTGTGCCGCTCGGTGTTGCTGTGCCGCTCGGTGTTGCTGTGCTACTGTGTGTTGCTCTGCTGCTCTTTGCTGTTAGTCGTTGGCTGCTTGACCCAGCAGTTTCATCATCCCCTAAGGCTTAAGGACCCAGATGCCGTTATTTGCGAATTTTCAGCCTTTTGAGCGGTGTTTCGGACTCCAATGATGCTATTCGTTAGAAAGAGGCGTAATTATGGTGTTTTTCATACCAATAGCGACTATGGAGTCCGATAGCATAACAAATATGGATTAATATTGCGTTTAGGGTCATCCATGTCCGATAGGTGCTACAGATGTTTCGTAGGTGCAAATATTATCAAACTAAACAAAAAACAGGAGTTGTCCCAACGGCCATTTCATGGCTTATGTGACAACTCCTGTTTTTACTCATTGGTGCTTGATTCAGCAGCTTAATGATTAGTGAGATTAAGGATCTATTTTACAGATAATTTCAATTGTTTCTGTGTTGCATTGTAACTCCATACAAGCGCAGGGAACTTCTTCTTAAAGGCATTTAATTCAATGAAGGTCTCGCCGTTCTGAGAAAGCGCCTCTTTGGAGGACAATGTAAAGCCGGTCGCTTTACCTGCCCCGTTCGTTACGATGACTTTTTTGTTCTTGGCATCCCATGTGATGTCGCCTTCGATCAGTGCACCTAATACGAGCGAAGAAGCATAAGTCTTATCTCCTTGCTTTATTAGACCCACATTACCAGCAAAGGCAACCCCGTTGACGTTCAAGATATGATGATCACCGGAAACCTCAATGCTTTTCATTCCTGCAATCTGAAGAGCGGTAATCAGCTGTGCAGTTTTGCCTTTAACCTCAATATCCGGTGCAAGGCCGATGTGATTAAAGTCTTCTTTATTTGGAGTTAGGTATTTCTGCGTAGTCAGCTTCAGCATGTCTCCATTAGACATTGGAAGCAGGCTCTGAATACGTGCTTTGCCGAAAGAACGAGTGCCTACGACGGTAGCGAGCTTATTATCACGTAATGCGCCTGTAAGCGCCTCAGAAGCGCTGGCAGTGTACTCATTCGTTAGAATAACGACGGGTACGCCTATTTTGCTGCCGCTGGTAATCGTTACTGGAGTAAGTGCTCCGGTTTGATCAGAGGTATACATCATAATGCCTTTATCCATAAAATTGGAGGTAATGTTGTATGCCGAATCCATATAGCCGCCTAAGTTGTCACGCAAATCAAGCACCATCGATTTCATACCTGCTGCGCGCATCTTTTTCAGCATGGCGGCAAATTCTTCATCGGAATTCTGTGTGAAACCGCTCAGTGTGATGTAGGCTATCTTCTGTCCAACAATGGTTCCGGTAACGGAAGTTGAGCTGATTTCATTCCGGGTTACACGAAATGATTTAGACACTCCATTCCGGAGCACCTGCAGAGTGACCTTGGTGCCTGCGGCTCCGCTTAACTCGTCACCTTCAGTCTCTTCAACGGGGATTCCGTTAATTTTGACTATCGTATCGCCGCGTTTCAGACCTGCTCGTTCTGCAGGCGAACCGGGTGTTATGTCTTCGATGTAGAGCTCTGTTGCGGTATATTGCAATCTAACACCAATACCAACGTATTCCAGATCAACATCATGTTCAAATTGTGCCGCTTCCTCGGTATTGAAGTATTGGCTATAGGGATCATCCAGGGTGTTCACCATGCCGTCAATGGCTCCACGAATCAAGGTATCCTTATCTACACCGGAGAGGTTATAGTTCTCCAGAATATTCATGACTTCATTGATAAGATCACGGTTATCTGTAGATGCCTGAGCGGCATCGGCAGCAGACACCACTGGAGCAAAAGTTAGGGATAAAGCCAGACAGCTGCCTAGAAGTGCACTTATTACTTTATTAAATTTCATGGAATCATACGCCCTTTTTATATAATTTATAAGATAAGAAAGTATACACTGCACGAATTAACTTTCTGTGACGTATGGTTGTTAGGATTTCACAAGTTTATAGTAAACGCTGTAGGTGTTATCAGTAGTCCATACCCCGTTATCCGACTTGGATAAAATGAAGATCGTGCCTTGCTCAAAAGTTTCCTCTTCACTGGCATCCTTCTCTTTGCTTTCTACATAAATAGCGGCTTCTTTGGCGCTAAAATAGTAGATATTCGAAACGCTTGGAGTATAAGTGACGTCATATGAAGTAAAGAAATCTTCCAGATCTTCCTTAAGGGAGGTATCATATTCTTCTCCGTATGAAGTCATGGTGGAGAGAACAGCAGCCGAATTTTGTTCATTCATAGCTTGATAATATTTGGTGATATTACCTTTGATGGCATCCGCATCATTTTGAGGAATGTTAGCTGCTGTTTTTAGAGCTTGTTCATGAGTCAGCAGTATCACGGAGCTTTGGGATTCCACAGAGGATATTTTCCAGCTTCCATTCTTGCGGACAAGTGTATACATGTATTCGTCCTCTGTATCTGGCGTATAGGCCCCACCTGTCCGGCGAGAGCTTTCCAGTGTATATACAGTAGCATCATTGCCTGAAATATCAATGATTTCCAAACTCTCAATAGTATTTTTTATATCAAAAATCTCAAAGGATGCATTAAGATCCGCCACCGACTCCGCATTAGAGGATTCTGAATCCATAAGGGAATAGAAGCTAATTGCTTTTTCTTCATTGAAATATTTATTAGACAAACGGATTAATGCTGTAATCGCTGCTTCGTCCTTATCTTTGGATACTGGGGTGGTAATTTGCACGCTTCTGCTGGTTGAATTCCAGACGGCTGTGCCTCCGGTTGCCTCTGCGATAAAACGTAAAGGAATGTATGTAGTGCCAGCTGAGGAGACTGGTGCGGTGGTCAGTTTTTTCACGGTTCCGTTAACGGTTGCGCGGTTGCTGCCAATTTTCAGGCTGATCGCCAGATTTGAACTTTTACCTGTTACTGTTCCAGTCTTGGCATCCCAAAGCACCTGGAGTCCAAGCTTTTCGAAGATGACCCGGAAAGGGACAAGTACAGAATTGTTCGCTAAGTATGGGGTTCCTGCGGTAAAGGAAACCTTACTGCCGTTGATATAAACATCAATCGGTTTTGAAGCAGCAAAAGCCGGGACCGCCAGTATCAGGGCCAGAAGACTTATGCTCAAGAGGGATAATAATTTTTTCAACAGTACTCTCTCCTTTTATGTAACTCTTTGTAAAATAGCCTCATTATACCATTTGATTTCTCTCTATGTCTATCAATTGGTGTTAGTTTTGTCACACCAAAAATAGCCGGAGATATTGAAATCTCCAGCTTTTTGATCCCCTGATTTCAGACTAAGAAAGCTTCACGGACACGGTTCCAGAACGGAAACGGACGATACCTTGCAAAGCTGACTTTTTTGTCTGAAACTTGACAGCGTACTGAAATCAGATCATCAACAGGAATGTTGTTATGATCTACGGTGAGCAGCAAGCGCTGGTCTTTACATGAAAAAATGTCACAATGATGATGCTTCGGCAGTAGTAGCGGAGAGCCCATTGTCCGGAATACACGGTTGTTAATAGACGCGATTTCGGCAATCTGCAGCGCTTCTATTGAAGGGTGAACCATAGCGCCCCCAAGGCTTTTGTTATAAGCGGTGCTGCCAGAGGGAGTTGAAATACAAAGTCCATCGCCCCGGAACATTTCGAAGGTGACATCATTGATGTCGATTTGGATCATTATAGTTCCATCCACCCCTTTAAGGGTAAATTCGTTGAGGGCAATGTGAGACGAAGATCCCGATTTTTTGTGAATCTCCAGCTCTATTAATGGATATTTCACAATGCGCGGTTTCTGCGGCTCAGTATCACCGGTTCCGCACATATAATCGATTAAGGTGGGCAGCTCTTCTGCTTGCCAGTCCGCATAGAAGCCGAGGTGTCCTGTGTGCACACCTACAAAGGCTAAGTTGGGAATCTGATCGATAAAGGTATGAAAAGCGTGCAGCATTGTGCCGTCTCCACCTATCGAGATGACGATTTCCGGAGACTCGGCATCCAGTTGCAAATCCCGCTCCGCCGCCAGCTTGTGAAATTGCTCGGCAAGTTTGATTGACAGCTCATCACCGCGGTCCAGAACATAATATCTCAAGATGTACAAGCTCCTTTATATAATTCCGTCATACACCGATCATAATCAATCTTGCCCCGGAACACAATATGTAATCAACTTCGGCGCATCAATCGGAGCATTGCCATAAAGACAGGAATAAGCAGTGACACTAGAAGAGCAGCGGCCAGTATAAGACTCAGTAGAGCTAGGCTGGCAGTGACACCAGAGGCTGAAGGTGTAAAGGCGGTGGAGGCTGGCAGAGAGACCCAGGCAGAAGACAATCCTGATCCCATCACAGGCTTCCATAGCAGCACCACGAGACCTGCTGCGAGTACGGCATGTATTAGTCTCGCTGTTAAGAACGGCAGATAACGCAGCCCGGTACCGTTCAAAATACTGGCGACTTGGGCATGTACAGATAATCCGCCCCAAGAGAGAATAAAGGCAGCTGCTGCGACCTTGAATTGAAGCGGGATGGAAGAAGCGGCTTCACCAGCAGAACGAGCACCTATGGTGACCTCGAATAATCCGCTGATCAAGGCCTGAGCTAATTCGGGAGGCCCTCCAACAAGGGAGACGAGAGATCCGGCCAGGCTAAATAGTGAGGGCAGGATTCCGGCACGGGCAAGCAGCTCCATTAGCACGTTGAAGAATACAACCAGACCCCCTACGACAATAATAAGCTGTAGCGAGGATTGGATCGCTCCTTTTAACAGCTCCCCGAAGCTACGTCCATCCTTGCGCCGGGCTTCGGACATCGCAAGGAGTGCGGCATGTATTCTGCCGAATCCTTGTTTTGCTGGAGCAGTGGGGACGTCAGAACTACTTTTTGTTGGGTCTTGGGTGGGAGTCTTTTGTTCCTTACGTCCATGAAATGACATTAGGAGACCAACCATTAAGCCACTTCCGTAGTGGGCTAGTGCCAATATTAGCCCCAAAGAAGCATCGCGAAAGAACCCAACGGATACCGCCCCTAATAGAAAAATAGGATCGGAGGAGGTTGTAAATGCTACAAGGCGTTCACCTTCGATTCTGCTGATCAGCTTCTGCTCCCGCAGCTTAGCGGTTAATTTGGCTCCAACGGGATATCCTGATACATATCCCATGGCCGCGACAAAACCACCGCTGCCTGGTATACCGAAGAGGGGACGCATCAGTGGATCAAGTAAAGCGCCGAAGAGATGGACAATGCCTAAGCCTAGCATGATTTCAGAAATGACGAAGAAGGGAAACAGTGAAGGGAAGAGCACGTCCCACCAGATGGCCAGGCCACGTAAGGCTGCGGCAAGAGATGCTTCAGGATGAAGTAACATAAGCAGCATACAACCTGCCAATATGAATCCCAGCAGCGGGCCGCCAATCTTTTTAAAAGTCATAATTAACGCCTCCTGGTCTATGGTTAGATGTATGCAAAAAGAGGGACAAACAGCACAAAAAAATGGAGAAAGCGGTTACAATTATCTGTGCTTTTTCGCAGGAATTATGATATTATGTAATAAATAAATGCACCCTCTGTTACACGATTAAATGGGATGGAGTGATGGCGATGAGCGTTATAGCCGGAGTTCTCGTTTGTGCTTTTGTATATGTAATCCGGGTCTCTCTCGTCCCTCCTGGTGATGAGGAATTTAGGACCTACTAACCTTACTCTTCAGGCGCTGAACTATAGTTTAGCGCCTTTTTTCTGTAGTTTAGAGAGCACTTTCGACGGATATCCGTGTTATGCTTATCTTTGGTATAATAAAATAAGTAACGTTTCATTAATATGGAAGAAGGCTGGTAACCTCAATGAATCCAAATGAGAGTATATATGACAATCTAGGGGGGGCTGAAGCACTACATCGGTTGGTGGAAGTGTTCTATGCCAAGGTACAGCTTCATCCGCAGCTGGGACCCTTGTTCCCTGAAGATATTACTCCAGTTCTGGAGAAGCAATATCAATTCCTGACACAGTTTTTTGGCGGGGGTCCACTTTATTCGGAATTACATGGACATCCCATGATGAGAGCAAGGCATATGCATATTCCTATTACTCCAGAACGTGCTGAGGAGTGGCTACAATGTATGAAAGAGGCACTGGTGGAGACTGGAGTCGAAGAACCACTGCGTTCATTCGTGCTTAGCCGCCTTGCAGGTCCTGCACATCATTTTGTTAACATGCCCCAGGAATAACAAGGGACAGGTTGATCCTGAAAGGAATGAGAGTACTTGACAGAGTTAATACCCCTATATTCTATTAAGGTCAAGTGTTGCAACTGTGAAAATGAATTTTCAACCTCGCGGGTACGCCCTAGTCTAAAAAAGGCTATTCGGCGTGATGCTGATTTCTGCGCGTATTATAAAAATGAGAATCCGGATTATTATGTTGTACGGGTCTGCCCCAATTGCGGGTTTGCCTCCACAGAAAATTCGGCTGACAAGCTGACGGAACGCCAGCGCAAGGCATTTAATGAACAAGTAGGGAAACGCTGGAAGAGCCGGGACTTTGGAGAGAAACGAGACTGGGAAACTGCGCTCGAGACCTATAAGCTGGCGCTTTTATGTGCTCAGAGTATTAACGATAAAGATCGGATTATCGCAAGTCTGCTGCATCATATTGCTTGGCTCTATCGCTATCAAGGGGAGACTGAGCAGGAGAAGCGTTTTTTACGCTATTCTTTGGACGAGTATGTTAAGGTCTATGAAATAGATGGCATTGCCGGCAATGATGCCCGGCTCATGTACCTGATCGGCGAACTTAATCGGCGCATCGGAGAATACTCAGTGGCTGTAATGTGGTTCTCCCGTCTGATTAATGATCAGAAGATCATGGATGCGGCGATGATTCGAGCGGCACGTGAGCAGTGGGTTATTTTACGGGAGCAAATGCGTGCTGAGGCTCTAGATGTTGAAGTTGATATCGAAGGCTTGTCTTCAAGTTCATAATGTTTGCGAACAACAAAAAGCGCAGAAGAGAATTTAAATTCTCCTCTGCGCTTTGTAGAAAGAAAATGTTAGGATTTGCTTATCTGACAGCTCGATCGAACAAAAGGTAATCGCCGTCATTATCTATAACTGTAGGACTGGCGCTGCAGCAGGGGAAGACGAGCAGTTTTTTCTTGCCGTCACGAACGATTTGTAATTCTTTTGGCTTCATAGGCAGAAGCACATTCTCTGAGTTGCAGAATGGACAGTATTGCACATACATATCGCCTAGAATGATGTCATAAGGCCAGGTATGACTAAATGGAATCATTGTGAGTCCTTCCCAGAAGGAGTCTCTTCATTTTCGCCCTCAGTTTGTGGGGGATTTTCTTTTTTGGATAGCTCCGCTATTTTTTGTAGTAAAATATGTTGGGGCATATGCATCAAGTGTTCCAAAGGAACGCCTAGTTGCTTGGATAACGTAATGGCTGTTTCCGGTGAAATTTGTAGTGGCTTCATATGGATGCCCTCCTAAAGTTTATCGGCTATAAATGTTCAGATATCGTTATTCACTTTACCATGGTGTTAAGACAATTACAAAGAAAGTCAAATGAAAGCAAAGGAATGGTGAGTACACATGAAACAACCGTTATCACTGACTTGGGAACTTGATACTATTTTTCCGGGGGGTTCTTCGTCTGCAGAGTTAGAAGGGTTCTTGAGCAAGCTTGAAAAAGATATTTTATCCTTGCAAGGCTTTGTGAAGGATGCTGTGGCACCAACGGATGTTGCGTCTACAAAAGCATTGGATGAGGTTATAGCATTGCTTCAGAGCTGTTCAGGAAGACTTGTGGAGGTCACTTCCTTCGCAGACTGTCTAGGCGCTCAGAATCAGATGGACAAGGGTGCGGTAAGGCTGGCGGCCAAAGTGACAAGCATGCGCGCCGGATTCGAAGGGATCAGCTCGCAATTTAGCAATGTCCTTCGTCAGACTACGGACAAGGTATGGGCTGAGTGGATGGCTCGTCCAGAGATTGCTCCTTTAACGTTCGTACTGAGCGAGAGCCGTGATTTGGCCCGTGAGAAGATGAGCCCTGAGCTGGAAAGCTTAGCGTTGGAATTAGCTGTTGACGGATATCATGGATGGAGCGGGCACTATGATACGATTGTGAGCTCGATCAAGATCCCATTTGAGGATGAAGAAGGAACAAAGCTGCTATCTGCTGGTCAAGCTTTTAATAAGCTGGATGATCCAGATCCAAAAGTGCGTCAAACGATGTTCCATAAATGGGAAGAGGCTTGGACTGAAGCGGCAGACAATTGCGCGGATACCTTAAATCACTTAGCAGGCTTCCGCCTGAAGCTCTATAAGGGCAGAGGCTGGGACGATGTTCTGAAAGATCCGCTCAGCATCAATCGTATGACACAGGACACCTTAAATACGATGTGGGACGTGATTACGAATAGCAAACCTGTACTTGTGTCCTACCTTCAGCGTAAAGCCAAGCTGCTGGGGCTGGATTCTCTCTCATGGGTCGATGTCGAAGCTCCTGTAGGCAAATCCTCCGGCAAGATCCCTTATGATCAAGCTGCGAAGGATATCGTCACACAGTTCCGTAAATTTAGTCCTAAGATGGCTGAGTTTGCAGAGCGTGCCTTTGATAATAACTGGATCGAGGTTGAGGATCGTAATGGCAAACGTCCTGGTGGATTCTGTACTTCCTTCCCTGAGAGTAAAGAATCACGGATATTCATGACTTACAGCGGCACACCTTCCAATGTTTCAACATTGGCCCATGAGCTGGGACATGCTTATCATTCCTACCTGCTTGATGATCAACCTGTATTTAATCAGAATTATGCAATGAACGTTGCAGAGACCGCTTCAACCTTTGCAGAAGTGATTGTATCTGATGCTCAGGTTAAAGCTGCGGGCAATGCAGAGGAGAAGCTGGCTCTGCTTGAAACGAAGATACAGAACAGTGTGGCATTCTTTATGAACATTCATGCTCGATTCTTGTTCGAGACTCGCTTTTATGAGAAACGTAAGGAAGGCCTTGTAAATGCTGAGGAACTGTCTGCTCTGATGGTGGAAGCACAGAAAGAAGCTTTCTGTGGTGTGCTTTCTGAATATCATCCTCACTTCTGGGCGTCAAAGCTGCATTTCTATATCACAGATGTACCTTTCTATAATTTCCCGTACACCGTTGGTTATATGTTCAGTACAGGCTTATATCGTCTGGCATTACAAGAGGGAGCTTCCTTTGCAGACAAATATGATAGCTTGTTGCAGGATACCGGCGTGATGACATTGGAGGATTTGGTGCTCAAACATTTGGGAGTGGATCTGACAAAACCGGATTTCTGGCAAGGAGCTACAGATCTGATCGTGGCTGATATTAACGAGTTCTTGGAGATGACAGAGCATTTAGCGTGAAATGTCTAAAATAAGACAAATTTCAGGACACAAAAAATAACGGAATTTCAGTGTGAACACGCAAAGACCCCGGTTAAGGGGTCTTTTTTTAATGCTTAAATGTCGAAAACCCCCGGTTTATAAAAATTAATATACGAATGATCTATGAATTTTGCGCATTACTAGGGATAATAACCCAATTTTGTAGAATAATGTTGTTGGACGTATGTAAGGGGTCTATAATGAGCCTTGAGCCTTATAAAAGGCTTGCATGGAAGACAAATGAGCTCAGCTCAAAAAGCTTAAGTAAGCGCTTACTAAGCCGGCTTGTACGAAGAAAACTCGAAGTAGCTAAGCTCACAAAACGATATAAATCGAACCAGAAACTTGGGAAAAGGGGAAGGAGTGGCGAGGGGGATTTTGGAACTGTAAGAGCGGGAGCGACCGCCTTTGTCTCCGAATTTCACCCGCTATACGCGTAAGAATTCAAGAAATTTGGAGAGAACAGCGGCTGGAAGTCCAAACATTCCCCGCAGTGGCGACGGACCCTTAGCCCAAATATTTAGGGTTCGATTTATAAGACGAAGAAAACTCGAAGAAGCTAAGCTCACAAAACTTTTAGGAGGAAAGATATGCTTAAGACAGAACAGCTATCATTAGCAAGACAGATGGATTTGGTGTTTAGGGAACTGCAAGAGGAATTGTCAGGGCTATCTTCCGGTACGGTATTTGTGCAAATACGAAATAATACCATTGGCAAATTCGGCATACGTCATCACCCTTTAGCCGGTCGGGGGGGTGGATTCACAGAAGTGAAGGAAGGAATAACGGAGAGCCAGCAGTCTTCTTTTCGTCTAATGGCACTGGAGAGTCTGAAATACAAACGCCGTTGGACTCATGGTGAGATCAGCTATGAATTCGCTATAAGACAGGGCAAGCTAATCGTAGATGCTACGCTGGAGTCTAATTATAATATGGCGAATCTGATGATTCGATCTCCCCGTAATGCTTACGCCGAGAGTGCTGATCAATTTTTAAGTTAAACGTTTTACATAAAAATTGTTTGCAGCTGGGACTATAGGCTATAAATTAGAAAAACCTCCCACAGCTTCTGGAAGAAGTGTGAGAGGTTTGAAAGCTAGTCGGCAATAGGCTTTTTAAGACCTCTGCCGGATAAAACACTTAAGATAACGATGTTACTGACGACCGGACAGTTGTTGTTCTGCCAGTTGTACTAGACGTTTAGTGATGTAACCTCCCAAAGAACCAGTTTCGCGGGAAGTGTAGTTCCCGTAATAACCGTCAGCTGGGATCGTTACTCCAAGCTCTTGTGCTGCTTCATATTTCAATTGTTGCAACGCTGCATTTGCTTGAGGAACTACAAGGTTATTGGAACGGCTGCTACGACCTTGACCTGCTTGACCCATGTGTGTCACCTCCTTCGCCCGTTGTGAAGATAGTATGAGCGCTAAGTGGCTAATTCATGCATGCTATCGAAAGGTTTTAAGGATGGTAATTATTAGTCGATTAAAAGTAAGGGTAGAAAGCCCAAATAACTAAGCTCGCACAAAAAATCGGCCTTCTCTTACGTAAACGCAAGGGAAGACCGATATAATGTATATCTGCTTTAATTCTCGGGATAGATCATTTCCAGCATAGTGGACAGCTCAAGACTTTGACCTGGTTCTACCTTCAGCAAGCCCGTGAAGGAAGGGTCATCGGAAACGTTAGGAGCATCCGGGAGCCAGGTGTACGGTTCGATGCACAGAAATTGATCGGCCGGCCCTTTGGTATACAGGACCCAGTGGCGGAAATGATTCTCGTCAGCTGTATAACGAAGACCATAACCATCATCGCGTAATAGCAAGGCTTCTACGGGCTGCTTGTCACCAATACGTAGAGCAGTATCAAAATTAGTTCCCTGGAGGTTGATTCCAGAGTTTAGTGAATCTAGATCACCAAGTGGAATTAGATTGCCGCTAGGGAGCAATTCATGGTTTAGTTCATAAATGCTGTTTACGGGCAGCTTGAGATTCCAGCGTTCAGGTTCTCCATCGATCATAAACCAGGTGTGATAACCGATCCCAAAGGGAATACGATGATCGCCGAGATTTGTAACCTTTAAAGTCTGGCTGAGCCGGGCATCCTGAAGCCTGAATGTCATTTCGAATTTGAGTGGAATGGGAAATTGCTCCATCCAGTGCGGATCATCTTCAGTAAGGAATTCAGTAGTGACTGCACAACCGTCCTCGTCTTCTTCAATATCGCTGACACACCAGGATTGAGTCCGGTGTAGACCATGGATATGATTGTCACCAGCGGTATTCTGGTCAAATTGATAACTTGTACCCTCGAATTGAAATTTTCCTTTACGAATTCTTCCGGGTGGAATTAAGAGCGGGATGCCAAAATGGTAAGGTTTTTGCATAAAGAAAGCTTGATCGCTTTCATCAGGCCGCCGCAGAATTTCCCGTTGTTCTTTTACATCAAACAATGAAATCACGTTGTTTCCTAGTCGCGGCAAAAGCGTGACTTCCAGTTCGCGGCTGTGCAAAATATAAGTATCATAACCGCCCCACTGCCCTTTGGTCACCTGTTTCATGAGATATGCTCCTTTATCGTAACTGTAATCGAATAGAACATGGATAACCTTATCATAACAGATTTATGCGGAAGTGGTTAAGTGATTTGACAACTTCTCTTTATGGTTCTATGATGAAGGCATTAAATTATGATGAGAATGTGATGACGGGGACAAGTAGACAGGAAATGCACCTTCAGAAAGCCGGTGGTTGATGCGAACCGGTAGGACACTCCTGATGAATGGACCCCTGAGCGCCGCGCTTGAACGGGAGCAAGATGCCCTAGTAGACCGGCCGGATCTTCCCCGTTAAAGGAAGACTAAGGCTGTTTCCCTTTGACTATATAAGGGTTAAGCAGCGAATAAGGGTGGCACCACGGTCTCACGTCCCTTGCGGATGAGGCTTTTTTTGCGTTCTCGGAAATTGGAAATCACATCTAACGGAGGTCTATATTATGTTGAAAAAAGTAATGTCAGGCATACAACCGAGCGGTTCTCTAACTTTGGGTAACTATATCGGAGCGCTGAAAAATTTTGTGAAGCTGCAAGACGATCATCAATGTTTCTTTATGGTTGTCGATATGCATGCGATCACCGTTGCTCAAGATCCTGCGGCACTGCGTGAGCAGTCTGAAGCTGTAGCTGCACTCTTTATCGCGGCAGGAATTGATCCTGTGCGTTCGAATGTATATATGCAGTCTCATGTGCCTCAGCATGCGGAATTGGGCTGGATCATGACTACGCTAACGGCAATGGGCGAGCTTGAGCGTATGACACAGTTCAAAGATAAATCATCAGGTAAGGATTCAGTTGGCGCGGGCCTATTCGTATATCCTTCTTTAATGGCAGCAGATATTCTTGTTTATAATGCGGATCTTGTGCCAGTAGGTGAAGATCAGAAGCAGCACTTGGAGTTGACCCGTGATTTAGCTGGCCGATTCAATAACCGTTTTGGCGAATTCTTTACGATTCCTGAACCGTATATCCCTGAAGTGGGCGCACGCATTATGTCTCTGGATGATGGCACTAAAAAAATGAGCAAGAGCAGCCCGAATGCAGGCAGCTATATTGCCCTGTTGGATTCGCCGGATGTGATCCGTAAAAAAATCAGCCGCGCAACGACTGATTCTGGACGTGAAGTGATCTTTGATCCGGCTAACAAGCCAGAGATTAGTAACTTGATGAGTATTTACTCGGAATGTTCTGGAATGTCCCTTCAGCAAATTGCCGATCGTTATGAGGGACAAATGTATGGTGGCTTTAAGAAGGATCTTGGGGAAGTGGTTGTATCCACACTTGAGCCTTTGCAACAAAGATATCATGAAATTCGCAGTTCAGGTGCGATCACTGATATTCTTGCCGAAGGTGCTGAACGCGCACGTATTGTTGCAGCTGAGACGTTGAATGGCGTAAAAGAGCGGATGGGCTTTCTGCCAGCTCGTTAATCTTAGTCAGAGCTTAAGCTTTCCTGTTTGCGTCTAATTCTGGCTTTGAGGATAAATCCCCAGCCAATATTCATTACGCAAAGAAAACCAAGCAGAAGTGCCAGCCAGAAGCTATAGCTGATCGCGATTGAAGCGGCAGTGAGAATAAGAATAGAAGAACAAGCGAACCAAAGTGAGAGTCCTTTACCCATTAAGAGCCTTCCTTTCCGTGTCTGCTAAAATGAATCCCGGAGTATTATAAAATACTCCGGGATTTTTTGTGATTATAGAATAGATCTCTCAGTAAGTCTACAGTTTCATCGTAAAGAACCAGGGTCGATGGAAAATCGTTTGTCGAGCTTATCACTGCTAAGCCAGCCTACATAAGTATTTAAAGGTTTATATTGGTTATCCATAACTAATACAGCCACAAAAGGGTATTGTTTGCGGTGTAAATAACGAACGTCTCCCCAGCGCACCATATATCCTGAAGGAAGTTCCTCCACTTCGGCAACCGCATAAGAGGTGAAATATAGAAAGGACTGAATATCTGGATGCGACTTGGATATTTCCACAGCGGGATGATTCGAGCAGACCGCATGTTTGAACCATTCCAGACGGTTGTTCAGTAGCTGCCCTACGTCATAGCTGCCGTCTTTTTTCACTTTAACTACGTTCCAGCGTTTAAGTGAAATTGTAGGGATTACAATATAACGTTCACCAGCATTATGGTGTATATCTTTAAGCTTGATGTTTCGTGTAAGGCGGGCATGAACAACCGTTCTCCAAATATAATAAAGAATGGTACAGGCATAAAGCGTAATAAATAAAGGTTTGGGCGGCACAATCCCAGTGATCCAGAGTAGAATAGCTGCGATATGGCTGCCAAAAATAAATGGATCGAAAATGTGGATGATATTCCAGGCAATCCATTTCTCAGTAAATGGACGGGCGGCCTGGGTTCCATAGGTGTTAAACAGATCAGAGAAGACGTGCACGCCTACGCCTATGAAACCCCAGAGTGCAACATGGCTTAAAGCTGCCAAATCAGTAAATCCAAACAGAGGCCCTAAGACTAGGGCAATCAGAGCGGGCCACAAAATTAGAAAAGGCAAGGAGTGTGTGATTCCCCGGTGATTACGAATATATATTGCATTGTCCTTTAGTCTTAATGCGGTATCGGCATCAGGAGCTTGTGAGCCTAAAATCGTAGCCAGCATAACGGCCCCGGCCAGTTTAGGGTCAGAAGCAACGACAGGATCTACGAATGAAAGTCCGGCTAACCCTATGCCCATAACTAAATGTGTAGCGGTGTCCATTGGTCAGTTCTCCTTTGTTGTTCGGAAGTACATTATTAATAATTACCCAAATACAGCTTAGGTTATTAACGGGCTGGAAATAAATATTGTCACGTAATTGTCAAATTCATGAACATACTGTGCCATGACTGTCAAAGTCTCCTCGGGTTTGATATGATAAAGTTAACAGCGAAGTCTATTTAGTGCTTCGGCTAGAACGTTAGAAGTTCGTTTAGAAGGAGGATCATTTGGTGTGGATAATCATATAACATTTCAAGCTTCTTCCGATTCTGCAGCTATGTCTGCAAAATCTCCACCGGAAGGTGCAAGTTGGCGTGATTTCATTACCGTAACAAAACCCGGTATTATCCGATCTAACCTCATCGCTGCCTTTGCAGGATATTGGCTGGCTTCAGGTTGGGATGTTCAATACGGCAGATTAGTTCTGACACTGCTCGGTACAATGCTGGTTATGGCTTCGGCCTGTGTTTTTAATAACTATTTCGACCGTGACCTGGACATGAAGATGGAAAGAACGCGCGATCGGGGGCTTCCTACAGGACGACTGAAACCCAAAACCGTATTGCTGTATGCTATTGGGCTAGGGATTGCGGGCTTGATTGTACTGTTTGCTTTTTCCGGAGTTTTAGCCGGTCTGTTCGGGATTGTAGGGATGTTCGTTTACGTTGTAGTATACACCCTTTGGTTGAAACGGACATCAACATGGAGCACTTCAGTAGGTGCGATCTCTGGAGCTATGCCACCGGTAATTGGCTACGTTGCAGTTACGGGAACAGTTGATCTAGGGGCTTGGCTGATGTTTGCGATGTTGTTTCTGTGGCAACCTCCCCATTTCTGGGCACTCGGGATTAGACGTAAAGAAGAATATAGAGCCGCTGGATTTCCGCTGCTGCCTGTAGTCAAAGGAACACGTCGTACGAAGTTTCAAATGATTCCTTATGTAGCACTGTTGCTGCCTATTCCAGTGTTAATGTACGCCTACGATTATGCAGGCATTTTTTATCTGGTGATTTCAACAGCGCTGTCCTTAGCTTGGTTAATCATAACCTTGATGGGCTTTGCAGCAAAAGATGACGAAGTCTGGGCGAAGAAGAACTTCCTCTTCTCCATTAACTACCTAACGGTAAGTTTGATCGTACTTGTATTGAATACGATTCACGGTTAAGAAGAGGGAGGGTATTATTGTCCGTGCAGACCTTTAAGCGTTATAAATGGACCTGGATTCTACTATTGCTTGCTTTGGTAATGGCTGGTTATCTGGCAGTTAATTCTTTGAATTTAGGAAAAGAAAAACTGCCGGTAATCGGTGAAGTGCAGGACTTTTCACTTGAAAATGTGGATGGAGACCAGATTACTCTGGCTGATACACAAGGTAAGGCGCGGCTGGTATACTTTTTTTTCACACAATGTCCGGATGTATGTCCTATAACTACGTTTCTGTTATCTCAGACGCAGAAAATTCTGGTCGACGATGGCAGCTTTGGAAAAGATACGGCGTTCGTCTCCATTTCTTTTGATCCAGAGAATGATACGCGTGAAGCCATTAAAAGCTTTGCGGACCGTTTCCAGGCAGATTATAAGGGTTGGTACTTCTTACGGGGGGATCAGGAAGTCATTCGTAAGCTGGCAACTGATTCTTTTAAAGTACTAATTGCAGGGAATAGTAAAGAAAATTTCGTACATGCCAATCGCATAGCATTGGTTGATCGGGACAATCGTCTCCGTGCATTGTATGACGCAGGGGATACGGATAACATAACGCCTGAATTTCTTGCCGATAGGCTGAATGAATTGGCTCGTGAATAGAACATAACCGCATAACAGAAACGCCTTTTTCGAATCCCATTTATTGAAGGATAACGAAAAAGGCGTTTTTAATTTCTTAGGCAATATATCGCGAATCAAAAAGGAATAGGTTCAGGGTAAATGATGAACTCTTCCAGACCCGCTTTTTCAAGCTGATTAATATTGTATTCATCTGGAGTGCCTTCCACTCCGGCATAACCCCGGCGTGTATAGATGTGACCAGCATCGGGAAAGGCATCGCGGAGAATCCCGCGTATTTTTTTGCCTGAACTGTCGTTATCCATATAAAGATATACTTCTCCATCTCCTGCTTTTTGTCGCAGGGACTCGAGTTTGAGCGTATTTAATGTACCAAAGGTACAGAGGATTTCGACTTCCGGTACCAGCACGCGTCGTAATCTGCTGCGATCGTTTTTGCCTTCGACAATAATCGTAATGGACATTTGCTGACAATCACCTCCGGAAATGAAGCCTGAACTTACAGACTTATTATAGTTTACCGAAGGAGGAGCAGTTTTAACAACTGTTTCTACAGGAAAATCTTCATTCCCCGGGAAATGTCGTAAAAACAATGAATCATGCGGCCCGCCCATTCCATTTGGAAGAGTAGGTAGACAGCTTGGTTGAATTTTTTGGCGGAAGCAGTAATAGTGCAACCATTAGCAATAGAAAGGCAATGAAATAAGGCGAAACAACGGCTCTTAATTGTCCTGCGGCCACAGGGCCTGCGAATGCGCCTAGTGACATGGCTATCGACTGCATGGAGAAGGTGCGTCCCATACGTCCTGGTCCACCTAGACTAATAAAGAGCGATGCCATTGCAGGAAATAATATTCCTTTAGCTGCACCCAGCATAAAGAGAATAACGGAAGCGGGAATGCTGTGAAGTGAGGCAAGCGCAAAAAAACAAAGGGCCATTCCTAGCAAGGCCACGGCTATTCTTCCTCCTGGGGAAAAGCGGTTCAGGAAGAACAAACTGAGTGTTACCAAAGCCCCTAAGCTAAGGAGCGATAAAAGAATGCCTGTGGAAACAATGCTATTACTTCCGGTCTGAGATAGAGGAAGTTCAAAGAACAGAACCCCTTGTGAACAAGAAACGAAAAAAGGCAGCAGATAATAACGTTTGGAAACTGGATTGGCATCGGATATAGGGACCGAAGGAAGATCCTGTTTTTTTAAAGGAGGTGCTGCAGAGTTTACAGGGCGTACTAAACGCCGGGCAGGTGCCGGTACACTGAAAAAAGCCATGATGCCTGTAGCGATAAGCAGCCATCCCAATGAGGTGAAGGTGCCGGAATAGCCAGCTTTAGCTACGATAAAGGCCCCCGCTGCCGGGGATACCACTGAAGCTAAGGTATGAACGATACCATGTCCGGACATATATTTCCCCTGCTCAGTAGCATCAGATGATAATGAAGCCAGCAAGGTCATGCACGCTGGAGAGAGGAAGGCGAGCGCGAACCCGCTTGCTGCTCGTAGCATCAGCAAATGCCACGGAAGCTGAGCATGAGCCTGCAGCAGTAGAATGGCTCCCGCAGTAACAAGGCTAAAGACGATGTAGCGGCGGCTGCCATTACGATCGACGAGTACGCCTGCGAGCAAATTGCCAGGAAGATGGGTTAACGAATACATGCCCATCATCCAGCCAATAAAGGCGGGTCCCGCACCAAGAGAGATGGCAAAGGGCGTTAGAATAGGATACTGTGCATGTAAATCAAAAAACGCCAGAAAAAGAAACAGGTACAGCCACAGCGCAGTTTTCACAGGGAAACACCTCCGAGAGCCACCTACAATAAAGATTAATGCAGGAAGGCGGATTTTAAGAAGATCAAATTTAAGCAACTACTTGTACTTTACGTGGGACAGAGAAGGCTTATACCGCTTTTTTAATTCCTATAAGCAGGTATACCTTTCTCTGGCTGTGGAACCATGAATTATGATGGGCATTCATGTATAATAATTAATATTGGCGTCATGTCTATAGAGGAGATAATCCTTAGGACGAAACTAGGTGATAGGGGTGTTGTGAGGTTGATGGATCCAGAGGTGTGGTCACAGTTTATTAGAGAGAATTGGTTAGTTATTGTTATTGCGCTCATTCTGTTGTTCGCGGTTGTTAATTTGGTCAAAACGATGTTGAAATGGGCGATTGTCATTATTATCGTTGTAGGTCTATTCATCTATAGTGGTGTGACAATGGACCAAATTGGTAACGCTGTGAATAAGGTGGCAGATGGAACGGTAAGTACGGTGAAGAAGGAAGCACAAGAGGTTATGCTTAAAGAGGCGCAGGATGCGAAGTACACTTCAAATGGTGACGGAACATTTACGATTACAACTCCGAATATTGAAGTGAAAGGTACTACTGGCGAAGATAAGGTAGAGGTTACTTTCCGCGGAGTTAGTCTTGGGAAGTGGAGTATTACTGATACCACACAAACATTTATCGAGGAAGCTCGGAAACATCAATAAACGGCTTCAGTTTAAATCATTATCAAAAACAAGCAAGCGGGCGACTGAAAGGGGAGATCGGATATGATAAACGGTTGGTTGACTAGTCTGAGTGATGCAAATATCATCTCCATCGCCCTCCTGCTGGTAGTAGTCTTTTCACTATTGCAAGGCTGGAGCAGAGGGTTCTCAAGTGCCACCGGAAGATTATTCGGTCTGCTGGGAGCAGGACTGTATACAATAGCTTCTTTGGTGCTGGCCATTCCTGCTGCGGCTTATCTCAATCCTCATGTACAGACTTGGGCAGCAGGAATAAGTCTGCCTGATAAACAGCTGACCCAGTGGCAGCAAATTTATTATACGGCTGTGTCTGTGCTGGCGGAATCGCCGCTGGTGCGGTTTCTATTGTTGTTATTGCTCTCTTATATCTTAATTCGTGTGCTTCTGGGATTGTTGTCTATGCTGCTCCCATTCCATCAGCTACGGCGCACCAAGACATTTAAGGACAGAAAGATTACGCAAGTAAGCCGTATGGGCGGAGCTATCATAGGATTAATTATAGGATTGACTCGTGGTTTAATTATTGTGCTTGCTCTCTTCATTTGTGTTGGCCTAAATCCAGAAAGTCAATTTAGCCGTTATGTGGAATCTTCTCCGATCTACAGTCAAAGCGCTGCCGCTGTATTTGAGCCCTTTGTTGGGGAGACAGTGCAGAAAAAGCTGCCTATTCTGACGAAGACCGTTGCAGCTGAGATGAATGATATCCTGCGCAGAAAATATGAAGTTATTGATCATGACATTCCACAAGATATTGTGGGTGCGGCTGAAGATATTATTGGACAAGCGCAAGGAGACGAGAAGAAAGCCAGACTACTGTATGATTGGGTAGGAACACGAGTAACTTATGATTACGCCAAAGCGGAAAATTATGAAAAAAATAGAATTTGGCATGAACAGACCCCGCAGGATACCTTCGACACACGCATAGGGGTATGTATTGATTATGCACGTCTTTATGCTGTAATGGCCCGCTCCCAAGGATTGCAGGTGCGCGTTGTAACGGGTCAAGGCTATGATGGTCGAGGCGGGTATGGCGCACATGCCTGGAATGAAGTTTATATAAGTGACCGGCAAGCTTGGATTCCATTGGATCCCACTTGGGCGAGCAGTGGGGATTGGTTTAATCCGAAGGATTTTGACGATACGCATATTAGGGAGAACGCACTCTGAGTGAGGGCGCCGCACTCCTTCCGTGTGGTACAATAAACTCATACCAACCGCTCTAACACAAATGCGAGTGCAATGCTCACAATCAGCTTCTTAGAAATCACCTTCATTATAAGAGCAATGTCGCTGGCTAAGGCAATTCAGACATTATTTTTATATAGAAGGGAAGAAAGCTGGTGAGCTTTGGGAAGCAGCTCCCGCCTGCGGACGGGAAATCTTCGAAACATTCTGTAGGTCTGAGATTGAATCTGTTTTTCTTTGGCACTTTTTTTATTTTTTGTATCATTATTGTGCGTCTTGCAGGTTTGCAGTTTACTGAGGGAGCTTTGCTGACAGAAGAAGAGATCAAACGGGATACGAAGTTTGTTCCGCTGGCAGCCATGCGAGGGATTATTTTTGCTGCCGGGGGTGAGCAGATAGCCTATTCTACACCTGTTGAGTCGCTCTATCTTACCCTAAATAAGGAATATACAGCTAAAACTACCGATAAAGTAACGGGTGAAACCTCACTAACGGAAAAAGCGAAAAATAAGTCTAATTACCTTGCAGCAAGATTAGTAGCGGAGTTTGAGAAATATGGAAGTGCAGATGCCCCTAAGTTAACGCAGCAGGACGTGCTGGATTTACTTGATCTGGACTTTAAAAAGTATCTGGGTTATGTACCGCGTCGTATAAAAGCAGGGCTAACTTCAGAAGAAATAGCTTATTTCATGGAACACAAGGATGAATATCCAGGCATTACCATTGTGGAAGAAAGTGTACGCCACTACGATAAAGATACGGTAGCTGTGCAGACGGTGGGTTTTGGTAAACCTTTTAAATCAACCGAAGACATAGCGATGTACAAAAATATTCGTAGTGCAATGAAAGACAATTCTTCACCGGGACTTATGTATAAAACGGAAGAATATGTAGGATTTGATGGTCTGGAAATGCAGTATCAACGCGAACTGCGCGGAGAAAATGGTTATCAGGTCATTTCGGTCACTCCTCAAAATATGGCGGAGAAGGTAGAACAGACCGTTCCCCCTGTAAAAGGCAATAACATTTGGATGACCATTAATAAGAATGTTCAGATGAAGACTGAACAGGCTATATTGGATCAGATTAAATGGCTGCATACCAATGCTGTTCAAGGCGAAACTCATCCTGATGCTTTAACAGGTTATGCAGTAGCAATGGAAGTAGAGACTGGGAATATTGTCGCTATGGCGAGTATGCCTGATTACGATTCGAATGTATGGACAAAGGACTCGCTGCCTACATCTGTCTGGAATAAAATTATGAATAATCATCTGAATGGTACAATTACCTCGAATTCTTCCGGGAGATCGGGTCATGATTTTAGCTCACTTGTATTCTTGGGATCGACCATTAAACCGTTAAGTGTATTAATTGGTTTAAATGAAGGATTTTTTAACACCTCGAGCACCTATCCCGATGTGGGGATTACCTATTTCGGTAAGGATGATAAATCATCGGTTAGAAATTCATCAGGTCACGTCTATGGAAAACTGTATCCGGCTGATGCTATCAAGCAATCCTCTAACGTATTTATGGTAGATATGGTCGGAAAGCAACTATACAAGAAATACCTGGGGGATAAAGGTGTAGAGGTCTGGGACGAATATATGAAAAAGTTCGGACTGGGTGTGTCAACACAAAGTGGTCTTCCCGGTGAATCACCAGGTCAGATTAACTATACAGATTTCAAGGCTGCAGGGAGCTCACAGGCCGCGCTCGTCTACGCATCTTTTGGCCAGCAAGGCAGTTATACTACATTACAGCTTGCCCAGTATGCTACTACACTTGCAAATGAAGGTGTGCGAATTAAACCGCAGCTTGTAAGTAAGATTACTGATGCGCAAGGTAAGGTGGTTAAGGAATTTAAAAAAGAAGTGCTTAATAGCGTAACTTTTGATAAATCGTTCTGGAGAGAAATCAAACAGGGAATGAGCAGTAAAGTTAGTGCTTTTGACGATTTTCCTTATGATTTTGCCCGTAAGACAGGAACCTCTGAAAAAACGGATAGAAAAAATATAAACCGTGATAACGGGGTCTTTATTGCCTTTGCTCCACGTGAGAATCCGAAGCTGGCTGTAGCGGTTGTGATTCCGGAAGGCGGCTTTGGCTCCAATAGTGCAGCTCCGGTTGCCCGTAAGATTTTTGATGCTTATGATTGGGAATATGGGCTGGATGGGGTTCCGAAGAAGAATATTCCACCTGTGGCAGATCCCGTTCAAGAACAATAAGCTTAAATTAGAGAAAAAGGAGAGAAAAACTGTGAGTTTTTTCCGTAAGCAGGCCTCACCTCCTGACGAGACCAGCAGCAAAAGTTCCATTGGCCTGCGACTCAACGTGTTTTTCTTTAGCACGTTCGTTATATTTTGCGTAATCATCATCCGACTAGCTGTTCTGCAGTTCGTGGAAGGTCCAACTTTAACTGAGGTAGAGACGAGTAGAGATACTAAAAATGTACCGTTAGCTTCCATGAGAGGGGTTATATACGCTGCAGGTGGTGAGAAGCTAGCTTATTCCACACCTGTTCAATCGCTGTATATCACACTCAATAAAGAGTATACGGCTAAGGAAACAGATAAAGTCACCGGTAAAACAACGCTGACCCCAGAGGCTAAGGCCAAGTCTGATGCATTGGCAGCCAAGCTGGTAGCTGATTTCAATAAATATGGGGATCCAAATGCAGAGAAGATGACGGAGAAAGATGTAATTGATGCGTTGGATTTATATTTCCGTAAATCACTTGGCTTTATGGCACGGCGAATTAAGGCTGATCTGACTACTGAAGAAGTTGCTTATTTCATGGAACATAAAGGAGAATATCCGGGGCTTGAGATTGTCGAGGAGAGCATTCGTCATTACGATAAAGATACGGTTGCTGTACAGACGATTGGTTATATCAAACCCTTCAAATCCGCGAACAGTCTTAATATTTATAAAAACATTCTAAGTGCTATGAAAAACAATCCGGAGCCAGGGCTAACGTATAAGGATGATGAATTTGTTGGATTCGATGGGCTGGAGCTGAAATATCAGCGTGAGCTTCGCGGGCAAAACGGCTATCAGGAAATTTCCGTCAATCCACAGAATATGGCGGAGAAAATTGAGCGTGTCGTTCCGCCTGTCAAAGGAAATGACATCTGGACAACGATTAATAAGAACGTTCAGATGAAGACAGAACAGGCGATAACAGATCAGCTCAAATGGTTGCACTCTAATACCGTACAAGGCAGAACGCATCCGAATGCTTTAACGGGATATGCAGTAGCGATGGAAGTAGATACTGGCAATATTGTTGCTATGGCGAGTATGCCTGACTATGATACGAATGTTTGGACAACGGGTTCTTTATCTGCAGATGTCTGGAACAGTATTATGGATAACTATCAGAACGGCACGATAACTCCTATTTCTTCAGGAACCTCAGGGAATGGACTAAGATCTGTATTGCTTCTAGGTTCAACGATTAAACCTTTGAGTGTACTCGTGGGCCTGAATGAAGGGTTGTTTTCAACTTCATCGTATTATCAGGATAAAGGTTTTGCGACTTTTGGTAAGTCTGGGCATGAAACGAAGGTAAGAAACTCTTCTAACCACGTATATGGTTCTTTGGATCCTGCTAGAGCCATTGAGAAATCCTCGAATGCATTTATGGTCGATATGGTCGGTAAAAGATTGTATGACAAATATAAAAGCAAGGGGATAGACATCTGGGATGTCTATATGAAAGAGTTCGGCCTTGGTGTATCTACGGGAATTGACCTGCCAAATGAATTCTTGGGTCAAAGAAACTATACCAATATAGAAGCTGCTGGTAGTGCGCAGTCCGCACTGGTCTATGCCTCTTTCGGACAACAAGGAAGTTATACAGTAATGCAGCTTGCACAGTATGTTACAACACTTGCTAATGAAGGACAGCGGATTAAACCTCAATTGGTTAGCAAAATTACTGATGCAGATGGAAATATAGTCAAAGAGTTTAAACGTGAGGTGCTTGATGAAGTAACAAACTTCGATAAGTCCTACTGGAATGAAATTAAGCAGGGGATGCGAAGTGAAGTTAGTGCTTTTTCTGATTTCCCTTATGACTTTGCCCGTAAGACGGGAACCTCTCAGCAAGTAGCTAAGGGTGAAATTCGCGATAATGGGGTATTTATTGCATATGCTCCACGTAATAATCCTAAGTTGGCTGTGGCGGTTGTAATCCCTGAAGGTGGTTTTGGTTCACAAAGTGCGGCACCAGTCGCACGTAAAATATTTGATGCCTATGATTGGGAATATGGCCTTGATGGAGTTCCAAAGAAAAGTCTCCAGTCTGGCAATAATACTAATGATAATGCGAAGGAGGGAGAGACTACAGGTACCGAGTAACTCTGACCCTATGGCCTAAGATTTAAAAAAAATAAACAGCTTCTCAAATGAGAGCATACAAGAATGGAGGGGTGGCAAATGATTGCCAAATACCGCCTGCTTGCATTGGATATGGATGGAACCCTACTGAATGATGAACAGATAATTACACCCACAACGGTGGAATGGATTCAAAAGGCGGTCAACGCAGGCGTTCATGTCTGTCTGTCGACAGGCCGGGCATTTGTAAGTGCCTTACCCTATGCAGAGCAGCTAGGTTTAGAGACACCGATGATCACTGTGAACGGCAGTGAGGTGTGGAGAGCGCCACATGAAATATACCGGAGATCACTAATGGATCCCAAGCTGGTACAAGAAATGTATGATCTTGCAAAAGCAGATGACATCTGGTTCTGGGCTTATTCTCTGGACGAAGTTCTTAAACAGGATAACTGGGATGGGGATGTAACGGGTAGAGAATGGCTTAAATTCGGTTATCACACTGAAGATGATGAGCTTCGTCATAAGCTGTTGCTTCGTCTTCAAGATATGGGTGGACTGGAGATTACGAACTCTTCTCCGCACAATCTGGAGATTAATCCTCTAGGCGTGAATAAGGCAGCAGGAATAAAGGAAGTCTGCAAGCTGCTGGGAATAGAAATGTCGCAAGTTGTAGCTGTGGGCGACAGCCTTAACGATCTGGCGGCGATCCAGCAGGCTGGGCTTGGGGTTGCCATGGGCAACGCGCAAAAGACGGTTAAACAAGAGGCTGATGTTGTGGTGGCGACCAATAATCAAGACGGGATTGCCGAGGTCATCCAAAAGTATATCTTTACCGAAGCTGCAGCCTCTGTAGGCAGCAAATAATAAAAGCAGTACTGCGAAGTGAATCCATGGAGCATTATGCTAGTAGGAGGTTAAGGAATTGACGATCCTGGGTTGGATTCTTATCATTGTTTTGTTTGCTGTAGGATTGGCAGGGGCTGTATATCCCATACTGCCGGGTGCGTTAGCGATCTATCTTGCCTTTTTTGTATACGGCTGGTTTTTTTCTTTTGAGCCCTTTGGGGTTTGGTTCTGGATTATTCAAACACTGATCGTTGTAGTTCTTTTTGTTGCTGATTATGTTGTAGGAGCGTGGGGTGTCAAAAAATTTGGCGGATCACGTTCATCGATTATCGGGAGCACGATCGGGCTGATCTTGGGACCTTTTGTTATTCCAGCTTTTGGTCTTATCATTGGACCATTTCTAGGGGCTTTTATTGGAGAATTGATAGTGGGATCTTCCCCGTCTAAAGCTGCTAAGGTAAGTGTTGGCTCCATACTCGGCTTATTTAGCAGCACCTTGGTCAAAATCGTGTTGCAGGTAATTATGGTCGTCCTCTTTTTTATATGGGTCGCCCGGTTTTAATTTAACAGTGAAGAAGGGGAAAGAGTTTGTCCAAGAAAGAGTCTTTTGTTAAAGGCACGCTTATCCTTGCTGCTGCAGCTTTGGTGGCAAGGGTACTCGGGCTTGTCCAGCGTGTGCCGCTGGAGCATTTATTTAATGATGTTGGTAATGCTTCATTTACACAGGCAAACACAGTTTATTTAATGTTATTACCGCTGGCTACAGCAGGGATTCCAAGTACATTAAGTAAAATGGTATCTGAGCGTTATGCACTGAATAGACCAAATGAAGCTCAGCAGGTGTATCGGGCGGCATTAATCTTTGGTGTTGTAGTTGGCGTAATTATGAGCGCATTGTTATACATAGGTGCTCCTTATTATGCAGAATATGCAAAAGTTCCTGAAAGTACTTTGGCGATCCGGGCCATAGCTCCGGCACTCCTACTCTTCCCTTCTATTGCAATGATGCGTGGTTACTTTCAAGGGCGGAATAATATGATGGCTGGTGGCATCTCTCAAATTGTGGAGCAGATCGCGAGGGTATCTACCGCTGTTCTTCTGGCATTTGTATTGTTACAAAAAGGGTACGACAACACGTGGATGGCTGCTGGTGCATCATTCGGTAGTGTATTTGGTAGTGTTGGTGCGTTTGGTGTAATGCTCTATTACGCTATGAAATTACGGCGTAGCGAGGGGCAAACTGCGTTATACGAAACGAATGAAGCGAAGCTTCCTCTATTTGGAATTTATAAGGATATATTTAAATTATCCATTCCTATCGTTCTATCTTCAGTTACGGTTCCAGTAGTGAACTTTATTGATACATCTTTAATTGTACCGTTACTGAGTGGACAAGTTGGTGTAGCTGATGCCACACGTGCTTTGGGTATTTTCGGGAGTCGGGCACAGAGTGTCGCCGGGATTCCACCGGTTCTTTCTATAGCACTGAGCACATCACTTATACCAATTATTTCAGCTGCATATGCCCGTCGGGATGAAAAACATCTAAAAGGGCAAGTGACGTTAGCACTTCGAATCTCTATTTTAACAGGAGCACCGATTGTTCTATCACTCGTAGTTGCTGCATATTCAGTTAATGGTCTCTTGTTCAGTAGTTTAGATGGCAGTGGTATCGTAGCCATGCTTACTTTAGGAACGATCTTTCAGATTACGATGATGACAACGAACTCTATTTTGTTAGGTATGGGCAAATCGCGAATTTCCATGTATTATGTGTTAGCGGGTATTATTGTAAAATTAGTGGCAAGCTTATTACTTAGTAAGGTATTTGGCATCTACGGAATTATCGGTGCAACAGCACTTTGTTTCGTGGTCATTACTTTGCTTAACTTACGGATGCTGAAATCGATTGTGCCATTTGAAATTATGGGCAAACGTTGGGGCGGTTTCGTGATTGCGGTACTTGTGTCCGGCGGGATTGGTTATGGCTTGAATGAGGCTGGGATTCTGTTAACAGATCTGATGCCTGCACGTTTGGCGTTTCTGATCACTTGTCTAGTTGTAGGAGCAGCCGTTGTTGTTATTTATCTAGTACTGCTTATTGTGCTGGGTGTGCTGACTAAACAGGAAATCTCCAGTTATCCGCGGGCGCTGCAAAAATTATTGAATCCGCTGATGAAGTTACAGCCTGCACGTGTTCGTATGAGAGAATAGGTTTGACTTCTACACTGCATTTTGCTTCACTTAAAGAGTAGAAAATAGACAGATATTGAAGAAGGGACTGAGTAAATCATGGACAAAATTAGTTCTCCTGCTGAATTTCAGGTAGCCATTCAATCACCTCGATTAACAGTGGCCATCTTCAAGGCTGACTGGTGCTCGGATTGCAAATTTATCGATCCTTTTATCCCAGAGGTAGAGCAGGCTTATGCAGACCGCCTTACACTGGTTGAGGTAGATGTTGATGCCGTGGGCGATGTTAGTCAAGAACAAAATATTATGGGTATTCCAAGCTTCGTCGCATATTCGGATGGACGGGAATTGGTTAGATTCGTTAATAAATTGCGCAAATCCCGTGAAGAGATTGAGAATTTCCTTGATAAAGCGGTCCAAGTGCATCAAAGCCTTCAAAAGTAATTCCTAAGGAACCACCGCTTTCGCCTGTTTGTGCAAAAGCGGTGGTTTTTTGAAATATAAGTCTGGCTGCTTCTTCATTACTAAAAACTGCGGGTGATATTTTTGACGACAAATCAGTTGAAATGGCTTAGTTATCTTACTTGCCTTATCATGTTCCTTGCTGTACTCGGAGGAGCGGTAGTGACGAAGACTGGATCGGGCTTGGAATGCGGAAATGAATGGCCGCTCTGTCATGGGAAATTAATTCCGGCTTATACTATAGGCTCGATGATTGAATACACCCATCGCTTGTTTAGCGGTTTGGCAGGGTTATTCTCACTTGCCTCGATGTTTGCTTTTTGGCGTTATGCCCGTACTCGGCGCGATTTGCTGGGATATGCATTTATGACTTTATTATTCGTCATCGTTCAAGGTGGTATGGGAGCGCTTGCAGTAATTAAATCTCAATCCGCCGCTGTAATGGCGCTGCATATGGGTTTTTCTTTGATCGCCTTTTCGAGCGCTATGATGTTGGCTCTTGGAACCAAGAGATGGCATGAAGCACGCGAATATGATCATAAGCTGGAGGCTCAAAAGAAGCCCGTAAGTAAGGCTTTTCGCAATTTAACCTGTTTTACTGCCATCTATTCTTATATTGTCGTGTATATTGGAGCCTTTGTAAGTCATACGGATTCACAAGGCGGGTGTTCGGGTTGGCCGCTTTGTAATGGAGAATGGGTTCCGGAGCTTTCCGGAGGAGTAGGTGTTGTTTTTACGCATCGGATTGCGGCTTTAATCTTATTCATGCTTACTGCGCTGCTCGGGCATTTGGCATTTTGGAAACATAAGGATTATCCAGAGCTTAGAGCGCTAGGTATAGCTGCAGTACTGTTATGCTTGATGCAGGTATTTAGTGGGGCGGCTGTGGTTTACACTCTAGATAATGAAAGGCTGTACATATTTGCCGCTTTGGCTCATATTTTGCTGATTGCCAGTTTGTTTGGTGTCTTATGTTATATGAGTGTAAGAGTCTGGCAGCTAAATCGCGCGAGTAGTGTCGTGTCTGGAAAAAATGTAACGAACCCAATGATTCCACCGCCTTGGTAGAACATTCCCTCCGTGGATAGAGGCGCTTCACCCGCGGAATAATAAAGTGGAAATCGGTATATCGTGGAGCTGATTGGCCGATGCTTACGTCGCGAGTTTTGTACGAAGCAGTCCATGGAAGCAGACGCTGAACAAAACTTTAGGAGGACTGGGATATGCTGCGGGTATTACTTGGAGAGCCGCCTCGAAAGAACAGCGGTGTGTTGGCTGATGCGATGGAGAATATGGCCACTTTTGCAGCATTGCTGCGCAAGGAAATGAGTGCCCATGAGGATAATGACCATGAATACCGCAAGCTGGAGATTTGGACACGTGGGCTGATTTCCTCTCTGGATGAACTGGAGCAAAGTTGGTTCGCAGCCGCTTTTTACCGGAAATTAGTGATTGCGGGTTATATGGATGATATGACACCGGTGGAACAGGGCGATTATGCACGTTATGTTTATTTTTATAAAGATGGCTTTATCCGGGTTTTCTCTCTTCTGGACAAGCTTGGGACGGTACTGAATCATTTTTATGATCTCAAAACATCCAAATTAAAAACGCACTTTTCTTATTTTACAGTGCTGCGTCAGCTTCAATTATTGAATGTGCATCCTGCATTAGCGGATCAACTGGAAGAGATTAAGAACTCCTACCGCGATCCATTGGAGAATTTACGCAAGCGCAGAAATGCTGAAATTCATTATATGAATTCCGAAATGCAGGATGATTTGTGGCAGCGGCACCAAGGTCTGCATGACAAAATTCAGCTCGAGGATTTGGATAGCCATCTTGAGGATTTAAAACAATCGCTCGAAATGAACTGTAAGACATTAATCGCGGCATTCAGCTACAGCAATGAACAGCTGCGTAAGGAAATAAGCAAGGCAAAGAGCATAAAATCGTAATCGTTCAATATATTTCCTTTTGACAAAAATAGATAAACTCACTATACTTATGCTTGCATTAAAGTATGTACGATTTCAGAAAAAATATAATTTCATAACTTTATCTTATCGAGAGCGGCGGAGGGATAGGCCCGATGAAGCCCGGCAACCGATTTGTATCCAGCGCGGGAAGCGTTGTACAAATGTCATGGTGCTAATTCCTACAATGGCGCAGGTTGCGGTCGTTGGCAGATGAGAAGGCATTGTCTTAATAAACCCACAGAGCCTCTTGCGATCTGCATCGATCGTTAGAGGTTTTTTTGTATAGAATAAGTGAAGTATAAAGGGGGGGCGACGAGAGTTGATTAATCTAAAAGGGATAACAAAGATTTATGGAAAAGGGAGTAATGCGGCAACAGCACTTTCTGGATTGAATCTGTCCATCGAGAAAGGTGAAATATTCGGAGTCATCGGCCACTCTGGAGCCGGGAAAAGTACATTGATCCGTTGCATTAATCTGTTGGAACGTCCGACAGAAGGAGAGGTCTGGGTAGACGGTGTTGAGCTAACCAGTCTTAACCAAGGTCAGCTGCAGGAACAGCGGCGCAAGATTGGGATGATTTTTCAACATTTCAATTTGCTGTCTTCGGCGACCGTATACGATAATATTGCCTTTCCACTGCGCCTTGCAGGTACATCTAGAACAGCTATTGATACAAAAGTCAAAGACCTGCTCGCTCTAGTTGGGCTTGAAGAACATAAAGATAAGTTTCCTTCTCAGTTATCTGGAGGACAAAAGCAACGGGTCGGCATCGCCCGGGCACTAGCCAGTGACCCTGATGTGCTGCTGTGTGACGAGGCCACTTCTGCGCTCGATCCCCAGACAACGGACTCCATTCTTAAGCTGCTGCTCGATATTAATAAAAGATTCCATTTGACCATTGTGCTGATCACACATGAAATGCATGTAATCCAGAGCATCTGCGACCGTGTCGCGGTCATTCATGGTGGTGGGATTGTTGAGCAAGGCAAAGTTACAGAGGTATTTCTCAAGCCGCAGCATGAGGTTACACGCGATTTCATCCGCAGTGAGACACAGAATGAAGGACCTCTTCGAGTGGCGCTTGATGCTGCTGCCGGGGATAACTCTCAAGCTGTCAAAATTACTTTTTTCGGAGAAAAAACTTACGGCTCGGCACTATCCGATGTCGTGCGTGATACGGGTGTAAGCTTTGCAATCTTACATGGTACCATTTCAACGATTAAAGATGTGCCTTATGGACAGATGATTGTGCGGTTCGAAGGGCCAGCTGAGGCGATTGCTGTAACGATCTCCAGGCTAATTGCTCAAGGCCTTGATGTGGAGGTGATTTCGTAATGAATTTTGCAGATCTAAATTGGCAAGAAATGATGGATGCTACGGTTGCTACTATAAAAATGATATTTTTTTCCGGATTGTTCACAATTATTCTTGGTTTACCACTCGGAATTCTATTGTATTTATGGGGGAAATCGAATAGTATAGTAATCAGAGTAACTTACTCGGTCTTATCATTACTTGTAAATATTCTACGTTCCGTACCCTTTATCATTTTGATGGTGGCTCTAATTCCTTTCAGCAAAGCCGTTGTTGGAACCTCCATTGGTGTACTCGGTACGATTCCACCTCTGGTGATTGGTGCAGCTCCGTTTTTTGCCCGCTTGGTAGAGACGTCGTTAAGAGAGGTAGACCGCGGAGTCATCGAAGCCGCACAAGGTATGGGAGCATCGACGAACCAAATCGTTATGCGTGTTCTTTTGCCAGAAGCTCGTCCAGGTCTGCTCGCTGGAGTTACGATCACACTGGTTACACTGGTCTCCTATACAGCAATGGCTGGTATGGTTGGGGGCGGCGGATTAGGTGACTTGGCGATTCGTTACGGCTACCACCGCTATGAGACGGAGATTATGATTGTTTCTATAGTATTTATTGTCGTACTGGTGCAATTGCTACAAATGGCCGGTGACCGACTCGTAAAACATTACACACGGAAATAAGGTACATCCATATATATCCTTATTCAATACAAAATATAGATTAGAGGGGGATTTACAATGAAAAAAGTACTACTTACATTTTTTAGCCTGACACTGGTTGCGGTGCTTGCGGCTTGCGGTAACAACAATGCATCTAATAATGCTGGGAGCTCGGCTGCTACAACAGCACCAAACGCAGAAGCAACAAGTGAACCTACTAAAGATCCAGTGAAATTGGTTATTGGTGCCTCACCTGTTCCTCATGCTGAAATTTTGAAGGCTATTGCTCCATTGCTTGAAAAAGATGGAATTACACTTGAAATCAAAGAATTCACTGACTATATTCAACCTAACGTGCAGCTTGATGAGAAGGAGTTAGACGCTAACTTTTTCCAACACCAACCGTATCTGGATGACCAAAACAAAAATAATAAAACCGACCTGGTCTCTGTTGCATCCGTTCACGTTGAACCTTTTGGAGCTTATTCCAAAAAAATCAAATCAATCGATGAGTTGGCTGATGGTGCAAAAGTTGCCATTCCGAACGATGCTACTAACGGTGGCCGTGCACTAATCCTACTTGCAAAAAATGGTCTGATTACCTTGAAAGATGATACAAACATTGCTGCAACAAAAGCAGATATCACTGAAAACAAGAAAAATCTCGACATCATTGAGTTGGAAGCTGCTATGCTCCCACGTCAACTGGATGAGGTAGACCTTGCTTTGATCAACACGAACTTTGCACTAGACGCTGGTCTTGTGCCAACTAAAGATGCATTGTTCATCGAGGGTGTAGATTCCCCTTATGCTAACATTTTGGTAACCCGTCAAGACAATAAAGATTCCGAAGCCATCAAAAAGCTGGTTGCTGCCCTGAATTCTCCAGAAGCTAAAGCTTTCATTGAAGAAAAGTACGAAGGTGCGATCATTCCAGCGTTTTAAGGAATGAAGCTAAATTCGTCTATAGTCATAACAAGAACCCGCAGCCAAGTTGGCTTGCGGGTTTTATGTTCTAAGGTTGTGAGAGAATGTTAAATCCTCTATAATAAGAAAATCCCGATCTCCTATACAGGAGAATCGGGAGGGTTATTGAACGGGATTTAGAATACTTGAACTACTTCTTCAACGCCTTCTACTTCTTCAAGGAGGGCGCGTTCAATCCCGGCTTTCAAGGTGATCGTGGAGCTTGGGCAGCTGCCGCAGGCACCCATAAGTTTCAACTTAACGATGCCGTCTTCCACATCGACCAGTTCTACGTCACCGCCATCGCGCTGCAGGAACGGACGAAGCTTATCCAGCACTTCTAGTACTTCATCATACATTTCGGTGCTTTGTGCATTCTCACTCATTTCTCAATCACTCCTTTCGTAAGTTCATTATAGTACAAAAAGTTAAAAAATAAAATGGTTAGGCGGAATAGGGAGATCATCATGAGACCAATTATTGAATTTTGTTCCAGTAACATGGGTCACGGAACAGACAAGCTAATGCATAAGCTGGAGGAAAATCCAGATTATGATGTCATTGAATACGGATGTCTGAACAATTGTGGAGAGTGTTATTTAATGCCTTTCGCCATGGTTGAAGGTGACATTATTGCAGCAGACACTGTTGCAGAGCTAGAAGAGAAAATTGAGGCCAAGATCAAAGAGCTTGAGGCTTGGTTTAATATAGATCTTGACTAAATTTCTCGAGAAAAAAAGAGGGAGCACTCCATAATCTAAATTATGGAGTGCTCCCTCTTTTTGGAACCTTACTTGAACAAAATCCACCAATTTGATCGATTAGGCAACATATTGGAGAGTGCAGGGGCTACCGTGAAGGTGCCACCGGACTCAGGCGACCTTATATTGAGTGTTTTCCTACATTTGGATTGCTATCGGACCCCATAGTCACTATTCACCTGAAAAACAGCATAAATGAACCTCATTATAAGCAATAACTTCACTGGAGTCCGAAACTCTCCTTCAAAGGCTGAAAATTTGCGAATAAGGTCATCTGAGTCCGAAGGGTATACGCACCAATAACGTAAGGAAGCTACTCTCGTGTTTATCTGAGAGTAGCTTCCTTTAATAATTATGAACCATCATAGGCTTATCCTAAAGTGCGTTTCGACATCCAGAGCACTCCGCTCTTGAGGATGCGGGGAACCCGTCCTTTGACGGAGCGTTGTCCCATAAGTCCGAATCCTGCTTTTTTTCCTAGTGACCCTAAAGTACCCTTCAGGCGAATAGGATGAAGCTTGGGAGTCTCACTGCGCCAGGTCGCTTGGATAACCTGAGCTACCTGCTCACCCTGTGCTCCAGCGGCTTGTGCGCTTGGTGCGAATGGCAGACTGGCACAGTCGCCAATCACATATACCTCCGGATAATCCGGTATACGATAATACTCATCCAGCATAATCCGTCCACCGCGGTCCTTCGACACATTCAAATCTTGAACTACTTTTACAGGTTGAATCCCTGCGGTCCATACTGTCACATCTGAAAGGATTTCCTCGGTACCGTTAAAAATCGAATCCTTCTCTACATGAGATACAGAGATTCGTCCCAGCGTTTGCACCTGATGGTGATGAAACCATTCCTCTACGTACTGTGACAGCTTTGCCGGAAAGGCAGACAAAACACGTTCACCGCGATCCAGAATAGCGATGTTAAGGTCTGGACGGCTTTCCCGAAGCTCTGCGGCTAATTCAACACCGCTCAATCCTCCACCTACGATGTTTATCGTTCCGTAAGGCTTCACATCATTTAAACGGCGGTAGGTTTCCCGAGTACCAGCAAAGGTCTGGATGCTGCAGGTATATTGATCAGCACCAGGGATGTTGTGGTAATTGTCGGTACATCCAAGAGCAATGGCTAGGAGATCATAAGATACAATCTCACCGGACTCCATACTGACTATTTTGCTCTCCAAATCAATGGAACTCACTTCACCGTACCGGACAGTAAGCCGGGGGTGAACCGGAAAATGAATGCGCAGGTGATAATCAGTTACGGTACCTGCGGCGAGCGCATAATATTCCGTTTTGATTCCTTGATAAGGCATTCGGTCAATTAAGATAATTTCAACATCATGAGGAAGATGATTATTGAGTAATTCTTGAATTAAGGCTAGGCCGCCGTAGCCACCGCCAAGAACGAGTATTGTTCTCATGCTGACCGAACTTCCTTTCCAATATGGGATAACAAATCTCAGGTAGTCTTCTTATTCGTATACCTTAACTTCATTATAGAAAGTGTCACGTTCGACAGGAATTCGTCCAGCACCTTTCACTAGCCAGATCAATTCGTCGCGAGTCAGACCTTCCGGTGTTAAGGCGCCAGCCGCGTGGCTGATACGTTCTTTTAGAATTGTGCCATGCACATCTGATGCACCGAAGTTCAGCGCGACTTGAGTAAGCTGAGGGCCAATGTTAATGAAGTACGCTTTGATGTGATCGAAATTGTCCAACATCAATCTGCTGATCGCAATGGTCTTCAGATCCTCATAAGCAGAGTTGCGGCGCATGATGCCAGCGTTTTTATTCTTAGGCTGCATGGACAATGGAATGAATACCATAAAGCCATTGGTTTCGTCCTGCAAATCACGGATTTGCATCATATGGCGGATACGGTCTTCATGAGATTCAATGGAGCCGTACAGCATAGTGGTATGGGTCTTCATCCCAAGCTGATGTGCTGTCCGATGGACTTCCAGATATTCTTCCACATTAGCTTTGTCTACACGCATTTTTTTACGATATTGGTCGGATAATATCTCTGCGCCACCACCGGTGAGTGTTTTAAGTCCAGCAGCACGCAATTGTTCCAGTACCTCACGAATACTCAAACCGCTAATACGGGTGAAAAAATCAATTTCAGCCGCAGTGTAGGCTTTTAAGGTAACCTCAGGGAAACGTTCGTTCAAAGCTTTTAAAGAATCCACATAATAGTGGAAGGGAACCTTGTCGTTATGGCCACCAACAATGTGGAATTCGCGTACGCCTGGGTGGATATGCTGTTCGACATATTGCACCATTTCCTGACCGGATAGGGTATAGGCTCCCTCTTCTCCATCATCTTTGCGGAAATTGCAGAATGCACAGTGCGATTCGCAAACATTGGTGAAATATAGACTCATGTTTTCGATAAAATATACCCGGTTGTGATTCTTGGCGATATTGACTTCATTCGCTAGCTGGCCAATGGTAAGTAAATCGTTGCTTTGATATAAATAAACGCCATCTTCCAAATTCAATCTTTCGCCGCTGCGAACCTTATCAATAATGTTCGCCATTCGGGCATCCGTGTGGGGGGTAAAAAGAGTAGACATATTATGATTTCCTCCTGAAAGTTTACGAGCAGATTGCTCGAAGATAAATTCCAGACGTACCCAAGTGGTAGCTGTTCATTCTAAAAAAGAAAGAGGCGAGCTTGCCTCCGTGACAAATTTCCGAATTTTTACTTAGAGTGCCTTCCCTATTATAAACCTACTCTCCTAAGGGTATCAACAGCTTGATATTGATGGTGTTTTTTGCTGTGAAGGGTCATGCCTAAGGCAGTTGTGACTTGAGGGTAACGGAATAGTCGGTTATACTGAATTTATCAAGCATAAACGTCATTGGCATCCTTATAAAGTTGATAAGCGTTTAAGCGAGAAATATAAGACATAAAGAATAGGTGCAACACTTATACTATCTTATATTTTTATGAAATAACTTTTGGCCGGAAGGTCCCTTAAACATAAGTTTCCGCTTATGAAGGGAGACGAATTTGTAGGAGGATGAGATCATGATTAATATTAGTGAAAAGGCAGCAGAACAATTAAAGGCGATGCTTGCTGAACAAGAAGTACCGAACATGTTCCTCCGTATTGGAGTAACGCCCGGCGGTTGCAGTGGATTCTCGTACGCTATGGGCTTTGATGATAATGAAACCGATCAGGACGTATATATGGACATTCAAGACATGAAAGTGGTTGTGGAGAAGGAGAACCTTCGTTACCTGGACGGTCTCGAAATCGACTTTGAAGAATCCGGCATGACGGGTGGTTTCACCATCAACAACCCTAACGCTACTGCAACTTGCGGCTGCGGTTCAAGCTTCCGGACAGCTACGGATGCAGGGAAACCTAACGAAGAGCCTTGCTAATCACAGCAATCACGGCTCCAAGCCCCGTGTTGGATTCTAACAACACAGGCTTGGAGTTTTTTTTATTCTCAATGACAAAAATCATCACAAGGAGTTCGGAAATGGAAATCAGAAAATTAAAAGCTGGTGAACAGCCTCCATTAGAATTACTTCTATTAGCAGATCCTTCGGAGAGCTTAGTTAACGGATATTTACAAAGAGGGTTATGTTGTGTGGCTGAGGTGGATAACAGCATCATCGGAGTCTACGTTGTGCTGCAGACAAGACCGGAGACTGTAGAGATTGTTAATATCGCCGTCGACGAAAATAAACACGGGCAAGGTATAGGAAAACAGCTGCTGAACCATGCGATTCAGAATGCCAAGCTGCTTGGAGCAAAAACCATTGAAATTGGCACAGGTAATTCGAGTGTTGAACAATTGGCACTTTATCAGAAATGTGGATTCAGAATCACCGGCATTGATAGAGATTTTTTTATTAGGCATTACAGTGAAGAAATCTTTGAAAATGGGATTCAAGTCATAGATATGATACGCCTGTCGCTGGATTTATGAGTAATAGGGGAGTTTCTCAGAAGCCATTTAATGACCGCTGGGGTAGCTCTTTATTCTTTTACATAGGAAGCAAACGATAAATCGCTAACCATGTATCACGAACGATATATCGCTAACCATGTATCGCAAGCCATGTATCGGACACAGATGACCCTAAACGCCACATTTTCCCATATTTGTGGTGCCGACGGACCGCATTGCCGCTATTGCTATGAAAATCAGTAAATATGAAACTCTTTCTAAGCGATAGTGTCACTGGAGTCCGAAACCACGCCTCAAAGGTTGAAAATCTGCAAATAACGTCATCTGGGTCCGAAATGCTCATGGTTAACGACACTGTTGAAGCAGATAGCTATTGTTTAAAAACACAGAGCAGCGATTCTCCACATAACTGGAGAATCGCTGCTCTGTGTTTTTTTTTGCGAGGGTCGGACCGTCTGTGCATAGAAGTAAGCTGTTTATAGGCAGTCCCCTGCGTACATTAGGCTGGAATAATAAACTTGTAATTAATCATAAATACGATGAGCGCTGCAGCTCCAAGGGAGAAGGCGATACAGCCCGTACCCAGTGCTCTGCGTTTGTCTTTAATAAATTTAAAGCCAATGGCGCAGATCAGTATAGTCGTTCCAGCCAATACAATGGACATCCCAAGCATAGCTACCCAATATAAAACCTCAAAAAACTGTGCCATTCTGAGCCCTCCCCGCGCTGTGCTTTTTAGTGATTCTGTTAGTACTCACTATAATAGTAGAAATTGAAAATGTAACCGCTATTAATAATACAACGATTTTGAAGATTATTCTAGTTATAGTGAACTCATCCATTAAGATATTGATGTCGAATTTATTGAGAACTGAATCTACAAAATCCGCGGTTGTACCCTGTCGCTGTCGACTGATACTGTGCTAAACACTAAGCCCTTTTTGCTAAGAGCGGCATCTTACACGGACAATCATACAAGAGGGCGAGACCTTCTCTGAGTAATGTATAGGGTAGGCTGGATTGTGAAGGGAGGGAAAGGACGATGGCAGGAAGACAATTGGCCAGTAAGTGGCTGAAGACAGAAGCGTTGCTGACCGACGCTCGGGTTGCACCCTATATCCCAATGACGAGGGGGTACAGGGCAGAAACGCTCCTGGCAATGCTTCGTAGATATGGAAATGTTGTCATTAAACCTATTGTGGGTGGCGGAGGTTACGGTGTAATCAAAGTTTTTCGGGATAGTCGCGGTTATGGATTCACCTATATGGACAGAACTCGAATTTACAAGGATTTTGGAACCATGAGACGTGCGCTTAATACTGTGAAGGCAAGACGCAGATATTTGATTCAACAAGGGATTTCCCTTGCAAGAATCGGTGGACGGCCTATTGATTATCGGGTCAAAGTAGTTAAGAATGGTGAGGTTTGGGAATTTCGCTCCATGGTAGGGAGATTGGCTCGGCCAGGTCTGTTCGTAACCAATCTTTGTAAAGGGGGAACGATGCTATCATGTCGTGAAGGACTTCGTAGATCGTTGCCGCGGATTAAAGCTTCAGCGAAGAAAGCAGAAATGCGGAGACTAACCCATGTATGTATCGGAATTATGGAACGGCATTTTCCGGGAATAGGTGAGCTGGGCTTTGATTATGCTGTAGATTATTCGGGGAAAATATGGATTTTGGAGGTTAATACAAGACCTCAATAAATTAACAATTATTTTAAGAATTGACGATAATAGAGTAGTAAGATAAAATTGCGTTTAGTTGCGTTCTTTTGGGGTAAATAACATTGTAATTTATTTACAATAAAAATATATTTTTAGCTGTATACAAGTGGTTCAATCCTGTGTATAACTATTATCCCCATAGTCCACTGTGTAGCTAGTACCTTTATAACGCTTACACACATTTTATACACAGGATTTCCACATGTACTTGTGGATAACGCGAACGCTTGTTCGAAAAATGATAGTTTGATATGATAGATTCAGATCCAAATAAAGGAAAGGTAGATGAAGTTTATGGTTGAATTGTCGGATGAGATGCTGCTTGACTCTTACCATAGAGCAATAGAGCTGCAACTAGAGCATGATTTCATCGCTCTTCTACTCGTTGAAATTCGCAAACGAAACTTACACTCTCCAGTACATGCGGTTCTTCATTAAAAAGCGCAAAGGATAACTTTGTAGCAGGCTACATATATAAAACCGCGAGGCACAAACAAACATAAAAGGGTATCCTCACAGGCTGTTATCAACAGGTCTGTAAGAATACCCTTTTTTATTGTGTTAATAGATTTAGAGTTTCATATTACTGCTGTGACCCGGTGAAAGCTTCGCTTCTGGATCAATGTACACCTTAGCATTATTCACAGCCGTTGGAGCTTCACCAAATCCTACAGCAATCAGCTTCAGCTTGCCAGGATAAGTTGTGATATCGCCGGCAGCAAAAATGCCTGGAATACTTGTTTCCATACGCGAGTCAACAACAATGGAGTTCCCCTCAATATCAATACCCCATTCGGCAATAGGACCTAGGGAAGAGATGAATCCGAAGTTAACAATAACGCTGTCCACTTCAATTTCTTGAGTTTCTTTGGTCTTGATATTTGACAATGTAACCTTGGTAATGAACTCATCACCATGCAGCTCTGTAATTTCAGTAGGAGTAACTACGTTAACCTTGGAAGCCATCAGGTTCTCAACGCTATGTTCATGCGCACGGAATTTATCCCGGCGGTGAATCAGGGTTACCTGTTCAGCGATGGGTTCCAGCATGAGCGCCCAGTCAACTGCAGAGTCACCGCCACCGCTGATCAGAACTTTTTTATCTTTAAAGGCATTTAGATCATTTACAAAATAATGGAGGTTTGCTTTTTCAAAACGTCCAGCGTTGGGTAATTCCAAACGACGAGGTTCAAATGCACCTACACCAGCTGTAATGATGATCGCCTTACTGTGGTATTCGGCTACATCGGTTGTAACCACAAAATGACGTTCGTCCCGTTTTTGAACAGAAATCACTTTCTCCTCCAGCCGGATATTGGATTGGAACATATCCATTTGCCGAGACAGGTTGTCGACCAATTCTTGTGCTGTTACTTTTGGAAAACCTGCCACATCATAAATGTATTTTTCTGGATAAAGGGCAGCAAGTTGTCCCCCCAATTGGGGCATACTTTCAATAAGGGTTACTGATGCCTGACGCATTCCGCCGTAAAATGCGGCAAACATGCCAGCTGGCCCGCCACCTATGATTAAAAGGTCGCTCATAGGAACGCTGGATTGCTCTTGGGTCACGGGATATTACACCTCCGAGTTGATATATTCATTTTGCCATACTTGTGTACCTACTTATTATAATCATTGTGACACATACCTGCAAAGAAAGACTTTAGAAGTCAATAAAAGTGTGACGTTTTTTAGTATTTTAATGTTTGATTAATGCTACACTAAGGTTTACAATGGATATGGTCAATTTAGAAATGCTTCAAGTTTGATTGGAATTTCTTCTAAATATAAGTGTATAAATTCACAAAAAGGACCGTACATTGTTTCAATAAAAAATACAAAGACAGATTTACCTCTTGGAAGGAGCCGGAACATGAGTAGTATTCCCAAAATCGTTATCTTAGGCGCGGGCTATGGGGGTATTTTGACCGCACAGCGCTTGCAGAAGGCTTTGAATTATAATGAAGCGGATGTCACGCTTGTAAACCGTCACGAGTACCACTATTTTACTACCCATCTACATATGCCTGCGGCGGGTACGGACAGTATTGAACACACTCGGGTGTCCATTTCGAAACTAATCGATGAATTCAAGATCGACCTCGTGAAGTCATCTGTTCAGGAAATTCGTACTCAGCAGAAAAAGATTATTTTGGAGGATGGTACCCTATCGTACGATTATCTTGTCATTGCTTTAGGTGGAGAGCCTGAAACATTTGGTATTCCTGGACTTGATAAATACGCACTGACAATCCGGAGCATCAATTCCGTTCGTTTAATTCGCGAGCATATTGAATATCAATTCGCTAAGTACAAGAACGAGAACAATGCTCAGGAGCATATTAATTTTGTTGTCGGTGGTGCCGGCTTTAGCGGTATCGAATTTGTAGCTGAATTAGCTGACCGTATCCCTGGACTGTGTAAAGAATATGACGTTGATCCAAGTATGGTTAATATATATAACGTAGAGGCTGCTCCGACAGCACTGCCTGGTTTTGCTCCTGAGCTTGTCGAGTATGCGATGGACTTGCTCACCAAAAAGGGAGTTACCTTCAAGATGGGTGTTGCGATCAAGGAGTGTCTGCCAAACGGGGTAATTCTGGCATCAGGCGAAGAAATCAAAGCCTCCACAATTATTTGGACAGGCGGAATCCGTGGCAATCGTCTTATTGAGGCTGCCGGATTTGAAGCTATGCGTGGGCGCGTGAAGGTAGATGAATATCTACGTGCACCGGGCCAAGAGAATATCTTCATTATTGGTGATGGCTCCCTTATGATTAATCCGGAAGGACGCCCTTACCCGCCAACCGCTCAAATTGCTATGCAGCAGGGTGAATGCTGTGCGCATAATTTGGTGGCGGCAATCCGCAATCAACAGCCGAAGAAATTCGCATTCAGCAATAAAGGAACCGTAGCTTCCCTAGGCAAAGGCCAAGGAATCGCTGTAGTAGGCAGCAAAACTTACAAGGGCTGGACTGCAGCTCAGTTGAAAAAAGTTGTAGATATGCGCTACTTGTTCATTATCGGCGGAATTCCGCTGGTTCTGAAAAAAGGAAGATTCTTATAAGATGCGCCATTGCAGCGTACAGGTACGCGGACTGCTGACTCGTGAAGAATTGGACCGTTATAACGGACTGATAGAGGTTGGATCTTATCTGGAGGATCAGAACCAGTATGATCTGGCTTATATCGTTCAGAAGGAAATTGATCTGCTCATTCTCCCTGGTATCGAACGCCTGAAGGATAAAGGGCGCGCTCGGGATCGGGCCACGGCTGAATATCTGGAAAGTTTACGTGAAGATGATGAGGATAACGAAGACGAGGATCCAGGAACTTCGGTGTCTTAATCTAATAATATGGCAGTTAAAAAGGGTGTGTCTCCATGCGAACTGGAGACACACCCTTTTTTTGTTGTTACAGCTTGAGCATTTCTTCAAAAGATTCTTCAGTCAGCAGATTGCCGACATAAAAAGGTCCGAATTCGCCGTAGCGGGCACTTACTTCGTCAAAACGCATTTCGTATACCAGCTTTTTGAATTGCAGTGCATCTTCAGCGAACAGAGTCACGCCCCATTCCCAGTCATCAAAACCGACGGAGCCGGTAATAATTTGCTTCACTTTACCTGCATATGAACGTCCAATTAACCCGTGTGAAGCCATGAGCTCCCGGCGTGTGTCCATATCAAGCATGTACCAGTTATCGGCAAGCTCGCGTTTTTTGTTCATAGGATAGAAACAGATGTGTTTCGCTTGCGGTAAAATAGGCTTTAGACGTGCGGCAACATGCGGATTCTGCATAGGGTCGCTGCCGTCGCTGCCACTGCCACCAGCAGCGTAGTTGCTTAATTCAACAATACTTACATATGAATAAGCTTTGGTTGTATATTGAGCAAAAGCGATTTTGTTAAAGGCGGTCTCAAGCTGGTTCAAAGCTTCTAGGCTTTCGCGCAAAAACATCATTACAAAATCGGCCTTTTGGCCCACTATGGAGTATACTGCGGTGCTGCCTTCTTTAGCTTCCTCAACAGGGCTCCATTCCTGCATAAAAGCATGTAGTTCTTCCAGGGCAACGGCACGTTCTTCATCATCTGCTGCCGTCCAAGCGGTCCAGTTCAGAGAGCGGAAGTCATGCAGTGCATACCAGCCTTCCAGTGTCAAAGCGGCTTCGATCATGATCTCACTCCTTAAAAGTTTTACGAAGCATAAGCCTCGCTGAAATAACATCGCGTAAAACTTGCTTCGAAAGCATACGCTTAGTTTTACGAAGCATAAGCCTCGTTGAAATAACATCGCGTAAAACTTGCTTCGAAAGCATACGCTTAGTTTTACGAAGCATAAGCCTCGCCCAAAATAACATCGCGTAAAACTCGCAATTGAAGCATAAACTTAGTCTTACGAAGCATCTGCTTCATAGGCTATGTATGATCTGATTAATCTACTTGCATTGTATCGCAATCAAGCCGCCAAGAGCAAACGGAGGCATCCTGTAAGTGTGCGAATTAGTGCGTGAATTTGAATAAAGTTCATTGCTTCGTGACATTTTTTCTAGTAAACTTACTACTAGCTTGTAAAAGATGTGCGCTTCTTTATAGAAAGGGGTGGAGACGGTAAGATGGGATTTATTCCAGTGTTTATCCTAGCCGTTTTATTCTTTGTGATGATGTTTGGTATCGGCTTTATTCTTAACATGTTAATGAAGACAACCTGGTTTCCCGCTTATCTATTCGTACTTATTATTCTACCCGTCGTAATCTATTCTATTTGGGATAGAAACGCGATGTCGCTCTGGGAGCATCTCTCCAGTTTCCACTTTGTTGATTATCTTACAGGTGTCGCTGGTCTTGCAGGTGCTATACTTAGTGGATGGACCATTCAAAAGCTGCGCTTTGGCGGTTACAAGATGTTTTAAAGATTTGAAAGAGCCTATGTTATGAATCAGTCTTATATTTCTGCGAGAAACGGGATACCTTCCTCTTTAGAGGACGGCGAAGCCGTTTCTTCTTGTTTAATAGAGGTAGATATTCGTAAGAAGAAGTTGATTATATTGCGAAAAGAGTCGAAATTGGGATTTTATTTACATTTTCGCTATGTTAATTTGTGATAGAATAGAATCCTGTATGAATTCGTGTAAACAAGGGGGTATCCGTAGATGCGGATGAGTAACTTACATCATTTCACCGAACATCATCGGTACTGCGTTTCCCGCGAATTTGGTCTTAGTGTTATAGATGGACGTATGCTTAGCTCTGTATATCAACCTATGGTAGGAGCCTTTGCAATCAGTTTCTATCGCTTGCTGGTTGAACATGTGCCAGCAGATAGCATTGGCTATTCTGGAGTGGAGCAACAGCGCAGGCTATTTATGACTTTGGGTGTTGAACCCAATGAGAAAGGCCGCAAATATTTAATTGATCAGGCTTCCCGGTTAGAAGCAGTGGGTCTGTTGCAGACCTGTCGAATCTATGTGCCGGAAACAGATGATTATTTATATGAATATGAGCTAATGCCGCCGCTATCGCCAGCCGACTTTTTTGCCACTCAGCATTTAACCTTGCTGTTACGTGATAAAATTGGCAAATTTGCTGTGCTGTCCTTACGGGAACAGTTCTGGAATCGCGAGCCGGAAGAGTGGAGTCGCAGATCTATAGGCAAAGAGAATATTTCCGTGCCTTTTTATGATATTTTTCAACTTAATACACATGTCATTGATTATGAGCTGGAGCAAGCTTTGGCAGAGGTAGCCTCTGTTCGACAGCCCGGCACGCTTGAATCCGGAGAGCAGGCAATCGGATATAGTGACATTATTTTGCGTTTTCCACGGGAGTCTGTGAATCGGGCTCATGTAGAAAAACTGCGCTTTGACCATACTCAAATGGGCGTAATTAACTATGTTGCTCATAAATACGAACTGAGTCCGCAGGATTTATGTCGTTTGCTGGATGAGGATGGAGTGTTCTCACCGGAGGGCGAGGTCATGCTGGATGCGTTGCAATATAAAGCGAGCCAACATTTCAGGCAAGATATGAAACGACAGGAAAAACGTGAAATTGCAGCTGCGAAAGTTGTTTCTATCCGGTCCAGTGCGACCGAAGAGAATGATGATTCTATAGCACCACCAGAGCAATCTGTTGAGATGGAGTTTTATGTAGAAGTACCGCCACAATTTTTGTCCAAGTGTGACATTCACCAATATAATATGATGCTGCGGAACGAACCTTATACAAGACTGCTACAAACCTTTTTCCCGGGTGCAGTACCCAGCCATCTGATGGATATGTTCGAGAAAATAGATCTGAACTATAAGCTGAGCGGTGAAGTAATTAATGTACTCATTCATTATTTAATGACTATGGTAGCCTCGGGTGGAGAACAGCGGATGAACCGCAATTTTGTAGAGGCTATCGCCTCCAATATGCTGGTTAAACAAGTGAACACCTACGAGAAGGCTGTAAGATATATTAGAGATCAGTCCAAAGTAAAGGGCAAGGGGACAACGGCTAATACGGCTGGAGGAACACGATCACGTTCTTATGCCAAAAATACAGGCCGATCCAATAAACCGGAAATTCCGATTGTGCTGGATGATGGAAGTGCCGGAACAGTATCGGAAGAGGAATTCGCGGCGATGATGAAGAAAGCGGCAGAAATTAAAGCCAGTAAGAAAAAAGGCGTATCGCAAACGCCTTAATGAAAGAGAGGTGGAACAATGGAGTCAATGGGCGATGTACTTCGTTCGATCAACAATCCAACTCTACGGCAGCGTCAACGCGATCTTGAACAGGGGTTATTCAATCATCCACTTGTGAAGGCATTACAGTCCGAACATCCTGAACTGGACGAATCACGACTGCGGCTTCATATGAGTCGCCTGTATCAATATGTAGAGGAAAGCCGAAACTGTGCGAACTGCCCAGGACTAGAGAAGTGTCCAAATGATTTTCCTGGCCATTATAGTAAACTAACGGTAGAAACTGTGAATGGTTCAGTGGATCTATATGAACGCAAGACGGCATGCCGGCTTAAAGTGGCACAAGATAATCAGGATAACATCCACAAACGTATTCGTAGCTTTTATGTGGACGAGCGTGTACTTAACGGCGGTTATGATGAGATAGATATTATGGGCAAAGACCCGCGCCGGGTCTCGGCTGTGAATAAAATATTTGATTATATCACGAATGTTAAAGAGGAAGGCCTGACTTCACGCGGCATTTATTTACATGGCTCTTTCGGAACAGGCAAAACTTTTTTGATGTGTTATTTACTGCATGAGCTTGCTGTTGCTGGATATACCGGAGTGATCGTATACATGCCAGACTTTATAGAGGACTTGAAATCGATCATGATGGATGGCCAGAAGATGAAGGAAACTGTTGATACGATGAAAAACTGCGATTTACTTATTTTTGATGACATTGGTGCGGAAAATTTGAATCCTTGGGCTCGTGATCATGTACTTGGGGCGATCTTGAATTATCGGATGAACCGCAAACCAACCTTCTACACCTCGAATTATCCGTTGGATGGCTTGGAGAAACATCTTAGCTTTACGAGCAAAGATGGTGAAGAGGTCTATAAAGGCCAACGACTAATGGATCGCATTGCTCCTTTTGTGGATGTTCTTCCACTGCATGGGGAAAATCAAAGAGGGGCCAATAGATAAGCCTGGAATATTCATAATGTAAAATTCAAAAGAGCAGTGATCCCCCTTTTATTGGAGGATCGCTGCTCTTCGTTTTTTTAGTTATTCGAACTCAAACGCCGCTTTCTCCCTGCTACGAAGCAGGATCTCCTTAAGTCCTGATTGTTTTTCACTTGTTCAAACACACTTTCGGGTTGCAGCATCTGGCGGGCATACTGAATCTGATCGATAATTAAGGAAAGTCTCCCTAAAAATGAACTGATTCGTCAGCGAAAACAGATATTCTCCCGATTATTAGGGAGGAATTCCCTGATTCCGTTGATTTATAGCAAATATCGGCTATAATCAGGGAGGTTTTCCCTCATTATTCTCAAAAAAAGAAGCTGCCCCATAAGTAGCATTCACTACTTTTGAGACAGCTTCTTTTTATTGTGCGATGATTCCTTTACTCCGAGAGAATAAACTTAAGGATGACCATTCCGAAAAAGACAACCGTCATAAACGTGGTCATTCCGAAAAATCCGGTCATTAAATCCCCAAGATCATTGCGGGGTTCTTCGTTGATATGTTCTCGTGGGTCCCGTACTTGCGCGTTAACATCCATAGTTTCTGCCTCCTTACAGGGACAAAGCCCTGTATTATTAGATGCAAATTGACATTTGTTTATGAAATAAGTCATTGACAATTAATGCGCTTTCTTTAAGTATACCGAAATGCTGGGGAGGTTGTAAAGAAAAGAGTACGCAAAAAAAATACATTGAAGGCAATATAATTGCGAGTGATATTTCACATATCCCATAAAGATATGTTATACTTGTAATGTGTCGGTAAGTGGTAATTTGGTTATCATATTACATGAAACAATTTATTAACTCATATTTCGGAGCAGCTTCCATGAACTAAGCTTTGGCTTAAGATGTGCGTAATGCTTCGCAAAACTTAAAGGAGGAACAATATCATGGCTATCGTGAACGTGTCTGACCAATCCTTCAGTAACGAAGTGGAAGGTCAAGGTACTGTAGTAGTAGACTTCTGGGCTCCTTGGTGTGGTCCTTGTAAAATGCTCGCTCCAATCTTGGATGAATTGTCCACAGAGCTCGGAGACGATGTGAAAATTGCAAAATTGAATGTGGATGAGAATCCGGAAACGGCTTCCCGTTTTGGTGTTATGAGTATCCCAACTCTGATCTTCTTCAAAGATGGTCAACCGGTAGATAAAGTTGTGGGACTGAACTCCAAAGAATCCCTGAAAAATATCGTAGCAAAACATCAATAATTGATAGATGCTACTGTTCGGGCCTCGGCCCTGCCACTCAGCGCCTTCGGTTCATTCCGGAGGCGTTTTGTGTGCTGAATGCCAACTAATCATGGGTCCAATTTAGCTGGAGGGGATCATTTTGGACAATATCCGCAATAAACTGGCACTACTACCCGATCTGCCTGGCTGCTATCTGATGAAGAATCAGGAAGGCACTATTATTTATGTGGGCAAAGCGAAGGTACTTAAGAATCGGGTGCGGTCTTATTTTACAGGCAGTCATAATGGTAAAACGCAGCGGCTTGTCGCTAATATTGCTGATTTCGAATATATCGTTACGTCCAGTAACATGGAAGCGCTCATTCTAGAGTGTAATCTGATTAAGAAACATATGCCGCGTTATAATGTGCTTTTGAAAGACGACAAGACGTTTCCTTATATAAAAATAACGAATGAAACTCACCCGCGCCTTGAGGTTACACGCCGGGTGATTAAAGATAAAGCAAAATATTTTGGCCCTTATCCTAATGCTTATGCTGCTCAGCAGACAAAAAAGCTCCTAGATCGTATGTACCCGCTTCGTAAATGCGGCGTGATGCCAAAGGAGGTCTGTCTTTACTATCACATGGGCCAGTGTTTGGCACCGTGTGAGAAGGAGGTTCAGAAATCCGAGTATGAGCAGATTACGCAGGACATCGCTGCTTTTCTAGGCGGAGGTCATGAGGCGGTCAAAAAGGATTTACAGCAAAAAATGCAGGAAGCTGCTGAGGAATTATATTTTGAGCGGGCGAAGGAACTGCGGGATCAGATTATCCATATCGATGCATTAATGGAGAAGCAGAAGATCAACACTACAGATACTAAGGACCGGGATGTATTTGGTTATGCTGTAGACAAGGGATGGATGTGTGTACAGATTCTGTACATGAGACAAGGGAAGATGATTCAGCGCCATTCCTCCGTGTTCCCGTTCTATGGTGAAGCCTACAGTGACTTTATGTCTTATGTGACGCAGTATTATAGTGATAATCCCGCTTTGCCGCAGGAGATCCTGCTGCCGGATGTGCTCGATGAGGAGTCTCTGGCTAATAAAGAGACTAAACCCGAGATCGCCATAGCTGCTCCAGCAGAAGCGGATTTACAACAGGGTGAAGATACTCCTGAATCGGCTGAAGAGGCTGAGGCACGTGCGACGGCGGCGGAGGAAGCTGCGGCAGCAGGGATCGTGGATGCCGCTGGCGGCGCCTCCATTCTGCAGGAGTGGCTGGGCATTAAGGTGCTTGTGCCACAACGCGGTCTTAAGAAGCAGATGGTTGGCATGGCTTGTCAAAATGCAAGAGTGGCTATCGACGAGAAATTCCGGCTGATTGAACGGGATGAAGAGCGTACCTCTGGAGCAGCGATCAGCTTAGGCGAGAGCTTGGGGCTTGAACGCTTGAGCCGTATTGAGGCGTTCGATAACTCGAACATTCAGGGGACTAATCCGGTCTCAGCGATGGTTGTCTTCATTGATGGCAAGCCTGCACGAAAAGAGTACCGTAAATATAAGGTTCGTACGGTGGTGGGTGCGGATGATTATGGAACGATGCGCGAGGTCATTCGGCGGCGATATGAGCGGGTATTGAAGGAGAATCTTCCGATACCGGATCTTATCGTGGTCGATGGAGGGAAAGGGCAAATCTCCTCTGCTATTGATATTCTGGAGAATGAGCTGGGATTATTCATTCCGGTCTGCGGCCTTGTTAAGGATGATAAGCATAAGACGGCTCAGCTTTTGGTTGGAGATCCGCCAGAGCCTGTCGCGCTAGCCCGGGACAGTCAGGAATTTTACCTTTTGCAGCGGATTCAGGATGAGGTCCATAGGTTCGCGATCACCTTCCACCGTGAACAGCGCGGGAAGTCCATGGTTACCTCCAAGCTGGACTCTATACCTGGTATAGGTGAGAAGCGCCGTAAAGCGCTGCTAAAGCATTTCGGATCGCTTAAGAAAATTAAAGAAGCCTCCGTGGATGATTTCCGTACACTTTCTATTGGAGAAAAGCTGGCAAAACAAATTCTTGATGCGCTCAAGGATGAAGAGCCAACCTCATAGCAATGGTGACAAAAGAAAAAGGGTATCAAAGCAGCGACTAAAACGGCTTTGATGCCCTTTTTTAATTTCATTACGTCTTCACATTAGTTTAAATCAAAGAAGAAGGCTCCACCGGCTTAGGCTTCTGTGGTGGATTAAATCGATAGACGATGTAAGCGACTATGAACGGCATAATAATCGCGAAGATACCCGCGCCTACATTTACGCTCTCCTTCATAAAGATCAGCGTAGCGCCCATCAGGATGCTGTCAAACACGACGTGGCTGAACATGACAGCAATAAACCCGTAACGAAGGAAAATATAGCTGAACAGCAGCCCGATTACAGTCAGCTCAATGGGACGGGAGCTGATGGGATAGATCGGATATAACGTATGGCCAAACGCCCAAACCAGCGTGGTGATCAAGCAAGCGATAAAAGTGTTCCGGAACACCTTTTTCAGCATAGGAATTCCGAAAAAGCGATAAATGGCTTCCTCAGATAAACCAGCGAGCCATGCGACGATAGGCAGAAGCCAAGCATATCTCATGTTATAAGGAGATTGGGTGGCGTCTGTAGTAGACCAATTGTGCAAGGTAAACGATAATATGATGAACATAACCGTCTGCACCCCTAGCAGAACGAAAGCCCAGATGTATCCAGCCCGGATACTGTCCAACACATATTGTCCGTAGCCGGGCTCTTTGGCGCGGGGCCAAGGGTTCATGCCTTCCTCTTTTCGCCATAGGCCATTGCCGCCCACTAAAGAGAAGTAGAGCAAGGAGGACATCAGCAGGCTGTACAAAGCATAAATGATAAACATAATGACAGAGGTAATCTGTGCTTCTAGCCCTTCGCCCGTTGATTCAGGAAGCATATTATAGGTGCTGATCATCATGATTACAAAATAGGCTGAGCTTAGGAATACTCCACGTTTAAAGGAAGTATGCTCTCTTCTAAGAATACTGTAGACGAGTGCCAGAATTCCTAAAATCAGTGTGGGTATACCGTAACCGAATAATGTTAGCTTTTCCGCTAAAGAGGTCTGTCCTTGTACGTAGGAGGTATGCCAAGCCGGTGCAGTGAATCCGGCATTAAAGCTGGATACCTGCTCTCCACTGAAATCAAAATAATAGTGCAATAAGGATTCGCCGACCTGAACAGTACTATCCGTATACACTAGCCCATGGCTTCCTGTATTCGATTCAATTTGTAGCTTGGCAGGATTTACTTCCCATTCCTGAAGCCAAGGACGAGCAAGATTCTCCTTCTGCGCTAGAGTGAGGTCAGCTCCCTTGTCCTCTTTTGCACCAACGGAAGCGATGCCTAACCCCTCTTCGGAGGTAACTTTTGCAGCCTTTGAGAAAGCGACAATCTTACCGGTATACATATTGAGGTCAACGATGATTTGCGGCTCTTGCTCCGCTGAAGGAGTAAGCGTTGCCCGAAAGACATCAAAAGGATATTTTTGATCCAATTTTTTCTTGGTGTAGTCCTCCACAAGCTTCTCGCGAGACATATAGCCATAAAAGGAAGAGTCCGTCTGGTAAAGTACATTCCATTGATCGTTTGGTGCTTCGGTGTAGTTGAGCTTTTGTTCTGCAAATAATATGGCTTGGTCACGGGCTTCTGCCTTGCTAATGACGGTGGTATCTTCACCTGTAGGGCTACTAAGCAGTGAAGGGGAAATCTGAAACATAATAAATAGAATAAGACCGATAATGCCCGAGATGATGAGCCTCTTGGAGAGGGCACGTTGCTGTAAGGGCTGGCCGACGGGATTCATGTAACGCCTCCTTGTTATGTACTGACAATGTTATGTTCCATTATAGTATTAGTGCCTGGTTGGTTACAAAAAACATTATATGTTCTTTTTATGGGTAATAGAGATAGTATAGAATAGTCATGTGAATTTATACCATGAATTTTATCGTGTTCATTTCTGCACGAATGATGAGAATCGGTGTAATTGCAGGGAAAACACGGAAAAGTGATGAGAAAAGGCACTCCTTTTGATGCAGTCTCTTTAAACCGCATTTTTTCATGTGAATGAGCATTAATTGTGTCTTTGTGAATTCACTAAATAACGTATATAATTTGTATGCAATTGTATAGTAGCCGAATTTCTGGTGAAAACGGGGGAACCATAAGAAGTGATGAAAAGTGGAGTGTACACGATAAATGGCACTTTCATCAGGGGTGAATTTCGTTCTGGGAACGAATAGGGCAGCCTGCACAGTCCGAATCCGACAGCTAACCTCGTAGGCTAATTTACTGCAGGAACCAAGTCAGCATTGGTTTTCCAGTGCTTTTTTTGTTGGAATTTTTGATAAGAAGGTGAGCAAAGTGGCTTCACAGTTTCGCAGGATTTCTGAATTTAAGTTTCTGAAGCTCTCGCCGCCGCAGATACTGGTGCTTGGTTTTGCATCGATCATTCTGATAGGGGCCCTGCTGCTTATGCTGCCCATCTCAAGCACAAGCGGGAATTCCGTGGAATTTATTGATGCATTATTTACTTCAACGTCGGCAACCTGTGTTACAGGGCTTGTTGTGCTGGATACCGGAACTTCGTTCACGATTTTTGGGAAAACCGTAATTATGATTCTGATCCAGATCGGCGGCTTAGGTTTTATGACCATGGCCACTCTATTTTCACTGGTGTTAAAGCGTAAAATATCTTTGCGGGACAGGCTAATCCTACAGGAAGCCATGAATCAAGGCTCTATGGAAGGAATTGTGCGACTGATCCGGAGAGTCCTCATATATTCTCTTGTCATAGAAGGCTGTGCCGCTGTGCTGCTGTCTATTCGCTGGGCTTTTGATATGCCGTTGGGAAAAGCGATTTATTATGGCATATTTCATGCGGTGTCTATGTTTAATAATGCGGGGTTCGATATTTTTGGGGATTTTCGCAGTTTAACTGATTATGTATATGATCCGCTTGTGAATATTATTGTGATGTTTCTGATTGTCTCCGGCGGGATTGGTTTTATTGTAATGTCAGATCTGGTGGAGTTTCGGGTAACCCGCAGGCTGTCTCTACATAGTAAAGTTGTCCTGTCCACCAGTACAGGGCTGATTCTGATCGGAGCTTTGGTTATTTTTATATTTGAGTTTACTAACACTCGTACCCTGGGTTCACTGAATTTCGGCGGTAAAATATTATCGGCCTTCTTTCAATCCGTGTCTCCCCGTACGGCTGGCGCGAACACAGTAGATATTGCTGGACTTCGGCAGGCTACACAATTTTTTATAGTGATTCTTATGTTTATTGGTGCTTCTCCGGGCTCAACGGGCGGGGGGATTAAGACAACAACCTTTACGATGATGATTGGTGCTGTAATTGCTATGCTGCGTGGACGGGAAGATGTTGTGTTGTTCCGTTATCGGCTGGCTCAGGAGCGCATCTACAAGGCATTAACGATCACGCTGCTGGCTTTGTTGTTAATCGCCTCTGTGTCGATGATACTCTCCACAACTGAAGACAGTAATTTCTTGGCAATCTTGTTTGAGACGACCTCCGCCTTTGCTACGGTAGGACTGACTATGGGGCTAACTCCGGAACTGTCAGCGATCGGTAAGATTCTACTCTGTCTGACGATGTTTGCAGGTCGGCTAGGTCCACTAACCTTAGCGTATGCACTCGGTCCCAAACAGGGTAAACCACTGTATAAGTATCCGGAAGGTAAAATAATTATTGGATAGGAGTTAATTAGAAATGAAAGCACAGCAATTTGTAGTAATCGGCTTAGGTCGCTTCGGTTCAAGCCTGGCGCTTGAGCTGATGGAAATGGGCTACGAGGTGCTCGGCATTGACCACCATGAAGAACGCGTGGAGGAAATGAGCGATCAGCTGACGCATACGGTAGTAGCAGATGCTACAGATGAGGGAATTATGCGCTCGCTTGGTGTACGGAACTTTGATTGTGGGATTGTTGCGATTGGTGACAATATGGAGAGAAGCATTCTGGCGGCCATTTTGTTGAAGGAGATTGGAGTCAAGCAAGTGGTGGCTAAGGCAATCTCTATCCTTCATGGCCGCGCACTGTCGCGGCTGGGGGTTGATCGGGTTATTTTTCCGGAGCGGGATATGGGGATTCGTGTGGCACATCAGCTGGTGACGCCCAATTTGCTGGATTATATTGAACTGTCCAAGGATTATAAAATTGTCGAGCTGACCGTACCGTCCTGCATGAACGGCAGAAGCTTGTCTGATTTAAATACAAGAGCTAAATATGGCTGCAGTATTGTTGCCCTAAATAGGGAAAGCGGAATAATCGTCGCTCCAACTGCCCATGATTATTTAAGTGAAGGCGATGTTATGGTACTCATTGGTCCTAATGAAAGTATTGACCGTTTTGAGAGTGAAGTTGTGAACCAAGAATCATAGGAAAAGAAGCTGACTCAAAAGTAGTGAATTCTACTTGGGGGCAGCTTCTTTTTTATGGAGTAAAGAGTAGGAAACGTATTGGATTTTAATATGCCATATGACTATGGACCATGCGTAGTGTTCTATAATGTTGGTTTGGTCGGTGCGCGACTTGCTAGGTGTGGTTATCGTACGGCTTGCAATTAGATGATTTGTGGTATCTGTGACGGTGAAATATGTGTGGCGTAAAGCGATATGTGTTCTTTGTTTGTGCGATGTACAGAGTGGGTTTTAAACTAGTTGGGGAAAAACTCCCTGAAAATAGCCGCTATTCGCTCTAAATGAACGACATTAGGGAATTCCTCCCTAATAAACAGAGGGATTCCTTTATTAGTTACTGAATCGGCCGAAAATTAGGGAAGTTTTCCCTAATTTTAAGTCTGCTGAACAGAAATCTCTGAACTTCAGGGAGAAATTCCCTAATTACGCTATAAGTGCTTCACTTATTGCCTCATTTGGAGATCACTAGGTGCGCCCCCTGATTCATTTGGTCCGGCTTTACTGCTCACGTTCTGTCAGAAACATCTCTTCGGTAACTTGCACCAGACTGCGAGCCGCCGTGCTCATGCTTCCATCGTCACGGTAGATCAGGCAGGTGGTCCGTTGAGTCTGTTCCAGCTCCTTGATATGTAAGGACACCAGCCCGCCGCCGTTCAGCAGCTCTGGACGCAGATAAGACTTTGGCAGCAACGCAGCCGCTTTGACAGTCGGAAGCAGCCGTACGATGGCTTCGAAGGAGTCAATCTCCATGCGCACATCGGGATCAATCCCGCAGCGCTGGAATAGATCGTCCGTCAGACGCCGGTACCAGGTCCCCTTTGAGAAGAGAATCATAGGCAGCCGGGATAGATTATCCATGGTTAGCTTGGAAGATAAATTTAAAGGATGCTGCTCTGAGACGACTAGTCGCAGTTGATCCTCAAATAGAGAAATGCAGCGCAACCCGGGTTCTTGAATAGAGGAAGCGATCAGACCTACATCTGATTTTCCCTCACTAACTGAGGATACGATCTCATGCGTTCGGCCTGTGATCAGCTTCAGCTCTGCGGTCGGATATTTGTCCATATAAGCGTTTACCAGCGGCGGAAGCGTGGTCTGCAGGGAGGTAAGACTAGCCCCCAAGGTGACAAGCCTTGGCTCCCCCTCTTTGAATTTGGAAAGAGCCTCCAGAAACTTCGAACGCTGCTGCCGTTGTTCAAGCGCATAGGAATAAGTGAGACGCCCAACCTCGGTTAACTCCAGTCGTTTGCCATAACGATTAAACAGTGCGACCCCCAGACGTTCCTCGAGTTTAGAAATTTTGCGAGACAAGGCGGGCTGGGATAGATTGAGCTGGCGTGAGGCCCGGTTTAAGCTGGAATGTTCCACAACTGCTGCAAAAACATCTAAATCGTCAAACATAATTGAGTTCCTCTCCTAATGCGATGTACGATCAGTAGTGATGAAATTCATAGCCGTAAGAGTAACTGTTCTTATTACATAAGGAAAATCAGGTTATGTCGGAAAATGTTGTTTTGCTAAATGAGAATTATTATCATATAAAATCTATTCTTATGCGTTTATTGTATAACGTTTAATAATTAGATTGCAATTCCCTTATAAGCGAAAAAAGAGTAACATGAAAAGTGACACAAGATATTCACATTTTGTGAAAAATAAAACTAAGTCCGGTAAACTCTAGGATAACGGTAAATTAAGGAATTATGTCATTGGATTGTCAACGTTATCCTGTGTCAAATGTAGTTCCGGCGGTGAATACCCATTAATGAAAACGCTGTTTTAATCGGAAAGGGGTTACTTTGTATGAAAGGATTTTATTCCAGAAAGATTCATTCCTTGCTAGGCGTTATCCCACTTGGAGCCTTCTTCATTGAGCACATGATGACGAATTTTGCGGCTGTAGAGGGTGGCGCTTCCGGTTTCACTGACAGCGTGTTATGGCTGAACAGCCTGCCGCTCGTCTTCTTCCTGGAATTGTTCGGTATATGGCTTCCTCTGCTGTACCATGGGGTATACGGACTTTATATTGCGTATCAATCCAAGCCGAACTTGAACCGTTTCAACATTGAAAGAAACTGGCGTTATACCCTGCAACGGATTACAGGTATTGTTACCTTCATCTTTATCGTCTGGCACTTGTTCCAAACACGGGTTCAGGTGGCGGTGGGTAATGTGGAGCACGAAGAATTAGGCGGTCTGATGCATGATATCGTGACTCAGCCACTTCTGCTGACACTGTATATTATCGGTATCGTTGCTGCATGCTTCCACTTCTCGAACGGTCTCTGGTCTTTCTTGATCAGCTGGGGAATTACCGTAGGTCCACGTGCACAGCGGGTATCTTCTTACCTCTGTCTTGGCATATTTGTATTAGTAACTTTCATGTTCCTGATTTCGCTGGTTACTTTCCGTGACAGTGAATTTCAAACCGCAGCAACCATTGCCCAGTCCATAAAGACCTTCATTTAATTTAAGAATCCTTTCTGATATTTTCGATAAAAGGAGTGAACTATCATGGCAACATCCGATATCATTATCGTGGGCGGCGGCCTGGCCGGCCTGATGGCTACCATCAAGGCAGCGGAAGCCGGTGCGCATGTCCATTTATTCTCATTAGTTCCTGTAAAAAGATCACACTCCGTATGTGCGCAAGGCGGCATCAATGGCGCTGTAAATACCAAAGGTGAGGGCGACTCCCCTTGGGAGCATTTTGACGACACCGTCTATGGCGGTGACTTTTTGGCGAATCAGCCGCCGGTTAAGGCGATGTGTGAAGCTGCGCCTGGTATCATTCACCTTATGGACCGGATGGGCGTTATGTTCAACCGCACACCGGAAGGTCTGCTCGACTTCCGTCGTTTCGGCGGAACGAAGCGGCACCGTACAGCTTTTGCCGGCGCGACTACAGGCCAACAGCTGCTGTACGCGTTGGATGAGCAGGTGCGCCGCTGGGAAGCTGAAGGTCTCGTAACTAAACGCGAGAACTGGGAGTTCCTTTCAGCTATCATCGACGACGAAGGTGTATGCCGCGGCATCAGTGCCCAGAATCTTAAGACGATGGAGATTGAGACTTTTCCTGCGGATGCTGTTATTTTAGCAAGCGGCGGGCCGGGTATTATTTTTGGCAAAACAACGAACTCCGTAATTAATACAGGGACAGCCGCAAGTGCGGTATACCAACAGGGCGTACATTATGCCAACGGAGAATTTATCCAGATTCACCCAACGGCTATTCCGGGAGATGACAAGCTCCGCCTGATGTCGGAATCGGCACGTGGCGAGGGCGGCCGTATCTGGACTTATAAAGACGGGAAGCCGTGGTATTTCCTCGAAGAAAAATATCCGTCCTACGGTAACTTGGTGCCGCGCGATATTGCTACACGTGAAATTTTTAATGTGTGTGTGGATCAAGGGCTGGGCATTAATGGCGAGAACATGGTGTATTTGGACCTCTCTCACAAGGATCCGAAAGAGCTGGACGTGAAGCTTGGCGGGATTATTGAAATTTACGAAAAATTCATGGGGGATGATCCCCGTAAAATACCAATGAAGATCTTCCCGGCTGTGCACTATTCTATGGGCGGCATGTGGGTTGATTACAATCAAATGACGAACGTTCCGGGTCTTTTTGCAGCCGGAGAATGTGAATATCAATATCACGGAGCGAACCGTCTAGGCGCCAACTCTCTGGTATCTGCTATTTACGGCGGTATGGTCGCAGGACCAAAGGCTGTTGAATACATTAAAGGCCTGAAGAAATCATCGCAGGATATCTCTTCTTCCGTATTCGATAGCTTCCACAAAAAGCAAACGGACAAATATGAGTCTCTATTGGCAATGTCAGGGACAGAGAATGCTTATGTGATCCACAAGGAACTGGGCGAATGGATGACCGCTAATATGACCGTGGTGCGGCACAATCCGAAGCTGGAAGCGACCATTGGCAAAATCAAAGAGCTTAAGGAGCGTTATCGCAAGATCAATATGAATGATGCATCGCGCTGGAATAACCAAGGTGTGGCCTTCACTCGCCAGCTCTGGAATATGCTGGAGCTGTCCGAAGCGATGACACTTGGAGCGCTTATGCGCAATGAGAGCCGTGGTGCACATTACAAACCGGAATTCCCGAATCGTAATGATGAGGAGTTCCTGAAGACCACAAAAGCAGCCTGGACTGCAGAGGGTCCACAAATCTCCTACGACGAAGTGGATGTCTCGCTGATTCCTCCACGGGTACGCGATTATTCGAAGGATTAATGCTTTCCAGTAACAGAATAGCTTGCGAGGCAAGCTTCATGAAATAAAATCAGGCAATTTTAGGAGGGAACCATTATGGCGGAAACAGCTGCAGCTCCCAAAAACGTAAAGTTTATCATCACCCGCCAGGACGATCCACAAAGTTCATCGTATGTCGAGGAATTTGAACTTCCTTATCGTCCAGGTATGAATGTGATCAGTGCTTTGATGGAAATTCAGCGTAACCCTGTGAATGCCAAAGGTGACAGCACAGTTCCCGTATGCTGGGATTCCAACTGTTTAGAAGAAGTGTGCGGAGCTTGCTCCATGGTGATTAATGGCAAACCCCGCCAAGCCTGCGCTGCACTTATAGACAATCTGGAGCAGCCTGTACGCATTGAGCCTATGAAGACATTTCCGGTGGTGCGTGACTTAGTCATTGACCGTACCCGGATGTTCAATGCGCTAAAACGGGTGAAAGCATGGATACCGATTGACGGTACGTACGATCTTGGACCGGGACCGCGGATGCCGGAGAAAAAACGGCAGTGGGCCTATGAATTATCCAAATGTATGACCTGTGGCGTATGTTTGGAGGCTTGCCCGAATGTCAACGAAAAGACGGATTTCATCGGACCGGCAGCCATTTCTCAAGTACGTCTGTTCAATGCTCATCCTACAGGTGAAATGAACGCTGACGAAAGATTGGATGCTCTGATGGAGGATGGCGGGATCGATGGCTGTGGTAACTCACAGAACTGTGTACGCGCTTGTCCAAAGGGGATACCTCTTACGACATCCATTGCAGAAATTAACAAGCAAACAACGAAGCATATGTTCAAACGTTGGTTAGGTGTGTAATTAATAGTACCGCCAAATGTTTATCTATTGAGCTATCCTCAAAGTGGATTCCATTCGCTGGGGGGTAGCTTTTTTTATGTTGTTATGACTCTCTTATCTGCTTGTGGCGGGAAAGTCTTGCAGGGCTGGAGCAGGTTCAGAACATTGACCAATTTATGCTATAATATCCATTGTTAACGTAATGTTAGCTGTGGAACAAGGAGGAATAATCGTGATTTGTCGGGAGCAAGATGGAGCAATTGTAATGGTTAAGCAGCATGATCACGGGAAACTTGCCGGAGAGCTGGCCATTGGGTTCAAAGAGCAGCATGTGCCAACTGAAGGACGCCGGGAAGAGGTACTGTGGGCAGTAGCACAGCATGATAGGGGCTGGATTGATCTGGATGAGACCCCTTTCTGGAATGATGCGGAGCAAGCACCCTACACCTTTATTGATTTTCCTGTAGTGCCTAAGTTGACCTTTTATAAGCGTGGATTAGATGAGATCGAGGAACACACACCGTACGGAGCGTTGCTGTGCAGCTTGCATTTTGAGCGGCTTATTAAGATTGCGGGACTCGATTATCCAGAACTAACGTTATATCAAGAACATGAAGAGGAACGCAGAGCACGTATCCATCGGGAACTTGAAGCTACCAAGCCTATTGGGGAAGATGAGCTGTATTATGATGCCCGCCTTTTAGAATTCTGCGATGATCTGTCCTTGTATTTGGCCTTAAATGAGCCAGGGTGTCCGAAATCAGAGGAGCATCCATGGTGGCGTGAAGGGTTCTCAGGTACTGAAGATTTCAGTTTTACGTCAGGTCGTGTTATCACAGCGGAGTGGCAGGATAAGTCAACGTTAATGCTTGAACCGTTTCCTTTTGAAAAAACGCTGGAAGTAGCATTTATGCTGAGACGAGTTGAAAAATCAGAAATCGCAAAAAAAGGGATTGCACGCGCTTACAGCGAAACTCCGGAAGAAGAATGCCGGATTGTTCTAACTGCCCGGAATAATATATAAGTTATTATTTGGACCATCTGTTTTTCGGGGAAAAGGTAAAGAAAGGAGAATCTCCCTATGAAGATACAATCGTCTGGGGCTTCTCCCAATAAGAATGGCGATAAGATCCACAAGGACACCTCTAAGGGGCATTCTGGTGGCGAGTCTACAATTACCCGCCGGCAGTTCCTGACTCGGGGTGCGGCTGCTGTAATCGGCGCAGGATTGCTTACAAGCGGATATGCATGGCAGGGGGAGCCAAACTGGATTGAGGTCACTAAGCTGGACTTGCGCTTCAAGGAGCTTCCTTCCGCTTTTTCAGGGATGAAGCTTGTTCATTTCAGTGATACGCATCTCGGATTTAATAAGGATGCCAGGGATCTGGCCCGGCTCGCTAAACATATAAGTAAAGCTGAACCGGATCTTATTTGCTTCACGGGTGACATTGTGGACAGCGATCCTGAGGATCTTGTTGAAGCCGTACCGGTGCTGGCAGCGTTAAGTGCGCCATTGGGTAAATTTGCGATATTAGGCAATCATGATTACAAGAATACCCAGCTGGTTACCGAGCTGCTGGAGTCTGCGGGCTTCCGGGTGCTAAGGAATAAATCCTACCTTCTAAAAAGAGGCGGGGCAGTCATGGCGGTTACGGGTCTGGATGATCTGTTACACGGTAAACCCGACCCAGCGAAAGCAATTACTGGTGTTCCTGAAGGAACCTTTAACGTTCTTTTGATGCATGAGCCGGATTATGCGGATACCGCACAGGCCTATTCATTTGATCTACAGCTTTCCGGGCACAGTCATGGCGGACAAATTCGCCTGCCCTTTATAGGTGCGCCATTTACACCTTATGGATCTCTTAAATACATAAATGGATTGTATTATACAGAAGACAAAGCCATGCCTGTGTATGTGAATAGAGGGTTTGGAGAGACATACATGCCTTTTCGGTTATTGTGTAGGCCAGAATTAACGGTTCTGACGCTGCATCGGTCCATGAGCTGATTAGGCTGGAATTTTAGCTGCACGGAAGGGGAGAGAAGATGAGCACCTATGGAGCAGTGTTGTTAGAGACACAACATGGTTTAGCGGTAGATCTGAGGCTGATCATGCCTGAGGATGTTTTAGCTTTGCGGCAGCTGCTCTCCCATCCAGATGTGCAGCGCCATATTCTAGTACGCTCCGGCCCTGGATCAGTATCTGCCCAGGTGGAGAAGCTGGTAAACCGGATGTTATTTGCCTTCGATCCTTGTGCGCTGCATGCCGGGATCTATTTAAAGGGGCAGCAGCGGTTAATCGGTATAGTGGCTTTGCAGAATTGGAACCGCCGTGAGGGCACAGCTACCTTAGGATATATGCTGGACCCGGCATGGTGGGGATGCGGGCTGGCGACGGAGGCCGTGGGTTTGTTTTTGAACTATAGTGTTCATACCCTTGGGATAACAAGGATCGAAGGACGCTGCACAGGAGATAATATTAGATCGGAACGTGTGATGCTCAAGAACGGTATGAAGCTGGAGCGGGTGATGCCCAAAGTCGGCTCCTTGGACGATGTAATGAAAGTATTCACATTGTTACACAAATGAAATAATGCCGTTATCAAACTCTAACAGTGTGCGGTTAAACTAAGTACATGACCCCCTTTTAAAAATATACTGCTTTGGGACCCGATGATTCGGGTCCATTTTTTTGTTTGAAAAGAGTAGCGTAAGTGATTGGCAGTACCGAATCCGATCGTTTATGATTAACATACTATGGAGTGGAATGACCAAGGAGGCGTAACATTTTGAATGAAGTGGTACAAACATTAAAAAATCATCGTTCTTTCCGGCAATATTCAAACCAGCCTGTGGAGCCAGAGAAGCTACAAACAATGATTGAATCGGCTCAAGCCGCACCGTCATGGGTTCATGGACAGCAGGTATCGATAATCGCCATCAAAGATCCTGCGCGTAAGCAGCAGCTTTCAGTTTTGTGCGGAAATCAGAAGCATGTAGCGGCAGCACCGGTTTTTTTGGTGTTTTGCATGGATTTTTATAGAGCTAAAGTAGCTAGTGAGCTGGAAGGCAAGTCTTTTGAAGCCGTAAAAGATGTGGATGCACTTTTGGTTGGAGCTACAGATGTGGGAATCTCATTGTCTAACGCGATTGCAGCGGCGGAATCCATGGGACTGGGCATCATTCCTATTGGAGGTGTACGCCGCAACACAGCGGGTGTGATTGAACTGCTGAAGCTGCCGGAGTACGTATTCCCTGTCGTCGGTCTCTGCGTGGGATACCCAGCGGAGGAGGTTTCTCAGAAGCCGCGGCTGCCGCTGGAAGCTATATTTCATGAGGAGCAATACAATCCGGATGTACAAGGCCTCCTGGAGGCATATAATCAAACCCACCGTGAATTCTTGCAGCAGCAGGGGATGACGGAGAGAGATTGGACCAGTACGATTGCTCATTTTTATGAGATCAACCCGGAATATGGAGATGCGAAAAGTACGCTGAAACAACAAGGTTTTAGCTGTGATAATCTGTAAATAAACAAAAAAATGCACCAAGCTGAGATTGGTTTAACGGAGGGTGAACCCTGCCCCTAAACCAATAACACTTGGTGCATTATTTAATTTCTCGCTTTAACGCTTACCGTCCTTATAGGGACGTTGAAGGCGTTTATGCTTGATTACAGAGAAACTTTGACTTTTTGGCGCTGCTTGTAATAAACCCAGTGTGTAAAGCCTATTGCTTTGAGCTGTGCAGCTACCGTATCCCGATCCTCGGCGACCCGGGAAGGCTTATGTGCATCCGAACCGAAACTAACCTCTACGCCAAAATGTAGTGCCCGCTCCAGAATATCTTCAGAGGGATACCAGCCGCCGACCAGCTTAGTTCCGCCTGAGGTATTGATTTCGATGGCCACGCCACATTCACTAATTACACGCAGACAATCGTCAATCGGCTGAGGTGCAGGAATTTCGGAAAAAGCAGGATAATTCCCCTTCATCGCATCAATATGCCCGAGTATTTGGAACATACCACTGCGTGCGGAATCAGCAATCAACCGGTAATATTCAGACTTCACGCGGATCTTCTCATTTTTGCTAAGGTTTTTCCAGCGCCCTTTGTTAAAAATGCTGATACCACCAACACTATGTACCGATCCAATCACATAATCAAAAGGGTAGGCGGATAATGTCTTGCGGTATATCTCAGCATGTTCGGGGAAGTAATCTGATTCGATGCCTAACAGGACGTCGATAACGCCTTCGTACTCTTTTTTGAGGGAGAGAACATCATCTACATAATTAGCAAATTCGGATTTAGCCATTGCGATTTTGGGAAAAGCCTGATCGGATGGATCTCCGAAATAGGGAGTATGATCGGAAATACCTATAACGCCCAATCCAGCGGCAATCCCAGCTTCGATATAATCTCTAATCGTTCCGTCAGCATGGCCACAGCGGAAATGATGGGTGTGTAAATCAAATTTCATCAAGAACATCTCCTTTAAACAAGGTTATGCAATCAGCTCAGAAGTAATCGGTTCCACTTTGTGGGTGGGATTTATTCAGACCCGATAAATTGGGTTTCTGGCATGCCTTTAAGATCGCTTAGGAACTGCCTCATAGCAGAGTTTACGTATTTTCCTGATTTCGTGATCACACCAACAGGATGCGTGACCTCCAACTCAATAATTGGCACAATTTTGAGAGTGCCGGCTCGAACCTCAGCGGTAACTGACTGCTTGGAAATAATGGCGGCGCCCAAATCGAGCTCGACCATCCGTTTCACTTCCTCGCTGCTGGTCAGCTCCATAATGACCTGAGGTTGAATGCCATGTTTGTTCAGAACCTCATCCGCAAATTTACGGCCCACTGTGTCTGGTGAGAGCAGAATGAGCGGGGTTTTGCTTAAGGCTTCTATCCCAGCGGTCTTCACTTGAGCGAGAGGGTGTCTGGGAGAGACCACCAGTTCGAAGGTATCATAATACAAAATGGAAGTAGACATGCCCGGGCTACGTCCAATTAAATAACCGATGCCGACATCAACAATGCCGTTTTCGACATGCTGATAAATTTGTGATGAGGACATAGAGGAAATTGATGTTTTGATATGGGGGAACTGGTCTTTAAAATAAGATAGAATACGCGGTAAAATTTGAATAGCGATTGAGGTAGTTGTGCCTAAAACTATATGACCTTGGGGATTTTCATCAAGATCTGCAAGCCGTTCCTTAAGTTCCTCGACAATCCTCACTATTTGTTCCGCATGCTCCAGAAAGACAGTCCCTCTATCCGTTAATGTAACAGGCTGGTTTCGGTCAACCAGCTGAGTCTTGAACTCTTCTTCAAGGCTCTTAATCTGTGCTGAAACCGCTGGTTGGGTCAGATTAAGCAGTTCTCCGGCCTTGCGAAAGCTCATCGTTTTGGAAATTGTTATTAGTGTCTCCAGCTGGCTGATGTTCATGGAATACCTCCTTTGGACCATCGAATTGGATGTGTAATTGCGTTAATATCTTACGTTCCACGTTGGCATTTGTTTAAATTATAGGAGATAATACCCGGCAGAGCAATGTTGCTGCGTAAACTATCTTGGGTTTGAATTCGACATATGCATTAATTTTTGCTGAATTGTGCCGATATATAAAGTATAATATATCCATATTGCTTGGGACTTTTGGTATATGACCAAAGCACGATAAAGGGGGAGACTAGACATTCATGAAAGCAGAAGTAATTAATCCGTTTCTAGAGTCTGCACGGACTGTTATAGAACAAGTAATTCAGGTCTCGCCTTCTACGGGGAGTTTAGGCATTAAAGAAATTGAACTGATCGATAATCATATATGGATTCAAGTAGGGATGACAGGCCAACTGAGCGGAAATATTATATTTGGTATCGCGGAGCAGGTAGCCTTGCGAATGGTATCGATTATGATGGGTGGCTTTGTGATCACCGAGATGGATGAGATGGGTCAAAGTGCGATTTCAGAGCTGAGCAATATGATCAGTGGGAATGCCAGTACCATTCTATATAATCAAGGTGTTTCGGTGGATATAAGTCCTCCTCAGATTATGAAGATGGAAAGCATGTCTTTTATGCCTCGTAAAGCGCTTAGTATTCCGTTGTTGATGGATGGGGTTGGAGAGATGGATATTCAGGTGATGATCTCTTAGGCAAGAGTTAGGAGCTGAAATACTTTTCATGGTACTCAAAGATAAGGTTGTTGTGATTACAGGAGCGTCCAGCGGCATTGGTGCATTAACGGCACAGATGCTTAGTAAAAAGGGGGCAATCCCTGTCCTGGTAGCACGTTCCGAAGCGAAGCTGAAAGAAACAGCGGCCGGTATCCCGGGCGTTTTTGGACTGTACACCTGTGACGTAACAGATGCTGAGGGTGTTCAGAAGACCTTCGCACAAATTTTGGAGGCATACGGCAGAATTGATATTTTGCTAAATAACGCAGGGTACGGCAAATTTGCTGCTTTTACGGAGATGGAGCCTCATGAATTTGACGATATGATGGATGTTAACTACATGGGGATTGTCCGGTGCACGAAGGCTGTTATTCCACATATGCTGGAGCGGGGAAGCGGCCAGATTGTAAATGTGGCTTCCATGGCAGGGAAGATAGGCACAGCCAAGTCCGTAGCCTATACGGCTACCAAACATGCTGTACTCGGATTCACAAATGCGCTCCGTCAGGAGCTGCGGAAGAGTGGAATTATCGTCTCGGCTGTGAACCCGGGGCCGATTGCCACCGATTTTTTCAAAACGGCTGACCCGTCTGGCAATTATGAGAAGAGTGTAGCCCGGATGATGATGACCCCAGAGCATGTATCTTCCAAGATCGTTAAGGTTATGGAGACCGGCAAAGAAGAGCTCGATCTTCCGGGTCTGGCAGGGTTTGGCATACGGCTTTACGGGCTGTTTCCTCGCCTGGCGGACAAGCTTACTTATAATGCGATGAACAGAAAATAGACCCTGTTGTCAGCTTTATTGGCCTTCCATTTGGTGGAGAGGCCTTTTTGGCATATAATGAAGATATTATCTCAAGCGAAAAGGATGAATTACACTTATGAATAAAGCTTCTTTTGCGGCTATCGGCATTCAGGAAGACCTCATTGCCCGGTTGTCGGAATTCGGCATTAACGCTCCATCCCCGGTACAAGAGCAGACAATACCGCTTCTACTAGAGGGAAGAGATGTTATTGCAGCTTCCCAGACTGGAACGGGTAAGACGCTGGCCTATCTATTGCCGCTGCTTCAAACGATTAATCCGGAGCAGAAGGTGGTCCAAAAGCTGGTGCTCGCTCCTACACAGGAGCTGGCGATGCAAATCTTACGCGAGGCGGAACGTTATGGTGAACAGCGCGGAATCCGAGTTATGGGTCTTATTGGCGGGGCCGCAATCAAACGCCAGATTGACAAGCTGCGTGAGCATCCACAGCTAGTTGTGGGAACACCTGGGCGGATCCGCGAGCTGATTGGACTTCGTAAATTGAAGATGCATGAAGTGAGTACTATTGTTCTGGATGAGGCGGACCAAATGTTCCAGCTTAGCGGAGCCGGCGAAGTTACAAAGATTGTCAGCAGTGCGCTGCGTTCACGCCAGCTTGTTATGCTGTCGGCAACGATCGGACCAGAGACGAAAGCGCTGGCTAATCGTGAAATGAAGAATCCGGCAGAGGTTGGGATTGCTCCAGGTGTAATGACTGCTGAAAGCTTGGAGCATCATTATGTTGTTGCTGAAGAGCGTAACAAAATGGACATGCTGCGCCGGGTGATTCGCCATTACAATCCCGATAAAGCGATTGTGTTCGTGAATGCTACAGATGATATTGCCGAGGTTGAGGCTAAGCTGAATCATCTTGGGCTTACTGCGGCAGCACTTTACGGAGATGCCGATAAGGTAACGCGCAGCAATGTATTAAAAGGTTTCCGGGAAGGCAAATTTCGTGTGCTTGTTGCCAGTGACGTAGCTGCCAGAGGACTGGATATTGAGAATCTTTCTTTGGTAGTTAGCTACGATCCGGCTTTTGATTCTGAACATTATGTACACCGTGCAGGCCGTACCGGACGGATGGGACGCCGCGGCTTATCTGTAACAATAGTTACAGAGCAACAGACCTTTATCATGCGGAAATTCGCCCGCGAATTGGATATTGCGCTTGAGGAGCGGGAGATGGTCGGTGGTAAGGTGCTTGCAGCAGATGAAGCACGCAGCGCTTTGCACAATGGACGGGGACGGAGTAATGAAGGCAGTGGGCAACGCCGTGATGGATCTGCTCCACGCAGCGGCAAGCCGCCTGTTAGCACATCTGGAGCCTTCAATGTTCAGTCGCCATCCGTTGGAGCAGGTACACCGCCTGCCAAAAGAATGGCTACGATTAACACAAGTGAAACAACAAGCGGAGAACAACAGCGCGATCCACAGCGCAGCGCGAATCCTTCTGCGGGAGCACGCGGAGATGCGACTCCTGCACGGAGCAAACGCAGCAGCAATGCGGAACGTGAGAAGAACCGTAAAAATAAAGGAGCTCCAAAGTGGTTGAAAGACAAAACTCCGAGAGGTGACGGTCAATGAATAATGCTCCCGTATTGCAAATTACGGGTCTCAGTGGTGGGTACAGCCTGAATAAGCCAGTGCTGCATGATATTGCACTTCAGGTGCAGCCTGGTGAAATGGTTGGATTGATTGGTTTAAACGGAGCAGGAAAAAGTACGACGATGAAGCATATTCTAGGATTGATGTCGCCCCATAAGGGCGATATCACCGTACAGGGCAAGACGCGTGCTGAAGATCCCGTTGGATACAATAATGCGTTGTCTTTTGTACCGGAATCGCCGCTGCTGTATGACGAAATGACGGTTCGTGAGCATGTTGAATTTACTGCCAGAGCTTATGGGGTAGATCAAAAGGATTATGAATCCCGCACCTCGCATCTTGCCAAGCTGTTCCATATGGAGGATAAGATGGACACCCTGTCGACCCATCTATCCAAAGGGATGAAACAGAAGGTTATGATCATGTGCGCTTTCGTTGCACGACCTGCGTTATATGTCATCGATGAGCCTTTTTTAGGATTGGATCCGCTAGGGATCCGCTCCTTGCTTGATTTCATGATGGATCTGAAGAACTCTGGATCGTCGATTCTGTTAAGCTCTCATATTCTTTCCACAATAGAGAATTATTGCGACCGTTTTATTGTATTGCATAAAGGTAAGGTGATTGCACAGGGCACGTTGGCGGAAATAGCGGCAACTGCCGGGCATCAGGGGCTGACTTTGGAGCAGCTGTTCTACGAGCTGGTTCAGGGAGGGAAATAATATGGATTTGAAAGAGCTGCGGCGCACGCGGCGCGGTCGATTCATGGGAAGTATGCTTCCTTATGTGGGATATATCATTCAAAGCGGCGTAGCCATGGTCTTCCTGTTCGTGTTGATCGTCTTCTCTGCTTGGTATACTTCGCTGCTACAAAATGTACCTGAAGGCATTCCCATTCGCTGGATTATGTTAGCATTACTGTTGCCTGCGACAGTGCATAGCAGCTTCCGAACCTATTTGCAGACCCCGGATACGATCTTTCTGCTGCCTCAGGGTCACCGCATGAAGGAATATTTTGCACCAACCTGGGTCAGTGGAAACGTGTGGAAGATCATTCGCTTGTTATTTGTACTGATCACCCTTTGGCCGTTGTACATACGTACAGATGATTCTCCCAAGCGACTTTTATTTACAGTGTTGATCCTGATTGCTGTGAAGCTGATCGCGAGCTATGGATTATGGAAAGAGATAGCTATGCTGTCACGTCCGATGGCAGGTGTGTATGCTTTCTTGCGCTGGGCAGTTGGAGGTTTGATTATTGCTGCTTGGTTGTGGCAGCCTGCCGGCCCGAGCCTGATATTTATGGTGTTGTTGGCAGCAGCCTATCTTGCTGCACTGTCTGTGCCCGGACGTCACGCTGTGCCATGGGAAAGACTGATCGCCATGGAAAACAATCAAGGTGCACGTGCGCTGATGGTTCTGGGCTGGTTCGTGGATGTGCCGGGCCGTGAGCAACGGGTGTATTCCCGCCGTTATCTTTCCAAATGGGGCGCTAAGCTGCCTTGGCGCAAGGATACTGCTTATCGGTATCTGCTGACCAAAAGCTTTGCCCGGGGCGATATCTTTGGAATCATTATGCGGATATCGGTGCTGGCTCTGCTGCTGAATTGGTGGAACCGTGATAGTTACTTTGGCACCGGAATTTATTTGTTCTTCCTGTTCATCATTGGTGTTCAATTGTCGGCACTCCGCAAATTGCATAGCGAGTCTTTTTGGCTGACAGTGTATCCTTTTCCTGAAGGCAGTAAGGCGGACAACACAACACAATTTGTATTCCGTGCGCATCTGGTTGTGGCATTGGTTCTTGGATTACCTTTCTTAGCTTCCATAGGTGACCGTCTGATGCCAGTGATCTTTACCTTAGCGGCAGGTATTGTGGTAGTCTTTCTGTTTAAAGGATACTTGTCCCGCAAAGCGGCACGATTAGATGACGATGATTTGTAAAGCAATTTCATAGTCACAATAAAAAGGCTGTCTCACAGTAGAGAAATTCTACGAATGAGAGAGCCTTTTTTTTGCTGGAAGCATAATTTGAGCCGGGCAAGTCCTTAAATTTGCAAAAACGGAACAGAGTATTTAAAAAATGCTGTATGTCTTTTACCAGATGGCTCCAGCATAATAAGCCTGTATCTTACAACATGTATACGCTTCCATTCATAGGTGTAGTCATCCGTACCAACAAAACAGTATTGGGGGAGGATTCAGGCGTGAAAAGAAGATTATCAATATTCATGGTGGCGCTTTTACTATCGTCCTTATTCTTGAATGTGCTTGAGGCGGGTATACCACGGGCCGCAGCGGATGCCGCAGGAGTTCCAGTGTATTATGATCCCACAAAAAGTGTGGAGGAGCGCACTGCGGATCTATTATCCCGAATGACGCTGGAAGAGAAGATTGGGCAGATGGTTCAAGCAGAAAGAGCTGCTGTCACACCTGAGGAGGTACAGAAATATGCTCTTGGCTCTGTACTCAGCGGGGGAGGCTCATTCCCTAACGGAAAAGAAAGTGACAGCACTCGCGATAACTGGAGAAGTTTGATTGATAGCTATCAGGATGGTGCATTGTCTACCAGATTAGGCATTCCGCTGCTCTATGGGGTGGATGCGGTGCATGGACATAACAATGTCAAAGGCGCGACGCTTTTTCCGCATAATATTGGTCTAGGGGCTGCTAATGATCCGGCATTGACTGAGCTTATTGGTGCAGCTGCTGCTAAGGAAGTATCCGCAACAGGAGCGAACTGGACATTTGCCCCAACGATAGCCTCCCCTCATAATGCAAGATGGGGTAGAACCTATGAAGGTTTTAGTGATAATCAGGATATTTCAGCAGAACTAGGTGCGGCTTATGTGTTTGGTCTGCAAGGACGGACTGCTGCTGCATTGGCAGGGACAGATACAATCACGGCAACTGCAAAACATTATCTAGGTGAAGGTTATACGGATAATGGTGTAAATCAAGGCAACATCACTAAATATACCGAGCAAGAGATCATGGATAAGGATTTGAAAATTTATAAAGCAGCTGTAGACGCAGGGGTGCAGACGGTTATGGCCTCCTATCACAGCATCCAAGGTCTTAAAATGCATGCCCATAAACATTTGCTGACCGATGTTTTGAAGGGTGACAAGAAAAATGGCGGACTTGGCTTTACCGGTTTCGTTATTTCAGATTATAACGCTGTGCAGCAAATCACAGTGGATAGCGAGGGCAAAGCTGTTAGCGGGTTGAAGAACCAACTGAATGTGTCCGTAAACGCCGGAGTCGATATGTTCATGATGCCGACCGTTTGGAAGGATACGATTAAGTACATCACAGAACTTGTAGGCGAAGGTAAAATCTCTACTGAGCGCATAGATGATGCGGCAGAACGTATCCTGCAGGTCAAAATCGCTTCAGGATTGTTCGAGCATCCCAAAAGCGAACCGGAGCTGTTGAGTGCTTTTGGCTCAGCAGAAAGCCGCAAATTAGCCCGCCAAGCTGTGGCGGAGTCGCTTGTTCTTTTGAAGAACGATGAGGTAAATGGAAGTCCAATTCTATCGCAATTAAGCGGGATGGATAAAATATTCGTAGCGGGTAAAAACGCTAATAATATCGGTAACCAAGCCGGCGGCTGGTCGATCACTTGGCAAGGGAAGTCAGGCAATATAACTGAAGGCACGACGATCCTCGAAGGGATAAAGGAGGCTGTTCCTGCTTCTACAACGGTCACATATAACCTTAATGGGCGTGGGGCTGCGGGTTATGATGCGGCGATCGCTGTTATCGGTGAGACACCTTACGCCGAGACCGATGGCGACCGGACCAGCTTGAATCTGGATGAGCAGGATCTGGCGACACTTGCGAATATACGTGCTGCTGATCCTAATATTCCGCTTATCGTTGTACTGGTGTCTGGACGTCCAATGACGATAGCCAGCCAATTGGAAGATTGGGATGGGCTTGTGGCAGCTTGGCTACCAGGCACAGAGGGTGCTGGAGTAGCTGATGTGTTATTTGGTACTAAGGATTTTGTAGGCAAAAATCCAATTCGTTGGCCATTCACTTTGAACAATTATCCGGCAGACAATAACAGTACTAATGTGTTGTTCAAAACGGGATATGGCTTGACCAAAAATGAGAAAACACCAAAGCTTCCAACCGCTCCTGTCGATCCGGAAGCTCCAGAGATTCCTTCTCTGCCGATTCCCGGCAAAATTGAAGCAGAGGATTTTTTGAACAAAAGCGCAGGACTGCAAACTGAAAATACGCAGGATATAGGTGGCGGTCTCAATGTCGGCTATACCTCGGCTGGCCAGTGGCTCGAATATAACGTGAATGTGGCGCAAGCAGGTACGTATCAAGCCGATTTCCGCTATTCCGTTAATAGTGGCACTACAGGCGTCAACATCAAATCAGCAGAGGGAACTAAGCTAGGAACATTAAGCGTGACCTCAACAGGTGGCTGGCAGAATTGGCAGACGAAAGCTGTAGAAAATGTTGTGTTTAAGAAGGCAGGATTGCAAAAGATCCGTCTGGAATTTACCGGTGGAGATATCAACCTGAACTGGGTAAGCTTCACTCGAACAGGTGATGTGCCTGTAGATCCATCGAATCCCGGAGATGGCGGGGAAAGCACTAAACATGTTATTAAGTCAGATGTAGTTAGCTCCTGGGTATCGAGTGAGCGAGATCCTTCCGATCGGAAGTGGTATTATGCTGACCGTTATCAAGAGGGTGATTTGAAGCTGGAAGAGCAGGCGAAGCTGGATATTGTGGTTCCCGACGTGAAGGCAGGTACAGAGATCCATATTGATCCTGACCGGAAATATCAATCTATTCTAGGGATCGGTACCTCTATGGAGGAATCGACGGTTAATAATCTGGCGAAGATGTCTGCGGCGAAGCAGGAGGAATTGCTGCGGAAAATGATTGATCCTGTATCGGGGATCGGAATGAGTATGCTCAGGTTGACGATTGGGACGGCTGACTTTACAGATAAACAATTTTATACCTACGATGATATGCCTCCAGGACAAACCGACATTAATTTGGAGAATTTCTCCATACAAAAGGATATTGACTACCATATCATCAGCACGGTTAAAAAAATTCAAAACATCAATCCGGATATTAAGTTTTTTGCCTCACCTTGGAGCCCGCCCGGTTGGATGAAGACTACAGATAGTATGATCAAAGGCCAAGTGAAGGATGAATATTTGCCTGTACTGGCCAAATATTATCTTAAATTCGTACAGGAGTACGAGAAGCTGGGAATTACCTTTGAAGGTCTGACCTTGCAGAATGAACCTTTGCTGGAAATTGAATATCCAAGCACCAAAATGCCGTGGGAGCAAGAAGCCCAGCTGGCTAAACTGCTGCGGAAGGAATTAGATGAACATGGTTTCAAAGACGTGAAGCTGTGGACATTTGATCATAATCCTGGTGACACGATGGCCTATCCAGCACAAATCCTAGGCAATCCTGAATTAGGTGCCTACGATGCGGTGGACGGAACTGCTTTTCATGATTATGGCGGTGACCTTGGTCTGATGACCCAACTCCATAATCTCTATCCTGACAAAAATGTATATTTGACCGAACGCGCAGTCTGGGGTACCTCAGGCGCAGACCGCATTGCTCAATATTTCCGTAATTGGGCCCGCAGCTATAACTCATGGGTAGCGATGCTGGACAGTGATATTGCCTCCCATCAGTGGACCGGAACGCCAGACCCAACCCCGATTGTGCAGGATTCGGGAGACCGTAACCATTACTGGCTGCTGCCAGAATATTATCTGATGGGCCAATATACAAAATTCGTTAAACCGGGGTACGTGCGGATTGATAGTGACTACGGCTCAAGCAGTACTGTAACGAACGTAGCTTTTGCTAGTCCAGATGGAAAAGAGATTGTGACGGTAGTAATCAACCAGACATCGGATCCACAGCCGTTTAAATTGCTAGTGGACGGTGCGCAAATTAGTGCTGTGCTGCCGGCGAAATCAGTGGGCACTTATAGCTGGGAACGTCTGAATGGTATACAGGCGGTGCCGGGTGTAGTGAATGCTGTTGATTTTGAAGAAGCGCAAGGGGTTTACACTGTGAATGAGCAGGGTTATATTGGCGGGTTCTCGCCAGACGCATCGTCCACCTTCGACTATGTGATTGATGTTAAAGAGAGCGGTGAATATTCACTTCAATTTAAGTATGCCGCTCAATTCAGCGATGGCGCCGGAAAATCGGTGGAGATTAGTGAAGATGGTAAGGTCATTGCTACGCTTCCAATTGTGCAGCAGACGGAGAGTCTGACCGATTTTGCAGATTATCAATCCTTGATCTCTCTGAACAAGGGCATTCACAAGCTCACCTTGAAGACGAACGGGAACGGTTATAATATCCGTTCATTAGCTTTACGCCAAGCGCCTTCCGGATCACATGAGCTTCCTGCTGTGCTTCAAGGGCAAGACTACACGACAGCTTCAGGTGTATTAGTAACGGGTGGTGCAGTGGGTTATACTGACCCCGGCGATTGGGTGAAGTACAAGATTAATGTACCTGCCAGCGGTACCTACCCACTCCTGATCTCCTATGCTACTAATCAGGATGATGCAGAGCTGGAACTGCTGACGGGAGAGGATGGAGTAACGGTAACGGCAGCTACTTATGCTTTGACGAAGACGGGGGGATGGTCCAATTGGCAAATAGCTAATGGAACGGTAACCTTGCCTGCCGGGGAGCAGACGCTGACCATGAAAGTAAATGGAGCAGGATTTCATCTGCAGTCGCTTACGATCGGCCCCGCGCTTCAATCAGAGACTGCTCTGGTAGAAGGAAATGAGGAGGGTGCAGAAGTTATCGTCAAGCTAGTAAATGACAAATATGCACCTGAACTGGACACCGCTTATTGGTCTATTGAAGGTTACGAAGGTACAGTTGTCAATAGCGTATACCGGGTGGATGATTATACAGCGAAGGTCGTATTAGCGGGTACGCGAATTATTGATTTCGACACGGATCGTATTCTTACGGTTACCGCTGATGTGTATCAGACAGAATCAAATCAGTCTTTTGACAGCGTACATGTTCTGAAATTGCCTCTTATAGTTACAGCAATCAACGACGAAGAGAGCATTAGTCTTTCTCCGAGCACGCTTCCTTATCAAGTGAACGGGAATGAATTGGTAGTCAGCCTTTCAGGAGGGACATTTAATCCTGATGCCATTCAGAGCATTTCTGTCTCGGGCCCAGGTAAGGATCAGGGGCATGTAAGTATTGGGGCAGCTGCCTTACTTGACCCTACCCATGTGAAGCTGACGCTGGCCTGGAATGATCATACCCCGTATTATAGTGATTTACAGCTTGCCGTGAATGTGCCTGCAAATGCTTATGCCGATTCAAGTGGTGGCGGCGTGCTGCGTGCGGAGGTTAAGCTCTTAGGAACAACTAGTGCTACAGCACCTATAGAAGTCACAAGCTTGAACGCACTGGATCAATTCTACCAGCTGCAAGGGATCACAGTCAGCGGCCAAGGCAGTGGAGCGAAGCTGACCGGCATTGATGCTGGAGACAGCATCGATTACTGGGTAAATGTGCCGCAGGATGGAAACTATGCTTTTACGCTTACCGTAACTTCCGCGAATGGTGCTCCTAAGGGCATTATTTATAAAACGGAGGATGGGAAGACATTAAGAACCGTTGATGTGCCGAATCTTTACTCGCAAACCGTTGGCATACGCACCGTTCTTCAATTGAAGGCGGGTGAACAGAAGCTCCGTCTGCAAGCTGGATCAGCAGGATATGAGCTCAGTGGTATTCAAATAGAACCTTATACTGAAGAAATCATGGATGGCGCTGGTTCTTTAAAGGTGGAAGCCGAGAATTATTACGATGCTGCACCCAATGGAATTCAGAGTACCATGACTGGCGGTGTGCTGGATTTTAGAAATGTAGGGTTTACCGTTGCAGGGGGTTCCATGGATTATGTCCTTGATATTACTGAAGCCGGATTTTATAAAATTGTATATCGGTATGCTACAGCACAAGGCGGGGTAAGCACTACGTTATCTGTAAAGGGTACAAAACTCTCAACAGTGCCTATGCCTACTACAGGTGGATGGTCGAATTACACGCTGGCGAGTGGTGTCGTACAACTTGCGCAAGGAAAACAGGTAGTACGGATGAGCTTCAATAATGACGGTGCCAATCTAGATTGGTTCACGCTGGAACGGACGGAAGAAGGAGAGCAGCCGATTCATTCAAAGGTTTCCTTACCCGTTTCTTCTTTGAAACCGGGAGCTTACAGCGGATTACAAACGATCAGCCTTACTACAGCGACATCAGGAGCAGAGATTCATTACACAACCGATGGGTCATTGCCTACAGCAGACAGTCCACTTTATACCGGAACTATTGACGCAGCAGGAGTCACAGTTCTTCGTACGATAGCGGTAAAAGAGGGCATGGAGAACAGTTTTGTAGCTCCATTCACGTATGTGATCAGCGGAGTGGTTGATATGAAAACGGTGTCTGCTCCGCAGGCTGATCCTGCCGGGGGAACTTATTCAGGGCAGGTTGCCGTGAAGTTAACTACAGCTACAGCTGGAGCGTCTATTCACTATACGTTGGATGGCACTGTACCTACAGCAGCCAGCGAACTTTATAGTGGAGTGATTTATGTAGGCAAGAGCAAGACGATTAAGGCGATTGCTGTAAAAGAGGGCTGGAAGCCAAGTGATATTTCCAGTTTTGAATATATTGTTTCTGCGGATAAACCTGATCCAACACCTACACCAACAGCAACGCCTGAACCAACCCCAAGTCCAACCATTGAACCGACTACTCGGCCAACGACAGCACCAACTTCCGGAAGCGGGGGTACCACAGGTGGTGGCAACAGCGGAACAACAGGGGGGAATTCAAGCGGAAATGCTGGCAGTGTAACCGGCAGCACCCTCCTTACAGCAACACCAGTGCTGAACAGTAATACCGGTGCGGCGAGAGCAAGTGTAGACCTGGAGAGCTTGAAAAAGGCTGCTACAGCAGGCTTAAGTGGAGCAACTTCAGCGGTTACTGTTGATATACCGGCAGTAGCTAAAGCTGAGGGTTATGAGCTGCAATTGCCAAACGGTATAATCTTTGCAGATGATAAGACTTCATTGGTCGTTCATACTGAATTTGGTGTGCTGGAGCTGCCAGGTAGTCTGCTGAAACAAGCGGCAAAAGAGGCAGGAACCCCTTGGGTAATTACGATAACCAAGGTGGATTCAGATTCTCGTCCAGAATTTAAACTGAGCGTAACTATCAATGGCAAGGAAGCCGTATGGAACAGTCCTGACATGCGGGTTAAGGTGTCCCTACCGTATATTCCACGATCAGAAGAACGCGGTAAAGAAGGACATATAACGATTCATAGTCTGAATCCGTTGGGGATTCTAACGGTTGTTCCAAGTGGCAGATATATCGCTGCTACAGGGATGGTTTCCTTTACAGGAATTCTCTCTGGTACGTACAGTATCACCTTTACGGAGAAGACATTCCGGGATATCGGTAAATTTGAGTGGGCCCGCAATGCGATTGAGGTGCTTGGCTCCAAAGGCATCATCAACGGAATGACAGAGGATCAATTTGTACCTCAAGCGGAAGTGAAGCGGGGAGATTTTGTGCTCCTGCTTATAAAAGCGCTTGGCTTGGAAGGCGTTAGTGCAGAAAGCTTCACAGATGTGCAGCCTGGCGATTACAGATATGAAGCGTTGGCTATAGCGAAGCAGTTGGGGATCGCCACTGGTCGTCCAGATGGAAGCTTTGATCTTAACGCTTCTGTTACGCGGCAGGAAATGATGACATTGGCTGCAAAAGCGATTGCAGCAGCCGGCAGACAGCTTCCAGCCGGCAACGGAGCTTCAATGACCCGTTTCACGGATAGCCAGCAAGTATCAGCGTTTGCACGTGACAGTGTGGCAGCACTAATACGTGCTGGCCTGATCAAGGGAGACGGCTTGCGGATTCATCCACAAGGTGTTACCACCCGTGCAGAGGCAGCGGTTTTGATCTACAACTTGTACAATCTGTAATACATCAGTTGTAAAGATACTTTAAGCTTTTGGGCTGTCGCATCCGTAGATTTTCTACGTTTGCGACAGCCTTTTTAAGGTGTGGTTTGGATCTACATTAAGCCCGCACCTCCGCCGCCGATCATAATTATCCCCTGAGGCTTACGGACCCAGTTGACGTTATTTGCAAATATACAACCTTTATCGGGGAAGTTCGGACACCAGTGGCGTTATTCCCTATGAAGAGGTTCATATTTGGGGTTTGGCATGCCAATAACGGCTTTGGGGTCCGTAAGGAAACCAAATATGGGATTATACTGCCTTTAGGGTCTGCGGTGTCCGATAGCTGCTTTTGTGCGGCAAATGTGATCTGAGGTAACGAAGGTTGGTGCGGTTGGTGCTTAGACCAAGGTGGAATTTTAAAAAAAGACGCGGACGTCACAGCAGCCATTATCATGACCTACTGGGCACCCACGTCTATTGTGAAAAAAAGGGATTGAAAATAGGAAAGAGCTTAAAGCTCTCTCCCGAGACTGTCATTAATGGTTAGACAAAAAGTGAACGGCTGATGATAACCAGCAAGATAAAGAGAACCAGGATGGCGCCAGTGCTAGTGAATGGGCCACCTCCACAACATCCATATCCGCCTCTAACTTCTTCGCTCATGTTCATTCCCCTTTCGGTGTGTGTGTTGTACTTGAGTACATCGTATTGTATGTGCGGAGAGAGGGGCGTGTATAGGCCAATGTCGGATTCGTGTACAAAAAAAATCAGCTCCGTGAAAACGGAGCTGATTGTAAGCTATATAAAGTTCAGTTAGGCTTTTTCTAAATCGCGAACACCTGCGTATACAAGATCGAAAAGATCTTCGAGCTGTTCCTCTTCGATACATGAGAAAGCAATACGTAGGTCAGTTTCACCCAAAGCAATAGTGCCTAGTCCGTAATTATGAATCAGGTGAAGCCGGAGATCTTCAGCCGCAACAGTATGCAGCTTCAGACACATAAAGTAACCGGAGTTAAAAGGATAATACGTCCATACATCCTCGCCGTATTTGCCGCTATCCAGCAGTGCTTTTACTTTATTCGCACGGCCTTTCATGATCTGGAACTTCTCTTCCTTCTGTGCTTCGAATTCCGGAGATTTCAAGGCGTCTAGTACGAAGGTCTGCGAAGGATGCGCACCGCTGGAAATGGTGGCACGGATGATGCCTAGTGTTTTTTGCTCCAATGCTGCCAGCAGGTCTTTGTCCTCCGAGGCATAAGTGATGAAACCGACACGGAAGCCCCAGACAAATTCTTCTTTGGTCGCACCGTCAATCTTGATTGGAAGCACACGAGGATGCAGATGAGCCAGTTTGCCAAACAGCGATTCTTTAAGTGAATCCTCAAAGAATAACCCGAAGTATGCATCATCACTTACAACAACAACGTTGATGCCTTCCTCAGCCGCACGAAGGATAGCTGCAACGATCTCATCGCCTTCCTTAATCCCTGGAGTATATCCGGTAGGATTGTTAGGGAAGTTCAGCAGCACAATCGCTTTGCCGCGTTCTTTTTGAGCAAGCAGCGCGTCTTCCAGACCTGCACTGTTAAACGTCATTTCTTCTGTGAACAGCGGATAGTTAACGGTCTCCCCATGGCGGCGGATTCCGAAGGTTAATTCGTAGTTCTCCCAGTTCTTGTCCGGGTAGATAATCGCGTCACCTGGCTCTGCGAAGAGGTCAGCGACAATGCTAAGCCCGTGAGTCAGGGCATTGGTTACAACGGGATTGCTGATGGTTTTACCTTCTAGCGATGGATTTTCGCGCAGCATCTTTTCACGCCATACAGTACGCAGCTCTGGTTTACCTGCCGGAGGGGCGTAACTATAAAGATCCTTAGGACTGTAAGCGGAGAGTTTATCCTGAATGACGCCGAGGTGCATAGGTACGCCACCTTCAGTAGCAATACCGATGGTTGCGTTGTATTTCTTGGCGTGAGCTCCTGCTTCAGCGGATTGGCTCAGGATGCCCTCTTTTGGGAAGTAAATCTCTTTGCCAAGCGTAGAGAGCATATCATACACATGTTCATTTCCTGCTTTGATACTTTCGTTTAATTGTCCAGCTAGTGGATTCATCAGTTTCATCCTTCCAGGGTTCTTTGGGGATAACATACTGTTAACATTGCCTAACATTATATCACCGCCAATTGCAACCGTCACTTGGAAAGATACGATTTTTAAAAAATATCATTCGGCGTGGAAAGGGCAGTATTTTTTCATCATTTCTATCGTTTCTTCATCACGCGGATTATTTCTTTCGGACAGGCCGGAAATGATGCCGGAGCGCTCTTCTTCTTTTAGGTTTTGCCCAAACTTAAACTTCGCAGTGATCTCCTCGGGGGTAATGCGCACAACGGCAACTCCCTTTAGACGGGGACGATATTTAGGGTCCTCTGCATCGATGGAATCATAACCCCCCTCGGGCTGGAGCTTTTTCATAAATAAGGAGAGTACACTGGCTTTTTCACTAATGTCTTCAACAGGTTCGGCTTTGCCGTAGGCGGTCACACTTTTAAAATAGGCGGTTGCAGGGCAGGCCAGCTCGGGATCGCTAAAATAAGACGGGATAAGAGCATACTCATCCGCTACCGTAAAGCAGACCTGCTGCTGATTGCGGATCGCCTTCATTTTGCCACCAGCATGACTGCCGTGGAAATAGAAACAACCATCTGTATATACAAAATTCAGCGGTGTCACCCGCGGTTGCCCCTGTTCATCGCTTGTACCGAGAAAACCAAAACTCATTCCGTTAAGAAAAGAGACCAATTCTTCCTCCTGATCTACTTTAAATTCTTTTCTGCGCATAGGGATCACGTCCTCTTTCTTTTTTAGTCTAGAGCGTCTGCTCCAATGTAAATGTTCTTTAAAGAATAGTAGAGTGGTTGACAATTAAAAAGGACCAATTAAGATAGTTTTTAATGGACCACTTGCTGGTCAAGGAGGATAACGATGAATATCACGCTGGCATACGATCAATATCTGGCGATACACCGCTACAAATATTTAGCGTTATATCACGCGCTCCGCGCAGGAATATTGGAAGGAACACTTCCGGGAGGCACTCCGCTGCCGTCTACACGAAGTCTTGCTAAGCACTATGAGCTGTCGCGCGGATCGGTCTCGCAGGTGTATGAAATGTTGCTCGCTGATGGTTATGTAAGGACTGAAACGGGGCGGGGGACATTCGTATCGGAAGATAGCTTTGCTTCAGCTGCCAGTGGCAGTGACGGTGAGAACCGGGCTTTGGGTGAAGCCGCAGATGCTGCTGGAGGAGATTGTGCAAGCGAGACTACGATTCCGATCTCGGCGTGGGGAAAGCGGCTGCTTGCGCGCCCGATACCCTTTTATGAAAAGAGTAACAAGAAAGTAGTGAGCTTCCAGAGTAGTGGTATGCGGATGGAACATTTTCCATACTCCGAATGGCGCAGTGCGCTCTCTTATGCCGGAGGGAAGGAAGGTGGATTGCTGCAAAGCTCTTGTCCACCTCAAGGCGATGAAGGGCTTCGGAAAGCTATCGCTGCACATCTGCGGATTACCCGCGGGATTCGCGCGGATGCAGAGCATATCGTATTGTTCAGCGGCTCGATGCAAGGCATCGTTATTTTGACGCAGCTGCTGCTGGACGCAGGAGGCTCAGCGGTCGTTGAGGACCCGGGCTTTCACGGGATTCGCCGAGCCGTAGAGATCACCGGAGGCCGATTGCTGGCAGGGGAGCTGGATGGCAATGGTCTTATTCCGGAGGATTGGGATGCCCGGCTGTTGTTTGTTACGCCGAGCCGTCAATTTCCTACGGGTGTGGTACTGCCTTTGGAACGACGCCGAACCTTGTTGGAGTGGGCGCAGCGGCATCATGCAGTAATCATTGAAGATGATTATGACAGTGAGTTCCGTTGGGCTGGGCGTCCTATCGAGCCCTTAAAAGCACTGGATCGTGAAGAGCGAGTCGTGTATGTGGGCTCCTTTTCAAACACGATGTTTTCAGGCCTGCGGCTCGGCTTTGCAGTGCTTCCGCCCTCTTTAGTAAAGCCGACTATCGCCGCCAAGGCGCTATATGAGCCCTTGCCGGTAGGGCTGCTGGAGCAGCGAGCCTTGGCGCGGTTCATGAATACAGGCGGCTATGGCCGTCATCTGCGCCGGATGACACGCATCTATGGTGAACGCGGACGCATCCTCAGGACGCTGCTGTCGGAACGGCTTAAGGAGCTCTTCGAGCTGCTGCCTGGTGATGCGGGCTTGCATGTATATGCCCGCTGGCTGCGCAGCAGCGAAGAGTTTGTTGCTTTCCGAGCGGCAGCGCTTAGGCGCGGTACGGATTTTAGAGATGCCGCGTTATATCAGCTATCACCGGGAGCGCCGGCCGCTTGTTTTTCTTTTGCCCATCTGAATGCCGCGGAGCTGGAGGAAGGGATAACAAGCCTGCATCTGGCGTGGGAAGATGTACAAAATGCAACATGACAAGGTATGATAAAGAAGATGAAATGCAAAACTAACCGAATGTTTAAGAATTTTGACGAAGAAACTCGGAGTAGATTAAGCTAAACAAAACTATATAGACACTGCGAAGTCAGAAAGAGCAGATTTGCTGAGAATACTAAGCGGATGCTTACGAGACAAGTTTTGCTAACAAAACAAAGCGGATGCTTACGAGGCAAGTTTTGCGAAGTAGTTCAAAGTAGGTTATGCTAACAAAACTTTTAGGAGGGAACGTTATGCTGCATGCATCGCCGTCCTCTTTTGTTATTTTGCCGGCTCTGGCTAAGATTGTATGCGAGCCGGGCTGGAAATGGCAAAAAAGAGAGAAGTCGCTGCAAAATTATGATTTATTTTATGTATGGAGCGGGGAAGGGACGGTTGTGCGTAACGATGAACCCTTTCAAGTAGGTAAGGGAAGCTGCTTCCTTTTTCGTCCGGGTGACCATACAAGTGCTACACATAATCCGCAAAAGCCACTTGTACTTACATATATTCATTTTGATGTCTCCGAAGAGGTGACGGATATTCCGCTGCCCTATCGTGAGCTTACAGAAACCGTTGAATTTGAACATCTGCTTGCTAGGTACGTTCGACTATTTCTGGTGGATACTTACGCCGCTGAAGAAGAAGGGCAGCTTGTACTGAAGCAGCTGATGATTCATCTGCTGAGGGAGGACCGTGTGAAGCCAGTAGAACGTTATGTTAGCAACCATTTGACAGAAATCATTCACGAAATAGCGAACTATGTGAGCCAGCATCCGGGGATTGCACATCGAGTAGAGGATCTTGCTGCTCGTGCGGGGCTTTCACCGCGGTATTTTTCAATTAAGTTCAAGGAGCTTACGGGTTCTTCTGTGCAGTCTTATGTCATCCGAGCCCGGATTGAGCGTGCTCAGCATTTACTGCTGTACGCGGGAATGAATGTTACTGAGGTAGCAGATGCGCTTGGATATCGTGACATTTTCTTTTTCAGCCGCCAGTTCAAGCAATATACCGGAAAAAGTCCATCTGAGATCCGCTGATTCACTTTTTTTGTTTCAGTTTGATCACCCAAGGGTAAATACTTTGCAGTTTAGTTTACAGAGAATTTACATAACTTCTTGGAAGGAGACTCTTGGCATGATCATCAGACGCAGAATTTGCAACACGGATTGTAAGAGTGGAGGCGGAGGTATTTTTAGAAACCGCTTAAAACGGTTAAAGCAGGCGAATGCTTTTGTCGTGGATAGCTGGTTCTAAACTGAACAAGCAAGCATAGAATCGCCTGATATGACTAAAAATATAAATAGCCGGGGCCGTGAGGCATCCGGTTTTTTTGTGTTGTTAGAAAATGATATATATAATGAACTTAAGTCGAAGATTAGAGTAACTGATGGGCATTTCATCGTGCCTCACGTTGTATTTTGTACAATAGATTGACTCTAATAGCAGTCGAATTTGAATTCTGAAGCACATCTTACATTCAAATTCAGGAGAAACAACCTTTTTAGAGATTATCACGATAATCTATTGCACGAAGTACAATGTAATGTATCTTCAAGTGAAAGTTAAGATTTTCTGTTGCACATTCTGCAATGAAGCGTATGCTCATTTACCGCAATATCCGCACACCGTTCACGCTCCATGCACGCCTCATTCACGTACCTTTAAGGATGTTTAATTGGCCTAACTATGAGGTAGCGGTAGATATTTATTTCTACGATTGGGTTATTACTAAGGTGAGAGCTTTCTGCATACGTTTCGCATAACGTTGTTCGTCGGTAGAATATATAAGGTCCATAGTTGGAAGGAGAGAGAGAAAATGTACGAAATCGTACTTATACGTCATGGTGAGAGCCAGTACAATGTACAGAATTTGTTCACAGGCTGGAGTGACCCGGATTTAACTGAGAAGGGTATCCAAGAGGCAAAGACTGCTGGTAAGCTGTTGAAGGACGCTGGGTATACATTTGATCTGGCTTTTGCTTCGGTACTCAGACGCTCGATTAAAACTCTTAACTATGTACTGGATGAGATGGATTTGCTGTGGATTCCCGTGCAAAAGTCTTGGAAATTGAATGAACGCCATTACGGGGCATTGCAGGGATTAAGTAAAAGCGAGACAGCACTAAAATATGGAGATGAGCAGCTGCATATCTGGCGGCGGAGTTTATCGGTGAGACCCCCGTTGCTGGAGCTTGATGATCCTAGGTATGCCAGAAACGATATTCGCTACAGCAGTGTTCGTCCGGGAGATATCCCGCGTGGAGAGAGCCTGGAGGACACTGTACATCGTGTAGGCGATTTCTGGGGAAACCGGATCGTACCTCTTTTGCGTAAAAAAGAACGGGTGCTTATCTCAGCCCACGGCAATACGCTGCGTGCATTGATTAAATTTATGGAGGATATTGATGAAGCGGCATTACTGGAGCTCAATATCCCTACCGGAGTACCTCTCGTGTACAAACTGGATGAGGACATGAATCCTATCAGTCGCTTTTATCTAGGCGATCCGGAACAGGTAGCGGCCAAGGCGCTTGATGTTGCTAAGCAGGGACATGTGTAATTGGCGTGTAATAAGCGTATAGGCGTAGCAGGTGTATTGAGTATAACGGGTGTACAGTAATAAGCAAAACGGGGCGTAAAGGTTAAATAAGCGCATCAGGCGTAATAGGTGGGTTACATGAAAAGATAAAAGGACAGCCTTGGGGCTGTCCTTTTTGTTATTAGTGTGTTTGTGACCAATCAAATGTGCGAAAATGGCGCGTTTAAGGTCAGCTGGGTCCGATAGCGTTGAATGCTAACGTTCCACCAACTCTCCGTTGATTCTCGACCAATACTCTACCAGCTCTCCACTAATCCTCGACTAGTCCTTAACTAACGCTCGACTAGCCCTTAACTAACTTTCGACCAACCTCCACCAACGCTCTGCAAATGCTTACGGACTCAGCAGCCGCTATTTGCCCATTTATCGCCATTTGAGCGGAGTTTCGGACTCCAGCGTCGCTATTGCCCAAGAATCGACTCTAATATGGCGTTTTTCATGCCAATAGCTGCGGTGGAGTCCGATAGAATTGCAAATGTGTGAAAAAGCCGCGTATAAGGTCATCTGGGTCCGATAGCGGCGAGCGCACACCTTCCACCAGCGCTCGACCAGCCCTCAACTAACACTCGACTAGTCTACACTAACACTCGACTAGTCTACACTAACGCTCGACCAGCCTCAACTTACTCTCGGCCAGCCCTTAACTAACTTTCGACCAACCTCCACCAACGCTCTGCAAATGCTTACGGACTCAGCAGCCGCTATTTGCCCATTTATCGCTATTTGAGCGGAGTTTCGGACTCCAGCGCCGCTATTGCCCGAGAATCGACTCTAATATGGCGTTTTTCATGCCAATAGCTGCGGTGGAGTCCGATAGAATTGCAAATGTGCGAAAAAGCCGCGTATAAGGTCAGCTGGGTCCGATAGCTAGCGATAGGTGTAAGTTGGCTAGCGATAGGTAGATGATAGCTGGACGATAGCTGGACGATAGCTACACGATAGCTAGAGCGTTCGCCTCCGCAACTGTGCTCCACACGAAGTCCCCAAAATTAGAGGGCACCCCAGCAGCCATTTCATGGCTTTTGAGGCACCCTCTAATTTTTTAGAAATTCGCCTAAATCTCCCTACAAAGGTCGATGCAACGTTCCCAGTAGTTCGCCCATTTTTACCTTTGAGTTGACCTCAAGCTTGGGTCTCGGGGTAAAGGTACCGCTTTCCGTGAGCAGCACTACGGTGGAGCCAAACTCAAAATAAGCCAGATCATCGCCAATTTGCCACTCGGCAGCGGTATCATCCGTATAACGAATACTGCTGACGTTCATTGCGCCTACCTTTACTACCGCGGTTTCTCCGTGACTCCCGGCAATATACGTAATGAGACGTTCGTTGCGGTTCAGGACACCCTTCATATGTCGCATTCCGAAATCGTTGACAGGATAGGCTCGTCCGCGAATATAATCGCTCTCCACCTTTTGTCCGGTAAGGGGAGAGTGTATCCGGTGATAATCGGTAGGACTCAAATAAAGAACGAAGAAAAAACCCTTCTTGTACAGCTCCAGATGCGGGGAGTGATTAAGGAGATCCTCGATCTTATAATCCTGCCCTTTTACATTCATAATCGTACCGGCGTTAATGTCACCCATAGCAGTAATCGTTGCGTCTACGGGACTAACCAAAGCGTCAGCGTCGGTTGCAATAGGCCGCATGCCCGGCTTCAGCCGGCGGCTGAAAAACTCATTAAGAGTGAGATATTCTCCAGGATTTTTCTCCGCTTGAGCGGAGGGGATTTGATAAGTCTTAATAAATGCCGGGATAAGAAAACGGCTGATTCTACTATGAGAAAAAGATCCCATTAACCGTGAAAGCCACCGGTGTGAGGATAGCTCGGTCATCAGCCGTAGCAATTGTTTTACCATGCCCATCTCCCTTCCATAATGCAGCAGTACGGTTGTATACGGGTCGTCTCTGCTCTGCATTATATTGACATAGAATAGGAGACAAATCAATAACTGTTATATACCGTACTGTTCGTTTCTATTAAAAAACGCGCGTATCCCATAGGTCTGCGATAGCTGTCTTTCCAAATTTCCGTAAGGCCGGCTTTATGAAATCCGTAGCGTTGGTCACGACCGTTACACTCTATGAAGAAGAGTCGTCCGTCCTTAGTAATGCCTATATCCAGTCCGATATCGGCCAGTCCGGGAAGGTCTTGCTCCAGACACCGTGCGATTGCAAGGCTAAGTATTTCGACAGACATACGGATGTGGGCCGCTGTGGATCTTGAAAAGGCCTTTTCGAGCGCGAGGGAGGAGCTTAACGCTTCTCCTCCGCGGGCTATATTGGAGACAAAACCCCCTGGGGCAGCCAGTTTGGCGAAGAGCCCAGTGACCTGCCAATCTCCTCCCCAGCCGCGCTGAACGGTGACGCGTAGATCAAAGGGACGTCCTCCAATCTCAGCAAGGGGAATACGTTCTTGTACAAGATAAGGCACGGAGGTTAGGCGTGCGCGGAGCGCTTGTGGCAACGCCGCCTGATTGACGGGAATACTTCTCCAGCGCTGCATCGAAGGGGAGAGGTAGCTCAAGGTCCAACGCTGAGCTCCCTTGCGGACCAGCCGCATGACCCCATTCCCTATACTTCCCCGGCAAGGTTTTAGAATGAGATCGGGATAAAGATTCATCATTTCTTTTAGGCCTGAGACTCTCGTTGTTACGGGTAAATATTCGCGAAGCTCCGTATTTTTTTCAAGCAGCTGATGGATCTCATCTTTGCCGTATCGATTACATGTATTGAAAATCAGGGGATAGTGCTTCAGCAGACGCTGCATCCCAGGGCTGTTTTTGCTGTATATTGCCCGGTTATGGATAACAGCAGGCGTAGGAACAACTACGCTTTTATATCCATTAACTCCCTTTATATAGGCGGCACTAAAGCCTGTGTCCGTATCGATGTCCGCGAGCTTCAGGAAGCAAGGGACTAAACCGTATGCCGCCGCGGCCTCTTCATAGTTGGATAGAGACTCCTGTCCTGTTTTTAGCCGGGGAACGCCCCGGTGCATATCGGCATTTAGTAATATTCCAACGAGCTTATGCCCCATGTTTGTTCCTCCTGTTTCATCGGTTACATGATCCCTGCTTTTTCTACTCTTGTCATAGTATGTTTGTACCCGCGTGTCAGGGTGGACGAATGCGCGAAGGCAGATGCCTTTTTTTATACATAATCTTATGAAGGCCTCATCGCAAAAGGGTGTCATAAGCCCATACCGCTGCATATGATGCCTAGGAGAAACATTAGATGGAAGGAGGAGACTGCTTGTGAGGGGTTCCAAAAAAAAGCAGCCGCGCAGTCCACAGAAACGACTCTATTTTGTAGATAATCCCAATAAAGAGGAACTGAGTATGCTGGATACCAAAAGCAGCTCTAGAAACTCGGGGAATAACAGTGACGGAGTCAGTGAAGCAGAGATCGCGGAAGTTCAGGTAAGTGGGGGAGCAATAGCTGAAGTCGTTCTAGAGGAGCCAACTTCTGCTCCAGTTCTACAATTGGAGCCGGAGCTTATAGAAGAAGCGCAGCTTCAGAAACAGGCGGATAATCTTCCTGAAACCGTATGGTTCGCTCCTCCAGAGAAAGAACGTTTTCAGCCCGTTTATACAGATGATCTTTCGGATGCAGCGGTGACCGGAGCCAAAATCGCTCCACGTACTATTGACGGTTCTAAGCTAAAGTTCGGCATTATTGGTACACCTTGGCTGCAAGATTACGCTGTACAGAGTATCAATATCGCGGACAAGGCAGTCACTTCTGCAAAAATCGCACCAGAATCGATAGTGGGCGAGCATTTAGCAGAAGGAAGCGTTAGTGGCGGTAAGCTGCTGGATCATTCGATCAGTGGAGAGAAGCTGAAAAATGGCAGTATTAGTCCAGAGAAGCTGGCTGATCGGATTATAGGCGGCGGTCAAATTGCAGATAAAGCTATTGAGAGCCGCCATTTAAGCGATTTGATTATTACTGCGGATTTACTGGAAGATGGAGCCGTTACTAGTGACAAAATAGGAAGCAGCAGCATCACAAGCCGCCACCTGGCAAACGGCAGTGTTGACCGTTCCAAGCTGGCCGATGCAGCGGTATCTGGCGATAAAATAGCTGATGGTGAAATCAGCAGCTCAAAGCTAGCGGATGCTGTCATTGAAGGCCGCCATCTTAGCGACGCCTTGATAACCGCCAGACATCTGGCCCCGGGAGCGATTGGTTCTGATCAGCTTGCCAGCAAATTGATCGGTAAGGAACAGCTGCAGTCGGGTATTATCGAAGGCGGGCATTTAGCTGATGGAGCTATAGGTTCTAAGCAACTTGGTGCAGATGTCGTAAGAAGCGTACATTTAAGCCCAGAAAGTGTGAATGGTAATCATATCGGTGATGGCGAAATATCAAGTCGGCATTTGGCTGACCGCAGCATCTCTTTTTTAAAGCTGGCTGAGGGTGCAGTAGGGACTGCGCAGTTAGTGGAGCAAGCGGTAACCTCGTCCAAAATTGCTGACCAAAGCATTCTCCCACATAAGCTGGCAGACGAAGCAGTGACCACAAGACATATTGCTAAATCCGCCATTCGCGGACCGCAAATTGCTATGCAAGCCATAACTTCTATTCATCTGGAACGCGAAGCAGTGAATCATTCGCATATAGCTGCGGATGCGGTCGGCTCGGAGCAGCTCAAGGAAGAAGCTATTCAGACTCAACATTTATCTTCCGGTGCTGTGACTGGAGAACAGCTGGCTTCAGAATCTGTGGGTGGGGAGCATCTTCGTGCACAGAGCGTTACTTCAGCCAAGTTGGCAGATGGAAGTGTAAATGCAGCTAAGCTGGCAGCGGGTGCAGTGATTGGCAGCACGATTGCGCGTGAAGTAGTCAGTGGTGAACATATCGCTTTTTGTACAGTGGAGGAAAAACATCTGGCGGATGCCAGTGTGAGCGGCCGTGTATTGCAGGATGCTGTGGTAAATAAGGATCATTTGGCCACGGGAGCCGTGGAACGAAGACATCTTGGTGAAAATAGTGTGACTTCCGCTGCGATTCAGTCGGGCTCAGTTTCAGGAGATAAGCTGGCTTCCGCTGCGGTGAGAGAAATTCACCTGGCAGCAGGAGCCGTGCAGCCTCATCATCTGGCCGATCATGCAGTGACCTCGTTGAAGCTTTCACCGGAAAGTGTCTCAACGGATAAAATCAGTGATTTAGCAGTCACTTCGGCTAAGCTTGCAGACGGCAGCATAGAATCCAGTAAACTGGCGGCGTCAGCAGTTCAAGCGGAGCATTTGTCGGTAAATGCTGTGAGTTCGAAAACCATAAGCGAAAGTGCTGTTCAAAGTAGACATTTGAATCCTGGCAGTGTCAGTGGGGCGCATATCCGGCCGTTGTCTATCGGGAATGGTCATATCCTTCCGAATTCTATTTCTGCAGTTCAAATCCAAGAGGGCAGTATTAATAGCTCTAAGCTGGTAAAAGGTGCCGTGGATTCTCAGCATCTTTCACCTGGTAGTGTAGACGGCAGCCATCTGTGTATCGATACCATTGAAGGCCGTCATATCCTACCGGGTGAGATCACGCTGGCTCATCTGGCGGAAGAGGTACGTAGCTCTGAGTTGCTGCCAGACGGCTGCATAACTGGGGAGAAGCTGGCAGAAGGATCGGTAGATTCCAACCATCTCCTGCCTGGAAGTGTGAACGGAAGCCATTTGAACTCGGGTTCTGTAGAAGGTCGACATATCCTACCGGGTGAGGTCACGCTTGCTCATCTGGCTGCAGATGCATATACCTCCGACTTGCTGCCTGAAGGCAGTATTACCGGGAAGAAGCTGGCGGGAGCATCTGTGGATTCTATTCATTTAGTGTTTGGAAGTGTGGAAGGCGGACATCTGAGTTCAGGTTCCGTCGAAGGACGTCATATTGGAAAAGGTGAGATTACCCTAGCTCATCTCGCCGATGAAACCCGAAGCGCTGATCTGCTGCCAGACGGTAGCATTACTAGAGAGAAGCTGGCGGAAGAATCTGTAAGTTCTATACATCTAGTGCCTGGCAGTGTGGATGGCAGCCATTTAGGCCCAGACACAGTTGAAGGACGTCATATCCGATACGGTGAGATCACGCTGGCTCATTTGGCAAAAGAAACACGCAGCTCTAAATTGCTGCCAGACGGTAGTATTTCTGGAGTAAAGCTGGCACATGCTTCCGTAAATTCAAATCATCTAGTACCTGGCAGTGTGGAAGGCGTTCATCTAAGCTCAGGTTCTGTCGAAGGGCGCCATATTGGAAAAGGTGAGATTACGTTAGCTCATCTGGCCGAAGAAACACGTAGCGCTGACTTGCTGCCAGACGGTAGCATCACTCGGGAGAAGTTGGCGGAAGAATCCGTAAATTCTAATCATCTGGTGCCTGGAAGCGTAGATGGCAGTCATTTGAGTCCGGACACAATAGAAGGACGTCATATCCGATATGGTGAGATCACGCTGGCTCATTTGGCCGAAGAAACACGCAGCTCCAATTTGCTGCCAGACGGTAGCATTACTGGGGAGAAACTGGCGGAAGCATCCATAAATTCGAATCACCTTGTACCTGAAAGCGTGGAGGGAACTCATCTGAGTCCGTCTGCAATAGAAGGACGCCATATTGGAAAAGGTGAGATCAAGCTAGCACATCTGGCAGATGAGGTACGCAGCTCCGAGCTGCTGCCAGACGGAAGCATTACCGGGGTGAAGCTGGCGGAAGCCTCCGTAGAAGCAATTCATCTAGTGCCTGGCAGTGTGGATAGAACTCATCTGAGTCCGTCTGCAGTAGAAGGTCTCCATATTGGAAAAGGTGAGATCAAGCTAGCACATCTAGCGGAAGAGGTACGCAGCTCCGAGTTACTGCCGGATGGCAGCATTACCGGTAAAAAGTTGGAGGGTGGATCTATTACTGCCTACCATTTGGCTCCTGGCAGTGTCTATGGGGGACACTTAGGGGGGAATGCGGTAGATAGCCGCCATATCCGTGCTGGAAGCATTACTCTGAATCATTTGGCAGAAGAAGTGCGCAGCGCTGATTTATTGCCGGAAGGCAGTATTACAGGCGAGAAGATTGAAGTCGCGACGATTCAGTCTTTCCATTTAGCCCAAGGCAGCGTCTCTGGAGGTCATTTGGCCGGGGATGCGGTGGATGGCCGCCATATTCGATCGGACAGCATCACGCTGAAGCATTTGGCAGAAGAGGTACGCAGTGCGGATTTGTTGCCGGATGGTAGCATTACGGAAGAAAAACTCGCTGAAGGCTCCGTGAGTTCCTCACATTTACAACCATGGAGTGTTTACGGAGAGCATCTTGCTGACAAGATCGTGGCAGATCGGCATTTGCAGCCTGGCATCATCAAATTAGAACATCTTGCAGATGAAACACGCAGCTCAGCCCTGCTCCCGGATGGCAGTATCAACGGAGCTAAGCTGAAGGAAGGTAGTATCGAGTCCGCTCATCTGACAGAAGGTGCAGTAGGGACAACAGAGCTTCAGGATGAAGCAGTAGTAGCATCCAAAATCTCTTCGTTTGCGATTCAAGCCCGCCATCTGGAAGAAGAAAGTGTTCAGGAATATCATATTTCCCCAGGTGCAGTAAACGGGACTCATCTGGCACCGAACTCTGTAAATACAGATCATCTGTCCTTCAGTCCGATTCAGACAGCTGGGAAGCGAGAAGCACTACAGCAGTTTGGAATGACAGCATTTATGTTCAATGGGGATGCAGAGAGTGTAGAGGTGACCGTATCGTTTGATGAGAGCTTTGGGCATACGGGTTATGTGCTTGTTGCCATGACCAATCAGCCTTACTTCTATGCTTCCTTAAAGAGCAGAGCCAATGGAGAAGCAGTGATTCAAGTGGTGCGGTTGCGCGAAACTCCGCATTTCTATGGGGTTATCTCTTGGATTGCTATAGGTGCTCCCTTAGCTAAACCGGCAGCAGATGATCGTGTATTTGATTGAACCTTAAGCAGTTCCTCTTAAAAACAGCAGAGCAGCGAATCTCCTTATTGGAGATCGCTGCTCTGTTTTTTTGTTGGGAACGGTACTTGTCAGCATTGCCGGGTTTAATCAATCGCTGTGGCTGCGGCTCTGTCCGATAGCCTGGTAGTCTAAACATCTGCTACTACTTACGGACCCAAATGGCGTTATTTGCAGGTTTGTTGTCTTTTGAGGCTGGTTTCGGACTCTAGTGACGCTATTGTATAGAAATAGAGCCTTATTGGGTTCTTTTGATGCCAATAGCTGCTATGGAGTCCGTTAATAATCTAAAAGTGTGATAATGCGGCGAATAGGAGCAACTGTGTCCGATAGCGCCAAAGTATAATCATCCGCTGCAGATTCGGTTGTGTCCGATAGCGCCAAAGTATAATCATCCGTTGTGGATTCGGCTGTGTCCGATAGCGCTAAAGTACAATTACCTGATGCGGATTCGGTTGTGTCCGATAGCGTCCTAACCTAATCCCCCTGCTGCGTTACTGCGTTCGTTACCGCCGCAGGTTGTGTCCGCGGCAGCTGGCTATGCGCAATGTATCTAAGCCGAAGTTTGGTGGGGAGTACATTTGTCCTGTTTTCAGAACGACAGGAGACAATTGCCGTTACCCTGTGCGTTATAGTACATAAACTGTGATGTAACCCTCAGCCTGAAGAATTGGCTCTGTAAGGAAGGTGGATGAGCATGAAGCCCAAACGAACTTCTGCCCGCCGCACAGGGCGGCGGGTCTCTCGGATGAAGCGGCGGACTTCACGCCCAGTGCGGCAAGTCGCTGTAGTCCCTATAGTTAACCATCCTAATCCCTATGTTTCGGTTATTATTCCAGCCATGAATGAAGCTCAGACCATTGCGGGAGTGATATCTGGAGCCAGAGGGGTCCATCCGCGCTGCGAGGTAATTGTGGTCGTGAATGGATCCACTGATCAAACGGCAGGGATTGCACAATCGCTAGGTGCGCGTGTTATTTCCTATGAGTTGCCGCTTGGACACGACGCTGGCCGTAGTGTGGGAGCTGAGGCAGCCAAGGGAGAAATCCTATTGTTTACAGATGGAGATTTGGTGATACCTGCTTCGGGGCTGCGTCCTTACGTCACTGCTGTTAGTGGTGGAGTGGACATAGCGCTTAATGATTATTCCGGTCCGGTCCGGAAGCTGTCCCCCCATCCGGTGGTGCTGTCTAAACATGCACTGAATATTCTGCTGGGCCGTCCAGATCTGAAGGGATGTTCGATGACGGCAGTTCCGCACGCAATCAGCCGCAGAGCACTTGATATTTTAGGGAGCGATTCATTATCACGTCCTCCACTGGCGCATGCCCAGGCAATTCTTAGTGGACTGCATGTGGTAGCCGCTCACAAAGTACCTGTAGGGAAGTTAAATGCGGTGAGGCGCAAGGAAGACGGCATAGATCCATTGCAGCAGTTGATTACAGCGGATCATATGGAGGCTGTATCCCTCTTGCTGGAACATCGGGGGAACAGAGCGGGCTTTGGCGACGGAGCCCGGCGCAGAGAGATGGTGAGATGATGGTTGTAACTTTACGAGGCACAGCAGCTCGAACGGCAAAGAAACGCCCAATCCGTCACAGGTCAGCCAATCGCTCTGTAAAAGCCAACGCTGCTGCTCGCCCGCTTCTGTCTCGGCAATCGAAGGCAGGCAAGGAGACTCTGAAATTACCGAAGTTACGCGGGACTTTGTCAGTCATTATCTCCGCGCGTAATGAGGAGCAGACCTTGTCCCGTCTGCTGCATCAGGTTGCACGGCTTGAACCTGCAGAAATTATCGTCGTACTTAATGGCTGCAGTGATAACTCTTTTCCTATTTCTAGACAACATCGTCAAGCCATTGTAGTACACTGCCCAGAGTCTGTCGGACATGATGTGGGCCGGGCTATCGGTGCAAAGCTGAGTCGCGGGGATATATTGCTTTTTCTGGATGGAGATATGGTCATTCCGGCCTCTCAGCTCGTTTCATTCACGGCGGCTGTAGATCGCGGAATTGATGTAGCTCTTAATGATTTAGACTCACTGATGCCTTCCTTTGGATTATGTGATGATGTCACCCGCAGCAAACTGTTTCTGAATTATGCTCTGGATAGGTACGATCTCGGGGTTAGCTCTATGACAGCTGTTCCTCATGCGCTTTCGCGGCATGCGCTTGAGACCATAGGCTACCGTGAATTAATGGTTCCACCTAAAGCCCAAGCTCGCTCTGTATTAGAAAAGTTACGGGTGGAGAAGGTAGGAACGGTAAATGTTATTAAACATAATCGGCTGCGCAAGGCAAATACAGGGGTTGGAAATGCTGTGGAAAAACTGATCATAGGAGATCATGCTGAGGCTCTACATGAGGTTCTTTCCCGGCGAAAAGCTGGCGGTCTGCTAAGTAGTGAAACACAGCGTGAGTACCGCAGACAGGTAGCCGCTTGGAGGAATCGGATATGACGCTGACGAGTATTATTATTCCAACCTACAATGCGCTGCCCTTGCTGCGGGCCTGTGTGGAATCTATTCGTGCCTACACTCCGCCGCCTTATGAGATTATCGTAGTGGACAATGCTTCAACGGACGGAACAGACACCTATTGCCGTGCGAATCATCTAACGTTTATTTCATTGCCAGACAATCGCGGCTTTCCGACTGCATGCAATTTGGGGCTACAGCTAGCGTCAGGTGATGAAGTCCTGCTGCTGAATAACGATGTAGTGGTGTCTCAAGGATGGTTAACTAATCTGAAGAGGGCTCTATATAGTGCTCCTGATGTAGGTATTGTTGGACCAGTCACAAACTATGCCAGTGGACGTCAACAGGTGAAGACCGATTATGAAGGTCTGATAGGTTTTCATCAGGCTGCTGAGAGGGCGAACCTTCCAAATCCCCAGAAATGGCTGGAGACGAGACGGCTGGTAGGATTATGTTTTTTATTCAAAAGAGAGCTGCTAACTTCCGTAGGTCTACTGGATGAGAGATTCTCACCTGGACATTACGAAGATGATGATTATTGTTATCGCGCCAGGATAAAGGGATATCGGCTGCTTATCGCCGGGGATTGCTTGGTGCACCATGAAGGAAGTGCAAGTTTCAAGCAAGTTTACAATACCGGACTGCAAGTACTGGTGGAACGAAATCGCAAGATCTTTATAGATAAATGGAATGTAGATCCTATTAATTTTATATGAAGTGCAGATCCGAAGGCAAAGGACGTAGATAAAGAGGAGGAAAGTAAGTGAAAGGAGTCATACTGGCGGGCGGAACAGGATCTAGACTTCAACCGCTGACCCGGCTTATGAACAAACATTTGCTTCCGGTCGGCAAATATCCTATGGTCTGTTACGGCATAGACCGGCTTCGCCGGGGAGGAATTACCGACATTCTTCTGGTCATAAGCAAGCAGTCTGCTGGCCTGTACACGGATTTTTTAGGCAGCGGTGCTGCATTTGGTGTATCTCTGACCTATAAAATTCAGGAAGCTGCCGGAGGCATTGCCGAGGCGCTTGATTTAGCAGAAGGGTTCATTTTCCCAGGGGAACGATTTGTTGTATTGCTCGGGGATAATCTTTTTATGGATGATCTGAAGCCTTATGTGGAGAGTTATCTTCGTCAGCCAGCGGGCACTGCAAAGGTGTTGCTGAAGCCGGTGGAGGACGCGCGCAGATACGGTGTACCTGTGTTTGATAGTCAAGATGCGGCATGGATTGCTTATATCGAAGAAAAGCCTGAGCATCCGAAGACCAATTATTGTGTAACTGGTATTTATATGTACGATGAAGCTGTATTTGATATCATCCGGCAGGTATCGCCTTCCAAGAGGGGGGAGCTGGAGATTACCGATGTAAATAATATATACGCCGCTGATCGCAGACTTAGTTATGATGTGCTTAAGGATTGGTGGAGTGATGCGGGGACGTTCCAGTCTTTACACGAGGCGGGGGAAAAGTTAAAAGATGCACTGCCATAAGGCAGTGCTTTTTTTGTTGTAATCCTACTATAGATAGCTGCAAGGGCTTTGAAATCACACGTTACTCAGAGAGCTCGAGGGTTAGAAATCCTCCACCAGATTAAATCCTCAGTTTCTTTGTATCTCTCAGAGCCTAGACGCTCCAATACTTTGTGGGAGGCTGTATTATCTTTTTCAGTGTCAGCGATTACATAGACAGCTTGGGGATGGGAGAAAATCCATGCATTAATTGTGTGTAGTGCCTCTGTTGCATATCCTTTTCTTCTATATTTCTCATCAATCCCATACCCTAGAATAACCTCGCCTTTCTCATTCGGGTAACCTTTAAGGATAATGAATCCTATAATACATTGATCTTCCCGATGGATGATGGCCCAGTTCGTTAACCATAGGTAATGGTCGGGGTCCTGCTGCACCTTTTTTAGCCTGATCTGCATAGCATATTGCATTTCATCATCAAGCGCCGCACTGATGGCAGCTAAGCCTAATTGCTGCTGTAGCTCCGAATAGTTATCTATTGCTAGCGTGAGCTCTGGGGCAGTTAAAGGTATTAGATCGATACGCTTGCTTTCAAGCTTCATATATTCCCCACCAACCTTTGGTAAACTCAGGATTGTGCATTTCACATTTTAATCCTTTTAAATGTACTTAGCAATAACGTAATTTTTATGTCATTCCAGTCACGAATAGAGCCTTAACTTGTCGAGGATCCCGGCACCGTCCCGGCTCCTGCCGCATATGCTGTAGCAGGGCGTTTGAGCAAAGGAGACATGAAGGTGCAGAGTAAAATAACTAAAGTCCTGCAGCACATGGCCCATACGCATGAACAGATGGCGCGGATTCTAGATGCTGAGCGCCATGTGGCTGTCCGTATGTCGCAAATTGTCCACGATCTGCCAGATGCGGAGCCTGATTTTGATGGGATCAGCGGGATGATCGAAAGCTCAACTCAGGTAAACAAGAACATTATTGCTTACTTGAATGCACTTGCAGATCTGGAAGAAGCGATGGCTGATGGGGTAGGCAGAGTGATTAAGGAATTGAACGGTCAAGAAGAAGAGTAACGCTATAGGAGCAGGAGGCGGAAGATGAGCAGAGAAAAGGCTTATCTGCAAATGCTGGAGTCCACCGCCGCCATCCAGTGGAACGTTGCGTTGATTCTGGAAGCTAAGGCGGTTGAAGCTGAAAAGGTAAAGCAGTGGGCACAGCATCATATCCACGCTAGAGCCTTTGATTCCCACAGTGAGCAACTGAAGGAGTCCCTCTCTATACACGAGGTCATCGTGGAGATGGTCGAAGGGCTGACCAAACTGGAGAACGGACTCTACAGCAATTTAAAAGCAGTGCTGGGCAGTGGTGAAGACGATGGTGGCGGGGAAGGTTTTGGAGACATGTCAGGTGATGGCTTTAGTTTTGGAGAAGACAGCAAATGAGCGGGGACCGTCTCTCTGAACATGCCGTCAAGCTGGAGATGATTCGCTCCATTTCGCGCAGTCAGGCTGCTTTGGCGGCCATCTTGGAGAGCATCGCCGAATTGACGGAGCAATCTGAGTTGACGGCCCGCAAATTGAGCGACAATATCAGGATTTTAAGTGGGTATCAGAGTGCGATGTGCCGGATGATGTCCGGGATTTCATTACATCGTCCTAAACGGGGAATTCCTGCTGCGCCATGGCTGAGCAAGGCATACGCCGTAGGAACCTCCAGAGAACATGGAGCACAGGAGGAGTAGAAGCATGAAGAAAAAAAGCCGCAGAACGCTACGTTCAGGCAGAACCCGTAGACGCACATTGCTGCTCTCGCGGAAAGCAAAAGTTCGTAAAGGGCTAGCCCGTAAATCCCGCAGAGTTCTTGCCCGGAAAACTGCTCGTTATGGGAAGTCAAAGAAAGGCCTATTGCTACGCAAGAAAAGAAGACTTCGTCGCAAGCTTGTTCGTAAAGTAAGGGTTGCGCAGCCACCGGTGATTGTGGTACCCGTGAGCGAGGCTCCGCCTGCTCCACAGGTAATTCCGCTCCCCCCGGAGCTGGGCGTTTCGCCGGAAACGCCTCCGGCAGACGCCTTTCAACAGGGCTACACCGAAGCATACAACGTGGGGTTCGACGCCGGTTTCGCCAAGGGCTTCGAGGACGGGCATAAGCTGGAATTCAGCTAGGAGACACAGATGACAAGATCCGCTCCGTCCGTGAGCGGGTCTTGGGGTTTTCGTGCGGACTGGTTTGCTGCGCTGCCGATGTGATAAACTTCATAATGAAAGTGAAAATAATATGAGGTTAAGATGAAGGCAGGGATGATTCATGGGTACTGAGATTCGCAGAGCACGCAAAGATGAGATTGATGAAATTATGGAGCTGATTGCCAAATGCGTACAGGTGATGCAAGCAGGTGGCAGCGATCAGTGGGACGAGCATTATCCGAACCGGGAGATCATCTCCCTTGATATTGAACGTGGCAATCTATGGATATGTGAGGAGAACAATGCGGTGGCCGGCATTCTAGTGTTGGACGAGCATCAATCTGAGCAGTATGGGAAGATTGACTGGACTGAAACGCAAGGGCCTCATTTAATTATGCATAGATTGGCTGTGCATCCCGAAGTGCAAGGGAAGGGAATTGCACGCCGTCTTAGCACTTATGCAGAAGAATATGCTCGCCAGAATGGTTATTCCAGTATCCGTCTGGATACATATGCTAAGAACACTGGGGCACTCGCCCTATATCCCAAGTTAGGTTATGATCGCAGGGGTGAAGTAACTTTTCCGGGGCGCACCGCTAATTTTCCGGTGTTCGAGAAGGTTCTAGAAAAGCACGGAAATTCGGAAGCTTAACATAGCAAGAGAACCAGAGGATATCTCAGAGCCATCAAATGGCTGCTGGGATATCCTCTTTTTTCGTGAAAATAACACCTTTCTCTAAACAAAAACTTTGTTTGATTAGGTAGCATTTGCGCTTACGGAAACCCTGCTCAAAAGGCGATGAATTTGCAAAAAAGCGTCATTGGAGTCCGAAACCCTGCTCAAAAGGCGATAAGTGTGCAAATAGCGTCATTGGAGTCCGAAATACTGATCAATAAGCGAAAATGTGTAAATAGCGTCAGCTGGGTCCGAAAGCATCAGTGGCAGAGTATGACTCGACACTATCGGACCCAGATGACCTTAAACGTGGAATTTTCCCACATTTGGGATGCTATCGGACTCCAGCGCAGCTATTGGTATAAAACACATTGCATATGGGACTGTAACGAGGAAATAGCGTCACTGGAGTCCGAGATCTTGCTCAAAAGGCGATAAATGTGCAAATAACGTCATCTGGGTCCGAAACCATCAGTGGCTGAGTGTGACTCGCCAGTAACGGACCCAGATGACCTTAAACGTGGAATTTTCCCACATTTGGGATGCTATCGGACTCCAGCGCAGCTATTGGTATAAAACACACTACATATGGACCTGTAACGAGGGAATAGCGTCACTGGAGTCCGAAACCCTGCTCCAAAGGCGATAAATGTGCAAATAGTGTCATCTGGGTCCGAAAGCATCAGTGGCTGAGTGTGACTCGACAGTAACGGACCCAGATGACCTTAAACGCGGAATTTTCCCACATTTGGGATGCTAACGGACTCCAGCGAAGCTATTGCTATAAAACACACTGCATATGGGCCTGTAACGAAGGAATAGCGTCACTGGAGTCCGAAACCCTGCTCCAAAGGCGATAAATGTGCAAATAGTGTCATCTGGGTCCGAAAGCATCAGTGGCTGAGTGTGACTCGACAGTAACGGACCCAGATGACCTTAAACGCGGAATTTTCCCACATTTGGAATGCTATCGGACTCCAGCGCAGCTATTGCTATAAAACACACTGCATATGGAACTGTTTCGAGGGAATAGCGTCACTGGAGTCCGAAACCATGCTCAAAAAGCGAAAAATGTGCAAATAGCGTCATCTGGGTCCGAAAGTATGGAGGATTATGACTCACCAGTGGTGTGGACGTAGCGAGAGCAGTAGAAGCAGAAGCAGAAGCAGAAGCAGAAGTAGATGTAGATGTAGATGTAGACGTAGCAGTGCAGAAATAAGAGTAGTGTAGGGACAGTAGTAGAAGCAGAAGCAGTAGACGTAGCAGTGTAATAGGCGCAAGGGGAACATAGATGTGCAGAAGTAGAAGTAGTGTAGGGACAGTAGTAGCAGAAGCAGTAGAAGTAGCAGTGGAGTAGGCGCAGGGAGAAAGTAAAAGTGCAGAAGTAGGAGTAGAGTAGGAGCTGTAGTTGTAGTTGTTGTAGCAGTAGACGTAGCAGAAGCAGTAGACGTAGCAGTGTAATAGGCGCAAGGGGAACGTAGAAGTGCAGAAATAAGAGTAGTGTAGGGGCAGTAGTAGAAGCAGTATCAGTAGACGTAGCAGTGGAGTGGGCGCAAGGAGAATGTAGGAGTGCAGAAGCAGTGGAGTAGGCGTAGGGGAGAAATACAAGAAGCCGAAGCAGTGCAGAAGTAGCAGTTGAGTAGCAGTAGGGTCGGCATAGGTCAGTTAGATGAATAGAGCTAGACGTGCACTAGCGGGCTCTGACCAGTTTACCATATTGCGCTATATGCACAGCGGTTTAGCACAACGCGTTAGAGTAAGCACAGATGCTGCACGAAATGGCCGACCTAATCGAACGAAACGGCTGTCTCTTAAGCCATGAAATAGCTCTCGGATAGCTTATTTTCTATGTTTTCCTGACAGTAAATCTGACGCAAAGTACAGGGTATCGTGATCGAAATTTTCTTCAAACAGAATAATCGTGATCATAAATCGAATTATGTTATTTAACATAACATAAAATACTAAATAACTTTTATAAAACAGTATTCATAAAACGAAATTAATTTTATATGTCATGTATATTGACATATAACCTGTCTTTAGATTATTATTGGACTATTCAAATTACAAATGAATAGTCTTTTTTTCGTATATCCTTAATAATTGGTTTAAGGGTCTCTACCGGGAACCGTAAATTTCTGGCTACGAAAATATGCTCAGGCATATTTTTGTGGCCTTTTTGTGCTACATGAGTGAGGTTGTACTGGAATTAACTCAATGAGGGGGAGAAGGGCTATGGGAAATATTTTGATCAAAAATGCCGAAATCATTACGATGAACAAGCAAGAGGAAATTATACACGGGGATGTCCGGATTAAGGATGATCTCATTGTTGAAATCGGCACTGGCCTGATCCCGCAGGGCGACGAGCAGATCATTGATGCTACGAACCGTACATTAATTCCGGGTTTTATTCAGACTCATATTCATTTATGCCAGACGTTATTCCGTGGTAAAGGGGACGATCTGGAGCTGATGGATTGGCTGCGCAAACGAATCTGGCCATTAGAGGCCGCGCATGATGAAGAATCCCTTTATTATTCGGCTATGCTTGGCATTGGCGAACTGATCACCAGCGGCACGACGACGATTGTGGATATGGAGACTGTCCATCATACGGATTTTGCGTTTCAGGCTATAGCTAAAAGTGGAATCCGGGCCTTGTCCGGCAAGGTGATGATGGATCAAAAAGGGGGAGATGTGCCTGAGGCGCTGCAGGAGGATACCGCATCTTCTTTGCAGGAAAGTGTCGATCTACTGGAAAAATGGAATGGTTATGGAAACGGCCGGATTCAGTATGCATTTTCTCCACGTTTTGTGATTTCCTGTACAGAGCCTTTATTAACCGAGGTGCGAGATCTGTCCGCAAGATACCATGTGAAGGTCCATACTCATGCGTCTGAGAATTTAGGGGAAATTGAGATTGTGCAGGCCATGACTGGCATGCGTAACATCGTCTATCTGGACCATCTAGGATTAGCCAATGAACGGCTTATACTGGCGCATTGCGTGTGGCTGGATGCTGAGGAGCGGCGGATTTTGCGGGATCGAGGAGTGCATGTAAGTCATTGCCCGGGTTCCAATCTGAAATTGGCCTCCGGAATTGCCGACACACCAGGGATGCTTCATGAGCATGTTTCTCTTAGTCTGGGAGCGGATGGCGCTCCATGCAATAACAATCTGGATATGTTTAATGAGATGCGATTGGCGGCGATTATTCAAAAGCCTCATCACGGACCCACAACCATGGATGCCCGCAGTGTATTCCGTATGGCTACTATTGGTGGGGCGAAGGCCGTAGGGATGGAGGATAAGATCGGGAGTATCGAGGTAGGCAAAAAAGCAGATCTAGTGCTCCTTAATCTCTACAATTTTCATACCTTCCCCTCTTACGACGTAGATCCCATCTCTAGAATTGTATATTCCGCTACGCGGGCAGATGTGGAGACAACGATAATCGACGGGGAGATCGTGATGGAAAGAGGTTTGCTAAAGACTGTGGATAAAGAAATTGTACTAAATGAAGCTAACCGTTCTATTAAAAGATTACTCACGCATACCTCGATCGTTTGAGGGGAGAGGTCGATTCGGATTCGGATATCTTATCATTCGCAGGGGATCATCACTGGACCCCCTGTTTTTTTATGAGAAAATATGAACATAAGGGAACTAAAGTGCCTTTTGTGAGGTCGTATTAAGTGAGGTGAAGCTAATTGGAACTGGAAGGTCTTCAGCATAGCGAGACGATGAATGAACAGCAACTAAGAGAAATCATGAGCCGTTACGGAGAGGATATATGGAATTATATCTATTATCTTACCAAAAATTCTGAACAAGCCGATGATCTGGCTCAAGAAGTATTCATTAAATGTTATTACAGGATTGGAACGTACCGGGGGAATTCTTCATTTAAAGCATGGTTGCTTACGATTGCCAGGAATACTGTTTTTTCGCACCGGAAATCGCGCTTTTTTCGTTCGGGCTTATGGGGTGGTGTACAGCCATTGTCCACGGTTGATGTGAAGCAGCGGGAAAAAACTGTCGAACCTCTTGGCGTAGCCCGATCTGCGGAGATGGAGTATTTGGGTAATCAGTCCATTGGTGAGATATGGGATCTAATTATGGCATTGTCTCCAAAGCTGCGCGAAATATTGGTCCTGGATTTGAAATATGAACTCTCTATAAAAGAAATAGCTGAACTGATGAACTTGAGTCACGGAACGGTAAAATCAAGATTGCACCGAGCGCGGCAAAAAATTCAGAACAAATTAAAGGGGGTAGAATGATGGAGGATCATAAACCGGAATGGTATGCTCAGGCCCGAAAAGGACCTTTTGGAAATGAAAAGTTTACTATGAGGCATGCAGACAACGTCATTCGCCGAATTCAAGAAGATCAACAGGGAGCGAAATCTTACTCAGGAAAAAGACTGCCTGTGCAATTGTTGGCTGTGGCGAGTTTTATTGTATTGTTGGGCTTAGGTGTATTCTTTCTGAACGGAAGGTTCCTCGGTAATGAATCAAGCAACCCTGCGCAAACTGAGGTTTCGTCGCATTTCACGGAGGCTGAGCTACAGCGGAACGCAGATCAGGTGATGCAGAGTTTACTTGGAAAGACTTATCCGCTAGATCACCGGGAATGGCTTAAGGAGCAACAGCAGATATTTTACTCTTACCAGAAAGGTGAGGACTCCGCATATATCTGGATCAATTATGAGACAGGAGAACTGGTGCAAACGAAGATGAGTAGGATTCTGACAGCTGCGGAGATCGACGCTGAAATGAATACCCGTGCGGAAGAGATCAAGGGCAAACTGGGTTATGCGAATGATTCAGCTTATGAAGTGCTCAGATACGTTGAATATGATGTTACACAACATTCTGGCGTGAAAATTGAGAATAACTTTAGGGCGGAGAAATGGCGTATCGGATTTGTAAATGGTGAATTCGATTACGCATCAGCCACGCTTGAGGCCTCGGCGGTATCAGAAGAGATGCGTCAAGCTGGGGAACAGGCCTTGAAGGTGTTGAGAGGTAACGGAGGTGAAGAGCTTAGTTTAGTATTTCGGGCTATGGACAAGGATCAGGATACGCTTACGCTGCAATACGGATCAAAGGTTTCGGTTACGTTCGATACTGTTACTAGAAGGATTGAGCAGATTAGTGATACAAATCCTCGTGCTAGTGATAAAACAGATCCCAAACAACTAACGGTATTAGACCGGGAGCTGTCTCTAATTGATGGGGATCGCCTACGTGAGAAGGCAGCACCTCTGCTGACTAAGATATTTAGCGTTGCTGATGTGAGCGAATATAGCTTGCTTAAAAGAGATCAGGAGCCCGGGAATCTCACCTTTCATAAGCTTGGCAGTCCTGAGATCACTGTATATTATGATAGTGATTTAACGATCTGGAAGGTAAAAGAGGATTTGCCAGCAAGCCAGTCTTAGATTGAAAGGCATAACATAATAGGCTTAAATAGGGAGGTTCCACAGCCGAAAAGGCGTGGGATTTCCCTATTTGTAGTGGGAGCGAAAGGTGCACATTTTTGATAAAAAAAGTAAGTATTGTTATACTAGAACAATCTGATATTTTACAGAAAAGATGAATAGAGTTCATAATCAGAACAAATGAAAAGGTAAGAGGGGATTAAAACGTGAAAAAGCACGGGCCGAATCGAGCTCAGTTCTATATTGTTGTCCTGCTGCTATGGTTGAAGCTGCTCCTGCTGAGAGTGCTGTTCTTTGATAGAATTGCTTGGGAGTGGATTGCAGCAGATGTTGCTCCAGTCCTCTTCATCATGGGGATACTGACGGTCATTACTCCTTCGCGGGTGAGAACAGCTGTCTATTGGACATTTAACGGGATATTATCGCTGCTGCTGTTCGCAGCCAGTGTATATTTCAATCACTTTGGTTCTGTTCCTACGTATCTGGCTTTATATGAACTGAATCAGGTGTTTCAAGTGAAGGCAAGCGTAGAATCAACGATACAGACTATTGATTATTTATTTTTCGCTGATTTTGTGATCATGGCAATCTATGTCTTGATCCGCAGATGGAAGCATGGAAAAGCCTATCCGCGTGAGCGTGAGCGATTCAGCTCCCGGAACACACGATTGGCACATATGATGGTGATTCTGGTGGCTATTCTTGGAGGTTTTGCTTTATCGGCCAATTCTGTCAATTCTGCGCGGGGAATTACAAATGAGCTTGTGCAGGCAGAAAGTGCCGGATTCCTGAATTATGAGGTCGTTGCCGCAATTAAGGTCAAGGAAGATAACAATCTCATTGGAACCGGAGATATTAAGGATACCATCGCGAAGATTGATGAACTGCAAGCTTCCTATCCTTATAGTAGTAAGGCCGCGGGCACAGCACCTGATTATTTTGGCTCGCAAAAGGGCAAAAATGTAATTGTCATCCAAATGGAAGCTTTCCAAAACTTCCCGCTGCATCAATCCCTGAAGGGTCAAGAGCTGACTCCAGTGTTGAACAAGTTGGCAGATGAGGGATTTTACTTCCCCCATGTCTACCAGCAGATTGGTCCGGGTAATACTTCTGACGCTGAATTTATGAGCAACACGTCGATTTATCCAATCGGGACCTTGGCAATGTCCACTGGATTCGGGGACAGAGAACTGCCGAGCCTACCACGTCTGCTGAGAGATAAAGGATATGAGGCGTACACCTTTCACGTGAATCAAGTGGGCTTTTGGAATCGGAATGAGCTATATCCTGCACTTGGATTTAACGGCTATTATGATAAAGATTATTTTACCAATGATCATTTTAATGCGTTTGGTGCTTCCGATGAACAGCTTTATATTACGGGTGTCGAGAAATTGGCAGAGCTGCAGAAGAAAGGAACTCCTTTCTACGCACAAATGGTGACGGCGTCCAGCCATCATCCCTTCCAAATTCCGGACTCTTTTAAGAAGATATCAGTGCCTGATGAGTTAAAAAACACGATGCTTGGCGATTATTTGACTGCTATTAACTATACTGATTATGCCATTGGAACTTTAATAGAGGATTTGAAGAAAAACGGAATGTGGGATAACACTGTGCTGGTGATGTATGGCGATCATTTTGGCTTGCAGCCGCAGGATGTGCCACCGGAGCAAGTGGAAAGTGCACTGGGGATTCCATACGATTCCCGGATCAGTCGCTTTAATATTCCATTGATTGTACATGTACCAGGAATGGAGCAAGGGAAGGTAGTAGAGAGAACCGGTGGACAGTTGGATATTCTTCCAACAATAGCTAACCTATTGGGGGTTTCTTTAAAAGAAGAAGGTTATACAGCATTTGGTCATGATCTCTTGAACATTGATCGTAATGTGATAGGGATGCGGTATTATTTGCCTTCTGGTTCTTTCTTTAATGATGATATTCTCTATGTGCCTGGTAAAGATTTTGCTGATGGTAAAGCTGTGTCGTTGGATACGCTTAAGCCAGTATCGGATTTCACAAAATATCAGACTGATTATGAGTATATTTTGAAGCTAATGAATTTGTCCGACGAATATGTGAAGCTGTTACCACAGAGATAGGGGGAATCATGAAAAAGTTCTGGAAACCGGAGTATCTCGTAGGCCTTGCCGGCTGCGGTATCATTATTTATTTGCTATTCGTAGGGCCATTTATTGGTGTTGCCGATAACGGAGATTTTCTGCGTATGATGAATACCATCGGTCTGAACTACTATGATACTGGAGCATCGTATGCCGACCAGTTTTTCAATTTTAGTCATTCCAGTTTTGCGTATGAAAATTTATTTAGAGGTTTTTATCCATCCTCACAGATTTTTATAGTACTTGTGCCGAGATTGATCGGCGGGCTCATCCATGGCAGCTTTTTTGATGTTCGTTTGCTGGGTGCAGTTTATGGGCTTCTTTTACTGGCGGCAACTTGGCTGCTGGTGAAGTATAATGCTCGTGGCTCTTATGTTACAGGGCTGCTGTTGGGAGCAGCTATCTTATTTGTATTTTACGATATCGGGTATGTGGCCTATTTCAACTCCTTGTTTGGAGAACCAGTGTCGATGGTGTTTATGCTGCTGACATTTGCATTAGGATTAAGATTAACCAGCCAAGAGAAGCCAACCACTAAAGGATTAACCTTATTTTTTATCGCGATTCTGTTTCTGGTCACCTCCAAAATCCAGAATGCACCGATTGGGATTGCCTTTGCACTGATTTTCTTGCGGTTTATGATGCTTGACGGAGAGGGCAAATGGAGGAAGTTGGCGTTACGTTTTTCGATTGCCATCTTTCTTGTATCCATCGTTTTGTATGTGGCAGCGCCAAAAGATCTGAAGCATATTAATCTGTATCAAACGGTGTTTTTTGGGATTCTAAACGAATCGCCGGATGTGAAGGGAGACTTGCAGGATCTCGGATTGCCGGAGCGGCTGGAGGTACTGGCGGGTACAAATTATTTTCAGACCGATACAGTGATTAAGCAGGATGATCCTTCGCTGGTTCCGGACTTCTATGACCGTGTATCTCATAAAGATGTATTGTTCTTCTATCTGAAGCATCCGGACCGGTTGATAGATAATATGAAATATGCTGCGAGTAACAGCATGGCGATTCGCCCGTATTATCTAGGAAACTATGAGAAAAGCGAGAATAAACCAGCAGGTGCATTATCCTATACTTACAGTGCATGGAGCCAATTCAAAAATAAACATATTCCGCATACGCTCGGATTTCTCTCCATATTCTATCTGGTGTATTTTTCGGGAGCCTTGTTCCAGTATTTCCGCAGCAGAGATATTCGTGGCAAAGTTGCCGGCGAGCTGCTGATGCTGCTAGGGCTAATAGGGATTTTCTCCTTCTTGGTTCCGATTCTTGGGGACGGAAGGGCTGACATCGGTAAGCATTTATTCTTGTTTAATGTGTGCTTCGATATGATGGTTGTAGTCATGTTTGGATGGATTGTTCACAAGCTGACGGGGATTGCGAGACGCTAATTTCAAGCACCTATCAAACACAAAATAACACAAAGCAAACAGCAAGTTTCCGATTTGGAGACCTGCTGTTTTTTTAAAAATATGGCTATGTTAAACTTTGTTGTTGATGTTTGATAATTGCGAACAAGTGTTCTATAATAAGGGCGATATAACTGTTCGGAGATGATTTGCCCATGGATTTAAAGGAACTGAAAAAGCTTGCTGATACGTTGGACGATAATGGTAAGCGAGAACTTATCTACTTTTTGCAGTCCCGAACCAAGGGAGTGGCACTTCCAGTTCGAGCGATTGATGAAATTCAAGAGCAGAAGCATAAAGATGGACTTGTTTGCCCGCATTGCAAAAACCATTCTGTTGTTCGATTTGGAAAGTAGGCTGTAAGAACACGCACTGGAGAGGTTAAACGTCAACGTTACCGTTGTAAGTCCTGTCGCCAAACATTCAATGACCTTACGAACACCCCTCTGCAACGAATGAGGCGACCTCATATGTGGGTTCGTTTTATCGAATGCATGATTGAGGGCTTTTCTCTGAGAAAATGTGCAGAGCAGTTAAACGATGAAGTCACGCATGTCACCTTGTTTTACTAGCGGCATAAGATTCTTTCCGCTCTGAAGCAGATTCCAACCGAAGCATTTCAAGATATTGTTGAAATGGACGAGACCTACTTTCTTTACTCGGAAAAGGGCAAGCGGAATATTACCGAACGCAAGCCACGTAAACGTGGCGGCAAAGCGAAATATCGTGGTATAAGCCACGATCAAGTGTGCGTGCTGGTTGCCCGTGACCGTCAGAAAATGACTTACTCTGGTGTACTTGGGCGTGGACGTATTCGGATTACAAAATTAGACGAAGCGATTGGTGGTCATCTATCTGACTCAAACGTGTTATGCACTGATTCATGGAGGGCATTTAGCTCCTATGCGAATTCAAAAGGCATGACTCATTACCGATTCAAGTCCGACGGAAAACAACGTGTGAAAGGCGTGTACCATATCCAAAACGTAAACAGCTACCACAGCCGCTTGAAGAAATGGATGGATCGCTTCACTTTTAGGGAATGTAAACATCTAAATAACGTAAGGAACGAGGAGGCAGACAATTCATGGGAGGAACGAATGTATGGGATGCGGAGTGGGAGGTTAACGAAGAGCAGGCGCGGACGCTGATCGGCAGACAATTCCCTCAGCTGTCATCGAAGCAAGTGAAGCGATTGGGCTGGGGCTGGGACAATACGGTTTTTCTCATCGGTGACGAGTACGTGTTCCGCTTTCCAAGAAGAACGATTGCAGTTGGCTCGATTCGTATGGAAGGGAAGCTGCTGCCAAAGCTGGAGGCATATATAACCATCCCCTATCCGAAACCGTTGTTTTATGGCGAAGCAAGTGACGAATACCCGGCACCATTTCTTGGCTATGCCTACGTGCTAGGAGATTTCCCAATCGGTTTGACGGAAGAACGCCGGGCTTTATCGGCAGAGACGCTGGCGAAATTTTTGCGGAGATTGCATGAGTTTCCGGTGCAGGCGGCGCTGAAGTGCGGAGTTCAGCAAGATCATCGAAACTTGACGGACATAGCATCGCGCAAAGTGAAATTGGAGGGCTTTCTATCGAAGGTGGTTGAACACTTGTCGCCGGAGGAGTCCGGTGTGATTGAAGCGTATATTAGCAGGCTGCAAAAGGACCGTGTCGAGGCGGTGAATGCACTGCTACATGGCGATCTTCATTTCAAAAATATGCTTGTGAATGAGAACGGGATCGTTTCCGGCATCATTGATTGGGGCGATCTGAGCGTAGGCCATCCGGCTTGCGATTTGAGCGTTGCTTATAGCTTTTTACCACCTTACGCTCGCGGCGTGTTTTTCGAAACGTACGGAGGAGCGGACGAGGAAACGAAGCTGCTGGCGCGGCTAATCGCGGTATACATCCCCATACTGATCTTAATGCAAGCGGTCGATGACGGGAATGAAGCAATTGCGGCAGAGGCGAAATCCAACATCATGCGGGCACTGTCGGATTAGGCTTATTATTTCGTTGCGGCTATGGGGCTATGGCTATCGGCACCATTTTGTCGTTTAAAGGCCGCGATAAGGTACGATCCGCCTTCTCTGATGCCGCTTTATGTTGAGGAACACGAAATTCAACAGAGTAAGTCGTTGCGCTAACGGGACACGATAGCAATAAACCGCCTTTTCAACGAAGGCGGTTTTCTTATGGTCAAATATCAACATTAGAATTTAACATAGCCTATAATATAAGAATTTATATGTTCCATGTTGTAAATTATCCTTATATTTCTCGCTTAAACGCTTACCGTCCTTAAAGGGACGTCGAAGTCGTGTATGCTTATTCATCTTCAAATAACTCACGCAACATCCCTTGACGATCGTTCATAAACGCTTTGGTCACGGTATAATGTTCGGTTTCCTCCAAGGCGACGGACCGTATTCCCTCCCCCTCCAAGAGAAAAATTTCAGCACCGGGATAGGACATCAGAATGGGGGAATGAGTTGCGATAATGAACTGTGAATCCTGCCCGACCAGCTCATGCATACGCACCAGCAGAGACATTTGACGTAAGGGGGAAAGCGCTGCTTCAGGCTCGTCGAGGATATAAAGGCCGCGGCCGCCGAAACGGTGAACGAATGTAGCTAAAAAAGACTCTCCGTGGGACTGCTCATGCAGAGATTTGCCTCCGTAGGAGTCTTTGATCGGTGGGCCACCGGGTTGTTCATCCAACTCATCAATATAAGAAGCCACATTATAGTAACTCTCCGCACGCAGAAAAAAGCCGTCCTTCGGCCGTCTAACCCCTCTAGCAATTCTAAAATACTCATAAAGATTCGAGTGCGAGGAACGAGTGTTAAAAGAAAAGTTTAGCGTTCCACCCTCAGGGTTAAAGCCCCAAGCAGCAGCAATTCCCTCTAACAAGGTTGATTTGCCTGTGCCGTTCTCTCCAACAAGAAAGGTCACTGGTTTTTGAAAAGTCAGGCGATCCAGCGTTCGAACAGCAGGCAGATGAAATGGATAGGTTTGAAAGGATGGCACCAGATCACGCAGCAGCTCCGCGTGTCGCAAATACAACGTGGTGTTATTCATAGTTCCCCCCTTGTGAATTTCAAAAAGTAATCATCTTCGGACAGATTGGACAGAGATGACAAGTTTAGTGCCTCTAGCTAGACCTTTATAGTATAACAGCATCCAGCGAGTGGATGAAATCTGACGGGGTTCGGGCAAGCCGGGCAAAAGACAGGGTACATCTGCCAATTTAGTTCTAGTAATGACAGATGTCCATGAGGCGAGTGCTGACTCCGCATATAGTTATACTGTCTTGAGAATACAACGGGGCAGGGTGAAGGCCGTGAAAGCGAAAAGGAGAAAACACAAGCGTCCGCGAGATTATCGCGACGGTTATCACGAAGGATATCGTCTTGGCATGTGTGAGGCTGTGCAGCGTCGGAGTACTGTAGAGGTCGAAGCCTGTCGGCCATTTAAGCTAATGTATGTTCCTCAAGGGTTCCATGCAATCGATACTGGGGTAATTGAGGCGCTTCAGCAGCTTGTAAGTGAGCTTGTGATAAGCACTCCAGAAACTATGCTGGAGACCGCAGCTCGGGAGATGCCCGGGGCAGTGCTGGTTATGAATGGACTGCATGTTTTTCCGGAAAATCATTTAGAACAGATTACAGAAATCAGAAAGCTGGGCATTCGGACTGCGATCTGGTTTGTGGATGATCCTTATTTTACAGAGGATACTTCAGTGATTTGCCGGCATTATGATCACGTCTTTACGCATGAGCTCGGTTGTGTGGAGTTTTATCAATCCTTTGGAGTTCCATCCGTTCATTATTTACCGCTTTGCGTCAATCCAAAGATGTTCTATCCGCGCCGTACGGCACCGCAGTATAAGTACGACATTGTGTTTATTGGCAATGCATTTCATAATCGGACAGCGCTGTTTGATGAACTTGCCCCCTATCTAAAGGATAAGAAGGTGCTGATCGCTGGCGGCTTCTGGGAACGGCTTGCGACTTATGACCAGCTTGCCCCTTTTATTAGCAATGGCTTTATCCCGCCTGAGGAAACTGCGAACTATTACAGTGGTGCAAAGCTAGTCATTAATATTCACCGTCCGTGGGAGGAGGGGCAGGATAACCGGAATAGCTTCCGTTTACCATCACGCTCTATCAACCCACGTACTTATGAGATCAGTGCCTGCGGTACTATGCAGCTTACGGATGTTCGTGAGGATCTGGGCAATTATTATCGGCCAGGTTATGACTTGGATACTTTTGGCTCTGCTAAGGAATTGCAGGAGAAGATTGAGTACTATCTGAAGCATGAAAAAGAGCGCCGAATTTACGCTTTACGGGGACTACAGACAACCATGCGCAACCATACATTCACTGCGCGTTTGCCTCATTTGCTGAATGTGATTGCTTCAAGTGTATGAAATCTATAACGGGATAAAGGAGCGAGGATGATGATGAACAACAATGAATTTATTATGCCTGCACCACCGCTACCACTGACACCTCCAGAGGAAGAAAAGCTTCGTGGTCGTCTGAGTGGTTTTAAGGGCGGATATGATGAGGGATATTTACGGGGACGGCTTGCGATTTTAGATGGTCGGCCAGAAGAAGTATTTCCTGTACGGAATATTCATGTAATGTATGTGGCTTCTGGTAAAGGATATCCCTACTCTCCATTAGACGATGCAGTCCTCTACGCGCTGCAAAAATTAACCACACAAGTCACGATAACAGATGTGCGTCAAAACTTAGTGGAGTTAGCCGCCACTCAAAGACCGGATCTGGTACTTGTGCTGGATGGTATGGATTTACCGCTTGAGCAGATCTCCGTTCTTCGGGCTAGCGGAATTAAGACAGCCATTTGGCTTACAGATGATCCTTATTACACTGATTTTACAGTTAAAATTGTGGCGCATTACGATTTTGTGTTCACGCTTGAGCGTAATTGTATTGATTTTTATAAGGGACTTGGCTGCCCTGAAGTTCATTATCTTCCTTTTGCCGCTCACCGCGAGCATTACCGTCCAACTACAACACGTTCACCATTGAATCGCGAAGTTAGTTTTATTGGCTCTGCCTATTGGAACCGGGTTAATTTCTTCCGTGAGATTCTTCCGGATTTGATGAACTATAACACGGTGATTAACGGCATCTGGTGGGACCGTCTGCCTGAGGCGGCACTCTATGGAGATCGAATTGAGATTGGCAAGTGGATGTCACCACAGGAAACAGCGGTAGCTTACAGCGGATCCAAAATCGTCATTAACCTCCATCGCTCGCACATTGATGAAGTAGTGAACAACAATACGCTTTCGATTCCGGCGGTATCTCCTAATCCGCGTACTTTTGAAATCGCGGCTACGGGTACGCTGCAATTAGTGGATGCCAGAGATGATATGGGATCTTTCTACAAACCTGGTGAAGAAATTGAGACTTTTGCAAGCCCTCAAGAAATGATGGATAAAATCCGTTATTACCTGACTCATGAGGAAGAACGCCGTGCGATTGCCCTGCGCGCTTTTGAACGGACGCTTAAGGATCACACCTACACCAAACGTATACACCAGCTGTTAACCGTAATTTATGGCTAGGTCATATGCCCGGAAATGGAACGGAAATGTGCGCTTACCAGGGGACAGGTGTCGTGCCGGCATCTGTTTTTCCTCGATATACTGTAGAACCGAACCTCAGCTTATGCCTGTGGCCTGATGAAAAGAAGCAACGTCTGGAGCGGGCTTGTATAGCGGAGCGGAAGCGACTGGCTAGATTCGAGAGCAGAGTGGAAGTGAAGGGGCGAAGCTCGGGAGCGAATTGAAATTGACTGACGAGATTCTAGAGCGAAGCGGAAGCGATGTTGCGAGTCACAGGAGCGACCATTTTCAAAGAGAGTTTTACTGCGAAGGACAGAACTTAGCGCAAAGTTTGTAAATTTTTTAAGGAGGTGAATGGCTGCTCCAGGCCCCTCGTTAGGGAGCGCCGAAACGCCATGGCTGACAAAGCTACAATCGTCCTCTTTTCACATGTATCCAATACACGCAGTATTACGGGAGCGGAGAAGCTATTGTTGTTTTTCGCTCAGGAGCTTTCTCCGTACTTTAATTGTATTCTCGTTGCGCCTCAGGACGGCAAGCTGACTTCTCAGGCTCGAAGCTGTGGAATAAGTGTACAGTTGCTTTCGATTCCTCTTTTATATGGAATGTACACTCCTTATGCAGGGTTGGAGGCAGATGCTCAGAAATTCCAGGAAAGCAGGGAGTATCACGAATTAACAGACTGGCTGAATTCCCTGCGCCCGGCGTTTGTTATTACAAGTACCTGTGTGCATGCTCTGCCAGCAATGGCTGCAAAGTCACTGGGCATTCCGGTGATATGGAAAATATCAGAGACGATAACAGACAATGAATATACACCTATTAGTGTAGGGCTGATTCATCGGAATAGTGATGAGATACTAGCTATTTCACAAACAGCTGCAGCTTGCTTTCCAGAGGACGTGAGAGCGGAAAAAGTGATCCAGCTGCCTCCCTCTTGGAATGATAAAGAGATGATGATTGAGGCTTGGAGCAAGCTTCGGAGCGAACGGCGGCGGGAATTGCGGGTTAAACCGCATGAACAGCTGATCGGTTATATTTCTTCTTTTATCAACAAAGAAAAAGGTCTAGAACATTTTGTGAAAATGGCTGTGCTTGTGCACGCGGTTCATCCAACCTCGAAATTTGTTGTCATTGGGTCAGCTGGCGATAAAAGCTACTATGAGCGCTGTGTCCGCAAGGTGAAGCTTGAGGGACTGTACACCCGGTTTAAATTTGTTGGTTATGCTGAATGTCTCCCATCTGCCTATTGCGCCATGGATGTGCTAGTGGTTCCTAGTCTGATCCGCGAAGGCTTCGGTATGACTGCTTTGGAAGGAATGGCTTTTGGAAAGCCCGTGATCGCTTACGACTCTGGGGGCTTGCGGGAAATTCTGCACGCAGCGGGCTGCGGCGAAAATCTCGTGCCAGCATCGGACATTTCCGCGCTGGCAGAAAGAGTCAACGTCATGCTGGCGCAGCCGGGATTGGCGTTGACTCTAGGCAGTCAAGCGCGGGAGCGCGTCGACGCCGTCTATGGTCCGGCGGCTTATCGGAGCCGCCTGCAGGGTCTTGCGGAGATGTGGAACCTCCGCTATTGCAGCGCACCTGCGGTGCACGAGGCTGACAGCGTGGTGGTGGTGGAACCACCTGCTGTCCAGCCTGATTTACCCGCAGCGTCGCCGGCTTTGCCGCCGCGAAGCAAGGGCCTGCCGAGCCGCGTCGCCCGCAAGCGGCGCGGCAAAGCCCGGGCGCGCCGGCGAAGCGGGCGACCGTTGGTTTTGCGCCGCGTTGCTCGCAAGCGGCGTAAAGGTCCTGCCCGGCGGCGCAGCACTGCCGGGGGGAAGCGCCGCCGGGCCCGCCGCGGTGGACGGCGGCGCGCGGCGTAAATGCCTCGATTGCAGCGAAGCGGCAGGCTGAGCGCAAAGAGAGGCATATTTGCCCTCGAATGCGTCGAATTCGGCAAGTTGAGCGCAAAGAGAGGCATATTTGCCCTAGATTGCGGCGAAAGTGGCTAGCTGAGCGCAAAGAGAGGCAGTTATGCCCTTGACTGCGTCGAATTCGGCAAGCTGAGCGCAAAGAGAGGCATATTTGCCCTAGATTGCGGCGAAAGTGGCTAGCTGAGCGCAAAGAGAGGCAGTTATGCCCTTGACTGCGTCGAATTCGGCAAGCTGAGCGCAAAGAACGGTATAAATCCCGCAAAAAGAGCTCAATCCAGCAACCAAAGCCAAACGAACGGTATAAATCCCGCAAAATAAGCTCAATCCAGCAACCTGAGCCAAATGAACGGTACATTTCCCGCTAAATGAGCTCAATCCAGCAACCAGAGCCAAACGAACGGTATAAATCCCGCTAAATGAGCTCAATCCAGCAACCAGAGCCAAATGAACGGTATAAATCCCGCTAAATGAGCTAAATCCAGCAACCAGAGCCAAACGAACGGTATAAATCCCGCTAAATGAGCTAAATCCAGCAACCTGAGCCAAATGAACGGTACATTTCCCGCTAAATGAGCTAAATCCAGCAACCAGAGCCAAATGAACGGTATAAATCCCGCTCAATGATCTCAATCCAGCAACTAGAGCATAATCCGCTGACTGAGCCAAGTCAGACCATAATTAAACAGGCAGGGGAGTGAACTCATGAAGATCATGACGATTTTAGGCACGAGGCCTGAAATCATTCGCCTCAGTGTAATCATTCCGCTTCTCGACGAACATGCTGAGCGGCACATCCTGGTGCATACAGGCCAGAACTTCACCGCCAGTCTCAGCGGCATTTTCTTTGCTGAGCTGGGACTGCGGGCACCGGATTATGTGCTGCAGGATAAACAAGCAGGACTAGGCGGCCAGCTTGCCGCCATGTTCGGAGGGTTAGAAAGCATTTTACTAAAAGAACAGCCAGATCGCGTCTTGCTTCTGGGCGATACGAACAGCGCGTTATGCGCGATTTTGGCTGAACGTATGGGAATTCCGGTGGTGCATATGGAAGCGGGCAACCGCTGTTATGACCTCCAAGTACCAGAAGAGAAAAACCGCCGTGTCATCGACGCCGTTTCGACCATTAATATGCCTTATACGCAGCAGAGCAAAAGACATCTAATCAGCGAAGGTTTCCCTAGCAGGCGTATCGTGTTAACAGGAAATCCGATCCATGAGGTCATGACCCACTTTGAGCACAAAATCCAGACCAGTGACATTCTGGAACAGCTGAAGCTTACCTCAGGACAGTATTTCCTAGTCACGGCCCACCGTGCTGAGAATGTAGATGATCCAGAGTCCCTTGTACAAATTATGTCGGGTCTTAACGCAGTGGCTGAGCATTTTGGAATTCGTTTAATATGCAGCATTCATCCTCGCACTCGCTCCAAACTTACCGAGCAATTTTCCCTTCCAATGAACCCACTAGTTGAATTTCATGAACCTTTCGGATTTTTTGATTTTGTCTACTTGGAACAGCACGCCTTATGTGCCATCACCGACAGCGGGACTGTACAGGAGGAATGCTGCTTGATGAAAGTGCCAACAGTTACGATTCGCAGAACGACGGAACGTCCAGAAACAGTGGATTGTGGCAGCAATGTAGTCTCAGGTGTAGATCAGAAAAGTATTCTGCGCAGCGTCAAGCTGATGACGGCGCTCAATCGGGATTGGGAGGCACCGGAAGGATACATGACTCCGGATGTTTCGGTCAAGGTAGTTAAATTCTTGCTTGGAGGGAACCTGCATGTTCAATAATAAAAGGATTGTGGTCACAGGCGGAACTGGTTCCTGGGGGCATGAGCTGATTAGGCAACTTCTGCCACAAAATCCTAAGGAAATCATCGTATTCTCCCGCAGTGAATCCGCTCAAGTGGCGATGAGCCGGGAGTTTGAAGATCAACGTCTCAGCTTTATCATTGGCGATATCCGTGACAAGGATGCGCTGATTGCAGCCTGCCGTGGCGTTGATTATATCTTTCATCTGGCGGCGCTCAAACATGTTCCAGTCTGTGAAGATCAGCCTTATGAAGCACTCAAAACCAATGTAGTGGGAACTCAAAATGTGATCGAAGCTGCCATTGTAAATGGCGTTGAGAAAGCAATTTACATCTCTACCGATAAGGCTGCGAACCCATCCAACTTCTATGGAATGACCAAAGCGATCGGGGAAAAATTGTTCGTTTATGCCAATCTGATTGGCTCAAACACCCGGTTCGTTACTGTACGCGGAGGTAATGTGCTCGGAACGAACGGCAGCGTAGTGCATTTGTTCATGAAGCAGATTAAGGATAAGGGTCAGGTACGCATTACGGATATGAAAATGACCCGCTTCTTTTTTACCCTACGCGATGCTATTACGTTATTATTTAAAGCTTCTGAGGTTAGCTTGGGTGGAGAAATCTTCGTCATGACTATGCCTACCTGCCGAATTATCGATCTTGCTGAGGTGCTGATTGAGGCTTCCGGAGAGTCCAATGTGAGTATTGTTGAGACCGGGATTCGTCCGGGGGAGAAAATCCACGAGATTCTGATGAGCGATTTCGAAAGCTTAACTACCGTTGTCTACGATGAACAGTATCTAGTAATTCTCCCTACGCTGAACATGCCGGAATTAAAGGCACATTATAGCGCTTATCCTCATGTCTCTTTCAATAGCTTCAGTTCAGAGACGAATCTGATGGATCGGGAAGAGATCAAAAGCATCTTGATCCGGGGAGGGTTCCTGCAATGAAGCTGCTTATCCTAGGTGGAAACGGTATGGCGGGGCATATGCTGGCGGATTATTTTCGCCGCCAGGGCAAGCATCACGTCTTCCATACAACCCGGGATAAGAGCGATCTTGGCGGGCTGTATGTAGATGCGAACGATATAGCCGGAGTTGAGAAGCTGGTCGATATCGTTTCCCCTCATTGCATTATCAATGCAATGGGGGTTCTCAATCAATTCGCGGAGCGTGACAAAATTGGGGCTTACCACGTGAATGGCTTTCTCCCTCATCACTTGTGGCGAAAGGCGGAGGATGTTCAGGCAAGGCTCATTCATATCAGTACCGACTGCGTGTTCGAAGGAACACGCGGAGGGTACACCGAAGAGGATGCTCCTGATGGAACCTCTGTATATGCAATTTCGAAAAGTCTCGGTGAGGTGCAAAAACCCGGGCATCTTACGATTCGCACTTCCATTATTGGTCCCGAAATCCGCTCAGGCGGTATTGGTCTGATGGATTGGTTCCTGGCGCAGAGTGGTAAAGTTTCAGGATACCGGCGGGTGATGTGGAACGGGGTCACAACGCTCCAATTAGCCAAAGCAGTGGATGTAATGCTGGATTCCCCCGTATCGGGGCTAATCCATTTAGCGCATCCAGAGCCGGTAAGTAAATATGAGCTGCTTCAGCATATTCAGGCGGCTTTTCATAAAGAAAATGTGGAGATCATCCCTGAGGATGAACATATTCAGGATCGTACACTAGTGAATACAAGAGCGGATGTCCTCTTGCCGCTGCCTTCATATCCTTTAATGCTGCAGGAACTGGCTGACTGGATGAAACAGTCAGAGATGTATTTATGACAGGTCAAAGACTTCTGATTACCGGAGCCGGTGGATTTACCGGGCAACATGCCGTTCGATTATTTTCGGCAGGAGGGGCTGAGGTTATCGCTGTATTGCGGCCGCAATCGACAGCTGCCTCCACTCTTTTTCCAGAAGGAGTAAAGATATATATTTGTGATTTAAGTGACCGGAAAGCAGTAGCTGAGATGATCAAGCAAACTACACCGGACGCTGTCCTTCATTTGGCTGGGAAGAACTCCGTACCCGAGTCATGGCTTAATCCCTTGCTTTATATGGAGACCAATGTGATGGCCACCTTATATTTACTGGAGGCTATGCGAAGCCTGCCGAGCAGTCGGATTCTAGTGGCTGGCTCCAGACTTAAGTTCAAACCGGGTGTGGTGGCTGGGCCACCACACCCGTACAGTCTTAGCAAAACAATAGAAGAGCTGGTGTCCCTCGCTTGGGGCACCTTATTTAAACAGCCGGTTCTGCTGGCTGAGCCCTGTAATCTGATTGGTCCCGGTCCTTCCACCGGCTTCTGCTCTTTATTAGCACAGCACATTGTCCGAAGTGAAGGCCAGCCAGAAGAGGAAATACCTCCATTTAAGCTCTCTTCTCGTTATGCGCTGCGTGATTTTTTAGATGTAAGAGATGCCGTTAGAGCTTATGATTACATTTTGCGTAAAGGTACAAATGGAACCATCTATCGCATCGATTCGGGGAAGCAGCGGGAACTCGGGGAGATCGCGGAGCAGTTGCTCAGTCATTCTGTAGGTCCAGTGCCAATGGACTGGGGACCTGCAGATGCTGAACGGGCTATTTCAGAGATCGCAGCCACAGCGGATAAGAAGGTTCATTCAGAAGCATCAACCCCTGAGGCTGATGTGACTTCACTGGGCTGGCTTCCGGAAATTGGGCTTAACCAATCGTTAATGGATATTTTGAATTATTACCGAGTTAGCGGGGAGGGGAGGTTGTTATGAGACCGAAGGTTTCGGTAGTGATTCCTTTTTATAATTGTCCTTATATTGAGCACGCCCTGCAAAGTGCGTTCTCCCAGTCTTGGGAACCTTACGAAATCATTGTTGTCGATGACGGCTCGCATGCCCATAGCAATCTAATTACACCGTATCTTTCCCGAATTCATTATTTGGGCAAAGGCAATGGGGGAACCGCCTCCGCACTGAATCACGGCATATTGAATGCAACGGGTGACTATGTGGTCTGGCTTAGCTCGGATGATTTATTTTATCGGGATAAGATCAACAATCAGGTTCTGTTCATGGAGCAGAACCACTTGTTAATCTCCTATACCAACTTTAATTATATTAACGCTCAATCGCAGCTGGTTCAGCTGAATGCTGCGCCATTGTTTCCTAGTCACCTGGATTACTTACGTTGTTTTTTACACGGTAATCCCATTAATGGCTGTACGGTGATGTTTAAACGAGAGGTATTTGGAGCCATCGGGCTTTTTGATGAATCACTTCCTTACACCCATGATTATGACTTATGGTTCCGCGCCATTCTGAACGGATATCCACCGGTGATGTTGAATCAATCCCTCACAGCTTACCGGACGCATGAGGGCATGGGAACGATCAAATATTTTGATGTAATTATGGCAGAGGCAGCTGCGACCAATGGCCGCTACAAAAATTCGCTGCAGCACTTGATTTCTTCTATGGGGGGCTGAAGGTAATGTACCGGGAAATTGAAGTGAATGACTTTCTGCCAGTCTTACTGGAACAGTTGAAATTCTGCCAGAGTATTCTGGATATCGGCAGCGGCACCGGTACCCTGCTTGAACGATATGAAGCCGCAGTAGTGCTTGGATTAGAAATTCACAGGCCGTACCTGCTGCATCGTCAATATAAGTCACCTCATATTATTCCGGTACATGCAGATGCCAGTCATATGGATAAATTATTCCTCCCCAAAACATTTTCAGCGGTTACCTTTATTGATTCAATAGAGCACTTTAATAAAAATGAAGCGAAGACTCTGCTCGGGATGGCCGAAAGAATCGCCAATAACCGAGTAGTTGTATTTACCCCTCGGGGCTTTTTTCCACAGGAGGGTATGGATCATTATCATTTGCAGGGAGAGTATTTTCAAAAGCATCGGAGCGGATGGGAGCCGGAGGATTTTATTGCACTTGGGTATGAGGTAACGGTACTTAAAGGTTTCCATCATGCCCAAAACCCATCGTTTCGTGAAGCATTCGGGGAGGGCCATGCACCAGTAGATGCCCTGCTTGCTTGTAAAACAGTATAAAAGTTGAGCTCCGGGTGAAGGAGGTGAGCGCGTATGAGTGAAGAACCTAAAGTATCGGTGATCATCCCATTTTATAACTGTTCGTATGTGGATCTCGCCATCCAAAGTGTCTTGGATCAAAGCTATCCGAATATAGAACTTATTGTAGTCGATGACGGTTCTACCCTATGGCTGGAGAAGTTGGCCCCCTTCCGTGACAGAATCATTTATATACAAAAGAGTAATGGAGGGACGGCTTCTGCTTTGAACAAAGGGATAGAAGTGGCTACCGGAACGTATTTTGCCTGGCTCAGTGCAGATGATCAATTTCACCCGGATAAAATCAAAAACCAAATAGAAAAGCTCAAAAGTACGGGTACTTTGTTTAACTATACAGCCTATTATTATATAAATGAGCAGGGAGAACGGATCTCAGATACGGTAAGTATGCTTTTTAGCAGCAGAGCCCATTTTATTGAGACTATGATGTTGGGTTGTCCGGTGAATGGGAGTACAGTTCTTCTTCATATGGATATATTTCGTGCTGTAGGAACGTTCGATGAAATGTTGTTATATACTCAAGACTATGATTTATGGCTGCGTATTTTACCGCATTTTAGCTGGTCTTATATTGAGTATCCGCAGCTTGATTATCGAGTGCATCAAGAGATGGGCTCAGTGATTTATAGTGAGGCGCAGAAAAGAGAGATAGAACAGGTACAAGCAAACCATCATGGGGTTCTATCGCATCTGCTGCTAAAGGAGAGAGGGGAATGAAATTAATATTTCCTGTTCTAACTCTATCTAGGGGCGGAGCACAACGGATGCTGGCAGAACTGGCTAATCGTCTGTCAGAGATCGGTCATGAAATTACGATCCTCTTGCCCAGCGATGGTGTCGTTGAATACGAGATAAATTGTGAATTGCGTTATGCGGCAGATGGTGATTTGTCGGCCAGCGATTTTCCAGTGGGGGACGTGATTGTCTCCAACTTTTATACCACAGTCGAGGTATCGCAGCAGGCAAGTAATGAGGGGAAAGGGATTCATATTCGTTTAGCGCTTTGCTACGAGCCCACTTTTTTACCTGACAATAGCCGCTCTTTTGCATCCTATAGTTTAACCAGCAATCTGCTTGTACTATCCCGTTGGCAGCAAGAAATCGTCCAGATGAATCATGGGATTAAGGGGACAATCGTGCCCATTGGTGTGAATCCTGTTTTTAGAAATTTGAACATTCGTGAACCTGAAAATAAGCTTGTAGTTTCCGCGGTTATGCGAAAGCCAGAGGGTGGATTCTCAGGCCATCGTGAACAAGACTATTTGCTTGAACAGTTAAATCGGGTCAGAAGACTTCATCCAGAAGTTGAACTTTATTTGATCATTCCTCCTGGTGAATTTGCTGAGTCGACTACCCTGCAAACTTTATTAGCGGACGAACGATATCATATAAGGACTCCTGCAAATGATACTGAGCTTTGTTACCATTATAGTGAGAGCGATATTTTTGTAAGCTCAAGTACGTATGATACGGGATCGCTACCAGGCATCGAGGCTATGCGTTGTGGAGCAGCGCTCGTTACTGTTTACTCCGGTGGAAATATGGAATATGGCAGGCATGGCCATAACTGCTTAATGTCCTACCGGTTTGAGAATCGGCTCGCGGATGATATCATAACCTTAATTAAAGACCCGGATTTACGCCAGCGGCTGGCTTGTAAGGGGGAGCAGGATTCACAGCATTTCACTTGGGAAAAAAGCACACAATTGTTTCAGAATGCACTGTTTGAGATCGTAGCGAGGAACTCTTAATAATATGTCCTTAAAATATAAAAAACCTTCAATACCACGTAAGAAGTGGCTTGAAGGTTTTTTTGCATGATATCGGTTAGAAGATGGCATAGGAATTCATCATTTCACGAAAAGATTGCGCATACTTCTCGGTTCCGAAGCGTGAGACCATATATCCTCTTCCTTGCTGGCGGAGACCCTCTCGCAGAGGAATATTGTTCATAAGCTCCAGTCCTTCGTTGACGGCAGTTGGAATATTGCCAAGCGGGTAAAATTTACCCGTGACATTATGAACAATAAAGGATCTGACACCATCGGAATCTGTACTAAGTACTGGACAAGTGCAGCAAATCGCTTCGGCAACAGCATATCCAAATCCTTCTGTAATGGAGGTAGCTAACAGGAATCCACCCGAATTAGCGATCGAGGAATAATAAATGGGCATTACATGATTAGGAATATTGGTAAAAGTACTTAGACGATCATTCAGTCCTAGGGCGCGTAGCTCCTCCTGAAAGGATTGTTTCTGATCCTCTGCGGCTAAATTAGGATCATGGAACATCCACAAATGAATATCTGGTTTATAAAGGCGAATTTCATGGGCGATTCTCAAATATTCCCGCCAATTTTTATTGCTCTCTAGCCGGCCTACCCAAGCGATAACCGGATTAGCGGGAGGTTCAGCAGGGATATGCTGAAAGGACTGGACATCAACAATATTCGGAATTACATAACGATGCAGCCAGGGACAGATTTCAATAAACAGCTCCAATAAATGATCGGTTGGCGGGATTAGTACCGCATTACAATAAGAACGTAAATAAGGGACGGCATCTCTGATCAGAGTTTCCGCATGACTGCGTTTTCCAAGGCCTTGAGATTCGTATATCATAATACCGCGGTAACCGAGTTCACGCAGACGTTTCAGTAATAAATAATCAGATGTAACAATAATGGCATCGTAATTATGGGTCTCCAGCAAATTTTTAATTTCTTCATCTGAAGATGAGACAAATACCGGAAAATTGGTCGTATTCTGGCCTGAACCCGGCATTAGATATAAAACATGGCATTCGATCCCATTTCGCTGGAGACTTTCACATCGCAGCTTATTTAATGTCTCCACCCCGCCACTCGGTACATAAAACGTAAATAGAACTTTCATGCACAAGCCTCCTGACTTTTGCGGAGTAATACCGACTTGTTGAGATATGGCTTACTGTTTATAAGATACGCCGATCTGCACTCGCGGGTGACGGTCAAAGCGGCATAGTTCCAAATCCTTTCAGGATAGCTTGTTCTTCAGAAGGTCATCCTAACGATCGTACACTGCACACATACAACATTAGAGATGGAGGATGAATTCATGTTGCGATCCAAGATCAGTATGTCAGTCTCAGCTGCATTGCTTCTCGGCTTGGTGAGTATTACGGGGTGTGGAACCAATACGGCAGAAAAATCGAATGTGCAAACCAATAGTGTCCGGGGAGTAAATGATGGGCGTATTGGTGTGAATTCCGTACGCGGTGGCACGCATAACATCACTAAGATGGAAGTTAGTCAGGAGCTTGCAGACCGGATTGCTGCAATGCCTGAAGTCCGCTCAGCGAATGTAATGCTTGCAGGAAAAAGCGCGTATGTAGCAGTAACTTTAAATGATGCAACTGCTGGCCTGCGTGCCAAAGGGACTCCATCGTATCGGGCAAAATCCTCAACCACTCCTCACAATTACGGACCGACTGGCGTAATGTCTGGTACAGGAAGAGTGAAAATTGGCCGTGATGGAATGAATGATACTGGAGCCGTAACCAATGGTATGAACGGAGCCTTAAAAGGTACTGTAAATACAGTTCCTGGTACAACAAGTACTGGACCGGCAACTAGAAATGGAATCAATGGCATGGGTAATTTGGGAGCGGATATGTTGGGAACAGGAACAGGTACGACAAGAAACCATACTTATAATAATGGTCCTCTGCTGAATAGCAATGGCTCGAAACATGATGTAGATATGGGGATAGGAAAAGGTATGGGAACTGGAATGGGAATGGGCATGCGCAGTACCACTCCTAGTACCCATGATAAGAATTACAGAAGTAATTCGACGCATATGTATAACACCAATAGCACGAATAACACAAATAACACCATAAATACAAGAGAAACAGAAACAGTTACCAAAGCAATTAAAGATAAAATTGCTGCGGAAGTTAAAAAACATGATGCGAGAATTAAGGATGTATACGTATCAGCAAATCCTGACTTCGTGGAACGCGCCAATGTTTATGCTGAAGAGGCTCGTGCCGGTCATCCGATAAAAGGATTTGTGGATGAATTCCGCACCATGGTTGAACGAATTTTCCCAACTCGTAATTATTAATGATTTTTGTGATCTAAATAAAAAAGCAACAATCTCACCATCTGGAGAGAATTGTTGCTTTTTTGTTTGGAGCTAATTTTATTAAGTGGTGATTGGACGTCCGCCGATCCATACGCCGCGAATATTAAATTCAGCATCAAGGCGTAGGATATCGCCGCGTTTTCCAGCCTCCAAGGAGCCAATGCTTCGTTCCATTCCAATGGACGCCGCTGGCGTAAGGCTTGCAGCGCGGGAGGCCTCTTCCAAGGTGAGTCCTACCTCTTGGATCAGATAACGGAAGCCGCGAATCATCGTTAGTGTGCTTCCAGCTAGAGCAGCGGGATTATCTTTAAGGGTAGCGATGCCATCTTGAACGAGTACAGGTAAATCACCGATTGTATATTCACCATCACTAAGTCCAGTTGCAGACATGGCATCAGTAATCAGTAATAAATTGTTCTCTTTCTTGAGACGGGTCAATATAGAAATGGCTGCGGGATGAACATGAATCCCGTCGGCTATAATCTCTGCGCGAATGCGCTTATCGAACAAAATAGCTCCAGCCGCTCCAGGCTTACGGTGATGTAGGGGTGTCATCGCATTGAACATATGCACGGCTTGGTTAAGTCCAGCATCTGCTGCGGCAATAACCTCTTCAAAGGAGGCATCCGTATGCCCGAGCGCTGCAGTTATACCGTGCTTGCGCAGCCAGAGAATAGCTTCGAGGGCACCTTCACGTTCCGGAGCAAGCGTGACTTGCCGGATCATTCCTGGATAATCGTTCCCCCATTGTGCTAGCCACTCAATATTGGCAGGAACAATATGCTCTGGATTTTGTGCGCCGGACCATTTCGGGCTGATGAAGGGTCCTTCCAAATGCATGCCTGCGATTTGTGTGTAAGGCATTTCAGCAGCGCGATAAGCGCTGACTTCGGAGAATACTTGGTCAATAGCAGACTTGGAAGCGGTCATGGTTGTAGCCAGCATTGTTGTTGTTCCTTGGGAACTATGGAACTTAGTGATGGCATTCAGCGATTCAGTATCACTGTACATAAAGTCGTGGCCAGCTCCACCATGAACATGTACATCTACAAATCCGGGGATCAGAAGATCCGTTGCTTGACCACTGGCAGGCCAATGCGCGTAACGCTCTGGAAGCCAAGCCGCATCGCCAGCATAGTGGATCTGCTCTCCAGATACGGCAATCACACCGTGCTCAATTAAACCTTGGGGAGTCAGTACCTTACCGAACAGCAACTGTTCTAGTCCTTTATTTATTTCAGCCATTTGCCTGCTCCTTCATCTACGAGAACGATTACATTTGGATGGCTCTGCAGCAAGGATGCAGGGCATTGGGTTGTAATCGGGCCTTCAACAGCATTGCGGATGGCTTCAGCTTTGCCGGCACCACGAACTAATAAGAGGATTTGGCGTGCTTTTAGGATGCCTCCAATGCCCATTGTGATCGCTTGCCGAGGGACCTCATCCAAACTGTCAAAGAATCTAGCATTTGCTTCCCGGGTATCTTCAAGCAGGTCGACGACATGGGTTTTGCTGCTGAGGTTAGCATCGGGTTCGTTGAATCCAATGTGGCCGTTGCTGCCAATACCGAGAATCTGCAAGTCAACGGGTCCGTTTTCTTCCAGCATTTTATCGTATGCAAGGCATTCTGCTTCCATATCCGCTGCGTTTCCGTTAGGGATATGTGTCTGTCCTGGATCAATATCTATATGGTTAAATAATTGCTCGTTCATGAAACTGCGATAGCTCTGTGGATGGTCGACAGGCAAGCCGATATACTCATCCAGATTAAAGGAAGTTGCTTTAGAGAAACTCACAAGTCCTTTTTGGTGCATTTCAACCAATTTGGCATAAACCCCAACAGGGGAGCTTCCAGTCGCAAGACCGAGCACGGCTTTAGGATTGCTTTGCAGCAGGCTGGCGATAAGATTCGCACCCGTTTGTACGAAATCTTCATCACTATGGAACTTTAGAATATTCATTAGGATTGTCCTCCTCGTTTGTTTCGGTATTGTTGGACATTGAGATAAGATTGCTCCAGTCTAGGAATAAAATCCCCAAAACGGGTGCTGACCATTCCAGTGAACAAAATATCAATGATGTGAAGCTGAGCTATGCGTGAGGCCATGTCTCCCCGGCGCATGCCTTTCTCCAAAGATGAGGAGAATAGGGGGATATCCGCCAGAGTAGCCAAGGTGCTGCTGCCATAAGAGGTTAGTGCGATAGTGCTTGCTCCGCTAGCCTTCGCACACATCAAGGCATCAATGGTCTCGGGAGTCTCTCCCGAATAGGATACTGCAAATACGACATCACCTTTGGAGAGTGATGAAGCAGAGGTAATCTGCATATGGGAATCAGCAAAAGCAGTACAATTTACGCCTATGCGGATCAGCTTCTGATAGAAATCCTGAGCGACAATGGAAGAGGTCGCCATCCCGTATAGATCAACGCGGCGTGCTTGGCACAATAAATGAACTGCTGCCTGCAATCGCTCCAGATCTAACAGTGAGGTAGTATCCCGGATGGAGGTCAGATGGTTCGTCTGCATCGCTTCCACAATCACGGAGAGTGGGTTGCCGGCTACAATATCTTGATAAGAAGAGCCACCATCCTGCGGCGCGGCATCACTATGAGCAATTTCTGCTGCCAGCTTCACCTTGAAATCCGGAAAGCCTTTAAAATGAAGCACCTTACAGAAACGTGTGATCGTTGCCGGGCTTATTCCGCATTGTTCTGCTAATTCTGTAATGCCCATATGAACGATTTCGCCTGGTGAGGAGAGAATTCGTTCAGCCAGCTTTCGTTCCATTTGAGAGAGCTTGGCCTTCTCATGCTCGAGTGCATGCAGTATTGGGGACATCCATTCATCCACCTCGTTTCAATGGGGTATTGAAATTATTTTTATGATTATTAACTAAATGCAGAAAATTATTTTCATATTTAGGATAAAACAAATTCCATTCGGAAGCAAGGGATAAAAATGAATACTAAAGGGGAATATGCAAAAATAAAAAACGGTCTACTCGCAGAAGGCTGCAAAGTGGACCGTTAAAATGATGTAATTACGGAGATATAAGATGAAAAGGATACTATACTGTATTGCGTTCTATAATACGGTACTCAAGCTTGCGGTGAACGGGTTGTCCATCATTTCGCTGGATCTGATCATAGATAATCCGAAAAGCGGATATGCCCATTTCAGTTAACTGATTATCTACAGTGGTCAGACCTAACGTTCGGCCGATAGGCTGATCATCAAATCCAATGACGGCCAAATCCTCAGGAATGCGGATACCCTTTTTCCAAGCTTCGATGATTAAACCAGCCGCTATATGATCGCCTGCTGAAATAATCAGGGCATCAGGACGATTCTTCATCTGCAGCAGTTGGTGAAGTACGCGGGCACCGTCCTCTTCGGTCAGACAGTTATAGATCATCCATTCATCATTGTAAGGCTGATCTGTAGCTTCTAGAAAGTCTCTAAAGGCAATTTGGCGGATAGAGCTGCTGCTGCCGTGTGGTCTTCCTTCACAGTAGCCAATATGGCGGTAACCTTTATCATTCAAATATTGAAGGCCACTGCGAAAAGCAGAATAATGCTCAATATATACAGAAGAAAATTGGCGTTCTCCCCTATCCTGACATACCACAATAGGACCATAAGCTGTATATTCTTCAATAGCTTCTGAGCTCATTGTTGAAGAGACCATAACTACACCGTCAATTTCTTTGTTCCGCAGCATCTCAAGCACCTTAATTTCTTCTTCCGTACGATAATCGGTTTGGCAGAGAACGAGCCGGTATTGAGCCAGCAGTGCTTCTTGAGCCAAGCCTGCAATAATGACTGAGAAATAAAATAAGTTGGTATACGGAATAATAACAGCTATAGCTTGAGTCCGCCCAGTGATCAGATGCACGGCGTTCATATTACGCGTGTAGTTTAATTTCTCAATAGTATTTAGGACTGCGGTTCGTTTGACTTCACTTACATAAGGGTGATTATTGAGCACCCGCGAGACTGTTGTCACGGAAACACCAGCCATACGGGCAATTTCTTTAATATTAGCCATTAGAGTACAACAGCCTCCCTTTTGTGCTTGTGTATAGTCATTTTATTTTATCATATTGTCCGCAAATTACCTCCCAAATAAAAAGCTTGCTATGGAATCCATTTCATAAATTAGACTGTAAATGCAAGAGATTACCGGACTAAACCGGCGTAACCACAAGGGCGTGACGGACCGGTATATCTATTGTATTAATAAAACTAAGCTGTTCGTGAAGCCTTTGGCGATCTGTTCCGAAACAGCTCCCACACAATAAACAACAGGACAAGCAGCTGTGGAAGCAAGGTTTCCCAAGTGGGATACATGCCAAGCCAGTTGATTGAAGGCAAGCCCTCTTGTACATGTGCAGGAAGTTTGCCGGCAACCTGAAGCGAGTGAATGCTCTCCCCAAGAAAGCGGAATACTAGGTAATAAATCAGAATTGTAGCTGTACGGAAGAAGGCGGCAATCGGTAATTTTGCACTCAAGGCAATAATTGCATAACCTACAATACCAAGAATAATCAGAGCACATCCAATCCCAAGCAGTAATTGAGACAGCTTGATGGATGGAGCCATGCCCACATAAAAAATTGTAGTTTCTGCACCTTCACGTAAAATCGCAAGCGCTGCAACGGAGGACAGTGACCAAAGGTTTCCTTTGGCCAGCGCGCCATCAACTTGCCTACCCACGTAATTGTTCCAATTTGCAGTGTTTGATTTGCTATGTAACCAGCGTCCGATTGTGAGCATCATAACTACTGCGACAAGACCAGTAATTCCTTCAATCATCTCCCGTGCTCCCCCGGAAGCTGCCCGAGAAATGGTATAAGTGAGCACAACAGCCAATCCGATACTTGCGATGAGGCCGACAGCTGCACCGGACCAGATCCATTTTTGCGCTTTGGCGTTCCCATCACGTTTCAGGTAAGCAAGAAGAGCTGACAAGACGAGAATAGCCTCAAGCCCTTCGCGCAAGAGAATCAAAGCGGCATCCCAAGCATTATAAGTGGTTTCACCAGCCAAAGGCGTTAGTTCGCTAAGCATATTGTTCATGATGGTTAAAGCTTGATCCAGTTTAGGCGGATTTGAGAGCAGGTAACCTGTGACAGCCGCACTCTCATTTTCGATATTGTTGTAGACTGTTGGTGAGGCGATCTGGACTTGCCCTTCGGCAGAAGGCCAGGCTACGATGAATTGCTCCATGATGTTAGCGGCTTCTGTGCTGTTATTGTCTTTGGCAGCGGAGGATGCTTTGTTCAGGTAGCTGATTAGTCCCTCTATAGAAGCTGGTTCACTGGAAGTATCCCCAGCGTCAATGGTTTTGCCTTCACTGTAATCAGCCAGCAGTTGATACAGAGCTTCTGCTTCCGATTTCGCCGATGCCTCGCGAAGCGGTTCAGCCTGCAGCGCAATCCGCAGCAGGCTTATTCGCGTCTCCAGCAGGCTGTAGACGGCGGAATCGTCCGCCCGGATGTTGCGCTCCGCCGGCTTCCATCCGCTGACGATGTCGCGGTACGCTGCCGCTGCCGCGCTCCAGTCGGCGCTGCGCGCCGCATCCCGCGTGCGTTCCGCCGCGGGCAAAAGCTTCGCCGCCGTCTCGCGTCCGGCGGCTCTGGTGTCACCGCCGACCGTGCCGGAGGCGGCGGTGACGTACGCGTCCACGCTTCTCGCGAGCGTGGACAGTGCGGTTTTGGCGGGCTTGCCGCCGCCCGCCGCAAGGGCTTTCGCCGCGTCTGCAAGCGCGGCGTCAACGGCAGCAGCCGGACCGGCGAGTGCCGGGTCCGGCGTGCCTGTGTTCGCGGTGCGCCACAGCGCAGCGAACACTTCTACATCGGCCGCGGCCGCGTCCCAGCGGCTCTGGCCGGCTTCGACGAGTGCGCTGCCGACCGGCGGCAGGAGCTCGTCGACCGTGCCATCGCCCTCCGCCCCCGCGGGGCTGGAGAGCAAAAGCATACACAAAAAGCCAAACAGAATCAGCAAGGCAACCTTTGGCATTTGCCGTTTAGGATGCGTAAGAGATAACATCGGGATAATCCCCCTTCAATAATGGACAGCCATAAATTTAGCTTAGTAGTGTTTCCCCGATAAAGCCGCCTCTGCGGACACCGGGGAAGCAGGCAAATACAGCGCTGCCGGTGTGAGTCATATATTCGTTCAAAAGATCAGTCTTAGAGAGGCGCTGCTGAATGGCAACGAATTGTTTCATTAAATCACGTTGAAAGCTAATGAATAACAAACCTGCATCAAGCTGGCCCGTGGTGACGTCCAAACCGCTGGAAAAAGAATAGGAGCGGCGCAGCATTTTGACTGTACCGTCACCATGCGCCAATGCGGAATGTGAATTCACCGGAATGACAGGTTTCCCGGAAGCGTCCGCAGCTGAAAGATCCAGATCATCGAATTCATCCTTAGCTCCGAGTGGAGCTCCGGTGTGACGATAACGCCCGAAGGTAGCCTCCTGATCACTTAGCGAAGACCGATCCCAGACTTCAATACGCAGACGCACCCGGCGTACCGCCATATAAGTGCCGCCGCTCATCCAAGAGGGACCGTCACTGCTGCTGTTCCAGACCACTTTGTTCATTTCAGCGTTATCGGTAGTATCGGGATTGCCCGTGCCGTCTTTGAAACCCAAAAGATTGCGTGGCGTAGCCCCCTTGGGATCCGCTGCTCCAGTGCGTTGAAAACCTTCCTGTGTCCAGCGCAGTACAGCAGTCCCCCGGGCGATACGCGCCAGATTGCGGATGGCATGGAATGCGACCTGCAGATCATCCGCACAGGCTTGCACACAAATATCCCCGCCACACCATTTCGGATCAAGATTGTCACCCGCAAATGCCGGAAGATCGGCCAATAGGGCTGGGCGTTTCGAAGCTAAGCCGAATCTTTCATCAAAAAAGGAAGGACCAACACCAAAGGTCAGCGTACACCGTGCAGGGTTTAGCCCGTCCGCTTCCCCGGTGTCTGAGGGTGGAAGATTAGGGTTGTCATTTACGTCACCAATAAGCTCGCCAGTAGTAAGAGCGGCAGCGGCAGTGGTCCATGCTTGCATTAGTTTTTTCACATCGGCCAGTTTGGTTGTGGTGAAATCAAAGGCAGCAAAATAAATAAAGTTCTGTGCAGGTGTCAAAATCCCCGCCTGATGGCTCCCATAAAAAGGAATGGAACTGGAATCACCTTCTGCGGCCTTCGTTGGCTCAGCTACAGCATTACGCGCAGCCATAATTCCACCGACACCTCCGCCCCCTAACAAAAGACCAAGGCCAGTGGCGCCAGTAAGCCGCAGCATATCGCGGCGGCTTAATTTTTTACCAAATATAGGCTCATTCTTCGATTGATCATTAAGAGGGGGACTTTCAGGATTACCTGGTACTCCAGTGAACTTGTTATGTTTATTCATGAGGGTCACACTCCTAGAATAGTTCCCATATTGGACAATGGCTCAGCCAAGGCGTCCAAATTCTGACTCAGTTTACGTACTTCATCTTCTTTCAGCTCTTCATAGGAAACATATCCATCTCCAGATTTGAAAGGGGCAAGCTCAGCTTGCAAGGCAGCGAATCGTTCACCAATGGTTTTTTCAAGATCGGCATCTTTTTTAGCTAGTTCTGGTTTTAACAGCTCGTATATCTTTTGCGCACCCTCAACGTTTGCGACGAAATCATACAGGTCTGTGTGCGAGTAACGTTCTTCCTCTCCGGTTACTTTTGAGGAGGAGACCTCATTTAAAAGCTCAACAGCACCAGTTACGAGCAGATTCGCGTTGATCTCAACGGTCTCAACTTTCGCACGCAGCAGCTGTGCATCCTTCAGCAATTGGTCAGCAACTTCTGTCATGTCTTTAGTTGTATTGTCCTGCCAGAGTGCTTTCTCAAGCTTGTGGAAACCGCGCCATTCTGCCGCATCTACATCATTTTCCCGGGCATCGATATTTGGGTCCAAGTCACCAAGTGCTTCTGCAATAGGCTCAATCCGTTCATAATACATGCGGGCAGGAGCGTATAGCGCCTTAGCCTCATCAATCTTGTCCTCTTTTACAGCGTTGGTGAAACTCTCTGTTTGCTTCACAAATTCATCACATTGCTGGATGACGTATGTGCGATATTGATCTATAGCTGACGTGAAGTCAGCGGTGGCAGTCTCTGGTGTGTTGGTAGCTGCAGCAGTCGTCGGTGCGTTGGTGGCTGTAGTGCTGTTGGCAGCAGTATTTGTAGAGTTGTTGTTATTGGCACATCCAGTGAACAGTATGGAGGCCGCAAGTAGACTTGCAGGCACAGCATAAGTAAATTTCATTAAAAAAACACCCCTTTTTTTATATCTAAATGATAATCGTTATCAATTATGCTGGACTTATCATAAGTCCGTATACAATTACTGTCAATATAAAAATGTGATGTATCTCATTGTAATAATTACACGACAAAAAACTCCCAGGGTCGGGAGTATGGTTTGTAGTAATGTATCCAGTAATGTATCCGATTACAATTTAAAAAGCAGAATAGTAACCGACCCCGCGAACTTTTGCGCATACGCAGTAACTAAAGGACCCAGATGACACTAAATGCAGCATTATTCGATATTTGAGCCGCTATCGGACCGCATAGTCGCTATTGGCTTCGAAAGTACCCTATATGAGCTTGTTTCTAAGGAATAGCGTCACTGGAGTCCGCAACTTTGCTCAAAAGGCGATAAATTTGATAAATAACGCCATCTGGGTCCGAAAGCCTCAGTAGGGGCGGTGAATAGACTATTGAAGCGGGCAGCCGACCCGTCGAACCAGCGAACCATTGCGCGCACGCAGCAGTAACCGCCCCAGCAAACTTTTGCGCATAAGCAGTAACTAAAGGACCCAGATGACACTACATGCAGCATTATTCGATATTTGAGTCGCTATCGGACCGCATAGTCGCTATTGGCTTGAAAAGTACCGAATATGAGCCTGTTTCTAAGGAATAGCGTCACTGGAGTCCGAAACTTCGCTCAAAAGGCGATAAATTTGCAAATAACGCCATTTGGGTCCGAAAGCCTCAGTTGGCGCTGGTGAATACACTATTGGAGCGGGCAGCCAACAGCCTACAACATAAAGCAGCGATTCCCATTAATGGCGAATCGCTGCTCTAAGTCGTTTACGATGTTTAAATGAAGGGAACCGTCTCATTTATAGTTAATTAAGCTGTTAATGCGACGGTTCCATTCTTTGAAGGTTTGTCTGCTTAAGAATAAGATCAAAGCGTCATCCGCTTTTTATCGTTCATTATGGGATTCATGATCTGCAGAGGGTTGGTTTTCGAACACTTCTGCAGCTTCCTCTGCAGAAAATTCAGGTTCGAATTTACCTACGAGTGGTAATTTGTTTAATTTCGTTGTTTGTACTTCTGCTTTGGTAGGTTGATTGTTTTTTGAATGGCTCATACATACACCTCCTTTAATAAGGAACAACAAACCGTAGTTTGCCCTGAAAAAAGATGTTCTTATTCATGAAAATTTCAGGCTTTTGCATTTGAATGAACTAAGCCCATTTTATAATTGTGACAGCACCATTAACATCAACACTACATAATATGTTTTGACTGTATCCCTTTACCTTGTTATACCAAACAAACCCAGGGCAAGGAGGGGTGACACCATTGAAGGGGAACGAACACCACAGCAAATTTCTGTTGACTCATCGTGAGCGCGAAGTTTTTGAGCTTCTCGTGCAGGACAAAACGACTCGTGATATCGCTGGCTTATTATTTATCAGCGAAAAAACAGTTCGAAACCACATTTCCAATGTAATGCAAAAATTAAACGTTAAAGGCCGTTCACAAGCGGTTGTCGAGCTGATCAAGCTTGGGGAGCTGAAAATATAGCTGGCCAATGTCTTCAGAAGTGACGCGTTTAAGCCTTCTCCACCCTTAGGGGTGTGGGAAGGTTTTTTGTTGTGAAGGAAAGAGCGACACGTGATGTCGCTGTGCTGTTCCCTTCTTCTGTGAAAATCTAAACGCTCTTTTGATAGAACTTCGTCTTTAAAAACATGAAAGATTTCGTGAATTGCCTATAGGGTGCTCGTTCCTTTTTTTTGGAGCTATGTATAAACGGTATTTATGTGGATTATACTACTAAGTTAGCTTGGAGACGGGACTGCTTTAGAAACGCCTTCGATGAAGAGATGGAGATTCTATCTCCAAAAGGAGGAGTCTGGGGAATTACCACTATTCAGGGGATTCTCACTAATGAGGTATACACAGGCCAGAATATGTTTGGTAAATACGAAGTGAAAAAGTCTCTAACTGGCAGTTTAATTGAAAAATAACTTTTAAAAATCCCTTCGAATTTCATTGCGTATACAAAATAAGCGGAATTACTTTACATATGGAGAGTGATTCCGCTATTCTGCATCTTATAATTGGATTTATCTACTAGTTTATTTATTCAGCGAGCGACGAACAATCGGCGCAACTTTATTCGCAAGTAAATCAATAGCTTTTTCCACACGTGCCATCGATTGGTTACCCATATCAAATTGCCCCATGAAGCGTAAGTGACCAAATAGCTCATGCTGATATAAAATCTTTTCAGCAAGTTCTTCTGCGCTACCGACGGCTAATATTTCATTTGCAGCGCGTTGTGGCATCATTTGCTCGGCTGATATTGGATAAAATGGCATGCCACGGTCCTTCAGGCCATACGCCATGTACTGATTATAGCAAGGTGCAAATTCACGAATGGCTTGCTCGCCGCTATCAGCAAGGTAGCTATGCCCTGTTACGGATACCTTTAGCTTGGATAAATCGTGACCTGCTTCATTTGCAGCTTGCCAGTAAAGTTTCGTTAAATGCGATACACGTTCTGGTGCACCTGCAAGAAGTCCAAGTGCCATGTTTAGGCCAAATTTCCCTGCACGAATGGCACTTCCTGGTGTACCACCCACGCCAATCCACATTGGAATTTTTGATTGTACGGGACGAGGTGCAATTTGTGCATCACGAAGAGGGGGACGGAATTCACCATGCCAATTCACGACTTCTTTTTCTTGCAATTTCATAAACAGTCTAAGCTTTTCTTCAAATAACTTGTCATAATTGTCAAGACTTACTCCGAATAATGAGAAGCTTTCTAAATAGAGCCCTCGACCTAAAATAATTTCGGTGCGACCACCACTTAATAAATCCAGTGTAGCAAAATCCTCATATACGCGAACAGGATCTGCCGTGCTAATGACCGATAGCGAACTCGCTAATTTAATGTTTTTTGTTTCTCGTGCAATCGCTGCAAGAATCATTGTATAGCTTGACGTGACGAAATCTAAACGATGATGTTCACCAACCCCAAACACATCAAGCCCAGCTTCATCTGCCCATTTAGCCATTTGAATGATATTTTCAATACGTTCCTGTGCAGGGAGCGCGTAACCATTTGCATCTGGAAACCGTTCTCCTAATGAATAAACACCAAATTCGAAGTTCATCGTATTTACCTTCTTTTATAGTAGGATGATTAGTAAAATAAGTGCTAAAACACCAAGTATTAAGATTGTTGCTGTTTCTTTCATTGTATCTTTCACGCGAAGATGTGTAATTACGCCACCAATACCGACTGCTACTAAAATGGCTGCACCGATTAGAGCTGCTGTATGATTCCAAAAACCTACGACTAATAAAATAGCTGTACCTAATTCAATGCCACCTGTTACAACACGGAACCATTGTGGTAATCCCCATTTTTTAAAGCCCTCGATGTGCATTTTTGAACCAGTTATTTTCCCAAAACCAGCCATTATAAACATTAATGCAAGTAAGCCTTGTAAAATCCATGCTAAAATTGTCATTAGTAATCCCCCTTATTTGTTAAATACGATTGGCATTTTGCCAATCCATTCTTTCTTACGAATTGCATCGTACATACATTGAGCTGCATTTTTACGTGAAACTGTAAATTTTCCTTTGGTATCCCCGAGTGAAATTGCATACCCGTCACCATCTTTGTTGGTATTTGGGTTGACGATGCGAATAACTGTCCAATCCACCTGACTTTGATGAATTAATTTACCAATCGCTTTCATTTCTGCGTAACCAGTAGGGAACAGCTGCTTCGCCATAATACTTGGCATGATCGTTACAAGCTGTTTTTGATCGAAAGTAGATTTAATGGTAGGTGTTGCAAGTGTAATAAAACGTTTTACATGTAATTGCTCCATGACATGTAAGATGGTTTCATGTGCCTTTGTAATCGGTAAGTCTTTTACTTTACGACTCATTGATAAAGGAGAGCCAAGGGTACTCACAGCAGTATCTTGCCCTTGAATAGCTGCTGCCACTTGTTGCTCATCCGTTAAGCTACCGACAATGGTTTCTAAGTTCGGGTGTTGCATCGTTAAAGCACCTTCACGACGTACGTATGCTTTTACGTGATCGCCATTTTGTAGGGCAATTTGAATAAAGTGCTGACCGATTTTCCCGTTGGCACCAAATACTATAATGTTCATTTTGTGACCTCCAACTACTTTTGTATATCCAACATTTGTTGTATAGTTAGCATAAATTCAAATGGATTTTGGCACAACCAACAAAATGCTTGGGAAAATCGTATATCCGACATATTACTCGAAATGTCGGAAAAGTAGGGGGACTAGTATTGGAAAAAACAATTGATCCACGCATTTTAAGAACGAAACGTTTAATTATGGATGCGTTTATGCAATTAGCGATTGAAAAGGATTTTAAAGATATTACGATAAAAGATATTACCTCGCGCGCAACAGTAAATCGTGCAACCCTTTATTATCACTTCTATGACAAATATGATTTGCTTGAGAAAGTGTTGAGTGAAGATGTGCTAAAAGAAGTATTAAAGAATGTGGGTTCACATGAAGCATTGTCAGAGCGTTCATTAAAGAATATTTTACTTAGTCTGATTAGCTTTCAAAGGGGCTTAGCTAGCCAATGTAGTAGAAGCTATGAAGCATTCACACCTAAAATTGAAACCATTGTTAAACAAGAACTTGGAAGGATTTTCTGTGAGTTATTAAAGGGAGAACATCCAACTTGGGCAGATGAAAAGATAAATTTGCACAGTATTATGATCAGTTGGACGCTATACGGAATTTCTACGGAGTATGTAAAAAATGGCGAACAGCCTACGGAAGATGTAGTTGAATCCATTTTTAAAGCTTTACTATTAGACTAAAAATAAGCCCCTGTTCTTGATGAACAGAGGCTTATTTATTTTATGCTAATAATTGTTGAAGTGCTTCTTTTACAGATGCTGGCTTGCGTCAGCACGTGGAGCAGAAGAATACACCAATTGTTTTACACCTGCTTGTTTTGCCGCTTCAACAGCATTTGTTTGTTGTCGTACGTAAGATTCTAGATCACCAAATGTTGAGACAATATCAGGTATATTATCTCAATTCCCTAATTTAATTTCAGTTTTAGTTAAGAATTTCCCCAATGCTTCACTGCTATCAATATTCATACGTTCAGCCAAAATAATCAACCACCACATGCATTCACCAATCTTATGTTCAAGTTCAGATTCAGTATCCCCATTTGTTGGCCAACGACCTTGTTGAGACATTGTTAGGCGACCGACCAAGCCAGCATCTGTAAGGAAAGCTAACGCATCTTCTTCTACTGTCCATGCTTTTTCATGATACTTTCGTTCTAAACGATGGTAGACTTCCCTTAATTGTATAGAACGTTCAATAGCTTCACTGAAATTTATATTTTTCATTTTATTTCCTTTCTTTTTCCAGACAATTATTGTTCACCTGTTTGTGGATTGGTAAGAGCTTCTTCATTACTTATGAAAACATATGTTCGCGTTTTATTGTACCTTTAATCTACATAAAAATACAACAATAATTTCTTTAACTATTCTGCCCGTTAGCGGAACAACTAACCTTTGTAAACTTCGATCACCTCTCGATAATCAAAATTACACCACACCAAACTCTGATATTTTCGGAAAGACTACTTAAAGCTAATTAAAGTAAGTGAATTATAACGAGATATGATTGAACTAATGGGACACGAAAGTTGAATAATGAAGGTAGTCAAACGGATCGAATATTAGTAAGAAAACAAAGGAAATCTTGAGATTCAAGGGTTTATTGCATTGACTGTGAGTTCAATTTGGTGTATTTCAAACCACACCACGAATGTAATGCAAAAACTAAACGTTAAAGGCCGTTCACAAGCGGTTGTCGAGCTGATCAAGCTTGGGGAGCTGAAAATATAGCTGGCCATGTCTTCGGAAGTGACGCGTTTAAGCCTTCTTTTGCCCTTCGGGGCAAAGGGAGGTTTTTTGTTTACTCACCAAAACAACTGAAGAGTGAGTTAGATCACCGTATGATTTTTATGACATGATAAATTAGAGATATTAAGGTAGTTCAGGAGGATCTGTTATGACCAGATATGAACAACAAAGAAATTTTCTGAAATCCAATTTTCATGAATTCAAACATATCAAAACAGATAAGATCAAGGGAATTGCACAACCGCCAATTGTTAAGCCATTTGATTCAGATTCACTAATTATTGATTTGCCCAAGGTCAGCAAAGACGTTGTGAGTAAAAAAAATATTTTTGATTGTATAGATCAAAGAAGAAGTACACGGTTCTATTCTGAGGATACTGTGAGTCTGGAGGAGTTATCCTATTTATTATGGGCTACCCAAGGGATTAGCGGTATGAATAAGAACGGACTTACGCTGCGGACTGTACCCTGCAGTGGGGCGACGCACACCTTTGAAACCTATTTAATGATTATGCGTGTAGAGGGCATTGGACAAGGGATCTACAGATACCTGCCTGTGGAACATAAGCTCTTTTTTATGTTTGAATTAGATCAACTTGAACAAAAGATTGATGCTATTACTTTGGATCAGCCCTTTGTCCCTAACTTTGCCAAAAAGGCTTCTGTATTGTTTGCCTGGAGTACCACACCCTACCGCTCCGAATGGAAGTATGATATTTCTGCTCACAAAAAAATCCTCATCGATGTTGGACATGTCTGCCAGAACCTTTATTTAGCCAGCGAATCCATCGGTGCAGGTGCTTGCGCAATTGGAATCTATGATCAAAAGTTGATAGATGAGATTTTAGAATTAGACGGTGATGAAGAGTTTGTTATCTATCTTGGGGCAGTTGGGAAGAAACGAGAGTAGCTATGAAGGCTAGATGCAGCTTCAGAAGTGAGACATATAAGCCTTTTTCACCCTTCTGGGTGGGGAAGGTTTTTTTGATTATAATCCAGTGTATTTGCCCAACTGCTCAGTCTGAACGAAGAGGAAATCGTAATGTTTAATTGATAATCATTCTCATTGCATATATAATTAACCCAAAGTAAGAGGAAGCAGGGATGTGCATGGAGCGAAGCAATGGACTGAAAGAAGCAGAAACGATTGATGCCCATAAGACGCTTACATGTGAAGGGGTAGATTATAATTATCGTTTTGATGGGGCTCATTTTGAGATTAAACCTCCAGTCGAAATAGGGGAAGGCAGTTGCCGCAGCCTGCTTAGCCATGGGTATATCCAGATGACAGATTTTAATCTCTGTTTTAATCGGGATATCGAAGCGAAGGGCAATTTTAGCACTCCGCGTACAGAGCTGGCATTCTGCATGGGGCATGGCATTGAGTGGGGGACCTCGCTGAAATCGGACTATTTTGTTATAGATACAGGAGAAATTGCGCTGTTTCATGGCGGAGTAAGAAGTGAAAACTGCACATACCTGAGTGGAGCGGGGTACCGATTCATCAGCATAGATATGAGCCCTGCACAATTTGAGCGGATGACCAGTGGTCTGACTGAGGATACACGGCTTCGCATCGGAGCTGGTGCGGGTTTGTTTTTTGGAAAAAATAACATCACACCATCCATCCGCTTCATTCTATCGCAGATTGCGGATTGTTCCTATAGCCATGGCATGCGTGAACTTTATCTGGAGGGCAAAATGCTGGAGCTTATGGCGGTCTATCTCAATGAATCTTTATATGAAGCAGACCGGATTCCACGCTCGGTCAAGCTGTCCAGAGAGGATATGGAGAGCCTGCGGCTCGCTAAGGAGATTTTACAGCGTGATTATTTGCACCCGCCGACGCTTGCAGGCCTTTCTCGCATTATATGCCTCAATGAGTTCAAGCTGAAAAAGGGCTTTAAGGAAATGTTTGGTTATACCGTGCATGCCTACGTTATCGAACAACGGATGCAGAGAGCGCAGCAGCTGCTGGAACAAGGGAGTATGACTGTAAGTGAAGCAGCCTCCAGAGTTGGATACGGTAATGTGAGTCATTTCTCGGCAGCCTTCCGCAAAAAGTTCGGTGTGCGTCCAGGAGAATATCTGATCAGCGGCAGGCAGCGTCTCTTCGGTATTAAGTTGTAAGTCCGTATCCTGCACAGATGCTCCTGATTTGGTTAATTATAATCCCTTAAACGGTAGCAATCGTGAACAACGTTCCTATACACTAGTGCACAGAGAATCATTCTCAGTGCACTTTTTTTGCGCGTAATTACCAAGAGTGGGGGAACGGCTGTGAGTAAAACCAAAACCGGCATGCCAAGGCTGCTGGAGATCGCCGGAGAGAAGCGAGGTTTGCTGCTCTTGTCCGGAATATTGTCATCTGTCAGCGCTGTATTGATGCTGATTCCGTTTTTGTCTGTTTATTTCATTTTGGCAGAGCTGCTGCGCCATGCTTCATCGCCTGGGCAGGTCGACGGTGCGTATATGATCCGCTGGGGGTGGATTGCACTTGGAGGGTTAATCGGAGGGCTGGTGACTTCGTATTGTGGTATTATGTGCTCGCATATTGCGGCTTTTCGTATTCAATATAATTTGCGTGTGCGAATGACCGAGCATTTGGGCAGATTGCCGCTCGGTTTCCTGAACGGGACTTCAACAGGCGTGGTCAAGAAGACGCTAGAGCAGAATGTCGACAAGGTGGAAAATTTCGTAGCGCATCAGCTTCCCGATTTAGTCAGCGTGCTGGCTTCTACAGTGCTGATGATCGTGGCGATGTTTTGGCTTAGTCCGCCGTTGGCGGTAGCTTGCCTGCTGCCGATAATTATAGGATTAGGTGTGCAGTCAGCGCTTATGATGAGCAGCAGAGGCAAGGCCAGTGTGAAGCAGTATCATGATTCGTTGGAGCAGATCAATACTTCGGCGGTGCAGTATGTACGGGGGATGCCCGCGGTTAAGGTGTTCGGGCAGACAGTGCATTCTTTCAGAAAGTTCTACAGTGATATGACCAGCTACCGCGATTATTGTCTGGAGTATACGGACCGTTATCAAACAGGTTATATCTTATTCAAAACATTGCTGGCATCACCATTTACCTTTATTTTGCCGGTGGGCGTCTTCATGCTAAGCGGTCGGCCGGATTCCATGTCCTTTGCGCTTGTGCTGTTGTTCTTTCTGATTATGGCACCCGGCGTTTCATCTCCGCTCTACAAGCTACTTCTGCTGGCTTCAAGCACTCGGGATATTGGCGAAGGCGTGGAGCGGATGGACCGTCTCTTGGCACAGCAGCCTGTACCGGAAATAGCAGAACCGCTATCTCCGCATACTTTTGACGTTGAATTTGTCGATGTAACCTTCTCCTACAGTGAAGATGCAGGGACTGCAGCGGCGCTCAGCGAAGTCTCATTCCGTGCGGAACAAGGGAAGGTTACAGCACTGGTAGGCCCGTCAGGTTCGGGAAAATCGACGGTGGCCAGCTTGGTGCCGCGGTTCTGGGACCCGCAAGTGGGTGCAATCCGCATCGGTGGAGTCGACATTCGCCATATGGCAATCCATGAATTAATGAATACAGTTGCTTTTGTATTTCAGGAAACCTTCCTGTTCTATGACACTTTGTATGAGAATATTGCTGTCGGCAAACCGGGAGCGACTTTGGAGGAAGTCCAGGCTGCAGCCAGAGCGGCACAATGCGACGAGTTCATTACTCGGCTGCCGCAGGGATACGATACGTTAATTGGTGAAGGCGGTGTCTATCTCTCGGGTGGTGAGGAGCAGCGCATTGCAGTAGCTCGGGCTATTCTCAAAAACGCACCAGTGCTCGTGCTCGACGAAGCGACTGCTTTTGCCGACCCGGAAAATGAGTTTCATATGCAGTTAGCACTTACGGAGCTTATGCGCGGCAAGACGGTTATTGTTATTGCTCACCGACTCTCCTCTATACGTGAAGCTGCACAAATTCTGGTGCTGCGGGATGGAGAAATCGTGGAACGTGGAGAGCATGCAGGTTTGATTGAGGCGGAGGGGCTTTACGCAAAAATGTGGCATGCCTACACTGACGCCGGAGATTGGCATATGGAAAAAGGAGGGGATCAGCTATGAAGGTATTGCATAATATTACTGCCGGTAAACCGCAGCAGTTGCTGAAGCCTGTACTTTTTTCTTTGCTGGCTAATCTAGTTAGTGTGCTGCCGTTCGCGCTTGTAATTGAGGCGGTGCGGTTGATTTTTGCCCCTTATATTACTGTAGGCGCAGAACTTCAGACAGAACGCCTTTGGTGGATCTGCGCAGGACTTGTCGCCGTCATGGTGCTGATGTTCCTGAGTGAGATTCCCGCCTATCGCACCGCTTACCGCGGGGCATACAATGTTGCTGCACAGGGACGTGCGGAATTAGCAGAACATCTGCGGAAGCTTCCGCTGGGTTACCTGACTCGCCGGGACCCAGGTGATTTAGCCAATATGATGATGGGCGATTTCACGCTCGTTGAGACGGGCATTTCACATCTGCTGCCACAGCTTGCGGGAGCTTTTGTCCTGCCGATATTTGCACTTGCTGGTTTACTGTTTCTGGACTGGCGGATGGCGCTTTCTATGTTCGTAGCGCTGCCGGTTGCTCTCCTGATCATGTATATATCGGGCAAGCTGCGGCGGAGACTCGGAGCGGATCATATGAAGGCCAAGCTGAACGCTGCGAACCGCTTGCAAGAATACTTGAACGGTATACGGGTGATGAAGGCCTATAACCTGACGGGAGAACGATTTGTCCGTCTGGATAACTCTTTTAAAACTTTGATGAAGGAAAGTGTGAAGCTGGAAGGGATGTTCGGTCCGGTTATTCTAACCGCTATGGCTCTTCTTCGTGCGGGACTGACCTTAATGGTATACGTAGGTGTTCATCTATTATTAGGGGGGGAGCTCGGTATTTTGCAGTTGGCAGTATTCCTTATTGTCGGCACACGTATCTATGATCCATTGACCACAGCGCTAGCCAATTATGCCGAATTCCGCTATAACGAACAAGCGGGTGAACGTATAGTAGACCTGCTACGCCAGCCGGTAATGACAGGTAATACGAGTCCTCTTCCTAAAAGCAGCACCATTCGGTTTGACAATGTAACCTTCAGCTATGGAGGAGAGCCTGTTCTAAAAAATTTAAGTCTGGAAATGCCGCAAGGTTCACTAACTGCAATTGTGGGCCCGTCAGGCAGCGGCAAGAGTACAGTGCTGCGCCTGATCTCACGTTTCTATGATCCTGAAGAAGGGAGCGTTCTGCTAGGTGGGCGCAACATCAAGGATATTGATCCAGAACATCTGCTAGGATCTGTATCGGTGGTGTTTCAGGATGTGTACCTATTCCAAGATACCATCGGGAACAACATTGCTTTTGGGCGGCCGGGGGCGTCGCAGCGGGATATTCAGCAGGCAGCGCAAATGGCTCACTGCCATGATTTCATCATGAAATTACCGCTTGGTTATGACACGCCGGTAGGCGAAGGCGGCAGTACGCTCTCTGGAGGGGAGAAGCAGCGAATTTCCATTGCCCGTGCGATTCTCAAGAATGCTCCAATTGTGCTGTTGGATGAAGCTACTGCATCGCTTGACCCGCAGAATGAGGCTGAAATCCAGAAAGGAATTGATGCGTTGATTACGGGCAGAACCGTCATTGTTATCGCCCACCGGTTGAAAACCATACGCGGTGCGGACAACATTATCGTACTGGAAGACGGTCGGCTGGTCGAGCAGGGACGACATGAAGCCTTACTGTTGCGCGGCGGACTGTACGACCGGCTCTGGAAGCTGCAACAGCAATCCGTTGGATTCCGCATCACATCTTAGGCAATGCTCGGCACATTTTAGGAGGGAAACGTATGGCTATAACAAAGGATGAATCCGCTTGGCCGATCATAAGCCTTAGTTTGGGGGAGGCGTTTGATCAGGAGACAGTAGAAGAATATATCGCTTATTGGGAAGAACTGCTCGCGCGCCGATCTGCCTTCGGCCTGCTGATGGTGCATTCTGCTGAGAAAAACACACGTCCAGAGCGTGCGGTCACACAGCTGTATATGAACTGGTGCAAGATGAACAAGCGGGAAATCGCCCAATATTGTTCAGGCATCGCGGTCGTAATGCAGAATGCAAAGTTGCTTGCTGTCTACAAGCCAGTTACAGCGTTGTCCACTAAAAGAACCTACGGCTGCCCCGGAGGCGCCTTCTCTGGAGAGGCTGAGGCGATAAGGTGGCTGGAGGAGCAATTGACTAAGACACCCTCAGGTACGAAAACCTAATATAGCTGCCCATATTTTGGGGATACACATTTAAGCTTTCTTCACCCATTTGGGTGGGAAGGCTTTTTTTTTGTCTAGAAAGATAAGAATCCGCCAACCGCTCACAACCAACGTGTCAGAGTAAGCTTTTTGAAATATAAATGGGGTGTGTTGGATGAAGATAAATAATAATTATTTGAAAGAACAATTAAACCAAGAAGTTTGTAGAGGAATTAGGTTTTTAAACATTAGAGGACGATCTCTAGCCAATGGTTATTTCAAGTGGTCGAAGAGATGATGGAATTCTTTATTATTGACTTGCTGAAGTTACCTGATGACCTACCAATCCTAATAGATTTAGGAATAATGCCTGAATTTATATTACCGTTTATCCCGGAAGAGAGAATGCACTAAGCTGGGCATCAAAACCATAGAAAGAACACCAAACATGAGCGTAGAAGAACAATTTAGGTTAGTTCGTGAACATTTTAAAAATGTAGGGATGACCGAAAGGTATACCTACTCAAAGAAACCATTTCTTTGTCAGGGATGGTTTCTTCATAACTAGAAAAGTACACAGGTATGCCCGTATAATAAATAGGAGCAAGTAATTGGAAGTAGATTGATGATGAGGGGAGAGAAGACATGTTTTTCTTTAAAAAAAATAAAGGCATCACAAAAGAGGAGCTGCAGGCCCTGGTTGAAGGCTTGGAGCAGGCTTATATGGATAAGGATGAAGAAGGTTTGAGCAAAAGATTTCATCCAGATAAAAGGGGAATGTCCTTTTTAAATCACTTTCAATTAATGATGACATTTCAAATCTATAATATAAAATCTGAAATTCTCGAATTTGAATTGCTGTCAATGGATGCCACTAAAGCAGTCTTTACATACACTCGGAAGCACATTCATACCTGTATCAACCCCGCCGATGAACGTGAGGAAAAAAGAAATCAAATTATCAGTTATTACGTTGAGGCTGTGAAGGAGAATGGTTCAATTTGGATTACGAGGTACAGCCCTTATAGCACGATTTATGTAGATAAGAAGGGTGATTTCCTTAGTGGTGTGGATGCGGCCATTCCTCCTGGAGAAGAGATCAATTCAGGCATTGCGCGATTCATCCCGTATTTTCAGCTTGATAGCTATGTACCTGCAACCTTCCATGTCTACAGTAACAGTCAATTTATCGGATATTATCCGTTAGGAGAATACCATCGGTACGAACCTTCGCATACGTTCACGATTAATTATTTTGATAAGATAGAGGCATCTTCTGTAGAGAAGCATACAGCGGATTATATCTCCCAAGAGACCTTGTTGACCGCTCAAGTACTGCATCAGACTGTTAATAGCTCTATAGTAGAGACACAGTTGATGAACAATAATGTATTAGAGCATGAACTTGTTACCAGCCTGCTTACGAAGGATGGGTTCTATATGATTAGATTTCTGTATGACAAAGGGGAGCCGATCCCGCCAGAGGAGCGAGAAAAGTGGAAGCGTGAGATGGTCACTTTAATAGAAAAAGAGCACAGCAGTTAACACAGAAACTTGCCGTTACAGACAACACACGAACCGTATCCTAAGTAACGATAAGTTTTTTTGGTAATAATGAGAGAAAAGGAGAGATGAAAATGTCCTATATCGTTGATTTTAAAAATGTGTCTACGGTTGGGTTAGAATCTTCACCTGTAGTAGATGCACTTGCTGGTCTGCGTGCTAATGAGGCCCGTTACTTTATGAACAAATACAAACATGAGTTTACGGTTGTACGAGCCAGCGAAAGTCAGGAGACCCTTGATTATGTGAACCGAATTTTAAAAGAAGAACGCGATATTGAGTTTGCGGCCAAGCCTTTAGAAACGTCGCGTTTTCAAGTGGAAAATATTAAATTCGCTTATGTCTTTTATGAGGATGGTCTTGCGGTGAACGTTATGTATACGGTGGATGACCCTAAGAAGCGGGCTGTTGGTTTTAAGCTTTCTGAGGGGATGGAGATCCCAAAGGAGCTAGAAGAGAAGTTTAAGTTTGCTAGGCAGAAGTCCAAGCTAGCCGGAACAATTCGGGGTTCGTTTTTTGTAATTAAAGGAGAGTATTAAGGTTAGCAAAATTGCAACTTAATCAATGAGAGGGCCATCCTGTAAAAGGATGGCCCTAAATCTTGCCGATATAGATAATTTGCGTAGGTTATCTATGGGAATGGACTCTCATTCAAGAGGCCGAATTTATTATATAGAGCAACGAAAACTGGAGTTGCGAGCGTACTTCATAATTATTTTGCATGAATAGCTGGGACGGTAGAATGTACGGTATAAATCCCGTAGAAAAGAGCTGAAGTGGCTGAAACGGTAGAATGTACGGTATAAATCCCGCAGATAAGAGCTGAGGTAGCTGAAAAGGTGGAATGTACGGGATAAATCCCGTAGAAAAGAGCTGGAGTGGCTGGGACGGTGAAATGTACGGTATAAATCCCGTAGAAAAGAGCTGAGGTAGCTGAAAAGGTGGAATGTACGGGATAAATCCCGTAGATAAGAGCTGGAGTAGCTGAAACGGTAGAATGTACGGTATAAATCCCGTAGAAAAGAGCTGAGGTAGCTGAAACGGTAGAATGTACGGTATAAATCCCGTAGAAAAGAGCTAAAGTGGCTGGGACGGCGGAATGTACGGTATAAATCCCGTAGAAAAGAGCTGAAGTGGCTGAAACGGTAGAATGTACGGTATAAATCCCGTAGAAAAGAGCTGAAGTGGCTGGAACGGTGAAATGTACGGTTCAACTGGTGGATATTCGCCAACATGTGATACGTAGACAGAGTAAACAGCAACATATACTCCCAGCTAGTTGTTTTATATTTGTCGTGCGGGGGCAAGGTGCGATCTGGTTGGATGGTAATCGGCATTCCTTAGAACGATTCTTTGTCTTACATGCGGGAAAAGGAAGTAACATCAAGTTCGAGGTTGGACTTGAGGATGTCACATACTATTACATTTTATATAGAGGTAGTATTTCTACTAAAGCTAGTAAAACAATATTGAAATCCTATCATATAAATAACCCATTTCATCTGCAATATGCAGGTAAACCAATTTCTCCGGTTGTTTTATATCGTCATGCAGAATCGATGTATGAGGAATGGAATCGCAGACCGGCTATGGAACGGTTCCAGGCGAAAATCCAGTTTTATCAGTTCGTATATATACTTGTCCAGCAGTTACAGCTTCAAGGCGTTGCCCCCAAAGAAATAGATTTAGTGGAACAGATTATTCAATACATTCACAAACATTATTATGAACCTATTTCACTTGAATCTATGGCAGAAGTATGGAATTATAGCATTCAATACTTATCGAGGCAGTTCAAACGCCGTACAGGGAGAAGTCCCATTGAATATGTAATTCAGACCAGGATGGCTAAAGCGAAGGAGTTACTGATTCAAACCGATGCCACCGTACAGGAGATTGCTGTAAGCGTAGGTTATAGTGATGTCTTTTATTTTACCCGTCTGTTTAAGAAGCAGGTTGGGACAACGCCAGTTCAATACAAAAATAGGTGAAGTCAGGTTTGATCGTTTCAGATAGTCCATGGCAAGAGTTCTTATCCTCCATGGGCAAATATTCTTCTGCTTGTTATATTGATTATGATAATCATTATCAATTAAAACTTGAAGGGGATAAACAGATGTTAAAGGGGATCGAAACGAAAAAAGGAATAATGCTAATGCTTGTGCTCACACTGTTACTTACAGCTTGCGGAAATGGAACACTAGCCGTAATAGCAATGCGGGAGCAGAACCAACACAAAGTAAACCTTCCAATCAGGCCATTGAAAATACGGGTTTACGGAAAATAACAACGGTTATGGGGGATGTTAATGTTCCAGCCAATCCCCAACGTGTTGTAGTTGACTGGGATTTGGGACCAGTCTTAGGAGTTGGGGTAGTACCGGTTGGAGCATCAAATACCCAACTGGAGTATTCTCAGTTTCTCAAGCCTTTCTTAGATGAGACGGTACAAGATATAGGGGCAGAAGGAAGTGTTTCTTTTGAAAAAGTATTAGAGCTAGCGCCAGACGTTATCATAACCTGGAATAAAGATGCTTATAGTAACTATTCTAAGATCGCACCGACCGTATTATTTGATACAAGTAAATACGCAACTATTTCTATCGTAGATTATATCACCGTAGAGAAATTTTCAATGGTCATTGGTAATCAGGGTGAGAGAGGCAGCAGAGCTACTTACGATATTTTGGGTCTGAATCCCGCTTCAAAAGTTCAAAGTGAAATCCTTGATAAGGAAATGAGCCGGGTTGAAGTTTCTTGGGAAACGGTAAATGATTATGTAGGTGACTATGTTATTGTCCTTACCGTAAAGGACAAAGAACCGCCTAAGTTGCCAGCAACATAGAAAATGTTGGATGCGGTCAAAAACAATCGAATGATTGAGATTGATATGGAAAAATATTTTGCAGCAGATTCATACTCCTCCTTATTACAAGCCGAAGATATTGCCGACAAATTATCGAAGCTGGCTTCATCAAAATAACCTTATTGGATTGAACCTACCTGAAGCCATCTAAATATAAAGACGAAGCCTATTATGGCTTCGTCTTTTGTAGTTTTGCATACCCTTTTACAAATGAACTATTGGACCGAAAGTACAGTCTCCAGCTCAGGGATATATTCCTTGACCATATTGTTGTCTTCCCACAGTCCTTTAGTCCCAGCTGGGGCTTGACCTTCGGAAACGACTAAGTACGGTTTGATGGTTACGGTATTGGGTATAGTCTTGAAGGGTTCAAAACGAACATTATAAGATTCGCTTAAGGGGTGAGCACCGATGGGCTTCAGTTGAACGCCACGTTCATCCACAATGTCAAATTGAAGAGCGATGACGCCCCCGTTAGCACCCTTATATTTCGAAGGGATAGAAGCGAGCATTTCTTCTATGCTCTGGCCCGGTTTGGTTTTGTACTCAATGGATACCTGCGTTGTGATTGGGGTGATTTCTACCTTACTGATCTGCAAGTTAATGTTATCGTGATGCTTGGTCTCCTCTGAAGTTAGTGCGGTAACAGGTGTTGATTTGGTAACAGGCAGAACGAATTCGAACGGGACATCGTAACCCTTTAACGTTACATTTACAATCAAGTCAAACTGATCAGGGAACTGGACAGTCTGTGTTGTTGTGCTCGGGTCATGATAAGTGTTCAAAACCTGAACCATTATGCTGGAAGCAGTCTCACCATCCATGTGTTCGTAACTCCAGAGCAGAGGTTGACCTTTATAGAGAACCTCAAACTTATCCACCGCCCCTTTATTGGCATCTGAAGGCGGCGAATTGGGCTCCGAAGCCAGACGGTTTCCAGGAGTGGTTAGGTTCATAAGAATTCGGGTTCCGTCAAATAACAACGTTGGGATATTCATGGTCACCTCGCTATGGGTCACGCTTTGGTTTACGTTTGTGATGAAATCCCCGGCTTGTTGAACACCGGGATCTAAGTTTTTTTCGCCCCATAATGAATAGATTTGTCCCAAAACCGGAATTTGCTTGAGTGCACCAGCCATTGCGGGCGATACAAAGCCGGAAGCGAGGACTGTAACTCCAAGAATTGCAGCGGCTGCAGTGGAAATCAACCACTTATTAAAAGTTCTTGATGCATCCATCTTTCTCTGAATGGGGGAAATGGAATTATCGGTCTCCCTGATGATTTGGTAAGTCTCATTCAGTTTGGAGCGGGTAATATCCGATAACTGAGCGGGAAGTAGGCTTTGGCAGTTCTTTAACTGTTCTTCTAACTTAGTGTTTACCATGTCGCAACTCCATTTCTTGATTGAATTGAGATGAATGCTTTAGCTTTTTGCGGGCGCGATGCAGCCGGGTCTTCACGGCAACCGTAGAAATTTCGAGAATGTCGGAAATTTGACGGATCGGCATGTCCTGTAGGTAATGAAGGTGAATGACAATCCGGAGGTTCTCCTCAAGATGTTGAACGGCATCCCATAATTCGATTTTCTCATAATCCTTGGAAGTGGAAGGGACTTCGGGAAGCTCTCCATAAGGGAGGGCTCTTGAGTTGTTTTTGAGCATTTTATTGCATTCATTAATCAGAATCCGGAAGATCCACGTTTTGAAAAAAGCGGGCTCTCTGAGTGTATGGATGTTCTTAAAGGCTTTAAGCATCGTCTCCTGCAGGGCATCTGCACAATCTTCTTCTTTGTTGACGATGGACCTTGCAGTTCTGTATAAAGATAACTCTATCTCCTGCATCAACTGCACGAATGCTTCAGGGTCTCCAGCTTTGGCTTTGACGACAATAGGATCTATATGCAAAGATCTACCTGCTTTCTTGACTAGAAGTCTTAGGATGTTCGTAACGTTACTTAAATATTAGATCGGGTAGGTAGCTAGAAGGTTACCACAAACATGATTCCATTCTCCGCATCTCGCAATGCTAGCAAGGGGAGAAATTGGTTTTTTTTCACAAAAAAATCGCCGTTCAAATTCCCTGTCAGGAATCGGACGACGATTTTTCATAAGCAAGTCAGTTGTTAGTCAATCAATCAGTCAATCAGTCAATCAATCAATGATATAAATGACCCATTCCCCTTGATCGTTTGGCCGAATAGCGTATAGCATTTTTACATTTTCAACGGTCTTTGCGGCCATATCCAAGCGTTGTCCGATTACCGTTATATTCACCTGATGTTCGTTGGGTAACATGGAATCGATGCTTTCGATGTCTGTGAATTTGTACTGATATTGTTCGTCATAATAAGGTTCCATAGCATCTGCTAGTTTTTTGTTTACGAACCCGGATTGGAAAAGTGTGTGGTCATGCTCAACCAAAGCGGTTAGGTTTTTTTCCAGCACTTCAAGTGCGGGGAGATCATACTCTGTCAATTGATCTGAATATGATTTCAGATTTATTGACAATTCTGCTTTAAAGCTGGTTTCATTTGGCTGCTTGGGTTCTGTGTTTTGCGGCTTCTGCGTATTCATCGCTGGACTTTGGGTTGGCGTATTTGCTCCTGTGTTCGGCTCCTCGATGGGTTTAACGTCCCCTGCACATGCTGCCAGAAAGATTAAAGACATCAACATGAGCATTCTTGCAATAGTTTTTAACATCTAACCCCACCTTTTTAAGGATATGTTAGTTAGTCGCGAGAAAATATGGAGAAGTTTCAAGGGCTGAATGAAGCCCGAAAAAGCGGATTAAATCGCTAGTTTTTGTGGATCATCTACAGAGTAACGTCCGCTTACCGCAAGCATGATTGTAGAAATAATGACGAGTATGAAACAGAGCACAAATGAATACCGGTACCCAACAACACTAGCTAATAACCCGCCAACAAGACTGCCAATCAGTCTGCCGATCGTGGATGAATTAGAGTAGAGCGTGGATGCATACCCAGGCATGTTTGGAAGCAGATCCTGAATGTAGCTAATGCCAATCGCTGAAATAACGGCAACAAAAAAGGCAAGCAAAATTTGGGCTGCAAGCATTTGCCACATCGCGCCTGAAGTAATGACAACGAGATAATAAGCTCCTCCGAAAATGGCTCCGCACATCATCAGGATTCGGTTACTGTATTTCGCACTAAGTAGTCCCAGCATGATCATAAAAGGAATTTCCAGCGCAGCACAAATACTGCTGACTAAACCAACATCGCTTGTTGTTCCCCCTAGATTGTTGGTAATAAAGAGGGCAGTATTGATGCTACTCGTCCAGTGGGCTACATACATGAGTATCATAATCAGAAAAGGAAGCAGAACATTACGGTTCTGACCCAACCGGAAACTTTTTACTTTTACTTCTGTAGTACTGCTTTTCACTTCTGTATTTGATTTCAGGAATAGCGAAATAAGTAAGGCAACCAGCAGGAATACTCCGATGGTGCCCGAGAAAATCCCTTTAAACCCAACAGCAGCAATTAGCAGAGTACCGATTAAAGGACCTGTAATAAAGCCGAGAGAGAAAGCAGAACGCAAGGTAGAATTTGCAAACGCAGTATCCGTAAAATCGCTCTTATTCACTGCTTCTCTAGCTATGGCGAACAATTGAGGCATCCCTGGTGCACCGAGGGCGGTGAACACAATCATGTAGATGAATAAGATCGTAAAATCCCCAATGAGCAAGTATCCGCTATAAGCCAGAGCATTACAGAGCGTGGAGACAAGGTAAATGTTTCTTCGATTTAAGCCGAGGTCAGAGCGTCTTCCGATTAGTGTACTGATCCATATCCCGGCAATTAACGTGGTGGCCAGAAAAACACCAAACAGCCCGACAGATACTCCAAGCTGTTCCGTAAAATAAATGGATAAAAAGGGTGCGCTGAGTGAAATCCCCATCCCCTGCAGTAACATACATAAAAAGAGTAAGCCATAAGAGGGAATCGAAAATAGTGCAGTTAGTCGTTTGAACATGTTGTGAAAGTACTCCTCTATATTTGTTTAGATATTTCATAAAAAAAAGCCGTTGAAATGAATTCCAACGGCTTTTTGTATGCTTGTTTTTTTCAAGACCTTATTCAACATCATAATTGATCAGAAAGAATAAGTCTATACTTTCGGCTGGATTTTATTTACTATTGTGAAGCCGGCAAAACCTAATAAATGGAGTGTTGTTAATGGACGTTACTTGTCATCTCGATAAGGCTGACTTACAGGATTATATTAGTAGGGTTTTTGGCAGCAGTTATTTCGTTACTCGTGTTTCGCGCATGCATGGCGGCGCACAAAAGGTGGTCTACAAGATTGAGTGCAGTAATGGATTTTCCTGCGTTTTGTATGTGTGGGATCTTTCTATGAATTATTTTAAAGAAGAAAAAGCAAATGAAGATTTAAATGAACAATCCTATGGAAGTCATTTATTCGAATTAAATAACAGGTACTTAACACAACATGGAATTCAGACCCCTGCTCTTTATGATCTGAATAAGGCAAGAGATCGTTACTCTTTCGATTATGCTCTGGTTGAATATATAGATGGAAGAATGGCAGAAACCTATTTTCATCATCCCGAGTTACGTGTTCAAGATAAAGTTTTTCAGCGTGTGGGGGAGATGCTTACTGCTATGCATACCCACGAGAGGCATGTTTTTGGGAAAGCAAATGCTAACGAGAGCAGCATGGGGCAATGTCATTTATTACAAATGGACAATGCGAAAGTACAGCTAGCCTATGCCTCCCAACATATTGAGAAGATCAGGTCTAATCAAAGCAAACTGCTCGATAAGTTGTACGAGCTTGAATCAAAAATTCAACCCAGACAGCAATATGGGTTTATTCACGGGGAACTGGGTCCTGACCATGTTATGGTTAATGATAAACTGGAGCCCTTTTTGATCGATATCGAAGGGGCAATGTACTATGATATTGAGCATGAACATAGTTTTTTGCAGATGAGATTTGGGGATTTCTACCGGTACTTAAAGAACGATGCTCTGGATCATGATAGGCTGTTATTTTATCAATTCCACCATCATGTCTCCTTAACTTCAGGTGGATTAAAGCTGCTGCATAGAGGATTTCCTGATCAACAATTCGCCCAAGGCCTAGCTGATTATCAATCGGAACGCGCGCTGAGGTTTATCGAAGGATGAACTAAACAAGACGTTTGGATTGAACACCTACTGCATGTCCTCGAAAGTAACCTATTAGCCTTCTTCACCCTTTAGGGTGGAGGAGGTTTTTTCGTTATACAACTACAAGGCATAATAAAAGACCGCATCCACTGAAATTACTTCCAGAACTGGCGGTCTGATGTCTTCGCTATGAATCAATCTTTATCTGAAAGGGTTAATTAATGAAATTTAACGGTCTTGATGCGAGCCTCTTCTTCATAGCTAAGTGGTTTCGGAGATTGCGGAGTGTGCAGATGGCGCTCCACGGAGTACTCCATTTTCCGGTAGTCCTCATTACCTGTATTCAATGTTGGATTCCAGTTTTCTGTCACCCAATTTTTAAGTTCCTTAAGTCCTGCTAGCATTTCCTCCAGCCTCCTTTGGCGAAGAAACAAAATAGATTTTGTTGTTCTTTGTTTACGCTTTCATTATAATCCTAAACTCCATTTTTTAAAAGGTGTGTCCGTCTGAAAAACACAGATTATTCAGTGAACATTGTGTGTTATTTAGGTTTTGTGCTTCATCTGGAGAGAAGTGTCTCCCTGTAGGAGACATTTTTAACGAAGCTGAAAGGATACTCATTAGTACCACTTTTTTAAATTATTTTACATTCGTATATCCAACAAATACTGCCCTGAAGAAATAAATTTAGGATGGAGAATTTACAGGATTATTTTCTAATGAATATGGAAAAATAAATGATTATTAGCTGCGAGTTGCACTGAAAACCATTATTTTGCTAATTATAAATAAGATTGGTGGAAATAAATTTTATTTTTCTAAAAATAGAGAAAATAATTTACAAAAGCAAAATATAATGATATTTTGTTTATGTAGAAAAGAAACCGCTCACAACTTAAGGGGGATTAACAATGACACTCACAAAGTTCCACGGAATTATACCTGCCTTTTATGCCTGCTATGACGATCAAGGAAATATTTCGGAATCCCGGACGCATGCTTTATGTGATTACTTATTTGAAAAAGGAGTTCAAGGTGTATATGTGGGAGGCAGCTCAGGAGAATGTATTTACCAGAGTCTCGACGAACGCAAAGCGGTACTAAGCTACGTAGCTAGTAACCTGAAAGGTAAAATGACACTGATTGCCCACGTGGGTGCCCCTTCCACTAGAGATAGTATTGAGTTAGCGAAACATGCTGCAACCTTAGGATACGATGCATTATCCGCAATCCCGCCTATATATTTCAAGTTACCTGATAGTGCAGTCTATAAATATTGGAGCGAGATTATGGAGGCAACCCCTCTAAGCTTCATCATCTACAACATTCCTCAGACTACTGGATATACACTGACTCCGTCCCTATTTGAGAAGCTGCTTGCGAACAAAAAGGTGATTGGTGTGAAGAACTCCTCCATGCCGACTATGGATATTGAAAGATTCAAAAGAGTGGGTGGAAAAGATGTAGTGGTATTTAATGGACCGGATGAACAATATGTTGCGGGAAGAATCATGGGAGCGGATGCGGGAATCGGTGGAACCTATGCGGTTATGCCTGAGCTGTTCCTGCAAGCTAATGAATTTGTTAAGGCTGGTAAGTTCGAAGAAGCTGGACAAATTCAAAGCGATATCAACGATATTATAATCGCCCTTTGTTCGCTCAAAGGTGCCATGTATGCCGGAATAAAAGAGATTCTAAAATTAAGAGGCGTAAACATTGGTAGCGTAAGAGCACCGCTTGAGGCAGTAGCCGCTGAAGATGCTGGTCCGATCGCAGACATTATGAAATTGATTGATCAAGCTATTGAAAGATATTGCGGTTAAGACAAATGAAGAAATCCATCGTATGCTTTGGCGATTCTAATACTTGGGGCTACGACGCAGAGACAGACCGCAGATTTAAGGATGATATTCGTTGGACGGGAATTCTTCATACAGAATTGGGTGACGCCTACCGTATGATCGAAGAAGGGCTTCCCGGCAGAACAAGTGTCAGTGAGGACCCTCTATTCGAAGGACTTTCTGGAATTTCCTATATCTATCCCTGCCTGATGTCACATTCGCCATTAGACTTGGTTGTGATCATGCTTGGGACCAATGATACCAAAGAAAGGTTTGGATTAACTTCTTATAACATCGCACAAGGTATTGTTAGACTGGCTCTAAAAGCTAAAGGTAGCGGTGCAGGACCTGAGGGGAAGGCTCCAGAGGTTCTAGTAATCGCGCCCCCTCCGATTGGAGCAGAGTATATTCATACCCCTATCGGCAAACCAATGGGTAGCGGATGTAGTGAGAAGTCTATGGAGCTTGCTGAGCATCTTGCAGCTTTGCTAACGGGAACTGGTATCCACTTTGTAGATTCCAGAGACCATGTATCGATGAATGAAATTGATTATATGCATCTTGATCCGCAAGGACATCGCAGCATGGCCGATTTAGTGCAATACCATGCCAAACGGATTTTAAATTAAAGGTTCTATGCTTTCGAAGCGAGTTTTGTACGAAGAGATTCAGAGAAGATAATGCTCACAAAACTTTAAGCGTATGCTTTCGATGCGAGTTTTGTACGTAGCGATTCAGAGAAGATAATGCTCACAAAACTTTTAGGGAGGTTTATAAATGAAGAAAAAACGTTTACTCTCGGCAATGGTTGCGCTAATGGTGATTATTTCTTTAATTTCAGGTTGCTCAGGTAACAATGTTGCGAGTTCTAATACATCCGATAATTCTTCTGCATCTGGGAAGGAAAAAGTGGCGATCAGAGTATGGCTGACTCCACAGTGGAAGGGTGTTGTGGATGCCACGGAGGCAGGCGCGGACTATGATAGCTTCCTAAAGCACGCCGCTGAGAAATTCAAAGCACAATATGATAAATACGATGCAGATATTCAAATAGAGGTCATTGCTGGAGATCAGCGCGATCAATTGCTTAATGTTAACTTAAGCGGAGGAACACCTCCAGATGTGTTCTTTGAGAGTGTATTCCCGATGGGGGATTACGTTCACCGGGGAGCATTGGTTCCTTTGACCGACATCATTGATGAAGACGCGAAAAGCGATATTGCTCAAAACTACTGGGACGCTGTAACGTTCGGAGAAGATATTTATTTCTATCCATTCCAGCACAACCCAGGCACCTTGGTTTACAACGCGGACATGTTTAAAGCAGCAGGCTTGGAAAAGTTTGTGGGTGAAGAATCCGAAATCAAAACTTGGAACTTGGATGAATATCAACAAATTCTTGAGGGTCTCAAAAACAATCTGCCGAAGGATAAGTATTCCAATGCATATCCAATGGCATTATTCGCTGTAAATAATCAGGGCGATACATGGAACCTTGCCTATATGAGAATGTTCGGCAATAAGTTCTTTGATGATCAAGGCAACATTGTCCTGAATGATGAGAACGGAGTTAAAGCTGCAACTTGGCTGAAAAACCTATATGACGGCGGATATACAAATCCAGGCGCAGAATCTGTTTCTTCTAATGATGCCAATGCTATGTTCCAAAATCAGCAATTAGCGATCAGTTTCACTAACCCGATTCTGTTTAATGGTACGAAAGCTAATATGGCGGATGGTACGGCAGCGAAATTTGATATGAGACTTGCTAATATTCCGTCGGAAAGCGGAGATCCTCTATCCTTTACTTATGTAGTAGGCGCTAGTGTATTCAAGTCCAAAGATGCTAAGAAGACTGAAGTAGCTAAGGATTTCGTGAAGTTCTTCTCAAGCGATCCTGAGTTAGTTAAATCCTCTAAGAATGGTATTCCTGTAAGAAGTTCTGTAGCCGAAGCGCTTAAAGCGGAGAATCCACTGTTTGCAGCTTACGATGCCAACTCTAAATATTTGTTCAACTTCACAGGCAACGTTCCAGGATACAGCCAATTAAGAGAGGTCTTATATCCAGAGCTACAAGCACTTTACATGGGAGCTAAGACACCGGAACAGTTTGTGCAAGATTATCAGGCAAGTGGCAACAAGGTGATTGAGACCAATAAAGCTGGCTCTGTAATTTTCCAATAATCTAAGACCAGATAAACAATACACGATTGACAGCCTTTAGGGTCTGAAGAGACTCTAGGGCTGTTAATTAGAAAGGTAAACGATATGAAACTACGTAGTAATTACCTAAAAGAGAATATTACAGGTTATCTGTTTATTTTACCTCAGATGATAGTATTCTTAGCCTTTCTTGTCTATCCGATCTTAGAAGGGATGCGGCTGAGTCTATACCAGATTAATTATGACAGCGAGAAGTTTGTGGGTTTTGCCAATTACACCACATTGTTTAATGATCCGGTATTTTTTAAGGCTACTATCAACACCGTTGTGTTCGTAATATTTATCGTTCTACTTACAGTGGGGTTTGCATTGTTCGTAGCCTCTGCGGTATTTGATAAGAATGCTAAGTACGTTTCCTTTATTAGAGGAAGTTATTATATCCCGGTAATGGTGTCCATGGTGGTTATGAGTATGGTCTGGAGCTTTTTGCTGAATCCGGCTAACGGACTTATCTCTTATCTATATAAAGACATGGGACTAGGGACGATTAATCTGCTGGGAAATCCAAAGACGGTTCTGCCAGTCGTGATATTTGTAACCTTCGCAACTAACGTGGGCCAGGCAATTATTCTGTATATAGCTGCGATGATTGGTGTCTCGAAAGAGCTTTTTGAAGCAGCAGAAATCGATGGTGCTAGCAGATGGCAAGTGATTACAAAGATCCTGATTCCTTCGGTAGGACCTACAACAACTTATATTACGATTATCAATATTATTGCCGTATTAAAAATCTTTGTAGTTATTCAGTTATTGACCGGTGGCGGACCGAACAATTCCTCCGTAACGCTGATGTACTACCTTTATAATAATGCCTTTAAATATAACCAACTCGGTGTAGCTTCTGCGGTAGGGGTTATCATGTTCGTGATTACATTGATATTGTCTGTGCCACAGCTACGAAGCATGATTAAGGTGAAGTGAGGGGGAATACAACATGTCGAAGATTAAAAACAAGAAAAAGAGAGAGAAGTTTGATGTGATATCGAATGTGATCATTATCCTCTTCGCACTCCTTAATCTTTTTCCACTATATTGGTTATTCACAAGTTCACTCAAGAACAGCTCGGATGTTGTGAAGATGCCTCCAGACTGGTGGCCCAAATCGATTACATTCTCCAACTATGTGGATGTATTTCAGAACCAGCCGGCTTTAAGATGGACGTTTAATAGTATTTATGTATCTGGTATTTCTACTATTTTGGTTATTGTTGTAGGCTCTATGGCCGCCTATGCGTTCTCAAAGATTAATTTTAAAGGTAAAAATATAATCTTCATTATCTTTATATCAAGCTTGATGATTCCTAAAGAAATTATGATTGTGCCCTTATTCCGGATCACCCAACAATTTGGAATGGTAAATAGTTATAACGGTATGATTTGGCCGAACGTGGCGGGTGCATTTGGAGTGTTCCTATTAAAGGGATTCTTCGATTTAACCCCTAATGCCTTAAGAGAAGCCGGGAGAATAGATGGTGCAAATGAATGGAGAATCTTCACGCGCATCATGTTGCCTATTGTCAAACCTGGTATTGGAGCCTTATTTATTCTAAATTTCGTGCAAGTCTGGAATGATTACTTGTGGCAGCTGGTTATAGGCCAAGAGAACAAAATGAAAACATTAATGGTTGGTACTGCGACCTTAATGCAGGATTTGAATCCTAATTTCGCTTATAAAATGGCCGGAGCTACCATCGCTGCAATTCCGATGTTGCTAGTGTTCATGTTATTCCAACGGTTCTTCACCAATGGGATTACGGCAGGAGCAGTTAAAGAATAAATAAAAATGTGGAGTGGGTTACTGATGAATACTGAAAATAATGTACTTAAAAAAATAAAACATAAACTAGTCGTCTCCAGTCAAGCCTTACCAGAAGAACCGCTGTATAGCCCGTTTATTATGGGGAGAATGGCTTATGCTGCTTACTTAGGCGGAGCTTCTGGAATTCGGGCAAACAGCGTAGCGGATATTCAAGAAATCAAAAAGCAAGTGAATCTGCCGATCATTGGGATAATCAAAAAGGTGTATGAAGGCTCTGAAGTCTTTATTACACCCACTCAAAAGGAAGTCGATGAGCTGTACCGCGAAGGGGTAGATATCATTGCTATGGATGCTACAGACCGGATTCGCCCGGACGGATCTACTATTTCTGAACTTTTTCCACTTTTAAAAGAGAACTATAAAGATCAACTGTTTATGGCGGATTGTTCTACATTTGCGGAAGCTGCGAAGGCTGTTGAGCTGGGATTTGATCTGATAGGAACTACCTTGAGCGGTTATACAGAGGCTACTAAAGGCCGCAACTTGCCGGATTTTGAATTGGTTCAACAAATCGTCAACAACTTCTCTGTTCCCGTTATAGCTGAAGGTGGGGTTTCCACTCCTGAAGAATTAAAGACCATGTTTGATTTAGGTGTGTATTCAGCAGTGGTTGGCTCTGCGATCACGAGACCGATGGAGATTACGAAACGGTTTGTGAACGCTATTCAGTAGAACGCCAGAGAGGGTAGATGGGAATGAGAATTGTAGCCGTAGATATTGGCGGTACCAATACCAAGATGTGTATATGCGATAAACAGGGGAATGTACATGACTTCAAGGAGTATGCAACAGAAAGCTACTTGGGGGGACCCCATGTAATCTCAAGAATGCTGGAAAAGATTGCAGAATACGATCATTTTGATGCCATTGCCATAAGCACCGCGGGCCAAGTTAATGCAGAAGAAGGATTTATTGTCTATGCTAACGAAAATATACCTAGATATACTGGAATGAAAATTAAGGATATTGTCACCCATCATTTTCATAAACCTGTTATGGTAGAGAACGATGTGAATTCAGCAGCATTAGGCGAAGCTTATTATGGAGCTGCTCAGAGCTTTAACAATTTCTTATGTCTAACCTTTGGCACAGGCATTGGCGGTGCGATCGTCATTAATCGCCAAATCTATAAAGGGGCTAATGGGGTAGCGGCTGAATTTGGCCATATCTTTACTCACCCATTGTCGGCCCCATCCGGAGTAGAAGGACTGCCGTATTATGAGAAATACGCTTCAACTACAGCTTTAGTGAAGATGGCTAAGCTGGCAGATCCCGAATGCACGGACGGAAAAGCTTTATTTGATAAAATACAGAGCGGAAATGAGCAGCTTGAACGTATTTTAGATCTATGGATTACTGAAGTGGCTGTGGGTTTAGCCTCTATCACACATATCTTCAATCCATCCGCGATTATTATTGGTGGCGGCGTAATGGAACAAGAAGATTTGGTTCGAAGGGTAGAAGAGCGCACGAAGTCTTTGATTATGGAAAGCTTTGCGGGAGTGAGAATTGTTAAAGCCTCATTAGGGAATAAGGCAGGTCTGCTGGGAGCTTCCTCCTTATTCGTACATTAATTTATTGAAAAGGAGGGGCTTTTTTGCGGACAATCAGTATTTTTTCTTCAATTCATTCTAAATACAATAATTTGACAAATACGGAGAAGAAGGTAGCGGACTACGTACTGGAGAATACGAGAAGTGTAGTCTACATGTCGATTACTGATCTTGCAGATGCATGTGATGTTGGGGAATCAAGTATATTTCGATTTTGCAAATCTTTAAGTTATAAAGGGTATCAAGAGTTCAAGATCGCATTGGCACATAGCATCACTGTGGAGAATGAGATCCCGCAGCTTACCGATCAAATTCTGATGGATGATACAATTGAAGCTGTTGCTTCTAAAGTGCTGACCACGAATGTAAGTGCACTCAACGAGACCTATAATTTAATTGATATACAGAAGATCAGTGAGGCCATTGAGTATTTGATTAATGCAGAACGTGTATTGTTTTTCGGTGTGGGCTCTTCTCTAGTCACAGCTATGGAAGCCAAGATTAAATTTATGCGCATTACGAACAAAACGGAATGTTTAATGGATTCACATCTGCAGATGATGTCGGCAGCGTTGATGTCTAACCGGGATGTCGCTGTTGTGATTTCTTATTCCGGCTCGACCAAGGATAGCATTGAGGTTGCGAGAAAAGCAAAGGAACGAGGAGCCAAAGTAATATCCATTACCAGGTTTGAAAAGTCACCGTTAACCTCGTACTCCGATCTGACCCTGCTATGTGGTGCTAATGAAGGACCGCTGCAAGGGGGTTCATTATCTGCAAAGATATCGCAGCTCTATCTGCTTGATATTTTATATGTAGAATATTTCAAGAAGACTAGTGAGCAATCCATAATCAATAAAGAAACTACAGCTTCAGCAGTCAGTGAGAAACTGGTCTAGTACATTAAGATGTGAGGGGAATGGGAAGTTATGATCTTAGGTTCTTTGTCATCTTGGGAAGAGCATATCAAGTATGAGAATCCTGTCATTGTTGAGGCTATTGAGGAATTGAAAGTAATCTTACAACATGATCCTGATCTTGGGCGAATCGAAATCCGCGGGAACGAAATGTATGCTTCGATTATGGCTTTGGAGGCAAAATCGCTGGAGGAACAAGTCGCAGAGAAGCATGAGACTTATATTGATGTGCATTATCTGATCGAAGGTGAAGAAACGATTGGCTGGGCACCCCTGCAAGAAGGGATCGAGCCCATTAAGCCTTACGATGCCGAAGGAGAATATGCGCTTTATCCCCCATCAGCAGATGAAATATTGTTATCTTTGAAGCCTGGAATGTTCGCGGTCTTTTTCCCTCATGATGTTCACAGACCGGGTATGGGTCAACCGGGGCAGCAGATTAAAAAAGCTGTCATTAAAATCCATACAAATCTACTAACTCCATAACATAGAGATTGAGGCTGGTAGCGGAACCATTCCGCTGTCAGCTTTTTTTGCGTCGCTTCTATTTACTTATATCTAAATTTATAAATATACAAAATATAAAGATTGGTGGTAAACTTAACATGCCTAAAGCTTTTTTTGTAGAGCTTAAGGATTTTTTTGCATGCACATTTATGAGTGAGCAAAGAATATTACAGAGAATTACACTATAGAAAGAATAATGGAGGCAGGAGAGTTAAATGAAGAATAAAGGTCTAAAGAGAATGTTGTTGTTATCTATTATGGTTGTTGTCATCGCTGCACTTGCAGTCGGTTGTGGTTCGAAAAATAATACAAATACAGAATCGTCAGAGGGAGCTGCTCCAGAGGCTGCAAAAGAAGTTACCTCATTGTCGCTCGGTTTATTACCCTCGATTGATGCTATTCCTTTTATCATCGCACATGAACAAGGTTTCGATAAAAACCACGGTGTGGATCTGGACATCCAGACGTTTAAAAGCGCCAAAGATCGGGATGTAGCTTTTCAAGCAGGCAAGCTGGATGGTCTAAGTGCTGACCTGGTTGCGATCTCCATTTACAATGAGGCTGGACTGGATGTGAAGATCACCAGTACAACTTTTGGGGAATTTGATTTACTGACTGGAAATGAATCGATCCAGGATGTGAAGGATTTGAAGGGAAAAACCGTGATTTTGTCCAAAAATACCTCCACACAATATACAGTGGCCATGATGCTGAAACAAGCAGGTCTGACCGAAGCTGATATTACAGTGACAGAGGTTCCACAGATTCCGACCCGTTTAGAATTGCTTAAGAATAATAAGGCGGATGCGGCAATTTTGCCAGAACCTTTTGTAACGATGGGCAAAACCTCAGGCCTGCGTGTACTGAGCTCAACGCTAACTGCGGGAGTAAATCCGTTCGTATTAGCTTTCCCGCAAACTGCAATTGATGCCAAAGCAGAAGCTATCCGCAGTATGTATGCTGCATATGATGAAGCAGTAGCTTATATGAAATCCCATGAGCAATCTGAATATATCGATCTTGTAATCAAAGAAGTAGGATATCCAGAGACATTAAAAGATGAGATCAAAGTACCGGATTATGTACCAGCTTATCAAGTGGATGTGAAGGAAGTAGAGGCTGCATTTGCTTGGGCACGGGAAAAAGGTTTGCTCAGCAAAAATATCTCGGCTGAAGATGTGATTTCTGATGTCCAATTCAAGAAATAAAGGACTCGCCATAAAGGATCTGAAAGTAGAATATAAGAGCGGACAATTAGCCTTAGGTCAGGTGGATTTATCTTTGCCGGAACATGGGATCTACACCATTATCGGACCCTCCGGCAGCGGGAAATCTACTTTATTACGGGCGATTGCGGGCTTGCTGCCTAGTTATCAGGGACAAATTCTTTTTAATGAGAAATCTGTGCACGAAAAAGAAACGTTAATTGGACTGGTGCCGCAGAACTACGGGCTTCTTCCTTGGAAGACTGTACATGATAATATTCAAATCGCAATGAAGATTACGCATACGGCAAGTTCATCCAAGCAAGAACGGGAGACGCAGATTAAGCAGTGGCTTTCGTCGATGGGGATCTCTGATTTAGCAGAACGTTATCCCTTATCCCTCAGTGGAGGCCAGCAGCAAAGAGTAGCGATTGCCAGAGCTTTTGCCATTTTGCCTACTATTCTGTTGCTGGACGAGCCATTCTCTGCACTCGATGCGATAACAAGGGAAACGCTGCAGGTCCTCTTTTTAGAGAACTGGATGGCTAACCCGACGACTACATTATTTGTCACTCATGATGTGGAAGAAGCGATTCTGCTGGGGCAAAAGATTATCGTCATGCCGTCCAACAAAGAAACTACACCTGAAATTATTGATAATCATTTGGTGTTTCATATGAAACATGAGGATAAGCGGGACAGTGTGGATTTCTTTGAGCAGACTAAGCGGATTAGAAAGGTAATGCAGGAGATATGGTAAACAAACGTCGACTTCATCATCTAGTAAGGCTGCTATTTGTATTTGTCTGTATGAATGTAGTCTGGTATATCGCATTTTTACTTATGAACCATTCGATTCTGCCAAGTCCCTTTGCTGTATATAAGGCGATGTTTCAGTTAGGGGCGCAGGATATTGCTATAAATGTAGGGTATAGCTTGTTCAGAATTTTTGCAGGTGTGGTACTGGCGTTAATTATTGGACTGCTTGTAGGTCTTCTAATGGGACGTTCGTTGACCTGGAACAAACTGCTGGACCCTGTGGTTTACTTGACCTATCCTGTTCCCAAAATCGCCCTGCTTCCAGTAGTGATGCTGTTCTTCGGGCTTGGGGAGACGTCCAAAATCCTAATGATCATGCTGATTCTATTGTTTCAGATCATCATTTCGGTAAGGGATGGGGTTAAGGCTATTCCGGACAATACCTATGATGTCTTAACTAGTATAGGTGCCAGCGCTGTGCAGAAGTTCTGGCATGTGACACTGCCGGGGGCATTGTCAGTAATTCTGAGTACGATTCGTATTTCGCTTGGAACGGCGATATCTGTACTGTTTTTTACGGAGATCTATGGAACAGAGCACGGTATGGGCTTTTTCATCATGGATGCGTGGTTAAGATTAGATTATCCGGAGATGTATGCTGGAATTATGTTGTTCAGCTTGGTCGGTTTTATTCTCTTCTTGCTTGTTGATTTTCTTGATTACAAGTTTATGAAGTGGCGGAACTAAATTTAGTTGGAGATTGAACTATAGCTTTCCTTTGCCTGAGTTTAGGCAAGGGGGAGCTTTTTTTATATGATTTTTTGGGGGCAATACAATTAATTTTAGTTTCATTATTATTTGAATGGAAAAATAAAACAGTAAAATAAATGAAGAAAAAAATGAAAATTAAACTTACTTAGGGCTGTAAACCCCCGTTTATTTTAGAAAAATATAAAGATGGTGAGATGGAAAGAGGGAATTTGTTTTAAAAAAACTAATAAATCTCTTAATTTCTTGCAAAACTATTGGAAGTTATATTCATAAAAGTATAAAAAGGTTTAGTTTAATTTATTTACAACCAGATTTTAGTATGGTATTTTATCAATGGAAACGGATTCATTTAGGTTTTGTGAAATGATTTTAAGTTATTACGAATGGAAGGATCTGTTCACTTCATAAAAATGAAAACGCTAATAAAAAGTTGGAGGGAATTATCTTTGAATAAATATGGACGGAAGCTATGGCTTACGGTGCTGATTTTCGTGATTGTGATTGGCGGGCTGACGTATTATTGGGCTTCTAAGGGCGAAAACCCAGCAACACTGTCTCAGGAGTCTGCCAAAGAAGCAACGGGTGAAGCGGGAAAGGAAACTCTTCCAACGGCGACAGCAGCTAACACAAGTAGTGGAACCGCATATACGTTGACTGTGGATACGGGGAATCCGGGAGCTAAGATCAGCCCGATGTTGTACGGAGCCTTTTTCGAAGAGATTAATCATGCGGGAGATGGAGGGCTATATGCAGAGCTGATTTCCAATCGTTCCTTTGAGGATAGTTCGGTCACACTGTTTAATTGGTGGATGGATGAAAAAGAAGGGAGTAAAGGGAAGCTTGCTCTGACCAGCAGTAAGCTTTTGAACGATGCTCAGACCCAGGCAATGGCTTTAACAGTATCATCAGCTGCCGAGGGTGGTTCGGTATCTGCTGTGAATAATGGTTACTGGGGGATTGCTTTGACGAAGGATGCCAGTTACAAGTTGTCTTTCTATGCGCGGCCAGAGCCAGGGGACAATATGCCACTGCGTATAACGTTAGAGAGCCCAGATGGCAAAGAGCTATATGCTGAACAGACCGTTGATAAGTTAAAAGAAGGATGGCATCCATATACATACACACTGACTTCTACAGGTACTGTAGCAAACGCACGAATTGTAATCTCTGCTGCCAATGTAGGGACTGTTTATCTCGATATGGTGTCTTTGTTTCCTGAGACTTGGAACAACAGGGAGAATGGGCTTCGCATCGATTTGGCTGAAAAGGTAGCTGCGATGAAACCCGCATTCGTTCGTTTTCCGGGGGGATGTTTTGTGGAAGGGAAAACGCCAACTGATGCTTATCAATGGAAGAACACCATTGGTCCGATTGAAACGCGTCCCGGTCATAAGGGATATTGGGATTACCGCTCCTCAGACGGGCTGGGCTTCCACGAATATCTGCAATGGGCCGAAGATCTGAAAGCGGAACCATTATATGTAGCTTATATCGGGATTTCACATAACGGAGATCCTATAGCCAAGCAGAATACCGTTCCAGTCAGTGAAATTCAGCCATGGATACAAGATGCGCTGGACGCCATTGAATATGCAAACGGACCGGTTACTAGCAAATGGGGGGCACAAAGAGCCGCCAATGGTCATCCGGAGCCTTTTAATATGAAATATGTAGAGATTGGTAACGAAAACAATTTCCAGATGAGTGAATATATTAAGCGTTATGGCTTGTTTTATAAAGCAATTAAAGAGAAGTATCCAGAGATTCATCTCATTGCCAATGCGGCAGTTGAAGGTGAGCCTATCGAGATGGTTGATGAGCATTACTATGAAACCTCTGAATGGTTCCTCAGCAACTCGAACAGATACGATACTTATGACCGGAGTGGTCCTGAGATTTATGTTGGTGAGTATGCGGTAACCAAGGGTGCCGGAGAAGGCAATCTGAACGCTGCAATCGGCGAGGCCGCTTTTATGATGGGCATGGAACGGAATTCTGATATCGTAAAAATGTCCTCTTATGCCCCGTTGTTTGTGAATACGAAGGATCGTACTTGGAACCCGGACGCTATTGTGTTTGATTCATCGACTAGCTACGGAACACCTTCTTATCATGTGCAGCAGATGTTCGGAAGCAATAAGGGGGATGTAGTTCTTCCAACCTCACTTGTGGCTCTAGGTCAAGAAGAAACCTCCGGTAAGCAATCCATTCAAGGTGGAATTGGTTTGGGGACTTGGGCCACCCAGGTAGAGTACAGCGATGTACGAGTAGCGAAAGGTGATGACGTTCTTTTTGAAGATCATTTCAAGAAGGATTCCGGAGCCTGGACTCTAAACAATGGGGACTGGGAACAATCCAAGGGTACTTTTAAGCAGACTTCTAATGATATTGATATTCGTGCAGTTGCCGGTGAGACTTCATGGAGTGATTATACACTTTCTCTTAAGGCGAAAAAGACTGGCGGAGCAGAAGGCATGCTCATTATGTTCGGCTCTAAAGATGAAGGTAACTTCTATTGGTGGAATCTTGGCGGCTGGGGAAATACGCAGAGCGCGATTGAAAAATCAGTAGGTGGAACAAGAGCAGTCATCGGAAGAACGGTTCCTGTAAGGATTGAGACTGGGAAATTGTACGATATCCGCATTGAATTATCAGGTGCTAATATCCGGCTCTATCTCGACGATGAGCTTATACAAGAGGTGAACGATGAAAGTCCAGCAGGGCCGCTGTTCCAAACTGCGAGCCGTGATCTTGCCACAGGTGAGCTGATCGTTAAAGTCGTTAATGCGGGTGACACTGCTCAGCGCACGGATGTTTCTTTTGCCGGACTTGCCACATCAAGTCTGGAAGGAACAGCTACCGTACTTCAGTCGGACGATTTAAATGCTGAGAATAGCTTCGCTGAACCTGACAAGGTGGCACCTGTAACTCAAAAGGTAAGTGTAGACAAAGGTAGTCTGGAGTTTGAATTCCCGAAATATTCCGTGACCGTGTTAAGACTAAAGGAAGGGGGGAAATAGCCGGTCACGGAGGGAGGTTCACTCCTTCACTATAAACAAGCATTTATTTGTTCAATTTAAGAGGGAGGTTAGGTTATGATTTCGCAAAGAAAAACGAGCAGTTTAGTCGTATGTATGGTAATGGTTTTTGTGCTTATTCTGTCAGCCTGTAGCAGCGCTGGAAGCTCAACGACGAATAAAAATGCAGCTAACAACGGTAAAACGAACACTGAAAAAACTAATAATGCTAGTGAGCCAACCAATGCAACAGCTACTGAGGGCACGGAAGCAGCAGATCCTGCCAACGACCTGCCAAGCAAAGATATTCAAGGTGAGGTTACCGTTTGGGCCTTTAATGAAAAAGTGTTCGAGGAAGTCGGCGCTGCATTTATGGCTGAATATCCTGGAATCAAGCTGAAGACGGTAGTTATGCCCTTTGGCGACCTGCATGACAAGCTGCAAACGACAATCGCCGCAGGTAGTGGAGCGCCGGATGTAGCTGAAGTAGAAATGTACCAGTTGAACCGTTATATGGCGGGCAATGTGCTGGAGAATCTTTTGGAAGAGCCTTATAACGCTGGAAAATATAAAGATCTGGTTGCTCCATATAACTGGGAACGTTGGATGACACCAGACAGCTCACAGCTGCTTGGTATGCCTTGGGATATGACACCGGGGGTTTATTACTACCGTGCAGACATTTTTGAAGAGCTTGGATTGCCAAGTGATCCTGCTGAGCTTGGTGAATACATGCAAGATGAAGAGAATCTCTTGAACCTGGCTCAAATTTTGAAAGCTAACGGTAAATATTTCATGGAGTGGAGCGATGGCCCGATCGTATGGGCAGGAGATGAAGTCGGCTACTTTGATAAGGATATGAACTGGACACGTAATACGGACAAAATGGTGAAAGTTCTTGATATTACAAAACGTGGACAACAGCTGGGCTGGGCACCTCATATCGGTTATGGCTCAGACGAAGGTAAACAGCTAGTTCTGAAAGGTGATTTAGTTGGTGTCGTATCGGGTTCATTTGGAGCGCGCGGACTTCAGGAAACATTCCCTGAGCTTGCAGGAAAATGGAAGGTAACCCGTTTGCCAATAGGAATTAACGTGGGAATGGGCGGCTCAAGCTTTGTTATTCCTTCGCAAAGCAAAAATAAAGAAGCGGCATGGGCTTACATTCAGTGGAGCATGAGAAGTGAAAATGCTTGGAAAATTTGGACAAAACATTCCATTCAGCCGGGTTACAAGGATATTTCCAGTCTTGATTGGTACGCAAACACTAAAAATGAATATCTGGGTGGGCAAGAGGAATTTAAACTATATGAGCAATTAAGCAACGATATTCCAGTCAAACACCTTACACCAGTAGATAACAAGGGCTGGGAAATCTTTATAGCGGCGATCGGTGATGCACTGGCTAAGAACACAGATTCCAAGACGGCTATTCAAAAAATTGGTGATGATGTCTTGAAGCAAGCTTCCAAAGAAATTGCTGCCTTTAAAAAGGCAATGGGAATGCAGCCGTAAGGAAATCTAATAACAGGAGGGGCAGCCTGCAATTGCCAGAGCTGCCCTGCTTGTATTCACTTAAGTCCGAGAGGCCCGTAAAGATGGGAGGAGACCGATGCGTGTTACGCATACTGCGAAAATATAAGATTAGTTTGTTGTTACTGGTACTTTTAGGAGTCTCCCTAGTGTGGTGGAATCAATCACGAGGGTTTGATAATTCAGCGATGGAGGGCATCCCCGTTTATGCGGATGTTGATGAAAGCTCTATTTTAGAAAGCGATAGTGTGAATTCAAAACTCGAAGCCTCTTACTTAAGCTATTACGAGGAAAAACAGCAGGATGGAGCAAAGGACTCATCGGATTTTACGCTTGCTATTCCTTCGGCGGATTATACGGCCATTAGTGCTGAAGGTACAGAGGTAATGACGGATCTTGGTGGAAAACCCGGCAAGGTACTAGCGCTTAAAGCAGAGGATAGCTGGGTGGAATATACATTTACGGTTCCGGCAGATGGGTTATATCAGATGGGGATGGAGTATTATGCCCTTCCTGGTAAACGATCCTCGATCATTCGAAGCGTAAAGATTGATGGGGAGTATTTATTCTCTCAAGTAAAAAAAATGGAATTCCAGCGGATGTGGAAAGAAAGTGCAGAGCCATGGCTGGACAATCAAGGGAATGAGTTTAATCCCAAGCGGGAAGAGGTAACAGGCTGGCAATATCGGGAGTTTAGAGATGCTGAGGCCAGAACTGCGGATCCCTTTCGCTTTTATCTGACCAAAGGGGAGCATACGGTGAAGCTGGAAGCCATCCGGGAACCGGCTGCACTTAGTGAACTGAGAATATTTTCTCCAGAATCGCTCCCGACTTATGCGGAAGTGAAGCAGGAGTATGAGAATAAGGGTTACAAGCCTGTTCAGAATCAAGTGATCAAAATTCAGGCAGAAGAATCCTCCCTTCGTTCAGATCCAACGCTGAAGCGGATCGAGGACCGGGAGCCACTCACCGAACCTTTTAACAAAGATGCTATTGTGCTTAATAGTTTTGGGGGTGTCGGGTGGCGTACGGGTGGACAATGGGCGGAATGGGATTTCGAGATTCCTGAGACAGGGCTCTATAATATCGCAATTCGTTACGGCCAGTGGTTCCTAAACGGGATACCGGTGGAACGCCGGATTATGATTGATGGCGAGGTACCGTTCCAAGAGCTGAATGCCTTGAAATTCCCTTACAAAGCGGAATGGCAAGTAAACAAGCTGGGAAATGAGGACGGAGAATACTTCTTTTATCTCGAACAAGGCAAGCATACGTTGCGGATGGAAGTTCAAGTATCGGGTGTAGGCGGAATGATTGAAGCTGTGCTGAACACTACACATAAAATGTCTCTTTTGGGACGTGAAATCACGCAGGTAACGGGAACGAACCCCGATCCAAACGGGGATTGGCAGCTGGAGCAGAACATTCCTAATCTTGTGCCACGTTTACATTTGATGGCGCGGACGTTGGATGATGCTGTGCAGGATATGTATGCTTTTGGCGTTGCGGATGGAAGCTCTGAGCTGAGTACGCTTTATGAAGCACGTGATCGGTTCCTGGAAATGGCGAAGGATACCTCAAGTATTCCAGGTCGTCTTCAGCAATTTACGGATCTGCAGTCATCGCTTGGCTTATGGGTCAACGGATTAATGAAGCAGAGTATTGTAATGGACTATATTGAAGTGAAGTCGGAAGATCAGCCATGGCCTAAAGACGCGGCTCCTTGGTATACCCGTGTAGGGACGATGACGTATGACTTCTTTAGTTCTTTTACAAAGGATTACAGCGGCATAGGGAATACGTACAAAAATGAAAAGGTGCTGGATGTCTGGATCTCTCGTGGACGTGATTGGGCGGAGATCATTAAGCAAATGGTGGATGAGGACTTTACACCAAACACGGGCATCAAGGTGAACGTCAATATTATTCCTACGCTTGCAGCGGATCAGAAGCAGATTCTGTTATTAGCCAATACTGCCGGACTTGCTCCCGATGTGGCACTGGGGGTTGAGGGTGAAGTGCCGATTGACTTCGCGGTGCGGAATTCACTCGTGAATCTGAATGAATTCTCAGATTATCAAGAGGTTGCTGAACGTTTCAGAGCGGGTGCACTGATTCCTTATAAGTATGATAACGGAGACTTCGCATTGCCGGAGAATCAGAACTTCACGATGCTCTTTTACCGGAAAGATATTATGGCACAGCTGGGCATTAGCGAGAAGGATATTCCGAATACGTGGCAAGAGGTTATGGAACTGATTCCTGTGCTGCAACAAAACGGGATGGACTTCTATTATCCACATGCCCCGAACAATCCGAGTCTAGCCATTAATGAGTTTGCGCCGTTCTTATTCCAGTATGGTGGAGATTTCTATAAGAATAATGGGATGTTGTCTGATCTGGATTCACCAGAAGCACTGACAGCTATGAAAATGTGGACGGGACTCTTTACGAACTACAAGCTGCAGAAACAAGCGGATTTCTATAACCGTTTCCGTTCTGGAGAGATGCCAATCGGCGTTGCTGATTATTCCACATACATTCTGTTATCTACTGCCGCACCTGAATTGACAGGCTGGTGGGGCATGAAACCAATGCCGGGTATTGAACAAGCCGATGGACAGATTAACCGTTCTACAGGCGGGCTTGCACAGACAGGAATTATTTTTAAGGATACGGATATGAAGGAAGAGTCTTGGGAGTTCATGAAATGGTGGACCAGTGCGGATGCACAGGAGAACTTCGGCTCAGAGCTTGAGTCTTTGCTGGGTGTTGAAGCTCGTTGGAATACAGCCAATGTTGAAGCACTCAAACGTCTGCCGTGGCAGCAAGAAGATATCGACGCCATTATGGAACAGTGGGAGTGGTTTAAAGAGCGCGAAGTGGTGCTTGGAGGATATTACACGACCCGGCATATCGCCAACATCTGGAATGAAATTGTGCTCAACGGTAAATTCCCGCGGGAGGCGATGGAGCAAGGTGTGCGTGAAATCAATAAAGAGCTTAGTAAGAAACGCGAAGAGTTCGGAATTGAAACTTCCCAGACTTCAAGCGCTAAAGAGGAAGGAGGTCAGAAATGAGTAGTGAAATAATTACACCGGCACAGAACGAAGCCGTACAGATGCAGCCGACGAAAACTCCCGGGAAATGGGCTCAGCTTTGGTTGGATATCAAGAAAAATAAAGTTTCCTATTATTTCTTGGCCCCTTTCCTGATTCTGTTCACCGTTTTTACTATTGTTCCTATTATCATGTCCGTCGTTTTAAGCTTCAGCTATTACAACATTATTGAGACACCGAGATTCATTGGCTTCTCTAACTATAAGCTGTTGTTTGTAGACGATGATATCTTTCTTAAAGCTGTTGGGATTACGCTGAAATTTGCCATTATTACAGGTCCGATAGGTTATATTATGGCCTTCTTGCTGGCCTGGCTGATTAGCCAGATTCCGCAGAAGTTCCGCTTTTTCTATACCCTATGCTACTATGTGCCATCGATTACAAGTGCAGTAGCAATGTCCGTGGTTTGGTTGTATTTGTTCGCCGGCGACCGCAAGGGGTTGCTCAATCACTGGCTCATTCAGCTGGGGATTATCAATGAACCTTATTTATTTCTACAAAATGTAGATTCGATCGTACCGGTGATTATCATAGTTTCCTTATGGATGAGTATGGGGGTAGGTTTCCTTGCTTTTCTGGCCGGACTTCAAAATGTACCGACAGATTTATATGAAGCTGGCTCAATTGATGGGGTCAAGTACCGCTGGCAGGAGCTATGGTACATTACGATTCCATGCGTCAAACCACAGCTGTTATTCGGTGCGGTGATGCAGGTGGTCGGTTCGCTTACCGTATTTGACGTCAGTATGCGGCTTGTTGGATTTCCGAGTCCCCTTTATGCAGGCCATACGATTATGGCGCATCTGTTCGACTACGCATTTATCCGCTTTGAGATGGGATATGCGTCAGCGATTGCTGTATTACTGTTCGCTTTGATGCTTGGGCTCAACCGTCTCATCTTCAAAGTGCTGGGGAGGGATTAGGATGCACAAAATAAATTTACGGCGTATTGACTATGGCGGCATCTTTTTATATCTGTTCTTAACGGTGTTTGGCCTAATTATGCTGCTGCCACTTGTCTATATGGCAGTGACTGCTTTAAAACCAACAAGCGAACTATTCCTGTTCCCACCGCGGTTTTTCGTAGTGAATCCGACGTTGGTGAACTTTCGTGATTTGCTGTTAATTACCGGAACTTCGGCGGTGCCGTTCTCACGGTTTATTTTCAATAGCGTGGTCGTTACATCGGGGATTGTGGTCGGGGGTGTCTTAATTTCAGCAATGGCGGCTTATCCGCTTGCCAAGCACAATATGCCATTTAAAAGCGCTATCTTTAGTATGATTGTGGCGGCGCTGATGTTTTCACCCTTAGTATTGCAAATACCGCAATATCTGCTGATTAGCCGCAGCGGATTAATGAATTCGTATTTTGCAATGATCTTACCTTATCTGGCTGCACCGATGGGAATGTTTCTTATGACCCAGTTCCTGCGGCAGCTTCCAGACGCTTTATTAGAGGCGGCCCGCATAGACGGGGCTTCAGAATGGAAGGTATTCTGGGTGGTTGTGATGCCAATGCTTAAACCGGCGATTTCGACTTTTGCTTTATTTAGCTTCATTTCTGCTTGGAATGATCCGTATCCTTCAATGGTCTATACGACTGTTCAGGAAATGAAGACATTGCCGCTTGCCATCCAAACCATCAGTGGTGGAGCCGGAGTCGTTGCTAGGGTAGGTACTTTGGCGGCAGCAAGCTTCTTGATGATTCTCCCGACTATTCTTGTCTTTATATTAACGCAGCGGATGGTGCTTCAGACAATGGCCCATTCGGGGCTGAAGGAATAGGGGGAGTCATGATGATAAGACGTAATATGAAAAAAATGCTGCTAACAGGGCTACTGGTGACGCTGACACTGCCAGTGCTGCTGCTTCCAGGGCAGGCGCTAGCTGGCGAAGCCCCGTATGAGGGGTATACGTGGAATCAGTCCGGCAATGAGGTCCGCTCGATTAATGGTTATCTCTACGATTCTTCTATCGATCCAACAGGAACAGATACGGGGTCCTTCAAAAATCCGGAATCTCTCTTTATTAGTGATGACGATTCACTCTACGTAGTAGACACGGGCAATAGCCGTATTGTTCATATGGATAAGGACGGTCGTCTGCTAAATCTGATCGGTGATGCGGAAGGCAGCGGCAAGCTGCAGGAGCCGAAGGGTGTATTCGTGAAAGAGGATGGAACGGTATATGTAGCAGATACAAAAAACGCGCGTATTGCTATTTTTGATAAAAATGGCAAGTTCGTAAAAGAGTTTCTAAAACCGGATAGCCCATTACTGGGTGCTAATTTCTCTTATTCTCCTTCTAAATTAGTTGTAGATAAGCGTGATTATATGTATGTGGTGAGCGATGGTAACACGCAGGGGTTGCTGCAAATTGACTCGGGCGGTAAGTTCAAGGGGTTCTATGGAGCGAACCATGTAGGCTTCTCCTGGACACGACTCTTAATTAAGCTGGTGGCCACCAAAGAGCAGCAGAACCAGCTGGCGACCGTTAAACCTTCTGAGTTCTCCAACGTGGATCTGGATGAAGAAGGATTTATCTACAGCACAACCCTGGGCGAAGAGTATAACCAGATCAAACGGTTATCTCCGGTAGGCGTAGATACGCTGAACATTGGTAAACACTGGTATGGCGATTATTACTCCGAGGGTCCATTCAGTATGGCTTCCTTTATGGGGATCAGTATTGATAAGAACGGATTTATAACCGCGCTGGATTTGCAGTCCAGTAAAGTCTTTCAATATGACAAGCTGGGGAATTTGTTATTCAGCTTCGGCGGGATTGGGGATCAGAATGGACTCTTCGTGACTCCTTCCGCCGTAGATCAAACCGCTGATGGTTTGATCTATGTAGTGGATAAAGGACGGGGCAGAATCGATCGCTTCCGGACCACGCCGTTTGCGGATTTGGTTCATCAGGCATCTTTGCTATATGTAGATGGCAGCTATGACGAAGCGCAATCCTTATGGCAAGAGGTGCTGCGATTGAACGCCAATTATGATATGGCTTATCAGGCTATTGGCAAAGCGCTTTATAAAGCAGAGCAATATAAGGAATCTATGAGCTATTTCAAGCTTTCAAATTCCAAAGCTGACTATTCATCCGCTTTCCGCGAATATCGTAAATTGTATATCCGGGAGCACTTTACTTATTTCTTCGCCGGCGGAATTGGACTGTTCTTAGTACTGTTCTGGAGTGCGCCGAGATTATACCGGAGATTCCATGCCTGGCTGTATAGAGGAAACAAGGCAGTTTTGGACCCGGCAAAGGGGGAGATTGGATGAACACTTTGCGAATGATTCATCAGGTTGTAGTTCATCCTTATCAGTTCTATAACGATATTCAAGGAAAGCAGCGTATCCGCTGGATACAGGGGATTGCCATCGTTCTACTGACCTTTGTGGCACGAATGATCTCGATTCTGATTACAGGGTATGCTTTTCAAACTAGAGAGCCGCATGAAATCTCTATGTTTCATGAGTTTATTTGGCTTATCGTTCCTTGGTTGACCTGGTGTATTTCGAACTGGGGTGTCAGTACGATTATGGATGGTGAGGGGAAATTTAAAGAGATTTTTGTGGGTAGTGCCTTTGCGCTTGTTCCATACATGCTCTTTATCATCCCAGTCACACTGCTAACGTTGGTCCTTTCGCTGGATGAGGCTTCAACCTTCAATCTGCTGCACAAGTTTGTGATTCTATGGGTGGCTTGGTTGATTTTAATGAAGGTGAAGATCCTGCATGATTTTGAGATTCGCAAGGTTATTTTTATCACCATAATCAGTGTAATAGGGATCGCCATTATCTGGTTTGTAGGCATTTTGCTGTTTGGTATTTCCAATCAATTTGTTTCATTTATTGTCGATCTGCTCAAAGAGTTGAGATTGCGCGCGTAAGGAGGGAAAGGTAACACGATGAGAAAAAAAGTTAAAGTGCGGGGCATTCTCTGTATTGTTGTGATGATGCTGTTCGCAGTGATAAATGTTCAACCCCTACACAGTTCCGCCGATCCGTCTACCGCTGCGCAGTCTGTTCAGACTGAAGAAAGCAAAGAGGTTGGGCAAGAGGAAACATCGGTGGTGACTGAACCAGCTGAAGGGCAGGCCACTGCTGTGCAAGAAAAGGAGACCACGGCTCCGGCAGAAGAGCAGGCTCCAGCAGCTGTAGCAGCACTTGTTCAGAAGGTTGAGCTGCAGCCGGTCACGCCTGGAACAAAAGCACTGGAGAACGAACGCTATATTTTATATGTAGATGAGAAATCGGGGAATCTTCGCATCACAGACAAAATCACAAACAAGGAGTGGCTTGGATCTCCACAGCTGGAGCGAACAGCCATGCCAAATATTAAGAAATACACGACCGCGCCGATTTATGCCAGATACACACAGGGGGCTGATATTACACAGGTCTACCCACTTAAAGATGAAGACTCCACGGTTACCGTAACGATTGAGCAAGATGTCGTCCGCGCGGAGTTTGCTTTTATTAGCCTGAAGCTTTCTTTTGCTCTGGAGTACAGACTGACTGCTAATGGATTTGAGGCTTCCATTCCACAGGAGTATTTGAAGGAAGAGGGGAATGCGAAATTCACGAGTCTGGAGGTGCTGCCATTTTTTCATGCGGCTAGAGAAGATGCAGAGGGGGCAATGATGCTTCCAGATGGTTCAGGGGCATTGCTGGAGTTTCGGAAAGATCATCCCGCTTATTTGAAAGGTTATTCTGAATACATTTACGGCGGGGACGAAACCTTCGTGAAACAAAATCATGAAATTACGGATAACTCTTGGCAAAAGGCGGCACCTCTTAAAAAAGCTATCGCTTTGCCAGTGTTTGGAATCTATCAGGGAGACACAGGATATTTAGCAATTGTTACTAAGGGAGATACCGACGCTAAAATCAACGGTGTTCCATCAGGCATTCGCGCTATTTCGCTTTATAGAGCATCAAGTGAATTTACCCTGCGCAAGGATGATGTTATTTTTGTCGGCAATTCCGGCCAAATTCCTTATTATCAGGGTGAGATGATCAAAACCGATCGTAGCGTACGTTATGTTCTGCTCCAAGGTGAGGAAGCCAACTACGTTGGGATGGCGAAGGAATACCGTAATTACTTAATGGAAGAGAAAAAGGTCAAGGAAGTAGTTCTTGAGAACACGCCATTGTATCTTCAAGTGCTCGGTGGGATTTCACGTGATGAAGTCATCGGTTCAACTTTTATAGAAGCAGCTACGTTTAAACAAATCAAGGACATGATTGATCAATATCAGGCAGAGGGTGTTACTCAGCTAGAGATTACGATCGAGGGATGGTCCAAAAATGGTTTATACGGAAACCAGCCAGAACAATTCCCTGTTGAGAAGAAGCTGGGAGGCAAAAAGGGACTTAAAGAGCTTCAGGAATATGCCGCAGGCAAGGGCGTAAATCTTTATTTGAAAGCTAACTACGTGAAACCTTTCCAAGATAGCAACGGCGTGAAGGCAAGCAGAGATGCTGTGCGCGGTATTAATCGTGAAGTCTTGAAGCAGTACGTCTATTATCTCTCTACCCGGTGGAATACGGATGATTATTTCTATTTAATGAAACCTAGTGTTATCGCAAAACGCAGTAATGCTGAGTTAAGCAAGTTTCAGGATCTGGGTGTGAAGGGTGTACAGTTTGAACACTTTGGAAGCTTGCTATACTCCGATGAGGATAATAAATCCAATACGGACCGCCAGCTTACAGAAGATACTTATGTTAATGCATTGGATAACTTCCGTAAGGGTGAGCTTAACACGGCAGTAGATTATGGTTTTGCCTATACATTAGGACATGTGAACCGGATTGATCAGGTGCCGCTCGACTCCAGTCAATTTGTCTATACAGATCGGGCGATTCCTTTTTATCAACTAGTGTTACACGGCTTAGTGCCTTATACAGCAAGCCCGGTTAATCTGTACGATGATTCCCGTAACCAAACCTTACGGGCGCTGGAATATGGAGCCCTTCCAAGTTATGAATTAACCTATGCTCCGACTAGCGATCTTCAGAGAACCATGGCAGACCGGCTGTTCAGCTCTAGTCTTGAGAACTGGCTGGCACCTTCTGTGCAGAATTATCTCGCATTGAAAGAGGTCTATGACAGCATTAGCAACCAGCAAATGACGAATCATGAGCAGCTGCAAAGTAAAGTCTTTCGGACGACTTATGCAAACGGTGTGAGCATTATAGTCAACTATAATGAGCAGTCTGTTGACGTGTCTGGTCAGACCGTCGAGGCATTCGGCTATGCGGTAACAGGAGGATGATGAAGTGAAAAAATCAAAGCTATCGATGCGAGCGCGTTATTTCGTTGAAGGATATTCCTTCATCGGCCTGTGGCTGGTCGGATTTCTGGTGTTTATGGCTGTTCCGCTGGGCCGTTCCTTGTATTATTCCTTTCAGGATCTCCAAGTGAGCAAAGGCGGCTTACTGGCCACTTTTGTTGGGATGGAGCATTATCGCGCCGCTTTTACTACAGATGTTAATTTCTTGCCTCTGCTCAAATCGACGATGGTGTCGACGGTGACTCAGGTTCCGTTAATTCTTATCTTTTCGCTCTTTTGTGCGATTCTGCTAAATCGCGGACTCGTAGGAAAAACCTTTTTTCGTGGCGTGTTCTTTTTGCCGGTCATCATTGCTTCAGGGGCGATCCTGGGCAAATTGATGGATCAGGGTGCCGCAAATTTACCGATTTTTTATAATCAGGATTTATATGATAAGCTCCATAACTTTATCCCCGGCGACATTTTGAAGTCGTTGCTGAAATATGCAGAATCTTTAACGCTGGTGATGTGGGATTCTGGCGTGCAAATTCTGATTTTTCTAGCGGGGTTACAGACGATTTCTGTTTCACTGTATGAAGCGGCCAAATGTGATGGAGCAACCGCGTGGGAAAGCTTTTGGAAAATCACCTTCCCGATGATTATGCCGATGATGCTTGTAAACACGTTGTTTAGTATCGTCAGCTCATTCACGAAGGCAGATAATCAAATCATGAGTCATATTTTGAATGTCGTCTTTAAGAATAATGATTTTGGATATGGCTCAGCGATGGGCTGGATTTATTTTGTGTTTATTTTCTTGGTTCTGGGTTTGGTCTTCCTGTTATTCAGCAAGTCGCTCGGTGCCACCGAAGGGAGGAAGTAGAAGATGTTGAAGGAATCCGTAAAGCAGGTTCGGACAACGAACATGGAACATCTGACAACTCGTCTAAAAGCAAGCGGCAGGCTGGACAGGGTCGTGAAACGTTCGCTTCAGGTGCTGAATATCGCTTTTTATTACTTGGTTATTCTCAGCTTAACGTTCGTATTCCTATATCCCTTGTTATACATGGTATCCAAATCCATGATGCAAGTAACAGATGTAGCTGATGCCACAGTGCAATGGCTTCCGAAAAAGATAAGTTTTGGCAACTATTTTCTGGCATGGGATTCGCTTAAATTCTGGGCCGGGTTCGCAAATAGTGCGATTATTTCTTTCGGGAGTGCGGTTCTGCAAATCTTAAGCTGTTCCTTAATCGGTTATGGTTTTGCCAGATACCGTTTCCCAGGCTACGCAGTATGTTTCGTTCTGCTGCTGTTTACTTTTCTAGTTCCACCGCAGACGATTGTTGTGCCACTGTATTTGTTCTTTAGTGACTTGGGGTGGATTAATACACATTTGCCGTTTGTGGTTCCTTCTATGTTTGGGCACGGGTTGAAGGGGGCATTATTCGTACTGATCTTTATTCAGTTCTATCGCGGAATGCCTAAAGTGTTGGAGGAAGCAGCACGTATCGATGGTGCAGGCGCATTCAGAGCGTACTGGAAAATCATGTTTCCTATCGCCAAGCCGGCAATGCTGATCGTATTCTTGTTCTCTGTGGTATGGCACTGGAATGACAGCTTTGAACCGAATACGTATTTAACAACACCGGATTTCTATAATCTGTCGCAGCGATTAGCGATGTTTTATGGTTCCAATAATCAGGCAGCGGAGACGATGTCGCAAATGACTTCGGGTTCTATTGGGATGGCCCCAACTGGACTGAATCAGGTTATGGCGGCGTGTATTCTAACCATTCTGCCAATTCTGATTCTGTATTTGTTCGTACAGCGTCATTTTGTAGAAAGTGTGGAACGCTCCGGTATTGCCGGGGAATAACTTTATTTACTAAAAACCAGCAAGCTCCCTGTGTGGAGGCTTGCTGGTTTTATTTTTAGGTAAAGGGTCTTCAAATTAGTATATCAATTCGGTTAAGATGGATAAGTATTCGATAAACTGTATTAGAAATACACATCCAAACCAAGGGAGTCAGACGATGAATAAACGCACATCGGGATTTGAGCACAGTACAGTATCCATTGCTGAGAAGAAAGTTACTTGGCTGGAGCTATTTTATGATCTGCTTTTTGTAGCAGCAGTTTCAAAAGCGAGCCATGTCCTATTGCATGTAGAGGCTGGTACAATTCCACTTGAATACTTATCCAAATTTATCTTAATATTTATTCCGATCTGGTGGGCTTGGGTAGGGCAATCGCTTTTTGTGAATCGGTTTGGGCAAGATATCTTTTCACATCGGATATTCTTGATTCTACAATTATTTTTTGTATTAATAATGACGGCGAGCTTATCGGTTAACTTTGATCAATATTATATGCCATTCTTAATAGGTTATGTTGGTTTAAGAGCTATGACAGCCATTCAATATCTTACGATAAATAAGAATGAAGCGGCTGATAGAAAGGGCACTGCCCGGTATTTGGGAAGCAGATTTTGGATTGGATTAGTGATCTCTTCTTTATCACTTTTCTTTGACTCTTGGATGCGTTATGTAGTTTTGTATGCGGGAATTACTGTAGACATTCTGCTTCCATTAGTAGGCCGGAAATACTTGGTAAAAAGTCCGATCAATACTCATCATTTATTGGAACGCTTTTCGCTGTTTACGCTTATTCTGCTTGGGGAATCAGTGGTCAGTATCCTTGCGGTTTTACAGTCTAGCCACTGGACGTGGCAATCTATTGTATTTGCATTATTAACTTTTCTATTAATTATAGCTATGTGGTGGCAATATTTTGATAATGTTGAAAAGAAAGTGGATAAGACTATAGAGACTGCCGGGCAAACCATAATTTACGGGCATTTATTTATTTATGTATCCTTGAGTATGATTGCAGCTTCGATCCAACTGTTATTTTTAGATCAATTAAATTATATATTTATGGTGTGTTTTGTTTTTGGATCGGTCCTGCTCTACTTCTTCTCTACCTCACTGGTCTTCCATAAATATAGACGTATACAGCAACGGTTAGGGATATTCCATTTGGCGTTGTTATTAGGTTTACTTGGTGTTTTTTTCGCAGTAGATTTGTTGTTCCTTATACCTAATTACCTGATCATTGGTGAAATGATGTTATTTTTTGTGGTATATGCAAAATTAACGACGTAAGCTTGTTGTGCCGAAGCTGAATAAGAAAACAAGAAGGAAGCTGATCCGTGTGATCGGCTTCCTTCTTGTTTTAGATCCCATGAAATATAATCTATCTAGTTACGATCGAACGGGGAGGCTTATTTCATAATATGTATAAGATTGTATTTTTTGATGTGGACGGTACTCTAAAGAGTGAAATTGATAGAAGTATCCCACTTAGCACGATAGAAGCAATTGAGAAGTTGATAGAGAGAGGAATTAAAGTCGTAGTTGCAACAGGGAGACCGCATAACTTATGTGAAGAGTTCAAGTCTATGGGCATTGATACCTTTATTTCTGCTAACGGTGCGCTTATCAAATGTAAGGATAACGTTATCTATAAATCAACGCTTTCAACAGAAACCGTGCGGGAACTCTCGGCTTTTGCTGAGTTGAACGGACATGGCATGTCCTATTTCACCGAATTTTTAACTATGAACGGAATAGGTTCCGAGGATGAGCGCGTTATGAAGGCATTAAAGGAGACTTTGAGTCTTACACAATATCCCGAAAAATTGAGCGCTCTGCCAGAGGAGGTTTACTGTATATGCTTGTATGCGGACGAAAATGAAGCGCAAAAATTCCAAGATAGATTTCCTGAATTACGGTTCGAACGTTTTCACGGATACGTTATGAATGTGCTTGAAGAAACAAAAGTTTCTAAATCAACGGCGATTAAACAAGTGCTGGATTATCTGAGTATTAGCAAGTCAGAGGCTATCGCGTTTGGTGACGGTGGGAATGATATCGACATGTTGGAGTATGTGGGGTTGGGAATTGCGATGGGAAACGGAGCGGAACAGTTAAAACAAAAAGCCGATTTTGTTACAAAAAAAGCAAGTGAAGACGGGATAGCCTACGCATTAAAGAAATTTGGTGTCATTTAAGCTTGCAGCAAACGAGTTGAAGAAAAATTAATAGCGATCATTTGTACAAATCTAACAGCGACAGCCCAAGACTTTATCAGTCTATGGCTGCGGCTGCTTTATGGATTGTGTGGTATCCACACATAGAACTGCATGTGATTCCTGGTTCTTACTGCCCTAGAAGAGCCGGCACAATAAATCGGCCGAAAACATTTGCAGGAGAGCCTTTTTTGTACTTATCCGCGGTGATAACGGCAACCAGCTCGTAAGCAGGAACTACAATGATATGCTGCCCTTTAAAGCCGAGTGCAAAATAATAAGGGATCTCGTTGGGCTGTTGCTCTGAACCTGCATTGAATTGGGATACCCACCAATGCCAGCCGTAGAATCCTTTTTGCGGATGATTGGCTTCAACGTAAGGGCGGGTAGATTGCTGAATTGTATCTGAAAAAAGGATCTGCTGATCCTTCCAGCGTCCCTCTTGCAAATAAAGTAAGCCGAATTTCAGCATATCCTCCGGCTTCAGATGAAGTCCGAACCCACCGGTATGTATGCCTTGCGGATCGCTCTCCCAGTGATAGCTTTGAATGCCAAGTGGTTGAAACAGCTGATCTTCGGCAAATTCTGCAACCGCCTGTCCAGCACAATCACGCAGGATTGCGGACAAGAGCTGAGAGGAGCCTGAGTTATAAGTCATCACGGTTCCTGGTGTATGAGCTAATGGCTGTGCAAGCACAAATTTTATCCAGTCTGCGGTTTTAGTCATGGCCGGAAAAGAATTCTGCCCACCAAACTCTGTCCAGTTAAAGCCTCCGGTCATCGTTAATAAGTGTTCGATAGTGATCTCTCTTTTACGTGGGTCACGATCTTCTTTTAATGAAGGAAAAAATAAAGAAATAGGTGTGTCTGGAGGTGGAATCATTTGTTTATCTATGGCTATGCAAACTAAGGCGGAGAGTACGCTTTTGGTGCACGAGTTGATTTTGCCAAGCTCTTCAGCGATTTGTGGATCGCGGTAATGCTCCAGTATGGGTTCTCCATGTTGAATGATCAAACAACTGCGAATGTCTAGGTTAGTAATACCGTCAATAAGCGGCTGAAGGTTCCAGTCAGTAATGTCGGTGACCCCCTTTCTAGATGAATTATAGCTGCAACTGTTTACCATTATAGCTCACATCACAAAAATGTCGTAATTTCCTGTCGTTAAATAATTATGGAAAATACAAGAAAATATCTGTATAATAATATGAATCACGTGTTAGAGGAGGATGAATTCTTTTGAAAAGCAATAGTACTCTTTTTGTTCATCAAACAGCTAAAACGGTATTAATCACTTCCGTTGCACTCGCGTTACTCTTACCCCCTGGCTTAGCCGCAGCCGATTCTATATCTGTTAATAGCAACACTTTGGTAACGCAGGTTAGTACGCAATCAGGGGCTCCAGCTACGACTACGAAATCTGAGGCTGATCCTGCAAAAGTGAAATTCACGCAGGAGCAAGCCATTGCAAAGTTAAAAGAACTATTCCCATCCCTAAAGGATGCAACTGTAAACAATGTCCAACTGGGATCTAACCAAAGCTACCCAGCTCCAGCAAATCAAATGATCTGGCATATTCAGTGGCAGGTTCAAGAAGGGAATATGGGATATGGTTTTAGCAGTGAGGTAGACGCCATTAATGGTGATATCATCAACACCTATCTCTCATTCTCCCAGGAGAAGAACGAATCCTATTATCCACCGAAAGTATCGCAGACTCAGGCATTGGAGATCGCCAAGACTTTTGTGGCTAAGGCAGCCTCATCGGTTAAGAGCAGTGAGCTGCAATTAAATGAGAATGTTGGTTATAGTTATTTTTCGGAATCATTATTCGGTCCTGTTCAATATGGATATAACTTCAGTATTCTGAAAAATGGTATTCCTTCTGGATCGGACAGCATTAACATAGTTGTGGATGGTAACGGAACTGTAACGCAATTCTCTAAGTCTTCTCAAGGGCTTGAGTACCCGTCTGCACAGCCCAAGATTACCTTGGAGCAAGCACAGAAGCAATTTGCGGAACAGTTTGATGTGGGCCTATTTTACATTCCTATTTATAAGAACGGAAAACCTAACAACTGGATCCTAGGCTGGCGTCCAATAGATCAGTCTCAATATCCTATCGATGCATTAACGGGCAAGCGGATAGATTATGAAGGAAAAGAATCCGTATCCACCTCAGTCGTGTATTCAGAAGTAGCGAAGAGCAAGGATGTTTTTCAGGCAAGAAGTTCTAGTACAGAGCTTTCTGCAAAAGAAGCAGCACAGCTTGTAGAGAAGGTTGCTTATATCCCGGCAGATCGTAAATTGATCTCGCAAACCTTGAGAAATGACTATCAGGATTCAGATCGGAAAATCTGGCAGCTATACTGGGGCAGTAATGGAAATGATCGTTACATTGGTGCTGGCTTTCCAGAACAATCCTCTGCCGAGATCGATGCAAAGACCGGTGAAGTATTGCAGTACCAGGTTCAAGCTTATGGTGCTATTCAGGATAAGAAGAAGGAAGAGCCGGCACCTGCTGGAGGTAAGAAGCTTAGTGAGGCTGAAGCGAAGGTGAAAGCGCTTAGTATAATTAATAGTCTATATCCTCAGGCGAGCCAGAAGCTAAAGCTGGTAGAATACGGGGATAATTCGAGTTTGACTTCAGACGGATCAGGATATGGATACCAGTTTATTAGATATCATCAAGGAATTCCTGTGAGTGACAGCACCATTACGGTAAGCTTGGATCTTTACGGCAGACTGACTTCTTACATGGGGAATCGGATAAGCGGTATCGATGGAATCACATTATCGCCTGATGCAACAATTTCCAAGAAAGAAGCGCTCGAAAGTTATAAACCTAAATATCAGACTAAACTGAAGTATACTCAGGTTGGCGGATACAATACTTATAGTAACTATGTCGCACCGAAGGTGAAGCTGGTATATGATACAACCTTTGATGAATCTAATGGATTGAATCAGGTTTTGGATGCAGCCACTGGAAAATGGGTTGCGGTGTATGATTACCTCGGTCAGCAAGATGCTCAACTATCTGCAACGGATATCAAAGGTCATGCAGCAGAGCGGGAATTATCAGAATTGGTAAACCACCATGTGATTACACCGGATGCCGATGGCAAAGTGAACCCGGATCAAGAAATAACTGTCGGTGATTGGTTATCCTATCTTGCCAAAGCTTCTAGTCCAAATTTCACCAATTATTATAATAATAATGAACGAAAAACTGTGGCAGGCGTGAAGCCAGAGAATTCATATTATGATGCAGTTATTTTTGCAGCAGATCGTAAATGGATCAATAAGGATGAAAGCCTGCAAGTAGAGAGTAAGTTAACCCGGGAACAGCTTGCTGTTCATCTGGCTAATTTCTTGAAATACAATAAACTCACAGCTTATCTTGATAAAGATGTGACTGTAAGTCAGTTTAGTGATAGCTCAGCTATAAACAATAAAGGGGCCGTGGCTCTTGTTGTGAAATTGGGACTCTTAAAGGATGACAACGGCAAGTTTAATCCGCAGCAGAATGTAACAAAAGCGCTGGCGGCTTCGGTGATCATGAAGCTAGTGGAGCTGCAAGGAAAGACCGATCAGATCATTGGTCAATAAGTGTTAAAAAGACAGCCAGGCAGCGATTCTCCGACGATTGGAGAATCGCTGTTTGGTTTTTTAGTTTGCAGCGCGGCGGATTGACTAAAGCATCTCTATCTGGCAGATGCAGTTTCCAGTATTCTCTCAGCATTTTTTGTGCGCCGATTCTTGCTGGAATCCGCAAAATAACTGCATTCTATACAGCTATTTCTTATGCAAAAGGTGAATGTGTATCTTTAATTGCATTCTCTGCAACTAAAAACTAGAGAATTCACCTACTGGCGAGAAAAGCAAGAATATAAGTGTACGGAATACACTTATATCCTTTGGCCGAGTGATTTGATGCATTATAAGTGTACTAAATACAATTAAACGCGTAATACCGCGTAATTCAACGTAATTCAACGCTTAATTTAATCCTTCGCGTAATCCTGAACGCAATCCTCCGCGCAATCCTCAGTCCATTCCTCCGCGCAATCCTCAGTCCAATCCGCCTACACTATGCACCGCCGGCTCACTAAATAGGTAATCTTGACGGCTAAGATTCTTAAGGGATAGCATAAGGATCAGCCTCTTTTTTGTGTAATTAATTACCAATACGTAGACACTTACAAACTCACAGTATTATGATAATCAGAGTGACCCTAAAGCGGAGCTTTGTTAGGCGAACATGAATAGGTAAAGAAAAGATACCGAATGTAAACGGTTCACACTCGCTGTGTTAACGCTTTCTTCTTACAATTAGGATATAGAAAATAAGGGAGGTTCAATAGATGAAAAGAAAGATTAAAGGCTTGCCTTTAATGGCATCGGCCATTGTTTTATCATTAGTTTTCAGTGGTTGCTCCAGCAATAATAGTGGAAACAGTAGTAGTACCGCAGAGGGAAACACTAGTGCGCAAACGGAAATGGAAGGCGGCCCTTTAACCAAATATGATCCGCCGATCAAACTTCGCTCCACGATGAACGAAACAGGCAAAGAGACGTTGGCGCAGGGCGATACACATTCCAATAACATCTGGACCAGAGGATACGAGGAAGAGCTTGGGATTAAAGTGTCCTATGACTGGATTGTGGCTGATGCCAACTATAACGATAAAATGAACGTTACCTTGGCGAGCGGGGATTTGCCTGATTTGTTAAAGGTGTCCACGGTGCAATTTGAGCAGCTTTATGAAGCTGGCATGTTGGAGGATTTGACCGGGGTATTTGATAAATATGCTTCGGATCTTGTCAAAGAATATTACGCAGAAGAGGACGGAGCAGGGCTAAAGCCGGTTACGAAAGATGGAAAACTGATGGCGATGGTAAGCTTCCCGGGTTCGCTGGATTCCTCTGATATGATATGGATTCGAAAAGACTGGATGGACAAGCTGAATCTGGCAGAGCCAACATCCATGCAGGATATTATTAAGATTGCAGAAGACTTTACATTTAAAGATCCAGACGGAAATGGCAAACAGGATACTTACGGCATTTCGTTGAACAAGGACTTGCCAATCAATGCGTTTCTACTCGGGTACCATGCTTACCTGGAAACTTGGATCAAAAACGCCGATGGCGAGGTTGTGAATGGTACGATTCAACCGGAGGTAAAGGCTGGACTTGCGGAGCTGCAAAGATTGTATAAGGAAGGAGTCATTGATCCAGAGTTTGGGGTAAAAGACTTTGCCAAAGCGATGGAGGATGTGAATGCTGGTAAATCCGGTATGTTATTTTTGCCGCAATGGGCCCCTTTCCAAGTAAAGGACATGATTAAAAAGGATCAAAATGTTAACTGGGTGCCTTATCCAGTACAATCTATTGATGACCAACCTGCCAAAACCCAAAACCATCTTACGATTGGAGGCGTATTCGCGGTCCGTAAGGGCTACGAGCATCCGGAGGCATTGATCAAGCTGCTTAACTTCCAAGCAGAGAAAATGTTTGGGGAGTCCGCTAAAACAGAACGGGCAAAATATTTGAACGGGGACACAGGTCTGGGCTTCCAAAACGCGGTTGTATCCAACCTGCCACCGAACAAAAATGTAAAGGCACAGGATGAAGTGGAAAAAGCCCTTGAATCGGGAGATACCTCAAACATGGGCCTTGAAGCTAAATTATTCTATGATGATATTCAAAGCTACCGCGGTGGAGATCTTGATAAATGGCATATGGAACGGATCTTTGGGCCGCTTAGCTCACAATCGGTTATCAAACACTACCGCGACAATGACTTGGTGTTGATGAATGAGTTCATTTATGCCCCAACTAAAACGATGAACAGCAAAGCGGCTACCTTGGATAAACTGCGTGCAGAGACCTTTGTCAAAATCATTTACGGAAGTCTTCCTATCGATGAATTCGACAAATTCGTAGCCAACTGGAAAAAGCTCGGTGGAGATCAAATAACGAAAGAAGTAAATGATATCGTAAAAGCAAACTAGTAAAAACGACGCAGAAGAGGACTGCCCCTAGTCATGATAATGACAAACGGGCAGTTCTTTTTTTGGCTGAACAGCTATTCGGTTCGATAACCAGGTCAACAAAAGATACTTAAAGTCAATACGCTACACTATTAAGGCAATTTGGGGCTGCTCTATAATTGAGATACAAGGAGGAGAAAGCATATGCACTTTAATACTAAGCAATTTCTACGTAATATTCCGCTCCATTTAATGATTTTACCTGCCTTAATAGTAATCATTATTTTTAGTTATATTCCGATGGCTGGCCTTGTAATTGCCTTCCAGAATTTTTCCCCGATTTCAGGGTTTAAGAATATGAACTGGACAGGGCTCGAAAACTTTCGTTATTTGTTTGAGCTTCCCGGTTTTGGTCAGGTCGTATGGAATACTGTATTTATCTCCGTCATGAAAATTATTGCTGGGCTGACCGTGCCAGTTATAGCGGCTTTATTGCTTAATGAGGTTCGTGTAAACGGCTTCAAACGTTCGATTCAGACGATTATTTATATGCCGCACTTTTTCTCATGGGTTATCTTGGGCGGGATTATCGTAGATGTACTGTCTCCGAGCAGCGGGATTGTCAACATGCTTTTAAAAGCACTAGGCATGCAGCCTATTCAATTTCTAGCGGACAATAGCTGGTTCCCATACGTACTAGTGATCACAGATCAATGGAAGGAGTTTGGATTCGGGACGATTATTTATTTGGCGGCTTTAACCAGCATTGACTCCTCTCTTTATGAAGCTGCTGTAATCGATGGTGCCGGAAGATGGAAGCAGACCTGGCATATTACGCTTCCGGGTATTCGCCCGATTATGATCCTGATGCTTACACTCAGCCTTGGCAACGTCCTGAACGGGGGATTTGACCAAGTGTTCAACCTGTACAATCCGCTAGTGTATGAATCAGGTGATATTTTGGACACGATGATTTACCGAATTGGTCTACAGGATGCTCAGTACTCTGTATCGACCGCACTAGGATTGATAAAATCGGTAGTTTCCTTCGTATTTATCGGGCTGGGTTATTATCTGGCGTATCGTTTTGCTAAATATCGGATTTTTTAGAGAGAAAGGAGTGGACTAAATGCACCATACTTCAACTGCTTATCGTTGGTTTCTCCGCTGCAATTATGTATTTCTGACTTTGCTCGCGGTGCTTTGTCTTTTTCCAATCGTGAATATTCTGGCGATCTCCTTCAGCTCCAGCGCAGCTGTTAACGCGGGTAGCGTAACCTTCTGGCCTGTGGATTTCACACTTTCTTCCTATAAATATATCCTTCAGAACAACCAGTTCATTCACTCCTTCGGAACTAGTCTGCTCCGGGTAGTGCTTGGGGTATCCGTTAACTTGTTGTTTACGATTCTAGTAGCTTATCCGCTGTCTAAAGAGGCAAAGTCCTTCCGCTCACGGACCGTGTATGCCTGGATTTTTGTGTTCACGATGCTCTTCAGCGGGGGTCTGATTCCTGGCTATTTAATTGTAAAAGAAATGGGGCTGCTGGATAGCATCTGGTCGCTTGTTATACCGGGCGCGGTGCCGATCTTTAATGTTCTGCTTATGCTCAATTTCTTCAGAGGTTTGCCCAAAGAATTGGAGGAAGCCGCATGGATGGATGGCGCGGGACACTTACGCACGTTATGGAGTGTGTACCTGCCGGTATCTATGCCAAGTATTGCGACCATTACGTTGTTCGCTTTGGTAGGTCACTGGAATGCATGGTTCGATGGCATGATTTATATGAGAAGCCCGGAACATTATCCGCTGGCCACCTATTTACAATCCATACTTCAGCAGGTATCGATCCAGACCGAAAATATTACTTTTGAACAAGCTGCGTTATTAAACCAAATCTCAGACCGTACAACGCAAGCCTCCCAGATCTTCTTGTCTATCATTCCGATCCTGGCGATTTATCCGTTCCTGCAAAGATATTTTGTGCATGGACTAGTCGTGGGTAGTGTAAAGGGTTAAACTGGACTGGACCTAAAAATAAGAAGGAGCCTGAACATGGCTCCTTCTTTATTATTATTCGATAGAAGAGGGAGAAAATTCCAATGAAATCATTCTCCATCGGGTGGAACCCCGATTCCATTGTGATCAAGCTGATCGGAGCTTTCCTATTGGTCATGCTTCCACTCTGCGCGCTGAGTATATCTATTACCTACTATAGCTCCAACCAAATGCAAGCTGAAGTGGAGAGGGCGAACGAATCGAAGGTTCATTTTTACTACAGCCATCTTGAATTTGAGCTGCAACGGATAACGGGCTTAGTCACGGAGTACTCTCAGGATGAAACGCTGGCTACTTTCAGTACCCGTATTCCAATTATGAGCCGGTACGAAGTGGATTCTAATCTGAACAATATATACACCAAGCTAAAACAAATCAAAGAAACCAGTCCTTATATTAGTGATGTTGTGTATTATGTACCGGAAATTAATAAGCGGGTTAGCGCTGCGGTGGGGGTTAGGGATGTCACCAACGAGGAATGGCAAAGTCTGCTGGCCACTATGGGTAATCTGAAGGGTGCTTTATCTAAATACGAAGACGAGTTATATTTACTGCGCAGTAATCCCTATAATCTGGATCGTAATCTTTCACCTAATTTTTTGCTGGGAGTGAAGCTTTCCTCACCTGAGCTTGAGTTGCGTTTGAAAGAATTTGCGGTATCAGGGGGGAGCGATATTACGTTAGCCTTCGGCAATAACGATTATGTGATATCAACTTCTGACCAGAAGCCTAGGTTGTTCCCCATAGAGAAACCTCTAAATAGTGAAGAGACTGTAAGTGTGCAGCGGTATCGTTTTGATAATTCTTTTTACTATTCGCTCTACGATCACAGCAATAACTTTAGGCTGACCGCAAATATTCCCAATACGGTGCTCATGAAACCGATTCATGTCTACTCATTGTTGCTATGGTTGTTGTTCGTTGTCTCGATAGTGATCATTATCTTGTTCTCTTTATGGACGTACAGGATGATTCATCGCCCGATGTCTATTCTTATCAGAGGGTTTAAGAAAGCGGAGCAGGGGCAGACGGGGATCTTTATTACTCACTCCCGCAGGGATGAGTTTGGGTATCTATATTCTCGTTTCAATGAGATGCTTAAGCATCTGAATACGTTAATCGATGAGAACTACGTGCAGCGTATCCGGACAGGGGAAGCGGAGCTTAAACATTTACAATCGCAGATCACCCCTCATTTTCTCTACAACAGTCTATTTAGCATAAAACAGATGGCTGAGGTGGAAAATGTAGAGCTGATCAAGGAGTTCTCTGATTATTTAGGGCAATATTTTCGGTACATGACCCGGGATTCCGCCCAGGAGGTTACTTTGCAGCAAGAGCAGGAGCATGCTTTGGTCTATCTGGCTATACAGCGGATTCGTTTTGGCGCGAGAATTAGAGCTGAGGTAGATGAGATTGCAGCGGATTGCCGGGACATCAAAGTCCCACGGGTTCTCCTACAGCCCATTATTGAAAATGTATTCGAGCATGGGCTTAAGCAAAAAAGCAGCAATGGCCTATTAAAAATGAGTTATGAAAAAGTTGAGCATACGCTGACTATTATAATAGAAGATAACGGTGACTCACTTAGTGAGGACAAGTTAAATCTCTTGCAGCGCCAGTTCTCCGAGCAGAATGCCATTCAGGGGGAAATCACGGGTTTATTAAATGTGAATCAGAGATTGAGGATCAAATTTGGTTCCCCTTATGGCTTGATGGCAGAGAGAAGTTGTTTGGGCGGACTTTGTGTAAGAGTCAATTTACCGCTTAAAGGGGACGTGCAGGATGCAACGAATGATGATAGTTGATGATGAGCCTAATATTTTGGATGGGCTGTACGAATTTTTTGTAAAGGCAGATTTTAAAGATTTGGAGATCATAAAGGTTCATTCAGCGGATCATGCCATAGACTGGCTTAATACCGTAAAAATAGATATTGTGCTTAGTGACATCTGTATGCCGGGTATGGATGGAATGGCGTTAATTCAGGAAATTGTCGACCGCTGGCCACGTTGTAAAGTAATTCTGCTGACAGGACATAATGAATTCGATTTTGCCCATCAGGCGATCCGAAATCCATGTGTAGTTGACTATTTATTGAAGACAGAGGGGATGGATAAAATTCGTGCCGCTGTGGAGCTGACTTTGGAGAAAATATCTTCAGAAGAGGATTATTTCTATAAAAGCCAGTGGCTTCGCGACAAGCTCCCGCGCGCGCTGCCCCAGTTACAGCAGCAATTATTACACGATATTCTAAGACGCACCGAACGGATAGACCGGCAGAGCTTGCAGGTTGAATTCGACGCCATTCAGCTCCCGTTCAACGCGGATGGACCCGTCCTGCCTATTATTCTGCGAATGGAGGCTTGGCGAAATTATGAAACGGCTTCTGACCGGAGCTTAATTCGTTATGCGGTAGCCAATATTGCGGAGGAGCTGCTCAGCGACAAGGTTGAAGTTAAGGCTGTGGATCTGGATCCGGGGACGATAGCTTGTTTTGTTCAGCCTAAAAGTGAAAGTGTATCCTCAATCAAGGAAGAAGAGCTCTGGTTAAAAACGCTCCGCTTCGTCCACGGAACAATGGAATCCGTTCAGCAAGCCTGTGGCAAATGTCTGCAACTATCTGTGTCTATTATCGCTAGTGATCAGGAAGTGCATTGGCATGAGCTGAACTATGCCTTGAACCGTTTACGATTAGCCATTTTTGATAGCCCCGGACTTGGGATGGAAAAGCTGCTGAGGATAAATACCAAGGAAGTGAGCCCAAGTCCAGGTTCTATGCATAATCGAAATGCAACAGCGGAACTACTGCTCGACTATTTAAAACAACGGCTGCTTGAAGGTGATCTCGATTGGGGCACATCTTTTCGCAAATGGGTGGAGCTCTCGGGGGAAGGTGGGCCGGAGGATCCTTTTTTGAGATTAAGATTACTGTCTGGGATCAGCAACACCCTGCTGCAGACTTTACAAGAGTTAGGTTTAACGGAAAAAGCACATAGCGGTATGAATTTATCACGCATGTTATATTTTAATATCAATACACACTGGTCGGATGTCATCTCTTTTTATCACACGTTTTTTGAATGGATTATCTCGAACAGAAGCGCTACCTATAAACATGATGAATCGAATATCCTGTCCATGATCCACCAATATATTAAATCCCATCTGGCCGATGATTTATCCTTAACCCGGATTGCGCAGGAAGTCTCACTTAATCCGTCCTATCTGTCACGCTGGTATAAAAGAACGACAGGGAAGGGGATTTCTGATTATATTCTGGAGAAAAAAGTGGAGCTGAGTAAGGAGCTGCTGCTTGGAACTGCTCTAAAAATGCACGAGATCTCCGGCCAGCTCGGGTTTAGTGATCAGCACTATTTTTTTCGATTCTTCAAAAAAACCGTTGGCTGTACGCCGCAGGAATATCGAGAGCAAAAACGAGGATAAATAGCAATACCCCGAAAGACGGACACCTGTTCAGAAGGTGCATCTTTCGGGGTATGGTTTGTGGCTGTATTTTAACGATTACTTACCGAGTTGTTTGTCTACTTCTCGAACCGGATTCTCGCCAACATTCTCTTCAACCTTGTGGCTACTCATAAACCAGCCGATTACAGCGATGAGTACGAGCACAACGTAGAAGGTGGCTTTCCACCAGGTACTATGAGCGAAATCTTCGGACAGAACACCAAGTGAAGGGTGCGCCAATGTAATGACTGAGAGCTTAACACCCACCCAACCTACGATAAAGAAGGCTGCAATTTCAAGTCCTGGACGGGAATGCAGCAACTTAACGAAGAAGGAAGCTGCGAAACGCATAATGACCAGACCGATAAATCCACCGGCAAAGATGACGAGGAATTGTCCGCCATCAAGGCCTCCGATTTTTGGAAGACCACTTGCAGGAAGAGCAACCGCGAGTGCAACTGCGGCTAGGATGGAATCGACCGCGAAGGCGATGTCAGCAACTTCTACCTTCAGAACAGTAAACCAAAAGCTGGATTTCTTTTTATTGACCGCACCGTCAGTGCCGCTTTCAGCAGCTTCATCTGTGACAGGTTTCTTAAACAACAGTTTTCGGAAAATATGATTACCCGCGATAAATAATAAATAAATCGCGCCGATGGCTTGTACTTGCCAGATATCGACCAGATAGGAGATGACAAATAGCGAACCGAATCGGAACACGAAGGCCCCCGCTAATCCGTAAAACAACGCTTTTTTTCTTTCCTCATCAGGAAGGTGCTTAACCATAATTGCCAATACCAATGCGTTATCTGCGGCGAGTAGTCCCTCTAGTGCTACCAGAACAAGCAATACCCAACCGTACTCTAATAATAATCCCCAATCCATTACTGTTGTCCTCCCTTTTTGAATGCAAATATCTACCAAAAGATATCTACCCTACCATTTTAACCAAATTTATATAAAAAAGACCTTTACCAAACAGATTAGCCTTTGGAATAAAGGTCTAACCTGATTGGTAAAGGTCTCGCTAACAATGTGAATTGCCAATAAAGCCGGAGAATATCCTCATATTCTCGTATTGACGACTTTATTTAACAGCTACTCCCCTTTACGGGATATATTAAATTTTTAAGATTATTCAATGTGTTCTTGCCTAAAGAGATCATATACGAGATGAAAGTCATTGTCAATAAAAGTTGCAGAAATAAATGGGATTATATCTATTTATAATCTAGAATTTGGCCTAGAAACATGACATAGTGCTCAGAATTAAGTGTAAATAAACAAAGTGAAAACGGAATTAGAGCTGAACAGGTTATATAACCTTACATAGAAATCTTAATTGTAATGTAAACCTCCGGAATTGCGGGTTGTCTGGCTGCGTTGGAAGCCGTAAAATGGGTTACAAGGGTAGGGACGACTTATGCGGGCGTAATGCATCGCTTCAATTCACTCGACTTCGCCTGTTACAGCGTCCATATTACCCGTAATCCGAATTGCACTTGCTGCGGAGAGGAAGGTAAACCGTGAAAAGTCTCAGGCTATGCGATACGACACTTAGGGATGGTGAACAGGCGGCTGGAGTTTCATTCACGAGGGAAGAAAAGCTGGAAATCGCAAGGTTGCTGTCGGAATGCGGAGTGGAGCAAGCAGAGGTAGGAATTCCTGCCATGGGCAAGCAAGAGCAAGAAGATATTGCGGCTATCGCTGATTTAGGTCTACCTATGAAGATGATGACTTGGAATCGGGCTTTGGAAAGTGATATCGACAAAGCTTGGGCGACGGGTGTGAACTGGAGTCATGTATCGATCCCTGTCTCGGAAATTCAATTACAAGGTAAGCTAGGTTTAACACCTGCCAAAGGTCTGACAAGATTACTGCATGCGACGGAATATGGTCAACGGCTAGGAATGACTGTGTCGGTGGGGATGGAGGACTCTTCAAGGGCAAGTATGGAGTACTTGGTTGAACTGGTAAATACATTATATAGAGAAGGCATTCGTTGGTTCCGTTATGCAGATACGGTATCTGCTCATCATCCGGGTCAAATGGCAGAGCGGGTAAGCACATTACTTAGTGCTGTTCCTGTAGATGTAGAGCTTGAGGTACACTGCCACAATGATTTTGGTCTTGCGGCTGCAAACACACTTAGCGGTATTGCCGCGGGTGCGGTCTGGGCAAGCACTACGGTAGCAGGGATTGGTGAACGTACCGGGAATGCAGCAATGGAAGAAGTAGTGATGGCTTGGCGTTATCTTTATGGCGGGGAGAGCAGCGTACGTCCGGAGTGTTTGAAAGGGCTGGCGGATAGGGTGATCACAGCCTCGGGCCGAAGTGTCGGCGATGCCAAACCAATCGTCGGATCACTCGCCTTCACACATGAATCTGGGATACATGTTGACGGTTTGTTGAAAGAAACAGCCACCTACCAGACCTTTGATCCCACAGAGGTGGGGAGAGCACATCATTTTGTGTTAGGTAAACATTCCGGAAGTGGTGGAATCATACATGTACTGAACGCACATGGTTTAGAGGTTAGTGCTGGAACCGCGGGACGTTTGCTTGAACGGGTGAGAGACTATGCCGAAGTTAATAAAGTGAATGTGCCAGAGCTCCTCTTGGTTGAATGGCTGAGGGAGGATTGGCAACGACCGTAAGAGATATTAGTAAGAATGAATAAAGGCTGACAAGACGGGTATGAAACCTGTCTTGTCAGCCTTTTAATGTTGTTAGGATTAAGTTTATTGTGTTAGCCCTTAACCGCTCCAGCGGTAATTCCCTTGGTCATCTGTTCTGTGAAGAGCAGGTAGATCAGGATGGTTGGGATAGCGATGATCGTCATAACCGCGAACTGTGCACCATAGTTGGATGAATACTCACCAGTGAATTTCATAATGGAGAAGGGAATCGTCTTAAGATCTTCCGAGGTGAGGAAGGTATTCGCCATAATGAATTCATTCCAAGTGCTGATGAAGTTGAGCACACAGATGGTTGCCAGCGCGGGTTTGGTGATGGGCAGGATGATACGGAAGATTAACCCGTAAATGCCACTGCCATCAATAACGGCGGACTCTTCAATAGCCCGTGGGATGGTCTCCAGGAACCCGGTCATAATCAGGACACTCATGGGGATGACAATGGCTGAGTAAGGCAAAATCAATGTATACATATTGTTCAGCATCCCAAGCTTGTTAAACAGAATGAAGTTTGGCAGCAATGTGGCGTGAATCGGGATGATCATGCCTAACATGATTAGAGAGAGGACAATGCCACTTAGCTTCCATTTCATCCGGGTAAACGCATATCCCATCATCAGGGACACCAGCGCAGAGAGCATAACAGTTATCACTGTAATGATAAGACTGTTGGCAAAATAACGTGGCACACGCCCGTGGGTAAAAGCGTTTCGATAGTTCTCCCACTGGGGTGGAGAGGGCCATTTCAGAAATGAGCTTCCAAAGAACTCACCGCTCTTGAGCAGGGAATAATCGATCAACCAAATAAGCGGAAATAACTGAATCAACGCGATGATACACAGGAACACCATCATTAGGATTTTGCCTGTTGTAGGCTTTCTGCGTTCTTGTTTGTGAAGGTTTAGCTTAGGGGGTGAAGCGGCAGGCGATAAGGAATTATTCATAGGATATCCTCCGGTTACAGGGTTTCTTTAAAATTCTCCGATATCTTTCTTTAAAATCTTGTTGAGGATAACGGTTAGGATCAGGCAGAACACAATAAACAGAATCGAAATGGCATTACCATAGCCGTATAGCGATGATGAGAAGGCGGTTTTGTACAGATAGTTCCCTAGGAACTGTGTGCTATTTGCAGGGCCACCGTTGGTCATTAAGAATACGGTTTCCATTTGCTTAAGACAGGTGGTGACGGCAATGATGATGGCAACCCGCATCATCGGCGAAAGCAGCGGAATGATGATACGCGTGTAGAGGGTAAAGTTGTTGGCGCCATCGATTCTTGCGGCTTCGCTTAAATCTTCCGGAATGCCTTGCAGACCTGAATAATACAGCAGCAGTGCATAACCAAAGCCTTGCCACATAACAACAATGATGATGCACCAGATGGCTGTCTTCGGATCACCGAGCCAATCATGCGTAAGTGCGTCCAATCCAACTCCGCTTAGCAGCTTGTTAAGCAGTCCGTAGTTCGGATGGAAAATTCCGGTCCACAGCTTGGCTGTGACGACGACGGAAATTACAGCGGGGATAAAAAAGATCGTCCGGAATATTTTTTCGTATTTGCCGGAATTGGTTAGGAATATCCCCATGAGAATGGCAAAGGGATGTTGTAAAAATACAGTGGCAGCGGTCAGGAGCAGGGCATTGACCAGCGATCTCCAGAACACTTTGTCATGAAATAGAATTTCGCGGTAGTTATCAAAGCCGATGAAATTGTATTTGCCGATTCCGCCCCAATCCGTAGAACCGTAATAAGCGCTCATGAAGATAGGGATGCAGATCATAAAAGCAAATAGGAACAGTCCAGGTGCGATGAGTAAGAATATCGCTTTTTTGTCGCTTAACACTCTGTGCATGGAAATCTCCGTCCTTTTAAAGAGTAATCTATCTATTACCATCGTAACGGGAAGCCAGGCACCGGAACATGCCGTAAATTTCAGATCGGTGTATACATTTTTTCGAAAACAAAACCCCGGCCTCTGGGGGAAGCCGGGGTTTGCGCACTGCCATCTATAAGCTTACTTCAGGAGCGCTAAGGTTCATGTTTTTTGTAGTTCTCTGGTTTATTTACCAGCGAATTTATCGGATGCAGCATCCAGTGCTTTGGCGAATTCTTCAGGGGTAATCGCATCAGATAGCAGGCTTTGATGCGCCTCCATTACCTTTTGCTTGAACTCATCGTCACCCACATCCTGCAGTGGAGTACCGCTGGAAGAGGTCATGGAGCTGAACACTTCAATCAATTCTTTTTGCAGCTGGGTTTCGTTACCCGTTAGGAATTGATCGAATTGCTGCGCAGGTGTACCCGCGCCAGCTTGCCATAGCATTTTAGACCAATGCTCTGGAGCGAAGAAATATTTCAAGAAATCAACAGCGGCTTCAGCATGTTTGGAGTTTTTGCTGACTGCATATCCACCACCATACCAAGCGGCATCATCGGTTGCTTTACCTTTAGCTGAAGCTGGGAATGCGAAAGCACCTACGTTATTGCGGAATTCTTCAGAGAAGTTCTCGTCTGTTGCCAGACCGGACTCCCAAGCGCCCATAAAGAACATGGCAGCTTGCCCTTGTCCGAACAAGTTGCGTGCAGCACCGTAATCGGCAGTCAGCCAGCCATCGGCAAAACCTTTAGCATCGGCGAATTGCTGCATTTCAGTTGCAGCTGCAACCAGACTAGGATCTGTAAAGGATATTTTACGTGCAACAGCTTCATCCATTGTATTGAAATCGCCAGTCTGACGTTGGGCTACAAATTCATACCAGATAGGCAGTGTCCAAGCGTCCATACCATTCATAGCGATCGGGTTAATTTTCTTGGCACGAAGTGTTTTGACGGCGGCAAGCAAATCATCTGTTGTTTTTGGAACCTCGATGCCGTTGTCAGCAAATATTTTTTTGTTATAGTACATCACCATGTAGTCGGCACCACGCGGCAAGCCGTAAAGCTTACCGTCTTTACTGAAGCCGTCCATGGATCCGGACACAAACTGATTACCTTCGAAGTCAGCACTGTTCAGTTCAAGCAGTAGATCGTTATCCAGCAGCGGACTCAGGAAGGAGGGCTGACCCCAGGCTTGAATGATATCGGGAAGCTGATTGCTGGAGGCATACACTTTGATTTTTGATTTGTAAGGCTCATCTTGAAGCGCTTCCACTTCAATCTTGACGTTAGGGTTCTCTTTCATGTAAGCATCGATAATGTCTTGCTCTACCTTACCTGAACCATTGGCCCGATCCGCGAGCGCGGTGAAGAACTTCAGTGTGATTTTTTCGGCGGGTGTGTTTTCCCCTGCACTAACTGTTGCTTCGGCAGTAGCTTCGGCCTTGTCATTTGTAGGTGCATTGGTAGCTTTCGCATTGTTATTTCCGCCACCGCAGCCTGCCAGCAGAGCTGGTAGCATTAGACTCATAAGTGCTAGCTTTATTCCTTTACCTTTCATCAAAAACCCACCTTTTTTATGAGATATATTTCCACGAGAACGGCTGTCATCAAACGAGGACGACAATGTCGTTTCTTCTTGCATCCCCATCTTAAGAGTTTATGACCAATAGAAACATGGTCCATATTTAAGAACTATGTAGGCATTTTTCAGTGATTGTAAAAAGCTGGTTCAGGGTTTAATGATTTCAGTTATACTTGGTTTACACATTTATTGATTATACATGAAGGTGGTTCTCATGAATCGAAACATCCGCTTATTAAGCCGTTATCGCCATCTTCCGCTCCAGTTTAAGCTGTTATTATGGTTTGTGCCGCTGCTTCTCGTGACTATATTTGCTATGGGGTGGAACTCCTATCAGATCTCTTCGCAGCAGGTGGTGGAGAAAATGAAGCAGTCACAGGATCACCTGACCCGAAAAACAGCAGAGCAGATTGATGAGATGGTGAGGGGAATGATTTCTTTTTCCAATACACTCTTTCTGGATGAAAGTGTGCAGCGGCTCTTAGTGTCATCAGAAGCACAAAAAGAACGTAATTCCGTATTTAAAACGGTCACCAACCTGATGGTCGCTGGCAATTCGATTCAATCCCTGATTCTATACTCTTTGGAAGACCAGAATAACGGGGCGGAGCCTTTTGCTGCGAACCAAGCCGGATTGACGACTGGCATGAAGTTCTCTAACTTTGTCCAAACCTCGTACTACAAGGAAGCCGTTGAAGCCGCAGGCAGTCCAACCTTTGGATTGTCCAGACCCACGGATGGCATATTTGTTGGTGATCATTATCATAAGATTGTACTTTCCAGAATTATCAAGAATGTATATACTTTAAAACCGGCAGGGCTAGCGGTGATCGGGGTCGATGCTGGTAAGATTGGAAGCCAATATCTAGACAACTCTGAAGATGATGTAGATATGTTTGTGGTAGATCGAGACGGGCTCATCATTACGGCTTCTAACCGGAGCTGGATCGGCAAAAGAGACCTTGATCTTCCGTATTTCGCGGACAGCGATCCTAAGTTGAACCTAGAGCAGAGACTGGAGTCTACAGCGGATCACAAACAGTGGATTGTCTCGCATCTGCAGTCAGAAACGACGGGTTGGTATGTAGTGGTGGTGCATTCCAAACGGCAGCTTGTCAAAGAGCTGGGGCAGATTTCACAGGTCACGGTGACGATCGCTTTTCTGTGCTTAGCAGTTAGCTTAATGGTTACCTGGCTCGCCGCTGCCTCAATAACGAAACCGCTGAAAAAGCTTTCCCGCTCCATGCGCAGATTCCAGACAGGGGATTTCACGCAGCGCGTATTTTTTGAAGGAAATGATGAGATTGGTCTCTTGGGCCATGGTTATAATCTAATGGTTCAGCGGATCAAATCGCTCATCAATGATGTATATGCCTCCAAACTGAAGCAGCAGGAAGCAGAATTGAAAACGCTTCAGGCACAGATCAGGCCGCACTTTTTATATAACACGCTGAATACGATTTGTTGGGAAGCTGAGAAGAAGGGCGACAAAGAAATAGCGGATATGGTCTATTCGCTTTCTCAAGTATTCCGGCTGAGCTTAAATGATGGGCGGGATACGTTTACATTGGAACAGGAAGTAGAGCTTGTAAAGAATTATTTGTTCCTGCAAAAAAATCGGTTTAGAGAACGTTTTGAGTTCGAAATTACCTTGGATGAGAGTATCAAGGATTTTACAGTTCCGAAGCTGCTGCTCCAGCCACTGGCGGAAAATGCAGTGATTCATGGGATCGAGCCACTGGCTGGAAGCGGACTAATCTCGATTCGCGCCTTCCGCAAAGATAGGACTATTGTGCTCGAAGTTCAAGATAACGGGGTGGGAATCACGCCGGAAAGACTTCAGGAGCTACATCAGCGTTTAGCGAGAGGAAGCTCTATCTCGGAGGAAGAGGAGAATGCTGGACGTTCGGGGTTTGCACTCTCGAATGTACAGGAACGTTTAGCTTTGTTTTTTGCCGGAGCCTCATTGCAAGTAGAGAGTGTAGAAGGAGCAGGCACACGTATTATCATTCATATCACTGTGGAGGGTCCCTAAATGATGAAGCTGAAGCTGCTGATTGCTGAAGACGAAGACACCATCCGTGAGGGTATCGTCAATATGATTGACTGGAATTCGCATCAGATTGAGGTAATGGGCGAAGCGGGGAACGGAAGTGAAGCGCTGGCTCTGATGGAGTCTGAACAGCCGGATTTATTGTTAACGGATATCCGCATGCCGCAGATGAATGGTCTGGAGCTAATCGAAGCTGGACGGCGTCGCGGTTACGACTTTCGCTCGATTATTTTATCTGGATACAATGAGTTCTCTTATGCGAAACAAGCGATTGCGCTGGGGGTTGTCGATTATGTGCTGAAGCCGTGCCGGCCGGAGGAAATTCTGAAGACGGTACTAAAGGCTAAGGAGCTAATTGAAAGGCAGCGTTGTCAGGAGAATGAGCAGCTAAAAAGAGATCGTTCCTGGCATAAAAATGCACCGCTTGTCAAAAGCCAAGTGCTGTCCCAATGGATTCATCATCCTCCGGTTCCGCTGGAGCGGCGGCAGGAGCTGATCGGTGAGTTAGCTATGGCTATTAGTCACGAAGGTCCGCAGATTGGGCTGGTCAGCTTTGATTTTGATCCTCCCTCTGCCGGTGGGTCTGGACAGGATTTTGTACTTTTACGTTACGCGGCCCTAAATATTATTAGTGAGACCTTGTCTCCTATCTATAAAGGAAAAATCGAGACCTTCCATGATGGCAATCTCCTGCTCTGGATCGGCAGTGGTTTAGCTGGAACGGATTCCCGCAAGTCTTACCGAACCCCCATCTATTTAAAAGAGCAGATTGGGATGCTGCAAAGCAATCTGGAGAAATACCTCAAGCTGTCAATCAGTATTGCTGTAGGCTCCTGTCGTGCGGATATTTCGGAAGCTCATCTGTCTTATAAAGAAGCGCTTCAGGCCATGGAATCCCGCTTTCTGAACGGGAAAGGCGGCGTTTATTTTTTTACAGAAGGTTCAGGAGTTATTGGGGGTGGCGCACAGGAGATCGGGATTTTAGATGATCCTGAATTAAATGTGCTGGAGGATGAGATGCTTGTGGCAGTCGGTGCAGGAAGTAATGAGCTTGCCCTCGATCTTCTGGAGCAGTGGCTGGAACGTTTTCGCGGAAACCCCGGATGCCTCAAGCAGGAGGTGAATATTCGGGCAACAGCTTTTGTCGTTCGCCTTAAGAGGCTTGCGCAGGAAAAACAAGTAGCTGGATTTGAATGGAAGCAGCATTTGGTCAATTGGATGGAGCAGGCACCACAGATCGAGACGCTGGAGGAATTATCTACGATCCTGAATAAGATCATGCAGAATGTGGTGGAAGCTTTTTCTAAACATCGCCCTCTGCATCGAACAGTAGTTACAGCGCTTGAGATCATCCGTAACAAATATAATACCAATCTGTCTCTGGAATATGTTGCGAAGGAAGCTTATGTATCTAATACTTATTTAAGTTCACTGTTCCGCCAGGAGCTGGGTGTGAATTTTCTCGATTATTTGCATCAGTACCGGGTAGAAGAGGCAAAAAAGCTGCTCCGCCAAAACTTAAAAATGTACGCTGTTGCAAAGTTAGTAGGCTACGGGGAAGAACGCCACTTCAGTGCTACTTTTAAGAAATGGACCGGACTTACGCCCTCACAATATCAAAAGGGACTAGGGAAGTAGGAGTAAATTGTTATCTACTAGGCTTTGTGTGGTTAAACTCTACATATAGCTAAATAGGAGGTAACCGAGAAATGAACCCGAAATGGTGGAAAGAGAGTGTCGTGTACCAAATTTATCCGATTAGCTTCATGGATAGTAACGGAGATGGGATTGGAGACTTGCAAGGAATCATATCCAGACTGGATTATCTGCAGGATTTAGGTGTAGACGTGATTTGGGTCTGCCCTATTTATAAATCACCAAACCATGATAACGGTTATGATATCAGTGATTACTGTGACATTATGAAGGAATTTGGCACGATGGATGATTTTGACCGTTTGCTGAGGGAGATGCACGCACGTGGGATGAAGCTGATGATGGATTTGGTTCTGAACCATACGTCACATGAGCACCCATGGTTTGTTGAATCCAGATCGTCGAAGGACAATCCGAAACGGGACTACTATATTTGGCGAAAAGGAAAAAATGGAGGTCCCCCGAATAACTGGGAGTCTTATTTCAGTGGCTCGGTGTGGGAACATGATCCACGGACCGATGAATATTACCTTCACCTCTATTCCAAATATCAGCCTGATCTGAACTGGGAGAATCCGGTGGTCATTGATAAGCTGCATGAGATGGTGGAATGGTGGCTGAAGAAGGGTGTGGACGGATTCCGCTTTGATGCCATTGCACATATCGTGAAGACGAAAGGTTACCCGGATGCGGATAATCCAGGTGGAACACGTACCGTAAGGGCTTATGGAATGTTCTCCAATCTGGCAGATGTGCATACCCTGCTACAGAATTTATATGATAAAGTGCTTTATTTCTACGATATTATGACGGTAGGAGAGACCTCAGGACTTGGACCGGAGCAGGCGCTAGATTATGTAGGTGATGGTCGCCGGGAGCTGAATATGACTTTTCAATTTGAGCATATGTTTCTGGATGCCGCTTCGGCAGGTAGTGGGAAATGGGATGTCGTCCCGTGGAGTCTACTGGAGCTGAAAAAGATTATGAGTAATTGGCAGACGGTTCTGCATGACAAAGGCTGGAATGCGAATTATCTCTGCAACCATGACCAGCCGCGCGCAGTGTCCCGGTTTGGGAACGACCTTTTTTACCGGATTCCTTCGGCTAAAATGCTGGCGACCTTCATTCACATGCTGGAAGGCACACCTTATATTTATCAAGGCGAAGAAATTGGAATGACGAATGTCTGTTTCGAATCCATTGATGAGTACCGGGATGTAGAGACGCTTAATTATTATGAAGAAAAGCGAAAAAACGGCATTCCAGAAGAGCAGATTATGTCTGCCATTCATTATAAAAGCCGGGATAATGCCCGCACCCCGATGCAGTGGGACGATGGTCACGCAGGTGGTTTTACGACGGGCACTCCTTGGATTGAAGTAAATTCCAACTATATGGAGATCAACGCTGGCAATGCGATTAAAGATCCCGATTCCATCTACAACTACTATAAACAGCTGATTGCCCTGAGAAAAAAACACAAAGTCATCGTTTATGGAGCCTACGGGCTGCTGCTCGCAGAGCATACAGAGATATATGCGTATACTCGGACATTAGAAGATCAGCGGCTGCTGGTTATTCTGAATTTTTATGATGGAGAGCCTGTATTCGAATGGCCAGCGGAGTTCCAACCAGACAATATTGAGCTGTTAATTTCTAATTATTCCGTGGAAAAAGATGAGCAGATCCAACCGCTTAAACTTCGTCCTTATGAAGCACGAGTATATTTGCAGCAGCTTGTGTAAGGGAAGCTACAGGAATGAGTTGTCATGAAGGGGCTGAGCGCTCCACTGTGACAACTCTTCTTTGAGTTTGTGAGTAAAAGACTGTACAATGGCGATACATTAACATACATAGAGTGGAGTTACAGGAAGACGCCTGTGGGAGGAGAGACAACATGACTGAATGGTATGAAAAGAGCTTCGGAGAGGATTATCTGGTCGTATACAAACATCGAGACTTTGGTGGAGCTCGTAAAGAAGTTGAACGAATGATCTCGTGGCTGGGACTACCGCCAGGCTCCAAAGTGCTGGATTTATGTTGTGGGATGGGACGTCATTCACTGGCGCTTGCGGAAGCAGGGTACGAGGTAACTGGAGTAGATTTATCAGAGGTATTGCTGCGTGAGGCAAGATCTCAAAAAGGAGCGGAGCAGGTAACTTGGCTGCGTTCTGACATGCGGGACCTACCGTTAACTGGAGGTTTCGATGCTGTGGTTAATCTGTTCACTTCCTTTGGTTATTTTGAAGAGGATGAGGAGCAGGTAAAGGTTTTGCGTGAAATCTATCGGATGTTGAAGCCGGGTGGCAAGTTTGTTATTGATTATCTGAACCCTGCGTATGTGATTCGTCATCTGGTGCCGTATTCTACCCGTGAGGATGGAAAGAATCTGATTGATGAGTCGCGGCGGATCGAGGATGGGTATGTGAAGAAGGACATCATTTTAACCTCTAAGAATGATTCTACACCTCGTCAATATCATGAACGTGTGAAGCTGTATTCTTTGGAGAAATTCAGCGGAATGATCGAGGAAGCGGGTTTACAGCTCGAAGCTGTGCATGGCAGCTATGAAGATGAGGTTTATAATGCAGAAAGCTCCACGCGGATGATTTTTAGTGGAATTCGATCGTAATGGTATCAGGAAAAAGATTCAAAGGCGGTGATCGCACCATGTCTAAGGCGGATATCACTTCATGGGACGAGAACATTCTTCAGGTCTCGGTGCCCATGGACTCGCCGCTTCGTCAAGTGAACAGTTATATTCTGCCCGATGAGGATGGCAGAATTACTATTATCGATCCCGGTCCGCGTAGCCCGGAGACAGAAAAATGCTGGCGGGCGATCCTGCAGGAACTGGGATTGTCGTGGAAGGACGTGCGGGATATCGTCGTAACGCATCATCATCCCGATCATTATGGATTGGCGGGATGGTTGCAGTCGCAGACCGGATGTAAAGTATGGGTGACTGAACGTGCTTATGCCGAAGCGATGTTGATGTGGGGCAGTAACACGGATATCAATGAAGTTTTGCCGTTATATTTCATCAGACACGGAATGTCGGAGGAATGGTCGAGTGGAATTAAAGCGCATTTGGAGAGCTTTGACGCTCAAGTAGAGCCACAGCCGGTTGTAACTTATCTGAATGAGGTAGAGCCTTTCGGGATGGGTGGCCGTGAATGGAAATTGATTGTTACTGGCGGACATGCACCGGGACATGTGAGTTTCTATCATGCGGGCAGCGGGCAAATGATCTGCGGCGATGCTGTGCTGCCGCAGATTTCGCCCAATGTCAGCCTGCTTCCAGGCAGCGATCCACAGCCGCTGCAGACGTTTCTTCAGGGGCTGCGGGAGCTGGGGAGCTACCCGGTCAGCATGGCGTTCCCGGGTCATCGGGAACCGTTCACGGGCTTCGCGCACCGGGTCAGCAGCCTGCTCGCTCATCATGAGGAGCGGCTGGATGCCGCTGCAGCCTTGCTCGCAAACGGTCCGCTGAGCGGCTTCGCCGTCTGCGAAATTCTGTTTCGCAGCCGGGTAACCACCGTTCACCAGATGCGCTTTGCGATGAGTGAGACACTGGCGCATCTGGCGGAGCTGATGCGCCGGGAGCGGGCAGTGATGATAGAGGCGGACGGTGCTATATTGTTTGCAGCATCTGAAAGTGCTGGTGACCATGTTAGTTAGAGTTTCTAGCGCGATCGAAGAGTGATGAAATGAATGATGAGCGATGATGATGAGTGATGAATGATGAAATGAATTTAGATGTGAAGGTTATGATCTAGTAGAGGTATAGAGCAGTCCTGTGTTATTGGGACTGCTCTTTTTTGGGTTTTGGTTTTAGTGACTAGGTAGAGAGTATAATTCGGTGCTATTTATATGAATATTGAGCTCCTTAGTCCGATCGAATACCCAACTAACATTTGATATATACTCATGCGTCACGCTGATCATTTGGACTAAAATTTGATTACTTTGCTTATGTGCCCCGCTGAACATTTGACTAACATTTGATTACTTTACTCGTGCGTCATGCTGATCATTCGGGCTCAGATTGAATTACTTACTCGTGCGTCATGCTGATCATTCGGGCTAACATTTGATTACTTTGCTTATGTGTTACGCAGGTCATTCGGACTAACATTTTGATTACTTTACTCATGTGTTACACAGATCATTCGGACTAACCTATGAGTACTTTACTCATGCGTCACATAGATCATTCGGACTCAGATGCCGCTATTCGTGGGTTTTGGGACTTTTGAGGTGAGTATCGGACCGGAGAGGCGTTATTGCTAGTGTAGAGGGTTGTTATTGGTCACTTTTGAGTGAATAGCGACTCTGGAGTCCGAAAGTGACTAAATCAAGGGTATTTTATGGAGATAGGGTCATCTGAGTCCGATTACATAACCAAACTAACATTTGATTACTTTACTCATGCGTCACACAGATCATTCGGACTCAGATGCCACTATTCGTGGGTTTTAGGACTTTTGAGATTAGTATCGGACCGGAGAGGCGTTATTGCTAGTGAAGAGGGTTGTTATTGGTCACTTTTGAGTGAATAGCGACTCTGGAGTCCGAAAGTGTCCGAATCAGGGGTGTTTTATGGAAATAGGGTCACCTGAGTCCGATTACATAACCAAACTAACATTTGATTACTTTACTTATGCGTCACATAGATCATTCGGACTCAGATGCCGCTATTCGTGGGTTTTAGGACTTTTGAGATTAGTATCGGACCGGAGAGGCGTTATTGCTAGTGTAGAGGGTTGTTATTGGTCACTTTTGAGTGTATAGCGACTCTGGAGTCCGAAAGTGACTAAATCAAGGGTATTTTATGGAGATAGGGTCATCTGAGTCCGATTACATAACCAAACTAACATTTGATTACTTTACTCATGCGTCACACAGATCATTCGGACTCAGATGCCACTATTCGTGGGTTTTAGGACTTTTGAGATTAGTATCGGACCGGAGAGGCGTTATTGCTAGTGTAGAGGGTTGTTATTGGTCACTTTTGAGTGAATAGCGACTCTGGAGTCCGAAAGTGTCCGAATCAGGGGTGTTTTATGGAAATAGGGTCACCTGAGTCCGATTACATAACCAAACTAACATTTGATTACTTTACTTATGCGTCACATAGATCATTCGGACTCAGATGCCGCTATTCGTGGGTAGAAACACATCTTGCCGAGTAACTAAGTGTTGGTATTGACTAATTAGGGAATTTATCCCTGTTTTTTGAGGTTTGTTGAGGTGTAGAGCTGATATTAGGGAATTCCCCCTAATAATCTACGAATGTAGCTATAAATTAAGGTTTTGGTAGAGTTATTAGGGAAGAATTCCCTAATAACTTAGGTTTTGAACAATTTTCGGTATTTTTTAGGAGTTTTTCCCTAAAACGGTCCCAACCCAACCCAACCCAACCCAACCCAACCCAACCCAACCCAACCCAACCCAACCCAACCCAACCTTAAAAAAAAGCGATTGCCTCATAACCCGCAAGGGCTACGAAACAATCGCTTTTTAATTCTCAGAGTGTACCCAAAACACCGGTTACTCTGGTTGTTTTTCATGTTCTGCAAGTTTCCTTGCAGCTTCTTCGCGATCCTCAGGCGAATGCGGAAGTTCGAGGTCTATCTCACGCTCCGCTTGCTTACGGTGTGCGATTCGGCTACTAGCTGCAGCGGCTACCGCGCCGACGATATCGTCGAGAAAGGTGTGGATCTGCCCGGTGTTTTTGTCGTTCAACCGTTCAAGAACGCCTGGCTTAAGCTTGTCCACATAACCATAGTTGGTGAAGCCAATGCTGCCATATACATTTACGATAGAGAAAGCCAGAATCTCATCCACTCCGTATAATCCCTCATCATTTTCGATCATATCCTGAAGCGGCGGAAACAACTTCCCCTCCTCCGCGAGCATGTCCAATTGAATGCCCGTAAGTACCGCATTTTGCACTTCTCGTTTGCTGAGTACCATCTCAACGTTATGGACACATTCTTCCATCGTTAAGTTTGGATAATATTTTTTTTGCAGAAACATAACGAGCTCTGCGATTTCCTGCAGGTTCACTCCACGCTTATTCAACCACATTTTGGTCGCATCTGCGACTGCCTTGCTGTTCAGACTGTAAGGTATTTTTGCGATTGGTTCATCAGCCATGATTAGTCACCTCGTAAGTTAAGTCTTTGCATTACAACGTTCGTTAGCATGATGTTAAGCGCTGGTGTTATCTCAGATTGTACGTTTAGAAAAAGTATTTGTCCAGAAAACGGAGTCTATGTGAATTAAAATCTAGATCCAACCTAACCTGAAAATAAAGCGCACAGGCTTTTCCAACAATTTAGGATAAGCAGTTGTTATTTTTTGGACAAAGGTCTCGTATACATAGCAGTACAAATGTATCTAACCTTGAAAGGGGTAATAAATGATGAAAACAATGCAACAAATCCGCGGGATTTCCGCAGTCTGCCTACTCGCAGTTCCGCTGGCACTGTCCGGTTGCGGCTTGTTCGGTTCGGAATCAGCATCGATTGATGCTCCGCCACCTGAGGTTGAAGCCCAGATGTTACAGACAGAGGGAAATAATACTTTGGATTCAGGTGTATTTGGTCCAGTGGCTCAGGATGATGCACAAGCAGTTGTGAAGGACAGCACCAAAACCGCTAAAGCAACGGATAAAGCAACGGCTTCCGGTGACCGGACGACCGTATATTTGGAAGATGGAAATGGCTTACTCGCTCCAGTGTCGCTAAATCTGCCAAAAAGCAAAGACTCCGGCACGCTCAAGAACTCTTTAATGGCATTAGTGAATAAGGGAGAATATGCGTCCTCATTGCCAGAAGGTTTCCAAGGCATTCTACCAGCTGGAACTGAGGTGCAAAGCATTACGGTAGACAAGTCGAATCTGGCAGTTGTTGAGTTCAATTCGGAATTTAACAACTATGATGCTGCGGATGAACGCAAAATCCTTGAAGCGATCACTTGGACACTTACCGGTCAAGATGACATTAAAGGTGTACAGTTCTGGGTAGATGGTAAAAAGCTTACGGAAATGCCGCTTCAAGGTACTCCGCTGGATCGCCCGCTGTCCCGCACAATGGGCATTAACCTGCCAAAACAAGGTCCATCTTTGATGAACTCTAGTGCGGTTACTGTTTATTTTTCCACAACATCTCCTGAGGGTATCCAATATTATGTTCCGGTTACGCGCTTTGTACCCGCAGGGCAAGAACAGCTGACTGCTGCTATCAATGAACTGATTGCGGGACCTGAATCCGGAGACGGTCTGGAAATGGTTATGACACAGGGCACATCACTTGATTCGGTTGAAGCCGGACAAAACGGTGTTGTTACTGTATCCTTGACTGACGATATGTTCGCAGATGGGAAGGAAGTTCCTGCCGAATTGCTGGAATCGGTTGTTCTAACTGTTGCGCAAAATACGGAAGATGCTCTGGTTCAAATTCGTTTGAACGGCAAACAATCGATTACCGACACTGACAATGTGGACTATAGCAAACCTGTTTCTGCACCTGAATTTTTGAACGAGCTCCCGTTATAGAATGACCTTCTAAGGTTTAAAAGATGCTTTTGTGCCTCCTCTTTGGTAGAATAAAAGTTGCTCAAAAAGACGTAACGTCCCGAACGGTGAACTGCCGCAATGAACAACAGGGAAACGGGACTCACACTAAACTATTAGCTATACGATGTAGGAGGCAGAAAAGATGAGATCAAACGGGCGAACGGACGACCAATTACGGCCGCTGACAATAACGACCCAAACGAATAAATATGCTGAGGGCTCCGTGATCATTGAGATGGGAGACACCAAAGTTATTTGTACGGCTACTGTAGAGGAAAAAGTGCCTCCGTTTCTTAAAGGACAAGGAAAAGGCTGGGTAACTGCCGAATATTCGATGCTTCCTCGGGCCACCCAGTCCCGTAATCAACGTGAAGCTGCACGCGGTAAACTTACCGGACGTACAATGGAGATCCAGCGGCTGATCGGCCGTGCGCTTCGCTCTGTGGTGAATTTACAAGCGTTAGGTGAACGTAGTATTACGCTGGATTGTGATGTGATTCAGGCGGATGGGGGAACTCGGACGGCTTCGATAACAGGCGCTTTTGTTGCCATGGCATTTGCTATTAATAAAATTGCACTACAGCACAAGCTGGCTGTTTTTCCTATAACAGACTTTTTGGGAGCTATTAGTGTAGGTGTTGTAGGGGATAAAACATTGCTCGATTTGAATTATGAAGAGGATTCCAAAGCCAAAGTGGATATGAATGTAGTCATGACCGGCGGCGGTGCTTTTGTTGAGGTACAAGGGACTGGCGAAGAAAGACCATTCTCGCGTCAAGAGCTGGACCTATTATTAGGTCTAGGTGAGAAGGGAATTTATGAACTGATTGCGGCGCAAAAAGAAGCGCTCGGAGCGATTGCTCTGAAAATCCCTTCCGGCCAGCCGGGCCAAGAGGTGTAACATGAATTCCAAGGGCAATATTCTCATTGTCGCAACGAAGAATAAGGGGAAGGTGCGCGAATTCGAGCACGCTTTTGCCCCGCTGGGCCTGACAGTTAAGAGTATGTATGACTATCCGCATCTGCCCGATGTGGTGGAAGACGGGGCTACTTTTGCAGAGAATGCGTTTAAAAAATCCAAAGCCGTAGGTGATGCACTTGGAATTCCGGTACTTGCTGATGATTCGGGTCTTTGTGTAGATGCTTTGGATGGCAGACCGGGTGTGTACTCTGCACGTTTTGCCGGTGAAGACGCTACGGATGGGGAAAATAACCTGAAGCTGCTTAGCGAGCTAGAGAGATTGAAACAGGGGGAAGACACAGATCAGCCTTTGCTGAGCACGGCTAGGTTCGTCTGTACTTTATCGCTGTACGATCCAGTTTCCAAGCAGGAGCTAACCGCAGAAGGTGCGGTCGAAGGTTGGATTACTTCAGAACCATCAGGTGCTGGCGGTTTCGGTTACGACCCGCTATTTTATCTGTCGGAACATGAAAAAACTATGGCCGAGCTTACGCTGGAAGAGAAGCAGCAGATTAGCCATCGAGGAACTGCACTGCGACTGCTGACGGCAAAGCTGGAGAAAAAACTGGCAGCCGAAGGCGGCCTATCGCAGGAATAGATTTTTATATAAAAGTGGGGGTGTCCAAAAGCCGCGAAATGGCTGCTGGGCACCCCCGTTTTTTATTCCTTCCCCTTAAACAAAGCATCAAACTTCGTTCGATTCTAGCACATTCACCCGTATGAAGCGGCTACCCGGACACAGCTGACCTTAAACGCAGCTTTATCCGATATTTGAGATTCGAACGGACCCCAAAGTCGCTATGGGCACGAAAAACACCCCGAAAGAAGCATTTTATAGGGAATAGCAGCACTGGAGTCCGATACACAGCTCCAAAGGCTTGAAATTTGTAAATAACGTCAACTGGGTCCGTAACGTAAGCCCCAAAGGATGAGAATGCCTCTGCACTAATAATGGGATGTTCTCCTTGTTGGAATCAAGGAGAGTACCGGATTATATCAGCTTCCAAAGAGCAGGTGTGGAAGCTGGCTCCCACCCCTGAAGTGAAGTGTGAGGCTGCAAGCAGGAATACGTTTTTCCACTGTAGGCGACGACATCACCTACTTTATAAGCAACTCCTGTTACCCAGCTAGACCCTCCCGAAGTAGGAGTAGCAGTCGGTAATGGAGTTTGCGTCGGTGTTACGGTTGCGGTGGGCGTCGGTGCCACCGTAGGCGCTGGAGTAACGGTTGCAGTAGGCGTCGGTGCCACCGTCGGTGTTACTGTTGGAGCTACAGTTGCCGTTGGTGTAGAAGTTGCTGTTCCACACACGCTGATGTATTTCCAGACACCGTCCGGTCCGCTAAGATCGGGACGGTCTCCCTGTGTCCACCACTTGGCTTCATAGAGTGAGCCGCTGTAGGAAACGCGTTGTCCGCCAGTATATGCGGTTGCCGCATTCCAGGTCGCTGCCGAACATTGTCCCGGCGTAGGAGTAGGTGTTGGCGCTACAGTTGGCGTTGGCGTCACGGTTGCCGTCGGAGTCGGTGTTGTTGTAGGTGTTGCCGTTGGTGTTGCTGTTGGTGTAGTCGTCGGAGTCGGTGTTGCTGTCGGTGATGCAGACGGTGTTGGTGTTGGCGTAATGCCTCCGTACAGTTTATCGTATTCCTGTTGGGACGAGTTTCCGTTCAGGGTGATTCGCTGTGGACCGCCTGAAAAATTCAGCTTCATCATACCCGGAATTTCAAGTGAAGCTCCATTCGCAATAGTTTGAGTAGCTGTACCTGTAATACGGTAGCGGTTGAAATCCCAGGCCGTGGAGATTTGCTCAACGCTACCGGCTCCCCATGCCGAGGTTAGGGTTGTAGTTGTTGGCAGGTCGAACTCCAGCTTCCAGCCACCGGAAATATCTGTGCCGGTATTGTTCGTTATTTTTAATGAATAGGTATAGTTCGGATGATCATAGGCGCCGCTGAAGCTGAGGTTGAAGTTTTTAGGTTCAGGCAACTGCGGCTTAGGAGCTCCGCCCGGCGGCGAGGCTGTCTTCAGCTGATCATAGGCAAAATCGGTCAGAGAATTGCCATACGTATAAGTGCCATCGCTCTGCTCAGAGTAATCGCCCGTTAGTTCCCAGAACATCATACCTCCCAAGCCTTTTTGCTTGATGTAATCCAGCTTGTAGCCAAGCGATTCCTTATCTTCATACGTAAGAAAAACCTTCTTGTCTGCGTTGAACAAGTACGGTGTTTTGGTAACAGGATCGAAGTAACGTTTATTCGCTGGATCTTTGAGCAGATTTAGCACATGCCAGATCGGATTTGCACCAGCAGGCTGCTCTGGTGCGGGATCATTCCAGATCCCGTATTGGCCATCTGCTCCCCCACCGGTTGTCGGAGCTGTGCCGTAAAGGCCGGTATTGTTGATGCCTCCATTCACATTTTTCCAGCCTCGTGAATAATAAGGAACTCCGATCACGATTTTTTCCGGAGGAAGCGTTCCAAGATAGTATCGGACCGCCCAGTCGGTATTCAGAACCGGAGTACCCAGCGCAGCAGTTTCAGTATCGCGGGAATCCGGGTACAGTGCAGAATGCGGCCCAACATATCCATTCCAAGCCCCATGGAAATCATAGGTCATAAGGTTCGCCCAGTCTAAATACTGATTGGCTTCCCCAAGCTTCATGCCCCCAAGAATCCAGGAAGAGGCGGTGGCCGCAATAGTCAGGTCATATTTCTGATTGTCTTGTGAACCTGCCAGATCGAGCTTTTCGCGGAGTTTTTTCATAAGAAGAACGTAGTTGTTGTAATTAACTGTACGCAAAGGTTCTGCCACGGCAAAATCGTTAGGATTACCGGACTGCCCAGTGCCAGAAGGGTACTCCCAATCGATGTCTACTCCGTTGAACTGATAGGTACGCAGAAAATCCACAACACTATTGGCAAAAGCTTCTCGCCCGGCTTCCGAATTCGCCATGTTGAAGAACCCTCCGGAACCCGACCAGCCGCCAACAGAAATTAGGGTGCGGACATCAGGATAGAGCTGTTTGTACTTAACCAGTTGGTTAAAATGCCCCTTAAAAGGCAGGGTGGTCAGCTGACCGGGATAGTCTTTTTCGATTGCAGCTGTACGGTCCATGAGATCAATCTTGTTCGTTTGAGGATTTACCTTGGCGAAGGCGTAGTTAATATGGGTAATTTTATCCCACGGAATCTTGTCTACGGTGTAAAATCCTTTGTTCTCCTGATCGCCCCACTCTGGGAAGTAAGCAACGATTTTGCGAGGATGATCAGCTGCTGGAGCGGGAGCGGAAGGTGTTGTTTCCGCAGCATGGGCCACTGGTAAGGATGCACCTGTCCCGGTGTAAAGTGGAACCAGAACGATTAGGCTCATTAGCGCAGCAAGGTAACTTATGGATATTTTGCGCTTAGCACGTGCTTTTGCAATCATATTTAATATACCTCCAAAGGGGGATAATGTTATTTCAGGAACGATGCTTCCTGCAAGTCTTTAATTGAGCTTCCATAGCGCAGGTGTGGTGGCTGGCTCCCAGCCCTGAAGTGAAGTGTGGGGCTGCAAGCAGGTATATGTTTTTCCGTTGTAAGCGACGACATCACCTGTTTTGTACGCAACGCCTGTTCCCCAGCTAGACCCTTCCGAAGTAGGCGTAGCGGTAGGTAAAGGAGTTTGTGTAGGTGCAACGGTTGCAGTTGGTGTTGGCGCTAAAGTAGGCGTAGGTGCAACGGTTGCGGTAGGCGTTGGTGCTACCGTTGGTGCTACCGTAGGTGTTAAAGTTGGGGCCACAGTTGCAGTTGGTGTTGGTGTCGCTGTTCCGCATACGCTGATGAATTTCCAGACCCCATCAGTTCCGCTAAGATCAGGACGATCCCCTTGCGTCCACCACTTGGCTTCATAGACTGAGCCATTGTAGGAGACACGCTGTCCGCCAGTGTATACGGTTGTTGCACCCCAGGTCGCTGCCGAACATTGTCCCGGTGTAGGCGTTGGGGTTGGCGTCACGGTTGCAGTTGGCGTTGGTGTTGCAGTAGGTGTAGCGGTTGCAGTTGGTGTAGGTGTTGGTGATGTGGATGGTGTCGGTGTCGGCTGCACCACTCCGCCACCAAGATCGGCGTTTAGTTTATTGGTTAGTGTTTTGTTCCGGTCACCACTTGTTTCCCAGAACATAGCACCTGCAAGACCCTTGGACTTCAGGTAGCTGATCTTGTGGCCAAAGGATTCTACGTCGTCATAACTGATAAAGGTTTGATTTGTTGGATTATAGAGATAAGGCACTTTGGATGTATCATTCCAATAGCGGGTATAACCGTTTTTGTTGATATAATTGGCTTCGAGATCATAGAAATCATAGCTGCCTTTTTCCCATGTACCCGTTGGTGAGATGCCAGCGGACACCTGATATTGGCCGTTTCCTGAAGCAGGAGCTCCGCCCCAACCACGACCGTAAAAAGCCATGCCAAGTACAAGCTTGTTCGCAGGTACACCATTCGCAAGATAGGAGGTTACCGCTTTATCGATGTTAAAATTTTGCGGTTCGGTTAAGCCCGAAGCGGAAGCTGCGGGATCATAGTACAACGGAGCATTATGTCCGGTGGTGGTGTTCCAGCTCCCATTAAAGTCATAGGTCATAATATTGATCCAGTCGACAACGGAAGCAATGCCAGCCAGATTATTATTGTTGATGTACGTTGGGCCTGCCCCGGAAGCAATGGTCAGCAGATAGGTTTTTCCATCCGCCGCGCCGGCTGTATTCAGCTTTTCGCGAACTTTTTGCAGCAGCAGTACATAGTTTTCTTTATCTTCAGGACGGTAGCTATTGCCTGCAAGTCCACCACTTACTGGATATTCCCAATCGAGATCCACGCCGTCCATCTTGTATTTTCGAATAAAATCAACCGCGGAATTGGCAAAAACCTCACGGGTCGCAGCTGTCGCAGCTACATCCGAGAAACGGTTCGACCAGGTCCAGCCCCCAACGGAGATTAGGGTCTTCAGGTTCGGGTTCTTTTCCTTCAGCTTCCATAGCTGCTTCAGGTTACCTTTGATGGGATCATCCCATTTGTCATCCCCGAAGCTTTTTCCAGTGTCAATCCACGGGTCACCAAGAACAATCGTACCGTTCGGAACGCTGATGGCTTGGCCTTGCTCATTCTGGCAAGACCAGGTCACCGGATTAGGTCCAGTGGGGTCGGGATTGCCATGGATGCCATTCCAACAAATATCCGCAAAAGCGTAGTTAATGACATTCATTTTGGTAGGATCGATATCAGTTACATTGTAAGCACGCCCGTAAGCGGCCCATGAAGCGTAATAACCAACCAGTTTGTAATCCTGTGCGGCGTTGGCTGTTTTGGGACTGCCGCCCAGGGTGGAAAAGAGTGTCAGAACAAGCGCGGCGATCATCGCAATTGCAAAGGTTTTGCGTGAAGCTTTTTTCGTGAAGATCATTGAATTTCTACCTCCTAGATTCAAAGTGTAGTTCGAAATTCTTTTCGGCAAGATGTCCTGACCTTCACCTCCCGTCGGTTGTAGTGCACCATCACCCTTGGCGTCCCTATCATTCTATTGAAGTTCAATTCGTAGATTCAGCAGCAAAAAAGCAGCGGTCCAAATCAAGCCTACCCAATCAGTAAGCGCTTTCTTTTATGCTTTTTGTGTGCTGCTGTTTCTTGGATTTTAAAAGATGTAACATGCTGTGTATGGTTTGAATGAATAGAGGAGGTTGTTTGGAAGTTGGATAATTAGGATGAATTAGATATAAATGGGTGATGGTAACTCTTATTCTCAAGCATAGCTTGCAATTGCGCTAGGGATAAAATCAGGTGATACAGGGGGAGAATTTTCTAATTTATAGCGACTCTTCAAAAAGTGAACCCTTTTGGATTTGTATACTCGCCTTTTATCAAGAAACTCATGAAGAAACACATAACCACCGATGTAATGAATATAAATCATATACATGCCTGAAATATTTATTTATGGAACTATGCAACGCATCGATGTTTCTTTTCGTTATAGTAGTATCATACGGAAGGTGGTGGGCTCACCGATGGTTGTGTGGGTGTTTTGGCTGATCGCAGCCGGTGTCCTGTTTGTTGTTGAGATGATGACGCTTACTTTTTATTTATTGTGGCTTAGTATTGGTGCTTTGGCCGCAGGTTTGGTGTCGCTGATTGTTCCCGAAGCCATTTTGTTTCAGGTGGTCCTTGGATCACTGGTCGCACTTGGTCTGACTATATTCTCGAAACCACTGGTTTCAAGATTTCGCCATTCACGTGGGTTCAAGGATACAGGTACAGAAATCATTGGTAGGCAAGGAGTAGTTGTTGAGCCGATAGAGCAGGGACGTTACGGGCAAGTGAAGGTAGGCGGAGATACGTGGAGCGCGAGCTCTGATCAGAATCTGGGCAAGGATGAGGTTGTAAGAGTAGTGAAAAGAGGCACGACGATTATCGAAGTAGAACGATGGGGGGAAATGAACTAATGCAATGGGCAATTATCGCAATTATTATTGTAGTGGTCGTAGTTTTTGTGGCATTAACAGTCAAAATCGTACCACAGCAACGGGTAGGCGTAGTGGAAAGGCTCGGTAAATTTAATCGTCTGCTGACACCGGGGTTGAACATTCTGATTCCTGTAATTGATCAGGTGCGCACGTACCATGATTTACGGATTCAACAAGCGAATGTACCTCCACAAACGGTAATTACAAAGGATAACGTGCAGGTGCAGATTGATACGATTATTTTCTACCAGGTGGTTGGACCAGAGGAAGCTACTTATGGTATTTCTGATTATGTGTATGGGGTAAGAAACATTTCGACGGCAACAATGCGGCAAATCATCGGTAAGCTGGAATTGGATGAGACCTTGTCTGGACGGGAAAAGATTTCGACGGACATCCGTCTTGCTCTCGATGAAGCTACTGAGAAGTGGGGCGTACGGATCGAGCGTGTGGAAGTTATCGATATCAAACCGCCATTGGATATTCAGGAAGCGATGGATAAGCAGATGAAAGCAGAGCGGAGCAAACGTGCCATTGTTTTGGAGGCGGAAGCTGCCAAGCAGGATATGATCCTACGCGCTGAAGGGGATAAACAAAGTAAGATTCTAAAAGCAGAAGGCGATAAAGAAGCGCGTATCCGTCAAGCAGAGGGTTCTCGCCAGGCGCAAGAGCTGGAAGCACACGGTGAGGCTAAAGCGATTCAAGCCGTGGCAGAAGCAGAAAAATCACGCATTGAGCTGATTCGTTCGGCAGGTCTGGATGAGCATGTTCTGGCTTATCGTTCCTTCGAGGCTCTGGCTGAGATTGCCAAAGGTCCTGCTAATAAAGTGTTCTTACCAACAAGCGCTGTTGAAACGCTGGGAAGTCTTGGAGCGATTGCAGAAGTCTTCAAAGCGAGCAAGGACAGTAAATAGATTTTACAATTCGAGCTTATTCCGTTAAAGTAAAAAGCAAAAACAACCTTATGCATACGAAGCTATTGTTGTTCATGCTAACTTTGAAGGAGAGAAGCTACTGTGACGCAAAAAGAAATTTCACCGCTAGTTGAACTGCTTGGATTACAGCCTCACGTTGAGGGTGGTTGGTACAAAAGACTTTGGAATTCGGAATTTGAAATTTCGCAGGAAGTGTTAGGCGATAGCTATTCTGGATCACGTCATTCGGCATCTTCAATTTATTTTTTACTTCACGAAGGCGAACAATCTGATTGGCATACTGTATTGTCCGATGAAGTTTGGTTGTGGCATTCCGGTAGTCCAATCGTGCTAAGTCTCGGAGGTAATGGAGATAAGCCTGAGGATGTGCAGGAAGTTATTCTGGGTCTCGATATTGCTGCAGGCCAGCAGCCACAAGTGGTTGTTCCAGCGGGAGTATGGCAAGCTGCGCGCTCGTTAGGCAAAGAGCCGACGCTGGTATCCTGTATTGTTTCTCCTGAATTCCATTTTGATGATTTCAAACTAATTGAGAAATAAAGAAGAGCGGGGGCGCTTACGCCTCCGTTTTTTTATAAGGATTTGGGGAATGATGAAGCCATCTGCTATACTTTTTATGGTAGCGTTTGCTTCTTAAGTGGATAAATAGGTTAAGTATGTTTAACGAAATAACAATAAGCTTGGAGGGTTAAGCGATGAGTGAATTAAATGCACCGTTCTCGGGTGGTCCTACTTTAAATGACGGGGTGACCATGCCGTGGCTGGGTCTTGGCGTGTATAAGACTAAAGATGGCGAAGAGGTTATTCATGCGGTCAAAACCGCAGTGGAATTAGGATATCGCAGTATTGATACGGCAGCCGGATACAATAACGAAGAAGGCGTAGGACAAGCTATTCGTGATTGTGGAGTGGCCCGGGATGAGTTGTTTATTACAACTAAAGTACGAAATCCTGATCAAGGTTATGAATCTACGCTAAAAGCGTTCGAGGATAGCCGGCGCAAGCTGGGTCTGGACTATCTAGATCTGTATCTCATACACTGGCCGGTGGCAGGGAAATATCGTGAGACATGGAAGGCCTTAATTCATCTGCAAAAAGAAGGCCTCATCAAATCTATCGGCGTGAGCAATTTTCAGGTTCATCATCTGAAAGATATCATCGAGGATACCGGAGTGGTGCCTGTGGTGAATCAGGTGGAATTCCATCCGCTGTTGACTCAGCGCGAGCTGCTGAAATATGCCAATGAACAGGGCATTCAGCTTGAAGCATGGAGTCCATTAATGCAGGGGAATCTTGATCTACCACTCTTAAACGAGTTGGCTGAGAAGTATGGCAAGACCCCTGCTCAAGTTGTACTTCGCTGGGATTTGCAGCAAGGTGTCATTACGATTCCTAAATCCGTACAAGCGGATCGAATCAAGGAGAATGCGGGATTCTTTGACTTTACGCTTAGTGATGAGGATGTCAAAGCTATCGAGGGCTTGAACAAAGACCATCGATTTGGCCCGGACCCGGACAACTTTAATTTTTAAAGATCGTAGAGTAATTATTGCAAATACAAGCCAAACAGCAAGCCACCGGATACGGGGACTTGCTGTTTGGCTTGTCGGTTACCTCAGTTCTCTACGTGCTTATTGGATGGAGACGTTATATTTACGCAGCCAGAGATCCACTTGGGCGAGGTAAGCAAACAGCTGAGGACCGGACATGAGCTGGCCGAACCAAGGCAGATTGGTTGAGGATTCCGGGGAAGCGGCGATCTCACGGATTTTGGCAGCATCAATTAGCGGAAGTAGGGGGGAAGTGGAGTCATCCAGAATGTTTAATACCTGAGTTCGTACCGCATTTAAATAGGCAGGATTATGAGTTTTGGGGTAAGGGCTTTTTTTGCGGTAGAGCACATCGTCTGGAAGAATGCCTTCAAGAGATTTACGTAAAATCCCTTTTTCACGGCCCCCCAGATTCTTGATTTCCCACGGAATATTAAATACATATTGAACGAGTCGGTGATCACAATATGGAACACGTACCTCTAGCCCTGCGCCCATGCTCATTCGGTCTTTACGGTCTAGCAGAGTAGGCATGAAGCGGGTGATATTCAGATAGGACATGACGCGCATTTGTGCTTGTTTTCCCGTCTCTCCATCCAACTTCGGAACTTCAGCCACCGCATCACTATATCTGTCACCCAAATATTCCAGTGGACGAATCCACTCGTTAATTTCTGGGGAAAGTAGACTTGCACGCATTTTCGGAGCAACTGACCAAGGAAAAGTGCCTGAGGAGAGCATTTCCTCACGGTGGAACCAAGGGTATCCCCCAAAAATCTCATCCGCCGCTTCACCGGAAATAGCTACTGTCGCGTTCTTTTTAATCTCCCGGCAAAATAAGTACAAAGAAGAGTCCACATCGGTCATCCCTGGTAAATCCCTAGTGTACAAAGCATTATCCAGCGCTTCTACAAGCTCCGGAGTATCGAATGAGATGTAGTGGTGATTTGTATTCAATTCATCGACCATTCGTTTAATCCAGGGCCCATCTGCTCCCGGCTGGAAAGTATGACTTTTGAAATGTTTGTCGTTATCTACATAGTCTACGGAATAAGTATCCACTTGTCCCTGACCATTCCGGTTGTAGTAATCCACTGCAAGTGCCGTCAGCGCACTGGAATCCAGCCCTCCCGACAAAAGAGAGCAAACAGGGACGTCTGAGACCAGTTGGCGTTCGAGTGTATCTTGGAGCAGTTCACGCACCTTAGCGGCTGTCTCTGCTTCATTGTCAGTATGCTTTGCGCTCTCCAGCTTCCAATAAGCATAACTGCGCAGACCTTCACGGCTATAGATCATAGCATGACCTGGACGAAGCTCTTGCATATCCTTATAAACACCATGACCCGGTGTACGCGCTGGACCGATGATGAAGATTTCTGCGAGACCTTCAGGACCCACGATTGGTTGTACCTTGGGATGCTGCAGCAACGCCTTAGGCTCTGAGCCAAAAACTAGGACATCATCAACCTTGCTGTAGAACAGGGGTTTCACACCTAAACGGTCACGTGCAAAAAAGACTTGGTCCCGCAGACCGTCCCATACTGCAAAAGCAAAGATTCCATTGAGCTTCTCTGCGCAATCCGGCCCCCATTCGATATAGGAATGCAGCAGCACTTCTGTATCGCACTGGGTGCGGAATTGATGCCCTCGCTGCTTAAGTTCCTGTTTGAGTTCGAGGGCGTTATATAATTCGCCGTTGTAAACAATCGCGTATACCTGTTCCTCATGGCGGGTGATCATGGGCTGGGCACCGTTCTCCGGATCGATAACGCTAAGTCTGCGGTGACCGAAAGCACAGGGGCCTGAGATCCAGGTTCCGGCTGCATCGGGGCCGCGGTTTGCTAAAGTTTCAGTCATTTTGACCAGCAGCTGCGAGTGCTGAGTGAGATCTCCGCGCCACTGGATAAATCCGGTTATTCCGCACATGATGGTTCATCCTCTCTTTTGTGCGATTGTTGTCCTTACTTTTTTGCCAAGTAATACAGATATATGCCGAAGGAAGGCATAAAATGTATGTCCTTATCCGAACACTAGGGGAGAGGGGAATTTGCCAGGAGGGAAGGATGACAGGTGTATTATATTAAAGACGCCAAAATTCGCAGAATGATGGAGTACGATGGTGCGCCTTGTGCAGAAGTGGGTGTTTTGCCGGGTGCTGTTAGTGATCCTGCGCTTTTGGTGTATATCGTTGAGGATCGGCGTGAAGAAGGATATGAGATTGTCCGTATTCTGACTAATGATGCTGATACCTCCACCGATTGGTTTGATAACAATATGCATGACGCTTTTCAAGATGTGACCTCGAGTGCATTTACAGGCAGTAACTTCATGTCGCCAGAAGATGAGCATTCCAAGTTTCAACGAGAAGTACTCACTTTTGGGGATTTAAAAAAGCAGCTGGAGAAGCGTTTTCGAAAGCTGGAGTAAATATCGAAGGTTTGTAAAACGCACACTGGAATGGCTGAAAAAGACGGCAGAAATGCCGTTTTTTTCATTTCCTGTGGTTACGCTGATGTGTGAAAAAGCTGCACCGGAAACACTTTTATTATTTTTCTAAGTTGTTTTGACTTGAAAAATCCGCTGAATAAGGTATAATAAATATCGTTGCGTCAATACATAGTATTTATTTCTTATATGTCCCGGTAGCTCAGCTGGATAGAGCATGCGCCTTCTAAGCGCACGGTCAGGGGTTCGAATCCCTTCCGGGACGTCAATTAACAGCCTTCCTTCGGGAAGGCTGTTTTTGCGTGCGCGAGTTTTAGTTCGAGGTCACACACGGGGTGCTTTGTCTTCCTTCTTGATCTAAACGTCGAAATTCGATTCACCGTTGAACATCAAACTTCCAGCATCTAGCCCACATTTGTACATACGCAGCAACTATCGGACCCAGATGACCTTAAATGCTGAAAAGTGCCACATTTGCGATGTCATCGGACTCCATCGTCGCTATTGGTGCCAAACGTGCCCCAAAAGAGCCGCTTTCTCAAGAATAGCTGCTGTGGAGTCCGAAACGTTTCTCAAAAGGCGATAAATGAGTAAATAACGTCACCTGAGTCCGCGAGCCTCCTCGGTCTGAGTAATGCTGGTTACTTGGTGTGTTGAGCTGCTAACCATCATTGAACATCAAACTTCCAGCATCTAGCCCACATTTGTACATACGCAGCAACTATCGGACCCAGATGTCCTTAAATGCTGAAAAGTGCCACATTTGCGATGTCATCGGACTCCATCGTCACTATTGATGCCAAACGTGCCCCAAATGAGCTACTTTCTCAGCAATAGCTGCACTGGAGTCCGAAACGTTGTTCAAAAGGCGATAAAAGAGTAAATAACGTCATCTGAGTCCGCGAGCTTCCTCAGTCTCAGGAAATACTGGTTACTTGGTGTGATGAGTTACTTATTTTGCACATACGCAGCAGCTATCGGACCCAGATGACCTTAAATGCTGAAAAGTGCGGATTTGCGATGTTATCGGACTCCATCGTCGCTATTGATGCCAAACGTGCCCCAAAAGAGCTACTTTCTCAGGAATAGCTGCACTGGAGTCCGAAACGTTGCTCAAAAGGCGATAAAAGAGTAAATAACGTCATCTGAGTCCGCGTGCCTCCTCAGTCTCAGAAAGTGCTGGTTACTTGGTGTGATGAGTTACTTATTTTGTACATACGCAGCAGCTATCGGACCCAGAGGACCTTAAATGCTGAAAAGTGCGGGATTTGCGATTTTATCGGACTCCATCGTCGCTATTGGTGCCAAACGTGCCCCAAATGAGTCGCTTTCTCAGGAATAGCTGCACTGGAGTCCGAAACGTTGCTCGTAAGGCGATAAAACAGTAAATAACGTCACCTGAGTCCGCGTGCCTCCTCAGTCTCAGAAAGTGCTGGTTACTTGGTGTGATGAGTTACTTATTTTGTACATACGCAGCAGCTATCGGACCCAGATGACCTTAAATGCTGAAAAGCGCCACATTTGCGATGTTATCGGACTCCATCGTCGCTATTGGTGCCAAACGTGCCCCAAATGAGCCACTTTCTCAGGAATAGCTGCGCTGGAGTCCAAAACGTTGCTCAAAAGGCGATAAAAGAGTAAATAACGTCATCTGAGTCCGCAAGCCTCCTCAGTCTAAGTATTGCTGGTTACTTGGTGGGTTGAGCTATTTGTAGGCGGTGGGGACTTACGGTTTGAGCATTTATTGGTGTGAACGCTTGGGCGTGTTTAGTTACTTATCATCGTTGAACATCAAACTTCCATCATCTAGCCCACATTTGCACATATGCAGCAGCTATCGGACCCAGAGGACCTTAAATGCTGAAAAGTGCGGGATTTGCGATTTTATCGGACTCCATCGTCGCTATTGGTGCCAAACGTGCCCCAAAAGAGTTCTCAGGAATAGCTGCACTGGAGTCCGAAACGTTGCTCGTAAGGCGATAAAACAGTAAATAACGTCACCTGAGTCCGCGTGCCTCCTCAGTCTCAGAAAGTGCTGGTTACTTGGTGTGATGAGTTACTTATTTTGTACATACGCAGCAGCTATCGGACCCAGATGACCTTAAAAGCTGAAAAGCGCCACATTTGCGATGTCATCGGACTCCATCGTCGCTATTGATGCCAAACGTGCCCCAAAAGAGCTACTTTCTCAGGAATAGCTGCACTGGAGTCCGAAACGTTGCTCGTAAGGCGATAAAAGAGTAAATAACATCATCTGAGTCCGCAAGCATCCTCGGTCTGAGTAATGCTGGTTACTTGGTGTGATGAGTTACTTATATTGTACATACGCAGCAGCTATCGGACACAGAGGACCTTAAATGCTGAAAAGTGCGGGATTTGCGATGTCATCGGACTCCATCGTCGCTATAGATGCAAATGTGCCCCAAAAGAGCTACTTTCTCAGCAATAGCTGCAGTGGAGTCCGAAACGTTGCTCAAAAGGCGATAAAAGAGTAAATAACGTCATCTGAGTCCGCAAGCCTCCTCAGCCTCAAACAGCGCTGGTTACTTGGCGGTGTTAAGTACTAATCGCGGAAGAATGTAAATTACCCATTATGCGCACGCTAACCTCAAGCCATAAAAAAAGACCGCTCCTAAAGAAGCGGCCAGATTTCCTCCCAGACGGTATCCAGGATTCCCTGCATGTTATCTTCCATGCTGTTAATTGCAATGACTGCTTGAGCGTCCGGCACCACAAGACAGAATTGTCCATGAGCGCCATCGGCACGGTAAGCGTCGTGGGAGCAGAGCCAGAATTGGCAGCCGTATCCTTCTCCCCAGTCGCCATTTCCATCATTGTCGATCTGTTTTTGTGTAACAAAATTGATCCATGCTGCGGGAATTAGTTGCTGGCCCTGCCACTTTCCTTGCTGTAAAAGCAGCTGTCCAAACCGGCTTAACTCTTCCGTGCTAATCTGAAGTCCGGCACAGCCAAGGGTTACCCCTTGAGGTGTTGTTTCCCAATCGACATTGTTTATGCCCAGAGGTGCAAACAAACGAGGTAACAGATAATCCTTTACGGTTTGCCCGACGCGGGCTTGCACCATTGCAGAGATCATAATGGTATCTCCACTGCTGTATGTAAATTTCTCGCCGGGAGCTCTGTCTAAAGTCAGAGACAAATAATGCTGCACCCAATTTTTATCCTTCAAGGCTACTCTCTCTTCAGCCCAAAATGGAGGGGAGTCGTGCCCTGTACTCATTCGCAGCAAATCGAACAAAGTTATATCTCCGGGCTGCATGGAAGGAGGTGTTTGTTTAAGAGGAGAGGCATACTCCGGAAAAACATCTCTAAGCGTTGTTTCCAGTGTCAGCTTCCCTTCATCAATGGCAAAACCTACTGCCATACAAGTAAAAGACTTGCTGACGGAATGCTGCAAGCGCCGAATATCCTCCGTGAGATCCAGTTTTCCCACAAGGTTTCCGTTTTGAAGCACACGAACATTGAAGATATTCAGGTTTCGTTCACGAGCCTTAGCTGCGAATGGAGCCATGTTCAACATAAAAAGAGTCCTTCTTTCTCTTGATATTCCTAGCTAGGATAGCGAAGTGACAAAAAGAAAAACTAGAAAAATGAGTGGAAACGTTTTCTGTTATTGCGATGAAAATCACTAAAATGATGGTATTCCATTCTTATTTTAAAGTCAATAAAGCAAGTGGAACTATTGTTTGATATATAAATTACAATTAATTCTAATTCATTGATTTAGTAACTATAGACTTATTGTAATTTTAACCAAATAAAAAGTGATGAATCACAATTTTTTTTGTGTTTTTAGTTGACTTATAAAAATTACCTGTTCATAATGGACGAAGTAAGCGGAAAAAACGCGCTGAGGACTCAAAATGATGTCGTGGGAAACGTTTCCCATCATTTCATGCGTTTCCACAACCTGATTTTCATCGGGTGAAGGGGGGACTCATCATAGGAGTGGAGCAAGGTAAATATGAATATCAAAGATATTGCAAGGCTATCAGGCGTGGGTATCGCCACAGTCTCCAGAGTAATCAATAATAGCGGTGTTGTAAGCGATACAACTAGAGCTAAAGTAATGGCGGTTGTTAGAGAACATAACTATATTCCAAACGGTAATGCGAGCAACTTGAAAAAAACGCGATCCAATACCATAGCGCTAATGGTAAAAGGGATCTCAAACCCGTTTTTTGCAGACATGATCAAGGAAGTTGAACGCCAGGTGAACCTGCGGGGATGTCCGCTAATGATCCAGCATGTAGAAGATGGAGTAGATGAGATCGATATCGCTCTACAGCTTGTAAAAGAAAAAAATCTATATGGCGTAATTTTTATGGGCGGAACGTATGATCACTCCGAAGATAAATTCAAACAATTAAAAATTCCATTTGTTCTGACTACCATCACGACTACAAAAGAAGTCGATCCTGCTGTTTTTTCAAGCGTGATCATTGATGATCTTCAGGAATCTTATAAGGCTGTCAGCTATTTAATCTCATTAGGACATCGCAATATCTGTTTTTTGGCCAGATTTCCTCTGGTGCAAAATACAACAGGCAACCGGCGGCTTATGGGATATATCAAAGCGCTTGAGGAGCATGGAATTGAGTACGACCCTTCAATGGTAGAGGATTGTGAATATAGTCCAAGCTCTGGCTTTACAGCTACCAAACGTCTGCTCAATAAGAAAAAAGATATCACTGCTGTTTTTGCTGCATCAGATACGATTGCCATTGGGGCGGCTAAGGCGTTATTGTCCTTGGGCTTATCAATTCCAAATGATGTTTCGATCATCGGATTCGACGGGATTGAAATGGCAGAATATTATCATCCATCTCTGGATACGATCAGCCAACCCGGAGTGGATATGGCGAAGGCCAGTGTTGAAATTTTGTTTGACCTGATCACAGGTGATTCGCAAAACAAACATATGGTATTCGAATCCGTACTGGTTAAGCGGGGATCTTGCAAGAAAATAAACAAATGAATAAGAACGAAAAGGAGATAACTCATGGCATTATTAACAGTTGAGACAGGCTCTCCTACCTTGAGAATGACAACGACCATCAGTATTATCTCCCCCGTCGATTCAGGCAACATGTCTGGAGGAACGCTCTACCTGCTGCATGGTGCTGGTGATAACGCCAGTACTTGGCACAGGATGACTACTATTGAGCAGTATGCAAGTCAATATGGTTGTACAGTCATAATGCCCCAAGTAAACAGGAGCTACTATACAGACATGGAGTACGGACTGGATTACTTCCACTATGTGACCCATGAGCTTCCCGAGCTTTGTGGCCGAATGATGAGGTTGGATGATAATCCGCAGAAGACGTATATCGCTGGTTTATCGATGGGCGGGTATGGCGCTCTGAAATGTGGACTTACCTATCCCGAGCGTTACAGCAAAGTGGTTTCGTTATCAGGAGTTACCGATCTCCAGAAACGATTAAACGATCCGCAAATGTCCAAGGACATGGCGAGGGAGATGGCGGGTACTTTTGGAAAACGCTTACAAATTAAGCCGGATCAGGATCTGTACGCTTTAGCCGCTAAATTGGTCGACGATAAACGTAACCTGCCTTCGATTCTGACTTGCTGTGGTTCGGAAGATCCGTTTGTGGAGATGAATCGGGAATTCGCAGCTTACCTAGAGACGACCCCTTATGAATTTCAGTATGTTGAGACCCCTGGAACTCATGAATGGCGATTCTGGGAGGAACATCTGAAGACAACCTTTGATTTCTTGTACAACTAAAAGACATAAGCAGAGTGAGGAGATGCAAATTGAAATCCGAAGTTGCAATACCGGCTAAAAAAATGAACGACAGCAGATTCCAACTGTTCCTAAGAGAAGTCTGGAAGAACAGAATGGTCTATACTCTGGTGCTTCCTGGACTAGTGTGGCTTTTCCTATTCGCTTATCTGCCGATGGGTGGTCTATCTCTGGCTTTTAAAGATTTTAAAGCGAATTTAGGAATTTGGGGCAGCCCATGGAGCGGATTCGAGAATTTCACCTATGTGTTCCGTGACCCGGCTTTTATTGACGCCGTATGGAGAACGTTAACCATTAACATCGGTAAGCTGATTATTCAGTTCCCTTTTCCAATCATATTGGCATTGCTGCTGAATGAACTGCGCATGAATCGTTACAAAAAAGCTTTACAGACGGTGTTTACATTTCCGAACTTCCTGTCATGGATCGTAGTATCCGGGGTTGTTATCAATGTGCTTTCCTATGATGGTCTGGTTAACAGCCTCATTCAAATGTTTGGCGGGACAGGCATTAACTTCCTGGGTTCTGAAAAAATGTTCGTTCCGATGTTGTATCTTACGGATATCTGGAAATCAGCAGGTTGGGGAGCCATTATCTTTATGGCCGCTATCTCTGGTATTGATACAGACCAATATGAATCCGCACAGATTGATGGTGCTACACGCTTGCAGCAAATGTTCCGCATTACTCTGCCTAACATTCTTCCGACGATTACGATTATGTTTATCCTTTCTGTCGGTGGCCTGATGTCATCTGGATTTGACCAAATCTTTAACTTGAGCAACGCTGCAACGAAAAACGTCTCGGAAGTACTAGATGTGTATATCTACCGAATCACGTTCCAGTCTTCAACAGACTTTTCATTCTCCACTGCAGTCAGTTTGTTCCGTTCACTTGTTAATATGATTCTGCTGATTCTGGCAGACAGAGCTGCCAAACTTATGGGCGGAGACGGTTTATTCCGGTAAGAAAGGAGTGCAAATGTATGAGTAAAAAAAAGCTGACCATTATGCAAGACCATAAAAAAATGACCGCTATGGATTATGTGATTTTCGTAATTCTGAGTGTAGGCGCTTTGGCCATTCTTATTCCATTCTGGAATGTCATTATGATTTCTTTTTCTACGCAAAAAGAATACGCTGATAACCCTATGATGTTATTTCCGAAGAACCCAACACTGGAATCCTATCGGGCACTCTTTGCTGATGGGCGGATCGGGACAGGGTATTGGAATACCTTTAAGATCTTAATCTTAGGACTCCCGCTTAGCTTGTTCTTGACGACAAGTATGGCTTACGGCCTTAGCCGCAATAAATTCCCGGGTAAAAAGCTGATTTTTATGCTTGTCCTGTTCACAATGATTTTTAATGGCGGGATTGTACCTTTGTACCTGGTGATGAAGGATCTGCATCTGACAGGCAACCTTTGGTCAGTTATTCTGGCTGGAAGCTTCAGTGCGTTTAACCTGATTCTGATGTCGAACTATTTTAGCAGTCTGCCTGAGTCCCTGATGGAATCTGCGCGACTTGATGGTGCTGGGGAATGGAGAATCCTGTTCTCTGTAGTCCTGCCATTATCTGCTCCAATCGTAGCTACCATCACATTGTTCTACGGAGTAGCCTTCTGGAATGGATGGTATGACGCCATGATCTTCCTGCGGAAAGCGGATCAGATGCCACTGCAGAACGTGTTGCGATCTATCATTATGGAAGCCCAAGTGAATGCATCGAATGCCACAAGTGTTGACGCAGTGGGTAAGCAATCATTCTCTATGGGTATGAAAATGGCGGCAGTATTCGTTACCATGGTTCCTATTATGTGTTTCTTCCCAATGCTCCAAAAGCACTTTGCCAAAGGGGTACTTACAGGGGCTATCAAGACCTAGTGGTTTATGATTTATCCATATAAAAGAGGGTCAGTCACACAATTTAAGGAGGACAAAATGAATATTTTAAAAAGAAAATCTGTAAAGTCAATCCTTGCCGGTGTTTTATGTCTTACTCCAATCATGTTGGCAGCATGCTCAAGCTCAGACAACAATGCTAATAGCGGAAATTCAGGCAATCCAACAGATGGATATAAAGATGAGTTGAAGATTTCGTTAGCCAGTACCATTAAGACAACAGAATCTGATTTTGATAACGTGTATCATAAATATTTTACGGATAAGTTCAATATTAAATGGGATTACAACTATATTGAATGGGATTCATGGGCTGAGAAGCTTCGCCTATGGATTAACTCTGGTGATCTTCCTGACGTAGCAAGCTGGAATTATGTTCACGGTGATGCGCTTAATTACATTGATCAAGGGCTGCTGTACAAGCTGCCAGATGACTGGAAAGAACGCTGGCCGAATGTGGCAGCCGCTTATAAGCTGACAGGACTTGGCGATGAATTGGAGAAAGCGGTAGGTGGCACTTATGTTCTGCCAAGACCGGTATACTTTGAGAACAAGCCGGCAGATCCGCTCATTAACCAAATCGGAGTAATTGCTCTGCGTTCTGACTGGGCTAAGGCCGTTGGTTTTGAATTGAAGGATGCTTACACTACTACAGAACTGATGGAATTTGCTAGATTGCTTAAAGAGAAAGACCCTGGCAAGGTAGGAGATAAACTCATTCCTATTTCTTATGACATCAACGATGCTTTGACTAATATTGTAATGGCTAATAGCGTGCATTCCAGAGTAGAGTCAGCATTCTATAAAGATGCAGATGGCAAATACCAATGGGGTCCAGCCAACGATGAAACGTTAGCGGCACTGAAAGAACTTCAAACTACTTATAAAGAAGGATTACTGCACCCTGAGTTTTATACTTGGAAAAATGGTGAATCTGGCCAAAAGTTCACAGTTAACGGTGTTTCCGGTATTACGAGTCTAGGTGGTTTGGCTTCTTACAGAAAAGACATGGACGTTAAAATGAAAGATAACCTAGGTGTAAATAGTGATGACCTAGTACACACAGCTATTGTACTTGGCGATGACGGTAAATATCGTAACCTTGATCAAGTTAACTTCTGGTCTGCTGTAATCTTCTCGCCAGATATTAGCAAAGAGAAATTTGAACGGATTATGGACTTCATGGAATATACAACAAGTAAAGAAGGTCAATTGACCGTTAACTTGGGCTTTGAAGGAACAGACTGGAAAAAAGGCGAAAATGGCGAATTAATCAGCCTACTCCCTGAAGGAACAACATTGGATAAGAAATATCCGAACCGTTTTGAAGGACTGTATGTCTTGGCGGATGACTTTAGTGTCGTGAACCCTGCGATCAAAAAAGAATATCGCGATCGTTCTGTAGAACTGTTCAAGGAAAAAGCTGAGCTTGCGTTAAAAGACAAAGCAACGGCTGAATATGACTGGGACTACCAGTTGTATGATTCCAAGGCTAAAAATCAGGCTTCCTTTGACTATGCTACAGAATACACTAACCTGATTTTGAAACCAGGCGATCTAGAGGCGAACTGGAAAGAATGGGTTAAGAGCAAACAATCCCTCGTTCAGCCGGTTCTAGATGAACTAAACAATCTAAAAAAATAGCTTTCGCCCTATGCATGTAGGAATGAACCTACAGGACCCGCGTGCAATTCTTGCACACGGGTTTTTCCATTCATAGGCATCGGCAGAATTGAACAATGGAGGATTTGAAATGAATGAGCAGCAACTGACTACCTTGTTGAACCAGATGACGCTTGAAGAAAAGATTGCACAATTGCAGCAGCTAGCCGCTAATTTCTATGAAGGGGCAGAGGATGGAGGACAAATCACTGGCCCTATGGCATCCATGGGAATTACGGACCACATGATCGAGAGCAGCGGCTCTGTACTTGGTCTATCAGGTGCAGCGCAAGTCATTGCGGTTCAGGAAGCCCATTTACGCAAAAATAGATTGGGCATTCCCTTGCTGATGATGGCGGATATTGTGCATGGCTTCAAGACGATTTTTCCGGTCCCGCTGGCAATTGGCTGCTCTTGGGATATGGATCGCGCAGAGCTGAGCGCCGAGATTGCGGCTAAAGAAGCGGCAGTCTCCGGTGTGCACGTTACTTATGCGCCAATGGCGGATCTTGTACGGGACCCACGTTGGGGAAGAGTAATGGAATCTACAGGAGAAGATCCATATTTGAATGGTAGGTTTGCCCGTGCGTTTGTGCGCGGATTTCAAGGAAGCGACTTGACTGGTGATGTAGATCGTCTGGCGGCTTGTATTAAGCACTTTGCTGCCTATGGTCTATCCGAAGGCGGTCGTGATTATAATACGGTGGATTTATCGGAACGGCAGCTGCGTGAATATTATCTGCCGGCCTATCGTGCAGCACTGGATGAAGGTGCAGAGATGGTCATGACTTCATTTAATACGATTGATGGGATTCCGATAAGCGGCAACGTCAAGCTGCTTCGCCAGCTGCTTCGTGAAGAATGGGGATTTGATGGCGTATTGATTTCGGATTGGGGTGCAGTGAAGGAACTGATCCCACATGGTGTCGCTGAGGATGAGGCTGAGGCAGCACTTAAAGCCATCAAAGCTGGTGTAGACATCGAGATGATGACGGCTTGTTACGTTCATCAGCTTCCGGCACTTGTTGCAGATGGACAAGTAGATGAGAAGATTATTGATGAAGCTGTGCTTCGTATTTTGAAATTGAAGCAAAGATTGGGCTTGTTCGAGCATCCGTTCCGCGGAGCTGACGTCGAGAAAGAGCGTGAGGTAATCTTCTGTGAAGATCATCGAAATGCGGCGCGTGAGTTGGCGGCTAAATCCTGCGTACTGCTCAAGAATGATCAGGTTCTGCCGCTTGCTGCAGAGCAACGGATTGCGCTAATTGGACCGTTTGCTACTAGCGGAGATATTCTTGGACCGTGGTCGTGGTTGGGTTCAACGGAAGAGGCAAGCCGTCTTGCACCAGCACTTCAAGCTCGTGCAGGTGCGGGTAAGATTACTGTTGCAGAAGGTTCTGGAGTCGATAGCTTTACAGAGGAACAGTGGCTGGAGGCGGAAGCGGCTGCTAAGCAAGCTGATGTGATTGTACTGGCGCTTGGTGAACATTCAGAGATGAGTGGAGAAGCGGGCAGCCGTTCAGATATCCGTTTGCCGGAAGCGCAGCTTGAGCTTTTACAACGTCTGAAACAGCTGAATAAGCCTATCGTGGTGGTGTTGTTTAATGGACGTCCACTAGACTTGGCCGGTGTGTACGAGCATGCAGATGCTATTTTGGAAGCTTGGTTCCCGGGCAGTGAAGGCGGAGCGGCAATTGCCAGTCTACTTTATGGAGATGAGAATCCTTCAGGAAGATTAACGATGTCTTTCCCGGTATCCGTTGGGCAGATTCCAGTCTATTACAATCATTTCAACACTGGACGCCCACTTCATGCTCCGGGTGCCGACAAACGTTATGTCTCGCAATATCTGGACATTCCTAATGAACCGCTTTTGCCATTTGGTTTTGGACTGAGCTATACGACATTTAGCTATAGTGAACCAATTCTGTCCGGTGATATCATGACTGAAAATCAGCCTATTGAAATAAAAGTTACGGTGACCAATACTGGAGAAGTGGATGGGGAAGAGGTAGTGCAGCTGTATATCCGAGACATTTCCGGAGAGGTCGTCAGACCAATGAAGGAACTGAAGGATTTTGCCAAAATCAACCTCTCACCAGGGGAAAGTCGTGAAGTGACCTTTACACTTACCGAACAGCAGCTTCGTTACTATCATAGCGATCTAAGCTTTAGCAGCGATCCGGGACGATTTAAATTATTCGTCGGTTCGAACAGCAATGAGGTTAAAGAACGGGATTTTTGCTTAACATTAGCATAAGTAGAATATATACGGCAGTAACGCCGTAATGGAGGAAGTGTATAATATGACTACTAATTTGAATACTAACATCCGTTTAAACGCCGGGGATCTATCCTTCACTTTTACAAACAGCGGGGACTTGTTCCAAGTCCTCTACGAACGGACAATGATCAATCAATTGCTGCCAAGCATTGTGGATGGTTCATTATCCAATCTATATTTGCGAGTGCACAATGATGGAAACATTCAAGCCATTCCTTTGCTGGGCATTCATTCTTCAAGCACTGTACGTAAGGCTGGAAACCGTTTGGTTTGGGAAGGTACTGCGGAAAATATTGAATATCAAGTTATTTTCACCCCTACTGCAGGAGGAGCTTGGTTCTGGGATGTGAAGCTTACTGGACAAAATGCAGAGGTAGATCTCGTGTACGGACAGGATGTAGGGATTGCTGATATCGCCGCTGTCCGCAGTAATGAAGCTTACCTGTCACAGTATATCGATCATGCGGTATTTGAGGATCAATCCAACGGGTACGTTGTTTGCTCTAGACAGAATCAGCCGCAGGGCGGGAAATTCCCATATCTGCAACAGGGTTCACTTACCAAGGCAACAAGCTTCTCAACAGACGGTTTTCAATTCTTTGGACTGTCCTATAAAGAAACCAACCAACCAGAGAGCTTGGGTCTTGAGCAATTAAGTAATGAGATCTATCAATATGAATTCGCATATACTGCGCTGCAATCGGAACGGGTGAAGCTGAGCGGGGAAACACGGTTTGTGTTCTACGGATTGTTTAAGCAAGATCATCCAGAAGCGATCACTGCGCTAGAATTTGCTAATGATATTGCTGCGGCTTGGGATGCTGTTAAAGATTTACCTTTAGAAGCTGAAGCAGCACTTGAACGTTCTTTCTTCTCGAAGGAGCTGGGAGCACCGCTGGCTGCAGATTCGCTGACAGAGAAAGAGATCGGGGTCTTGTTTCCGGTTCGTTATCAGGAGGAGAGAGAAGGAGACACACTACTTTCCTTTTTCACGGAGAATTATGAGCACGTAGTATTAAAAGAGAAAGAAATGCGCGTAGAACGGCCACACGGCCATATCCTGATGAGTGGGGATAACGCTCGACTTAATGATAAGGTCATCACAACAACTTCTTATATGTACGGGATCTTTAACTCCCAAGTGGTAATTGGAAATACCAATTTCAACAAGCTAATGTCCAATCCAAGAAATGCGCTTAACATTCCAAAAGCTTCAGGACAACGCATTTATGTAGAGTGGAACGGTGAATATCGTTTGCTGACCATGCCTTCTCTATTTGAGGTTGGTTTCAACTATGCTCGTTGGTATTACAGAACAGATGGTGAATGCTTCATTATTACGAACTACACCACCGAAGATTCGCCAGAGATATTCCTGAATGTGCGTTCGGAAAGCGGACGAGCTTATCGTTATTTAGTCACTAATCAAATCACTATGAACGTTAATGAATACGAGCTTCCATATCAATCTAAGCAAGAAGGTGGAGCAGTAATCTTCTCCGCTGACAGAAGCGCACTAAGTGCTGGTGAATATCCTGACTTACAGTATAAATTACAGGTACAGGGTGCGGAGTTAACTCTGCAGGATGAAGGTAGACTTGTCTCTCCTGTTCAACCAACTGAAGCGCCGTTAGCAGTTCTGGAGCTGTCTGCCAGCAGTGAATGGACCTTGAATATTCAAGGGCTTCTGGATGGTAAGTCACTTGCTCCAAGAAATCGTTCAGCTGAGGAAGAAATTTCTGCTTATCGCGCGTTTTATGCTGGTGTGATGAATGGCTTCCGCCTGACGCTTGGGGACGGAACAGAAGGTGAACTGTTTAAGGTTAACGCTCTGACTTGGTGGTACACACATAACATGCTGGTTCACTATTCGGTTCCACATGGTTTAGAGCAATATGGTGGCGCTGCTTGGGGAACCCGGGATGTATGTCAGGGACCTGTGGAATATTTCATGGCTACGCAAAAATACGAACAGGTTCGTGAAATTTTGCTGACGCTGTACAGTCATCAATATGAAGATGATGGCAACTGGCCACAGTGGTTCATGTTTGATAAATATACGAAGATACAACAGGAAGAAAGTCATGGAGATATTATTGTATGGCCGCTTAAGGTGCTTGGAGACTACTTGGCAGTAACTCAGGATTACAGCATCTTGGGAGCAACAGTACCGTATACCCGTAAGCACAGCTTTGACTTTACAGAAGAAAAGGCGACGTTGCTGGATCACGCACGGAAGGAAATTGCTTATATTAAGGATCATTTCCTGCATGACACACATCTGTCTTCTTACGGTGATGGAGACTGGGATGATACGCTCCAGCCTGCAAATCCACAGCTGAAGCAGTATATGGTCAGCAGCTGGACAGTGGCACTTACCTATCAGACACTTAATCAGTTCTCAGAGGTGCTTCGTTCAGTTGATCAAGCTGAGGCAGAGGAACTGAAGACGATGGTGGAAGGAATCCGTAAGGATTTCCATACTCATATGCTTCAATCCGAAGTGATTCCTGGCTTCCTGTATATGGAGGACCCTGAGCAGATTAAGCTTATGGTGCACCCAAGTGACACAGAAACAGGTATTCAGTACCGTCTGCTGCCAATGACGCGCAGTATGATCAGTGAGCTGCTTACTCCGGAACAGGCCGAAGCACACTATGATGTCATTCAGGATAAACTATTCTGTCCTGACGGTGTACGTCTGATGAATCGTCCAGCTCAATATGTTGGCGGGGTCAGCACCCATTTCAAACGTGCGGAGCAAGCGGCTAACTTTGGCCGGGAAATTGGACTACAATATGTGCATGCACATATCCGTTATGTAGAGGCTATGGCTAAGCTCGGTAAAACCGATCAGGTCTGGAAGGGTCTGGCAGCGATTAATCCGATCGGAATCCGCGATGTGGTGCCAAACGCTGAACTACGTCAAGCTAACTCCTATTTCAGTAGCTCGGATGGTAAATTTAACACCCGTTATGAGGCACAGGAGAATTTCGATAAACTGCGCAATGGTGACGTAGCTGTTAAAGGTGGCTGGAGAATCTATTCCAGCGGTCCTGGGATCTATATGAACCAGTTAATCTCGAATGCACTGGGGATCCGTACGGAAGGTGGAGACTTAATTGTTGACCCGATTCTGCCGGAATCGCTGGATGGAATGCACTTCAGCTTTGAATATGCAGGCACTAAGGTAGACTTTATCTATCACCTTACAGGTCGTGAGATTAGTCAAATTACTATCAACGGTACGGAAGTGCAAACAGAAGGTACACCTAACCGCTATCGTAGTGGTGGTGTTCGCATCAAACGTGCGGACTTTGATCGTCTCAGCACGGAAGTTGGAAATGTGATAGAGATTTATAAGTAACATTATATATAGAAGGGCAATCTCCGCGTTAAGCGCGGAAATTGCCTTTTTTGTGTTTTTTACATTCGGCTCGGTGTCGGTAACCCAAGCACTTCGAGCACATCTCCCAAGATGTCCTTGAATCTTGAAGTGAGCCAGAGGCGGAATTCGATCGTAGCTGGATCTCCTTTTAGAATCGGACATGCAGAATAGAAGTTGTTGAACAGTGTAGCTAAGGTATGTGCGTAAGTGCAGAGCGTATTTGGCGTTAACTCTATACTTGCTGAATGTAATATCTCCGGCCAGAGACTTAGCTGTCTTAGCAGGGCAAGCTCTGCTTTTTCCAATTCGGAAGGGAACTGAAGCTGTGCGGCAGCTGTAAGGATTGGGATCGTAGCTTTACTCAAAACGCTTGTCGCACGCGCAAAAGTATACATCAGATAAACTCCGGTATTGCCGGATATTTCGGTAGCCTGTTTGAAATCAAACACGATTTCCGTTCCTAAATTAAACCGCAGCAGATAGTAGCGAATCGCAGCAGTGGCAATCAATCGGCTGGAGAGACCGTCTTTATCGGAACGTGTGTGCTCAATGTTCTGTTCCATAAGCTCCACCAGATCGCTTACCTTAATCCCGATTCCCTGACGTCCGGACATAGCATAAGAAGATTTGCCTTCTGAAATATCTATACCCAGCTCGGCCGCCGAAGCGGGACTAAGAGATACAACACCATAGCTCACATGATGGAGTTTGTCTGCTTGCTCGTTATAACCTAGTGCCCCTAAGGCTTGCTTAACCATCTGTTGTGGATATTCCTGTCTGTAATCGATCACATTGATGACTCTGTCCGCCTGCCCATAAGATTCTTGGGTTCCAGTTAATCCAGTTGTCCATAAACCGGACGAGAATTCGCTATAGGAGAAATCTTTGGTCAAAAGACCAAATTTCCAGAGATGATAGGCAATATCTTTGGCTGTATACGTTAAAATCCCATTCGAACGCACCAGCACCTTATCGAGCTGATGCTCCTCTGAATCCGCTCCAATGTTAGCCTCTGTTCCTTGCTTCAGCACCCAGCAGCCTGCGAGTTTACCTTCAGTCTCTTGTACAAAAACGGCTGTCTGCTTCAGTAGCTCAGCTGCGGCTGCCCAAAATCCCTCTTTTAAAATACTGCTCTCCCATACCAGCAAATCATAATAAATTCCAAAATGTTTCATTTCCTCTACATGCTCTCTAACGATACGTTCAGCTACAAGGTTGCCCAGCCAGGCTTCGTTACCGCCCCCTTGTTCAAGGGAGTGCAGTATATCTGTGCGCTTATGTGTCATCTCAGAGTTCAGCGCATATTCTTTGTTCACTTTGGCATAAAGATCCCAGCAAAAATCACCGAAACGTTGGTGTTCCCCTTCTAAAGATATATTTAATAATCCAACAACTGTATCCGCCAGCTGATTGCCGAGATCATCAATGTAGTTATGGACCTCTACGTTATACCCAGTTCTTTTCATAATTCTGACTAGAGTATCGCCGATACAGGCGTTTCTTAGATGACCTACGTGGGCGGCTTTGTTGGGGTTGATAGAAGTGTGCTCGATGATGACTTTTTCCCCAGTGCTGGCAGGCAGTTCAAAGGAATGTTCAGCCCAGCTTTGCCAATTCATATACAAATTGATAAATCCGGGAGCAGCGACTTCAACTTTTTGTAAAAGACCGGCGAGGCGCCCTTGGAATTGAAGCTCTGCTTTCACTAATTCTGCTATGACCATTGGGGATTTACGTAGAGTTTTGGCTAGCTGCATAGCGATATTGCATGAATAATCACCATGCTCTAGATTAGCTGGCTGTTCGATCAGAATGGCAATGTCCTCTGGATAGTCAGCTCCTAAGGTATTGAATACACGTTGTACACTGTGCTCGATTCCGTCTTTGATGATTTGATTTAACATGGTATACCCTCCTTTGAAAATACAAAAAAGCCCTCGTCTCAAAAGAGACGAGGGCTTTAGCGCTCGCGGTACCACTCTCGTTGCTGAACAAGTTGTTCAGCCACCTTACGGGATAACGGCCTTCAGCCGGGACTTCCTACTAAGGTTCAGAAGTCCATCTCACGGGTGCGCTTCATTAAAGGGATCTGTACCGGCTTACACTCTCCCGGCTCGCTGAGGACTAGATCTCGTTAACTACTCTCCCGCTCATCGATGCTTAATTAATTTTTACCAGTATACCTAATATTTCATAAAAAGCAATAGTGGTTAGCTTCTTAACAATCTTGGTTGCTCTTTGTTGTTAGCTTATCAGTTTAGTAGATTATAAATTTGGAAAAAGAAGGCTGTCTTGTTATAGGACCAGCTGTTCCTTTGCACAACAGTCCACACGCTAACTCAAGCCAAGGAATATTACTATACGGAGCCACTAATCTTTCAAATTGTAGTGGAAGGGAGGAGTGAATAAAACATGGCTATTTTTTCTACTGGACCTATAGATAACAGCCCGATCCTAGGGGTCAGACCGTCGCAACTGGTAACCGTAAAAGTAGTTAATCGGGATTCTCTTAATCCTTATAATCTAGTTATTCAAGGTTTCCTTCTTAACGGATCAAGAACGATGTATGTGAATGAAACAGTAAATCTAGCACCTAATCAAGTTTTAACTAAGAACTATTTTGCCGACTTGGACGCATTTGAATTTGTGTTTACAACAGTAGAAGCGGTTGAAGCAGAGGTTGGGATTTCAGTCTGGGGTAAACAGAACTCAGGGGCATTGGTAGATCCTCATCGCATAGTTGCGTGGGAGAAGCAGGCAGTATTAATTTAATAATTATTTTTGTGACACAGTTAACGTTAAAGGAGTGATGAGAAATTGAGTTATTTATCTACCGGACCGATAGACAATAGTATGGTAGGGGGTGTAAGACCTACTCAGCATGTTACTGTCAAAATTGATAACCGAAGTGACATTGATTCATCAATGGCTCTTGTTCAAGGATACTATATGGATGGGACAAGAACTTTATATGTCAGCGAGCTGATAAATGTAGCACCTAATGAAGTTATAACACGTGATTATTATGCCGATTTTGATGCGTTTGAATTTATTTTTACAACTACAAGTCTGGTAGATGATCCGATTCAAATCTCAGTATGGGGAAAAAATAGCGTTGGCCAGATTGTGACTGCCCATCGACTTGTACATGCAGAATTGCTTGGTGTAACGCAAGGGATAACTGGCGCGACCGGGGCGACTGGTGCAACGGGAGCGGATGGAGCAACAGGAGCAACGGGAGCAGACGGAGCAACGGGTGCTATCGGAGCAGGAGAGACTGGGGCGACAGGTGCAACAGGGGCAGATGGAGTGACTGGTGCAACCGGGGCGACGGGAGCGGATGGAGCCACTGGAGCGACCGGAGCAGGAGAGACTGGGGCAACAGGTGCCGATGGAGCTACAGGTGCAACTGGTGCAACCGGAGCGGATGGAGTAACTGGAGCGACCGGAGCAGGAGAGACTGGAGCTACAGGAGCAGACGGAGTAACTGGGGCGACTGGTGCAACGGGAGCAGACGGAGCAACGGGTGCAACAGGAGCGACCGGAGCAGGAGAGACTGGAGCTACAGGAGCCGATGGAGCAACTGGCGCGACTGGTGCAACTGGAGCGGATGGAGCGACTGGAGCAGGAGAGACTGGGGCAACAGGAGCAGATGGAGCTACAGGTGCAACAGGAGCAACGGGAGCAGACGGAGCAACGGGAGCGACTGGAGCAGGAGAGACTGGGGCAACAGGAGCAGATGGAGCTACAGGTGCAACAGGAGCAACGGGAGCCGATGGAGCAACGGGTGCCACAGGAGCGACCGGAGCAGGAGAGACAGGGGCGACAGGAGCAGACGGAGTAACTGGGGCGACTGGAGCAACGGGGGCCGATGGAGCAACGGGTGCCACAGGAGCGACCGGAGCAGGAGAGACTGGGGCAACAGGAGCAGACGGAGTAACTGGGGCGACTGGAGCAACGGGGGCCGATGGAGCAACGGGTGCCACAGGAGCGACCGGAGCAGGAGAGACTGGGGCAACAGGAGCAGATGGAGTGACTGGTGCAACTGGAGCAACGGGAGCCGATGGAGCAACGGGTGCCACAGGAGCGACCGGAGCAGGAGAGACAGGGGCGACAGGAGCAGACGGAGTAACTGGGGCGACTGGAGCAACGGGGGCCGATGGAGCAACGGGTGCCACAGGAGCGACCGGAGCAGGAGAGACTGGGGCAACAGGAGCAGATGGAGTGACTGGTGCGACTGGTGCAACGGGAGCGGATGGAGCAACAGGAGCAGATGGAGTGACTGGTGCGACTGGTGCAACGGGAGCGGATGGAGCAACAGGAGCGGATGGAGCAACGGGTGCTACCGGAGCGACCGGAGCAGGAGAGACTGGTGCAACTGGAGCGACCGGAGCAACGGGTGAAACAGGAGTAACCGGAGCGACTGGCGTAGCAGGAGCAACGGGAGCAACAGGAGTAGCTGGTGTAACCGGAGCAACGGGTGAAGCTGGTGTAACGGGAGCAACAGGAGTAGCTGGTGTAACCGGAGCAACGGGTGAAGCTGGTGTAACGGGAGCAACAGGAGTAGCTGGTGTAACCGGAGCAACGGGTGAAGCTGGTGTAACGGGAGCAACAGGAGTAGCTGGTGTAACGGGAGCAACAGGAGTAGCTGGTGTAACCGGAGCAACGGGTGAAGCTGGTGTAACGGGAGCAACAGGAGTAGCTGGAGCAACGGGAGCAACAGGAGCAACAGGAGCAACAGGAGTAGCTGGTGTAACCGGAGCAACGGGTGAAACAGGAGTAACCGGAGCGACTGGAGTAGCAGGAGCAACTGGAGCAACAGGAGTAGCTGGTGTAACCGGAGCAACGGGTGAAACAGGAGTGACCGGAGCGACTGGAGTAGCAGGAGCAACAGGAGCAACAGGAGCAACAGGAGTAGCTGGTGTAACCGGAGCAACGGGTGAAACAGGAGTAACCGGAGCGACTGGAGTAGCAGGAGCAACAGGAGCAACAGGAGTAGCTGGTGTAACCGGAGCTACCGGAGTAACTGGAGTAACTGGAGTAACTGGAGCTACAGGTCCGAACATTCAACAAGAAGGGTTTTCTGCTTTCAAACCCTCATTGGCAATTTCCACATCTACACAATTAACTGGCTGGACTGTGACAACACCTTTTTATGATAGCCCGTCTTTCGACGAAGTTGGGGGAAATTATACCATTCCGACAACTGGTAGATATTCGATTGAAGCGACTATCAATTATTCCACAACTGCCTCACTTTCTATCAGTCTTGGTGCTGGAGTTAATCCGGCTTTCGTAGTTCAGAGAACTTCTCCTACTGCAACAAATCTGGTAAGTGGGTTGTTCCCAGTACTTGATGTGAATGTAGCGCTTATATTAGATTTGAGAGCAATTTTGGGAAGTGGTACTGTGACGCTAGCTGGAGAATTTGCATTAACCGCAGGTGATGTGATTGGCTTGTTCTATGTGGCAAATGGTTTGACGGTTCCTTTGAATTTGGGTGGAGCGAACTCAGCAGGTATCGTCTGGTCTGTTCATGAATTAACTTAAGCTTATTTATCTTCAAGTTCAGTGTTTATAACAGGGGTAATTCGGTAGCCGTTAGTGTGGCTCTCGGGTTACCCTCTGTTTTGTTGGCATATGTTATAAGTCGACTGGAACGTTGCTTATTAGATTCTTATTCTATTAAACCATTACAGATTTTTAGCTTATTTTAATAAATCAAATATGTGTAATAGTAGTTTTTAAATGGATGTCCACACCTTAATTCAAAATAAGAATAATACTATAAAGAGCCAAAAAATATGAACTGATTTGTAGGCTCATAGATTATCAACTTAGAGCAGGGGGAGGAATGATTATAGATAAAACCCTAGTTTATACGTAACTCTTGAGGATAGTTTTGTTCAGGTGAGTTGATTTTCGAAATTCAAATAATACGAGTATTATAATTTCATAAAAAATGAGGTGTTGAAAATTGAGTCAACTATCTACTGGTCCCATAGAAAATAATCTGGTAGGCGGTGTAAGACCTACTCAGCTTGTTACTCTTAAAATTGTCAATCAGAGTGATGATACTCCGTCAACGGTTCAAGTCGAAGGCTATTATATGAATGGGACAAGAACCTTATATGTAAGTGAACAGGTTAATTTAGCTCCTAATCAAGTGGTTAATAGGGATTATTATGCAAACTTTGATTCATTTGAATTTCTATTCACAACACCTATTACGATTGATGATCCCATTCAAATTTCAGTTTGGGGGAAGAGTAGCACAGGTCAATTAGTGACTGCTCATCGCCTTGTCTACTCTGAATTATATGGAGAAAATATAGGAATTACAGGTGCTACTGGAGCTACAGGAAGCGTTGGTGCAACGGGAGCGACAGGTGCTGGCGTAACCGGAGCCACAGGTGCTGGAGCCACGGGAGCGACAGGAAGTACTGGCGAAACCGGAGCCACAGGTGCTGGAGCTACTGGAGCGACAGGAAGCGTCGGAGCAACGGGAACGACAGGAAGTACTGGAGCAACGGGAGCAACAGGTGCTGGTGTAACTGGAGCGACAGGAACTGCTGGAGCAACGGGAGCAACAGGAACTGCTGGAGCAACGGGAGCAACAGGAACTGCTGGAGCAACGGGAGCCACAGGTGCTGGCGTAACGGGAGCGACAGGAAGTGTTGGAGCAACGGGAGCGACAGGAACTGCTGGAGCAACGGGAGCGACAGGAAGTGCTGGAGTAACGGGAGCGACGGGTAGCGCTGGAGTAACGGGAGCGACAGGAACTGCTGGAGCAACGGGAGCAACAGGAACTGCTGGAGCAACGGGAGCCACAGGTGCTGGCGTAACGGGAGCGACGGGTAGCGCTGGAGTAACGGGAGCGACAGGAACTGCTGGAGCAACGGGAGCGACAGGAAGTGCTGGAGTAACGGGAGCGACGGGTAGCGCTGGAGTAACGGGAGCGACAGGAACTGCTGGAGCAACGGGAGCCACAGGAAGTGCTGGAGTAACGGGAGCGACAGGTGCTGGCGTAACTGGAGCAACAGGAACTGCTGGTGTAACTGGAGCAACAGGTGCTACTGGTTCAGGTGCAATTATTCCATATTCTTCTGGTCTTCCAGTAGCAATGACCACTGTATTAGGGGGCTTTTGAATACTTCAAGTGCAGTTGGTTTTGGTAGCAGTGCAACTAATATCAGTATTACAGGCGGTACTATAGATCTTACCGGAGCGGCTGGAACCTTGCTGAACTTTGCGTTCTCGGTTCCTAGAACTGGAACGATTACGTCTATGGCAGCCTATTTCAGTGCGACAGCTTCCGTTAGTTTAGTGGGGTCTACGGTAACAATCACGGCTCAATTATACAGATCTACTACACCTAACAATACCTTCACAGCAGTACCTGGGGCTTTAGTTACGTTAAGTCCTCCGCTTACAGGATTAATTGCTCTTGGAACTATTAGCAGTGGTAATACCACAGGTTTGAGCATCCCTGTAACTGTGGGAGAACGCTTGTTGTTGGTCTTCACTTCGACGGTCACGGCTGGCATTGACGTTGCAACAACTGTTGCTGGCTATGCTAGTGCAGGAGTTACAATCGCATAATCTGAAGAAAAAGGGATATCCCGATAGCCCTATGGGCTGCAGGATATCCTGATTTTTTCTCCAACGTTGTTATTTAGATCATTAGAATCTCCCGGATGTCTTGCTCTGTGAGGGTAGACAAGCTTTCTTGACCTGGCTGGATGACCTCATCGATCAAGTTCTTTTTCTTCTGCTGCAGCTCATACATCTTGTCCTCTACGGTGCCTTGGGTGACGAGACGAATTACTTGCACTACATTTTTCTGCCCGATACGGTGAGCCCGATCCGCAGCTTGCTGCTCGACGGCAGGGTTCCACCAAAGATCGTAAAGGATTACAGTGTCTGCCCCAGTTAAGTTGAGCCCGGTCCCGCCGGCCTTTAAGGAGATTAAGAAAATATCACGCTCTCCTTCATTAAATTTATTACATAAATCTACTCGTTGAGAAACAGGCGTTTGACCATCTAAATAAAAGTATGGAATGCCCTGATATCCTAGTTCACGTCCAATCAGGCCGAGCATCTCTGTGAATTGTGAGAATACTAACATACGTTTACCCGAACTGCGACATTCTTCTATGATTTCGAGCAGCTGCTCGAATTTAGCAGAGCTTCCTTCATATCCATCGACAAAAAGAGCAGGATGGCAGCACAACTGGCGCAGACGAGTTAGTCCCGCCAGAACTTTGATCCGATTATTATTGCCGAAGCTATCTTGGGTCAAATGCTTAAGCGCCTCTTTTTTCAAACGGGCGAGATAAGCTACATATAACTTTTTTTGCTCCGGCAGCAGTTCACATGCTTGTACGGATTCGATTTTGTCCGGAAGTTCCTTTAACACATCACTCTTTAAGCGCCGCAGCAAAAGGGACGCGCCCGCTTCGCAACCGTTTCTCTTGGTAAATCATGAAAAGCTTTTTTGCCTGGAAACAACCCAGGGAACACGGTGCCGAAAATGGACCATAAATCTTCCAACGCATTCTCCACGGGAGTACCCGTAAGTGCAAAACGGTGCCGGGCTTGAAGCGCCATTACAGCTTGGGCTGTCTGTGTAGTATGGTTTTTTATAGTTTGTGCTTCATCGAGAATCAGAGTATGAAAAGACTTTTTAGCATACAGCTGAACATCTCTGCGGAGCAACGGATAAGAAGTGATGATTACATCAGCTTTTGCTGTATTTTTTAAAATCCGCCCGCGCTCAATTAGACTACCGTCTGCAATGACAGCTTTGATCTCTGGCGTGAATTTTTTAAGCTCATTAAGCCAGTTATAAGTGAGAGACGCAGGAGCGACAATTAGGGCAGGCAGTCCATTCTGGCGTATCTCTGGAAGTTCTGACAGGAGAAAAGCGATACTTTGCAGCGTTTTGCCTAACCCCATATCATCCGCCAAAATACCACCAAAACGGTAATGGGCCAACGTCTTCAGCCACTGAAACCCATACTGTTGATAATCCCTTAGCACAGGAACCAGACTGTCAGGTATAGGAAAATCAAGATTCTCAGGATTCCGCATGTTCGCAAGTAACCTTTTAAAGGATCTGCCCAGCTTAATGGAGTCACTCTTAGCATCCGTGGAGGTCAAATGTAACCCGCGAACAACGGGCAGAGAAAATTCCATCCCTTTGATCTCACCTTCCCGGATGCCTATATCATTCATAAAGGTAATGATTTCTTGAAGCTCCTCGCTCTCCAGTGGTAGCAGGGCCCCATCAGGCAAGCGGTAGTATCTGCGTTTTTCCTGCAGGGATTTCAGAACCATAACAATCTCAGCTTCTGGAATCCCCCCATATCGAATTTAAAATCAAGCCAGTCCGTCTTTTCATTCCAACTAATGCTCACCTTAGGGGGTGTAGTGCTCGTAAACAGTCTTGCTTTGACTGCGGAGGTCGCATAGACCGAAAGCAGCGGTTCCAGCAGCGGAATGGTATGGTACAAAAAATCGTACTCGCCCTCTTCGTCTGTCATAATATATCCGCCCTCAGTTTTAGCGAAGGATTCGTGTTCCATCAGCTCCAGAATGCGGGCTTCTCCCTCCCCGTCTCGCAAAAGAATCAAATTCGTCCCGCGAACATGGGCTTTTTCATCTAAAGGGTTGATCACAATGTCACCATATTGGAACTCTAGTCCGGCGAGCAGCCGATCTCTCACACGGTCCAGATAAAGCCTCGCGATAAGCCTATGTTGAACAATTCGATCCGCAATGGAGTCGGCGATATGGACATTGCCCAGCTTTTTCAGACCAGGAATAACCTTGTCCATAAAAGACTCCATTTGCTCGGGGGCAATATCGATACCATTTCGGCGGGAGGAATCCAGCATTTTTTTCATTTCAGCAAGGCGTATGCATTCTTGAGGGGATAGCTTCAGCAACTTACCTTCCGACAGTACTATCCCGTAATCTTCTAAGACCGAAATCTGCTCAAGTCCTTGAATATCCAGATGATATCCATCCTCTTCTGCCTGTTCAAATTCAAAGCTGAGTGGAGGCGCCTCATTGGACACGTGAATGCCTTCGTATAGCACCTCTTCTTGTTGCAAAAATACCGACGAGACCTCTGAAAGCGCAGGTTGAAGCGACTCCCAGAAAAAAGGAGGGACGGCCAGCAAACGATCTCCCCCAATACTTCCCCCATAAGGTGAGTAAGGAGTGACGTTATCGCGGTACATTTTTTCATTTAATACAATATCAATCAGCTTCTGTAGAACAACATTGTCTTCCTTCCGGAAGCTGTAAATGGCAGGATCATAGATAAAATGTTTCGAGAACTCAAAGGATTCTCCGCGGTGTACGCTTTCTAGAAATCCCCTTATTTTCTGAACAATATATAGACGTTTTGGACCGACTTTCATTTCTATACCCAGCATGGTGTGGCTGTAACTATAAGTGAACGGCTTGCATGTAAACTCTATATTTAGAGGAAGTCTGTTATCTACAAAAGCCCCCGTACCGCTAGGACGCGGTGTATGGTTGCTGAACATCCCCAGTAGGCTGCTCACGAGCTGTTGATCTCTGGACTTTCCCCCGTTGTCTTGCGCAGTATCTGTAAAAATACGTGGGGTTAGAATCTCAGTATCTTCTATAGAGGACAGGTGCGAAGCTCCGGTAGGCTCTGAACGATCTCGGCCAGTTTTAAGGGCGTCAACGTTGATCAGCACAGCCGCGATATGTTTACAGAATGGCCCCCCATGGGAGTAGGCTGGACAATTACACTCTGCCTGGACATCCCCATCAATATCAATGACCACCATAACTTCATAGTCGATCGCCCCCTGAACAATGGCTTCATATCGAGAGCGGGGCAAATCTGGAATGGAGTCATTGTATTCTTCAACTTCAATTATATCGACACTTTCAGTTTGGTAATAAGCTAATCCTTTTTCAAAAATAGACTTGCCGCACAGCAGTTTGATTACCCGTTCTGATACACTAAAGCCCATAACATAATTCCTTCCTCATAACTTGATCTTGAAAAGCCCGAATTTAATATAGTACTTATGATAACAGAACGGGCGTGCGCATCAAATAGGGGGTGTTGTTTTACTTATTCCATGCATGATAAAAGCGATCGTCAGGTTGATTTCTTCCTCGTCGTTCCAGTCCTTATCTGGCTGCAGCAGCAAGCGATTCATCAAATAACCTACGACAGATGAGAGTGTGAAGCGTATAAGTGTGGGTGTAGGCACCTCGATGATTTCACCCTTTTCCTTAAAATGTTCAACAATATCAATCACGCGCTCCAGTATTTTGCTAAGAATATTCTCTACAAACTGCGCTCTAACTGTTGGCTGAAAAGGAATCTCCTGAATAAGAATCTTAAGAATTTTAAAATTCTTGCGGGCGAAATCCAGCCGATTGATCATAAATGCCCGCAGGAATTCCTCAAAGCTGTCGTAGGGCATATCAAGCACGCCGTTGAAATTCCGCAGCACAAAAGGCGCAAGCATGCGACTCATGGTAGGACCTACTATGGCAAGCAGCAGATCATTTTTAGTCTTGTAATAGCGAAAAATCGTTCCCTCCGCCACGCCCGCCTTCTGAGAAATTTCACTCGTGGATGTCGCAGAGTATCCTTTTTCGGAAAACACCTCAATCGCCGCTTGTAGAATAGAAATCTGCTTCGGTGTCAGTTTCTCGTCTTTGCTAAGGGTCAGCAACTCTTCTATCCACTGCTCTTCTATATTTTGTTCCGTAGAAACTTCCTCTTTCATTACAATAACCCTCCATGCTTGATTCATTTTTTTCAATGATAATAGCTTTTGTGAAGTTACATTTTGCGATGCTTGCGCAGTGCCAATACATTCAGCAGCATAAATAGCAGCGAAAATCCTATAAGTACATAGACATCCATTGCAATTGCGCTCCATCCTTTGCCACGGACCATAATGTTCATCAGAGCTTCTGATCCGTAATAGATAGGTGTAGCGAGGCCAACGCGCTGGAGCCACAGTGGAAGGGTATCGAGCGGGAATAATCCACTGAGGAAGATTTGTGGCACTATAATGAGTGGAATGAACTGAATCATCTGCAACTCATTGGCTGCAAAAGCCGACAGCAGTGTGCCCAACGTCAGCGCTGTCATCGATAGGAGCAATGTGATCAGCAACACGTAACCAAAGCTGCCTGTCATCATAATGCCAAGAATCTGTATGGAATACCATGAGATCAATAGCGCCTGAAAAACGGTAAATATGCCGAAACCACATACATACCCGATCACAATCTCCCATCTTTTCAATGGAGTCGAAAGTAGGCGTTCAAGCGTGCCTGTGGTTCGTTCCCTTAAGAAGGATACACCTGCAATCAAGAATACGAAAAAGAAAACAAATACGCCAATCATAATGGGACCGAAACGGTCGATCGTCTTCATATTCTCAGAACCGTAAAGATAGCTGATCTGCGGCTGTAAGTGTTTCTTTGTGCTTGGAAGAAGCTTCTGGGAGATTTGTTGCAGCGTCATGATTACTGCCTTGTTGGCTGTAGGGTTGCTACCTTCTAGCAGCACTTGAGGCGTAACTTGCGAATCTCCGGCGGTTCCGTTCAAAGTGATCAAAGCGTCAATTTTTCCTTCAACTAAAGCGCCTTTTCCCAGCTCTGCGCTGGCATATTCTTTGATGGTGGCATTTTGTGCTTTTAACGCAGCTGACATATTTAGAGGTACACCGGACACACCGATTTTGGGTTCATAGGCGTCACCGTTGAAGACCAAGCTCATTAAGCTTAGAACGAGGAGTGGTGCAATGAACATTAATGCCATTGTTCTTTTATCATGAATGAATTGTCGCAAAATCCTTAAGGTGATCGCTCGGATTCTCATGAACGCACACCTCCATAATATAAAAAGGCTTCTTCAATAGAAGCTGAACCGGTGGCTTGCAGCAGTCCGGCAGGCGTGTCGGCAGCAAGCAGCTTGCCATCACGGATCATTCCGAGCCGGTCACATTTTTCAGCTTCATCCATGACATGCGTGGTCAGCACAATAGTGGTGCCTTTCTGGTTCAGCGCTTTTAGTTCCTTCCAGATGGATAGCCGCAATACCGGATCTATGCCAACTGTAGGCTCATCAAGAATAAGCAACGGCGGTTCATGCAGCAGCGCGATCGCCAATGATAAGCGGCGTTTCATCCCGCCGGAGTATTGGTCTACTCTTTTTCTTAAATGATCTTGTAAATTAACGATCTCCATTACGGATGTGATGCGTTTGGAGCGTTGCTCCCCCTTTAGTCCATATAGCGCTGCAAAAAACTCCAGATTCTCCTTCGCGCTAAGCTCCGTGTACAAGGCATCAGACTGGGCCATATACCCAATCTGTTGCAGCATAGTCAGCTTCGGCATCGTCACGCCAAGTATTTTCACCTCGCCGGAGGTTACCTCATCGATACCTGTAAGCAGCTTCACTAATGTTGTTTTTCCTGAGCCCGATGGCCCTAGTATGCCAAAGGTTTCCGCACGTTCCACTTGAAGCGAAATATCCTCGAGCACCTGTTTCTCTCCAAACGCTTTCCGGACATGGCTCACTGAAATAACTGGAGCCTCTGAACCCATGTTTATCTCCTCGATTCTGAATGTTCTGGGATACTTGCTTGAGTTGAAGGTGTAGAAGGTGTAGAAGGTGTTGATGGTGATGTTGATGTTGATGTTGATGTTGATGTTGATGGTGATGGTGATGTTGATGGTGATGAACTGCATTGCGTTAAACACTCTAATTATATAATGAGTGAGTACTCACTCATTACTGTGCATCAAAAGTTAGGAATTGTAAACCATATATTTTATACAAAGGTATCCCACAGTATTAGCTTAATCCCGATTGACGTTTGTTAATTCAACATGTCCTTTTACTATGTATATAGAGATGATCTGAATAAAAGGCAAAAGTGCCACTAAATAGCGTCGATCCACTTAAATCAGCTAAAAGAGAGGCATATATGCCTCAAAATAGCACGGGCTTACCTAAACCAGACTAAAGAAGGGCATAAATGCCACTAAATAGGCATGATTTAGATAAATCAAGCAAAAGAACGGTATCAGCAAAAGAACGGTATAAATCCCGTACAATGAGCTCATTCTTGCTGAAGTCAGCAAAAGAACGGTATAAATCCCGTACAGTGAGCTCATTCTTGCTGAAGTCAGCAAAAGAACGGTATAAATCCCGCACAATGTACCCAATCCCGCTAAATTTAGCAAAAGAACGGTATAAATCCCGTACAGTGAGCTCATTCTTGCTGAAGTCAGTAAAAGAACGGTATAAATCCCGCACAATGAGCCCAATCCCGCTAAATTTAGCAAAAGAACGGTATAAATCCCGTACAATCAGCCGAATCTCCTACGATGACCCTTACGCAGAACGCACCTCAACAGACCAGTTAGTTTTTAAATCGTAAGCAGCAGCCACATAATTGATAGCAGACTCTCCCCAGTAACAAGTTTCCCTCATGCGCCCAAGCGAACTCCACATATACTCACCGTGCCCAGCGACCTCCTCAACAAGCTTCCCCACGCGCCCAAGCGAACTCCACATATACTCCACGTGCCTAGCGACCTCCTCAACAAGCTTCCCCACGCGCCCAAGCGAACTCCACATATACTCCACGTGCCCAGCGACCTCCTCAACAAGCTTCCCCACGCGCCCAAGCGAACTCTGCAATATACTCACCGTGCCCAGCGACCTCCTCAACAAGCTTCCCCACGCGCCCAAGCGAACTCCACATATACTCCACGTGCCCAGCGACCTCCTCAACAAGCTTCCCCACGCGCCCAAGCGAACTCCACATATACTCACCGTGCCCATCGACCTCAGCAACAAGCTTCCCCCACCCGCCTGCAATCTCAAACTAGTCCCTACATCACACTAAATCCCAAACAATTCTCCAACTAAATAAGGTAGCCACACCAAGCACCTTTTTACGAAAAGAGGCTGTTTTTGCTCTTTAGTTCATTTGGTTTAGAGCAAGAAAATTGTTAAATGAGCTAATATACCTGATTTTTTTAAAAAAAGAATACTAGTTAATATTTCCATTACATTCCTCTGCAACAGAATTGACAATTGTAGACGAAAATGACATTAGCAGTTACCTATACGAAAAGGGTGAATCTAATTGAAAAACAGTAAATGGATTAGCGCAACGTTGGCTTCAGCACTTCTTGCAACAGTAGGCGTTGGAAGTGTATCTGCAGCTAGCACCGGCAGTAATGTAAAATCTGTAGCTACCAATCAAGTCGCTGCTGTTACAGCAGTTAAAGAAGGTACAACTACTTGGAATGTAAACGGAACGCCGATTGTGTTTAACACCATTAACAGCAGTGGTTACAAGCTTTACTCGCTGACTCAGGTAGCTGGTGAAATTGGGGCTAAGGTAGTACTGGGAACAAGCGGGTTTGAACTTAACGACAGCAAAGGACTACATAATGTGCAACTCAAAACAGGCTCAAAGAGCTATCAAGTAGATGGTAATTCCGAATCGTTCACAGTGGCTCCAGTGTTTTATAACGGTAAAACCTATGTAGAGCTGACTAAGTTAGTTATTGCATTAGGTGGAGAGCTGGACGCTGATGCTAGCACGATTTTGAGCTTTGCACGTCCGGAAGGATTGTTTGATACTTTGCACTGGACGGCAGCTGGTAACCTGATTGCGAACAAAAGTGATGCTGAAACTACTCAGCTTATCAAATTCAGTACAGAACCAGGTAACTATGAAGTGTTTTCGTCAAATGACAGTGCGGTGGACTTTGCAGTATCGCCGGATCAACAGTGGGGAGCTTTTAATGATGAGAAAGGTTTGCTGAATCTGATTAACTTGTCTAGCGGAGCTGTTAAAACACTAGGCACCGACAATAGCGTGAAGACAGATCTGGTTTGGTCCAAAGATGGGAAAAGCATTTATTTCATCCAAGGAGACAAGCAAGAAAAAATCGCTAAAATCTCAGTAGAAACTGGTGATGTTAAATCCGTATTGGCTGACAAGGTTGAGAATAAATCTGAACTGCGCATTTCTGCTGACGAAAAAAGCGCCGTTTATATCGTTAATTTGACGGGTGTTGCTAAAAATGATGCAGACAGCACAGAAGATTCTCTTACGGTAGACTTCAGCTCGGCAGGAGAGCAGCTTTATAAGCTTGATCTGGCTACAAAAGATGCTAAACCAGCTGCATTAACAACCACAGCAGATAACAAGCTTTATCCAGAGATTTTGGCTGATGGAAATGTGGCATACCTGAGCGCAGATGCAGACGGCAATGCGAAGAATACCCTAAAGCTTGTAAAAGCGGACGCAACCAGCACTAATATTGCACTTGATATCGAAGTGAATTGGTCCACTGGCGTTAGCAATGGTTTGGTAGTGGCAGGTACTACGGCAGACGGAAGCACAGTGATCTATTCTATCGATGGTAGTGGTGCAAAGACCGAACTGTTCCGTACGGCTGAAGATGTATCTGAAGTATCTGTATCTAAAGACGGAAGCAAGCTTGCGATTGTGAGCGGCGACAGCGTATGGGTTATCCAAGGCGGTAAAGGGCTGCAACTGACTAAATAATGATTATCCCAAACATATTTTAACGGCCTAGAGCCGAGAGGAGAAAATAGTACAATGAAAATCTTCAAGAAATTAACAGTAACGGCTTTAACAGCCGTAATCGCGGTAACCGCATCTTTTGCAGGGATTGCAGCAGCAGCAGATTCACTTAGTGGCAAAATCACCGTTAACGGTTCAACCGCACTTCTTCCATTGACCTTGCAAGCGGCAAAAGAATTCCAAAAGCTGCACCCTAAAGTAAAAATCGCAGCATCTGGTAAAGGTTCTGTAACTGGACCACAAGCTGTGAAAAAAGGCATCGCTGATATCGGCGCTTGCGACTGGGATGCTAGCATCGACGTACCAGGCTTCAAAGCTTTTGACGGACAGGTAGCGAACAAAGTAGCTGTCATTCCTTTTGCAACGATTGTAAACAAAAATGTGGGTGTAGATAACCTCACAACAGAACAACTTAAAGGCATTTTCGCTGGCAAAATCACCAACTGGAAAGAAGTAGGCGGCGCAGATGCAGATATCGTTGTCATCACTCGCTCTTTCGGTTCTGGTACCCGCGTTAACTATCAAGCTAAAGCCTTGGATGGCGGAGATATCGTTAAAAAAGCTAAGAACTACAAAGAAACAGGTTCATCCGGCGACATGAAAACAGCAGTAGGAACTACTCCTAACTCCATCGGTTATATCGACCTTGTTTATGTAAGTGGCGACGTAAAAGCAGTGAAACACAACGGTATCGCAGCTACTACAGACAACGTAATTAACGGTTCTTATAAGATTTGGGCTTATGGTTACTACATGACTAAAGGTCAACCTACTGGCGCAACTAAAGAATTTATCGAATACGTACAAAGCAAAAAGTTCCAACAAGGATCTCTGAAAAAGCTTAAATTCATTCCGATCGCAGCAATGAAGGGTTAATAACATCTGAAGATCATATTGAACGGTAACAGCGGCCAGCCCCGATTTTGATACGGGGTTGGCCGCTTACAGGAGGGAAAGTATGGGGGCACCAGTCCACAACCTGGCAACTAAGGTTAAGGAGGGCGTTACAGAAGTTAGCGCCAACTCCAAACGTCACAGTAGACATATGTTTAGCAACCGATTATTCCGCTTTTATTTCTTATTCAGCATTCTTGCACTTTGCTTCGTGCTTGGACTTGTAATTCTATTTATCGGCAAAACGGCGCTGCTTCTGTTTGGTCATCTCTCGCCTGCGGACTTTTTCTTTTCTTTTAACTGGACGCCTGAAGAGGACTCCTTTGGGGCTGCTGCCTTCATTGTAAATACACTTTCACTGACGGCTTTGACCCTGCTGATCGCAGTACCTATTTCTGTGGGTATGGCCGTGCTCTGTGCGGAGATTGCTCCGAAGTGGATGAAGACCTTCATTCGCCCGGTGCTCGATTTGCTCGTTGGTATTCCTTCTATAGTATATGGTTATTTAGGCTTAACGGTATTACTTCCATTTCTTCGTAGAGTTAGTGGGGAGAGCTTGGGCGATGGATTACTGGCTGCGGCCCTCGTGCTCGCATTAATGGTCCTGCCAACAATTTGCCGAATCAGTGATGATGCAATTGTCGCTGTTCCTCGCAAATATCGGGATGCTGCGTACGCTCTTGGATCTACCCGTCTGCAAGTTATTATGCGTGTTGTTTTGCCTGCGGCTAGCAGAGGAATTATCTCCGCGGTCATTCTCGGGATGACTCGTGCTGTGGGGGAGACAATGGCTGTAGTTATGGTTATCGGAAACACACCACAGTTGGCAAAAACCTTATTTACACCTGCCTCGGTCTTGACTAGTAACATCGTTATGCAAATCTCGAATGTAGAGTTTGAGTCAACCTGGAATTATGCCCTACATATGATGGCCTTTCTTCTGCTGGTGATTTCCTTTGTACTGATTCTGATCATCCGCGTGCTGGGTAGAAAAAGGAGGGATGCAGCGTGAACGGATTCGCAAGTACAAAGCATACAGCGCGTGCTCAGAGAAGCAATAAGATGGCGACTATAGGGTTTTATACGCTTGGGGCTTTAGTTATGCTGCTAATCTTCTGGCTGCTCTTCACGATTCTTAGTAAAGGTCTGCCAGCACTGCGGCCTGACTTCCTGATTAAACAGCCTGAAGAGATTGACGTAGGTGGCGGGATCGGTCCTGTACTTTTCAACTCTTTTTATATTTTGTTCATCTCGCTGCTTATTTCCGTCCCTATCGGTTTAGGTGCGGGGATTTATATGGCGGAGTATGCTCCGGATAATGCTTTTACAGGCGGCCTGCGTATATGTGTAGAAGCTCTCTCTTCGGTTCCTTCAATTGTATTTGGTATGCTTGGACTTGCGATATTTGCTGAATATTTTGGGATCGGCCTGACGATTCTTGGCGGTGGGGTAAGCTTGGCGCTTTTGAATCTGCCTATGCTTGCACGTGTGACGGAGGAAGCGGTTCGTGCTGTTCCTGAGGAGATGCGTGAAGCTGGATATGCACTGGGCATGACTAAATTCCACGTGATCCGCACAGTAGTTCTACCCGTTGCAATGTCAGCCATTGTTACTGGGATTTGTCTCGTTGCTGGACGCGCCTTCGGGGAGTCTGCGGTTATTATCCTTACCGCTGGTCTCAGTACCTCGGGCGAAATGTGGGACTTTAATCTGTTCTCACCGGGTGAAACCCTTGCAGTGCATCTCTGGTATGTACAATCTGAAGCAATTGTAGAAGATGCGCGGCAAATCGCTGACAAATCAGCGGCAGTACTCGTATTTGTAGTTCTGTTTATTAACTTTGCCTTCCGTTTTCCGCTCTGGCTCGGAAATCGCCGCAAAGGGCGCTGATTCGCTCATATAGGAAGAACATGCATAAAAAACTGTCTCTCGGCGGAAGAAAACGCCGTGAACAGTTTTTTATTCCCGATTAAATAAACAAGGTGCTCCATCCATCGATAAAATTGCTAATGCGCGTGTCTTTTGAGTAATTAGATTGGCCACGCTTATAGAGAGCTAAAAAAGTTCCCATATATAAAAATCAGAAATGGGAATGTGAAGAGTAATAGTCGGTGAGTAATGAGTGGTTTTTAATTGCACTTTATACACTTATTTTTGATGGGGATAGGTTTGTTTGGGTTTAATTGTACTTTGTGCAGTTAAAAATGGTGAAAAGGCCATTCTAGGCGTAAATCTGAGAATATAAGTGTATGAAATGCAATTAAAGCGAGTTTTGGAGGTAAAAGGGTACTTTTAGTTGCAGAAAATGCAATTAGATAGCATGTAGCGGCGTTTCTCCGGAAAATTAGCCGTAATGTTCTAATGCGGCGAGGGATGATGTGGAACTGACTCATAAAAACTGATCAACGATTGCTAAGCTTCACATAACCCTGAGCTCCACCCAACCCCTCCCCTGAACACAGAAACAGCCTTCCCGAAGGAAGGCTGTTTCTATATGACGTCCCGGAAGGGATTCGAACCCCCGACCGTGCGCTTAGAAGGCGCATGCTCTATCCAGCTGAGCTACCGGGACATGGTTGCTGGCAGAAAAGCAAGCAGGAGTTATCATATCATATGGGGTGTTTTTTTTCAAGCTGTTTTTTAAAAAGAGTACGGGGTATGCTATAATCTACAATTATTAAGTTTCGGAAGAAGCTTAAGGTATTAATAACTTTTATAATGGTTAGGATTCCATTCACATAAGTAGACATAAGGAGGTGCCCTCATTAAACATTCGGATTCCCCCGCCACCAAAGAGAATATCGTCCTTTTCCCCAAGACACTGGACTATTATCAAATCCAGCTGACGGTGATGCTGGAAAGTGAACGCTACGGGGAAGCGATGGAGCTGCTTCGTTTTTTGCTGCAGTGTCAAGGACAGGAAGAGCGAAATTACGAGGAATGGCGGTCCCTGCTGGAATGGCTCGAAACGGCATTTCCTTACGCGTCCCAGAATGGAGATGCGGAGGGAGCTGTTCACCCCGAAGACGAAGATTTAAGGGAAGAGGATATGGCCCGCTTTTTGGCCAAATCTAAAATGAACGAGGATACGGGGTATCCCAAAAAGCTGCTGCAGCGGGTGATGAACGAGCCTCTGTCTGAGGCGACAATACTTGCACTAGAGCAGCTATCCTATCTGGAAGGTGGCGGCGTTGACGAGGAGCTGACCACTTGGCTACAGGGGGATAATGTTCATCCACTGCTGCAATTTCGGACCTTGCAGACGCTTAAGCGGCGTGGGATGCAGGGAACAGTGAAGCTGATTCGCGGACATGAAAAGGTACTTGTAGAGATCGAGAGCGTGCCACTGCAGACGGAGGATTTTCCTCCGCAGGTGAGTCATGTGCTGGAGCGGGTAGCCGGGCAGGCTGAGGTGCATGAGCCTACGCTGTATTATTTTGCACAAGAGCTCTGGGGCCAGTTCATCATGTCGATTTATGGGTCGGATGAATATCGGAAATTGCTGGAAGGCGAAGACGTTTTGCTGGATATTTGGGCAGGAGCGTTGCACCAATTTGTTTCTGAGAGTTTAAACGGCTCCCGACAAGAGGAAGAGACACGTGGAATGTATGGCATCACAGACGGCATGCGCTTTCAATTTGAGGGAGCTTATCGTGCTCTCAAGGGTTTTGTAAAGACTTCTCTACTTGATAAATAAAGTAATGTTGTATATAATATAATGGTTATTCTGTGCGTGGATTGTATCATTATTTGAAGTAAACTTGTGAACCTATATTTTGGAGGGAAAAGTATAATATGAAAGCAACATGGGAAAAAATAGAGAAGAACCTTGGAGTTCTTGAAGTAGAAGTAGACGCAGAACGCGTAACAGCAGCACTTGATAAAGCTTTTAACAAAGTCGTTAAAAAAGCTAACGTACCAGGCTTCCGTAAAGGTAAAGTACCTCGGCCGATCTTTGAATCCCGTTTTGGTGTAGAAAGCTTGTACCAAGATGCAATCGACATTCTTCTTCCTGAAGCTTACGGTGAAGCAGTTGAACAAACTGACATCTTCCCTGTAGACCGTCCTGAAGTTGATATTGAGCAATTTGCTAAAGGCCAATCCTTTATCTTCAAAGCGAAGATCACGGTTAAACCTGAAGTGAAGCTCGGCGATTACAAAGGTCTGGAAGTTCCAGTACAAAAAGCTGAAGTGACTGAAGAAGAGTTGAGTGCTGAACTTGCTCGTCTGCAAGAACGTCATGCTGAGCTTGTAGTAGTTGAAGAAGAAGCAGCAGCTAACGGCGACATCGCTGTAATCGATTTTGACGGATATGTTGATGATGTACCGTTTGAAGGCGGAAAAGCTGAACGTCACTCTCTTGAGCTTGGCAGCAACTCCTTCATTCCAGGATTCGAAGAGCAAGTGGTAGGAATGGCTACTGGAGATTTCAAAGATGTTGAAGTTACTTTCCCTGATGAATACCATGCAGAGAACCTTGCGGGTAAAAAAGCAGTATTCAAAGTGAAGCTGCACGAAATCAAACGCAAACAACTTCCTGCATTGGATGATGAATTCGCTAAAGATGTAAGTGAATTCGAAACTTTGGATGAGTACAAAGCAGATTTGAAGGCTCAGCTCGAATCCCGTAAAGAGGAAGAACTGAAAGGCCTTCGTGAGAATGCAGTTGTTGATAAAGCAGCAGCTAACGCTGAAGTTGAAATCCCTGAAGCTATGATCAACAGTGAAGTTGAGAATATGGTTCGTGACTTCGACACTCGTCTTCGTCAACAAGGTATGAACATGGATATGTTCCTTAGCTTCTCCGGCCAAACTCGTGAAGACTTGCAGAACCAAATGAAAGGCGATGCTGAAAAACGCGTTCGCAACAACCTGGTATTGGAAGTTATCGCAAAACAAGAGAACATTGAAGTTTCCGAAGAAGAAGTTAACGAAGAGTTGGCTACTATGGCTGAAGCTTACAAACGTACTCCAGAAGAAATCCGCAGTATCTTGGCAGCTAACGGTTCACTGGGCAGCTTGAGCGAAGAGCTTTCGTTGCGTAAAACCATTGATTTCCTTGTTAGCAATAGTGTAGAAGTTGAAGCAGTAGAAGAAGCACCAGCTGCTGAAGACACTAAAGCTGAGTAGGATATTTTAAAATTATAAGAAGGTATAAGTTTCACTTTATACTTTATTCTTATAATTCTCGCATAAACGCTTACCGTCCTTAAAAGGACGCCAAAGGCGTTTTAGCTTGACACTACCTAGAACGGCCAGTTACACGGCCTCCATACAGATATGATAAGGCACGTAAGTTTCGTTACGTGCCTTATTTTTATCCTCGGCCGCAAATATATGTGACTACATAGGTATCCGTATGAACGTATGGCAATAAGGTAATAGGGGCGGTAACGTCACAATTCACAAGCAGCGGACTGTTCACTGTGGTGAAAAAATGACATCGCGCCGTGAACGTGTTAAAATATTTCTGAAACGATAAGACTAATCTGTACAGAGAAAAGAGGTTGGTGGCATGAGTCTGGTACCAATGGTTGTGGAATCAACAAGTCGTGGAGAACGTTCGTACGATATCTATTCCAGATTGCTCAAGGATCGCATCATTTTCTTAAGCAGTGCGATTGACGATGATGTCGCCAATCTGGTTATTGCTCAATTGCTGTTTTTGGCAGCAGATGATCCCGAGAAGGACATTCACTTGTACCTCAACTCACCCGGTGGTTCAGTAACAGCCGGCATGGGTATATACGATACGATGCAATATATCAAACCGGATGTTTCAACCATTTGTGTAGGGATGGCAGCAAGCATGGGATCGCTCCTTCTAACAGCTGGGGCGCCGGGCAAAAGATATGCGCTGACCAACAGCGAAGTTATGATTCATCAACCGCTCGGCGGTGTTCAAGGTCAAGCGTCTGATATTTGGATTCACACTGACTGGATCCTCAAGACGAGACAGAAGCTGAATCAAATTTATGTAGATCGCACAGGTCAGCCCCTTGAAAAAATCGAACGGGACACAGACCGCGATAACTTCATGAGCGCGGAAGAAGCCAAGGAATATGGGCTTATTGACCAGGTTCTTTCTTCACCGATGAAATCTTAAAGGGGTGGTTAGATGTTTAAATTTAATGATGAAAAAGGGCAATTGAAATGTTCTTTTTGCGGTAAATCACAAGAGCAGGTTCGTAAGCTTGTAGCAGGACCGGGCGTTTATATATGTGACGAATGTATCGAGCTTTGCACGGAAATTGTGGAAGAAGAGCTCGGTCATGAGGAAGAGCTTGATCTGAAGGACATTCCAAAACCAAAGGAAATTCGCGATATTTTGGATCAATATGTAATCGGTCAAGAGCAAGCGAAGAAATCTCTTTCTGTAGCGGTTTATAACCACTACAAGCGTGTGAACAGCCAAAGCAAGATCGAAGATGTTGAGCTGACGAAGAGTAATATCCTTTTGCTCGGTCCAACAGGTTCTGGTAAAACCTTGTTAGCACAAACGATGGCGAAGATTATCAACGTTCCTTTTGCTATTGCAGACGCTACTTCCTTAACGGAAGCTGGTTATGTCGGCGAGGATGTTGAGAACATTCTGCTCAAACTCATTCAAGCTGCAGATTACGATGTGGAGAAAGCCGAACGCGGCATTATCTATATTGATGAAATTGATAAAGTAGCACGTAAATCCGAGAATCCGTCCATTACTCGTGACGTTTCCGGCGAAGGTGTACAGCAAGCGCTTCTGAAGATTCTGGAAGGAACTGTTGCTTCTGTGCCTCCGCAGGGCGGACGTAAGCATCCTCATCAGGAGTTTATTCAGATCGACACGACGAACATCCTGTTCATCGTTGGCGGTGCCTTTGACGGTCTGGAGCAAATGATTAAACGCCGTATCGGTAAAAAAATCATTGGCTTCAACGCAGCAGTTGAAGGACAAAAGGATCTTAAGCCTGGTGAATATTTGTCGATGGTATTGCCTGAAGATTTGCTCAAATTCGGTCTTATTCCTGAATTTGTAGGCCGTCTGCCAGTCATCTCGACTTTGGAGCCGCTTGATGAGAATACGCTTGTACGTATCCTTTCCGAGCCTAAAAATGCACTCACTAAACAATATATCAAGCTGCTGGAAATGGACAACGTAGCGTTGAAGTTCGAACCATTGGCACTCGAAGCAATTGCCAAGGAAGCGATCAAACGTAATACGGGAGCCCGTGGACTGCGCGCGATTATTGAGAGCATCATGCTCGATGTGATGTATGAAGTTCCTTCACGCGATGATATTAAGGATTGTGTGATCACGGAACAGGTCGTTCAGGAGAAAGCTTTGCCTGAGCTCAACCTTAAGAAAGACAAGAAGAAAGAGGAAAGCGCGTAAGCCGCTTTTCCTTAACAATACATGTCACAGTCTCCACCTTTCTTCCGCTTATCCCGCTTCACATTAGCGGGAGCGAAGGGGTGGAGCTTTGGCGTTATGGGGGAGAAAAATCATGTTCTTGAGACACCAAACCCGTCCTGTCAATGTTGGCGGGCTCATTATTGGGGGAAACAACGAGGTTGCGATTCAAAGCATGTGTACAACCAAAACCGCTGATGTGGAGGCTACTGTAGCTGAAATATTGCGGCTTGAGGAAGCAGGCTGCCAGCTAGTACGCGTAACTGTCAACAATGAAGAGGCGGCTGCCGCAATCAAGGAGATCAAGAAACAGATTCATATCCCACTCGTAGCGGATATTCATTTCAACTATAAGCTAGCGTTGATGGCTATTGAGAACGGCATCGATAAGGTACGGATTAATCCGGGGAACATTGGTCGTCGCGAAAAGGTAGAAGCGGTAGTTAAAGCATGTAAAGAAAAAGGAATTCCGATTCGGATTGGTGTAAACGCCGGTTCTTTGGAGAATCATCTTTTGGAGAAATACGGATACCCAACCCCAGAAGCTATGGTAGAAAGTGCGTTATACCATATTGGTATTCTAGAGGAACTGGATTTCCACGACATTATCGTCTCTCTAAAAGCATCCGATGTGCCAATGGCCATCGAAGCTTACCGTCAGGCTGCGGAAGTTATCCCTTATCCACTGCACTTGGGGATTACAGAATCTGGCACATTGTTTGCTGGTACAGTGAAGAGTTCCGCAGGTATTGGTGCACTGCTCTCTATGGGCATCGGCAGCACACTGCGTATCTCGCTTAGTGCCGATCCGGTTGAAGAGGTTAAGGTGGCGCGTGAGCTGCTGAAGACGTTTGGTCTGATCTCTAACGCGGCGACGCTGATCTCTTGTCCGACTTGCGGACGGCTGGATATCGATCTTTTCTCCATCGCTAATGAGGTGGAAGAATACATTTCGAAGCTTAAGGTGCCTATTAAAGTTTCCGTCCTTGGCTGTGCTGTTAACGGTCCTGGTGAAGCACGTGAAGCAGATATCGGTATTGCTGGCGCTCGTGGGGAAGGTTTGCTTTTCCGCTACGGACAAATGATCCGTAAAGTGCCTGAAGCTGAACTCGTAAACGAGCTGAAGAAGGAAATTGATGCGATTGTGGTGGCTTACGAGGCAACGGGCGAAATCCCGGGCCGCGCCCACGCTAACCTTGCACCTCCGGTGCAGTCGAAGTAACTTGGTCTGAATGGTATTTATAAGAATTTTCAATCTCATAATATTATAAACACTTCTTAGCATCGTATAGTAATTTTGGGCGACGTTAGGTAAGTAGTGATCTAAGTGGCGAAGAACGTCCTGTGCAGTTCCGGTATATCCGGGGCTCATGGGGCGTTTTTTTTGCGTTTATTTCCATTTTGGAGGAAGGGATGAGTGAACATGAACTATGAACAAGCCCATGAAAAATTTATTGCGCAGCATCTTGCAAGCAGAACGGGCGAACGTCGGGGGAGGCTGGAGAGAGGTCATGGCCACGCCGAGAAATTATTTTTGCAGAATGTCTGGTGGCCGCTTTGTGGTGAATTCAATGATCTTCATCCGGAGTATGAGGTGCTGGATTTACAAAGACGAGCTTATTTTGCTGATTTTGCTTTTTTGCCGGGGCCGATCAAGCTTTTGTTTGAGATCAAAGGGTATGTAGCTCATGTAAGAGACATGGATAGGCTGAAGTCTTGTAATGAGCTAAATCGTGAAACTTTTCTGTACGGAATGGGTTATCAAGTATTTTCATTTGCCTATGATGATGTTGAACAGCGCCCTGAGTTATGTGTTACACTGCTGCGTTTGGCGCTAAGCCGCTACCAAATTGTAGATGCACCGCGTGGCAGACTGCTAATCGCTGAGAAGGAAATCATGCGTTTAGTGGTGCGTCAAGCTGGGGTGATACGCCCTAAAGAAGTCGCTGATTATTTCACGCTAGATCCCAAAACAGTACGCATGATGCTAAAGAATCTCTGTGAAAAAGGCTGGCTTACTCTTGTGAAGAGGGGAATCGGCGTCAAAAATGTTGAGTATAACTCCTCACTCCTCCGCATTCCTTCCTCTCCAACCTCCTCAACAATCTCCTTTTTTTAATATTATCTAAGCTACATTCGTACTCCCCATACTCATTAATGCCCTTATAGTTAATTATCAGAGTCTATCCTACTGCAACAATTCAACAAATCCTCAAATTCGCGTTTACTAATTACCGAAACGGCTATACTACCTAATAGTAGCCAAGGGTGGAAAGGTAGACTGAACGAAACAGGAGGATGACCTATGGAATTAAGTATAGTTGTGATGATCGTGCAGCTCTTTTTCGCGCTGGTTATCGGCGTATACTTTTGGAATCTGCTGCGGGGTCAGAAGACAAATAAGACAGCGGTAGAACGAGAGTCGCGCAAGGAACTGGACAAGTTACGGAAAATGCGGATGATTACATTAACTAAACCATTGTCGGAGAAAACACGTCCGGCTTCTATTGGAGATATTGTCGGGCAAAAAGATGGGCTGCGCGCCCTGAAAGCCGCACTTTGCAGCGCTAATCCGCAGCATGTGATTATTTATGGTCCGCCGGGAGTGGGCAAGACTGCGGCAGCGCGTGTTGTCATGGAAGAGGCGAAAAAGAATGTGCTTTCTCCTTTTAAAAGTGACGCCAAATTCACAGAGATTGACGCCACTACCGCTCGTTTTGATGAGCGTGGTATTGCTGACCCGTTGATCGGCTCTGTGCATGATCCTATTTATCAAGGTGCAGGGGCCATGGGTGTGGCGGGTGTGCCACAGCCGAAACCGGGCGCGGTCACTAAGGCGCATGGCGGGATTCTTTTTCTGGATGAGATAGGAGAGCTTCACCCTATTCAGATGAATAAGCTGCTTAAAGTGCTTGAAGACCGGAAGGTCCTGCTAGAGAGCGCTTATTATAATTCGGAGGATAATAATACTCCGGCTTATATTCATGATATTTTTCAAAATGGATTGCCTGCTGATTTCCGGCTAGTTGGCGCTACTACGCGCTCTCCGGATGAGATTTCACCTGCGCTGCGTTCGCGCTGCATGGAGATTTATTTCCGCCCGCTGCTGCCGGATGAGATTGCCGTCATCGCGCGTGACGCGATACAGAAAATTGGGCTTAAACCAAGTCCGGAAGCAGTCACTGTGGTGCAACAGTATGCAACCAACGGCCGGGAAGCAGTTAATATGATTCAACTGGCTGCTGGGTTAGCCTTAACAGAGCAGAGAGATACACTAAATGCTGCTGATGTAGAATGGGTAGCAGGTAGTAGCCAGCTTCCGCTGCGTACGGAACGCAAGATTCCTTCGGCACCGCAGATTGGATTAGTCAATGGTCTTGCCGTGTATGGGCCGGGGATGGGGACTCTGCTCGAAATCGAAGTTTCCGCAGCGCCTGCTGTGAACGGCCAAGGCAGACTGAACGTAACCGGTGTGGTGGATGAAGAAGAGATCGGTGGAGGCTCCCGCACGATTCGGCGAAAAAGTATGGCAAAGGGTTCGGTTGAGAATGTATTGACTGTACTACGTACGATGAATCTGGAGCCCGATCGTTATGATCTACATGTGAATTTCCCAGGGGGTACACCGATTGACGGACCTTCTGCTGGAGTTGCGATGGCAGTAGCAATTGTCTCCGCTATTCGTGGACTTCCCGTGGATAACACGGTAGCGATCACAGGTGAGATAGGCATCCATGGTCGAGTTAAGCCAGTGGGCGGTGTAATTGCCAAAGTAGAAGCTGCTTTTCAAGCTGGTGCCACTACAGTGCTTATTCCAAAAGAAAACTGGCAGTCTCTCTTCGCTGACCTCGCGCCATTACGCGTTATTCCAATGGAAACAGTAGAAGAGGTGTTCCGTCATCTGTTTGGTGCCGATACAGCAGATGTAAGGTTGCCTGCAGTTGCTGGAGAGCTGTTCTCCGCTGCACCTTCACTCCTGAAGGCCGATGCGGCTGGTGAATCTGCAAAGGGTTAAACTAAATTGATCCCTAATTCGAAGAATAAGGTGAGATTTGTCGCTGTAAAATAAAGGAGGCTGCAGGCAATTCTGCTGCTTCCTTTTTAAATGCTACAAGAAACGTTGTCTCTATTTAAGGAAAAGCAAGTCGGTTCTTCTTGAAATCTAAGGACTCTGTTGGTGTTTTGGGGCTGCTTTTGTTAGAATGAATGCATATGAGATTAATTGAGAGCCATGGGAGGTGCGAAAGCGATGATGACAAATAAAACAAAAGGTCGTCGTTTTCCTTTATTGCCGCTAAGAGGGCTTCTTGTGTACCCAAGCATGGTTCTTCACTTGGATGTGGGCCGTGAGAAGTCAGTTCGGGCGTTAGAGAAAGCTATGGTTGAAGATAATTTGATTCTTCTTTGTTCCCAGTCGGAAGTGAATATTGAAGAGCCAGGTCAGGACGATATTTTTCGGGTCGGTACTGTTGCCAATGTGCGGCAAATGCTGAAGCTTCCAAACGGTACGATACGTGTACTGGTTGAAGGTGTAGAACGGGCCGAAATTATTAATTATATCGATAATGATGAGTACTATGAGGTTATGGCGCGTGAGCTGCCGGAAGATGAAGATAGCGATCAAGAATGTGACGCGCTGATGCGTACAGTACTCAATCAGTTCGAACACTATATTACGTTATCCAAAAAAGTGACCCCAGAGACCCTCGCTGCTGTATCCGATATAGAAGAGCCTGGTCGACTTGCGGATGTCATTACGAGTCATTTATCGCTAAAAATTAAGGATAAGCAAGAAATTCTCGAGACAATTGATGTCAGTAAACGGCTGGAGAAGCTTCTTGATATTCTTAATAATGAGCGTGAAGTGCTGGAGCTTGAACGTAAGATCAATCAACGTGTCAAAAAGCAGATGGAAAAGACGCAGAAGGAATATTATTTGCGTGAGCAAATGAAAGCGATCCAGAAAGAACTCGGTGAGAAGGAAGGCCGGGTAGGAGAAGCGGAAGAGCTGCGGACGCTAATGGAAGAGAAAAATGTTCCGGAACGCGTGAAAGAAAAGATGGAGAAAGAAATCGACCGTCTGGAAAAAATGCCAGTCAGCTCTGCGGAAGGCGGCGTTATTCGCAACTATGTAGATTGGCTGCTCAGTCTCCCTTGGAGTGAACAGACAGAGGATGATCTTGACATCAAAAAGGCCGAGCAGGTACTTGATGAGGATCACTACGGTTTGGAAAAACCGAAGGAACGGGTATTGGAATATTTGGCCGTTCAGCAGTTGGTTAAGAAGCTTAAGGGTCCGATTTTATGTCTTGTAGGTCCTCCAGGGGTGGGGAAAACCTCACTGGCTCGTTCCATCGCCCGCTCGCTCAACCGCAAGTTCGTCCGTATCTCGCTAGGCGGTGTACGTGATGAGGCGGAGATTCGAGGTCATCGACGGACTTATGTAGGTGCGATGCCGGGCCGGATTATCCAAGGCATGAAGACGGCGGGTACGATTAATCCGGTTATCCTATTGGATGAAATCGATAAGATGGCTGCGGATTTCCGTGGAGATCCATCTTCAGCGCTGCTTGAGGTGTTGGATCCAGAACAAAACAACACGTTTAGTGATCATTTTGTAGAGCTGCCGTTCGACTTGTCGAACGTAATGTTTGTAACAACAGCCAACGTAGTGCATAATATTCCGCGTCCTTTGCTGGATCGAATGGAAATGTTGTTCATTCCGGGATATACGGAACTGGAGAAACTGCAAATCGGCAGCCGTTATCTATTGCCTAAGCAGAAGAAAAACCACGGTCTTGCAGAAGATCAACTGATTATCGAAGACGATAGTTTATTACGCATTGTCCGCGAATATACCCGTGAATCCGGTGTTCGTAATTTGGAACAGCAGATTGCAGCATTATGCCGCAAAGCTGCGAAACAAATCGTGTCTGAGGAAAAAGAGAAAGTGGTCATTCTTCCTGACGACATCAAGGATTATCTTGGGGCTTCCAAATATCGTTACGGTATGGCCGAGCTTGAAGATCAGATCGGTACGGTCACTGGGCTGGCTTGGACTGAGGTTGGCGGTGATACATTGCTGATCGAAGTTACGGTTGTGCAGGGAACAGGTAAACTAACCCTTACCGGACAGCTTGGCGACGTAATGAAAGAGTCGGCACAGGCCGCATTCAGCTATACTCGTTCGAAGGCGGAGGAGCTGGGCCTCCAGCCCGATTTTTATGAGAAGATTGATATTCATATCCATATTCCGGAAGGTGCAATTCCGAAGGATGGTCCGTCTGCAGGGATTACGATTGCAACCGCATTGATCTCCGCGCTCACGAAACGTTATGTTTCGAAGGATGTGGCGATGACAGGTGAAATCACCTTGCGGGGACGTGTACTGCCAATTGGTGGATTGAAAGAGAAATCCCTTGCGGCTCACCGAGCTGGATATAAAAAGATCCTTCTTCCCAAAGACAATGAACGGGATTTGAAAGATATTCCTGAGAGCGTACGTAATGATGTTGAGTTCGTACCAGTATCTAATATGGATCAGGTCTTGCATCATGCGTTAGTTGAGCATCATAATGAAATTAGCAGTGAGCCACCGAGTAGTGTGCATTAGAAAGGAAGTCCTATGAAAGTTAATATTGCCGAATTTATTATCAGTGCCGTTGGCCCTGATCAGTACCCTGATGATTCCTTGCCAGAGGTTGCTCTGGCAGGGCGTTCCAATGTGGGGAAGTCTTCCCTCATTAACCGAATGATTAACCGTAAGAATCTGGCTCGGACAAGCTCCACGCCTGGTAAGACACAACACATGAACTATTACCGTATCAATGAAGACAGCATGTATTTTGTTGACTTTCCAGGTTACGGGTATGCCAAGGTTTCCAAGACGCAACGCGCGGTATGGGGTAAAATGGTTGAGAAATACCTCTCTGAGCGCGATACGTTGAAGCTTGTTCTGCTTATTGTGGACCTGCGGCATTCACCTACCAGCAATGATAAGATGATGTTCGACTGGTTGAAGCATTACGATCTTCCAATGTGTGTTGTAGCGACCAAAGCGGATAAAATTCCGAAGACGCGCTGGCAAAAGCATATCAAGACCATGAAGCAGGAGCTGGGCGTGCTGCCAGGGGATAATTTTATTCCATTTTCCTCGGAAATTGGTCTCGGCAAAGACGAGCTTTGGGGCTTAATCGATGGGTATATTCGCCCTTCTGAGAATGAATCTCCGGATTCAGAGGATGCTGAAATGATAGCAAATGAATCTCAGCAAGAGGATTCAACCGAAGCGTAAGATAAGAACTCATTTACAATCAAGCAACCATTCCTAGTACGAATGGTTGTATTTTTTTGTTTAAAACTAAAATTTCTATGGAAAAGGACCGATAGATAACATATGATAGATATTCATTGCCACATCTTACCCTTTTTGGATGACGGAGCCTCTGATTGGGAAGCCGCTCTTGCCATGGCGCAAGACGCCCACAGAGAAGGGATTACTTCAGTCATCGCCACGCCACATCACGCCAACGGTCAATATATGAATAACGCCCCCAAGATTAGAGAAGCTGTGGAGCTGATGAACGAAAGACTTCGTCAGGCTGGTAATCCACTGCTTGTTCTTCCAGGTCAAGAGATCCGTATCTACGGTGATCTGCTGAATGATCTGGAGCGGGGGGAATTGCTGAGTCTTGCAGATTCGCGGTATATTTTACTGGAAATGCCTTCTTCACGAGTACCACGTAACATGGAAGAAATCTGCCACGAGCTGATCATTCAAGGTTTCGTTCCGGTCATCGCCCATCCGGAACGCAATGCTGAAATAGCTGCTGATCCTTCTAAACTAGAGAGATTGATAGAGCTAGGATCACTAGGGCAGGTAACCGCACAGAGTCTTGCAGGCGTTTTCGGGAATAAGCTTCAGAAGCTGTCACTGGAGCTATGCCGTAGAAATGCAGTACATGTATTGGCCTCTGATGCACATGACAGTGTTCATCGTCCATTTGGATTAAACACTGCTTATGTGGTTATGGAGAAAGAACTAGGCCCTGAGCTGCGCGACTATGTTTGCGGCAATGCTCAGCAAATTATGACCAATGGCGAGGTTATTCATGGAAAACACGTACAAACAAGGAGAAACCGACAAAAATTGTTTGGATTTTTTTTCCGAAAGGGCTGACTAATCTACCTAATAGTGGTAGAATGGGTTTTATTGGGTGATTTAATGCTAAACGCAATAGTGTAGCATTTGGGCGAATGGTTCTAGGTCTATGGTAGTACAATATTTTATTACATAAGAAGAGGTGGATATTTAGTGACTTTGAAAAAGAAACTAGTAGTATCAACATTAGCAGCAAGTATGGTAGCAGCATCCGTAGCGGGTCTTCCGCTGGGTAGCCTTGGTGCGGTAGGTACAGCATCTGCGGCTACAGTTAGTAGCAGTACCGCAGTTAAGGAAAAAGTTCTTGCTGTTTACAAACAATTGTCCGCAACAGATGCAGTTTATCTCTACAATTTGAAGACTGAGGTTGCAGCGCTGGATGAGGCGACTTTCGAAAAGATTTTTGCTCCAATTCTGGATAAGCTTGCTTTGGAGCCAGAAGAAAAGACAACATCTCTTAAATTGTTCCAAAGCGTTACTAGTGTAGTCTACGACGTCTATGGCAATGACTTCTCTGGAATCCAAGTTATCCGTAACGATGACAAAAACATTGCTTTGGTTAGCAAAATTGCAACTAAAGCGGGTGTGTCTGGACTTACTGTTGATAGTGTTGCTGAATTCTTGAGCAGTATTGAAACAGAACTTCGTACACTGGTAGGCAGCAAGTCATCGGCAGATTTGTTGGCAATTCTTACTTCTGAATCTGGTTACGATACTTTGTTGGATGAAGCTATTGCAAAAGTATTGAGCCACACAACAGGAACAGGAGCACTTACAGTAAGCCAAGCGTTGGACAAGCTTGGAGTTAGTGCTAATGATGTGAAGCAAACACTGAAAAACCTGAACAATACGATTAAATCCGCGAAACCTGCGGCAAAATCACTTGCTGTTGCTTACGTTAAAGCCTATGGATTTAGCGATGGTAACGGTAATGGTAACAGTGGAAGCGGAAATGGAAGTGGAAGTGTTACAACGCCTGTAGCTCCTGTTCAAACTCCAGGAATCTATGATGTATCCAAACTTGTAAGTATTGTTGATGGTAAAGCAACTGTGAAATTGGTTGATGCTGATGTAATTAAAGAATTTGATAAGCTGGTTGCAGCGAACCCTGGTAAAACTGGTCTTACTTTGACCCTGAATCTGGGAACAGTAAACGCTACTACAGTTGAAGTTCCACTTTCCCAAGCTATTATTGAAGCTGCGAAAGCTAGAGGTATTGCAAATATCGCAATTACTTTCAACGGTGTAACTGTAACGATTCCTGTAAGCCAATTCAGCACAGCGATTTCATTGACAGTAACTACTGCTAAACCAGAAGTTGTAACTTCCGTTACCAAGCTGAAATTGGCTTCGGATGTGTATGAATTCGCACTAAGTGTAAACGGTGTAGCACAAAGCACATTCAAACAACCAATAACTATTAAATTGCCACTTAAGAATACTGATGGTCTTGATAAAGAATTGCTTTCCGTTGGTAAACTTGTATACGGCAACCTGCAGTTCCAAGGTGGAGTTCTTGATGGAGATTTCATCGTAGAACCACGTGATACATTCTCTTCTTACGCAGTACTTGAGAATAAAGTCTCCTTTAATGATATTGCTGCTGTACAAGCATGGGCTGGCAGACAAATTCAAGTCGTAGCTGCTAAAGGCGCGATTGAAGGAGTAGGAGCAGGTAAATTTGCACCGAAGAGCAATGTAACTCGTGCTGAGTTCTCTAAAATGCTGATTCGTGCGCTTAACCTGGAAAACAACTCTGCAGTACAAAGCTTTAGCGATGTAAGTTCAACTGCTTGGTATGCACCATATGTAGCAGTTGCAGCAGAAAAAGGGATTATTACTGGACGCAGTGCGGCCAAATTTGATCCTAACGCAACTATTACACGTGCAGAAATGGCAACAATGATCTCCCGTGCGTTGAAATCTATCAATCCTGATGCAAAGACTGATTCTACTGCAATCAGCAAATTCTCCGATGCTGCTAAGATCAGCGCATCCCTAAGAGATGGCGTAGCGTTTGCAGCAAGCCACAACCTGGTTATCGGAAATGCTGGCAAGTTCAACCCGAACGATACAGCTACCCGCGCTGAAGCAGCAGTAATTATCTACCGTACTATTAACTTCAAGTAAATAAAACTTATAGTAGACAGCCTCCTCTCATGTAGGTGAGAGGAGGCGCTTTTTTTGCAAATAGGGAAGATTTGAACAGGCATCGAAATATTTCAGAAATAGCTTGGGGGTAATTTCACTTGTCATCACAAGAATTGGATCTTCGCGATTATTTTCAGATCGTCAGGAAGAGACTATGGCTGATTTTCAGCATAGTTGTATTGGTGTGTGGTATTGCTGGTGTATATAGTCTGTATATTAAAAACCCAGTATATGAGGCATCTACGAAAATTATCGTTAACCAAACACCGACGCAGTCAGCGGCGGGGCAGCTTGACTTAAACCAGATTAATACCAATATTCAATTAATTAATACGTATAAGGAAATTATTAAGACTCCGGCCATCCTTGATATTGTTACAAAGGATTATCCGCAATTCAATATTACTGCGGAAGAGCTATTGAAAAAGGTTAATGTGAGTTCCGTAAATAATACGCAGGTGATGACACTTGTCGTTCGAGATAATTCTTATCAGCGGGCTGCTGAAATCGTGAATGCCATTTCACTTGTGTTCAAGGAAGAAATTCCAAGTCTATTTAATGTGGAAAATGTATCGATTCTGAATGAAGCTAAAGTGAATCCAACTGTTGAGCCAGGGCCGGTAGAACCGAATGTTTTACTGAACATGGCTATTGCTTTTATCGTTTCTTTAATGATTGGATTAGGGATTGCCTTCCTACTGGAATATATGGATGACACCCTAAAGACAGAAGCTGATATTGAAAAGTATCTTGGATTGCCTACCATAGCTATGATTACAAGATTGGGGCAAGACGAAAGCAAACAAGGTGCCGCACAAACACAGAAACAATCATCCAGAAAGGCGGGGGACCTCGAACATGTCACAGCTTCCAAATAAACAACGCCATCTGATCACCGTTACGAACCCACGCTCTCCTGTCTCTGAAGCGTTTCGCGCATTGCGCACGAATATTGATTTTTCTTCCATAGATCAGACTATTCAAGTGATTATGGTCACTTCATCCGGACCGGAAGAAGGTAAATCTACGGTATCTGCTAACCTGGCGGCAGCATATGCACAAGCAGATAAAAGAGTGTTGTTGATTGACGCCGATTTGCGGAAGCCGACGGCACATAAGACTTTTACACTAAGTAACCGTTTTGGTTTATCCTCCCTACTGTCTCAACAAGCAGTTCTCGAGGACACTGTCCAAGAGTCCGGCGTTAATAATCTTTCAATCATGACCTCAGGACCAATCCCGCCAAATCCGGCGGAAATGATGGCATCTAATCGGATGAGCACTCTTTTACAGGACTTGCGTCAGCGGTATGATGTCATTCTTATTGATACTCCACCATTATTAGCGGTTACGGATGCACAAATTGTGGCCTCGAAGAGTGATGGCGTTATTATGGTTGTCAGCTATGGTAAGGTGAAACGCGATATCGCAGTAAAAGCTAAAGCTAATCTAGATCGTGTAGGTGCAAAAATGCTCGGCGTTGTTCTCAATAATGTAAAACGTAAAGCTAGTGAAGGGTACTATTACTACTACTATGGAAATTGATTTATTCATAATTAAAAATGTTATTTTTGGAGGCACTGAAAATGACAGCGAAATCTAGAGTGGTTCTTTTATTCTTCATTGATCTTGCGATCATTTGGTTCAGTATTGTGACATCTTATATGTTCCGATTCTATGATAACTTTCCCCAAGAGTATGTAATTCAAATGTTGCAATTTGGATTGATTTCAACGGTTTCATTTGGGGGGAGTCTGATTTATTTCGGTTTGTACCGGAGAATGTGGCAATATGCCAGTATTGGCGAGATTATTTCCATTCTTAAAGCTAGCATAGTAGGTGGGGGGATTGCTTACGCTCTGGCTTTCTTTATCCTACCTGCACGTGTACCACTTGGGGTGGAGGTGCAAGCCATGGAGGCGACCCTTGTCCTAGTGGGCGGAGTTCGCTTTTTGTGGAGAGTATTTCGTAATGATCGGATCAATTACAAGGACACGCAGACCCAGACGCTTATTGTCGGGGCAGGGGATTGTGGAATATTGATTGCCAGAGAAATGATGGGACCCTCTTTTGCCCATACCAAGTTAGTAGGCTTTATTGATGACAGCATGAACAAATTTCATATGACAATAATGGGTATTCCAGTGTTGGGTAACCGTTACGCAATTCCTGCTATCGTGAAAGAACGCGGAATCCATGAGATTATAATTGCGATGCCTTCCGTTTCACGTACTGAGATTTCTGAGATCATTAATCTTGCGAAGAAGACAGGAGCTAAACTTAAGATTATTCCAGCACTAAATGATCTGATTGCTGGAAAAATATCTGTAAAGAAGCTGCGGGATGTCAGTGTGGAGGATTTACTGGGGCGTGAACCTGTCGTAGCTGATCTAAACGGTATTCTTAGTTATGTGCATAATAGAACTGTATTAGTTACAGGAGCTGGTGGATCTATCGGCTCGGAGTTATGTCGTCAAATCTCACCTTTCGCACCGGAGAAGTTATTGCTTCTTGGACACGGAGAGAACAGTATCTACACGATCGAAATGGAGCTGCGTAAAAAATTCCCTGATTTAAATATAGTTACGGTGATAGCAGATGTGCAAGACCGTAATCGCATGATGGACGTTTTCCGTAGCCATAGACCGCATGTTGTCTTTCACGCAGCAGCACATAAACACGTTCCCTTAATGGAGCGGAATCCTTCGGAAGCCATTAAAAATAATGTTTTTGGTACAAAAAATGTTGCGGATTGTGCAGATAAATACGGAGCTGAAAGATTTGTAATGATCTCTTCAGACAAAGCGGTTAATCCAACTAGTGTAATGGGTGCGACTAAAAGAATTGCTGAGATGTATGTTCAGAGTTTGGATACAACGAGTGAGACTAAGTTCTCAGCGGTGCGTTTTGGAAATGTACTTGGTAGTAGAGGAAGCGTAATACCAGCATTTAAGAAGCAAATTGAAGCTGGTGGACCGGTCACGGTTACCCATCCTGAGATGGTACGTTACTTTATGACAATACCAGAAGCGGTACAGTTAGTAATCCAATCGGGTTCCTTTGCTAAAGGTGGCGAAGTCTTCATATTAGATATGGGAGAACCTGTAAAGATTCTGACACTGGCAGAGGATTTAATTACTTTGTCTGGATATGAGCCATATGCGGACATTGACATTCAGTTCTCAGGCATTCGGGAAGGTGAGAAGTTATATGAAGAATTGCTCACCGATGAAGAGAATCTAGATTCTACACATCACGGTCGGATCTTTATTGGCAGACCTAATGTGATCAGTCAGAATCAGATGGAACTGGAATTTAAACGTTTGGAACGTGTGCTAGCGGAGGATGCGGAAGTAATACGAGAGGTCATTGATCAGATTGTACCCATGCAACCAGTTGCTCAAGCTGCAATTAGCTAATTAATTCAAATGGGGGATACCCAATGTTCAATAAAAGATGGAAGAAGATATTAATTTGGACACTATCAGTCCTTGTTGTACTGGGTGTAGGTGGATTATTCGCTGCTAATTATGCTGTGGATAAGCTGATGAACTCCATGGCGGAGGGATTAGACTTAGAATCGGAAGATACAGTTACCGATGTTCGAGTTGAAGAGGTAGTGGACTCAACACCGACAGCTACTCCTGTTAGTACTTTTAGTGAACCTGTTGAGACTCCAATGCCTGTGGTAGAGCCTCTAAACGGATCTACCGAAGTTGGGGCAACTAATCCTCCTATAGCTAGCCAAAAAAAGGGGAACAACAAAACTCAAGCAACTCCAACTATAACAATACAACCATCTATCGAACCTTCCAAAGAAGTTTCTAACAGTACTGACGAAGGCTATACAGCTCAGATTTCTGCGGATAAGGCGAAGAAAATTCAAGATAATGTCACTGTGAAAGAGAAAGCAGATGTGGCCTCTATTGTATTAGGACAACTAAGTGTAGCAGATATAAAGAGGCTCAAGGAATTGGCATCTGGCGGGTTGACCCTTGATGAGAAACGGGAAGCGCGAAGTATTATTCTCGATAAAGTATCGGAAGAACAGTACAATGAGCTTTCACAGATTGCTAAGAAGTATGGAGTAAGTCAAGGGAAAACACGTGACCAAATCATTGCCGAAGAAGAACAATTAAAAGCGATAGAAAAGGGAAGTGAATAAGCATGTCTAAAGTAACACTACCAGTAGTAGCTTTATCATTAATTGCTTCAATTGGTTTAGCGCCATTAACAGCATCCGCACCTATATCAGTATCGGCAGCTGCGGTGGTGCCAAATGCAACGACTAAGACTGCAACTACTACGATTAAAGTGCAAAGTATGAATGTGAATTTGATTTTTGACGGCGTGAGTATTCAGCCACCCACAGGTCAGTATGTATTCATGTACAACAATACTACTTATATTCCATTACGCTTTATGTCATATGCCTTGCAGAAAAGTGTTGCTTGGGATGCTAAAAACGTTAAAGTTACCGTAGCAGAGCCTAGCAGTTCAGAACTAGTTGTGATTAAAGAATACCTAATGAATGCAACGAACGGGAATAGTACTTCAGTAGCATCGAAGAATATTGTCCTCAATCAAGTTAAGGCAAGTTATGTATTTAACGGTTCAACCAAGGCTTTGCCTGCAGGTCAATCCAGCTTCATCCTGAATGGGTCCTTATATGTGCCCCTTCGTTTTTTATCGGAATCTGTAGGTCATAACATTAGCTGGGATCAGAAGACGAAGACCATTACTGCTGCTTCCAAGGCTTATCAAGAGCAATCCAATAATGGTTCAACAGGTAACAATGGTAAGGATTTATCTCCAGTAGCAACACCAGCACCAACGGATACAACTGACGCAGCGGGTGGGGGTTCTGCGGAAACTGGAAAGGTTTCATATGAAACTATCACCAGTGACACAGAAGCTAAGCTTACGGCGCTTAAAAATCAAAGCCAATCGACATTAATGAATATTGCGTTTGAGTATATAGGAGCAACAGATGAAGCGAGTAAGAAAAGTATTAAAGCTAAAGGGGTACAACAACTAGCCTCATTTACTGCTAGCTTTAATAGTATAGTCACTGATGCTGAACAAAAACTGAACAGTAATGGCTACAGTACAGAAATTATTGGTAAATATAAAAGTGAATTTGAATCGCAGCTGCAGTTGGGGAAAGATCTGGCTGCAGGAATGTCTAAATAATTTAATTTCGAGAGTAAAATATCATCTCTCTGTTTAAGCATAGAGATGATATACATTGAATAAATACCTGAGAAAGGATTTGAATTATGAGTTCATATTTTTATGTGAAGAAAACTATTGATACTTTTTTGGCTCTAATTGGAATTCTCCTGCTATGGCCTTTTTTTTTGATTATAGCAATTATAATAAAATTGAATTCAAAAGGTCCTATTCTATTTAAACAAAAGAGATTGAGTAAGAATAAAAAAGAGTTTTATATTCTTAAGTTTAGGACTATGCGAATTGATACACCCAAAGATATGCCAACTCATCTGTTAGAAGATCCTAATTTTTTTATAACTAAAGTAGGTAAATTTCTTAGAAAAACAAGCTTGGACGAATTGCCTCAAATTATCAATATTCTGAGAGGTGAGATGAGTATTGTTGGGCCAAGACCAGCTTTATGGAATCAATATGATCTTATAGAGGAAAGAGATAAATATGGTGCAAATGATGTACTGCCGGGTCTCACAGGATGGGCACAAATTAATGGGAGAGATGAACTCTCAATCGATATTAAAGCTAAATTGGATGGAGAGTACATTGAAAAAATGGGTATCCGTATGGATAGTAAATGTTTTGTTAGGACGATTACTGGAGTTATTAAAAGTGAAGGTGTTGTAGAGGGTAGGACTGGAAAAATTAATAAAAATGATTCTTTAAGCACTGAGGAGATAATAACAGGATGAAGAAAATACTTGTTACAGGTGCTAATAGTTACGTGGGTACAAGTTTTAAAAAATGGATTGAAAAGTATTCTAATATTTATATCATTGAGTCAATAAATTTAAGAAGTGATTCCTGGAAGGGAAGAGATTTTTCAAAATATGATGTTATATTTCATACTGCTGGTATTGCCCATATTAAGGAAACGAAAAAAAACAAAGAATTATTTTTTAAAGTGAATCGTGATTTAGCATATGAAGTTGCTTACAAAGCAAAAAGGGAGGGAGTTAAGCACTTTATATTTTTGAGTTCTATGAGCGTTTATGGGATTGATAATGGTTTAATTCTTTCAGATTCGACTTTAAATCCTAAGAGTAGTTATGGCCGTTCTAAATTAGAAGCTGAGAAATTGATAAATACGCTAGAAAATGATTCATTTAAAGTTGCGGTCGTTAGACCACCAATGATATATGGTAAAAATTGTAGAGGTAATTATCCGAAATTGGTTAAAATGGCACTTAGGTTCCCCTTTTTTCCTAGTATTGAAAATAAACGAAGTATGATTTATATAGATAATTTTTGTGAATTTGTAAGATTGTTGATTGATGATTGTGCCGAGGGAACGTACTTTCCACAGAATGAAGAATATGTTTGTACTTCTCATCTGGTTAAGCTTGTGGCAAAAGTTCATGGTAAAAAAATAAATATGTTAAATTCATTTAATCCTTTACTTAGGTTTATAAAATCAAGAACACTAAATAAAGTATTTGGTAATTTAGTTTATGATAAAAAACTCTCTGAATATAAGAAAAAATATTGTATTAATGACTTTAATGAATCGATCATTTTATCCGAAACGAGGCTTTGAAATGAGTAAGATAGCACAGGATGAAAAATTAGTCAGTATTATTATGCCTGCTTATAACTGTGAAAAATATATAAGGGATTCTATTAATTCTGTCCTTAATCAGACATATCAATATTGGGAACTTATTATTATCGATGATGGTTCGGTTGATCAAACCGTGAACATTGTTAAAAATTTAACCGAAAATGAAGATCGTGTACATTTGTATGAAAATCACCACAATCAAGGTGTTTCGGCTACAAGAAATAAAGGTATATTCCTGGCAAAAGGTGAGTGGATTGCTTTTTTGGATAGTGATGATATCTGGGATATATCTAAACTTCAAAAACAAATGAATTATCTGAGCCCTACAACTGCTGAGTTTTTATTTACAGGTTCCTCGTATATAAATGAGGAAGGGGTTTCCTATAAAGGGGTTTTTGAAGTACCAGAATTAGTAGATTATAAAAAATTAAGAAAGCATAATGTGATTTCATGTTCTTCTGTTCTTCTAAAAAAGCATTTCTTTAACAACATAAAGATGGAGAAAGACGATATGCATGAAGATTATGCGGTGTGGTTGAAAATCCTGAAAACAGGTATATGTGCATATGGTATTAACGAACCTCTTCTGGTATACAGGATCTCACGAAATTCTAAATCAGGTAATAAATTAAAAACAATTAGAATGACTTATAAAGTATTTAGATTTATAGGTATGAATCCTCTGGGTTCAGCTTATTTTATGTGTAGACATATTATAGGCTCAGTTTTAAAGTATAAGAAAATAATGGAAACTTAAATGAAGCAAATCAAGGTGGGGATTGAATGGAAAAGGGGAAAGTCTCAATAATAATAGTTAATTGGAATGGTGGATTGGTGTTATTTAATTGTATAAAGTCTATTAGAGAGTATTGCACAAATGATAATTATGAAATTATTATTGTTGATAATGATTCTTCCGATGATAGCATTAAGTTAATAGAAATGAATTTTAATAATATAAAAGTAGTGAGGAATAGCTCTAATGAAGGATTTGCGAAAGCAAATAATATAGGCTTATTGTACGCTGATGGTGAATATGTCCTATTATTAAATAGTGATACTATATTTTTAAATGATAATATTACACTAGCCAAAGAATTTATGAATAATCATAGAGAGATCAGTATGTTAGGTATTAAATTGCTAAATAGCGATTTATCATTACAAGAGAATTGCTACAAGTTGCCTACTTTAAAGTCATATTTCTGTGAATACATTTTTCGATACCGATATTCTCAAAAATATAATTATGAAGTAGAGCACCATGTTGAATGTATTAGTGGAGCATATATGTTTATTAGAAGAGAAACTATTGAGAAATTTGGGCTTTTCGATGAGCAATATTATTTTTATCAAGAAGATACTGACTTATGTAAAAGATTTTGGGACAATGGTGAGATTATGTATTATATACCTTATGCTCAAATAATACATATTGGAGGTTCTAGTACTAAAAGTGTTAAAGGGAGAATGTTATATCAGATGCACAAAAATAGATATATTTATATCGAAAAGTATTTTTCATCCCATCAAAAATCCCTATTTAATATGATTACTAAATTAGGGCTGATATCTGATTTTTTAGCATCATCTATAAAGCTTCTTTCTTATAGAATAAATTCGAAAGATTATATTGATAGATTAAGGGTTTATAAAAGAATATTTTTATTAAATAGGAGCAACTAAATGAATAAAATATCTGCAGTGATAATAACAAAAAATGAAGAGAAGAATATAAAAGAGTGTTTAGATACTTTAAATTGGGTAGATGAAATCGTAGTAATTGATTCGTATAGTGATGATAATACTATAGAAGTTGCGAAAAAATACACTAATAAGGTCTATCAAAATGAATGGAAAGGATATTCAAATCAAAGAAATTATGGTGCAAATCTTGCATCAAATAGCTGGATAATAAGTATCGATGCAGATGAAAGAATAAGTAGCGAGTTAGCAAATGAGATACAAAATACATTGAAGGATCCAAAACATGCTGCCTATAATATACCAATGCAGAATTTTGTCTTTAATAGGTGGATGAAGCATTCAGGGCTTGATAATCAATATCATATTAGATTGTATAATAAAAATTTTTGCAAATGGAATTCGGTTATACACGAAGATATAGAAACTAATGGTGGTACTATTACCAAGTTAGAAAATAAGATGTTGCACATTGCATATAAAAATGTTTCACAACTAATTGCGAAAATTGATAGATACACAGATTTAGAATCAGAAAAATTATTTGAATCTGGTAAGAAACCGAATCCAATCTCATTTATAATGTATCCACCAATAATTTTCTTGTATAAATACTTTTTTCAATTAGGTTTTCTCGATGGAATAGCAGGATTTACTTGGGCTACTTCGCTAGCTTTTTACCATCATGTGAAATTTGTGAAATATTACTTGAAAAAGGGTGAAGTGCAAAATGAAAATACAAATATTCACTAGAAACTTTTTGGGGAAAATATCAAATTTTGATGTGGGAAATTTATCTGCTATTGGTGGGGCTGAAGTTTATTTAATGCAATTAATAGAAGCTATTCACCAAAAATATTCGGATGCTGAGATAACTGTATATCAATTAGGTGATGATAATAAAGAGTTTTACACTGAACTATTTACACTTAAACATATTAAGCTAAACAAAATAGAAAAAATATTTTTCCCAATTACTTTATCACTTAAATTCAAAAAAATTATTGAGAAAGATTCACTTAAAATTTTTAACTATCCAAATTATGCTGCATTTGTAGGAGTTCAAAAAAATAGTATAGGTATATTTCATGGAGTTGAATGGGACACGGATTTATTCAGTTATGTGTTTAGAGAAGTGAAATATAGATATAGAAATATTTTTGGAGTACTTACTGCACTTTTAAAATACATATACTTTAGATTAGTAGTACCGACTTTAGTGAAAAAAGGTATTAATAACATTGACTGCCTAGTATCAGTTGACAATAATATATTCAATTATGTTAAAAAAGAGAAACATAAAGGAAAAATAAATGTGATTTACAATTGTGTAGACTTGGATTTTTTTACCGGTAATCCAAAAATCGATAATACTGCTGAATCGACAATAATATTAGTTCCAAGAAATTTGAATGTAGCACGAGGTGTTTTCTTATTACCAGATATAGTAACAAGATTACTAAAAAAAACAGATAAATTTGTTGTGCAAGTTGTTGGTACTGGACCGTTGAAAGGTTATATTGAAAAAAAAATTCAAAGTGAAAATATACAAAATCATATAAAACTATTGGGGCACGTCAATGATAGAGGGAAGATGGTAGAATTATTTCGTTCAGCAAACATTGTACTGATACCAACTGTTTTTTCAGAAGGAACTTCCTTATCAGCATTAGAAGCTATGGCTTGTAATAAACCGGTGATAATGACTAAAATAGGTGGGTTAAGTGAAATTGGAATAGATGGAGTAGATAAGCTCTCCTCTAATGCAAATGCCGAAGAGATTGCTGATAAAATATACTCTTTAATGTGTAACGAAGAATTAATGGATGAATTGAAAGTTAATTCGAGAAAATGCGTTGAAAACCATCACAATTATAAGGACTGGTCAAATAATTGGTTGGAAATTATAAATAAATTCTATATTTAAATTATATATATTTGCAAGGAGAGTGAATTAATCATAATTATTGGATATTTAGTATTTAATGTATTGTTAGTGTTGTTTGGTAATAATATATATAAAAAAAAGATTAACCCTGTGAGCATTTATTGTTATGTGTGGAGTTCTGTTGTTTTTTTGTATGAGCTAAAATTAATAAAGTACTACCCACTAACACTTACTACATGGGGAGTTGTATTTATTATGCAACTTTTATATGTAATGGGATGCTATATAGCAAAAAAAATATATCATGAAGAATTAAAGGCAACTGTCGATTTTGAAATATCATCTACTCATTCAATAAAATCCCAAAAGGTTATTCTTAATATTATAATAATTATCACTTTAATATCGGGTTGCGTCATACTTCTAAATGTATTTCAATTTTTCAGAATGTTTGGTTTTAATTTACTTGGACAAACAAATGAACTTTATTTATTTCGACTTACTGGTAGTGAAGGAATTAAGACAATACCTTATCTAGGGGTTTTGGTATATGTTTCCTTAATTTTTTCAGCGGTATATACAGTACAATACGGTTTTAAAAAAATATTTATCATCCCAATGGCTTTAATAGCCCTAGAAGAACTTACTAGTGGTGGAAGAGCCTCTCTTGTTCTTGCTCCTCTTATGTTTGTGGGAGTATTATTAGCTAGTGATGTGAAAAGTAAGTTTTCGAAAATGCAAGTTGGATTTGTATTAACACTAGTCGGAATACTCTTTATAGTTATTAGTTCGAATAGAACAGCTGGTATCGATAACGTGTATTCGAGTGAATTTCTTTACAATATAACAAATGGAAATCCTACAGTATATAAATTAATTGAATATATTACCTCTCCTTTAGGAACTTTAAATGCATTCTTGAAGGATCCTACCTTTTCTTTTGGGAAAAATACATTTTTAACAATATATAATCTGCTAAATAAAATTGGTTACAATATAAATATATCTTTGTACCAAGATGATTTTTATGTTCCGATGAGAGTGAATGTTGGTACAATGTTGCGTGAATTAATAGAAGATTTTACGATTGGAGGTTGTGCACTAATAATCTTCTTCATTGGCTTCTGTTTTAGTAGTAGTTATCTTAAATTCAGAAATACTCTTTCGTATCTTTATGCAATTTGGGTAGCCGTTTTTTTTCAGATTATTAGTTTCTCATTCTTTGATTGGCGATTAAGATCTTCTGCGGAATGGATAATTTTGGTTTGTGGTTCTGTTATTGGAGTATATTTGGATAGAAAGCTTAGATCATATAAATGAATAATAGGTTTACAGGCCACTAGTAAATTGTCTTCCAAGTTATTACAGTAAAGATGATGAGGGATGAATATTGAATAAAAAATCCATTGCTTTCATGAAAAATTTCTCATATACCTTATCGTCGAATCTGGTATCAATGATCATTTCAACAATTGTTATTTTAGTTGTACCAAAGTTAATAGGTATAGAAGATTATGGATATTGGCAATTATACCTATTTTATTCATCATATGTTGGTTTCTTGCACTTTGGTTGGAATGATGGAATCTATCTTCGATATGGAGGAAAGGAATATAAAGAGCTAGATAAAGATTTGTTCTTCTCACAATTTTGGATGTTATTTATTTTTCAAGTATTAATTGGTGTAGTGATAATTAGTTTTTCAACTATTATATTTGAAAATGTTAGTAGGCTATTTATAATTAATATGACAACATTATGTATGCTTATAATTAATGTAAGACTCATGTTAATCTATATATTACAATGTACTAATAGAATTAAGGAATATGCACAGATAACAATAATGGAAAAAGTTTTGTATTGTTGTATGATTTTAGTGTTATTAATAGCGGGTATTAGAAAATATGAAGTATTAATCATTGCTGATATAATTGGGAAACTTATTACTTTATTTTATTCAGCTTATTGCTGTAGAGAAATAGTATTTAATAAAATCTCAGCTTTTCATTTAAATGTTAGAGAGATCATTCAGAATTTTAGTGTAGGGATAAAACTTATGTTTGCAAACATCGCGAGTATGTTTATCATTGGAATCGTTCGATTTGGTATTGAAAGAACGTGGGATGTTACAACATTTGGTAAAGTTTCGCTCACACTAAGTATTTCTAGTCTAATGATGATATTTATCAATGCTGTCGGTGTAATTATCTTTCCAGTATTAAAAAGGGCAAATAAAGATAAACTAGCATTTATATATTCAACTATACGAACTTTTTTAATGATCCCTATGCTTGGATTACTTGCGGCATACTACCCAATAAAGGTAATCTTATCAGCATGGTTACCACAATATAATGAGAGCGTAATGTTTATGGCGCTTCTCTTCCCAATGTGTGTCTATGAAGGGAAAATGTCATTATTAATTAATACTTATTTAAAAACATTGAGGAAAGAAAAGCTAATGCTTACTATTAATGTGGTATCTGTGTTATTGAGCATCATTATTACAATATTGTTTACTATAGTATTTGAAAATCTCTCGTTAATTATTGTATCGATTGTGGGCCTGCTAGCTTTTCGCTGTGGTTTGGCAGAGATGCTTTTATCAAAGATACTCAATGTTTCTGTATATAAAGATATATTTCTTGAAATGATTATTTCTCTGATCTTCATATTAACTAGTTGGTTTATTGATTCATGGATCGGAGTGGCTTTATATTTAATTACGTATGGAGTGTATTTGTTCTATAAGAGAAAGGATATTAAAGGCGCAATGATAAATCTAAAACAACTAGTAAAAGTATAGTTAAATCTAATTCTAATTTAGATTCTATGCTTCCTTATTTTGTTACAGTATTTCTGAAGTTTTCAGTTTTATTATGACCTTATTGAGGTATTGATGACTTTTATCTTGATTAATAAAGACGTTTAATTCTTAATTCTATTAGTAATAGGAGAATATTAAATAGTATTAATTCTATATTATTTGGGAGAGTGAATTAATGAAAGGCATTATCCTAGCAGGCGGCAGCGGTACGCGCCTATATCCATTAACAATGGTGACAAGTAAGCAGCTTTTACCTATTTACGACAAACCAATGATTTACTATCCGCTATCCACATTAATGTTAGCGGGCATTAAAGAAATTCTTATTATTTCAACTCCAGAGGACACGCCTAGATTTGAAAGCTTATTAGGTGACGGTTCTCAATTTGGTATCTCATTACAATACAAAGTGCAACCAAGTCCTGATGGTTTAGCTCAGGCTTTTATTTTGGGTGAATCTTTTATAGGTGATGATTCTGTTGCCATGATCCTTGGAGATAATATCTACTATGGCAATGGAATGCGGAAGATGTTGCAACGTGCTTCTACTAAACAACAAGGAGCAACGGTGTTCGGATATCATGTGCAAGATCCAGAGCGATTCGGTGTTGTCGAATTTAATGAAGAGGGCAAAGTGTTGAGCGTGGAGGAAAAACCAACTCAGCCAAAATCTAACTATGCAATTACTGGTTTATATTTTTATGATAACAGAGTTATTGAGATTGCTAAGAATGTTGAGGTCTCTTCAAGGGGGGAATTGGAGATTACCTCCATTAATGAAGCTTACTTAAACCTTGGTGAGCTCGATGTGGAACTTCTAGGGCGGGGATTCACGTGGTTAGATACAGGAACTCATCAAAGTCTTGTCGACGCAACTAACTTTGTACGGACTATTGAAGATCATCAGGGTATCAAGATCGCCGCTCCTGAGGAAATTGCATATATTAATGGATGGATTGACAAAAAACATTTGTGGAATTGTGGGGAGAAGTTGAGTAAGACGGGGTATGGTCAGTATTTGATGAAAGTAGCTACAGGTAAAATACAATATTAATAACTGAAAGTGTGGTAACCATGAAAATTAAAGAAACCTTACTGCAAGGTGTATTAGTCGTAGAACCAGCTGTTTTTGGGGACCACCGAGGTTGGTTTATGGAGACGTATAGCGGAGCTAAGTTTAAAGAGCATGGAATTGACATGGATTTTGTACAAGATAACCAATCCTACTCTGCAACTAAAGGAACATTACGTGGTTTGCATTATCAATTGCATCCCAAAGCACAGACGAAGCTGGTTCGGTGTACACGCGGTGCTATTTTTGATGTAGCCGTAGATATCAGAAAAGGCAGTCCTACCTATAGTAAATGGTTCGGCATTGAACTAAGTGCTGAGAATAAGAAGCAACTGCTGATCCCAAAAGGATTCGCTCATGGATTCATGACACTAACAGAAGACGTAGAGGTTCAGTATAAGTGCGATGAGCTTTATGCCCCGGAATGTGATGGGGGTATTTTGTGGAATGATCCTTCTATTGGTATCGAATGGCCTATTCATGTTACACCAGTGCTGTCTGCCAAAGATGAGAAGGCGCCTTTATTAAAAGAGGCAAATTTGAATTTTTTTTATGAAAACTAATATTAAAGATAATAGATCGGGAGTGTGCGTTCATTGAGTAAGCAAAAGATGCTGGTTACGGGTGGTGCCGGATTTATTGGAGGCAACTTCGTACAGTATATGGTAGATAAATATCCGCATTATGATATTGTGAATTTAGATTTGCTAACTTATGCGGGTGATCTAACGAAACATAAGGATATTGAGTCTAAATCGAATTATCGGTTTGTTAAAGCTGATATTGCTGACCGGGAGGCAATATTGTCTCTTTTTGAGTTGGAAAAATTCGATTATGTTGTTCATTTCGCTGCGGAGAGTCATGTGGATCGCTCAATTACTGATCCTGCGATATTTGTTCGTACGAATGTTATGGGTACACAGGTACTACTGGATGCAGCTAAAAAATTCGGCATTACTAAATTCCTCCATGTCTCTACGGATGAAGTGTATGGCGAACTTGATTTTGATCCTACTGTATTTTTTACCGAAGAAACACCTTTGCAGCCTAACAGTCCTTATAGTGCTAGTAAAACAGCGTCTGATTTGCTAGTCCGTGCTTATTATGAGACCTTTGGGTTACCAATGAACATAACACGCTGCTCGAACAATTACGGCCCCTATCATTTTCCTGAAAAACTGATTCCACTAACCATCTCAAGAGTATTAAACGAAGAGAAGGTTCCTGTATACGGGGATGGAAAAAATATTCGCGACTGGCTCCATGTCTGGGATCACTGCGCGGCCATTGACCTTGTCGTGCACCAAGGAGTAAGCGGTGAAGTTTATAATGTAGGTGGTCATAATGAGAGAACTAATCTTGAAGTAGTTAAGACGATTATCAGTACCTTGGGGAAATCTGATGATTTGATTGAATTCGTAACAGATAGATTAGGACATGATAAACGTTACGCCATTGATCCAACGAAACTTGAGAATTTAGGTTGGAAGCCAACTTATACTTTTGAGACAGGTATTGCGCAGACGATCCAATGGTATATTGATAATGCTGAATGGTGGCAACAAATCCTTAGTAACGAATCGCATAAGTGATTTATGCACGACTTAACGGTTAAGAAAAGAAAAGGTAATTTAATTAATAAAAGATGGGTCCTTGTCGTATGTTTACTATTGTTAATTACTAGTTTTTTCATTGCAGGCCGCTTCCTAGCTCTAACTGAATCTCCCAAGCAAGCCGATGTCATCATCGTCCTAAGCGGAGACCAAGGGCGTGTGGAAAAGGCAGCAGAGTTATATAAAGCAGGTTATGCTCCTTATATAATTCTTTCCAATGCCAAAGAGTCAACGAGTAAATCGGGTGACATGGTCCAAACCGCTCTAGCCTTAGGCATACCCCAGGATGTTATTTATACCGAGAACGCGGCGGATAGCACTTATCAGAATGCCGAGTACACCCTTCCTATTATGAAGGAGTACGGTTTTAAATCTGCGATGGTTGTTTCCTCTGACTTTCACATGCGGAGAGTAAAATTTCTTTTTGGTCGTGTATATAAAAAATCGGAGATTGAGCTGACGTATCTGGGTTCTGCATCAGGATATAACGCTAAACGCTGGTGGAGTGACCGAAGGAGTAGAGAAACAACGTTCAACGAGTATGTAAAAATGATCGGCAACACCTTTGGTTACAATGGTCCGGAGGCAAAAAGTACTCTTGATCAGATTAAGAACTGGTTTCGCTAATATTTTCGTCCAACTTCCGAGGTGATCTCATGAGTCAAGACCATTTAGTTTGTAAATCATCTGGGAATACTACATTCGTTAAAGGAGAAATGAGCAACCGATAGGCTAACGTCATGCTTATTGGAAAAACCTTCTGTTTTGGCTGAGAAGTTTTAAGTCACTGAGCAGTGGCTTATTTTTTTGGAGAACGGACTTTTTGACAATTTTAAGAACTAGTAGGCGATAATATTTCATTCTCACTTCCATAACCTTATAAATTAGCTAAAAATAACTCATCCTAACCGTAGCGAACCTACGGTTTTTTATTTATAATAATTATTATCTGGATTTCATAAAGCGTTCAAAAAATCTGTAAAAAGTCTTATTTTCGTGTGATATACTTAACACAGTGTTTTGAGATGTTGTGAAAGTGAACGGTATGTAAGGTATTAATTTATATAATTGGATTTCAGCAACTTATAGAGACTAGGATGGTGAACTATCGATGCACATCGTCGTCGTTGGCCTGAATTATCGTACGGCTCCCGTGGAGGTACGGGAACAGTTTGCTTTTGCGGAAAGTGATCTTCCGGCAGCGCTCCATCAACTGATGAAGACGAAGGGTGTGCTAGAAGGGGTCTTAGTAGCTACCTGCAACCGTACGGAAATTTATGTGGTGATGGACCGCCTTCATATGGCTGGTTATTTCATCCGCGGCTTTATGGAGCAATGGTTTGGTGTGAAAAGCGAGCAATTTGCTCAGCATATGTATATTTATGAAGACGAGCAGGCGATTGCGCATTTGTTCCGCGTGACCTGCGGTCTGGATTCCATGGTGATTGGGGAGACGCAGATCCTGGGACAGGTGCGGAGTTCTTTTCTCACAGCTCAGGCTGAGGGTGTAACTGGAACTTGGTTCAATCGGTTGTTCAAGCAAGCGGTGACGCTCGGCAAAAGAGCACATAGTGAAACGTCAATCGGCGAGAGCGCAGTATCGGTCAGTTATGCGGCTGTGGAGCTGGGCAAGCGGATTTTTGGCATGTTCACTGGGAAAAAAGTGCTGATTCTCGGCGCCGGCAAAATGAGCGAGCTTACCGTGAAGCATCTATACAGTAGTGGTGCGGCAGAAGTGATTGTCGCTAACCGTACGCTGTCGCGTGCGATTGAATTGGCGGAGAAGTTCTCGGGTAAGCCGAGCACGATTGAAGATGCGTTAACAACTCTAAATGAAGTAGATATCGTGATCAGCTCGACAGGAGCAGACGGGTACGTGCTTACGGCTGATAAGGTAGCGCATGCTATGAAACGCCGCCCTTCGCGGCCGCTTTTTATGATAGATATTGCTGTACCACGTGATATTGATCCTGCGGCGGCAAATGTGCCGGATGTTTTTTTGTATGATATTGACGATCTGGAGGGCATTGTGGAGAACAATCTGGAAATGCGCCGAAGTGAAGCTGCGAAGATTGAAGTGATGATCAGTGAGGAAATGGATGAGTTCCAGCTGTGGCTCAAGACGCTTGGTGTAAGACCTGTAATCCGGGCGCTCCAGGATAAATCGAATACGATTCATGAAGAAACGATGGAAAGTCTGTTCAATAAGCTGCCCGAGCTGGACGAGCATCAGCGGAAAGTGATCCGCCGTCTGACTAAAAGTATTGTGAACCAGATGATGCATGATCCGATCAATGTAATTAAAGAGCTGTCCGGCGGTAAGCAGGGAAATGAAGCTCTTGATTATTTTTCCAAAATCTTTGCGTTGCAGGAACAGCTCAAATCCGATTCAGATGATGGAGATATTGCCTCAGTGAAGCAGTCTAGTTCTGGAGAACGTACGGCTGGCAGCGCTGATTTCTCTGTGCCTAAAACGGCGCTTGCTCCGGCAGGCTTGCTGGGTGGGTGAATAATATGCAACTGCTGAACGGAATATATGACGCCGCTCTGCTGGTCTATGCCCTGAGCCTGCTGTTTGTTTTCTCGGATTGCCTTAAAAGGAGTCCGGGTGGGAAGCGGTTAGGCACGGGGCTTCTTGTTGTTGTGGGTCTTTTGCAAGTTGCAGGACTTGGAATTCGTTTCTCTCAGGAGAAAGGCCTGCCTATTTTTACACCTTATGATTTCTTGTTTTGGTTTGCGTTTAGTATTGTGCTGACTTCGCTTGCGGTGGCTTTTACACGTGGTGGCGAGTTTACGATTTTGCTGCTCAGTATGGCCGGGTTTAGTGTTTTTCTGCTTAATCGGGTGTGGCTGACGGCGGGTGGACATACGCTTGAGACTTGGAGTGCGGTGTATGGCTGGCTGACGATGCATGTGATTTTGGCAAATTTGAGTTTTGCAGCACTGACGTTAGGGACGGTTTTTGCAATATTGTACTTGTTCCTGCACACCAGACTCAAAAGCAAGAAATGGAGCGACCGGATCCGTCGTTTGCCGAACCTGGAGACTACAGATAAATACTCTTACACCGCTATTTTGGTGGGCACTCCTTTGCTGGGAATATCGCTGGTGGTGGCGGGTTTATCTATAGTATCTGAGGGACGGACGCTTTTATTGAAGGATTTAAAAGTATTAACGACTCTTATCGGTCTTGGGATTTACATATTTTATATTATCTTTAAGAAGTCCGGGCGGAAAAGTGGAGTAAGTATGGCTCGCTGGGCGATTTTAGGATATGCTTTTATTATCTTAAATTTTCTGTTGAATTCTTGGTCTGATTTTCACGGTTGGAGCGGGGAGTGAAGGGCATGACGCGTTATTTACCCATAATGCTGGATTGTGAAGGGCAGCACTGTGTGGTTATTGGCGGTGGTGTCGTGGCTGAACGTAAGGTGAGCGGGCTGTTGGAAGCTGGAGCGGCGGTTAAGGTGATTAGTCCTTCTTTGACAGATCCGCTTGATTCTCTAGCTGAAAAAGGTCTTCTGATCTGGATGGACCGTACTTATGCTCCCGGAGATCTCCGTGGGGCCTTTCTCGTATATGCAGCCACTAACGATAGGGCGGTTAATGAAGAGGTTGCGCGGGAGTCTAGACGGCTTGGAATTCATGTGAATGTGGCCAGCCATGCGGAAGCGGGAAACTTTATCACGCCCGGAGTGGTTCGGAGGGGACGTTTGACGGTAGCTGTATCTACTTCAGGTGCTGGCCCGCTTGCGGCAACGAAGATCAAAAATGTGCTTGAAAAAGCGCTGGATGCGGCGTATGAGCCATATTTGGATTTTGTGCATGCCATGCGAACCCGGATTAAGGAAAAAGAACCTTCTGCTGAAGTTCGTGGAAGGCTTTTGAGGAAGCTAGGCGCGCTGGATGTGTTGAACGAGATGAGTAAGGGTACCTTCATAGCGTGGAGCCCGGAGGATATGGACGCTTGGATTGCTGAGCAACGGGTGGAGTAAAAGTGCGCGTGGACACTGTAAAGATTAGAAAATTGGGTTAGATTAAGATATGAAGTGGATGAGCGGTTTTGAGTAACTATAATGAATGGCTGAGTTGGCTCGTAGTGGCTGAGATGGTGGAATGTACGGTATAGATACTGTTGAATTGGGCTTAAGTGGCTGGGATGGCGGAATGTACGGTATAAATACTGTTGAATTGGGATGGAATAGCTTAGATGGCGGAATGTACGGTATAAATCCCGTTGAATTGGGCTTAAGTAGCTGAGATGGCGGAATGTACGGTATAAATCCCGTTGAATTGGGCTTAAGTAGCTGAGATGGCGGAATGTACGGTATAAATCCCGTTGAATTGGGTTGAAGTAGCTTAGAGGGTGGAATGTACGGTATAAATGCTGTTGAATTGGACTTAAGTAGCTGAGATGGCGGAATGTACGGTAACAATGCCCTTAAAATAAGCAACAGTCGCCGAATGAGCTAAAAGAAAGGCAAAAATGCCTCAAATTCGGCGGGGATTATCCGAAGTAGCGAATTCAAAGGCAATAATGCCTTTTTTAGAGTGAGAGTAGTTAATTGGTTAGTTTGGGTTTGGATTTCTAGTGCAAGGTTCTGCGGTGAAGAGTAAGAGGCGAACGTTACCAGGAGGAATGGACAAATGCGTAAGGTTATAGTGGGGAGTAGACAAAGCGCGCTTGCGTTGACGCAAACGGGACATGTGATTGCTGATCTGGAGCGACTTAGCGAGGAGCATGGTTTTGGTTTTACTTTTGAAGTGAAAAAGATCGTCACCAAAGGTGACCGCATTCTTGACGTTACTTTATCCAAGGTAGGCGGCAAAGGGTTGTTCGTGAAAGAAATCGAGCAAGCGATGCTGGAAAAAGAAATCGACATGGCGGTGCACAGCATGAAGGATATGCCATCCGAGTTACCGGATGGGTTGATCAATGGTGCTGTGCCGAAGCGTGTCGATCCGCGTGATGTTTTGATCTCTAACGGAGGCGTCTCGCTAGACGAGCTGCCTCAGGGTGCACGCGTAGGCACAAGCAGCTTACGCCGATCCAGCCAGCTCGCTGCGCTGCGGCCTGATCTGGTCATTGAGCCCGTGCGCGGCAACATTGACTCGCGGCTGCGCAAGCTGGAGAGCGGCGAATACGACGCAATCCTGCTGGCAGCGGCGGGGCTGTCGCGCATGGGCTGGCAGGATCGCGTGAGCGCCTACCTGCCGCCGGAGGTTTGCCTGCCCGCTGTAGGGCAGGGCGCACTCGGCATCGAGTGCCGCGCAGATGACGCTGACCTGCGGAAGCTGCTGGCATTATACAACGACGCCGATACGGCATTGACGGTAGCGGCGGAGCGCACGTTCCTTGGCGTGCTGAATGGCGGCTGCCAAGTGCCGATTGGTGCTCATGCGGTGCTTGACACAGCCGCCAAAGCTGCTACCGCTGAGCACAAAGTAATCTCGTTAACGGGGATGGTGGGAACACCGGACGGTTCAACGATTTTGAAAGAAACTTGCACGGGGATTGACCCGGTACAGCTCGGCGAAGAAGTCGCTAAAAAGCTGATTGCAAGAGGAGCGGAGAAGATACTGTCAGACGTTAGGGGATGAGTGGATTGACGGGGAAGGTTTATTTGGTAGGTGCAGGTCCCGGGGACGCAAAGCTGATTACTGTGAAAGGCCTCGAGTGTATCCAAAAAAGCGACGTACTGGTGTATGATCGCTTGGCAAGTCCTAGATTGCTGAAATGCATGAAACCCGGCGGGGAGAAGATTTATGTAGGCAAGCTGCCGGATCGCCACACGATGAAGCAGGAAGAGATTAATCAATTGTTAGTTGATTTGGCTTTACAGGGGAAAACAGTGGTGCGGCTTAAGGGTGGGGACCCTACGATTTTTGGCCGGGTGGGTGAAGAAGCGGAGCTGCTGCGCAAAAATGGGATCTATTACGAAATCGTACCGGGCATCACGTCAGCGATCAGTGTACCTGCCTATGCGGGTATACCTGTTACGCACCGCGATCATGCCTCTTCCCTGTCGATTATCACCGGGCATGAGAGTCCGGATAAACTGGATCATTCCATACATTGGGATAAAGTAACGAACGCCACGGGAACGTTAGTGTTTCTGATGGGCGTAGCTAAAATAGGTTATATCAGCGCTCAGCTGATCAAGCACGGACGGCCGCCAGAAACACCAGTGGCACTTGTGCGCTGGGGCACCCGCGCGGATCAGGAGACGCTGACGGGAACCCTCGCCGATATTGAGGCGAAGGTGAAGGCGGCGGATTTTCAGCCGCCGGCAGTCATCGTCGTCGGCGACGTGGTGCTGCAGCGTGAGCAGCTGAAGTGGGTCGAGGCGATGCCGTTATTCGGCAAACGCATCGTGGTGACACGGGCTCGCAGCCAAGCAAGCGAGCTGGTGGATAGAATTGAAGAACTCGGCGGGGAACCCTACGAGTTCCCGGTGATCGAGACGATCATGCCGGAAGGGGCAGAGAAGAAGGCGAAGATTGCTGCGGCGTTTGGCGCGCTGGAATCGTACGACTGGGTATTCTTCACTAGCCCGAACGGCGTGGAGTTTTTTTGGCGCCACTTGGCGGAGCTGGGGGCGGACATTCGCGGGCTACACCGCGCGCGTATTGCAGCGGTGGGGCCAGGCACAGCCGCCGCGCTGGCGCAGCGCGGGGTGATTGCTGAGGAACTTCCGGCGAAGTTTCAGGCGGAAGGTCTGATTGAGACGTTCGGTCCCCAGCTGCTGCCGGGACAGAACGTGCTATTGCCGCGCGGCGATCTGGCGCGGGACTGGCTGCCGGACAAGCTGAGAGAGCTTGGCCTTCAGGTGACAGACGTGGATACTTATGAAACGGTTGTCACGGGTGAGGATGACGTCGAGCTGCTGAAGCTGCTAGAGGAAGGTCGCGTTCACGCGGTAACCTTCACCAGCTCGTCAACCGTGCGTAATTTCTTACACATCCTGAAACGGTTGGGGCTTGAAGATCCGCTCCCGCTGCTTGCAAATGTGAAAATCGCCTGCATCGGTCCGTTAACGGAGCAGACTGCGGTAGACGCGGGACTGACACCGGGTCTCTTGTCTGAAGAGGCAACCATAGATGGTTTGGTGCAGGAGCTCTGCCGCTGGAATGCGGAGACTCAGCTGCAGTAGCGGTCGGATCGAGGATAGAACAAAGCAATAGTTTACTGGTGAGTTTAGCATACTTAGCTTACTTTCTGGTGGGAAGGTAGAAGCTGATTACTCCGCGGGGAGATGTTCTACGGAGAAAGGCAGTGCCTGCTTAGAAATATAGCGCTCAGCTTATATTTAGTTAGATTACAGGCTAGAGTTTGTTCATAGTTACTAAATAGTTCGTGGTTACACGTGAGTTGGTAGTTATTAAATAGTTCGTAGTTACATGTGAGTTCGTGGTTACTAAATAGTTGGGGTTACATGTGAGTTTAGAGTTTGTTCGTAGTTACTAAATAGTTCGTGGTTACACGTGAGTTGGTAGTTATTAATGAGTTCGCGGTTACTTTTACTAACTAACATTTGTTGGTTTACTCGCCGTTATATCTACGCTCAAAAGTGCCACATCGCTACCTTCAAGTAACATATAAATTGAACTCCGAACGTAGTGACTTATGGAGTTCGGAGGATAATATTTGGTTGTAAACTAACAGGTATGTAGAGAATATGCAGTAGGTTAATGTGAGCAGATCTGCTTGAGGTTTAGGTTTAGTTGTACTTCATACAATTAAATTTTCTATATATCAGCTAAAGTCGAGTTTAGTTGTAGTATGTGCAATTAAATATCCGCTAAATGAGGAATCTTCGCACTTTTGTAATAAATAACTGTAGAGAATGCAACTAAAGCTTACAATTAGGACAAAACATCGAGATAGTTGCACAAACTACAACTATACGTAGTTAGCCTGTGGTCGGCGGTTTGGTTGCGGCTAATTTAGACTTGGCTGTGGCTAGTTGTAGTTTGCTGCCAGACACATAATTTGGTTTTATATTTTATTTTTCAGGAGGATGAACAAATGAGCTTTCCAATTACACGTCACCGTCGTTTGCGCGGTTCTGCTGGAATTCGTGGCATGGTTCGGGAGACGATACTGAATGTGCTGGATATGGTACAGCCTATTTTTGTGACTTATGGAACAGGTGTGAAGAATGAGATTAGCTCGATGCCGGGTGTGTATCATTTTTCGCTGGATACGTTAAAAGCAGAAGTGGACGAGATTGCCGCACTAGGCATCCCGGCAGTATTGTTGTTCGGGATTCCTGAGACGAAGGATGCTATCGGTTCTTCCGGTTTTGCAGAGGATGGAATTGTGCAAGAGGCTACTCGCTTGATCAAGCAGTGGTACCCAGAGCTGTTGGTCGTTGCAGATACCTGCCTTTGTGAATTTACGGATCACGGACATTGTGGAATGGTGCATACGCATACGGTGAATGGTGTGGTCCATGGCGATGTTATCAACGATGCCTCGCTGGAGCTTTTGACTCGTACGGCGGTATCCCAAGCAAAAGCTGGAGCAGATATTATCGCCCCTTCCAACATGATGGATGGATTTGTTCACGCAATTCGTGCGGGACTTGATGAGAACGGCTTTGAGCATGTGCCGATTATGTCGTATTCGGTCAAATATGCTTCGGCGTTTTATGGCCCTTTCCGCGAAGCAGCGGATTCAGCACCACAGTTCGGGAATCGCAAAACATATCAAATGGACCCTGCCAATCTGCGCGAAGCACTCCGTGAAGCAGAATCCGATGTGCTGGAAGGCGCGGATATGTTAATGGTGAAGCCAGCTCTGGCTTACCTAGATGTGATTCGTACGATTCGTGATCAGTTTGATCTTCCTTTGGTGGCTTATAATGTGAGTGGAGAATATTCCATGGTAAAAGCAGCGGCACTGCAAGGCTGGATCGACGAGCAAGCCGTTGTGCTGGAAATGCTGACGGGCATGAAACGTGCTGGTGCGGACATTATTATTACTTATTTTGCAAAAGATGCAGCCCGCTGGCTGCGCGGCTAATCTTCATCACACCGACATCGCGGCAGCTAATAAATGTTTGTACAAGCTTGTGTAACCAAGAAGAGAATAGGAGTGAAGATACATGAGTAATGTGCCAATGGCGCGTAAAGAGGAAGCGTCCCGGAAGGCTTTTGATGAAGCAAAACAATATATTCCCGGCGGGGTGAACAGCCCTGTACGGGCGTTTAAATCCGTAGGTCTGACTCCGATTTATGTGGATCATGGGATAGGTTCGCGTATTTTTGATATCGACGGCAACAGCTTTATCGACTATGTGCTCTCATGGGGTCCACTGATTATGGGTCATGCGCATCCTGAGGTTGTGAAGGCATTGCAGGAGACAGCGGTAAAAGGGACAAGCTTTGGCGCTCCAACGCTACTGGAAACGGAAATGGCAAAAACCGTTGTTGAACGAGTGGCATCTGTAGATATCGTACGCATGGTTAACTCTGGAACGGAAGCTACGATGAGCGCGATTCGTTTGGCACGTGGTTACACTGGGCGCAGCAAAATCTTGAAGTTCGAAGGCTCCTACCACGGTCACGCCGATAGTCTGCTTATTAAGGCTGGCTCTGGTGTAGCTACATTGGGCTTGCCGGATAGCCCGGGTGTCCCAGAAGGCGTTGCAATGAATACCATTACGGTTCCTTACAATGATTTGGAGTCCACTCAGATTGCTTTCGAACGTTTTGGCAATGAGATTGCCGCAGTGATCGTAGAGCCGATTGCCGGCAACATGGGCGTGGTTCCACCGCTTCCAGGCTTCCTGGAAGGGCTTCGTAAATTAACTTCTGACAATGGTTCGCTGCTTATTTTTGATGAGGTTATGACAGGCTTCCGTGTTAATCGTGGCTGTGCTCAAGGCTTGTTCGGGATTACTCCGGATATTACTTGTTTTGGCAAAGTTATCGGCGGCGGACTTCCAGTGGGTGCTTATGGCGGCAAAAGAGAGATCATGGAGCAAATCGCTCCTACTGGACCGATTTATCAGGCGGGCACACTTAGTGGTAATCCATTGGCGATGGCAGCCGGATATACTACGCTCAAGCTGTTGACCCCGGAAGTATATGATCGTCTGGAACAATTGGGTGCACGTCTGGAAGCGGGTTTGAAAAAGAATTCAATTGAGACTGGCATTCCGCTCACTATCAACCGGGTGGGATCGATGGTTTGCCCATTCTTTACTGAAGGACCTGTAATCAATTTTGAAACGGCTAAGTCCAGTGACACGGATCTTTTCCGTCGTTATTTTGGTCATATGGTAAACCAAGGCATCAGTGTGCCACCTTCACAGTTTGAGGGGATGTTCATATCGGCTGCACATAGTGAACAAGATATTGATGATACCATTGAGGGCCATTATAATGCCCTGAAGGCCCTTTGAGCATCGGAGCCGGAGAAAGAACCGGTGGTGGCGCTTGGACCCGGCGTGGAGAGTGGCTGGAGGTAACACCCGGCAAAATCATTACTGGAGCCGAGGATACGCAGGCAACGATTGACAAGTGGCTGTTAGAAACTGTAGGCATGCCCGAGAAACTTCATCTGCGGTTACGCCGCGAGGGAGGCATTCAGTGGAAAGGCGACCGGCTTCGGCTGGCGCTTTTTCCCGATCGTGAAGCGGGGCTTGAACCGATATGGGAAGAGCTTGAGGTGCTGTATGAGGATGATTTTTGCCTGGTAGCTCATAAACCAGCTGGGCTGGCGGTACATCCCGATGGCAGTGGAACAGGTGTAACTCTGGATCACCTCGTAGCTGCGCATTATATCACTTCCGGCGAAAATGTGGCTGTGCGCCATATTCACCGCTTGGACAAAGATACAACGGGTCCGGTGATGTATGCGAAAAATGAGTTCGCACAGTTAGTCCTGGACGAGAATATGCGTGAAAAAAGCATCTCGCGGCACTACGCCGCGATCGTTGAAGGCATCGTGCCGCCTGCGCTTAAGGTGATCGATGCCCCGATTGGGCGCGATCGGCATCACGCTGCGCGCAGACGGGTCTCGCTCGGCGGACAATCTGCCGTGACGCGAATCATCGAGCGCGAGGCACTGCATGGCGGAAGCCTGGTGCATGTGCAGCTGGAGACTGGACGGACGCATCAGATTCGCGTTCATCTCAGCCATATGGGTCATCCCTTGTATGGGGATGAACTATATGGCGGTCCGGTTTGGGCTTCCAGCGCTGCCGGCCGCCATGCCCTGCATGGCGAGGCATTGTCCTTCCGCCATCCTTGGAGCGGAGAACAGCTGGAAGTCAGCGATCCGTGGCCGGAGGATATGCTGCAGCTGCGAGAGCTGCTGTCTGAAGCACCCTGACAGATACGTAAGTGGCTAAGGAACAGTAGAATCAGCAAAAGCTGGTTCTGCTGTTCTTTTTCTATTTTTTCAGAAAAAAAACATCTATCCATGTCTTATTAATAAAAGCAGCATATAATACTTTGTTCTTACGAAGTAGTGCATCTATCAGCAGGCTGAAGGTTTGGTGAGCTCTTAAATTCATGAAATTTATTAGCATCCTGTCCGGTTAGTACTACCAAAGTTGTCATGCCTCTCTGTTTGAAGCATATACATGTGGGGAGTAACATTTTGGGCTTATGCTCTGGGCCTGTCTCAGGGTTAGATTATGCCAAGAAGGAGGACATATCCCGTGTTTGATCAGTCCCACGGCTTGCGGTTTGATATTTACGAACGCATTCACCTTTCGGAAGAGCTTCCGGGAATAGCTGAGCTGGAGGAGGTTGAACTACTTCCGGAAATTCAGGTGATTCAGCGGGAGGATCGTGCCGAGTTATATGGTCAGCTGTTGCTTACCGGGCTTTACCGGAGTGAAGATGACCGAACACAACGTCTGGAGCATGCCATTCCCGTGGAAATCACTGTTCCGCTTACACGCGTCAGCTCGATTGAAGATATTGGGGTAGAGATTGAGAATTTTGATATCGATCTGCTCACGATGCGCACTGTGAATATAACAGGCGTATTATCGCTGCGGGGGATCGGTGGTGCGGACCCTCAACCTCAACCAGCCTGGCAGCAAGAGGAGTATACAGTCGCCTATTCTCCTGTGAATGATGACAGGGTAGAAGCTACTACGGAGCTACAAGAACAGGAAAATGATGCACTTTATGAAAATTCTCAGTGGACCTTTGGTGAGGATGCCTCACAGGTTGCTGTAGAAGAACATGAGCATGCCGAAGCGAATGAACAGGAAGCAGAAGAATCATTAGTTTCAAGTGGAGCCGCTCATACGTCCCCTGTAGTCAATTTCTCATCCGGTCAGGAGAAGGACAAGGGAGCTAAAGCACGGACACATAGTCTGGAGTCCCAAGTTGAGGATGCTAAAGCGGGTTTATCCGATTACTGGTTTAAAGCCGAGGCCCAGAACAAAGAGGTTGAGGTGTCTCAGCTGAATCAAGCAAGCTATGTGAGCGAAGAGAACCAACAGTCGGCAGAGGAATATTTTACTCCTAGAGAGACCGCTGTTCCAGCCGTTAGTGCAGATGCAATTCAGGATATCCCTGTGTTCGCTTCTGAAAATGAGGCTAATAATGCGCTTCCTAAGCAAGAAGAGAATACTGCGCCGATTAATGAGAATGCGAACGAAGTTTTTGTTTCACAAGAGAGTGTGGCTTCTCATGAGGAGAAACAAGATCTTAAGATCGCCTTGGGCAGCAAAAAAGAAGCAGAAATTCCGGAAAAAGAACATCTCACCTTCTCCTCTTTACTAAGCTCCAGTCGTGTCCGTAAAGAGCAGGAAGCTCTGCAGTCGGATGCAAACACATCTGCAGCAGTGGACGTTCCAGAGGTTGGCAATAATACGGAATGGAAGAGCAGATTCATTGCCAGCGCGGATGGAGCTAACATGTTCCGCAAAGTTCGGCTGTGTATTGTGCAGCGTGAAGAAACACTGGATACCATAGCAGAGAAGTATCAGCTAAGTGCGCGGGAACTGGTAATGTATAATCGCTTATCCGGGCAGAGTGTAGAGGAAGGTCAAGTGTTGTACATCCCGTAATCGAATCGTGATGCGTACACACATGAATAGGTGAATCCCGATCAGGTATTAGGATCGGGATTTTTGCTGTTTCTTTGTTGGAAGGGATGCTTCAGAAGAAATAAGTCGAAATTCAGCCTAAAGTCCCGCTGCAAAGGCGTATCCAGGTTGACTAGGGGGGGCTCAAAATGTATTATGGAGTAAGCAATATCTAAGTAAAGACTGGGAACGGGAAGAGTAGGCGGTCAGCCCTTCAGAGAGCGGAATTGCAAGTGCTGTGACATTCCGTAGGAAACAGCCCCCGAAGTCGCCCCGGAGTCGCCCTTCTGAGCTTATCTTCATATTTGTGAAGGATAAGTTAGGTTGTGGCCGGTAGCAGCCGTTATCTGTACGAGTGTCGCGCTAAGCTTCTGAATCCGTAGGGTAAGAAGTGTAGTTTTATTTTTCATTGGCGCGAAACAAAGGTGGTACCGCGAAAGAATGACCTTTCGTCCTTTGAGACGAGGGGTCTTTTTGTTTTTTTCAGAGACCTGTGCGCTCTATACAGCAACTTTATTAACAACTATAAGCAACTACAAGTAAACTAGTGGAGGTATCAGAGAATGGCTGACCAAAACCATCTAACAGCGGCAGATGCTGCCGCTACGAATGAATCTAAAAACGAGATGCCAACAACGTATGATCCGAAGGCAGCAGAACAGAAATGGTATTCCTACTGGACAGAGGGCGGATATTTCCGCGCAGGCCAGCGTCCGGATGCTAAAGCCTATAGTATTGTGATCCCGCCGCCAAACGTAACGGGAATGCTGCACATCGGGCATGCGCTCGATTTCACATTACAGGATATCCTGATTCGTACTAAACGGATGCAGGGCTTCGATACGCTTTGGTTGCCAGGTACGGACCACGCAGGTATTGCAACACAAACGAAGGTAGAGCAGAAGCTGCGCGAGCAGGGGATTTCCAGACATGACCTCGGACGTGAGAAGTTCCTGGAGCAGGTGTGGGATTGGAAAGACAAATACGCGAACACCATTCATGAGCAGTGGGCAAAAATGGGACTTTCCCTTGACTACTCCCGCGAGCGTTTTACCCTCGATGAGGGTTTGTCTAAGGGAGTTCGCGAGGTATTTGTTAAGCTTTATAATAAAGGCTTGATCTATCGCGGTAAACGTATCATCAACTGGGACCCGGCGGCTCGTACGGCGTTGTCGGATATCGAGGTTGAATATAAGGAAGTTAACGGTCATCTGTACCACCTGCGTTACCCACTTAAAGATGGCAGTGGACATATCACTGTAGCGACCACACGTCCGGAGACGATGTTGGGTGATACGGCAGTTGCTGTTCATCCTGAGGATGATCGTTATAAAGATCTGATTGGTAAAACGCTGATCCTGCCGATTATCGGCCGGGAGATTCCAATTATCGCTGACGAGTATGTAGATAAAGAGTTTGGTAGCGGTGCGGTTAAGATCACGCCAGCTCATGATCCAAATGACTTCGAGGTAGGTCAACGGCACAATTTGCCGCAGATCAACGTAATGGATGAGAGCGGTACGATGAACGAAGAAGCAGGACCTTACAAAGGTCAAGACCGGAGTGAATGCCGTAAGGCCATCACGGCGGATCTGAAGGAGCAAGGCGTTCTGATCTCTATTGAAGATCATGTGCATCAAGTTGGACACAGTGAACGTTCAGGAGCGGTTGTTGAGCCTTACCTGTCCACACAATGGTTCGTGAAGATGCAGCCCCTCGCCGAAGCTGCCATCAATGCACAGAAGGATGGTAATGGGGTTAACTTTGTACCTGAACGGTTCGAGAGAACCTACCTGAACTGGATTGAAAACGTACGCGACTGGTGTATTTCCCGTCAGCTTTGGTGGGGGCATCGTATTCCGGCTTGGTATTCTGAATCTACCGGTGAGCTGGTTGTGGCGAATGACGAGGAAGAAGCGCGCCGGATCAGCGGCTTAACCGACCTGAAACAGGACGAGGATGTTCTGGATACTTGGTTTAGCTCCAACCTCTGGCCGTTTGCAACCCTAGGCTGGCCGAATGAAGACAGTGCAGATTTCAAACGTTACTATCCGAACGATGTGCTCGTAACGGGCTACGATATTATTTATTTCTGGGTAGCGCGGATGATCTTCTCGGCACTAGAATTCACCGGAGAGAAACCATTCTCGGACGTATTGATGCATGGTTTGGTACGGGATGCTGAAGGACAAAAAATGTCCAAATCACTCGGAAACGGTGTAGATCCGCTTGAGGTTATCGAGAAGTATGGCGCAGATGCTATGCGTTATATGATTTCTACCGGCAGCACAGCGGGTCAGGATTTACGCTTCCGCTGGGAAAAGGTAGAGCAGGCGCGTAATTTCGCTAATAAGATCTGGAATGCGTCACGCTTCGCCCTCATGAATCTTGAAGGAGTTAGCTTCGAGAATATTGACATTACTGGTGAGCTAACTACGGCTGACCGTTGGATTTTACACCGCCTGAACGAAACTTCTCGTGAAATTACGCGTCTAATTGACTCGTACGAGTTCGGCGAGACCGGCCGCCAGCTGTACAACTTCATTTGGGACGATTTGTGTGACTGGTATATTGAGTTCGCGAAGCTGTCGCTTTACGGAACGGATGCCGCAGCCAAAGCGAAGACACAGTCCGTACTTGCTTATGTACTCGACCGCACCATGCGCTTGATCCATCCGTTTATGCCGTTTATTTCGGAGGAAATCTGGCAGCATCTGCCGCATGAAGGAGAGACAATTACTTTGGCTGCTTGGCCTGAGTATGATGCTGCTCTGGAGAACCCGCAAGCGGTAGCGGAAATGAACCTGCTGATGGATGTAATCCGGGCAGTTCGTAATATCCGTGCTGAAGTAAATGTACCGATGAGCAAAAAGGTTGATTTGATTATTAAAGCGAGCAATGAGGAAACGCTGAGCATCATTACTCGTAACGACAACTACATCGGACGTTTCTGCAATACCTCTTCTTTCGAAGCTGGCCTGAATCCGGAAACGCCAGACAAGGTAATGTCCGCTGTAGTAACGGGAGCGGAACTGCTTCTGCCTTTGTCGGGGCTGATTGATATTGAACAAGAAATCGCTCGTCTGGAAAAAGAAGTGCAGACGCTGAACAGCGAAGTAGAACGCGTAGAGAAAAAGTTGAGCAATCAGGGCTTCGTGGCCAAAGCTCCCGCAAAAGTTATCGAAGAGGAGCAGGCGAAGCAGGCAGATTATTCTGCCAAACGTGAGAAAGTACTTGCCCGCATAGCAGAGCTGAGAGGATAAGAGACATGGATGACCTAAATCGGGGCGGGAGCACCGCCCCTCTTGCGACATATACCGAAGCGGTTAACTGGATCAAGGGCCTGATTCCTTTTGGAATCCGGCCAGGTTTAGACAGAATTGAGATGTTGATGGACAAGCTGGGAAACCCGCACCGTCGGCTGAAATTTATTCATGTGGCGGGTACCAACGGCAAAGGCTCCACCTGTGCTTTTTTGACAAGCGCACTTTTGCAAAGCGGCTATTCTGTCGGCACCTTCACGTCTCCGTATATTACGAAGTTCACGAACAGGTTCCAATATAATAATACGGACATTCCTGAAGAAACTCTTCTTGAGCTAGTGAATACCCTTCGTCCTTTGGTAGATGAGATTGCAGAAACGGAATTTGGCTCACCAACGATGTTTGAGGTAACTACAGCTGTGGCCATTCTATTTTTTGCGGGTGTTTCTTGTCCGGATGTTGTCGTATGGGAGACTGGGCTTGGGGGAAGGCTGGATGTAACGAACATCGTTACTCCGATCGTGTCGGTGATTACAAATGTCGGCCATGACCATATGGATATTCTGGGAGATACACTTGAGAAGGTTGCAATGGAGAAAGCCGGAATTATCAAACCCGGTGTACCTGTTGTTAGCTGCGTAAATCAACCGGAAGTCGTGGCTGTACTCAAGGAGAAAGCGGCGGCTTGCCGCTCTACTCTTTATCTTGCCGGAGAAGATTTTAGCTATGAAGCTACTGGAATCCATGGGGATGTGCAGACCTTTAACTTTAAGGGTCCCTTCCGTTCGCTTGAACTTGGGATTGTGATGAAAGGCGAACACCAGATTAGCAATGCGGCGGGAGCCATGATGGTTCTTGAAGTTTTGCGCCAGTATATGGCGTTCATGTTAGAGGATGAAGATGTTCTGGAAGGATTGCGTCATGCATTTTGGGCTGGAAGGCTGGAAGAGGTAAGTAAATCTCCGAGGATCGTACTGGATGGAGCACATAATCCGGAAGGCGCGGAGAGCCTTGCCAAAAGCCTGCCACAGCTCTATAAATACGGTAAATTAAATTTACTTATGGGAATGATGGCAAATAAGCATCATGAATCCTACTTTAAGCATATACTGCCTATAGTGGATACGCTCATCCTGACCGAACCGGATTTCCAGAACAAAATGGACGCGGAGAATCTGCAGGTTATCGCAGAAAGTCTGCGGGATAAATATGCCAAGGAAAACTTGGTAATCATAGTAGAACATAATTGGGGAAAAGCGCTGCAACAACTGAAGTCGATTACAGCGGAGGATGACCTTGCCGTCGTATCTGGTACGCTGTATTTGATTTCTGACGTGCGCGGTACACTTTTGCAGCAACCCGATACTGAAAAAGGCTGGTGACGACTGTTGGATACTACTGAACGTGTGCATTTTATAGGGATCGGCGGCTACGGTATGAGCGCGATTGCCCGAGTAATGCTAGAAATGGGATATACGGTTACGGGCTCCGATGTGGCTGCCCAAGAATTGACGGATAAATTGATTGCTAAAGGTGCCAAGATTTATATTGGGCATACAGCAGAACAAGTAAAAGGTGCGGATCTGGTCGTGTACTCAACGGCTTTGTCCAGCGATAATGTGGAATGGGTAGAAGCAGAGCGTCTTAAGATTCCAATTCTGCACCGCTCACAAATGTTAGCCCGTTTATTGAACGAACGTAAAGGGGTAGCCGTTGCCGGAGCGCATGGTAAAACAACTACATCCTCTATGATCGCACTTGTAATGGAAGAGTGTGAAGTTGATCCTACGTATATTATCGGCGGAGAGATTATGAACGTCGGTACGAATGCAAAGGCAGGACAAGGCGATTATGTAGTGGCGGAAGCGGATGAGAGTGATGGCTCTTTCTTGCACTATCACCCTTGGCTTGGAATTGTCACGAATGTGGAAGCAGATCACTTGGAGAATTACGGCGGAGATTTTAACCGTCTCAAGGCTGCTTATGTACAGTTTATGAACCAGACCCGTGAAGACGGCACTGCGATTGTGTGTGCAGATGACGAGAACGTGATTTCTTTATTGCCTGAAGTGTCAGGTAAGGTGATTACTTACGGCATCAAGTCGAAGACTGCAGATTATATTGCCACAGACATCGTTCTTGGCGACCGTCAGGTTTCGTATACGATGAACCATAATGGCGTAGTATTGGGACAAATTGAACTATCCGTGCCAGGCCAGTACAATCTGTATAATTCAATGGCTGCGGTTATCGCTTGTTTGAAGTCAGGAATCTCTTTTGAAAAAATCGCTGAAGCGATCGTGAAATTCCATGGTGCGAAGCGCCGTTTTCAAGTGCTCGGAGAAGTCGATGACATTCTGGTCATCGATGATTATGCGCATCACCCAACTGAAATTCAGGCGACAATCAGTGCTGCTAAGGCAACGGGGAAACGGATTATTGCCGTATTCCAGCCTCAGCGGTATACACGTACGTTCTTCCTGCTAGATGCCTTCAGCCGCGCCTTTAGCGAAGCAGATGAGGTGATCATCACCGACATCTACTCTCCGGCAGGTGAGAAGCAGATTGAGGGGGTTACATCTGCGAAGCTGGTTGAGCTTATTGTGCAGAACAGTAACGCTGGTGCAAGACATCTGCCAACCAAAGAAGATGTGCTTGCTGATCTGAAACCTCGTATTGCCCCAGGTGACCTAGTGATTACGATGGGCGCAGGCGATATCTGGAAGGTTGGATACGCATTGGCGGACGGCTTGAAGAAGCGTTAATACAAACACAGGCCTACACGAGAATATTCATATTCTCTTGACCATAGCACTTCCCCCGAGGTTCCATCAGATAATCTACATGTTTATCTGGATAGGGCTTTTGGGGGGGTGCTTTTTTACTTATATTTATATGTATGAAAAGAATATGTACTTATTTAATATGGTAAAAAAAACCTATAGTATATACCAATAGTCTTGTATAGTAATAGTAATGATATAAGGAAAAGGAGAATACAGAATGATAGCCCCAAAGAAACACAAATATTTTATAGGTATGCTTTGTTTATTACTTATTTTTACGTATTCAATGCCAGCATTAGCAAAAAACACTGTTGAAAGACAACACTGGGCAGCTCAAACCATCGCCACATGGAATGAAAAGGGATTGCTAGATATTAATGAGAATATCTCGATTTCACCTGATCAGCGAGTCACACGTGGAGAATTAATTGCATTGATAAACAATGTTTTTGGTTATGAAGATACAACATCTACTGAATTTGTGGACATCCCTATTAATGCGTGGTATCAAAAGGATGTTGAGAAAGCTGTTAATGCTGGATATTTAAAAGGCATTATGAATTCAAAAGGTCAGTTAGAGGCTGGAGCGGAACAAAAAGTAACACGTCAAGAAGCGATGACATTAATCAGTAAAGCGTTTGATTTTCAGTATAGTGAAGCAGATCAGAATTCGCTTAAAAAATTTGTGGATTATAAAAAAATTGCTCCCTATGCCTATGACAATCTTACATATGCTGTAAATAAAGGATTTCTCTCTGGTTTTCCTGATAAAACCTTAAGACCAGGTGACCAAGTTACCTTTGCAGAGGCACTGACGATATTAAATAATATATCCGGAGAAATAATTACAAAAGAAGGAACTTATAGCACGATGTACAAAAATAACGTAGTGGTGAATACCCCTAACGTTACATTTAGTAATACGACAATTCAGGGTGATCTGTATCTTGTTGAAGGAATTGGTGCAGGTGATGTTACTTTGGATCACGTAACTATTAAAGGGGATATATATGTACGGGGCGGTGGAGAAAACAGCATTAAGCTCAATGATTCTACTGTAGAGGGTAAACTGTCGGTTGCAAAACAAAACGGTAAGGTTAGAGTTTTGACTACAGGGAGTACACATATCCCTAGTGGAGAGCTTTACAGTGGGGCAATTATACAGTCCGATAATGGAAACATTGATAATATCAAGGTTGTAAACAATGCAGCAGATCATTTAATCAAGTTGGCTGGAAATTATAAAAAGGTCGAGCTAGCTTCAGTTAATACGAGAGTGAATTTTACTAACGGAAATATAGATCATTTAGAAGTTATTAATCCCTTAAGCTCTCCTAATAAACTTCCTTATATTCTTATTCTTGATAAAGGTACTACAATTTCGAAGATGCTTATCAAAGCAGGAATTAATTTATCTGGTGAAGGCGAGATAGATTATGCGAAGGTCGAAGTTAATAATGTATCATTTGAGTTTACACCGAAGAAACTGGAATTGCTAGAGGGTATAACCCCAACCCTGAAAAATACGCAACTTAATACTGGCGCTGTAGTGGGCGGAGCCAGTGGTGGTGGTAGCGATAGTGGTAGTGGTAGTGGTAGTGGTAGTGGTAGTGGTAGTGGTAGTGGTAGTGGAGGAGGGTCAGAAAGTATTGTTGATCCAGATGAAGAGGATGTTTTACAAGCTAAATCAGCATTGTTACTTGAAATTGACTCAGAAAATGTCATGAGCAATTTAGTATTACCCTCTAAAGGCTTAAATGAAACTACTATATCGTGGAATTCTTCTAATCCTGAAGTTTTACAAGCTAACGGTACTATCAGTCGTCCTGGGTTAGGAGAACCTGATGTTAGCGTTTTATTAACGGCTACGATAGTCAAAGGGGGATTTTCAGTTAACAAGCAGTTTGAAGTGATTATTAAAGCTAAACAACAAGTAGAAGTGGATGAAGATGATCGTCTTGCCTTACAGGAGGCAAAGCTGGTATTCACCTTAGGAGATACTAGTCAGGTTACGCAGAATTTGATTTTGCCAACTATGACCCAGGATGGTATTAGTATTGTCTGGACCTCTCAAAATCCAGAGATTGTTAGCGAGAGTGGTCATATTTACAGGTTAGAATCAGTGGATAGGGATGTTGTCTTGAACGCGACGCTTACAAAAGGTAACATTCAAGTCACAAAAGATTTTGTGATTATCGTAAAATCCATTCGGTTTGACACTATTTCAAGTGATCTTCTTGCCGCTAAAGAAGCCTTGGATTTAGGAGATATAAGTTCAGTAACCGGAGATGTTTATTTACCTACAAAAGGATTAAATAATACTTTGATTATTTGGCACTCAGATAATACTAATGTGATCTCTGCCAAGGGTAAAGTGACAAGACCAGAGTTTGGAGAACCTGACGCAACGGTTACATTAACCGCTACGATATCCAAAGAAGAGGTTTTGACATCTAAAGTTTTCAACGTCACTGTAAAAGCAAAACTTGAGGGTTCCCTGAAGAGTTTTGTATACAATGGATATAAAGCTTCTATTGACAACTCCAAGGGGCAGGTTAATTTGCTTGTACCAAGGTCAACAAAGCTTGAAGATGGGATTATTAACTTCGTTACTACGAACGGAACCTTAGCTATTGATGGGATACCAATAACTGAAGGTCAAGCAGTTAAACTCCAATCTAAACAGGAGATAACTGTTACTGAAGAAGGAAAAGAAGTAAATAGCTATCTGCTCATTGTGGAAGTATTAGAGTCGGGATTGCCAGCAGTAATTATTACCACGGAGGCTAACCAGGCAATTCTTGATAAAGAAAATAAAATTGACGCAGCTATGAAGATCGTTGATGGAAGCACTCAAACCTATGGAGTAGGATTGTACGATGGCGCTATCACGATTAAGGGCAGAGGAAACAGTTCTTGGAATATGCCTAAAAAATCATATGCAGTTTCTATAACGAATTCAGCTCCCGTCCTAAATATGCCAAAAGATGAAGATTGGGTACTTATTGCTAATTATGCGGATAAGACACTCTTGCGAAATTATACGGCATATAATCTTGGCGAAATGATAGGTATGAAGTATAGCCCAAGAATGAGGTATGTAGATCTATTCCTAAATGGAGAATACCTAGGGAATTATCTCATAGGGGAAAAAATAGATATATCAAAATCACGTTTAAATATTAATAAACTGAGTGCAAATGATACATCTGAAGAGTCGATAACTGGTGGATATTTGATTGAGAAAGACTGGTTAAATAGATTGGATGTAGATGATAACTATTTTCAGACAACACGAATCGCTGGTGAAAATGTTTTTGCCATAAAAAAGCCAAAATCAAATAAGATTAATTCACAACAATTAAGTTATATCAGTACTTATTTTGAGGAAGCTGAAAAAGCATTGTACAGTGATCATTTTACGGATATATCAACGGGATATAATAAGTATTTTGATGTTGATTCTGTCATCGATTGGTACTTAATCAATGAGATTTTTAAGAATGCAGATGCTGCTTTTGGAACTAGTGTTTATTTCTACAAAGACAAAGGCGGAAAACTATCAATGGGGCCGCTCTGGGATTTTGACATTGGTGGGGGAAATATAAACTATGCTGATTGTGACGACCCTGAACAATTTTATATTAAAAATGCAGAGTGGATATCCAGATTTTTTGAAGATCCGAAATTTGTTCAACGTGTAAAAGAACGATGGACAGAGATCAAAGGTAATCAACTACCTGCTATGTTTAGTTTAATTAATCAAACTAGCTCAACACTAGAACTTTCTCAGAGATATAATTTTGAGAAATGGCCAGTTCTGGGAATGGACATATGGCCTAACCCCGATGGTTGGCAAGATCGGATTACGTATGATTCAGAGGTGGATTATTTTATAAATTGGTTAACCAAACGTATTCAATGGTTAGATGACGCATTTTTAAAAATGTAAATTGAAATAGAGCTACAAAAGCACTTCCCCCGAGTTCCGTGCAGGGGGAAGTGCTTTTTTGTATACTTAAGCGGTGTATGTACATTCTAAAAAATGAAATAAATAGGGTATTTGCTGAACTAGCCATTGAGTGCTATAGTGCTGTCAGTAGAGGATCAATTTTTCCGTGTAGGTGGTGACTCATGGACTCCCAGCTTGATATCAAAACGTTAGTGTATTTATTTATTTTTGGAAATCTATTTATATTGCTGCTGATAACCAATTACCGGAGGAGCGCTCCTAAAGACAGGGCATCCACCTTATTCATACGCTCAAAGGCGGTGCAGCTGCTCTTCTGGTGTTCATTATTATTATGGGGTCATATCCCCCGCGCTTTATCCATTCCACTTAGCAACGCTTTGATTCTTTTAGGCTGCTGTCTGGAGATTATTGCTTTATTGCTGATGATGGGAATCCTTGGTCAGCGGATAAAGTTGTATTACATAACGCTTTCCATACTTAGTTCGATTACTTTTAGTATTGTAGCGATCTTCTTTCATCATTCCAGCTGGCGCATAGCCTGTACCTCATTATGGTCGATACTGTTTATTGTCTATCCAGCTTACCACCTCACGGTGAACCCCAAAGGCACCCCTCTTCAGAAGATACTCGGAATATTGTTTTACGCTTTTGCAGGGATTATGCTGCTCCGCGCGATTGTTGCATTGATCTGGGAGCCAGAGATGAACGTGTTCACAACTAATCTTTCGCAGTATTTATATTACCTGGGGATGTATTTATTGTTGATTGTGGGAGCCGCAGGCTTTATTCTACTTTCTAACGAGCATTCCTTTGTAAAACTGAAACGAATCGCTAGCTACGATGATCTGACTGGAATCCTTAACCGTGGAGCATTTCTTGAGGAAGCTGAGGTACGGCTTGAGAAGGCAGTTGCTGAGCAAGAGTACTTTTCGTTTATGCTGCTGGATTTGGATCATTTCAAAGAAATCAATGATACATACGGCCATGATACCGGCGATGTGGTTCTGGAAGAATTCGCATTGACGATTAAGGACAACCTCGAAAACAGCGATTTATTCGGCAGGCTTGGCGGCGAGGAATTTGCAGTTATCCTTTGCGGGCTGGATGAAGCTAGCTGTGACCGGAAAGCTGAAGTGTTACGAAAGGCAGTAATGAAGACACCTCCACAAAAACTCTTACAAGGCTATACAGTTAGTATAGGTGTAATTACAATCATGCCGGATCAGGAGATCTGGATAAATAAGTTGTACAAGCTGAGTGATAAAGCGTTATACCAAGCCAAACAAGAAGGAAGAAACCGAGTGGTCAGATACAATTATATTTATTGAGCTTGGAGAATACAGGGGGTGAAATTCACTAACATGCATCTGGATCTCAAGACACTGCTGGTCTGCCTCTTTATGTGGCAATCCTTTACGGTATTGCTTATTGTCGTCTATCGTTTGCGTTACGCGCAGGAACGGACTTCTACCTTCTTTGTCACGGCAAAATATTTGCAGCTGGCAGCTTTAATTCTCCTTTTGCTGAATGATTTCACAGACTCACGACTTCCCATTCCTATCAGTATGCTGCTTGCTCTAGCTGGAGGTACGCTGGAAAGCTTAGCGCTTCTGATGCTTCTCAGAGTTTTTGGGAGTAGGATTGAACGATATTATACGATCCTGTTCGGAGTATCCATTGTCATCATAGTGCTACTGCATTTAATTATGCCAGATGAGCGGTTCGTTATGGCTGCAACTTGTCTATTTGGGATTATGATCATAGCTTTGCCTGCTTACATATTAGCTGTGAAGATTAGAGAAACCTCTCTCCAGCGAACCATAGGATTGTTGTACTTTGTTGTAATTTTAGCGCTGGTTAGCAAGGGACTTGAACCGTTTTATTTGATGTTAGGATGGAATGCTCAGACCTCTCACTGGCTGCAGATATTTTTTTATCTGGGGATTTATTTGCTTATGTTCTTAGGAACTGCAGGCATCATGCTGCTTTATAGGGAGGATTCCTTTACAGAATTGGAACGGGTGGCCACTTATGATGTGTTGACAGGTATTTTGAATCGCAGATCCTTTGTACAGCGCGCCCGGCCTTTAATAGCTGCCTCAGCAATGAAGAAGCTGCCGTATTCTTTTTTACTGCTGGATGTGGATCACTTTAAACGCATAAACGATACCTACGGCCACAATACCGGCGACCACGTTCTAAAGGATCTGGCTCATAAAATAAAACAGCAGCTTGGCAATGGTGATCTGTTCGGAAGATTCGGTGGTGAGGAGTTCACTGTGCTGCTGCATAGAGCCGATGAACAAAACAGTGATATGATTGCAGAGCGGATGCGCACAGCCGTTACAGGGGCGGTCATTCATGGTGTACCCTTGCATTACACGATAAGTGTTGGCATCATCACGGTGGATTCAGGTGAACGATACTCATTGAACACTCTTTACAAACTTAGTGACACTGCATTGTATCAGGCTAAGAAAAAGGGCCGGAACTGTGTAGTTAGAAGCTACGACATCTAAAGTGTCTTCCATTCGACAATAAGCGAGGGAGACGCTTTTTTTGTATGCAAAGAGGCGTAGTACATATTACCTAACGTTTCAAACTCTATAAATTGAGCAATTCATGATTATGTATGCCGTGAAAAAGGGGTTTTGAGTCTATTTTTCAGAAAAGGCGGCGTTTTATAAGGGGAAATCGTGATGGATTTCTGGAAACTCAGAAAAAAACTTAAAAAATTTTAGACTTCTCCTATAAATCGACAAAACTTTTAAGTGAAATGAGTTACTATTGAACTGCATCTAAAGTTTCAGTTAGTAGATGGGGGTTTTTATTACAAAATACAAGGAGCCAGAGTCATGCGAGAAAGAATGCTGTTCCTATCAGCCCAGAATCAAACCGCAGAGGATCTAGAAGGAGAAATGAGAACAGGGAGTATTCTCGAGATTTTGCTTGGGAAATTTGATATAGATTTGCTGACGTACGGTAGTGCCAATCAAACCGTGTCTATAAAGGAGCGGACGGCACTTACGGTTCATAACATTAATGAAGATTATACGACCTGGAGGCCAATGCTGCGCCCCTTACATAAATTGCGGAATTTCTCAAATTTAAGTCATATAGATAAAGATATGAAAAACACTATTTTGGAGCTTTGCCGTTCAAATAATTATAAGCATGTATTTATATCGCATGTCCTACTGGGAAAATGTATTGATATGGTGCGGAACCTGCTTCCAGAAGCCAGTGTGATCACAGATACCTTTAGTTTTGCAAACGGAAGCGGAGGATCTGCCGGAGAGACTGGGAAGTTAAGCAGGAATAATCCGTATAATAAACTCAATGCTGCATGGGATCGTAGGAATAAACGGCGATTAATGAATAAAACGGGTCTACTTTTAGCAACCTCGGAATGGGATGCACTAGCGTTCAAATCTCTATCATTTGCTGATGCCCGTAAGGTTCATGTTGTCCCTCACTTCATCAAGATGAATGAGTATGAGACTTTTGCAGAGCCTGTGACTAAAGAAAATTTAATTGTGCTGCACTGGAATATGAATATGAGACTGGGAATAGATGCAGCCCGAGTATTCTTTAAAAAAACCTATCCCATGATTAAGGAGCAAGTGCCCGATATCAAAAGTTATATTATCAGCTCAGAGGTTCACCCGGAGGTCATGACTTTGATTAAGGAAGATGAATCGGTCATAGTCACTGGACCAGTTAATTCCTCCGCTGAATACATACGACGTTCTAAAGCTGTTTTGGTGCCTATCCTTGAAGGCTGCGAAGTTTCTAGAAATATACTGGAATCCTGGGCGCTCAAAACGCCGGTGGTTACTAGCTCTATCATGTGTGAGAAGCTGAATTGTGAGCATAACCGAAATATTTTGTTGGCTAATACCTCGGTTGAGATTGTTGGAAGTGTATTGAATTTACTGAAAAATCCTGAGCTTGGCGCCATTATTGCGGATCGTGCGCATGAGACTTTGTTGAAAAATTACGAAATGAATCATGTTAAGAGTAAGATTCTTAGTCTTGTATAGAGGGTTGTCAGACATGAGGCTTGCTGCTCTGGACAACAAATAACCCGCGAGGACCCTTAAAAGTCCTACGCGGGTTATTTGTCGACAGGATTTTAGAGTAAGTTGCGGCGCAGTTCTTCTGGTGATTTCGGAGACAACATCCCAAGTGGAATATCGAATACAGTACGCGCTCCGCTTTGACCTTCTTGACTCATACGCTGAGCAGCTCTGGCATAAGCCACAAGCACACTAGCTGTAAATTCAGGATTGCTCTCCAGCTTCAGGCCAAATTCAACAATTTGTTTCGTGCCTTCTCCTGTTACCCCACTGCGAATAACAAACCCGCCGTGCGGAATACCGCTATGCTGAGCTGCCAGTTCTTCTTCAGTGATGAAAGTAACTGTAGTATCATAATCTGCAAAATAGTTCGGCATATTCACAATTTCTTCGCGAATGCGCTCTTGATCTGCACCTGCCTCAGCTACTACAAAACACTCTCTAAGATGTTTTTCACGAGTAGTAAGTTCTGGTGTTTCACCCGCACGGATGGCCTCGATAACCTCTTGTACTGGAACAGTATACTGTACGCCGCCTTTAACGCCTTCTACTCTGCGAATGGCATCAGAGTGACCTTGGCTGACGCCTTTACCCCAGAAAGTATATTCTTTACCTTGTGGAAGAATAGCTTCAGCTAGCAGACGGTTCATGGAGAACAGGCCTGGATCCCAGCCCGTAGAAATTACGCTGAGTGTTCCGCCTTGTTTAGCTGCGGCATCAACGGTCGCAAAGAACTCAGGGATTTTGGCATGAGTGTCAAAGCTGTCCACGGTATTAAACATCCGGGCAATAGCTGGTGTCTGTTCTGGCAGATCGGTAGCCGATCCTCCGCACAGAATCATAACATCTACTTTTCCCTTATATTGTTCGACGGCAGAGATATGCTCGAATTTCACACCGGTTTCACCGGCTTCTAGTTGTCCAGGCTCTCTGCGCGTAAAGATCGCAACCAGCTCGATATCTTCACTTTGGTTAATAGCCTTACGTACACCATTTCCTAAATTACCGTAGCCCACAATTGCTGCTTGAATTTTTTGTTTCAGAAAAAGCCCTCCTAAACTGTAATGAACTAAAATCCTATTTCTAGCTTAACTAGTATAGTGCACACTTTTAGCTCTTTTTATATAGTATATAAAAGTTACATGTAATGTAAACTGAATCCGTATAACTTTCATTATTCATTTGGCTATAAAAATAGCATATCTCTCTATTGTCTATCATATATTTCCATATAGATTAGATGAGGTGAGGTGTTACTGTTGAATAACGGAAGAATGACATTCCGATTTGACGTGAATAAGGACGAGCCTAAGCCAAAACCGCAGGTAGTGGAGCGCTGGTCCAGTGGCGGACTGGGTACAGCTGAAGAATATGCAGAGGAGCTGCGCAAGGAGGTCGGTCCAGCACAGCAGCATACTTGGGTGCAAGAACCTGATCTACGTTCTACGCGTGAGGCACCGCCGGAGGATGCTTACGACTATTACTCAGGAACTGTAGATCCACGCCAGCAAGAATGGGACGAACAGGATAGAGATTTCAGAAATACGCAGCAATCGTATCTGCTCTCAGATTTGGTACTAGATGACAGAGATAAATCAGCAGAGGTTTACACGGGAGGTTATGGGGGCTCATATCATACTCGTCGCCCATCGTATTGGTGGAAATTATCCCTGTCTGTGGTGGGGGCCATCGGCACAGGTCTACTGCTTGGGTATGCGGCGCTTTCCTTTTTTTATGGAGGAAACATGGATAGTAGTTCAGGAACCGGGATAACAGATACATTGGCTACTTCAGGGCAGACTTCCGGAGCTAATGATCCAGCAGGTGTAGGAACCTCGGGATTGCCGGTTACGGGCACAGATGATGCTGGCAAAAACAGTATTCCTGTTCAAGTGGCTGCGCAAAGCTACTACCTGCTGCAGTATGGCGTATTCAGTACGCCGGCAGGCGCGGAACAAGCTAGACAAGAGCTGTTGGACGCTGGCTTGGCTGCGGGCTTGGACCCTGCTGACGGAAATCGTGTATATGCCGGAATGTCCTCTGACCGTGAACAAGCTAAGCTGCTCAGCAGTGGACTGAAGAATCAAGGGATTGAGCTTTATGTAAGAGAGGTGGATCTTCCCGGAGTGGAACGATTAGGATTTGCCGGAAATGCGGAGGCTGTGAATAGTTATTTTGCGGTGAGTGGACAGTTGCTCAGTGAACTAAGCAGTCAATCCGCTTCTTTACTCAGTGGCGGACAAACGGATGCGGCAGCTAATACCTCAGCTGTGAGTGATCTTCATCTCCAATGGAGTGAAGCTGTTAAAGCTCTGGAGCAAGGCATAACGCCTGAAGCCAAAAGCATTTGCGCAGCGCTAGAAAAATCTATGAGCCAAGGAATTTCAGCACTGAGTGAATATAACAAGAACAAGGCGCAAGCCCTGCTTTGGGAAGTGCAGGAATCCATGCTGAGCTTCTTGACCAGCCAAAAACAGCTGCTGTCTGCTATGAATTGAATGCTTGGATTTGCGGATTCAAAATAACAGCAAGTCTCCGGGGAGTTGGGGGCTTGTTGTTTTTTTCGGAGAGGGGTATCGTTCCGCAACTTTTAGGGCAAAAGGTGGTAAACATTACCGTAGGGGATTTTACGTTTGTATTGATCACCGTTTCACCGTATAATAATTAGGGTGTCAAAAAATGGCGAGGGAAGACTGAGATGAAGAAGAAAAATGTAGGAACACTGCTGTTATTTCTAATTCTAGGCTGGCTGGCTGGAGCCTGGATCGCCAAGCTGCTGCAGCCCGTAAAGGCTCTGTCTTTTCTAACAACATCGACTGTGCTCAAATGGTCTCCGCGAGCCGATTTAGACATCATAACCTATGACATCACTATTCATTTGAAATTGTGCATGCTTAGTCTCGCCGGTATTATTACAGCTGTATGGCTGTACCGCAGACTGTAACTCTCGTTACTGAGCAAGAAGGGACGTTTACAACGTGGACAACTCACCACTCATTATTCTAGCCTCAGGTTCACCGCGTCGACGTGAGCTGTTATCCTTACTGGGTTTACCCTTTGAGGTCATTACCAGCGAAGCTGATGAGAGCACACCGCCGGATTGGACGCCGGAGAGAATCGTGCGCAGTCTAGCTTTGCGAAAAGCAGAAGCCGTAGTAGCTACAGCCGGAGAGCGTAACGCAGTCATTATAGGAAGCGACACAATTGTTGTACTAGATAATACTGTGCTAGGCAAACCGGTGGACAAGCTGGACAGCAAAGCGATGCTTACCAGACTTCAGGGCCGAACTCATAAGGTATACACGGGTGTAGCCTGCCTCGGACTCCCGAATGGGAAGACTATAGTGGAGCACCGTGTTACTTCCGTAACGATGAGGGCAATGACTGAAGAGGAAATTGCTGCTTATATAGCTACGGGAGAGCCCGCTGATAAGGCTGGCTCTTATGCGATACAAGGGCTTGGGTCCATTTTGGTGGAACGAATTGAAGGCTGTTATTTCAATGTAGTCGGATTGCCTTTGTCGCTTCTTGGCGAAATGCTATCCGAGTTCGGTATAACTGTATTGAGCCGGTAGGAAGCCTGGGGAAAGAGGGATAGGGATGGAGTCGCAACCAATTATGCTGCGGGACCTCCCCCATGAAGAACGACCTAGAGAGCGCATGATGCATTATGGGGCGGAATCATTAAGTCAAGCGGAGTTGTTAGCCATTCTGCTGCGTACGGGAACACGCCGCGAGTCGGCTATTCATATTGCACAGCAGATGCTGGGGAAGATCGGTGGCCTGCGTGGGCTAGTTGACCTTAGCATCGAAGAACTGACCAAAATCAACGGTATCGGTCCTGCCAAGGCCGTACAACTAAAAGCAGGCATCGAACTGGGAAGGCGCCTTGCGAATTCCAGGTTCAATATGCCGGTCATTATCCGCTGTCCTGGGGACGCTGCTGAGATTCTGACTGAGCAATTGCGTTATTTGCAAAAGGAGCATTTTGTCTGTCTGTTTCTGAACACGAAGAATCATGTGATTGGACAAGAAACATTGTCCATGGGCAGCCTGAATGCTTCGATCGTTAATCCTCGTGAGGTATTCAGAGCAGCTATAAAATGCAGTAGCGCCTCTATTATATGCGCGCACAATCATCCTAGTGGTGATCCAACACCTAGTCCAGAAGATATTTCCCTAACCGCTAGATTGCTTCAGGCAGGTGAGATTATCGGAATAGATGTGCTGGACCATCTAATTATCGGAGATAGCAGTTTCGTAAGCTTGAAAGAAAAAGGACATATGTAATATAAATGTAGATTTACTTAGGAAAAGGAGAAATTAGCATGTTGGGTGGTTTCACAAAAGATTTAGGAATTGACTTGGGGACAGCGAATACGCTTGTCTACGTACGCGGTAAGGGTGTTGTTGTAAGAGAGCCTTCCGTTGTAGCCATTAACACTGATACTAAGACGATTGAAGCTGTGGGTGAATCCGCCAAAAAAATGATCGGTCGTACACCTGGAAATATCCGTGCGATCCGTCCGATGAAAGATGGCGTTATCGCTGATTTTGATACAACGGCTACGATGATTAAATATTTTATTCGTCAAGCACAGAAACAGCGTTCTATGTTCCAGCGTCACCCTAATGTAATGGTCTGCGTGCCATCTGGCATTACTGCTGTAGAGCAACGTGCGGTAGAAGATGCTACCAAACAAGCTGGCGCTCGTGAAGCTTACATTATCGAAGAGCCTTTTGCTGCTGCTATCGGCGCGGATCTGCCAGTATGGGAGCCTACAGGTAGTATGGTTGTAGATATCGGTGGAGGTACAACTGAAGTTGCTGTAATCTCGCTCGGCGGTATTGTTACTAGCCGTTCAGTGCGTGTTGCAGGTGATGAAGCGGATGAGTCCATCATTCAATACATCAAACGTCAATACAATCTGATGATCGGTGAACGTACTTCGGAACAGCTCAAAATGGATGTTGGCTCTGCCCTTCCTCTTGAAAAGGCTGAAACCATGGAAATTCGCGGCCGTGATCTCGTAACAGGTCTGCCAAAAACACTTACAATTACTTCTGATGAAATCTGTGAAGCTTTGTCTGACACAGTGAATGCTATTATTGAAGCTGTTAAAGTAACGTTGGAAAAATGTCCGCCAGAGCTTGCAGCAGATATTATGGATCGTGGAATTGTTTTGACAGGTGGGGGAGCTTTGCTTCGCAACTTGGATAAGCTGCTTGCACGTGAGACGGGAATGCCGGTTATTGTTGCTGAGAATCCACTGGACTGTGTAGCTATTGGAACCGGTAAGGCACTTGAGAACATTCATTTGTTCAAGAGCCGCAGCGGATCCAGTCTTCGTTCGAAGAGATAAGATGATGTTCTACCACTTGTGTAAGTCAACCCCTGTTATGGGAGAAATACTGTTGTTAGAGGGTGTTGAAACTGTTTAAACTCTTAAGCAATAAACGTCTGTTTATTCTGTTGATTACACTGGTGCTGTTCATTGTGGTAATGGGCTTCAGCTTGGCAACAAGGAAAGGCTTGTCCTGGCCGGAGAACTTTCTCAGAGATTCGACTGGTTTCGTGCAAAAAATGTTCTACAAGCCCGCTGGATATGTAGCGGGCTTGTTTGAAGATATTGGAAATCTGAGTGATCTTGCTAAAGAAAATGAACAGCTTAAAATTATGGCTGCCCAGTATGCACGTGATAAAGCCCAGTATAATTTCGTCAAGGCAGAAAATGAATCATTGAAGGAGAAATTGGACTTCACTAATGCCCAGAAAGAATTGTATAAATATGAATATCGTATTGCGCAGGTAGTTAGCCAGACTACAGAGCCAAGCAATAGTACGATTGTTATCGATTTGGGCTCCAAAGATGGGGTTAGACCTAATATGTCCGTGATTTCCGTCGATGGTATGGTAGGGGTTATTAGTCAGGTGAGCAATTTCACCTCCACGGTGAAGCTGATGACAATGATGGATACCAATGATCCTAATTCCCAGCCGCCTATTGCGGCAACTGCCTTAAATAAAGAGGGTAAGTCCTTTGGGATGATTGAGAGTTATAATCCAGAGACGAACAGACTGCTGATGACTAAGATTCCACCGGGTGATCCTATTGCGGCGGAGGATACTATTCTGTCTTCCGGTATTGGAGGGTTGTATCCAAGGGGATTGACAATAGGCACAGTTGAAAGCGTCGATGTTGGTGAATTTGGATTAACCTCCACAGCAGTGATTAAGCCTTCAGCAGAATTTCAGGACTGGAAGCAGTTGATTGTTGTGTTTACGGAGGAGCGTGCTGAATAGTGAATATGCGCAGATCAGTTCTTGTTCTGTTACTGTTCCTCTTATTTATTGTGGAGGGAACCATCTTACCTTGGCTGATTCCAGATGTGTGGCAGATGCGAATCATTCCGAATTTGGTTTTTGTTGTGTTATTGTTCGTGACTATATATCATCATCGGCATACAGCACTTATATTGGGATTATGTTTTGGAATGCTGCATGATGTCGTTTTTTACGGCAGAATTCTTGGAGCACACTCTTTTGCGATGGGATTGTCGGCTTATTTAATCGGCCTTTTATTTCAGATTCCACGTGCTCCGCTGCCCCTTATGATGACTGTGGTTCTGCTTGGAAGTCTACTTGAGGATAGTATACTATTTGGTATCTATAGTGTATTTAATCTTAATCAAGAACCTTATAGCTGGGCGATTTTGAATCACATGCTGCCGACGATGCTTTTTCATTTTGCCATCGGGCTACTCTTCTACATACCGGTTCGGCGCCAGCTTGAGCTAATCAAGAAAGAAACGAATAAGGAAGAAGCGGCTTAAAGAGCTTCTATTTTCTTTCTATACAAAGCAGGAATTTAAGGGGCCCGGCACGAATGAATGAGGATAGGGGGCCAGGCATATGACAGTAAAATCCAAGCATGTAAGGATTAAGGGCATCAAGGATGGCCTGATATTCCTGCTAGACGACAAATGTCCCTTTGAAGATCTTCTGAGCGAGCTTCGCTATAAGCTGGAGCACAGCCATCAAAATATTTTAACTGGACCGATTGTACATGTGGACATAAAGCTGGGCAATCGTACCGTAACTGAGGAAGACAAGGAAGCTGTGCTGGAGATTCTTAAGGGACAGGGAAATCTGTTGATTCGATCTATAGAGGCGCTTCCAGCGCCCGGCAGTGAGGATAATGACGCATTGTTTCTGATGAGCGGAATTCTACGTTCCGGTCAGGTGCTGCACCATAACGGAAATCTTCTATATCTGGGGGATGTGAACCCTGGGGGGACCATAACCTGTTCAGGCGATATTTATATACTAGGTTCGCTAAGAGGGATGGCGCATGCTGGAGTAGACGGGAATGAGGAAGCAATTATAGCTGCTTCTTTAATGTCTCCAACGCAGCTGCGAATTGCCGATATTATTAGTCGTCCGCCCGATGAATGGGAAACCCGAGAAAGCAGTATGGAATTTGCATATTTAACAAACGGAGCTATGCAGATCGATAAGATTCATAATTTGGTCAAATTACGTCAGGATTTAAATGTGTTTAAAGGGGTGTAGCCTCCATGGGAGAAGCGATAGTCGTAACCTCGGGCAAAGGCGGAGTTGGCAAAACAACCACAACAGCCAACATTGGAACCGCACTTGCACTGCAGGGCAAAAAAGTATGTCTCGTCGATACCGACATTGGACTGCGTAATCTGGATGTAGTTATGGGGCTTGAGAATCGTATTATTTATGATCTTGTGGATGTAGCGGAAGGACGTTGCCGCCTTAATCAAGCGCTAGTTAAAGACAAGCGCTTTGATGAATTGTATATGCTGCCTGCAGCTCAAACAAAGGATAAAACGGCTGTCTCTCCTGAACAAGTAAGAGATATCATTCTTGAACTAAAGAAGGAATATGAGTATGTTCTGATCGATTGTCCGGCAGGAATCGAGCACGGCTTCCGCAATGCGATTGCCGGTGCGGATAAAGCGATTGTGGTTACCACACCAGAGCATGCCGCTGTGCGGGATGCCGATCGTATAATCGGACTATTAGAACAGTCGAGTGTGGAATCGCCGAAATTGGTGGTAAACCGTATTCGCCCAGGTCTTGTGAAGTCTGGGGATATGCTTGATATTGAGGATATATTACAGGTGCTGAACATTGATCTTATCGGAATTGTTCCGGATGATGAATTAGTCATTAAAGCCGCAAATAACGGAGAACCTACAGTTATGAATCCCGATTCTTCAGCTGCTATTGCCTATCGCAATATTGCACGCCGAATTTTAGGTGATGCTGTACCCCTGATGCAGCTTGACCGCAAACCGGGAGCATTTAAGAAACTTAAGAAATTTTTCGGCATGGTCTAGTCTTAAGTCTAGCGATTTTACTATAAAAACATAATTGATCCCATCCATAGAGAAATCTACGGGTGGGATTTTTTGTATTATAATAGGCAATGATACAATGCAAAGAATTGTGGCTAATGGTACATAAATAAATTGAGAAGACCTTCCCTATGGAAAAACGAAAGAAGAAGAGTTACCGTGAACGGATGATAGAGAGCTACGTGTCAGACCCGAGATGCGTCCATACTGTAAGCACGAATGTTGCTTGTGTTTGGTATGCAGAATATGGACGAGTTCATTATTATGACGAGAAGCAAGAATATAAAAACCAAAAGAAATTGGGAATACGAAGGAATGAAAAAAGAGGAAGGTCAAAAGAGGGAATAGGATAAGGAAAAGGAACTGTCCCTATGGAGTCCATAGGAGGAAGATATGGAGCCTGAAGAATGGGTAGATTATGTCTGTGTGGAATGAGGGATGGTAGATCTTGTACCCGAATTTATAGTGGCAAAGTGCTCATATGAGCTGGAAGCCGGAGAATTTCTAGAGTTTTTCTGTCCAGCTTGTAACGGAACCTTTGTGAATAAGCTTACTAGCCAGCAGACAAATGACCGCTGGCTAGTAAGCTTATTCATCCGTAGGGTGGTTTTGTTCTGTGATTGCGTCAATAACATCACCTATCTTTATCCAGCCATAATCCTCTTCGAGTTGAGATTTATTTACCTCAAATGTCGGCCCACCTTAAGCACCATGCCTCACACCTTAACATCCTACACTGGATCAAACAGTACAAGCGTTACCTGCTTCCGCTCCTACAGCGAGTACTGTCAGTAGAAAAATAAAGGGTTAGACTCGATGCTATGTTCCACGCGAGTATCCCAATTGTCATACTGTCATACTTTATAAAATATGTTTTTTACTTCCCCTAGCAAATTAAACAGCGACAGCAAAGGACGAGAAAATAAAGTCCTAGACTGTCGCTGTTTAATTGGATTTCGGTAAATGCTCCAAAATAAAATTATTACATTTAGTTATTATTGGTAGTTTCTAATATATCCTTTTGCTGTATGAGTCTCTGCATATACTTTAATTTTATACTGCCAACCTAAATTCATATAAAAGTCAAGTGATTCTGAGCCCTCGCCTGCATCTAATAAAATACCACTGTCTCCTGGATCATTTATACCCATATTCGTCCATACTCCATTACCTGTATTGTAGTAAATAAATAAACTAGCCTTACCAGCTGATTCAAGTGTAATTTTTCCATACTGGCCAGCTCCATTAATGGGATTTGATAATGTATAGGTAACAGGAGCTACAACAACACTCGTAGATTCTCCTGCTACAAAAGGTGCAATAGAGTCAATCGAAGAAGAGCTTGTGTTAGCACTAGATTCATTCGCAGGAAACGTAGCTTCCCCCGCTACAAAAGGTGCAATAGAGTCAAACGAAGATGGGCTTGCGTTAGTACTAGATTCATTCGCAGCAAACGTTGGAACTGCACTTACTAAAGAAATAGCAGCCGTTAAAAGAAATAAACTAGAGATTTTTTTCATAAGATGTTTTTCCTCCAAATATATATTTTTTGTACTTAATTACCATATCAAATACTGATATAGAAGTAAATGTTTAATAAGTAAAATGATCCCTTTTTCCTACAGGATATTTATCCAAAAGGAATCATGTCGATTTTTGTCTTGTTTTTCAATCATGATAGTTCAGTTCGCCACATTATGGGATGGCAGATATTCCGGAATTCCATTTATTCCAGAGCAGGCCAAGCTGAACCTGCCGCTCCAGTGGAAGATTAAACATGCGCAAATACTGCACAGATTCCCAAAAGGTCAGTTGAGTAAAGATAGGCATGTTGGGATGAATTTCATCAAAAATGTATTTCTGGAGCACATAGACGGCAAGGACCACAAATAATTGACTATATACCGCATTTTCTGTCGTTCCAAATAGATAAGGCACATTCAGATGCTGTTTAATCCACCGGAAAAAGACTTCAATTTGCCAGCGTGTCTTATAATTCTTAGCGATAACGTGAGGGGCAGCTTTTCTCACATCGGTCACAACCCGCACAATTTCACTCCGGTTATTTTCAAATTCAACGACCCGATGCCGATGTCGCTTTGCGATCGATTCCGCCACGTTCAGAGGTATAGCTGGTCATGAAACAAGGTGCCATGCAACTTAATGCCCTCTGATTTTTTTGTATGGGGCCCAAGGCACTCGGGAGTTTGCCGCTGTGACCGTAGTCGAGTCAATCAGTAGAAGATCTCTGGGAAGATTCAGATGACGCCAGGTTTGACGGTTACATATTTTTCCTTAACAATGTGAGCTTAAGGAACAGTCTTATATATCTCGCTTAAAAGCTTAGCTCATTCTAGTACTTTCCGGTATTTATATGGCCTACCTTGGAGGGGCTTGTTCTAAAGAGACTTCCGTGCTTCATAAAATGGAAGTAAAACAAGCCCGTCCGGAGGGATAAATATGGATCAGAAATCAGATATCAAGAATCGCCGCAAGGAGCGTATTCGTAGTTTATTGGAGGAACTCCCGGAAGTCTCAGCAGTCTCAGGAGTTTCGGAAGTCCCGGAACTAAAAATAGCGGAGGCTCCCCCTTTATTTATTATGCCGGATAAGAGTACGAGCTTTAAGGAATGGGGAACAGGATTTAAAAATGCGGATCAATCCTCTGTAGAGCCCGATCCAGAGGTGATGTGGAAAAAGAGTCGTGGAGGCTGGGAGGATAACGGCGGTGGAGGCTCAAATTTTACTGCCGGTTTTATTCGGCGCTTTGTTGCTAGTGTTCTTGTGTTTGGAGCAGTGTGGGGGATTTTTGCGGTACATCAGCCATGGTCCTATAAGATGCAAGCTTTTATTAGTGATGCGTTAAGCAATGACATGGATTTCACGGCTGTGAGAGTCTGGTATGAGGAGAACTTTAACGGAGCTCCAGCGTTCATTCCGATATTTGGGGATAAAGATGAGCCTGCTCAAAAAGTGGCCGCTCATCATCAACTCACTGCCCCGATAGCTGGGAGCATTGTCCAGCCTTTTGCATCTACGCTAAAAGGGGTGGAAATTATGCCTCAAATCGATTCAACCTTAAATGTGACGGTGAAAAGTATAGACATGGGACGTATTCTCTCCATCTCTAAAGAGCTGGAAGGGGGCATTCGAATTGCTGTTCAGCATTCAGGCGGTGTCACTGCAGAATACGGACATTTGAGCGGCACCAAGCTGGAGGTTGATGACTGGGTGCAGAGCGGGGATTCACTCGGTTGGATGATGGAGAAGGACGTATCCTCAGCTTCAACACTATTTTTCGCAGTGATGAAAGACAAGACTTATATTGATCCTACAGAAGTGGTATCGTTTGATTAGGATCTTTGGTATCGAACTGTCACTACATCCACTGTTCGTGATCATTATGTTATTCTCCGTGGTCACGGGACAATTTCTAGAGCTGCTCACCTTATTTACGATTGTCTTCATTCATGAAATGGGACATGTCGTTGCGGCTCTTTTGGCTGGTGTTACAGTTAAGTCGGTTCAGCTTCTTCCGTTTGGCGGAGTGGCTGTTATTGAAGATCATGGGCGGCTTACAGCCAGTCGTGAGATCGGAATAGCCCTTGCCGGTCCACTGCAAAATGGAATTATGATCGTTATTGCTTTTGGACTTCAACAAGCCGGTTATGGCAATCAGGAATTTCTGACCTATTTTATTCATGCCAATGCCATTATTGGGCTTTTTAATCTAGTGCCAGTGCTGCCGCTTGACGGAGGTAAAGTGCTTCAGGCCACTATTAGTTTAGTACTTCCTTATTACTACACTTTGTTATGGACTGGACGGGTGAGTGTAGCCGCAAGTGTCCTTGTGATTATATATGCGCTGCTGCCTCTTGGAGCGGGTGGAGGCCTTAGGCTGAATATGGTCATGATCGGAGCTTTTCTGCTGTATTCGAATTTCACCGACCATCGTAATTTACCGTACCGGTTTGTTGCTTTTTTGATGAATCGGGAGGCTGTTTATGAGTATCATTTGCGAACAGGAAGCGTAGCTCGTCCAATAGTTGCATTATCTGCGAAACCTTTAGATGATATATTGCGTCTATTTAAACGTAATCAATATCATTTTATCTATGTGTTAAACGGTAAAGGAAATGTTGTTGCTGTTGTGCCGGAACAGCGCTTAATATCAACCTACTTCGGAATATAGTGTATTTATGCAGAGAATGTGAAGGAATGAACGAACGAAACCAGAGGTGAAGCCATGAAACAGATGATCGTTCACTGCACGCAGCACATTACCCGAATGGCTCTTCTGGAAAACGGAAGGCTGGTGGAGTACGCGGCTGAACGCGATCAGCAGCAAGGGTTGGTCGGCAGTTATTACAAGGGCCGTGTGATTAACGTACTTCCAGGTATGCAGGCTGCTTTTGTTGATATCGGACAGAAGAAGAATGCTTTTTTATATGTTGATGATGTATTGCATCCTAATTTGGATAAACAGCCTGATGTGAAGCCCTCTATCGAGACGCTTTTGCAGCCGGGACAGGATATTGTTGTTCAAGTGCGGAAAGAGCCGAGCGGCGGAAAAGGCGCGCGTGTAACGACTCATTATACGTTGCCCGGGCGCTGGATGGTGTACATGCCCTTTGCAGAATACGTCGGTGTCTCCAAAAAAATAAGCCGGGATGCAGAGCGCAGTCGTCTCAAAGGAATCGGAGAACGTCTGCGAATGAAAGAAGAAGGGCTTATTATGCGGACGGTTTCTCAGGACGAGCCACATGAAGCTGTGGAGGGTGATCTTTCTTTTTTGCGTGCCCAATGGGAGAATATTACACGTAAAGCACAAACGGTAGAGGCTCCCGCTTTACTACATCGTGATCTTAGTATTGTCCAACGCTTTATAAGAGATGCCTTTAATCCGCAACGGGATCAGTTGATTATTGATTCATCTGCCGCAGCTAGAGAAGCAACAGCCTTTCTGGACGACATGGCTCCTGAAGGGTACAAGCCAGTCTGTCTTTATAATGGAGCGGAGTCTATTTTCGCTGCTTATGGTATTCAGGATCAATTGCTCAAGAGCTTCAGCCGCAAAATCACGCTGGAGGGCGGAGCAACAATGATCTGGGATGAGACAGAGGCGTTAACCGTAATTGATGTCAACACCGCTCAATACATTGGCGGAGCATCGCTTGAAGAAACGGTTACTAATACGAATTTGCTCGCAGCTGAGGAGATCGGTCGTTTGATCCGGTTACGCGATACTGGTGGAATCATTATTGTCGATTTTATTGATATGGAACAAGAGCTTCACCGCAAGATGGTCACAGAGCGATTAGAGAAAGTGATCTGCAAGGATCGCACCAAAACACATATTTTGGGGTGGACAAGACTCGGGCTGCTCGAGATGACCAGAAAGAAGGCAAGGCATGATTCAGCCAGCTTTGCGCCTGTGATTTGCCAGTGCTGCGGGGGAACCGGAAAAGTTGGAGAATGGCTGGAATGAGTTGACGATAAGTCATAAGTATGATACTATCTTCAAGTATGTGTTTGATGCAGTTGATCCTGCACATGCTGTAACCGCTCCGATCGGGTACATAAGCGCAGTTCCTACGGGAATTCTGCCACCTAGACTAGGCGAGTCTGAGACATGAGGAGGTGCAAGTAAAATGTATGCAATTATCGAAACTGGTGGTAAACAATACAAAGTCCAAGAGGGCGACGTTTTGTTCATTGAAAAGTTGGAAGCTGAAGACGGCGCAAGTGTAACTTTTGACCGTGTATTGGCTGTTTCTAATGATGGTGGTCTGACTGCAGGAACTCCGCTAGTAAGCGGCGCGTCTGTAACAGCTAAAGTCGAGAAACATGGTAAAGGCGCTAAGGTTGTAGTTTACAAATACAAACCTAAGAAGAACTACCACAAGAAACAAGGTCATCGTCAACCGTACACGAAAGTAACTATCGAGAAGATTCAAGCGTAAGAAGGTGCGTTAATGATTAGCGTGCGGATTACACGATTATCGGATCTAGGAACTATCGTTGGCTTTGAGGTTAAGGGGCATGCGGGTTATGCGAAGCGTGGCGAAGATATCGTATGTGCCGGGGTATCCGCTGTAACAGTTGGAACCGTCAATTCGATTGAGACCTTGACCGGAATCTCCATGGATACATCCATGAAGAACGGATTCTTAAGTGGAACATTAAGTTCTGTTGAAGATTTCGATACTTCCGCGAAGGTACAATTGCTGCTTGAATCCATGGTCGTGATGCTGAATGATATCGCAGAATCATACGGGAAGTATATTCAAATACAGCAAGTAAATATTTAAAGAAGGAGGTTGACAACATGTTGAAATTGAATCTTCAATTGTTCGCATCGAAAAAAGGTGTAGGTTCCACAAAAAACGGACGGGATTCCCATTCCAAACGTCTTGGCGTGAAACGTGCTGACGGTCAAGCAGTAACCGGCGGTAACATCTTGGTTCGTCAACGCGGAACAAAAATTCACCCAGGAACTAACGTAGGCATCGGTAAAGATGATACTTTGTTCGCAATGGTGGATGGCGTAGTGAAGTTCGAACGTTGGGGCCGCGATCGCAAAAAAGTGAGCGTGTACCCAGTTGATGTCGCTCCGGTAGCAGCGGCACTGGAAGCGTAAGCTTACGGACCATATGAGCAAGTAGAAGCCTCCGGCATGAGTGCCGGAGGCTTTTTTGTAGAATATTCATAATTATTTGTGTTGCAAAGTTGGAATGGTTAGATAGATGTGAAAATCTCGTTATTATCTCTGGTGAACTACAGTGAACGCGTGTGTTATACTAGGAAATGGTAAATGATACTAACAAAACAAATTATCTAAACGAAGTCATGAATTTTGCGAACTGAGGGACGGGGAGAAAGAATGAAATCCTGGAAAAGTGCAATCTGGGCAGTCATGTTATCCGTAATGCTTCCTTTAGGTCTTTTGTATTGGCATACTTCTCTTCTGACGTGTCTATTACTCGGAGTCTGGGTAGTGGCAATCGTTGCTTTCAGTTTTATCTGGAGCCAGCGTCATTATGAACGGGAGCTGCGTATACAAGAGAACACTCTGCAACAGGCGGCGATTCGGACACTGAATCATCATCGACATGATTGGATGAACGATTTGCAGATTCTATACGGATATATTCAGCTTGGAAAGCCTAATAAATCCGTGGAGTGTGTGGAAAGAATAAAGGAACGCATAGCACTTGATAGTCGTATCGCTAAGTTGGGCATTCCTTCATTGGTTTTCTATATCCAATCCTTCCGAACTAACAGGTCTAGTCTGGAATTGGAAGTTCAGGTGGAGGAAGGGTTGCAGCTAGAGGACAAGCTAAATCCAGAAGCAGGAGATGAGCTGACTTCAGTGATTATGCAGACCATACGGGCTTATCAGTACAACGGGCTGGCTCCTCAGGGGGAGACGCGCAAGCTGCGCCTTGGCTTTTTTCAGGATGGAGGAGACATTCTTATCTCCTTCGAAGGCGAGGGGGAGCATGGCAATCCCGAGCTGCTCAAAGGGCAAATTTATAATATAGTACAAGGAAAAATCATGAAAGCAGAGCAGTTTAAGCCTAGCAGGGCTTATGTAGAGCTGCGATTACCGCTTGAAATGTGAGGAAGGTGAACATTTATGTTCGTAGATAAAGCTAAGATTTATGTTAAAGGCGGTGACGGCGGGGATGGTCTCGTTGCGTTTCGCCGGGAGAAATATGTACCGGAGGGTGGTCCTGCCGGTGGTGACGGAGGCCGTGGAGGCGACGTTATTTTCCGTGTAGATGAGGGACTGCGCACGTTGATGGACTTCCGTTATCAGCGCCACTTCAAAGCTGACAAAGGGATTAAAGGACGGAACAAAAGCCAACATGGAGCGAATGCGGATCATATGATCGTTCGTATTCCGCCAGGAACCATTCTGATTGACGATGATACGCAAGAGATCATTGCCGATATGACGCGTCATGGACAACAGGTTGTAGTTGCACGTGGAGGCCGTGGAGGCCGGGGTAACACCCGTTTTGCCACAGCTAATAATACTGCACCAGAGCTTGCGGAGAACGGTGAAGAAGGCCAAGAACGTTATGTTGTTATGGAACTTAAGGTAATGGCTGATGTAGGGCTTGTAGGCTTCCCGAGTGTGGGTAAATCTACGTTGCTGTCGGTTGTGTCCGCAGCTCAGCCCAAAATCGGAGCTTACCATTTCACAACAATTACACCGAATTTAGGGGTAGTGGATGTTGGGGATGGCCGAAGCTTTGTGATGGCGGATCTGCCTGGATTAATCGAGGGAGCTAGTGAAGGCATAGGTCTGGGTCACGAATTCCTGCGTCACGTTGAACGCACGCGTATCATCATTCATGTAGTTGATATGTCTGGCTCTGAGGGCCGTGATCCCTTCGAGGATTGGGTTCTAATTAATGATGAGCTGAAGCAGTACAATGCTAGTCTAATCGATCGTCCGCAGATTGTGGCGGCGAATAAGATGGATATGCCTGAATCAGAAGAGAATCTTATTTCTTTCCGCGAACGCGTAGCTGAGGTGCGGCCGGATTTAGAAATCATGCCAATTTCATCCCTTACCCGTCAGGGTGTCCAGGAGCTCCTATATCGTGCAACGGATATTCTCGACAGCATTCCGGTTGCGCCGGTGGTTGAGGAAGTTGCTGAAACTACTGAACGTAAGGTGTATAAGCTGGAAGCAGAAGAGGATAATTCCTTTACTATTACACGGGATAACGAGGCGTTTGTGGTCACAAGCCCACGTATCGAACGTATGCTGAAGCGCATGCAGCTTAGCACACATGATGCGATTCTCAAGCTGGCACGGACTTTGCGTCATATGGGTGTAGATGCAGAGCTTCGTAAACGCGGTGCTGTAGAAGGAACGATTGTCCGTATCGCTGATTTCGAATTCGAATTCGTTGAGAACAGCAGCTACTATTAATATTTAGCTGACTATGAAACGCCAACTATGGTTTTCCTGTAAAGGGATAGCATAGTTGGCGCTTTTTTTGTGAGGAGATCAGTAATTTTTTTCAATAAAAGAACCCAAAACACGATATATATCGTATACAATAAATATCGAAATACACTAATTCCCATTTGGGAGCGTACACGTTATTTATATATAAGATAATGAAAGAAGGAATAGCAGATGGCAATTATAGAAGTGGTGAAGTATGACGGTCCTCCAGGTATATTTGCATGGAAATACCCTAACCAGGAGCTGGGGACATGGACACAACTAATCGTTAATGAATCCCAGGAAGCGATTCTATTCAAGGGCGGACAAGCGCTTGATTCTTTTACAGCTGGGCGGCACACGCTAAGCACCGCTAATATACCTATTTTATCCAATATCGTTAATCTTCCTTTTGGTGGAAAATCACCATTTACGGCTGAAGTATGGTATGTGAATAAGACGAATTCGATGAATGTCAAATGGGGAACAAGCTCACCTTTACAGCTTCAGGATCCCAAATACAAAATTATGATTTCTGTTCGCTCTTTTGGGCAGTTTGGCGTAAAAATCGATGATCCGCGAAAATTCTTGCTGAAGCTCGTAGGGACACTCCCGCAGTTTGATCATGAAACGCTTATCAGTTATTTCCGCGGACTGCTGATGTCGAATATAAATGAACTTATTTCTTCTTACCTTGTGCACAAGCAAATCAGCATACTGGAGATTAATGCTTACGTTGCAGAGATCTCCAAACATATTCAGGGCCGACTAGCCTCGGCTTTCTTGGATAATGGCATTGAGCTGAATAATTTCTATATTGATTCGATCAATATTCCAGAGGATGATCCGGCAACGATTCGTTTGAAGGAAGCTTTGGCTAAAAAAGCGGAAATGGATATCATCGGCTTCACCTATCAGCAGGAGCGTGGTTTTGACACGATGGAAGAAGCGGCAGGTAATCCCGGCAATCTTGGAGTGGGCATGATGAACACCGGGATGGGGCTTGGACTTGGAATGGGATTTGCTGGACCCGCTATGGATATGGTGAACCGTATGACTAGAGGGATGAACTTGGATTCAGGGACTACAGTTATACGTCAAGAGCAGCGTTCCTGCTCTAAGTGTGGAGTTATGAATCCAGTAGAGGGACGGTTCTGCAGCGGTTGTGGGCAGGCGCTTGGAGGCAACCCGCAAGGTTCTCCCTCTGCGAACAAGATCAAATGTTTTGAATGCGGGCATGAACTAAATGCGGGAGCTAAGTTCTGTCCAGGTTGCGGGAATCCTTATCGTCCTTGCCCATCCTGTAAAGCAGATAATCCTGAAGGAGCGGCTTCTTGTGTCTCCTGTGGAAAAGAAATGCCTAAAGCTTGCGGTAAATGTGGGACTATGGTAGCGCCAGGGGTGAAATTCTGTCCTCATTGTGGAGACAGCATGGTGATTAAATGCAGCGGCTGTGGACATGAGCTGAAAGCTGGACAAAAATTCTGTGCAGAGTGCGGAACAAAAGCAGGCTAAGGAGGACCTAATGAACAAAAGCAGGAGATATATATACATTATTACCATCATTTATGCGGTAGCTATAGTACTGACAGTGTTCTCGTTTATTGGATTAGGTTTCTCTGACTCACTGTTTCGGTTCATAATTTCTTTATCCGCGGTTCTGCTAGCAGAAAGTGTAATCTATGGCTATTGTATTTTTTGGCTCCGAACGGCAAGTAGCATTCAGCAGACTCCGCCTGTTCTTATCAGCGGCGCAATCATTACGGGAATCTATGCAGCCATCGTATTTGTATCGGCCTTACTCTTCGATTGGCTGCTGGAGTTACCCGCCTTGTGGTACGCAGCCGAACAATTGCTGATTCTTGTGTTAGGAGCGATCACTTTGGCCGCGATAGGGCTTTACGGGTGGAATGCTGGGGCAGGGGAACAGCAAGCCAAAAGGTCTTTACAAAAGTTTCGGCGGTATCAGAACGAATTAACTGAAATGAGTGAGCTGGCTAGTAGCTGGAAGAATTCCGATTCCGAGCAGCTAGTGAACGTGTTAGATATGTTGGAGGAAAAATTTAAGTACAGTGATCCGATATCAGAACCGTCTTTATATGCTACAGAGGATATTCTGCAGCAGCAGATTTCTCTGTTACATGATCACGTGAAGCTACTGCTGGCGACCCAAGAGCCACATGAGGGCTGGCAGGTAGAAGTAAATGAGATGTCAGAGAGTATAAAGTCTACACTTCAGCGGCGTAACCGTGAATTAGCGGCACTTAAATAGGAGGAGTTTACTACATGAACAGTTTGAACCTACAAGAGCCGTCACCGCTCCCGGGAGGAAATGCAGCCGTTCCCCGGCTTAAATACGAACGTACCGGGTTTGATTATGTTATTCTCGCGGCTGCTTATCTGCTGATGCCCGTTGGACTTGTGCTTGCCTTGTTACGTTTGATGACAACGCATTACAAAAATTACCGCAGACCGACTAACCTCAATCTGCTGATGCATGTATTTATTGGTGGGTTTGTTGAACTTTCTATTGCCATGTTTTCTAGTGCGCTCAATGGGGAATTTGGAACTTCTGAATTAGTATCAACGCTTATTTTAATTGCAATCATGTTTTTGACTCCAGCTTTTATACTGGCCAGTGTGACAGCGAAAGCTAAATATACCCTTTCTAAGCTTAACACTTCTTATATAGAGCTGATTCAAAATAAGAATATCCGGCATATTGGCAGTATATCTGAACGAATAGGCCAAAGTGAAAGTGATGTACGGAGAGATGTCCACTATCTGAAGGATAAAGGACTGCTTGATATTGATATCGCATTATCCGAAGGGCGCCAGACGCCAGAACCATCAGCAGCTAATCAAGGTTACCCTGAAAGTACTTCGGGTTTTGGAGGAACGGGGAGAACCCAAGCATCGGGGCAGCAGATACCTGCGCAGCCTCAGTCTCCGCCGCAACTGCCTAAGTCTATCCGTTGTCCGGGGTGCGGAGCCCAGAATACTGTGCTCCCAAGCCAATCTAAAAGCTGTGATTACTGTGGAACGAAGATCCCGTACAATTAATGCCGTCAACCAACAGATTAGCTGCATCGCATATAGGATTACATAAATAAGGGGATTAAAGACAAAATGAGTGCATTGGATATACGCAGACAGCCGCCGGTATCGGGAAAACCCGTGTACAAGCATGAATATGAGCGGACGGCGTTTGATTATACGACTATTGTGTTTGCGTATGTATTTGCTCCGTTTGGCTTTATATTGGCTGCCATTCGGTTATTATCTACACATTCCAAGAGACAGCGCAAAGCAAGCAATATTAACCTGTTTTATCATGCGTGTATGGGTGCCTTTGTAGAATTGGCGATCTATTTCATTATTAGCAAGCTGCTCGGTCAAATCGGTTATGTCGCACTCTTGATCAGGCTGGTGATTATCTACGCATTGTTTAGGATTCCCGCCATCAAATTATCCGTTAGGGCCGTAGGATGGAGAGAGGGATTCACCTATCTTTGCAATGACTATATCGCATTGGTTCTTGTGGACGGCATAAGGCATATCGGCAGCCTATCCGATATCCGCGGATTCAGTGAAGAGAATGTCCGCGAGGTTTTGGAATATTTAAAAGATCAGGGAGTGCTTTCTCCAGATATTGTTTATTATGAAGGACGTGTAGACAATCCTTTTGTGAAATTGCCGCCGAAGCTTATTTATTCCAAACGGGCACAAGCACTGGTGCGTGCGCCTGAGAATAGCCTTCGCTACCGTAACAAGCGAGACCAGACAGTGTTTGATCGAATCATCATGGCGATTGCCTATTTGTTTGCTCCGCTTGGGTTTGTACTTGCGATGCTTCGTTTTGTAAGCACTCATTATAAGAATGAGCGGAAATCATTTAACTACAAATTGCTCTATCATGTATGTATGGGAGCTTTTATGGAACTTGCTGTCCTCTTCGCCGTGGGGACCTACAAAGGGGATTTTAAGTGGTACACTTTATTGATCATTCTGGTGGTCCTCTACGTGATCTTTATAATTCCGGCGGACAGCTTTGCAGGGAGGGCTACCTTCGCAACAGAAGACTTTGATTTTTTGTGCAAGAAGTATCTCATGCTGATCGTAGTGGATGATGTTAGGCATATTGGTAATTTAGCTGATATCACGAAACAAAGTGAAGATGATGTACGTAGAGACCTACGGTATTTGGTGAGATGGGGGTTACTTGCTTCTGATCTTGTCTATTATGAAGGACGTGTTAAGCTCTTAGATAAACAACCGCCCAATCTTGTACATCCTGACCGGGCACAGCCCTCCGCGGCATCAGAGAACCAGCCATCATCTGGGCGGCAGTCATTGCCGGAGAATAGGCCTAAGCCACCTGTCCAACTGCCGAAATCCATCGTTTGTCCGAGTTGCGGTGCTAAGAGTAGAGTACTTCCAGGGCAGGATAAAATCTGTGACTATTGCGGGACGACGATTCCATACAGTTAGTGTACATACGATTGCCTTCTGCCCCCGGGAATCCGGGGGTTTTACTACACCTAACTCCCCAGGCCTTGGAGCATCCAGATAAAGTTATTGCATTTTACAAGCCTTTTCCGATATAATGTCCACTAAGAAAACACAAAAGTCTTTGAGGTGAGGACGTTCGTGAGAGAACGCTATTATTTGGTCCGGGAGGACATATTGCCTGATGCTGTACTTAAGACTATGCAGGTTAAACAATTGCTTGAGGCCGGGGATGCGAAGACCGTAAATGAAGGTGTAGAGCAGGTGGGATTAAGCCGAAGCGCTTTTTATAAATACAAGGATGGAATTCACTTGATCCATCAGCTCGAACGAGAGCGGATCGTTACGATTTCCATGGATTTGGAGCACGAATCTGGAATGCTTTCCAAGGTACTAGGCTCTGTAGCGGGACATGGGGCTAATGTGTTGACGATTCACCAGAGTATTCCGCTGCAAGGGCGGGCGAATGTGGTGATCTCCGTAGAAATTTCACACTTAAATGAGGAACTTGGAGAGATGCTGGATAGTCTGAAAGAGATTCCAGGAGTGAAGCGTGCTTTAATCGTTGGACAGGGATAGGAACTATATTCGTAAACTTTTAGGAGGAGACAGATGAAGCCGGTTAAAGTGGGGTTGCTGGGCCTGGGAACAGTAGGCACAGGTGTAGTTCGTATCGTGGAAGGGAATCAAGAGGATTTAAGCAGCCAGGTAGGCTCTTCAATTGTCATTGAACGTATAGCTGTGAATAATTCTAATAAACCACGCGAAATCGAGGTTGATCCTGCTAAAATAACGACAGATCCATGGGATGTGATTCGTGATCCTGAAATTGATGTCATCGTTGAAGTTATGGGGGGAATCGCGGGAACCAAAGAATATATTCTTGAAGCTTTGGAACGCGGTAAACATGTCGTAACTGCGAACAAGGATTTGATGGCGCTGCACGGCTCGGAGATTCTTGCTAAGGCGCAGGAGAAGCAATGTGATGTCTTTTATGAGGCTAGCGTAGCAGGAGGCATTCCGATTATCCGCACACTTATCGAGGGCTTTTCTTCAGATAAGATTATGAAGATTATAGGTATCGTGAATGGAACGACTAATTACATACTAACCAAAATGAGCCAAGAAGGCGCATCCTATAATGATGTGTTAAAAGAAGCGCAGGATCTGGGATACGCAGAGTCTGATCCAACCTCGGATGTGGAAGGCCTGGACGCTGCCCGCAAAATGGCGATTCTCGGAACCTTAGGTTTCCGTACTAATGTGGAGCTGCATGATGTAAGTGTGAGTGGGATTTCTCAGGTGAGTAAGGCGGATATCGCCTTTGCGAAACGTCTCGGATATGAAATTAAGCTGTTAGGCATCGCTGAACGTCAGGATGAAGAATTCAGCATCAGTGTTCAGCCAACCTTGATTCGGGCTAGTCATCCCTTGGCTTCCGTCAATGGCGTGTTCAACGCAGTTTACGTATACGGGGAAGCAGTGGGAGAGACCATGTTCTACGGTGCGGGTGCGGGCGCAATGCCAACTGCAACCTCAGTGGTAGCCGATTTGGTAGCTGTCATTAAGAACCTTAAACTAGGTGTGAATGGATTGAAGCAAAAAGTACCTTACAAGCAGAAAAAGCTTAAGAGTGATGAAGCTATTTTTTATAAAAACTTTTTGCTTCTGCATGTTGATGATAAAGCAGGGGTATTGGCTAAGATTACTCAAGTGTTTGCCGAATATGATGTAAGTTTGGATTCAGTAGTTCAGCAAGCCAATCCCAATAATCCTGATGCGGAGATCATTATTGTCACTCATAACGCTAGTAAAGCAAGCATGAACAAAGTGCTGCGCCATTTCGAGGAGCTGAAAGTCATCCGCCGGATTAAGAGCCATTATCGTGTGGAAGGTTAACCAAGCCACTGAACTAATACTTTCATATTTCAAAACATAGTAAGGAGATTGTACCTGTTATGAGTATTTACGGAAGAGCTAGGGTTAAAGTGCCTGCTAGTACTGCCAATCTTGGTCCGGGCTTCGATACTCTGGGTATGGCTTTGCCGCTATATGCCTGGATTGAGATGGAGGAAGCAGAGGAGACTGTTTTTCATCTATATGGTGATGAGATGAATGGAGTGGCTCAGGATAAGAGCAATTTACTCTATAAGGTCGCTCAAATGGTATTTGCAGAAGCAGGCGTTACGGTGCCTGAATTATCGATATCCATGTACTCGGAAATTCCGCTTACGCGTGGACTCGGCAGCAGTGCCTCAGCTATTATTGGCGGAATGGCCGCAGCGAACACAATGATTGGCTCTCCGCTGGATAATGCTAAGCTGTTTGATATGGCTACCCAGCTTGAGAAACATCCCGATAATGTGGGTGCCTCCTTGTTTGGCGGCATTATTACTGCCGTGTGGGATGGTGAACATGCGGATTATGTTCGGCTGGAACCACCACAAAATCTTGAGGTGCTGGTGGTTATTCCTGAATTCGAACTGGAAACCACAAAAGCGCGGGGATTGCTTCCAACAGAAATCTCAGTTAGTGATGCTGTGTACAACATTAGCAGAACCTCTCTATTGACGGCTTCGCTGGCATCAGGCCGGCTTGACCTGCTTAGCAGAGCGATGCAGGATCGCCTGCATCAGCCGTATCGTGCACCGCTTATACCGGGCATGGAGAAGCTGCTCGCAGAAGCTCCTGAACACGGTGCTTTAGGGATCGCACTTAGCGGTGCTGGACCGACTCTGCTATGTTTAGTGGATCGCCAAGAGACCCGCAAGAGTGAGCTTGAGGCCTTCTTGAAGAATACGATGCAGGAACATGGCATTTCCGCTCGGACCTGCTGGTTAACACCTTGTGCTTCTGGAGTTACTACAGAGCTGCTCGAAATAAACGAGATGCAAAACGTATCATTTTTGGATATGATAAAAGGAGTACGGTCATGAAATCAATAGCGGTATTGCCGCAGGGCTCGGTATCTCACGAAGCGCTGCTGCATTTGTTTAACGGTGAACCTGTAAAGCTTGTGCATCACAAGTTAATTTCCGATGTATTTCTCTCTACGGAGAATGGTACCACCGATTACAGCGTGATTCCGATTGAAAATACCATTGAAGGCTCAGTTAGTCTTCACATCGATTGGCTCATCAATGAAGTGGATCTGCCAATGCAGACGGAATGGATTTTTCCATCGATACAGAATCTTATCGGTAACCCAAGGGAATTCACAGATACAGACGGCAACAAGGATTTCACCAAGATGGTGAAAATCCTTTCGCATCCCGTAGCAATGGCACAATGTATGCAATTTGTTCGTAAGCATGCCCCTTGGGCTGAACTGGAGTCGGTCGGAAGTACCTCTGAAGCTGTGGAAATCGTCAAAAACAATCCCGGCAAGGGCTGGGCTGCTATCGGTACCGCTCTTGGCGCCGCTACTCATGGGCTGGAGATTGTAGATCGGCAAATTACAGATCACAACAACAATTACACACGGTTTGTCCTGGTTGGTCCACAGAAGATAGATCTTCCGCGGAGCAGCACAGGAGTAAAGACGAGTGTTCTAGTAACGCTGCCAGAGGATTTTCCAGGTGCCTTGCATCAGGTGCTTGCTGCTTTTTCCTGGCGGAAACTGAATTTATCGCGTATTGAATCACGACCAACGAAGAAGAAGCTGGGTACTTATTATTTTTATATTGATGTGCTGGAACCGATAGAATCTGTTCTGCTGCCAGGGGCTATTGAAGAAATTAGTGCTTTAGGCTGTCAGGTAAGGATTCTGGGCTCGTATCCCACATACACCTATGAGGAAGAGAAAGCGGAGGTGCAGTAAATTCATGGCTGAGCAATGGATCTATTTGGATGGACAACACGTAACAAAAGAAAATGCAAAGGTATCCGTTTTTGATCACGGTTTTTTGTATGGAGACGGTATTTTTGAAGGTATCCGTATCTATAACGGCAATATTTTTAAATGTAAAGAGCATTTGGACAGACTGTATGATTCGGCAAAATCGATCATGCTGGACATTCCGCTAACGTATGATGAGATGCTGGAAGCTATGGCTGAAACGATTCGTCTTAACGACATGCGTAACGGCTATATTCGACTGATCGTCTCCCGGGGACCAGGGAACTTAGGTCTTGATCCACGCCGTTGTCCAAAAGCTAGTGTAATTATTATCGTTGAGCAACTGGCTATTTACCCAGAACAAGCGTATTTGAACGGACTTCGTGCAGTTTCTGTGTCCCAACGCCGTAATATTCCGGATGCACTCAATCCAAAGATCAAATCGCTTAATTACCTAAACAATATCCTAGTAAAAATCCAATCCAACTTGGCAGAAGCCGACGAAGCCATCATGATGAACGCTCAAGGTTATGTTACTGAGGGATCGGGCGATAATATTTTCATTATCAAAAATGGTGTAGTTTTCACTCCTCCATGTTACTTGGGAGCCCTTGAAGGAATTACCCGTCTGGCGATCATTGAGCTCTGCGAGAAATTAGGTATTAAACTGAAAGAAGAACCGTTCACAATGCATGATGTTTATATAGCGGACGAGGTGTTCTTCACTGGCACAGCTGCTGAAGTTATTGCTGCACGTGAAATTGACGGCCGGATCATTGGTGAAGGACAAGCGGGTCCAATCACTTTGAAGCTGCTCGAAGAGTTCCGTAATGTGGTTGATAAAGATGGCTATAAGGTTTGGGAATAAAGACTAATCATACAACGTAAATAGCATTGAATACGCATCAGAAGTCCTTTTATGCATACATGCAGAAGAAAACGGGAGTCTCCGGTTAATCTTTTCATGGATCATGAAAGGATTTTTTTTATTTCGGGGATGTCATTCGCCCATGGGCTGCATAAGATGTAGTAACGAAGGAGGCGGCTGTACCGCATATAACTTTGTAAGAGAGCAATGTTCCATGAAAAGGGTGTTTGCTTTCGAAGTCAGTTTTGCTGTGTAGCTGTAAAGAAAGCAATACTCCACAAAACTTTTAGGAGGTTAATGCTACGTGAAAATACACATTGTCAAACAAGGCGATAGTTTGTATGCCTTATCGCAAAAGTACGGAGTGCCGTTACAAAAAATTATTGAAGCAAACCCGCAGATCAGTAATCCGAATGTGTTAGGGATTGGAGACAAAGTAAAAATACCTACGGCCCCTGTATCCGTACCGGAGAACAGTGAAGTTTACTACAAGCACACCGTTAAACAAGGAGATACCTTGTGGAAATTATCTAAAGCCTGGGGAATTCCTTTGAAGGATATGGTTGAGGCCAATCCCCAACTAAAGAATCCAAATGTACTTATGTTAGGGGAAGTAGTTAATATTCCTAAAAAAGTATCCAATACCTCACCGACACAGCCTGGGTATACACCTTCTAACGCCTCAGAGAAAACGCAGGTGGGTGGCAAGGAATATACAGGCCCCAAAGAACAGCCTGCTGCTGAGGTAGTGCCTACACCTAAACCGGAAACTAAACCAGAGACCAAACCAGAAATAAAGCCAGAAGCTAAACCAGCACCTAAACCAGTGACAAATATCTCACCTGAATCTAATTCTGCACCACACCCATCGCTAAATATCGCCCCTATTAATACACAAAACATTGCACCCAATCCTGCGCCTAATATGCAAATGGAAGTTGCTCCTGTGCAAGAAATTGAAATGCAGAGTTTATTTGTTCAGATTACGGTTCCAAATCAAGAGCCGGTTGCTCAACAAGAAGCACCTAAAGCTGAGAAAAAAGCAGACAATGATTGCTCATGGGATAATTCCAACGGATACCCGGGACTGGGAGGAAATCCTTATCTCTATGATTCATATCAAAATAGCCCTAATATGAACATGAACTGGGCACCAAGTTATGTTCAGCCAATGGCTTATGCACCAGAATGTATTTCACCATGTTATTTTTCGGGCAATATGTATTCTAATATGAGCCCAGAACAATGGAATCCAAATGCCGCGCCAAACATAAGCCCAGAACAATGGAATCCCAATGCCGCTCCAAACATAAGCCCGGAGCAATGGAATCCAAATGCCGCGCCAAACATAAGCCCGGAACAGTGGAATCCAAATGCCGCGCCAAACATAAGCCCAGAGCAATGGAATCCCAATGCTGCCCCTAATATGAGTCCAGGACAGTGGAATCCGATGGAGGCTAATGTTGCTGGCATGAATGTTGGCGGGGATTTCTCGCCGTATGCTGTTCCTCAATATGGAGGACAGACGCCGAACCTTCCTTGGCCAACTTGTGGGTGCGGAGGCGTGCATATTCAACCAGTGCAAACTTATTCATATGACATGCCTGTATATAACACCTATCCTGAATATGGGAATCCAAACGCTTTTTCCGCATATGGAGCAGGAATGCCTAATCAGGGAATGGTACCTACTTCTACGCTTGGAGCATTTGGTGGACCGGATAACTCTAATATTCCATCCAATCCGCAGTATCCAGGGATAGGTAATTATTCGCAGCATAATCGGGTGCCGGAAATTCAAGAACCTGAAGCGTTCGTGCAGGAATCTCCCGAAACGGCTAGAACAGAGACTGATGAGTCAACTTCTAACGCTTCTCTCAAGAATAAGGGGAATGTAGCAAAGGAAACAGTAACAGGCAAAAAAGCAAAGACCTCAGGTCAACCTAGTAGCAAGAAAAGCAAAACTGCTACGAAATCTCAAGGTTCAGCAGCGAGTACTAAAAAACGTAGAAATCCTTGGATTTCAAACTAATAAATTTATATATTAAGCCGTTGTTTGACTTACGTGTAGATTCTGTATCCTTAGAATCTACACGTTTTTTTATAGGTAAATAGGGATAAAAGATGTTAAATAAAGTGGGGCAAAAGCACTTATTTATAAAATATAAATTTTTAAGTATTGTTTTTATATAGGGATATATGGTACATTATAAATCCAGTCGCAAAGAGGAACTATAAAGCTTTCGGTTGGTGAATGTTAATCTGAATTAGATTGCAAAGAACTTTGAAAAAAAGAGTTGCAATAAATCAGAAAACATGATATATTATAAGAGTTGCTGCTGAGACATTAAACGGCGCCAACGAGAACTTGATCTTTGAAAACTGAACAACGAGTGAGTAGGAAATCACGTAAGTGAAATCCAAAATTAGAGAATTAATTTTCTCGTCAGATGTTTCAAAATGAGCATATCGCTCTTTTCAATACTAATTGGAGAGTTTGATCCTGGCTCAGGACGAACGCTGGCGGCGTGCCTAATACATGCAAGTCGAGCGGAGTCATTTTGAAAGCTTGCTTTCAAAATAACTTAGCGGCGGACGGGTGAGTAACACGTAGGCAACCTGCCCTTCAGACTGGGATAACTACCGGAAACGGTAGCTAATACCGGATAATTTCTTTTTTCTCCTGAGAGAAGAATGAAAGACGGAGCAATCTGTCACTGAGGGATGGGCCTGCGGCGCATTAGCTAGTTGGTGGGGTAACGGCCCACCAAGGCGACGATGCGTAGCCGACCTGAGAGGGTGAACGGCCACACTGGGACTGAGACACGGCCCAGACTCCTACGGGAGGCAGCAGTAGGGAATCTTCCGCAATGGGCGAAAGCCTGACGGAGCAACGCCGCGTGAGTGATGAAGGTTTTCGGATCGTAAAGCTCTGTTGCCAGGGAAGAACGTCCGGTAGAGTAACTGCTACCGGAGTGACGGTACCTGAGAAGAAAGCCCCGGCTAACTACGTGCCAGCAGCCGCGGTAATACGTAGGGGGCAAGCGTTGTCCGGAATTATTGGGCGTAAAGCGCGCGCAGGCGGCTATTTAAGTCTGGTGTTTAAACCTTGGGCTCAACCTGAGGTCGCACTGGAAACTGGGTGGCTTGAGTACAGAAGAGGAAAGTGGAATTCCACGTGTAGCGGTGAAATGCGTAGATATGTGGAGGAACACCAGTGGCGAAGGCGACTTTCTGGGCTGTAACTGACGCTGAGGCGCGAAAGCGTGGGGAGCAAACAGGATTAGATACCCTGGTAGTCCACGCCGTAAACGATGAGTGCTAGGTGTTAGGGGTTTCGATACCCTTGGTGCCGAAGTTAACACAGTAAGCACTCCGCCTGGGGAGTACGGTCGCAAGACTGAAACTCAAAGGAATTGACGGGGACCCGCACAAGCAGTGGAGTATGTGGTTTAATTCGAAGCAACGCGAAGAACCTTACCAGGTCTTGACATCCCTCTGAATCTGCTAGAGATAGCAGCGGCCTTCGGGACAGAGGAGACAGGTGGTGCATGGTTGTCGTCAGCTCGTGTCGTGAGATGTTGGGTTAAGTCCCGCAACGAGCGCAACCCTTAACTTTAGTTGCCAGCAGGTTAAGCTGGGCACTCTAGAGTGACTGCCGGTGACAAACCGGAGGAAGGTGGGGATGACGTCAAATCATCATGCCCCTTATGACCTGGGCTACACACGTACTACAATGGCCGGTACAACGGGAAGCGAAGCCGCGAGGTGGAGCCAATCCCATCAAAGCCGGTCTCAGTTCGGATTGCAGGCTGCAACTCGCCTGCATGAAGTCGGAATTGCTAGTAATCGCGGATCAGCATGCCGCGGTGAATACGTTCCCGGGTCTTGTACACACCGCCCGTCACACCACGAGAGTTTACAACACCCGAAGTCGGTGGGGTAACCCGCAAGGGAGCCAGCCGCCGAAGGTGGGGTAGATGATTGGGGTGAAGTCGTAACAAGGTAGCCGTATCGGAAGGTGCGGCTGGATCACCTCCTTTCTATGGAGAATCGTTCTCTGCAATGAGGACATTCAAATCGGAAGCTCAGCTTCCAAAACTCAGGTTTAGGCCTGTTACTCACTCGTTGCTCAGTTTTGAGAGTTTAAGCTCTCAAGTAAGACTTGATCCTTGAAAACTGGATACCGAAACGAATTTGCGTTTTAGAACATCTTTTAGCAACTTGTGCAAACAAGTAAATGTTATTAGTGAGATTTTTCTTCGGAAGAATCAAGGTTAAGCTAATAAGAGCACACGGAGGATGCCTAGGCGCCAGGAGCCGACGAAGGACGTGGCGAACAACGAAACTGCCTCGGGGAGCTGTAAGCAAGCTTTGATCCGGGGGTGTCCGAATGGGGAAACCCAGCTGTGGTAATTCGCAGTTACTCATACCTGAATACATAGGGTGTGTAGAGGCAGACCAGGGGAACTGAAACATCTAAGTACCCTGAGGAAGAGAAAACAATAGTGATTCCGTCAGTAGCGGCGAGCGAACGCGGAACAGCCTAAACCTAAGAGCTTGCTCTTAGGGGTTGTGGGACGTCTCACATGGAGTTACAAAGGAATATGGTAGGTGAAGAGGTCTGGAAAGGCCCGCGATAGAGGTAAAAGCCCTGTAACCTAAACTGTATTCTCTCCGAGACGGATCCCGAGTAGTGCGGGGCACGTGAAACCCCGTATGAATCCAGCAGGACCATCTGCTAAGGCTAAATACTACCTGGCGACCGATAGTGAAACAGTACCGTGAGGGAAAGGTGAAAAGCACCCCGGAAGGGGAGTGAAATAGAACCTGAAACCGTGTGCTTACAAAAAGTCAGAGCCCTATTAATGGGTGATGGCGTGCCTTTTGTAGAATGAACCGGCGAGTTACGTTTAACATGCAAGGTTAAGCCGAGAAGGTGGAGCCGCAGCGAAAGCGAGTCTGAATAGGGCGATTTAGTATGTGGACGTAGACCCGAAACCGTGTGATCTACCCCTGTCCAGGGTGAAGGTGCGGTAACACGCACTGGAGGCCCGAACCCACGTACGTTGAAAAGTGCGGGGATGAGGTGGGGGTAGCGGAGAAATTCCAATCGAACTCGGAGATAGCTGGTTCTCCCCGAAATAGCTTTAGGGCTAGCCTCGGTATAAGAGTAGTGGAGGTAGAGCACTGATTGGGTGCGGGGTCCGCAAGGATTACCAAGCTCAGTCAAACTCCGAATGCCATATACTTATTGCCGGGAGTCAGACAGTGAGTGCTAAGATCCATTGTCAAAAGGGAAACAGCCCAGACCATCAGCTAAGGTCCCCAAGTGTGTGTTAAGTGGGAAAGGATGTGGAGTTGCACAGACAACCAGGATGTTGGCTTAGAAGCAGCCACCATTGAAAGAGTGCGTAATAGCTCACTGGTCGAGTGACTCTGCGCCGAAAATGTAACGGGGCTAAACACACCACCGAAGCTATGGCTAGATGCTTTGCATCTGGGGTAGGGGAGCGTTGTGTAGGGGTTGAAGGTGTACTGAAAAGAGCGCTGGACACTACACAAGTGAGAATGCCGGTATGAGTAACGAAAAGATCAGTGAGAATCTGATCCGCCGAAAGCCCAAGGTTTCCTGAGGAAGGCTCGTCCGCTCAGGGTAAGTCGGGACCTAAGGCGAGGCCGAAAGGCGTAGTCGAAGGACAACAGTTTGAAATTACTGTACCACCGTAATCCGCTATGAGCGATGGGGTGACGCAGGAGGGTAGTGACGCGGACTGATGGATGTCCGTCTAAGCAGTGAGGCTGATGTGTAGGCAAATCCGCACATCGATAAGGCTGGGCTGTGATGGGGAGCGAAAATTGTAGTAGCGAAGGTCATGATCTCACACTGCCAAGAAAAGCCTCTAGCCAGGAGAAGGTGCCCGTACCGCAAACCGACACAGGTAGGCGAGAAGAGAATTCTAAGGCGCGCGGAAGAACTCTCGTTAAGGAACTCGGCAAAATGACCCCGTAACTTCGGGAGAAGGGGTGCCCCGGTAGTGTGAATAGCACGAGGGGGCCGCAGTGAAAAGGCCCAAGCGACTGTTTAGCAAAAACACAGGTCTGTGCGAAGCCGCAAGGCGAAGTATACGGGCTGACGCCTGCCCGGTGCTGGAAGGTTAAGGGGAGTGGTTAGGGGTAACCCGAAGCTATGAACCGAAGCCCCAGTAAACGGCGGCCGTAACTATAACGGTCCTAAGGTAGCGAAATTCCTTGTCAGGTAAATTCTGACCCGCACGAATGGCGTAACGACTTGGGCGCTGTCTCAACGAGAGATCCGGTGAAATTTTAATACCTGTGAAGATGCAGGTTACCCGCGACAAGACGGAAAGACCCCATGGAGCTTTACTGCAGCTTGATATTGAATTTGGGTACGATCTGTACAGGATAGGTGGGAGCCGTAGAAATCGGAGCGCAAGCTTCGGTGGAGGCGCCGTTGGGATACCACCCTGATCGTATCTAGGTTCTAACCTAGTACCCTTACCGGGTACGGGGACCGTGTCAGGCGGGCAGTTTGACTGGGGCGGTCGCCTCCTAAAGAGTAACGGAGGCGTTCCAAGGTTCCCTCAGAATGGTTGGAAATCATTCGCAGAGTGCAAAGGCATAAGGGAGCTTGACTGCGAGACCTACAAGTCGAGCAGGGACGAAAGTCGGACTTAGTGATCCGGTGGTACCGCATGGAAGGGCCATCGCTCAACGGATAAAAGCTACCCTGGGGATAACAGGCTTATCTCCCCCAAGAGTCCACATCGACGGGGAGGTTTGGCACCTCGATGTCGGCTCATCGCATCCTGGGGCTGAAGTAGGTCCCAAGGGTTGGGCTGTTCGCCCATTAAAGCGGTACGCGAGCTGGGTTCAGAACGTCGTGAGACAGTTCGGTCCCTATCTGTCGTGGGCGCAGGAAATTTGAGAGGAGCTGTCCTTAGTACGAGAGGACCGGGATGGACGTACCGCTGGTGCACCAGTTGTTCCGCCAGGAGCATGGCTGGGTAGCTACGTACGGACGGGATAAGCGCTGAAAGCATCTAAGCGTGAAGCCCCCCTCAAGATGAGATTTCCCAATTAGTAAGACCCCTTGAAGACGACGAGGTAGATAGGTTGGAGGTGGAAGTGCAGCAATGCATGGAGCTGACCAATACTAATCGGTCGAGGGCTTATCCTATATGTAAAATGCAGATTTGTTTCGGATTCAGTTTTCAGGCATCAATCTCAGATTTATATAGTCCAAGTGACTGTATGATGATGAATTTGTTTTCAGCATTTGGCGATGCTGAGACCTGAATAATGCATTTGTACCGCAAATGCCCGTTTGGTGGCGATAGCGGAGGGGTTCCACGCGTACCCATCCCGAACACGACCGTTAAGCCCTCCAGCGCCGATGGTACTTGGACCGAAGGGTCCTGGGAGAGTAGGAACGTTGCCAAGCACGCAAGACCACTGTTGAGTAATCGACAGTGGTCTTTTTGTTGTACGATGTTTAGCAGTTTATTATAAGGATAGGCAATCACTGTGAAGTGGTTTTTGAATGAAAATTAGTTCATGGAGGCAAATGATCATGATTATATGGATCAATGGTGCTTTTGGTTCAGGGAAGACACAAACCGCATATGAAATGTATAGAAGAAAAACATAGCTAGCGAGTATGATGGAATAATTATCGTGCCTATGACCATAATGAATCTAGATAGTGAAATCATCGGCAAGTTCATTGATGGAGGTATAGAGCTTTATCATTTAAGTTTGCGTGGCTCCCGAGAGACCTTGCTTAAGAGATTAAGCGTTAGAGGTGAAGGAAAAGACCCTTGGGCTGCTCAGCAGATCGACAGGTGGATCAGAGGGCTTGATCACGAGGTATTTAAGCAGCATCTAAACACGAATGATAGAACTATAGGTCAAATCGTTGAGATAATATCTCAAAAGCTTCATATCAATCTATTACCTAGGGAAGAGTAAAAAGAAAAATAATTAGTTTAGGTATTGCTATACTTAATAATACATGATATAATCTTTTTTGTTGTCAAAACAATTTGTTTTTAAAACGGCCCGTTGGTCAAGGGGTTAAGACACCTCCCTTTCACGGAGGTAACATGGGTTCGAATCCCATACGGGTCACCATTTCTTCTTGAAACAGCATTAGACTTCTAGAAAAAATGGTTGCATTACAGGTTTGATTGTGGTATGATAATTAAGTTGCTTCTTTACATGGAGGCTTAGCTCAGCTGGGAGAGCATCTGCCTTACAAGCAGAGGGTCGGGGGTTCGATCCCCTCAGCCTCCACCATAACACATCCCCAAAAGTGAAGTTAATGCTTCACTAAGGATTCCGGATACTTTCCGAGGAATCCAAGGGAATTAATACTTTTTTACTGACGCGGGGTGGAGCAGCCCGGTAGCTCGTCGGGCTCATAACCCGAAGGTCGCAGGTTCAAATCCTGCCCCCGCAACCAATTTTCATTAAGCAATTATTCTTCTGGAACCGTGGTGTAGTTGGCCTAACATGCCTGCCTGTCACGCAGGAGACCGCGGGTTCGAATCCCGTCGGTTCCGCCATTTTCTTGCTTTATGAGCCATTAGCTCAGTTGGTAGAGCACCTGACTTTTAATCAGGGTGTCGAAGGTTCGAGTCCTTCATGGCTCACTTCTTTAGTGAGTCGGACATCAATACATACCGTGTGCGGACGTGGCTCAGCGGTAGAGCATCGCCTTGCCAAGGCGAGGGTCGCGGGTTCGATTCCCGTCGTCCGCTCCATATAAATTTTGCGCCCTTAGCTCAGCTGGATAGAGCGTTTGACTACGAATCAAAAGGCCGGGAGTTCGAATCTCTCAGGGCGCGCCATATTTTAACTTAATACTTTGCCGGTGTGGCGGAATGGCAGACGCGCTCGACTCAAAATCGAGAGGGAAACCGTGGAGGTTCGAGTCCTCTCACCGGTATATCGAAAAAAAACTTGTAAGATTGCTTCCAGCAATTTTACAAGTTTTTTTTATTTTCTAAATATAGCTATTTATAGTGGTCTTTTTGTTTCGCTGAATGCTTCTAGTAGCATATATTGTGAATCATACATCACTTCCATAATAAGGTGGATCAACTATTATTATGTATTATAATGTAAATTAAAGGGAGTGAGAATATTCATGTTCTTCACCATCCTATCTACTGTAGAAGTTAACGAGGATGTTGTATTTCTAACAGAGCTATACGATAGGTATTATCCTATTATGAAAAAGAAGGCTTATGAGATCTTGCAGGACTATGATGTTGTTGATGATATGATACAGGAGTCCTTCGTCAGACTAATCAGTAAAGCCGCATTATTGCGTTCCCTAGACCTGCATAAACAAGTATCCTATCTGGTCCATACCGTACATAATACTAGTATTAATCATGCGAAGCAGCGCAAAAGACATCTGAATCATACCTCTTCAGGGATAACCGCTGACAGTATAGAGCAAATAGCCGACAAGCAGCCTAGCATCGAGGAGATGTATAGCCTCAAGGAGGATTACACAGAGATTGCCAAGATACTCAGTGAGTTATCAGAACGGGATCAGACTTTATTGTATAACAAGTACATTCTTGAATGGAGTGATCACAAGCTTGCTGCTTCTATGGATGTCCAAGCGGTGAATATTAGATCTTATTTGACCAGAGCCAGGCGCAGAGCAATGAAGCTGCTTCTTAAGAATGGCGGAAGTGGAGTATGAAGAAACATCTGAATAAGAAAAAAATAGAGGGAAATTACGAAGAGATCTTTATTTGCATGACCTTAGAGAGTAGAATATGCTGAACCTGCTGTACAGGAGAAGATAATAATACCCTTTATAGTATATCTCGGTGACATCTGTTTCGCTGACTATCGAGAGTGGGAGAACAATAAAGATTTATACGGATTATGATACTTCTATTACTCTCACCCTACAAAAGAGGTAAAACAGCAGCAATCAATGGTCTGATGTGAAGACTTGGACCTAGTCTTTCTCGAGCATGGGCTCACATGCTTCGAACGGGTTTAACTATGTCAATTCCGGGAATACCTACCGGGTGGTACATATAACAAAATTTGTGGAAAATAGTACGGTTCTGGAGACAATAAACTCCTATTCGTATGAATTCAAGTATTAAGACTCCGATTCTAGCCTAGCAAAAAAGAGCAGCGCTTATGCTGCTCTTTTTTGATTTAGAGTGTTGCAGGTTTCTATGCGAAGTTGTCTATTAAAATATGGGGCTCGGTTTAGTCTTATCAAGTAGAGTTTTCGCCTACTAAACTTCATAACCTAGATGTGGTAAGACCGAAAGTAACATATTAAAAAAATAATGTGTTGATATTTTTTTAATATGTTACTATAATAATATTCAAGAATTGTATTTTAATGGCAGGAGGTAATGAAATGGATTTATATAAAGATAACTTCGAAAACTTTTCAGAACTCTTTAATTACATCCAAGAATACAAAAAAGAAAAACCAGCACAAACAGCACTTTCCATAGGGAAGATATTCTCTGAACATAACTTTTACTACTTCTACGATAGTGGTACAAGTAAGGTTGTGATGCTTGACAATGATATAGCTCAGTTATTTGAATTGTTAATTTCCTCTAATAAAAGCTTAGATGAATTAAATCAATATATTTATGCTCACAACGTTAATGTAGATGAATTAATGACTTCAATTAATGAGGAGGATTTATTCAAAGGATTCAAAATTAAGCACTTATATAATGATATATCCCTAGAGTATATAAAAAATGAAATGAATACAGGGACAACGCAACTCATTTTAGAATTAACTGGAAAATGCAACATGCGTTGTCGCTATTGTATATACCATGATGGGTATCCTCACAATCGGGCGTTTACTTCAAAAAGAATGTCATCTGATACGGCGCTTAAATCTATTGATTACATGAAACTTTATGGGGATCAGCAGGAAGTTTCTATTACTTTTTACGGTGGAGAGCCTTTACTTGAATTCGAGCTATTAAAAGAAGTTATTGAATACTCGAAGGTTGCTTTAGCAGGAAGGACTATACAATTTTCTTTTACTACTAACTTGTCTGTATTAACCCCCAAAATGGCTGAATATTTTTCTACCGTTGACAATTTATCTATTCTTTGTAGCATTGATGGTCCCAAAGAAATACATGATATGTATCGAGTTTATAAGAATGGCTCAGGCTCATTTGATGACGTTTTCAAGAAATTCAAATTATTAAATAGTGTAGCTAGAAAAAATGGTAAGGAAATGCACATAAGTGCAAATGCGGTGTACATGCCTCCGTTTAGCGAAGAAAAGGTTTCTCAAATAGATGACTTTTTTACAAATTTAGATTTTACTCATGAAGATTTCCGATATCAATTAGGTTATGCCGGACCTGGTACTGTGCCTGAAGAATTGCTTAAAAGCTCCGATTATAATGACCAATCGCTACGACAATGGCAGGATAAGCAAATTAGTATTACTAGCAATTTGGAAGAAATTAAAGAACAAACTATCTTTAATTCACTTGATAGAATTCATAAAAGAAGCGTAACAAAAAGAGCTACTAATTTTGTGCCAATGAACGGTTGTTGTGTTGTTGGATCCCGACGATTATTTGTTTCCGCAGATGGCGATTTTCTCGCATGTGAAAGGATAGGAAACAGTCCTTCAATAGGAAATATAAATCAAGGGATTATTGAGGAAAAGATTTATAAAAAATATGTTTATGAATTTTCCGAAGTTTGGGAAAATATTTGCTCTGATTGTTGGGCTGCTAAACTTTGTAGTAGTTGTTATGTAGACAGAATGGATTCTTCGGGAGTCAGGGAACCTGATCTTGCAGAGTGTGAATATTATAGAAGTACAACAGAACGTAGTTTAAGGAATTATCACAACTTACTTAGGACATCACCGGAACAATTAGCAATCTTTAACGAAGATGTTCTTTTATAACAATTAATTTCTCGGTTTAATTGTTCTCATTTAAACCTGGATAAATACATAATGAAAGGAGGTGAGAATATGCTGAAAATTATGAATCCATATCAACAGCAAGCTATTGACAATGAGAGCATAGCTTTTCGTGCGCCATGTGTGTGTAACTCTAAATTAGCGAACCAAGCAGCTACTAAGGTTTCAGGAACTGGTTGTCAATGCTCTTGCATCGGTTCTGTAAATGAAGCGGCTAACCAAGACGCAGCAAGAAACTAGTTTTACAAACCAGCAGTATGTGTAATTCTCAATTAACGAACTATTCAGTTAAATAAAATTTCAGAACCTGATTGTAATTGCTCTTGCGTCGGTTCTGTAAACAACGCGTATAACTCCGACGCGGCAAGAAATTGAGTTTCACAATACAACAGTGTCTTCGTCCAATACCGACGAAGACACTGTTGTATTCAAATCTAAGGTTGTTAGACTGGAGTTACTCTTCAGAAGGCTATGACCTATATTGAAATACAATAACCATACCACATTATTCTTCAGGGTTTAGTCACGTCCTTAGTACTTAGAACACAATTAATACTGGAGGATAATTGAGATGAAGAAATTCAACAATTTTAGACACTTTAGTAACTACTTTGCTATTATAAAAACTACTCTAAGCGTATTATTCGCCTCTTCAAAAAAATACTTCATATTAATTTTAGTTTTAAGTTCTGTTATGGCTTTACCTGATATCATAAACTTAATTGTATGGCAGCATATAATAGATCAAATAGGTTCTCTTTTAATAAATGACAACAAAGATTATATTATCATAATATATCTCTTTCTTCTTCATTTCATTATTGTACTAATAAAATTAATTATTAATAAAACTACAAATTATGTAAAGGAAATTTATACTGTATTAGTTGATAAGTATATAACAAATAAAACTATTGAAATTGTAGACAGCATGGAAATGCAAGATTTCGAAGATCCAAGACTACATAATGACATCCAAAAAACAAATGACGAGTCAACAGTGAGAAGTATAGGTATTTTGAATAACATTGTTGAGATTATCATGAATATGACTTTATTCGTTGGTACAATAAGTATATTGGCATCTTACCAGATAAGTATAGTGATTATCATCATACTATCAATAGTCCCAAGTACAATAATTAATTTAAAATCTATGTCAAAGTTATTTGAAGTATATGATAAACGATATGAAAAAACTAGGTACTATAGTTCTTTAAAGGATATGATAGTTACATATGAAAATTTCAAAGAAATGAAATTATTTTCCAACATATCTTTTATACAGAATATCATTAATAATATTTTTGAAAAGATAATTGAGCAAGATAAAAATGTAAAAAGAACTTTGACTATAAAATCTACAGTAGGTGATTCTATTCAACATTTACTGACCTATTTATTGAAAATAATTATAGTTGTTAATGGTATTATGAGTAAACTGTCAATCGGTGTGATCATAATGAGTATTGAAACTGCTACCAAGCTGCAAAATGCTTTGATCAATTTAATAAGCTGTGCTTTGACACTATATGAAAATTGTTTGTATTTATTGAGCTTTGAGAGGTTAAACAAAATAAATTCAATAAAAAGCGAGGAAGTTAGGGAGGATTTAATAAAGGATTTTGTCGTGGATTCAATTGAGTTTATAGGAGTTTATTTTAAATATCCAAGCTCATGTAACCATATATTAGAAGATATAAATTTGACATTAAAAAAAGGATTTGATTATGCAGTTGTCGGATATAACGGAAGTGGAAAAACTACGTTGATCAAGATCATTTTAGGGTTATATGCACCAACAAAAGGCGAGATATTAATCAATGGCATTAATAGAACTATGTACGACAAGAAAGCCTATTTTGAGAAAATGAGCGCGATGTTTCAGGATTTTGTGAAGTTTCCGCTTACAATAAGAGAAAATATTGGAATTTCAATGGTTGATAATATTAACAATATGCCAGTTATAATAGAAGCTTCCGTCTTAGGTCAAGCACATGATTTTATTAATGAATTAAATAGGAAATTTGATACAAATTTATTGATTGGATGGGAAAATAGTGAGGATATTTCAACAGGACAATGGCAAAGACTTGCTATCTCAAGAAGTTTCGTCCGGGAAGCAGACGTTATGGTATTTGATGAACCAACAGCAGCTTTAGATGCTAAGACAGAAAGTGAAGTCTTTGAAAATATGGTAAACAAAAAAACAGAGAGGATTAATATAATTATTACTCATAGATTCACTAATATAAAAAATATTGATCAAATAATTGTAATACACGAAGGAAAAGTAGACGCTGTGGGTGATCATGATTTTCTGATTAGCAATAATAAAATATATGCGGAGCTGTATGACATTCAAGCAGACAACTATAAAGGATTCATTAAAGAGCCTGCTCTTGCAGGTGAGTTGTTGAAATAATATAAAGAGCTCAAAGCAGTAATCAGTGCTTGACAAAGTGTCCAAAAGGTGAAAATGGAAAAACATCTGATACTCCTGTATTGTTGTAATTCTCGAAGAAGGAATAAACAGATGTCTATATAATATATCAACAAAATGCTTGACATACTTAATTTTTCAGTTTTCATACTCGTCCTATATGAATTTTATCTTTAACTACGGTGAGATTAAACTTGGATTTGTATAACTACTTCAATTCTTTTAAACAATCTAACTCATTATTTTCTTTAAAATGTTCTACAAAGTTCGATACTGAAAAATTCTTAGCATTTATTTTTAAAATTTGCAACTGATATGCAGCATATTGTTCTGCACTTATAACAGGCTTATAACTTCTTGTTAGTACGGTGCCACTATATACAATGTCAGAAATTTCAATATATTCCTTTTTCAATAAATTCCGAACCGCTGCTTGAACGGTATTAATACCCAATCCGTCCCCTTTATCTGCGATGGCTGATGCGGTTAAATTTCCGCCATCTCGCCAAAAAACCAATAACACATCTTGTTCTTTTTGACTGATTCTAGGCAGTTTTTTCATTTCATTCACCTTTCATATAGTAGGTTGTGTTTATTATAATTGCTAAATTGCAATATATCAATCTTAAAATAGTGACATCATATTTTTTTATTCTTAAAATTTACTGGTTTGTTATTGGAGCATATTAAGGGATATATGAGTGATTTACAAAGAAAGAATCAACGTTAGGCAATACCAACATTGCAGTAAAATATTTAGATGATATTTTTTTGATGTCACTATTTATTTGAAACATTTTATATATAACGCTCGGTTGAAGTTCGTGTACGGCTGGATACTAATGAAGTAGAGAAGTATAGTAAAGCACAAACCATTTATTTAAGAAAAACTTAAGATCTACACACCTAGATTTTTAAGGTGTTGAATCTATACTTTGTACCAAGAAGAATAGGGAGAAAATGGAAATGGAGAAAGGTGAACGTAGCAAGCTAAAGAACAGGAAACCCAAGTTAGTAAGAATATCAGTATTCACAATTGTTCTTCTCGGAGTGCTAATAGGAACAGCAAGTAAACTGAATTTAGATTCACAAAAGGTCTTGCCATTCTTTGTACAGAACACTTATGCCAGTCCATATATTTATGTCTATGACAGAGAGTCTGATCAAGCCATTTACGAAGAAAGTGCGGGAGCCAAGGTTTATCCTGCTTCACTGACAAAAATTATGACCGCAATTGTCACCCTTGAGCATGTTGATGACTTATCTGTAATCGCGCCGGTAGACCGGAGAACGTTCGGTGAGCTTCTTGCAAGTAACTCTTCTATGGCCGGATTTCGCGAAGATGAGGAGGTTACCTACCAAGACTTGTTATATGGGACGCTTCTCACTTCTGGTGGTGAAGCGGCAAACACTTTAGCTGTCCATGTTGCGGGAAGTGTGGAAAATTTTGTTTTGATGATGAATGATAAAGCCGCTGAATTCAGCTTAAATGGTACACATTTCACTAGTCCTGAGGGCCTTCATGATGACAATCAGTATACAACCGCTTCAGACGTGGGAAAGCTTTTGGATTATGCATTAGCTAACGAGGATTTTAAAAAGATGTTTACTCAAGAGACATACCTGACGACATCAACAACAGACCATCCAGAAGGGATTCTGTTAGAATCGACGGTACTGAAGTACCTTAATGAAGATCAGCAAATCGGCTTCAAAATTATTGGAGGTAAATCGGGAACTACATCTGCTGCTGGACAATGTTGGGCAACACTTGGGTTAGTGAATAACCGTGAGTATATAGTCATCGTCATGGGGGCGCCATTAAAGGACATTAGTCATCCAGATCAGGCTCAGATTAGGGATACTTTAAATTTATACGGAAAATTAAGTCAGTTGAAATAAACGATAAAATGTAGAATTACATATAAAAAATGGAGGTGTCTTAGTGAAAAAAATCTTAATGTTTGTATTAACTATAACCATTTTGATTGGAGGAAGCCTCTACTTCCAAAATCAAAGCAGCTACTCAGAATATGCAAGCATACAGGATGATAAAACCATCTCAGAGGATTTAATTACCTTAGATAATAATCCGAAGGATGTAAAGTCAGAGAATAAGAATCCGGGCAATGAGGAATCTCCAAAGGATGCAACGCTAGATGATAAAAGGACTTTTGAGGATATTGCTTTGGACAAACGTCTTGATGAAGGGAGGAAAAAAAATGAAAGAACTTATCGGGAGCAAGGAAGAAAAGAGTCTTCAATTAGGCCAACAATAGAAGTTCCATCTCTTTCTATCGAGGATATAACAGGCATCTACAAAACAGTTGATGCATACATGAGAGAAAATTCAGATCGGTTTCCCGAACCAGCGGATAATGGCACTAGGGGAAACACTGATGATCCGAGAATCCAAAATATTCTATACAAGGAAGAAAAAACAGGTATCATAGCAGGATTCGAAAATGAAAATCTGTTCGCATGGGAAGTGAAAAAGCTGGACGGAGAATATACCAACCTCCTGTTAGGTAGAAAGTCTACGGGAGAAGAATGGCAAGTTCTCTCGGAAGGAGACGTATATCAATTGAGAGAGGAAATTAGCGATGGAAATTAAAGCGGAGAATTTAACAAGAACATTTGGAATGAAACGGGCAATCAGTGAACTAAATTTTACATTGCCTGAAGGTGTGTATGGGCTTTTGGGAGATAATGGGGCAGGGAAAAGCACCTTGATGAGAATCCTTGTGGCAATTGACCATCAAACTAGTGGTAAGGTTACCTTTAACGGCAAGGATATCTTCCATATGAACGACGACTACCGGAATCTTGTGGGATATATTCCCCAGGATTTCGAGGTTTATTCCGCGTTTACAGCAACAGAATATCTGGAATATATGGGAGCACTGAAGGGGTTGTCAAAAAAAGAACTGATGCACAAAGTTCCAGAGGTATTACAGTTTGTCAACCTGGAGAATGTTGCTAATAAAAAGGTCAAAACCTTTTCCGGAGGGATGAAAAGGCGGGTGGGCATTGCCCAAGCCATTATTAACGATCCGAAGATATTAATTTTTGACGAGCCCACCGCTGGGCTTGACCCCCATGAGCGAATCCGTTTTTCAAACATCATAAGCGAAATGGGACAGGACAAGATCATCTTGTTTTCTACCCACATTATTTCGGATATCGAAGCAATTACCACCAATGTGATCATCCTAAATCAGGGGAAAATTAAAGAGCAAGGTAATGTGCAAAAGATGTTATCCGGGATTAAAGGAAAAGTATTTACTGAGGAGATGGACAGAGAGCGACTGGCCTCCTTTAAAAAGGAGCACCTGATCGTACGGATCCGGCAGGAAGAAAACGTTGTTAATGTCCGTTACTTGGGAGAAAAGGAATCAGGCGCAATCGTATGCGAGCCCACGCTGGAAGATTACTACATCTACTTAGGGAGTGGGAGCCATGCGTAATTTCATTCCATTAGAACTGAAAAAAATATTAAATAAAAATACAGTAATTATCAGCCTACTCTTTCTCACTATTATTCTGATCCCCTGGATTCAAACCGCCAAGAGTATAGATGTCTTGGATGATGAGGGAACCATACATAGCGGTCTTGGAGGCTGGAAAATTTTAAGGGAGCGCACGGTTGAGGGCACGATGACGACGGATTATTTATTACAAATGAAACAAAACTACGAAAACAGCGTGGACAAACCTTATATTGAAGGCGAAGTAGATACAGATCGCAAGTTGGGAAAAAGATTAACTTTTCCTCACGATGCGCTGAACTGGGAACTGAACTTTCCATATATAAAGTACCGTGTTCTCGATAACAGCTTAAATTTAACGGATGAGCAGCTCTCCAATTTTTATGTAGATTGGAAGGGCAGTTTTACCGAATATTTATCCACTGAACAAAATCTATTTCCTTATACAGAGAAACAAATCGAAATCATATCCCAGAAAATGCAAAAAGTACCCACCCCATTTTTATTCAAATACGATAGTGGCTGGGAGTACCTGAAAATAGGTTTATTAAATACGATCTACCTTTTCTTTATGTTCTTGGCCTTTATCCTATGCGAAGGATTCTCCAAAAACAGCAGCAAAGGAATTGACAAGGTGACCTTATCCACCAAGGAGAGCAGGAGGAGGCTGCTCAGCTACAAGCTTGGTGCCGCTTGTGTGTTTTCTACGATAGCCTATTTTGTGTATATTGCGATCATACTGCTGTTTATTACCGCAGTGTATACGCTGCACGGCTGGGACTCTTCGGTTCAAATCGGAACAATTACATTTTATTCTATGAATCAGCTTCAAGAGGGGTTACTCTATATTTCCATGGGATACTTTTCCACACTTGTCGTGACGCATCTTATCCTGTTTTTGTCCGTGGTTTTTAAAAGAGGGAAACTGGTATTAGCACTTTCACTGATTTATTTTTATCTCGTAAATACTTATCAGATGGGGAGGGGGGCGCTGATTGAAAAAGTGATGGTCTTCATGCCCCAGAACTTTATCAATAATCTTATAGGCATAGAGAAATTATATTTTGTGGGTAATACTGTATTTCCTTATGTTTTTGTCGCCCTGTTTCTGGGTACTGTGTACATTCTCTTATCTCGAATCGGTATCTCTATATGGATGAGAAGATATTATTTACAGTAGAGGAAGGTAGGTGAAATCATGAGCTATTTATCAAAAGTAAACAGAAGTAAAATCCTAAACATAAACATATTCGGTTTTTTGTTGGCATTGTTTCTGATACTTACCTTTTACAACTTAGACACCATCAAAACAGGTTATTTAAATCAGGCAAGATATGAGGTAACAGATGGGACGGAATACCGGTATTTCTATCAACCGGAGGTATTGGATGAAGTTGAGATTAATAAAATTTTGGAAAAATACAGAGAACTTAGCCTACCAGAAGACAGGAATAAAGCGGATGTTGCAGATTTGCCAGCCTTGGATATAATTATCCAAGTGTATGGCTGGAACTGGACTGGAATACGGGATGTCTCAGCAGAACAATTTTATCAGGACAGGGCAGACATCATCAAAAGTGCACAGAAGGAAGCGGGGAGTTCTAGGGAAGGAATCAGCAACGGGAATTTTGCAGCGGCTTCTCTCTCCGAACCTATCCGGATGGGTTATGCCGAGGGATGGAAGAACGTTAACTCAGGGATGAGCCAGTGTGTTTTTATTGTCCTGGTTCTCATTTCCATTCTACTGGTCCCAATTTTTAATGAAGACGAGACCTTGGGCGTGGACGGACTGGTCAAATCCACGAGGTTTGGAAAACGTAAGCTGAGTAGGATACGGATTATCAACGCCTTCCAGCTCTCTTTATTGCTTTATCTGACGGCGGTAGCGATTTACATTACGCCTATATTCTTTATGTACGGTTTACAAGGAGCGGATTTGCCTATACAAAGTAGTCCACAATTTTTTTTATCAATGGTTGCGGTGAATTATTTCGAGCAGTTTTTAATCAACCTGGTTATTGGATATGTGGCAATCTCACTGATGACAGGGATTACTTTATTGATCAGCGTATTAGTCACACAGATTTATACTGGCTACGCCCTGTTACTATTCACCATAGCCATATCTTACGCCATTCAGATGAGCGAGGTATTCTTTCTGAAACATTATGTGGGCAATTTTCTGCCCATGCAGATAGCCAAGTTCAATAGCTATTACACAAGTTTTGAACCCTATGGAGGTATTTCTAGAATTATTGCCGTTCCTTCCATTACTGTTGCAGTTTTATTTATACTCCTACTATTTTTGCCAAGATGGATTAATAAAATGAGGTTTACTTCTTAGATTGAGCATTACGCATAAAGTTAAAACACATCAAGGATAAAAAAATGAAGTGAAGTTCGGAAAGAAGGTAGATGATGTATTCATTTTTTATTTTATGCGAAGCTGGATCAGAAAAAGATGGTATTAGCAACAACGGTTTAGCTCACGTTCTAGAGCACTTTGTTATACTGGCGATGCTCAAAGATTTTTTCACAGAGAAAGAAAGTAATTTGAGAGGACAAACAAGTTACTGCTATTGCTTATATAGTTGGAGCAATGCGAAGTACCAAGTAGGTTTAAACCTTATCTTTGAATTTGAAAACTATGTGAGGAGGATATTAGATAATAAAAATGAATATTATGACTTAATGTTAATGGCCATTAGAGAGGTCGAGGAAGAAATACTATCGAAACACAATGAGGTGGCAAAGATCAATGTAATGATTCATTTTTTAAATAAAGATATTGTTTCTCGACCAATAGGCCTACTTGAGGACGTAAAAAGTTTGAACGTTGACCAATTATTTGAGACTTTAAGTAGTATTTATGTAGCAGGAAATTTAAGATATTTCATTTTTAATCATGAAAAAAATGAGTTTGTTATTTCTGACTTGCCTCAAAAAACAAAGCGAAGAGGTTGTGTGGAAAAGCAAGAATTCCATGACAAAGAACTGGAACGGATAGCATCTAATTTAAATATAGATGTACAAATATTTAAATTATTTTGTAATAGTGATAAAAAAGTTGCACTTTCTAGTACTTATTTTTCTAAGATTTTTAACAAAGAACAAACGATTCTCAATGAATTGTACTTGATAAGTATTTGCAAATTATTAGATAAAGCTTATGGTGTCAAAAATAACTGTAAATTTGAAATTATATTTTTTAGTAATGAGGACTCTACTAGAATTTACTATATATTTGAATTAACGAGCAGCAATGATATTTACGAGACTCCAAATAAGATAACCATAGATGTGGAACAGATAATAAATTTCATGCTTGAAAGTGTAAATTTCCACGAGTTAAAAGAGGAGTTAAGGATAAATGTATACAGTAATAGATTTAGTCCAATAAGTCGAAGTGAATGCGAAGCAGAGATATTGAATAAAGTTTACTTTAATAATTTTCAAGTAATAAAAGATTATGAAGATTTTGCTGATATTTTACGGAATGTTACGATTGATAAATTCAAAGGATTCTTGTATTTTGCGTTAGGGGAGATAGATGACTTAATTATTTTTGAATAACGTAAAAGACAGGCCGACAGTTTTCCTCGCTTTGGAGTCTAGAGTCCATTTTCATTGATCAAAATAAACTTGCCGGACGACTGACTTCTATGATACACCACACTTTCACTAGACGAATGGTTTCATTATATAAATTGGTACGGGTGTCGCACCTGGTCATCAAGTCGCCCTCAATGCGAATATGTGGATTGATTCGCTTCTTTACCTTCACAATGATCTGAGCAGTTGAGTGCTACCAAAGCATTGATATTGAGTAAGCCAAGTGATGGAGTCGTGTCTATAATGATGTAGTCATAGTTGGCTTTCATCGGTTCCAGTAAAGTGGTCAATGTCTTTTCACAGCCATTTTCATCCCGTAGGTTAATTTCGGCAACAGACAGTTCAATGTTGCTAGGAATCAGGTCAATGTTACCTTGAGAATGAATGCACTCTTCGGGCGATGGAAGCGGTTCGTCCGTCATCATCGCGTTCTTGATGTTGAACATAGAGTAAGGGAGTTTATCAGGTTGTTCGATACCAAAGTACATCGTTAGATTCCCTTGAGGATCAAAATCAATCAGTAATATCTTTTTTCCTTCATTATATAAGGCGTAAGCCAGGTTATAAGTGGTGGTGGTTTTACCTGTACTGCCTTTTTGATTAGCGATAGTGTTTACTGTTGTTTTTCTCATATCAATTCCCCTCCCTGAAGCCAAAGCTTCGATATTATCTGTCAATGATAGGGAGCGGGCTGATCTGTTATAGTTCTCTCCGAGTTCTCTCATTTGTGCAAAAGCGACTACTATTTGAGAAGATTCCCGGAAGCCTTGCGGCGTTTAAATCTAACGAAAGAACCTGCAAAAAAACTTGATCTTACAAGGATTTTCGCGGGCTTTAGATTCCTTTTCTTTGACTTAGTTTCTGCTATCTTCCCGATAGCATGAGCGACTCAAAATCGAGAGGGAAACCGTGGAGGTTCGAGTCCTCTCACCGGTACCAACTAAATCAACTCAAAGTTCATTAGATACTATATCTGATGAACTTTTTTGTTTGTTTTTTTACAATTCCGTTCATGTCTGTGCCGGAAAACTTTTGATACATCCTTCAAGTGTGAATAAGAAATTGTACTTAGTTGTACTGAGGAAGATTAATGTAAGCGGATATGTGAATGAGATAGAGGCATTCCTGAGGAAGCTCCATTTCGAAAGCTATAAGCAATCATGATACTAAACAGCGATTGACAAAATAGAGGAACTATCTAATACTAATTGATAATCATTATCATTTATTGTGAAATATAATTAATTCAAATAGATTGTGGAGCAGATCGGAGTGTATTGCAAAGATGAGGCTGGAAGATCATATTTTCGCATGGAATTATGCCGCTGTTAAAGTACTTGATATTCGACATGCTGTGATGAAGCCTGGGGACAAGCTGCAAGGCTATGTATTACCAGCATGTGGATTTATCTACTGTGTGCGGGGTACGGCCAGCTTGAATCTCAACGGCATAGATTACGACGCAGACCGTCACTTTATTGTGCATGGTGGCAAGGGCATGAGACTAAGTATAGAGACAGGGAAGTTGTTTGAATACTATTTATTATTCTATAGAGCCTCCTTGCCAGGAAGAAAGGATTTAGCAAGACTTTTAGAACGCAGCAATCCATTTCGGATGCAGTATAGCTTCGAGTCTTTGGAGCCATTACCACTGCACTATCAACTAATGGCAATGGAACAACTTTGGGCACAAGGAAGCCAATTGGAAAGAATTCAAGTTAAAGGCTTGTTCTATCAGTTTATACATGAGTTATTAAAGCAGTTCACAAAGGATGGAATTAACCTCAGGCAACCGGATGTCATTGGGCAGGTTGTCCGTTATATTGAGGAGCATTATCGTCATAATTTATCACTAGAATCTATAGCGGAGCAATTTAATTACAGCCCTCGTCATTTATCAACGCGTTTTAAAGGGGAGACGGGGTTCAGCTTGATTGAATACTTGATACGATTCCGGCTTAAACATGCAGAAGAGCTATTACGATGTACCGATGCTCCACTTCGCGATATTGCAGAAGAAGTTGGATATAACGATGTATATTACTTCAGTCGCATGTTCAGTAAATACAATGGTCAATCTCCCATCCGGTTCCGCAAGGAAAGCAGGCAGGTGAGCTCATCGGACAATCGTCCATTTACCACCGCCAAATTCTCCATTGGCGAGCACATATCCTCCCGATATAATGTTATTGAGTATGATAATCATTATCATTACTATTACCATAATGAAATAACCGGAGGGTCTTCACCTATGAGATTAACAAAGACGTCAAGTTTTATTGTAGCGATGCTGCTTAGCTTTACCTTGCTATTAAGTGCATGTGGATCTGCAAGTGTTGGTTCTAATGCCACAAATTCTAATGGATCCAAAGCTTCTGAAGTTACATCATCACCAGCAAATAATTCAACTGCAGCTGACAATGCCATTAAGGAGGCTCAGACAAGAACTATCTCTACAATAAAGGGAGATATTGTTGTTCCAGCTAATCCAAAGAGGGTTGTCGTGTTATACCTTCAAGGGGATCTTGTGGCCCTCGGCATTAAGCCAGTAGGGACTTCGAGTGTCTTTGAAGGAGCGGCCTTTGCAGAAGAGCTGGGGGGGATTGAAGATCTAGGTTCATGGTATGAGCCTAATCCAGAGGCTATTATGGCAGTAAAGCCGGACTTGATCATAGCTGCTTCTGAAGAAACTTACGAAATCCTTAAGGATATTGCACCGACCGTTCCAATTCCTTATGAAAAAATGGCGACGGATGAACGTGTAATGAAGATTGGCGAGGTATTTGGCAAGGAGCAGGAGGCACAAGCTCTATTAGATAATTTCCACGAGAAGTTGGAGAAGAGCAAGCAGCAGCTTGATGAACTTGGAATTTTGGATAAGACAGTAACCATTATCGAAGGCGGCAAAAAAGAGATGGCGGTGATCGATAGCAAGCTTTATGGAAGGGGCTCTCAGATCATTTATGAATATTTAGGGCTAAAAGCACCAGAGATTCTTCAGAAAAAGATTGATGGCAGAGAGAAGGCTACTGGAGGGTTTGTTTCCTTAGAGGTGTTACCTGAGTATATAGGAGACTTCGTGTTCCGCTCTGTATGGGATGGGGCTGATGATTTGTCGGACAATCCAATTTGGAACAGCATTCCAGCAATTAAAGAAGGTAGATTGATCGAAATTGGGTTTGATTTTTCATATTATTCCGATATCTACTCTCTTGATAAGCAGCTAGATTTTGTAGTTGAGAAGCTAGTGTCAGCGTATGAAAAAAAATAGAAAGCTAGATGATAGAACAACCGTTATCCCTGATTTAAGAGGGAAATCGTATTTCGGTCTGTTTCTACTCCTAGGGATACTGCTGCTGCTGCTTTCAGTAGCAGCTTCTATCTCATTTGGCTCTGCTTCTATGAGCCTGAAGATGGCATGGACAGCGATTTTTAATTTTGATCCTGAACTGACCGAGCATCAGATTATTCATGCCCTTCGTATTCCGCGTACAGCAGCTGATATTATTGCAGGTATGTGTCTCGCGGTAGCAGGAGCGGTTATGCAGGGCTATACGCGAAATCCCTTAGCAGATTCCGGATTAATGGGAGTAAATGCAGGAGCAGCACTTTCAATGGCCGTTACACTGGTTTTTCTTCCAGGACAACTGCAGACAACAACCTTGCTGGTTAGCTTTATTGGCGCAGGACTTGGAGCAGGATTAACGTATCTTGCCGCTTCATTGAATCGTTCAGGAATGACACCTCAACGACTGGTGCTAGCTGGAATATCAATTACAATGCTATTTGGAGCTGTGGGGTCATTTATCTCATTAAACTATGGAATTGGTCGTGCCCTTGCTTATTGGACTTCGGGTAGTGTGGCTGGAGCAACATGGGTGGAAATTAGGCTAGTTATACCTTGGTTCTTAGGTGGACTGGCTTTGTCACTATTCATTGCACGCTCTATCACTGTTTTAAACTTGGGGGAAGAGATTGCGAAAGGCTTCGGGCAACGGATCGTTCTCGTTAAGATGATAGCTACGCTTGCGGTCCTTTTACTAGCGGGTGTAGCTGTTGCACTTGTAGGGCCAATCGGCTTTGTAGGGTTGATTATTCCGCATATTATGCGTTTTTTTGTAGGTGTAGATTATCGTTATATTATTCCGGCATCAGCCATTTACGGCGGCGCACTTATGGTTGTAGCGGATATCGCAGGAAGGCTGATTAATCGTCCGGCAGAGACAGCACTGGGCATTATTTTTGCAATGATTGGTGTTCCTTTCTTCTTGCTAATTGCGAGCAAAGAGAGGAGAGCCTTCAAATGAATGTTGTTAAATCGCATAAGGCTACAATATGGATTCTATCTCTTTTAATACTGCTTATTGCAGGAGCTATTCTTAGTCTTAATATGGGAAAGGTGTCCCTCAATCCACTTGAAGTATTTCAAGTATTGCTTGGACAAGGTCCAGAGGAGCATAATCTCGTTGTTTATAAGTTTCGTCTTCCCCGGATCGTATTAGCGATACTTGTTGGATTTGGGATGGCACTGGCAGGTGCAGTTATGCAGGCTTTGCTGCGCAATGATCTGGCTGATCCCGGCATGCTTGGTATTAGCTCAGGTTCAGGTCTTATGGTGTTGCTGATTATCTCAACGGTAAGCATTCAAGGCGCCGCTATAACATTATTACTGCCGTCTATGGCATTCTTAGGTGGTCTGCTGGCAGCAGCTCTGATCTATGTTCTAGCCTATAGAAAACGTCGTATGATTTCTTCTACACGACTTGTCTTGACTGGTGTTGCGATCAATATGGGGTTTAGTGCGCTATCGCTATTCCTGACTTTAAAGCTTGATGACCAGAAGTATGAGTTTGCGCAGCGTTGGCAAGCAGGATATTTATGGGGTGACAAGTGGTCTTATATCAGCTTGTTGGCACCTTGGGTATTGCTGCTATTCGCATATATTCTTTCTAATTTCAGGACATTGAACGTCTTGGTGCTAGGCAACGAAATTTCGATAGGATTAGGTGTTGCTGTAAAGAAGAAATTTTTGCGCTTGGCAATTGCGGCTGTAGGCATAGCTTCTGGCTGTGTAGCGCTCGGGGGCTCGATCTTCTTTATTGGATTGATTAGTCCGCATGTGGCTCGCAAGCTGGTAGGTCACGACTACAAAGTGCTTCTACCTACTTCAGCGCTTATTGGTGCGCTATTGCTGCTTGTAGCGGATACGATTGCTCGAACGGTCAGCTTTAAGTCAGATATTCCCGCAGGAATTATTGTAACAATGCTGAGTGTGCCTTACTTCCTATATCTATTGATGCGTTCAAAATAAATACCGATAGGTTCCATTCCTCTCACCGGTATACTAAAAAGGTCTATAAAATTGCTTAATAAGCGATTTTATAGACCTTTTTCATTTTCAGAGCTTATTAAATTCCAGAAAAGTTTGATAAATATAAAAAAAATCCCCTTTCTCCTATCTTTAATAGAAAGGAAGGACTGTTCCCTATCTCGTTAATTGATCAAGATACCGGTGTGGCAGGAACTATATATCTTACCAGTAAAGATGAAGGAATCACTTGGGTTTATGATGAAGCTTATGATAAGCTTCTAAATCCTTTTTTTACAGGGGACCATAAAAAGAACAATTTCGACTTGAAATAGATTATTGTTATATGAAATATCTACTAAGCCATTACTATCCTCTACGACCTTCTGGATACTTTTTAAGCCTATACCATGACCGGATTTATTAGTTTTTGTGGAGCAGATGTCGCCAAAACGATTCGTATGAATTTCATTCACATAAGGATTCTGAATCCGGATGAACAAGCTTTCGTTAAGATAATGCATATGTATGGTTATATAGCACTCTTCATTTCTTTTATCGCAACAAGCTTCAATGGCATTGTCCAGTGCATTTCCTAAAATCACACTGATAACTGTGGTGTCGAGCGTCAGCTGTACAGGGATGTTCAAGTCTAACTTGAAGGGGATCTGATGCTTCTCAGCGACCTGCTGCTTGTAGTTGATAATGGAATCAATAATCGTATTCCCGCTATTGCTAACGCCTATTGGATTGTCTATTTGCCCCAGTAAGTTGTCCAACTCATTTAGATTGGCAGCTTCACCGGATTGTACCTTTGCGCGTAAACCTATGAGAATATTTTTAATATCATGCTGGAACTTAAAAGATTCTTCCTGTATTTCTTTTGTCAAAAGATATTGATTTACATAGTAAGCATTTTGTTGCTCAAGTAAATAACTTTGGTTCTGCGCAGATTGGATAACTAACATACGGTCACATAAGATAAATATCAATAAATTTATAATGAGTAGTCCTGTGGATAGGATTGGAACAAGGGTAGGGAAGGACTGCATATAAAGGCTGGATGCGAAGCTGTAGATCCCTAGTGTGCTTATAGAAGGGCAAATAAATAATAGAACCCAATACCATTTAGATAACCCGCCATTTCCAAAGGCTTTAGCTACGCGCACGGATACAAAAGCTAATATAAACATCAGCAGCTTGGAAAGAAACTGGTTCAGAATATATCCCTTTGTCGAGTAAAATAGGGGTAGTGATAACTCACTAAGCGTAATAAGCGCAACCAGAAAAAGAGCGGCAACGATCCGCCATTTGATATTTCCATTGTAAAAAAAAGATAAGAGAGCAATCAGGCCAATATTGAGTGTGAGTAGGATTGAGCCTGGCAGTGAGCTATAGTGCAGAAAGACAATACAGAGGAAATATAGAGAGTACACGATAACAAGATTGGCTTTGGTGGTAAGTCGGCTAACGAAACAATGGCTGTAGAAGTAATGAATGATGATAGGTAAAAGTGGAAGCGTTACTAGATAGAATAACTCCTCCAGAAAGATATTATCCAACAAGACTCCCCCTGAATTTCAGATATTTTTTCTTAAAATCGGCACTGTATTTTGCACTAATGGGTAAGGCTTCGCCATTAAGGAGAATTACTCCCTGGTTACTGATTTCTTTAATAAAGTAAAAGTTAACGATGTAGGATTGATGGATTCGGACAAAATCGCTCACAGGAAGCTTCTGCTCTTCCTCGTTTAGTGTACTGTAGTAGTCATGTTGATCCTTGCAGGAATAAAGAATAATTCTCCGCCGGTTGCTTTCCAGATAGATGATATTTCGATAGGGGATTAGAATTTCTTTTCCTTTTTGCTGTAGTGATAAGAAGTTTTTTTTGCCTTGCTGCAGCTTGCGAATTACTTTTTCAATCGTAGAAATCAGTTTTTGCTTAAATATCTCTGAATCGATAGGCTTCTTTATAAATCCCGAGGGCTGAACATCGAAGAGTTGCAGATGATATTCATCATGACTAGAGACATAGATAAGCTGCACTAGATCATTTTCATCATTTCCCCGCAGTACATACCCAGCTTTTATTCCATCCATATCCGCCATTTCAATGTCCATAAAAATAATATCAAACGCGCAGGCCTCTTGAATGGCCTTAGTGAAGCTTTCTCCGGAATAAAAGATCGACACCTCTATTTTCCTTGTGAAATTCCTTTGAGTCTCCAGAATAAGTCTCTCTATTAATTCAGTAGTGGGAAAGTCATCATCACAGACAGCAATACGTATCACTTTATCATTCCTTTCGACAAGAATTGTCCAAAATATCCGGGAATTTGTCGACCATATAAGTCACATTATACAAATCCTTCTTAATAATTACATTAACTAACTTGATTGTTACAGTTTGAATGTAGAGTTCATGGCAACATGTTAGGATGTGGAAAAGTGAAAAGAGGAGTGTTTGATTTGACTCAAACGATCTTTGAGGCCAAAGGTTTAAGCAAACAATACGGAGAGTCTTTTGCGCTTCAGGATGTCTATATGACGATTGGGGTAGGAGATATTTATGGGTTTGTTGGCGAAAATGGGGCAGGTAAAACTACATTAATGAAGATAATAGGCGGATTGGTACATCCGACACATGGCGAAATCTCTCTTTTTGAAAAAAAGGACACAAAAGCTGTTCACGAGGCGAGGCGAAAGGTTGGATTTCTAATTGAAAGGCCAGCGCTTTATCCTAATCTAAATGCGAAGCAAAATCTTACGTTTTATTGCCGTGCGTTTGGGATTAAGGATAAGAGCAGAATTGCGGAAGTATTGCAGGCAGTTTCTCTGGCAGATGCCGGTTCTAAGCTAACCTCAGAATACTCCCTTGGGATGAAACAACGTTTAGGTCTGGCTATTGCTCTACTTAACGATCCCAAATTTCTGGTATTGGACGAGCCTATTAATGGTCTTGATCCGTCAGGCATTGTAGAAGTGCGAAAAATCCTGGAGAAGCTATCCAAAGAGCAAGGAGTGACTATACTAATATCCAGTCATATTTTAAGTGAGTTGCAGCTACTTGCGACCCAATACGGTTTTATTCATAAAGGAAGGTTAATCAAAGAAGCTTCTGCGGAGGAACTCTTGCATACGGCGGAAACAAAGATCTGTATTCGAACGGCTGATCCCGCAGCGACACTTCAGATTTTGAAAAGTGAACTCCAACTAGAAACCATTACGATCAGCGAAGCTGGAGAAATTCAAATTCCTAAAGAGAGTACAAATCTGGAAGAGCTGATGTCTTTTTTTCTACAGCGGGGCATCCATATTGAAGGGATTAACCTGTCGGCTCCAAATCTTGAGAACTATTATATGGATCTAATTGCTGGAGGTAACGAATGAGGAATTTTCTTGAGGCTGAAGCTTATTATGTAACCAAGGATCCCATGTTCAAGGGGATAAGTCTTCTTTTGCTGTTTGGAAGTGCCTTATTACTGGTTTGGATGGGGGTACAAGTAGGATTTGATATAGATGGTCCTTTAGAGCCTTTAATCACTAGCATTCAGTTATCTTTTTTTCTGTATTTTATCATCCCGATTTACGTTTGTTTTTTTGCTACCGAGGGATTTGAGTATGGGTCGGTTCAAACCATTATCGCTTCGGGTCAGAGCAGGTCATTATATTTACTGGGAAAATATCTGACCGAATTAAAAGTGGTATTATGGTGGGTAATTCAATTTTTTGGTCTTTTTTATGTATTGTATATGCTGGCAGCGCTTGTTACGGGTTCCCATATCGGAAATGAAAGCTTAGAGGGGAAGTTTATCGTTGCTATGGGGGCTATTGGATTCAATATTTTGTATCTCGCAGCTTATTCCGCTGTCGTGCTGTTGTTAGGAGTATTGATGAAAAAATCGGCTACCGCTGTTATTGCCACGTTTGTTTTTGTATTTGGCGATTTTCTGCTCAGTGGTTATCTTAAAGACTCATCATATGTATATCTGCGAATGGTTTCTGAAAATACGCTAACGACGCAAATTTTTAAATTCTCTGCTGTAAATTCACATGAAATATATACCTTAAACGAGGGTGTTCGTATGATCCTAATCCCTGTTGTAATCATAGGAGTTTGCTTGAGCGTTGCTTTAGTTTCTTTTGAAAAGAGAGATGTGCATCTATAGAAAGGAAGGATGGATTATGAAAAAGGATAACAAAAGAACAACTATGATCTTAAGTATTTCGGTAGTAGTTATTATTTTTTGTGTTCTTTTTGTGAGTATACGAATATCTTGACGCTGTCTATCTAGTTTTACTAGAACGTGAGGATTGAATCGCTCTCTGGTAAAAAAGCCACGGCGTACGTTAATAACGTACCTCGTGGCTTTAGGTGTTTATGGAAGGACATTGCCGGCAGCACGGTAGATTTCATACCATTCTTGCCGAGTGAGAGTAATATCGGAAGCTTTGGCAATATCACGCAAGCGCTGCGTATTAGTTGTGCCAACGACAGGCTGCATATTTGCCGGATGTCTAAGAATCCATGCGATGGCAATAGCTGTATTGGTTACGTCTTTTTCAGCTGCTAAGCGGTTAATGACCTCGTTCAATTCAGGGAACTTATCGTTATCTAAGAATACGCCCTCAAAGAAGCCATATTGGAAAGGCGACCAAGGCTGAATGGTCATGTCATGCAGGCGACTGTACTCCAAAATCCCGCCATCATGAACAACTGAACCGGAGTTAGTCATATTCACATTGAAACCTGTATCAATCATGCCAGTGACCATAATGCTCAATTGCAGCTGGTTGAACAGCAGCGGTTGCTTTACATTTTTCTTAAGCAGCTCGATTTGCAACGGGTTCTGATTGCTGACACCAAAGTGTTTGACCATACCTTTGCTTTCCAGAATATCAAAAGCCTCAGCGACTTCTTCTGGCTCGAATAGCGTATCAGGACGGTGAAGCAGTAGGACGTCGATATAGTCTGTTTTCAAGCGCTTAAGGCTGCCTTCCACGGATTGCAGGATATGTTCCTTGGAGAAATCAAAAAAACCGTTGCGGATTCCGCATTTGGTTTGGATCATCATTTTATCACGCATACCCGGATTGTTCTCCAGTACACCTGCGAATACTTCTTCGGCTTTGCCAGCTGCGTAGATGTCGGCGTGGTCAAAAAAGTCTATTCCGAGCTCGAGGGCACTATGTACATGTGTATCTGCTTCTTTTGCAGATAAATCAGCAATCCGCATACAGCCAAGCGAAATTTGTGACACCTCAAGTGCGCCGTTTGCTACACTAATTTTTTTAACCAAAAGTGACTCACTCCTTCGAATGTTAGTAGAACATGCAGTATTCAATCAAACCATATCATAAAGAGGGGAGGTAAGCCAATGTCTATCTAAAAGAGAAAGAGGTTATCTCAACAGTAGAATTCACTACTTCAGAGATAACCTCATTTGTCTATAGATCAGTTATTAATACATATTTGGAATGTCGACATTAGGATCAATGTCAGCTTCGTAGTCTACACCCTCTGTTCTAAAACCAAACAGGTTAAAGAAATCTTGGCGGTAGCCTTCAAGATCAGCAAGCTCACCTGCATTGTCGGTTGTCAGCTCGTCCCAACGTTTCATAACCTCAGTCTGAACATCCTCACGCATTTCCCAGTCATCAATTCGGATCAAGCAGCCTCCGTCAGCAGTAGCTTCGCCCCCACTGTAAAGATGCTCAGAGAATAAACGGTACATTTGTTCAATACAGTTCTCGTGCAGCCCTTTTTCCTTCATTACTTCATACAATGCAGAGATATAAAGAGGGACTACAGGAATCGCGGAGCTGGATTGGGTTACCAGAGCTTTGTTCACGGAAACAAAAGCACGTCCACCTTGAGTGGACAGGCGATCATTCAGTTGGATCGCTGTTTGTTCCAGATCATGTTTGGCTTGACCAATCGTTCCGTCGCGATAGATAGGGTGAGTGATTTCAGGCCCGATGTAGGAGTAAGCAACGGTTGTAGCTCCATCAGCAAGCACACCAGCTGCTTGAAGCTGATCGATCCACATTCTCCAGTCTTCGCCGCCCATAACTGCGATGGTCTGACGTACTTCCTCTTCTGAGGCAGGCTCAATAGTGGTCATGGAAACTTCACCTGTGTGGAAGTTCAAGGTTTTGTTCGTATAAGCGGTTCCCACCGGTTTAATGACGGAGGAGAAGGTTTCTCCTGTTACCGGATGAGTGCGGCGTGGTGAAGCGACACTATAGACAACTAAATCAACTGAGCCATATTCAGCTTTAATCAATTCAATGGTCTTCTCTTTGATAGCATCGGAGAAGGCATCGCCAACTATGCTGTGAGATTTAAGTCCAAGCTGCGCTGCTTGTTGTTCAAACGCTGCGGAGTTGTACCAGCCAGCAGAAGCTGTACGTTGACCTTCAGCAGCTTTATCAAAGAAAACACCAATGGTGTTGGCGCCCGCACCAAAAGCGGCTGAAATTCTGGAAGCTAGTCCGTATCCGGTAGAAGCGCCAATGACTAGTACATTAGCAGGTCCCTCAATTTTCTTTTGTGCTTTTACATATTCAATTTGTTGTTGTATTTGTTTGGCGCATCCCTCTGGATGGGCTGTTGTACATATAAATCCGCGAGTTTTAGGTTGAATAATCATCAAGGAATTCCCCTTTTTATAAAAATTAAAGTCCAATGTTACTTCAGAGAAAGTATAGCAAACAATATTTACTAATACAAAGAATTTAGGATATTGGAGAAGAATGACTGCTCTCCACTACGATCGACTGCCATCCGCTGCCGCTTACGGACCCAGATGACGTTATATGCAAATTTATCGCCTTTTCAGCAGGGTTTCGGACCCCAGAGACGTTATTGCATAGAAAAAGGTTCATATTAGGTGTATTTTGTGCCAATAGAGGCTATGAGGTCCGTTGGAATTCCAAATGTGCAATAATGCTGCGTTACGGGTCAACTGTGTCCGATAGGGCATTGTGCGGGGAGCTGTGATAGGTCGATCGAACGAACGTACGAAGGAAATAAAACGAACGAATGACGAATCTTACGAATCATGGCAATCGAACTATCTAACCCGAATCATCCGATGAACCAAAGCAGAAAAGGGGCTGCCCCAGCAGCCATTTCGTGGCCATGGGACAACCCCTTAATCTAATGAGGCTAGATTACGCCTTAAATATGGAATCTATAGTTTTGATCTCTTCTGGTGTTAGCTGCACCTTCAGCGTCTCTAAGTTGGAAACGATCTGCTCAGGACGTTTGGCGCCCGGAATAAGCGCATCGATGGAAGGTACGGTCAAATACCAGGCAAGTACGACATGTGCGACTTCGACCCCTTTGGCATTGGCAATCTGACGAACCTTGTCCACCTTCTCCAGGTTCTTGGCAAAGGTCTCCCCTTGAAATAGCGGGTCATTTTTTCTAATGTCGCTGAATGTATCGCCTTGCTTATATTTGCCGCCCAGCAGACCCGACGCAAGTGGGAAATAGGGCACGAAAGAAATGCCATGCTCCTGCGTATAAGGCAGCAAATCTTGTTCCGCATCACGATGCAGCAGATTGTAGTGGGATTGAAGAACATCCACATGACCATCTTTGTTGGCTTCTTTCAGCTGATCAATGGAGAAGTTAGACACCCCGATGGCTCTAATCTTTCCTTCATCCTTCAGCTTCTTAAGTTCACCTACAGCTTCGTCCTTGGGTGTGCTTTCATCAGGGAAATGAATATAGTAAAGATCAATATAATCGGTCTGGAGGCGTTTCAAGCTGTCTTCTACAGACTGTCTTAGAAAAGCTGGAGAGTTGTCGAGTGTAATCTTGTCACCGGTAATCACGTGAGCGCCTTTAGTAGCAATGACCACATTGTCGCGGCCGCCTCTTTCCTTCAGCACTTCGCCAATCAGTTCCTCGGATCTTCCTGGTCCATAAATAAAGGCGGAATCAATAAAATTAATCCCATGATCCAGAGCGCTGCGCACAATATTTCTGCCGGTTTCATCATTTAAACCCGGAAATAAATTATGCCCGCCAACAGCATTGGCACCCAGACCCAGCGGGAGAACCTGCAGATTGGTTTTTCCTAAAGTTATTTTATTAGCCATAATCAATAGTCAGCTCCTTAAAATATAATACGTACTATATTAAGTATAGAGAATAACTCGGGTCAGGACAAATTTTGCTTTCCAGCTTTATACATGAATATTTAAACCGGATAAGTTATGATAGTAAGAAAAATTTTATATTCGCGTTCGTGCAATCATGATGAGGAGAAGGAGGTCCGTCTTATGCTAGTCATTAATCAAAATGAAGTGGCCGAACTGTTAGCTATGGAATCTTGCATCTCCGTTATGGAATCTGTTTTGAAGGCTCTTTCCGCTGGACAAGCCGTACAAAGCTTAAGACAAGTGCTTCCTTTACAAAAGAGTAATCTGCTCGGCTTAATGCCGGGTTATTTGCAGCATGAAGAGGTGGCTGGTGCCAAAATCATCAGTGTATTTCCCAGCAATCATGGTTCAGGCCTGCCTTCTCATCAAGGTCTTGTTACCCTATTCGATTCATCTACGGGTGTTCTGAAGGCTATAGTGGATGGACAAAAGATTACAGCCATTCGTACGGCGGCAGTCAGTGCAGCAGCAACCCGATATCTGGCCAGAGAGGATGCTGAGATCCTTGCTCTTCTTGGAACTGGGGAACAAGCAAAAAGTCATCTGGAAGCGATGTTGCGAGTTCGACCCATCCGTGAGATAAAAGTATGGAGCAGGAAGCTGGCAAAGGCACAGGATTTCCAAATAGAGATGAGCCAAAAATATGATGTGCAGATCATTGTTGCGGAGACAGTTCAAGCGGCAGTCAGCGCAGCGGATATCATTTGTACCGTGACAGCATCCACCGAACCTGTGCTCAAGGGAGAATGGCTGAAACCGGGTGTACATATCAATGCTGTTGGCGCATGTAGACCAAATGACCGTGAGCTGGATTCGGAGACCGTCCAATTAGCTAAGTTATATGTAGATCGGCTGGAATCCGCTCAGAATGAATCTGGGGATTATTTAATCCCGCTGAACGAAGGCAAAATCACAGCAGATCATATTGTCGGGGAGATTGGTGAGCTGATCAGTGGCACTATCGAGGGCAGAAGGTCCGCAGCTGACATTACTCTTTTTAAAGGATTAGGGCTGGCCATAGAGGATTTAGCAGCAGCTAATTTTATATATCATGAAGCTGTTAGATTACATAAAGGCACTGAAATTGCATTCTAAGGAGCGACTACACGATGAGCACTTATGAAGGTCTGTATGATTTCAAGTTGACGGAGCAAGAGGAGGAGCGGGCTAAACGCTTGCATGAGCAGAACATTATTATCGATCTGCTGTTTCAAGGTCCCTTATCTCCAAGCGCGATTCCAGACTCTATCTCTGACAGAATCAAAGAATTATGTGAGCCTTATAAAGATGAGCCAATGGTATACAGCAGTATGCCTGCAAAAATCATCACAAAGCTATCTGCGTGCGGAGAGATCCCTGAGTATAAAGAAGAGTGGTACAAGTCCGGAATTACAGCAGGGAACCGCGAACTTCATTTGGAATCCTTAGACAGCATCATTACAAGCATGGCAGAGGTACAGCTGCAATTCGATTCTGCAGATTGGTTAATCAAAGCCTTAACTGCCGAAGACATACGTGCTGCCAAGCGTAATGGTTATAAAGCGGGCATTATCACAGCACAAGAAACGGATGGTCTGGGCACGAATCTCGATCAATTAGATGTACTTTATAACTTCGGATTAAGAATTCTACAATTGACCTACAACAATCAGAACCAGATTGGGGCGGGCTGCGCAGAACAATCGAACGCCGGGGTCACTAATTTTGGGAAAAGATTCATTGCACGCTTGAACAAGCTGGGGATCATTGTAGATACGGGGCATTGCGGGAAACAGACTACATTAGATGCCTGCGCTTATTCCACAACTCCGGTGATTGCTTCACATACGGGTGTAGAGGCGATCTATCCGCATATGCGCTGTAAAAGTGATGAGGAGATAATCGCGATAGCCAAGACAGGCGGAGTTATTGGTATTTTTGCTATGCCTTGGTTTGTTCATGAAGATCCTAAACATACAACTATTGACCATGTGCTGGATCATATCGAATATGTAATCCGGCTTGTAGGCGTGGATCATGTCGGAATTGGAACGGATTGGCCGATGAGCGATGTGCTCTGGTCATTGGTTTATTTTAAAGAACATATCGCACCCAAGCTTGGATTCGCCAAAGGAGACGGTCCTTCTACAGAAACCATTGCTGGACTTGAGAAATATAGTTATTTTATTAACTTTACTAGAGGTTTGGTTGCCCGCGGTTATGCGGATGCAGATATTGCTAAGATTATGGGCGGCAACTGGCTGCGTGTATTTGAAGAAATTTGCGGATAGGGGATAAACAGATGACAACCTACTTACACACATCTACATTTAACGTCTACTTTTCTGGTGTTTATACAGGCAAAATTCATTTTACAGAGCAACAGATCATGCTAGCTAAGGTCGATCCGCGCAGAAGAACGCAAATGCAGGACAATGTGCTGGATGGACAGTTCAAGACCGTACTCCCGCTTCAAAAAATCCACAAACATTTGGATGCTTATGCTAAAGCAGAATGGGCAGAAGACGAGGTAGTGCTGAGTAATGGCGATATCTATCAAAAGCATATCCAGTATCAGGCGCAGATTGAAGGCCGCGAACTGACCTCACAAGTATGGGCGCTGCGCAAAGAGACGGCTCTGGACATTGTGACTTTGGACGGGGAGATTATCGCTTTTTTAACGCCGAATCGGTATGGTATTGAGCTTATGGTTAAAGCAGGTTATGAGAAGCTGACTCCTTTAGTGGTCTACGACGATCCTCTTCTATCCAAGGCAGAATATGGGGTGAACGATCTGGGCACTGATCTGATTCCGATGCGCGATGGGGTGAAGCTGGCGACAGATGTTTTTTTACCAGAGGGTATTAAGCCGGGAACTAAGCTGCCGACAATTCTCGTAAGAACATGTTATGACCGCAACGGAAAAAAAGAGATTTTTATGAGATGGGCCAATAAAGGTTATGCAGTAGTATCGCAGGATGTTAGAGGTCGGGCGGATTCGGAAGGCGAACTGATTCCTTTTTATAATGAACGGGATGACGGTTATGATACGATTGACTGGATTATTGCTCAGGAATGGTCGGATGGCAACGTCGGCATGTGGGGCGCATCCTATCTAGGTTTTGTTGTTGTGGCGGCGGCCACCAGTGGGCACCCGAATCTGAAGGCCGTTGTGGATGAAGTGAACGTGGGCTCTCCATTTGTTGATACCGTTCGCAAAGGGGGAACCCTTTGTTCTTGGCCATTGCTCTCTTGGACTCTTGCTCAATCTGTGGGTACTCGGACGGATTTTGATATCTTTGGAGGCATTACGGTGAATCCGGAAGCAGCCGTTGATGCAAGACCGATTAAAGAGATCCCTCAGCAAATGATTGGCAAAACATCAGGTCCATGGGATCTGTGGAGCCAGCATCCGGAGTATGATGATTTCTGGAAAAACTGTACTTTTACCGAGCGCGGTGATCAGGTGCAGGTGCCTACGTATGTTATCTCAGGCTGGTATGACGGCGACAGCGCCGGCGTATCGGAAACATGGAGAATGCTAACAGAACATGATGTGCCAAATCGAAAAATCCGTCTGGGCGCTTGGGAGCACGGGCCGAACAGAGCTAGAGACTACGAAGGCGTGAGCTTCGGCAATGATGCCGTAGTCTATGATTACGATGTTTCTGTGCTGCGCTGGTTCGACCGCTTCCTCAAAGGCATTCCAAATGGAATAGATCAGGAGCCTAGAGCCTCTTATTATGTTGTTGGTGAAAATCAGTGGAGAACGTCCGCGGATTGGACACCTGCTGAAGCCACAACTTCTTCCTTCTACCTTTCCAGCGGCGGGCGAGCGAATTCAGGACAAGGGGATGGGCAACTGCTTGCAACGCCTGAGGAACATTCTCCTGAAGATACTTATATCTATAATCCTCATGATCCTATGAATGATAGCGGTGAACGAGAGCCTGAGAATTTGCGAAAATACGAGCTGCGCAATGATATTCTTGTCTACACTAGTGATATTCTGACGGATGAGCTGACTGTGGCCGGAGAATTGTCTGCGGTTATCTATGCTGCCAGCACTGGCAAAGATACGGATTGGGTTGTTACGCTTAGTGACGTGAATGAACAAGGGGACTCTATCCGGTTATCCAATTATATTGTCAGAGCTAAATACCGTCATGGATTGGAAGCGCCTGAGCTGCTGATTCCCGGGCAGGTGGAGAAATATGATATTTTCATGCCGAATATTGCTCATAGATTTGCTGTGGGGCACCGAATTCGGTTCTCGATTACTTCGTCCAGTAAATTCGTTGCTTTCCCTAATACAAATACAGGCAGTAATCCGTATGAAGATTCAGAAGCGATTACTGTGCTGCAGACTGTTTACCATAATCGTGAGTATCCGAGCCATGTGAAGCTGCCGGTGGTTCCTAACGCTTAAATGTGACTTTAATACGAAGAAAGGGCTGAACAAAGGTAAAGGGAATTAACACTTGAAGCTGAAGCTGCATTTGATGACAAATGATGCTTCAAGTGGCGTACCGAGTGAGTACCGAGTGAACACCGAGTGAGGCCTAGGTGAAACAAAAAGTGAAGAATGAGCTTATGCTTCAATTGAAGCGAAAAGTAAAACTCTTATAGAGCGATTAGGGAATTTCTCCCTGAAATTCTTTAGGATTCTGGTCGTCAGGCATATAATTGAGGAAAAACTCCCTAATTTTATGTCTGATTCCCCGGAAATAAGGAAAACAGCCTATTTATTAGGGAGGAATTCCAAGGTTTCGTTCATTTAGAGCAAATTTCTCCTACTTTCAGGGAGTTTTTCCCTAATTAGTTTTAGATCCACTCCGCACAACGCGCAAACGCAGAACACATACTCCCAGCACCAGAACGCATTCCCCAGCACGCAAACGCAGAACGCCTACATCGCCACCATCCCAAACGCCATCGCCCAATCCAATGGCATAGCGCACTAAGAACTAATAGTTATTGGCGAAGCAAAAGCTTTGGTGCAAGAAATGGTCGATTGTCATGAAATAGGTATCACCTAAGGCCGGTATGTGAAACCTCTCCCCAGAATCCCCCTTCCAGACTTATACCATAAATCTTGAACTATACTGCAAGGTCAACCTTGTATTTTTGGAGAAATGTCGATTATTCACAGAAAAGCGCATAAATGCTCCCTTCTTAGGTCACAATAGGGAAAAACCAGAATGAAGGGATTAACGTGAACGCGTTTCGCTTAAAAAAACAACTTTGGCGGCGATGGAGACGTTGGAAAAAGGCGCTTTGGGTAGGAGCTGCTTGTATAGCTTTTACTGTACTGGCTTGGCGCAGTATGCAGGTACCTGAGGAAATCAGTGGACTGCTGACGAATTCTAGCTGGGCGGATAGTGCCGATAGTGAGCTGGCCGCAGCTGTCTTTAAAGTAGGCGAGGACAGTGATGAGGCAAAAGAGAAGGGCACTTTAAATAATGAACAACTGCTGCAAACCATCACCCAAAGTGGGCTCAGCAGAACCGTTCATTTAAAAACAACCTATGTGTCCGGAGAAGAGATTCAGACGTTGCCGGGCGTAAAGAACCCGCTTCAGCTGAAGACTATAATCAATGAACACCCTGAATGGAGCGGTTGGATTAGTTCAGAAGGGGATTTGTGGCTGGAACAAAAAGTGAATGATTTATCGACAATGATAAAAAATGAAGCTTACATTGGTGTAGATGCGTTTGGGAATTTGACCTTGTTTAAAGGTCCGCCAGTTCAGGAGAAGGTACTGAAGACTTTTTTTCAAATGGATATGGGTTCCCTGAAATCCTCATTGCCGGAAAATATTTGGAAAGAGCTTCATGAGGGGATTCGTGTTCAGGATATTGAAGAGTACAACAGTGTGCTGTCTACCTTCAGTGATTATGCCCGCGAAGCTGCTGAGCATGTCATGCAGAACAAGCAATAGCTTTGATAAAGCTGTCCTAAAGTCATTATTAATGGCTGAGGGCAGCTTTTTTGTGTGAAATGAAACGGGGAAGAGTCTTAACTGTAGGCCTAAAGTTGCCATTTCGCTGCAAACAGTAAACTTTTTTTCTCCCGCAAGGGGGATTTTTGCTATAATGGTTAGAAGGAATACATATGTTCGCTTCATGGCGGAGGAATGGATGAAAACGGTGGAATAATCTGCCTGTTATAGAGGAGAGATCGTGTTTGCGTATTTTGGGAATTGATCCGGGGCTGGCGATCGTTGGCTTTGGCTTTGTGGATAAGGAAGGACATAAACTGACCCCCGTCCAATATGGTTGTATTCAGACTGAGGCTCATACGCCTGAAGAAGAACGACTGCTGCATGTCTATGAAGGCATGGGTCAGCTCATTGATAAATATAAACCCGATGCTGTGGCGATAGAAAAGCTGTTTTTCGCTCGCAACGTTACTACAGCATTGCCAGTGGCGCAGGCCCGCGGTGTGACTATATTAGCTGCAGTACAGCGGGGTCTCCCCGTCTCGGAATATACACCTATGATGGTAAAGCAGGCTGTTGTGGGTTATGGTAAGGCTGAGAAACGGCAGGTCCAGGAAATGGTGAAGCTGCTGCTGAAGCTATCGGCGATTCCGAAACCCGATGATGTGGCGGATGCGCTGGCGGTAGCGGTATGCCATGCCCATTCGAGCAGTCTTAATTCTAAATTAAATGAGGTATTACGAAAATGATAGATTTCTTAAGAGGACCCGTCGTTCATTTGGAGTCGGAATATGTGGTGCTGGATGTGCAGGGAGTAGGATACCGGGTATTCTGCCCGAATCCTTATGCTTTTGCTAAAGTAGAAGGACCTGTAACGATCTATATTCATTACCAAACACGTGAGGACGCTACGCTATTATTTGGGTTCCCGACTCGTGAGGAACAAAAATTGTTCCGCAAGCTGATAGAGGTATCTGGCATCGGTCCTAGGGTTGCGCTTGGAATCCTGACAGGTGGAACACCGGATCAGTTGATTTCAGCGATTTATCAAGAGAATATAACGTTCTTAACGAAATTACCGGGCATTGGCAAAAAGACGGCACAGCGTATGATCCTTGATTTGAAGGACAAGCTGGACGGACTCAGTATGGCTTCAATGCAAACGGGATTGTTTGCAGTGCCAACGGAGGAAGCAACGGATGGATTGGCCTGGCAAGAGGCGCGGGATGCGCTTAAGGGGCTGGGTTATACCGAAAGCGAATTGGACCGCGTGTGGCTCGCGTTGAAGAAAGAGGGAGCAGAGACAGGAACTGTAGATGTGCTGATGAAGAAAGCACTAGGGCTGCTATATATAGCTAAGTAAAGCCGTACACATCCTAAAGAAAGGGAGCGATAGGAAATGGATGACCGGATTATATCCGCGAATTTGATGATGGATGAGCAGGCGGTAGAACTAAGCTTGCGCCCTCGTTATCTGGGAGAATATATCGGCCAGACTCAGGTGAAAGAAAACCTGAAGGTATATATAGAAGCGGCCAAAATGAGAAGCGAAGCGCTGGATCATGTGCTGCTGTACGGACCTCCGGGTCTGGGCAAAACAACGCTCGCTAATATTATCGCCAATGAGCTGGGTGTGAACCTGCGAACAACTTCCGGCCCTGCGATAGAGCGTCCAGGCGATCTTGCCGCTCTGCTGACGAATCTGCAGGAAGGCGACGTGCTTTTCATCGATGAGATTCACCGTTTGCACCGCACGGTTGAGGAGGTTATGTATCCTGCGATGGAGGATTTCGCGCTGGATATCATGATCGGCAAAGGGCCAAGTGCCCGTTCGGTACGATTGGATTTGCCGCCGTTCACACTGATAGGTGCCACAACCCGGGCAGGACTATTGTCTGCGCCACTGCGTGATCGTTTCGGAGTGGTCAGTCGCCTGGAATTCTATAACATAGATGAGCTGAGTTACATTGTATCTCGAAATGCGGATCTATTAGGCATTGAGATTGTTGGCGATGCAGCAGAAGAGATTGCGCTTCGTTCGCGGGGAACGCCGCGGATAGCGAACCGCTTATTGAAGCGGGTCCGTGATTTTGCTCAAGTGCGCGGAGATGGAATTATAACTCCTGAAATTTCTGGGGAAGCATTGAAGATGCTCCAGGTAGACCCTCGTGGGCTGGACAGTATTGACCACAAGATGTTAAGTGCTATGATTTCAAGCTTTCGCGGCGGTCCTGTAGGACTGGATACGATTGCAGCTACGATTGGTGAGGAAAGTCAGACGATTGAGGACGTATATGAGCCGTACCTGCTGCAGATAGGTTTCTTGCAGCGGAGTCCGCGTGGAAGAATTGTAACCCCGGCCGCTTATCATCATTTAGGGCTTCCGCTCCCTCCGGAGCAGCACTAGTTCGTCACTACAATTATAAAGGAGGATGCTGGATGAAGCATACGAAGAGGAAATGGAGAGGGGTCGCCCCGCTAAGCAAAGGATTGCTTGCGGCTGCGCTTGCTGTAGGAAGTTTCCTGATCCCTGCGGGTGCCAGTCATGCCGATTCTAATAGCACGATACGAGTTGCTCTTTATGCTGATATTGGAAGTAAATATAAATCCACTGTGCCAGCAGTAACACTGCTATCAACGCAAAGCTTTACTTTGTTGTCGGGTCAAGCAGGAAGTGCTCCTTTGGTATCTGTCCCAGCACAGAAGCAAATTCGTGTAAGTCTGGACGGATATAGAGTTAAGGTGATGGAGGCTTCAAGCTGGCAGACAGCAGCGGATGCAGCTAAAAAGCTCCAAGCCACCTCCGATAAACCACAGATTTTTGCGATCTCCAGAAATGGGGCGACTATGTATCAGTTATACACGGGCGTCTATGCTAGTGAAGCAGCTGCCAAGGATGGGCTTACCCGTGTAGTCAAAGCAGGGTTGAGCATTCCTGCTGACCAAACCCCAGCGGTGAAAGGAAATAAACATTTATCAGCTGGCCGCTATTCTTCGGAGCAGGAAGCAGATGTGGCGTTAAATACCCTCACTGCAGCTGGTTTGGATGCTTGGAAGGTGTTTCTGGCAGGAAACGATGGCAGTGCACAAGTAGAGGTATGGGTAGGCGAAGCTGCCAACGATAGTGATTTAACAGCTGTTCAGGCCGCTGTGTCTACGGCGGCACCACAATTTACGGTTTCGGTGGCGACCTCGCCCGGATTAATACTGCGTAAGGATGCCGGACTGGATTTTAGCAGTGAAACTCAAGCCGATCATTATCTGGTTTCTGGAAGCAATGCTAAATTTCTTGCTGCAGGCAGCGAGGCTGGGATTCAGTTAGTGGAAAGATCCAAGCGTACATATCGCGGAAATTTGGAACTGAGCAATTTGAGCGGATCGCTGGCTGTAATTAATGTAGTGCCGCTGGAGCAATATTTGTATGCCGTAGTTGGAGGAGAGGTTTCCTCCAGCTGGCCAGAAGAAGCGCTAAAAGCTCAGGCTGTCGCCGCCCGCAGCTATGCGCTGTCCCAAGGCAACCGTTTTGATGTAGCGAATGTAGTAGATACCACTCTTAGTCAGGTATATAACGGAATCGGGTCTGAAGCTCCCTCCATTATCAAAGCTGTAGATACTACTGCTGGTGAAGTGCTGATGAGTGGTGGTAAAGTTGTTGAGGCTGTATTTTCTTCCAATAGTGGAGGTATGACAGCTGACCCTTCAGAGGTTTGGGTGAATGGTGGCGATGTATTTGCTAGTGTTCCAAGCGTTGAAGATGTTTCGGCTGCTGCTGCTAAGAAGTGGTATTATGTTCTGCTTGCGAATGGTACCTCTGGTTATGCACGTGAAGATAATATTAAATTGACGGGCAGCAAAACCGCTGCCGGACTCGATATAGTTACCGCTACAACCAAAGATGTGAATATACGTCCTCTGCCAGTTATTGAGAGCAGTGTTAGTGCAGTCGGAAAGCTGAATCCGGGTGAGAACGCTGTGGCTCTGGATAAAGTATATGAGTCTGGCAGCTATAGCTGGATCAAGGGGCCGTATACCTCTGCTGAACTTCTAAAAAGCCTGCAGGGTAAAACAACAAGCACGCTCCCTTCCAGCATCTCTAACCTGCAGGTCACCCAGCGCGGTCCTTCTGGAAGAGCGATTCAGGTGAAAGCTAATGGTCAGGCTCTGAATGTGAAATATCCTGATATGTTCCGCTCCGCGTTTAATGGATTACCTAGTACATTGTTTGATATTGTGGCACCCGGAAGTTATACTGTATTAGGCGCTGACGGCGCTACCGCCACAATTAGCAGCTCGCAGAGTGCTGGCGTGCTTTCCGCATCGGAGAAGGTTAATGTGAATGGCAGTGGAACTGTAGTGATGGGCGGAGATTCTGCGGCCAGAGTGATCACTAACAGCTCGGGCTTTCTGTTCATTGGACAAGGCAACGGCCATGGTCTAGGCATGTCGCAGTGGGGCGTGAAAGGCATGGCGGACAGCGGGTATGATTACAAGCAAATATTGCAACACTATTATAAGAACGTTACTATAGTTAAGGAATGAAGACAGACCATGAATGTAGATGCTTATGATTTTCATTTGCCGGAAGAATTGATTGCCCAGACACCTCTCGCTGATCGCAGTGCTTCTAGACTGCTTCTAGTGAATAAGGAGGATGGAGAGCTGGCTCACCGGCATTTTACCGATATTATTGATTATTTTAATCCCGGAGACACGCTTGTTCTAAATGATACGAGAGTCATTCCAGCGAGATTGTTTGGAGTGAAAGAAGATACTGGTGCTAAGGCGGAAGTGCTTCTCCTAAAGAATCTTGGGGATGATCGGTGGGAAGCACTTGTAAAGCCAGGGAAAAAGCTTAAGACAGGCGCGGTGATTATCTTTAGTGATGAGCTTCGTGCCGTTATCGAGGACGAAGCTGATATGGGCGGCCGTACGCTTCGTTTCATATATCAGGGTATTTTTCAGGAGATTCTGGACAGGCTGGGAACGATGCCGTTGCCACCTTATATTAAGGAAACACTGGATGATCGTGAACGATATCAGACTGTGTATGCTCGGCATGAGGGATCGGCCGCTGCGCCTACCGCAGGGCTTCATTTTACCCAAGAATTGCTGAAACAGATTGAGGCTAAGGGTGTAAATATCGCTTATATCACCCTTCATGTAGGTCTCGGTACTTTTCGTCCGATGTCTGTAGAGAAGGTAGAAGAGCATGTTATGCATTCTGAGTACTTCGTAATGTCTCAAGAAACGGCAGATACCATAAATGCTACTAAGGCACGAGGCGGCCGTATTATTGCAGTTGGCACAACGTCTTGTCGGACACTTGAAACGGTCGGAAGACAATGCGATGGTGGTCCGCTTGTGGAATGCAGCGGCTGGACGGATATTTTTATCTACCCAGGGTATAAGTTCAGTGTAGTAAATGCGCTAATTACCAATTTCCACCTGCCAAAGTCTACTTTGGTTATGTTGGTTAGCGCTTTGGCAGGTCGGGAACATATTCTAGCTGCTTATGAAGAAGCGATAGAGCAGAAGTACCGATTCTTTAGCTTTGGAGATGCAATGTTTATTTATTAAGGTAAGAGGATGGGTTAACTTATGGCAGCAATTACTTATGAGCACATCAAAACGTGCAAACAATCCGGAGCTAGACTTGGAAGAGTCCACACTCCACATGGTGTGATTGAGACACCAGCATTTATGCCAGTCGGCACACAAGCTACAGTCAAGACCATGAGTCCTGAAGAGCTGAAAGAGATGGATGCTCATATTATTTTGAGCAATACTTACCATCTGTTTCTAAGACCAGGCCATGATATTGTTCGTGAAGCTGGTGGACTGCACAAGTTCATGAACTGGGATCGCCCGATTCTGACAGACAGCGGCGGGTTTCAAGTATTCTCGTTAAGCGACATGCGCAAGATTACGGAAGAAGGAGTTCATTTCCGTTCCCATTTAAATGGGGATAAGAAATTCCTGTCTCCGGAAGTAGCGATGGAGGTTCAGAACTCTCTGGGTTCAGATATAATGATGGCATTTGATGAATGTCCTCCATTCCCGGCTGAATATGATTATGTGAAAAAATCACTGGAGCGCACCACGCGCTGGGCAGAACGCTGCCTGAAAAGTCATGCTCGTCCTAACGATCAGGGTCTTTTTGCTATCGTGCAAGGGGGCATGTATGAAGATCTGCGCCGTCAGAGCGCGGCTGATTTGACTTCCATGGATTTCCCGGGGTATGCTATTGGAGGGCTCAGCGTCGGAGAGTCCAAGCAGCTAATGTATGAAGTGCTGGATTATACAGTTCCCCTGCTGCCGCAAGGCAAACCTCGCTATTTGATGGGCGTGGGTTCACCGGATGCGCTGCTGGAAGGATCAATCCGAGGAGTAGACATGTTCGACTGTGTCTTGCCTACTCGTATTGCCCGTAATGGAACAACGATGACCAGTCAGGGAAGACTCGTTGTACGCAACGCTAAGTATGCCCGTGATTTCGGACCGCTTGATCCGGAGTGCAATTGCTATACATGCCGGAATTATTCCCGCGCTTATTTGCGTCATCTAATCAAAGCCGATGAAACCTTCGGACTTCGATTGACGACATACCACAATTTGCACTTCTTGTTGGATTTAATGCGTAAAGTGCGTGAAGCCATCAAGGAAGATCGGCTGCTTGATTTTCGCGATGAGTTTTTCGCCAAATACGGATTATATGATAATCTTAAAGGCTTTTAGGGTTTGATTTAAGAGTCATGCTTTAATGTACTTTGAAAGGGGGGAGAAATATGATTCAATCGTTTCAATATGCAGCTAACACAGGTGGTGGAGGTAGTATACTAGGTCTAGTAGGTCCCTTTGTCCTTATGTTTGTAGTATTCTACTTCTTGCTGATTCGTCCGCAACAAAAGAAGACCAAAACTCGTAACGCAATGTTGAAAGCTCTGAAAAAGGGCGATAAAATCGTTACTATTGGAGGGCTTCACGGTACGATCATGGAAATTTCCGATGATATCGTGGTTCTGCGGGTCAACGATGTAACTAAGCTGACTTTTGATCGCGGTTCCATCAGCCACGCTGTGGCGACGGATGTCGAAGAGAAAGTATAGACTTGTTATTTAAGTACATAAAAAGCGGTGTCTTCTCATTGGAGAGGACACCGCTTTTTTGATCTTTAAGGTTATTAAGATTTAGCAGTTTAACTTTAACGTACATTTGTTACGCGGCTCGGAACGGTAAGCGATTCTTCACGTCCCCGCAAAGTTAATTTGGCGAGTTGAACGCCAACTGTAGAGGCTAGTACGGCTAGCAAGGTTCCACCAATCATATCTGTAAGCCAATGAATGCCCAGATAGAAGATTCCAAAGACGATTACAACTGCGGAAATACTAGTGATGACCATCCAGCGGCGGTTCCCTGAACGGAAGGCCAGAAGTGCCATTGTAACAGATATGGACGTATGTAGACTCGGGAAGCAGTTATTGAGACCGGATAGCGGTCTATATTCCTGTTCGAATTTCGGAAATACATCCAGCATAGTAAATTTGACGCCTGCTGGCAGATAGGACCAAACCTCGTTTACCGGGAAGTAAAGATAGAATGGAATCGCCAAGGCATAGTTGATAATAATAGCATAGCAGGTGGCATATAACATCACCCGGTTTTTATCTAACAGATAGACTCCTAATGAAGCTGCTAGAACGGACTGAAGCATGAAAATGTAGAAAAAGACGATGATCGGTGTTAACCATGGACTGTAGAATATATCCTGAACGGCTTGGACAAAATGACCCTCTAGGCCAAATATAAACGGCGTATAATCAGAGGTAAGATGCATTTTTTGTTCAATTTGCAGTTCATATTTATTTATGGCTAATACGCCAAACATTCCTGCAATCAGCAACAAAAACTTATAGGATCGCAGCATCTCTTTCCCAATTTCAACCAATGCCATGAGTGGATTACGTTTAGCGCCAATCCATACTAATATCACTACTAATGCAACTGTGTACAAAACAATATGGTTCATTGATTGGTAAAACAAAGCAATCGAAGCCTCCTTGATCTCTTAATGAAGTCAGTGATCACAGTTTAACATATTTTCAAGGAATGTTTCGAATTTAATGGAATTATAATTTTAGCTTTTTTGTAAATTAACGCCAAACATTCCGCCGAGAGCGCCAATTGCTGCAGCTGCCAGAACCCATAGCAGATCCACACCAGAGGGTGCGCTGTCCAGTGCCAAAAAACCGATCAACAGAACGATAATCCCATAAAATGCGCCTGTAAGACTTCCTTGATACCAGCCTTTGCTCGTGGCTCTGCGACCGGCGGTTAGTCCTCCGAATGCTGCAGCTATGCCGTGTACAATGTACGTGTACATTGAGAGATCCTGCTCCTTCAGACTGCTGCCCCATAACAAAAGTGAGAGGACAAACGCACCCATCAGCATCCAAAGGAATGATCGACATAGGCCAGATAACACAGGATTGGCTATTCTCCACGAGAACATGCGCCGGATTAAATACATGGTACAACCTCCTAAAGTTTTTTTGAGGAAAAAGAATCAACATAGTTATTATTCATTGTATGGGATGGCTTGCCCCAATAGTACAAGAAAGGGCATTGCAGCCTTTTTACCATTAATTAATATGCCGGCTTCCGAATGTTCCCTGCACAGAGCGGTCAGAATAGGGTTACATTAATCCACCCGGGGAAACAAGTCTGCGGGTGAGAATGGAGGGGAGCGAAGCTATATGTTCCAGCATATCTCTACCCATATTTTCTTGACCGTGCTGATGTATTTCTTCATATTCCTGTGTATGCGCATCATGGGGAAGAGGGAAATAGGTAAGCTGTCTGTATTTGATTTAACGATCTCCATCATGATTGCCGAGATTGCTGTTTTTGTGCTTGAGGATATTAATCGGCCGATCTATGAGGGAGTCGTTCCGATGGCAACATTGGTGTTGATACAGGTGGTTGTGGCTCAGCTCAGTCTTAAGAGCAGAAAGCTCAGACTTTTAATGGACGGCAAACCGAGCATACTCATTTCTGGCGGCAAGCTGCACCGGGGCGAAATGCGTAGGCAGAGATATAATATTGATGATCTGCTGCAGCAATTGCGTGGACAGAATATCGCCAGTCCTGCTGACGTGGAATTTGCGATCCTGGAGCCTAGTGGGCAGCTAACCGTATTCGAGAAAGAGAAGGGGAGTGCATCCTCTAATCCATCAGGCAATAGCAGTGCAGCTGCTGAGCATAAAAAGAGTGACGATAATAAAGGGAACAAGAACCGTAAGATAGAGCTGCCGAAGAATAAGATCAGATATGAAGGACTTCCAATCCCTCTGATTATGGATGGAAAGGTGCAGGATCAGAATTTAGAGATGATTGGAAAAACCAGATTTTGGCTAAGAACTCAAATTCGCCAAAAGGGAGTATCTGATTTCAAAAATGTTTTTCTATGCTCCATAGATCATAAGGGCAGAATTTATGTCGACCGTTTGGACAACAGATAGCTTTTTAAAGCCTGCGTTTGATAAACGGCAGACGGTCCAAATCACGAATTGAGATGAGGCCAGCTAACAGACTGATTCCGAAATACAGGACCATTCCTATCGCAGAGGCAAATATAAATTGAATCCATTGTACATCTGCAATGGGAATGGAAGTGTATACATAATGCACGCCCGCTCCCATAATGACCATTGCACATAAGGTTTTTATGGTTTCGGTTACTCTTAAAGATAATGAAATAAGACTGACCACACTGTATCCGTGAAGCAGCGTAACCAGAATGCTGTTCACAATAATGGCTATGATGGCGCCGTAAATTCCATATTCAGGTTGCGATGCCAGTATTACGATCAGAATGATTTTGACTACTGCTCCAATTAAGGTATTGATGAGTGCCCTGCCCGGTCGATCCATAGCTTGCAGCGCAGCTTGTAAAGGAGCTTGAACATAAATGAACAAGGCGAATGGAGCCATGAGCTTCAGCATAGGAGCTGTATCCGCGTTACCATATAACAAATTGCATAGCGGAACCGCCAGGATATACATAAGAACAGCAAAAGGAGCCCCTGTTACCAGCGCAAGCCGCAACGCTTGATGCATACGCTTGTGAATGGTGGGCAAGTCCTTTCTTGCCGCAGCTTCTGATATGGAAGGAACCAGAGACACAGCAAGTGAAGAGGTTAATGCCCCGGGCAGCAGCAATAAAGGAACAACCATCCCTTGTAAAGACCCGTACTGAGCTGTAGCGGCAGCAGCGGCTATACCTGCCAAGGCGAGACTGCGCACAGTAATAATAGATTCCAGCAGATAAGAAAAAGAGCCTACAAGCCGACTTGCCGTAACGGGAATGGATATGCCTAGTAACCGCCGTAATATGGGGGAGTTGGCTTTCACACCTTGTGTATCAGATGGGATAACCTCCGGCTCGAGAGCGGGTTGCTCTGGAGTCGGATTTGTCTGCTTTTTATCTTTTTTAGTAATGACATAATATTGCCACAGAATCGCTAACATTCCGCCAATTTCTCCTACCGTCACACCTAACATCGCTCCAGCCGCCGCCATAGCAATACCCTTAGGAAGCAACAACCAGGAGAACCAGAGCATAAAGAATATTCGAACTAAAGATTCGAAGATGGAGGAGAGCGCCGATGGTATCATGTTCTGCTTGCCTTGGAAATAACCGCGGTAAATTGCAGATACGGCGACAATCCCAATCATTGGGATCATGGCAATAAACGTATAATAAACCCGATGGTCTGTTAAGATAACATTGGAGACCCATGAGGCACTTACCAAAGCAACCAATGTAAAGAAGATTGCAAGTCCAATACTAAGAGCAAGTCCAGTACGTAAAATCAGCCGTGATTTTTCAGGCCGATTCTCTCCTTCTGCTTCCGCCACCATCTTGGCTATCGCCAGTGGAATCCCGCCTGTAATGACAGTAACCAGCACAAGAAAAAAAGGATACGCGAGCTGATACAGACCCACACCTTCTGCTCCGATAATACGGGGTAAAGCAATCCGGGGAATAAATCCAAGCATCCGATTAATGATGCCGGCGGCTAGCAAGATTAAAGTTCCTTGTATAAAGCTCTGTTTCTTCAAAGGTCACGCCTTCTTCCCAAAATGAAATAAAACGCTGGCGAACTTGTCTATTCTTATGGATATGCTGTACCCCTATCTCGGCATGCCTTGTTTTAGTGGCATTAACTTTTTGTGACGGAAGAAGGAAAGCGAAGAACAAGAGTCGAATATCTATGGTGAGCATACGAACATGAGCGATCTTTGGAGGTGTCAACACGTGGAATCGGAACAGTGGAATCATGATCAACATAGTGAAGAAATCGAAGCCATGTGCCGCAGCAAAGCTGAAGAATTCCGGCTCCTCGGCTATGAGTATGTAACCAGCAAGGATATTTGGGATTGCATCAGCCGTAATTATGATAAGGAAGGCTTGCCTCCCCTACATAAGCTGGTAAACGACATTTATTCCTTGAAAGCCAATAGTTACATGAATTATTTGACTATTGCGGCCTATCGGGGGTTGAACTGAACAATAAACCACATATTTCTTTTTGCGAACTGCCTGATAAAGCAGTAAAGTAAGAGAATAATAACTCCACATCTCCTATTAAAACGGATGTCTTGCTGATTTAGGCAGGGGCGGCCGTTTCTTTGTGTGAGTATAGCTCTATCAATGCTGTGAATTGACGGTCATTTCGCGTGTAGCTATAATAGGAATATTGAGTTAATGAAAGGGGAACTAGCTAGAGCATGAAGAGACTAATGGGCTTTTTTATTACCGTGCTCGTTTTGACAGGCGTTATGGCATTTACTACTCCTGGACTGCTGGACAAGGTTAGACTGGGTCTTGACCTGAAAGGCGGATTTGAGATTTTGTATCATGCTGAGCCTATGGAAGCGGGAGCAGCATTGTCCCGAGCTTCTCTGCTGAAGACAGCGGAAAGCTTAGAAAAACGGGCGAATGCGCTCGGAACAAGTGAACCAGAGGTAACTACTGAAGGTACGGACCGTATCCGTTTGAAAATTGCGGGCGTAACGGATGAAGCCGAGGTTCGTAAAAAAATGAAAGAACCTGCAGTTCTGACCTTCCGTAGTGCTGCTGAAGGTGACGCTGAGGGAACTTACAGCAAAATCGAACTGGTAGGTAGTGATTTTGTTGAAGGTGCTGCAGAAGTTGGACGGGATAACCTGAATCAGCCAATCATCAGCATCAAGATTAAGGACAAGGACAAATTTGCAGAGATTACTAAACGTCTCTTAGGAAAGAATCTCGCAATTTACTTGGATGAGAACAAACTATCTGACCCTACGGTACAAGCAGTACTTACCGATGGCAGTGCTTCTATTTCGGGCAGCTATACAATTAAGGAAGCACGTGAACTTGCAGACACCATTAACCTAGGTGCATTGCCACTGAAGCTGACGGAGAAATATTCCCAAAGTGTGGGTGCTACCCTAGGTAAGCAATCGCTTGATCAAACGATTCGAGCAGGTCTGCTGGCTTCTGTGATTATCCTTATTTTCATGATCGGAATGTATCGTTTGCCAGGTCTTTTGGCTAGTTTTGCCTTGCTCTTGCATACATGGGCACTAATTGCAGTCTTCGTCTTTGCAGACTTTACCTTGACGCTGCCTGGTATAGCCGCATTTATTCTGGGTATAGGTATGGCGGTCGATGCCAATATCATTACCAACGAACGGATAAGGGAAGAAATGCGCAGTGGAAAAAGTATACTGTCCTCCGTTAAAGCAGGGAATAAATCCTCTTTCCGGACAGTAATGGACTCCAATGTGACTACTATTATTGTGGCAGCAGTTATGTTTGCCTTCGGTACAGGTGCGGTCAAAGGCTTTGCATTGGTGCTGATTGTAGAAATCGTGCTGAGTATCGCCACGAATCTTTATTTCTCCCACTGGTTGCTTAGCCAGCTTGTCAAAGCGGGTAAGCTGAACAAACCGAAGAGCTTCGGTGTTAAGGAGAGTGAAATCCGTGCGCTTTAAGAAAGAGCTTGATTTCGTACATTTGAGTAAATATTTCTATATTTTCTCTATCGCATTGACAGTAGCAGGATTGATTTTCCTGGCGACATTTGGCCTGAATTACAGCGTTGACTTCAAAGCTGGATCTAATGTGGACATCTCCCTATCCAAGAATTTGAACTTGGATCAGGTTAAGACTGCAACTAGTGCAATCGATGTCGATCATGAACCGACGATTTCGTTTGGTGATCAGCGTGTGAATATTCGTTATGACGAAGTTCTTGATGAGGCTCAAGATGAAGCCCTAAAAGCTGAAATCCTTAAACTGGATGACAAAGCATCGTTTGAAATTAACACCGTGGACACTGAAATGGCAAAAGAATTGGCACGTAATGCTATTTATGCAGTTCTGATTTCTTGTCTGGGGATTATTATTTATGTAAGTATTCGTTTTGAATGGCGTTTCGCCGTGGCATCGATTGTGGCCTTGCTCCATGATGCCTTTATCGTAGTCGCGCTCTTCTCTATCTTCCGTTTGGAAGTGGATTTGACGTTCATTGTAGCGGTGCTTACGATCATCGGTTATTCCATCAATGATACGATCGTTATCTTTGACCGTATCCGTGAGAATTTACGTTTTGGTAAACAGAAAACTTATGAAGACTTGAAACACCTTGTGAACAAAAGTGTGGCTCAAACGCTCATGCGTTCTCTCTATACTGCATTTACCGTATTTATTGCGGCGTTCTTCCTGTTATTGTTCGGAGGCGAGTCGATTAAGATGTTCTCGCTTGCGATGGTAATCGGCTTGCTCTTCGGAGCTTACTCTTCCATCTTTATTGCAAGTCCACTCTGGTTAGTGCTTAAAAAGCGTGAAAAGGTTAAAGTGAAGAGCAGCCCGAATAAAGGTTAGAAGAAATTAGCATCGAAGTTCTACTTTTCTTATACGTTTAAGAAAGCCGCGTCAAATGCGACGCGGCTTTCGAAATCTTTAGGGTCATGTCATGTGTATTGAATCATCATGAGATTACTTGCTATTGGTAAGGAGGGCCTCGTATGAATAAAGAACGATCACCGCAAAGCGAGACGGTTGCTTGGACAGGGATCATTAGCGATGTTACTTTGGCAGTAGCTAAGGGGAGTTTTGGCTATATTTCAGGGAGCAAGGCATTAATGGGGGATGCTTTGTATTCCGGAGCAGATGCAGCAGCTAAACTGGCGGATATTCTTCCGTGGCGCTCTGAGCAAGGGAGAAAGAGTAAGCAACGGATCGAAGAACGGCGGGGCACTAAGGAGCCGCTGCTGGCTATACTTTTTTCGGTATTTATTCTTATGGGGGGACTGCAGATCGCATTCTCTGCAATCCGCGACTTAACAGATGGAAAATCATCCACACACGGACAGCTGGCGTTTGTAACCGTCTTAGTATCTATTGTGTTTAAAGAAGCTGTTTTTCAATATCAATATCGCTACTTTAAAAAAATAGGTGATGGCAGTCATGCTGCATATGTTAATAGTCATCGTTTCAGCTTATATACATCTATCACAGTATTAGTCGGAATTTCGTTATCCATGGGTGGTACCTATTGGCATCCTCTATCTTATATGGATCCTATTGCTGCACTCTTAACCGGAGTTTTAATTCTTCGTAAAGGCTATTCACTCATTGCTAGCTCTATTAACACTAAAAATGCGCAGGAGCTTCCTTCGGAGGAAGCCGCTAATTTTATTGAAACAGTGCAACGTGTTCATGGCGTCATTCGCGTAGAACATTTGAAGGCACTTGAGCAAGGGAATTATGTGAATCTTCAAGTGAAAATCAGTGTAAATCCGCGGATTACGGTGATGGAAGCACAGGATATTTCGGAATGCGCTAGGAAGCTGCTGCAGCACCGGTTTGTTCATGTCGGTGAGGTGCATATGGACGTTGTTCCTTATGATCCCGGCTATCCGTACAAAAGCAATTATGAATTGCCGGATAATGATATTCCTACGTTGCTTCAGTAGTTTGCAAGGTGAGAGAAAGGTGAGTTCTATTGCTTTATTCAAAAACAAGATGGCAATCTCCGGCAGCCAATCCCGACACAGTTAGGGATATGGCCCGGAGCCTTTCTATTTCTCCACTCTTATCCTCACTATTAGTAAATAGAGGAATGAACACGCCTCATGAAGCGCTAAGCTTCATGGATGGCAGTGAGGAAGAACAGCATGATCCGTTCCTACTCAAAGGAATGGCTGAAGCGGTTCCTAGAATTAGAAAGGCTTTAAAAGATGAAGAACATATTCTTATTTATGGCGATTATGATGCCGACGGGGTGTCCAGCACAGCACTTATGATTCATCTGCTGCGCTATTTAGGCGCTTCCTTTGATATTTATATCCCACACCGCTCTAATGAGGGCTATGGGCTGCATAATCATGCCCTGGATTGGGCTTTACAGCAAGGTGTCTCCTTAATCATTACAGTAGATACTGGCATTAGCGCTTATCATCAGGTTGCTTACGCTAATGAACTGGGGATCGATGTGATCGTTACGGATCACCATGAACCTCCTGAGCTTTTGCCAGAGGCCTATACGCTTATTAATCCCAAGCTGCCAGATTGCCCTTATCCGTTCAAAGGATTAGCGGGTGTAGGTGTGGCTTATAAGCTTGCTCAGGCTATTCTAGGGGAAGAGACTCCCACAGAATGGGCAGAGATTGCAGCGATAGGAACGGTTGCGGATTTAATGCCGCTGCTTGGCGAGAACCGTGAGATTGTTAGAAATGGCTTGGAAAGTATGCGGCATTCAAGTTTCCCGGGGATTCGTGCCTTACTCGCTGTCAGCGGTGTGAATATGAGCACTGTGAGTGCGGTCAATATCGCTTTTGGCATGGCGCCGCGCATCAATGCCAGTGGTCGCCTGGACCATGCTGGACGGGCTGTGTCCCTCCTCACTACCGAGCATGCGGCTGAGGCAGAGCAGCTAGCTGGAGAGCTTGACCTGCTTAACAAAGAACGCCAATTGGTGGTAGAAAGAATTGTTGTTGAGGCCACTGCCAAGCTGGAGCAGATGACACAGGGTGGCGAAATCCCAGACATCATTGTTCTTGCTGATCATGGCTGGAATGTGGGTGTGGTAGGTATAGTGGCTTCCAAACTGCTGGAGCGTTATTATCGGCCTGTGATCATTCTGGATGTACATCCAGAGACCGGAATGTGCAAAGGTTCTGCTCGCTCCATACCTGGACTTGATATCTACGCTGCACTTTCTTCTTGTTCTGATTTAATGGATCATTTTGGAGGTCATCCAGCCGCTGCGGGAATGAGCCTGCATCGGGATGGATTAGAAGCCTTTGCTGCAGCATTAAATGAATATGCGTCCGGGGTGTTAACGCCAGAGCATTTCGTTCCTGTTGCTTCCGCTGATGCAGAGGTGTCAATCTCAGATTTATCACTGCAGACCGCGTTAGAATTGGAAAGGCTTGCACCTTTCGGAATGTCTAATCCGTTGCCGAAGTTTATTATTCGTGGGGCTACCGTGAAAGAGACACGTACAATGGGTCAAGATGGAAAACACCTGAAGATTGTATTGCAGCAGGGGAAAAACAGCATTGAAGCCTTGGCGTTTGGTAAAGGCGCTTTATCCAGGCTGCTACCGGCGGGTACTACGATCAACGTGTTAGCTGAGCTGTCGATCAATGAATGGAATGGCTCACGCAAATCACAGCTGATGCTGCAGGATTTATCTGTGCAGGATGCTCAGTTATTCGATCTTCGTGGTGCTGCTGATGCCGTACGGCAAGCCGCACATATTAGGGAACTACTTCTTCCTTATAGCGGTGCGGGTCCGTATCGAGCTGCTGCAGTGTTTCAGAACGGACGGAGTACGCCTGCAAGTGAATTGATAGGAATGTCTTTATGGGTATATGATAATGAAGCTGGCATTAGCGCTGCTGTTAAGGATGAGCCCCTTCAGGAATCAGGGCATGTCTCTCTGTTATGCTTACTGGATATGCCGGAGACTCCTGAACAACTGGATGCGCTGCTCCAAACCTTTCCTAATACTGATAATATTGCGTTATTGCATTCTATCAAGGATGGCCGAGAACGGCTTATTACTCCGACACGGGATCATTTCAAAATACTATATAAACTGTTGGCTTCGATCACCTCAGTTGCAACGCCTGAGAACGAAGTTTTGCTGCGGTTAAGCCGCCAGTCCTCGTTAAGTATCCGCATGCTTAACAACATGCTTGATGTGTTTGAGGAGCTTGATTTTATTAAAAGAAGTCAGGGAAGTGTGGCGTTTATTACTCAGCCAGTAGCTAAAAGTCTGACAGCATCGAGTCATTTTGTTAGACTGGGACAGATGGCGGAGATGGAGCAATACTTCATGGAGGGCAGCCTGTCAGAGTTACAGGACTGGATGTTATCGCGTCGTTTAGGCGTATCATAATCCATGCAAATATGAGATGCTGAGCGTACCCAACGGTGTATAAAAATGCAACGCTTATATAACAAAGCGAATGCTTACGAAGCAAGTTTTGCCGATCTGAAATCAAAGCAGCTATGCTAACAAAACAAAGCGAATGCTTACGAAGCAAGTTTTGTCGATCTGAAATCAATGCAGCTATGCTAACAAAACTTATAGGAGATGATAAATTTGGATTTTAAAGATAGTATTCGTGTGATTCCTGATTTTCCTAAAGAAGGTATTAGTTTTAAAGATATCACCACATTGCTTAAAGACGGTGAGGCTTACCGCCAAGCGATTGACGCGTTGAAAGCTCTCGTAGCGCATTTGGAAATCGACGTTATCGCTGGACCAGAAGCACGTGGCTTCGTAGTTGGAGCACCTCTTGCTTATGCGATGGGAGTAGGTTTTGTGCCGATTCGTAAAAGCGGCAAGCTTCCATATGAGACTATAGAGGTAGGTTATGATCTTGAGTATGGCAAGGACACCCTTGCTGTTCATACAGATGCCATCAAGCCTGGTCAAAAAGTATTGATCGCTGATGATTTATTGGCTACTGGTGGAACCATTGCTACTTCGGTTAACCTTGTAGAACAGCTTGGCGGTAAAGTGGTAGGTGCTGCTTTTCTGATTGAACTGGTTGAGCTTGCTGGGCGTAATAAGCTTTCTGGAGTTGAAGTTCTTTCCTTGGTGAATTACGAGGATTAATCTTGTAAAGTTTGTCTTTTCCCGGGAAATAAACGGGGATTCGGCGCTCGAATTATGCTGAAAAGTGCAAAGATTAACGCGTGACACAAAGTGTGGAAGTTAAACATTAATTGGAAAATGTAAGATAATAACAGCAACTCTCTGCCTTGTAGCGGAGAGTTGCTGTTTTGTATCTGCGTTAATAAAAAAAGCTGCCCAAGTCCATAAATGGATGTTGGAGCAGCTTTTTTAAAATTCTATTTTTTATAACCGATTAATGGGCAGTTTTATCACTTTCTCCGCCATCATTAGACAGTCCAAGCACTTCAATGAGTTTGAAGAACAATGCCAATACGATACCAACAATTGTAGCCAGCGCCATACCACTTAGTTTAACGTTGCCCATAGTAAGGGTTGTACCACTGATTCCGACAACGAGTACCAACGTAGCCATGATCATGTTCGTAGCCTTGGAAAAATCAACTTTTTGCTCAACGAAAATACGTAATCCGGAAGCCGCAATTACACCAAACAGCAACAGGGATACACCACCCATTACAGGGGTTGGAATATTAGCGATGACGGAGGAGAAAGTACCAGAGAATGAAAGCAGAATAGCAATCACCGCTGCGCCGCCGATTACATATACCGAATATACTTTAGTCAACGCCATAACCCCGATATTTTCACCGTAGGTTGTATTTGGAGTAGAACCGATAAAACCGGAGATAATTGTAGATATCCCGTTCCCCATCAGAGAGCGGTCAAGTCCAGGATCTTTTGCCAAGTCTCTGCCGACAATATTGCTTGTAACAAGTAAATGTCCAATATGCTCAACAATAACAACTAATGATACCGGGATAATAGTGAATATTACATTCCAATCAAATGAAGGAGTAACAATGGAAGGATGCGCTAAAAATTTTGCATTAGAGATAGCAGCGGTATCCACCATTTTCAAAATATATGCTAAACCATAACCAGTGACGATACCAATAAGGATGTGAATGATTTTTGGAAAACCGCGGAAGAGTACAGCTCCAATTACAGTTACACCAAGTGTCACCATAGAAAGTGCGATTGTTTTGCCATCTGGAGTCCAGTCTGCAACTGCAACGCCTTCAGGAGCAATAAGTCCTGCCATTCGTGCGGCAACAGGTACAAGTTCAAGTCCGATCGTAGCTACGATCGCTCCCATTACTGCTGGAGGGAAAACAACATCAATCCATTTGGTTCCTGCATAACGAATGATCAATGCCACGAGCACGAATATAATACCAGTGACGATAAAAGCACCCAAAGCAAGCGAGTATCCTTTCATGTGATCATTTGGGTAACGACTGAGTACTGACAATACCGGTGCAATAAAGGCAAAGCTGGAACCAAGGTACGCAGGGATTTTACCGCGACAGATCCAAATGTACAGCAATGTACCGATACCATTCATAAGCAAAATCATTCCAGGGTCGACCCCGAACAAGTTAGGCACTAGCACTGTACTGCCAAACATGGCAAACAAATGCTGGAGACTTAATAGAAAGCCTGGGCCCCATGGAAGTTTTTCGTTAACTTGAATTTCGCGTTGCAATGGAGTTCACTCCTCTTTCTTATCTGATATTAGGTTGTCCGGCGAAAATCCGCCTTTACTAGATTAAATAGAACTTGGCTTTTTTACAACAACATTTTCACAAGTGTTATTAATTTGTCCGAATTTAATTACTTTTACTTCTGGAATACCATGAGATGGCAAGTGTTGACGTAATCCTCCTTAAGCCTCATAATTATAGACAACTTTGAATAAGGGCGTAAGTAAGCTTGGACAAATGAAATGATTGGAACCTGCAGATTTTTGAACAGTTGCGGGTTCATTTTATTATAGAAAGGAATCGGATACGACGAGAATGGGCATTGAGCGATTAATTGATAAGGCTGGCGCCTATATAAAAGATAAAGATCTTCTCCGCATCCGGGAAGCTTATGAATTTGCCGATCAGGCTCATCACGGGCAGATCCGCAAGTCGGGGGAGCCATACATTCTGCATCCGCTGGCGGTGGCAGATATTGTCGTCAATATGCAAATGGATGTTATATCTATTGTTGCAGCGCTTTTGCATGATGTGGTGGAAGATACGACGGTCTCACTGGAACAAATCCGCGCTAAATTTGGCGATACCTGCGCAATGCTTGTTGACGGCTTAACGAAGCTGGAACGCATTCGCTTTCGCTCAAAGGAAGAGCAGCAGAACGAGAATTACCGCAAAATGTTTATTGCTATGGCCCAGGATATCCGGGTCATTGTCATTAAACTGGCGGACCGTCTGCATAATATGCGAACGTTAAAATACCAATCTGAAGAGAGCCAGCGCCGTATTTCTTATGAGACGTTGGAGATCTTCTGTCCTGTAGCTGACCGGCTGGGGATTTCCGCGATTAAGTGGGAGATGGAGGATATTGCGCTTCGTTACTTGAACCCGCAGCAGTATTACCGGATTGCTAATCTGGTGCATAAGAAGCGGGCTGAACGTGAGCAATTTATCGACAGCGTAATTGGCCGTATTCGTGCCAAGCTGGATGAAATGGGCATTGAAGGTGATCTTTCCGGCCGCCCGAAGCATATTTACAGTGTTTATAACAAAATGAGCACAAAAAATAAGCAGTTTAATGAAATTTATGACCTGCTGGCCATTCGTATCATTGTGGATAATATTAAGGACTGTTATGCAACCCTTGGAATTATTCATACCTTATGGAAGCCAATGCCGGGGCGTTTTAAAGATTATATAGCTATGCCAAAAGCCAATATGTATCAATCTCTGCATACTACTGTGGTAGGACCAGGCGGAGAGCCTACTGAGGTGCAAATTCGCACCTGGGAAATGCACCGCACGGCAGAATACGGGATAGCCGCACACTGGGCATACAAAGAAGGCAGCAGTAATAATGCTAATCCGGAGAATCGGATGCCTTTCTTTCGCGAAATATTGGAGCTGCAGCATGAAGCTAAGGATGCCGAAGAGTTCGTAAAATCACTAAAAATGGATTTTTTCTCAGACCTCGTGTTTGTATTTACTCCTAAAGGTGAGGTTATTGAGCTTCCTGCCGGTTCTGTGCCTCTTGACTTCGCGTTCCGCATTCATACAGAAGTGGGCAATCGTACGATTGGTTCCAAGGTGAACGGGCGGATCGTGCCACTTGATCACAAGCTGAAGACGGGCGATATTGTTGAGATTTTGACGTCTAAGCATTCTTACGGACCTAGCCGTGACTGGCTCAAAATTGCACAATCCTCTCACGCAAGAAGCAAAATTAAACAATGGTTCAAAAAAGAAAAACGTGAGGAAAATGTCGAAAAAGGTCGCGAAGCGATTGAACGTGAGCTGAAGCGCCTGAATGTTGAAGTTTCCGAGTGGATTTCTGATGAAAAACTGTTGGAAGCTGCGAAAAAATTTGCTTTTAATGATGTAGAGGATATGTTGTCTGCCGTTGGTTTTGGTGGGATTACCGCTTCGCAGATTGCCTCCCGTTTGACGGAGAAGCTGCGCAAGGAGCAGGAAGAAGCTGCTAACCACTTGGAGCTTACTTCAGAGATGAAGGAGATCAAGTCTTCCGGCGAGAGACGAAATCAACCCACCAATGGCGTTAGTGTAAAAGGAATTGAAAACTTACTTGTTCGTTTTGCACGATGTTGCAACCCGGTTCCGGGTGACGACATTGTAGGTTATGTTACACGGGGCCGGGGTGTATCTGTACACCGCCAGGATTGTCCTAACATTCCGGGTGAAGGTGACGGAGAAGAAGCAGCTAGAGTGATTGAAGTGGAATGGGAAGGCACGATGGAAGCAAAATATAGTGTGGATATTGAGATTACAGGCCATGACCGCAATGGACTGCTCAATGAAGTACTGCAGGCTGTGTCCGAGAGCAAAACGAACATTTCAGCGGTCACTGGGCGCTCTGACAAGAATAAGATGGCAATGATTCATATGACCATCCTTATTCGTAATACGGAGCATCTGCAATCCGTTGTAGATAAAGTGAAACGAGTCAAGGATGTATATACAGTGAATCGGATCATGCAATAAGGCAAGGAGCGAAGTAGTGCGATGAGAGTTGTAGTACAGCGTTGTAAGGACGCCAAAGTAACCGTGGATGAGACAGTGACCGGAGCGATTGGCAATGGCCTGATGCTGCTTGTCGGCGTTACCCATGAAGATACAGAGAAGGATGCCAAATATTTAGCGGATAAAATAGCTGGACTGCGTATTTTTGAAGATGATGCTGGCAAAATGAACTATAGTGTCACGGATACTAACGGAGCTATTCTTTCAGTGTCCCAGTTTACTTTATACGGAGATTTCCGTAAGGGAAGACGGCCGAATTTCATGGGAGCTGCAGCTCCTGCGGAGGCCGAGCGTCTTTATGATTATTTTAATCAAGAGCTTAGAGCTGGAGGTCTTCAGGTGGAGACGGGCATATTTGGAGCGATGATGGATGTGTCGCTGACTAATTGGGGCCCAGTTACTCTCATTCTGGATAGCCGCAGCTAACGAAATAGAGGATGTCGAAGATTGCTTCTGGCCGGAGCTAACTTTCGACATCTTTTTTTTATGCGGATAGAGCTTCTTTGGGCTGGATAAACTAAATGCAGGCAGATATCACGCATAAGGCAGGGAGTTTAAGAATGAGACAATCACAGAAGGCATGGGTATGGAGAAGTCTCCCGGCACTACCGACTGGGAGTCCTATGGAAGCCTGTGCATTAGCCAAAAAGCTAGACGGCGAGACCGAACCACTAGTGATGAAAGGAAGAAGCCGCAATCTCTTGCCGCGTACCTGAAGCGGGTGGAAAAGGCGGCTTTTTCGGTGTTGTGAAGGAAGCCTTTTTTCCGGTTAAAGGTTAGAAAGCATCCTCATAAGGGTAATAGACCACAAGAAAGAATAATTAGAACATCATTAATTGCTAAAGACAGAGAGGAGAAACTATTACATGAGTAACGTTGCTTTCTTACTGGCTAATGATTTTGAAGATTCTGAAATGAAGGTTCCTTATGATGAAATTATAAAGGCAGGACATCAAGCGGACATTATTGGTTTGAAAAAAGGGGAGACCTTGCTAGGTAAAAAGAAAGAAGTCTCCTACGCAGCAGACAAGGCGATCGCCGATGTTCAAGCAAGTGATTATGACGCGATAGTCATCCCGGGTGGTTCTTCCCCCGAGAATTTACGGCAAAATGCTGATATTTTGAAGTTTGTAAAAGAAGCAAATGAAGCAGGCAAGCCTATCGCCTCTATTTGCCACGGACCGCAAATTCTGATCAGTGCAGACTTGCTTAAGGGACGCACTATTACCTCATATCCTCCGCTGAAGGATGATGTTGTGAATGCCGGCGCGGAGTTTAAGGATGAGGAAGTAGTGGTTGATCGCAATTACATTACTTCGCGTACACCAAAAGATGAGCCTGCATTTGTTCGTGAAATATTGAAGGTCCTGAAATAAATAAGCAATATTTAAATTAGAGTCATATAATCCAAGGAGGTAATGGCAATGAGCAGAAAAATCCAAGCGTATTTCAGAACTGAAAATGAAGCAGAAGGCGCAAAAACAGCATTGATTAGCTATAAGGTGGATGGTTTGGAGGTTTGGCCACTCACAGACCCTATCGGCAATGATCGTAATATTCTGTTTCCAATCATTCCACTGGATAGTGCATCTGTAGTCGCAGGCACAACTGGAACGCTTGGAACGGCCAGCACACCTGCAGCTGGAGCTATGCTGGTTCCTGGCATTGCCGCTTCCGATACTCGGGCTGACCCTGAAACACATTATAGTGTGAATGAAGATCAGGTTAGTGCGAACGTGGCAGAAGGAGATCTCGAAGATGGGGATTTAAGTGAACTTCGTTATGTGATGGAGCTAAGTATAGCAGAAGAAAATTATAATGAAGTTGTGGAAATCCTTCGGGGCAAAGGGGCCTATGTTGAACAATTCGAATAGTATTCTATTAAAAATAAACCGCTTTCATGGAATGTAATATAATCGTAATATTACGTACATGATTCCTTAATATAGCGTGTTTATAATAAAGGCATGACCCCCTTTTTAATAATATATGATGATGGACCTGCAGCATTCGGCTGCAGGTCATTTTTTTGTTACAATATAATTGCTGAATAAAAAACTCGGAAGCTGTCAAAATTTATACCAGGCATCCTTTTTACTACCTTGACTTTAATGCAGTAGTTCAGTAGAATATTAACAATATACGATTTTATCATATGGTTTTGATGACGGGACCAAGTAATTCGAGAACCCACAACTCCAGAGAAGAATCCCTTGTCGATTCGGATGACATCTACTTAAGTGGATGATGAACCGGTATCGCTTGGCTGCAAGGATTCTGTTGATGAGCGAATGAATGACCTCCCCGAGAACGTACGGCGAAAGTGGGCAGTGTTGATTGCCGCGATCAGTAGCCGTTTACGCGTAGGCGGGCGTTAACCGCTTTGAGCGGCTTCAGTATATTTTTACTGATCCGGAATGTGGGTGGTACCACGTGGTGTATTATTGGTTATGATAATCCCTCGTCCCTGTTTTTTTATAAAACAGGGCGAGGGATTTTTTGCTTTTTCTGCAATAGAAACAGATGAAGAGAACAGCTTTAGAGGGGTTATTTTTTAGGAGGGATAGACTGTGGCTAAAGAAAGATTCGAGAAACCAACAGGAACGCAGGACGTGCTTCCGGGTGCTGTGGAGAAATGGCAGTATATTGAGGGGAAGGCCAGAGATTTATGCCGCCGTTTTAACTACCGGGAAATTCGCACACCTATGTTTGAGCACACAGGGTTATTCGAACGTGGAGTAGGCGAAACAACGGATATTGTGGAAGGGGAAATGTATACGTTCAAGGACAAAGGCGACCGTGATTTGGCTCTTCGTCCAGAAGGAACGGCTGGTGTCGTGCGCGCTTACGTTCAGAACAAGCTATACGGTGAACCTGATGTAAGCAAGCTGTATTATATCGGACCTATGTTCCGGTATGAGCGTCCGCAGGCCGGAAGATATCGCCAGTTCCATCAGTTTGGGATTGAGGCGTTTGGGGCCGTGGATCCGGCTATTGATGCAGAAGTAATCTCTATGGGCTATCAATTCTATAAGGATCTAGGTCTTAAGGATGTAAGAGTGGAGCTTAATTCCGTGGGTAATGCACCAAGCCGTGCGGCTTACCGGGAGAAGCTGCTGGGATTCCTTAGACCGATGAAGGATAACCTCTGCAGTGACTGTCAGCGTCGAATCGAGCGTAATCCGCTTCGTGTGCTGGATTGCAAGGTGGATCAGGATAAATTTACAGATGCGCCTTCCATTTTGGACAGTTTGGATGATGAATGCATAACTCATTTTGAGAAGGTTAAGATGCATCTCGACATCATGGGTGTGGAGTTCACGATTAATCCTCGTCTTGTACGTGGTTTGGATTATTACACGCATACTGCGTTTGAATATAAAGCAGCTGGCATTGGCTCTATTGATACCGTAGGCGGCGGAGGCCGTTACAACGGTTTGGTTGAAGAAATCGGCGGACCGGATCAACCGGGTATTGGTTTTGGGATCGGGCTGGAGCGTATTCTTCTTATTCTGGAAGATCAGAAGGTAGAGCTGGAGACTGCGAAGCCACTGGATGTGTATTTTGTAGCTCTTGGCGAAGAGGCTGATATTGAAATCTCCAAGCAGCTATACTTTCTGCGTAGCCAAGGGTTCTCGGCAGAACGCGACTACCTCGGCCGGAAGATGAAGGCGCAGATGAAGTCAGCTGACCGTATGTCGGCACGTTATACTGCGATTCTTGGCGAAGACGAGCTGAAGAATGGTGTAATTGCGCTGAAGTCGATGAGCACAGGGGAACAGCAGACTGTGAAGCTCGAAGAGCTGGCTCAGGCGTTGGTATAGAAGAAGACTTTTTAAATAGAAACTTATTTTTAACTAAAAAGGGGAATGGTGAATTATGCAAAGAAGTCATAACTGTGGGCAATTAACACCAGAACATATTGGACAAACGGTAACCTTGAACGGATGGGTCCAGACCCGCCGCGACCTTGGGGGCGTACTTTTTATTGACCTGCGTGACAGAAGCGGTATTGTGCAAGTTGTATTCAACCCGGACTACTCCGGCGAAGCACTGCAAATTGCGGATAAGGTTCGCAGTGAGTATGTTTTGGCTGTCAAAGGAAAAGTGGTTAAACGTGATGAAGAAACCATTAACCGCAATCTGCCAACAGGTGAGATTGAAGTTCAAATTACAGATATCGAAGTGCTGAACGCTGCTAAGACCCCTCCATTCTTCATCGAAGATGGAGTGGAAGTAGACGAATCTCTTCGCCTGAAATATCGTTACCTGGATCTGCGTCGTCCAGAAATGCAAAAAACATTGTTGCTACGCTCGAAAGCTTCTAAGATTTTCCGCGATTTCCTTGACAGTGAAGGATTTATTGATGTAGAAACACCAATCCTAACTAAGAGCTCACCGGAAGGTGCGCGTGATTATTTGGTGCCAAGCCGTGTGCATGAAGGCGAATTTTTCGCATTGCCGCAATCTCCACAAATCTACAAGCAGCTATTGATGGTGGGTGGCGTTGAACGCTATTATCAAATTGCTCGTTGTTTCCGTGATGAAGATTTGCGTGCTGACCGTCAGCCGGAATTTACACAAGTGGACATCGAGACTTCATTCCTGTCTCAGGATGAGCTGCTTGGCATGATGGAGAACCTGATGCAACGTCTGTTTAAAGAAACTGTAGGAGCGGATATTCAGCTTCCATTCCAACGTTTGACTTATGCTGAGGCTATGGGCAAATACGGTTCAGACAAACCTGACCTGCGTTTTGGATTAGAGCTTGTGGAAATGAACGATATTGTTGCCACAAGTGGCGTAAAGGTATTCGCTTCCGTGATCGAAAAAGGCGGAGAAGTGAAATGTCTAAATGCTAAAGGCTGTGGGACTTGGACTCGTAAAGAAATCGATGATCTCGGACCTTATGCTGCGCGTTATGGAGCGAAAGGTTTGGCTTGGATTCAAGTGAAAGACGGCGAGTTCAAAGGGCCGATTGTCAAATTCTTCACTGAAGAAGAAATTGCCGCTGTGAAGGAGCGTACAGGCGCTGAAGAAGGCGACCTACTGTTGTTCTCCGCTGATACCAAAAAGGTTGTAGCGGACGTTCTAGGTGCCCTTCGTGTCAAAATCGGACGTCAGCTGGGTCTGATCGACGATAACGTGTTCAAGTTCGCTTGGGTGACTGACTTCCCATTGCTTGGTTATGATGAAGATCAGAAACGTTATGTAGCAGAACACCATCCGTTCACTCGTCCACGTGAAGAGGATCTTCATCTGTTCGACACAGATCCAGGTGCAATTCGTGCACAAGCCTACGATATCGTTCTGAACGGTTATGAAGTAGGCGGCGGCTCCATGCGGATTTACAAACGTGAAGTACAGGAAAAAATGTTCCAAGCTCTCGGCTTCTCAGATGAGGTTGCTTACGAGAAATTTGGTTACCTGATGGATGCGTTCGAATATGGTACACCTCCACATGGTGGTATTGCCTTCGGTTTAGATCGTCTAATTATGCTGCTGGCGGGTCGTACAAATCTGCGCGAAACCATCGCATTCCCGAAAACGGCAAGTGCAACGGACCTGCTTATGGATGCACCTGCACCAGTAGACGGTTCACAATTGGAGCAACTGCATATTAAGCTGGCTCTTAAACCAAAGAAAGAAAAAGAAAAAGAATAATTAAATAAAGCGGGCGAGGCAGATTTCTGCTTCGCCATAGCTTTTGAAGGAGGCTGACCTCATGCTGCATCAGTTCTCACGTACGGAACTGGCGATCGGACCGGAAGGTCTGGAGATTATGAAGAACAGCACAGTAGCGGTACTTGGTATCGGCGGTGTTGGCGGTATGGCTGTTGAGGCATTGGCTCGTAGCGGGATCGGCAGACTGATTCTGATTGATAAGGATTCCGTCGACATTACCAATGTGAATCGGCAGATCCACGCACTTACTACAACGGTTGGGCAAAAGAAGGCCGAACTGATGGTAGACCGTGTGAAGCTGATTAATCCGGAATGTGAAGCGATTGCGCTGAACATGTTCTATACGGAAGAAACCTATGAGGAACTGTTCAAGCTGAAACCGGATTATGTGATTGATGCCTCGGATACGATTATCTACAAGGTCCATTTGATTAAAGAATGTCTGGCACGTGGAATTCCTATGATCTCAAGCATGGGCGCTGCCAACAAAATGGATCCTACAAGATTCCAGGTAGCGGACATTTCCAAAACAACGTATGATCCGATTGCCCGGGTCATTCGCCAGAAGCTGCGTAAGGATGGGATTAAGAAAGGCGTGAAGGTGGTTTTCTCTACGGAGCCGCCAATGAAGCCGCGTCAGGATGTTACGGACAAGATTGTTCCGGAGAATGCGCCGGATCGACGTAAAGCGAAACAACCGCCAGCCAGCAATTCATTTGTTCCACCGGTAGCCGGCCTAATTATGGTCAGCGTTGCCGTGCGTGACTTGCTTGAGGCTGGAGGCGTCAGCTTGTAAGTGAATCGCTGAGCTGAGGCTGTTTCAATTATAGTTATAGGATTAGAGTAATGGACAAAAGGGCGAGTAGCTGGAATCCGGCTGCGTACGCCCTTTTGTTGTCCTTAAACAGGCGGGTTCTGCAAGAAGCAGGCCACAAATAGGCATAATAGCTGAACCGGGATGAACGGCTGATTATTAGATTTATAATCCGGGTAATATCCGCCTGCGGAACTTAATATCAGTGGAGGTTTTTGTACATGAAATCGAATTTTTGGCGAAATAGTGTGGGGCTTGCACCTGAGAATGACTGGAAACGGGAATGGGCTGCAGGGATTCTCTCCTATTTTGCTTCAGTTTATATTGTTATGGTGAATGCGACGATTCTCCATGACGCGGGGATGCCGCTTAGACCGGCAATGGTGGCCACACTGTTGACCGCAATTACCGGCTGTCTGCTGATGGCTTTTGGCGGGAAGACGCCTATCATCGTGGTTCCCGGGATGGGAATTAACGCATTTTTCACTTATACGCTTGTTCATTCCATGAAGCTGGACTGGAGAGAGGCGCTTACTGTAGTTGTTATAACAGGCGTGTTATTCGCTATTGTGGCCTTCACATCACTTTATCGTATTCTTAGTGAGGCAATTCCCCAAAACCTGCAGCATGCCATTACAGTCGGTATAGGGCTGTTTCTGACCTTTATAGGGCTGCAAAAGAGTGGGATAGTGATTGCCCATCAGACTACTTTTGTTGCCATAGGACATTTTAGTGATCCTGCAGTTATTACATCCTGTGTGACTTTATTGCTGGCTTTAGTGTTATTTATCCGGGGAACCAACGGCGGCCTGCTGATAAGTATGCTGGTTGGTACAGGACTAGCCTACCTGTTGGGAGCTGCACATACACCGGAAAAACAAGCTTCAGGGCATGTATTCTCAGGTTATGGCGGCTTATTTTTCGGAATGGACTGGAGCGGCATTGTGAGCCTGGTGTTCTGGATTGCTGTATTCCTGTTATTGTTAATCGTTGTATTTGAAAATATCGGTCTTGTAGCCTCGCAGACGATGATGGCAGGCCGTCCAGAACGCTTCAAAAGCAGCTTACGTGCGCTCTCGCTTGCTAATATCGCCGCGGGTCTTTTCGGAAGCAGTCCGGTCGTGGCCGCTGCAGAATCCAATGCAGGAATAGCTGCGGGCGGGCGTTCGGGTCTCACCTCGCTTGTAACAGGGCTTCTATTCGGGGCGACCTTCTTATTCCTGCCGCTGTTATCCTATATTCCTGACAGTGCGATTGCCCCGATTTTGATTGTGATCGGCGGGCTTATGGTACAGAATGTGCGTGAGATGGACTTGAGCGATTTGACCGAGCTGTTCCCGTCTTTTTTAATCATGGTTATGATTCCATTCACCTATAGCATCGTGGACGGTATGGCTTTTGGTTTTATTACCTACCCAATTGTGAAGCTGGCGCTGGGCAAAGGGAAGGAAGTGCCACCTGCGCTGTATGGAATTGCTGGTTTGTTTGTGGCTAACTTTATTTTGCAGGCTGTGCTATAGTGCGGCATCCAGTTTCTTTGATTGCGAGGGACCTGTTGTTGCACTCTTATTAGTTCTATTAGCCAGTGTTGAAATCAAAGAGGTAATTGCCGCTGTGCCGTTGATTGGGGCTAAATGCGTGGAAGCGTCGAAAACAAAGGTATAAATACCGTTGATTGGGGCTAAATGCGTGGAAGCGTCGAAAACAAAGGTATAAATACCGTTGATTGGAGCTAAATGCGTGTAGACGACGAAATCAAAGGCAAAAATGCCTTTGGTTTGTCCCAAACATACGGCGCTTGTGCATGCTAAGGTGCACCAAAGGGCTTTAGGTTGGAGAACAACTTATAAGTTTAGTCAAATCATTTGAAAGATTTGGTATTTAAGTGCTGATTGTGCTACAATGGGTATCCTTTTGCGTGAGAAATGGGCGTAGGAGCATGAAAATTTAAGCTCGATAAACTTTTAGGAGGTAACTGAAATTGGAAGACAACTTTCAAAGTGCCTATCAAGAGGAAGAAGACAGGCTGAATCAAGCGCTTACTGAAATTGACACTTTGCTGGAGAAGCTCCAGCAGACACCAGTGTACACGGGACATGACTATACGGAACAGGTGCTGGAAGCGAACCGTGATCAGAAGCGCAAAGATCTTGCCAAGCTTAGGCAGGAGCCTTATTTCGGACGGCTTGATTTTCAAGGCAATGATGAGAATGAACGGAAGGCACTCTATATAGGCAAAATCGGCGTAGACCGCGAGCAGGTAAGCGACCGTCCGCTAGTCATCGACTGGCGCGCACCGGTAGCAAGCCTGTTCTATTCGTTTACCGGCGGTACGGAGCCAGCCACCTATGAAGCTCCTGAGGGATTGATAGAGGGGCTGGTATACCTCAAACGCAACGTGGTGATTCGGAAGCAAATTCTGGAGCGGGTCGCGGATACGTACAATCGGGAAAGCGATGCACCGATTGTATCGGATGAGTTTCTCGTCTATCGACTTGGGGAGAACAAGGATAATCGTCTACGGGATATCGTATCGACCATTCAAGAGGAGCAGGACAAGATTATCCGTGCTGCCAAAAATACAGCGCTAATCATTCAGGGCGTGGCAGGAAGCGGTAAAACAACCGTTGCACTGCACAGGCTTGCTTTTCTGCTGTATCAATATAAGGATCAGGTTTCTGCGGAAAAAATGATCATTTTTGCACCAAACCGGATGTTTTTGGATTACATCTCGGATGTATTGCCTGAGCTCGGGGTAGGTAATATTGCTCAAAGTACATTTCCGGATTGGGCGGCTAATGTACTAGGACTGGAATTGCCGGAACAGGATGCGACAGAGACGATGAACCGCTGGTTCGAAACCCCTGGGGGCATGCCGGTAATTACAGAAGAGACACCAGGGCGCTTCAAAGGTTCCACGGTGCTGATGGGAATCATAGAGTCCAGCATTAAGCTATTGGAAAGCAGCTCTGTACCTGAGGGTGATTTTAGCCCGTGGGAGGGTACGGTGCTACGCCGTTCTATGATTTTGCGCTGGCATAATGAGGAGTATGCTCCCTATCCTCCAGCCAAGCGCAAGGAACGGGTAATGGCGCGGATTCATCGCTGGATTGAGATGGAACTGAAGAAGAGTCCGTCAGCTGCTGCTATGAAGGATCGCAAGAAAAAAGGCGCGCAGCGAGAGAAGGCTTATAGTGCCAAATGGCCTAAATATGATCCATTAACGATCTATAAGCAAATTTTCCGAGCAGCTAAACTTCCTGAGGATTGGCCGGTTGAACCGCCAGAGGAAATTCCGTCAGCTGTGTTGAAGGAAACGGCAAAAGAGCTGAAAAAAGGCATCATACGTGAAGAGGATTTACCTCCGCTGCTGTATATCCATTATCTTTTGAATGGTGATGAGGGCGTTACTCGCTTTGACCATGTAGTAATCGATGAGGCCCAGGATTTTTCACCTTTCCAAATTGCCGTTCTGGATTTATATGTGCGAGGCCATTCCTTTACGATCCTGGGTGATCTCTCGCAGGGCATACATGCCTATAAAGGCGTACACGCGTGGGAAGAGATGCAGACGTTGTTTGCCCCTGAGAACACGGCTTATCACGCGCTGACACGCAGCTATCGTTCTACTATGGAAATTATAGACTTCGCTAATGGAATTCTATCTTCAGGTGTGGAGAGCTCATTGCTGGCTGTTCCTGTGTTTCGTAGTGGAGATCCCGTGCGTATGATCGCCTATGGCGAGGATGCCGGGGAACTGGTGGCTGATGAGCAGGCTCGCTTGCGGACAATAACCTCTGCACTGAAGTCTCTGTCAGGAAGGGAATACCGTACGGTGGCTGTCCTAACAAGAAATCTTCATGAGGCTGCAGAACTATATGCGGAGCTGGCACAGCATTTTGAAGATATTCATCTGATTGATGGCAGTATGACACAATATCAGGGCGGGTTATCGGTGCTGCCTGTCTATTTATCAAAAGGTTTGGAGTTCGATGCGGTGATCTTAGCAGATGCCGATCAAGACCATTACGGAGCGACGGCTTGGGACGCGAAGCTGATGTATGTCGGCTGTACACGTGCTCTCCATGAGCTGTGGCTGCTCCATAATGGGGAAGTTCCTTCCTATGTGCAAACGGCGGCTGGAAGCGATTCTGAGGGAGAGTAAGACTGGTGGAGAATGGTTATAACTGTTCTTGGTCTTGTAACTCCCCCATAGGTATGGCTTAATAATAAGTGTCCGGCCGGGCAAGAACACTTCTGGAAGGAGGCTGATTGAAATGATTTCAGTATACGAGGTGGTTTCCGTTTAAGACGGAAACCTGCTTAAAGCGAGGAGGCCTTACGGCCTCCTTATTACTAACATAAGAAGTACCACACTTATCCATAAGAACGAAATTTATGAAATCGAATGTAGACGCTACCAAAAGGTTTTTATATAATGAAATTACGGATTTTTCCAAATATGAGGAGAAGAAAGGAGGCAGGTGACGTGATTATAACTAAAAACTTAGTTGACCGACGCATAGGGACACACCTGTTGAAGGAGGAAATGCAAGTTGAGTTATGTAAATGGGAAGGATGTGCTCCCCCCTGGCTTGCTCGAAGAGCTTCAGGGATACATCCAAGGTGAACTGCTCTACATCCCAAAGAAGACGGAAGAGCGGGTTCGATGGGGCGAGAACAGCGGTTCGAGGAAAGAAATAGCGAACCGGAACAAGGAAATTTTCAGTTGTCATCGAAGCGGTGATTCCGTAGCGGAACTTCAGAAGAAGTACCATCTATCGGAAGAAAGCATTCGTAAAATCATATCAAAAATGCGGCTGGCAGTAAATTGCTAGCTTGCAATTCAAGCATAAACGCCTCTGGTGTCCTTAGAAGGATGGTAAGCGTTATGCGAGAAATCATAAGGATAAAGTATAGCGTGAAACCTATACTTTCTTATATTTTGAAAAAAGAGCATGGCTCCCGCCTTTCTAAGACGAGATCATGCTCTTTTTATTTTGGCGCAAAATAAGTCTATGCTGATACTGTTACCTTGAACCGGCAGGACATCCTAATCCTTCCCTGTGATATGGTATGATAGAGAGGGATTTACATTGAGCTTTTACAAGAATATAGCAAGGAAGTGGAGTTATGGATTTATTTTCTTTCGGAGAGGACACTGGGGGCGGACGGCTGCTTGCGGACCGGATGAGACCGGAGAATCTTGATGAATATATTGGTCAAGAGCATATCATAGGTCGGGGGAAGCTGCTGCGAAGAGCGATTGAGGCGGATCAAGTCTCTTCGATTTTGCTCTATGGCCCCCCGGGATGCGGCAAGACGACACTCGCGCATATTATTTCTCATCACACGCAAGGAGAGTTCGTACGTCTGAATGCGGTGGAAGCTACCGTGAAGGATGTACGGGAGGTTATTGAGCGAGCTCAGAACAATCAAACATTGTACGGCACTAAGACGATCCTGTTCCTGGACGAGGTGCATCGATTTAATAGCTCACGCCAGGATGCGCTTTTGCCAGCAGTAGAAAAAGGGACTATTACCTTCATTGGAGCGACTACAGAGAACCCGTTCCATTATGTTAATGGGGCGCTTATGAGCCGCTCCACCTTATTTCAGCTGGAGGCATTAACGAGTGAACACAGCTTGATCGCAATGCGCAGAGCCTTGGCGGACAAAGAGAAAGGTCTTGGATTTATGGAGCTTCAGGTCGATGAGGAGGCATTGTTGCATATTGCAACAATGGCTAATGGAGACATCCGGCGGGCACTAAACGCGCTGGAGCTGGCAGCCCTGACTACCGCGCCGCAAGTTGATGGAAGTGTTCATATCACGCTGGAGGTGGCGGAGGAATCCATTCGGCGCCCCATTGTGAAGGCTGATGAATCTACGCAGTATGATGTGCTATCCGCTTTTCATAAAAGTATTCGCGGTTCCAGCGACGCCGCGTTGTTTTGGTTTCTGTATGCGGTAGAAAAGCTTGGAATGGACCCTATGACTTTTATTCGGCGCCTGATTGCAGCCAGCAGTGAGGATATCGGCTTGGCTAATCCCCAAGCTATGGTTCAAGCGGTGAGTGCGCTGGATGCGTATCGAAACAATGGTTGGCCAGAGGCGAAGCTGAACATTGCCCAAGCTATTCTTTTTGCAGTGGAAAGTCCGAAGTCTAATGCTGTGGTTATGGCTATTTCCAATGCAATGGCAAGTATGGATGAGATCAAATCAGCGGAGGTACCGCTGCATCTGCGTGATACGCACTATAAAGGTGCAACTGCGTTAGGGCATGAAGGATATCAATATCCGCACAATTTTCCAGGGCATTATGTGAAGCAAGAGTATTTGCCTAAGGAGATTTCTCAGCGTGTTTTTTATCAAGCTACTGAGCAAGGCAATGAGATTAAGATTCGTCATAATCAAAAGCTTCGGCGGGAGCAGTAAGCAGCTAGCGACTGTAATACCTTCCAATTTCATGCTGGAAAGCCAAAGATTTTAACTTTCAGTCGAACTAAATAATTCCCAAAAAAAGGCGGCCTAGAGCCGTTTTTTTGTTATCTACGTTACTTTTAATCACATCGATTGAAAATTTTTTATAGGAAAAGATTGATAATTTACCATAAGTTAATTAAAATGAACTACAAAGTTACGAGATGTTCATTTTTATTTCCGATTGAACTACTGGTAGTATTCTTAACAGTGTTAATTATCATCACATTGGTTATTTCAAAATGTTTCATGAAAATCAACACTATTTATATCAAAATTTACATAATATTTTCATTGTGTTAATTTTGAAATCCTTGTCGTTAGGGTGATGAATATGGGCGAAGAACTACTAGAAATCAAAAATTTGTCGACATCGTTCAGAATTGCAGACGACTATTATGCTGCGGTTGATGATGTTACCCTGTCTGTTCGCAAAAATGAAATTCTGGCTATCGTTGGAGAATCTGGTTCAGGAAAAAGTGCGCTCGCCTTTTCCATTATGGGGCTGCATACCAGAGCCAGAATTGACGGACAAATCAAATACAAGGGCCAGGATATCGTTACTATGTCTCCTGCTGCACTAAACAAGCTGCGCGGCCAAGAAATGTCTATGATTTTTCAAGATCCTTTATCCGCTTTAAACCCGCTAATGATCATCGGTTCACAGATTGAAGAAGTACTTATCCTACATGATTCCAAGCTTTCTAAGAAACAGCGAAAAGAGAAGGTCATTGATCTTTTGACCAAGGTTGGAATTTCCCGTCCCGAGCATACATATCAGCAGTACCCCCACGAATTATCCGGTGGCATGAGGCAGCGGGTGGTTATCGCCATTGCGATAGCCAATGGACCCAAGCTTTTGATCGCCGACGAGCCTACCACAGCACTAGATGTGACTATCCAATTACAAATCCTTGAACTTATTAAAAAATTAAAAAACGATATGGAAGCAGGCATTATCTTAATCACTCATGACTTAGGGGTTGTAAGCGAAATGGCTGACCGTGTTGCGGTGATGTATGCCGGACAAATCGTCGAAATCGCAGATATTTTTACGTTGACGTCTAATCCGAAACATCCATATACGAGATCCTTATTAAACTCCATTCCAACGGCAAAAGAAGAAAAATCCAGGTTGCATGTGATTCAGGGGATTGTTCCACCACTGCAAAACCTTCCGCGTAAGGGCTGCCGTTTCTCGGCACGGACACCTTGGATTCCTGAATCGGAGCATGAGGAGAACCCACAGCTGCATGAAGTCGCACCCGGACATTTCGTTCGCTGCACCTGTTATAACAATTTCCATTTCCCTGATACTAACGAGGAGGCAATCCACAATGGGACTTCTTGAGGTTAAAAATTTAGCAGTACATTTTCCGATCCACGGCGGTGTTTTTCGAAGGGAAGTTGGCGTAGTTAAGGCTGTCGATAATGTTAATTTTACCATTGAAGCTGGGCAAACCTATGGTCTGGTTGGTGAATCTGGTTCCGGAAAGACGACAACGGGTCGCGCGATTATAGGTCTTAATTCTATTACTAGCGGCAGCGTGATTTTTGAAGGGCAAGATTTGGCCTTGAGGGGTGTACGAAAGCAAAGAAATGTCCGCAAAGACATTCAGATGATCTTTCAGGATCCGTACTCTTCCTTAAATCCTAAGAAGCGTGTACTCGATATTATTGCAGAACCGTTGCGTAATTTCGAAAAAATGTCTCCAGGGGAAGAAAAACGCCGGGTGCAGGAATTGCTTTTACAAGTAGGCTTAAGTCCTGAGAACATCCTGAAATATCCGCATGAATTTTCTGGCGGCCAGCGGCAGCGGATCGGAATTGCCAGAGCAATTGCACTCAAGCCAAAACTTATTATTGCTGACGAGCCGGTATCTGCGCTAGATGTCTCAGTACAGGCACAGGTGCTTAACTTCATGCAGGACATTCAAAAAGAGTTGAATCTTACTTTTCTATTTATCAGTCATGATCTCGGGATCATCAGGCATATGTGCGATCACATAGGGATTATGTATAAAGGACGACATGTGGAGCAAGGGACTGCTAAAGATATTTTTGACAATCCTCAGCATATTTATACCAAACGACTCATTGCCGCCATTCCTGATATTGATCCGAAACAGAGAGAAAAGCAGACGGAATTCAGAAAATCAGTAAGCAAGGAATATGAACAAGCGCACCGGAATTATTTTGATGAAGAAGGCATGGCTTATCCATTAAAATCAATTTCCGAGACTCATCTGGTAGCCTTGCCTGAGAAAGGTTGAGAATATGTGGAAGATTATCGTTCGTAGAATTCTTATAATGATCCCTCAAGTAGTTCTATTAAGTATTCTTGTTTTTCTTATGGCGAAGGCGATGCCTGGTGACGCACTCTCAGGAATGCTCGATCCGAATATTGATCCGGCGGCCATTGATGCGATGAGAGAAAAGCTCGGTCTAAATGATCCATGGTACATCCAGTACTGGGATTGGATCACTAAAGCGATACAAGGGGATTTCGGCCAGTCCTTCCGTTTCAAAATGCCGGTCTCAGAGCTAATCGGACAACGCCTGATGAATACACTTTGGCTGGCCATTGTTACGCTGATTCTTACATACCTTATTGCTATCCCGCTTGGTATTACCAGCGGACGTTATAACGATTCGTGGCTGGATCGCTTGATAACTGGCTATACCTATATTGGATTTGCTGCACCGTTGTTTATTTTTGCACTTTTAATGGTATGGGTTTTCGGATTTCATTTTCATTGGTTTCCTACCAGCGGCAGTGTCAGTCCCGGGGAAGTTCCAGGTACACTAAGTCACTTCTGGAGTAAATTCTATCATCTGCTTCTGCCTGCGCTATCTATGGCGCTAATTGCAACGGTTGGGACCGTACAATATCTGAGAAATGAGATCATTGATACGAAGCAAAAAGATTTCATTCTCACTGCTAGAGCTAAAGGGGCTTCAGAGTCACGCGTATACAATCGTCATATTTTGAGAAACTCCTTGCTGCCGATCGCTGCATTTTTTGGATATGAGATCACTGGGCTAATTGGTGGTACGGTGTTCGTTGAAACGATCTTCAGCTATCCAGGAATGGGTTTGCTGTTTCTAAGTTCGATAACGATTCGGGATTTCAGCGTGGTAACAGCCCTCGTTCTTCTGTATGGGGTTGCTTCCATCGTCGGTGCGTTGTTATCAGACATTATTTTAAGTATCGTAGATCCTCGTATCCGGATTAAATAAGAAGATGAACACTTTGGGGTGAATGAAATGGCAAAGACGAGCGCAGAGATAGCTCTGCTGCAGGAAACTGATAAAAGTCCATCGGGCTTCAAAATTGTTTGGCGGGAGATGGTGCGGGATAAGCTGGCACTGGTCTCATTGATTTTCCTATTTACGATTATTGCTGCTGTATATGGGATCTCCTTATTTTTAGATCAGAAAGAAATTGTCACGGTTGACTTGTTCGCCCTATATGAGAAGCCTTCGGCTGTGCATTGGCTGGGGACTGATTATGGAGGACGGGATGTATTCGGTCAATTAATTATAGGAACACGAAATTCCATGTCTATTGCCTTTATGGTTACATTTTTTACGGGAATTATCGGTATTCTGGTAGGTTTAGTCTCAGGTTACTTTGGGGGAACGGTAGATAATGTCGCGATGCGTATTGTGGATTTCTTCATGATTCTACCTTTTCTAATGATTGTTATAGCTTTTGTCAGCGCAGTTCCTAAATACAATACGTTGACCTTCTCCTTTATCATGACAGCATTTCTTTGGATGGGGATTGCCAGGCTCATTCGTTCCAAGACATTACAAGAGAAGGAATTGGATTATGTTCAGGCATCTAAGACCCTAGGCTCCTCCAATCTAAAAATTATGTTTACGCAAGTTCTGCCGAACTTAAGCTCAATCATTATCGTAACAATGACCTTGAATCTGGCAGCTAATATTGGATTGGAATCAGGCCTATCCTTTCTAGGTTTTGGTTTTCCAGAAAGTACACCCAGTCTGGGTACTCTAGTAAGCTATGCGAGAAATCCGCAGACTCTTGAGTTCAGATGGTGGATCTGGTTACCCGCATCATTGCTGATCCTGGTATTGATGTTGAGTATAAATAATGTGGGTCAAGCGCTAAAACGTGCGACCGACGCAAGACAAAGAAAAGGATAATAAGGGAGGAAATGATTAAATGAGAAAAGCCATTCGTTCAAAAGCTTTACTAGTTTCATTAATGTTTGTAATGTTGTTCGCTCTTGCGGCCTGCGGCTCCAAGAACAACAACGAAGCGGCTGAATCAACAGCAGCTCCTAACGCCAGCGCACCTGCGGCAACCGCAGAAGCAACGGCCGCGCCTGAGGCAGAAGACGGACTTTATAACATTAAAGATTTCAGTAACGTTAAGACTAACCAAGGTGAAGCTATTGACGGAGGGACAATTACATTTGGACTTGTTTCCGATAGTCCATTTGAAGGCACTTTGAACTGGAACTTCTATTCTGGAGATCCAGATGCTCAAGTTCTGAACTGGTTTGATGAAGGTTTGTTAACTTGGGATAAAGACTATGTTTATACTAATGATGGTGCGGCTACTTATGAAGTTGCAGAAGATGGACGTACCTTTACCTTTACGATTCGCGACAATGTAAACTGGCAGGATGGTAAGCCAGTAACGGCTGAAGACTGGTTGTTCGCCCATGAAGTTATTGGTAATCCTGCTTATGATGGTCCTCGTTACGGTTCTGACTTCACTAATATTGAAGGCATGGATGAGTACCATTCCGGTAAGGCCAAGACCATATCCGGGATTAAAGTGCTGGGTGATAAGAAACTGCAAATTACTTATAAGCAATCTACACCTTCCTTGTTAACGGGTAGCGTATGGATTTATCCATTAGCCAAACATATCTTTGGCGGCATGGATGTTGCCAAAATCTCCTCTTCCCCTGAAGTCCGCCAAAAGCCAATTGGCTTCGGAGCTTTTAAAGTAGAGAGTATCGTTCCTGGTGAGTCTGTAGTATTTGTTAAGAATGAAGATTACTGGCGTGGAGCCCCTAAACTGGATAAAGTAATTTTGAAGGTTATCAACCCAACAACGATTGTACAAGAACTGAAATCTGGTGGAGTTGACTTGGTGGATTCCTTCCCTATTGATCAATTCCCTGATAATGCGAAGCTATCAAATGTTGAGTATCTCGGGGCTGTTGACCGTGCGTATACGTATATTGGATTTAAGCTTGGCAAATGGGATGCAACGAAAAAAGAGGTTGTTACCGATCCTAAAGCTAAAATGGCGGATGTGAATCTTCGTAAAGCAATGTGGGCTGCGGTTGACAATGATACTGTTGGTAAAAAGTTCTATAATGGTCTGCGTTGGAATGCGACTACCTTGATTCCACCGTCCCATCCAGAATTCCATGATACTACCAATCCGGGCGTAGCTTTTGATCCAGAAGCAGCTAAAAAGATCCTGGATGACGCTGGTTACAAATTAAACGGTGAATTTAGAACGAATCCAGATGGCAGCGAGCTGAAGATTAATTTCATTTCGATGACTGGTGGAGACATTGCTGAGCCGCTGGCTCAATATTATGTACAATCCTGGAAAGCGATTGGTCTGAATGTAACTTTGGAAATGGTAGAGTTTAATACCTTCTATGATCGTATAGGTCAAAATGGTGAGGATGATCCTACTGTTGATGTGTACCAAGGTGCTTGGGGGGTAGGGATTGACGTTGACCCATCAGGCCTGTACGGTAAAGATGCAATCTATAACTTCCCACGTTACTCCAGTGCAGAGAACGATCGTTTGCTCGCCGAAGGGATCTCTGAGGCTGCATTTGATGTAGACAAACGTAAAGAAATCTATAAAGAGTGGCAACAATTTATGGTTGATGAGATTCCAGTATTCCCAACACTTTATCGTGCTGTGATTGTGCCGGTTAATAACCGTGTGCTAAACTTTGCAATTGGTGATGGAACCGGACTCTATTATAACGACATTGCGGTTTCTGCAGATAAAGCTGCGGTGGCTCAGTAAGAGGGGATTAATGAACAGCAGTTCAAGGAGAAATCCTGAGCTGCTGTTTTTTATTTTCTGTTAAATTAACAATTATTCCTATATTTTGTGCATTATTTACTGTAAAAATATAGTGTTTTAATGAAAGATATGGTATATTTTGGGTGAGAGCGAAACTTTCGCTTAAATATAGCTCTTAGAGTGAGGTGAGTGGATGATCGCAATGACAGGTACCTGATTCAAGTGAGGGAGGTGTTACGGGACTGAGGTGTAATCTTTCTTGTGGCATTCACTGAAGAGAGGGGCAGTAGAAATGATCAAGAGGTATAGGAAACAAGGACTGGTGTTCAGTTTGTTGTTTACGCTTACATTTTGTTCAAATGCTGCATTTCAACCGGCGATAGCAGAGGCAGCGGCCGGAGACTACAACTATGCGGAGGTTCTACAAAAATCTATTTATTTCTACGAAACCCAGCGGTCTGGTGAATTGCCAGATAACAATCGGGTGGAATGGCGGGGCGATTCCGGTCTTTTGGACGGGGCGGATGTGGGACATGATCTGACTGGTGGTTGGTACGATGCCGGTGATCACGTTAAATTCGGTTTGCCTATGGCTTATTCTACAACGATGCTGGCATGGTCAGTTTATGAGTACAAGCAAGGATATGAGGGGTCTGGGCAGCTGGAGGAAATTTTAGACAATATTCGCTGGGCAACCGATTATTTTGTGAAAGCTCATACCGCTCCTAACGAGCTGTGGGGACAAGTTGGTAACGGAACAACCGATCATAATTGGTGGGGACCCGCAGAAGTCATGCAGATGCAGAGACCTTCCTACAAAATTGATGCCACTCATCCCGGATCAGATCTTGCCGCAGAAACAGCTGCAGCGTTAGCTTCAGCATCCATTATTTTCAGGGATACGGATGCCGTATACGCGGACAAGCTGCTGCTGCATGCTAAACAGCTTTACAATTTTGCAGACACTTATCGCGGCTCCTATTCCGACAGCATTACCGACGTCAAACAATATTATAATTCTTGGAGCGGTTACGCGGATGAATTGAGCTGGGGGGCTGTCTGGTTGTATTTGGCGACTAACGATCAGCAGTATCTCAATAAGGCTATTGCAGCAAGCGATCAATGGGGAACGAATCAGGCTGGAAACTGGGGGTATCAGTGGACACAGTCTTGGGACGACAAGCATTATGGCGCTCAATTACTGTTGGCACGAATCACCGGGCAGACCAAGTTCATTCAATCCACTGAACGGAATATGCAGTATTGGACGACTGGAGTGGGTGGAACAAGTGACCGTGTTGCCTATACACCTGGCGGACTAGCCCATCTGGATCAATGGGGCGCATTGCGTTATGCAGCCAATCAGGCTTTTATGGCCTTCGTTTACTCAGACTGGGTGAGCGATCCGGTGAAGAAAGATACAGCGCGCTCTTTCGCGGAGAGACAAATTACGTATATGCTTGGCGACAATCCACGAAACAGCAGTTATGTTATCGGTTTTGGTAATAATTCTCCTCAGCATCCCCATCATCGAACCTCACATGGATCATGGAATGATAGTCAGAGCGTTCCGGTAAATCATCGCCATGTCTTGTACGGAGCGCTAGTTGGAGGCCCGTCCAAAACAGACAGCTACACCGACTCCATTAACGATTATGTCTCGAATGAAGTTGCAACCGATTACAATGCTGCTTTTACAGGAGCTATTGCAAAAATGGTGCTGCTGCATGGACAAGGGCAACAGCCCCTTGCACAATTTCCGCCTGCAGAGACACGTGAAGATGAGATGTTTGTCGAAGCCTCTGTGAATGCTAGTGGCAGCAACTTTGTAGAGATTCGAGCATTGCTGAATAACCGTTCGGGCTGGCCGGCAAGGGCCAGTAAAGAGATGTCTTTTAACTATTATGTGGATCTTAGTGAAGCGATAGCGGCTGGTTATGGTCCTGAGGATATTACGGTTACAGCGGGAGGCTACAATCAGGGTGGAACGGTGTCTGCACTTCAGCCTTACGATGCAGCTAACCATATCTACTATACTAAGATCGATTTTACAGGTACTTTGATTTATCCGGGTGGACAATCTGCTCATCGTAAGGAGATTCAATTCCGAATTGCAGCTCCGCTGAACACTAACTTCTGGAATAATGCTAATGATTTTTCATTCCAAGGGGTGGCAGCTCAAGGAGTAACTCCTGTAAAAACAGCGAACATTCCGGTGTTTGATGCAGGTGTACACATGTATGGAGAACTTCCAGCGGGTGGCGGACAACCTGGAGAACCTCAAGTCCCTGCACGTCCGACAAATGTTCAGGCTGTAGCAGGTAATGGAACGGTCCATTTGACTTGGAATGCGATTAGCGGGATCAGTGAATATACCGTTAAACGCAGTGAAGTGAGTGGAGGCCCGTATACGGTGCTTGAGAATGTCACGGGAACGGATTACATGGATAGTGGACGGGTGAACGGAACCACTTATTATTATGTGATCACTGCCAAGAATGGTGTAGGGGAGAGCTTGCCATCTATACAGGTTAGTGCCAAACCCCAAGAACCGACACAGCCCACAACGGGAAATTTAAAGGTGCAATATCGTACGAATGATACGAATGCCAGTGATGGACAGCTGCGCCCTCAGTTCCGAATTATGAATACAGGAACTGAGTCTGTGGCACTTAGCGGCTTGAAGCTGCGTTATTATTTCACTGTGGATGGGGATAAACCACAACAGTTTCATTGTGATTATGCTGTAGTGGGCAGTGGTAATTTAAGCGGCAGTTTTGTTAAGCTGAATCCCGCCAGTACGGGCGCGGATTATTATCTGGAGATTTCTTTTGGTGCAGGGGCTGGAAGTATAGCGCCTGGTGGAGATAGCGGCGAGATTCAGGCTCGCACCAATAAGACGGACTGGACGGCTTATAATGAAACGGATGATTATTCCTACAGCGCGGTTCAGCAGACATTTGCCGATTGGAATAAGGTTACACTTTATCAAGGTGAAACACTTGTATGGGGCTTAGAACCATAAATATATCCAAGAGAGGGAGCTTGCCTAAGATGATGAAATTGAGCTTAATAAAGAAGCCTGTTTCTGTAATAATGGCCGCAGTCCTGTTTCTCTCACTCATGACCGGTCTATTTAATTTTAGACCTCAGACTGCTCACGCTTCAACTACGGAGCAGACGCGATTTCTGCAATTATATGCGCAGCTAAAAGACCCCGCAAATGGTTATTTCTCTGCCGAAGGAGTACCTTATCATGCGGTAGAGACCTTGATGAGTGAAGCCCCTGATTACGGACATATGACGACCTCAGAAGCTTACAGTTATTGGATGTGGCTTGAGGTACTCTATGGTTATCACACAGGGGACTGGACTAAGCTGGAATCCGCTTGGGACAACATGGAGAAGTATATCATCCCTATTAACGAAGGTGATGGCAAGGAAGAGCAGCCAACCATGAGTTATTACAATCCGAACAGCCCGGCTACGTATGCAGCGGAGCATGCTCAGCCGGATCAGTATCCAAGTCAGCTAGGTGGCCAGTATACAGCAGGTAAAGATCCGCTAGATGCTGAATTGAAGGCGACGTATGGCAACAACCAGACCTACTTGATGCACTGGCTGGTAGACGTGGACAACTGGTACGGCTTCGGCAACTTGCTGAATCCTACGCATACAGCCGCTTATGTGAATACATTCCAACGGGGTGAACAAGAGTCCGTTTGGGAGGCGGTCCCTCACCCTTCTCAAGATGACAAAACGTTCGGAAAAGCAAACGAAGGCTTCATGAGTCTGTTCACAAAAGAAGCTAACGTGCCTTCCGCTCAATGGCGTTACACAAATGCTACAGATGCCGATGCACGCGCAGTACAAGCAATGTACTGGGCTAAAGAGCTCGGCTACAACAATACAGTGTATTTGAATAAAGCTAAGAAAATGGGCGATTTCCTGCGTTACGGTATGTATGATAAATACTTCCAAAAAGTAGGAAGTGCTGCTACTGACGGCACCCCTGATGCCGGGACTGGCAAAGACTCTAATCAATATCTTCTGGCTTGGTATACCGCATGGGGCGGTGGACTTGGAGCTACAGGAAACTGGGCTTGGAGAATCGGTGCGAGCCATGCCCACCAAGGGTATCAGAATGTCGTGGCTGCCTACGCACTTTCTGATTCGGATGGTGGTCTGATTCCGTCATCAGCTACAGCTGGGCAGGATTGGGAAAACTCTCTGAAACGTCAATTGGAATTTTATACTTGGCTGCAGTCCTCTGAAGGGGCAATTGCCGGTGGAGCGACCAATAGTTATCAAGGCGCCTACAAGGCTTATCCAGCTGGAACCAGTACTTTTTATGGCATGGCCTATGACGAAGCTCCAGTCTACCACGATCCTCCATCCAATAACTGGTTCGGAATGCAGGCATGGAGTGTGGAGCGGGTAGCAGAGCTGTACTATATCCTCGCTTCTAACGGAGACACTACATCTGAAAACTTCCAAATGGCAAAACAAGTTATAGAAAATTGGGTAGATTGGTCTAAAGATTATGCCTTTGCCAACAAACGTCCAGTTACGGATGCTGAAGGTTACTATCTGAACAGCCAAGGAAATCGAATTCTTGGAGGCGCCAATCCGCAAGTGGCTACAGTCTCTGCACCAGGAGAATTCTGGATTCCAGGTAATGTGGAATGGACAGGACAACCTAATACTTGGAATGGCTTCAGTGGTTCTACTGCAAACAATAACCTGAAAGCCGTAACTAAGAGTCCAAGCCAAGATACAGGTGTACTGGGCAGCTATATTAAGGCACTTACCTTCTATGCGGCTGGCACCAAAGCTGAACATGGCAGCTACAGTACTCTGGGAGGAGAAGCTCAGGTACTGGCTAAATCTTTGTTAGACACGGCATGGGGTTATAACGATGGAATTGGTATTGCAACTACCGAAAGCCGTGCAGATTATTCTCGCTATTTCACTAAAGAAGTCTATTTCCCAAGCGGCTGGACAGGTACATTCGGCCAAGGAAATACAATCCCTGGTACATCAACAGTGCCTTCCGATCCTGCTAAAGGCGGAAATGGGGTATATGCAAGCTACACCGATATCCGTCCAAATATCGTAAATGACTCTAAGTGGCAATATCTGCTGGACAAATACAATACTTCTTTTAATAAAGTGACTAAAACATGGGACAATGGAGCCCCTGAATTTACCTACCATCGCTTCTGGTCGCAAGTAGATATGGCAACTGCTTATGCAGAATACGATCGATTGATCAACAGCAGCGTGCCTACGGAGCCAGTAGCTCCAAAAGCACCTTCCAAACCAAGTGCGGTCGCTGGTAACCAAGTTGTAGATCTTAGTTGGAACAACGTAACTGGAGCTACAAGCTATACTGTGAAAAGAGCTGCAACAACTGGTGGCCCTTACAGCGATGTGGCTGTTGTCACTCAAGCTACTTACAGTGACACTTCCGTGGTTAACGGTACGGATTATTACTATGTAGTTAGTGCTTCCAACGTGGTTGGAGAGAGCCCGAATTCGCCTGAGGTTCACGCCAAGCCTATGGATGTACCGATTCCGGCACAAGGAGATTTGGTGGTGAAGTACCGGACAAGTGATACCAATCCGGGAGATAATCAGTTCCGCCCGCAGCTGCAAATTGTTAACAATGGGGATACGGCTGTAGCGCTTAGCGATGTAAAGCTGCGGTATTATTACACGATTGATGGCGATAAACCTCAACAATTTAATGTTGACTATGCTAACATCGGTGGAAGTAATATACAGGGAACATTCGTGAAGGTAGACCCTGCCAAAACTGGAGCGGACTATTATTTAGAAATCTCCTTCGGCGCAGGTGCAGGCAGTCTTGCACCGGGAGCTAACACGGGTGATATCCAGATCCGGGTCAACAAAACGGACTGGAGCAATTACAACGAGGTTGGAGACTACTCTTATGATCCTACCAAAACATCGTACACGGAATGGAATCATGTGCCGTTGTACTTGAATGGTGCTCTAGCATGGGGACTTGAGCCTTAAAGTCTAAATGAGGGAAGCCCTAGCTATTTGGCTGGGGCTTTTTTTGTTATTGGCTGGTTAGCGACTGCACTTCGACTAATTGTGGCTTCATGTCCATTTTAATTGTATTTCCTACAACTAAAATAGGCTCTAGCCGCGTCAACGTAATTTAATTGCACTTCATACAACTATTTATCAGTATATGGATACTTATTAAGATATAAGCTCAGTTTAACTGTACAATGTGCAACTAAAACCCAAAAAGAAATAAAAAAGCACGAAATAGCTGTATTAAATACAACTATTTCGTGCTTTTGGTATGTTAGTTAGATATTGTGAGTTACTACGATTACTTGTAGATCAAGCTTTTATAGAAACTTGGGTTACATTCACACTTGTGCTGAAGGAACAACCTTCTCCGCGTATTCTATCGTTCCGCCGCCGAGACATTGCTCGCCGAGATAGAAGACAACGGCTTGACCAGGTGTGATCGCTTTTTGTGGAACATCAAAGGCTACATTTATCGTTCCATCTTCACGCGCTGTAAGGGTCACGCCTTGATCTGGCTGGCGATACCGGAATTTGGCGGTGCATTTCAGCGGTTCTTGCCCAAGCGCTTGACCGTCAATCCAGTTAACACCGGAAGCAATCAGGCTAGTGGAGTACAGGCTGTGGTGCTTGTCTCCTTGTACTACATAAAGAATGTTGCGGCTAAGATCTTTTTCAGCTACAAACCACGGTTCGCCGTTGCCAGAGCCACCAATACCAAGGCCTTGGCGTTGGCCTAACGTGTAATACATAAGTCCGTCGTGGCGGCCTTTGATCTCTCCAGTTACTATGTCAACCATATCGCCAGCTTGTGCCGGGAGATATTGGCTGAGGAATTCGCGGAAGTTGCGCTCGCCGATAAAGCAGACGCCTGTGCTATCTTTTTTCTTGGCAGTGTAAAGTCCTGCTTCTTCAGCAATTCTCCGCACTTCAGGTTTCGGCAGATGTCCAATAGGGAACATTGTTTTAGAGAGTTGATGTTGCCCCAGTGCATTCAGGAAATAGGTTTGATCCTTATTGTTGTCTACGCCGCGGAGCAGCTTGTACACACCATCTTCTTCTATAACACGTGCGTAATGTCCAGTTGCGACATAATCGGCACCAAGCTGAAGAGCTTTGTTCAAAAATTCTCCAAACTTAATCTCGCGGTTGCACATGACGTCAGGATTTGGCGTCCGGCCGGCCTTATATTCATCGAGAAAATAAGAAAATACCTTATCAAAGTATTCCTTCTCGAAATTAACGGTATAGTAAGGAATATCAATCTGCTCGCATACGCGGCGAACATCCTCTGCATCGCTTTCGGCCGTACATACTCCGAATTCGTCGGTATCGTCCCAGTTCTTCATGAAGATGCCGATGACGTCATAGCCCTGCTGCTTGAGCAGAAGCGCCGTGACGGAGGAATCGACCCCTCCGGACATGCCGACGACGACACGGGTGTCTTGTTTTGCTTTTGTCATCGTAATCACCATTTCTGTACCCAAAATACCGGTCATTCATGGAACACCCGGCTCAAAATGTATTATAACATACCTGTCTACTCTAAACCTCTGAAATAAGAGACTGGAAACAACAAAATGTCCACCTGGGGTGAACATTCTCGTAAAATGTTTTGTTTTCCATTTCATTTGTGACTTCGGATATGATAACATAAACTGAGAGTAATTATCGGAATACCTTGATATGACAATCAAAAGACTTGCCGAATCAATAGTATACAATAATCAGACATTAAACTGAAAGAGGTGCCCCTTTGAAAATATCAACCAAAGGTCGTTACGGACTAACAATTATGATGGAGCTTGCACTGAAATTTGGTGAAGGACCAACTTCACTTAAGAGTATCGCTGAGAAAAATGGTCTTTCCGAGCATTATCTGGAGCAACTAATTGCTCCTCTGCGCAATGCAGGACTTGTAAAAAGTATTCGTGGAGCATATGGCGGATACATTTTGTCGCGTGAGGCGAATGCTATCACTGCCGGTGATATCATCCGTGTGCTGGAGGGTCCTATCTCTCCTGTAGACTTCACGGAAGAGGACGATGCAGCGAAACGGGATTTATGGTTGCGTATTCGCGACAGTATTGCCGATGTGCTGGATTCCACAACACTTTATGATTTGATTAACTACAAAGAAGAGAGTTTGGCTGACAATTACATGTTTTACATTTAAGATTTGGAAATACATTCCAAAAAAATAATGTGTCAACCTTAGGCTCCCATTTGGGAGTCTTTTTTTATCTTTTATTATCTGTGATTCTATTTGTTCTTACGTTTATTAAGGAGCGCAATCCAGCAGCAAAAGGCTCCGATGAACGCTGCGAGAATCGGTATCCATTGATTAGTAGTCAAGTTAGCACCTCTACAGTACTTATAATTCTTTCGTCATAAAAACACTATAGGGGTCTTCAATGTAATCTGCAAACGGACTACAGTATTCAAACCCATATTGTTCATATAGTTTTCTAGCCGCTTCGAACCCTTCAGTGGATCCGGTTTCCAAGCTCAGCCGCCGATAGCCTTGTTGCTTAGCTTCTTTAATAATATGGGCAAGCATTTTAGATGCAATGCCCTTCCTAAGATGCTTGGTAGAAGTACGCATGGATTTGATTTCACCATGATGGCTACCCAAGTCTTTAAGAGCACCGCAACCTAAGATTTCGCCCTGCTCCCAGGCACTCCAGAAGGTGATTTCTGGTGTTTTTAATTTATCTAAATTCAACGCATGTACACTCTCTGGGGGAGATTGCTCAAACATGCTCTGAAGATGTTCACTGATCAATGCTATGATTTCGGTTCCGGTTAAGTTATCGATTCTAATCTCCAAATTATTCACTCCCAATGATAAGATTATGGTTTGTTGTATATATCAAGTTTCTTTAGCGGAGTTCGCTATTATATGTTGTAGCAATCGGTCCAAGGCTTTCTGTGTAAGTGGCATAAAGTAATTAAGAATTAATCCGCCTAAACAAATGGTAAGTAGAGTGCCAATCCCAATAGGCCCATTGAAAATAATGGCGGCAAATAAGAAAACAAGATAAATGATTGTTCTAGTAAATAGTATACTAAGCCTAGTTATCGTTTGCAGTACTAATGTTAGCCGGTCCACTGGAATCGGTGCGAAATTTGCGTATAAATAAATGGATGTACCTAATCCAATTGCGATTAAGCCTAAACCATAAAAAGCAATTTTACTGATCCACAGATTAGGCTCGATCAGATTATTAAACAAAAAAAGCCACATATCAATACCTAAGCCTGCTATGAATGCAGTTACCAGCCCTAATAATTCTGGTCTTTGCTTGGATAAACATGAATTACATCCAATCAATAGGCATGCGATCAGCACTTCCCAACTGCCTACTGTAAGACCGACATTTTTGGATAGACCCACTAAAAGTGCATCAAAAGGTGACGCTCCAAGGTCAGAGATTATTGTTAGTGAAACGCCTAGGGTTAAGATGAAAATCCCGCAAGTGAAAATGGAAAACGTAGTTACACTAAACTTCTTCATTCTTTTGAAGCAGAAAGATCTTTAGTCATTAAAAGATGAGGGATGCCATCCTCCATAAATTCAGTAGATGAAGCCCGATAACCAAGTTTCTTATAGAAGCCCTCCGCCTGAGTTTGCCCGTGCAATTTAACCTTTTGATGTCCCTTTTCCACCACGATCTCTTCTAATGCAGAAATGATTTTTTTCCCAATTCCAAATTTACGATAAGGTTCTAGGATGCAAATACGCTCTAACTTACCTATACCATCAAGAACGCGGATCCTTCCTGTGGCAACTGGTTGCCCATCATAATAGGCCAGGACATGTTCACATTCTCCATTCAGTGTATCGAATTCATCAAATTCATCATTAAGGGGAACGCCTTGTTCCTCAACAAATACTTTTTTTCTGATTGAAAATGCAGCTTCAAGTTCCTCGATTAGTGTAATTCTTTTAAGATTCATTCTTGCTTACTCCATTCTGTATTTGTTTTTTTTAGGAAAAACGTCATAATGAATTAACGACAATTATAAGTATATATACAATCAATATTGTTGTAAATACAACATTATTGGAACTGGTAGGTGATTGAATGAAAGAGATCCTTCGTGAAGTTGGAATGATAGCGAGGGCATTAGATTCCATAAGTAATATAGAGTTCAAGGAATTAGAGCTTACAAAGGGGCAGTATTTATATCTGGTCCGGATATATGAGAATCCGGGCATTATTCAAGAAAAGCTGTCGGAAATGATAAAGGTGGACCGAACAACAGCAGCACGTGCGATTCAGAAGCTTGAAATCCAAGGTTTTATTGAAAAGAAAGACGATGAAACGAACAAAAAAATAAAAAGGTTATTCACAACTGAAAAAGGCAAACAAGCCTACTCTTTTCTGAAGAGAGAAGGGGACCATACCGACTTGGTTGCGTTAGCAGAATTATCTGAAAAAGAAACGGAAGTCTTGTTTCAACTTTTGCAAAGAGTTAGGAAAAATGTTGAGGTTGAGTGGGAATACGTAAAGAAGGGAAATAAAAGAGAGTACTAAAATCAGCAATTGTTATTGAACTAACCCAACACGATTGCATAAAAAAATGCCTTGCTAGTGATATACTGGCAGGGCATTTTAATAAGATGATTCATATATCAACGGAGCCGTGGAACGTACGGAGCGGAGAAAAAAAGAACACCCTAAGGAGTTCTTTGGGGGTAATTATTGTGCTGCGGGGGTATTTCCCATTGCAATAGAAATTCTGTTCCAACTGTTGATTTGATTAATAATCAGCACAAGATCAACATATTGTTTCTCATCGTAATGTTCACGTACTTGTTTATATAGCTCATCCGGAACTCTTTTGGAAGGGATCAGCGTAATATGCTCAGCTAGTTCTAGAGCAACCTTCTCTTCAGGTGTATAAAAAGTACATTCCTCCCAAACATTTAAACAATAAATTCGTTGTTCGGTTTCACCCATTTTACGAGCTTCGGATGTATGCATATCTATGCAGAAAGCACATCCGTTAATTTGAGAAACTCTGATTTTGATAAGTTCTCTTGTAGTCCGATTAATCGTAGATTTTTTGGTGTACATCTCCATATCCATCATGATTTTCATACCCTCAGGTGCAACTTCATTGTAAGCGACTCTTTGACTCATTAGGCAAGACTCCTTAGGCTTTAGTTTAGGAATAGTATAACTTTATTTTAACACTATTATTCTTTATATGCGAACATTTGTACTTATTTTTGTTTATAAGAAGGCAGAAATCACCCGCCGACATATCCTCAAAGCGGAACGGAAATGATATCAATATAATCTTCTACCTGTCTAATTGGCTGTTATTCCACGAGTTTCCCCTTCCTCTTGCCTCACAACTATCGGCTTCCTGGTGAATAAGTTGATAGAAACCAAAAGGAGGAGTGAGGAAATGCCTTATACAACAGGTCTTATTACAAATACAAGAGCAACTGGTACTGCAGCAAGTAATGTAGTAGTCAGTGTTCGTAACACAAGTAATGCGAGTGCAATGATGATCGTCGAAGTTTTTGGTGTTCCATATTCGATGCCAGCTCTTACTCCGCTTTATGTCACAGGGTATTACGTTCCTGCAAAGAGTTCTGATATTAGAGAGTTTTTCATTGGGGGCAATTTGGCTTACGAGGTACAAATTAGTAGTCCTTTTCCTTTGGCAGAAGTAGTTACCTCCGTGTATGGGCTGGACGAGTTCGGAAATCTAGTTACTGATCAGCGAGTGCTTCAATCTGAATTGACGCAGATTACGGCATTATCTATCCCTATATAATAGTAACGTTTAGACCATTAAGCAGCAGTCGCTGAAAGAAATAGGGCGATTGCTGCTTTTTTAGGCGCAATAAAGTATTTTAGGGGCATTCACACAATCATATGAGAGGAATCAAAATATACTGATTTTATACTCCAATGTAGAGAGAGGTAAAAATCATGGCGGATGTAGGAGTAGTTATGCCTGTGTATACCCAAAAGCCGGAGTTTCTGCGGCAAGCTCTGCAGTCTGTTCTACACCAATCTTTTACCAATTTTCGGCTGGTTGTTGTGATCGATGGAGCACCAGATATGGAACCGCTCGTGAGATCCATTATTGTCGAAGATCCGAGGGTAACGGTTATCTCTTACGCACAGAACAGGGGTATAGCACATGCACTGAATACTGGCTTTGATCTTTTGTTTAGTGAGCCCAGTATTCAATATTTGAGTTGGGTTTCCAGCGACAATGTTTATGAACCCCGTTTCCTCGAAATCCTTCGGGGGGCGCTAGTTAGAGGTCCACAGGAGTTAGGCATCGTGTTCAGTTCTTTTCAAAGCATCGATAACGAGGGAAAGTTTCTTCACAACGAACATCAATTGGCTACGCAGCGTAATTATCAGTCACAGCCCAAAGAGAGATTGCTGGATTATTCGCTCATTGGCGTATCTTTTATGTACAAAACACAGATTGCGAAGCTTGTTGGAGCCTATGGAATGGAACCGGTGGAAGATTATGATTACTGGCTGAGACTGGCTGAACATTGTGAGATTCGCTTTATACCGGTGGAACTGGTGAATTATCGTGTGGATTCTACCTTTAGTGTATCTGCCCAGTTACATTCGGTTGAAAATCATCGTAGATGGAGATATGCCTATCATTTGACCCGCCATCAGGCGCGGTTTCGCAGAGGAATTCCGGCGATGATTACCGTTTTATATCCTGTAGTGAATGCTTGTGCGGATGAAATAACGAGGATAGAGAATCTGTACGAACAAACGTATAGCAATTATGAATGCCGGGTGCTGGATTTATCAACTACACGTCAGCCATCAGCTCTATTGGAAACCATACCTCATCCTGCGACAGCGTTCGCTTGGCTGCCTGGGGCTGTGGAGTCACACGCGATTTGCAGTGCTATTGAGCAGCTATCCACCCCATTTACGATAGTTTTAGGTCCAAAGGTTTTTATAGGAGCGCTCGATATTGAGTACATGCTGGAAGCTTTGATTACTACGGGTGGGGATACGATTTCCAACTACTACACGGATGATCATAGCTTGATTGGATTTCGACACAGACATGTCCCCTCGACCAAAAGCCACTATTATAATGAGCTGTTTCGCAGCGCAGATTTGTATGATTTGTTGAAGACCTCTTTTACCTAAAATAATTTGCGAATGAGTGATCATGATGAAGATTTTGTTCACTTTTTATAACCCGAGTGGTGGTATGCAAACTCTGAACCGAGTTCGCTGCCAAGCGTTATATGCTCGCGGTGTAGAGTGCCATTTACTGTATACACACCATGGAAAAGGACAGCAGAATATCCGTAACATTCAAACGCATATTACCAATAGTGATGACGAGATCAGGGCAATGCTTGCTCGTGAAGCTTTTGACTTAATTGTAGTGTGTACGGATATTAACTTAGCAGAGCGGATTCGGGGGTTTGGGTATAAAGGGCCGCTTGTTTTTGAAGTGCAGGGTTTAGGTACCTTAGATGAAGCTGAGCAGGTCGTTAATAATTTTACAGAGCGCATTTACAGGCTCACCGATGCACTGCTGTATCCGGAAACAACCCATTTGCAGGCGCTTTTCAAAGGCGGATTTCCAACCATTCCACAATATTGTTTTGATGATCCGATCGATTGCGATCAGTTTGGATATACCAATTATCCCGTGAAAAGTTTCCCTATCCTCGGTTGGGTAGGACGCATTCAAACGAATAAGAATTGGCGGGAATTTCTGCAAATCGGGCAAAGGCTGCTGACGATCCATCCCGAGCTTTATTTATGGATTTTTCAGGATGATACGTTGTTTGATCCAGAGCAAAAAGAAAGCTTTGATCAATTTGTAGCTGAGACAGGGATTTCTTCACGATTAATTTCGTATTCCAATATTCCTCATGAGCAAATGGCAGATTATATGAGCATTATTGGTGATTCGGGAGGTTTGCTCCTTTCGACCTCGATTTTGGAAGGATTTGGATACGCGGTTGCTGAGGCGATGTTGTGCCGTTGTCCTGTACTTACTACAGATTCAGACGGCGTTCGAAGACTCGTCATTAACAATCACACTGGAAAAATATACACGAGAGGGCAGCTGGATGAAGCTGTGAATGCTGCTCTATCCTTAATGGATGATCCGGCACTGCGGGCCAGAATCAGGATGAATGGAGAATGGCATATCCGGACTAACCTGTCCTCCGAGCTGTATGCAGACAGATTTCTACAGATGTATCATCAATTGATGGGACGTAGAATTCAAATTGAGCGGCGCTGGTCTTAACTCTGCGGTTAATCTGCAGGGTTAAGATGTTTTTTCATGGATTAACAACGAGGTCAGAATTAGTGTCAATAAAAGGGTGACAATCATTCCCACCATTTGAATAATATTGTTATAGGGATCAGGGAGAGTGACATAAGAAAAGATAACCTCTTTTAATATAAAGAACAAAATTCTAAATAAACTCAGAAATACTAACCCTGCTACGATCCACTTTTTTAAATGTGTTTTATAAATATGACTTCCTCCTGTCTATATCTCATTGATTAATTCCTTCGTATTATTCCGGACATTTCCCACTGCAGTGGAAACCGGATAGGCTCTCATTTGATGCTGATCATAGGGTTTAAGAAGCTTTATTAACGAAGTTGCGTCCTGATTGCTCCGGCTTAGCCATTCAGGCTCATCCTCAGGCTTCAAAATAACTGGCATACGGTTGTGGATTTCAGCCATAAGTTCATTTGGGGTAGTCGTTATAATCGTGCAGGTACTTAATTTATTACCTTCAGGGTCCATCCAAATATCATACAATCCGGCCATTGAAAAAATACCCCCATCGCGCATCACGATTCGCATGGGCTGTTTACTGCTGCCCTGTGCCTTCCATTCATAGAAACCATCAGAAGGGATGATGCAGCGGCGGGAGCTTACTAATCGCTTGAAAGAAGGCTTCTCAAGGAGTGACTCTGCCCGGGCATTGATCATTTTACTGCCGATTTTATCATCTTTGGCCCAAGAAGGAACCAGACCCCAGCGCAGTTCCCCAAGTTTATTGCTGGACCCTGTGTTAATGACTGCCGGAATTTGCTGCATGGGTGCTGCGTTATATGTTGGAGCATAGTGGATAATGGTAGAATCATTGGCAAAATATCTGACCATTAGCTCTTCCATGGTGACTGTTATTGTATATCGTCCGCACATTTTATACACTTCCCATTCGGTCGTTTTTGAGGCTAGATTTGTTTACAGCTTGTAATCAGCATGTTATGCTCGAAATATTTCTTAGCTTGAACGGCTGTTGAGGGTTGTATCTTATTATAAACGAAGCACAATGAATGAAGAAAGCGGTGCATATAGGTGATTTTGGTAAGCTCTTGTTTAGCTGGCATGAAGGTAAGATATAATGGTACGGATTGTTTGGATGAGAAAATTCAGAAGCTATTGAATGAGAATCAGGCTATTGCTGTGTGTCCGGAATTATTAGGGGGATTCTCTACGCCTAGAGAGCCAGCTGAAATTGTCGGCGGGGATGGTGAGGATGTGCTTGCAGGAACGGCAAAAGTAGTGGACCGGTCGGGAACAGATGTAACAGAACTATATTTAAAAGGGGCCTATATTACACTTGAAAAAGCTCAAGAGGTTTCAGCCACGATGGTAGTCCTCAAGGAAAACAGTCCTTCTTGCGGCAGCACCATGATTTATAACGGAGAGTTCAAAGGGAAGAAGATCGCTGGCAACGGCGTGACTGCGGCTTTACTTAGAAAAAACGGCATAGAAGTTACCTCTGAAGAGAATTGGCTGTCATTATCCTAGCCTATATAGGGAATTGATTACAATATTGTGTTCTTTAGTTTGTGGAAAACTAACTTCTCGCGCGGTATAATTTAATAGTTCTTAAAAACGAACTATTGTCCTATACCCTAGAAGTGGAGAAATGAATGATGAAAACCATCTATTTGGACCACGCCGCATCAACTCCGGTTCATCCCGAGGTGGCCAAGGTCATGCTGAATATAATGACAGAACAATATGGAAATGCGTCCAGTGTACATCAGTTCGGACGTTCAGCCAAGAAAATATTAAATGGGGCGCGCGATACTATCGCCGCCTTTTTAGGCTGCTCGCCGGAAGAGTGGGTGTTCACTGGCGGCGGAACCGAAAGCGACAATCTAGCCCTCTATGGAGCTGTCGCTGCTGTTGCCCAGAAAGGCAATCATATTATCACCTCTGCGATAGAGCATCATGCGGTGCTACATACCTGCGAAGAGCTGGAGAAGGAAGGCTTTAAGGTTACTTATCTTCCTGTGGATTCTACAGGCCGAGTATCCGTTGCAGACGTAGAAGCAGCGGTGCAGGAAGACACGGTGCTAATCAGTGTAATGTATGCCAATAATGAGGTAGGAACCGTTCAGCCGATTCGGGAAATTGGCCAGCTTGCCAGAGAGCGGGGAATTCTGTTCCATGTTGATGCTGTACAAGCTCTTGGTGCCTTACCGATCACACTGCGGGAGCTTCCGGTAGATTACATGAGCTTTACAGCTCACAAAATCAATGGACCTGGGGGGATCGGTGGCCTTTATGTGCGGAGTGGAGCACCGCTGCATCCAAGACTCCACGGTGGCCTTCAGGAGCGCGGCAGACGAGCCGGAACAGAAAATCTAGCAGGTACTGCTGGATTTGCCAAGGCTGTTGAGATAGCAGTTACAGGTCTATCAGAACGTCGACAAAAAGTGCAGCTCCTGCGCAATAGACTACTTGAAGAGCTGGATACGCTGATTGGCCGGGAAAGTTATTCGATTAACGGCAATACCGAGCATTTTTTGCCAAGTATACTGAATTTGAGCTTCCCGGGAGCTAGAACAGATGTTATGCTGATGAACCTGGATATGGACGGGATTGCGGCGGCAAGCGGTTCAGCCTGCACGTCAGGATCACTGGAAATATCCCATGTTCTGAGAGCAATGGAGCTTCCAGAAAATATTTTAGGGTCCGCGATTCGATTTAGCATGGGTTTGGGTAATACTACTGAAGAAATTGAGTACGTTGCTCGAAAAGTTGAAACCATTCTGAATCGGCTGCGTATCAGAGACTAGTTACTTCTAGGCTATGATAGGTATCCCGATCATTCGGGCTTTCACTTTTTGAGAACTCGTAATTACACTCAAAGTGAGGAGACCGAGCAGCCATGAAACTTCAAGATCTGATCGGCTTGGCTGTATATGAAGTTGAAGAGGGTAACGCAATCGGCAAAATTGTCGATATTTTGCTCGATTCAAACTGGAATATTACGGGTATTGAACTGGAAAGCAAATCTTTTTTTGGTGGCCATGTGAAATTTGTGGCATGGGAAGATATTGTGGCCTACGGCGAGGATGCTGTCATGATTCGTAGTAAAGAGTCGATTGATAAGATAGATGCCGATCATATACCTTGTACTTTTCTACTTGGAAAGAACAAACTTAAGGATTTAAAAGTGCTAACTACAACTGGAACTATACTCGGACGAATATCTGATGTTTATTTTGACCAAAAGTTGGGAAACACAATAGGAGCGCTGGAAATTAGTGACGGGCTTGTCACTGATTTGATCGAAGGCCGCAAATGGCTGCCTTGTTCTGACGAGATGTCCATTGGTGAGAATGCATTAATGGTTCCTGCGATGAGCGAAGAACGGCTACAAAAAGCCATTAATATTGTTAACGGATAGGTGGAATGTATTATATGAAGTGTCCAAACTGCAACTCTAAAGATATCGGAAAGATCGGTTCCCACCAGTTTTATTGCTGGGGCTGTTTCATCGAATTGACGGTAAATGGCGAGAAAATGTCGGTTTATCAAGTTGAAGAAGACGGCACACTAAGCTCACTGGACGACCTGTTCTCCGGGGATGATATGACTCAGGATTTCCCGCAAATTCATGCGTCGTCTTAACTATGAATCTTGCTTTGTAAGCAAGACTGCTCTATGTACTTAAGCGTCAATTTCCTTTCAGCTGAAATCAGTTGCAAGGTTATTGACGCTTTTTTGTGTGTTTGATGGTTATTTTGCTGCGGCCATACATATACTTATTTACGAAGCTAGTCCAGGCTCTACCGCAGGAGGGTACTCTCATGGAACAATGGTCCCAAAGTAAATGGTTCCGCTGGATGATCGGAGTGCTGCTATCCCTGATCATTTTGTATTTTGTTTGGTTGCTTCGCCCGATGCTGCAGGGGATTTTTGTATTCTTAAAGGCAATCCTTGCTCCATTTTTGGCAGCTATGATTATTTCCTATGTGCTGAATCCCGTGGTTAGTATGCTGGCCGGACGGAAGATGCCGCGTAGCGTAGCTGTTCTACTTATATATGCAGTGTTTCTAACAGCGATTACCGTGATCGCCATCAACCTTATCCCGATGTTTATTGAGCAGCTTGAAGAGTTAAATGAACACCTGCCTGAGATCACACTGCAAGCCCAAGGCCTGATGAGCCATATGAATACAAGGCTAATACCACCTGGGGTTGAAATGGGGATGAACAACTGGTTTTTTCAACTGGAGAATCGTCTGGCCAAAGGGATTTCGCATTTTCTCGATAACATAGGGACAACGATTAATTTGCTGTTCAATGCTTTTATCGTGCCGTTTCTGGTGTTCTATATTCTGAAGGATTTTGATGTATTTGAACGGACGGTGGTCTCTTGTCTGCCCCGCGCACGCCGCAAGTCTATTGTTACTTTGTTAAAAGATATTGATGCCGCGCTCGGCAATTATATTCGCGGACAATTTCTGGTCTGCATCATTATAGGTGTGCTCGCCTATATCGGCTATGCTATCGTCGGAATGCCTTATGCCTTACTGTTCGCCAGTGTGGTGGCAGTATTTAATATTGTTCCGTATATGGGTCCTTTTCTAGGGGCTGCACCTGCTATTGTGATGGCTTCGACCGTCTCTTTTCGATTAGTTCTACTGGTTGCTGTGGTAAACACTTTATGCCAAATTGTGGAGAGCAATATTATTTCTCCACAGGTAGTAGGCAGGACGCTACATTTGCATCCGCTGCTTATTATCTTTGCATTGCTGGTAGGTGGTGAGCTGGCAGGGATGATTGGACTGATCCTTGCTGTACCGTTCTTTGCAGCTGCAAAAGTCGTTATTCAACACTTTATGGCGTTTTTAATCAAACGAAAGCCTGTATAAAGGGATAATCATTGACTATTGATAACAGTTTTGTATATAATGTTGGGGAATATTACTGATGACTCAGTATATAGTTGTTCGATGATGAGGAGTATTAATTCTATACCGTTATTGCAGAGAGCCGGCACTAAGGTGCGAGTCGGTTAACGGAACAGAGTGAACTCACCTCGGAGTAACGGTGCAAGTTTACAGGATATCCATAAGAGATAATGGATGTCATGAATGAACCGCCGTCGCCTCACCCCCGCTAAAGGGTGCAAAGTGAGTGGCAGAATAAAGTATATTCAGCCGCTAACTAGGGTGGTACCACGGGAATTATAACCTCTCGTCCCTAGCGATAATACGCTAGGGATGGGAGGTTTTTTTGTAAATATAAGAGAGTATACGTTTCACGCAATACTTCATGTCTTATATTTCCCGCATAAATGCTTACTGTCCTTATAAAGACAACGAGGGCGTATATGCTTGGTTAAGAAATAAGAAATCTAAGAAGTAACACTCCAAGGAGGAGCAGACAATGAGCGACAATCAAACAAATAGCATACCCGCTACTGGATACCGGGCGCAGGCTATTGAGCCGAAATGGCAAAAATTCTGGGATGAGAACAAAAGCTTTAAGACAGGAGAAGATCCTGAAAAACCCAATTTTTATGCACTGGATATGTTTCCGTATCCGTCAGGTGCAGGACTGCACGTAGGTCATCCAGAAGGTTACACAGCGACGGATATCGTTTCTCGCTACAAACGGATGCGCGGTTTCAACGTTTTGCATCCGATGGGCTGGGATGCTTTTGGACTTCCGGCAGAGCAGTATGCGATGGATACCGGCCAGCATCCACGTGATTTTACCGATAAGAACATCGATAATTTCCGCCGTCAGATCAAATCGCTGGGTTTCTCCTACGATTGGGACCGCGAGATCAGTACGACAGATCCGGATTATTATAAATGGACACAATGGATTTTTATCCAGTTGTATAACAAAGGCCTGGCTTATGTAGCAGAAGTACCTGTTAACTGGTGTGAGGCACTGGGTACGGTACTTGCCAACGAAGAGGTTATCGATGGTAAAAGTGAGCGTGGAGGTCACCCTGTCGTGCGCAAACCGATGCGTCAATGGATTCTGAGAATTACAGAGTACGCTGAGCGTTTGCTGGAGGATCTGGAAGAGCTGGATTGGTCCGAAAGCATCAAGGATATGCAGCGCAACTGGATCGGGAAATCAACAGGTGCAGAAGTGAACTTTAACATTGAAGGTCACGAAGCTAACCTGACCGTGTTTACTACACGTCCAGATACACTGTTCGGGGCAAGTTACTGCGTATTGGCACCAGAGCATGAGCTTGTTGATGTGATTACAACTGAAGCACAGCGTGCTGCTGTGGCAGAATATCGTGAAAAAGCTTCTCGTAAGAGCGATCTGGAGCGTACGGATTTGGCGAAAGAGAAGAGCGGTGTCTTCACAGGCGCATATGCAATTAATCCTGTGAATGGTGCGAAGGTGCCAATCTGGATTGCAGATTATGTGCTTGCTGGTTACGGAACGGGAGCAATTATGGCAGTTCCGGGTCACGATACTCGCGACTGGGAATTTGCTAAACAATTCGGTCTGAATATCGTGGAAGTCGTTCAAGGCGGTAACGTTGAAGAAGAGGTTTATTCCGGAGATGGTCCGCATGTCAATTCTGATTTCCTGAATGGACTCAAGAATGAAGAAGCGATTGCTAAGATGATTGCTTGGTTGGAAGAGAAGGGCGTAGGTAAAGGCAAAGTAACCTATCGTCTGCGTGACTGGCTGTTCAGCCGTCAACGCTACTGGGGAGAGCCCATTCCAATTCTGCATTTGGAAGACGGCACAATGAAGACTGTTCCGGTTGATCAGCTGCCGCTGGTACTGCCAGATGTAGAGGCAATCAAACCTTCGGGTACAGGGGAATCTCCACTTGCTAATGTAACAGAGTGGGTGGAAACTATCGATCCTGAGACTGGCATGAAGGCTCGCCGCGAGACGAACACCATGCCGCAATGGGCGGGCAGCTGCTGGTATTACCTGCGTTATATTGATCCGAAAAACGATCAAGAGCTTTGCTCCCCTGAGAAGCAAAAAGCATGGCTTCCAGTAGATCTGTATATTGGTGGAGCGGAACATGCCGTGCTTCACTTGCTCTATGCACGTTTCTGGCACAAGGTGCTTTATGATCTCGGCGTAGTTGAAACAAAAGAACCTTTCCATAAGCTGGTTAACCAAGGTATGATTCTTGGAAATAATAATGAAAAAATGAGTAAATCACGCGGAAATGTCATCAACCCTGATGAGATTGTGGAAGCATTTGGTGCAGATACGCTGCGTGTGTATGAAATGTTTATGGGCCCTCTGGAAGCAACCAAACCTTGGAATGAAAAGGGTGTAGAAGGAGTTCACCGTTTCTTGTCCCGTGTATGGCGCCTGTTCGTGAGTGAAGATGGTAAGCTGAGCACCAAAATCACAGCAGACGGTGGCACTGACGAGTTCAAACGCACTTGGCACAAGACCATTAAGAAGGTCACTGATGATTTCGAGCATCTGCGTTTCAATACCTCAATTAGCCAATTGATGATTTTTATTAACGATGCTTATAAGCAAGAAACTTTGTCCCAAGAAGCTGCTGAACACTTCGTACAAATGTTGTCACCACTGGCGCCTCACATCGCTGAAGAGCTGTGGCAGCTGCTCGGTCACGAAGGAAGTATCAGCTACGTGGCTTGGCCAACGTATGATGAAGCATGGACGGTGGATGCTGAGGTTGAAATCGTTATTCAGGTAAATGGTAAAATCGTACAACGCGCGTTGATCCCTCAGGATATGGGTCAAGAAGAGATGCAAGCTCATGCGTTGTCACTCCCGAATGTGAGTGCAGCAGTAGAAGGTAAAACCGTACGCAAGATCATTGCGGTTCCTGGCAAGCTTGTAAATATCGTAGTGGGTTAAGCGAAGAACGCAATATTGCCCGCAGCAACGGAGAATTCCGTGCTGCGGGTTTTATTGTTTTCTAACGGTCTACGGGACTTTGAATAATACCGTCATGCCCAAATAACGCATCCAGCTTGGTAACATCCTCATCGTATTTATCATGGGTAGTCATGATGAGACGTTCGAATACGCCCTCAAGGCTAATGCGAAGATGGTTCAGTGCCTCTGCGGTAATCCCACCACGGACAGCTACACGTTCTTGAAGCTCTTGCGGGGTGAATTCTCCTTCTGTTAGCAGCTTGCCTGTTCCAAGCAGCATTTCACCTGCAAGCCGGCTGACTAACGTCTCTTCAATCCCGGTAACTTCCACCGCAGCTTCAATCCAGCGTTCAATGAAATAGCTCAAGAACGCAGGTCCGCAGCTGGAGAAATCAGAAGCGATTCGGGTATGGGCCTCTTGAATTTCCAAAGGAACACCTATGAAAGACAACAGCTGCAGCAGCACGAGCCTGTCTTCTTTATTAAGCCTGCTGCCAAATATGCACAGTGATGTCCCACTTTTGACACAGTGTGTAATGCTGGGGATGATCTTGGCTATTTTGGACGGCAAAGCGGATTCCAGATGTTGCAATTGAACGGGACTTGTAATGGATACGACGATTTGATCGCTGCGGAGATAAGGGCCGATCTCATCTGTTAAGGTTTTGAATTCCAGCGGTTTTACACATAAAAAAACAATGTCACTTCCAGTCGCTGTTTCACTATTGCTTCCGCATAAGTTTATGCCGGGATGACGATCTTCTAGCTCCAGCAGTTTATTCAGACTGCGGTTGCTGGCGAGTACATCGCACGGATTCAGGGCTCCGGAAGAAAGAAAGGCGTCAATCAGCAGGCTGCCCATGCTGCCTGTTCCGATAAATCCAACTTTCACCTGTGGTTCCTCCTTTCTAGCGTTGCTTATTCACTAACTGACATGAATGCTCTTCGTTATATGTATGCAGGATAGACTTGGACAGATGACAGGTTTTGTATGAATTATTAAAGGAGTTTCCAGCCGCAGGAATGTATGAAGATTCACAAAAAGGCATAAGAAGAATTTTTGTGAGGAGGAAAGTAATATGAATAAAGGAAGTATCGTACTCGGAGTGGCTGCTGCTGTAATAGGAAGTGGGCTTTTATGGGCGGCAGGGAGCAAGGGCGATTCCGGGATTGCCGGGTGGGAGACTTTGAATGTTGGTATGGAGCAAGCGGTTGGAATCGCTGAGTCTGGTTCCGCTCCAGCTGCTGGGGGCAGTGAGGGAGGTCATCAGACGAAGGGAAATAAGCTACATTTGGAGAAAGATGCAGGGCAGGCTGAAGCTGCTGGGAATGCTGAAAAAGGTGAGAAGGTTAAGGAGGTAGCGCAAGCAGAACAAGCTGACCAAACTTCGGCAGCTGAAAAAGCTTCGACAGCAGTTGCGGGGGAGAGAGCAGAAGGAGCGGGCCAAACGCCAATGGCAGAAGGCCAAGCACCAGCAGGGGCAGAAGTTCAAACGCCAAACATTGCAGGGAAGCAAACGCCAGCAGGGGATAAAGTTGTTGCGGCTAAGGAGACGACTGAGCTTTCCATATCAGCAGCTTCACAGGAAGGTAAAGTAAATGTGAATACTGCGGGTGTTAAGGAGCTGATGGATCTTCCGGGCATCGGAGAAAAGAAGGCTCAGGCAATTATGGATTACCGCAACCGTGCAGGGACCTTTCGCAGCCTGTCTGATCTGGGGAAGGTAAAGGGGATAGGACCTAAAATGCTGGAGAAGTTAAAAGCTTTAGTAATATTTTGAAGATAAATAAGAAATGAAGATCGTTGGAAGTGCCACAACCGTTGTCCTAGTGAAAACTTGCGGGGATGTGCTACAATAGTTAACAACTATTTAGAAGGATATGGAGATTGATTATGACTACTGCCTATCGTAAAGACTGGGATACTTATTTCATGGACATTGCCTGTATGGTCTCAACTCGTTCACGCTGCTCACGACGACATGTAGGTGCTGTACTGGTGCAAGGCAAGAAGCTGCTTGGTACCGCGTACAACGGGGCGCCAATGGGCGTACCTGATTGCTCAGAGGCAGGTTGTATGCTCTCGGAGCAATATGAGATGGAGATCGTGGATGGCGTAGAGACTATGGTGAAGAAACAGCGCTGCATTCGCACGATTCATGCCGAACAGAATCTTTTGCTATTCACAGACCGGATTGACCGGGAAGGCAGTACCGTCTACGTGACGGATGAGCCTTGCTGGACCTGTGCAAATATGCTGGCTAATAGCGGTATTGTGGAGATTGTGTATTATCGTCCTTACCGTAAGGATATGGAAAAGGTAGAAGCAATGATGGCTGCCAAAGGCATCGTATTTCGCCAATTGGAGAATTATGAGCCGCCAAGTGAAACGATGATTAAAGTAGCGGAGTAGCTGTATTGTACAACCCTAATTGAATAAGATGGCTTGAGGAAGAACCTCTCGTGCGCTTTTATGGCGTATGCAGAGGTTCTTTTTTTTATCTTGCGAAAGGAGGAGAATGGAGGCTTGAAGGAGAGACCCTTATTAGGTTTTACAGTGTGTTGGTTGGCTGGAAGTGTAGCAGCGTGTTTATTCTCAGGGATTAGCTTATGGTTGGCGTGGGCTGGATTACTATTTTTACTGGTTAGTATGAGAGTTTGGGTGAACATAAGCTGGAAACAGCTGGCGATATTTTGTTTGGCGATTAGTTTATCCGCTGGATATTGGGAATGGAATGAAGGCCGTAATTTAAGTCACCTGCCTGAAGCGCTAGGGAGATTATTGTCGGAGTTGAATGAGACTGCCGTGGAGGCTAAGGGGACGATAGTTTCCGTTGTGGAACGGGACGGGGACCGGGTTGATTTCACGATGAAGCTCTCAGAGTTATCGTTGATTACTGAGGAAGATGCCGCTTCACCTGATCCGCGGGATGAACAAGATAAAAGAGTGCATGGGGAGTTAATTATGGTGCAGATCAAACTACTTGCCGAGCAAGAAATCGCTATTGCTGCGGAGTGGCGTAGAGGGGATCAGGTGTCGCTAAACGGTGTACTTGAAGAGCCAGCAACAGCGCGGAATTACGGAGGGTTTGATTATCGGGCCTATTTGCATACGCAGAAGATTCACTGGCTTCTAAAGAGTCAAGGTGCAGAAAATGTGCAAGCAACTGCTCCAGATTCATGGAATCCGTTAATGATCTTACGCTGGAATGATAAAGCGCGGGCAGTTCTTGGAGCGGAGACGGATCGGCTGTTTCAAGCGCGCCACTCTGGATATATGAAGGGTTTGGTGATTGGGATGCAGGATGATCTCGATCCGGATACCTTTAAGCAGTTCTCACAACTTGGTTTGACACATATCCTCGCCATTTCAGGTATGCATGTTGCGGTGTATGTTGGTGTTCTTTTATTTATATTCAGGCGCTTACGGATGACAAAAGAAACCACGCTAACAGTCACCTTAGTGCTCGTTCCTGTATACGTCCTGTTGACAGGTGCGGGTCCGTCTATCGTGCGTGCGGGATTAATGAGTATGATTGCATTGCTCGCTGCACGAGTTGGCATGCTGAAGGATGGACTGAATATTTTGGCTGCAGCGGCACTGGTTATGCTGATTTGGAATCCTTACATGCTGCTCAGTGTCAGTTTCCAGTTGTCGTTTCTGGTGACCTTAGGATTAATGGTCTACGTTCCGCTTATGGACCCTCTGCTGAGCGCACTGCCACGCTGGCTTAAAAGTGCCGTCTCTGTGACTCTAGTTGCCCAGTTAGTCTCATTTCCATTGACGATTTATTATTTTAATCAATTTTCTCTGCTGTCTTTAGTGGCTAATCTGGTTTTTGTGCCCTTTATTACTTTTATCGTATTGCCGTTAGGAACGCTTGCGCTACTGCTTGGACGATTGTGGGGAGATGCCGCGATTTTTTTGGCACATATTACGGAGCTGCTGAATAACGTTACTTTTTATGCGGTTGAATGGATTAATGGTTTTGCTGGCGGAGTTCTGATTTGGCGCTCGCCTTCACTGTTGTGGATCGGAGTGTATTATGTCTTATTGTATGGGCTGTTGTATGCTGCCAAGCTAAGAGTAGAAGCCCGCGCAACACCTCAGTATATGGAGGATGAGACGAGGCCGTTAGCTGAGATTGGTTTATCTGTGAACAAGCACGGCGGGTTTGGGGGAACGGGGAGCGCACAGTATTTTTTGGATGAACCTAAGATTGTACGTTGGAGCGGAGCGATTGTTCTACTATCTGCGGTTGGACTGGGCCTAATGCTGTACAAGGGTTATCAGTCAGAACGTCAGGCGGTTAAAGGGACGATTAGTTACCTGGATATCGGGCAAGGCGACAGTATCCTCATCACTACACCAAAAGGAGCTCATATTCTTGTAGATGGTGGAGGAACGTTAAATTTTGAGCAAAAAGAAGAATGGCGCATTCGCCGCAGCCCGTTCGAGGTAGGGGCTAAAGTGTTGGTGCCTTTGCTTAAAAAACGTGGGATCCACCGTCTGGACGCGATTATTTTGACTCATGGGGATCAGGATCATGCCGGGGGACTCCAAGCCGTTATGGAGGCGATTCCGGTTTCGGCACTGCTTTTTAATGGCACACTCGCTGACTGTGAATCTTATATGGAGATGATGCGGACTGCGCTGGAGAACAATGTTCAACTGTATGCCGTACATCAGGGAATGAGGCTTTCCCCGGATGATAAGACGGAGCTGTCCTTTTTATGGCCGGAAGAACAAGATAGAGAGGGAGCAGCGTCAGGTTCTTCTATGCTGAATAGCATCCCACTGCTGGAGGATCAGAACCACGATTCTGTAGTTTTTCGTCTAGAGATGAACGGAAGAAATTTTCTGTTTACCGGAGATATGGATCTGGAAGCCGAGGAGGAGATTGTGCAGCAAGCCCTGCAAAAGGGCATTAACGCAGGACCTGCCATTGACGTTTTAAAAGTAGCTCACCATGGGAGCAAAACTTCAACAGGCGAGTCTTGGCTGCAGTTTTGGCACCCAGCCGCTGCTGTAATTTCTGCAGGAGTAAATAATCTATATGGTCATCCGAAAGCTGAGGTATTGGAACGTTTGGAAGCTAATCAAGCTGCTATTTTTAGAACGGATCGGCAGGGGGAGATTCAGATGCGTGTGCGGGCCGACGGGATTATTGTGCGTCATAAGTTGGCGGAGGGAGCGGATTAGGGAGGTAGTCGAGTAATGTGATTGAGCGCTGGGTGGTGTATGTTAATTTTCGCAGACTCTATAAAGCCCCTTTAAAGTCCCTTTAAGGCCCCTTTAAAGCTCCTTTCGTGGTCTTTTACACCACTATAAAATCTAAAACCTTGTTTAGTTGCACTTTGTGCAATAGATCGTAATTTAAAGTAGCTGGTTCTTTATTTAGTTGCACTTTGTACACTTAAAATCTGGAAAAATGCCTATTTTCTAATTTTGAGCAGAAATAGTTGCATGTAGTGCAACTAAATCACTTTATGAGCTGGAAAGATCTTTTTTAGTTGCACAAAGTGCAACTAAACGCTCCATATGAACATATCAAAGCACCTCAGTTACATATTATCGTTGTAGCGATACTAACTTTCACATAAGTTCCTGTTACTTGCTGATGATCCCAGTCCATTTGTTCTAGCACCAGCTGCTCTAAGTATGTAACTGTTGTCCCTGTCTAGCACCAGCTGCTCTAATAATGTAACTGTTGTCCTGTCTAGTACCTGCTGCTCTAACGCAGTAGCTACTGTCCCTGTTCTAGCACCAACTACTCTAATACTGTAACTGTTGTCCTGTCTAGCACCAGCTGCTCTAATACTATAACTGTTGTCCCTCTCTAGCACCTACTGCTCTAACGCAGTAGCTCCAGTAGCCGTCGTCCTCCTCCAGTAATTATTACACGGGCATGCACAATTTATGTAAACGCTTTATAATAGAGATAGAAGATTCTGGTAAACTCTATGCCTACTTAAACTATGTTGCAAAGTGCGGTGGTGAGAAGCTTGTGTCCTCCGTGTTTTGTAGCGAATTAGGAGATGAAGCGATAGTGAATACATATGCAGAATTTAGAGTCACAGCGGAAAGTGTATATGATGTTCAAGTGGAACGCAGTAATCCAATTGGACATGCTTGGCGGATGATCGCCAGGGATCATGAGCAGGTGTTCGGAAAAGCTCCGGTACAAGGAGCAGCTGCTACTGTAATTATTCGTTATGCGACAGAGGATGATGGCTGCCCGGAATGGGCGGAGGGTTTTTGTTTGCGTTTTACAGGTAGTGAAGAGGATCGGATCTTGCATATTATCGGCCGCGATGAATTGGGCATTATTTATGGGATGCTTCATTATAGCCGCCACGTGCTTGGTGTCGATCCCTTCTGGTTCTGGGTGGAGCTTCCTCCTGTTAAGAAAGATGCGATCAATTTACCTGTTTCTGATTACAACAGCATTCAGCCAAAGGTACGCTACCGAGGTTGGTTCGTGAATGATGAAGTGTGTCTTATCGGCTGGAAGGAGGATTATCCTCCGACGGCGGAGGTATGGGAGCCTGTTTTTGAAGCGCTGCTGCGCTGTGGTGGAAATATGGTAATCCCCGGGACGGATTTGCCGAGAAACGGAATTCATCATCAGCTTGCGGTGGATATGGGACTGTGGATCACACATCATCATGCGGAGCCGCTTGGCGCGCAAATGTTCCTGCGTGCTTTTCCGGGCAAGCAAGCCAGTTATAAAGAATATCCAGAATTGTTTGAACAGCTGTGGAGAGAGGCCATCGAGCGGCAAAAAGATGAAAAAACACTCTGGGTGCTCTCTTTCCGCGGACAGGGTGATAAACCTTTTTGGGAGAATGATCCCTCTTTTGATACTCCGGAGAAACAGGGCGATTTGATCTCATTTGTAGTTCGCAAGCAATACGAAATGATCTGTGAATATGTGGACCAGCCTGTGTGCTGTATGGCGATGTACGGAGAAATTGCGGAGCTGTATAAACAAGGAAAGATCGAAGTGCCAGAAGGTGTTATTAAAATATGGGCGGATAACGGATACGGTAAAATGGTGTCGCGACGACATGGCCATCTGAATCTGCGCGTGCCTGCTCTACCCGAGGCAGGAGATCAAGGCAAAAACGGGGTATATTACCACGTCACCTTCCACGACTTGCAGGCCTCCAATCATCTAACACAATTCCCAACGGATCCGTCCTTTATAGTGGAGGAATTACAGGGGGCATTTGCGGCAGGAGCTAGTGAATATCTGCTAGTGAATTCAGGGAATATTTTGCCTCATCTCTATACATTAGATCTGACAGCAAAGTTGTGGATGGATGGAACAGCAGATGCTGATGAACAGCTTCAGACCTTCGTTAACCGTTTCTACACAGCGCAGCAGGAGCGAATTGCACAATTGTACAAAAGCTACTTCAAAAACACCATAGTATATGGTCCTAATGCTGACGACCGCGCAGGCGATGAATTCTATCATCATCCGGCAAGGCAGATTATAGGGCATTGGCTGCAAAATAAGACGGAGAGCGATGAGCGACTGCGCTGGGCCGCAGGGGATGTTCCTTTTGTAGAGCAGGTTCGATGGTTCAGGGATCGAGCTGAGCGAGTAATACTAGTTTGGTATCTGCTGCGAAAGCAGTGCCTAGAGGTGATGGAACTTTTACCCGAAAAAGAGCGAAACAGGCTGCATGTTCAACTGCTAGTTCAAATTGAGCTGCATTGGAGCGGGTGCAGAGGATTATCCTCTCTTTGCCAGGCGTATATGTGTTACCAAGAAGAGCGATTTCCAGAGGCGTTTATCGAAGCTTCTCATGCGGTTTGGGATTATAAGGAGGGCCAGCAGGCTCTTTTACGGGCAGAGATCGGCCAGTGGGAGCATTTTTATCGGGCTGATTGGTTGACCAATATTGCCAACACTATAGATCATGTAGAAACGGCCCGTAAATTTTTGCGGATTCAGGGGGATAGTCCGGATATGTTTTTATGGTATAAGGAATATTTGATGCCCGAGACCGAAAAGCATATCTACCTGGAAAATACGCATCGTAATCCGTTATCAGACGATGAGCTTGCACGGCGGCTACAGGAGAAATTCAGCTCTCTTTAAAAAATATCCACACACCACTAGTGAACGCTTAAACGTTCATCGGTGGTGTTTTTTAATAAATGACCTATTTTTTTATTTTAGAGGGAACTTTTTCAAGTTTGGAAAGTCTTATTAGGCAAGAGGTGAGGCGAAACATGCTAAGCGAAGAGATACCATATACAGCAGCGTACGCGCCCGCAATGAGTTTGCGGGAAATGATGGAGGCGTATGGCTCGGATGTGTGGAATTATGCTTTTTTCTTAACTAGAAGTCGAGAGCAGGCAAATGATATCAGCCAAGAAGTATTTTTGAAGGCGTATAAGAATGTTGGGAAATACCGGGGGCAATCTTCGATGAAAACCTGGCTGCTTACGATTACCAGAAATACGGCCTTCAGTTGGAGCAAAAATAGCTTTTGGCGCAGATTCATAGCCTTGGGTGATCAACCTATTGCTGTTAATGCACCTTCTGCGGAAAATGAAGCCCTTGGCAATCAGTATGCGAACCGTATCTGGGAAATTATTATGACCCTTCCAGAGAAGAACAGAGAGGTGCTTGTGCTAGATATTCAACATGGATTATCCATTGCCGAAATGTCAGATTTGCTGAATGTAGCACAAGGAACCGTGAAATCTCGGCTCGCGCGGGCGAGAGATAAGGTTAAAGAGGCTATCCAGAAGGAGGAGAGGGAATGAAACGCAACGCCGATGATAGTAATCCAGTGATGATCGGGCAGACGGATTGGTATGCGCAAGCAGGCAAAAATCCTTTCATTGAAGATGGTTTTACGCCTGAGTTAATGATGCGGATCGAACAGGCTGCTGCGAATAAAAGTTCAGTTTACAAACGTTATTGGATAAATAAAAATATGGTGTTAACCAGTCTGGCTACGATTTTGTTGATAGGTGCGCTTACCTTCCCTATGGGCATATGGAAAAACACAGGGCCAATCCATTCGTCATCCGTTCAGTCACAAGGCGCAGGCATACTGCCTTCTTCTAGTCCTGCAACTAATGATAAAGCGATAGAGCCTCCGACAAGTCCAGTAGAATTTGAGATTAGCGGTAAGAAATACTACATGCCTTTGCCAATGAACAGAGATAAGAGTAAAGCGTATGCCGTTGAGACAACAGCGGGAATCCTTTGGTCGCCGCCACCCCCGATGGTGGACTACAAGAAGCCAAAGTACACACATCCTACAGAACCGTTCACTCTTTACCTGAGCTCGAAGGACCAGACGGAATTATCGGCTTCTTCAGCTACTAGGATTTATACTTTACCTCTTTATGCAGGAGGGGCAAGTACTTATCAATATTTGAGTGGATTTTTTGGAGCGGGCGATTACGCTCTGCTATTTACCTATACGAAGACTGTAGGTTCAGGCATTATGGAGAATGGTAGATTTTTTATTCTAAATGTTAAAAAAGCAGCGACAGGAGAATCTGTGGTACCGAAAGAGCTTACGTCCTTTGATTGGGAGCTATTAGAATATAAGTCAATAATCGCAGTGGATAAGGAGCATGACCAGATCGTATTTAGTTACCTAGAATACCCGGTAGATAAGACATACCAAGACAAAACAGTGCTTTATGATATGGAGACCTTAAGCATTCAAACACCTGCATCTACCATTGGATTTAGAGACATTAATGGACAATCGTTAACCATGGAATATGAGATGAATGGAGAACTTTATAAAGCGGATATTCTTACGAAAGGTGGACCAGGGTGGTTAGATGAAGATTGGGCATTTTTATCAGAAGAGCGACAAAATGAGCTGTATCAGGAATTTTACAGTCAGACTCCCTAGTAGATAAATCACTAAATAAAAGCTATACTTTTTGATAAAGTATTTTCTTTTGAGAAGAGTGGAGCCGAAGCGATGAAGAAGTTAACGATTGATGATGTGGCTCAAAAAGCGGGAGTTTCGAAAAGTACGGTCTCCCAATTTTTGAACAAACGTTTTAAATATATGAGCGAAGCGACGAAAAACCGGATTGAGGCCGTAATTGAGGAGCTTAATTATCAGCCAAATGGTCTGGCACGCAGTCTGAAGCAGAACCGGACGCATATGGTCGGGATCATCGTAGCTAATATTGACTACACGCTGTCAATCCAATGTATCCGGGCGATTGAGAATGAGCTGCAGCATCACGGAATCCAAGTGATCATATGCAACGCAGATGAGAATGCGGAGAAAGAAAGCAAATATGTAGAAACCTTAATCGCTCGTCAGGTGGATGGGCTGATTATTTTTCCTACAGGGAATAACCCGTCTGCCTATAGCAAGCTGGTAGAGGCTGAATTCCCGCTAGTCTTTATGGATCGTCTGGTAGATGGAATCACCACGCAGAGTCTATTGCTGGATAATGAAATGGCGGCAAAGATAGGCGTAGGGCAGCTAATTCAGCAAGGCCATGAGCGGATTGCTCTGGTGTCCCTTCCAATTGGGGAGCATGCGATTACCCCTCGCAAAGAGCGGATTAGCGGCTACAAAAAGGCGATGGAAGAAGCGGGCATAACGCTGGGTGAGGAGTATATTTGCAGTGTATCCAAAGAGGAATTAGCTTCGGGGCTGGAACACTTATTAGCACTGCCGGAGCCGCCAACTGCACTGCTGGCTACGAACGACATCACACTAGCGGAAATTCTGAAATATGCGAATCGAAATGCCATCTCTATTCCAGAACAGTTGTCGGTTATCGGGATAGATGATGCGGAATTCGCGCAAATTTATAATCCGGTCATTACGACAATCCGTCAGCCTGCTTACGAGATGGGGATGCAGGCTGCCAAGATTATACTCTCTTGTATCGAGGATAAGGGAGCTTCTGTTCCAATTACATACCGTTTCCCGCCGACCTTGCAGCAAGGGCAGTCGGTGAAGTCTTACAAATAAGTTTGAACTATAAAAAGGGGAGTGCCCAGCAGCTATTTCTTAGCTTGTTGGGCACTCCCCCTTTTATTGGACCTAACTTTATCTAAACACTAAACTTGGGTTTGATTGGGTAATATTTTCGCGTAAGAAGTCGCTATCGGACTCAGCTGACCTTATATGCAGTATAATCCCATATTTGGAGTACTATCGGACCCCATCGCAGCTATCGGCATGGAAAACATGCTAAATGCCCTTTTTCATAAGGAATAGTGTCACTGGAGTCCGAAACTACGCCGCAAAGGTAAAAAAATTGCAAATAGCGTCTTTTGGGTCCGAAAGCCCCAGAGCGAAGTGATTACACTGCTGAAGCATAGCAATAGCAATAGCAATAGCAATAGCAATAGCAATAGCATAGCATAGCCATAGCCATAGCCATAGCCATAGCCATAGCCATAGCCATAGCAATAGCAATAGCAATAGCAGCCAATCAGCAACCCAAAAAGCAGAGCAGCGCTCCTCCAATAACGGAGAATCGCTGCTCTGTGTCTTTTTGCAATTATTAGACTTCTTGTTGCATAAACTTCGCAAGTTCCTCACGGGTGGGAAGTCCGTCCATATCGCCTGGCGACATGACGGCTAACGCACCGATCGCATTGCCGCGTTTGACGGCCTCAGCAATCGGAAGCTTTTCCAGCATCGCACTGATTACGCCAACCGCAAATCCATCACCTGCACCCACCGTATCAACAACCTGCTCCACCTTGAATCCGTCCACGTAACCTTCCCCAGCAGAGGATTTATAGTAAGCGCCTTCAGGGCCAAGCTTGATGACGACTAAGCTTACGCCACGCTCCAGGTAATAGTCTGCAATCTCTTCGGGTGTGCTCAGTCCGGTAAGGATTTTACCTTCACCGAGTCCCGGCAGGAACCAGTCGCAGCGTGTAGCCAGATCATTGATAGTACTCACCATTGTTTCTGTATCCGGCCATAAGCTAGGACGCAGATTAGGATCCAGAGAGATCGTCTTTCCTTTACTCTTCATAAATTCCATAGCGTGAATAGAAAATTCATGACAGCTCTTGGACAAAGCGGCGGAGATACTTGTAACATGCAGATGTCCTGCGGAATTGAAGTAGGCCTCGTCGAAATCCTCCAGACTAAGCGTGGAGGCCGCGGAGTTTTTGCGGAAGTATTCGACCTTTGGATCGCCGGTAACCACTTTCGATTTGATAAGCATGCCTGTTGAATACTCTTTAGTAAAAGTAATATTGTCCGTATTAATGTTCTCGTTCTTCATCGCCTGAGCAATGAATGTGCCAAAGTTATCTTCGCCGAGCTTCGTAACATAACCTGTAGGATGATTCAAACGCGACAAGCCTGTAGCCACGTTGCTTTCTGCACCTGCTAATGCTTTGGAGAACGAAAATACTTCATGCAGAGGACCGGCCTCATTCGCATAAAACATCGCCATCGGCTCCCCGAAAGTGACGGCATCCAGCTGTTTACTCATTTTTAGTTCCTCCTAGGGTAATGATTTTATCCCAGTATAATGATTTGTAATTTGAAATTATCACATAAATCGGTTTTGTACAATAAAAGAATGATTGTTAACCAAAAAACTTTTTTCGTAAAAAGAAAATAATGTTTCCGTGAACCCTTGTTTTATAAAGGTTTTTCTTAGGTTTTATTACTTATTTCCACCTGATGTAATAAAAATGTATTGACTGTTAATCGTATTGTTATTACTATTTCCTTATAGAACAAAACGCAATAATTAGTAAATTTAATAAAAAAGTTTATCTAAAAAAGTATTTCCTGTTTATCTATGATCGTACCAAGAGAAAGGGAGTCTACTGATGAAGAAAATGAAAGTATTGCAGAATGTGGCATCCGTCGGGGTTGTAGCGGTTATTCGAGCAGATAGTGCTGAGGAAGCTTTTAAGATGTCCGTTGCTTGTATAGAAGGCGGTCTAAATAATATTGAGGTAACTTTTACTACACCAGACGCGGATGTGGCGATTAAGAGATTGGTTGCTGAGTACGGAAGTCGTGCGGTGATTGGCGCCGGAACTGTCTTGGACCCCTTAACAGCTAGAATAGCCATTCTTGCAGGTTCAGAGTTTGTCGTTAGTCCCTCCTTTGAAGTGGAGACAGCTAAGATGTGTAATCTTTACGGCATTCCCTATATGCCTGGTTGCATGACATTAAATGAAATGAAGGAAGCGCTGAAGTACGGCGTGGATGTGCTTAAATTGTTCCCTGGCAGTGCTTTCGGGCCGGATTATGTAAAAGCGGTTAAAGGTCCTATGCCACATGTAAATATTATGCCGACCGGTGGCGTGGATTTGAACAATATGGAGAAGTGGATTGCAAACGGCTGCATGGCTGTGGGCATTGGGGGGAATTTGACTGCACCGGCGAAGAATGGCCGATATGATCAGATTACCGATCTTGCTGCCCAATATGTGGCGAAGTTTAAAGAGATAAAAGGGATTTAATGTATAGTTCGAACGGAGATTGAAATCCAGATTCGCGTTTTTATTTATAGGCTGTGTGGCTGACAGACGTTGGCCATGCAGCCTTTTTATGTTGATTTTCTTTGAGCTGTCCATATTCCTTTTATTCTATGCTTTTTAGAAAGTATAGAATCGGGATAAAGATAATAAACTATATAATAGAAGAGTAGTGATACATGGACTGAACGTCAGGATTTATTATCCAGCCGGGAGTGAGTATATGCCTGCTTATAATGATAAAAAGCTGTATCAAGCAGCGGATGAAGATGATGCTGAGTACGTAGAAATTGAGTCGGCATTCCATGGTTGTAAGGTGACGGAAGGGCAGATCTACAGATTAGAGCGCAATTACAATAACCCTCAATTATTTGAGAATGGAGAAGCCTATGTGGTGGATGATGAGACTAGGGAAAACTACGCGGTCTTCATGCTCTGCAAAATTGCGCTCTATAAATAGAGTTTCTTGCTCGATACCGGAGGGTAATATTTAAGACAGACGGCTTCATTTCCGACAAGGGGATAGGCCGTTTCTTTTGATGTCATTTTTGTTACTAAGATAGTGAAAAAGAGTATTTGAATGATTGTTGTTTCCCCTGTATGCTTAGTAGGAATTATTGGCTGTGCAATGCGGGATAGCGCGTTGTAACGGCTGGCTTAACATGACGTTCTAAGAAAAGTTTGGTATTCTAAAAATATTAATTACACGGTTGCAACAAATTCGCAGTCTTGCGCGTCAGTAAGATTGCATAGAGAGGGGGAACCTTCGTGGTGGAGCAGGGACTCATCAGAGCCGCTCAAGCGGGCGATCGCGACGCTCTAATCACCCTATTGCGAGAAATTGAAGGACATGTATATAAAACGGCCTTCTACATTTTGCATAATGAACAAGATGCGCTAGATGCATCTCAGGAAGCCTTGATCCGGGTTTATACAAAAATCGGCTCATATGAGGAGAAGGCCCAGTTCAAAACGTGGGTTCAGCGAATCGTCACTAACATTTGCATTGATAAATTCAGAAGAACTAAACCTACAGTTTCTATTGATGAACATGAAATGGTGTTTCAGGATAAACACAATGTGGAACGTGAGGTTCTATCCTCTTATTTAGCTGAGGATATACGCGAAGCGATTGATCAATTGCCCGAGCATCATCGGACAGTCATCGTCCTGCGCTATTTACAGGATTTTTCTTACAACGAGATTGCAGATTGTCTGGATTTGCCCTTGAATACAGTGAAATCGTACTTATTTCGGGCTAGACAGCAACTGCAGAATAGACTTCAGGAGTACCAGAAAGGTGGTGTATCGGGATGAAATGCGCGGAGGTGATGGAATGGATGCACCGCTATTTAGACAAAGATTTGAGTCAAGATGAGATTGTTGAGATGTTCCGTCATATCGATAATTGTCCTTCCTGCGCGGAAGTCTTTGAGCGCCTGACACTTCTCTCCAATGAATTGGAGCAGTTGCCAGACGTGAAACCCCCGTTTAGTCTGGTTGACTCTATTTTACCTCAGCTTGCAGAATTGGATCGAAGCAGTCGTGAACAAAGTGCTGTGAGATCTGAGGAGCCGGTTGTTGTTCCATTTTCACGTGAAAGCTCCCGCGGTAAACCTTCCAAGGGAACCTCTATAGCAACACGGACAGGCATTGGAGCTATTGCAGCTGCCGTTCTATTAGGGATCGCAATATTTAATATGCCCGATAAAATGCCTGGGGCAGAAGTAGAACAAAGGATGCAGGATAGTGCTAAAACAGCCAGCGATGATACTAAGGATACAGCAATGGAATCACAAGCTTCTATTACTGCTAACTCTGATGGAGCTTCACCTGCAGCTGGTGGAGAGAACGAGGGCGCTGCCCAGTATAAGACGGATGCAACAGAGATGAACGAAGATAACGCCGCTTTAGATAGAGCGACGGGACCAGTGGACCCTACCTCGATGCCAAGTGCACCGGCGGATGCAGCTGATGCGGGAGCTGGAGCTGGAGGGCGGTCGATCACCGAACCGCCTCAAAGCGCAGATCCTAAGCCTACAGAGAAAATTGTTTCGCCAAAGCAGGATGTCGCCACGAAATCTCAAAATTCAGATTCTAGTAATGCCAGTAGCAATCAGCTAAAGGTGGATAATAAGGAGCAAACTGCTGATATGAATTCAGACAGCGCAGCTGATTCTGCTCCGCTGATGGAGGATTCTTTAAAGATTCCTTATGACTATGGACGGGAAGTTATGAGCTTAAGCAGTTCTGATGAATCTAATGTGCAGACCTGGACTTCTCCTGATGGTCAGTATGCTATAGAATTTGTTGGGCTGCAGCTTGTGATTTATAAGAAGTCGCCAGAGGGCTCAGCGGAAGAACGTTTAGCCGTAAACTCTTATCCGCTGGAAGGAAATTGGATTTCTGGTGAATGGTCTGCGGACAGCTCGAAGTTTACGTACGTGACTGAAAAAGATGGTGTGAATGTAACCAAGGTGTACACTGTACAGGAAGCAGCTTCTTCAAGTCCGGCTGTATCCCCTGGGGCGACACCAACGAACACTCCAACCTCATCTTCAACAAATTAAAGTGGGGTTGGAACTTTTTTCGAAGTTTCTGAATATACTATATCAACAGGACAGGAACTAGAAAGTATAGGTTTTGCAGAACATCGGTATGACCGCCGGATGCGGAGTTTCTAGAGCTTCGCACTCCGTCGTTTATATAGATGCGCCGCTTAAACGGAGAGGCTTTGGCCATGGCTGCCAGAGTTTCTCCGTTTTTGCATGCATTTTTGTAGTTTTTTTTGCTACAATAGAACTCTGGACAAAATGGGCTAGATGAATGGAAAAGGAAGTGGCGGGATGGATGCCAAAACGGCGATAAAAGAAATCAAACAAGGGAAGATCTCACCGTTATATGTTTTATATGGCAGTGAGAAATTTCGAATGAATGAATTCACGGCACTGCTGGAAGAACAGCTGATTGCTAAAGAGGATCGTGATTTCGCAGTTATTCCCTTTGATCTCTCTGAGACGCCGGTGCAGGCTGTGGTAGAAGAAGCGGAGACTGTGCCATTTATGGTAGAACGTAAATTATTGCTGGTGCGGGATGCCTCGTTATTTACAGCGGGCAAAGAAAATGCCAAACTGGAGCATCGTATAGATCTTTTAAGTGACTATTTGCAGCATCCTGTAGACTTCAGTGTAATCGTCTTTATGGTGAATAATGATAAGCTGGATGAGCGTAAAAAAATTGTGAAGACTGTCAAATCAGTGGGCACAGTATTAGCCTTTAATCCGCTGGGAGCAGAAGAGCTGCTGCGCTGGGTGGAAAAAGGAATTCGTGAGCGGGGTTGTGTAATGGCACCTGGCACGGCAGAAATTCTTATAACGAATGCAGGCACAGGCTTGCAAGGTTTATCTGCAGAGATGGACAAGCTTTGTTTATTCGCTGGTAAGGGCGGCACTGTGGATGCGGGGGCCGTAGAGAGTCTGGTACACCGTGGAACAGAACAAAATGTGTTTACGCTTGTTGAGGATATCGCTAATCTGCGTCTTGATAAGGCGCTTGATACCTTATATGAGCTGCTGAAGCAGCGTGAGGAACCGATCAAGATCGCAGCGTTGGTTGCGCGGCAGTTCCGCATTATTTTGCAGGTTAAGGATTTATCAGCACATAGTTATTCGCAGGGACAGATTGCGTCACAGATCGGATTGCATCCATATGCGGTTAAGCTTGCTGGGGAGCAGGCCCATAAGTTCTCCAGTGAACGATTGCGGCAAATCTTAAGTGCATTGGCGGATCTGGATTATAAAATGAAAACAGGGGCTATAGACAAAGTGCTAGGGCTGGAGCTGTTCATGCTGCGTTTAGGTGTCTGAGCTAAGAAGGGGAAAAAGTATTGGAGATGATCTGACTATGAAAAGAATATTTCAATATTCGGCACTGCTGTTACTCGTTCTATTAATTAGTTCCTGTGGCAAAACGGATACTAATTCACCGTCAGGTTCAGCTTCTGAGTCGCCTGCGAATTCGAATACCTCTGCAGATGCACCTTCTTATTTTGGGGAATGGAGTGTACAAGGTCTAGTAGGTTCTACACCTGTCTCGGCAGCGGAGGATGAAAAGCTTATTGGCATGCGGGTAACTTATTCGCAAGAAAAGGCATCTTTTGATAAAGATGAAATTATGAACCCTGAATATAAAGAAGAGAGCATTACAAAGGATGACTTTTTTAACGAATACAGAAATAAATTAAGTGACCTTGGCATCGAGACGGAATCGGTTAAGACGGTATCTATAAATAATTGGACGAATCCCGGCAGCAGTTTTATTGTTAAAGACGATCAAACGATGATTTTCTTATGGGATGGTAACTATTATGAAATGAAAAAAGAGAATAAATAAATGAAAGAAGACCGCCTCTCTGAGGCGGTCTTCTTTCATTTAATAAACATCTCTTAAAAGTAACTAACACTACTTATTATTAATTAATAGACACAAAAAAACCTAACCGTATGAAGCATAGCGGTCAGGTTCTTCAATTGCTCATTATGAATGTCGTCTTAGGCTTGAGCCGTAAGAGCGTTCAATTTCTTCGCCAAGCGGGATTTTTTGCGGGCAGCCGCATTTTTATGAACCAGACCTTTACTTACGGCCTTGTCCAGCTTTTTGGAAGCAGCTAGGAAAGCAGCTTGAGCAGTTTCTACTTCCGTACCAGTCAGAGCTACATCAGCAGTTTTCACAGCTGTACGAAGCGCGGATTTTTGGGAAGCATTCAGTGCACGGCGTTTTTCGTTCGTGTTTACGCGTTTAACCGCGGATTTAATATTTGGCATTGCATTCACCTCCTGTAAGACATTCGAAATCATTATCAAATGATTCACAACTTAAAATAGTTTAGCATGACCGGTAGCAAAAAGCAATACTTAAAGCTTTCAAATTAAACCTCCGTATCCTGCATAAACATTGGCTTTCTCTCGCACACTATCGACAAAAGAGCATAGGCAGAAGCTTGCCAAATGAGGATGAACTCATGGAAGTGTATGCTTACAAAACTAAGCAGCCGCTTTCGAAGTGAGTTTTGTTCGAAGTAATTCATGGAAGTGTATGCTTACAAAACTTTTAGGAGGCTGGTACACAATGGAACCGGATCTGCAGCTATATTCTGTGCGCACCGATTTGGCATTAGAGGCAAAGGAAATGGCTCAAGGCCCACAAAGAACGCCGATCCCTGGTGTGAACGAAGAAGTGGAAGAGTCTGATGGGATTAAAGTGACCCGTCTTGGTGTAGCTAATGCTGCCGGATCACAGGCAATAGGACGCGCAATTGGCAACTATGTAACCCTAGAGGTACCCGCTCTACGTGGCGGAGATACTGGCTTGCAGCAAAAGGTAGCTGAAGTTTTTGCCCGCGAATTTGAGGACTTTTTGATCAGAATTGGGATTGGCAAGGATGCATCTGTGTTGATTGTTGGTCTTGGTAACTGGAATGTTACACCGGATTCACTGGGTCCGTTGGTGGTGGAGAACTCACTCATTACGCGGCAGTTCTATGAGCTGGTTCCGGATCAGATCTCCCCTGGTTATCGTAAGGTGAGCGCTATTGCTCCTGGAGTGCTTGGGCTGACTGGGATTGAGTCGAGTGAAGTCGTGCAGGGAATCGTGGATCGGACGAAACCTGAGCTTATTATCGCCATAGATGCGTTGGCATCCCGGTCACTGGAGCGTATCAATACGACGATTCAAATTGCCGACATTGGGATCCATCCCGGTTCGGGGATTGGCAACAAGCGACGTGGATTAACCCAAGAAATTCTGGGTGTGCCTTGTATCGCAATCGGAGTGCCCACTGTCTGCTATGCCTCAACTATTGTAAATAATGTGCTGGAGATGATGAAAAATCACTTCGGGCAAGGAGCAAACCATACGAAGGAAATCATGGGGATGCTGGACGATATCTCTGAGCAGGAACGCTTGTCATTAGTGAAGGAAGTGCTTGAACCTCTGGGGCACGATTTGATCGTCACTCCCAAGGAAATCGATGAATTTATTGAAGGGATCGCGAATATTGTGGCCAGTGGTCTGAATGCGGCTTTACATGATGCGGTTGATCCTGAGAATGTTGGCGCGTATACCCACTAACTGAATTATGGTTTGTTTAGCCCGGCGGGATGCTGAATTAAGGTATCCTGTACGGGCTTTATGTCTATTCTCTCATTTTCGGTTCTAGTATTGCTCTTGCGCTCATAGATTTGGAGTATAAGAGATTACAGAGGGCTGGAGGAGGACATAACTACAATGAATAAAAAATGGTTTCAGCTTTGGAACATCGGCCGTTTAAGGGGAAAAATGCTGGATGTTTTATCGCTGGGGAGAACGATGCTGCTGTTAGCCGGAGGTTCGCTAGTATTTTTTATGCTGCTTGGAGCCGGTGGATTGGCCGGACAGAAGCTTAGCTCTTCACCCATTCCTTCAATGAAGGGGCTTGCTGCCTCACTGTCTAGTGGTTTTTTCATGGAGCTGCTGGGGATGGAGGTGCCGCATTTACCGCAGGGTAAAGAGCCTTCCGCTTTTTCAGGTGAAAAGGTAACTTCTTTCGTATTTCAGTTGCTAACCAGTGTGAATCCAGGTGACCCTAAGAGTCTAGTCTCTCGTGAAGTGCCGGGGATGGCGGCGGATGATCCATTTCTTTTGCGGAAAGGTTCAGGTGGATCTACAGGAGCACCAGTGGATTATCATCCTGGGACTGATGAACTGGCTGAGGGTGGTGAAGATGCAGAAACTTCTGTTCCGGACGAAGGGGACAAGCATGGAGATACTACAACACAGCAGCCTGAAGCGACGGTTGCACCATCCCCTGAACCATCAGCGGAGGAAGGGACGGATAAGAGTGATCCGCAAAGCGGCACAGACAGCACTAAGGATACCTCGATCAAACGGATTCTAATCTATCATTCACATCCTAGAGAGGCCTACAACCCTCTGTTAGGGGCAGCAAATGAAAATCCCAGCTCCGGAGTTTCAACTAAAAATGTAATGCTGGTAGGATCATATATTACGAAAAGACTGGAACAGCTCGGGATTGGTACGGTTCATGCCAAAGAAGATTTTCCAACCAAAATCACCGACTATAACTGGAACTTTTCCTATAAATATTCCCGGATCTTGGTTAAATCAGCACTCAGCGCAAATGAGGAAATGGATAGTTTTATCGACATTCACCGCGATTCGCAGCGTCATAGCAAAACAACAGCTGTTATTGACGGGAAAAGCTACGCACAGGTCTATTTTATTATTGGACATGCAAATAAAGACTGGAAGAAGAACGAAGAGTTTGCCAATAAGATTCATCAACAGCTTGAAAAGAATTACCCGGGAATATCTCGTGGGATATGGGGAAAAGCTGCGGGTAAAGGCAACAACGGAGAGTACAATCAGACCCTGTCTCCCAATAGTGTTTTGATTGAAGTGGGCGGAATTGATAACTCGGCTGAGGAATTAAAGCGTACGGCTGATATTTTGGCGGATGCTATCGCTGATGTTTACTGGAGCAGTCATGACGCTGAGAAGGTGAACGCACCTGAAAAAGTGGCGAATCCCACTACAACACCAAAGAAATCAAACGGAGCTTCTTAAAATAAATTACCAAGGATTAAAAAGGAGTGGTGTACATGTCGCGTTTCGGAAGAAAACTGGTTATGGTCGGGATTTGGGCAGGGATTGGCATCCTCTTAGGGATGCAGTTCGGCGGAAGCGGGGGGTCAACAGTCTCTAAGATTCTGCCCGGCTGGAATGCCAGTCCGACTACACCCACCAGTCAAGTAACAGGCATGCAGCCACAGCCACAACTGCAAAAGAATGGTGTGACACAGGGTGGGCAGACTTATGTATATGTGCCAATGGTGATCGATCCTGTCACAGGTGCCTATACGGCCGTCTCTCCTTTGCCTCAAAATAGCAATATAACGCCAGCCGCAGATCCTCCTCAACAAGTTGTGGATGATTATAGTACGAAATCTCCGGAGCAAATTCTAATTCCTGAGGAGCAAAAGCCTACAGTCGATGTTCTGGCAGATAAGACGGCAGGTCTCTTGCAGCAGGCTTCCCAGAAGGGAATCCGCTGGGTAGTTTCATTGTTCGCTTCGGCAGAAAATTAACAGCAAATTTAGAAGAAACGGTTATTTCACGGGATCGTGTATAGCTGTTTCTTTTGTTTTGGGCCAGCGCGGGATTGATGGAGTAAGCTTGTACTGTTATAATAAGTGGATTAATATCAGGCTGTCTGTGGGGGTAAGGAATGACTGACGTTCAGAAAAGACAACAACAAATTCGCAATTTCTCGATTATTGCACATATAGACCATGGTAAATCGACACTAGCTGACCGCATTTTGGAATACACGGGGGCACTAACCACGCGTGAAATGCAGGAACAGGTACTCGATCAGATGGATCTGGAGCGCGAACGTGGTATCACAATAAAGCTGCAAGCCGTGCGTTTAACCTATCGTGCAGACGATGGTGTAGAGTATTATCTCAACTTGATTGATACACCGGGGCACGTCGATTTCACCTATGAAGTTTCCCGCAGTCTTGCAGCATGTGAAGGCGCACTGCTGGTTGTGGATGCGGCTCAAGGAATTGAAGCACAGACGCTGGCCAATGTGTATTTAGCACTGGATAATAACCTGGAAATCCTACCTGTGCTCAACAAAATTGATTTGCCAAACGCTGACCCTGACCGGGTAAAGCAGGAGATTGAGGATGTTATCGGGCTGGATACCAGTGAAGCGGTTATGGCATCTGCCAAAGCCGGTATCGGAATCAAGGAAATTCTGGAGCAGGTGGTGAAGCAGGTTCCTGCGCCATCCGGTAATTCAGAAGAGCCGCTTAAAGCATTGATCTTTGACTCTCACTACGATCCTTATAAAGGCGTTATCGTCTATGTGCGCGTAATGGACGGGAAGATCCGTGCAGGTTCGAAGATTAAGATGATGGCAACTGAGAAGACCTTCGAGGTCATTGAAGTTGGCGCATTTATGCCACGTATGACCATTGTCGATGAATTGAACATCGGTGATGTTGGCTTTATCGTAGCTGGGATCAAGCATGTTGGAGATACCCGTGTCGGTGATACTGTCACTGATGCAAAGAATCCTACTGCTGAGCCGCTTCCGGGTTACCGTAAGATCAACCCGATGGTATATTGCGGGTTGTATCCGATTGAGACCTCCGATTATAACGATCTTCGTGAGGCACTGGAGAAGCTCCAGCTAAATGATGCTTCGCTAAGCTTTGAGCCGGAAAGCTCAAGCGCACTTGGATTTGGTTTCCGTTGCGGTTTCCTTGGACTCTTGCATATGGAGATTATTCAAGAGCGGATTGAGCGCGAGTTCAATTTGCCGCTAATCACAACAGCGCCGAGTGTTATTTACCGAATTATGCTGACCAATGGCGAAATGATCCAAATCGACAACCCGTCACATTATCCGGAGATCGGTACGATTGACTATATTGAAGAGCCGTATGTTAAAGCAGCGATCATTGTGCCTAACGACTTCGTGGGTACTGTAATGGAACTGTGCCAGAACAAACGCGGCGAGTTCGTAAATATGGAATATCTAGATACTAATCGTGTAACAATTACGTACGAGATTCCGCTGTCAGAGATCGTTTATGATTTCTTTGATCAGTTGAAATCCGGTACAAAAGGATATGCTTCTTACGACTATGAAATTTGCGGATACCGCCGTTCTAATCTGGTCAAGATGGATATCTTGCTTAACAATGAGCAGGTCGATGCCTTGTCCTTTATCGTTCACCGCGATCGTGCCTACAACCGCGGACGTATCATTTGTGAGAAGCTGCGGGGGATTATCCCGCGTCAAATGTTCGAAGTGCCGATTCAAGCCTCAGTGGGTACGAAGGTGGTTGCGCGTGAAACCGTTAAGGCGATGCGCAAAAACGTACTTGCTAAATGTTACGGCGGCGATATTTCCCGTAAACGGAAGCTGCTGGAGAAGCAAAAAGAAGGTAAGAAACGCATGAAGCAAGTGGGTAGTGTAGAAGTACCACAAGAAGCGTTTATGGCAGTACTGAAGATCGATGAGTAGAAAATAGGTAGAGCCGGGAGAATATCCCGGCTCTATTTTTTTAAGCAGGAGCAGATTACAATAGGGGGAAGGATTGTAAGCACATACAAAGTGAGGGGAGTCCTCGTGAAGCGATTATATTTGAAACTTACGCCAAGTACCTTTAAGAATCGGATTTTGTTAGCTTTCTTGCTGTTGGTACTAACACCCATTGCCATACTCGTTCTATATAACTTTAAAGAGACAGAACAAATGCTGCAGGATAATGCGGAAACGAAGAACATAGAGCAGCTTATTGGTATTAAGAATGGTTTTGTTGATCTCATGAGTCTCGTGATGAAAACAGGGTCATTACTCGAACAAGATACGACGATTTTATCGATAATGAAGAATCCCGAGCAATCTGATGAAATCACGAGAAAAAAACTCGTTGAAAACAAGTTTGGAGCGATTGAAAATACATTCTTTATGAGTGGAGCGACGGTGTATTATACATTAATCGACCTTCATGGAAACGCATACACTTCCTTTATGCCAAAGGAAACCTTGAGCTACGACGAAATCCAATCAGAGGATTGGGTTCAAGCATTGAAGCGAGAAGGAACGAATCGATATATATGGAATCCGAATGACAAGAATAATGTGGTCCGGGAAAGTACAACAAGTAAGAAAATGCTTAGTCTTTATGAGGTTATGCGTGATAATGGTTTGAATATTTATGCCTATGCAAGATTAAGTATCGATTATGAGGAGTGGTTTACCAGATCAACGTTAGGGAGTAAACAGGAAGGGGCTTTATTTCTACTCGATGCCTTGGGGGGTGTGATGCTTAATCCGCTTAAGGATGAGACTTTTTCCCCTGATATTGCGCAGAGTATTGTGAAGAGTGCCAACCAGCGGCAGGCGGGGCGTGCTGCATCCATTGTCGACCCGAAGGAGGAGAGTTTATACACATACAGCTACATCGAGGAGTTAAATGGCTATGTAGTTAAAAAAGTGCAGCTAGCACAGCTATTTCTTGAGGTAGACAAGCAGAAACGACGGTTTTTTGGTGGATTTGGAATCATTCTGCTGCTATTTGTTCTATTAACTTTTTTCATATCATCGACGATTACAGTACCGCTTAAGAAGCTACAGAAGAAGATGGAAATGACCGCTAAGACGAATCTCAAAATGAAATTACCCGAGCAAGGGCGGGGAGAGATTCTTGCCCTGACTCAGAGTTTCAATATCATGATCCATGATTTAAATGAGCTGTTGCAGCGACTTCAGCTTGAAGAAAAACAGAAGCAATTCGTTCGATTTCAGGTATTACTTTCGCAGATGAACCCGCATTTTCTACTAAATACATTGAATACGATAAAGAGCATTGCCTTAGATAAAGATGATGATGAAATTTATGGAATTTGTGTTTCACTAGGAAAAATATTGGAGACAACCTTAAATACTGAAGTCGATTTGATCCTGTTAAAGGATGAAATCGTACTAATAGAATCTTACATGGAGATACAGCGGCAACGTTTTGGACATGGGATTGAAATTCAATATGATATCAACGAGGAACTGCAATACGCATTAATCCCTAAATTTTGTCTGCAGCCCTTAATTGAAAATAGCTTGATTCACGGCTTCGGTCAGTCTGTAAAACAAGGGAGAATTGATATCTCCGCTAAAGTGACTGAGCAACAGCTGTATCTGCAGGTTAGAGATAACGGCATGGGGATAGAAAGAGCACAGCTGAATAAGGCTACACGGAAACGTAAAGGAATCGGTGTTCAGAATATTAGGGAGAGCTTGGAGCTGTTGTTCAAGAATCAACGGACAGGTATGGACATTGTGTCATCAGACACAGGAACTGAAGTGATCATCCATTTTCCATTCCTTATTTCAAAACCTTACGATGGAGGTAAGCTCACATGTGGAGAACGTTAATTGTGGATGATGAACAACCTGCGGTTAAAAGTATACGGAAGCTATTCTTAAAGGCTGAAATTCCGTTTGAAATTATAGGTGAGGCGGAGAATGGAGAAGTAGGCTTGCAAATGATTCGTGAGCTGCAGCCTGATGTGGTAGTGACGGATATCAATATGCCGGTGATGGATGGGGTGAAGCTTCTTCAAATTGCGCGAGAGGAAGGCTTCGACTGCCGGTTTGTAATGTTGACCGCATTGAGTGAATTTGAATACGCCCGGCAGGCGCTCGTTTTTGGGGCTTCGGACTACATTCTGAAGTTATCTTTAGATCTCCAAGGTTTGAAGCAGACGATGGGTAAGGTTCAGGCCGAGCTGGAGCGAATGGTGAAGATGAAGAAGGCCGATAAATGGTTTCCTGAGAAGCAACAAACGGGACCGACAGATCATGTGGAGATGAACAAAATTATAGCTTATATTGAAGAACATTATGCTGAGGACATCTCGCTCAAATCCATGTCAGAGTTGATCCGGATGGATGCCAGCTATATAAGTGACTTATTCAAGAAAAAGACAGGGAAAACGTTGACCAATTATATTCAAGAGCGTCGGATTCAGGCTGGGAAAATGCTGCTTGCAGAGACGAAGCTAACAATTAGCGAGATTGGGCAGCAAGTAGGCTTTGAGAACGATAATTATTTTATAAAAATCTTCAAAAAGTGGTGTGGTGTCACGCCAAATGAATTCCGTAAAGAACCAAAAAACGTTCTATAAGTTCCCAAATGTAGTTCATCCCCCAGAATCCGCTCTGATGATAAAGTTATAGATGTAGAGCACAACACATAATCCTTCCAAGGGGGAAGCTATCTATGAAGAAAAAGTGGTATCCTGCAGTGCTTTCTGTCTTATTAGCAGGTACGATGCTGGCTGGTTGTGGGAGTGGTGGAAGTAATGAATCGCAGGGCAGTGCAAATGGAGAACCAGCAAAGGAGAAAATAAAGCTTACGATGTGGGGGGCAGTTCCTGCAGAAGCCGGGCCTCAAGCTGTAGTTGATAACTGGAATAAAGATCATCCAGATATTCAAGTCGAGTATATCCGTAATGTAAATGACGATGCAGGCAACTTAAAGCTGGACACTGCTTTGATGACCAATCAAAACATAGACCTTTTCATGAACTACGATCTTGCTCATTTACAGAAACGTATGGATGCAGGCGTTGCCTTGGATCTAAGCACGAAAACAGATTATGATATCGACAGCCAGATCGGTGAGGACGCAGCGATGTGGAAAATCAATGATAAATACTATGGGATTCCTACAAAGAAAAACATGGCGTTTGTATGGTTGAACAAAGATATGCTGGATGCAGCAGGATTACCGATTCCTGCGGTGGACTGGACTTGGTCAGATCTTGAGGAGTATGCGAAGAAGCTAACGAAACCTGGTGTGTACGGATTATTGCAGGCAGATTCCTCCTTCGCAACAACGATGGACGGTACGCTTGCTGGAATGGGTGTGAAACAGGCGGATGGTACTTCAAACTTTGGAAATGATCTCTGGAAACAGCAACTGGAAATATTGCATAACATGATGTTCGTGGACAAATCCACACCGGAATATGGGGAGCAGCTGACCAGTAAAATGCCGGTTGACACCATGTTCCTGCAAGGCAAAGCGGCAATGCTGGCAGCAGGTGAGTTTATTTTCCGCAATGCGAACAACTTGAAGGACTATCCGCATGATTTCAAAACCGCGTTCGCCGCTATTCCAAAAGTGAATAAAGATCAAAAGGATTATAAATATTCGGGCGGTGTGGGCGACATGCTTGCTCTTAATGCAAAGTCCAAGAACCTGGATGCGGCTTGGGAGTTCGCAAAATGGTATGCGGATGGCGGTATGCTGCCAATGGCAAGCGGGGGGCGTATTCCAGCCTCTAAGAGTGTGGACAGTAAGGAAGCGATGAGCCTTCTCTTGAATGGTGTAGAAGACAAATATGATACAGATTCAATGAATAATATTGTATTCGGCAAATTCCCATCCTTCCAGCTAAATGTACCTCAACAAGCCATTGATGCACGTAAAGAAGAGTATGAAAAATACTTCTTAAATAAGCAAGATATTGATACCACGATGAAAAATATGCAAACCCGTTCGCAAGAGTTAATGAAATAAAGAAATAGCTGGCACAAAAGAGAAGGAGGAAGAATTCTTCGTTCTTCTCTTTCGTGTACCCATTTTTCAGCATACGAAAGGCGGCGATACCGTGAAGCGGAGAAGCTGGATGGACAGACAAGGCTGGATCGGCATGACTTTTATTCTCCCGAATATGATTGGTATTCTCTTATTCTTTGTGATTCCTGCAATCTTTTCCTTTGTCCTGATGTTTACGAATTATCAATTTTCAAATCCGAATTGGCAATTTACCGGGCTGGATAATCTCAAACGGTTGTTCCATGACGATAATTTCTATGCCTCGATCAAATATACGGTGATATTCCTGATATCGGTTCCAGTATCGATGGTGCTCGCTTTTATTGTGGCGCTATTTCTAAACCGCAGTGTGTATCTTAAAGGATTATTGCGTGGAATGTTTTTCCTGCCGTATATCTCTAGTGGAGTAGCCGTTGCATTTGTCTGGATGCTGCTATTTCAGCCTTCACAGGGACCCATCAATGAACTGCTTCGCTGGATTGGCATAACATCGCCGCCAGGGTGGTTTGCGGATACGGAAACCGCAATGTATGCCATTGATATCGTACAGATCTGGCTGATGCTTGGCTACAATATGATCATATATTTAGCAGCACTACAGGAAATTTCGACAGAACAGCTGGAAGCTGCCCGGATCGATGGTGCAAGCACATTCAAAACAACATGGAAAATTGTATGGCCTCTTGTTAGTCCAACAACTTTTTTATTAATGATTACCGGATTAATTATGACGATGAAATCGTTCTCGATTATTCAAGCCATTACGGCTGGAGGACCTAGCGGAAGTACGACGGTCTTATCACTATTCGTTTATAAAACAGCATTCAGTTATTACGATATGGGATACGCTTCAGTCATTTCATGGTTCTTGTTCGCCGTCATTCTCGTCATTACAGTCATTCAGTGGATCGGCCAAAAGCGCTGGGTTCATTACTAAATAACCCTACAAAGTGGTGCTTTGCGGGACCCCGAAACCATAAATTAAAGGAGCAGGCGGTATGAATGAAAAAGCAGGAAACATGAAGGTGAAGCTGCCAGTAACGATCATCATGTTTGTTCTAGGACTATTTATGATTGTGCCTTTTCTATGGATGCTCAGTACATCTTTTCAGACACCTGCCGAGGTGTTTAACGAATGGCTGCCTTCATCTCTCAACTGGAGCAATCATATTCGGGTGTGGACAGGAAGTTATGATTTTGTTCCGTATTATTTAAATTCACTTAAGATATCGATTATTGGAACTGCGGGAGCTGTGTTTCTATCTGCCCTTGCCGCTTACGGATTTTCACGTACTTCGTTTAAAGGGCGGGATGGCCTATTTGTCATATATCTATCCATGATGATGGTTCCACCGCAGGTGCTTTTTGTTCCTAAGTTTATCATGTTTAACTGGGTTGGGATTTACAATACGCATTTGGCCCTAATCCTTCCAGCCATGTTCTCGATCTTCGGTGTATTTATGCTTCGGCAGTTCTTTATGGGCATTCCTAAGGAAATTACGGAATCTGCTTTTCTGGATGGAGCCGGTCATTACAAAATATTTTTCCGCTTAATTCTGCCATTAGCGAAGCCGGCAATCGCTACGTTTGCTATTCTTGATTTCTCCTGGCAATGGAATGATTATGAGAATGCGCTTGTATTTTTGCAGAGCCCTAAGCTATATACCATTCCGCTTGGATTGCAGAATTTTATTCTTGAGAACAATGTGGATTACAACGGGATGATGGCCGCTTCGTCGGCTGCGATCATTCCAATGATTGTTATCTTCTTCATAGGTCAGAAATATATTATTCAAGGAATTTCTAGCTCGGCTGTGAAAGGCTAACTATAGGAGGGATACTGACATGAGAACAGAAACGGTTAAATCCGATGTGACAGTGGTCGGGGGTGGACTTGCAGGGATGAACGCGGCGATTGCTGCAGCACGTCTTGGGTTAAAGGTAGCACTGGTACAGAATCGTCCTGTACTTGGTGGTAACTCGAGTTCAGAGGTTCGGGTATGGGTATGCGGTGCAACAGGACATGGTGTAAATCGCTATGCACGTGAGACAGGCATTATGGGTGAGCTGTTCATCGAGAATCAATACCGGAACCCGGAAGGGAATCCATATCTATGGGATCTAACCTTGCTCGAAGCGGTGAAGGCAGAATCGAATATCAGCTTGTTCCTAAATACCGATGTACGTGAAGTGGAAGCGGAAGGTGAGGCAGAGGAGCGTACGATTCAGAGTGTGACCGGCTGGATGATGGGATCTGAGCGTTTAATCACGTTCGAGAGCGATGCTTTCATCGATTGTACGGGTGATGGTTTAGTGGGCTTCCTAGCAGGAGCGGATTTCCGATTAGGACGTGAAGCCCGTCATGAATTTAATGAGGAATGGGCACCAGAAGTGCCTGATAATATTACATTAGGCAGTACATTATTATTCTATACACAGGATACTGGAAAACCGGTACGTTATGTTGCACCCTCATTCGCGAAGGATATTACAACAACGTCTATCCCGATCCGCCGGGTCATTCGGAGTGGGGATTCAGGCTGTCACTACTGGTGGATTGAGTGGGGCGGCGAGCTTGATACGGTGGATGAGAATGAACGTATACGTGATGAACTATCCTCTGTTATTTATGGGATTTGGGATTATATCAAAAACTCAGGCCATTTTGATGCCGAGAATATGACGCTTGAGTGGGTTGGCTCGATTCCGGGTAAACGTGAATACAGACGATTTATTGGCGATACGATTCTAACGCAAAATGATATTCTCGCGCAGCGTGAATTTGCAGACCGTATTGGATTTGGTGGCTGGTCGATTGATCTACATCCCCCACAGGGGATGTACGCACAAGAGAGTGGCTCCAAGCATCTGCATGCGGACGGGATCTACCATATTCCATTTGGTTCGCTATATTCGAAGAATGTGCGGAATTTATTCTTCGCGGGTCGTAATATCAGTGCATCTCATGTGGCTTTTGGAACAACACGTGTTATGGCAACCTGTGCGATCATGGGTGAAGCAGCTGGAGCAGGTGCAGCTTTATCCGTCATCAAAGGTGTGACCCCACGTGAAATTCGCGAGCAGCATATGCATGAATTGCAACAGGTGATGTTAAAGCAAGATGCTTCGATTATTGGATTACGTAACGAAGATCCACTGGACCTCGCCAGAAAAAGCGAGATTCATGCATCCAGCACGTTGAATGGTATCCTGCTGGATCGTCCAGCCGAAGCTTATGAGCTTTCTCATGATGTAGGGATTTTGTTTCCGGTTGAAGGAAGTATCCGTGGGTTAAGGCTGCTTGTGTCAGCAAGTATTCAGACGCAGCTGACCGTGGAGATCTGGACGACTGGACGCGCGGAAAATTACGTGCCGGCGGAGTGCAAACAGGTTGATGTTATAACAGTACAGGCTGGAGAGCAGCAATGGATTGAAGTACCGATACAAGAGGAGAAATGTAGTCTTATCGGTGAATGTAATATCTTCGCTATTATTCGAGCTAATGAACACCTTCAATTGCATATTTCAGAAACCCCAATCACTGGTGTCATTACATTTGAGCGAGGTGCTAAATCCGTTGTTGATTCAGCGCTGGAGGATCATCAGCCAGATCAGCCGGTGATAGAGTGGAGCATGAAACAACTTGTACGCAGGCATTTCTGCTTTGCAGTAGAAACATCGGCATATGCTGCATCTAAAGTCATTGATGGGTATGTTCGACCTTTCGCGGGACCACATAGCTGGGTTTCTGAGCCGATGACCGCGGGTAGATCGGAGTGGGTAGAGGCGCGTCTCCCGGATGCTGCTCCAGTCTCCGAAATCCATTTCACCTTTAATGATGATGTCAATGAAGATCTCATCAACTTACATCACCATGAAACGCCATTTCTAGTGATTCCTGAACTGGTAAAGAACTATGATGTAGAGCTGCTCATTGATGGCGCGTGGCAAGTCATGCTCCGTGTCAAAGATAACCATCGCCGGAAGAATGTTCATCGATTAGAGAAGCCTGTCCTTACAGATGCTGTCCGGATCGTTATTCATGAAACTAACGGTGGAGTACATGCCGAACTTGTGGAAATGCGGATTTATCAAGAAGCAACGGCTTTGCCGTCCTTATAGGGACGGTATCCGTTTCTGCGGGAAATACAAAATATATAGGATAACGTAAAACTTATACTTTCTTATATTATAAAATAGAGTTCATTTATAAATGAACGCCCTCGGAGGGAAGCCGTCAGGCTTCCCTTTTCTTGTTTTTTAGATTACACTATTCAAACGATATTTTTATATAAAGGAGACAGCTAATGACAACGAAGACTAATGGCCGTCCCCCTGAGGCTGTATACATTCATATCCCTTTTTGTACCAATAAGTGCTTTTATTGTGATTTTAATTCCTATGTTCTCAAGGATCAGCCAGTTATGGATTATCTCGAAGCTTTGGATCGGGAGATGGAGCAGACCGTCAAGAACACCCCTCCGGGTGTTATCAAAACGATCTTCGTCGGCGGAGGCACACCCACTGTTTTAAAACCTGATGAAATGGCTTATTTCTTAAAGTCTGTTCGCACGCATTTCCCCAACTGGGATAAAGATATTGAATTCTCTATGGAAGCTAACCCTGGAACAACGGATCTGGACAAGCTGACGGTTATGAAAGAAGGCGGCGTGAACCGGGTGAGTTTTGGTGTTCAAGCATTTCAGAACGAGCTGCTCACAGGTATCGGCCGGATTCATAATGTAGATGATGTATACCGGAGCCTAGAGAATGCACGTGCAGTTGGACTAAATAATCTTTCGGTTGACCTGATGTTTGGGCTGCCTAATCAAACTGTTGAGATGTTGGGCGAAAGTATCCGCAAGGCGTTGGAGCTGGATCTACCCCACTATTCTATTTACAGCTTGAAGGTGGAGGAGAATACTCTTTTTCACACGCTGTTTAATAAGAACAAGCTTCCTCTTCCTAATGAAGAAGATGAATTGCAAATGTACCTCCTGTTGATGTCCTCTATGAAGGAAGCGGGTTACAATCAATACGAGATCAGTAACTTCGCGAAACCAGGAATGGAGAGCCGCCATAATATCACCTACTGGCGTAATGAAGATTATTATGGTCTAGGAGCAGGAGCACATGGATATGTGGGGCGTCAGCGGCATATTAATGTTAAGGGCGTAAATCCATATGTAGAAGCCACACGTAAAGGGCTGCCACGACTGGATGCATACCCAATCTCAGAAGCAGAAGCGATGGAAGACTTTATGATGGTCGGCTTGCGTATGCATGAGGGCGTCTCTAATGAAGCTTTTCAGGCGCAATTCGGGCGTTCAATAGAGGAAGTATTCGAGAAATCCTTGCATAAAATGCTGCATGCAGGGCTGTTGGAACAAGAAGCAGGGGTTTACCGACTCAGCAAGCAAGGAATCTTGTTTGGGAACGATGTTTTTGCTGAATTTGTAGGCGCCCTGACAGAAGTTTAATTTTAAAATACCCCTTGAATTGTAATTCACTCTGTTGTATATTTATTCATATTATCAACAGAGGGGTGAACCAAAGTGCTTGCCAAGACGGAAATGATTCGCCATTCGTCTCCAGCGGGAGACGCACAGGTGATTTGTAGAAATGCTGTGGTAGAAGACGTTGAGCCATTGTATCTAATGATAGAAGAGTATGCCCAGCGCGGCATCATGTTGCCCCGTTCCCGGCAGGCGCTGACACGCCAGATCGATCAATTCGTAGTTGCCGAAATCGAAGGCAGATTCGTAGGCTGTGGTTCACTTTTCAAGCTCGGGAATGATCTCGTAGAGATTCGTTCAATTGGATTGAATGATGAAGGCAAGGGTAAAGGCGTAGGCTCCATGATATTGGCGAAGCTGGTCGAGGAAGCTAGGAACCAGAAAATCCCAAAGGTAATGGCACTAACCTATGCTGTTGATTTTTTTCTTAGAAATGGATTTGAAGTCGTCCAGAAAGAGATTTTCCCTGAAAAAGTATGGACAGATTGCGTGAATTGTAAAAAGCAGCATGCCTGCGATGAAATAGCAGTGCTTAAGATACTGAACTGACTTGACAATGTCAATGTCAGTTTGGTATTTTTGTATTAGTGGTTAGCACTCATCTGAGTCGAGTGCTAACGAATCGGAGCCACAGCCGATAGGAGGGAATAACATGTTAACTGATCGCCAGAGAATGATACTAAATGCAATTGTGGATGATTATATTTCATCGGCAGAGCCAGTAGGATCTCGCAGCATTTCTAAACGGGGAGATGTAGGATACAGTCCGGCTACGATTCGAAATGAAATGGCTGACCTGGAGGATTTAGGTTATCTCGAGCAGCCTCATACATCGGCGGGAAGAATTCCTTCCCATAAAGGATACCGATATTATGTGGATCATTTGGTACCGTGGAATTCCGCCGAAACGGCAGAAATGGGCACGATCCGCGCTTTTTTTGCCGAGAAGCTAAATGCAATGGAGCAGGTAATCCAACATGCGGCGATGATTCTTTCCAATATGACGAATTATACTTCCATCCTGCTGGGACCGGAGGTTTTTCATACTTCATTGCGTCATTTTCAGTTGTTACCATTAGATGATACAACCGCTGTGGCCATTATCGTCACAAGTACGGGGCAAGTTGAGAATCGTACGGTGAACATTCCGCCGGAGATTTCTGTTTCCGAGATGGAGAAAGTGGTTAACCTACTGAATAGTAAACTGGTCAATGTACCACTCTATAAGCTGAAGACTCGGCTCTATTCCGAGCTTGGCGAAGAAATGCAGCGTCACATCTCACATTATGAAGAATTAATGCAGGTGCTGGACACCGCGCTGGAAAGCGATCAAGAGCAGCGCATCTATCTCAGCGGAGCAACGAATATGCTGACACAGCCTGAGTTCAAAGACGTAGACAAGGTGAAGAGTATTCTTGATCTGCTGGAAGAGACACCGACACTGCTCAAAATGCTGGCCCCTACAGTGGGTGGCACAGGTATTCAAGTACGAATAGGAACAGAAAACAATCACGAAGCGTTCGCTAACTGTAGTCTGATCACCGCCACTTATTCACTTGATGGGCAGGCACTAGGAAGCATTGGGATCCTTGGGCCGACCCGTATGGAATATGCAAGAGTGATGGGGATCTTGGGCATTTTATCCCGAGATTTGACAGCGATGCTGGCGCACTGGTATAAGTGAACAGAGTCAACATGATTTCGTGAATGATTTTAAGGAGGTGAAGACAACTTGAAAAAGGAACAAGTTCAAGATTCTAATGAATTCAAAGAGGAATTGATCAATGAGGAGCCTGTGGCTGAAGTAGTCTCAGATGCCGACTCATTTACAGCTGAAAACGTTAGTGAAGGTGCTTCAGATACAGGTGCTGAGGTGAAACGCCTACAGGATCTTGCTGATGAATATCAAGGTCGTGCATTGCGTGCACAAGCTGATTTTGATAACTTCCGTCGTCGTACCCAGAAGGAAAAAGAAGAGTTGGCTCAATATGCTACCTCCAAGCTCCTGACGGAATTGCTTTCCGTGCTGGACAATTTCGAGCGTGCGTTAGTCACTACTCCAGCTAATCCTGAATCCGAAGCTTTCGCGAAGGGCGTTAATATGATTTTCCGTCAGCTGGATGGGGTATTGAAGGCTGAGGGGCTTACAGCTATGGAAACAGTAGGACAGCCTTTTAATCCTGAATACCATCAGGCTATTATGCAGGTTGAGAGCGAGGAGTACGAAGAGGGTATCGTTACAGAAGAGGTTCAAAAGGGATATCTTCTGAAAGATAGAGTTCTTCGTCCGGCCATGGTCAAAGTCAGCATGTAGTCTGTCTATATAGGACGGGCAGTTTCTGCTCGCCATAAAGCAGCAGTGCGTTTGCCTACTATTTATCCGATTGCAGGCTGTTGCCCGGATAGTTTATTATCAATCGAATTTTTTTAATATTTTTATAAATTTATTGAGCTTAGGCTCCATATAACTTTAGAGGAGGCAAATTATTGTGAGTAAAGTTATCGGTATTGACTTAGGAACCACGAACTCTTGCGTTGCCGTTATGGAAGGCGGCGAAGCCGTAGTAATTCCAAATCCAGAAGGCGCGCGTACAACCCCTTCGGTTGTAGGCTTTAAGAAAGACGGCGAGCGTATCGTCGGTGAAACGGCTAAACGCCAAGCGATTACTAACCCTGATCGTACGATCAGCTCTGTTAAACGTCACATGGGTACTAACCACAAAGAAAGCATTGATGGTAAAGACTACTCCCCACAAGAAATTTCGGCAATGATTCTGCAAAAGCTGAAATCCGATGCAGAGGCTTATCTTGGCCAAACTGTTACTCAAGCAGTTATCACTGTTCCTGCTTATTTTAATGACAGCCAACGTCAAGCTACCAAAGATGCAGGTAAAATTGCAGGTTTGGAAGTTCTGCGTATTGTGAACGAGCCAACAGCAGCAGCTTTGGCATATGGTCTGGAGAAATCCGAAGATCAAACCATTCTAGTCTATGACCTTGGTGGCGGTACTTTTGACGTATCCATCCTTGAACTTGGTGATGGCTTTTTCGAAGTAAAAGCTACAAGCGGCGACAACAAGCTGGGTGGCGACGACTTTGACCAAGTGGTTATGGATTACCTGGTATCCGAATTCAAAAAAGAGCAAGGCATTGATCTGAGCAAAGATAAATCTGCTGTACAACGTTTGAAAGATGCAGCTGAAAAAGCGAAAAAAGAATTGTCAGGCGTACTGACAACAACTGTATCGCTTCCGTTCATCACTGTGGTTGACGGCGTACCTCAGCACTTAGAGATCAACTTGACTCGTGCGAAATTTGATGAACTGACTGCTGGTCTGGTAGAACGTACATTGGGACCAACTCGTCAAGCATTGTCTGATGCTGGCATGACCCCTGCAGACCTTACTAGAATCGTTCTGGTTGGTGGTTCTACACGTATCCCAGCTGTACAAGATGCTATCAAAAAGCTTACTGGCAAAGAACCACACAAAGGTGTGAATCCGGATGAAGTAGTAGCTCTTGGTGCTGCTGTTCAAGCGGGTGTATTGACTGGTGATGTTAAAGACGTTGTATTGCTTGACGTAACTCCGCTTTCCCTGGGTATCGAAACTGCAGGTGGCGTGTTCACGAAGATGATCGAGCGTAATACTACGATTCCTACAAGCAAATCCCAAGTATTCTCAACCTTTGCTGACAACCAACCTAGCGTAGAGATTCACGTGCTGCAAGGTGAGCGTCAAATGGCAAATGGCAACAAGACACTGGGACGCTTCATGCTGAACGAGATTCCACCAGCACCACGTGGCGTGCCACAAATCGAAGTTTCTTTCGATATTGATGCCAATGGTATCGTAAATGTATCTGCAACAGATAAAGGCACGAACAAGAGCCAAAAAATCACTATCACTTCTTCCAGCGGCCTGAGCGACGCAGAAGTAGAACAAATGATGAAGGATGCCGAGCTTCACGCTGAGGAAGACCGTAAGCGTAAAGAACTGGTGGAAGCGAAGAACGGTGCTGACCAACTCGTGTATTCTACTGAAAAAGTAATTAAAGACCTTGGCGATAAAGCTGATGCTTCTGATGTTGAAAAAGCAAATGAAGCTAAAGATAAAGTTAAAGCAGCACTTGAAACTGACAATCTTGAAGAAATCAATGCAGCTACAGAAGCATTGACTGAGATTGTACAACAGTTGTCCATGAAGCTGTACGAACAAGCTGCTCAAGCTGAGCAAGGTGCTGAAGGTGGCGATGGAGCCGCTGAAGGCGCTCCTAAAAAAGATAATGTAGTTGACGCTGACTATGAGGTTGTTGACGAAGATAAGAATCAAGGGTAACCTTATACGATAAGTGTAATAGGAAACTGATAAATTCTTATATAGTTAAGAAGGGAAGGTCAAAACCGGGTCATCCCGTGTTTTGACTTTCCTTTTGTAATATCAGATTGCACACTCTTTGCGAATGCGCCTTCTGATATTGTAAGAATAAACATCGCTGAATCTGGATGGTCAGATCCTGAGGTTTTATCGTATAATGGTTTGTTTGACAGATAATAAGGAATTTGAGTATGTATGCACGGAGGTGAAAGCAGTGGCAGATAAACGCGATTATTATGAAGTGCTTGGCCTTAGTAGAGATGCTTCAGACGATGAGGTGAAAAAAGCGTACCGGAAATTGGCGCGCCAATATCACCCAGACGTGAATAAAGCAGATGATGCTGAAGCTAAGTTTAAGGAAGTAAAAGAAGCTTATGATGTTCTTAGTGATGGACAACAGCGAGCTAGATATGACCAATATGGCCATATTGACCCTAACCAAGGTATGGGCGGCTTCGGAGGCGGCGGTGGTGGCGACTTCGGAGGGCTTGGCGATATCTTTGATATGTTCTTTGGAGGCGGCGGACGCCGTGATCCTAACGCACCGCAGCGCGGTGGGGATTTGCAGTATACCATGACCATTGAATTCAAGGAAGCGGTATTCGGCAAAGAAACCGATATTACTATTCCACGTACAGAAACTTGCGATACCTGCTACGGCTCCGGGGCTAAACCGGGCACTAAACCAGAGACTTGTTCCGTATGTCATGGTAGTGGACAACAGGAATTCGTACAGAATACACCGCTTGGACAGATGCGTAATCGTCGTCCTTGTTCACATTGCAGTGGTACAGGTAAGATTATTAAGGAAAAATGTACGACTTGCGCCGGACAGGGTAAGGTTAAAAAGCAACGCAAGATCCATGTGCGTATCCCGGCCGGTGTTGATGACGGTGCACAGCTGCGCATGACTGGCGAAGGCGAAGGCGGCTTACGCGGCGGTCCTGCTGGAGACTTGTATATTGTTATCCGTGTTAAATCGCATGATTTCTTCGTGCGTGAGAACGATGATATTATGTGCGAGGTTCCGCTTACGTTTGCACAGGCAGCACTTGGTGATGAGATTGAAATTCCAACCTTAACCGAAAAAGTGAAGCTGAAGATTCCTGCCGGAACGCAAACAGGCACTTTCTTCCGCCTCAAAGGTAAAGGTGTTCCACGTCTGCGCGGATCTGGCCAAGGTGATCAGCATGTACGGGTAATTGTTGTGACACCTAGCAAGCTCAATGAAGAGCAAAAAGAATTGCTACGCCAGTTCGCTTCTCTGAACGGAGAAAACACACATGAGCACGAGCAGTCCTTCTTTGATCGTGTGAAACGTGCGTTTCGCGGGGACTGATATCCTAACTCATTCATTCAGTAAATGAATAGAAAAAGACAGCAGAGCAGCGATCCTCCCGTTATTGGGGGATCGCTGCTCTGCGTTTTTGTTTAGCATGAGATTATGGCAGGGCCATTTAACTAACCTCATGCAATTCTTTGGATGAGCTGTGATGCTGGAACCTGCGGAATTCTGCGTGTTTGGCTAACTCGGCCAATCCCGTAACCCCGGTAAACCTGGTAACGCCGGTAAATTTGGTAACCCCGGTGACCCCGGTGACCCCGACAAGCCCGGCAACCCCGGCAACCCCGGCAACCGCGAACCGCGAACCGCGAACCGCGAACCGCGAACCGCGAACCGCGAACCGCGAACCGCGAACCGCGAACCGCGAACCGCGAACCGCGAACCGCGAACCGCGAACCGCGAACCGCGAACCGCGAACCCTGTAACCTTGAAACCCCTGACTGGTCTGCCAGCTTTTTTAACACACTATCTGTTTTGAATTATCTACGTGTGCTAACGGACCCAGTTGACGCTATTTGCAAATTAATCGCCTTTTGAGCGAAGTTTCGGACTTCAGTGCAGCTATTGCCCAGAAAAGCGCTCATATTTGGTGCTTTTCGTGCTAATAGCGACTATGGGGTCCGTTGGCATGGCAAATGTCGCATAATCCAGCGTTTAAGTGCAACAGTGTCCGATAGCGCCGAGAATAATCATCTGAGTGGATGGGACCCGGAGAAGCTGGAGGCATACGGACCCAGTTGACGCTATTTGCAAATTTATCGCCTTTTGAGCGAAGTTTCGGACTCCAGTGCAGCTATTGCCCAGAAAAGCGCTCATATTTGGTGCTTTTCGTGCTAATAGCGACTATGGGGTCCGTTGGCATGGCAAATGTCGCATAATCCAGCGTTTAAGTGCAACAGTGTCCGATAGCGCCGAGAATAATCATCTGAGTGGATGGGACCCGGAGAAGCTGGAGGCATACGGACCCAGTTGACGCTATTTGCAAATTAATCGCCTTTTGAGCGAAGTTTCGGACTTCAGTGCAGCTATTGCCCAGAAAAGCGCTCATATTTGGTGCTTTTCGTGCTAATAGCGACTATGGGGTCCGTTGGCATGGCAAATGTCGCATAATCCAGCGTTTAAGTGCAACAGTGTCCGATAGCGCCGAGAATAATCATCTGAGTGGATGGGACCCGGAGAAGCTGGAGGCATACGGACCCAGTTGACGCTATTTGCAGATTTATCGCCTTTTGAGCGAAGTTTCGGACTTCAGTGCAGCTATTGCCTAGAAAAGTGCTTATATTTGGTGTTTTTCGTGCTAATAGCGACTATGGGGTCCGTTGGCATGGCAAATAGCGCATAATCCAGCGTTTAAGTGCAACTGTGTCCGATAGCGCTGAGAATAATCATCCGAGTGGATAGGACCCGGAAGACGCTGGAGGCAAACGGACCCAGCTGACGCTATTTGCAAATTTATCGCCTTTTGAGCGAAGTTTCGGACTTCAGTGCAGCTATTGCCCAGAAAAGCGCTCATATTTGGTGTTTTTCGTGCTAATAGCGACTATGAGGTCCGTTGGCATGGCAAAAGTCGCATAAATCAGCGTTTAAGTGCAACGGTGTCCGATAGTGCCGAGCATAATCTTCTGCGTGGATAGGACCCGGAAGAAGCTGGAGGCATACGGACCCAGTTGACGCTATTTGCAGATTTATCGCCTTTTGTGCGAAGTCGGACTCAGCTGATGCAATTAGCACATTTTTCTCCTTTTGAGCGAAGTTTCGGACTCCAGTGCAGCTATTGCTCAGAAAAGCGCCCATGATTGGTGTTTTACGTGCTAATAGTGACTATGGGGTCCGTTGGCATGGCAAAAGTCGCATAAATCAGCGTTTAAGTGCAACTGTGTCCGATAGTTGCCTCGTATACGCCGCAGATGTGACCTTAAGACGAGAAAGCCCCAGCAGCCAAATGGCTGCTGGGGCTTTCTTTGAGAGTTCAACTAGATACTGGTTAAGAACGTAGGTCCTCAAACACACGGCTCAGAATGGTTGCTGCTTGTGCACGAGTCAGAGTGCCTTGTGGATTGAAGTTGTCCGCACCAACGCCCTTGAGATAACCTTTGCTTACAGCATAGGCTACGGCGTTTCGTGCTTCTGCAGCGATGTTATCGGCATCCTTAAAGCTCAAAGGAGTCTTAGCCACTGTAAGATCAGCGCCTAGGGCCTCAGCAATGATAAGGGCTGCTTCTTCGCGAGTCAGCACATCGCGTGAACCACTTTGTTTGATACGTGCATTCCAAGTGTCACCTTTTCCGAGTAGACGGTCGAAGAGCGTTAGCAGTTCCGCTTGATTTAAGGTGTCAGCAGGCTTGAAGCTGCCATCGGTTCCTTTGCCGGCAATGATGCCATGAGCAGCAAGAACTTCGATATCGCCTTTAGCCCAGTGTGTGCCGATATCCTTGAAGCTTACATTACGGGATGCCACGCTATAAGAGCCGTCACCAGTAACTGTAAACTGTAGAATACCTTCTTTAGAGAAAGATCCAGGTTGCAGATAGGACCATTTATGATCCTTTGTTTCTGCATAGGCGGCAGTTTTTCGAGCATCACGTAGACTGCTGTCTTTTAGATTAAGCTGAAGGGTAACCGGCTTTCCGGTTGTCCAACCATTTTTGATGGTAAGAATGGAAGAACCAATATTGATCGCAGCTGAGCTTCCTGATAACACTGCTGCATCACTAGCATCAGCCAGACTTATCGTAAGCAACAAACCACTGCTGCTAATGAAATCCGGAAGGGTTGCCGCTGGAATAAGAACATTGAACCCATTACCGTTAAGGCTGAGTGCATTCTCCGATTTCTTCAACTGTTCAGCTTGCGCCGGGGTAAGCGTAATAACAACTTGGCTATACTTATTGAAATTCACATCGCTAAGATCAAGTACAGAAGTCTTATCTTTTGCATTCTGAATCGAATTTGTTAATGCAGTATCTAAGATATTAAACACCGCTGAAGCTTTACCACCAGCTGGATCGGCTGTCTCTACTAGCTTCCCGGATTTCGAAGAAGGTCCAGGAGTGGGAGTGCTGGCTGCTGTAGGTACATACGACTCAGAAGATGGAGGCGATGTAGGCGATGGTGTCGGTGTTGGTGTTTCTGTTGGATCTGGCGTTGCTGATGGTGTTGGTGTTGGCGTTGGTGTAGGTTTTTCAGGTGTGTTTACAGTTACACTTACTGTTCTCAAACCAGATGGGATAGTTGATGTTGTGGCATCATTCCAAATCTGGACATCATATAGCTCAAAGGAATAATCTCCTGCTGTTGCTGGTTCGAAGGTTATTTGGGCTAGTGAGCCAGAGCCGTGATAAGCACCTCCTGACAGATTGACACTATATTGTGTCAGTTTGTGGCCGTCTCCAAGGTCATACGTTTGTGAATATTCTGTAAGTGGAACACTAGAGAAATGCTCCTCTTGATACGTAACCAGTTGTACGCTTGGCTGGATTACTGGTGTTTCAAGGGAATCATCGTATATGACACCGAATGAAGCCCCATAGACGCCATAAACCTCGTCTGTCACAGAATAATCTAAATCAACGGTCACAGATTGTCCTACTTCAATGGTGGATGCAGAAAGAGCCGGAGTTACTGTGAAAGTTCCGTCCCCTGTGCTATAAAGCAGCCGCTGAACGTAATCATCGTCGTCTGCACCATTGCCAACTTTATCGACCACATGGACTTTGTACTCATTTAGCCCCTCGTTAACAGGAACATCAATGGTAAAGGCACCGTTATTTGCAATCACACCGCCAAATTTATAAGCATTCCCATCATAATGTTTGCCTTCGGCATATACGGTAAACCAGTTTCCAATAGGGTTTGTATTAGAAATATAATAGGCCATTAGGTCATCATCAATGAAACCACTAATTTGTGCCACGCCAGGATCGGTTGGCGCTTCACGTTCATACTCCTCAATGGTGATGCCAGAAACTTGCGGCTTCTCGGTATCAATTGTGAACTCGGTCTTTTGTTTCTCAAGCAGTTGCCCATTGGGAAGCACAGGAATGATGTAGTAGTGACCATCTGCTAAAGTAGACTTGGCGGAGGTCTCCAGGTCTGTTAATGTTCCATCCCAATTTGGAACTTCGTATACACCACGATAGATCTTCTCATCGATCGCATAAACTTCACCTAAAACTGTTGCAGGAGCATCTTTTGAAGAGGCAACGAAACTTATGCCTTCCAACTCTTCATTGACAGAAAAGGAAAAGGTGGTGTCGTCGGAGCGACCATCACCATTAGGTGAAATTTGTGGACTTTCAAAAGAGAGCTGATTAATAGGTGCTACATTAAATTGGTCACCTACAACAACGTTAAATGGCAGACGAAGGGTTTCTGTATCAGAGGTAAGTAACAGGATGCCTTCATGTGCGCCCTCTTTTGCTGTTTTAGATACATTGAGTGTGAATTGTGCATATTGATCTGCCCCTGAGGTAACGCTGTTTGGTGCAAAATCAATACTAATATCAGTAGGAGCTTCTGTCAGCCATTTGGTGGACAGGGTGTATGTTTCTCCATTCCCTTTAAAGTCCTCTACATAGACAGCTTTCGTTACAGTAACACCCTTTGGCTGTAAGCCGAAGGATAAGGAACCTGTGTAATAAGGAATTTCAACAGTACCCGGAAGACCGCTGTTAAGGATCTCACCGACTTTAGCAATGGATTTAGCGTTTATCGACTTCTCCAGATTAATTAAACCTGCACCTTGTTGGTACAAGGAGTAAGAATTCCCATCACGGTTAAAAATAGGATCAGCATTGTTCATCAGCAGAGCTTTAATTTCATTTGGCTTCAGATCAGAGTTTTTACTCAGTAACAAAGCCACAGCTCCTACAACATGTGGGGTTGCCATGCTAGTGCCATTTTTTAAGCCGAAAGCATGGTCATAGTTCCCATCCCAGCTAGGGATCGTCGAGTTGATATTGACTCCGGGCGCTACAACATCAGGTTTTATTAGATAATCGGGCATCCCTGGACCCATAGAACTGAAGTTTGCTAACTGATTTACTTCAAGCGCTATATAGTAACTGATTATATCTTTAGCCGCAGCCATCTGAGTTTTTATTTTTTTGCCATCGGCTTGACTGATTCCGTAGGTAGGAATGTAATCCCCAGGCGCACCAAGGGTGGGGCTGATTTCACCAGGCTCATTATTGGCAATCAGCAGAAGCTTCGCACCAGCAGCTTTGGCATTAAGAGATTTGTCTGAGAAGCTCAGCGAGCCCCGATCAACAAGCACTACCTTATCTTTGACATCCAGATTTTTGTAATCGGAAGGACTCCCAAGACCAGCGAAAACGATCTTACTGCCAGCAATATTATCGATTAAATCTGGGGAGTAACTGGCTAATGTTCCGGGAATCTTTTTAACATCGCCAATATCAAAGAAAGGGGTATTTATCGGAGTAGTAGAAGCTCCAACACTAAGCGCGAGTTGGGCACCAGCGGGTTCGCCCAGTGTTCCTGCATCAGGACCAGCGTTACCGGCGGCAACAATAACGTTCACGCCCGATTTTACGGTATTGTCTATCGCGATTGAACTCGCGGAATAGCTTTGGTTGACACTAGAGCCTAGAGAAAGGTTAATAACATCTGCTCCGTCATCGACTGCTTTCTCAATACCCGCAATTACATCCGCTGTGGAACCAGATCCATAGGGACCAAGTACGCGATACGCATACAATTCTACCTCAGGTGCCACATCTAAAATTGTCCCGGCAACGTGTGTACCATGCGAGGTTTCGTAAGGAGTACCTGCTCTTGGAGGGAAGTTAGCATCAGGGGCTGTTTCAGCCGGATCATCATCCTGATCATATACATCATAGCCACCCTTATAATTATCTTTTAACAAAGGGTGATTCTTATCAATACCAGTATCGACAACAGCTACCTGTATATCTTTGCCTGTGTACCCTAAATCATGTAGTTTGTCCGCGCCTATTAGCTTGCCGCTGTCTGAATAGGAACGTGTAACAGGTAATGTCGCTACTTCAACACTGTCTGCTAGTGCATGTACTTCTTCATTTGGATAGATAGCCGCAACGCCTGGAAGCTCTAACAGCTTGTTTACTTGATTGGCTGGCAGCGTAATGGAATACCCGTTAAAAATCTCACTGTATTCAAAACCGATATCGGCATCGATTTTCTGTGTTGAGGAAATAAAGCTTTTATGCTCTGAGATAATTTTACTGCGTTGTGAGGAGACTGAGGATCGTAAAGAATAAGTTTTTGCCTCATTTACATACACACTGACTGGTTTATTAGTCAATTCCACAATTACTGAAACTGGTGCTGAACCTTTGAGTATTCCAGCATAGTTATGAGGGGTTACACTTTGAGACTGTACATCCGTAACCAGGGTTGAAGATTCAAGGGATGAGTTCGCAAATGCAGCTGATGGAAAAAGAACAGACACAGCCAGTCCGAAGCTTGCCGCTCCAATACCAAATCTTTGAATAGAGTGTTTAAAGGTACGTTTCAAATAAGTTCATCCTCCCAAATGAATTTTTTGTATTGCAATGTGTCTGTGGTTCTCCTCCTCAATTTAAAATGTAAAAAATTATGAAAATTAAATTTATTCTACAGCTATAACTTCAAATCGAATATACAACTTTAGTACCATATTGCAGCGAAGCGTTGAAGAAAATGTCGAATTCCTAGTAGATAAGTGGAATATAAGAAAATCAGAGCATAAAACAAGTGAAATTAAGACAATATAAATGAATGCAACAGATATCTGAATTTCAAGCGAGAGCGGGGATAAGATGTCGGAAAGATATATTTTGGCGTATTTTAAAAGTCCAGAGGAAGCCGAAGGCGTCGCGCGCAAGCTTCGTGCACTTCGGGCCATTGAAGTTTCCATTGATCGCTTCAGTAGATATGGAGGTACCAGCTTTAGCTCAGGGGTAAATCCGGTGACAGGCAATGTGGCCAGAATGGACTCCATGACTGCTGAGCATGCACACACAGGCATACTTGCAGCTGCGGACACCAGCTCTAGCGGGATGAGTCATGGTGGTAACGGTGGTCCAACGGGGAGAGATATTTTGCTTACAGTTATTGTGCATACGGAGTCCTACGATCAGGCTCTGCGCTTAATTGAAGAAGCAGGCGGGATGGTCTGATCAGGCACTTCATTGAGTAAGAAGAAAGGAGACGAACAATGGATAGAGAGAACTCACAAATCTTCTCCAAGACGGAGAAATTGAAAATGTTATACGAAGCTAAAGCAGAGGATGTAGAATTCTCGGCGGCGGAAGCCGATCTTGATGATATTGAAGCTCAGGATCGCGCACAAGAAGCGGACAAACGTCAGCTGAATGAGATTATGAAGAAAGAATAGCAGCTAAAAAAGCTAAGGCGGATACCTCACTTTGTGGGGTATTTTTGCGTTTGGGCATGTATAATTAGGGCGAAGAGCTTAAGTGTGGGGGGAGAAGATGGATAACGTTATTTTGTGGACTGGGTTAGCCTTATTGATCGCATTATTAACCTATTTGAACCAGAAGCAGTTGTACTCTCCAAAAGTAAAACGCGCCTATCTTGAGTTGCGGGAGCTGACAGAGAAGGTTCGTATGGAGCGCTCTGAGGCGAGCGATTTGTATCGATGGGAAGCAGAATTAACCGAACTAGAGAATCATCCGAATGAACTGAATAAATTGGATGCCGAAATTAGGTTTCATCACGCATTTTTGTTATATCTTGAACGTCACTACCCTTCAGACCCAAGGATTATTGGTTTGAAGCAAGCTGCCGCATATCAGAAGGATATGGTTTTGGGGATTAAAATAAAAGATTATAAATCCAATTGAATCGGAGGAACTTCCATACTTTGCTACATGGGATTGAGAATGATAGGAATTTGAAAATGAAATTGAGAGTTTGAACCCTAGCTGATATTGCAGCTGGGGTTTTTGTTATTAGATCAGTAAAAATGAACTGAGTTAGGCAATTTTTTAGCTTATAAGTAAGGTTACCGCTAAGAAGAATTTGGGGGTCTCATAGTCGACGTAGCTGTAGCTATTTTTCTGTTGGAATCGGGTAACATTTTCGGCATGTTTGAGGTTGGAAAATGATTAATTAGGGAAAACATCCCTAAAAAACGCTCGAAAAGATAGAAAAAGGCCTGATTTCATGAGTTTTTGGGGAGTATTTCCCTAAATGATAGATCAACCTTCGAATCTTGCACATCATTAGGGATGTTTTCCCTAATTATCATCATTTCGAGTATATTAACGTCTGCAGATGTTATAAATATTTTAAGTAAAATAGCTAATATCACACTACAGATTAAGGATGTATAATTGTTCGAATATACTAACTACGACCAATCAACTATTGAATTTTTTCAGGGGGAATTAGAATGGGGCTGGTACACTCTCAAGGAGTTACTGATGAGCTTGTTGTTAGATCTTTAGAAAGAAATTTAGCTATTATCCGGTTTGACCTTGATCGCCGGGTAGCTTATGTGAATGAAGTTTTTGCAAATTCCATGGGATATAAAAAAGATGAAATGTACGGAATGCATCATAAAGAGTTCTGTTTTCCACATTTCGCAGATAGCCCAGGTTACGAACGGTTTTGGCAGGATCTTTTTACAGGGAAGAGTTTTCAGGATAAGATCGAACGAATGGATTCGAAAGGAAATGCGGTTTGGCTTGAAGCTACCTACATGCCAGTATTTGATGAAAGCAATGAACAAGTCATCGGAGTATCTAAAATAGCAACTAATATTACCCAAAGACAAAGTAACATGAGTAATGTTGTGCAACGGATGCAAGAGATGGCAGACAGCTTGAATCAAAGAGCAGATTTAGGTATTGAACGCAGTCAAGAATTATTACGAAGCATCAACAAAATCGCCGAAGTATCGATAGAAAATACACATACTCTAGCTAATCTTGAAAAGCAAGCTGTATCGATTCATAGCATCGTGCAAACGATTCGCGATATTGCATCGCAAACGCAATTATTAGCCCTAAATGCAGCTATTGAAGCAGCGCATGCCGGGGAGTATGGGCGAGGTTTTGACGTAGTGGCAAAAGAAGTAAGGAAATTATCTTCCATGGTACAAGATTCGATCATAAAGGTACGGGATAGTGTGAATGCGATCACGCTGGAAATTGGAAAGATCTCTATAGGTACAAATCAAGTACAAGAAAGTATAGAAGATAGTCAGCAGCAGGTTCTGGTGGCGTTGGAGGATTTTTCGAAGATTGCTTCTTCTGCACAAAATCTCGACACACAAGCGCGCGAGGTTATGGATATTCTCTAGTTGCAGTATGTATGTTGATAGATTGAATATCGGCAAAAAAGGGTCGGTCTCCTACTTGAAAGAGATGGACCCTTTTATTGTTGGTATTATCCGATTTTGTTAACAATCAAGGTAGGAATCATATATCTATGATTTGTGATGACTCCGTCTACAGTAACACTAACCTTAGTAACTCCGGTGTCCCCAATCGCCCCATCAGAGCCAGTCCCACCTTTAGCCCCCCGTCACCCCAGTTGCCCCAGTTGCCCCATCATATCCAAGTAATTCTGCTGTAGCTAATCGATGCTGGGCTACTAATTTCTCTGCACTGTCTTTACCCCAAAATGAGATTTGGATTGGATGGTCTGGCAAACTAGCAGTTGTGAAAAAAAATTCGAAGGTATCAAAATCCGCAAAATAATTTTTAGTTATTACCTGATTTGGCATCACATCTAGCAGATCGCCTACATATTGAATTCTTTCTTCATTCATGTAGTAGCCTTCGATCAGAACTGTGGAAGCAATCTGACCGCTACCATTAGCAATTTTGACCGTGACCTGTTGTGTAAGTCTTGTGTTGTTTTCTGAGTTAACATTGTTTTCTATCGGACCAGTAGTTAAAAGAGTCATTGTCCTTCCTCCATTTGCTTCATTCAGATTATTAAGCCTGTTTGATTTTCTCTATGTCTTTAAGAGTAGCGATAGTTTATGCTCAGAAAAACGAACCTTTTCCAAGGATTGGTTGTCATATAGATATCTCAGTCAAGAAAGGAGGGCGTAAAATTTGGAGAGTAACCGGGAGTTATTTGAAACCTACAATAAAGATGTATACCGGACTTGCTACTATATGGTGCATGACGCGGCGGATGCAGAGGATTTGACTCAGGATGTCTTTATTACCGTATTTCGCAGTAATCGTGAGCACGTGGAGCATATCAAGGCTTGGATTATGAAAATAACGGTCAACCATTGCCTCAATCATTTGAAACGAAAACGGACTTTACAACAGAAGATTACGGACAACCTTCATTTCTTTAATAAAACGGCAGAAACAGCTGTGGAGCAGCAGATTGAGCAGCGTGAGACGGAGGTCGAGTGGGCGCAATATATGAGCCAGGTCCCTATCAAACTTAGGATGGTGCTCACACTTAGGTATATGCATGATTTCAGTCTGGCTGAAATTTCGGATCTGCTGTCCATTCCACTTGGAACGACCAAATCTAGGCTGCATAAAGGGCTAACGGTAATGAGGAGAATCCTGCAGGAGGCTGGGGTTCAACTTGAACTAAAGGAGGGCGAAGCTTTTGAAAAAGTTAGAAAATATGCTGGAGCATCGTTTAAATGAAGATAAAGGCGTGCCTTATCCAGATTTTGAGCGCATGTGGGGACGTTTAGAGCAAGAAAACAGTACAATGACTCCCCTACAACTTCGTATGGCGAATGGTAGCGGGAACAGAGGGAGAAACTGGAGTAAAATAGCTGTGGTGGCTTCATTTTCAGTACTTATTGCAGCGGCACCCGTATATGCAGCAGTGCATTATGATTGGGATAATTTGCTCCATGGGAGAGGAGGCGTTCAAGCAGCGCTGGCCCAAAATCTCGGACAACAACTGAACCAGTCAGTGACGCAGGATGGAGTAACTCTGAAGCTACATACAGCGATTGTGGATGAGAATCGGACGGTTATCTTATTCACTTTGGATGTAGGAAAACGCTTGGAAAATGAAAATTGGAATGTTAATGGAATGACTTTGAAGGGCGCAGATGGGGCGAATGGTCCTAGTGAGTTCAGTTATGTGTTATGGGATGAGAAAAATCAACATTACAACGGATATTTCGAGAGTGATTGGACACCGAAAAAGGATACTGTGAATGTGCAACTAGTTGCAGATAATCTGCAAGCCTTTAGCACACAGGAGTTAGATTTACCGCTGGATATCCAATCGCAGGAGACACAAAATTTTCCTATTGGACAGGAAGGAATGCGCAGCATAGAGGTGAAACCTTTTACCCAAGGACAAGAAAAAATATTATTCTCTTCAGCGATCATTTTTGATCAGCCAGAAACAAAAGAATGGGTCTTTCCAAATATAGTCGCTTACAAAAACGGAACGCTCATAAATTCGCTGGCTGGAGGTGCTTTCGGTACACCGGGAGAAAACGGGGAATATACGTCCCAGCAATATTTTAAGGCGGCTGATATTTCCAGCGGAGAAGTGAATTACAAGCTGCAGTACATGAAACAAGAGAAAAAGGTTGAGGGGCCCCTAGCTTTTGATCTTCAATTAAGCAAAAAGCAGATGGAGAGCGGAACCATAAATACTTCATTGAATCTGCCGCTAGAAGAGGGCGAACCTAATTACACGCTGGAGAAAATGGTAGTGACGCCTACTCAAATTCGAATCGCTATTAGAAGTAAAGAGAAAGGCAACAATTTCCCGTATCAAAAGTCTACTCTTGAAGTAGCAGGCAAGACGCTGGAGGGCAATTTCTGGAGATCTCCAGAAGGTGAGCCGGAATTAACAGTGCTTCGTTTTGAGCGGCCAGTTGACCTTGAAATCACAGAAGAGACGCCAATTACCTTTGTTGCTAAATACAAGGTGACTCAGCACGGCAGCTATAAAATTAACAAGGACGAAAAAACACCACTTCTGTTGACGAATATATCTGATAAGAAACAGACGCTTATCCAGCAGCTTAGCGGATATCCGGTAAAATGGACGTACTATATGCAGGGTGCCGATCTTTATGTAGAGACTGAAAGTGAAGATGCTCGCTTCGGTGGAATTAACCAGACCCATATCGGACTGGGGAAAGAGCGTATTTTAGGTAAACCTCTGACCGTTAATTTCACTGGGGATGGAAACAATAAGGCCATTGATGTTTACAAGGGTTTCAAAGGTACAGAAGCTTCTATTTATATATTCTTCTATACGACTGACGATCCGGATAAAGAAACAAGAGTGCAGCTGCGGCCATAGAAAATTTTTTTAGGGAGGAACCTTGTGTTCTTCCCTTTTTTTCGTTTACAGTGAGTAGATGCTGAGTGGACTCAGCAAGGATTAGCGTAAAGGAGAGAAAAGGATGGAAATCACTCGTTGTGCTTGGGTTAATGAGGATCCTTTATATATCGCATACCATGATGAAGAGTGGGGCAAACCTCTGTATGATGACCGGAAGCTGTTTGAATTACTTATGCTTGAAGGCATGCAGGCAGGGTTAAGCTGGTACACCGTCTTAAAAAAGCGGGCACATTACAGAGAGGTATTTGATGGATTTGATCCGGAAAAAATTGTGCATTATGATGAGCCGAAAATTGCTGAGCTGATGAACGATCCCGGGATTATTAGAAATCGCTTAAAGATTGATTCTATCATTCGTAATGCAAAAGTATATTTGCAAATTAGTGCGGAAACAGGCAGCTTTTCAGATTATCTCTGGAGTTTTGTGGGAGGCGCGCCTACGCTTAACCATTGGAAGACACGTGCGGATGTTCCTGCTTCGACGGCTCAGTCTGACGCAATGAGTAAAGCATTAAAAAAGCGAGGCATGAAGTTTGTCGGCTCTACCATATGTTATGCTTTTATGCAGGCATCGGGGATGGTAGATGATCATTCGCTCGATTGCTTTTGCAGGAGCAGCCCGGGCATGGCAGAGCGTTGATCTGTAGTTTGGCGTTACCCCAAGAAGAAATGTTATACTATGAAGCGAATGCTCACAAAACTAAGCCTATGCTTTCGAAGTAAGTTTTGCACGAAGTCAATCAATGAAGCTAACGCTCACAAAACTAAGTCTATGCTTACGAAGCCAGTTTTGCACGAAGTCAATCAATGAAGCTAACGCTCACAAAACTTTAGGAGGATCACATAAAGATGTTATGGCATGAAGTGACGATACATACAACAGAAGATGCACAAGAAATGATTTCGAATTTTTTATATGAAGCAGGAGCGGGTGGGGTTTCTATTGAAGAATCCGGAACACTCAGTAAAGAGCGGAATACGCGTTACGGTGAATTATACGACCAACCTTTGAATGATATCCCAGAAGGGGAAGCGGTAATCAAAGGTTATTATGCCGATTCCACGGATATGGATGCTGTTATAGAAGAGCTGACTCCACGGGTAGCAGAATTGCGTGAGTACGGCATTGATCCGGGCAAATCGCTGATTTCTTGGAAAACCGTAGATGAAGACGAATGGGCGCATGCTTGGAAGCAATATTTTAAACCGCTCAGGGTATCGGAGCGTCTCACGATTAAACCAACTTGGGAGGAATATACGCCTGAGAGCCCCGATGAAGCAATCATTGAGTTGGACCCTGGTATGGCATTTGGTACAGGGACTCACCCTACAACAGCTTTGTGCCTGCGTGCGCTCGAGAAGAATATTAGCGGCGGCGAAGAAGTAATCGATGTTGGTACGGGTTCAGGAATATTGGCTGTAGGTGCAATGCTGCTCGGTGCGAAATCCGTGCTGGCGTTAGATTTGGACCCTGTAGCTGTTGAAAGTGCGCGGGAGAATGTAGCACTGAATAAACTTGAAAAGTTCATTACGGTAAAAGAAAGCGACCTGCTCTCCTTGCTAGGCGGTGAAGGTGTAGCTGACACGGCTGCTGGAGAAATGTGGCCATCCGCTAGACCGGGTCACACTCTTGAGGGAACACCTGCGGAGCAAGTAACAGAGGATAGCCTCGGCGTTACACTCCCGGTGAAGATTGTAGTTGCGAATATTTTGGCAGAAATCATCGTATTGTTTACGGATGATGTGTATCGTGCACTTCAGCCAGGAGGCTTGTATATTACCTCTGGTATTTATAAGGATAAAGAAGGACTTGTGGCTAACGCACTACAAGAGTCCGGCTTTGAGATTATGGAAGTATCCCGTGAAGAAGATTGGGTGGCATTTACAGCCGGAAAGAGGTAAAAATGGATATATTGCAAAGTATAATACGTGTAGATCTGGATCAGCTTCCTTTTCTGCTCATTACGATTTTAATTGCTTTTACAGTACATGAATTCAGTCATGCTTATTTCGCAAATAAGTTCGGTGACCCTACCGCTAGATTATTAGGACGCATGACGCTTAACCCTGCTGTACACTTCGATTTTTTTGGTATTTTACTGCTGCTGGTTGCTGGTTTCGGGTGGGCACGTCCAGTTCCTGTAAACCGTGATAACTTTAGCCGCCCCCGTCTGATGGGAGTCATTGTGTCTGCTGCGGGCCCAATCAGTAACCTGTTACTAGGGATTATTGGTGCTTTAATATATGGGGTGCTTGCGGCAACCGGTGTATTAGAGTCGATCTCCAATGATCGCGTTTTAGAGGCAGTGTATCTGTTCTTTGGCACCTTTATTCAATGGAACTTCTTTTTATTCTTGTTCAATCTGATTCCATTGCCTCCGCTGGATGGCTACCGGATTGTGGAGGATATTGCTCCTCGCTCCATTCGGGGCAGATTACAGCAATTTGAGCAATGGGCTGTATTTATCTTTTTATTAATTCTGTTTATTCCAGGGTTACGAACCTATACCATCGATCCTCTTGGCCACTGGGCTAGTGAAATGTCGAGAACATTTGTGCAGCTATTCCTAAGAATGTTTGGCAGCTAAGGTAGGGACTGAAGTCTGGTCAACCCTGCTTAAACATTGTATTATGTAATTTGTTGAAAAATAGGATAGTTAAATTTCGCCTGATCCATAGTTATATTTCTCTAAGAAACGGGTGACGTCTTTATTAAGGCGTCTTTACCGTTTCTTCTTACTGAATTCATGAACAGGATGATGAAGAGATGCAGCGATATTTTGTTACACCAGAGCAGTTTGGTGCAGATAACGTTAGAATTGACGGGGAAGATGCAAGGCATATTGCCAAAGTCATGCGCGGTAAGGTTGGGGACAAGCTTATTGTCAGCGATGGCGTCTCCCGTGAAGCGTTAGTGGAGATTGCTCAGATCGAAATAGGGGAAGTGACAGTGAACATCCTGGAAACCCTGGAGATGACGCATGAACCGCGGATAAAAATCACAGTGGCTCAGAGCTTACCCAAGGCCGATAAGATGGAAACTGTCATTCAAAAGTGTACAGAAATTGGAGCCGTTGGTTTTATTCCTTTTCTGTCGGAGCGCACGATTGTACAATACGATGAACGCAAGGAAAGTAAGCGGCTGGACCGCTGGCGTAAAATTTGTAAAGAAGCTGCCGAGCAGGCACACCGGAACATCGTTCCGGCTGTAGGCTCACCGTTATCCTGGAAGCAGCTGCTACAGACTTTTAGTGAATATGATGCTGTTTATTTCTGTTATGAAAAAGAAGAAGGCTTGCAGCTTCGCAGCAGTGTTGCCCCTTGGTTATCCTCGCTTTCACCGCAGGCTGGTGGGAAGGTACTGATTGTGGTAGGTCCTGAAGGGGGCTTTACACCAGAGGAATGCCAAAAGGCAGAAGAAGCTGGTGCGGTTTCCGTAGGACTAGGACGGCGTATTCTGCGCTGTGAGACAGCGGGCATGGTTGCCGCTGCTTGTATTTTATATGAATCGGGAGAAATGGGAGGAGCTTAAGAGATGCCATCCGTAGCATTTTATACTTTAGGTTGTAAAGTGAATTTTTATGACACCGAAGCCATCTGGCAGCTATTCAAAAATGAAGGTTACGAGCAGGTCGATTTCGAGGGACCCGCCGATGTATATCTGATTAATACTTGTACTGTAACTAATACAGGTGACAAAAAAAGCCGTCAAATGATTCGTCGTGCCGTTCGCCGCAATCCGGAAGCTATCGTGGCGGTTACTGGCTGCTATGCGCAGACCTCTCCTGGTGAGATTCTTGATATTCCTGGTGTCGATCTTGTTATTGGTAACCAGGACCGCGATCAGATCATGACGCATGTAAAGAACATTGAAGCCTCACGTCAGCCGGTCAACGCTGTTCGTAATATTATGAAGACACGTGAATTCGAAGAGATGGATGTACCTGGCTTTGCGGATCGGACGCGTGCTTTTATGAAGATTCAGGATGGCTGCAACAACTTCTGCACATTCTGCATCATTCCATGGTCGCGTGGACTTTCCCGCAGCCGTGATCCCAAAAGTATCGTAACCCAGGCACATCAATTAGTAGAAGCAGGGTATAAGGAATTTGTGCTCACGGGTATTCATACCGGTGGTTACGGTGACGATCTTGATAATTACCGTCTAGCCGATTTGCTGTGGGATCTAGATAAGGTGGATGGACTGGAGCGGGTACGTATCAGTTCTATCGAAGCTAGCCAGATCGATGAGAAGCTGCTGGAGGTGCTGAACCGTTCCTCTAAAATGTGCCGTCATCTGCATATCCCGCTGCAAGCCGGACATAATGATGTGCTGAAAGTGATGCGCCGTAAATATACGACAGAAGAATATTACGCCAAAATGCAGCTGATCCGTCAGGCGATGCCAGATGTCGGGATTACTACGGATGTTATCGTTGGGTTCCCGGGGGAGACCGATGAAATGTTCCGTGCCGGCTACGACTTCATGAAGGCTATTAATTACTCCGAGATGCACGTATTCCCTTACTCCAAGCGGACGGGCACTCCGGCAGCGCGGATGGAGAATCAGATCGACGAAGAAATCAAAAATGTACGCGTGCAGGAACTGATTGATCTTTCGGAAGAAATGCAAATAGCTTATGCTCTCAAATTTGTAGGCCAGACATTAAGTGTTATTCCGGAAAGAGCTGCTAAAGGGGCGCCGGGGCGCAATATCCAGCATGGATTTAGCGACAACTATTTGCAGGTGTTCTTCGATGGTGAAGATTCACTCCAAGGAGAACTTTGTCAGGTGAAGATAACGGAAGCTGGCGTGAACGAATGCCGCGGTGAGTTGGTCGGGGTTAGTCAGACTGGGCTTCAGCAGGCTGTCCGTTAAGCAATTGATATCCGTTAAGCAATAGATAGTAGTAAAAAGACAACAGAGCAACCATTTTCCCGTTAGCGGGGAAGGGCTGCTCTGTTTTTAAGTTGTTGCTGTCTACACCACCAATTCATAACAATCTCATGATGCTTTCGGACCCAGCTGGCGTTATTTGCATTTTTTTTGCCTTTTATGCTTAGTTTCGGACTCCAGTGCAGCTATTCCTCAGAAAGTAGTTCATGATAGGTGTTTTTCATGACTATAGCGACTATGGTGTCCATTAGTGTTCCAAAAGTGGGATAATGCTGCGAATAAGGTCAACTGTGTCCGATAGTGACTTCATACGCGTAGAAGTGGATCAAAAAAACATCCGTAGAATCATGATTGAAACAATCCCCGCCAGTACAGTGCCAAGCAAGCTCCGGGTTTTTATCGCAACCAAAAAAGTAGGCAATGCCGCAAAAAGCTCAATGTTATTAGCTAAAGACGAAAATTTCCCATCATTCAAAAATATCTCCTGACCTATTAATGCTGCCATAACAGAGATAGGAACATAGTTTAACCAGCGCATTCCCCATTCTGGCAATTCAAACCGGCTAAGGATCATGAGCGGAACCACCCTGGGAATAAAGGTCACAAAAGCTGCTCCTAGAATGATCAGAAATACATCCCATCTCACTTCCATTTTTCAAACACCATCCCTATCGTTGACGCAATGACTGTTGCGATAATCACTCCAACACTGCTGGAGAATAGGAAGGAGCTTCCTACTGCTATGATCACGGCAAGGATTGCGACAACCAAATCTAGTTTGATTTTATTACGGTCAATCATGGAAATTACAAGAATGCCAATAAACATCGCAGGTAAGGCAAACTGTAAACCGAATTGATCAGGGTCTGAGATCCACTGGGCTAAAAAAGCTCCCGCTACATTCGCAAGAAACCAATTTAAATAAGCGGTGAGATTTAGACCGTGCATCCATTTTTCACTGATTTGCTGCTTATTCAAAGCTTGATTGATGGCAACTCCAAAGGTCTCATCAGTCAATAAAGAACCTACCAGCATATTTCTCAGTGGGGAAAGATGGCGGAAATAAGGTGAAAGAGCTGCACTAAGCAAAATATGGCGAAGATTCACGATAAATATCGTAATAATAATGGCCGCAGGCGAGCTGCTGACAGCTATCATTCCAGCAGCTATAAACTGAGCTGAGCCCGCGTAAAGAATCAAGCTGATTAAGGCAATCTCAGCAATGCTGAGCCCGGCTGTCTTTTGAACAACACCTGCTGCGAGTCCGATGCTTAAGTAGCCTAGTAGTGTGGGAATACAATCTTTTACCCCTTTAAGGAAGCTATCTTCCTGTTTAGGAGACGGGATTGCTTCTAGTTGGACGTTCTCTGCACTCATCGTAGCCCCCTTGTTTCAAGAAAGAATTTAGTAGTTAGCATATTACTTCCTAATATTTTGATCAACCTTTACCGTATTATCTAGTCTGAAAGTCCCGAATTTCGCTTTATAGAGCCAGGGGGTAAACACTTAGGGTACAATTGTCGATATAAGTAAAAGAGTGTGGGGATAAACCACCGAACGACATTATAGCCTAAGGGAGAGAACAAATGACTGTGTACAGGAAAATGACGAAAATGCTCCTCATCATGATATTGTTAGCTACTGCGGTTTTTCCGGTAAGTGTCTTTGCAGCGACCGGCGATATCAACTCGATTGAATTCGAAAGCTCCGCTAAAGTAGAGCTTACGGTTGGACAAACGCCAAAGCAACTTAAGGTATATGCGAATGTGGAAGGGTCCTCATCTAAAAGAGATGTGACAGGTGCAGTTGTATGGAATTCTTCTAACACAAACGCTGTAAAGGTAGTAAATGGCCTATTGACTCCGATTGACAGTGGAAAAGCTATTATTACAGCGACTTATAATCATGCACTTGCTACCATTGAAGTTGAGGTAGCCCATCCAGTTAAAGAACTGAAGCTCGAATATAGTTCTGAAGGGAACTACAAATTGGGTGATGATGAGGATAAACTGCTGGTCAAAGCCAATGCGATTGGTGGAGAAACAGCGACTTCTGCTAAGGATGTAACGGCTGATACTACTTGGAGCAGCTCCAACACAAGCGTGTTGACCATTGCAGAAGGTAAGATCACTTTGGCTGGTGAAGGTACAGCAACGATCACTGCCAAATACAAGACCTTAACAGCAACCTTTAAGGCTGTAGTGAAATTGCCTTATTCTGAAATTGAGCTTAAACATGACGACAAAATCGTTAAAGAACTAGAGATGCTAGTCGGAGATGCACCTTTGAAGTTGGTTGCAGAGACTAAAGAAACTACAAAATCCAGCGCAAATGATATTTCAGAGAAAGCGGAATGGTCCTCTTCTAGTGCTAGTGTAGCTACAGTAGACAAAGGCGAGATCAAAGTGTTGTCTGCTGGTAAAGCTGTAATTACAGTATCCTATCTGGGGATTACACAAACAGTAGACGTATATGTACGTGCTCCTTATGAAGCGCTACTACTTACTCCTACAGGAGATCAATTCCTGTTTATGGGCGAAACCCTGAACGTTAAAGCTGAGGTTCGCGATGCTGCGAATTCTACTCCGAACATTTCAGGCAGCGCAGTATGGACTTCGGATAACCAATTGGCGGCAACCGTTACGCCTGGTAGCGATACTGCGGCAGTGACTGCTAAAGCAGTGGGAACTTCGGTTATTAAAGCAGAGTACAGAGGAATTAATAAAAGCTTTAAGCTGACAGTGTATCCTACGATCACAGAACTGACAGCCGACAAGACGGAATTGGAGCTTTACACAGATGACACCGTAAGCCTTCCAAAAGTAAATGGTACAAAGCTTGACGGAACAAAGCTAGATCTTAGCAGTGATATTGAGTGGACCTCTGCGGATGATGAGATTGCCACCATTAAAGACGGCAAGATTGTTGCTGAATCGGCAGGTATTGTGAAGGTTATCGGTAAAATAAAATCAGAAAACCCAACGACTTCAAAAACTGCTGTAAGAGAAAAAAGTGTTGAAGTAAAGGTTACAGTGAAAGATAAAGTCCTTGTCCTGCTTGGACCAGAAGAAAACCTGGTGATTGTTACTGGTGAAGAGAAGGCTGTTCCTGAAGTAAAAGCTGTGATGGAAAACGGCAGTGAACTTGATGCTACTGCAACTATGGAATGGGAGCTTACCGGTACGAATGCGATTATCAAGACAACAACTTCCGGTAAGGTAATCAAAGGACTGGTGAAGGGTTCTGCTACTTTAAAGGGAACTTACGCTAATAAAACCATCAGTATCCCAGTTACCATTGAACAAAAGGTTACTAAGCTAGTTGTAGAACCTACTGCTATCGAAATGAACATTAAAGGCTCTAAAGCGATAAAGGTAACGGCTTATTATTCTAATGGTAAGACAGGGAATGTCTCCAGCAGTATGAATTGGGAGTCCTCGAACGAAGCGGTTGCTACGGTTAAAGCTACAACCGTTAAAGCAGTAACAGAAGGTACTGCTACGTTGACAGGATCTTACCAAGGGATTGCTGCTAGTGTCAAAATTACTGTAGTTCCTAAATTAACAAAGCTGACCGTTAATGAGAGCAGACTGAAAATGGCTCCGGGAGCCGTTCAGAATGTAGTCGTGACTGCACAGTATGATACTGGTAAGACTGCTGTTGTTACTGGAAGTGCGGTATGGACCAGCTCCAAGCCTTCTGTAGCGAGAGTATCTGCAAGTGGTCAGATTGTAGCTGTGAGTAAAGGAACGACATCCATTAAAGGAAAGCTAGGCGGCAAAACAGTTACAGTATCAGTGACAGTGAAGTAATAGAGAATACGATCTGAATTATCAACTATGAATCTGCAAAGCCAACATTATGTTGCTTTGCAGATTTTTTTATTTGGATTCTATAGTAATTCCGACTATTCCGATGTATAATCACATAAAACATAATAGATACGGTGGGGGAGATGAAAACATGGCAAAACAAAAGGTGTTGTCGATCAAGACGATAGTAGCGATTGGTATTGGTTCTGCTTTATTCGTTATATTGGGGAGATTCGGCTCGATTCCTTCGGGTATTCCAAACACTAACATCGAGACTACATACGCATTACTGGCATTGTTCTCTCTATTGTACGGCCCGTTTGCCGGATTATTTATAGGCCTGATCGGGCATACCCTGAAGGATACGATATCTTATGGATCGCCATGGTTCAGTTGGGTCATATCATCAGGAATTGTAGGGCTGGTTATTGGCTTGTTAGTAGCTAGAATCGCTATTCATGACGGGGAATTCGGACGGAAGGAAATAATACGCTTTAATCTGGCTCAGATTGCAGCGAATGCTGTAGCTTGGTTCCTTGTAGCCCCAGTGTTGGATATTCTGATCTATGCAGAACCCGCTAATAAAGTATTTACGCAAGGACTGACCGCAGGTGCATTAAATATAGCTTCGGTGGCAGTGATCGGATCTTTACTAGCCATTGCGTATGCTAAGACAAGAACGAAACAGGGCAGCTTGACTAGAGAAGCTTGAGTGGAATACATATCCAAGCTAAAAAGCCGGTGGAAATCACCGGCTTTTTTCTCTTCACATTAACCCAGAGGAAGGTCTCAGATGAAAAAAGTAATGATTGAATTTAAGGATTTCAGCTTTCAATATCGGGCGCAGCAGGAACCCACACTACAGGGGATTAACTTAACGATTGTTGAAGGGGAGAAGGTGCTTATCGTGGGACCCTCAGGTTCTGGGAAAAGTACACTGGCTCATTGCATTAATGGTCTCATCCCTTTTGCTTACAGAGGGGAAATATCAGGTTCATTACGGGTTATAGGCCAGGAGCAGAAGGATCTGAGTATCGCAGAGCTGTCCAATCAGGTAGGTACCGTATTGCAGGACCCGGATGGACAATTTGTAGGATTAACGGTTGGTGAGGATATCGCCTTCAGTTTAGAGAACCATGTGGTTCAACAGACAGAAATGAAGAGCAAAGTGGCGGCTGCCGCAAGAGCGGTGGATATCCACGAATTTCTGGCCTCTTCTCCTCAGGAGTTATCGGGTGGACAAAAGCAAAAAACGTCCTTGGCAGGTGTTCTGGTAGGTGATGTGGACATCCTGCTCTTTGATGAACCGCTGGCAAGCTTAGATCCTTATACAGGTACAAAAGCGATTGAGCTTATTGATCGAGTGCATAAAGAGACAGGTAAAACCGTTATTATGATCGAGCATCGTCTTGAAGAGGTGCTGCATCGGGCGGTGGATCGTATTATTGTGATCCATGAAGGACGTATTGCGGCGGATATGCCGGCTGCAGAACTGTTGAGCACAACGTTGCTTTCAGAAGTTGGCATTCGGGAACCTCTCTATTTAACGGCTTTGAAGTATGCCGGATGTTCGATTACAGCAAATATGAATCCGCAGCATGTGAACGATATAGAGTTGGAGGCGTGTTCTAATAAACTTAAGATCTGGTATGAGTGCAATCAGTCACGCCAGGATAAGCTGGAGAACCCACCCATCCTTGAGCTAAGAGATATTTCTTTTGGATACGAAAAAAATCAGCAGGTGCTGGATAAGCTCAATCTCTGTATTCATAAAGGAGAGATGGTCTGTATAGCGGGGCGAAATGGGGCTGGGAAATCTACAGTTTCTAAGCTTATTTGTGGCTTCTATAAGCCTTCTTCCGGATCGATACGGATGCATGGGCGTGATATTGCTCAGGACACGATTAAGGAGCGGGCAGAGCGGATTGGTTTTGTTATGCAAAATCCCAATCATATGATTTCTAAGACACTTTTATATGATGAGGTTGCTCTAGGACTAAGACTCCGAGGTTGCCCTGAGGAGCTCGTTCGTGAACGCGTCCATCAAGTCTTGAAGGTGTGCGGACTTTATGTTTTTCGCAGCTGGCCGATCTCGGCGCTCAGTTACGGCCAGAAGAAACGGGTCACGATTGCCGCCATTCTGGTACTGGAGCCGGAAGTGATCATTTTGGATGAACCGACTGCTGCTCAGGATTACAGGCATTATAACGAAATGATGGAGTTTCTCTTGACGCTGCGGGGGCAGGGGATGACGGTCATTATGATTACGCATGATATGCACTTGATGCTGGAATATGCCGATAGAGCTATAGTGTTAGCTGATGGCGTGAAGCTTGCGGATGATAGCCCTGAGCGAATATTAACGAATACTGATGTGGTGAAAAAAGCGAACTTGAAAGAAACCTCGCTTTTTGCCCTAGCTATAAAAGCTGGATTGAAACAACCGGAGGAGTTCGTTAGAAGGTTTATTGCGTATGATAGGAGGAGCCGAGGCGGATGAAGGCCAAAATGTTAACTTTTACGAAGCAGGATTCACCTATTCACCGTCTTACCGGCGCTACGAAGTTGATTTTATTTGTAGTGTGGTCTGTGACGGGGATGATTACATATGATACAAGATGTCTAATTGTGATGCTGTTATTTAGTTTGCTTGCCTTTAGAATTTCCAAAGTTCAATTTCAGGATTATGCTTTCGTATTATATTTTATCTTGATTTTCTTTTTGCTTAATCATATAGCTATCTTTATCTTTTCTCCTTTGGAGGGCGTACGTGTTTACGGGACACGTCATGATATTATGCATATTGCAGGCCGGTATACGGTAACTTGGGAGCAGCTATTTTATCAATTCAATATTGCCCTGAAATATGCGGTGGTCATTCCTATGGCATTATTATTTCTTCTAACGACCAATCCCAGTGAATTTGCAGCATCCTTAAATAGAGTTGGAGTGAACTATAAAATTGCATATTCTGTATCGCTGGCACTGCGGTACATTCCGGATATTCAACGAGATTATGAGAATATATCGTTTTCTGCTCAAGCAAGGGGAATAGATATTTCTAGAAAAGAAAAGCTGCCTAAGCGGCTAAAAAATATCATTTCGATTCTGATGCCCCTAATTCTGACTAGTATCGAGCGGATTGAAAATATCAGTACCGCTATGGAGCTGCGCGGCTTTGGCACTGAGACCAAACGAACTTGGTATAGCCGTCGCCCGTTCACGAGAGACGATTATTTTGCATTGGCTTTGTTTGCGCTGATTGGAATTTTCTCGACGGTGATCACTTTTTACGACGGTTCGCGGTTTTATAATATTTTCGATTGAAGTATAATAGTACAGTTGTGGAAAGCTGGGATTATAATAAACGGCACCTTTTTGTTAAGACTGAAGACGTTTCTCCAGTTTTGACCATATAGGCAGGTAGCATAATGGCAGTGCTAGAAGTGAGCAGACTACGTTGAAAATGGTCTGGGCGTGGGCGATTTGTGAAGCAGGGCCTCCACCAATCCATGCAGCACTTGCTTGTAGCAGCCCGATCATGGGCAAGAATAGTAGTGCACCACCTACATTAAGCGCAACATGGGACCAAGCGACGAAGACGCCGGATGGCGTGCCGCCGATGGAAGCGATGACTGCTGTAACACAGGTGCCCACGTTGGCGCCCAGCACTATGGCTATACCTAGCTCAGGCGGCATGGCACCCGAGGCGGCAATGCTCATAGCCATAGCTATGACAGCAGCGCTGCTATGGAGCATGGCTGTTAGGCACGCTCCAGCGGCGAGCCCCCATAAGGCACTAGTAGCGGCATGGTTTAGGAACCAGAGGAATAAGCCACTTTCCTGAAGTATTCCGCCGATAGACTGCATGACAGCGATGCCCCATAGGACGAGGGCGAAGCCTGATACAGCCAGACTGATAAATTGCAGCGGCGGGGATATTTTGTGGCAGAGCTCTGCCACTCGCGATGTAGGCGGCAGTTCGCCTGCAATAACTGCCGCTGCCCACAGACTGAGCGAGGCTGCCAGCAAGGGCGTGGCCATGGTATTGATCTGAAGTCCGATCAATTCTGTAGTTAATGTGGTGCCGATGTTGCTGCCCAAGATAATGCCAAGTGTGCGGGCATAGGTAAGCAGGCCGGCATTGACCATGCCGATAGTCAACACCGTTACAGCAGTACTGCTCTGGAGTAAGGCGGACAACAGGCTGCTGGCAATCATTCCTTTAATAGGGGTTGAGGTAGCTCTATTTAGGCTTGTAGTTAATAGAGGGCCTGCTAGCTTGGACAACGCCGTTTCCATCAGCTTCATGCCGGCTAGAAAGATAACAAGACCATATATGATAGGGAACAGCAAATCACTGAACATAGGGCATACTCCTTTGGACGAGGGTTGTACACCAATATATGAATGTATTGCATGGGACATGTATAAAAACATTTTTAGAAAAACAGGGAGTTGAAGTCATTGCCATCGGTTATTTTAGAACGCAATCGCAAAAAAAGACTGGAACAGGGCCATCCGTGGGTCTATGCAGGTGAAGTCGCATCGGTAGAAGGAAATCCGGAAGCGGGGGGATTAGTAGATGTCCTTAATCATCAGGGCCGATTTTTGGCCGTGGGATATTACAATCCAGCGTCACAGATTCGGGTAAGAATTGTATCGCAGGGACCCCTTGCGATCATGGATACAGCCTTTTTTGCAGAACGGTTTGCGAATTGTCTGCAACACAGAAACCGGTTCCTTCCGGGTGCGGATGATTATCGCTTGGTTTATGGTGAAGCGGACTTTTTGCCGGGGCTTATTGTAGATCGATTCGGAGATATTTTGGTTGTGCAGCTGCTTACCCTCGGAATGGACAAGCGGCGTGCAGAAATCGTCGAAGCATTGGTGCAGGTTATGGCACCGCGCGGAATCTATGAGCGCAGTGATGTTAGTGTGCGCGAGCTTGAAGGTATGGAGCAGACAACGGGTGTGCTGTACGGGGAATGTCCAAGGCATGTAACCGTGAGCGAGAATGGCCTGAAGCTGGTCGTTGATATTGAAGAGGGCCAGAAGACAGGTTACTTCTTTGACCAACGTGAGAATAGAGCTTCCATTGCTCCGCTCATGAAAGGCTGGGGAGGACGAAGCGGCATTACGCTTCAGGAAATTGAAACTGAGGATGGTTCACTACAGACCTTACCAGTTAATAAGAGCGGCAAACATGTAACGTTCCCTTATTGGGACGGTGCGACAGTGCTGGAATGCTTCTCGCATACGGGCAGCTTCACGCTGCATGCCTGCAAGTATGGCGCGAAAAAAGTAACCTGCCTTGACGTTTCAGCACACGCCATTGAGAGTGCCAAAGTGAATGTGGAGCTGAACGGCTTTAGCGATCGTGTTGAATTCGTAGTGGATGATGCTTTTGCATATCTACGGAATCAGGTTAAAGGACTAGAGGAACGTTCTGAACGGGCGACAGTTGCCAGTGGAACAGAGACGGCAGCAGCTGCTACAAATCCTAAATCCGGAGGCAAAACAGCCAAAACCGACACATCCAAGCCGATGACGGCAGGTGGAGGAAGAACTTGGGATGTAGTCATCCTAGACCCTCCGGCGTTTGCCAAAACCAAAAGTGCAGTAGCTGGCGCTTGCCGTGGTTACAAGGATATCAATCTGCACGGGATGAAGCTGGTGAACGAAGGCGGCTATTTGGTTACCGCAAGCTGTTCTTACCATATGCAGCCAGATCTGTTCCTCGAAACGATTGCCGATGCTGCTAAAGATGCTGGCAAGGTGTTGAGACTTGTAGAATGGCGGGCCGCAGGCAAAGACCACCCACAAATACTTGGCGTTAACGAAGGACACTATCTGAAGTTTGCGATTTTTGAAGTGCGGAGTAAAAAATAAGCCTGAAGATCAAAAGGTCTACAGTGCCAAGTAACAAATAAGATAAAAGGGCTGGTCGTAGGGTGGCCGTGAGTCGGCTGTAAGGCAAGTAGTGGCCAACGGACTCAGATGACTCTATTTAGCGTAAACAGCCCATTAATGAATTCTTACGGACCCTAAAGGCGCTATTGCCCCAATAACACCCGTAATGCAGCACATTTTCGAAGAATAGCGTCAGTGGGGTCCGAAAAGTTGCCATAACAGCACTGAATCCACGAATAACGGCTCCTGGGTCCCTAAGTAATTAATGAAACAAGCCTAGCCGAAATGTTGAGTGTTAAATTCGGAATACTAAATAGTAAACAACGAATGATGCTTATTGAATTATGATATGCGGAATGCGGATTACAAAACGATCGGCGTAGAGTGCTAATGTTGAGTGCGGGGTGTTGAGTATTGAACGCTGGATGCTGAACGCCGAACGCTGAACAGTCTAACATTGACCCTATGCTCCGACATTGGCAGCTCCTATCTAACGTTGCACAACTGGCATTAAAAACAAACTAAACACTCTAAAAAGCAAGCCGCCAAAATCCGGAGGTTTGCTTTTTTTATTTGTACTCATAGCTGTTTATCCTTTGTAAAACATTAGAAAATACTAGCAAACACATGTTCCGATTAGTGTGGTTATGATATACTGAGGGGACGAGGAATCACTGAACTTTTTTAAATGGAGTGTAATCAATGGGTGGATATTTCACCCTGTATTCTATATATTTTCTCCGCTACGGAAGGAGTCTATCATTTATGCCGGTAACCTTTTTACTAGGCCGCTCGGGCAGTGGCAAGACAACAAAAATATGGGAATCTATCTCTTCTTCCTTAGAAAAGGAACCGCTTGGTGCGCCGATTATTATTCTTGTGCCAGAGCAAGGTTCTTTTGGAGCAGAACGGGGGCTTCTGACCGTAGGGAATGTGAAGGGAAGCCTTCGGGCGCAGACACTGAGTTTTTCGCGGCTTGCCTATCGTGTGAAGCAGGAAACTGGTGGCAGTGCAAGTCTGCCAATCAGTGAAGAAGGTAAGAAAATGTTAATTTACAAAATCATCAGTCGCCGCAAAGAGGAACTGAAATTATTCGGTGCCTCAGCAGACAGACCGGGTTTTGTGGAACGTCTGAACCAACTGCACACGGAGATGAAACGTTGCTGTTTGGGTTCCACTGATTTAGAGGAACAGCTGTCCGCTATGCGAGGAGCTATTGCAAGAAGTCCTATTCTTGAGGGTAAGCTGGATGATTTGCAGCTGGTTTTTAGCGATTTAGAGAATGAAATGTCCCGTCTTTATATCGATGAAGAGGATCGTTTAGCAGAACTGGCTGAGCATATTCCAGATTCCTCTTACATTCGCGGGGCAGAGATTTGGGTAGATGGGTTCCATGGATTTACTCCGCAGGAATTCGTAGTGCTTCGAGAATTGATGCAGCAAGCTTCGAGGCTGACGGTTTCGCTTACAATTGATCGTCCTTACCCCTATGGAGATCAGTTGAATGAGCTTGAATTGTTTCACCCAACTGCGGTTACTTACATTAAACTGCGTGGAATTGCTGAAGAGCTGGGCATTGATGTATGGGACGAGCTGCTGGAGCCAACGGTTCTTCCGCGTTTTGAAGAAAGTCCAGTACTTGCTCACCTTGAACGGGGATATGATCGCCGGAAGGCTTGGATAGATGCGGATGAACTGGCAAGAGAGGCTATATCCATAGGCGCCGCAGTTTCGCACAGAGCAGAGGTTGAGGGAGCCCTGCGCGAAATGACTAGACTGGCGCGGGATGAAGGTGCAAAATATGGCGAAATGGCCGTATTGATGCGCAATATTGGCGATTACGAGCAGCTGGTTCAGCCGTTGTTCCAAGATTATGGAGTGCCATTTTTTCTGGACCAGAAGGTGAATGAGCTGCATCATCCGCTAGTGGAGTTTATACGTTCCGCATTGGATGTAGTGCGTCGTCGCTGGCGTTATGAGGATGTATTCCGTTGCGTAAAGACGGAGCTTCTGCTTCCGCTAGACGGTAGTATTACGCGTGAAGATATGGATGCTTTAGAAAACTATGTGCTGGCTTGTGGGATTCAGGGGTACCGCTGGACAGATGGCCGCTCCTGGAAAGGTATTCCTAGCTTGTCGCTGGAAGGCGGCAGACAGATGGATGATGAACTGCTTGCTACTATGGAACGATGCCGTGCTAGTATAACAGGTCCATTATTTGCTTTTGAGAAAAGAATCCAGAAAAGTCGTAGCGGTCTTGAACTTTGTACGGCATTGTACAAGCTGCTTGAAGAGACGGATGTTGCGCGAAAGCTGGAGAAACTCAGTGTTAAGTCTATGGAGAAGGGCCAACCCGAGAAGGCTAGGGAACATAGCCAGTTGTGGGGTGCGGTACTTGATCTTCTAGATCAGATAGTAGAAATGATGGGCAATGAAAGACTTGAGTTTGAAGTGTTCACTGGAGTTCTAGAGACAGGTCTTGCTGAACTTAAAATGGGACTAGTTCCGCCCGCACTGGATCAAGTATTGGTCGGCAATATGGATCGGACTCGCCCAACGGGGGTTAAATACGCTTTTTTGCTTGGATTTAATGAAGGTGTTGTGCCTGCGCAGTTTAAGGAAGATGGAATTCTCTCGGAAGGTGAACGCTCCGTACTAGAGAATGCTGGAATGGAGCTTGCTCCCGGCGCTTCTCGTAAACTGCTGGACGAGCGGTTTCTGATCTATAATGCACTAACGACAGGAAGCCGAAAGCTCTGGATTAGCTACGCTACAGCGGATGATGAGGGCAAAGCTCTCCTTCCCTCTGAGGTTATCCGGCATTTGCATAGAATGTTCCCAAGGGTTCAAGAGCACAGCTTGTCAGCACTTCCCCCTTCGGGACTACCTATAGAAGTCGGAAATCCTATCCATCTCGGTTTCATTGGTCAACCAGAACAGAGTCTTCGCGCATTGATTATGCAGCTGCGGCAGTGGCGCCAAGGAACAGAAATTCCGGAGCTATGGTGGGATGTGTATAACTGGTTTACTAAGAACGAAGATCGTAAATTTCAACTGGAACGTTTGCTAAGTTCACTGTTCTATCGTAATGAGGGAACGAAGCTAAAGCGTGGCACAAGCCTCAGATTGTATGGTGGCTCAACACTGCGGGGCAGTGTGTCCCGGATGGAGAAATTTGTTGCGTGCTCATTTTCCCATTTTGCGTCCTACGGACTAAGACTGAAAGAGCGCCAGTTATATAAGCTGCAAGCACCTGATATTGGACAGCTGTTCCATGCTGCGTTAAGTGATATGGCGATAAGACTGAAACAAGAGGGACGGGGCTGGGGCAGCTTATCTCCGGATGAATGTCGGCGTGAGGCCAGTGAGACAGTAGAACGGCTATCTCCGATGTTGCAGGGTGAAATTCTAATGAGCTCCAAACGTTACGGGTACATCTCCCGTAAGCTTAAGAATATTGTTGGACGTGCTTCTGTGATTCTGGGCGAGCACGCCCGCCGGGGCAGCTTTGAGCCAGTAGGGCTGGAGCTGGATTTTGGACCGGATAAGGAGTTGCCGCCTTTAAGAATTACGCTGCCGAATGGCTGTGTGATGGAGGTCGTTGGCCGGATTGACCGTGTAGACATGGCTCGTGGAGAGAACGGTATTCTTCTGCGGGTAATTGATTATAAATCGAGCCAAAAGGATCTCAAGCTGCATGAGGTGTATTATGGATTGTCGCTGCAAATGCTGACTTATTTGGATGTGCTGCTGACATATTCGGAGCAATGGCTGGGGCAGCCGGCACTTCCAGCAGGCACGCTTTATTTCCATGTGCATGATCCGTTGTTAACCTCATCCAACGGGATGAACAAGGAACAGGCTGAGCAAGAGCTGTTGAAACGCTTCAAGATGAAAGGACTGCTTACAGCTGATCGTGAGGTTGTCTCCCTGATGGATACCACTTTAGACAAAGGGTATTCTTCTATCGTGCCTGTAGCAGTAAAAGCTGACGGCAGCTTTTATAGCAGTGCCTCAGTAGCTACACCAGAGCAGTGGAGCCATCTATTATCCTCCGTTAGAGGGACGATCTCGGATATCGGGACACGGATTACAGAGGGTGATGTGGCGATTGAGCCGTACCGAATTGGGCAGGAGACCGCCTGCACATTCTGTTCCTTTAGACCTGTCTGCCAGTTCGATGAAGCTGTGGAAGGCAACAGCTATAACAATCTGGGTAAGCCAGGGAAGGATGTTATATGGGATCTGCTGTCCCGCAAAGGAGGAACTACACCTTGAGTATGAAGGCTGAAATAGAAGCGAAACCGGAAGGAAGTATATGGAGTGATGACCAGTGGCGCGCCATTGCGGAGAGCGGTGATGACATCCTCGTTGCTGCGGCAGCAGGTTCCGGCAAGACGGCGGTGCTGGTAGAACGGATTATTCGAAAGATCAGTAAGGAAGAGAACGGCTTCAGTGTAGACAGGCTACTAGTAGCCACGTTTACCAAAGCTGCGGCTGCCGAAATGCGGCAGCGGATCAGGGAAGCCCTTGATCGGGAGCTGGAGGAGAACGGGGAGAACGACCATTTGCGCCGTCAGCTATCCCTGCTGGGCAAAGCTTCGATTACAACGTTGCACTCCTTCTGTCTGGAAGTGATCCGGCGTTATTATCAAATGATTCCGATTGATCCGGGTTTCCGCATATTAAATGAGCATGAAGCGGAGATGATGCGGCAGGAGCTGCTTGAAGAGTTGCTGGAGGAAAAGTACGGTGAGGTAGGTGCGGATGGCGAGGATAGCATATTTGTGCAGCTCGCTGATTGGTTCAGTGGTGAACGCAGTGATGATGCAGTGCATGCGCTCATACAGCGATTGCATGATTACGCCCGCAGCCATCCTTGGCCAGCGCAATGGCTCCGTGATACTGCAGCTGATTTCTCATTGCCAGACACCGAAAGTCTGGGTGGAACGCCATGGGTGCTGAGCATTCTTGAAGAAGCGAAGCTGACACTTGCGGGTGCAGCCAGTCAGCTGATGCAAGGCCGGGAGATTGCACTACAACCGGGTGGTCCGGCACCCTATGCTGAGAATTTAACCACTGATCTTGAGATGGTAAATGCACTGCAGGATGCCGTTAACGAACGACCTTGGGCAGAATTATATGATATTTTTATGGAAGTATATTTTGGAAAATTAAAGGCTTGTAAGAAGGATTCGACAGATCCTGGACTGCAGGAGATGGTGAAGGAACTGCGCGACAGTGTGAAGAAGAGTATTTTAGATCTTCAGAAAGCATTGTTTGGCCGTCCGCCTGAGGTTTTTTTGAAAGAGCTGAACGAAGCGGCTCCACTGATGGCAGAGCTTGCAGAGACAGTGATAGCATTCGGTGAACGTTATAGAATTGAAAAAGCAGGAAGAGGTCTAGTCGACTTCAGTGATTTGGAGCATTATTGTCTGCAAATTCTACGCCATCCGGACTCTACGCCCGGTCATTCCCTGCCTTCTGATGCAGCTATGGAATACCGTGCTCAATTCGATGAGGTTCTGCTGGATGAGTATCAGGATACGAATAGTGTGCAAGAGGAGATTGTGCGGCTAATATCCCGTGAAACACCCGGTAACCGGTTTATGGTCGGAGATATGAAGCAAAGTATCTATCGATTCCGTCTGGCGGAGCCGGGGCTATTCCTGGATAAATACCGCAGCTTTGGCTCACACCCAATCGATGATCCATCTGAAATTACTAATGAATCGTCTAGCGGTTCGGTTATCGATCTGGCCCGTAATTTTCGCAGTCGCATGGAGGTTGTGAATGCCGTTAATATGATCTTCCGGCAGATTATGAATGAGACGGTAGCGGAGATTAATTATGACGAACGCGCTGAGCTTGTTTACGGAGCGAATTTCCCAGGTGCAGCAGAGAAGGGTCCTGATACCTTTTTTGCACCGGAGTTATTATTGATAGATCGTGGTTCAACAGCAGGGAAGTCAGAAGAGACTTCTGAAGACGGTGAGGCGCCACTTCAGGAGAGTGAAGCCATTGAGAGCGAGACGGCGCAGCTGGAAGCACGGGCAATTGCCCGGCGTATTTCACAAATGACGGGGATGACCGGTGGATCGCCGCTGCTTATCTACGATAAAGGACTCAAGATTATGCGCCCGGTTATTTACGGTGATATCGTAATCCTGCTTCGCTCGGCAAGAATCTGGACCCCTCTAATCATCGAAGAGCTTCGGATGGAAGGAATCCCTGCTTATGGTGATCTGAATAAAGGTTATTTTGAAGCTACAGAAGTGGAAATTGCACTCTCCCTCTTAAAAATAGTTGATAATCCTCAGCAGGACATTCCGCTGGCTGGCGTACTTCGTTCACCTGTGGTCGGATTAACGGAAGAAGAATTGGCTACGGTGCGTATGTGTAGTCAGGGTCCTTATTTTCAAGCAGTACAGATGGCGGTGGATATGCAAGATGCAAAAGAGGCTGAAGAAGAGTATGACCTCTTCTCGGCTCATGTGATTGAATCCGCAAGCACCGTCGAGAATAATGTTTTACCTGATAAAGATCTGCCGCAGATCAGTCCAGAACTGAAGCGCAAGCTTAGACATTTCCTAGAACAGCTGGAAAGCTGGAGAAATGCGGCTAGACAAGGTAGTCTCAGTGAGCTGATCTGGCGTATCTATGGGGAGAGCGGCTATCTGGAATGGGTTGGAGGACTGCCTGGAGGCTCGCAGCGCCAGAACAATCTTAAAGCTTTGTATGATCGGGCTGTGCAATTTGAGAATGACACCGCAGCGCGTGGATTGTTCCGTTTTCTGGTGTTCATTTCACGGCTTCGTGAGAACGGCGGAGATCTGGGTGTAGCTGGCGGTGGCGGTGAAGAAGGCAATGGCGTCAGAATCATGACCATCCATAAATCCAAAGGGCTGGAGTTCCCTGTTGTTTTTGTAGCCGGGATGGCAAAACAGTTCAATCGACAAGATTTGCATTCGCCATTTCTTATGCACAAAGAGCTTGGCTTTGGGCCGCGTTTTGTGGAACGGGAAACGCGAGTTAGCTACCCAACACTTCCTTATCTGGCTATTAACCGGCGTACACGGCTTGAATTATTAGCGGAGGAGATGCGTGTATTATATGTAGCGTTAACTCGTCCGAGAGATAAAATGATTCTAGTAGGCACTGTAAGAGATTTGCCGCGCAAAATCGCTAGCTGGAGCAGCGTACAGAACCGGGATGAGCTGCTGCTTGCAGATCATCTGCTGGCCCGAGGGCGCAGCTATTTGGACTGGGTTGGACCGGCATTGATCCGGCACCCTGCGGCGGCGATTCTTCGTAAGCTGGGCGGTTCAGAAGGTACCGTCTCCACGGTGCTGCACAACGATGTCTCCAACTGGAGCATCAGTGTGCAAAATGCTTCCGAACTTAATTCTGGGGCGTTCCTGCCAACGGATCAGACTGAAGAGAAGGTAGAGGAACGGCAAGCTGTACTCGAAGCACTGCATAAGGGTGAAGCTGTAAATATATATGAAACAGAGACTAGCGATGAAATTGCTAGAAGACTGGAATGGAATTATCCGTATGCGGCAGCCTCAGGTATTCCGGCTAAAACTTCTGTTACGGAGTTAAAAGCGTTGTTGTCGTTGCAGGAGCAGCCCTCTTTTGATCTGCTGGAAGAAGGCAATTCTACAACCTCAATAGAAACCGATAAACGTCCAAGTGTTGCAGGTGCGGACAGTCTTCATTTGCGGCGTCCAAAATTTATGGAAAAACGCAGTCTAACCCCAGCGGAACGCGGGACAGCATACCATACAGTCATGCAGCATATTCCGCTGGAGGGTTCAGTTGATCCTAGGGTTGTGGAAGAAACCTTAGCCCGACTTCAGAGAGTGGCTATTCTAACTGCTGAGCAGGTGGAGGCTGTAGCTCCCGATCAGATAGAAGCTTTTTATACTAATGAACTGGGACGTAGATTAATAGCTTCTTCTTGGAAGCTTAGAGAAATGCCGTTCAGTTATATGGTTCCCGCAGGTGAGGCTTATCGAGGGCTCGATTATATGAATGAAGCCGTCTCGGAGCTTTCCCCTGAGAACAATAAGGAAGGCTTTAGTGAGGCTGTACTGATTCAAGGGGTCATTGACTGCCTGTTCCGTGAAGAGGACCGGATTATTCTGCTAGACTATAAGACGGACTCTGTATTAGAACATCAGGGCGGCTTAGAGGCACTTAAGGAAAAATATCGTTTTCAGCTAGAGTTATACAGCAAGGCATTACATGATATTTTGGGAGAACCGATCAGCGAGATTTGGCTGTACTTTTTTGACGGCGATCATGCTGTGAAATTATAAATTATTCATTGCCGCATAGGAGCGGGGAAAGAGGACGAAGATGCGGATATTGCATACGGGGGATTGGCACTTGGGCCGTACGCTGGAGGGAAGAAGCCGCCAGAAGGAGCAAGAGCAGTTCATAGATGAATTGGTGGAGATCGCCGATTTTCATAAGGCGGATTTGATTATGATGGCGGGAGATGTGTACGATTCCGTTAATCCGCCAGCGGCTTCGGAGCAATTATTCTATGAGGCTGCTGCCAGGCTGACTTCAGGGGGCAGGCCCCTTGTGGTGATTGCCGGCAATCATGACCAACCGGAGCGCGTATCTTCAGTCTCCCCGCTTGTATTAAGGCAGGGGATTACCTTGGTAGGACTTCCAACCTCAGAGCCAGTGACAGTTCATGCTGCGCGGACAGGTGAGATTGCCAAAATCGCAGCCCTTCCCTATCCCTCTGAGGCACGTCTCGGTGAGTTGCTTGCTGGGGACAGCGGGGAAGAGGAGCTTCGACTAGCTTACAGCGCACGGGTAGGCAAACTTATGCAACTGTTGGGACGGGAATTTACGCCACAAACCGTGAATTTGGCGATGAGCCATATTTATGTGCTTGGAGGTGTAGAGAGTGATTCGGAACGCCCAATTCAGGTGGGCGGGGCTTACACTGTAGACCCTTCTGCTTTATCCTGTGGAGCGCAATATACTGCACTAGGCCATCTTCATCGCGCTCAGCGTGTAAAAGGGGAAGGGATGATCCGTTATAGCGGATCCCCGCTGGCATATAGCTTTTCGGAAGCAGGACAAGCCAAGTCGGTGACGCTGATTGATGTTGCGCCGGGCGGTGAGCCGACCTTCGAAGAAATCTATCTTCGCTGTGGGCGTCCACTTGTAAGATGGAGCTCTACGGGGGGATTGCAAGAGGTATATAACTGGTTGGATGAAGGTAGAGATGCTTCCGCTTTTATAGATTTGGAGATTCGGCTCAGTGAAGCTATGTCGATGAATGATATTCAGCGCCTGCGTAAATCACGTGAGGGGATCATTCATATTCGTCCGATTTATCCGCAAATGGAGCTGGAGCTCGAACAAATTTCCCGTTCACGTATGCCTGTACAAGAATTGTTCCGTAAATTCTATCAGCGCCAGACGGGCGGGGCGGAGCCGGAGGATCGTTTGATTGAGCTGTTCTTACAGCTAACCGAAGAAGAACGGCAGCAGCCGGAGGAAGGAGAGGAGAACTAAGGTGAAGCCTATTTTATTAAAAGTGGCAGGATTGCAGAGTTATAGAGAAATGCAGGAAATAGATTTTGAAAGTCTGTGTGAGACCGGGCTGTTTGGGATTTTTGGACCTACGGGCAGCGGCAAGTCCAGTTTGCTGGATGCTATTACTTTGGCGATGTATGGCAAAGTGGAGCGCGCCGTTAATGGAACACAGGGGATTATGAATCACTCTGAGGATTCACTCAGCGTGGCGTTTACCTTTGAGCTCACTTCTTCCGCTGGGGTACATCGTTATCGCGTTGAACGTAAGTTCAAGCGGACAGGTGAGCAAACAGTCAGTAACACCATTAGCCGTTTCATTGAAGTTACACCTGACGGGGATAACGTTATGGCGGATAAACTCGCAGATGTTACACGTTGTGTGGAAGAGCATATTGGGCTCAAAATGGATGACTTCACGCGAGCAGTTGTATTGCCGCAGGGGAAATTCGCCGAATTCTTATCGCTTCGGGGCGTAGACCGCCGACAAATGCTGCAGCGCCTGTTCCATTTGGAACAGTATGGCGATCAGCTTGCGTTGAAGCTTAGCCGACGGGTGAAGGAGAATGAGGCTGCGCTCCGCGCACTCGAAGCGGAGCAGCAGGGGCTTGGCAGCGCAGGCAAAGAGGATGTAAAGGCAGCGGCGGAGCGCCTCGAACAAGCAGCCCAGCATGCTGCGGAATGCCGCCGCAAGCTGGAGGCGGCGCTGCAGGTCGCGGAGCGTTTCACGCGCATTCGCGAGCTGCAAGAGGAACGTACCCGCCGCGAATTGCAGCGGCAGGGACTGCTCTCCAAGGAGGAGGAGGTTCTCCTCCTTGAACGGAAGCTCGGCCAAGCTGACGAGGCCGAGGCTAGGCTTCCCGCGCTGAAAGCATGGCGAAGCGCGGAAGACGCCTTCAAGAGCCGATTGACCCGCGCGGAGGGCCAAGAGGTGCTGGCCGCCGCTGCCGAGCAGGAGGCGGCGCATGCCGCTGCGGCCGCAGCTGCCGCGCAGGCCGCGCTTGCGGCGGAAGAGCCGGCCCTCCGGCAGGGGGCCGACACCTACCGCCGCGCGCTCGAGCTCGAGTCCGAGCTCGGCGCCCTGCGGCGCGAACTCGCGGCTCTGCACGAGCGCCGCGAAGAGGCCTCCCGCAAGCTGGCGGAGCTGCGGGAGGGCATGGCCCGGGAGCGTGAGCTTTTGGCCAAGGGCCAAAAGCGTCAGCAAGAGCTGCAGCAGAGCTTGCAGCCGCTCGGTGTCCGCTCCCAGGAGCGGCAGTCTCTGCAAGAAGCGATGCAGAGACTGCAAGGGCTGCACTCCGCCGAATCCCAGTGGGATTCGGCGGAGAAGGAGCGCCGCGAGCGTGCCACTGCACTCGCGGCTGCGCAGGCGCGCCTCGCGGAGGCCGAGGGCCGTCGCGGGCAGCAGGAAGCTTCTCGCGGGCAGCTGATCCGCGAGGCGGCGCTGCATCAAGAGAAGCTGCTGGCGACAGAAGAAGCTGCGTGCACCGCAGCAGAAAGTCTGGAGCAACATATCAGTTCTTTGGAAGCAGCCCTCAAGGGGCATGAGTTGCACAGACTCTCGCTTGGATTGGCTAAAGAATTGGAAGCAGGACAACCTTGCCCTGTATGTGGCAGCGAAAACCACCCGGCCCCTGCTGTATTGCAGGATAACGTAGAGCAACAGGAACTGGAGTTAAAACTTCAACAGGCGCGTGTGTTGTCCAGACGTGCTTTGGAAGCACGCCATATGTTCCGTGGTCTGCGGGAGCAGGACCTGGTTTGGCTGGAGCAGGTGTTTGGTGATGGAGCTTTTGATACGGTAAATCATCCTGCAGCGGCAGGCTCAGAAGTCAGCACTACTGAGGTTTCCTCTACCGATAAGTCCATTCCAGATGAAAAGGCTTTGGCAGAACTTGATGCTGCATTTTTAGCATTAAAAAGCCAGTCTGGAGAACTGCGCCGTACAGCGATACAGTGGCAGCAATCGATGCAGGAAGTTCAGCAGCTATGCCTCAAAGAAGCAGCGGGTGCCGAAGGTGAGCGAAGCTGGGTAGAAGGCCTAACCGCCAAAGCCGAGGAACTGAGTGGCCAACTAGCCGCATTGCGGCAGAACTGGGTACAGCAGTTCCCTGATTTGGCACCGGAAGAGGTAGAAAAAGCTTATCGTGAGCTGTTAGCCAAGGATGCTCAAGCTGAGGAAATTAGATCCCGACTGGAAATCAGTGTCAAGTTTCTGGATGAGAAAAGCGCTTCGGTGCAGAATCTTCAGGAGACCATCACCGGACTCGATAAAGAGCTTACTCAGTGGAATACACAGATGGAAGGCAAAGAAGAATTGCAGCGTGAAAAAGAACGGCGTCTTTTAGAGTGGACTAATGGCCGCGCTGCTGCCCCTCTTCTAGCAGAGTGTGAGCGTCGTCTGCAGGAATTGTTAGCAGCTGTGGAGACCAGCCAACGATTACATCTCACGGCAGCGGAAAAAGCGCAGCATGAGATCAAGGAGGCAGCGATTACCCGCCAGGCTGCAGAATCTGCTCGAGAGCATTATGTGACTTCAAGCCATCTGTGGGAGCAAAGCTTAACCTCTTCACCTTTTAGTTCCGCCGCTGAGGTTGAAGGAGCAGCTCTCGCACCTGAAGAGCGGGAAATTTCTTCTTCTCGGGTACGTGCCCATCGTGCGGAAGAAGCTGAAGTTTCATTGCAGCTGCGCAATATTGAAGAGAAGCTTGACGGAGCCAGCTTAAGTGAAGAGGAGTGGCAAGTTAGCCAGGAGAGCTTAAGCGTGTGTAAGTCAGAGGATGAAATGTCGCTGCAAGCAAGAGCGCGCGCAGAGCGAGATCTGGAGGACCTGCGGCATCGGCATATTCGCTGGATGGAGCTCGAAGCCCAGCGGCTAGAACATGCTTCTCTACAGGATCATTTGTCCAAATTGCAGACGGTTTTACGTGGAAATGCTTTTGTTGAGTATATTGCGGAGGAACAATTGATGCAGGTATGCCAGTCTGCTTCCCAGCGGCTTCGTTTCCTGAGCAAACAGCGTTATGCGCTGGAGGTTGATTCGGGTGGTGGCTTTGTAATCCGTGATGATGGAAACGGTGGTGTAAGAAGACCGGTCTCCACGCTTTCCGGCGGAGAGACGTTCTTAACTTCCTTGTCACTTGCACTTGCACTTTCGGCACAGATTCAGCTGCGGGGGCAGTATCCATTGCAATTTTTCTTTTTGGACGAAGGCTTTGGTACGCTGGATCCGGAATTGCTCGATACGGTAATCACCTCACTGGAAAGACTGCAAAACGACCAACTGTCTGTCGGCATTATCAGCCATGTTCCAGAGCTTCGGGCACGACTGCCACGCAAGCTGGTAGTAGTACCTGCTGAGCAGGGTGGAGGGGGATCTCGGATCCTTTTGGAAAAAATGTGAAGATCTACAATGTGTGTGATTCTTATCACAGATACAGTATCAACGCGCTGTTATAATACAGCTAAGCCGACATTACTTTAGAAACACCTCGGCGGACGTATGGCAGGGAATGAACTCCTTTTCATACGTCCGCCGCCGAATCAGCTTTATAAGCTGTGAAGGGTGTTTCTCTTTTTTTTGTCTTTTTTAGGCCTAACGGTGTTGATATATTTATTTAATGGTTCATTCTGTAACAGATACAGTTTAGGGCAGATTATGCTGAGTTTGCTTGCTGCTTTCGTAATTGATGATTATCCTGTATGATTATCTTATGATGAAGTGGAATTTCACCAATTTTTAGGAGGCAAGCACTCTATGGAGACCGTGTTTAGCAAAATTATTGAGGGTACTATTCCTTCCAAAAAAGTATTTGAGAATGAACGTATTCTTGCATTTTACGACATCGAGCCGGCTGCACCGGTACATGTGTTGATCATTCCCAAGAAGTTCATTGCTTCAATGAATGATGTTACACCTGAGGATCTTCCGCTAATTGCTGAAATCCACAGTGTAGCCCAACAGATCGCCAAAGACCTTGGAATTGCTGAGTCTGGTTATCGTTTAATCAATAATTGCGGACCTGATAGTGGACAAGCTGTGCCTCATCTTCATTATCACCTGCTGGGTGGAGCCAAGCTGGGTGCGCTCACTGGAAACTCAGCTTCGCACGCATAGCATAATCATTTAATGTTGAAGAACTTGCCAGAAAAAAGAATAGCACGAAGGTTGACACGTTATTTCCGTTTGACCTATAATGGAGTTTGATAAACCGTGTTATGCTCTTGGACGGTATGGTCGGAGGGAGGGGAAACCTGTGTCTGAAACGAAAGTTCGCAAAAACGAGACAATTGATGCTGCACTTCGTCGCTTTAAACGTTCCATCGCAAAAGATGGTGTCTTGGCTGAGGTGAAGAAACGCAAACATTACGAAAAGCCGAGCGTTAAGAAAAAGCTGAAGTCTGAGGCTGCTCGTAAGAGAAAGTTTTAGGAGGATTACCCACGCATGAATCTTAGCGAGAGATTGAACGAAGATATGAAGCAAGCGATGAAGAGTAAGGACAAGTTCACGCTCTCCACGATTCGAATGGTTCGTTCTACAATAAAGTATCTTGAAATAGATCTGAAGAGAACATTGGACGACAACGAAGTGCTTGATATCCTTAGTCGTGAAATCAAACAGCGCAAAGATGCCCTCCAAGAATTTGAATCAGCGGGTCGCGACGAGCTTGCCGCGAGTACAAAAGCAGAAATCGAGATTATTATTAAATATCTTCCCGAGCAACTTTCCGAAGAAGAAATTAAAGTAATTGTACAGCAGACCATCCAGGAAACCGGTGCTTCTTCGAAGAGCGAAATGGGGAAGGTCATGAGCGCACTGATGCCTAAGGTCAAAGGTCGCGCTGATGGTAAACTCGTGAACCAGGCGGTTCTGCAATTTCTGCAATAATATAGCACTAGCACCCCTTGCAAAAGGGGTGCTTTTCTATGTTATGAAACGTAAATCCAATTTCAGCGTATTAAGGGTTATGAGTTCTGGGTCAAGCTAAAGAAGGGAGGTAAAATCATTGAGAAGATTACGGAAAATACTGTTAGCTAGCATTCCTGTGGTCCTGCTGTTACTCCTCCTGACACCCTTTGCAACGAATGTAAGCGCTGACGGGGCAGCCCCGAAAACACCGGGGGTTACGAACAGTGAGCTGAAAAAAGGTCCCGTGTTTATTATTCCGGTAGATCAAAAGATTGAACGGGGTTTGCAAAGCTTTTTGGAAAGAGGATTTGAAGAAGCCGCTAATTATGGAGCAGTCCTTATTCTACTAGAGGTCGATACACCTGGAGGGCTGGTGAAATCGGCAGAAGAGATTGGGACGATGGTAAGAGAGAGTGAAATACCAACAGCTGCCTATATTAAAGGTGATGCCGCTTCTGCAGGCAGTTACATAGCACTTAATGCAGGTGCAATAATCATGAAGCCGGGCAGTATGATCGGCTCCGCTTCCTTGGTAGACATGAATGGTCAAAAAGTCGATGATGTCAAAATGATATCCTACTGGAGATCTAAAATGATCGGCGCTGCTGCTCTGAATGATCGTGATCCAGACATTGCTGCTGGAATGGTGGATAGTAATTTGGTCGTGGATAAGCCAGAGCTTGGAGTGACTAAGACACAGGGAGAAATCATTGCCTTGTCTAGTGAAGAAGCTTTAAAAGCTGGTTACGCTGATCAAATTACAGATACCCCTGAAGAAGCAATTCAGTGGCTTGGATATACTACAGACGACATCTTTCGCGTAGAGCATACCGGTGCGGAAAAAATGTCGCAATTTCTGACCAATCCGATTATTATGACGATTCTGCTGTTCATTGGGATTACAGGCGTTGTCATTGAACTGATTGTTCCAGGCTTTGGTGCGCCAGGAATTATCGGGACGTTGGCTTTTGTGTTATATTTCTTCGGCAACTATGTTGCAGGATTCGCCGGAGCGGAAACTTGGCTCTTGTTTATCATTGGGCTTGTCATGCTTGTGCTGGAGCTCTTTGTGCCTAGCTTCGGAATATTGGGGCTCCTAGGCTCTGTCAGCCTTGTAGCGGGTGTTGTACGAGCTGCTTACAGCTATAAGCATGCACTGCTCAGTCTAGGTATCTCTTTCGTAGCTGCGACTATAGTTGTAGTAATTGTTGCGGTCATTTTTAAAGAACGAGGGATATGGAACAGATTTATTTTGAAGGAAAGCCTTACTAAAGATCAGGGATTTGTGCCTGTAGAAGAGAAGCTTAGCTTATTAGGCACTACAGGAACCAGTATTACTCCACTTCGTCCCTCAGGAACGGCTATGATAGGCGGCGAACGTGTGGATGTTGTTACAGAAGGTAGTTTTATTAGTGCTAATGCACCTGTCTCTGTTATTAAAGTAGAGGGCGGACGGATTGTTGTGAAAGAAATCAAGGAATAAGGTAAACACTGGAACCAATAATAGTTCTACAACAAATTTACGGAGGTTATATAGTATGGGTGAAGCATCTTTGATTCCTATTCTGTTCATCGCGGTAGTGGTGATTATTGTATTGAGCGTGTTTTTAAGTTTCTTCCCGGTTATGCTCTGGATTTCAGCATTAGCATCGGGCGTTAGAATCAGTATTATTACGCTGGTGGCGATGAGACTGCGTCGTGTAACCCCAAGTCGTATCGTTAACCCAATGATTAAAGCGACTAAGGCAGGTCTTGGACTGAACATTAATCAACTGGAGAGTCACTATCTCGCAGGTGGTAACGTAGACCGTGTTGTTAATGCGCTTATTGCAGCACAACGTGCAGATATTCCTTTGGAATTTACTCGCGCAGCAGCCATTGATCTTGCAGGACGTGATGTGCTGCAGGCTGTGCAAATGAGCGTTAACCCTCGTGTAATTGAGACACCGGTTGTTGCGGCTGTTGCTAAGAACGGGATTGAAGTTAAGGTAAAAGCGCGCGTAACTGTTCGTGCCAATATCGACCGCCTCGTGGGTGGTGCGGGTGAAGAAACGATTATTGCCCGTGTTGGTGAAGGGATTGTAACGACAGTAGGTTCGAGTGATTCCCATAAAGATGTCCTTGAGAACCCGGATTTGATTTCGCGGACGGTATTGTCCAAAGGGCTTGACTCAGGTACTGCTTTTGAGATCCTCTCCATTGATATTGCGGATATCGATGTAGGCAAGAACATCGGTGCTTATCTACAAACCGAGCAAGCAGAAGCAGATAAACGCATTGCCCAAGCCAAAGCGGAAGAACGCAGAGCGATGGCTGTCGCTCACGAGCAAGAGATGAAGGCGCGCGTAGTAGAGATGAAGGCGCTTGTTGTGGAAGCTGAATCTCAGGTGCCTATGGCAATGGCTGAGGCGCTCAGAAATGGCCAAATCGGCGTGATGGATTATATGAATATCAAAAACATCGAGGCAGATACCCAAATGCGGGGCTCTCTCGGCAAAATGAATGATCAGGACGACAATAACCGTCCTAACAATAATAAATAAAAGGGGATGTGAATCTCCATGAGCTGGATCTATATTATTGCGGTTATTATATTCGCGATCGTGTCCAATGTGAATAAAGCAACTAAAAACAAGCCCAAAGGAGCTCCTCGCGGGGGAATGCCCACTTTTGGGGGCGGAGAGGATTCTCCGCTCCGCCGGGTAAAACGCCCGGATATCGATGGAGGGCGCCAAGCGGAGTCTGGCAGTGGATTTCCTGCTCCTGTTAGCACCTCTTCCCGGCAGTCGAGGTCAGAGGATAACCGGGAGTATGATGCCTCTCCTGCATTTCCGGAACCCGCGTATATACCAACTCCAGATTATTCTACTGGAGAAGGAATGTCTTTGGAGCATGCCGATGACGGAGTTGAATTACGCACGCAAAGAATGCAAGAAGAGGTGCGGCGCCTTCAATCTGCTTTTGACGGGATAGCGGGTGCAGATACCAAAAGATCAAATAAGACTAAAAACACAAACTCACCCTCTGCGGGAAACCAGACACATGGAACAGGGAGTCGTGACGACCTGCGCAATGGTGTAGTCTGGGCAGAGATTCTGGGACCACCGCGTTCTCGTCAGCCGCATTCCACCCGAAGATAATATTTACAGATCATAGTAACAATAAAGCCTCGGTTTCCTATCTTTACGATAGGTTGCCGGGGCTTTTTTTGCTTTTTTCACACTGGAAGGGTCCTCCTTTGTTACTTCTTCTCATAAAAAAAAGCGTTGCCGCATAAGGTGTACAGAAGGCAGGAAGGGGGAACGTCTACTTATGACCCGTATTGGCCGCAGGCTGCGGGGATGGACAAACGGGGTACTGGATCTACCACAGGACTTATTACAGGAAATGCCCCGGATCACCCTGATCGGCAATAAGGAACTGCATATTGAGAATCATCGCGGCGTGCTGCATTTTTCCTCTGGTCAGCTTAAGCTCGCGTTAGCTAAAGGATCGCTTGAAATCACAGGCGAGGGACTTGTCATCCGAAATATTCTAGGCCAGGAATTGGCTGTAGAAGGCGTTATCGGGGAGATCAGATATAACGAAAGCGAGGAGAGATCATGAAGGAGCCACCTCTGTCATCACTGCGGGGGTTCGTTACACTGCATGTGACGGGACCTCAGGTGGAGCGATTTATTAATTTCATTTCTGAAGCAGGAATCATGATTTGGGATGTGAGGCCCGCTGAGGGCGGCGCTTCCCTTAAGCTGCTTCTGGATGATTTTTATGTCCTCCGGCCGATTTTAAAAAAGACAGGCTGTCGTATGCACGTTACCGGTAGAAGCGGACTTCCATTTCTTATGGCGCGGCTGTGGAAAAGGAAATTTTTTGGCATAGGTATTTTGATGTTTGGAATTACACTTTTTATGTTATCTACGATGGTATGGAGTATTAGAGTCGAAGGGAATGAAAAAATTGCTTCTGAGGATATATTGGCTGCCGCTCGCCAGGAGGGTGTGTATCCTTTTCAGTGGATATGGCGTCTGGAGGAGCCGGACAAGCTCTCTAAGGGGCTGCTGGCCCATTTACCGGGTGTTTCTTGGATAGGGCTGCAACGGACGGGGACGAGCATCAAAATTCAGGTTGTAGAGGCTAAACAGCCCGATATCAAACCTTTGCTTAGCCAACGGCATTTAATTAGCCGAACAGATGCGGTGGTAACAGAAATATATGCGGAGCAGGGCAGACCGGTAGTAGCGCGTAATTCGCGTGTGAAAAAAGGGGATATCCTGATTTCCGGTGCTCTTGGAGACGAAGAAAATGTAGAGTATGTGGTAGCCAAGGGTGAGGTTAAGGGGTTGGTTTGGCATGAGTACAATATCGAGGTTCCGCTTGAAACAACAAATAGCACCTACACTGGGGAGCGTAAGGATCGCACCTATCTCGTGTTGGGGAAATGGGCTATTCAGCTGTGGGGTTATGGCAAATCCTCCTTTGAGAATTCAAAGACGCTCACAGAGCATGATCCGCTATCTTGGCGCTCTATTGAGCTGCCGCTGGGCCTGATGACTGAGAAAGAAATGGAGATCAATGAAACAAAGGATACGATAACTCCAGAAGCTGGAGTAGCGAGGGGAATTGAGCGGGCGAAGAATGATATTTTAGCTCGATATGGTGTTGATAGCGTCATCAAAAGTCAAAAAGTTTTGCATGAGAAGAAAGAGAATGGTAAAGTTTATATGAAAGTGATCTTTGAAGTAGAAGAAAAAATTTCCGAAGAACTGCCAATAGTAAACAATTGAGGAGAATGAGGCTACTTGTCAGAACAGACTGCAAGCATTCGTATATCTTTGCAAAATGCGGGAGAAGCGCAATCGCTGTTTGGCCCGCAGGATGGATTCTTAAAAATCATCGAGAGTGAAATTCCCGCCATTATTGATTCGCGTGAAGCAGAGCTAACGATTCGTGGAGCTGAGCGGGAAGTAGACATGCTGGGGCAATTGTTTAATGTGCTACTGTCCCTCATTCGGAGCGGTTACATACTTACTGAACGTGATGTGCAGTACGCTGTGGAACTGGCGAAAGATTTTCGTGCTGATCAATTGCTCGATTTGTTCAAAGGAGAAATTACTACAACTTTTCGCGGAAAGCCTATCCGTGTCAAAACGGTCGGCCAGAAGCATTATGTGACAACGATCAAGAAGCGTGATATTGTATTCGGAATCGGTCCTGCAGGAACGGGGAAGACCTACTTGGCAGTGGTGCTTGCAGTTACGGCACTGAAAGAAGGTTCGGTTAAGCGTATTGTTCTTACGCGTCCCGCAGTAGAAGCAGGGGAGAGTCTAGGATTCCTTCCAGGGGATTTGCAAGAAAAGGTAGATCCATATCTGCGTCCGCTTTATGATGCATTATACGACGTTATGGGGCCCGATCAGGTGGCTAAGGCACTTGAACGGGGATTGATTGAGATTGCTCCGCTGGCTTATATGCGCGGACGTACATTGGATGATTCATTTATCATCTTGGATGAAGCGCAGAATACAACACCTGAGCAAATGAAAATGTTCCTGACTCGACTCGGCTTCGGGTCCAAAATGGTGATTACAGGTGACGTTACCCAGATTGACCTGCCCCGCGGCAAGAAATCCGGTTTGATTGAAGCCAAAGCGATTTTATCCGGCATAGAAGAACTTGGCTTTGTCTACTTCGCGGAACAGGATGTAGTACGGCATTCCCTGGTGCAGAAAATTATCGTTGCCTATGACCGCTCTGCCGAAAACCTCCAATAAAGGGGATTGTCTTCATGGCTTCAAAGCAACCATCTAAATTAAGCGGATTTGTATATACGAACAACGGATGGAAGTATAGCGCAGTGACACGCTATGCTCTTTTCCTGTTACTCGGACTAGTGTTCTACTTCAGCTTGTCGCCAGAATTGCTACCTAAGAAATATGATATTAAAGAGAATACTTACAGTGCAAAGGAAATAACGGCACCGAAACAAATTAAGGACACCAAAGCTACGTTAAAAGCGGCTGAGGAAGCAGCCGAAAGCGTATCTCCCAAGTACAAAATTATCCCGATGAGGGCAGACAACCTAGTGACCTCGCTGCTGGACCGGATAGATCGCCTCAATCAGGATGATCTGATCTCGCAAAGCGATAAGACGGGGATTTATCGTGATGAAATCCCGCAGAGAGCCAGCGATTTCATCTTGAATTTCGTAGCTTCCAATCGGGGCAGCGCTACATATTCAGATCACCTCTTGGATGAAATGCAATCTGTCATCAAAGAGCAGACCTATGTCATTCCGGAAGAGACTTACATTAAGATTCCGCGCCTGACCTCTCAGGACATTATCGAGATGAAGCCTGTCGCCCGAGATATTGTAACTAGGCTGATGAATGATCAGATTACGGATGCGCAGACCGCTCGCGCCAAGGTAGCGGAACAGGTCAGTATTAGTTCTCTAAGCCAGCGTACAGCGCGTGAGGTTGTTCAGGAGCTTGTGCGTCTTGTGATCACAAGTAACAAGTTCTACGATGAGGATGCTACCAAGGAAGCGAAGGTACAAGCCCGGGAGAACACACCTGATGTATTCATCGAGCAAGGGGATACGCTTGTTGCTAAGGGGCAGCTAATTACTCCAGAGCTCTACACTCTTTTGGATGAGAATGGACTACTAAGCAATGAGGTGAATTACTGGCCACAGTTAGGCCTATTGATTCTCTCTGCGATGCTCTCCGTCGGTTTGCTTGCGTTCATTCGTTATTCAGGCGGCACCTCAGGCTTTAAGTACAACAATTCTCAGCTATTGATGCTGGTGCTTGTATTTGTTATAACTATTATCTCTATGCGGCTGGCCGCTGTTTTGCAGACCGATGTCCGATCTTATATCGGATTCCTGGCACCGGTGGCGATTGGCGCAATGTTAATTGCAATGCTTCTGGACATGCCTTTGGCCTATTTCTGCTCCATTCTATTCAGTGTACTGGCGAGTGTTATTTTGAATGTGCAGCAGAACTCAATCTTTGATTTTAACTTTGGTTTCTTTGCTATCGTGGTTTCGTACGTGGCTATCTTTGCGACTCACCGTGCGGGTCAACGCTCCACGCTCCTTAAAGGCGGGATTATGGTATCGCTTTTTGGCTGTCTGACAGTCTTTATGCAGATACTGTTAGGTGGAGGAGCATGGAAAGAGGTAGGTACCTTGTATTCGGTTGGTTTTGCTTTTGCAGGGGGACTATTAACGGCTGTACTTGTGATTGGGCTAATGCCTTTTTTCGAGGCAACCTTTGGTATTCTATCGGCATTGAAGCTGGTAGAATTGTCTAATCCAAACCACCCGCTGCTGCGCAAACTGCTTACCGAAACGCCGGGAACCTATCACCATAGTGTAATGGTAGGTAACCTGTCAGAAGCTGCCGCGGAAGCGATTGGAGCAGATGGCTTATTATGCCGGGTTGGATCGTATTATCATGATATTGGTAAAACAAAACGTCCGTTTTATTTTATCGAGAATCAAAATAATATGGAAAATCCACATGACTCTATTGAACCGAAGCTTAGTAAATCTATCATCGTTGCCCACGCCCGTGACGGGGTGGAAATGCAACGAGAATATAAGCTGCCAAAACCAATCCGTGACATTGCGGAGCAGCATCATGGAACAACGTTCCTGCATTATTTTTACCATAAGGCACTGAAGCTGGCGGAAGAAAAAGGTGTCGATCCTGATTTTACCGAGGAAGATTTCCGTTACCCTGGACCGAAAGCCCAGTCGAAGGAAGCGGCTGTAGTGGGAATTGCCGACAGTGTCGAGGCTGCAGTGAGATCATTGCGTAAGCCAACTGTTCTGCAGGTGGAAACGATGATTGAGAAGATTATTAAAAGTCGACTGGATGATCATCAGTTTGACGAATGTGATCTGACGATTAAAGAATTGGATATTATTGCACGGACTCTGAAGGAGACGGTTATGGGAATTTTCCATTCACGGATCGAATATCCAGAAGATGTGCGTAAGCCGAAAAAAGAGGAAGGGGCACCTAACCCATGAGTTTGGAGATCGTTTGGGATAACGAGCAGGAAGAATACGAGATAAAGGACGATCTCATTACGCTGCTGGAGAGTATTTTGCAAAAAGCAGGTGAAGCGGAAGGGATCGATCGGGGCGAGGTAGCTCTTACTTTTGTCGATAATGTTCGTATACATGAGTTGAATTTGGAATATCGGGGGATTGACCGTCCGACGGACGTGCTTTCTTTTGCTATGAATGAAAGCGGAGAGGACGAGCTGGACATTATATACGAGGTAGAGGAAGGCGAGGCACTGGAAGAAGTTCCAGACGTACTTGGGGATATAATCATTTCCGTAACTCGTGCGCAGGAGCAGGCGCTGGAATATGGCCATTCACTGGAACGAGAGCTTGGTTTTCTTTTCGTTCACGGATTTCTGCATTTGTTAGGATATGATCATCAGGATGAAGCTTCAGAAGCAGAGATGATGTCCAAGCAAGAAAAAGTACTATCTCAGGTTGGGTTGACGCGCTAATGGTGAAGAACACGGCGGTAGGGCACAAGAAGTTCTGGCACTCTTTTCGGTTTGCATCGCAAGGCTTAGTGTCGGCATTCAAATCCGAGCTTAACATGAAGGTGCATTGCTGTTTAGCGGTGGTTGTGCTAATAGCCGCTGCCGTGTTCAGACTTCCGCTGGCCAGTTGGATGTTGCTGCTGTTCTCGATCACGCTTGTCCTAACTGCCGAATTGCTCAATACGGCGATTGAAGCGACGGTTGATCTGATCTCGCCAGAGATTCATCCACTGGCTAAGAGAGCAAAAGATACCGCCGCAGGAGCTGTGCTTCTTACGGCGGTGTTTGCTGTCTTAGTCGGGATCTATGTTTTTTATCACCCTGTGATGGACTGGATTAGCGGACTTATGTCATAATCAGAATATAAAATCAATTCAGGGGAGAGGCGGACCCGCGTATTGCGATTCCGCCTCTTTCGTTACTGAATAATTTGAAGTGAGTTATGTACCCGAATATATCTCATGAAGTACACTGATAAAATTTAGCGCACGCTGAGAAAATAACGATAAACGAAACTAATTAGATGTTTACGAAGTGAGTTTTGTGCGAAGAAAAATCAATGAAGTCAATACTCACAAAACTTTAGGAGGACAATATATGGATTCTACTCTTCTTATGCAAGAGGCGATTAAAGCACGATCAAAAGCTTACATTCCATATTCCCGATTCGGAGTGGGAGCTGCCCTTCTTGATCAGGATGGTCATATTCACCACGGCTGTAATGTGGAAAATGCAGCTTTTGGCCCAACCAACTGTGCGGAACGGACAGCATTATTTCGTGCGATTGCGGACGGTCACGCTATTGGTTCTTTTAAAGCAATTGCCGTAGTAGCTGACTCGGACGGCCCAGTTTCACCTTGCGGTGTGTGCCGGCAAGTAATGATTGAGTTGTGTTCGCCGGATATGAAGGTTATTCTTGGGAACATGAAGGGTGATATCGTTGAGACTACGGTGGGAGAATTGCTTCCAGGCGCTTTTGGTCCTGTAGATCTGAAGCAAGGACAAGCTCCAGAGTGAACTTAGGTTTTTGATTTAATGCCTGTGCCTGTTTAAAGGCAAATCAGGCTTAGTTAGACGAAGGTTGCTACTTTAATTGCACAATGTACAGTTAAATTGTTACTCTTTCGCACAAAAATGAATTTAGTTGCAGATAGTACAATTAAATTTATGATAAAGCCCATATTTGGCTCTTAAGACAGGATTTAATTGCACAGAATACAACTAAAACACCAAAAACATAAACTCAACCTAAAATTAGTTGTACAAAGTACAATTAAAAGTGTTCTAGTTCTACCAAGTTAGGCTAAACTGGTGCAAACTATGTGTTTTTAGAGTAACATTACGAGGTAAGCGCCACGGCAAAAGCCGCCAGCGATTCTTTGCACATCGTAACTTGAACCCTGACTGTAAGCTGCATCTCAGTAATCTTTATCTATGGTGAGCTTAATGCGAACCGTGTTAATAAGCAACAGAGAAACGTGTCCCCAACAGGGGACACAAGCGCTCACGCACGACCGTCCCTCTAATCCCGCCGAACGTTGCAGGTGCGCCTATTTCCGGGTGTCCAGAGGACCGGGACCCGTGGAGTCCCCTTGGGTAAGGGGGATTTAGGGGGATCGGAAAAGCTTTTAAAAAAAGATTGAATGATTGAAAAAGATTGAACTAGAAGGTAAGTATGGAAGGAAGATAATATGAAATTCAAATCAGGCTTTGTCGCAATTATCGGCAGACCAAACGTAGGTAAATCAACACTCATGAACCAGGTCATTGGCCAGAAGATTGCCATTATGTCGGATAAGCCACAAACAACCAGAAACAAAATCCATGGTGTTTACACAACAAACACTTCACAAATCGTATTCCTGGATACACCGGGGATTCATAAAAGACAGTCCAAGCTAGGCGACTACATGAACCAGACTGCAATGAGTACACTGGGTGAAGTAGAAGCAGTGTTATTCCTTGTGGATGCGTCAGAGGGCTTGGGCGGTGGAGACCGTTACATTGCCGAGCAATTAAATGGTCTGAAGACACCGGTGATTCTAGTGCTCAACAAGATCGATAAAATAGAGCCGGAAGCTCTGCTCCCGCTTATGGCTCAATATAACAAGCTGCATGATTTTGCCGAAATTATTCCGATTTCTGCGAAGATGGGCAGCAATGTTAACACGCTGTTAGAGCAGGTTGCCAAGTACTTGCCGGAAGGCCCTCAGTATTATCCAGAAGATCAAATCACGGATCACCCCGAGCAATTTGTCTGCGCGGAATTAATCCGGGAGAAAATTCTGCATTTGACTCGTGAAGAAGTGCCGCACTCTATTGCTGTAGCCATCGAAGATATGAAGGTTGAGCCTAATGGAGTAGTGCATGTTTCAGCTGTTATTTTTGTTGAGCGTGATTCGCAAAAGGGAATTATTATCGGCAAGCAAGGGGCAATGCTGAAAGAGGTCGGCAGACGGGCTCGGACAGATATTGAGAACCTGCTGGGTTCGAAGATTTTTCTGGAGCTATGGGTAAAAGTGAAAAAAGATTGGCGCAATCAGGACCGCGTTCTGCGGGATTTGGGCTTCCATAAAGACCTTTAAGTTAATTCCGTTATTCCTCGTTTGGTAGGAATTGCAAGGATAGAACCTGCTCCATCGCACCATCCTAATTCTTGATAAGAGACATCGTCTTTCCCAAGAAAGGATGAATACGAATGCGAAACTTTTCGTGGAAGTATTTTGCAATGACAGGAGACGTCGATGCTTACCTGCTGTATAAGGAAGCTGGCCATCCGCTTGAAGATAGTGGATTACAGCTAGTGGAGGAAGAGAAGGCCTGTGATGAAGAAGCGCAATAAGGACTGGTTGCTTGCCGAATGGTTGGGGGAAGAGGCATGCTACACAGGGTGGAAGGGATCGTCATCCGCAGCATGGACTACGGCGAGGGGAACGCAATTATTACGCTTTGCACCGAGAACGCGGGAAAAGTAGGGGTTCTGGTGCGTGGCGCAAAGAAGGTCAAAAGCCGCCATGCTGCATTGATACAACTGTTCACCGTTGGGGAATTTGTTTTTTTTAGAAATAATGGAGGACTTGGGACACTGAATTCTGGCGAAATTACGAAGTCGCACCATCCGCTGCGTGAGGATTTGATCAAAGCTGCTTATGCGTCTTATGCGTGTGAACTGCTTGATCGTGTTCTGCATGATGAGGAAACGGGAAGCTTCTGGTTTCGCCAGCTTACGGCCTGTCTTAATGCACTTGAAGAGGACAAGGAACCCGGCGTTATCATAAATGTCTTTGAAATGAAAATCTTACAGGCAGCCGGTTATGGTCCTGAATTCGATTCTTGTGTAATTTGTGGTGCCAAGAAGCCGGATGATCAACTGCTGGTCAGCCCTCGCCTTGGTGGAGCACTGTGCCGCAGTTGTAAACATAATGACCCTCCAGCCATGGAGGTCTCTGCTCGTGCGTTGAAGCTGCTGCGATTATTCGCCAGACTTGACCTGACTAGACTAGGCAATGTGGATGTAAAGGAAAGCAGCCGGGATGAGCTGAAAAAAATTATGCGGGCCTTTATGGATGTGCAACTCGGATTAAAGCTGAAGTCACAAAGTTTCCTAGACCAGCTCGACAAGTACAAGATTTGACGAAAGCTGATTTTTCCGTTACTATAGGATCAGTTTATTATATGATCGTCGTTATGCTCCAATTGGGGAGAGGCGTGCATTGATCGGGAAAGTAGTGGACTGTATTGTCGTTATTCAGCGAGCTGGGGGCAGTGGAAGCCTAGCGGGACAACGTTCATGAACATGGCACCCGGGAGTACGAATGCGGCGAATGAAAGTGGATTTCGTTCTTGTCTTGGCAGCAAACTTGCTCATACAAGGTATGAAATCAAGTAGGGTGGAACCGCGGGAGAATAAGTTAAGCTCTCGTCCCTATGTCTGTTAATCAGGCATGGGGGCGGGGGCTTTTTGTTGCTGTCAGGAGCTAAAAGTGCCGCCTCCATGGTAGAAAGTTTTAGGCAAGCTGTTGTAAAAAACTTGTAAAGCGAAGGAGACGGTATTATGAACTTCCAGCAGATGATTTTGACACTGCAGCAGTTCTGGGCTGAACAGAACTGTATCATCGTACAGCCTTATGACACAGAAAAAGGCGCCGGCACGATGAACCCTATGACTTTTTTACGCTCGCTAGGTCCTGAGCCTTGGAGAGTGGCTTACGTAGAGCCTTCACGTCGTCCCTCCGATGGTCGTTATGGAGAGAACCCGAACCGTCTGTATCAGCATCACCAATTCCAAGTAATCATCAAACCCTCACCAGATAACATTCAAGAGATCTATTTGGATAGCTTGAAAGCACTAGGTATTGATCCGCTCTTGCATGACATCCGTTTTGTAGAGGATAACTGGGAGAACCCGTCACTGGGCTGTGCGGGTCTGGGATGGGAAGTATGGCTGGACGGTATGGAGATCACTCAATTTACTTACTTCCAGCAGGTAGGTGGCATCGAAGCTAATCCTGTTGCTGTAGAAATCACTTACGGTATGGAGCGCTTAGCCTCTTACATTCAGGATAAAGAAAATGTGTTCGATCTTGAATGGGTAAGCGGTATGACTTATGGTGATGTTTTTCATCAGCCGGAGTTCGAGCATTCTACCTACACTTTTGAAGTATCGGATGTAAAAATGTTATTCTCGCTGTTCAACATGTATGAAGAGGAGGCACGTAGAGCGATGGAGAAACATCTTGTGTTTCCAGCCTACGATTATGTGTTGAAATGCTCACATAGCTTTAATCTACTCGATGCGCGTGGGGCAATTAGTGTAACTGAACGGACTGGATTTATTACCCGAGTGCGTAATCTTGCCCGCTCCGTAGCGGCAACATATCTTGAGGAACGCGAGAAGCTTGGCTTCCCGCTGCTGAAGAAAGAAGGTGCTGACCGTGTCTAAAGATATCCTGTTTGAGATCGGTCTGGAGGAAATTCCTGCACGTTTTATCCGTGCTGCGATGGAACAGCTGCAAGATAGAATGTCCAAGTGGTTGGATTCTGCACGTATAAACCATGCTGGAGTTACTGCATATGCTACGCCACGTCGTTTCGCTGTATTTGTTAAGGACGCGGCTGAGAAGCAAGAGGATATTAGCGAAGAGGTCAAAGGACCTTCACGCAAAATCGCGCTGGATGCTAACGGCGACTGGAGTAAAGCTGCGCTAGGATTTGCCCGCAGTCAAGGTGTATCTCCAGAGCAATTTACATTTAAAGAGCTAGCTGGCGTGGAATATATTTATGCCACAAAAAATAGTGCGGGTGTAGAGACTGCTTCTTTGCTCACAGAAGGACTTCTGGGTATTGTAAATGCAATGACTTTCCCGAAGAACATGCGCTGGGGAGCTTACGATTTTAAATTCGTTCGTCCGATCCGCTGGATGGTTGCTCTTTTTGGTAAAGAGATCATTGATTTGGAAATTACGGATGTAAAAGCGGGTAATGTGAGCCGTGGACATCGTTTTCTCGGTACAGAGACTGTAATCTCGGAGCCTGCACAATATGTGGAGAGCATGCGTGCGCAGCATGTACTTGTGGATGTGAAGGAACGGGAAACGCTTATCCTGGATCAAATCAACAAATTAGCTGAAGAGAAAAGCTGGACGATTGCGATTAAAGAAGATCTTTTGGAAGAAGTACTGTTCTTGGTAGAAACACCAACCGTGCTCTTTGGAACCTTTGATCCATCTTTCTTAGAGATTCCTCAGGATGTGCTGATTACCTCGATGCGTGAGCATCAGCGTTATTTCCCTGTTTTTGATGCAGCTGGCAAGCTACTGCCATTCTTTGTAACTGTACGTAACGGGAATGCAGAATCCTTGGATGTTATCGCTAAGGGAAATGAAAAAGTGCTTCGTGCTCGTCTATCAGATGCCAAATTCTTCTATCAAGAAGATCAAAAGATGAAGATTGACGATGCGTTAGCCAAGCTTGAAAACATTGTTTACCATGAAGATTTGGGCAGCGTAGGGGATAAGGTGCGCCGTATTCGCCAAATCTCTGATCGTCTGGCTGTGAAGCTTGGACTATCAGCTTCTGCTGTGTCCGAAGTAAGTCGCACTGCGGATATTTGTAAATTCGACCTTGTAACACAAATGGTTTATGAATTTCCTGAGCTGCAAGGAACAATGGGTGAAGATTATGCACGTAAAGCAGGCGAGCCTGAAACTGTGGCAAAAGCGATCTTCGAGCATTATCAGCCACGATTTGCAGGAGATGCTGTACCTTCAACAGAAGCAGGTTCAGTTGTCAGCATAGCGGACAAAATCGATACGATTGTTGGCTGCTTCTCCATCGGCATCATCCCGACAGGATCTCAGGATCCATATGCCCTGCGCCGTCAGGCTGCAGGTATTGTCCAAATTGTGCTTGAGCATAAATTGCCAATTACGCTGCGCGAAATTTTTGAAGCGGCGATTGAAATTCATGAAAATTCAGGAAATACGAAACATTCTGGAGATGAACTACGTATAAACCTGTACGAGTTCTTCGGTCTGCGTGTAAAACGTCTTTTATCTGACAATGTACGCTATGATGTTGTGGACGCTGTAACAGCGGCTGGTTTTGACGACGTGGTAGATGTTGTGGGCAGAAGCCGTGCTCTTATGGCTGCTGTGTCCGACCAAGCAGATTTCAAGATTACCGTAGATTCGCTTACTCGTGTCAGTAATTTGGCAAGTAAAGCAACCAGTGAAGTGATTGATCCTGCTTTACTTAAAGAAGATGCTGAATTGCAGCTTTTTAATACATGGCAGGAGCTTCACGCACCTTACCTTGAAGCTATGGCGGCAAAAAATGCCGAAGAAGCACTTCGGATTCTTTCGGGTCTAAAAGACGCCGTTACAACATTTTTTGATTCCGTTATGGTTATGGCGGAGGACGAGCAAGTGCGTGCTAACCGTTTGGCTCTGCTTGCTGGTATTGATGCTGACTCCAAGTCGTTCGCTGATTTTGCGAAGCTTGTCTGGTAATTTTAATCAAGAAAATTTGAATCTTATGGTATAGAATGTTGGTTTGGGGTATAAATATACGGAACGGTGCCAATGCGTCATTTGACATCCGTTCCGTATTTATGCTTAGAAAGAAGGATTTCTTGCGGAGAGGGCGTATATATATTACACGGGAAATTGGTGATGATCATGGAGAAGTCCCAGTCTAGAACGATAGTGGTGGATGGGGATGCTTGTCCGGTCAAAAAAGAGATCGCTGAGGTAGGTCGCACCTTTGGTGTTCCGGTTCTTATGGTATCTTCTTATGACCATGCACTGAAAGCTGAAGAGGGTGTAACGGTTGTGCAGGTGGATCGAGGAGATCAGAGTGCCGATCTATATATTGCCAATCATATTACTGCAGGAGATGTGGTATTGACTCAAGATTATGGTCTTGCGGCACTTGCACTAGGTAAACGATGCAGTGTGCTTTCATTTCGTGGTCAGGAATACGACAATTCCAAGATGGATTTTATGTTGGAGGGAAGACATGCCAGGGCCGTTGAACGAAGACGGGGACATTATTCCAAGGGTCCAAAACCCATAACGGCAGAAGAAAAAACTTATTTTCAACATAAACTGACAAAACTTTTAATACTTTTGCAGGAGAATGTGGAGCAATAGCGAATTATATTTATTTGTTAAGAGATGAAGGTGGTTGAAGTGGCTAGCGGACACGGCAATATTCCGGAAGAGGTTATCGAAAGCGTGCTTGCGCGTCATGATATAGTCGATACAGTCGGTAAGGTTGTTCATTTGTCCAAGCAGGGGAAATATTTATGGGGCCTCTGCCCGTTCCATTCGGAGAAAACCCCTTCCTTTACTGTTACCCCCGACCGGGGAGTATTTCATTGCTTTGGCTGCGGTATGGGTGGAAATGCCATCAAATTTAGGATGGAAATCGAAGGATTAACCTTCCCCGAAGCTGTCAGAATAATGGCTGAAGAAAGTGATATTCCCGTTCCAGAAGGTAAGGGAGGTATGATGTCTCCCCCTGATCCGGAACGCGACCGGTTGATTCAAGCTTATGAATGGTCGGCAAAGTTCTATCATTACTTGCTGAAGAACACGGAACACGGCAAAGCCGCTATGGACTATTTAAGAGGCCGGAACTTCAGTGATAAAATGATTGACCAGTTTCAGATCGGATACGCTCCGGACCGCTGGGATACTTTGTTGCAGTTTTTGGAAAAACGAAATTTTGACCTTGCGGAAATGGAGAAAGGCGGACTTCTGTCAGCCCGCGGTGAGGGCAAAGGCTATTTGGATCGTTTCCGTGGCCGGATTATCTTTCCGATTGCCAACCGTACAGGCAAGGTAATCGCATTCGCCGGAAGAATACTTGGAGAGGGTCAACCTAAGTATTTAAATTCTCCGGAGAGTAGATTGTTTAACAAAAGCCGGATATTGTACAATTTGCACCAGTCCAAAGCATCCATTCGCAAAACTCGACAAATCGTCCTGTTTGAAGGATATGGAGATGTCATCTCATCCTGGGAAGCGGGTGTGCATAACGGCGTAGCAACGATGGGAACGTCCTTGACGGAGGGTCATGTGGCACTGATGAAAAGCCTGGCTGATGAAATTATACTGTCTTACGACGGTGACCGGGCGGGACAAGCAGCAGCCATGAAAGCCATTCCGATGCTTGAAGGCAGCGGCCTGCGTGTAAAGATCGCCTTACTGCCAAGCGGGGTGGATCCGGATGAATTTATCTCCAAGCATGGAGGAGAAAGATTTAAAGATCAGGTTATTGATTCAGCAGTTTCATCCATAAAATTTAAGCTTATATATCTGAAAAAAAACCATATACTCCTAGAGGAAGATGGCAAAATCGCCTATGTCAAGGAGGCCTTAGAAGTTATTGCTTCACTGCATTCCTCAACAGAGCGAGAGGTTTATCTGAAGGAAATCGCTGCTGAACTCGAACTTTCCTATGATAGTTTGAAGCAGGATTGTAATTTACTTAGGGCATCGATGCAAAAAAACATCCCTGAAGGGGATAATAACGACAAAAGGTGGAATAATGGTAGGCATAAAAAAGGGCAGGTGCAGACACCGACCTTACTACCCGCTTATCATGTCGCGGAACGGCGTCTATTGTCCTTTATGATTCAGGACCCGGAAGCCGCCACGTATGTGGGCGAACGCCTCGGAGAAGATTTCAACATCGTTGATCATGCGGCAATTGCTGCTTATCTATATGCCTATTACGCGCAAGGCAAACCACCCGGCATTAGCCGGTTTCTATCATCACTTCAGGATGATCGTCTGGAGAAAACTGCGACATCAATATCCATGATGGATACCCCTCCGGACTGGAATATGCAGGTTCTAGATGATTGTATTCGTGAAGTGCGGAAATACCCACTGCAACGCAAAATGGAACAGAAGCGTGAAGAGATGATTCAGGCTGAAAAGTCAGGTGACTTTTTGCGTGCGGCACAAATAGCAAGTGAGATTATAGCCCTAGAGAGACAATGACATGTTGACAGGATGTACCTAGGGAGGAGGGAGTCGAATTATGGCGAACGATCAGCATACTGAATTGGAAGCAGAATTTACTTTGGATCAGGTTAAGGATCAGCTCATTGAGCAAGGTAAGAAAAGATCATCATTAAATTACAAAGATATTATGGAGAAATTATCGCCGTTTGATCAAGACCCCGAGCAAATGGAGGAGTTCTACGAGCAACTCAGTGATTTGGGAATTGAGGTTGTAAACGAGAACGATGAAGAGGTTAACAGCCTCCGACCAAGTGAGGATAATGAGGATAAAGACAGCGATGATTTCAGCTTTGATGACGATCTGTCGCTGCCACCAGGGATCAAGATTAATGACCCTGTCCGTATGTATCTAAAAGAAATCGGACGCGTTCCTTTGTTGTCGGCTGACGATGAAGTTGAGCTTGCTATGCGGATTAAGAATGGCGATGAAGAAGCTAAACGCCGGCTTGCAGAAGCGAACCTGCGTCTCGTAGTAAGTATCGCGAAACGTTATGTCGGACGCGGTATGCTGTTCCTGGATCTGATTCAGGAAGGTAATATGGGTCTGATCAAAGCAGTAGAGAAATTTGACCATAACAAGGGATTCAAATTTAGTACGTATGCGACTTGGTGGATTCGCCAGGCCATCACTCGTGCGATTGCGGATCAGGCGCGTACCATTCGTATTCCTGTACACATGGTGGAAACGATCAACAAGCTGATTCGGGTTTCTCGCCAATTGCTGCAAGAACTGGGACGCGAACCTTCCCCAGAGGAAATTGCGGCTGAGATGGAACTGACGGTGGAGAAAGTTAGAGAGATCATGAAGATTGCCCAAGAACCTGTATCCTTGGAAACGCCAATAGGTGAAGAAGATGACTCTCATCTAGGAGACTTCATTGAGGATCAGGAAGCATTGGCTCCTGCGGATGCAGCGGCTTATGAACTCCTGAAGGAACAGCTGGAGGATGTGCTGGACACGCTCACGGAGCGTGAAGAGAATGTACTTCGCCTGCGTTTTGGCCTTGATGATGGACGGACAAGAACGCTTGAAGAAGTCGGCAAGGTGTTTGGTGTTACCCGGGAACGGATCCGCCAGATTGAAGCCAAGGCATTGCGCAAACTTCGTCACCCTAGCCGCAGTAAACGGCTTAAGGATTTCCTTGAATAGTATTTCATGAACTGGACCTTCTGCTGCTCAGTGGCAGGAGGTTCTTTTATTTGAATTTACGCTGGTAAAAAATGTGTTGACCTTGTGTATCTGGAAAGAAGGATGAGCCAGTGAATTTGGAAAAACGCGACATCATTATAAAAGAGATTCAGTATTGGAGAAAAAGCCGGTTGCTGCCAGAGCAGTATTGCGATTTCTTAACCAATCTGTATGACGATGAGGATGCGAATAAGGATAACAATCCAATTTCGCTGAGAAATTTACAGCAGGGAAGCATCAAAATTTGGCTGTTTTCTTTTGGAATTATTTCCTTGATTTTCTTGATTAGTCTTTATTTTAGCGTTTTTCCCTGGCCTTTGCAACTTGCAACCGCACTATCTGTATTAATTATTTGTTATGGATACTCCGCCGTTTATAAGGACCGGAACAATGTTATCAGTCTTATCCTAGCGGGGCTGGGCAGTGTTTTAACGCTTGGTTTTGGGCTATGGCTGATTGATTTGCATGATCTGGATCCTCAGCTCTGGAGGCCTATTCTAATTGGGTGCTGCGGCTTGTTATGGTGTATTTTGGGATTTTTACTCCGGATAGGTTTGTTGCAGTACTGTGGTTTTGCTTTTTGGGCATTACTGTATGCAGGGTTCTTCGGTGGAAGAAGCCCGGAGGCCTCTATATTTGAACTGGAGTTCCTATGGCTGCCATTGTGTGTGCTGATGGTATGGTTAAGCTGGCTTTTGCATCATAAGGTAAGAGGTGTTGCCAGTGTTTATTTTGCAGTGGGAGTATCGCTTTGGATCATGCCAGAGCTTGACGCTCTTTTATTAAGACAGGATTATCCGCAGTGGATTTCATTGATGCTGATCCTAAAGATTGCAGCAGGGTTAGCTTTGTTGTTTGGGTTTCGAAAAAAATGGATAACGTGGGTGGCAACATGAACAATGTGAAATTATCAGATCGGCTTCAGCAATTGCTGGAGCAAATTCCGCAAGGAAGCAGATTAGCAGATATCGGTTCCGATCATGCCTTGCTTCCTGTGGCCGCTGTCGAAAGCGGTAAGGCTGTGTTTGCAATTGCAGGTGAAGTAAACCCGGGTCCCTTTGATGCTGCTTGTAAGGGCGTTGCAGAGGCTGGACTAGGGAAGGTGATCTCGGTGCGCCGTGGAGATGGCCTTGAGGTTCTGGAACCTGGTGAAGTCAATTGTATCACGATTGCTGGTATGGGAGGCGCATTAATTGCCGCGATTCTGGACCGGGGTCAAAGCCAGGGGAAGCTAAAAGAGGTTACAACCCTTTTGCTTCAACCGAATGTAGGCGAGGATATTTTGCGCCGCTGGTTATTAAATAATAAATGGGTACTCGTAGCTGAGAGAATATTGGAAGAAGACGGGAAGCTATATGAAGTATTGACGGCTGTACCAGAAAATACGGAAGCTGGAATTACAAATGAAAGTGTATATCGTGAATTAACCTTGGGGGATTCCGCTAAAGTCCTTGGGCAAGAGGCCTTGCTTCAAATGGGACCATGGCTGCTTCAAGCACCAAATACTGTGTTTTTTGCTAAGTGGCAGGGTGAGATTCAGAAATTGGAAGGCATTTTAACATCGTTGTCACGTTCAGAACTCGAATCTGCTGAGCATAAACGGAAACAGATTCAAGGTCAGATCAGGGAAATTACGGAGGTGCTACAATGTTTGCCAAGGGACAAACAGTAATTCAGTATATGGAGCAACTGGCTCCTAAGCATTTAGCTGAGGATTGGGACAAAATTGGCCTTCAACTGGGCACGCTGCAAAAAGAAATCACTAATGTATTAGTTGCTTTAGATGTGAATGATGAGGTAGTTGAAGAAGCGATTCGTCTAGGCTGCAATTTGATTATTGCGCATCATGCGATTATTTTCCGTCCATTGCAAGGAATCCAGACAGACACACCGGCGGGCAAAATGTATGAAAAATTAATTAAGAATGACATTGCGGTGTACATCAGCCACACCAATCTGGATGTCACCGAAGGTGGAATGAATGATTGGATGGCTGAAGCTCTTGGCATAGAAAACGGAGTACCCATCAAAGACATTCACTCCGAGCAATTATCAAAGCTGGTAGTATTTGTGCCGAAGGATCATCATCAGAAGGTTCTGGATGCTATTCTGAATGCTGGAGCAGGGGCAATTGGCAACTATAGTCATTGCAGCTTCAATATCGAGGGATACGGTACTTTTATTCCAGGAGAAGGCACGGATCCTTATATCGGGGAAAAAGGTAAGATGGAACGTGCCGAGGAAATTCGTATTGAGACGATCGTCCCGCACTCCATCCGCAATAAAGTGGTGCAGGCTATGCTTAAGGCCCATCCTTATGAAGAGGTTGCCTATGATTTGTACTCAATGGATCTTAAAGGCCGCAGCTTAGGACTTGGGCGGGTAGGAAAGCTCAAAGAGCCTACAACCCTTGGACAATTCGTGGAGACGGTAAAAAAAGGCCTGAAGGTAGACCATGTACGGGTTGTTGGTGATTTGGACCGTCCGATTCGTAAAGCTGCCGTTCTCGGCGGCTCGGGTGGAAAGTATTATAACAGTGCTATTTTCCGCGGTGCGGATGTCCTGGTTACTGGGGATCTGGATTATCATACAGTTCAGGATGCTGCGCTCGCCGGAATCACTCTGATTGATCCGGGACATAATGCGGAGAAGATCATGAAAGAGAAAGTAGCGGAGTGGATGGCTGGAAAATTGGCCGAGCATAAGTATGATACAGCTGTGCATGCTTCGCAGGTGAATACGGAGCCATTTAAGTTCCTATAAAATTGCCATTTAATAATGCTTGTGCCAGACATGTGATGTCTGTATAATATATAATGTTGTTCGGAAAGTTTGACAGACAATCGCCGGTGACGTGAAGACGTCACGGGAGGAAAGTCCGGGCTCCATAAGGCAGGATGCTGGATAACGTCCAGTCGGCGCGAGCTGAAGGATAGTGCCACAGAAATGGACCGCCGATGGCTGCCTTAGGGCGGCACAGGCAAGGATGGAACCGAGGTGTAAGAGACCCCGAGGAACGCTGGTGACTTCGTTCCTGGTAAACCCCATCTGGAGCAAGACCTAATGAGACGCAGCTGAATAAGCAGCCTTAGCCTGAGGCGCGTCTAGGTTGGTCGCTGGAGCTGTGCAGTAATGTATGGCCTAGATAGATGATTGTCGCTTATGGTGGGAGGGTAGTTCCCGATCGAACCACGACGAGCACAGAACCCGGCTTACGGCAAACTTTCCTAACTGCAACGTTATAATAACAACACCATACAAACGGCGACGTATCCCGGTAACCCGGCCTACGCCGCCTTTTTTGTTGCAAACAAATGCGGATACGGCAAATATATAAAGCGGTGAATGCGATAACATGCAGGGATTTGGAACGTGATATGCAGAAATTAGACTTTTTAGAAGAATTGCTAGCGGCTGATGAGCTGATGGCTGATGAGCAGATGGCTGGTGGTTGATGAATAGATGGCTGGTGGTTGATGGTTGATGGTTGATGGTTGATGGTTGATGAGTAGATGGCTGGTGGTTGATGAGCAGATGGCTGGTGGTTGATGAATAGATGGCTGGTGGTTGATGAGCAGATGGCTGGTGGTTGATGAGCAGATGGCTGGTGGTTGATGAATAGATGGCTGGTGGTTGATGAATAGATGGCTGGTGGTTGATGAGCAGATGGCTGGTGGTTGATGAGCAGATAACTTGTGGTTGATGAATAGATGGCTTGTGGTTGATGAATAGATGGCTGGTGCTTGATGAGTTGATAGCTGATAGCTGATAGCTGATAGCTGATGGTTGATGGTTTGATGAGCTGATATGCTAACGGACCGAGATGCAGTTATTTGTGTATTTTATGCCTTTTTGGAGGAGTTTCGGACTGGAGAGCCGTTATTCGGCATAAATAGGGTGGATATCGGGCGTTTTGGATCGAATAGTGACTATGGGGTCCGATAGCAAACCAAATGAGCGGAATTGATGCAAATAAGAGCGCTGGGGTCCGATACAAACCTCCAGAACTCCAGAACTCCAGAACTCCAGAACTCCAGAACTCCAGAACTCCAGAACTCCAGAACTCCAGAACTCCAGAACTCCAGAACTCCAGAACTCCAGAACTCCAGAACTCCAGAACTCCAGAACTCCAGAACTCCAGAACTCCAGAACTCAGAACTCCAGAACTCCAGAACTCCAGAACTCAGAACTCCAGAACTCCAGAACTCAGAACTCCAGAATTCAGAACTCCCGAACTTCCGAACGCCATGGTTACTTTGACGCCAGAATTAGACTAGTAGCTAGCAAACTGTAACAATGCGGAGCTTGGCTAATCTTCTGCGGAAAGATTGGAGTTAGTAGCGAAATATCAATTGTAACCTCTGGCTGTAACTTCCTGTGAAATCGGAGTTAATTGAGTGGCAGATGAGTTGAGTAACTAGAGGATGTTTGGTGATGCGGAAAGCGAAATGTGGGAAATGGGACATTTGACGTGCAAATTTGCTGAATGCGAAATGAGATGTGTAGAAATGCGAATGTGGAAATACGAAATAAGCTGTACAGAGGCGCTGAATAATGGCAATTCGAAATGTGAAGAGCAAAAATTGCTGAATGTGAAATGTGAAATGTGAAATTACGAAATGAGCTATGTAGTGCCACAAAAGTAGAAATACGAAAATGAGATGTGCAGAAATGCGTAAATGTAACATTCTGCAAATGCGCAAAAGTGAAAGCTCAGAAATCTGCTCACAAAAAACGGCTTCCCCGTCCAATAAAGGAGGATGGAGAAGCCGTTTTATTTTGCCATCGTAGGTATTGATTACGAGCAGTTGTTTACGACCGAACGATGTTTTGATTTTGCTGCCATTGTACCAATGCTTTCTCTAGACGCTGGACAGCAACAGGAACTTGCTCTGGTGGCGTGTGTGTGAAGTTAAGGCGCATTTTGTTTTTGTGAGGCTCCGCTGAATAGAATACCTCTCCGGGTACAAACGCTACTCCGTTTTCCACTGCCAGCGGGAGTAATTCCTTAGTGTTAATCTCTTCGGAAAGGGTAAGCCATAGGAACATGCCGCCTCTTGGCTCGAGGAAATGTGCTCCTTTCCAGTTATGTGATCTGAGTTCCGCGGACAGGAGCTTCATACGCGAATGATACTCTCTTGAGATGAGGCGGATATGCTGCTCAATATCAAAATGCAACAGCAGTTCATCTAAAGCACGCTGGTCGATGGTGCTGGAATGCAGATCGGCTGCTTGCTTTGCCTTGGCGATGGTCTTGATTAGTTCGGAATCGCCGATAATCCAGCCGGTGCGTAGGGCAGGGGCGACGATCTTGGAGAAGGTCCCTGTGTAGACTACACAATGATCCCCGCCGAAGCTTCTATCGATGGAGGCTAATGAGGGTGGATATAGAGTTTTATCTTCATCAAAGGTTATTTCTCCATAGGGATTGTCCTCTAAAATAAGAACACCGTAACGGCGGCAGATTTCAACCACCTTCTCGCGGCGTTCTTTACTCCAGGTTGCTCCAGACGGATTGTTGAAGGTCGGAACTGCGTATAGCAGTTTTGGCCGATGTATCCGAATCTGCTCTTCTAACTGATCCGGCAGAATGCCATGTTCATCATTTGGTATCGAATGAATAGCAGCCCGGTAAGAACCGAGCACTTGTAGTGCTGCCAGATAGGTGGGCGCTTCCACAAAAACTGCATCGCCGGGATCCAGCAATATTTTGCATAACAGATCTATAGCTTGCTGTGAGCCTGTAGTCAATACCATCTCAGAGGTTGTAACCGGGATGCCTTGCCGGGTAAGCCTTTCAGCGATTTTGTCACGTAGTGGAGTAAAACCCTCGGTAAGCCCATATTGAAGCGCTGAGGTGTCGCTGGAGAGCACACGATTATAGGCATCACGTACGGCCTCCAAGGGAAACAAATCCTCCCCAGGCAGCCCGCCTGCAAGTGAAATAATGTCATTGCCTTGTGTAACTTTTAGAATCTCCCGAACTGCTGATGATCCTAGATGATTGGCTGCCGTTGAGTATTTGATATCCATAAATTAGTTCTCCACCTTTCGATTTGATGCTATCATAATAGGAGTGCTGTATAACAGTAAAGCGTTGAATATAACAGTGGAGGTGAAGGGTTCATGCATATCGATTTGAATCGCAGCGGCAGCAAAACTCTGCCCCATCAAATTAGTGAAACCCTCAGTCAGCGGATCTCATCAGGACTGCTTCAGCAAGGTGTCCGGCTGCCCTCCGTTAGAAGTCTAGCTATAACCTTGAACGTGAGTCAGGTTACAGTAAGCAAGGCTTACGATATGCTTGAGAAACGAGGACTTATTTACTGCAGACAGGGTAAAGGGTGCTTTGTAGCCGATCCAACCCATAATAGACGTCAAGAAGAGGGTTGCTGGCAGGATTTATATGATGATTATTTGCCGCGGGCTCAGCTTTGGCGGAATTTTGATGTTTCAGAAGTGAAATATCCCTTTCATTTAGCCGCCATCCACAGTGAGCTGCTGCCACTTCAAGATATTGGTGACACCTATGCATCCTTGGTCAAAGAGCAACCGGAGCTTATGGCAACCTACGGGAATTTTCAGGGAGATCTTGAGCTGCGGAATGTCATGAGAGAACATTTGAAATCGCGTGGGATTTCACTCACTTCTTCCGATTTGATGATAACCAGCGGGACCCAGCAAGGCATTGATCTGGTGGCTCGTACATTTGTTGGTCCTGGAGATACAGTCTATCTTGAGGCGCCTAGCTATACTGGTGCTATTGATGTTTTTGCGGGACGAGGTGCAGAGATGATTTTTGTGCCTACGGATAGTGAAGGGATGCGAGTGGATGTTCTTACAAAAATGTGTGATCAAAGACCTCCAAAGCTAATTTATACCATCCCTACTTTTCAAAATCCAAGCGGTGCAACTATGAGCATCACAAGAAGACAACGACTGCTGGAATTAGCGCGCAGCTACCGTTGCCTCATTGTTGAGGATGACCCATTTAGTGATTTATATTTCCATGCACCACCACCTAGGGCGATTAAATCAATGGATCCCGATGGACATGTAGTCTATATGAAAAGCTTTAGCAAAGTACTTGCACCTGGTTGCCGAATCGCCTGTGTGGCTGCAGAAGGAAATATTCTGTCCCGGCTGATCGCCGCTAAATCTGCGAGTGATCTGGGAAGTCCCTTGCTGACACAGAAGGCCGTATTACCCTTCATCGCTGAAAAATACGACGCCTACGCAGCACAGCTACGAATTACACTCCGTGGTCGTATGGAAAAGGCGGCGAAGCTTCTGAAGCTGTACGCGCCGCCTGGAGTGAACTATATTCTACCAGAGGGAGGACTTAATCTCTGGCTGGAGCTGCCCCCTTCTCCTGATATCGCAAGCCTGCATGACTTGGCGGAGCAGGAGAGCATTTCTTTTTTACCCGGTGATGTATGTTACTCTGCGGAAACGCCTTCCCGCCACATCCGTCTTTGCTATTCGCAAATGAAGGAACTCGAAATGGAGGAAGGGTTACAGCGGTTTCTGCGCTTACTTGGCCGGTTTTTGCAATGATACGGTTATGGGGTGTTATTTGTTCTTTGTTTTAATTGATTCATTTGCTGGCGTACATGTTGCGGAAAAAGCTGCAATGGAACTTGATTGCCGCTTGCCGCTTGTAGCGTTTTATAAATATCGACCTGACCCCAGCCAAAGTATTTATCATGGCCGGAAGTTCCCAGATCAACAGCGTTTTTGGTCATAAGGTCCATAACTTCCTTATTCGTCAGATTAGGATTCAGTGAACGTACCAGACCCGCCAGCGCAGCGACATGGGGACTGGCCATCGACGTGCCGGATAAAGCGGCATACTGGCTGTCCGGATAGGTGCTTGCGATGCTTTCTCCGGGTGCAGCGACATCAATATAATCGCCGTAGTTGGAGAAGGAGGCTTTTTCCCCTGAAGCATTTGTAGCAGCCACTGCAATCACTTCGGGATAAGCTGCAGGGTATCCAGGCCGTTCTGTATTATCATTGCCTGCTGCAGACACAAGCACGATGTCCCGGTCATAGGCGTATTTAATCGCATCATGGAGGAACTGCGAGTCGGCATAATTCCCTAAACTTAAGTTAATAACCTTTGCGCCATTGTCAGCTGCCCATATGATACCTTCTGCTACGGAATAAGTCGTTCCGGCACCTGAGTTATCTAGCGCTTTTACAGGGAGGATCTTATTGTACCAGCTGATGCCAGCTACACCTTCCCCGTTGTTAACAAGTGCGCCAATGATTCCAGATACATGTGTACCGTGACCTACATCATCCTCGGGTGTGGAACCATTGGTAATGGCATTGTAACCAGTCAAAAGCTTACCTTGTAAATCAGGATGACTAATCTGCACTCCCGTATCGACTACGGCGACAACCACTTCTTTGCTACCCTTGGAAAGATTCCACCCTAGCTCAGTTTCAATCGCCGGGAGGTTCCATTGGTAAGTGGAGAATAACATGTCGTTAGGCGTGACAGTTCCTTCAGCGTTTTTAGTGATGGTATCATTGGTTAAATACATATAGTGAGGTTCCGTATACTCGGGATGCCATTTGTTGGTGAAATAGGATTTCAGCTGATAATAGCTCATCTTCTCAGAGCGAAAGATATAGGCATATCCCAGCTTGCGTGGCTGCTTGCAGTGGATATCGGCGGTTATAGTCTGGAGCTGTCCCTGAGTCGGAGCATTTCCCTTAAAACGGACTACAATTTCATTCTCATAAAAATGGCTGGCATTTTCGTTATCATGGCCGGTCTTGACTGTGATGTCCTTTAAATTATCGGTATGGACTGATTCCACATGGTATTTGCCTTCCTTAGGATACGGAATGAGACGCAGGTTCTTCAGCTGATGATCTGCCACACGCCCAAGCACCTTTTGGTTAATAAGAGCAATAATCCCTACATTTTTCTCTTTGTTCCGCTGAGCGATAAAGTAATATTTTTCTTTACCGATTGTAAACGTTGGAGATTCATAGGATTGATGACCGTGGATTGCTGATTTTGCCGTATTGAGATATTTTAGAAGCTGTTTGTTCTCCTGTTCGGTTCCTTTTGGAAAAGACGACTTAAAGGTCTCAGTCTTTTGTGTGCGGAAATCGATCCACATCAGCATGGAGATAAACCCGTGGTCTTGCTGCAATCGTTTCGCATACACTGATTTATCATGAATCGAAGACATCCCGTCTGTTTCAGACAGGAGTTTAGTTAAGTGTCTACTGACATCGACTCTATTCAGATGATCTGTTGCCTCCACATCCTGGCTTAAGGAGGTTTTCTTTAATGTTTTTTCCTGAGAGGGATTTGGAGGTGAATGCAAAGCTGAAGTTGGAGCCGGATTCTGAACAGCGACTTTTGCGGCCTCTCTGGTCGTCCCATTAGTGGCAGGGCGCAGGGCAAAGGTAAATAACCCAACTGTAAAAGCTGCTGTAACCAAACCTGCAACTGTTAGATTTTTTCGTGACATGATTTCCGCTCCTCTATGCAATGTAATGTCTATAGGTTTAGAAGAGAGCGTATCTTTTATGCATCTTAGAAAAGGATACCTTCCTAACGTTTTTTATGATAATATCAGAGAGAATAAGTATCTCGAATTGTCTTCTTGATTTTGTAAGAGATACCTCATTAGATGTTGTTCTTAATAATTGTTCAGAAGGTTAGACTTCTCTGTGTTCACATCCTGATATTGCAAGAATAAAGAGATACGTCTTTAGGGCGGTTTCTTTCAGAGGATTAACTTTATTGACTACAAGAGCAGGGAATAATAAGGAGGAGCAACCGCTATGTCAGCAGCCAATGTGCAGAAATTATGTGAATCGACGAGAGATAAACTTAAAGTGGTAATCGACAAAATGGAAGTATTTCTAAATGAGCATGCATTGCCTCAGCTTGTAGTTGAGGGAGATGAGGAAACCGTACAATTTTACCAAGGTTTTCTGTCCGATCTTCGTCACCTATTAGTGTTCTCGGAAATGTCATATGAGAAATTAGGCGTTGCGCTGCGTCGTGCGACATTCGATGAATCTTTTGCACAGAAAGCGCTTTATAATGTATATCACTATGGCGTGAACAACTTCTTTTATCCGAAAAATGAAAGCTATTCTGAAGATGGCCGTTACGCTTATACAGGTCAGGATGCAATCCGTTTCCGCAAAAAGCCAGTACGTCCCGCACGTGATATCATCCTAGAAATCACCAAAACGTATGAAGATCTTCGCGATGATCTCATTTATTATGAGAACGACTATTTGACCGAGAAACGTATGCAAAATCAGGTTTAACTTCTAAATAGTGATCTAAAGGGATCAGCACTTTGTCATTTTTGTAATGACGATGAGCGGGTCCTTTTTTGCGTGGATTAAAAGCCTGTCTCGATACATCAACTGGAAACCACTCTGTCGAATAGCGGGTAAATGGAGCGGACATAATGAAGCCGAGGTGATAATTATGTCGAGTGAAAAACCATTAGTAAAATGTAGCGTGAGCAATTGTCATTATTGGGGCGAGCATAATTTATGCCGGGCTGAAGAAATTGTCATCGAGATCGATAAGCACGTAGGCAATGGTTATAAGGAAGAATATGCTGAAGAAATGACAAATGAAGGTCACCGCGATCATGCCAGTACATCATCTGCAACATGCTGTCTGACGTTTAAGCCGAACGCTTAGGAGGCCGCCAGAATGGACACAGAAAAGGATAATGAATCAAGCTCATCACGGGAACAATCCGGTCCGAGAAAAGTCATTCTTCGTCCGCGGAGAGTGGACTATCCTCGTCGGGACAGAGAGCATCGCGAAGAATACGCTGCTGAGGTAAATCCGGTTCCAATGCAGGTTCGGGATGCCCCGCGGAGAGTGGAAGAGCGAAAGGACAATGAAGCGGATTATAGTGGAAGCCGGGTAATGGGGTATGTTGGACTGGGGATGGGGATCGCCTCATTGTTCATCTGGTCCTTTATTCTCGGACCCATCGCTGCCGTAGTTGGTTATTATTCCTATGTCAAAGAGCAAAAAACGCTTGGGGCATGGGCAATGGGCTTAGGGATTGTTGCGACACTAAGTTACTTTGTGATGATTCCCTTTGCGCGCTAAAAAGAACTGAATGGCTTTGATCTAAACAGGCTTTTAGACCTAAATATCAGGGTCTGAAGTCTGTTTTTTCATTCCAACATATAGCAATAATCTCAGATAAAATGTAAGATTAAGCCGTAATTCATCGAAATTTCAACGCGAAACCTTATATATGATTCGAGTAGGACAAAAAAGGAGTGCGCCAGCATGCAGATCAATCCCGCTGTAACCGACGGGTTAGGGCAGCTTAAATGGATCAACCTTAAGGCTACAACCGAAAAAACTAGCTCCGCGAATGGAAATGAACGGTCAACGGGAGTTTCAGCTTCTGGATTTGCGACAATGCTTCAGGCAATGTCAACGAGTAGTGAAAGTTCAAGCTATTTGACTTCTCTCCCGGATGCAACTTCAGTCAGCAGCTTGTTATGGCAGCAGATAGGTGGGACAACAGAAACCTTCAATAACATAATTTCCGGGGAAATAACGGGTTCCACACCTACGAGCTATGATGATCTCATCCAGAAGGCGAGTGCTAAATATGGCGTGCCGATTGATCTGATCAAAGCAGTGATTGATACTGAATCTTCGTTTAATCCTAATGTGGTCTCTTCGGCAGGGGCTAAAGGTTTAATGCAGCTTATGGATGGCACCGCGAGCGGCTTAGGGGTTACTGATTCATTCGATCCGGAGCAAAACATTGATGGCGGCGTACGTTATTTATCTTATCAACTGAAACGCTTTGGCGGAGAAGAAAAGATGGCACTTGCAGCGTACAACGCAGGGCCGGGACGGGTAACAGATCTGGGAGTAACCAATGATCAGGAATTATTGGAGAAACTTAGCCTGCTTCCAAAAGAGACACAATCTTATATCTTTAAAATAGAACGCGCTCGCGCTCAATACGCGGTATAATAAAAAGGATCAAACGGGAAACACCGTTTGATCCTTTTTCGATAATAAGTTCACTCAACGAAGTAAAGGAGACATTTGACATATGCTTTACTGGGATTATGCCGCCGCTACACCGCCCTATGAAGAAGTGGTGCAGACGATGGAACAAATTATGAAGCTGCATTATGCGAACCCTTCCTCTTTGCACCGTGCGGGCAGTGAAGCGGGTAAGCTGATCAGACGGTCGCGTGAAGTATGCGCTGCTGCTTTATCTGTACAACCGCAGGAGATTCTATTTACTTCTGGTGCAACGGAAAGCAATAATTTGGCGATAAAAGGCGCTGCTCTGCAATATCAGACTAGAGGTCGCCATTTGGTAACTACAGAAATAGAGCATCCCTCTGTATATGAGAGTTTCCTGCAATTGCAGCGAATGGGCTGGGAGGTTACTTTTGTAGCACCCGATAGCACTGGCGTTGTTGATCCTGATCGCGTAGCTGCTGCTGTCCGGCGCGACACAGTGCTTGTTAGTGTGATGCATGTCAATAACGAGATTGGAACGATACAACCGCTTAAAGAGATGGGGAAGCTGATTAAAGCTGTGAATCCGCGAACCTTATTTCATGTAGATGGTGTTCAGGGATATGGTAAGCTTGCAGTTGATTTAAAAGATTGGCAGGTGGATCTTTATAGCCTGTCTCCTCATAAGCTTCGAGGCCCACGTGGAGTGGGATTACTGTATATCAAAGAGGGAATTAAGCTATTCCCATTGCTTACAGGGGGCTCTCATGAAGAAGGACAACGCGCTGGAACTGAAAATGTACCTGCGATTGTCGCATCCTCCAAAGCTATCCGCATGAGTGGTGAGCAGCGCGAAACCTTCGTTGCCCAGTTGGTTCCACTCCGAGATCGATTATTACGCTTCTTGCGCACCGTTCCTGAATTTGTTATAAACAGCAGACAGGATGGAGCTCCCCATATTGTGCATTTCTCTTACCCTGGCATGAAGGGAGAGGTATTTGCCCGCAAGCTAGAGGAACTGGGGATGGCTGTCTCCACCCGTTCGGCCTGCTCCTCACGACTGGCTGAGCCTAGTCGTGTATTATTATCTATGGGTAAAGATGTCTCCAGTGCTTCAGGTGGGATTCGTATTAGCCTTGGCGACAGTCATACAGATGAGGATGTCGCTGCGCTTGAGCAAGCATTAACCACTGCGGTACAAGCTTTAAAGATTGCTGAAGGAGGAATGAAGTAACAAATGAGCATGATGAATAAGGAATCTGCAGAAGGCAGAGCCCATAGTATAGAATACGCTGATATGCTGCTCCTGCGTTTTGGAGAGTTTACTTTAAAGGGCAAAAATCGTACCCGATTTGAAAAAACCGTACTGCGTCATGTGAAGGAATTGATTAAGCCTTATCCAAACGTAGTTCTGAGCAAGGAATTCGGAAGAATTTACGTGGAATTGAACGGGGAATCTGCGATTGAATTGGTACAAGCACTGAAGAATGTATTTGGCATTGCTTCAGTTAGTCCAGTGAAGGTTTCTAAGTCAGAGCTTGAGGATATTGTAGCGGTCAGCCGTCAATTTTTGGAGATAATCGCGCCTGCTCAGGGCACCAGATTTAAGGTTAATGCTCGGCGGGTATGGAAAGAGTTCCCTTACGGCTCCATTGAGATGAATAAACTGATCGCGACACCACTATTGCAAGGATATCCTGGCCTCACCGTAGACGTTAAATCGCCTGAATTAGAGCTGAGGGTCGAAATTCGTCAGGGACATACTTATATTTTCTGTGAAAATATTGCCGGTGTAGGTGGATTTCCATTAGGCACTAACGGAAAAGCGATGTTATTGCTGTCCGGTGGCATTGATAGTCCCGTAGCAGGCTGGTCATCCATGCGGCGCGGACTTGAAGTGGAGTGCGTGCACTTCTACAGTTATCCTTATACAAGCGAGCTTGCTAGACAAAAAGTTGTGGATCTTGCGCGGGTATTGTCACGTTATGCGGGTGTAATCAAGCTGCATCTGGTACCCTTTACTGAAGTGCAGACTTCCTTTACCGGCATCGGCCAGGATAATCTGATTATTACACTGATGCGGCGGGCAATGCTGAGAATTACTACCCAGCTTGCTGAGCGGGAAGGTGCATTGGCGATTGTAACCGGGGATAGTCTGGGACAAGTCGCTAGCCAGACCTTGCCAAGCATGAACGTGATTGGCCGGGCGACAACCCTCCCCCTTCTGCGTCCGCTGGTAATGATGGACAAAAGTGATATCGTGGACCTGTCGAAGAACATCGGTACCTATGATTTGTCTATCCTTCCTTATGAGGATTGCTGTACTTTATTTGTTCCAAAATCACCTACAACAAATCCGAATTTACGGATTGTGGATAAGATAGAGGCTACGCTTCCGGGATATTCTGAACTTCTGGAAGCGGCGATTGAAGCCACAGAGACCGTGTTAATCACTCCCTATGGAGATGAGAAGCCTAGTGATGTTGTAAGTGTCGAGGCTGGTTTACAGGAAGAATGGTTCTAAAGTAATAAACCAAAAAACTGCCTTGAAGCGTAGTGAAATCTACGTTCTGAGGCAGTTTTTTTGTGGTTTAGACGATTGTGCCCTCCTGAGGCTCTTCTGGTTTTGATTGGCGTTTCCAATGTCCCGCTGCCAAGATACCTATAATGATCACGATTATAAACAGATATTTGAGCAGCGGATGATGATCAAAAAATGGCACAAGCTGATGTTCATCCGTAATCATACTTGAAGCAGTAAAACCTAAGACAGCAGAACCAATATAAATGATCCATGGATATTTGTTGATTAATTTAATAAAAAGGGTACTTCCCCACACAACGATGGGAACACTGATCAGCAGTCCTATGATAACCAGTGAGATATTATGCTTGGCAGCTCCGGCAATGGCGATCACATTATCAAGGCCCATGGCAGCATCAGCTAAAATGATTGTCCCTACAGCGGACCACAAGCTTTGACCTGCCTTGATATCTGTTGATGTGTTCTCACTGGTTAACAGCTTATAGGCAATCAGAATGAGTAAAATCCCTCCGGCAAGCAGTAACCAGGGGATTTTCAAGAGCCATACGACCAGAATCGTTGCGAAGATCCGCAACACTACAGCACCTGCTGTTCCAAATACGATAGCCTTCTTTTGCGTGTCTGACGGTAAATTACGCGCCGCAAGACCGATCACAATGGCATTATCTCCCGCCAAAATAAGATCTAGAAAAATAATGTTGAGCAGCGATAATATAAACTCCCAAATGGATGTATTCAAAGCGAAGTCACTCCCAAGTTTGTTAGATTGAGCTTCAAAATATGCTTAGTTTTGTATACGCAAAAAAAGGAGCCAACATGCGTTCACGCTCAAAAAAAGTTGGACAGGAAGCATAGCTTGTCATTTCCGAACATACAAGTAGTTACATGTGACTCGGGGAGGTAAGTGCGAATGGATTCATTATTGCTCCTTGGTGAAATATTGATGATTAATCTGGTGCTGAGCGGAGATAATGCAATGGTTATCGCAATGGCCAGCAAGGATCTTTCGGCGAAGCACCGAAAGACTGCAGTATGGTGGGGCTCAGCAGGCGCAGTTGTTCTGCGGTGTTTGCTTACTTTTGTTGCGGTATTGCTATTAAAAATCCCTTATATTCAGGCTGGAGGGGGAATGCTGCTGCTATGGATAGCGTTCAAGCTGCTTTTGGAGGAAGAGGAGGATCTCAGAGTAAGGGAATCATCCTCAGTCTGGAAAGCAATCCGGACGATTCTTGTAGCAGACTTCATTATGAGCCTGGATAATGTACTAGCCATTGCAGGAGTAGCTAAAGGAGATTTGGCTTTAATTGTCATCGGGATTGCCCTTAGCATTCCGATAGTAGTGTGGGGAAGCGGCATTATTGTAGGCTGGCTGCACCGGTTTCCAGTGCTCGTATTTATCGGTGCTTATATATTGGCGTTTACAGCAGGGGATATGTTGCTTCAGGATGCAAAATTAGGGACGATGCTCTCCTTTTTGTTCCCTTCCTCACATTCCTATTTGCCCATTGCCTTAGGAATATTAGTTGTCGTTACGGGAGCAATAAAACGCAGAAAAACATCTGCAGGTTAATAAATTGCAATAAAAGGCAATACTAAACGGACATCTCCATAAATTGGAATTGTCCGTTTTTTTTGCGTGATCAGAAGCGCTTATCGACACTGATTAATCACAGGGAGTGATGGCATTTTGCGTATGTTTCGGATAATATATGAGTAAGAATCCTGTCGCTTTCAGGCTATAAGGTGACGAGGAAATGAGGTAGACGTGAAATTGAAGGGATGGGTGAAGGATGTCTTCAAAGAAAGATATACAGCTAGGAATTTTTATTGTTGCTGCTGGCATCGTGATTTTATTAGGTAAGCTGGGCGTCTTCGGATTTTTGGGGCGCGCGCTTTGGCCTCTAGTGATTTTAATTCCAGGAATAGTACTACACATGTTATTTTTCAGCCGTCGTGCTTCGGCCTCGGTATTGGTTCCTGCCGGGATATTAACGGTGTATGGTTTGTTGTTTGGCCTCTGCAATATTTGGGGATGGGGGCTTATGAGAAACTTATGGCCTGTGCTGTTGCTTGGTCTTGCCGTGGGCTTGTATGAATACTCCATCTATGAACCTAGACGGACGGGTGGCCTGTCAGCAATTGCTGTAACATTAGGCTTACTAAGCCTTGCACTTTGTATTTTCAGCCTTATGGGCACCGGCGCGATCTACCTGATCGGGATTGTATTAATAGCTGTAGGAATTTGGCTGATTACCGGTCGAGGCAGAGCACGTGGCCGGAATAGATGGTATCGAAGCTAATTGCTGTAGGATCTTGTGAAAAAAAACGGAAATTGGTAACTGTTTTTTCATAAAAAGACTTGCTTTTCATGGTACTTTCACTATAATATTAATGTTATGTTGAAGCGTCGGCTTTCTGCCTGGCGCTTCTTTTGTGAGACTGCCGTGACATGCTATGAATTTTAACAGTTTTAATTTGATAAATGAGAGGATTTGGATACAAATCATGCATTCAAGAAAAGATATTCGCAACATTGCGATCATTGCCCACGTTGACCATGGCAAAACAACACTCGTCGATCAGCTCCTTCAACAATCGGGGATCTTCAGCGCCCATGAGCACTTGCAAGAACGTGCTATGGACTCTAATGATATCGAACGGGAACGTGGAATTACAATCCTAGCTAAAAATACAGCAATTACTTATAAAGAGTTTTTGATCAACATTGTGGATACACCTGGACATGCTGACTTTGGTGGCGAAGTAGAACGGATCATGAAAATGGTTGACGGTGTATTGCTGGTTGTTGATGCTTATGAAGGCTGCATGCCGCAAACGAAATTCGTCCTGCGTAAAGCATTGGAACAAAAACTTACACCGATCGTTGTCGTGAACAAGATTGACCGTCCAGCTGCTCGTCCTAAGGAAGTTATTGATGAAGTGCTCGATTTGTTCATCGAACTTGAAGCAAATGACGAACAATTGGAATTCCCTGTTGTTTATGCATCTGCTCTTAATGGTACATCAAGCATGGTTCCTGAGAAACAAGATGAAACGATGCTTTCGCTCTACGAAACCATTGTTGAACATATTCCAGCTCCAACCGAAAGTGTTGAAGAACCGCTTCAATTCCTCGTAACGTTGATGGATTATAACGAATACTTGGGTCGTATTGCGATTGGACGTGTTAACCGCGGTGTGATCAAACAAGGTCAATCTGTAACAGTTATTATGCGTGATGGTAAGAGCAAAACTGCACGTATCGAGAAATTGTTCGGCTTCCAAGGTTTGAAACGTATTGAAACAGAGCAAGCGGGCGCAGGGGATATCGTTGCTATTGCAGGAATCAAGGACATCAACATTGGTGAGACCATTGCTGATCCTGCAAACCCTGAAGCACTTCCGGTTCTGAAGATTGACGAGCCAACCATGCAAATGACATTCCTAGTGAATAACAGTCCTTTTGCTGGTAAAGAAGGTAAATGGGTAACTTCCCGTAAACTACGTGAGCGTCTATTTAAAGAACTTGAAACAGACGTGAGTTTGCGTGTGGAAGAAACTGATAGTCCTGATGCATTTATCGTTTCTGGACGCGGTGAGCTTCACCTTGGTATTCTGATCGAGAATATGCGTCGTGAAGGTTATGAAATGCAAGTTTCTAAACCACAAGTAATCATTAAAGAAATCGACGGTGTCAAAATGGAGCCGCTTGAGCGTCTAATGATTGATATTCCAGAAGAGAGCATGGGCTCTGTTATGGAGAGTCTGGGTACTCGTAAAGCCGAAATGGTCAATATGATTAACAACGGTACGGGTCAAGTACGTCTGGAGTTCCTGATTCCTGCACGTGGATTGATTGGTTACAACACTTACTTCTTGACTTTGACACGCGGTTACGGCGTTATGAACCATGCTTTTGACAGCTACGCTCCACTGGTTGCTGGTCAAGTTGGCGGACGTCATCAAGGTGTGCTTGTAGCAAGTGAGACTGGATCAACAACTCAATACGGAATCGTGGGTGTTGAGGATCGTGGTATTCTCTTCTTGGATGCAGGTACAGAAATTTATGAAGGTATGATCGTAGGCGAGCATACCCGTGATAACGATATTATCGTTAACATCTGTAAGGAAAAAGCACTTACCAACATGCGTACCTCAGGCAAAGATGATACTGTAAAAATGAAGACACCACGCACCTTCTCTTTGGAAGGCGCACTTGAATATTTGAACGATGATGAATATTGTGAAATTACACCTAAATCCATTCGTTTGCGTAAAAAGATTCTGAACAAAGGCGAACGCGAACGTGTAGAGAAACAACGTAAAACAGCACAAGCCAACGCGTAAACACATGCTTATGAATAAGACCGCCGGATTATTGCATCCGGCGGCTTTTTTTAATATAAGAAACAAAAAATTCCCCTACTGATGATATAATGTAAACGTATCTTAAATTTGGGAGGAGTGCGGTTATCTATGCAGGTGTGGTTCGCTGAGCATCCAATCGTCGCTTATATTGTTATCTTTATATTGCTTACTTTTGTTTATAATCAAGTCTTTCGTGTGAATCAAAAGTTATCGATTGGCAAGGAAATCATGCTCTACATAATGATGGCGGTTGGCTCTGGCATGCTCCTCATTTTCCAACATGATAAGCTTCCGATTATCCAGTGTCTGTTGGTTGCTGTCGGATTAATGCTGATGGTACGGATACGTTATATAGTAGAAGCTCGACAGAAGAGAAAGGCTGCGGCAGCAGCGAAGAGATCGTAATTGCAACTTTTGTACCTTAAGGATCGTCTAATTAATGTAGCAATTCTAATTCTAAATGAAATGAAAAGGACTTTATTCTATTATGAGTACAAGAAACAGCGGTTTACCTCCAAGAGCAAACGGGCAACAACCTACTAATAGAAAACAGCCTGTGAAGGGTGCTTCTAAGAAAAAAACGAAAAAGAAAGTGAAAAAGAGAGGTTTTTTTGGCAGATTAGTTAGAGTATTGTTAACTTTGCTAATTATTGCGATCCTCGGCGTGTTGGGTTATGGCGGTTATCTGTATTGGAAGCTTGAGCATGGCGTATTTAATGCAGGGGTTGAGGGTACGGTTGCTCCAGGGCATTCCGCTTCAGAAAAACCACTGACAATGCTTATACTGGGAACGGATAACAGACCTAAACACGAGTCTTATTTGACTGACGTGATCATGGTTGCAGCACTTAATCCTAAGACTAAATCAGCGACTATTGTTTCGCTTCCTCGTGATACCTATGTGGAGCTAAGCGGCTATAAGAAGACGAAAATTAATGAATTTTATGCTCGCTTCAAGGGTAAGGAGAAATCCTCTGGTCTACTGGCTGAAGATGAGATGAAGACGATGATGGGTAAGTATTTGGATATTGATGTAGATTATACAACGATTCTTGATTTTCAGGGCTTCCGTGATGTAGTGGACGAGCTTGGGGGAGTCGAAGTAAATATTAGTGAAAATATGTGTTATACAGACACTGTGGATGGCACGAATATCAATCTGAAAAAGGGTCCGGCAGAGCTGGATGGAAAAAATGCACTGGACTATGTGCGGTATCGTAAATCCAATTGCAAGCCTAAGACCAACGCATCAGATGATTTTGATCGCAACAAACGCCAGAACGAAGTTCTGAACAGTCTGGTGGATCAGATGCAATCGCTTGGTGGCGTATTAAAAATCGGCAAGGTGCTTGATGCAGTGGACAGTAACATGAAGACAGATATCGAAAATTCGCAAATCAAAGATATGATTGCGACGTATTGGAAGATTTCCAAAGAGAATATCGAATTCAAGCCGGTTACTGGAACATGGCGAAGTCCATATGTATATATTAATGATGAGGAGTTTGAGGCCGCTAAGAAAAGCTTGCAGGATCGAATTGCAGGAATTTCCACGGGAGCTGATTCGACAGCTGCTGAGACGCCTTGAGGACCTTAATATCTTCCATAGCTAAAATTGAATGCAAGTTTCAGCCTGTGCTATAATATAATAAATCGAATGAATTAACGTCGCATAGGGGGCCAGTACTTATGTCCGAAGCCGTTGCTCAGCTGAATGAAACTTTGCTATCGATGCTGCAATCGGAAACCTTTGTTCTTCTAAACACAGTTGATGCGGAGACAGGCGGTCCTACATCCACAGCTATTTCGTGGCTTTATGCTGTTAGTCCTAGTACTGTGCGTTTGGCTATTGATCATCGTTCAAGACTTGTGAATAATATGAAGGTTAATCCATTAATAACTATAACTGTGTTTGGTGAAGGAACTGTCTATGCCATTAACGGTAGTGCTGCTGTAAGGCAGGACCCGCTAGAAGATGTTCCTTTTAAGATGTGCTGTTTTGATGTTGAAATTCAAGCGGTCCGCAACGCGCTTTTTTACGGCGCGCAGCTGGACTCCGCCCCAAGATATGCGAAAGTTTATGATGGACGTGCCGCTGAGAAGTTGGACGGACAAGTATTTGCTGCCATGAAAAAAGCCTAGTGAAAATATCACTGGGCTTTTTTTGAACTCAAAGAACATCTTTTGTTCTTAACCTCTACTGTGCATTTTTTTGCGGCTTGGTATCCTCTGGCAGCTGTGGCATGATTCGTCCGATAATATCGGCCAGCTCGGATGAGAATCCGGATATCGGATGTCCCTTGGAGATATGGCGGCTCATTTCCGCTAATCTGCTGGAGAGATCCATATCCGCAGTGACAAGCGCCCGTACACTTCTTGGGTCTTTGCGGATGGCTTCCGCTACAGAATATTTGATGCTTCCTACACGTGAACGGCCCAGAGAACCTTCTACATCAAGACCAACAATGGCAACTTTGTTCATGACTACACAGTGTGCGCCGTTTACACCGGGAACTCTTTTGGCCAACTGTTCAAAATGATCCTTAAGTGCAATTTCACTTTCTCCATTAACATTGACGGCTTGACCAGCTTTTGAGGTGGCTTTAGGATTAGTCGCACCATCATTGGACAATTGCCGAACCTCATGGTTCCCCGTACCCTTTACAGCATTCGCAGATTGTTTATTCTGAGGAGAGGGTGATGTCTTTTTATTAGCGATACCGCAGCTTGTCAGTAGCAGCAGTACCAGCAACAGACATATTGATTTTCTCATATGTGATTACTCCTTTCAGCCAAAGAATCGTTTCTGTACCATATCTTTTCCCTTGGCGGAAAGAGTTATGTATGATCAATCAAACCAGGCGCTGTGGAGGGGATAATATGAACAAGATATTTGTGCTAGATACCAACGTGCTTTTGCACGACCCCAATTCAATTTTCTCTTTCAAGGAGCATGAGGTGGTTATTCCGGCTGTTGTGCTGGAAGAAATCGACTCCAAGAAGCGCAATGCTGACGAAATCGGTCGGAATGCCCGTACAGTATCCCGATTGCTTGATGGACTCCGGGAACTAGGTCATTTGCATAGTGGTGTGGAACTGGAGCATGGAGGCAAGCTGAAGGTAGAACTTAACCATCGCAGTTTTGTGAAGGTACAGGAAATGTTTGGTGAGGTGTCTAACGACAATCGGATTTTGGCTGTTGCTCTCAATTATTTAAATGAAGAGAATGAGAAGCCCGATCCGCGTCCCGTTGTGCTTGTGAGCAAGGATGTACTGGTTCGTATTAAAGCGGATGTACTGGGAATTACGCCAGAGGATTATTTGTCAGATCGTACTGGAGACTTAAATGAACTATACACTGGTTACCAATCTCTGCAGGTTCATCCCGCATTGATTGATGAATATTACAGTCACCGCTCTCTGACGGTAAAACAGCTTGCGTTGTCGTATCCGTTGTACCCTCATGAATTTGTGATTCTCAAGGATGAGATTGGCACTGGCAAATCAGCTCTTCTCAAAGTGAATAGTGATGCCACACGTCTGGAGCCACTCTATCTGGGCAATGATTCGGTTTGGGGGATTAGCGCCCGTAATGCTCAACAACGAATGGCACTGGAGCTGCTGCTAAATGATGAAATCCCACTCGTAACGATCACGGGTAAGGCTGGGACAGGGAAGACGTTATTGGCGCTTGCAGCCGGACTATTCAAAGTGGAGGATGAACATAAATACAAAAAATTGCTTATCGCCCGTCCGGTCGTTCCTATGGGTAAAGATATTGGGTATTTGCCCGGTGAGAAGGATGAGAAGCTTAGACCCTGGATGCAGCCTATTTATGATAATCTGGAATTCCTGTTCGATACCAAAAAAGCTGGCGATATCGATAAAATCTTAATGGGGTTAGGAAGTATACAGGTAGAAGCCTTAACCTATATTCGCGGCCGTTCAATCCCATCACAGTTCATTATTATTGATGAGGCGCAGAACCTTTCCCGCCATGAGGTGAAGACCATTGTCTCCAGAGCGGGAGAAGGAAGTAAAGTCATTCTAATGGGCGATCCGGAGCAAATCGATCATCCATATCTGGATGCTGCGAGCAACGGACTGAGCTATATCGTCGAGAAGTTTAAACAGCAAGGGATTAGCGGACATATTACTTTGGAAAAAGGTGAGCGTTCCCGCTTGGCGCAATTGGCCGCGGATCTACTCTAACGGTTCATCAATCCTATTTTCAGCCGGGAGAAGCAAACACTCCCGGCTTTTTCCTGCCCGCCCGGAAACGGCAGAGGAATTTAAAGTTGGTTGTGGTGATTAGAGCCATGGAAAGAAAGTTTGGAACTGTAGAAGCGAAGCGTTCGCCTTTATCCTCGGATTTTAACCGCATGATGCGGTAATTAGATCAGGAAATCTGAGGATAACAGCGATCGGAAGTCCAAAGCTTTCTTGTAATGGCGGTCAGATCACCTTCCTATTTTTAATGCCTCTGGCGTATCACCCATATAATAGAAAGAGAACGGTTTCACAAACTAAAGACAAGCACCGGAGGGTTTGGTAAAATAGGGGAGACCAATCAAAAGGGAAGGTGGGAAATCGTGCTGAAACGCAAAAATTATTGGCTGCTTTTTGCAATTTTACTACTATCGCTGACAAGCCTGTCGCCCAGTATGGAATTGAGTACCAGTAACGATCCACGTCCTATGAAAAGACCACAAAGCCAGTCGACCCATCCCTCTTCCGGAGATGAGGGAACTATAGATAGCTTACACATAAGAGTATCGTTAAATAGCGAAGAATTTAGTGAACTGGAGCTCCTTAGCAACCGTTATACCTTAGAAAGTGGAGTAAAGGTTATTTTAAGCAATGTGGATATGGAGGATGCCGATGAGGTATTGAAGCATGATTTAACGATCGGGGATAGCCCGGATATAGTCATGGCAGATGGACGAAGCATTCTGGACTGGGCCACACGTGGATATTTATTGCCGATGGATGTGTATCAGAGCGTTCCGGGGAGTGCACCGTTAACACAGTTGATCCCCTGGATGCAGTGGAATGGATATAATTGGGGAGTCCCGTTAGATATAGATCCTTACGTGCTTGTTTATTCCCCACAACGGCTGGCGGAGCTGGGTTTTAATGCATTACCCAAAAGCCTCGAAGAGTGGAATATCCTGCTTCAGAATGTGCTAAAAGAGCAAGGGAAATATTTACTTGCGATGGATACCCGCAATCCTTATGGATTGTCAGCGGTAATGGAGAGCATGAATAGCAGCTTGTTAGCAGATAACCAAAATGTGTTGAATTGGATTCAGAATGCCCGCAGTTATTTTTATCTCACCAGCCGCTACAATAAAGATGTCTGGGATATGCTCCAAGGAGGTAGTGTCGCCGTTGCTTCATTACCGTTATCCGAGTGGCAGAAGCATGGAAATTCATCCCTTGCTGCTGTACCGGCCCTGACTGCTAATAATGGGGGTGGGTTTGAATCCTGTTACAGTCGATCTTTTGCCCTTCCAGCTCAATCTCAAAGTCCAAAGGAAGCTGTGAATTGGCTGACCTTTATCACCTCTGAGGATGCTCAGCTGGATTGGTTGGAGAATACGGGTAGCTTGCCGGCGCTTGATGTTCTTTATCGTTCGGAGCATGCTTTTAAATACAAGCTTCCTTTCGATGTTGAGCTATTGCTGACAGAAGAAACCGCCCCGGAGGATGAGTCACAGGGCGGCTGGAGTAAGGTTGTTGAAGCTGTATCGTTACTATTAACGGGGCAGATAGATGCGGAAGGCTACAAAGAATTTCTAAAAGAAGGCCTAAAATGAAATGGAAAGCTTAACATGCAAGACGCCCTCTTGGCTATCTACTGCCGTGGCACGAAGGAAAGATACTATTTTGCCTGGATAAAAGCCTAAGTCAAATTCTTCTTCCAACGTTTTTCTTGTTGTGTCAGGCAATTTAAGACCGTTAAATACAATATGATCGACTTGGAATATAAGGCCGTTGATCGGTTCTTCCTGAATGGTATAGTGACCGGTCAGTGAAAGGGCTAGCGCTCCGCTTTTTCCAGTGGCAGTAATCGATCCGTCATTGAAATGAAAGGCGAAGTCTTTAAACAGCGAATTCTGCGATTGCAAAAATTCATTCAGATCCTCTTCCTTCAGGTTTAGCTCATAAGTCATTCCTTTTCGAGTCAGTACACCCTCTCGATTCTGAACAAACTGTGGTAGTTTATTCATTGCGGAGGATAACGCCTTGAAATAAGTTTTTACCTCGTGCAGGCCGATATTCTCCCAATATAATGTGAATTCTTTAAGTAGAGTACTCATATTTTCAGGATCGCTGCTATTTTTAATCCCACCCTCAATATCCTTGTTGAGCGCGTTTACCCGAACTTGCTGTTCCTCCAGAGCCGTACGCAATCGGGCGAGCTCTTCCGAGTTTCGCTTCGCAGTCTGAAGGGTATCCTTCAAATCCTTATATTGTTCTTCATATTGTGAGAGAATATCGCGGTCATTTCCAATAATAATCTCATAATAATCGAACAGAGCCAGGAATCTGCTGATACTTTTTGCTGAAAAAAACGCGGCCAGAAGATTATCTCTATCCCCCATATAATAAGAACGCACAACTGCACCTGCCCGTTCCTGTTGGTCCGCAATGGCTGTTTTTTTCTGGGTAGCTTGTCTGTTCAGGCTTTCTACCTTTTGTTCAAGCGCTTTTTGTTCGGCTGTAATCTTGATGATTTCACGTTCAATTTCTGCAGAAGACAAGGTCTGTTCAAGTAGTTTACGGGTTTCTTCATTATCTGGTATAGCAGAGTTGAAAAAATCACCGCTAGGATCGGCAGACAAGTACTTCACAGGTTGTAACGGAAACAAAGTACAGCAGAAGAAAATTAGTATGGTTGCAATCATGCGGCTTTGTAAATTGCGGGAGCGCACCACACCACCACCTTTTTTTTGAAATGATATATGTATGTACTAATAATATGTTTAACCCTTCTAAAATAGCATACAAACAAAAAAACGGAAGTGATCCTTATAAGATAAGGACCTCATCCGCTCCAAAAGAGTACTGCAATTTATAGTGGAAGACCCATTTGAAAGATCGTCCAATAACTAAATCCGGTGAAAGTCAGAATCATGTATGCCCAGAAGAGAAGAACATAAGTTTTTTCAGTAAATTTCATATAGCCAAGTATTACGAAAAATGCAGTTTGTAAAAAGAAAAGCAAGGCCATTTCTGTTAGACCTCCGGCGAAAGCCATCAATCCAATAGCTAATGTGAAAAAACCTAATACCCGAAACATGCGGTCCAAGAGAGAGTCCCCCTTCCAGTATGTATCTCACGAATATTCCTTCGATTTATTATACCCTCAACATAATTATGTGTAAACGAATTCATTGAAAAAAATGCACTAATCTTCAAAAAATGTGATTTTTATAATTGACCTGAGTGATTAGTGCTTTAAAAAAGAGAATTTATAGTTTTATGCGTATGATGTACGCAGATAATGGAAATACAAATTAGTATCAAATAGATTCTATGAACTCTATGAGAAGCATAGAAATGGAGTAAGCAGCTTTTATCCCTATTCACTACCCGGCAGAACTGCCGGTTATGGAGATGGTTATTTCATGACGTTGTTAGGAGGTTTGGCTTTATGACAGCCGTTAGACAGGACGCTTGGAGTGCAGAAGATGATCTAATATTGGCAGAAGTAACTTTGCGACACATTCGGGAGGGCAGCACACAGCTTGCCGCTTTTGAAGAGGTGGGTGAAAAAATCGGCAGAACTTCGGCCGCTTGCGGATTCCGCTGGAACAGTTGTGTTCGGAAAAGTTATGAAGGTGCAATCGGTATTGCTAAAGGGCAACGTCAAAAGCGTAGCTACCTGAAAAAGCAGCCGTCAGTAAGAGGAGCGCAAGTAGCTGGTCTCATTCTGGGTGATGTCGATGAGGAATTTGGGCGCGGTGAGGGATTAAGTGAAAACACATTATCCATTGATGCGGTCATTCGTTTCTTAAGACAATGGAAGGGTACGATCCAGGAAGCAGGACGTCAGCTGAAAATGCTGGAAAGAGACCTGCGCGAGAAGGAAGATGAATTAACAGAATTACGATCTGAGAATGAACGGTTGTCTAAAGAGGTTAATCTTGCTCAAAGCGACTACCGGGTAGTCAACGATGATTACAAAGCTTTAATTCAGATTATGGATCGTGCTCGCAGGCTTGCTTTCTTAAATGAAGAAGAAGAAGAAATGAAGACTCGTTTCAAAATGGATGGTAACGGAAATTTAGAACGCATTGAATAAACGATAGGTTAACTAACAATCCCGCAAGTGGTCTGCTTTTTAAGCACCACTTGCGGGGTTTTTGGTATACTTAGAAAAATTGTGCTTAAGATCAGCAGGAGGGTTATATGAAAATTGATATAATTGGTGCAGGTTCACTCGGGCTGCTGCTGGCAGGGAGACTGATCCAAGCCGGGAATGATGTGAGGCTATGGTGCCGAGGGATAGAACAATGCCAACGATTAGGGCGTGATGGCTTAACGGTTACCTACGAGGATGAACGCGAGCCGATAACAATTTCGGAAGATCAGTTTGTATCCGCGCCAATAGGGGAGTTCGCAGGTGCTTATCTAGAAGAGCCGAGTGATTGGATCGTGGTGACGGTTAAACAGAATACTCTACATAATGATTTTCCTGAATTTCTATCCCTACTTAAGGAAGAGCAAGTACATATGATTTGTTTTCAGAATGGAACAGGACATATGGAGATGTTAGGAGGCTTGTTGCCAAACGCCAATTTATATGTAGCTGTGACTACGGAGGCTGCGAAGCGCAAATCATTAACTGAGGTCATTCATGCAGGAGCAGGGGAGGTGTGGATAGGAAAATGGAGCTTAGGGGATGGACAAGCTCATAGCATACATAATGATTTAACAGCGAATAATTTAATAGAAGTTCTCATAATGGCAGGATTCGCAGCCTTTTTGTCGAATGAAGTGGATACCATGATTTACCGGAAGCTCTTGATCAATGCCGTTATTAATCCACTCACGGCGATTTGGCGTATTCCAAATGGGGAGCTGCTGTCTTCAGAGCAACGCCTCCAATTAATGAAGGAAGTTTTTGAAGAAGTAACAATGGTGTATGATTTCTGTGAAATTACTTATGATAAGGATGCTTGGGATAACATCCTTCAGGTGTGCCGGTTAACGTCTGGCAATATTTCATCTATGCTGGCAGATGTACTTGCTTCAAGAACCACAGAAATTCGTTGGATCAATGGAAGTCTTGTAGAAATGGCAGAACGATCTGGAGTGTCGGCACCATTAAATCGCTGGCTCTGCCAATTAGTAGAAGGTATTGGGGTATGATCTCTGGGGAGAGGTGAAGCTATGGGACTGCTGATGGATTCGGTTATTACTTTAAGCGTTATTCCGATTGTGCCGTTTTTGATTGTTTTTTTCATTGGAAAAGGCTTAAAAAAAGATAAAAAGAAAACTTTTATGCTCGCAATGGACGTGACCACATTTTTTTTATTATTGTCGGTCTCCGCATTGTTTAACAACATCTTTAATTCCGGTTTTGGGTTTTACCTTATACTAATTATTGTATTAATATCCGCTGGACTGATTGGCGGAGCTCAAAATCGGATGAAAGGAAAGGTAGATGGAAAGCGGTTATTTCGGGCAGTTTGGAGACTTTCGTTCTTTTTTATGAGCGTAGGATATTTATTATTTATGTTTGTTGGGCTAATTACCTACATATCACAAGCGATGTAACGTTCCACTGCTTCGGTGAAGCGTCAACGTCACAAAAGTTTAAAGTTTTAAAAAAAAAATATTTTCTGAAAACATTGCACTAGATTTTTTTGACCACTGGTTGTATAATCATAAACCATATACCACATTCTATTTAGGGGGAACTGCTAGATGAAGAAGAGTAAAAGTCTATTGCTAATGATTGCATTAGTACTTGTTATCGGCACAGTGCTTGCTGGCTGCGGCGGAAACAATGCAAACAGCGGCAATAAAGGTAACAATGCTAACACTGGTAACACGGCAACTGGTAATGCAGCTACAGAAGAAAAATTGGCTGCTGACCAAACATTGAGAATTAACCTTAGTTCTGAGCCTCCAACATTTGACCCAGGATTGGCTCAAGATAGCCAAGCTCACACTGTCCTGACAACAATGTACGAAGGTCTGACTCGCATGAATGCTGAATCTGGTCAAGCTGAACCAGGTGTTGCTGAAAGCTGGGAAGTTTCCGCTGACGGTCTGGTATATACTTTCAAACTCCGTGATTCACAATGGAGTAATGGCGATCCTGTAACAACAGAAGACTTCGTTCGCGCTTGGAAACGCGTGCTCGATCCTGCTGCTGCATCCGCTGCACCTTACGCTTATCAATTGTACTACATCAAAAATGCTCAAAAGTTCTACAACAAGGAAATTACCGATTTCAGTCAAGTAGGTGTCAAAGCGGTTGATGAGAAAACTCTTGAAGTTACTCTTGAAGCCCCAACTCCTTACTTCCTTGGATTGCTTTCCTTCTACACTTATTACCCTGTACACAAATCCATTGAGAGTAATCCTAAATGGGCAACAAGCAAAGATACTATGATCGTTAACGGTGCTTTCACTCTTACTGAGTGGACTACAGGTCAAACACTTGTTGTAACTAAAAACGATAAATATTGGGATAAAGATTCCATTAAACTTAACAAAATCGACTTCTCCCTTGTAAACAGCGGTGCAACTGAGCTGCTCAGCTACAAGAACGGTGAATACGATCGTGCCGGTGGACCAACTGGTGAAATTCCATCAGAACAAATTCCAATCGTGCAAAAAGAACTTCCTAACGAATTCAGCCGTAAAGGTATTGCTTCCGTATACTACTACGAATTCAATATCACTGAAAAACCTTTCACAAACGCTAAAATCCGTAAGGCTCTTGCAATGTCCATTAACCGTCAAGCTTTGATTGACAATGTAGTACAAGGTGGACAATTCCCAGCCTACGGTTATGTACCTCCGGGTATCGCTGGTGCTGATGGTGAATACCGTACAGCAGTTAAAGATAGCTACTTCACTGAAGATCTAGAACAAGCTAAAACATTGCTTGCTGAAGGTCTGAAAGAAGAAGGTATGGATAAACTGCCTACATTCTCCCTGACTTACAACACAAGTGAAGGTCACAAGAAAATCGCTTTGGCGATTGCTGATATGTGGAAAAACAATCTTGGTATCGACGTACAAACCGTTAACCAAGAGTGGGCTGTATTTATTGAAAACCGTCAAAACCTGAACTACCAAGTTGCTCGTGCTGGTTGGACTGCGGATTACAATGATCCAATGACTTTCCTTGATATGTGGGTAACAGGTGGCGGTAACAATGATACTGGTTACGCTAACCCTGAGTATGACAAATTGATCAGCGAAGCTAAAACAAGCACTGACTTGGCAGTACGTCAAGAAAAGTTTGCTGCAGCTGAGAAATTGCTCATTGAGCAAGATATGGTTCTGATTCCTTTGTACTACTACACTAACAACTCCCTGACTAAAGAGTACCTTAAAGGTGTTACTCTTGACTTTAGTGGTGCAATTGACTTGACTCGCGGATACTTGCTTGAGCACTAAGATATTGCTTTAGTAATTACAACAGAATAGTTAGTTGACTGAAGTTGCAGAATACTTCGGGATATATATGTGGAATTCCATATATATCCCTTTTTTTTGTATTCCTGTCTATTTGTTAATTAATGTTATTAATAACATATATAGAAAATAGACAAAAATCCGTTTTTTTCATAAAATCATTATTATGTGTATCAAAAATTGTCGGAGGAGGTGTGATGGGGATGGTTCGTTATGTCGCAAATAAGTTTTTCTATATGTTGGTTTCTCTATTTGTATTGATTTCAGCTACCTTTTTCTTGATGAAAGCTATTCCGGGGGATCCGTTTACTTCTGAAAAGAAGGTACCGCCAGAAATTAAAGCACGTCTGATGGAACAATATGGTCTGGACAAGCCGCTCTCTCATCAGTATTTTAAGTATTTAGGTGATATTATCCAAGGTGACCTAGGTGTCTCAATGAAACGCCTAAATCAAGATGTATCACATTTGATCAGTCAAACCTTTTCAGCGTCGCTGAAGCTGGGACTCGTCGCAATCGTTGTGGCGGTTATTGTCGGAGTATTTCTCGGCATGTTGGCGGCACTCTATCACAGAAAGTTTATTGACAGCGCAGCTATGGTGCTGGCAGTTCTGGGGATTGCGGTTCCGAGCTTTGTAGTCGCGTCATTACTGCAGTATGTATTTGCTTTCAAACTGGGTTGGGTACCGGTTTCAGGTTTTAAAGGGCCAATCTATTATTTCTTACCCGTGGCCGCGCTCTCGGCACAGCCGATCGCCTTTATCGCCCGCTTGACCCGTTCAAGTATGCTTGAAGTTTTGAATGCGGATTATATCAAAACGGCTAAAGCAAAGGGATTGAGCTGGATGGCTATTCTGAGCCGCCATGTACTTCGTAACGGAATTCTACCTGTTGTTACTTATATGGGTCCAATGACAGCTAACATCGTAACTGGTTCGGTTGTTATCGAGCAGATCTTTGGTGTTGGGGGTATTGGTAAACAGTTCGTGGAAGCGATTGGTGTCCGTGACTATACCGTTATTATGGGGATAACCATTTTCTATGGTGTATTACTCATGGTTGCCCGCTTTATTACGGATATTGCTTATGTATTAATTGACCCACGTATGAAATTAAGTGGAGGAAAGGAGGGCTAAATAGTGGCTACTGAAAATAACTTGCTAAATCTAAAACCGGAAGATTTTCAAAAAGTCGGTGTAGATGAAAAAGAAGCCGAAGTTATCCAGCGTGAGAGTCTCTCTGCTTGGAAAGACTCTTGGCAACGGTTGCGTCAAAATAAAATGGCGATGACTGCGCTCGGTATCCTGGGTTTGATTGTACTTGCAGCGATTTTTGCACCTTTTATCTCGAAATATAACTATTATTCTAATGATTTGATGAGCACCAATAAGCCCCCTTCCTCCGATCACTGGTTTGGAACGGATGATCTTGGTCGTGATATCTTTGTGCGTACTTGGTACGGTGCACGGATTTCCTTGATCGTTGGTCTTGCTGCGGCAGCCATCGACTTGTTCATCGGTGTTATCTACGGAGGCATTATGGGCTTCTTCGGCGGCCGTGTAGATAATATTATGAATAAATTCTCTGAAATTTTGTATTCTATTCCTTATTTGCTGGTTGTAATCTTGCTCTTGGTCGTTCTTGAGCCAAGTCTTGGAACAATCATCCTAGCTCTAACCATTACAGGCTGGATTACGATGTCGTGGATTGTGCGTGGAGAAATTATGCAGCTCAAGAATCGTGAATTCGTATTGGCGTCCCGTTCCATGGGTGCTGGTTCTGCGAGACTGTTGTTCAAGCACCTTCTGCCGAATGCGGTTGGTCCGATTATCGTAACCATTACACTGTCTGTACCAAATGCTATCTTTGCTGAGGCCTTCCTAAGCTTCTTGGGTCTTGGTGTACAAGCTCCTGTTGCTTCACTTGGATCGATGATCAATGACTCACTCACCGGCTGGTTGTACTATCCATGGCGCTTCTTGTTCCCTGCGATCCTAATCAGCTTAACAATGCTTTCTTTCAACATTTTCGGTGATGGTCTTCGTGACGCGCTTGATCCTAAGCTGAAGAAATAGGAGGAATATGGATGGAACCTATTTTACAAGTCAAAGATTTGCATATTTCCTTTTTTGTTAAGGGCGGAGAAGTACAAGCTGTCCGTGGTATGAATTTTGAAATTGGCAAAGGCGAAACGGTTGCCATCGTCGGCGAGTCCGGCAGCGGTAAGAGTGTAACTGCTCAATCGATTATGCGTTTGATCCCTTCCCCACCTTCTAAAGTGAAAAAGGGAGAGATTATTTTTCAAGGACAGAATCTGCTAGACAAAAGCATGAAAGAAATGGAATCTATTCGCGGTAAAGATATTGGCATGATTTTTCAAGACCCGATGACTTCTCTGAACCCAACCATCAAAGTGGGCAAACAGATCACTGAAGTTTTGATTAAACATCAGAAAATGTCAGCGGCCGAAGCGAAAAAGCAAGGTATGGAGATGTTGAAATTAGTAGGCATTAAAAATGCGGAGGCTCGCTTTAACCAATATCCCCACGAATTCTCAGGCGGTATGCGCCAGCGTGTAATGATCGCAATCGCGTTAGCTTGCCGTCCGGCTTTGCTGATAGCAGATGAGCCTACAACAGCTCTAGATGTAACCATTCAGGCGCAGATCATGGAAGTTATGAGAGAGATGCAGCAAAAACTAGGTACCTCCATTATTCTGATTACACATGATCTGGGCGTAGTTGCTGGCATGTGTGATCGGGTGATTGTAATGTATGCAGGTGAGGTTGTGGAGACCGGAACAAGATGGGAAATCTTTAAAAATCCACAACATCCATACACCAAAGGTCTGCTGCGCTCAATGCCGCGTCTGGACCAAAAGAAAGGCGAGCCGCTTATTCCGATCATCGGCACACCGCCAGATCTGATCAAGCCGCCGATCGGCTGTCCGTTCACTGCTCGTTGTAATGAAGCGATGCATGTGTGCGAACAAATCGATCCCGGCGCCACAGAATTCAGCGAAACGCATATGGCGCGTTGCTGGAATCTGCATTCGATGGCCAAGGAGGTGCAGTACTCTTGAGTAAGAACCTAATAGAGGTAGAAGGTCTTAAGAAATATTTTAATGTAGGTAAAGGTAAGGTTCTTAAGGCTGTTGATAATATTAACTTCACGATCCGTGAGGGCGAGACACTTGGGATGGTAGGTGAGTCCGGTTGTGGTAAGACTACTGCTGGACGTACGATTCTTCGCTTGTATGAGCCAACTGCTGGAAGTGTGAAATATAATGGTACAGACATTTATAAATTGCCTGGAAATCAAATGAAGGCTATGCGCCGTGACATGCAAATGATTTTCCAAGATCCGTACGCATCGCTTAACCCGCGGTTTACGGTTTCTGATATCATCGGCGAGGCACTGGACATTCACGGAATGGCTGGCAGCCGTGCAGAACGTAAGAAACGGATTGAAGAACTGCTGGATATGGTTGGTCTTAACCATGACCATGCAACCCGTTATCCGCATGAATTCTCCGGTGGACAACGTCAACGTATCGGGATTGCCCGTTCGTTAGCGGTTAATCCTAAGTTCATCGTTTGTGATGAGCCGATTTCCGCACTTGACGTATCCATTCAAGCTCAGGTCGTTAACTTGCTTAAAGAATTGCAAGATCGTCTTGGATTGACTTATCTTTTCATCGCGCATGATCTGTCCATGGTTAAACATATCAGTGATCGCGTAGCAGTTATGTACTTGGGTAAAATGGTTGAGTTGGCGGAAAGTGAAGAGCTGTATGCAAATCCTATCCACCCTTATACTAAATCCCTATTGTCGGCTATTCCAGTTCCGGACCCGGAAATTGAAGTCAACAAAAAACGTATTCACTTGCATGATGAGCTTGGCAGCCCTATTTATTCTGCTAACGATAAGACCAATGACAGTGACTTTGAATTAGTAGAAGTATCTAAAGGCCACTTTGTCAGCAAAAAATTCGCATAATTTATACTTAGGTTTTCAAAGGCGGGAGCATTATGCTCTCGCCTCTTGTATGTATTTAGGATATTATTTAATGAATTTATAGTATAATTGAACAGTTGGCTGTACCTGTGTTGCTGATATCAAGACATGTTTTACTTTGACGCGGCTCCTGACTTTGGATACAATCATAGAGAGTTTTTACGAACTTGGATTTACATATAACTGCTTAGTAGAACTGGAGGCACTAGCAAATGAATATTGTAACGGAACCGCTCAAGGGTGGATCTGCACTCTCGCGCGACTATATAGATCATTTTGAAAAGGTTAGTCATTTGTACGGTGGGGATTTCCGCAATAAAGAAAGTAGAAGTAGAAGGGCGGAGTGGCTAGACGGCAGAGAAAGCCTTCGTGCCGACCGGACTCAGATTGCTGAGTGTCTGCGTCAATATAATGAAAAGCATAACTCGCATGATGCGGTGATGGCTTCGCTGGCGCTCTTAGAGCAGCCGGGGACATTAGTGGTGACAGGTGGGCAGCAAAGCGGACTATTTACTGGACCCCTGTTAGTGGTATATAAAGCTGCAACTACTATTATGGCGGCAAAAGAAGCAGCTGAACAACTCGGCCGACCTGTAGTTCCTTTATTCTGGATTGCAGGTGAAGATCATGACTGGGATGAAGTGAATCATACGTATGTACTGAATCGTACGCAGGAGATTACTAAGATTAAGATAGAAAAGTCAGAAGAGAAACGCTCCTCAGTAAGTGATATTCGTGTAGAAGAGGAAAGCTGGCAGCAGGTAGTGGAACAGTTAGACGGTCTGCTTCAGGAAAGCGACTTTAAGCCGCAAATTATGGAATTCATTCGCACTTCTTCTTTTAGAGCAGATAGTATGACAGATGCATTTGCCAAGCTGATGGGTTCATTATTTGGTAAATTTGGTCTAATTCTGCTTGATTCTGCTGATCCCAACTTACGTAAGTTAGAACAGCCATTTTTCACTTCGCTAATTATGCAGAATGATGCACTGGAAACAGCGTATATGAATTCTGCTTCTGATATTGTGGGCGCCGGATATGAGCTTCAGGCTGATGTTACAGCTGGCAATGCCAACCTCTTTTATATTCATGAAGGTACACGGCTTCTGCTTCACAAGAAGGACGGAATCTTTACGGATCGCAAGGGTCAGGTATCCTTTTCCCGTGATGAATTACTTGAGGAGGTGCAGGCACATCCGGAACGCTTTAGCAATAATGTGCTGACACGTCCACTTATGCAGGATTATGTGTTGCCTGTTCTGGCAACGGTGCTGGGTCAAGGTGAGATTGCTTACTGGGCCATTCCGCGTCGTGCGTTTGAGACCATTGGGGGAGAAATGCCGTTAATTATCCCTAGAATGTCTTTTACTGTCGTAGAAGGTACGCTGCACAAGCATATGGATAAATATCAACTTAGCTTTGAGGATGTAAGACAAGGACTGGATCATAAAAGACATGAATGGCTGGCCGCACAGGATGAGCTGGGGATTGAACGTCGTTTTGAAGAAACCAAGACCTCATTCGCCGCCATGTACGAACCGCTGATTGAGCAGCTTGGAACGGTTCAGGCCGGTCTGCTTAAGCTGGGGAATAACAATAAAGAGAAGATTCTAGATCAAATTACTTTTTTACAGGCGAAAGCCCAAGATGCAATTGCAAAACAGAACGAAGCTGCAATCCGGCAATGGGAGCGAATCGAGCTGTCGTTAATGCCACTGGGTAAACTGCAGGAAAGAGTTTACAATATCATGTATTACTTGAACCGGTACGGGCTTGCTTGGCTGGATGAGTTAATGACGGTTGAACCGGATTACAGTGGAACACATCGCATCATTTATATGTAATGGAAGTATCGCTTCATAAAACTAAGCTTTTGCTTACGAAGTGAGTTTTGTACGAAGCAGATCACTGGAGTAATTTCCCACAAAACTTATAGGAGGTTTCATAATGAGTTCATCTAAACAAAATAGTATCGTGGCTGATATGTCACTCGCACCGGAAGGGCATTTGAAAATCGACTGGGTTCGCCAGCATATGCCGGTACTGAACCGTATTCGTGAGCAGTTTGAAGCAGAACAGCCATTTAAAGGTCTGAAAGTATCGATCACATTGCATTTGGAAGCTAAAACCGCTTATTTGGCGAAGGTTGTCAAAGCTGGTGGTGCAGATGTAACCATTACAGGTTCGAATCCACTATCTACACAGGATGATGTATGTGCAGCGCTTGTGGAGGATGGAATCACAGTATTTGCTAAATACAATCCGTCTCCTGAAGAATTTAAAGCCCTTAATATCAAAGCACTGGAGAGCAAACCGGACTTGATTATTGATGACGGTGGGGATTTTGCTACATTGCTGCATTCGGAGCGTCCTGATCTGATGGAGAATATTCGCGGGGGTGCTGAAGAAACAACTACCGGGATTATTCGTTTAAAAGCTCTGCAAAAGCAAGGCGTATTGAAGTTCCCAATGGTCGCGGTTAATGATGCCTACTGCAAATATTTGTTTGATAACCGTTATGGCACTGGCCAATCGGCATGGGATGGAATTATTCGCACAACCAACCTTATCGTAGCGGGCAAAACAGTAGTTGTTGTCGGTTACGGCTGGTGTGGTAAAGGTGTTGCCATGCGCGCCAAAGGACTTGGAGCAAAAGTGGTTGTCACAGAAGTTGATGCGATTAAAGCCGTTGAAGCACATATGGACGGTTTTGAAGTAATGCCAATGCTGGAAGCAGCTAAGGTTGGTGATTTCTTCGTTACAGTAACTGGTAACCGTTATGTAATTCGCGGTGAACATTATGATGTGATGAAGGATGGAGCAATCATGTGCAACGCGGGCCATTTCGACGTTGAAGTGAATAAGCCTGAGCTGTCGGAAAGATCCGTATCCCAACGTACCGTTCGCAAAAATATCGAAGAGTACCAGCTTCGTGACGGACGTAAATTATATCTGCTTGCTGAAGGCAGACTTGTAAATCTGGGTGCTGCTGATGGTCACCCTGCTGAAATTATGGATACAACCTTTGCACTCCAGGCACTGTCGCTGAAATATGTAAATGATAATTATAAGAGCATTGGCGTAAAAGTTGAAAATGTTCCTTATGAGCTGGATGAGCAAGTAGCACGTTATAAGCTGGAAAGTCTGGGCATTAACATCGATAGCCTCACTCCGGCACAAGTCGATTATTTGGACAGCTGGAATTTGAACGATTAATAACTGAACGCATAACAATAAAGTGTATTAACCAGTGTACCTTGAACTGAAGCAACTTTTTTAACAAAGCCATGCAACGGACAAGATTCCGATTGTATGGCTTTTTTCTGTGGAGAAATGTTTTTCGGGAAACGAGCTATCTGATTTAGGAAAAATTTCCTTGGCCAGAAAAAGGTTTTTGATTTTTAATGGCGAATCTATTATGCTTAAGTGGTGAAAAGTGGGGTAAAGTGGGGATTCGGGGATTAGGGGTGGGAAAAAGGATGTTCATGGGAGAGTATCAACACAGCATTGACGACAAAGGCCGAATCATTATTCCGGCTAAACTCCGTGAATTGCTCGGAACCTCCTTCGTGACGACCCGCGGCCTAGACTCCTGCCTGTTTGTTTATCCCATGGAAGAATGGGCAATCATGGAACAAAAGCTTAAAAGCCTTTCGCTGATGAAATCAGATGCCCGCGCATTTAGCCGCTTTTTTTTCTCAGGTGCAACTGAATGTGTTTGGGATAAGCAGGGAAGGGTAAATCTGCCGGCCAATTTACGGCAGTATGCCAAACTGGACAAAGACTGTGTCATTCTGGGCGTTTCGAACCGGGTGGAAATCTGGAACAAAGAGCTTTGGGAACAGTACTTCGAACAGTCCGAGGAATCGTTCAACGAAATCGCTGAGAAATTGGTGGATTTCAATTTTGATCTATAAAACACAATAACGAATACTGTCCTGGAGGGATGCAGCTTGTTTCACCACATCACGGTGCTTAAGGAAGAAGCGACAGAAGGGCTGCACATCAAAAAAGACGGAATCTATGTAGATTGCACTCTCGGTGGAGCGGGTCACAGCTCACTTATCGCTTCCAAGCTTAGCGGCGAAGGCCGTTTAATCTGTTTGGATCAAGATGATTGGGCTTTGGAGAACGCCAAAGAAAGATTAGCGGAATACGGAGACAAGGTTGTGACTATTAAGACTAACTTCCGTGATCTGGAGAGTGTACTTAAGGATGTGCCCTTTGTGCCACAAACAGATGGTATTCCCCAAGTAGATGGATTGCTCTTTGATCTTGGCGTATCCTCTCCCCAGTTTGACGAAGGGGAACGAGGCTTTAGTTACAATCATGATGCTCCGCTGGACATGCGCATGGATCAGTCAGCACTTTTGACGGCTGCTGAAATTGTGAATACATGGTCCGAGCAGGAGATTGCCCGTGTTCTTTTCCAATATGGAGAAGAGAAATTCTCGCGGAGAATCGCTAGAAAAATTGTAGACAGAAGAGAAGAAGCTCCTATTGAGACAACAGGAGAATTAGCAGAACTGATCAAGGAAGGTATCCCGGCAGCTGCTCGAAGAACAGGAGGGCATCCCGCTAAACGTAGCTTTCAAGGATTAAGGATTGCTGTGAATGACGAATTGGGTGCTTTTGAAGAAGGGCTACATAGTGCAGTACGTTGCCTTGCACCAGGAGGCAGAGTATCCGTCATCACCTTTCATTCGCTCGAAGACCGAATTTGCAAGCAAATTTTTAGCAGCTATTTAAGCAGATGTACATGCCCGCCTGACTTTCCGTTTTGCGTATGCGGCGCGAAAGGCACGCTTAAGTTAATCAATCGTAAACCGCTTGTGCCTTCTGAAGAAGAGCTTGAGCTTAATACCCGAGCCCGCTCAGCTAAGCTGCGCATTGCAGAAAAATTGTAATTGACGATAAAGGAGAGTCAGAGATGGCCTATACCCGCGGCAATTTAGCAGTTCAGCCCAAAAGAAAAGAAGAGGTAAACCCCCTTTACCGCGAGAAGACAAAAGTAGTTACCAGACGAAGAGTACTTCCGCTGCAAGAGAAACTTTTGTATATGCTGACGCTAGGAGTATGCGTTCTGGTGGCGATCACCCTGATTTCACGTTACGTCCAAATTTATGATTTGAACTTGCAGGCTCAGAAATTAGATCAGGATATTGCAACAGCCAAGAAGCAGATTTCTACGTATCAGATGGAAAAGCAGAATCTAGAGCAGAAAGTCGCCCAAAAAGCACGGGATCTTGGTTATGTGTCCCCGGATGAGAATGCAACAATCTATATTCCGGCAAGCTCGGCAACGACTCCAGGTGATAATTAGTGAGCGATTGGCAAGATCGCAATAAAAAAAGTTGTGAGGTTCGCTTATGCTGAAAAGAATAAAACTTCGCACGCTGTTTATAGGAGGGTGTATTACCCTCTTTTTTCTTGTTTTGATCGTTAGAGTGTTCTGGATTCAAGTTATGCAAGGTGAGGAATGGCAGGAAAAGGCCGCCACACTTTGGGCGCATACCTCAACTATCAAAGCGGAGCGAGGTACGATTTCTGACCGTAACGGGAGTGTGCTCGCTAGCGATGTCCCTGCTTATACCGTGGTGGTGAATCCTGAAGTGATTCAACAACAAGGCATCGGGGAAGAGGTCATCACAGGATTACACGAATTGCTCGGCAAACCAGAGGATGAGCTGCGTAAGCTGGTTGAAGCCAAGGACGAAAAGACGGGTGCTTACCTCAAGAACCGGGAAATTCGTAATGAAGGCTGGAAGATTGATCAGGAGCTTGCCGATAAGGTGAAAGAATTTTATGTAGCCCTAGGTAAAGAACATAAAATTCAAGAGACCGGTATTGGGCTTGTTAGAGAGCAGAAACGATATTATCCAAAAGATGAATTAGCTGCACATATCTTAGGTTATACAGATAGGGACGGCAATGCTATCATGGGACTGGAAAAATACTTTGATACGGAGCTTAAGGGTGCCGATGGCAAGCTGCTTTATCAAAGTGACGGTCAAGGGGTGAAATTGCCGGATTCACAAGATACCTATAAGCCAGTAGTAAATGGAAGTAATTTCAAGCTTACAATCGATAGTACGATCCAGCATTATATAGAAGAGGCCATGCAAAAGGCGTATGCGCAATATAAGCCAAAAAGTATGAGTGTCATTGCTGCTGATCCGAACACGATGGAGATTTTGGGATTAGCCAATATGCCTACCTATAATCCAAATGAATTTTGGAAGACCGGGGCCGATGGGGCGGGATTTTATAATCATGCTATTAAATCTAAATACGAGCCTGGTTCCACTTTCAAAATTGTAACGCTTGCCGCCGCAGTAGAAGAAAAGCTTTTTGATCCTGTTGCGACATTTTTGTCCGGGTCCATCCGGATAAAGGGATATAGTAAGGCACTGCATGATATTAATCATGCTGGATGGGGGCAAATCAGTTTTCTTGAAGGTGTGAAACGTTCTAGTAACGTTCTATTCGTTAAGCTATATGAAATGCTCGGACAGGACAAGCTATTACAGTATATCAATGATTTTGGCTTCAATGAGAAAACGGGAATCGATCTGCCAGGAGAAGTAAGCGGGGTCGTTAACCCTAACCTTGGACGTCCTATAGAAATTGCGACACTCGCATATGGACACGGTAAAGTGCTAGTAACCCCACTTCAACAGCTAGTTGCCGTATCTGCTATCGCTAATGGGGGGAAGTTGATGACTCCGTATGTAGTTAAGGAGGTCACAAACCCTAACACTGGTGAGACAAAGGTTACTCAGCCTAGTGTAGTGCGTCAGGTGATTGATGAGGAAAGCGCCAAGAAAACGGGTGAATATTTGGAGCAGGTTGTTGCTGACCAAGTAAAAGGAACAGGCCGCAACGCTTATATTGACGGCTATCGCGTGGCAGGTAAGACAGGAACGGCTATCAAGGTTGAAGGTAAGGATTATGTGAAATCCAAAGTACTTGTCTCCTTTATTGGTTATGCTCCTGTTGATGATCCAAAGATCGCTGTTATTGTCATTATTGACGAACCGAACGTTGAGGTTGGCGGCGGTAAGGCAGCTGCTCCAGTATTTAAAGAGATTGTATCCCAGTCTCTGCAATACATGGGAGTACCTAAGCTGGCGTCTGAGGCTAGTGATAGCAGCAGCAAAAAGCCGGCTAAGACTGAAACAGTCGCACTTCGGACTACACCAGATCTAACAGACAAGACGATGAAGGAAGCAAGAGAAGCGCTTTTGGATCAAGGCTTCGATTATGTAGTGGTCGGTGAAGGATCTACTGTAGAGAGTCAATATCCTGAGGCAGGTACGAAGCTTGCTACAGGGCAACGGATCTATTTATTAAGTCCGCAGGGGGCTCAGCCTACCATTCCAGATCTAAAAGGGGAATCCCTGCGTGATGCACTTGAAATTCTAACTCTACTAAAAGTAGAGATTGCGGTAGACGGTGAAGGTTACGTCTCAGAACAGATTGTAGGCACGCAAAATGGCAAGACCTTGGTCACTTTGAAAATGAAGCCTTTAAATGATTATGGCGAAGATATTCCCGTGGCCCCGCCTGCTGATGAGGGGACAGATTCCGAGAGCGGAACATAGCTTGTTCTAACCCCTGTTTGTCCCGAATAGTCATGAAGATAAGAGCTCATGTCTATTGTTGAAAGTGGGGGAGAACGGAATGAAGGTTTCCAAAGTCGTAACACGGCGGAGAATGCTGTGGACATTGCTGGGACTGGCAGTGTTATTCGGTTCGCTGGTCGTGCGTCTTGCGTATGTGCAATTATCTCAAGGGGAGGAATTGACTGCGAAGGTAGAAGATTCCTTGCGCCGCAATATTCCTTTTACCGCTAAACGTGGTGAAATTATGGATCGTGAAGGTGTGCCGCTCGTTTCTAATATCACCACACCTACAGTGTATGCAGTACCGGTGCAGGTAAAAGAGAAGCAAAAGACAGCACAGCAATTAGCTCCACTGCTTGGGATGACTGAGGAGAAGCTGATGACATTGCTGTCCAAAAAAGAAATGTCGGTGAAACTTCAGCCCGGCGGCCGCAAAATTACGATGGATCTTGCCGCGAGCATCCGTGATTTGCAGCTGCCGGGCATCGTTGTCGCTGAGGATAGCAAAAGGTATTACCCTTACGGCGATTTAGCCGCGCATATTCTAGGCTTCACAGGTATAGATAACCAGGGTATTACAGGAGTAGAGAGTATATATGACAATCTGCTCAAAGGTATAGCCGGCAATATTTCTTATTTGTCTGATGCGGGCGGAAGACTTATGCCTGGCTCATCTGAGAAATATTCTGCCCCTCAAGACGGACTTAATCTGGAGCTGACGATTGATAAACAGATCCAGTCCATTATGGAACGTGAGCTTGATCAGGCTATGGTAAAATATCAGGCGCAGGGTGCTTGGGCTATAGCTATGAATCCGAAGAATGGTGAGATACTAGCCATGGCTAGCAGACCGGGGTATGAACCAGCATCATACAAGGAATATGATGCGCAGATTTACAACCGGAATCTGCCTATCTGGATGACCTATGAACCTGGTTCAACGTTCAAAATCATCACTCTGGCTGCTGCGCTGCAGGAAGGTAAAGTAGATCTTCAGAACGATCATTTCTATGATCCGGGGTTTATCGAGGTGGCGGGCGCAAAACTGCGCTGCTGGAAAAAGGGCGGTCATGGTAGTCAAACCTTTCTACAGGTAGTTGAGAACTCCTGTAACCCTGGGTTTGTCGCCTTAGGGCAACGGCTGGGAAAAGAATCACTTTTCAAATATATTCGTGATTTTGGTTTTGGCAGCAAAACGGGAATTGATCTGAATGGGGAAGCTAATGGTATTCTGTTCAAGCTTAATCAAGTAGGTCCGGTAGAGCTTTCGACTACAGCCTTTGGTCAAGGGGTTTCGGTTACGCCTATTCAGCAGATTGCTGCGGTATCCGCGGCTATCAACGGCGGTAATCTCTATAAACCGCATGTAACAAAAGCATGGGTTAACCCGGTTACTGGAGAGACTGTATCAGAGGTGAAGCCAGAGCTTGTGCGGCAGGTCATTTCGGAGGAAACATCCAAGAAGGTGCGGGCAGCACTTGAGAGCGTGGTTGCCAAAGGCACAGGACGGCCGGCTTTTATTGACGGCTATCGTGTAGGTGGCAAGACGGGTACTGCACAGAAGGTTGTAAATGGACGTTATTCTCCAACAGAGCACATTGTTTCTTTTATTGGCTTTGCGCCGGCGGATGATCCTCAGATCGTTGTGTACACTGCCGTGGATAATCCGAAAGGGATTCAATTTGGGGGTGTGGTTGCAGCTCCAATCGTGCAAAATATTTTGGAAGACTCGCTGCACTATATGAAGATTCCGGAGCGCAGTGATCAGCTTCCCAAAACTTATAAGTATGGCGAAACTCCGATAGTGACCGTACCTGATCTTACCGGAGCAACGGTGCAGGATATCTATGAGGATTTAAATATGAATTTTAATCTTGCACGTTCAGGCACAGGAAATACGGTCATCAATCAAGCTCCTAAGGCTGGGGCCAGAGTAGAACAGGGCTCAACCATCAGGATTTATATGGGAGCATCTAGTGAATAATGATTAAGGTATAAGGTTTCAGCTCGTATCCGAAAATGTAGAGTGAGGGATTACTATGAAAGTTAACGAATTATCTGCTTGTCTTGCTACTTCGCAACTATACGGGGATGGAGATGTGGAGATTACTGATCTTCAGACGGATTCCCGCCGTGTAGGCCCGGGAGATCTATTCATCTGTTTGCCTGGGCACACCGTGGACGGGCACAAATATGCGCCGCAAGCAGTAGCCTCCGGAGCGGCGGCTATTGTATGTGAGCACAAGCTGGAGCTTGATATCCCGCAGATTGTTGTGGATGACTGCCGGTTTGCGATGTCTGTCATGTCGAATGCTTTCTTTGGCTCACCTAGCAGCCGGATGAGAATGATCGGAGTGACGGGCACAAACGGCAAAACAACAACGACTTATCTCATTGAGCGGATTATGCAGGATCAGAATATGAAGACAGGTCTGATTGGAACGATTCAAATGCGCTATGACGGCAAAAGCTACCCTATGTCAGGCACAACTCCAGAATCGCTAGATCTGCAGCGTTCCCTTCATGATATGGCTTCCAAAGGTGTGGAATGTTGTGTAATGGAAGTATCCTCTCACGCACTTCAGCAAGGACGTGTGAAGGGTGCGGACTTCCGTACGGCAATTTTTACGAACTTAACCCAAGATCATCTGGATTATCATCATACAATGGAGGAGTATCGGGCGGTTAAAGGGCTCTTTTTCTCCAGATTGGGAAATGTGATCTCTCCGTGGAAGGAAGAACGCAAATATGCGGTGTTGAACGCGGATGATGAAGCCAGTCAATATTTTGCAGCCCAAACTGCGGCGGAAGTGATTACATATGGCATTGATAACAACGCTAATGTCCGAGCTTCGCAAATATCGATCACAGCAAAAGGAACTTTTTTCCATGTAGATACGTTTAAGGGGAAGACGGACATTTCGCTCCGTATGGTTGGTAAGTTCAATGTCTACAATGCACTCGCGGCGATTACAGCTGCTTTATTGGAAGATGTCTCTCTGGCTGATATCAAGACTAGTCTTGAGGCAATCGATGGTGTAGCTGGACGGGTGGAGTCAGTGGACGAAGGTCAGGAATTTGCTGTTATCGTTGACTACGCACATACACCAGACGGGCTAGAGAATGTATTAAAAACGGTCTGCGAATTTGCTACCGGCAAAGTGCTTACAGTATTTGGCTGTGGCGGTGACAGAGACCGGACGAAACGTCCATTAATGGGGAAGATCGCTGCACGATATAGCGACATGGTATTCGTAACTTCTGACAACCCCCGGACGGAGGACCCTCAACTAATCTTGAAGGATATAGAAGCAGGACTAGTAGAGGATGGAGTCACCTCTGACCGGTATCATATGATTGTTGATCGCCGAGAAGCTATCGGGAAGGCTATTGAAATGGCAAGCCCTGGCGATGTAGTATTGATTGCGGGGAAAGGTCATGAGACCTATCAACTGATTGGCGGAGTGGTTCATGATTTCGATGACCGCATCGTCGCTAAAGAAGTTATAAGGGGCCGAAACTATTGATTACAAGAACGCTTGAAAATATTGCTGCCATGTGCGCAGGGGAACCTGCTGCTGTCGAAGCTATGAATACAACCCTTACGGGAGTCGTTACCGACTCCCGTAAGATCACACCCGGCTGCCTGTTTGTGCCTCTATCTGGAGACAAATTCGATGGTCACCACTATGCTGCCGCAGCACTGGCTGCTGGTGCGGGTGCAACCTTGTGGCAACGCGATAAAGGACCGGTACCTGAAGGTGGCGGAGTTATTATTGTTGAAGATACACTAGAGGCTCTTCAGAAGTTGTCCGCTGCTTATCTGAAGGAAGTGGCTCCACAGGTTGTCGCTGTTACGGGCAGTAACGGGAAAACAACAACAAAAGATATCATTATGTCTCTGCTTGAAGTGCAGTTCAAAGTGCATAAGACAGCAGGGAATTTCAATAATCATATCGGTCTTCCGCTTACTATTTTATCCATGGCTGAGGATACAGAGATCGCTGTACTTGAAATGGGGATGAGCTCGCGGGGAGAAATTGCTCTGCTGGCTTCTTTGGCTGAACCAGACGTAGCGGTAATTACTAATGTAGGCGAGTCGCATTTACTGCAGCTGGGGTCACGTAAAGAAATAGCCCGCGCCAAGCTGGAGATTGCTGAAGGGCTGAAGCCGGGGGGATTGCTGATTTATAATGGTGACGAACCGCTGCTGACTGAGGTAATGCAAGAGTCCACTTTTAAGGCTCCAGAAGGGATGAGAACCTTCCGATTTGGTCTAAATGAGGATAATGATGATTATCCAACAGGGATGATGTCCCATACTGGAGGCATGACGTTCACGTCAAGCCGTCATAAGGAACATGCTTTTACATTACCGCTGCCAGGTCAGCATAACGTTGTTAACGCTCTGGCTGCACTAGCGGTTGCTCGTCATTTTGGGGTTACGGAGCAGAATATGAAGGAGGGTCTCAGCAGGCTCAAGTTGACGGGCATGCGGATTGAAGTGATTCGGACTTCCTCCGGACTTACGCTTTTAAACGATGCTTATAATGCCAGCCCTTCTTCTATGAAGGCGGCTATAGATGTCCTGCAATCTATGAAATGCAGTGGCAATAAAATCGCTGTGCTCGGGGACATGCTGGAACTTGGGCCGGAGGAAGTAGAATTTCATCAAGAAATAGGCTACTACCTTGACCCTTCATTAACTGATTTTGTATGTACTTACGGACCATTATCCGTTCATATTGCCAAAGCAGCAGAAGAGAAATTCGGCAAAGAGTGCGTAAAAGCTTTTACAGATAAAGCGGAACTAACCGCTGTCCTTCTAGAGAAATGCAGTGCTAAGGATATTGTTCTATTTAAAGGATCAAGAGGAATGAAGCTCGAGGAAGTGCTTCAGAGCCTAAATAAAGATATTCAACAGACCTAAATCATTGGAGGGGGTGTACCCATGGATTATCAACTATTGTTATTGACTATTGCTGTTTCCTTTATCCTTGCGGTCATTGCCGCTCCGCTCTTCATTCCGCTTCTGCGCAGGATGAAATTCGGACAGCAGGTGCGAGATGACGGACCGCAAACCCATTTGAAGAAAGCGGGAACGCCGACTATGGGCGGTATCGTGATTATCGTAGCTTTTACCTTGTCTTATCTGAAATTTTCTGTGGTGAATACAGATTTTTACGTACTGCTCGTAGCTACGCTTGGTTTTGGATTGATCGGGTTTTTGGATGACTATATCAAAATTGTATTTAAGCGTTCCTTAGGGCTCACAGCACGTCAAAAGTTATTTGGACAGCTGCTGGTTGGTGCTCTGATGTGCGGTCTTCTGATTTATGCCGGACACAGTACAAGTATCAGCGTACCAGGTACTGATTTCAGCTTTGATTGGGGTGGCTGGTTCTATTATCCATTCATCATTATTATGATGATGGCAGTGACGAATGCCGTTAACTTTACAGATGGAGTCGATGGACTGTTGTCCGGAGTTAGTGCCATTGCTTTGGCCGCATACGCGGTGGTGGCAATGCAGGCTACGTCTATTGCGGCAGGTGTATGTGCTGCGGCCATGATTGGTGCTGTACTTGGCTTTCTTGTGTTTAATGCCCACCCTGCTAAAGTATTTATGGGGGATACGGGTTCGTTTGGTATTGGTGGCGCGATAGGTGCTATTGCTATTGTCACGAAGAGTGAGCTGCTGTTTCTCATCATTGGCGGTGTTTTTGTAATTGAAATGTTGTCCGTTGTGATTCAAGTCGTTTCATTTAAAACCCGTGGCAAACGTGTATTCAGAATGAGCCCGATTCACCATCATTTTGAGCTTGGTGGCTGGTCGGAGTGGCGTGTGGTAATTTCGTTCTGGGCGGTTAGCTTGGTGTTGGCTGCTGTGGGACTATTTATTAGCAAGGGGTTGTAGAGAATGAAACATCCAGATAAGTATCGTGGTGAAGAAGTTGTGGTTCTTGGGCTTGCTAAAAGCGGTGTCCAGGTGGCTAAAGTGCTGCATGAACGCGGCGCTGTAGTTACGGTGAATGATAAAAAGGAAAGAGATCAAAGTCCCGAAGCTTCCGAATTGGAATCTTTGGGAATTTGTGTTATATGCGGTGGGCATCCGGAAGGTCTTATTGATGAAGGTGTAAGTCTGGTAATCAAGAATCCAGGCATTCCTTATTCTGCGCCCCCTGTACAAAAGGCAATTGAGCTTGGAATTGAAGTGGTCACAGAGGTAGAGGTGGCATATCGACTTTGTGCAGCGCCGATGATCGGGATCACGGGTTCCAATGGTAAGACGACAACGACGACCTGGGTAGGCCATATGCTGGAAGCTGCGGGAATGAACCCTATAATTGCGGGCAACATTGGTACGCCTCTCTGTCAGGCTGCACAAGAGGCTACCGAGGATAACTGGATGGTAGTTGAGCTTAGCAGCTTTCAACTTAAAGGTACGGAGACCTTCCGCCCTAAGATAGGCTGTCTGCTGAATATTGCAGAGACCCATCTGGATTATCATGGAAGCATGAAAGATTATGTGGATTCCAAAACCAAGCTGTTCGCTAATCAATTAGCTACGGATACAGCAGTGCTGAACTGGGATGATCCTGTCTGCCGGGAACTTGTACCCTATATGAAGGCTTCGATTCTTCCATTCTCCTTGTTTGAGGAGCTGCCTCATGGAGTATTTGTTAGCCCGTCCTACATTACGGGGCAAGATGATGAGCTGAAGCGCCACATTATCTATCGCGAATCTGCGGACAAGGAAACGATAATCGCGGATGTGGATTCCATCGCCCTTCCGGGTCGCTTTAATGTGGGGAATGCGCTGGCTGCCTGTGGAATTGCTATTGCCGCTGGAGCGGACCCCTCTCTATTAAGCGAAGTGCTTTCTTCTTTTCGCGGTGTGGAGCACCGCCTGGAGTATGTAGCTGATAAGGCTGGAGCCGCTTATTATAACAATTCCAAAGCAACGAACTCCAAAGCGACAATTACGGCTTTGACATCGTTTCAGCGGCCGGTGGTATTGATCGCTGGCGGATTAGACCGTGGCTCCGATTATATGGAGCTGCTGCCTGTCCTGAGCGGACGCGTCAAAGCTTTGGTGGCGTTAGGACAAACCAAGGACAAGCTAATAAATGTAGCACAGCTGGCAGGATTAAAGCAGATTATCTCCGTCGATAATGGGGAGAGCGCCGCCGCCGTGCTGCAAGCAGCTGTGCGGGAAGCTTCCGCTCTGGCGGAAGAAGGAGATATCGTTCTCCTGTCTCCTGCATGTGCTAGTTGGGATATGTTTACATCCTATGAAGAGCGCGGGTGTATTTTTAAAGAGGCGGTGCATAACCTTTAAGTAGGGGGGTGGATAAGCCCCTACTACGGATGCAAGAGGTGTGCTCCTGATGAACAAAACTCGTCATGCTCCCGATATTTGGTTGCTGATTCCCATTCTTTCTCTGCTGGTGATCGGCATGGTGATGGTATACAGCGCCGGATCTGTTTTAGGCTTCCGCAATTATGGAGATTCGTTTTACTTTGTAAAGAGGCAGCTTTTGTTTGCAGGACTGGGACTTGTTGCAATGTTTGTTACAGCGAATACAGACTACAAAGTGTTAAAAAAGCTGGCTAAGCCGGCACTGATTGTCTGCTTTATCCTGCTCGTTATGGTGCTTATTCCCGGCATTGGTGTAGTTCGCGGGGGAGCGCGCAGCTGGCTCGGAATCAGCTCCTTCGGGATTCAGCCCTCCGAGTTCATGAAGATGGGGATGATTCTATTTCTGGCGAATTGGCTGGGAAAAGAAGAGTATGATATCACCTCCTTCACTCGTGGCTTACTTCCACCGTTAGCGCTTATCGGGTCAGCTTTTGCACTGATTATGCTCCAGCCGGATCTGGGTACAGGTACCGTTATGTTTGGCGCAGCCTTGATGATGGTCTTTACAGCTGGGGCAAGAATGAAACATCTACTCTCACTAGGAGTAGCTGGGGTGGCTGGTTTTGTTGCTTTGGTTGCCGCAGCACCTTACCGGTTGCAGCGGATCACCGCTTTTCTTGATCCTTGGTCCGATCCCCTCGGTGCAGGCTACCAGATTATTCAGTCGCTATACGCGATTGGGCCTGGAGGGCTCGGGGGTCTCGGACTTGGAATGAGCCGGCAGAAGTACAGTTATGTACCTGAGCCGCAGACCGATTTTATTTTTTCTATATTGGCCGAGGAACTGGGGTTTATCGGTGGTTTGGCAGTGTTGATCCTGTTTCTTATTCTAATCTGGCGCGGAATGAAGGTGGCGATGAGTCTGCCTGACCGTTTTGGGAGCTATTTGGCCGTTGGCATCGTCTGTATGGTGGCTGTGCAAGTCATTATTAATATTGGTGTGGTCATTGGTCTGATGCCTGTAACAGGCATTACGCTTCCTCTGATTAGCTATGGAGGTTCTTCGCTTACACTGATGTTAACCTCCCTGGGCATTCTATTGAACTTATCCCGTTATGCGAGGTGAAAGACATGCGTATCGTATTAAGCGGCGGAGGCACGGGTGGTCATATCTATCCCGCAGTCGCTGTTGCTAGACAACTGGAATCAGAAGATAGTGAATCTACCTTCCTGTATATTGGTGGAACGCGTGGCTTAGAGAGCAAGCTTGTTCCCCAAGAGAATATCCCTTTCAAATCTATCGACATCACTGGCTTTCGGCGCAAGCTGTCCATGGACAACGTCAAGACGGTGATGCGTTTTTTAAAGGGCGTTAAGGCTTCCAAAGAAATGTTAAGAGAGTTTAAGCCTGATGTTGTAATTGGTACAGGCGGTTATGTATGTGGTCCAGTCGTTTACGCTGCATCCCGGCTGGGCATCCCAACCTTGATCCATGAGCAAAATGCTATCCCTGGTTTAACAAATCGTTTTCTAAGTCGTTACGCGAGTACAGTGGCCGTAAGCTTTGAAGGGACAGAATCTGCTTTTCCGGGGAGCAAGCACGTAATCTACACAGGTAATCCTCGGGCAACGACGGTTACTACGGCTAGTCCACAACGGGGGTTTGCCTCGCTGGGCATTCCGGATAACAGCACGGTTGTTTTGGTTGTTGGCGGCAGTCAAGGGGCTAAGGCTATTAATAAAGCCATGATTGAAATGGCCCCATTTGTGGGTAAGGGTAATGGTGTTCATTATGTTTACGTTACAGGTGAGCCTTATTTTGAGGATACCCGTGCTGAATTGCGTCAGAAGCTGGGTAGCACACCGAACTGGCTGCATGTCCTACCTTATGTTCACAATATGCCGGAGGTCTTGGCTTGTACCTCCTTAATCGTAAATCGGGCGGGGGCATCCTTTCTCGCTGAGATTACAGCGCTGGGTATTCCTTCTGTACTTATCCCTTCTCCTAATGTGACGAACAATCACCAAGAGGCGAATGCAAGACAGCTGGAACGCGAAGGGGCCGCTGTGGTGCTGCTTGAGAAGGATTTGAATGGTAAGGCGCTTTATGAAGCTGTGCAAGCAATCATTGGAACTGAAGCTGTACGCCAAAAAATGTCCGCGGCTTCCAAACGACTGGGCAAAAGGGATTCTGCTGCCATTGTCACTAACGAACTCCGAAGACTAGCCGGTAAACAGTCTTAAGCCATTAACCTTTGAGAGGTTTTTCCTTATTGGCAGCTCTCTGTCACACACTTGGAGGAACGAACATAGGATAATCCTATAATCGTGACAATCACCCAGGACACTTCCTAACCTGAAAGGTAGTGCAGGATAATCTTGTACATTTCATATGACCTTGTATCGGAAGTGTTTGTGGTGGGTGAGCGGTAATCTCGGAGGTGATACATTGGACAAATTGGTGATTGAGGGTGGAAGTCCCCTGTCAGGCACCATTCGTATCCATGGAGCAAAAAATGCGGCGCTGCCGATTCTAGCGGCAAGCCTGCTGGCCGAAGGAGTTCACTCACTGCATAATGTGCCGAAGCTGCTGGACATCGAGACTATGCTAGACATCTTGGATCGGCTGGGCTGCAGGTGCGTGCATCAAGAGGATACGGTGACGATAGATACGTCAGCCGTGGGGACATCTCATGTACCTGAGGATTTGATGCGGCAGATGAGATCTTCCATTTTTTTAATGGGACCGCTGTTATCCAGATTTGGTGAGGTAACGATCTATCAGCCTGGTGGCTGTGCGATCGGGGAGCGTAAAATCGATCTTCATTTGCAGGGTCTTAAAGCACTGGGGGCGGAGATCGAGGAAAGCAACGGACGAATATCCTGTCGGGGCTCAAAGCTTGTAGGGAGTGATATTCATCTCGACTATCCAAGTGTTGGAGCCACGGAGAATATTATGATGGCTGCCGCCAAGGCAGAGGGGACAACGACGATATCGGGAGCAGCAAGAGAGCCGGAAATACAGGATCTACAGCAATTTTTGAATAGTATGGGTGCTCAGATTATCGGTGCAGGCACGGATACCATTACGATCCAGGGTGTCAAAAACTTATATCCCTGTACGTACGAGGTAATCCCAGACCGGATAGTGGCTGGAACTGTAATGATTGCTGCGGCAGCTACACGTGGGAATGTGACCTTGACACATACGAACGCCGGGCATCTGACTTCGCTTATTCATGTGCTTAAGCGGGCTGGTGTTCAAATCACAGTATGCAATGATATAATTAATGTCAGCTGCATGGGGCGTCCGCGTGCGGTTGAGAGAATTGTAACCTCTCCTTATCCTTCTTTCCCGACGGATCTGCAATCTCAGGTCATGGTGCTGCTGTCGCTCGCCGATGGTTTCAGTGTGATCAAGGAGACGGTGTTTGAGGGACGGTTCAAACATGTGGAAGAAATGGCCCGGATGGGTGCTGACATTTCTATCGATTTGAATCGTGCGTTTATTCGCGGCGTTCAGAGATTGTATGGTGCTACTGTGGAAGCTACTGATTTGCGGGCGGGTGCAGCTCTGGTCATTGCCGGGCTTGCTGCACAAGGGACTACGGTCGTTGAGCAAGCGCATCACATTGACCGTGGTTATGATGGAATAGAGAAGCTGTTTCAGAAGCTTGGCGCGCGTATAAGCCGTAAGGTGCCTGTAACGGATCCACTTGATTTGGCCAATTAAAGCTCCCTGTCTCCTTCCAGATCTCCCAGAGAAGGAGACAGGGCCTTATTACGGAGAATATGAGAATGACTACAACCCGATTACCTCTTCTTAAAGAGGACAAGCCTAAGAAAAAAATGAGCCGTAAGATTACGGCGATCCTGCTGCTGCTGTTCACTGCGCTTCTTGCTGTGATTTTTTTTAGATCGTCTATTAGCCATATTACAGTGATAGATTTTCAAGGTAGTAAGTATTCTACTAGTGAAGAGCTACTCTCACAAAGTGGAATTAAAATAGGTGGGCAATTCTTTGCTGTATCAACGAAAGATGTGGAAGAATCTCTGCTGAAGCTTAAGACGATTAAAGACGTCAGCGTGCAGAAGGATTTCCCCGGGGTGATCACAGTGAAGATTGAGGAATTTCCAGCGGTAGCCTATGAACTGGAACAGGGAGGCCTCTTAAAGGCGATTCTGTCCAGTGGAGCTGCAGTGCCTGTTAATGAGACTGGAATTGCTGTTGAGAAACCTATATTAACGAACTGGGACCCGGAAGATCCGAATAAGGCTAAGCTTTGTCAAGCATTAGCAAGCATTCCTAATGAATTGACAAGTGATATCTCTGAGATTGTTCCCTCACCGACTTTGTCTTTTCCAGACCGGATCAAGCTCTATACTAGATCCCGTTTTGAGGTGATTACAGCCATCTCTTTGCTAAAGAGCAAGGTGTCCTATTTGAATCAGATTATAGAGACTGAACAGCCTGGACTCATTAAAATGCTAGAAGCCGATTCATATGTTCCTTTTCAGGTTGAAAGCGATGAAGAAGATGTTGCGCAAGAGTAGTGTGGAGGTAAATAGTCCCTACTAATAGAGTTAAAAAAATGCTACAATCGGAGTTACGGGCAAGAAGCTATATCCCTCTTTTTTCTTCGATTTTTTTGAGATATAGTACTATATTTGGTTGAGATGACCAATTAGGCCGATATTTCTTGTGATAATTGCTATTTTTACAATAACATATGAGTAACTATTCACATTTGGGGATGTTGGAATATTATTCCGTTCAAAAAATTTGTAGAAAAAAGAGGGAAAGGATTAGGTATGTTGAATATGTACAGAGAAGTTTCCCGGGACCGGGATAAGGTAATGCAATTAATTATGATTATAACAGGAGGTGCCATAGGACTTGAGCAACAATGACATCATTGTTAGTTTGGACATCGGTACATCCAAAGTTCGGGCAATAATTGGGGAAGTTACCAATGGAACCTTTAATATTATTGGCGTTGGATCTGCCGATTCGGAAGGAATACGTAAAGGCGCGATTGTAGATATCGACCAAACTGTGCAATCGATCAAAAGTGCTATAGATCATGCAGAGCAGATGGTGGGTATTCAAATATCAGAGGTTTATGTAGGCATTTCCGGTAATCATATTGGCCTGCAATCCAGCCACGGCGTTGTGGCCGTTCAGAATGAGGATCGTGAAATCGGCGATGATGATATCGATCGCGTAATTAAAGCTGCGGAAGTCATTGCTATGCCTCCGGAGCGTGAAGTGATTGATGTTGTTCCCAAACAATTTATCGTCGATGGTCTTGAAGGAATTCAAGACCCGCGCGGAATGATTGGTGTTCGTCTGGAAGTTGAGGCAACAATCATTACGGGTGCTAAGACGCCAATACATAATCTACTACGCTGTGTTGAGAAATCAGGGCTGAAGGTAAAGGATCTTGTGCTGATGTCTCTTGGAGCTGGTGGATTGGCGCTGTCCAAGGACGAGAAATCGATGGGATCTGTTCTGGTTGATATCGGTGCGGGCTCAACAACAATAGCCATATACGAAGAGGGTTCTCTTAGTGCAACCTCCACGATTCCGATCGGAGGAGAATTCGTAACCAATGATATTGCCTACGGACTTCGGACACTTACTGATCAAGCGGAGAAGGTAAAACTTAAATATGGTTGTGCTTGGATTGACGATGCAGCCTCAGACGTTGTCTTCAAGGTATTGCGCATTGGCAGTAACGTGGAGAAGGAATTTAACCAAGAGGATCTGGCGGCCATTATCGAGCCAAGGGTGCAAGAAATATTCCACCTGATTCGTCAAGAAGTTAAACGGCTTGGTTACAGTGAACTGCCTGGAGGTTATATACTAACAGGTGGTACTGTCTCGATGCCGGGTGTATTGAAGGCTGCTCAGACTGAGCTGGCTGCATCTGTACGCATCGCCGTGCCGGATTATATCGGTGTACGGGACCCTGGGTTTACCGGCGGTGTCGGTATTCTGCATAATGTTGTCCGTAGTTTCCGTGGAAGAAACAGTGGTGGAAGCAGCAACAAAAAGACGGTCAACCGGAGCAAGCAGAACGCCACTCCGAGTCAGGAAACTGTTCAGAAGCCCGGATTTGTGGAGCGTCTAAAAAATATGTTTAGCGAGTTTATATAAGTGTAAGTCCAGATATACTTGGACCGGCCATCCAAGCACATTGAGGGGGAGATGGAACAATATGTTAGAATTTGATTTTGAAATGGAGAGCTTGGCGCAAATAAAAGTCATCGGCGTGGGCGGCGGAGGTAGTAATGCTGTCAACCGGATGATTGAAAACGGCGTTCAGGGTGTAGAATTTATTACGGTTAATACAGACGCCCAAGCGTTGCATATGGCCAAATCGGAGCACAAGCTGCAGATTGGGGACAAGCTGACCCGCGGTTTGGGTGCAGGCGCCAACCCTGAAGTAGGTAAGAAAGCAGCGGAGGAATCCCGTGATCTGATTTCGAATACCCTTAAAGGTGCAGATATGGTATTTGTTACTGCAGGAATGGGTGGCGGTACAGGTACAGGTGCGGCGCCAGTTATAGCTGAAATTGCTAGAGAGTGTGGAGCCCTGACTGTGGGTGTAGTGACTCGCCCGTTCACATTTGAAGGAAGAAAACGTTATAACCAGGCAATGCTGGGAATCGAAGCTTTGAAAGAAAAAGTCGACACGCTAATCGTCATTCCAAATGACCGTTTGCTTGAAATTGTTGATAAGAAAACACCGATGTTGGAAGCTTTCCGTGAAGCAGATAATGTTCTCCGGCAGGCTGTTCAAGGTATCTCTGACCTAATTAAGGTTCCTGGTCTGATTAACCTTGACTTTGCGGATGTAAAGACGATCATGACAGAGCGCGGTTCAGCGCTTATGGGTATTGGTATTGCAAATGGTGAGAATCGTGCGTCTGAAGCAGCACGTAAAGCCATCATGAGCCCACTCTTGGAAACGTCTATTGAAGGCGCCCGCGGCGTAATCATGAACATTACGGGAGGATCTAACCTCTCTCTATACGAAGTCAATGAAGCGGCTGAGATTGTTACATCCGCCTCTGATCCTGAAGTGAATATGATCTTTGGTGCGATAATTGATGAAGGCCTGAAGGATGATATCAAAGTAACAGTAATTGCTACTGGCTTTGAACATAAACCATCGCCTGAAGCTCCAGGACGCCGTCCGGTCTCGACGAATAACGAGCCAGCGGCAGCACCGGATAAGAACGCTGCTAATCTGCGTCCGTTCGGGAATCAGAACACGTCAGATCAGTTAGATATTCCGACGTTCCTGCGTAACCGTAATCGTGGCAACAATGACTAATTAAATATTTTTATTAAGAGATATGAAGCACCGTATTCCCCAGCTAATAGAGCTAGGGCAATGCGGTGCTTTTTTTTATGTGAAATGCTGTTCAGTAGGAATAAAACCCTCCCGCGCTATAACTCGACAAAAAAACCTTAAGAATGCCCCCCAAGTTTAGACAGACTTTGAATGCGAGACTTTTTATACTAATCATATCGTCCAAAAAAACAGAGCCTGATCTATTTTGGCTACAGGATAGATTCCGCCATAGTAAGCAGGTGAATGCACTGGTTGTTTATATTGACTTGATATTCGCCGCCAATCTAGTGATCGACGGAATTCTTTTGTGGCTGACAGGCTGGATGGTCAAGCTGAGGATATCATGGTGGCGCTTAGTCCTCTCAGCTCTGGTTGGTGCGCTGTATGTGGTGATGATGTTTGTGCCGGAGTTGTCTTTCATGTATACCTTCCTCATTAAGTTTGGCTTGTCGGTGGTTATGCTATGGATTGCCTTTGGTTTTGGGAGTCTGCAAAGCTACCTTCGCACTATGGGAGCTTTTTATATTATCAATTTCGCAGCGGCTGGTGGGATTGTAGGTATTCACTATTTGCTGCAGAGCTCCGGTGATATTTGGAATGGTATTATGTTCACTGCTTCAGGAGGGCATGCTTACCGCCTAAAGATTGGCTTTTGGTTTGTAATTGCAGTATTTCCCCTGGTGTTAATCTGTTTCAAGGCAGTGCACTCCTCACGAATCAGAAGGGAGCAGCTTGAAACCTATATCGGTGAGGTGGTAGTAGAAATTGATGGAGTGACTGTTTCCTGTCCCGGCCTGCTAGACACAGGTAACCGGCTTTGTGATCCTTTGACCCGCATACCGGTGATGGTTATGGAATCTTCGCTTTGGGAGGGACATCTGCCTGAAACATGGAAAGGTAGACTCACTCAGGACGGAGCGGACAAACTTTTACTAGAAACGGACGGGCAGTCGTTTGCTTGGCAGGACAGGATGCGACTGGTGCCTTACAGGGGAGTTAACCGGGGGGCATCATTTATGCTCGCACTGAAGCCTGATCAGGTGACGATAAAGCTTGGTGAAGATATCTTTTATTGTAAAAGAGTCTTGATTGGGCTGGATGGTGGGACATTGTCGGGGGATGGAGCCTATCGGGCTGTAATACATCCTGATTTGACTCAAAAAGAGAGCGCTACTGTTGCAGCACTGCCTTCCTAATCTTTAAAGCTAGCTGAACCAAACTTCTGATGGCTGAAAGCGGGATTTGAAAGCTTCACACGCGAACCGTGCACTTCTTGGAGGAGGAACAAATAATGGTCAAATGGAAAATTGCTCTGCAGCTGCAATATTACCGCATGCTGTTTCTACTAGGGCTGAAGAGTCAGGAAATCTATTATATTGGCGGGAGTGAGGCACTTCCTCCACCGCTGACACGGGAAGAAGAAGAATATCTGCTTCAGCGGCTGTCTAGCGGCGATGCAGCTGTTCGTGCGATGTTGATTGAGCGCAATCTTCGCTTGGTAGTATATATCGCTCGTAAATTTGAGAATACCGGCATCAATATCGAGGATCTGGTTTCGATTGGCGCTATTGGCTTAATTAAGGCTGTGAATACTTTTGATCCTGAGAAAAAAATAAAACTGGCTACTTATGCATCCCGCTGCATAGAGAATGAAATCTTAATGTATCTGCGGCGGAACAGCAAGACACGGAGTGAGGTTTCTTTTGATGAGCCGCTTAATATTGATTGGGATGGCAATGAATTATTGCTTTCTGACGTATTAGGAACGGAAAATGATACCATCTATCGGAACATAGAAGAACAGGTTGATCGTAAGCTGCTGCAAAAGGCACTGGAAAAGCTGAGTGACCGGGAAAGACTTATTATGGAGCTGAGATTTGGCCTGCGCGGAGGCGAAGAAAAGACACAAAAAGATGTGGCTGATCTGCTTGGCATCTCCCAATCTTATATTTCGCGGCTGGAGAAAAGAATTATCAAGCGGCTGCGCAAGGAGTTTAACAAGATGGTGTAAGGTGAAATTAGCAAGGAATAAAATGGCGAGCCCGGGAGATAATGTACAGTAATGTTTCTCCTTGGGAGGTAAATCATCATGACCCGTAATAAAGTCGAGATTTGCGGTGTGGATACTGCTAAGCTGCCTGTTCTAACGAATGTGGAAATGCGGCAACTGTTCACTTCGCTGCAGCAGCAGGGCGAGCGATCCGCCAGAGAGAAATTGGTAAACGGTAATCTTAGACTTGTTCTAAGCGTTATCCAGAGGTTCAATAATAGGGGGGAATTTGTTGACGATTTGTTCCAGGTGGGTTGCATCGGTCTGATGAAAGCCATCGATAATTTCGATTTATCACAAAACGTTAAATTCTCCACATATGCAGTTCCGATGATTATCGGTGAGATTCGGCGTTACCTGCGTGATAACAACCCGATTCGGGTATCACGTTCTCTCAGAGATATCGCCTACAAGGCGCTCCAGGTACGTGATAGTCTGACCAATCAGAACTCACGGGAACCGACGATATTCGAAATATCAGAAGCGCTGGGTGTGCCGAAGGAAGATGTTGTTTTTGCTCTTGATGCCATTCAGGATCCAGTGTCCTTATTCGAGCCGATCTATCATGACGGCGGCGATCCTATTTATGTAATGGACCAGATTAGCGACGATAAGAATAAGGATGTGTCGTGGATCGAAGAAATTGCATTACGTGAAGCGATGCGTAAGTTAGGACAAAGGGAGAAACGAATTTTATCCATGCGGTTTTTCGAAGGGAAAACACAGATGGAGGTCGCAGATGAGATTGGCATTTCACAGGCACAGGTCTCACGTCTGGAGAAATCTGCGATTCAGCAAATGCAAAAACACGTGAAATCTTAGAGCAGTAGCCATGAGGAGATATTCCAGAATCCGGGTTAAGGATTTTGGGTTGTCTCCTCTTTTTAATGCATGTTGACAAGCTTCCGGATCATATATTGGACTATAGGTCGGATTGTACAGGGGTGGTGAGATGAACGAGGATTATCAAGGGTCTGCCAAAAAAATGAAAATCTCAGATTTTCAGACGAAGGATGTTATCAACATTGTAGATGGCAAGCGGCTGGGGCAGATTAGTGATCTGGAGCTTGATTTGCGCCGTGGTGTCATTGATGCCATCGTTATACCCGGATACACTCGGTTTATGGGATTGTTCGGAGGCGGGACAGATCTGATTATTCCATGGCGGAATATAGTTAAGATCGGGTCCGATGTAGTACTCGTGAAGATTGAAGAGTCGCGGATGTCTCCGGGACAGGAAGAGCGTGAAACGATGTATCTGGAACGGGGAGATCGCAGCGAACGGCGCACTTATTAATTAGGTGCGTTTTTTGTTTTTTTATTTAAGAATTTAGGCGATCAGGCTTAACCGTCACTTTGTACGGGTATTTACATGTGGTACACTAAGGCGGAGGTGAGGAAATGGAACCGTTTGTGCAGGGGAAAGAAATGCTTATGCTGCTCCATCTGGAGCCTTGGCGAGTGGAGCATAACGAAATTACAGCGGGGTTTACTGGTAGACAGGGAGGGGCTAGCAAGGCGCCCTATGACAGCCTGAATTGTGCGTTTCACGTTGGGGATGCTCCTGAAGATGTCCTGAGCAATCGGAGAGCGCTTGCCGAAGCTCTTGATTTCAAGCCGGAAGCATGGACCTGTGGAGAACAAACTCATGGGGCAGAGATAGCTGTAGTAAGGGAAGTAGACCGTGGGCGGGGACAACAGGACAGAGCATCGGCATTTCAAGCTACGGATGGTCTGCTGACGGATGTGCCTGGGGTTTTGTTGACTTCTTTTTATGCGGATTGTGTGCCCCTTTATTTTTATGATCCCGTGCGTAGAGTCGTCGGTCTTGCGCATGCAGGCTGGAAAGGAACGGTGGCTCAGATTGCCGCAGCTATGGTGAGTAAGCTGCAAACGGTATACGGCAGCCATCCACATGATATTGTGGCAGCGATCGGTCCATCCATTGGCGACTGCTGTTATGAGGTGGATGATTATGTGATGGAGCATGTTGGGCAGCTGGAGGGCAGCTTGAATGAGGGGATAGAAACTTTCGATGCTGTGGAGCTTTACAGAGCCTCAGAGACTGATCAGAGTAAATACTTGCTAAACTTGAAAGAAATGAATCGACGCATTATGATAAAAGCAGGAATATTGCCGACTCATATCGAATGTACAACATGGTGTACAAGCTGTAATCGTGATTTGTTTTTTTCTTATCGCAAAGAAAACGGTATTACAGGCAGAATGACGAGCTGGATCGGAATAAAGGAGAGTTGAAAGTTGTCTTTAACACTGCAGGAGAGAATTGCTGAGGTAGAGGAACGTGTAGCACGTGCCTGCGCGGCAAGCGGCCGGGATCGTAATGACGTCAAGGTAATTGCAGTGACGAAATATGTTTCTCTGGAAATGGTATCCTCCGTATTGGAGGCAGGCCTAGAGCATGTTGCTGAGAGTCGCTGGCAGGATGCTGAGCACAAATGGAAGGTTTTAGGGGACAAAGGGACATGGCATTTTATCGGGCATTTGCAAACCAATAAGGTTAAAGACGTTATTGGCAAATTTCAATATATACACTCTTTGGACCGGATGTCTCTGGCGCAAGAATTACACAAAAAGGCGCTTGCCGCTGATCAGGAAGTGAATGTGTTTCTTCAAGTGAATATCTCTGGCGAAGATACGAAGTTTGGTCTGTCACCTGAGGCAGTACCTGGATTTTTACGTGAAATCGCTAGTTTGGACCGCGTTAAGGTAATTGGACTTATGACGATGGCACCTTTAGAAGGTGATCCAGAGCTTACCCGTCCTGTATTTCGCGGACTTCGTGAGCTGCGCGATGAGCTTAATCAACTTGCTTTGACACCTGAGCCGATTACGGAGCTGTCCATGGGAATGTCGAATGATTTTGAAGTGGCGATACAGGAAGGAGCCACCTGGGTACGCCTGGGTACGGTGTTAGTAGGCCATTAGGAGGGATCGTGATGAGCGTTATGAACCGATTTATGAGTTTTTTGGGCTTGCAGGAGGAAGAGGAAGTTGTGGAGCGGGAGCAAATCCACGAAGAAGATGAGTATGAGCCGGCCCCTGTAGAAACCCGCAAAAATCAGAGGGGCAACGTTGTCAGTATCCATTCGCAAAAAAATGTCAAGGTTGTATTATATGAACCACGTTCATATGATGAGGCACAGGAGATTGCTGATCATCTCCGTTCGCATCGGACGGTAGTAATTAACCTGCAGCGTGTTCGCAATGATCAAGCAATGCGAATTATTGATTTTCTCAGCGGAACTGTTTATGCCCTTGGGGGAGGAATCTCTAAAATTGGGGGCAATATATTTATGTGCACTCCAGATACTGTTGAAATTCAAGGCTCCATTACAGAAATCCTAGGTGACGATCAAGACTATAACAGAATGAGGTGAATGGGCTTTGCTTCAAATTGATTACATTATCGATATTTTGTTTAACATTTATTTTTACATGATTATTTTCTATGTGCTAATGTCCTGGTTACCCAACGTTCGTGATAACTTCATTGGTGAACTGCTAAGCAAACTCGTAGAGCCGTATTTAACACCTTTCAGACGGTTTATTCCACCGCTCTTCGGTACACTTGATATCTCTCCAATTATTGCATTACTTGTCTTGGAATTTGCGGCAGGCGGACTTAAATCTATCCTGCATTTGATTTTTTAGGCAATTGTGATGAAGAACGAAGTTTACGGGCATTTTCATCCCGATGAACGTCAATTTGTGGACAAGGCCTTCGAATGGGTTACCAACGCTGGAGAATATCATGAGACTAAATTAACTGAATTTCTCGATCCCCGCCAAGGTTTTATTCTGCAAACTTTAGTTAACCGCCATCCTGATGTGATTGTTAAATGGGAAGGTGGACATGCTGAGGCAGAGCGGAAGCGAGCGCTTGTCGCTCCTGATTATCGTGACCTGGATCAGGAAGACATGGAGCTGAAGGTGCTTGCAATAACCTCAGGGGAGCAGAAGTTTCTGGCTCTGGAGCATGGGGACTACATGGGTTCTATTCTGGGGCTGGGCGTTAAACGAGGCAAAATCGGTGATATTCATGTTCTGGACGATGGTTGTCATGTTGTAGTCGCTGCTGATATTGCAGATTATTTAGCTATGAATTTAACTGGAGTGCACCGGATACAGGTAAGTACGGAAGTATTACCCCTTTCCGCCTTGCGTAATAGTGAGGTTAAGCTGGAATTGATGGATTTGACTGTAGCATCCCTGCGATTGGATGGCATTGCCGCAGATGTAACACGGCTTAGCCGAAGCAAAATTCTTGCTCCCATCAAGGCTGGACGTGTTCGGGTAAACTGGAAAGTGGAGGAAGACCCATCCTGTGGTCTTAAGGATGGTGACATGGTATCTATTCAAGGCTTTGGTCGCTTCAAGGTTCTAGAGGTCGGCAGTTTGACGAAAAAGGGCCGATACCGTGTTCAGATTGGTAAATTTGTGTGAATCCCTTGCAGGAATACGGTCTTACTTGTCGAAATTGATTATTTCGAGGGAATCAAACATTTTTTAAGCTGGACGCCGATACTTTTAAGAAGAGGCGGACCATGAATGGCAGGCGGAACACAGGAACACCTTCTGCCTTTACTTGAAGTACAGTCTTTCTTCTTTGTCTGCCGCTTAGTTGCGATTTAGAGATAAAGAAGGTCCGAAATTTCTAGGAGGTGCACAGCATGCCATTAACACCGCTCGATATACATAACAAGGAGTTTTCTCGGAGACTTCGCGGTTATGATGAGGACGAGGTCAACGAATTTCTGGATCAAGTGATCAAGGATTACGAAAGTGTCATCCGTGAGAACAAGGAACTGCAGAATCAGCTTTTGTCTATTCAAGAGCGTCTGGATCATTTTGTGAATATTGAAGAAAGTTTATCGAAGACGATCTTAGTCGCTCAGGAAGCGGCGGATGATGTGAAGAACAACTCCAAGAAGGAATCCCAGCTCATTATCAAGGAAGCGGAGAAAAACGCCGATCGGATTATTAACGAAGCGTTATCCAAATCCCGTAAGGTTGCTATTGAGACTGAAGAATTGCGCAAGCAAGCTTCGATCTATCGCACTCGTTTCCGGACATTAGTGGAAGCTCAGCTGGAGCTGTTATCACAGGATGACTGGAATGCCTTAGAGAGTCGTGAGGCGAGCGAGAATGTAGCTTTCAAGGATGATGTTCTTCATCGCATCTAAAGGTTTCAGACGATAATTGGCTAAATAGAGGGAGCTATTCCCTCTATTTTTATTTTCCGATAAAATAGACCATAATAAAGTGAACTCCATGCGCAAGTACGCTCATAATAGCTAGATTGGGCGAATGGTTGTTGACATTTAGATTCAAAAAGTCTATAAATAGAACATATCTGTATAATGTTTATATGTATTCGATGACGGGACAAGTACGACAAGGTAACGTTCTCCAGAGAGTCGGCGATTGCTGCGAGCCGATTGTTCGAACCCTGCCGGAAGATCTTCCCCTAGAAGTTAAGCTGAAGCGTTGATCGTGCGTAAGCCTAACCGTCTGCCGGACGTTACACCGGACCTGTGCACAAGATTTACGCGCAGGACTGAGATTGTGCTGAATACACTCCCCTTAAGGATGTGCTCATGCGCAGAATTAGGGTGGTATCGCGAGCGTCGTCTCGCCCCTTTGGGGGTGGGATGACGCTTATTTTGTTGTTCCGGGGCGGCCATCCCCCTAAATCCCCCTTTCTAAGGGGGACCCCAAGGGCTGCTGCCCTCTGGACACCCGCAAAGTAAAGCCTCGTGCAAACTAGGTACGGTGGTGGAAACGAACGGATTCATGTGGCTGAAGGAGCGGCCCTTCTTAGGCTCCCCTGGCGGGTTCGCCTGCGGGGCCTTTACGGCAAGAGCGGTGCGCGACCAGCTGCGCAAGGTCGCGTATGGCGCCCCGAGCGATTGCTGCCCTGCGGGATCGCGGCTCGGGAGCCAGGGCAAGAGCGGTGAGCGACCAGCTGCGCAAGGTCGCGTATGGCGCCCCGAGCGATTGCTGCCCTGCGGGATCGCGGCTCGGGTGCCCGGGCAAGAGCGGTGGGCGACCAGCTGGGCAAGGATCGCCCAAAGATCGAAAAGAGCTTTATAGACTAATCCATGAAAGGATTGACCATCACATGCAAAAAGTAGATGTCAGAGAAAAGGCGCGGGCAAGAGATGTCCGCATATTAAAGAAATGGAGCGACGAAAATACGTTCCGCAAGTCCATGGAGAACCGTGAGGGACGTCCAAATTATGTATTCTATGAAGGTCCGCCTACAGCAAACGGTGCGCCGCATATCGGACACGTGCTGGGACGGGTAATCAAGGATTTCATCGGTCGTTACCAGACGATGAAAGGTTACCGCGTGGTACGTAAAGCGGGCTGGGATACACACGGTCTGCCAGTAGAACTAGGCGTACAAAAGAAGCTTGGCATCTCCGGCAAACAAGAGATCGAGGAATATGGCGTAGAAAAATTCATCCAGGAATGTAAAGACAGCGTCTTCGGTTATGAGAAGCAATGGCGTGAATTTACAGAAGCAATCGGATACTGGACGGATTTAGATAATCCTTACGTAACCTTGGATAACACCTATATCGAAAGTGTATGGAACATCTTGGCTACAGTGCATGAGAACGGGTTGCTTTACCGCGGACACCGTGTTAGCCCGTATTGCCCGAGCTGCCAGACTACACTAAGCTCACATGAAGTTGCTCAAGGCTACAAAACCGTTAAGGATCTCAGTGCGACCGCGAAGTTCAAGCTGGATGACAGCGGAGACTACGTATTGGCTTGGACGACAACACCTTGGACCTTGCCAGCCCATATGGCGCTAGCTATGAACCCGGACATGGATTATGTACGTGTGCAACAAGAAGATGGTGTGTACATCGTTGCTAAAAACTTGGTCGAAGAAGTAATGAAAGGTGAGCACACAGTCCTTTCTACACATAAAGGTTCCGAGTTTATCGGTAAAACTTACGCACCTCCATTCGGATATATTAAGGCAGAGAAAAGCAATGTTATCGTAGGCGCTTCTTTCGTTACAGATTCCAGTGGTACAGGGATCGTACACATGGCACCAGCACATGGTGAAGATGACTACAAGACTTGCCGTGAGAATGGCATCAGCTTCGTAAATGTGGTTGATAATTCCGGTAAGTATACAGATGTAGTCTCTGATTTTGCGGGACGTTTTGTTAAGGATTGCGATCTGGATATCATTAAGGTTTTGTCTGAAAAAGGATTGCTTTACGGTAAAGAGAAATACGAGCACAGCTATCCGTTCTGCTGGCGTTGTGATACACCACTTTTGTATTACGCAACAGACAGCTGGTTCATCAACACTACAGCGATCAAAGATCAGCTGATTGCTAACAACAACAGTGTGGCTTGGTACCCTGAGCATGTACGTGAAGGTCGTTTCGGGAAGTTCTTGGATGAACTGGTTGACTGGAATATCAGCCGTAACCGTTATTGGGGTACACCCCTCAATGTCTGGGTATGTCAAGAGACGGGCAAAGAGTTTGCACCACACAGCATTGAAGAGCTAAGAGCGATGGCGATTGGTGAGGTTCCTGAAGATATCGAACTGCATAAACCTTTCGTGGATAAGATCAAGCTGCGCAGTCCGTTTAGCGAAGGTGCAGAGATGGTTCGTACATCGGAAGTGATCGACGTATGGTTCGATAGTGGCTCGATGCCTTTTGCACAAAGCCATTATCCGTTTGAGAACGAGGATAAGCTGGATGATCAGTACCCGGCAGATATGATCTGTGAAGGGATCGACCAGACCCGTGGATGGTTCTACAGCTTGCTTGCAGTATCCACCTTGTTCAAGGGTAAAGCTCCATATAAAGCAGTTATTGCTCACGGTCATATCCTCGATGAGAATGGTCAAAAAATGTCTAAATCCAAAGGCAATGTTATTGATCCTTGGGAAATCATGAACGATTACGGCACGGATGCTTTCCGTTGGGCTATTTTGTCCGACAGTGCACCGTGGAATAATAAACGTTTCTCGCGTGGTCTTGTAGGTGAGACGAAATCTAAAGTAGTGGATACGCTGGTAAATACACATGCCTTCTTGACGCTGTATGCGGGCATTGATGGTTACGATCCAGCCGATCATCCTTTTAAAGTATCAAAACATAAGCTGGACCGCTGGATTCTGTCCCGTCTGAACAGCTTGATTCTTTTGGTGGATAAAGGGCTTGCGGTAAATGACTTCGTGAATACGTCTAGAGCTATTGAGAACTTTGTGGATGAGCTGAGTAACTGGTATATCCGTCGTTCCCGTGACCGTTTCTGGGGGAGTGGCCTAGGTGAAGATAAACTGGATGCTTACCGTACGTTGACTCATGTGCTTTTGGCGACAGCAACTTTGATGGCTCCATTTACGCCGATGTTGTCCGAAGATATCTTCACGAACCTTGGCGGCGGAGAAAGTGTGCATTTGGCAGACTACCCGGTTGCTGACGAGAACTTGATCGATAAAGAGCTGGAAGAGGATATGGAAAGTGCAAGACAGATCGTTGAGTTGGCGCGTAACGTACGTAACGAAACAGGCATTAAGAATCGTCAACCGCTGTCCGAGCTGATCGTTTCGATGAACCGTGACTTCCATTTGGCTGAGTATGAAGAGATCATCAAAGATGAGATCAACATCAAGAACATCGTGCTGGAGAACAGTGACAGCGGATTTGTTGATTTCACACTCAAGCTGAATCTTAAGGTAGCCGGTAAAAAATACGGTAAAAATGTAGGCTTCCTGCAAGGCTTCCTGAAAAGCCTCGACAGTGATTCTACCCGCAAAGCGGTACAGGACGGTAAAATTGCAATTGCGACACCTGAAGGTGAAGAGCTTGTAATCACTTCTGAAGAGCTGCTTGTTGAAAAACAAGCCAAAGCAGGTTTCGCCGCAGCTTCCGGATATGGAGTTACGGTTGCGCTCAATACCGAAATCACGCCTGAGCTTGAACAAGAAGGCTGGGTTCGTGAGATCATTCGTGCGGTTCAAGATTACCGTAAACGTCTGGATCTGCCGATCGAGAAACGGATCGCACTCACTTTGAAGTTAGATGATGAGCTAAAAGCAGCTGTTACAGCATTTGACAATGTATTGCGAGACAATGTTCTTGTGACTACGGTTGATTTTGATGGAGAACATGCTTTTGAGACGGTAGAAGTCGGTGATAAATCCATCGGTATCCATATCGAAGCATAATTCTGCATTACCTGTCCCAAAACAGCATATACTAGCGGCATAAGTGTAAACGGAGATCTTCCGTTTATGCGGGAAATATAGTCTTTATATTTCGGCGCAAAACTAACGAGTCCCGAGCTTAAGGAGATGAATTCTCTTTGGCCGGGCTCGTTTACTTTGTAGCGAAGGAAAGACATATGAGAGGAGCCGTAGCTGTGGAGGGAAATAAGAGGAGAATCTCCATTAAGACATCCGGCAATAAGAATAACCCAGACAAGGAAAGGGAGAATAAGGCTTTTCCTGAAGTTAATCCAGAGTATCTAACAGCAGATCCGCGTAATCCCGAGGATATTCCGCTGGAAGAAAAAATGAATACGATGTACCGTTTGACCTTTGAGTGGGCTCATATTTTGGAAAAATCCCGAATTTATCAATATACGGATCTGCTATATTCACCTTGGCGGTTGATTTGGAGAAATATTTTATTTGGAGCAGCTCGGGGAGTTGGGATTGCACTGGGTTTTACTTTTTTTGCGGCAACGATTATTTATATCCTTCAGGGACTAGGGGCGCTCAATCTACCGATCATTGGTGATTATATTGCGGATATTGTGCGGATCGTACAGCGTCAGCTAGAATTCAAATAGTCATCGAAACGGTAAGATTAAAAACAGCGAACCATTCCTCAAAACTGGAACAGTACGCTGTTTAAATATTTTTGTGTAGGGGACATCTGTGTTTAGTCTTCGTCGAGAGGATCTAGGCTATGGGTTGCCTCGTCACTGTCCAAATAACGCTGGTAGCTCCGTCCCGGCACTACAATTAGATTGTTGCCCGTGATATCAGTGGCGATAAAGTTCTCCCAAGGCTCTACGCAGCCTTCCAGCTCATCGGCTTCAATCTCCATATCATTATAAGAATCAATATTGTTGCCCTCCGCCATGGCGGGAGAATTCGAGGTACCCCAGCTTTCAACAATCTGCCAGGCATCCTCACCGTCAAAACCGTTTTGATCGTCGCGTTCATCCAGACTGGTTCGTCCAAAAGGTGGAGATAACAGCTCCTCTTCCACTGGACGAGTGAAAGGTGCGTTTTGCCGCGGGTTGTGCTCTTTACAATAAAGTGTGGAAGGGATGGCAGATAAACGTTCAAAAGGGATCGGCTCACCACTAGCCTTGCATATCCCATAGGTGCCATTATCCATAGCGGATAAAGCAGCTTCAATATCGTCCAGCTCATGCTCGTCCCGCTCTAACAGTGAAATGTCCATGGAGCGATTATACAAATCGGTGGCTGCATCTCCTGGATGGTTGTCATTCTCGGAAAGTTCACCGGAGCCATCCCGCATGGATTCATCTAAGCCGTAATGTTCATTATTCTGAAGCCTGTGCTGAATCGTATCCCGATCTTTTTCCAATCGTGCGCGTAGCTCTGAGAGCTGCTGTACTGTCAGGTGCGTCATAATGAGAAAGCTCCTTTCTGTACCTTTTATAAGAATCATTCTGACTTGCCTGATAACACCGGATGGTTCTTCTGTTAGGTTGACCGGAGAGCAGGGATTTTAGCGCTGGAAAATAGTCCCCAAGATTGAACTTAGCGGATGTCCCGCAATAGACGATTCTTTAAGGGCTGTGCTACAATATACAAGTCTTTAAACAGTATTCGTACCGCATTTAGCGGGAAAAATAAGAACGGAGTGACAACTTCTGTGGTGTACTATTTGATTGCTCTTATTGTATTTTTGGTGGATCAAGGGACAAAGTATCTTATTGCTACACGTCTGGAGATCGGAGAACAGATTTCTGTTATCGGAGATTTTTTCCTGATTACCTCTCATCGCAATCGCGGGGCTGCTTTTGGGATTCTCGAAGGTCAGCAATGGTTCTTCTTTCTAGTTACGGTTGTAGTGGTTAGTGGTATCGTTTGGTATTTGAACAAGACTAGACACTCGCGGAAGCTGTTATCTGTTGCCCTAGGGCTTGTACTGGGTGGAGCTATCGGTAACTTCCTGGACCGGATTATCAATGGTGAGGTTGTTGATTTCCTTCTGTTCAATTTTGGGAGCTATAGCTTCCCGATTTTTAACGTGGCGGATTCTTGTATTGTCATTGGGGTTGGATTGATTCTTTTGGATTCTTTTCGTGACCTTAAGAACGGCGAAGAAATTACGGAAATAAAAGAAGTAAAAGAAGCAAAGGAAGTAAGAGAAGGGAATGAATGATTTGAATAAAGACGTCAATCACCAAGCGGCATCTACGAGCGAAGAAGAGAGGGACGTCACGGAATGGACCGTTTCGGCAGAGAACGCGCGGGAGCGAATCGATAAATATATTACGGAATCATGGGAAGAAGAAATTTCCCGTTCTCAGGTGCAGCTGTGGATCAGCGGCGGTAACGTTACGGTTAATGGCAAGCCAGTGAAAGCCAACTATAAGTTATCGGAAGGCGACGTGGTTAGCGTTGTTGTCCCTGAAGCAGAAGTAACCGATTTGATCGCGGAGAACATTCCTCTTGAAGTTGTATATGAAGACAGTGATGTCATTGTGATTAATAAACCCCGGGGCATGGTTGTGCACCCAGCTGCGGGACATCCGTCAGGCACCTTAGTAAATGCGCTGATGTATCACTGTAAGGATCTGTCCGGCATTAACGGTGAGATTCGTCCAGGTATTGTCCATCGGATCGATAAGGATACCTCTGGTCTTATCATGGTGGCTAAGAATGATGCCAGTCATGCCTCGCTTGCCGCACAGCTTAAAGAGCATAGTGTTACGCGCCGATATATTGCAGTCGTACACGGCAACTTGTCGCATGATAAGGGCACTGTTGACGCACCGATTGGCAGAGATCCACATGATCGCAAGCTATATACAGTAACCGAAAAGAACAGCAAGAAATCCGTGACCCATTTTACAGTAATGGAACGCTTCGGAGATTGTACACTGCTGGAGCTGCAGCTGGAGACTGGCCGCACGCATCAAATCAGGGTACATATGAAGTTCATTGGCCATCCACTTGTAGGTGATCCGATATATGGACGCAGCAAGGGCACTACGATGAATGGACAAGCGTTGCATGCGGCGGTGCTTGGATTTGTTCATCCTACCACAGGTGAATATAAAGAATTCAGCAGACCTATTCCAGAGGATATGGAAGAAGTGCTGTTCACACTACGCAGCAGATAAGTACAAATGAAGTGATAATTAGTCTATGGTATTGAACACTACTTTACGGCATATTTAAAAACATAAGGATAAAGAAAGGGTAATGCCTTATTCTTTATCCTTATTTTTATAATGAAACGGATATCCGGAAACATACGCCATCCAAGGGACGGCGAAGCCGTTTCTTTTAAAAGTAGAATAGATATTCAGGAGATGAGATGACAGTATGAGTATTGAACAATACCAAGATAGCTTCATTCAGACTAATTTTGCAGACCGCATCGGCGGTGCCAATTATGGCAAAGACACTTCGATTTATAAATTCGAGAAAATCAAACGTGCTAAAGCATCCGCAAAACAGGATTTTCCTAACATTGAACTAATTGATATGGGCGTAGGCGAGCCGGATGAGATGGCTGATGCGGGTATCGTAGCTAAGCTTGCTGAAGAAGCAGCGAAGGAAGAAAACCGCGGATATGCGGACAATGGAATTGCCGAATTCAAGACTGCTGCTGCTGAATATTTGCGGGAAGTTTTCCGGGTGGAAGGAATTGATCCAGACACGGAGGTAGTTCACTCCATCGGATCGAAGCCTGCGCTGGCTATGTTGCCATCTTGTTTCATCAATCCAGGTGATATCACGATTATGACCGTGCCGGGTTATCCAGTCTTGGGTACACATACTAAATATTTGGGTGGACAAGTATTTACAGTGGAGCTGAAGAAGGAGAACAAATTCCTTCCAGATCTGAATGAAATTCCGGAAGACATTGCTCGTAAAGCTAAGCTTCTTTATCTAAACTATCCAAACAATCCAACGGGCGCTAGTGCCACTCCTGAGTTTTTTGCTGAGGTCGTTGCATGGGCGAAAAAATACGATGTAGTGGTTATTCATGACGCACCTTACGCTGCCTTGACCTATGACGGTTTGAAGCCACTTAGCTTCCTCTCCGTTCCAGGTGCAAAGGATGTGGGTGTAGAGCTGCATTCTCTTTCTAAGTCTTACAATATGACGGGCTGGAGAATTGGTTTTGTGGCTGGTAATCCGCTAGTGGTTAAAGCCTTCAGCGATGTGAAGGATAATAACGATTCCGGCCAATTTATCGCGATTCAAAAAGCAGCGGCTTATGGTCTTGCTCATCCGGAGATTACTGAAGCGATTGCGGATAAATACTCCCGTCGTCACAACCTGCTGGTTGATGCACTGAACAGCCTCGGCTTTAAAGCTGAGAAGCCAAAAGGTTCCTTCTTCCTGTATGTCGCTGCACCTAAGGGAATCAAAGACGGCCGTCGCTTTGAATCCGGTGAAGATTTCTCCCAATTCCTGATTCGTGAGAAGCTGATCTCCACTGTGCCTTGGGATGATGCAGGCCCGTTTGTTCGTTTCTCCGTTACCTTTATTGCTAAAGGTGAAGAGGAAGAGAGACGTGTCATCTCTGAAATTCAAAGACGTCTTAGTGATGTGGAATTTGAGTTTTAAGCATTGTTATTGAAATTAATGAGGCTGTCCCAAAAGTAGTGAATTCTACTTGGGGGCAGCTTCTTTTTTATGGAATAGGAAATGTTGTAGATGTTACTGTGCCCTATGACTATATGCCACGTGTTGTGTTCTGTGTTTGTGAGAAGTAAAGAGTGGGTTTTAAACTAATTAGGGAAAAACTCCCTGAAATTAGCCGATATTCGCTCTAAATGTACGAAATCAGGGAAAAACTCCCTAATAATTAGGTGGTTTTCTATATTAATCACTGAATCGGCCAACAATTAGGGAAGGTATCCCTAATAACAAGTCTGATGAACAGAAATCACTGAATTTCAGGGAGAAATTCCTTAATTCTATATAAGTACCTCACCGATTGCATCATTTTCAGCATTACTAGGTGCACCTTTTGAATCATTTGGAGATTAAGTAGTGCTAAGAACATAAACGGGGCTGTCCAAAAAGCGATGAAATGGCTACTTGGGACCAGCCTCGTTTTTTATGCAGATATACTGACTACCGCTTCCCCCTTGTTGTTAATAGAAGTAAGGAAGAGAAGTGCAAAAGTTTAGGCAGAGAAAGTTGACATGAGGGGGTTGTTCTGTCATAATTCTTGTTAAATGAATAGCGCCTTTAATTCAGTCCTGTGAGGCTGGCAAGGTAACGTGAATCGAGGTTCGCGACTCTTAGAAAGGTATCCGTGTGTAAATACGGAACTGTCTTTTTATGCGCGCGGCCGTCATCTTCCTCATCTGCGGATTTCACTCCTTGCCTGTTATAGGCAAGGAGTTTTTTGATTTCCGGGAACTTGAATAGGCGAACAAGCTGGAGGGTGACAAGATTATGGTTACTGAGAAAAATGTCATTATGGATGAAACGGCGATCCGCCGGGCCTTATCGCGTATTGCTCATGAGATTTTGGAGAAGAACAAAGGTATCGAGAATTGTCTGCTGGTCGGCATTCGGACACGAGGTGTGTATCTGGCACAACGTATCGCTGAGCGCATCAAGGAGATTGAAGGCGTAGAGATTCCATACGGTGAGCTGGATATCACACATTACCGGGATGACCGTGAAGTGGAAGGCAGTGAAGCAGTAGTGAAGAGCAACGTCGTTATTACTTCAGGAAGTGCTGGCATCCATGATCAGAAAGTCATTTTGTTCGATGATGTACTTTACACCGGACGCACCATCCGCGCGGCGATGGACGCTTTGATGGATTGCGGACGCCCACGAATGATTCAACTGGCAGTACTGGCTGACCGCGGACACCGCGAGCTGCCGATCCGGCCGGACTACATCGGTAAGAATGTACCTACCTCAAAGCACGAGCAGATTGAAGTGGCGCTGAAGGAATACGACGGCAAAGATGAGGTCTACATTATTTCAAACCGGGAGGAACGATAACATCATGACACTTACCAAGGTAAAGGAACGTAGTCTGCTGGGAATCAAAGAGCTTGACCGGTCGGAAATTATCCAACTGCTTGACAGAACAGCATTTTGGGACAATCAAAGTGAAAAGCTAACGCCCATCTTGAACTCCCATTTTATTTCTAACATGTTTTTTGAGAACAGCACACGCACACGCTTCTCTTTCGAGATGGCAGAGAAACGACTAGGTGCGCAAGTACTTAATTTTACGGCTGCAGCTTCTAGTGTAGAAAAAGGGGAGTCGATCTACGATACAGTGCGCACACTGGAATCGATGGGGATCGATGCCGGAGTTGTGCGTTTGAAGCCTGCAGGTGTGCTGCAGCAGTTAGCTGAGAAGGTGACTATACCGCTTATCAATGCGGGCGACGGCAACAATGAACATCCTACGCAGGCGCTGCTTGATTTATACACCATGACCAAAACCTTTGGGGAACTAAAGGGCCTGACAGTCTCCATCATTGGGGACATTATGCATAGCCGCGTAGCGCGCTCTAATCTCTGGGGGCTTACGAAAATGGGAGCCAAGGTGCAGTTCTGCGCACCGGATAATATGAAGGCTCCTGAGCTTATGGAGTATGCGCCTTACGTAACTATGGAAGAAGCTCTTAAAGCGGATGTTGTAATGATGCTTCGAGTACAGCTTGAGCGCCATACTTCCGGCATTAAGCTGTCTGCTGAAGATTACCGTAGCCACTATGGTCTAACAGAAGAGCGGGCAGCTAAGCTGGCCAAAGACACAATCATTATGCATCCAGCTCCGGTTAACCGGAATCTAGAGATTGATGATGCAGTAGTTGAGTGCAGTCAATCGCGGATTTTCCCGCAAATGTCTAATGGCGTACCGGTCCGGATGGCGGTTCTCGAAAGAGCTTTACTATAAGCTTACAGAATGCTAACGTATAGAGACTAATAAATATACACAAAGATGAATTTTTATTATATAATAACGAGAGGGCCCGCAGCTGTGATCTGAGGGTAAAGGTAGAATCATGACAGTGATTATTAGAAACGCCAGCGTATTGAATAAGGAAGGCTTGCTTGAGCGCAAACACATCGAACTTCAGGAGGGTGTGATCTCGGCTATAATCGACGGAAATGAAGCTATCGGAGAAGCCACGGAGATTATTGATGCTGAAGGTAAGCTGCTCATTCCGGGACTCATTGATATGCATGTGCACTTGCGTGAACCGGGATTTGAACACAAGGAAACAGTGGAAACCGGAAGTCGCTCAGCTGCTAAAGGCGGATTTACAACCATTGCATGTATGCCAAATACTCGTCCGGTGACAGATAGCCCGGAGATCGTGCAATTTGTGAAAGACAAGGCGCGTGAAGCAGGACTAGTTAAAGTGCTTCCTTATGCAGCCATTACGAAAAATGAGCTTGGACGTGAGTTGACGGATTTTGCGGCGCTCAAAGAAGCTGGAGCTATTGGTTATACAGACGATGGTGTGGGCGTACAAAGTGCTCAAATGATGAAAGATGCAATGAACATCGCAGCATCGCTCGATATGCCAGTCATTGCCCACTGCGAAGATAATTCGCTGGTTGAAGGCTGCTGTGTAGCTGAAGGTGAGTTCGCTAAGAAGCATGGCCTCAAAGGAATTCCGAATGAGTCAGAAGCGATCCATGTTGGACGTGATATTTTGCTGGCAGAAGCGACAGGCGTTCATTACCATGTATGCCATGTCAGTACTGAACAGTCGGTGCGGCTGATTCGCCAAGCAAAAGAGATCGGCATTAAAGTAACTGCTGAGGTATGTCCGCATCACTTGCTTCTTGCTGAAGACGATATTCCAGGCCTGGATGCCAATTGGAAAATGAACCCGCCGCTGCGCTCCCGCCGCGATGTTGAGGCGTGTATCGAAGGGTTGCTTGATGGCACACTAGATATGATTGTTACAGATCATGCGCCACATAGTGAAGAAGAGAAGGCGAAAGGAATGCAGCTGGCACCTTTTGGTATCGTTGGATTCGAGACAGCTTTCCCACTCTTATACACATCATTTGTAGAAACAGGAAAATGGGATTTATCCTTACTAGTACAAAGAATGACTGCTGATCCTGCACGGGTATTCAGATTGAACACCGGGGTTATGGAGATCGGAGCTCCTGCAGATTTGACACTGATCGATCTGGAGCAGGAAAAAGAAGTAGATCCAAGTTCCTTCGCAAGCAAAGGACGTAACACTCCTTTTGGCGGCTGGAAGCTTAAGGGTTGGCCAGTAAAAACTTGGGTGGACGGCAAAGCCGTATGGACTGAGAAAAACTAGCGGACTGGTGAGGCGAAATTGCTGATCTTTACAGATCAGCAATTTGAGCGCGTACACTCCGGAAGGCATGCAAGGCATACGTATTAGACTACAGAACATGAAGGAGTGGAAGGGAATGCAGGCGAGATTGCTGCTTCAAGACGGAACTTTATTTACAGGTACCGCATTTGGCGCTGAAGGTGAAAAGACAGGCGAGGTTGTTTTTAACACAGGAATTACAGGATATCAAGAGGTGCTGTCTGACCCTTCATATTGCGGACAAATCGTTACCATGACGTACCCATTGATCGGGAACTACGGGATTACGCGGGATGATTTCGAATCTGTTCGACCTTTCGTACACGGTTTTGTAGTGCGTCGTCATGAAGAAGTTCCAAGTAACTGGCGCGCAGAATACAGTGTGGACGACCTGCTGAAAGAATATGATATTCCTGGAATCAGCGAGATTGATACCCGGATGTTGACGCGGATTATTCGCCACTACGGAACAATGAAGGCGATCCTGACTACCTCTAACAAACGTGTAGAGGAATTGATGGAAATGATGGGCGACACTTCAATTGAAGAATTGCGCAATCAGGTAGCTCGCACATCTACTCCAAGCATGTACAATAGTCCAGGAACCAAAGAGCGCATCGTCTTGGTAGATTACGGCGCGAAGGCTGGCATCTTGCGCGAGTTGAACAATCGCGGTTGTGATGTTGTAGTTGTACCTCATGACGTAACCGCTGATGAGATTCGTCGCCTCAATCCAGATGGTATCCAGCTGTCCAACGGCCCTGGGGACCCGAAAGACGTCCCACACGCAGTGAAGACGATCTCGGAATTGCTTGGTGAATACCCAATCTTCGGCATCTGCTTAGGTCACCAGCTGTTTGCACTGGCTTGTGGCGCGGATACAGAGAAGCTGAAATTCGGGCACCGTGGCGGTAACCATCCGGTTAAAGAATTGGAGAGCGGACGTTGCTTCATTACTTCTCAGAACCATGGCTACACAGTGAATGAAGATTCTGTGAAGAGCACGGATCTAGAAGTTACTCACATTAATAATAATGATAAGACCGTTGAAGGACTTAAACATACCCGTTACCCTGCATTTTCAGTACAGTACCATCCAGAAGCAGCACCGGGACCTCATGACAGCAGCTATTTATTCGATCGTTTCTTACAGATGATCGCTGATCATAAAGCTAACACACCTGTAAGCTCGCGCCAGGCGCAGCTTGCGGCAAACGCCAGAATCACGGCGCCAAAACCTACAGTAAAACAGCTTGAAGCCGTGAAAGGAGCTCTATAACATGCCTAAGAATGAAAAGCTTAAAAAAATATTAGTAATTGGTTCTGGACCGATTGTTATCGGGCAAGCCGCAGAATTTGACTACGCCGGAACTCAGGCCTGTCAGGCCCTGAAAGAAGAAGGCGTGGAAGTTGTGCTGATCAACAGTAACCCAGCGACTATCATGACTGACACCAATATGGCTGATAAAGTTTATATCGAGCCGATTACCCTTGAATTCGTAACTGGCATCATCCGCCAGGAGCGCCCGGATGGCTTGTTGCCAACTTTGGGAGGACAGACAGGTCTTAATATGGCTGTAGAATTGGCTCGTGCAGGAGTACTAGAACAAGAGAATGTTAAGCTTCTAGGTACCCAGCTTGAATCCATTGAAAAAGCAGAGGATCGCGATTTGTTCCGCGATTTGATGCGCGAATTGGAACAGCCTGTACCAGAGAGCACTATTATTACCACAGTAGATGAAGCGATGAAATTCGCTGAGGAAATTGGTTTCCCGCTGATTGTACGCCCAGCCTATACGCTTGGCGGCACCGGCGGCGGGATCTGCGACAACGAAGAAGAGCTGCTTGAGACTGTCAAAGCAGGTATTCGTTATAGTCCAATTGGACAATGTTTGGTGGAGAAAAGTATTGCCGGCATGAAGGAAGTTGAATACGAGGTTATGCGTGATGCGAATGACAACTGTATCGTTGTCTGCAACATGGAGAACTTTGACCCGGTAGGTGTGCATACGGGTGATAGTATCGTTGTGGCACCTAGCCAAACGTTATCCGATCGTGAATATCAAATGCTGCGCAGCGCTTCACTCAAAATCATTCGTGCGCTGAATATCGAGGGTGGCTGCAACGTGCAGTTCGCACTGGATCCGCAAAGCTATCAATATTATGTAATCGAAGTAAATCCACGTGTCAGCCGCTCTTCGGCTTTGGCTTCGAAAGCAACCGGTTATCCGATTGCCAAAATGGCTGCCAAAATCGCGCTTGGTTACACACTCGATGAAATCGTCAATCCAGTTACTGGACAGACCTATGCTTGCTTCGAGCCTACACTTGACTATATCGTAAGCAAAATCCCACGCTGGCCGTTCGACAAATTCATTCATGCGAACCGTAAGCTGGGCACACAAATGAAAGCAACTGGAGAAGTTATGGCCATCGGTCGTACCTTTGAAGAGTCCATTCATAAAGCAATTCGTTCCCTGGAAATCGGTGTACACCGTTTCCGTCTGCCGGGCGCTGAGGATCTGGAAGAAAGCGTCCTGCGTGAACGTCTGGCAAAACCTGATGATGAGCGGTTGTTCTTGATCGCTGAAGCTTTCCGCCGCGGATTTGGCTTGCAAGAGATTCAAGACATTACTAACGTAGACTGGTGGTTCCTGTCCAAAATCGAGGGACTGATCAACTTTGAAGAGGTCATCCGTGGGGATGAAAGCTTATCAGAAGAAACCTTGTATCAAGCTAAACGCAGAGGTTTTACAGACCGTGCGATTGCTGAGATACGTGCAGAAGGACAAGCGAACGGTAAATACACCAAAGAAGCTGATGTACGCGCGCTTCGTTTAGAGCGAGGATTAACGCCTGTATTCAAAATGGTAGATACCTGTGCAGCTGAGTTCGAAGCTTCTACACCTTACTACTACTCTACTTATGAGACTGAAAATGAGGTCATTCATTCCGATAAACAAAAGGTTATCGTGCTTGGATCGGGTCCAATCCGGATCGGCCAAGGGATTGAGTTCGATTACTCCACTGTGCATGCAGTGTGGGCGATTCAGAAGGCAGGTTATGAAGCGGTTATTATCAATAATAACCCTGAAACTGTATCTACCGACTTTAATACTTCGGACCGGTTGTATTTTGAACCCTTGTTCTTTGAAGATGTAATGAACGTAATTGCGCAAGAGAATCCGATTGGGGTTATCGTACAGTTCGGAGGCCAAACAGCCATTAACCTTGCTGCACCACTAAGTGCGGCTGGCGTTAAGATTCTCGGAACTAGCCTAGACAGTATTGACGAAGCTGAAGACCGGAAGAAATTCGAAGCTTTGTTGGCTCGTCTGGATATTGCCCAACCAAAAGGGAAGACGGTTATCAACGTAGATCAAGCAGTAGAAACTGCACAATCGCTTGGATATCCGGTGCTGGTACGTCCTTCCTATGTACTAGGTGGACGCGCAATGGAAATTGTATATAATGATGCGGAATTGCTTAGCTACATGGTAGAAGCGGTTAAGGTGAATCCGGAGCATCCGGTATTGATTGACCGTTACATGTTAGGTAAAGAGGTTGAGGTAGACGCAATTTGTGACGGTGAGACGGTAGTTATTCCAGGGATCATGGAGCATGTTGAGCGTGCAGGTGTTCACTCCGGTGACTCCATCGCTGTATATCCTCCGCAATATCTGGATGAAGGTCTGAAAGCAAAAATTGCTGAGATCACAATCAAGATTGCTAAGGAACTGAAAACGATTGGTCTGGTCAACATCCAGTTCGTTATCTATCAGAATGAAGTGTACGTAATTGAAGTAAATCCACGTTCATCGCGTACGGTTCCATTCTTGAGTAAAGTAACTGGAATTCCAATGGCGCATCTGGCAACCAAAATCATTCTCGGTGGCAAGCTGAAAGATGACGGTTATACAGAAGGTCTATGGCCGGAAAGTGATTATGTATCGGTTAAAGTGCCGGTATTCTCTTTTGCCAAGCTGCGTAGAGTAGAACCAACGCTCGGACCTGAAATGAAATCGACGGGTGAAGTTATGGGCCGCGATAAATTGTATGCAAAAGCTTTGTATAAAGGTCTAATCGGGGCAGGAATGAAAATTCCAGCAACCGGCGCTATCATCGTTACAGTGGCAGATAAAGATAAAGCAGAAGCTGTAGAGCTTATGAAAGGCTTCCACTCGCTGGGTTACAAGATCATTGCTACCGGAGGCACCGCTCAAGCGCTTGAAGAAGCAGGTCTCAACGTAATGAACGTGAACAAGCTGGATGAAGGTGCGCCGAACATTCTCGATTTGATTCGTGGTGGGCAAGCCAACTTCGTCTTTAATACACTGACTAAAGGGAAAACACCAGAGCGTGATGGATTCCGTATCCGTCGTGAAGCGGTTGAGAATGGCGTCGTATGTATGACATCACTCGATACAGTAACGGCACTGCTCAGAATGCTGCAGACGATCAACTTCTCGTCACAGTCCATGCCTGCTTTTGTCGGTCAATTAAACTAATCTCATAAAGATGTATAGGGCGGTTTGCGTTTACGCAGACCGTTCCGCTATGCCTAGGGGCTAATAAATGAAGAGTGTGGATTTAAGTCTGCACTGGATGGGAGAACGGTTATGGGACAGGGAGATGCAAAGTGGAATGAAATGGCGAATCGCTTGATGATCGCCTTGGATTACCCTGATGTTGCAGGGGCAAGAACCTTGATTGACAAGCTGGAAGGGATTCCTTGTTATATGAAAGTGGGAATGCAGCTTTTTTATGCAGCCGGACCGGAATTCATTAATGAACTGAAATCTCGGGGGTATTCTGTATTTGCAGATGTCAAAATGCATGATATTCCTAACACGGTAAAAGGCGGGGCAGAAAGCCTTACGAACCTCGGTGTGGATATGTTTAACGTACATGCCGCAGGAGGCTCAGCGATGATGGCTGCAGCCCGGGAAGGCGCTGCTTCAGTAGTTAATGCGAATGCTGCGCTTAAAATGCCTTTGATTATTGCAGTTACACAGCTGACCAGCACGAGCCAAGAAGTGATGAATAACGAAATTGGAATCGCAGGAGACGTAGCAGATACTGTGGTCAGATACGCTAAGCTGGCAGCCGCTGCAGGTCTGGATGGGGTAGTGGCTTCACCGCAAGAGTCTTCAGCGATCGCAGAGGCTTGTGGGCCCGCATTTTGTACAGTTACACCTGGTATCCGGCCAGCAGGTGCATCCCTAGGTGACCAGTCCCGGGTGATGACGCCGGGCAAAGCGATTCAGCAAGGCAGCCACTTTCTGGTGGTGGGCCGTCCTGTTACAACTGCGGCTGATCCACGTCAAGCAGCACTAAATATTATTGAGGAGATGACCCTAGCATGAGTACATTAAATAGAAGTGAACAAGTAGCAAGTTATCTGCTTACGATAGGAGCAGTGGCACTGCGTCCGCAGGAGCCTTTTACCTGGACCTCTGGTATTAAATCCCCGATCTATTGCGATAACCGTCTGACCATGGCTTACCCAGAGGTACGTAACTATATTGCTGATGCCTTCGCTGAGCTTATTAAAAGCCAGTATCCAGACGCAGAGGTGATCGCAGGTACAGCAACCGCAGGCATTCCTCACGCAGCTTGGGTAGCTGATAAACTTAATCTGCCAATGGCTTATATCCGCGATAAAGCTAAAGGTCACGGCAAGCAGAACCAGATCGAAGGACTGATTAAGCCGGGGCAAAAGGTAGTCGTTATCGAAGACCTGATCTCCACTGGCGGAAGCTCCATCAAAGCAGCTCAAGCTGTGCAAGAAGCAGGCGCAGAAGCGTTGGCTGTATTGGCAATCTTCAGCTACGAGCTGGACCGTGCGGTGGAGGCTTTTGCCGCAGCTGAAATGCCATTACAAAGCTTATCCAACTATAGCACATTGATTGATGTGGCTCTTACACAAGGCAAGATCGCAGCTACAGATGTGGAACTGCTGAAATCTTGGAGAAAAGATCCTTCCGCATTTGGCGTTTAAACTAAATATTTGATTATAGTTTGGACGGGCCTCTCACTTTTTGGTGGGAGGTTTTTCTTTTTAACTACATTGAGTGTAATAAAAAGGAAAGCTTAAAGCGCACTCTGCTGTATAGGTGCATGAAGTATGCTGCTATTTATTGCAAAAAGATGCAATTATCCACCCGCGGCAGGTGTAAACTCTGACACTCGGGATTCTGACACTCTGCTACTCTGCTACTCTGCTACTCTGCTGGTATGTGTTATCGCTCTCCGCTCTGACACTCTGTTACTCTGCTGCTATGTGTTATCGCTCTCCGCTCTGACACTCTGTTACTCTGTTACTCTGCTGCTATGCGCTGTCGCTCTCCGTTCTGACACTCTGTTACTTTGCTACTCTGCTACTCTGCTGCTATGCGTTATCGCTCTCCGCTCTGACACTCTGTTACTCTGCTGCTATGTGTTATCGCTCTCCGCTCTGAACGTTCTGACACTCTGGAATACTATACTCTGCCCCTGTGATTCCATCGCGCTGTCGTCTCAAACACCGAATAGTTGCAGTTTGTGCACTTAAACTAACCTTCCTTAGAGGTTCTGGCGATATAGTTGCACTTTGTGCAATTATATCGCCAGAAATCCGCAGAAAGTACTTAATAACGTTTTTTAACTGCACATAGTGCAATTAAAGGGAGAAGCACAACACACTCATCTTTAATAGTTGCACAAAGTGCAGTTATCCTGCGTAGAAGGGGGCGATTTGTGCCGGTCACATGAAATGTAGCAGGTTAGTCAGTAGGTTAGTTAGTATGGAAGGAAAATGCTGTATTGGTAAAAGGAAAAGTAGAGTGGAGAGTGGGGTTTTGCTGTTTTTATTTACATTTGAATTTACATTTACATTTGAATTTACATTTACATTCTCATTCTCATTCTGACATTTGGCTGACCTGCGTTCTGTCGCTCTGGTATATTGCGCTCTGACACTCGGGATTCTGTTACTATGCTACTCCGCTACTCCGCTGCTATGCGCTGTCGCTCTATGCTCTGGCTCTGAACGCTCTGAACGCTCTGAACGCTCTGAAACTCTGCTAATCTGCTACTCTGCTGCTATGCGCTGTCGCTCTATGCTCTCCGCTCTGAACGCTCTGACACTCTGGAATACTATACTCTGCCCCCGTGATTCCATCGCAATGTCGTCTCAAACGCCGAATAGTTGCAGTTTGTGCACTTAAACTAACCTTCCTTAGAGGATCTGGCGATATAGTTGCACTTTGTGCAATTAAATCAGCCAGAAATCCGCTGAAAGCACCTAATAACGTTTTTTAACTGCACATAGTGCAATTAAAAGGAGAAGCACAACACACTCAGCTGTAATAGTTGCACAAAGTGCAATTATCCTGTCGCAGAAGGGCATTTCAGTATCCTCAGGAAACTCGCGGAATGTTTTTTATAGAAATAATATGAAGAAATCGTAGTTTAACTTTAAACAGCCTGTAACTTCCCCTCCTGAATAAAGCTATATACTGTTACTAGAATTATGGGTAATTATTCATAAGGTGGATGGATTGAGTATTTTATGGGAGGGTTCAAGAATGAATCATATAAATAATAATAGAAGGCTATGGCGGCGCTGGTTAAGCTTTGGAATATGTGCAGCACTCCTATTGCCTTTAATTTCTGAAAGCAGGCACACAGCTTGGGCGGAGGCTTCTAAGCCATCTGCAGAACAGCGTGTGTTACGTATTGGCAGCCTCTGGTCTGGAGAGGACGATTCTTCTTTTCGTCAGCAGTTTACAGATATGTATGAATTGCAGCATCCTGAAATCAAACTTGAGATTATTCCAGCCATTAATATGAATGAGCTTCGTTTTGACAGCACGTATCCAGAGGTTAACCCAGATAATATGGAGAATATCCGAGCGATTATGGGCGGTGCACAGCCGGTTGATGTAATCGTCGGTGATAGTACATTGGTGAAGAGTTTGGTGGAACATAATCTGGTGCAATCGCTGGAGCCGCTTATCGCACGGGATCAATATGATTTAAGCAATATGGCGCCTACGATGCTAAGTGGAGTTCGTGAGCTGGGTGGAGGAAGTCTTTACGCGTTAGCGCCGACCTTTATGTCGAGTGCGTTATATTTTAACAAAGGTATTTTTGATGCTGCAGGTGCAGGTTATCCGACAGATGGAATGACTTGGGATGAAGTGTTCGCGCTGGCTGAAAAGGTGACCAAGAAATCGACAAATAAAGATAAGCGTATATATGGCTTTTCGATGAACCGTTATATGAGCGATCCTTTCTGGGATATGCAGACCTATGTCTCACCGCTTGAGCTTGCTATGTATGACAACAAGGGACATAAGATGGAGGTAAATCAAACACAGTGGAGTCAAGCTTGGACGACCTACAGCCAATTGGTGAAAAAGCAAATTACACCTGGGTTAAACGGTATGGATTTTATAGAAACAGAACGGAGCTCCTATAGTCCTGTCCAAGGGGATCTCTTCCTTACCGGAAAAGCTGCAATGGTAATTGGAGAATACGATTATCTTAATGAGCTTGCAGGTGTGAGCCGCAATGCAGCAAAGATTAAAAATTATAATCCTGTCGATTGGGGTTTCGTTACCGTACCTACTTTTAAGGAGAAACCAGGAGTGGCTGTAGGTACTTGGGTAGGTAATATGATGGCTATCAACACTATGGCTGCTAATAAGGAAGATGCTTGGGATTTGATCAAGTTCGTCAACAGTAATGATGTAGCCAAAATAAAAGCCCATACGCGCGGAGAACTAACTTCCCGTAAGGATTACATTACTACGAAGGTTCCTTCAGTAAATCTGGAGTCCTTCTATACGCTCAAACCGTTACCTGCCAATGATCCTATGATGAACATTCTACAGACACAGAAGCCTGGAATTAGCCGTATTAACGATGTTGGGCGCCAACTGTTCACTGAAGTTTATCAGGGCAAGAGAACGGTCGAGAGTGCCCTAAAAGCTTGGGAGAAGCAAGGGAATACCATGCTGGGTACGCTCGAAAAAGATCCCACATATTATTTTGACTCCATAGGGGATTGAGTTTTGGAATATGTAGCAGCCACCGGATTTCCGGTGGCTTATTTTGTGGAATTTGGGCATGATAAGTTCAGAGCAGCGTAAGATTAATTTGCGAAAAGGAGAAGAGGGCATCATGAATTGGATATACTTCGCGAAACTGTTCAGAACGAGATTTCAAGCAGGCTGTTTGGCAAAAAGACTGGAGCAAGATGGCTGGATTTATGGCTATCATGACCCAAGTTTTGTGGAGATTTATCGATCCCGCAAAGGAAGATATGGGGTTAGATTTTTGCCTTGAGAACTTTTACAAATTCATCCTTGACGTAGACCCATTTTGTACTGTATATTATTTATTGTCGCTGTTTGAATATTATTTATGACGCGGGGTGGAGCAGCCCGGTAGCTCGTCGGGCTCATAACCCGAAGGTCGCAGGTTCAAATCCTGCCCCCGCAACCAATTTTATTACAACAGCAATTGTACATTCGGATATTTTTAGATCCGGGCCCTTAGCTCAGTTGGTTAGAGCGGTCGGCTCATAACCGATTGGTCGGGGGTTCGAGTCCCTCAGGGCCCACTTATCAAAAACCCTTACTTTGTAAGGGTTTTTTGCTGTCTGTAGGTTCCCTTGTAAGTAGAAGTGGAAGAGTTGGAAAAGCGACAAAATAGAGAATGATCACATTTTGGTCACGGCGTTGTTAGATCCACTGGTTTTATCATAGATCATCTGGAAAACGGTAAAAAGTATGTATTCTGTGGAACTGCCCTACTCTTGTAGAGGAAAGGGGGACAGTCAAGACATATAGACTATTAAGTAGAAGCACCATACGCCGTAGATTTTTGATTGAATTAAAAGCATGTCCAATACGCTGAAATTGATGATTTCTTTGAACAGGTTAATGCTGAATTTTGATAAGAAGCAATAAAGGATGCCGCATGTTCGCTCGGCATCCTTTATTGAAGATGGGTATACTAACTTAACAGCCTTTTAATTTATCATCAGAAGTTGATTAATAGCTTATTGATTATCCCCAAACCAGATGTTCTCAGTACCGGTCCGCGTGTCTGTCCATACGCTCACTAGACGGCCTGTTTGGGGGACGATGGCATTACCGATGTAGTCCCCAATTAGGGGGATGCCGGTGACGTCAAAGGAAGTTGTTGTTATCCGGGTGTTTGTATACGTCATACCGCCATCTCTAGAGGTTGCTAGATAAACATCAAGGTTGAGGGGGTTGACTCGATTAGTGTAATAGGTAACGAATATTGCACCATCCGCAGGGGATACGGTGATGGCTGGGAAAAAGTTTTGGGAGCCCACCGGACTACCTGTAATGGATATTGGTGCCCCCCAATCCACACCAAAATTGGTGGAAGTGGCAAGAAAAATATCGGAATAACCTTCTCGAAAATCTTGCCATACAGCATAGACATTACCTCGCGTCGTCGGTGCATTAGAAATATCTGCTGCGAGGGAAGGGTATGTCAGACATCTAAATGTATATCCCGGCAATGGATCTGGTGGGACTACAACGCTGGCGACCATGGTTTCAGGAGTAAAAATGACCCCACCGTCTGAGGATGTGCGAATTTTAAGATCAGTATTACCGGGAGGCTGATTGATCCATCCCACGATAACAATCCCATTTAATGTAATTGCTATACCGGGGAATTCTTCGAATTCTTCGACCGAAGACAGCAGGGAGGGACTGGAATAGGTACTACCGTTATCTAGGGAACGATTGAAGAATATCGTATTTCCCGGTATGAATTGTGTGTTGTAATCATGCGTATAACCAGTATATACATTTCCAAAAAAGGGACTTGATCCAGCTTTGTCGGTGACAACGACCACCTGATCATCATTTACAAACTGCCCAAACCCTTGATTCACGATGACTGGAGGTCCGAATGAAGAGGCATTGTCGGCAGATGTATAGGAAACGATCGACCCGCTGAGACCGTCTGAATCGAAGGCGTGGGCTAATACTACGAAAGTGGTCGGGAAAATATAATCAATATGTGGTGCTTCGATGCCTGCAAATCCTGTCGGTAACGGCAATAACGTTGTTGTCCAAGTGGCACCTGCGTCAATAGATTTGTATAAACCTATATTAGGAGGGCCTAATCGAAGATCTACAGCTACGGCAACCATAACTGAAGGATTAAGCCAATTTACCGCGATGGTGGGCTCAAACTGAACGCTTGCGCTCGGCGAAATTTGAATATTAGCCATGCTAAGCTCCTTTCGTCAGAGAGTTTTCGGTACTTATGGGTTCAGCTGAGCTATGAAAGTAAGTTCGGATTGCAGCACTCTTTGATGGGGAATGACGTTTCCTGACGAATCCGTTCCGAACACCGTGATAATCGTGTCTGCCGGTGCGTTTCCAGTTACTAGAAATTGGACTTCATAAGCTGAATTGCCTGCGATATTAAAACCGAGAAACTGGCTGGTGTTAGCATTAACATTTAATGAGTTGGAGTAGACTAAACCTTTACTAACCAAGGTATTCCATACGTAAACGTGATAGACTACGTTAGATGAAAAACTAAGGTTGTCATTATCGATATTAATGAGCACGTTGGATGCTGGGGTAGTCCCTGTGTTCGTAATGATGCCTGTTGTTGTTGCCATGAGCTTCACCTCTTTATTAGTTTGCTATATATATATGAATTGAGATTCATTGTGTTTGGACAAGGGAATCAGAAAAATCGCGGAAATGAATACTGAGAGGTCTAATTAGGTGGGGAAATACAAATAAATTTTCAGAAATCTGAAGATAACTTGATTATAAGTTGAACAGCAATTGAGGATTTTTACGACTTCTCTGCCACTGCAGCTCTTGTAAGGCGTATGCAGGTAACTATTCACTATCAGCAGGAGAATTTTAAATAGAAGGTCTGACATTTATTTTAAATAAATGTTATAATTATAATATCAGTGTGTAGAGATATTGGTCTTTTTTATTGGACCAAAAATATATGTCTCATGATACGTCTGCCATCTGAAATATTATTCACGGAGATGACAAACATGCATGGAGACACAAGACTGCCCAGAAACGGAAAAGAAGGTATACTATTTTTACTCATTATTTCAATCATTTCAGTTAACACTATCGCCCCTATTATTGTGGGGTTGGAACGCGGCTTCAGTAAGGAAGTGTATATAGATACACTAAAGGTTATTCCGTTTATGTGGATGATCGTAGTTTTATCCGTAAGATTAGTTGCAGGACCGATTGTTGGAAAAGTGATGCCGAAATTCATGGGACAAACCGATGGATTTAATGCAAGGATTCTGTTGAATACTTTATTGAATGTCACAGTGTTATCTATTTTACTATCAATTATCGGCACATGGGTTGGGACGAAACAAATAAGCCTGGATCCACTTAAAAACTTTCTTCACATCTGGCCGAGAAACTTTGGAATAGCATTTTGGATTGAACTGTTGGTTGCGCAGCCGATCGCAAGATTTGCAATGAAAACATTACACGCAAGACAGGATCGTAAAACGGAAAGTGTAAATGCGTAACTAGCTAGAGTGTAGTAGACTAATAAGAAATTCAAGGAGCGTCCATGGTGGGCGTTCCTTTTTTGTAGCAATTGGAAGTATCGAGAGAGACCCTGTGTTCCTTTGAAATTTGATTCGATAACAATTACGTGAACGATGCTTCTCCTGTCGGACACAGCTGACCCTTAAAGCGTTTTTTTTCCAAATTTGCAATTCTAACGGACTCCATAGTCACTATTGGCATAAAAAGTACCGCATGTGAGCCTCTTTCTAGGCATTAGCGTCCATGGAGTCCGAAACCATGCTCTTAAGGCTGAAAATCAGCAAATAGCGACATCTGGGTCCGATAGCTCGAGGTGGAGGAGGTTAGTTCGTTAATTCGTTAGCTCGTTAGTGCCGTGCTCTTCATAGATTTAGTTGCAGAAATTACAATGAGAAGCAGCTTTTAAAGGAACAATCAGTAGTCTCACCTCTACAACCAGCATATCTAGTATGCGGGCTCGTAAACCATACAGTAAAGCACAAAACGGCACTGCTCCAAACCATGAAATGGTTTTGAAGCAGCGCCGTTTTTGTTAACAGCCAGCTAAATTGTCCAATGGAGAGCAGGGCGACCGAAACGTTGTCCCTAATTGCCTCCGATCGCTGGCCCAACCGCAGTCCCGATCGCAGTCCCGATCGCAGTCCCGATCGCAGTCCCGATCGCAGTCCTGATTGCAGTCCCGATCGCAGTTCCACCAGCAATCCTAAAGTTTCATGCTGTTCCACAGCTGCTGGAATGCCCCGGATTCGACCTCGAAGAATACCGGTGCTTGACCGTAGCGAACAAGTCCTTGACCGAACAGCGTCAGCTCTACTCGGGCGTTGTCTTCCAGCTGCAAATAGATGATCTTACGGTCTTCGCTGTCGTAGATGCCTTGCTCGATCAGCGGCTCTGCTGCCAGCGGTTTGGCAGCTTGGAGGGCTGTCAGGAAGCCATCAAGCGCCTCGCCATTGGCGATTGGCGCCTGCTGCTGGAGGCCGTTGTTCCAGCTGTTGAAGCTTTCCCATTGAGCAGAAGTAACTCGGCCTTCAAGATTCAGCTTGCCGAACAGGTCGGCGCCGCTGTTTATGGTGATGCCGTTCGTGTGCTCATACAGTTCGGCGAATACCTTACCGTTGATTTCCGAATAGGACATAATTAGGAAGCTGGAGTCATAGCCCTTCACGGAATAGAGATCCGTTTCGCCGATGTTCGAGGCTAACTCAATATATTCGTCGTTAATGCTCCATTCGTTGATGCCGCCTGTAGTGCGTCCCAACTTGTCACCGCGCAGAGCAGCAGCATCGTAAGCGTCAATGCGAGTCGCTGACTGTGTATAAATATTATTTTTATACACGACCAAGGCGATCATATCTGCCTTCACGCCAGACTCCTTATCTGGCAGTTTCAGCTTGGGAATGACAATGCTGCCGGATGTAGCTGTGCCTGAATTGCCAGCAATGCTTGCTCCCGGAGTTACCTGGGCAACCTGCCCTGGGGAGCTCTGACTGTTCAACTGCTGCCATATACTAGGCCCAGCCAGACCGATTCCTGCGGCGAGCACGACACTTGCCGCGATATAAACGGTTTTGCGCGGACGCTTCCGCTCCTGCCGTTGCTCTATTTTATTGAACAATTCTTTTTTCATCTCTTCACCTGGTTTCATCGAATCCACCGCTTTCTTATATGTTGTTCGAAACTGATCTTCCTTCACTGTGGTTCTGCTCCTTCCAGCTCCAGTTTTAACAGTTGCCGTCCCCGCTGAAGTCTCATCTTCACGGCAGACTGACTAATCTGCAGAATCTTGCTGATCTCCTGGATGGGATAGTCCTCGTAATAATAAAGATGGATTACGGTTTTATACTTCATGGGCATCGCCATAACTAACTGCAGCAGAGCCCAATCCTCGGGGCTGTCTGCCGCAATTGGCTCAGCGCTCTCCAGCTTAACCTCACGCTTGCGCCAGCCTCTGCCCAGTAGTGTTTTACAATGGTTGGTGATCACCCGGATCAGCCATGCCTTCTGATGTTCGGCATCTTTGAACTCCGGCGCTTTTTCTATTAGCTTGATGAAGGTATCCTGAGTGGCTTCTTCGGCATCTTGCCGGCTGCCTAGATGGACCAATGCGATCCGGAACAGCATATCTGCGTAGATTTCGTAACTCTTCATCACATGATTTCCCGGCCGGGTCATGGATCGCTGCATGATACTGTGCCCCCCCTTTACCTATAACACCATTTAGGACGGCATTAGGTCACATTTTGTTCCTGAGAAAATTCCTTTGTGTTTGAGCGTAAAGAATACCTATTCATAAATTATCTCCACAGGCTTACGGACTCAGAAGTCGTTATTTGTATATTTATAGGCTTTTGAGCAGGTTCGCGGACTCCAGTGACGCTATTCCTTAAAAAGGAGGTCTTATATGGTGTTTTTCATGCCAATAAAGGCTATGGGGTCCGCTACACTTTGAAATGGAGGGTTATACCGCGCATAAGATCAACTGTGTCCGATAGCTGCTAAGAACCACGCCAATGTTATCTGTAGTCAGTGGACCTAATGTCTAAAAAGGGGCTTCGTTACAAGTTTCAAGTTGCTTATCCATACTCTCTTTAGTCAAGTGCATCGGCACATGTCCTGGACCCTCTACCATCACCTGTCTACGCAAACGATGTTTACCTATTTAGAGCAGGGAAGATTAAAAAACGCGTTTGCCCAAGCAGCCAAGTGCTGACTGCTGGACAAACGCGTCTTTTTTATAGGGCAACTCCTTCACGGGAGATTCTCCTCGATATGTTTATATGTATAGCTAGGATCATTACCTTTAACAGGAGCCCTGCTGTATTGAAAGATCCTTCCATTTTCTTTTCGATAAAAGTATCTTGCGTAGGGTTCGTCTGCAAAAATCACCGTGGTACTTACGAGGGGAGCTTTGGCAATCTGGGTGTATACTTTATCAAAATCTTCTTTCTTATAATTTCTCGTCTCTACTAGATAATGAATGACTTCTCTGTTCATATGATTTTGGAAGTAGTGGAAGGATAAGGATGTTATTCCATAGATTAAAAGGATTAGAACGATGAAGATTAGTTTTGTTTTTTTCTTCATTAATTCCCTCCATATAAATAATTTGTATATAGTATAAGATAATATACTGAGACTGGTATGTCATTCATAGATATATGACGCAGGAGGAAGAGAAAATACTGGAGCTGGAGCAGCAAATTAAGATGCTGGAGGACCAGGCAAGTCCGAGGCTGCCGGAGGTGAAAATCTTATAGTTTTAAAATATGGGGTTTTGTCGGTGTATTTGTTATTCTAATTCTTATTGGTGTGATACAGTTTGTATCTGCATAACAGATTATACAAAAAGGCAGCAAATACTGATAGTAATCCAGGCGTAAGCGAAAGAAGAATTGCCGGGACATACTATATTTGCTGCCTTTTAACTTATGAAGAATAATGATTCTCTTTTAGTCCTCTTTGGGTTCTTGCAATAAAATGGAGAAGGTCCCCGTTTCGTGATCCACCTCAATCGTCTCAATGCCCACGAAATCCGGGATTTCGGGGTGTACTGCATCTACATTATAATCCGGATGAGTAAGTAATAATTCAATTACTTTAATGGCTTCCATGTCGTTCCCCCTCACGAGAAATTCCACCATAAATGAATATGCAGAGCACTATTGCAACTAAGCTTATTATCTCCGTGATCCGTTGCGAATATGTGTCAGTCGTTCTTCGTTTCTTCCCATCACGGCCAATAATTGCCCTTGGAACACACGTCTTTGGATCTGATCAATCCGCTGTAAGGCCAGCTCGGCAGGAACTTGAAATTCTGCTGCGAGATAGGAGATGGCATCCTCCCGTTGCTCAGGCAATGTCATGCGGGAGATCATGGAGTAAGGCATCGCCGCATACAAGATAAAACGCTCGGATTCATCCTCCTGTGCCCGCGTGAAATGCTCTGGCATCAAGGTCTGATTATCACTGCCATGGCGAAGGAGGTGACACAGTTCATGAAGAAACTCTAGCCGTTGAAGATTGGCTGGAAGGCGGTTGTCGATAAACAGGCTGTACATCCCTGCAGACGCTTCAATGCTCTTGCTTCTCACATCCAAATAATGAACCCAGATATTAAGCCGCTCTGCAATATACGATATTGAAATTTGTGAAGGCTGATGAAGATTTAATCGCTTGTATAAATCCTCTGTCCATTTCTCAAGCACAGTCATTTGATAATATGATTTCATGTTCTCCAACTTATTCACCTCGTTTAAAATCACTAATAAATCACTAATGGGATCGTATGTTCGCATAAATGTGCAAAAGAAAAGCCCGAAGGGCTATGTAGAGTAAAAAAATGCTAAGGATACACAGGAACATTCGTTCTCATGTATCCTTAGCATAAAGCAATTACACACTAATATCAAGTGTTTTTCCCAAATTAGGAGCAACGCTTTTGCCCAGCATTTCCACCATGGTTTGGCTCTGGGTTTCAGCCTGATTCTTGGCAATATTCATGACCTGTATCCCAACATTTTGAGCTAAGGATGCTTGGCTCATTGCCATTGATAATGCAGCTATATCCATATTGCACCTCCTTTGTGTATATCCTGTTTATCGACTGTCTACCTTCAATTCATTAGGTGATTGGCATTTGTTTGCCAATTCGCCCAAACGGCTTATCTCCTTTTTACATATCTTGTGCTGTAGTCATTAATCATTAGGAGGAATTGAAAATGGGAATGGAACATGGTTGTGGTTGTAACGTAGGTCCGGTAGTAAGTCCAGCATCAGTAGGTCCGGTGTGTAGTCCTTGGACTTCAACAGGAGCAATTCTGGTACTTTTCATCTTGCTGGTTATCATCACTAAAGCTTGCTTATTCTAAGTTAGCTGATGTGCAGTGTAGCCCCATCTGGCGAATGCCAGGTGGGGCTATTCTATTGCCTGGGGCTGGTCAGACAGACCGTTATTTAAACATAAATTCTACCCGGGTTCCGTCTGCATAATCCTCCAGCTGATTGCCAACCCAGCTTCCTGCCCCGCGGTTATCGCTTGGCGTTATGTATTCAATGTCGGCACCAACGCCGCCTTCCTTACACATAGCCATTGGCCATTCATCCCGGTCATACCCCTTTTTAGTGGGAATCCCTTTTAAGGACTCTTTACGGTTCTCTTCAGCCTGCTCTCGGTTAATCGTACATGTGGCGGATTCACCCTTCGCAATGGCATCCTGAATATGTTTGGCGGTCTCAGGATAGCGGTCTGATGGGAAGGTTAGCTGAACAACACTCGAATCGGATGGAGACGAGGGGTCTGTAGGCTCTCCGTTTTGTTCAAACCAGTAACTAGCCAAAGCAAGTAATGCAACAATGATGAGACTGGAGATCCATTTTTTCACTTTCAAATCTGCTCCTCCTTTTTTGGCACTTAAAATAGTATATCTTATATCATAATTCAGTGCGATTTAATATAATTAGGTAAAATAAAGGAGGACGGAACTGGATATGGAGTACATAATTACCATTGAGGATCAGACGCTTATTACGGCTGCCGAAGATATAATTACCAGGCGTTATGAATGGGGACGGCACCATGTGGGTGCAGCGCTTCGTACTAAAACAGGAGAGATTTTTACAGCGGTACATGTGGAAGCCAGCATGGGGAGGATTACAGTCTGTGCAGAAGCGATGGTGATTGGCAAAGCGATATCCGAAGGTTATAAGGAATTTGATACGATTGTTGCGGTAAGGCATTCTGACCCAGACAGCGAGGAAAAAGAGATTAAAGTAGTCTCTCCCTGCGGCATGTGCCGAGAGTTAATTGCGGATTATGGAATAGACTGCAAGATAATTGTATCGGAGGATGACCGATTAGCTAAATATGAAATCACTGAGCTATTGCCTTTAAGGTACACGAGATAAGAAAAAAAGTAATGAGGAGCCGCGGAGCTCCTTTTTTTGTTGAGCCGTGAATTTATTCAGCAGTTCCTTATATCGTCCCAACTTATTTTACAACTTCATGTCCATTCGCTGAGTTCATGTCATTATTGTCCCCATACTATAACTTAAAAAGATTTAAAAGGATGGTGAGAATAGATGGAGCAGCGGATTATTCGTCAGATGGTTGATTCAGCATCAAGGTTCGTGGGCGATGTGCAGTGGCAGATGGCTTTTCGCAGATTACAAATGGCTCCGGCGGATTCGGGGCTGTCGTCCTCGGCTCAGCTATTGCTGAATACCCTCTATTACTTGCAGGGAAAGGGTGTGATAAGCGGCCAACATGATTATTTGGAAAGTGCAGACGAGCTCATGGAGAAGCTTAAAAATACCAGCGGGGCATATGCTGCGCTGCATGGCTACGAGCTGGGAGCAATCAATAATCAGTCACAGGCTCTAATTGACAATCAACGGAATTGGGTCGTCAGCAGTGCGATACGCTGGTCTAGGGCCGGCGGGATTGTAACGATGTGTTATCACGCTGCATTACCGGGGACAGCGCCAACTTGGGGGAATGTAAATACGAGCCTAAGCAATGCTGATTTTGATAAATATATAACCCCAGGTACCACCCAGTATAATGCTCTGTTAGCTGATCTGGATAAGATAGCCCTGTCGCTGAAAAAGCTTAATGACGCAGGGGTTCCTGTACTTTGGCGGCCGTATCATGAAATGAATGGTGGATGGTTTTGGTGGGGGCAAAAGAACAATTACGCTGCATTGTGGAGCCTTATGTTCGATCGTTTTACCAATTATCATAAGCTGCATAATTTATTGTGGGTTTGGAGTCCAAACGCAAAAAATCAGTGGTGTGATGAGCCGGCAGAATACTATCCGGGCAGTGATAAGGTAGATGTGCTGGCGCTCGACATTTATGACGCGGATTTCAAGATTAGTCATTATGATAATTTATGGGATCTGGGTCGTGGCAAGCTGATTGCGATTGGTGAGAATGGAGAGCTTCCGTCTGCTGAACTGTTGTCCAAAACACAGCCCAAATGGTCTTATCAGCTGACCTGGGGGAAACTCCTCTATGAGAAGAATACCGACGCTGTGATAAAAGCTTTTATGAACGACAAAATGGTATTCACACGAGAGGAGTATGCTGCTGAGGCCGCCGCTTTCGCTGCTATCGGGGATAGTGTGCTGGAGAGTGGACTCTGTGGCCAATATTACAATAACATGACGCTTAGCGGCACGCCTGCACTGTTGCGAACGGATGCCAATATTAACTTTTCATGGAGACAAGGTTCACCTGATCCTGCCATTCGTGTAGATGCATTCTCTGTGCGGTGGAGTGGGAAGCTGACGGCTGCTTTTAGCGAGGTGTATACCATTTATTCCTACTCTGATGATGGGATACGGGTATGGATTGATGGCGGGCTAGTCATTGATAGTTGGGTGAATCAGAGCGGCCAGGAACGAAAAGGGAGTATAAACCTGATTGCAGGTAAGCCGTATGAAATAAAGGTGGAGTATTATGAGAATGCGGGCGACGCCCGGGTTGTTTTGCAGTGGGAGAGTCCGAGCCAGATCAAGGGGGTTATCCCAGCGGGGGCATTTTATCTTCCTTAAAAAAGAGTACTTCAAGTGTGCAAGCGCAAGCAAAAAGCCCCGGTTTTCCGGGGCCTTTTTACGTATGAACGTCTTAAATTTGCTCGCGGTAGCTAATGTTGTTGGCGATCTTCTCGTCACGAACGGCTTTGCGCAGAACATCTTTGACGGTTTGGGCATCATGGATTTTTCGAAAAAGAAGCTGAGGCGCTGAGGCATCATCAGAAAATACAGTTAATGATCCAATGCCAAGCATCCGGTCCATGATAGACTGTTTTACGGATAAATCGCGTACGCGCAGCAATTCGATTTCTTCAACATTTTTACCGATAAGTCCGGTCTTTACCATAATACGCTGACTTGTAATGGTATATGAAGTTGTGTTAAGTCCTACGATTCCTTTGAGTCGATCCGAGATGCCGGCAGGTTTGCCTTTCCAGAGCACGACTTCTTGAATGACATGATTATCTACTGCTGGTCGATGAGCGGTTACTGGAGCGGTACCGTCAAGGCTGGTTCCACATTCTCCACAAAATTTAGCGCCCTGCTTGTATTCCGCTCCACAGGTGGTGCAATAAGGCATAAATACTCTCCTTTCCTGATCACAATTAAAATAATTATAACATAACAGTCATTTTACATATATTTCATTTGCGCTTTACACAAACCGACATTATCCTGTTAAGTGGAGGGATAAATAATGAAAAAAGCTTTACTAATAGGAATGCTGATGATGACTGTCATCCTTAGCGCCTGCAGCAATAATTCAACTTCATCGGCACCTGCCACGGAGGAAGAAGTGCAGGAGACCGTGCAAAACTTCTACAATGAAATGTCTAAACTTGAAGAGTCAGGAAAAACTTCTTTAGCGGAGTTCAACGAAGCCATTGCGGGTTATTCAGCAGGAGAACTCACGGACAAGCAGTTGGAGAAGAAAATTAAGCAATTCCAGAGTACCGCAACAGATTTATCGAATCAAGCCGAGAAAGTAAAAATTTCCTCCAGCTTGCCTGAAGACATTCGTAAGTTGCTCGAAGAGTCTAAAGTTGCCTTTGAAAGTGCTTATTCTTTAAAAGAAGAGGCCTCTCAAGGTGCTGATTCCGCAAACGTTACGGCTGAGCAATTTAATGAATTGAATCAGAACGCTGATGTAGCGATGTTATTCGGTATTTCCAAGCTTAACGAGGCAAGAGAAGCAACAGGACTTATAGACTCCGAAGGTCAGGCTACCTCAGAGTCTGGGGACGTTGTTCAAGAATAAATCAAATCAGGCGCTGCGCAGTTTATCTGTCAGCGTTTTTTTGCTGCGAATTTTATCTTGAATAGATATACATTAATATACATCTTTTGAATAAAGAGTAACCCTTAAAAAGGTATCTTTTTCCTGATTATTGATTAATATGCGAAGATGCGGATATAATACAAACATACGTTCGTGTTTAGAGGAATAGATATATAATTAAGGAGGGGTTACCATGGGCAAAAAGCTGGAGAAAAACGGGCTGTGGGAAAGCAGCCGCATGATGCTGCCGGAGCATAAGATACGAATTATAAGAGATGAACGGGAAACGCTGCGCCGCATCAAGCCTATTCTGGATGAGCAGAAGCTGGAGGAGATTGAATGTACACTGGCTTTGTCGTTGCGGAGTCATGTACGAGTGACAGTTGTTCTTTTTGACCCTTTTGAAAATACGATGTTAAGTGGTTTTGTGACTTCCATTCACACCCACTCGCGTGAGTTTAAGCTGCAGTGGGCGGAGGAATGGAAGTGGATCGATGTGGATGATATTGTCGAGGTCTACATCGTTTAATGCTGAGAACCGTTGCCTTCGCTTTTCTCATAAGCGATTAAGGTAACGGTAGGATTACCGGTCAGATGTGCAATGGAAGCTTCAGCATTCCGAATAATTTCCAGTGCTTCTTCCTGTTCACTAAGGGCTGCAACTTTATAGCTATCGCTATGAATATCCATATGTCTCCCACCTTTCGTTAAATATTTTGTCCTTTTTTGTGGAAATCATCCTAAGGGGGACAGGGGTACAGGCAAATAGGGCAAAGGCATCATTGAATATACCAAAGGGGTGATTCTATGCTGACTTTGGAGCAATTGAGGGAAAAATCCGCGGCGCGTCTGGTCGGGCTTCATCCTGTCTTGGCGGCAGGTGCGAATGTTTTGATTCAGCAAAGCCATGCGAGAGGAGTCCCTATCGTTATTACTCAGGGTCTACGGACCATTGCTGAGCAAAATGCTTTGTATGCGCAGGGTAGAAGCAAACCAGGACCGATAGTTACCAACGCTAAAGGCGGTACCAGCTATCATAATTATGGTCTTGCGTTTGATTTTGCGCTTTTGCTGCCGAATGGCACTAGCCTTTCTTGGGATATCAATCGTGATGGTGATAAGGATAAGACAGCAGATTGGCAAGAGGTTGTACAGGAGGCTAAGCGGCTTGGTTTAGAATGGGGCGGGGACTGGACCTCTTTTAAAGATTATTCACATCTGCAAATGACTTTCGGTTTAACTATAGATCAACTTCGGGCAGGTAAACGTCCAACGACGGACCAAGCCAAAGAGGCTTTAAAAAAGATTACCGGAGGGGATGATCAGGTGAACAAAGACGTTACAGTGACCATTAACCTAAACGGCCGCAAGCTTACCGATGGCGTTCTCGATACCGGAACAACCTATGTACCCATACGTGCGCTGGCTGAGGCGCTTGGAGCAAAGGTTACTTATGATGCTGTGACTAAGACAGTTAATGTAGTAAAAGAGTAAAACCACCATGCATAGACAGTGCCGTCCAAGGGGAAATTATCAGTGATAACTAACCTTAAAGGGAGGCATAACACTGTGAACAAGCTGATAACAAGCCTTGCATGCGGTACTGTATTATCAATGAGTCTAATGGGAGCTAGCTATGCATCAAATGCCGTGGGATCAGCAGCATTGGGCGGTATCCCAGCCGCGAATACCGGGATGGATGGGACTGCGGAACACACTCGGATGATGAACACGGAAGGCAATTTAATGAACGGCACCACGGGAACGCTGAATCAGCATGAGAGCATTATGAAAGATAAGATCCGCATCGATGATAATTACAGACCTAACAACTACAACACCAATAACTACAATGACACCCGAAATAACTACAGAACCAACAGCACTGTCAACCCGGCAACCAACACCACACAGACCGGCAAATACCGTGCAACTAGTACAACAACGAATGCTGCAACTAACAAAGGATCTAATTGGGGCTGGCTCGGTCTGCTTGGACTTTTGGGTCTTGCCGGAATGAGAAGCAGAAGTGACGAGCGTAGATAATCCGCGTTTATAATAACCCGTATCGGTTCTGGCTGAACGGGTTATTTTTATTGTGAATAAATTTTTTCGAAAAAGGATTGCGCGTTATCGATATTCATGATATTATATTTCTTGTCGCGTTATATGTGAACAACGTATGAAGCTTCAACACATAATATGCCGGGGTGGCGGAACAGGCAGACGCACAGGACTTAAAATCCTGCGGTACGTGAGTACCGTACGGGTTCGACCCCCGTCCTCGGCATCATAGTGAAAACCTTGAGAAATCAAGGTTTTTTTTGTTTTTCTTGAGTAAAACTTCCGTCAAAAGCTAAAGGTTCTGTGTGTCTTGGAATCACATCCGAGCTCACAGAATCAGGTTGATAACACTCCTTTTCAGTGCTTGTCTAATCGCAAGCTTTGGAGAGGAGTTTTTTTAATATGGAAGATTTCATGAACCGCCGTATATCAAACGGTACGCACAGTGGTATGAGAGATCCGAGCCTTTTGATTACTGTCGAATAACATCTTAATTTGTTGTATTATTGATTAATCTAGTTTTCAAGAACCAAGGAGGGTTAAAGTTTGCTTACACTGAGAAGAGCCGACCCGGGTCAAAGTAAAAAGCTCAGTCTTACATCGCTGCTTACGGGCTTGGTTACGCTGGTGGTTCTACTAACCTCAAGCATTCTTCTGATTGGCTCTTACGAGTCCAAAAAACAATCATTGATGGAGACTACACTCCATCTGAATTACTACAACGCTGACCGAATGACCAAAACAATGGATTCCTTATTTCAGTCCATGCGCAGCAGTTTGGAATACAGTGCTGACATACTCTCCGATGACGAAACCTCAACGCCGAAGCAAGTGGATGATAATTTGGAACTGATGCGCAATAGTAGCAATTACTTCAATTCTATCGCCGTGCTCGATGCCGACGGGCTGATCCGCAATGTAGTACCGGCTAGTTTGGGGTCAGCAGGAAACCATATTACTTCTAAGGTCGGTTTGGAAGCTCTGGCGTTAAAAAAACCTTACATATCCTCCCCCTACATGACCCAAACCACAAAGAGACTAATCGTTTTTATGAGTCAGCCGATTTTTAGCAAGAATGGTACATATCGCGGTATTTTGAGCGGCACATTTTATCTGCAGGAGAACAATATTTTGTCTATGATTTTTGGCGACAATAACGTGGACGATTCTGGCTCCTATTATTATATTGTGGATTCAAGTGGGCATCTGTTGTACCACCCGGATAAGCAGCTCATTGGGGAGGATGTCAGCAATAACAAGGTTGCGCAGAAACTCATGAATGGGGAGAGTGGGGAACAGCAAGTGCGTAACACCCGTGACGTTGAAATGCTTGCCGGATACTCCAGCGTTCCAGCCAACGGATGGGGAATTGTGGTCGTTTCGCCGATTAGTGTCATCCATCATCAACTGATGGGGCACCTTCGGACCATTCTCTGGTATTCGTTGTTTCCGTTCATTATCCTCCTGATGGGCGTCATTCTCGTAGCACGCAAGCTGGCCCGGCCTTTTGTGTACCTGGCAAATCTGGTGAGCAGAATGGGCAAGGAGAAGATTGAATTGCCAGAAGCGAAGCCGCAATGGAGCCGAGAGGCAGATCTGCTGACCAAGGCTGTGTTGCTTGCCATGACGGATATTCAGAAGCAGACGGATCAACTGACCCAAGAGGCTACGACGGATGCTCTGACCGGTCTAATGAACCGGAGATCGTTAGAGTATACGATGAGTCAGTGGATTGACTCAGGACAACCGTTTTCGCTCATTGTACTGGATGTAGACAAATTCAAACTCGTGAACGACACTTACGGTCATCTCATCGGCGACGAAGTGCTGAAACATGTAGCCAAAGTTATAGTTACCTCGGTTCGTCCAGACGATGTTTGCTACCGCTACGGCGGTGAAGAGTTCATCATCTTGCTAGCCCACACAAGACCTGAGGAAGCTTTCATCATAGCTGAAAGAGTCCGGCGGGCAATGGAACAAAGCAGGGGGCCAATCGAGACACAGGTTACAATCTCTCTAGGAATCGCCCATTATCCTTTTCATACATTGGAGCGGGAGGGGCTGCTGGAGAAGGCGGATCAGGCGTTATACTTGGCCAAGAGCAGGGGAAGAAACCAGACGAGGGTCGCTGATGTTTGAAACAATGGCTACGCAGACCTGCCATGTGTGGGCTGACCGAATGCTGCACATCAGCACGGGTGGCCCAAGTCAGCGGGCAGCAAAGGACGAAAGTGTAACCTTCCAAGCTGAACAAGGAAAATGTTATTCGCTATTATGAATGTTCGGAGCGGAAACAGTATTTCATCTTTGATGAAATACTGTTTTTTTGTGTGAATGTTATTTATGTTCAACACGTTGCAATAATTCCTTTAAAGCCTTCATCTGCCGGCCTTGAAGTTCTCCCTCTACAATCGAATTCCGTATAGATTCTACATCCTGAGCCTTCACTTTACCCCCATGATGGAAACGATTGAATGCTTGATAATCTAGCGGCAGCATATCTTGTTCCATTTTGAGATGTATTTTTGCTGTCATGCGTGGCCCCATCACAAAACTCATAATCTTACCGATTAGACCATGCTTGGGCAGGGATGCTATTTCACCCTGAGCACGGCAAGCGAGCTGCCAAAGATCTTTATTTGCAATAACGGCTGAGAATTTAGGCCAACCTACGATATCACAAGCAGCGTATACAGGAAAACCTATACTAGAGTAAATATTGAACATCGCCGGACTTACTTGACCACAGCGTGAGACCCCAGAGTTATTGTACAGTGCGCTAAATTGTTTGGCAGCTGATTTATTATTGTTCTCGACCTGGAAACCGACCTTGTTCGCCGGATGTTTGTAACAGACAATGGCTTGGTTAATGAGTTTGGGGTCTGTTGGTGCATGCACAGGCAAATCAGCCTTGGATTGATGACTTAACGTACCCAGTATTCCTCTTAACAGCTGGTCTTCCGGAATTCTCATGTACTGAATGTAATGTTCACGAATCCCGCTTCCAAACGCACTCATAATCACCGTAGTTTTAGAATTACGAACGACATCTCCCAATTTGGATAACGTAGCTACGCCTTCTGGTGAACGGCTCACATTTCCGTCCAATGTAATAATAATAAATTGATACTGCTGAGGTTCTATTTCTTCTATATCTTCTATGACATTAAAGTTGCTAAAATCTTTCAATGTAGCATCGTCATAGCAATATAGTTTCTGAGGAGGAGCGAAGTCTGCTTTTCGTCCTTTTCGTACAAGAAAGGTAACATCGGTGCCTGATAAGTGTAGATGGTAACCTACAGAGAAACCTACTGCTCCTGCACCTACTATAAGAATGTTTGTTTTATCTGAAGTGATTGTCATTGTTAGTTCATCTCCTTGTATTATATAAAAATAGATTTTGGCTTATTAATTCCTCATTAAGTGGACATGTGTTGATTTAATGTCGTGTTGTCAGTATAATCTATACGTCTGAACAATCACAATAATCAATACCTTTGTAAATGTTATGAAGTAAACAGATTACATCTATTATGTTGAAAGGATAGAACAGGAGGAGCATATGGTTGGAACCAAGAATAACAGAAGAACTAAATATACGATTAATCTCATTAAAGAGAGCTTCCTGGTTTTATTAGAAACTAAAAAGTTACCTCAAATAACGGTCACTGAAATATGTAACTACGCTGATATCAACCGTGGCACCTTTTATTTGCACTACAAAGATCCTTTTGAATTATTTGAAGTGATGCAGAATGAATTTAATAAAGAATTGGTGGAAGCATTACAAGAAGGAGGCAGTCCTTGCACATCTGAAGAATCCATGGTCAAACTGTTAAACATTATTCAAGATAAGAAAACCATGTATCAGCTTCTAATTTCAGAGAGTGGAAAAAGTGAATTTTTAACACGAGTTTTACTTGAACAAAATTGGAACGAACCCTTTCTAAGGGACTATTCTTTCACTTACAAGGTTTATGGATCTATTGGAGTTATTAATCAGTGGCTCGAGTCCAATGGTGGAGAAAGTCCGCAAACCATTGCCAATATAATTTATTCTTTGGGTCATCAGAACAAATAGTTTGAAAAATACACACTAAGAGTGGCATTTTAGGAAGCTATATAATAATTACTGCAATAATGTACTATTTATCAACAACTTTAAGCTGTAATATTATCGTTACATTATCGGACCAGCACAATTCCTGTACAAAAAAATGAGTATACGTAGAGGGGAATTATGTGATCTATAGGAGCGTGTTACTATTTCAAAATTCGTCGAAATTGGTTACCCAATTTATGAAGGAATGCCTATTTTTCCAGGATTACCAGAAGTGAAATTAGATCCTAGAGAGCGCTTGATTAAAGGAGATGAATGGAACGGAAGTGTGTTAAGCATTTATCTTCATGCTGGTACCCATGTCGATGCACCATGGCATCATTTGAATAACGGTAAGGGGATAGATGCTGTTCCTATAGAAGACTTCATCTACAGAAACCCACTATTAATTGACTGCCCGCTTGGCCTAAACGGCTTTATCACAATCGATATGCTTGAGGAATATGAAGAACTTAATGAAGCGGATATTCTAATCTTCAACACGAGCTATTGGAAACACAGAGATACGGATTTCGAAAAATACGCCAATAATTTTCCTGCTGTCTCTCCGGAAGCTGCCGAATACATCCGGACGAAGCTCCCAAACTGCAAAGCAGTAGCTATTGATACCTTGAGCATTGAAAATTTGGCAGAAGCAAAAAGAAACGGCTATTTTGTCCATCATGCCTTTTTAGATCATGAGAAATATAAAGAGCCGACAATGCTCATTTATGAAGATATTAACCCAGCTCCATTAGTTGGCAAAAAACTCATTTCTGCCTTCGCAGCACCACTTCGTATTAAAGACCATGATGCTTCTATCATTAATGTAATCGTTGAAATAGAAGATTAAAGGCTATTCAGTAGTAGTTGTTTCGCCTGTGATTATATCTGCAATATCATCTCGGACTGTTCCTGTACCGTAGGGGTTCTATCCCCGTCATTACCATCCTCGATTAGAAGATCGCATGACTCTCATGAAATATTGAGGTCATGCGATTTTTTATTTTAAAAATCAGAGCATTACAGATCGTCGCTGCCGAAGATAATTTGGAGTTTTATTCTGAATAAATTAATAGTTGACAGCATTTTTGAAAGCGGTTATATTTATCTCGTAAACAATACGTTATATAACGTTATATCAAAGGAGAGAATCAAATGAATACAAATCAGGTTGTTCAAAGTATCCGTGAAAAAGTGGCAGAGGGGATTTCAGAGGTATATTTTGTAGCTTGTGGGGGTTCACTGGTTGATATGTATCCCGCGAAATATTTTCTGGATAGTGAAGCGAAGAAACTGGTAGCGGGGCTCTATACGGCGAATGAGTTTGTTCATGTATTGCCTAAACGTCTGGGCACACAATCGGTAGTAATCGTTTGTTCCCACGGCGGAAATACACCGGAATCGGTAGCTGCGGCGCAAGTAGCCAAACAGCATGGAGCGCACACCATTGGCCTAACCCATAACAAGGAAGCTGCGCTGCTGAATTACTCTGATTTTTCTTTCTTGTATGCATGGGGAGATGACAGCAATGTCAAAAACAACCCGATGGCTATCATTCTGGATCTCGCTACTCAATTGTTAGATGTGGCTGAAGGGTATGCGCATATTGAAGCTTTTCAAAAAGGATTGGAAGCCATCGACGGCATTATTAACCAGGGTAAAAAGCAGGTCGCTCCACGTGCCCGTGTGTTTGCCGACAAATACCGTAATGAGGAGCTTTATTATATCTTGACGAGTGGAGCTTCGTACGGACATGCTTATGGATTTGCAATTTGTTCTTTGATGGAAATGCAGTGGCTGCATGCTGCGGCGATTCACTCCGGTGAATTCTTCCATGGTCCTTTTGAAGTGACGGATAAAGAAACCCCATTCATCCTAATGATTAATGAAGGGCGCACCCGTGAGCTGGATGAACGGGCACGGACTTTCCTGAATCAGTATGCAGAGAAAGTCGAAGTGATTGATGCTAAAGAGCTGGGAATTGGTACAATTGCTGATGAAGTTGTGGAATTCTTTAATCCGGTATTATTCTACAGTATCATTTGTGTCTATCGCGAGGCTCTTGCCGAGGTGAGAAATCATCCGCTAGAAACCCGCCGTTATATGGGGAAAGTAGCCTACTAATCGGGAGGATAAAACCATGAAAGTGCTAGGTATTGGCGATAATGTGGTAGACAAGTATGTTCATCAGCGTACGATGTATCCCGGCGGCAATGCGCTCAACTTTAGTGTTTTCGCCAAAGGTGAAGGAGCTGACGCGGCTTTCCTCGGTGTTTTCGGCGATGATGACGAGGCACGTCTTGTGGAAAATACGCTGCAGCAGCTGGAAATCGATATCTCACATTGCAGACATCATAGCGGAGAGAACGGATGTGCACGGGTAACCTTAGAGAATGGGGAACGGGTATTTCTGGGCAGCAACGAAGGCGGGGTTACCAGACTGAATCCAATAGCGTTGAGTGAAGCTGACAGAGAATATATCCGCGGGTTTGATATCATCCATACAGGGCTTTATAGTCACACCGGACATTTGCTGGCGGAGCTGAATGAACTGGGGATTCCCCTCTCTTTTGATTTCTCCGATGACTTCGAGGATGTGCAGGTAGAACGGTATATTGGCAATGCGGATTTTGCTTTCTTTTCCTGCAGCCATATGACGGATGAAGAGACGCAGAATTTTATTGAGACTAAACGCAGAAGAGAAGGCCAAGTATTGGTGGCAACACGCGGGGGAGACAGATCCATTGCCTATGATGGAACAAGCTTTTATTATCAGACCCCGGAGCTTATTGAGGCTGTTGATACGATGGGAGCAGGCGACTCTTATATTACTGCCTTTTTAATGAGTATGATTAAGGATGGTGATATTCAAGCTGCTATGCGGGAAGGCTCCAGATTAGCGGCCAAGAGCTGTATGGTGGAAGGTTCCTTTGGATTCGGGGCTTCTTATTAACAACGGATGCGTACTTATCTTTGCTTGTGAAAAAGAGGATCGTTTGTTACTCTAACAATAGAGTAATATAACGTTATATAACAAGTGAGGGTAAATCATGTTAAATTCAGAGCAGGCAGAGCCATTATATATTCAATTGAAAAAAGCGGTCCAATCTGCCATTGCGAACGGTACCTTTAATTCAGGAGATAAAATTCCTACTGAAATTGAGCTTAGTGAAACCTATAATGTCAGCCGAATTACTGTTAGGAAAGCTATAGAGGAATTGGTGAATGAGGGATTTCTGACGAAACGCCAGGGCAAGGGCACTTTTGTCAATGCACAAAAGATCGGCCGCAAAATTGAGCATATCATCAGTTTTACGGCGGCCTGCAAAGCCAATGGAGTTTCATCGCACAGCGTCGTTACAGAGAGAATTAAGCTTAAAGCCGATCAGGAAACCGCGGAGCGGCTGCAAATACAGCAGGGGGAACCGGTGTTATATATTCAACGTAAAAGATATGCCGGGGAGAGACCTCTAATGCTGGAAAATAACTATTATTCGTATGACCGTTTTTCTTTCTTAATGGATGAACAGCTTGAAGGATCGGTATATGAGCTGCTGCGGAACCGCTATCATATTGATCCCAATCAGCCAGGCGAATCAATATTGCAAATCACCTTGGCTGATGAACAGCAAGCGAAGTTACTGGAGATTCCCATTGGTGACCCTTTATTCTATATGAACACTATTATTTATGATCAGGACAGTCAGCCGGTTCATGTAGGCAAGCAGTACATTATCGGTGACCGTTATCAATTTACTTTATAATTCATTCTTCTTCTTGCGGTAAGCGGGAAGCAGAAGCTTCGATATAACGTTATAAGTCGTATTATTAATCGGCAGAAAGGCGTTGAAATCATGGAAGCAGTTAAACATGGTTTTGCAGATCGGGTACTATTGTCTAATGCAGTATTTACAGGAATAGAAGATGGCGTTTCACCAGCATTTATTGCCCTGCAAGGGGAGCGCATCGTCGCGGTTGGTCACCCGGCAGAAGCAGAGGAATGGATAGGACCGGCAACATTTGTTCATCATCTGAAGGATGCGTTCATTATGCCTGGTGTACATGATAACCATGTCTTTTTTACCGGTTACATGTCCATGCACCGTGGAGTGGATCTGACGAATGTCGCTACAATCCAAGAGGCTTTAGAGTTGCTAAAACAAGAGGCAGAAAAAACACCCTTAAAGCAAAATGTATACGCTTACGGGTGGAGTGAAGAGTGTTGGGGCGAGCTTCCGGGGCAAAGCTTATTAGACGAAGCTTTTACTGAAAGGGCTGTAATAGCCATTAATTTGACGAAAAGCTATTGTTGGATGAACAAGCTTGCTCAGGATAAGTATCAGTTTCTCCCTAACCAATGCAGCGCGGAATCACGCGCCCGTCTCCTTCATGACATGATGCAGGATCAGGAATTAGTCAGACAAGAGTTTTTGGACTTTGCCCGGATGCTTGCTAAGCGGGGTGTCACTTCGATAAAAGATATAGGTTTTGACAGGCATAGCGGTTTGCTGCCGGTCCTTGAAGAGCTGGAAGCAGCGGGAGAGCTGCCGTTGCGGGTCCATTTTGCGCTTGAACCTGTATTGCAGCCGATTGATATTTCCACGGGTTTGCAGTACAAAGGGCGTTATCAAGGAGAATTTCTTCGGTTTCAGGGATATAAGCTGATGTTGGATGGTGTGGTAGCTGATCATACGGGAGATATGCTGGTGCCTTATGCGGATATGCCAGGTGTTACAAACTTGCAGTCAGTTGATTACGAAGGGTTAGAAGAGGCATTTCGGGCAGCAGACAGCCATGGAATGAAATGTTGTCTAACAGCTGAGGGGGATGCGGCAATTCGTAAGGCAGTAGACATGATCGAAGATTGCAATCGTAACCGGGGAGCACAGCGGATTAGGCATTCAATCAGCGATTTGGAATATCCACATCCCGATGACATTCAGAGGATGGGGGAGAATGGGATTTTTGCCGAGGTATATGCCCAGATTTTGCTCTTGAATCCTTCTTATGAGGATGCTTATATGGCTGCTGTGGCCGGAAAAGAAAATGAAAGCCGGTTTTATAATTACAAGTCCATGCTTGAGGCCAATGTTCCGATTACGATAGGTACAGATTTGCCGCTTTTCCTCACCAGTGTTCCTGATTCGCTCTATGCGGCTTCTTTTCGGCTGTTCCCTGATGGATCCCCTCCGGGAGGCTGGAATTTCGAGCAGGGGATGCCGGCATCAGAAGTCTTAAAGGCCTGGACGATTAACGGGGCCAGACATTGCGGTATGGAAAGTACAGGAACCTTGGAAGTTGGAAAAGCTGCTGACATCGCTGTATTTGACCGTAATCTTCTGGATACAGCTGCAACCGAGATTAGAGATGCACGTGTGATTTTGACAATTACTTCCGGTCAAATCACCTATGATGCTGCCAGGAACGAGGGGTAGAAATGGAAACGGTTAAACGTAAAATAAAATGGTCCCTTCCTCATAGTTATACATTGATTTTTCTGATTATCGTGGCTATTGCCGGATTAACCTGGATTGTCCCGAGCGGCCAATTTGACCGCCAGGAAGTGCTGGTGGATGGTTCCTCCAGAACAGCCATCATCCCGGGAACCTATCATACCGTTCCTAAAATCAGTGAGCAAGGGGATTTGCGACAAGGATTCGCTCAAATTGCCAGTGCGCCGTTGGAGGGAATCATCAATGCTGCTGATGTCGTCGCCTTCGTCCTGATTGTAGGGGGAGCTTTTGGAATTATTCTGCAGACGGGGGCGATTGACCGGGCACTGATGGCTTTAGCCGGAAGACTCAAAAGTAAAGGGATATTACTGATTCCGATAGCCATGGTGATTTTTAGCCTGGGGGGTTCCACCTTTGGGATGAGTGAAGAAATCATTCCGCTTTACGCTATTTTTATACCGTTAATGTTTGCCTTGGGCTTTGACTCCATGACGGCGATTCTAATTTTATTTCTCGGAACACAGATCGGCTATGTCGGATCAACCGTTAATCCTTTCTCTGTATTGATTGCGCAAGGCGTAGCAGGGGTGCAGGGAAATCCACAGCTATGGCTGAGATTTATTGAATGGGTTGTTTTTACTGCGATATCGATTGGTTTTACGATGTGGTATGCGCAACGGGTGAAGAAGAATCCGGAGAAATCAGCGGTATTCCAAAATGATATTCTAAACCGCCAACACTTCATCAAGGAGAATGATGGGATAGAAGTAAGTTTCTCCAATCGGGATAAATTAATTATTGGCGGCTTCATCTTTACCTTGGGGCTTATTGTCTGGGGAATACTGAGCAAAGGCTGGTATATGACTGAGATCGGAGCGCTTTTCTTTGCACTTGGTATTTTTTCGGGGATTGTCACCCGGATGAGTCAAAAGGAAATTGCCGAGAATTTTGTTAAAGGTTGCGGGGAATTTATCTACGCTGCTGTGATCATCGGTTTAGCCCGGGGGATCCTCGTCGTTGCAGAGAACGGGATGATTATCGATACCATTTTGAATGGCCTAGCTACTATGCTTAAGGGTTTACCGAATTACTTGTTCACCACCATCATGCTGGTCGTGCATAATATTATTACGTTCTTGGTTCCTTCGTCATCAGGAGAGGCGGCCTTGACGATGCCAGTGCTTGCACCATTAGGCGATCTTGTGGGTGTTAACCGCGAAGCGGTAGTAACCGCATACCAATTTGGAAATGGACTAACGAATCTCATTTCGCCAACAGGCGGTGTGCTGCTGGCAGGTTTGGCCATCGCCCGGATCAATTTTGGACAATGGTTAAAGGTAATACTCAAGCTGTTTCCGATTCTTTGGCTGGTGGCGGCAATCTTTGCCGCAGTTTCCTCAGCTGTGGGCATGTAGTGGATAACATATTGCAAAGCCATGCGGGATTTCCCGCAGAAGATAATCAAAATCCCAAGGTCATACTGACCTTGGGATTTTTGATTAGTAAAAGATACTTCTGGTTCCAACCTACATATTGATCCTATTCCCCTCACATCACACTCTCCTCTTTGTTGTATATTTCCTCCTGATTTGTGGCCACAAATAATGTATGCTAAGAATTTAATCCGTTATTTTCCTATCCGTCAGTTTCTGCCGTTCCAAACAGCAGAATACAAACTGTTCAGAAGATAACGCTTCCACGTATGATGTATTCATAACCAGCTGAGTGCTTCATCCGATACTAGTATCACAAATGAGGGAATTTAAGGTGAGAGAATATACGATTGTTAATATTTTATATACCCGCAAGAGTCCTGTGCGCATGAGTGAGCTGATTGCCGAAGTGGGGTTGTCCGAACGGACTCTCCGTGACGTGATCCGTGCACTCGACAAAACAGGAGAGGCGAATGGTTTCGGTATCCGTATGATCCGCGGCCAGGGTTATCTACTGGAGATTGGCGATGAAGCCAAATTCAGTAGCTACCAGGAAAAAGGAATGCTGCAGCTGGATCAGGTGGATCTCGATAATAAGCAATCACGCCAGCAGTATTTACTATTCTATCTCTTACAGAACGATAGCTATCAGTCTATGGATAACATGGCGGAAGAAATCGGCGTTAGCCGTTCTACTATTATTTCCGATCTGAAGGAAGTAGAGCAGCGACTTGCCGCTTTCCGGCTTAGCTTGAAACGTCGGGCTCATTATGGCATGAAAATCGAGGGGGAAGAGCAAGACTTCCGTAAAGCCTTTTCTTACTTTATCTTGCAATCGGGTCATACGCTGCAGCATACGGAGGATTTTCATGCTTTTAGTCAGGACTTCGATGCTGAGCAGCTTAAGGGATTTCTACTGCAAATCCTCAAGGAAAAAGAACTGAAGATCTCGGATGTGTTTCTGGATAATATCTTGACCCATCTGTTCATTCTTCTTTACAGAGTTTCCAAGCACAATTTCATTGTGGCTGGACAAGCCTTGCAGGGAACACCTGAGCCGCTGTATCAGGATATTGCCGGGAGTATTGCAGATTTCATCTCCTCTCAATACCAGATTAAGCTTCCGGCGGATGAGATTGATTATTTGGCGCTGCACATTTCTGGCAAGACCATTATGGAACGGATGTCGGAAGAGACCAAATCGCATCTGCGGGAGGGAATCACGGCTATTCTGGAGCGCTTGGACCGCGAGTTCCTTACTGGATTCACTCAAGATCAAGAGCTGCGCGAAGCACTGCTATTGCATATGTTCCCGCTGCTGAACCGGTTGTATTACAATCTTCAGCTCGGCAACCCATTGGTGGAGGATGTTTACAGCCAGTATGCAAATGTGTTCGTCATTTCCTTCCGCTTCGCTGAGATTGTAGAGGAGCAGTACGGGTTTCGGATGTCGCGCGATGAGGCAGGGTATGTCGCGTTGCATTTTGCCACCCATCTGGAACGGATGCAGCAGCGCAATCTGGAGAAGTTCAAGCGGATTGCCGTGATCTGCTCGACGGGAGGGGGCAGTGCCCAGTTAATCCGGCTGAAGCTGGAAGCGGTATTCCCCAAAGCGTCGGTGATCACAGCCTCCATCACGGAGGTGGAGGAGATCAGCAGCAAGCCTGTGGATCTGATCCTCTCTACTGTGCCGCTGGCAACAGAGATTAAGGAAAAACCGGTGATCCATATCAAACAGCTGCTGGATGATCAAGAGATTCAGCGGATCAAAGAAATATTGTCTTTGCAGATTAATCGCACAGAACCGTCCTACAAGCTGATGGATTTCAAGGATTTGTTCCGCAGGGAGCTGTTTCATCTGTCTGGTTCGGACGAAGATTACATGGAGCTGTTAAAGCAGCGCTGCCGGGAGATCGTGGGCAATCATTATGCAGCTGACGATTTTCCCGAACAAGTGCTGCTCAGAGAGCAGAAATTCACCACCATTTACAAAAATGGGGTGGCCGGCCCTCATCCGATGCGGATGAGCGCGATCCGCGACTGTATCAGTGTAACCGTGTTGAAGAAACCGCTGATCTATGAGGGTAAGCCGGTCCAATTGATTTTTCTGATCAATCTGGGTCCGGGGCAGTTATTCCTGCACAAAGAGATCAGCAAGCTGCTACTGGTTCTAATGGAGAAGGAAGACAGCCGTAACCGGCTGCTAAACACGAATAGTTATGAGCAATTTATGAATGAGATAGAGAACCTACTATAAAAAAATGACGATACGGAGTGGAGAACCCATGGATTATGAACAAACGATTATGCAGATTATTGCCAGCAGCGGAGAGGCAAGAAGCCTTAGCCTAAAAGCGGTAAGAACCGCGCGCGCCGGAAACCTGGAAGAAGCGGGCGAGATGATTAAGAACGCCAAGACCAGCCTGACCAAAGCACATAAAGTGCAAACGGGGCTGATCCAGGCTGAAGGCCGGGGTGAAAAGACAGAAATTACGCTGCTGATGATTCACGCGCAGGATCATTTGATGAATGCCCTGACGGTTAGAGAACTGGCTGTGGAACTGATCGAAGAAATCAAAGAACGCAAAGCGCTCGAACTAGAATTGAAAGGATCGGTGAACTAAGATGAAAAAAATATTGCTCGCCTGTGCAGGCGGATTCTCGACAAGTATGCTGGTGGAACGGATGAAAGAATCGGCACGGACACAAGGGGTTGAAGTGGTTATTGATGCGGTGGCGGAGAGTGACATCGCCGATCAAAAGCCTTTTGACATCATTATGCTTGGACCACAAATGGGACATGCCGAAGGCGATCTGGCCGCAGAATATCCGAACATTCCAGTAACTACGATCGATATGATGGACTATGGCATGATGGATGGGGACAAGGTGCTGGCTACAGCACTTGAACTGATGGAGAAGGGGGCTTAAGTCATGGCAGGCGGCGCAGAATGGAGAGCCAAGATCCAGAAAGTCAGCACGAAAATCCAAAAAAACACCTATATCAGCGCTATTTCCAACGGTCTGATGGCCTTGATGCCAATTTTGATTCTGGGCGCTATTTTTTCCCTGATTAATGCACTCAAGCTTGATCCTTATCAGAATTTCCTGGAAAGCACTGGACTCAAAACTTATACTTCGATTCCGGCAACTGTAACCACCGATTTGATCGCACTCTACGCGGTGTTCTCCATCGCTTACAATTTCGCTACCCAACATAAGCAGCAAGGCTTTTCGGCAGGGATTTTGGCGCTGATGAGTTTCTTGCTAGTTACACCAAAAGGACTGCTGGATGATGGCGTGACCAAAGCATTTGGTTACTCCTGGTTGGGTGCCAAAGGATTGTTCGTGGCAATCATCCTGGCACTGCTGGTAGGTAAGATCTATACCTTTGTATTGGAAAAGAAATTCTATATCAAAATGCCGAAGGGTGTTCCGCCCACGGTTGAGAAATCTTTTGCCGCGCTTACGCCTGGTTTTATCGTAGCGGTTCTGATGCTGGTGCTGACGGCGATTTTCGCCGCAACGAAATATGGCAATATGCACGAGTTTGTCTTCTCGATCATCCAGCTGCCACTGACTAGTCTGGGGGGTACCTGGTGGGCGATGCTGATCTGCATCTTCGTAATTCACCTGCTGTGGTTCTTTGGAGTTCACGGCACCTTGGTAGTCTATTCCGTTGTCGGCCCGATTTGGGTGGCTTTGGGACTTGAGAATCTGGACGCTTACCAAAGAGGTGTGGAAGGTACGCATATCATTGGTTCGCCGTTCTTCCCGGTTTATGTACTGATCGGTGGTGCAGGGGCAACGTTAGGTCTCATTATTGCGATGCTGTTTGCCAAATCTACACGTTATAAGACACTTGGTAAACTGGCAATTATCCCAAGTCTGATCGGTGTCAATGAGCCGGTGATTTTCGGGATGCCATTGGTGCTGAATGTTCGGTTTATGATTCCATTTATCCTGACTCCGCTGGTGAGTAGTGGTCTGGCGATTCTTCTGACGACGCTGGGTATCCTTCCTGTGCTGCATGGGATTCAGGTACCGCTGGGCATTCCGGTGCTGGTCAATGGCTGGATGAACGGGGGCTGGCGCGTAAGTGCGTTCCAGCTGGTTATGATTGGCGCAAGCTTCATGATCTACTATCCATTCTTCAAAAAAGCCGATGCCGAAGCGCTGGAGCAAGAGCAGCAGGCTGAAGCTAAAGCGGCAGCAACCGCTGCCACCCATTAATAAAAGGAGGCTCAACCGATGACTTATCCATTTCCGGAAAACTTCCTGTGGGGCGGTGCGGTAGCCGCCAATCAGGTCGAAGGCGCGTATAATGAGGGCGGCAAGGGTTTGTCCACTGCTGACGTAGTCAAATATTGTCCTCCTAAGGAACGGCAGAGCCTGGAACAGCTATTGTCCATGTCCGGTCCACAGCTAGAAGAGGCCGTACAGGATGATAATCTGGGGAATTACCCCAAACGCAGAGGGATTGATTTCTACCACCGCTACAAAGAAGATATCGCCTTGTTCGCTGAGATGGGTTTTAAGGTATTCCGTATGTCCATCTCCTGGCCTCGTATTTATCCGAATGGCGATGAGCAGGTACCTAACGAGGCAGGACTGCGTTTCTACGACGATGTTTTTGATGAGTTGCGCAAATATAATATCGAGCCGCTGGTCACCATTTCCCATTATGAAATGCCGGTGCACCTAGTCACCAAATACAACGGCTGGGAATCCAGAGAACTGGTGGAGCTGTTCGTCCGTTATGCGGAGACTGTGTTCACCCGTTACCGGGATAAGGTGAAGTATTGGCTGACTTTCAACGAAATCAACTGTACACTCAAAGCGCCGTTTCTGGGCGCAGGGATTATTTTGGATGGCAAGTCAAATGAGAAGCAGATTGCTTTTCAGGCTTTGCATCACCAGTTCGTAGCCAGTGCGCTTGCGATTAAGCGGGGCCGGGAGATCAATCCGCAGTTCCAGATCGGCTGCATGCTGGCCCGCAAGCTGCTCTACCCATATTCCTGTCATCCCGGTGATGTGCTGAAAGCACAAGCTGAGAACCAAATGGCAATGTTCTGCTCCGATGTTCAGGTTAGAGGCTATTATCCTTCTTATATCCGCCGGCATTTGGAGCAGCATGGAGTGACAATAACCATGTTGCCGGGAGACGAAGCTTTGCTGCGGGACAATCTTGTGGATTTTCTTTCCTTTAGTTATTACATGTCCTCAGTAGTCAGTGTAGATGAGAGTATCACGGCCACCACGGAAGGTAACCTGTCCACAGGGCTGAAGAATCCCTTCCTGAAAACTTCCGATTGGGGCTGGCAGATCGATCCAAAGGGGCTGCGGTTTGTGCTCAAGGAGATGCATGACCGCTACCAGCTTCCTTTGTTCGTAGTAGAGAATGGTCTGGGTGCTGCAGATGTGCTCGAACTGGATGGCACGATCCGTGATCCCTACCGGATAGAGTATCTGGCACAGCATATTGAGCAGATGGCGGAAGCCATTGCCGATGGCGTGGAGCTGATGGGCTACACCAGCTGGGGCTGTATTGATCTGATCTCGGCTTCCACCTCAGAGATGCGCAAGCGGTACGGCTTCATTTATGTTGATCAGGATGATGCAGGCAATGGAACGCTGCTGCGTCTGCGTAAGGACAGCTTTTACTGGTACAAAAAGGTCATAACCTCTAACGGTGCAGATTTAAGCTATTAGTGCGGGGTTATAGTTCTTGTCCATTTTTTACGAAAACCTTGAGAAATCAAGGTTTTTTTGTTTTTTTAATAGGGAATAGAGATCGTGTGTGCTTCTTCTTATAACGAAGTTTTATCCGGGAAGGCATTACAGACAAGGCGATCTCGATTGCCCAAACGTACATGTACTTTCGTACATTACCAACATGTAGGTTAAATCTTTATAATAGAGGAGAAGGAGGGTCAGCCAAGTGAAAGAAAGAAAAGCCGGACTATTGTTCATCGATGAATTGTTTGCGTCCAGATTGCCGCTTTTGATTTGGGTATCCATTGTATATATTGGAACTATGTTGCTGCAGTTTCTTAAGGACCCTCAAATATTATCCAGTTCTATATTTACAGGCTTATTCACGGTCCATATTTTGCTGCACTGGAACTCCTATCGAATCACTAATAAGCAATTTTGGTTTTATTTTTCGGCACAAGCAATTTTAATTTATCTTTGTGCGATTTTGATGCCGCAGGGGTACCAAGCAGTGTTGATGGGATTGCTTCCGGTCCTGATTGCCCAAAGCCTTGGTTTTTCATTTCGGATAAAAAGAATCGTCTTCGTTGCCCTTATTAGTATAATTTTGTTTTTTGATTCATCGCTTACTGTGGGCGATACCGATGAATTGATCGTATTTATGCCATTATTTGTTCTGATGCTTGTGATCGTTTTAGCGTATACATTATTGTTTTTTCAACAGGTTCGCGAGCGTCTCAGAATTCAGAATTTTTTGCATGATCTAAAAGAGGCCCATAAAAAGGTAGAGGAGCTGACACTGGCTAATGAACGCCAACGAATGGCTCGGGATCTGCATGATACGTTGGCGCAGGGAGTGGCTGGATTAATTATGCAGCTCGAAGCCGCGGATGCCCATATGACCAAGGGTAACACAGAGCGTTCTCAAGAAATTGTCAGACAGTCTATGAAGCAGGCTCGCACAACCTTAGCCGAAGCTCGTAGAGCAATTGACAATTTGCGGGCGAAATCAGCTTCAGAGATTGATTTTAGGGAAGCGGTCGATTATGAAACACAGCATTTCGGTGAAGCTACAGGTATCGTTGTAACCATGGATTTTAAGCTTACCAGACGGTTGTCTAGAGTAATGATGGAACATAGTTTACACATTATAAAAGAAGGTCTGACCAATATCGCCCGTCATGCCCGGGCTGACAAGGTGTGGATTACCCTGTCCGATCAAAATGAGCGGCTTTTTATAGAAATCAGAGACAATGGTTTGGGATTTAACACAGACGCCATCGGCAAGGATGCCGGACACTACGGTTTACTCGGGATTCAGGAGCGGGTAAGGCTGATTGGAGGAGAATTGAAGGTGCGCAGCAGTTCGGCTGGAACAAGCATTCAGGTTGAGACATCATTTAGTGAGGGAGACCCTACATGACGCAAGTGAAAATTCTGATCGTAGATGATCATTTTGTTGTTCGGGAAGGCTTGAAGCTGATCCTGGAGACGGATGAACAGTTTCAAATTGTTGGAGAAGCGGTAAACGGGCAGGAAGCTATAACCCTTATAGATGAAGTGCGACCGGATGTGATCCTGATGGATTTGAATATGCCGGTCATGAGCGGACTGGAAGCCATGAAGGTATTGAGGGAGAAGAACAACTCCGTTCCAGTTATTATTTTGACGACTTACAACGAAGATGAATTAATGATTAATGGACTGGCCTTGGGTGCGAGAGGTTACTTATTAAAGGATACGAACCGGGAAAATTTGTTCAGGAATATTGAATCGGCGATAAGAGGAGAAACCTTGCTCTCAGCAGAAATCATGGAGAGAGTGATTTCTGCTCGCGAGCAGCAGAAGGCTTCGGCTCCGATTCATAAAGAAGTATCCTTGTTATCCGATAAAGAAACTCAAATTCTGCAAAGTGTAGCGCAGGGCTTCAAAAGTAAAGAAATCGCCTTTGATTTGGGAATCTCAGAACGTACTGTAAAAGCTCATCTGACGAATGTTTACAACAAGCTAGGGGTAGATTCGCGATCGCAGGCAGTGGCGGCCGCTTTGGAACGGGGGATTTTACATATGTAATTTTGAACATGCGAAAGAAATCTTTCGCATGTTTTTTTTGCGGACTAATGGGCTGCCCGAAAGGGCAGTGCGTGTCCGCCCCTTTGGACGATGTTAGCAAGACTTCTCTTCTATAAGATAAAGGCATAGAGAAAAACATTAGTATAGAGGAGACGATACTGAAATGGCCAAATTATTGTACCGGCTTGGGTTCTGGTCGGCGAGCAACCGCGTTAAAGTCATTCTAGGAAGCATTGCCATCCTGCTGATCTCGGCAATCGTAGCTCTTTCGATGGGGCCTAAGCTTCATGAGGGAACTACTATCCCTGGACTGGAGTCCATAAAAACGATGGAACAGATGTATCAGGAATTTCCCTCCATTGTGGATAACAGCGGCAAAATTCAGTTGGTGATGAAATCACTAACGGATGAAACCTTATCCTCAGACACAACTAAGCAATTAATTGGTGCACAGTTAGAGGAAGTGGCTAAGGATCCGGCGGTCACAGCAGTAGTAAGTCCTTATGACAATCATTCGGTAAGTGCAGATGGCAAAATTGGCTATGCCACCATCTCATACAATACTCCAGGTAGTGATGTTACAGAAACATCAAAGGAACGTGTGCTTGATGTGGCAGGTATTTTGCGTGATGCCGGCTTACAAGCTGAATTAACTGGCTCTGGTTATGTGAAAATGGAGATCGGCGGCGTTACAGAAGGGATAGGGGTGCTCATTGCGCTTCTTGTTCTCACCGTTGCTTTTGGATCTGTTCTGACGGGGATCTTACCGATTCTTACGGCAGTCATTGGTCTTGGTACCGGCGTGATGTTGATCATCATCGGCTCGAATTTCTTCGACACCCCTTCTTTTGCTCTATCCCTGGCCAGCATGATTGGTCTGGCAGTGGGGATCGATTACGCGTTGTTTATTATCTCAAGATATCGGCAACAGCTTGCCGAAGGTTATGAGAGAAAAGAAGCAATTGCGATTGCGAACGGCACGGCAGGGAGTGCGGTTGTCTTTGCAGGCATAACGGTTATTATCGGTCTTGCGGGAATGTCGGTGATTGGTATTCCTTTTCTTACCGCAATGGGTTTAGCCGCTGCGCTTTGCATTTTCGTGGCTGTTCTCATCGCTATTTTTATGGTTCCTGCTATCCTCGAAGCGATGGGAGGCTTGATCAAAGCCAAATCGAAAAAAAGATCCAAAGGTTCAACCCGCAACAAAAAGAACGAGACTCGAGGTAATTTATGGGGGAGTTTTGTTACCGGGCGCCCATGGTTGGCTGTGATCCTTGGTGTAGCATTGCTGGGCACTATTGCAATACCTTTCTTCAACATGGAGACAGGCACCATGGATGATGCGCAAAAATCGCCGGAATTAACTGAGCGGCGGGCATACGATCTGATGACAGAGGCATACGGTGTTGGGTATCATAGTCCGCTCGTTATCCTAGCCGAAACTGATGGTGGACAAGATGCTGCAGCCAATCTGTCTGGGGCGCTGGAACAACTTAGAACCTATCCTAACATTGGTACGATTGCTCCTGCTGTTCCTGGTCCTTCCGGAAAGATTTCTTTGATTCATGTGATTCCGGCTACCGGTCCTGCAGATAATAAAACGGTAGATCTGGTTAAACAAATTCGCAGTCAAGCAGCAGAAATCGAGAGTCAAAATCATGTGAAACTGAAAGTAACCGGGAGCACAGCCGTAAATATCGATATCTCTCAGAAGCTGAACGAGGCGCTGCCTGAATTCTGTATCATCATCGTTGGCTTGGCTTTTGTTCTTCTAGTGATGGTATTCCGGTCCATCCTGGTTCCCATCAAAGCGGTCCTGGGATTTATTCTTTCTTTGGGGGCTACATTAGGTTTCATTACCTTCGTCATACAGGATGGACATTTGCAAAATGTGTTCCATTTTAATGGGCAAGCTCCCATACTCAATTTTCTCCCAATCATGGTCGTCGGCATTTTGTTCGGACTTGCCATGGACTACGAAGTTTTCCTCGTCAGTAGAATGCGGGAAGAATTTAAGAAAAGTGGGGATGCCAAAAAGTCCGTTCTGGCCGGTATTCATCACAGCGGCGGGGTAGTTACAGCTGCAGGACTGATCATGATCTCTGTTTTCACGGGATTCATGCTGGCAGAAGATCCGAACATCAGGGTGATGAGCTTTGCACTTCTCTTTGGGGTTTTGTTCGATGCTTTTGTTGTCCGGATGCTCATCGTTCCCGGTGTAATGACTTTGCTGGGAAAATCAGCGTGGTATTTGCCGAAGTGGCTCGATCGCTTGCTTCCTAACCTGGATGTAGAAGGTGAGGAAGTGATGAAGGCGGTTGAGAAAAAACAATTAAGACTAGTGAGGGATCCTAAAACCAACCTCTCTACTGAACTCCTAAAATAAGTGGATAGTGAGGTGTTGCTCGATGACTCACCTTTCCGTGGTCGTACCTATTTTTAATGAAGAGGAAAATATATACGATCTTTACTTAAGTATTACTGAAGCATTAAGAGGGAGAATTGAGCATTACGAAATCGTACTGGTGAATGATGGAAGTAGGGATCGTAGTGCCGTGCTGTTAAATGAAATCGCACAGATGGATCAAGCGGTAAAGGTCATTCATTTTGAAAAAAACTACGGGCAAACGGCAGCCATTTGGGCGGGGATGAAAAATTCCCAGGGCGAACTGATCGCCCTTATGGATGCAGCGCTACAGACAGATCCACGGAACATCTTTAGATTAATGCCTTTCATCAAGAAAAGAGATTTTGTAAATGGAAAATGGGCAGATCATAAAGATACGTGGTTTAAGAAAGTTTCTTCAGGTTTCGCGAAAAAAATCCGTAATTGGATTATTGGAGGTTCAATTTATGATATAGGCTGTCCTATGAAGCTCTTCAAAAGGGAGGTAGCTGACAGTTTCTATTTATATAATGGAATGCACCGCTTTTTGCCCACGGTGGCTAAGATGAACGGCTTTTCAGTTATTGAAGTTACGGTAACCCATCAAGCGAGGAAACACGGAAACTCTAAATATGGGGAAATCAATCGTGGCGGTATGGGTTTCATGGATGCCATATTGATTGGTTGGCTCAAAAAGAGAGTCATTCTGTATCGGATTAAGAGATAATTGGATTTAGAGAACGTTATGTAAATTGAACAAGAGACATCACGGAGAATTCCATACGATGTCTCTTTGTTTGTTTTAAGGCAGTAAGCTGCCTTTTAGCTGACTATTTCTTTAAATATTCCGAGAAATTCTCCTGAAAATCCAGTGAATGAATATCTTCCCGGAGATGGTGGTGGATTAGCGGGCCGATTTTGGCGGTTTCTTTTTGCACCATAAGCTCAAGAATGGATTGGTGTTCGTTCCAGATTTCTTCCAGCTTGTCGGTCTTAAGCATGTGCAGTCTGCGGTACCTGAGATAATGTACATTCGACTGCTGGATCAGAGTCCACAGATACTCACGTCCAGCAAGCCTGTACAAGGCCCGGTGAAACTCGTCGTCTAAATTAAGGAAAGAATCTACAGCATTCTCCTGCCCGATGACCTCTTTCTGTTTCTTAAGAATTTCTTTAAGCTCGTGCACTCCTGGTAGTAAAAGCTGTGCAGAAAGATCCTTGAGGATCTCCTTTTCCAGTGTGCAACGCAAGTATGTGATTTGTTCAACAGATTCAAGATCAATAAAGGAGACAATATTACCTTTTTTCGGATAGATATCGGTATAAGATTCCAGTGCAAGCTGTTTGAGAACATCACGCAACGGCGTACGTGAAATCTGAAACCGCTCAGACAAGGCTGTTTCACTCAGAATGGTGCCTGGCTTTAACGCCAGCGTGAGGATTTCTTGCTTCAGTGTGTTTAGAATTTCAGCTTTAATTGACATTTCTGTTCCTGCTTTCAATTGTTGATGACAGATACAGTACTAGTATACATGATAAGTTCGTTCATTAAAATCATTGGGATGAAAATAGGGTGGATATTCCTTGATTTCAGGATAAAATTGTGATTGACAAAGAATTGTTCTTATTCTATGATCAAGTAAATCTTGTATACAAGATAGTTGAAAACGAATTCACAGGAGGGTTTATCAATGAACATGACGTGGAGATGGTATGGCGAGGGCAATGACAATATCACGCTGGATCATATTCGGCAGATTCCGGGTGTTATGGGGATTGTCTGGTCTTTGCATGAGAAAGTAGCCGGAGAAGTGTGGGAAATGGAACGGATCCAAGAAGTGGCGGACCAAATCACCAGCAAGGGTTTCAGCACGGCTGTAGTAGAAAGCGTCAACGTTCATGATGATATCAAAATCGGCTTGCCGACCCGTGATAAATATATCGATATTTATATCGACACCATTCGTAAACTCGCCAAGGTTGGCGTTAAGGTGATCTGCTATAATTTTATGCCTGTTTTCGATTGGACCCGCACAGAGCTGTATAAAGAGTTGCCTGATGGCTCGAATGCTCTCTTTTATGAAAAGGCTGCCATTACCGATAATCCGCGTGAGATGGTGGACCGGATTCTGAAGGGAGCTGGAAAGTTTACGATGCCGGGCTGGGAGCCGGAGCGGCTGGCAAAGCTGGATGAGCTGTTTGCGGCTTATGCGGATGTGACGGAAGATAAACTGTTCGACAACCTCCAGTATTTCCTGGAACGCATTATTCCAGTATGCGAGGAAGTGGACATCAAGATGGCTATCCATCCGGATGATCCGGCTTGGCCGATCTTTGGACTGCCGCGTATTATCCGCAATCGGGATATGATCCGCCGCTTCTTGGATTTAGTGGACAGCCCGTACAACGGTTTGACGTTCTGCACAGGGTCACTCGGCACGAATCCGGATAACGATCTGCCAGCGATGATCCGCGAGTTCCATGATCGTATTCATTTTGCCCATATCCGCAATGTGAAGGTATTTGAGAACGGTGATTTCATTGAGGTGTCGCACCGTGGGCGTGACGGAAGTGTTGATGTGGCCGAGGTGGTCAAAGCCTATCATGAGAACGGATACATTGGTTATGTACGTCCGGATCACGGGCGGCATCTGTGGGGGGAAGAGAAGAACTGCCGACCGGGTTATGGCTTGTATGATAGAGCTATGGGCATCATGTATTTGCTTGGTGTTTGGGATAGCTTGGATAATGTCAAGGAGGCAAAATAAATGCTGCATCTGACCAGAAGCAGTATCCAAGGGGAAAAAGCAGCTTGGAAAGCTGCTGGTGTGGAGCTTCCACAGTTCGACTATGAGCAGGTAGCAAACAATACACAGCTTAAACCGGAATGGATTCATTTCGGTGCAGGTAATATTTTCAGAGGATTCGTGGCAAATGCTCATCAGAAGCTGCTGGATAGCAGAAAGTCGGATACAGGTATTATTGCGGTGGAAACCTTTGATTTCGAAATGATTGATAAAGTCTACAAGCCCTACGACAATCTGACCCTTTTAGTACTGATGAATGCTCGTGGTGATTTCCACAAAAGAGTAGTCAGTAGTATTGTGGAGGGAATCGCAGCGGACAAAAACCGCGAAGCGGAGTACCGTCGATTGATCGAGGTGTTCGAGAATCCCAGCCTGCAAATGGCTAGTTTCACCATCACGGAGAAGGGTTACTCGTTGACGGATCCGTACGATAAATATTTTGGCATTGTGGAAAAGGATATTGAGAGCGGACCGGAGCATCCTGTTCATGTCATGAGCATTGTAGCTTCGCTTGCTTATCGAAGATATCTGAAAGGCCAATATCCGATGACCTTTGTCAGCATGGACAACTGCTCACACAATGGCGACAAGCTGAAGAACGGTGTTGTGTCCATCGCTAAGGAATGGGCCCAAAGAGGACTTGTTATAGAAGACTTCGTGCGTTATCTGGAAGATGAACGAGTAATAACCTTTCCATTGTCCATGATCGATAAAATCACACCACGTCCTTCGGAGAGTGTACAGGCAGCGCTTCTGGAACAGGGAATTGGTGATATGGATGTGATCATTACCTCCAAAAACACATATACCGCTCCTTTCGTAAATGCTGAGATCAGCGAATATCTTGTAGTGGAGGATAACTTTACGAACGGACGTCCACCACTAGAGGAAGCCGGAATTATTCTTACGGACCGGGAGACAGTCAACAAGGTGGAGACGATGAAAGTAACGACCTGCCTTAATCCGCTGCATACGGCGCTTGCTGTTTCCGGTTGTCTGCTTGGCTACACCTTGATCGCGGATGAGATGAAGGACGATACTTTGCGGAGGTTTGTGGAGATAATCGGTTACAAAGAAGGCCTGCCCGTCGTAGTGGACCCGGGGATTCTCAGTCCAAAGCAGTTCCTGGACGAAGTCCTTACGGAGCGTTTTGCCAATCCATTTATCCCCGATACTCCGCAGCGGATTGCTACAGATACTTCGCAGAAGGTGGGTATACGGTTCGGTGAAACTATTAAATCCTATATTCGACGGGAGGAGCTCGATCCAGCGCAGCTAACGGCGATTCCACTGGCTATCGCTGTGTGGTGTCGTTACTTACTTGGAGTGAATGATGCTGGAGAGGTCTTCACATTGAGTTCAGATCCGTTACTAGAAACACTGCAAGGTTACCTGCAGGGAGTTTCGCTTGGAGACCAAACCGCAAGTGTGCGCCCCATTCTTGAAGATGAGCGACTTTTTGGGGTTCCGTTGTACGAGATTGGTCTAGGTGATAAGATTGAGATTATGTTCCAGGAAATGATGGCAGGCCCAGGAGCGGTACGGAGAACATTAGAGCACTATTTAAAGTGAAGGCTAGGCAGTTAAGTAGATTTGAATTAATATAGAAGAAAATAAAGCGAAAAAAGTCCCGAGGCAATCAATCGGGGCTTTTTTTTGTATGATTTTAAAAAATCCAAACAAAGTGTGAAAAGAATCTTATGTAAAATGAGAAGGACGAAAGTTAAACTAAACACATGACGAATAACCGGTGTTCGTCAACTGAGCGACGAATTTTGAGGGGGTTCAACACCATGTTCAAAAGAAAAAAAAGCTGGGCACTTGTCATGGCTTCGGTCATGTTGGCTGGAGGCGTGTTAAGTGGTTGCGGAAGCAGTAACAATAACAACAACTCGTCGAATGCCAGTCCCCAGCCAAGCAGCTCGACTAGCGACAGTGGTACTGAAACGAAAGATTCCGGCAAGAAGACAACGCTTACGTTCTGGGCTGCGGCTACTACGCCGGACCGTGATGTATTCTGGCAAAAAGTTACGAAGGAGTTCATGGCTGAGCATCCGAATATTAAAATCGAATACTTGGGCGTGCCTGGAGATTTGAACGGTTATATACAAAAGCTGAATGTCGCTATTGCTGCTGGACAAGGGCCGGACCTGATCAATAACTTTACGTCCGACTTTATTGCACGCGATGTGCTTGAGCCAATCGATTCTTATTTCGATAGCTGGGAAGGAAAGGACAAGATCACAACGGGTTCGGTTACCTCAATGAGAGCAGCGGATCCGGTTGACAAGAAGTTATATGGATTGCCTTATGGCGTTCTGCCTTGGATGGAATGGATTCGTTCGGATTGGCTGAAGGAATCAAATCTACCGAATCCGGACACATGGGATCAATTCTTTGACAACGCACAGAAGTTGACTGACAAGTCCAAGGATCGTTACGGATACTCTATACGGGGTGGAGCCGGAAGTGCTACCTCGCTGGAATATCTTATGTACTCATACTCGGGAATTACGAACTATTTCACGCCAGAAGGCAAAGCCACGATCAACGATCCACTGAATGTAGAGTTTCTGGAGAAATACTTGAGCGGTTATAATGTCAATACACCTGAAGATGACTTGAACAAAGGTTGGACGGAATTGGCTGCTTCGTTCCAGTCCGGCAAGGTAGGTATGATTTTCCATAACCTTGGTTCCGCAAGCGCTCACAGTAAAGCATTCAATGACGATTTAACCAAGTTTACAGCTGTTCCATTCCCTATGGGTGCCAAAGGCTATCGCGTTCACCCCGGCGTTACACCATCGGTGATGATGATGACAAAGAACTCCGAGAATAAGGAAGCAGCATGGGAATTCATGACGTATTTCGTAACGCACAATGATAGTGAGTACGGAGAGCTCTATGGCGAAATTCCGACTTATCTTGATGCATTGGATGCTGATTGGATTGTAAACGTGCCTTACGTGAAGACGGGCGCAGACCTGATGAGCTCACCGGACACGAAGTTTACCGATAATCCCGTTTATCTGCCGGGCTATAACAAGGTTCAGACGAATATGGAGCCTATGATCCAGAAGGTAATGGCCAAAAAGATGAGTGCCAAAGAACTATTGGATGAATGGGCAAAGCAGCTTGAAAAAGAAAAAGCAAGTTTTGACTCTTCGAAATAAAACAGTTAATATCCCCGAACAATAAATAATCTCAGCAGGCGGGCTCTTGATGATACTTGGGCCGCCTGTCTTTTGAATGACAACTCCCTAATGATTAATGCCACTAATTGACAGCGTTTTCATCACCTGCAAATGAACAGGAGGTAAGTTATGAAAAGAATTAAGAGTGTCCTTATTGCATTATGCGCTTTATTGCTCATCCCGATCGTACCTGAAATCGCCTTTGCCGGAGAAACCAACACGGCTTATGCCGCTGCGAACATTAATGATTCCTTATCGGCTAATATTTACTCCCCGACGGATTTACGAATGGCACCTGCCTCTAATACGGATACAACCGTAGTGTTAGCATGGGAGAAACCTCTATTTTATTCCAACATTACTAAGTACAATATTTATGACAGTGATGGAACCCGGGTTGGTTCGACGGACAAAACTTACTATAAGTTTTTAGGATTAACTCCAGAGAGGACATATACCTACACGGTACGAGCCCAGGATACATCTGGCAACGAATCTTTAGATAGCAATACGGTCCAAATCACAACTAAAAAGACGGGCATCAGGTTTAATGTTAAGGATTATGGAGCATCCGGAGATGGCAACACATTGGATACCGTGGCAATTCAAACCGCGATTGACGCAGTTACTCCAGGAGACACTTTATACTTTCCACCCGGGAAGTATGTGACTGGCGGATTGTTCCTGCACAGCAATATGACTGTATTTGTAGATGCAGGGGCTCAAGTGATGCCTAGTTCACACAAGGCTGACTTCTTGCCGTTCGTAACGGCCAGACACAGTATTGAGGAACCCGAGGCTTATCAAAGTTTATTTAACGCCGGAGTTATGGATCATGACAAGTACGATGATTATAGTGTAACTGATATTACATTCCTTGGACCCGGAACAATTGGTGACGAGGAGAGCGGCTTGAAGCTGCGTGAGGAATACGATAACGACAAGGTTGAAGTTGGAACAACTTACGGTGGTGGACATCTGCTATCTTTTAATAACGCACACAATGTCTATATCGATGGATTGAAAATCCGCAATGGAATGATGTGGACCGTAGTACCTGTATACAGCAAAGACATCACCGCCTATAACCTCGATATTAACACCACGCAACATAATGGAGACGGCTTTAATCCGAATTCTTCCGAGAGCGTTTACATTTTGAATTCTACCTTTCAAACCGGGGACGACGGCAGTGCAATTAAATCCGGGATCAATCAAGAAGGCCGGGATATCGGCAGACCCTCCAGATTTATTTATTATCGCGGAGATACCTTTAGTGGTGGACACGGCGGGGTCGTTATCGGAAGCGAGATGTCTGGCGGAATAAGCGACATCTACGTGGAAGACTGCAATCTGATTCCCCTCGACGTCAAGTCGAACACTGTGGCACCGGGCTTTAAGATCAAAACAAGCACATCCCGGGGCGGCTACATTCGGAACATTCAAGTGAGGGATTCGCTTATCAACAAGATTGATCTGAATTCCAACTATGACAAGCTTCCTGTTCCTGATATTTACCCACCGGACATGAGTAATTTCCGGTTTACCAACCTGCGGAACAACGATATCTCTGGAACGGATAACATTATTTCGTTGACAGGGGCAGCCTCCACTTCAACAGCTGATAACGCTTTGAAGAATTTGCAGTTCATTAATTGTGCTTTTGCTAAAGCTCAATTAGCCTACACGGAGAATATCTTTTTCACCAATAGCAGCTTGCCCAAAGGAATTAGCGCTACGAACAGTGCGAATATCGTTCAGGATGGTGTGGTCGTAACTGATAAAGCCTTCCCGGTTCACGAGGATTTCACTGAATATAAAGCCGGGGATACGCCGGGCGGATATTGGAGTGCTTCGAGCTATGCCCCGGGTCTGATCACTATTGCGGCGGACGGAGATTTGAATCCGAACAGTATTTTCCTTAATGACCAGGATAGCGGTTATGTAAGTGTATCCCGTGGTTTTGGTTCGCAGACGGGAACCTTATCGGCAGAAGTGCATATGAAGTTCCCGGCCCCTCCCAACTTAACGAACGGTGTGCCGAACGGTACTTATGCGAACAAACCTACCTCGAATAATCGGGTATTTCAGCTGCTCGGATCGAATGGTAAAGTAGCCGTCTGGTTAAACACTGAGAATTCGGGAGCATTAAGTTATGTCATCAACGGAAAAACATCTCCTATCATCATTCCTGCGATCCCGCTTGATAAGTGGTTTACAGTCAAGACTGTGGTAGATTTTCCAAACAAGCTTGTGGATGTTTATTACAACGGAACGAAGGTGTTAAGCAAACAGCCATTCTATGATTCAACCCTGGCGATGGCGGATATTAGCACCTTCAAATCTATAGGGCCTAATAATAATACGACAGTGGCATCTCAAGTTTACTTGGATAATCTGTACATTAGTGCTTCTGAGGAAGCTACCAGCGGTTATGGAATCCAGCTAACACACTCAGGTTCGACGAATTCAATCTCCGATAAAGGAGGGCGTTTAACCTTTAGTGCCACCAAAACTACGGGAGAAACTTCGCAGGTTACATGGGCTGTCTATAATAGTGATCTGACCCCTACAGATGTGGCTACAATCGACGATAATGGAGTACTGACCGCTAATAGCAATGGTAAAGTCATCGTCGCAGCGACGATGAATGACGGAACAGCGATTATCGGATTGATGCCAATCACCATAACAGGACAAGAAACAGTTGTTGGCTATAAGTCCTTACAGGTAACGACCGCATTAGGCACGAAGCCTAATCTGCCGAATCAGATGCCGATTTTGAGAGAGGATGGAGCGGTAAGTTATGCTCCGGTAATCTGGGATTTAGTTCCGGCGTCTGAATATCAGCAGATAGGAGCATTCACTTTACAGGGTACAGTAACGGGATATTCAGCAAGAGCTGAAATTCAAGTGGAAGTGGTTTCGGCTGGCATGACCGGTTATCGGCCTGTCATCGCGACAACTGCGAAGGGCATCGCACCGAGTTTGCCAGATCACGTAACGGCGATCTTCAATGATCAAATGACCAAATCTCTGCCTGTGTCCTGGGAACCCATCTCTCCAGACTTGTATGCGGATACAAATATTGACGGGTTCAAGGTTATGGGTACGGTACAAGGGTCGGACCTACCGGTTACTGCTCATGTATATGTTCTGTCTGATATCGCTCCAGACGCGAAGGTTATCGTCGTTGCCGCAGATGGAAGCGGGGATTATAAAAGTATCCAAGCTGCTGTCGATGCAGTCCCGGACCAGAACCGCAATCGCATCATTATTTTTGTGAAAAACGGCTTGTATTATGAGAAGGTTCTTATTCCAGATACCAAGCCTTACATCTCTTTAATGGGTGAGAGCAAGGATGGAACGATTCTCACCTACGATGATAATCCGAAAAAAACGGCCCCGGATGGTACCTCGTTAGGTTTGGGCACTTATACGGATTATACGCTCATGATTAAAGGCCATGATTTCTATGCCAAGGATCTAACGGTCATTAATTCCTCGGGTTCCGGAGCAGGTCAATCCGTTGCCGTCGACGTATATGCGGATAAAGCTTTTTTCGAAAATTGCAACATCATCGGTTATCAGGATACACTGTTAACCCGCAATCTGACCGATAACGCGGATCCTAACAACTATGCCAATAATGCAACCATTCAATCCTATCGTTCCTACTTCAAGGATTGTTTCATCTCGGGTTCGGTAGACTTTATCTTTGGTCCGGGTATTGCTGTTTTTGATAACAGCGAGATTCATTCCAGATTGGCTGGGCATGTGACGGCAGCTTCCACTCCTGAGGGACAGGAGTATGGCTATGTATTCCTGAACAGCAAAGTGACCGGCGAAGCGTTGCTTTCGTCTATATCCGCTGTTGATTTGGGAAGACCATGGCGTCCATATGCGAAGACTGTATATCTGAACAGCTATATGGGAGATCACATTGCTCCAAGTGGCTGGAACAACTTCGGCAATTCAAAAAACGAAGCAACCGCATATTACGGTGAATATCAAAGCTTTGGTCCGGGAGCAAATCCGCAGGCTAGAATGAACTGGACCCATCAATTAACGGACACGGAAGCCGAAGCGTATACATTGCACAGTATTTTCAGCGCAACGAGTGCGATCAACGGGAGAGAGGATTGGGATCCTACCCAGCTCGCTTCCGACAATCCAATCGAATCGCTTCTGCCAGTTCATGTTGAGACACCAGTAGGTGTGGCTCCTATTTTGCCAACAGTTGTAGGCGCTGTTTATGCAGATGAAACAGTGAAGCAAGTGCCTGTCGTTTGGGAAGCTATCAACCCTGAGTTATATGCGGTAGAAGGGCGATTTACAGTTACGGGCGCTGTCTATGGCACGGAGTTAAAGGCCGAAGCCAAAGTTACTGTTCGATCGGGAAGTTTTTTAACCGGACCGGGCTCTGTGGAGAAGGGGCAGTCCTTTGAAGTCGTATATGGCATGTCTCGTGTTACAAGTGATGTATATGGCTTGGATTTGACGCTGAACTACGATCCTGAGCAAATTCAGTTCGTGGCAGCGGAATCCTTGCTGGATGGAATTCGTGTCATCGATTCCTTTGATAATGAGGGACAAACACGGATTCTCATGGCAAGCACAACCCCAGGGGTTGGCATGAGCGGCGATTTGCCGAGAATTCTTCAACTTCACTTCACTGCAAAAGATGTAACGGAAGCGACGGTTGCTTCATTAGAAGCGACCCGCATTATTATGAGCGATGGCGAAGGTAATGAATCTTCTGTGGAAGGCACTGCTTATCAGGTTAACATTACTGTGACTGATACAGGTTCGGGAGATGTCATTAGAACAGCACTCCAGTCTATCCTTCACGAAGCCGCCAGCACTTTGGCGTCGGCATCGATGGGTACACTTTGGGGGCAATATTCGCAGTCAGCTATTGCTATCTTTAAGGATGCCATTGCGAACGCAACCGTTGTCTTAAACGACAGCGATGCTACACAAGAGGAAGTGAATCTAGCGGCTAAAGATTTGTCTACTGCACTTCAAAAGCTCGCTACAGCGATGAATCTCGAGGCCAGCATGGATGATCTTCTTCTTCTGAGCTCCAAATATGGCATCACTTCAAGTGATAACGGGTGGAGTGAGGTAAGTAGGTATGATCTGAATAAAGACCAGCAGATCGACATCGTCGATCTGGCTGGAATGGCCCGTAAAATCACTTCAAATTAAGTTTGCTAAATCTGGAGGGCGCTGACTCAACGGCAGCGGCGCTCTCTCCTATCTGCTATTGAAAGGGTGGATGAATCGAAATGGCTAAACTCAGAATCGCGATGCTTATGCTCCTTGTCTTTTTTCTAGCGAGACCTGTGGTAACGCAGGCTAGTAGTGAACCCAACTTCCAAACTGTGTTATCAAAAGAAAGTCCTACCCTCAACAGTACCTTTACTGTTGAGATTGCAGCGAACCTAATGACGGATTTGTACGCGTACGAGTTGAATCTGACCTATGATCGCTCAAAGCTGGAGTTCGTGAGTTACACAGCAGGCGAGGGCGGCTTCAACATTGACGCCCTATTGACGAATAACGGCGTGCGGCTAGCGCATACAGAGCTTGAGAAGAAATCTGGCAAGAACGGAGATCTGAAACTGGCCACAGTTACTTTCAAAGCGCTTGAGAGTGGCGATGTCAAAATCGTTCTATCCCGTGTGAAGTTAGTAGATTCGCAGCTGGCTGCGGTTAACTATACCCCTGATGCATCGGCGATCGCGCATATTGTTAGTATCGATGACAACAACGGAAACAACGGCAATAACGGTAACAATGGAAACAACAGCAACAATAGTAATAACGGAGCGGGAGGAAACGGCAGTTCGATCCAGCCTACAACTCCGAGTAATGTCAACGGTTCTACGATCAAACCGGTGATTCGTTATGACGCAGCTGCACAATCGGTTCAATCAACCGTGGATCTAGAATCACTGCAGAAAGCTCTTAACCAAACTACCGCCAACGACAAAGGAGTAAAAAAAGTAATCATTGAAGTCGAGTCGAAGCCCGGGGCAAAAGAGTACGTTCAGACGATTCCAACTTCGGCTATATCCAATGATGTCAAAAAGGCGGAAATTGAAATTGTAACACCACTGGCTAACCTCACTCTCCCTGATAATATGCTGCAAGCTGGGGTTACCTCCAATGAACAAATAAGTCTTCATATCACAAGTGTTGATCCTAAATCCTTGCAGCCGTCCGTGCAAAACCAAATCGGCAACCATCCCGTCATACAATTAACTTTAACGTCGGGTGGCAAGACCATAACCTGGGATAATCGCCAAGCTCCGGTCACAGTCAGCATCCCCTACGTTCCTACTGCACAAGAGCTGCTTAATCCAGAGCATATCGTTGTGTGGTATGTAGACAGTCAAGGGAAACTTACTTCGGTTCCTAGTGGTAGATATGATGCGAAGTCCGGTCGCGTCAGCTTTAAGACTACACATTTCAGCATGTATGCAATTGGTTATACGAATAAATCCTTTAAGGATCTTGAGTCTGTGGCTTGGGCTAAAAATCCGATCGAGGTTATGGCTTCCAAGGGAATTATTAGTGGTGTGTCCGATACAGAATTCCGCCCATCTCAAGCTGTTACTAGAGCCGACTTTTTGGTATTGCTCGTTAGGACGCTAGAACTGAGCGGAAAAGCTGGAGATACCTTCGCGGACGTCCCATCCCAAGCTTATTATTACGAGGCCGTTGGCATTGCTCGGGCACTTGGCATTGCGGAAGGCTCAGGAGACAACTTGTTCAAACCGCTTGAGCCAATCACCCGTGAGGACATGATGGTCCTAACCGCCAGAGCCTTGAAGGCGTCAGGTCAACAGGTTACAGGTGGAGATACATCCGTGCTTCAACCGTTCAGCGATGTTGCGAAGATTTCTTCCTATGCGTCTGAATCTGTCGCAAGTCTAGTGAAAGCGGGTTTGATTCACGGGAATGGCCGCCAAATCGAGCCTAAGTCTACGACGACACGAGCGGAAGCAGCTGTGTTAATGTACAACATATATAACCTCTGATAGTATTCGTGCACTTCTATTCTAAGGAGGAAGAAGATATGAACAGGACCGCACCCTGGGGGCAAGAAGACACCATAAGCCGAAAAGTAACGGCTATAGCCATAATCGTGGCGATGATAATGAGCCTTTTATATGGTTATTCTCCGCGAACCGCTGCGGCCGCTGCTGCCAGCTGGCAGGCGAATACCACTTATACGATCAACGATTGGGTCATCTATAATGATCTGGAATATCAGTGTATACAAGCACACACCTCGGAGGAAGGGCTGAAACCTTCAATTGCGGTGGCGTATTGGGCGAAGAATGGCAAGCCGATTCCGGGCAAGCTTGAAGCCGAGAACTGGGACAGCATGCAAGGGGTTCAGAACGAGGCAACCACGGATACTGGAGCCGGTTTAGATGTGGGCAATATTGAAGCCGGAGATTGGCTGGAATACAAGGTAAATGTGGCTTCCGCAGGAATCTACACCGTAGATTTTCGTCTTGCTACGAAGTATTCAGATAAGGAGCTTCAATTGCAAGATAGCAGAGGAACTGTTCTGGCAGCGGTTTATGTGCCAAATACGACCGGTTGGCAAAAATGGACGACCATAAGCGTGTCGGCAAATCTGAGTGCGGGTCCGCAAACCCTGCGCATCACGACGAATACCGGCAACTTCAATATTAACTGGCTGATGTTCACTGATGTATTATCAGCCTCGACCCCGACAGGAGTAACCGGCAAGGCTGGTGATACACAAGCGATGCTTAATTGGCCGGCGGTTACCAGAGCGATTTCGTATAATGTGAAGCGCAGCGAAACAACTGGCGGGCCCTACGAGCTGATTAAGAACATGGATTCCAACCGGTATGTAGATAGCAAATTGATGAACGATAAAACCTATTATTATGTCGTCAGTGCAGTAACCGATTCCGGTGAAAGCCCAAATTCCAAGGAAGTAGCCATCACGCCAATTCTGCTACCTGACATACCAGCTGCTCCGACAGGGTTGACGGGAATAGCAAGGGACAGCCAAGTGACCCTGAAATGGGAGTCTGTCGAAGGTGCGGAGCAATACCATTTGCTCAGAAGGGATGACGGAGGGGCTAAGTATTCGGTCATCGCGTCGGATTTGACGGAAACCCAATATAACGACGCCGGATTGACTGACGGAACGGTATATGAATACACCGTTCAAGCTCAAAATGCGGGTGGCTTAAGCGAAAATTCGGTCTCCGCTAAGATTTCTCCAGTTGCCCCTTTAGCGAAACCAACTGGATTGATTGCTGTTCCTGGTGATGCCCGCGTGGATATAACATGGAACCCTGTGCCGGGAGCCTCCTCGTATTCAGTGAAGCGAAGTGTAATATCGGGGAGAACGTATTCGGTCGTGGCTAGCAACCTGACCGCTCCGGAATTTACTGATAGCACCGTACACAACGGAACGAATTATTATTATGTTGTATCTGCCTTAAGTGCTCAGACGGAAAGTATGAATTCCGATCAAGCACGCGTATCTCCGGTTCATTTCCAGCAGGGGGTACCTTCTTCGCCGAATGAAGTAACAGCACAAGCGGGAGTTAGCAAGGTTAACTTGCAGTGGACCGAGGTTGCTGAGGCTGATTCATACCTCGTTAAACGGGCGGCTTCGTTGGCGGGACCCTTTACAACGATCGCTAGCGTAACCCAAACAAACTATCTGGACAACAGCATAACAAACGGTGTGACCTATTATTATGTTGTATCTGCTGTTAATGCGAGGGGCTCGGGAGCAGATAGCCTGATCCAAATCGCCACTCCAGCTAAAGTAATTGTAGTTGCGAAGGATGGAACGGGAGATTATACGACCGTTACGGATGCTCTGAATTCGATTCCAACTGGGAATTCGACCCGGCGGGTGATCTATATCCAAGACGGTATCTATCATGAAAAGGTAGCCGTTCCGAATTCTAAGCCATTAGTTAGTTTAGTTGGTGAAAGCAGAGACGGAACGATTTTGACCTATGACGATTATGCTAATTCCGGAATAGGTACTGGAAACAGCCACACGTTGTTAGTTTCTGCCAGCGACTTTACGGCAGAAAATATGACGATTCGCAATACTTCGTTTGAGAGGGGAAATGTAGGTCCCGCAGTCGCACTTAACGTAACCGGCGACAGAGCAATTTTTACGAACGTTTATCTGGCAGGGTTCCAAGATACCTTGTATGCAAACGGCGGGCGACAGTACTTTAACCGATGCATAATTGAAGGGGACGTCGACTGGATCTTTGGGAATGCTGCGGCTTATTTCTACGATTCGGAGATTAAGTTCGTTGGTGGCTTTGGCGGTCATATGACGGCAGCCTCTACGGATGAGAAAGCTGAGTTTGGCTATGTTTTCATGAACTCGCGATTGACCCGCGGTACTTCTTCTTTGAAGGAATCGGTGACTCATGATCCTTGGAGACCGGAATGGGATATCGGCACTAAGCTGGCTGCTACTAACGGTTCGCTAGATCTGGGTAGACCTTGGAGAGCTAACGCCAACGTGAAGTACATTAATACCTGGATGGATGCGCATATCAAAGCAGTAGGTTGGGATAATTGGGGAAATCCTTCTAACGAATCGACGGCGCGGTATGGTGAATACAACTCTTCGGGACCAGGTGCCAATGCGAAGGGCCGCTATCGCTGGTCGAGCCAATTGACATCTGACGAAGCCAATCAATACACCGTTCAGAATGTGCTGAAAGGAGCGGATGGGTGGGATCCTACGCTGTTCGGCACGCTTCCTGGGCATGAACAGAATGAACAGCAGCCTGCTTCTCCAACCGGACTGAGTGTGACTTTCCCGAGCGGTGTTGATGCGACATTAGGCGATTCTCCCGTAGCTCTGTCGTGGAACACGGTTGAAGGAGCAAGTTCTTATCGTGTCTATCGCGGAAGCGAAGCGGGTGGTCCTTACTTGCCGATTGCATCCGATCTGATTCCGTCATCCACTTCCCCGCTGGCAACGATCCAAGGTGAGGATTGGACAGCGATGTACGGTGTCAAAACTCAGAATACGAGTGATGAAGGCGGAGGTCTAAATGTCAGTTATATCGATCCGGGAGATTGGATGGATTACGCGATACAGGTTCCTGCGGGTGGATTCTACACCTTGGATCTGCGCGTCTCTGCTCCGGACAGCGGTAAACAGCTTCAATTAAAGAGTGGGAATGGCAGCGTGCTGAGCACCGTAGATATTCCGCAAACCGGTGATTGGCAGAGCTGGACAACGGTCAGTGTGAATGTCAATCTTCCCGCTGGGAATCAAACTTTACGCCTTTATTCCGTAACGGGGAGCTACAACTTGAATTGGCTCCGCTTGACGGAGGGAGTGAAAGATAAGGTTCAATATTCGGATATGGTTGTGAACACAGGAGCTCCTTTTTATTATGTAGTAACTGCTGTGAATGCCAATGGAGAGAGCGTCTATTCAACTGAAGTATCTTTGTCTTCAGCTCCGGTGAAATTTGATCGTAATCATGTGAATCAAGCGGATCTGTCTGTATCCGTTAAACGTTCGGGAGACACAATGACGGGAATTATGCTCGGAACCCATGCACTGAATAAGGGGACCGATTACACTGCCAATGGAAGTATTTATACTCTTCGTGATGTCTTCTTGTCTCAGTTGCCGATTGGAAAAAATACACTAACTTTCACTTTCGCTTCCGGTACTAAAATTCTGTTAGCCATAGAAGTTGTGAATTCCACCATGCTGCCGGGACAGACCCTATCGAACATACCGACACTGGAGCTTTATAGCCTTGAGGGGGTAGCTCCATTTTTGCCAAGCATCGTTCCCGTTCAATTTACGGATGGATCGGAGAAAGCATTGGCTGTCGTGTGGAGTTCAATCGATCCAGCTAAGTATGCATCTGTGGGGAACTTCACTGTGCAGGGAACTGTAACGGGCACCGATGTAAAGGCGACTGCGAAGGTTAGCGTCAAATCCGCGGATTCCGTGGGGTTTGTAACGGGCGGGGATGACTTGCAAACGTATCAAAAAGATCTGCCATTCGATATGCCAGCGATTACGCTTCCAACATTTCCAAACGTAGATTTTAATATTGAAGATTATGGCGCTGTTGGAGATGGTATAACCAAAAATACGGCGGCATTCGCAAAGGCAATTGAGGCGGCTACACTGGCAGGTGGAGGGCGTGTCGTCGTACCTGCTGGTGTATGGCTGACAGGAAGTATCCAAATGGCAAGTAATATTGATCTGCATGTAGAGGCTGGTGCACTCATTCAATTTAGTCCCGACTATGATGACTACAATTTGGTGAATGCAAAATATCAACCGATGCTGGCGGCATCGGGGCTCAGCAACATCGCGATCACAGGAAAAGGTGTTATCGATGGCAATGGGCAATATTGGCGTTATGTGAAGAAGGGCAAGGTCACAACCACGCAGTGGAATTATCTGTTGTCCTTGGGCGGAGTGTTGACCGATAACGGCAGTGTTTGGTATCCGTCTCAACAAGCTGTTGGGGTATATCGTCCTATCATGGTCGACATCTATAATAGCAGCAATGTGTTAGTCGATGGACCTACCTTTATGAATTCACCACAATTTGCGACTAGCTTTACGAAGATTCGGAATCTGGTAATCCGTAATTCAACGGTCAATAACGACGCTTGGTACCAGAACGGAGACGGTCTTGATGTCACTTCTTCGCAGAATGTTGTTTTATATCACAACACGGTGAATGCCGGAGATGATGGAATCGGGATGAAGGCCAGCTATGACCCGAGTCCGACAAACGCTTTGTCCGAAGTCGTAATTGCCGACAACATTGTTTTTCGTGGCCATGGCGGATTGTCTATCGGAAGTAACACATCCGGAGGCATTCATAACCTTGCGGTTCGCAACAATCAATATATCGGAACGGATAATGGGATCAATATTAAAAGCTTTGTTGGTGGTGGTGGTCCTATTGAGAATATCTATATCGATGGTCTCCATATGCAGAATATTGGTTATACGGCATTATCCATTAATGATTTCTATACGGGGCACAGCGAAGCAGTGGATAATGCACAGCTGGGAGTCGATAACCGGGTTCCAGAGGTTAAAAATATCCACATTCGTAACGTTACGGTGGACGGAGCTTCGGAAGCAGTGTCCATCGATGCACTGGCCAATGTGCCTCTGCGTAATGTGGAGTTGACCAATGTAAAAATGTCGACTCAAACTGGATTCGTGTCCAGTAATACGACTGATATTCAATTCAATCATGTTCAGATCGTTCCGGCGAACGGAACCCTCTATACCATGAACAATGCAGCCGATATTTTATTGAATGACGTTCTTTGTCCGCCTGGCACAAGCACCTTTATCCATTTGAAGGGATTCGCTAGTAATATCCTATTGCAGGATACGGATTTTTCGCAGGCGGGGATACCGTTTCACTTGGATTCAGGCATAAGTCCTTCAGTTATTACGGTCTCTAATCCGGGTTCCATTCAGATTCCTAAAGCACCCGCAAACGTAAGTGCAACTACGGGCAGGGCCGAAATCTTGCTACGCTGGGATGAGGTTGCCGGAGCTGATTATTATGCAGTGAAGCGAAGCGTAAATAGCTCAGAGGGGTATGTAACCATTGCCTCCAATGTCACGGACAGCACTTATTTGGACAATGCCGATCTTACTGCTGGTAATTATTATTATGTGATTACGGCAGTTAATGTTGGAGGTGAGAGCGATAACTCTAACGAGGTCAGCGCGATTGTAAATGCTCCCTCCTTAAGTCTTCCCTATGCTACGGTTATGGGAGAAGGAACAACGTTTGCCGGCCAACAATTTGGTTTGGTTTATGGCTTAAATAATGATTACGTTACAGAAAGTGTCAGCACTGTTGTTTATGGTCAAGAGTTGACGTTTGAATATGACCCGGACCTAATTCTTTACGATTCGGTAGAATGCTTAGCGGATGAATGGGGAGTGGAATCCGTCGATAAGGATGAGGTGAATGGAAAAATCACAATCAAGCTCGCAAGCACTGGAGCTGGTATCCTTCCAAGCGGAGACATGCTCAAAATGCTCTGGCATTCATCAAACCTGAACTATGCCGGCGATACGACGGCCTATCTTCATTTGCACCCCGTTTTGATTGCCGATGGGAGCGAAACGGTATCAAAGCTATCTAATACGATCTATGGCATGAAGATCATGATAGACAAAACGGTCCTGGCCAGCAGGGTTGATGTAGCGAAGAGCCTTACGGCAGATCAATACAATCCATCCACTTGGTTAATCTTGCAAACCTATCTAACCTCTGCGAAAGTGATTCTTGCTGGATCGCAAGCTACACAGAATCAGGTGAATGCAGCTGCCTCGAACTTGCAGTTGGCTATGGATGGGTTAGACGGCGCCTCGGACAAATCGGCTCTGGCATTAAAGATTGCTATAGCACAAGCAACATCCGATTACGCCACTATTGGCAGTAAATGGGGGCAATATACGAAGACGGTAGTGAATGAGCTTAATAATGCAATCGGTAAAGCTATGCAGGTCGTGAATAATCCGAACGTAACTAAGGTTTCTGTGGAGCAGGCAATCATTGATCTGGATGCGGCGCTGGCAACTTTCTTGAGCTCGGCCAATCCAGCAAGTATCGGTGATTTGGCTATTCTGTCCGCTCATTACGGTATAAGCTCCGCACATACGGATTGGATCCGATATCAGATTTATGATCTGAATAAAGATGGTCTTTTGGATATTGTGGATCTTGCGGCGTTAGCCCAGCTTATTCTACATCCATAAAGTAGCCACAGACGAGTCCCAATCAGGGGCTCGTCTTCTTTTTTTGAGAAATTGAATAAAAACAAACAAGGTTTGATAAAAAACAAACCCATCTCTTCGAGCTAGGAGTTATTATAAGAGGAGAATCCGAAACGAATTCATTTGGGGGAAATACATGTTCTCGTATCTTTCTAGAAGCCCAATCAAAATTAAGCTGCTTATTTATTTTTTGCCTATTCTTGTGTCATCCGTTGCGCTTACCGGTTTTTTTTCCTATTTCACTGCCGTTAAGCAGCTCGAACAAAACGCTTATTATTTGCTAAGCGATACGACCGAGCAAACGGGCTTTTTTCTTAACGACAAGCTTTATACGATCTTCGAACAGCTAGTGTCAATCGAGAACAATTCGGCTTTTCAATATATTTTATTAGATAATGGACAAGACGAAGGAGAACATCGCTACGATGATATCATCGATCTTCATAAACAGTTCGAGGAAGCCTACCGGAATCATTTGCAAGTCATCGATTCAATTTTTGTCACGTTTAATAATGGCCGGACCTTCAACATACAGAAGGACTTTATTCCCCGGCATGTCGGTGTGAATCTTAATGAATGGCTGGCCCGATATAACCAAAAGGATGCAGAAAGCAGTTATTACTGGTTGAATACGCATGAGGATCAAGTGTTTACTACTGTCACGAAACGTAATGTTGTAAGCGTATTTAAAATTATCGGAAATCTTGATTCCGAGGTCAGTGGCATGGCTCTGATTAATATGAAGGAATCCTATCTGCTCGACATTTTACAGAATGTCAATATTAGTCCCAATGGCTCGCTGGCTCTGATCAGTCCAGATGGGGTGATGTATTCCAAGCCGTTATCCAAAGAGTACGCTATCGGCGATGAGATCGTGAACGATATCCGTAATAACGCAAATCACCAGGGAGATTTAAGGGCGGCCAGCAAGTCGGACCAACGTATGATGATTCACTTTACAACGTTATCGCTGAACGGGTGGAAGCTCGCCGCCATCGTTCCTGAAAGCGATATCTTAGCCAAGGCAAGCCAGATTAAATCGATAACGCTTACAATCGTAGCTGTTATTCTCGTAGTTTTTATTATCATGGCAACCTATTTTGCGAGCAGCCTGACGAATCCCATCCGTTATTTGTCCAAACAAGTGAAGAGTTTTAGACAAGGGAACCTAAATGTTAACTTTCAGCTGAAAGAGCAAAATGAAATTGGTGTATTAGCCAGTGGATTGGAGAATTTGGTCGATTCGGTTCGCCAATTGCTGGAGCAAGTTAAGGATGAACAGGAACAGAAGCGGCAAATGGAGTTATTAGCATTGCAGTCGCAAATTCAACCACATTTTCTATACAACACTCTCGGATCTATCAAACATATGATTGATTTGGGTGAGAAGGAAAAGGCATCGACAATGGTTAGTGCGCTGGCCCACTTTTTTCGGATCGGCATTAGCAGAGGGCGGGAGGTCATAACGCTTAGAGAAGAGATTGAGCATGTTCAAAGCTACTTGCAAATTCAAAATATCCGTTACCAGAAAGATTTTGAATTTGAGATTCAAGTTGAAGAGAGCATTATGCATCTTCCTATCATGAAACTGACCTTGCAGCCTATTGTCGAGAACGCCATCTATCATGGCATCAAAAACAAGAAGGGAAAAGGGATCATCAGAATAACAGGAAGGCCAAGCGGGGATGCAGCAATAATTGAAGTCTTCGACGATGGTGCAGGGATGGATGTAGAGAAGGTACAGGAGATGAATACTTCTATTCAAGCGCAGAATGTTCAAGAGGCTCCAGTGACATTCGGGCTGCGTAATGTTCACCGACGGCTGGCGCTGCAATTCGGCTACGGGTTCGGGATTCGGCTGGATAGTGAAGAGGGGGTTTATACCATAGTGACTGTAAGGATTCCATATACGAAAAATGAGGTGACGAATCGTGCATAAGCTGGTCATTGCAGACGATGATGAATGGATTAGGGAAGGGCTTCGCAGGAATATTCATTGGGATCAGGGAAACATTCAGGTGGCAGGAGTTGCAGTGGACGGGAAGGAAGCTTGGGAACTTATCCAAAGGGAGAAGCCGGATCTACTGCTCTCGGATATTCGCATGCCTTTTATGGATGGACTGAAGCTTGCCGCCCAAGTGAAGGAGAATGGCTTAGATTTGAAGATTGTCTTCTTAACGGGGTATGATGATTTTTCTTATGCTAAGGAGGCGCTACAGCTTCAAGCGTTTGATTACATATTAAAGTATGAAGATAACGATAAAATCCTGCGGACAATCATGAATGCGTCTGACGCACTGGAGGAAGAGCGGAGAAAACGTGAGAAGGATATAAAAAGCCATGGTCTTATCGTGAACCAATTTTTTAGCGAGTTGATCTCTGGGTCGGGGAATGAGGAAGCGATTGATAGGGAGGCGAAGCTGCTCGATTTAACGTTTTGCGGCTCGGTGTTCGTGATGGCTGTTCTGAGCTTGGATGGTGTCGGAAGGTTTCTTAAACCCAATAAACCCGTCGATCTGGAGCTATTATTGTTCACTCTCAAAAACCTTTGCAATGAGGTGCTAGAATCTGCAATTTGCGACGGGGTTCAGGTGTATGCGATTCAATATAACCACCGGATCAATCTGTTGTTCAACTACCGAAACGAGGGTGCGGAGAAGCTGAAGCAGGATACCGAGCTTATTGCCCGCCGCTTAACAGTGATGATTGAGCAATATCTCAAAGTTCACGCCAAGATCGGTATAGGCAGTATTGGTGAAGGGTTTAAACATATTGGCGTCTCCTACGAGGAAGCATTGATTGCGACACAGATGAAGGATGTCCGGATGGATCAATCGATTATTTTCTATGATCAGGTCAAATATTCAAGCAATTCGCATCAAGCTATTCTTCGCACAATTATGGATTATATCGCAAATCATTATCAGAATGAGAATCTGGACTTAAAAGAAGTAGCGGAGACGGTCCACATTACACCATCGTACGTCAGTACTTTGTTTAAAAAGTATACGGATGTTAATTTTTGTGAGTATATTGTCCAAGTGCGAATAGATAAAGCTACTGAACTGCTTGTGCATACCGATTTAAAGGTATATGAGGTTGCTGAGAAAATTGGGTATGTGAATACCCAGTATTTTAGTGTTTTGTTCAAGCGGCATACAGGGTTTACCCCGATGGAGTATAGACAGCAGCATAGCTCGTAATAGTTGGAAAGCGTTCACAAACAGCCTTATTCCAGTCATTGATTGGGATGAGGTTGTTTTTTTGCTGCTATTTTTTATTTTCAAAAAAACAAACAAACTTTGCAAGATATATTATTTAGCTAGCTTCATGCATAGCCTATTATTCTTATTGAGGTGATTATTTCATGAAGGTGAAACAACAATTAGCAACAGGACAAGTGACGGGAACGTCCAAGAGAAAAAACAAGATGATCGGCAGCGACAGGATATTTCCTTACGTTCTGATCATCCCGACTGTCGTTCTCATGGCGGTCATTATGTTCTACCCTATTTTACAAGTCTTCCAACTAAGCTTTCAGAACTATGACTTGACTCGGCCGATGGATGACGGTTTTGCCGGGTGGAGTAACTTTAAGCAGATTTTATTCCATGACGATCTGTTCCCAAGCTCTCTATGGATAACCATCAAGTGGGTGGTTATTGAAGTCGTTCTTCAGCTCGTGTTCGGCTTAGGTGTGGCCCTGCTGCTTAATCAGGCCTTCCGGTTTAGAGGCGTTATACGTTCGCTCGTGCTTATTCCTTGGGCGGTATCAGGCGTTCTTACGACAATGCTGTGGTCGCTCATGTACAACCAGCATATCGGAGTCATTAACGATCTTTTGAAGAGGTTAGGGATTATTCACGAGAATATCGCTTGGCTGTCGAACACCCATACCGTATTCGGTTCGGTTGTACTGGCCGAGCTGTGGAGAGGGATTCCGTTCTTCGCAGTCGCGCTGCTTGCTTCCTTGCAGTCTATTCCGAAAGAAGTCTACGAGTCCTGCGAAGTCGACGGTTGCGGAAAGGCAAGAAAGTTATTTTCCATTACCCTGCCTTATCTTAAGGAAAGTATTATTTTCACTACGATGCTAAGAGCCATCTGGGAGTTCAACTCTATCGATATGATCTTCACGATGACAAACGGCGGTCCAATGAATATGACAACCACTCTCCCGATTTATATGTTCCAGACGGCAATTTTGAACGGGAATTATGGCTATAGTTCGGCTATGGGGGTCCTTTCCTTCGCTGTTCTAATGATTTTTGTGGTCGTCTATATGAAATTAAGCAGAGGTGGCCAAAATGAGTAAGCTTAAACGTTTTTTAACCACTTTGTGTTTGTTCTATATTCCTATGACTGTTACGTTGTTGTTTGTCCTGCTGCCTTTTCTTTGGGACATCTCAACTTCCCTTAAGCATGAGAATGATATTATCAGCTCCACGATTCGTTACCTTCCGCATCCAATTACGTTTGATAATTTCATAAAGGTGTGGAGTGTCAACAATTTTTCGAGATTTTTTGTAAACAGTCTTTTCATCTGTACGGTGTCGGTGATCTTTATTACATTGCTGTCGATTTTTAACGGCTATGCTTTGAGCAGATTTAAATTTGTTGGAAAAAATGCTTTTATGCTTATGATGCTGGGCACTCAGATGCTTCCGGTAATCTTATTCGTCATCCCGCTGTTCCTGATTTTTAAGAGCATGGGGATTATGAATACGCCTTTTGCGATCATATTGTTCTATATCGTTTCACAGGTTGCGTTCAACTCGCTGTTGATGCAAGGGTTTGTATCTGGTATTCCGAAGGAAATTGACGAAGCGGCTATGGTCGACGGAGCAGGAAGATTCCGGGTCTTGTTCACGATCATTACGCCAGTGATTCTGCCGGGGATCGTAGCGACTGCGCTGTTCGCCTTTATCGGCTGCTGGAATGAGTTCTTGGTTGCTTTCTCATTCCTGACAGATGCGTCCAAATTTACGATCCCAATCGGACTGAAGTATTTGATCGGCCAGTACAGTGTAGAGTATGGATCGCTCGCGGCAGGCAGCATTATTGGATTGATACCGCCTATTGTGCTCTTTATGTTTATTCAGCGTTATCTGATTCAAGGTCTGACAGGCGGTTCGGTCAAAGGATAAAAAGGAAAAGGACATGGGGAGGATTACTACATGAATCTTGGAGAATACGCAGAGCCTTGGGTTTCAGATCAGGGAGACGGAACTTATATCAATCCAATCCTGCATGCGGACTATTCGGACCCGGACGTAATTCGCGTCGGTGATGACTTTTATATGACCGCTTCTAGCTTCGGGCACATTCCCGGATTGCCGATCCTGCATTCGAAGGACTTAGTCAATTGGGCAATCATCAATCATGCTGTGCTGGAGATGAACTTGGAGGGGTATGACCGTCCGCAGCATGGCAATGGCATTTGGGCACCTAGCCTAAGATTCCATGGCGGGAAGTTCTGGATCTTCTATGGCGATCCAGATGTCGGCATCATGATGACTTCGGCGGTGGACCCTGCCGGAGAATGGACGCCACTGCATCTGGTTCAGGCAGGCAAAGGCTTAATTGATGCTTGTCCCTTCTGGGACGAGGACGGACAGGCGTATTTGATTCATGCCTATGCGAAGAGCCGCAGCGGCATTAAGCACAAGCTGCGGCTGTGCCGAATGTCCGCTGACGGTAAAGGGCTGCTGGACGAAGGCCGGATTATCTATGATGGAACCGAAAATCATCCGACTCTGGAAGGACCAAAGTTATACCAGCGCAACGGATATTATTATATCCTTGCTCCGGCAGGGGGCGTGGCAACCGGATGGCAGACAGTGTTCCGTTCCCGAAACATCTGGGGCCCTTACGAGGACCGAATCGTTCTGCAACAAGGGCAGACCTCAGTAAACGGCCCGCATCAAGGCGGACTAGTGGAGCTGGATTCGGGCGAATCGTGGTTTATCCATTTCCAGGATAAAGGACCTTATGGCCGGGTCGTTCATTTGCAGCCGGTCAGTTGGGTAGATGACTGGCCTTTGATGGGAGAGCTTCAAGCAAGCGATGGAGCTGGAGTGCCAGTGATACGTTACCGAAAGCCTGAGGTCGGGAAGGCATACGCAGTGTCAGTGCCTGCAACTTCTGACGATTTCGAGTCTTCAACGCTTGGATTGCAGTGGCAGTGGCAGTCTAACCCCAAATCGTCTTGGTATAGTCTCGAGGCAAGAGAGAGCTATCTTCGGTTAAATGCTGAACATAAACCCGTAGACAACAAAGGGCTATACCATAGTCCGCAGCTCTTGCTGCAGAAATTCCCAGCACTTTCGTTTACAGCAGCCTGCAAGGTTGACCCTTCGGGCTTGGGAATAGGGGAGTCCGGAGGTTTGATGATTTTTGGTTATCGTTATTGTTGCTTGGTGGTACGAAGATTAGAGGATCAAGAACTGAAGGGGACGCTAGCCCTATCGCTTATGCAAGGAGATGATACGGGAGAGACAGAAATGTGGTCATATCCTTTGATAGACACGGATAGTCTCTTCTTGCGGGTCGAGGTATTAGAGGATGCGACTTGCCATTTCGGCTACAGCTTGGAGGGTACAGACTTCACTTCCGTACCTGTAGAGTCATTTCAAGCTATAGAAGGACATTGGGTGGGAGCTAAGACAGGTCTATTTGCCGTAGGTTCCGGCAATGGAGGATATCTTGATATCGATTGGTTCCGAATCACCAAGTAAGTGAATAACCAAGTAACCGAATAACCCCAAAACAAAGGAGAAGCTTATGCTGAATGTTTCGAAGCGAAATGAGCCTCTGGTAAAACATATTTACACTGCTGATCCGTCGGCTCATGTTTTTGAGGATAAACTATATATTTATGTGTCTCACGATCTTGAAATCAGCGTTCCCAACAACTTAGATGGAGATCATTATGCTATGGAGGATTACCATGTTCTAACTATGGATGATAGGTCAGCAGAATTCGTAGACGATGGTGAAATACTCCATATGAAGGATGTCCCGTGGGTATCCAAGCAAATGTGGGCTCCAGACGCTGGCTTCCGAAACGGCAAATATTATCTTTATTTTCCGGCGCGGGATCTCAGCGGGGTGTTTCGGATTGGTGTGGCGACAGCGGATTCACCGGCGGGACCTTTTACGCCGGAGGCGGATTACATGGAGGGAAGCTTCAGCATTGATCCGGCCGTATTCAACGACGATGACGACGAGGTTTATCTGATCTTAGGAGGGCTTCGCGGGGGGCAGCTGGAGAAGTGGAGTACGGATACCTACATGCCTGATGGCACAGGGCCGGCTCCACACGAACCTGCATTGGGACCACGCGTGGCAAAGCTAAGCAAGGATATGTTGTCCTTTCAGGACAAATTAATGGAAATCTCCATCATTGATACTGAAGGACGTCCTATTCTGGCAGGCGATGAAGAACGAAGATTTTTTGAAGGTCCTTGGATGCATAAATACGAGGGGAAATACTACCTCAGTTATTCTACAGGGAACACACATAAAATCGTCTACGCCATTGGAGACAATCCGCTGGGACCATTTACGTTTCAAGGCACACTTCTGACCCCGGTGATCGGATGGACAACGCATCATTCCATCGTGAACTTTCGGGACAAATGGTACCTATTTTATCATGATAGTTCTTTGTCGGACGGTGTGAGCCATAAGCGCTGTGTGAAGGTTACTGAATTAAAGTATAATGCGGACGGAACGCTGCGAATGATCGATCCAAATTTAGTATAGATAGACTTGTATGGCAACAAGGAATGGTTTTGTAGGATTCCCCTCAGGTAGGCAGTGGAAACAGACCTCATGGTAGATGAGTCTAATCACAGTCAATCGGAGGGGATCTTTTTATATCGTAATTGGATGCGCTTTCATTAAAGGGGGTGATCATTCAGGTAGGGTCGTTTCACTAAAATAAGTAGGAGGGATCGGATCAAATGATTAAAAAAGTGCTACGTAGTTTAATGCTGGGAAGTTTATTGGTGACTTTAACTTGTTCTAATCTAGCAGGCAATGCAGAGGCGGCAGCGGTAAATACAATTCCTAACGCGTCTAAGGTTGAGCAGGGTTATGACAGCAGTTTTTTATCAGTTCCTGGTTTTGCATCATTAGGTGTAAAAGATAGAAGCAGTTATGCAGGTACCTCATATTATCGAACGGTCAGCAGTGGCCGAGAGTTTTTACAAGCAATCTTGGATGCAGGCAGTGGTGCTGTAAAAGTTATTGAAGTTACAGATAATCTAAACTTAGGGTGGACTGAATTAGCACTAAATTCTACTGAAATTTCAAAATATAGCTTTGTTACAAAATATCCTGATCCATCAAACGGATTCACGAACCCACTCTTAATAACCTCCGGTGTATCCAAATTAAGCATAGCCAATATTGATGGATTAACGATTTTTTCAGCTTCAGGTAAAACTATTAAACACGCAGAATTAAAATTGCAGAGCTCAGTGAATGATATTGTCATTAGAAATCTCAATTTTGATGAAATGTGGCAATGGGATGATACAGGTGAGCACAAAGAGGTAGGCTGGACTTTTATCAAGGTAAATGGCGCAAACAATGTATGGGTAGACCACTGTAAGTTTTCGATAGCCGCGGATGGAATGATTGATATGGAAAATGGTTCAACGAATGTAACTTATTCTTGGAACGAATTTGGTCTAGCGGCAGCTCAAAATCCAGCGACTAGTAGCTCTATTTATAAGTCAATTGAATATATGGAGCAAAAATATGCAACAGGATCACTGAACTCCTCCACCAGCCTTTATTATAAAATGCGTAACGAAGGGGCTACCAAAAATCAAATTATGGCTTATGCCGCCTATCACTCCAAAGTTCATTTGGTAGGATCGGGTGACAAGGATTATACGAATTATGTGGGTTCTAACGGTGTGGAAATTAAAGATGGAAATCAAAGACTTCGCTTAACTTTAGCATACAATCGTTATACAAATGTTGGGTCGCGTCTGCCAATGATTCGTCAAGGAGTCGGGCATCTATTTAATAATTCTTTTGATAACTCTACACATCAGAATGTACTCGACAGCGTTACTGCAATCTCCAAATACGGCCATGATAAATTATCGCGTGGAATGAACGCCAGAAATGGAGCTTCTATAGCGGGGGACACCAATGTCTATAATGCTTTTAATGAACCGCTGATTGGTGCGGAGCGTCAAGGGGATGATACCGCCAATATGAATGCTCCTTTTGACGTATTGTTTAAGGATGCGATGAACCATAGTTTAATTGTAAATTCTACAGTAACAACTAGTAGCGGAACAACCTATACAGGCAGCAGCTGGGATAATAATGGTGTTAATGCCTTTACTAACGGAATGAATTGGAATAACAAAGCAACCATTGGCCAGTGGGCTTGGTCATCATCAATAGTCGGAATTGAAAATATGAGTAAATCAAACCCGCCATCTACACCTTTTACATTCACTTATGGGTATAACGAGCAATTGCCTTATGCTTATAAAACAGTTCCTCTATCTGGCGTTGTCTCCACAGTAAATCAATATGCCGGGGTCTCAAAAGTTTCTTGGAACACTGCGGAGTGGTTAAAAACAAATTATTATGATGCCTATTCGACGATCGAAGCAGAACGTTATACCAGCATGTCTGGTGTGAAAAATGAAGCGAGTTCCGAAGGCGGTCAGAATGTCGGCTATATAGAGAATGGTGATTATATCGCGTTTAATAATGTTAACTTTGGAAGCGTCGGACCCACAAGTTTCGAAGCAAGAGTAGCGAGCGGTACATCGGGAGGAACTATCGAAATTAGACTGGACAGCTCAACTGGAACTCTGGTTGGAACTTGTCCGGTAGCGGGAACAGGCGGCTGGCAGACCTGGGTGACTAAAACATGTGCAATCAGCGGCGCCACCGGCACGCATAATGTATATCTAAAATTTACCGGTTCTAGCGGATATTTATTGAATCTTAATGGGTTCAGGTTTATTAAGTGATTTTATTAAGCGAGGTTCTGAGGGGGAGTGAAAAAACTTTATGCTGGGGCGGGCAGATAGACCTCGGCTGGAGCAGAAGCGGCGAAAAGGGAGCGGGAGTTGTACCGTAGAATATGGCGAATCGAGCGGAAGTGGTGAAAAGAGAGGCGAAAATGTCTTAGAATGAGGTGGATGGAGTGGAAGTGGCGAAAAGAGAGGCATAAATGCCTTAGAATGAGGCGGATCGAGCAAAACGCGGGGAAATGAACGGTATAAATCCCGCAGAATGCAGCGGATCGGGCGGATACGGAGAAATGAGCGGGATAAATCCCGTAGAATGTAGCGGATCGAGCGAATGTGGCGAAATGAACAGGATAAATCCCGCAGAATGTTGCGGATCGAGCGGATGCGGGGAAATGAACGGTATAAATCCCGCAGAATGCAGCGGATCGGGCGGATGCGGGGAAATGAACGGTATAAATCCCGCAGAATGCAGCTGATCGGGCGGATGCGGGGAAATGAACGGTATAAATCCCGTAGAATGTGGCGGATCGAGCAAAACGCGGAGAAATGAGCGGTATAAATCCCGTAGAATGCAGTCGATCGGGCGGATGCGGGGGAAATGAACGGTATAAATCCCGCAGAATGCAGCTGATCGGGCGGATGCGGGGAAATGAGCGGGATAAATCCCGCAGAATGCAGCGGATCGGGCGGATGCGGGGAAATGAGCGGGATAAATCCCGCAGAATGCAGCGGATCGGGCGGATGCGGGGAAATGAGCGGGATAAATCCCGCAGAATGCAGCTGATCGGGCGGATGTGGAGAAATGAGCGGGATAAATCCCGTAGAAAGTGGCGGATCGAGCAAAACGCGGAGAAATGAGCGGAATAAATCCCGTAGAATGCAGTCGATCGGGCGGATGCGGGGGAAATGAACGGTATAAATCCCGCAGAATGCAGCGGATCGGGCGGAAGTGGCGAAAAGAGAGGCAAAAATGCCTTAGAATGTGGCGGATCGAGCAAAACGCGGAGAAATGAGCGGGATAAATCCCGCAGAATGCAGCTGATCGAGCGAATGTGGCGAAAAGAGAGGCAAAAATGCCTTAGAATGTGGCGGATCGAGCAAAACGCGGAGAAATGAGCGGGATAAATCCCGCAGAATGCAGCTGATCGAGCGGAAGTGGCGAAAAAAGAGGCATAAATGCCCTAGAATGTTGCGGATGGAGCGGATGTCACCAGATGGGGCGAATTTGGCGAAATGAATGGGATAAGGATAAATCCCCAGAATGCATCGGATCGAGCGGAGCGGACTGAACCGGGACCAATACACCCTAAAGGAGTGATTCCCCCATTAACCGGAGAACCGCTCCTTTTTAATAATCAACTTATATTCCAATCAACGACGACCTCCGTGATGCTTAACTGTGTATTTTACTGAACTCGATTCGCGAGCTGAAGGACCTGGTAAACTCTTTTTCGATTATTGTTTTCATGATGTTGTGATGCACTTTGAGTTGTGATTGATCGGCGTGGTCTCTAAGGAGTTCAAAGAGCGCTGCTGATTTTTTGAAGCCTGTATCATCGTCTAGCTTGATGCTTAATAACAAGATTTCTAGAATAGTGTTGATTGTATCGTACATATTCTCTTGTTTATAGTAATACATCGCCAGCAAATAAATGTAATCCTCATGGTATCTGATATTTACAATAGTCTCATGTTCTCCTATGTCATCAACATTGATTTTGAATTCCTTCAGAATCCAATCAACGGAATAATCATGTATTATCGAAGATTCTAAGATTGTAATGAGTCCCGGCAATAATTCTTCATCATCACTTTTTCTAATAAACTCAACGTATTTATGTAGCACTCCCATTTTGCCTTCCAGCAGATCGATAACGTATGAATTGGCTTTTGCAATATTGCGGTAATATTCTACTTCATAAATACCCTCTTCATCTAAACCTATTATCCAGCCCAGGTCAGCATACTTCTGAATACATAGTTTTGCCTCGTCATACTTACCGGACTTTTGTAGTGCTATACCTTTTGCGCATGAGCTATATCCAAAATAATAGGGGATACTCCGCTTCAGTTTAGTACCTCTTATGAGGTTACTATTGTTTTCATATATGATGGAAATTTGTTCGTGAAGCTTATCTGCAATTTCAATCATGGCATCCCAATTCTCAAATGAAAATGATGCCTTAAGCATCTGAATCAAGGAATCCACATTCAACCCTTCCAAATCCAACTTCAATCCTATCTCCCTTTCTAGAGCATATCATGCATCGATTAAGATAATTGTATTTCATTTCTAAATTATTCATTTATTTTACATTAAATCATGTGATTTCCATCACGTTACATAAGATCAAAAGGGTCTTTATTAATAATTTTCAAAATACTGTGAAGTCAAAAGCATATGCCCGTTTCGTTGGACTTGATTTCAAGGAAAGAGATGCGATCTTCAGTGATAACTATTTCGACCTGTCAGCTGGCATTTCAAGAATCGTTACGGTTGCCAAAAAAGATCTCGACAAACCAGCTACGGCTGAGGAACTGCGTGCCCAGCTTACTGTACGTTCCGTCTTTGATATTTAAGCAAAAGGTTATTTTCCTACTATATCTTAGGCTACCAATCTCCAAATGACAGTTTGATGATATATATTCTAGTGGTTTAGATCCTGTGTATAGATAGATCAATATTTTACTATAATAGGTATAGATATTAAGATTGTATACCCTTCCATTTCACTCTAAAATAGACTTCGAAGAAGCATTAACTACAAACAATAAACGTTCTATTGAGCTACCTTAAGGAGAGTGCAAACATATTATGGGTATTTATTATGACGACAACCGCAAGGTGTTTCATTTACAGTCAGAGAAATCCAGCTATATTATTGAAATGATCAAAGGTGTTATTCCAGCGCATGTCTACTGGGGCCCACAATTGGCAGGGAGAGAATTTCAACACCCGTTGAATTTGGTGGAACGTTGCTCTTTTAGTCCAACTTATTTGCAGGAGGATAAAAATATCTCCCTCGACACCTTGCCAAGCGAATTCCCTTCCTATGGAAACGGGGATTTCCGCGAACCGGCACTGGAGGTTCACCTAGTAGATGGCACGACCGTAACGGATTTCCGTTATAAGAGCTACACCATTAATAAAGGAAAACCTGCACTCAAAGGTCTGCCTGCTACTTATGTTGAAAGTGATGAAGAAGCAGAGACCTTGGAAATTATACTGCAAGATGATAAAACAGGATTGATCGCTGCCTTGAGCTATACCGTATTTAACGATCAGGATGTTATAACACGTTCCGTGCGGATTGAGAATCTGGGTAAGGACAATCTGGTTTTGAAAAGAGTATTAAGCGCGAATGTTGACTTCCATGATTCTGACTATGACATGCTGCAATTATCCGGTACTTGGACTAGAGAACGCCATATTCACAAAAGACCCCTCGTTCCTGGCATCCAACGGATTGACAGCAAACGCGGCTCCAGTAGCCATCAGCAGAATCCTTTTATGGCCTTGCTTGCAAAAGATGCGACAGAGGACCATGGCGAAGTTTATGGATTCAGCCTTGTGTATAGCGGGAGTTTCCTCGCCCAAGCAGAAGTGGATCAATACGGAATATCCAGAGTTGGGATCGGTATTCAACCTTTCAATTTTCAGTGGCTGCTTGAACCGGGCGAATCCTTTCAGGCTCCAGAAGCCGTATTGGTAAGATCCAGTGAAGGGCTTGGCGGATTATCGAGAACCTATCACCGTCTGTATCGGACCCGGTTATGCAGAGGTGAATTCCGCGATAGCAAGCGTCCTATTCTGATTAACAACTGGGAAGCGACTTATTTTAATTTTAACGCGGATAAAATCAAAGAAATTGCTAAAGCAGGCAAAGAGCTAGGCCTGGAGCTGTTCGTGCTGGATGACGGCTGGTTCGGCAAACGTGATAACGACGACAGCTCCCTGGGAGATTGGGTAGAGGATCGTCGCAAGCTGCCTGAAGGTCTTGGAAAGCTAGGCGAAGATATCACGGCAATGGGCATGGAATTCGGATTATGGTTCGAGCCAGAAATGGTATCGCCTGAAAGTGATCTTTACCGTGAACATCCAGACTGGTGTCTCCATGTACCTGGGCATAAAAGTTCATTAGCCCGCCAGCAGCTAGTGCTGGATTTATCCCGTAAGGATGTATGTGATTATATCGTCGAGTCAGTTAGCTCGGTATTATCATCCGCTCCGATTACTTATGTGAAATGGGATATGAACCGGAATATGACGGAGATTGGATCAGCGCTTCTTCCAGCCGAACGTCAACGTGAAACGGCACACCGTTATATCCTTGGACTTTATGATGTGCTGGAACGTATCGTTTCCCGTTTCCCTCATATTTTGTTCGAAAGCTGCTCCGGCGGTGGCGGACGATTTGACCCGGGAATGCTGTATTATATGCCACAGACCTGGACTAGCGATGATACGGATGCAGTGGAAAGATTGAAGATCCAATACGGAACAAGTATGGTGTATCCTGCGAGTTCAATGGGTGCCCATGTGTCGGCTGTTCCTAACCATCAGGTACATCGTATTACACCTTTGGAGACACGTGGTCATGTCGCGATGTCGGGTAATTTCGGCTACGAGCTGGATTTGACCAAGCTTACTGAAGCTGAGCGCGAGGATATCCGCAAGCAGGTTTCGGAGTACAAGGAACTGAGAATGCTGATTCAGTACGGTGATTTCTATCGACTGCTTAGTCCTTTTGAAGGAAACGAGACGGCATGGATGTTTGTTTCCGCTGATAAAAAAGAAGCCTTCGCCACCTACTTCCAAGTTCTGGCCGGGCCTAATCCACCGTTGCGCAGATTGCGTCTGAAAGGACTCGACCCTGCGAAATCGTATAAGCTTGAGTTTAACGGCGGAGTATACAGAGGGGATGAACTGATGCACTTCGGACTCACGCTTCCACAGCTCGAGGGCGATTTCAGAAGCCTACTTTTCGTGCTTAGAGAAGTTTAATCAAAAAAGGAGGGGGTCCCAAAAGCCATTGGCTGCTGGGCACCTTCCTTTTTTTCTCCTTTTTTGAGTTCTTTTGTGACTAGCTGCGCGCCCGAAGCTGTTATTGGATGGGGTGTTTAGCAAGATGCTTTGCTAGCCAAGTGCTGCCGTACGCGAATTAGTGCGCCTTGCAAGTAGCTTGACGCCACTGGAGTTGAGTGTTTATAACTCGAAGTCGGCGGGCTCAAATTGGCACCATGCAAGTTGCTTCCCCAGCCAACACGGTGCTATCGGACTCAAATGCCGCTAACCGCAGTCTTTTCACACATTTGGAGTTTTATCGGACCGCATAGTCGCTATTGGCTCGAAAAGTACCTAATATGCACCTCTTTCGAAGGAATAGCTGCACTGGAGTCTGAAACTGTGCTCAAAAGGCGGAAAATTGGCAAATAGCGTCATTGGGGTCCGAAAGCGGCGGTAGAGGGGTGACACGGTGCTTTCGTATGCGAATTAAGGTGTTTAGCAGGATGTTTACCTAGGCGGGGGCTGCTGGACGCGAATTAGTACGCCTTGCAAGTTGCTTACCCATCCAACACAGTGCTATAGGACTCAAATGCCGCTAATCGCAGTCTTTTCACACATTTAGAGTTTTATCGGACTGTATAGTCGCTATTGGCTCGAAAAGTACCTAATATGCACCTCTTTCGAAGGAATAGCTGCACTGGAGTCCGAAACTGTACTCAAAAGACGGAAAATTGGCAAATAGCGTCATTGGGGTCCGAAAGCGGCGGGGGATGGTTATCACTCGGTGCTGCTGTACGCGAATTAGGGTGTTTAGCAAGTTGCTTCCTTAGCCGTGGGCTGCTGGACGCGAATTAGTACGACATGCAAGTTGCTCACCCATCCAACACAGTGCTATCGGACTCAAATGCCGCTAATCGCAGTCTTTTCACACATTTGGAGTTTTATCGGACCGTATAGTCGCTATTGGCTCGAAAAGTACCTAATATGCACCTCTTTCGAAGGAATAGCTGCACTGGAGTCCGAAACTGTGCTCAAAAGGCGGAAAATTGGCAAATAGCGTCATTGGGGTCCGAAAGCGGAGGAGGGTGGTTGTGAGTTGGCACCACCAGATCTGAATGGTTACTACTTGCATCCACCGGCCCCGAATTAGCACCCCACGCACGCCACGCCTGCCACGCCTGCCACGCCTGCCACTCAGCTCTATCGAAGCCGAATAGATATGCCTAGCAACATCAATTTTCAAAAAACACATGTTTGGACAGGAACTCTAGGTCCTGCTCGCGGTAAGTGGAGGGGCTAACTCCAAAGTAGGAACGAAAGACTTTGCCGAAATAGCTGGCATTGTCAAATCCGGTGTCCACAGCGATCTGGTAGATCGTCTGATCTGTTGTTTTCAGCATAGATGCTGCCAGCTCGATCCGTCTCCTTCTTAAATACTCAAAAGGCGAGAGATTGATGTTTTTTTGAAATAGCCTGCAAAGATGATGTTTGGAAATTCCAACATGTGCGGCGACATCGTCTAAGCTAAGGTTATTGTTGTGCAGATCATTTTTCATGAATTGTATAGCGGCATGGAGTTTGTCATTTTTTATATAGGTGGTTAACAAACTCGGTTTCTTGAGGTATTTCTCCATGGACAATATCCACTGAAAGGCTTTCCCCGTTAGAAAATGCAAATCTCTTTCTTCATCAACCTGGATGTCCTTGAACATACTCCACAATAAATCCATCGGAACCGATTCCTGAGGGAGTTCTATAATGGGACCGCCATGTGCGATCAGCTGGTTCCAGAGTGAAATAGCTAGAGGTCCTCGTACATTCAGCCAAATGAATTCCCAGGGCTCTGTACCTTCTTCCGGATAATAATATCTGTGTATACTGGGGACAGTCACTAGGAAAGCTTTGCCCTTCGTTAATGGGTGAACAACCCCGTCTATTTCAATTCTACCCTCTCCAGATAAGGTGTACTGAAAAATAACACAACTTCTCTCCGTCCGGTTCTGGCCGTTGAATGAATATGCTGGAGTCTCGGCTTGTTCCCAGCCAATAGAATCAAACAGAAGCATAGAAGCTTGTTCTTCCGAGCGAATGGTGTAGGAGGAGCGCAACATTAGCAGGTTTCCTTTCCGTGGTTCGTTACTTCATTCAAAGTGTAAACTTTTTTGTTGATCTGTTCAATTTTTGTTTCATTTAATCTGCTGTCTTCGATATTGATAAGGCGTAATGCCATACTGATCTTTGAATAGCTTAATGAAATATTGTGGCTTTTTGTAGCCGACTAGATGTGAAATATCGAGCACATGTAAGTTGGAATCGATTAATAACTTGGAGGCCTTTTCCAAGCGTTTAGAAGAAATGTAGCTCGATAAATTTTCACCCGTCTCCTGCTTATAAAATTTGGACAGGTAAACAGGATGTAGGTGAACAATTTTCCCTAAGTCCTCCAGGCTCAAGCAATCACTAATATGATTGGAGATATAGGCTTGAATGGTATGAACAATGTTTTGATTGGAAAATTTAGCGCTTCTATCTAATTGGGTGAGGCTCTGCAAGATGGATTGAAGAGCCGTATTTGGCTCTGATAATTGATTGAAAATCCAGTCTGCGACCTCAGCTGATTGGATTTTATCGGTTGTGGAATACAGCAAATTAATGAATTCGAGCAGGTAGAGGAGCTTTTGTTTTTTGACAGTGAGCTTGGCAAAGTTTTTTAAAATGTTTTTTCTGGTTTGTTCCCATTCTCCAAGCTCTAATTTAGGGAGAGCACTAGAGGCACTCAGCATAGTAAAGTCACTGGCCCCAATATTTTCATTAAAAAAGAAATGATAAAAAATATGCCGAACAGCATGCTTTTGAGAAAATTCAAACGGCTCGGAAAAAGAAATGGAATCGACGCTGCTTGCCACAGTTTCGGTATTGGATTCTGGAATAATTCCAGTAGTGGCTGATGGAGTGATCCAAATAAAGTCCCGTCCACCATTATGATCTTTTAACATCATTTCATCTTTCCCTCTAGCCCCTGAGACGTGAAAAAAGCAAAAGTGCTCATTCCGTAAAGCAGTATCGAGTGTGCTGTGATCATAACGTAGTGGGGAAGGTCCGCTAATAACAGAAAGCAAGTAACCTAGCCCATCTATCTTTTTCTCTGCCACTGGGGTTTTTGGGGGTTTCTCAGCGATATTCTTAATAACTTGACGCATGGCTTTTTCCATATCCTCTTTATCTACCGGCTTGAGTAAATAATCCAAAGCGCCCAGACGGATGGCTTGCTGTGCATAATCAAATTGAGAATAACCGGAAAGGAAAATTACCTTGGTATTGAGCTTTTTCTCATGAACATGATGCAGTAAATCAATGCCGGATACCTCGGGCATACGAATATCTGTAATAAGGATATCTATATGATTCTGATTCAATAGCTCCTTGGCTTCAATCGAATTTGTTGTCGTCTCAATATGCTCAATTCCAAATTTGCTCCAATCCAGCAGGTGTTTTAAATATTCAACGATGTAATGCCCGTCATCAACTATCAATAATCGCATATTGTCCTCCTTCATCCAGCGAGAAATCTATGAATGCCAGCACGGATAAACCACCCCAGTCATTGATGAAGAACCGCAGTCCGCTTAATTCACCATACGCATTTTTGAGGCGATGATGAATGTTCCAAAGACCAATTCCTCTTGATCCTTCAGGGGGGGATTCATTCTCAAGTCTGGCCATTAGCTGGTGTATTTCCTCATTAGATAGCCCCTTACCGTCATCGGCTACAATAATTAACGCTCCAGTATCAAGTTCTTTTACATCTATAGTAACGCGATAAGCCCCTTGCTGTTCTTCAATCCCATGCTGGATTGCGTTCTCGACCATAGGCTGGATAATCAGTGGCATAATCAGATGCTCTCCCAGTTCAGGAGGCAGGTTGATTTCATAATTTATTTTTTTGGAAAGTGACATGATGGATAAAAAATGATCGGCAAGCTGCAATTCAGAAGCCAACGTAACATTATCTGAATTCATTTTTGTTAAATAACGATAGTACTCTGCTAAATGCTTGCTCATCTGCATTACGGCTTCCGGTGAAGTTTTTGCCACAGCCATAATGAAAAACAGATTATTGTAAAGAAAATGTGGATTGATCTGAGCCTGTAGCTGTTTCACTTCGGCGTTTCTGCGCAGCTCGGTTTCTATTTTTAATGAAGCGAATAAGGCCTGTATTTTGGCGACCATGTGGTTAAAGCTTTTAAATAGACTATAAAATTGATTGTCCGGGTTCTCACTAATTCTGGTGCTGTAATTCCCTTGTTCCACTTGGTAGAATTTCTTGTCGAGCAGATATACATTGCGATAATAGTTTCGATAGAACATAAAAATCACGATAAGGCCAATGATCAAGATCATTAAGATGCTGACAAAAAACACCTGTTTATTCCGGTTAAGCGGATTCAAAAAATCACTCATTCGCGTATAGGTAACAAGATACGTATCAATCGGCTCAATATACTTTGATAAAACATAATAATCATCATCGTTGATATGATAGTCAAACTTTAAAATTTCATGTGCATTGGGTGTTATCGTCTCCTTGGCTTTTTCCTCGATTCGAATATCCACCGCTTTATTGCTAATCATTAAACTCTTGTTCACAAGTAAAAAGGCATTGGAGCTCTCGCCGCCACTCACTGCTTTTTCTAAAAGACTTGTTAAATACTCCTTTTTCAGCTTAACGCCCACGATGTACTGAATATTGGCAGGATTCTTAGGTTCATGAATATAAGGGTAGATTGAAAAATAATACAAATTGTTATTAACAATCTGCCATCCTCGCTGCGTGACCTTCTGAAAGGGCTGTTTGGCAAGCGAATCATGACCCGTAAAAATAAAAGTGCCGTCCGATTTCCAGTAGATACCGATAGATTCAATCGCCTGACTGGAGAGAAGTGGTGCTGATATGCGGTCATAGATATCGTTTTTTTTCATCTGGGCATCGTAATTGTTCATCTCTTGTATTTTGCTTTGATAGAAACGTACGGAGGTGTCGGCTGTATATTGGATGCCATACAAACTTGCCTCAGAGATGATGCCATCCAGAATGCTTTCCGTATAGGCTAGCTGATTTTTGGAGGAGTTAACCAAGCTCTCTTGAATGGTTTTGGAACCTAGGGAGTTCATTACGAAAAACAAACTTAAGGTAAGTAAAAGGAAAAAAACGAAAAAATATATAAATCGTTTCATATTTACTTTTTTAATCATAAGCATTACTCCTGTCGCTAGGACTCGTGTGAATTCATCATAAGCTATATATTCCAAAAGAAAAAGAGAAGAGCTCTCGCAAAATGAAAGCGTTTATAAAGATGTTTAGCGAGTGGTTATGATATTTAATTTGAGACATTTTCGAATGAAAGCGCTTTTGTTAACATTAAACCAGAAAGAAATTAGCAGCCAAGAATGTAAAAGGGGGTAAGCACAATAGCACAGATAATGAATACCCAGCTCAAATGGAGTGAGAAAGCCAACGTTAAAAAAAGCAGAAAGAATCCTTGGAAAAAGGAAATCAAAAAAAATTGGCCATTGTATGTTTTATGTATCCCAGCTTTGGTATTCGTTCTAATTTTTGCCTACGGTCCTATGGTCGGATTAGTGATGGCCTTTCAGGATTACAAGCCCTGGCTTGGAATTACAGGTTCAACTTGGATTGGTTGGGATAACTTCGCAAGAATCTTCCAATATAAAGAGGCAACACAATCCATTATCAACACCCTCATTATTGCTGTAATCAAAATTATAGTCGGAATTATTGTTCCTATCTTTATGGCGATTCTGCTAAGCGAGATTAGAAACATGGGGATTAAAAAGAGTATTCAAACCTTGGTCTATTTACCGCATTTCCTCTCTTGGGTAACCGTTGCCGGAATCATGATTGATATCTTAGGTCTGGATGGGGGCATAAATCATTTTCTTACGAATTTCCTCGGACTGAAACCAATTTTCTTTTTGGGCGATCCTACGCTGTTCAGACCGACGATCATCATCAGTGATTTATGGAAAAACTTCGGATTTGGCATGATTGTCTACTTAGCGGTGATTACAGGGATCGACCCTTCTTATTATGAGGCAGCTGAGATCGACGGCGCTTCACGCCGCCAACAAATACGCCATGTTACCTTACCGAGTATGATGCCGATGATCATCGTAATTGCAACGTTAAGCCTTGGAAATATCCTGGATGCAGGATTTGACCAAATCTTTAACTTATACAATCCACTCGTATATAGTACGGGAGATATCATCGATACTTATGTTTACCGGTCATCGTTATTGAATGGCCAATACGGTTTTGGTACCGCTGTTGGATTGTTTAAATCCGGCATCAGCTTCATATTAATCGTAATTTCCTATCGAATTGCTTACAAGGTAGCTAACTATAAAATATTTTAAGCCGAAGTTGTTAAGCTTACAAAACTGTTAGGAGGAATGGGAGTGTATTATAAATCCAAGGGATATAGGATATTTTCGATTTTCAATCATATCCTCCTGATTCTAGTAGCCTTATCGTGTTTATTGCCTATGCTTCATTTACTAGCACAATCATTTAGTAGTAAGACGGCGGTAAATGGGAATTTGGTATCCTTTTGGCCGGTGGACTTTAATATCGAAGCCTATGTGAAAACTTTTAAAAACACGAATTTTACAGGCTCCATGAGAATCTCAGTGGTCCGGACGGTACTGGGGACGTTAATCAGTATGTTTATTATTACAACGGCGGGGTATGCCTTGTCCAAAGATTTCCGTGGGCGTAATGCTTTAATGTGGATTTTTATATTCACGATGTTGTTTTCCGGTGGATTGATTCCTTCTTATATATTGGTTACGAAACTTGGGCTCAAGGACACGATCTGGTCGCTCGTGCTTCCCGGTGCCTTCGGAGCTTATAATTTGATTCTGATTATGAATTTCTTTAAAACAATCCCTAAGGCGCTTGAAGAGGCGGCATTTATCGATGGGGCTTCGTTCTTCGTCATTTTCCGGAAAATCTATCTTCCGCTTTCCCTTCCCGGTCTTGCAACCGTTGGATTGTTTATCATGGTGGGGAGCTGGAATGCATGGTTTGATGGGATTTTGTATATGTCGAATACAACGGACTATCCGTTAGCTTCATTCTTACAGACTGTAGTGGTGCAAGGATCAGCGCAGAGTATGGCACTTAGTCAATCAGAAGCAGCCGCGTTGTCAGAACAGAGTATCAAAGCTGCGCAAATTTTTATTAGCACACTGCCCATTATCCTTGTGTACCCTTTTCTACAGAAGTATTTTGTCAAAGGCATCGTTCTGGGTGCTGTAAAAGAATAACGTGACCAACATATAAAACTTTAATTCAAAGGAGCTTATTGATGAAAAAAACAGGGGCCTTAATAACGACTACTGTATTGATGGCAGGATTGCTAGCGGGCTGCGGCTCAAACGGTAAAGAATCTACTGCGGCAGAAGCGGTTCTCAAAGACGGCAAATACGATCCTCCTATTACTATCAACATCGCCAAGCAACAAGATGAGAATGCCGGTAAATATATCAACGGGGAGAGCTTAAATGATAATGTGTTGACCCGCTGGGGTGTCGAGAATCTAGGGATTAACATCCAAACTACTCTTTTGGGCGGTGATGCCTCCCAATATAATACGAAACTTCGTTTAGCGCTCACTGGTTCCGAGAAGCTTCCGGATGTTTTGCCAGTGTATGATACCTCATTAGAAAATGATCTGATTCAATCTGGACTTGTAAAAGATATTGCGGAGGACATTAACAAATATATGCCTGAGCGTCTGAAAGAAATATATAAACAATATCCAACAACGTTCAACCCGGTTATCCAGGACGGCAAGGTTTATGGGATGGCGATCTCGCCCAATCTCACTGAAGGTGAGATCATGCTTATCCGTCAAGATTGGTTAGATAAATTAAATTTAAAAGCGCCAACAAATATAGATGAATTTGAACAGGTAATCGCTGCTTTTACGAATGATGATCCGGACGGTAACGGAAAAAATGATACTTATGGATTTGATTTCTCGGGAAAAGATTCTTACAACACGGGCTGGGTAAGCGACTCTGTAATGATTTTTAGTGCTTATACAGGGAAGAGTCTCCCCGGCCAATGGTATAACGACAATGGTAAACTTACTTACGGTTCCGTCGCTGATGGGACAAAGGATGCGTTAGCTAAACTTCGCGATTGGTACTCCAAAGGGTATTTAAATAAGGAGCTGGCTACACAGGGTGCATGGGATGCACTGGCGGATTTCACTGAAGGTAAAGCAGGGATTATTATTGGCCGTCCTTGGCTGTACGGCAGTGTTAAAGATGTGGAAACTAACGTAAAAGGGGCTAAAATCAAAGCTTACCCAACAATTAATGGTATAAGTGGGGATCGAACCTACCAATCCGGTCAACAGAACGATGGTGTCTTTATGTTTAATAAAGACTTTAACAATATGGAAGCTTTCTTCTTGTATTATGACAAGCTTTACGATGCAGCATTTGGTACCGGAGATTTCAAATATGGTTATGCTCAGGGATATGATTATGACATCGTTGGCGATGAAGTGGTATTCGATTCCAAAAAATTCAATACGCCTTTGGATGCCGCTCAAGGTGTAGGGAAAATGGCTTTTACCAAAAATACACCAAGTGTGGATGGCCCAGGTAAATCTTTTTATGATCTTTCCAAAGGTGCACAAGCTGAGAATGGGGTCTTGATCAGATCGGCATCAAATGATGAAACAGCCAAAGAGGGATATGTGATTTCCTATGAGAATAGAGAGTCACTGCTTCCAAATGCATTTAACGGTCCACCTACCAAGACCATGCAGACAACCTGGGAGCAACTGAATACGATGGAAAAGGAAACCTTCACCAAAATTATTTACAGTAAAGAGCCGCTAACTGCGTACGATGACTTCGTGAAGCAATGGCATGACAAAGGCGGTACGAAAATTTCCGAAGAAATCAACGAATGGTATAACAATGCTAGCAAGGTGGATGTGATGTCTCAGATGGGATTGAAATAAGTTCGCAAGAACAGCAGGTTCAGTTAAGGTCATCCTTGGCCGGACCTGCTTTTTTGTCTAAAAATCTGATCCTCTGGAGGTTAATCATGGACGAAAATGCGAGTACAGTCACCCTACTAAATAGCGCTCCACTTCTGGATATGAGCGGAAATCCTGTACATGCACATGGTGGACATATGCTCTATACGGATGGATATTATTACTGGTTTGGTGAGAACCGGATGGATCGGCGGAGAGTGAGCTGCTACCGATCTGTGGATCTAGTGAATTGGGAATGGCGCAATGATGTGCTCACACTCGATTCACCGGTACAGCCGATTTATCATCGCACCACATTAGAGCTTGAACCCTTGGACAGGGAGGGGCGCCCAACGGGTGCGGTAATTGAGCGCCCAAAAGTACTCTACAACAAACTTACAGGGAGATTTGTTATGTGGATGCATTGGGAAAATGGACGCGACTACTCTGATGCGCGCTGCGCGATCGCTGATTGCGGGACGGTAGATGGGGATTATGTTTACCGGGGCAGCTTTAATCCGATAGGTAACATGTCTCGGGACTGCACCTTGTTCCAGGATGACGATGGGACGGCATATTTTATCTCCGCGGCAAGGGAAAATGCTGATCTTATTATGTATCGTCTGTCACCTGATTACCTCAGCATAGAAGAACAGTTCAAGACCTTGTGGCCCGGACAAGCACGTGAAGCACCTGCATTAATGAAACGTCAGGGTGTATACTTCCTCATCTCGTCCGCCTGTACGGGCTGGTTGCCTAACCAAGGAACCTATGCCTGGTCTGAGGAATTATTTGGTCGTTGGTCACCCTTGCTGCCTTTGGGCGACATCACTACATACGACAGCCAGCCTGCTTTTATAGTTCCTATTGTAGGAACAGACAATGACCAGTGCTCTTACTTGTATGTTGGGGATCGCTGGGACCCTGCGGATTATTATGCCTCTTCCTATGTATTTCTGCCGCTCAGCTTTCCTTCTGACCGGGAAATGAAGCTTGACTGGGCAGAGCGAACGGTGGTTGACCTTAGGAAGGGAATCGTAGCTGTGGAATGCGGCTCTGGTAGTGGTCTGTTCAGATTGAAAAGCTTAGGAATGGGGCTTTATCTGGCGGCGGGAAATCAATCCATTGAACATGAGGAGACCCTGAACGTCGAAGTCCGGACGCTTTCGTATGAAGATCAGCAGCAGAGATGGACGGTTGAATACGGGGAGAGGGGTAGGGCGAGAATTCGAAACAGTGAAAAGGCCTTATCTATTGGCCCGTTGAATTCCTTGCTGCTGGAGCCTATTCGTGACAACGAAGATCAGTTTATATGGTTGCTTACAGAGACAGAAGCAGGTTCACTGACTATTGGGAGCAATGACGGAAGAGTTCTTACCGTAGCAGGAGAACAGCGTGGGGGCTGGGGTTGTGTGTTTCTTGAATCCACACGCTGCCATGATCCCCGTCTAGGTGCAGACCCGCAGCTTTTTCAACTGATTTCAGTAAGGTAAACAGTTTTGAGAAAAGAGGTATACCGATGAGTTTATCTGTCTCCTTCCCTATGGAATGGTTTAAAAGTGACCCCCATACACAACTTACTGCGACTTCCTCTGAGACGTTTCAGTTCATCACTACACCAGAAGGTGGTGGATTTGAGCTTCAGCCAGGGCATCTGGAATCCGCCGCTTGGTGCGATTATGGTTTCGTTAATGCAAAGGTTTACCATGAAAGCCATGACGTTCTGGTGCTGTTATTCAGTTTTTATGATCGGGATCATCGCGTCATTACTTATCATGTAGGAATTTTACCTGGTGTGCGCACGGAAATTTGTTTACCCTTGATTCATTTAAATGGTGAGAAGCTGTTCCTTCCCCGTTATCCGGGTGTGATGCAGACAGTACTGAGGGGAGATGCAGGCATCGATCGCAAGCATATCACCCGATTCTCTATCGCTACTCTCCCTTCAACAACAAGTAGAGCTGTGCAAATTAGTGACTTGGCTCTAAGTCTAACTGAGCCCGTCTTTGAGTATGAACAGCAACCATATATAGATGATCTGGGCCAATTAAAGGGAAGGGATTGGCCAGGGAAAACGGTTGATGCAGAAGCGTTGACGGATCGGCTGCGCACAGAGCGGCAACTTGCGGCACAAGCTGATCACAATGGAGGTGACCTCAGCAGGTACGGAGGTTGGAAGGCGCTGAGATTCGCGGCAACTGGATATTTCCGCACGGAGTTTGACGGCAGCCGCTGGTGGTTCGTTGATCCAGAGGGTTATGCCCTGTTCAGTACGGGGATGGACTGTGTGGGTCCAGCTTGTTCTATGCATGTAACTGGCATGGAACACTTGATACCCTCATTGCCGGAGCGGGAAGGAATCTATCAAGAAGCTTGGTCACAGAATGGCGAGGAATTCAGCATCGAGATTGCTAATCTGATCACTGCTTTTGGGGCGGAGTGGCGCTCTAACTGGGTGGCTATGACGGATTTTCGCTTACAACAATGGGGATTCAACACCATCGGTAACTGGTCTAATGATAGATTTATCAACGAATCCCAGCTTCCGTATGTTTATCCTCTAGTGGACTTTCCTATGACGGAGCAGACTATTTTCCGGGATTTCCCGGATGTGTTTAGCCCGGAGTATGAGCGGAATGCCGGGAGCTTTGCGGAGCAGCTTCTTCCATTAAGGGAAGACCAGAGAATGGTCGGTTATTTCATGCGTAATGAGCCGCATTGGGCATTCGTGGATGGGTTGAATTTGACCGGGCAGATGCTGAAATCTCCGGTCCGTTATGCCAGTAAGAAGGAATTCATTCGCTGGCTTGCAGAAAAGTACAAAACAGTGGAACGATTAAACATGGCGTGGGATAGCGTTTTTGAAGAATTCGAGGATTTATACGATGTATCGAATGTGAATGTAACCGGGGATAATCTCACTTCTGCCCGAGAAGTGGATTATAACCAGTTTAACCGGATCATGATTCGACGGTATGTAGAAGTGCCGGCCCGTCTTTGCAAGCAGACGGATCCGAATCATCTGAATTTGGGAATGCGTTATGCCTGGGTTGGCAGTGATGAGGTGCTGGAGGGCTGCGAATGGTTTGATGTATTCTCTATGAACTGCTATCAGTTCAGTCCTGACAAGGAACAGATCGCCCAGATCAGCGGACGACTGAACAAACCAGTCATGATTGGAGAATATCATTTTGGTGCGGCTGAAGGCGGCATGTTGGCTTATGGGATCCGTGCGGTGGCAACCCAGAAGGAGCGCGGTGAGGCTTACCGTTATTATGTGGAGCAGGGGGCAGCCATCCCGCAGCTCATCGGAGTTCATTATTTTCAATGGAATGATCAGCCTGTGCTCGGACGTTATGACGGAGAAAACTATCAAATCGGTGTAGTGGATGTCTGCAACCGTCCATATGAACCTTTCGTGCAAGCAGCGAGAAAGGCCCATGACCAGATGTATCAGGTGCGGACGGGTATGACAGCGCCCTATAATATTGTGCCAATGGAGATTCCGAAAACGGGATTCTGATTGCAAATCTTTACAACAAAAAGGCCCCCAGCCAATGGGGGGCCTTTTTTGTCCTCTCCTCTGCAATGTAGCCTCTTTACAAGCCAAGGCCGGAGGAGGGGAGTGAATCATCACGGGAATAGCGCTTGCGGTATTCGCCCGGAGTTATTCCGGCACAACGTTTGAACATACGGATGAAGGAATTTACGTTCTGATAACCTACCTGAAGCGCGATATCCTGAATCCGCAGTTCCAGATTCATTAGCAGCTCTTTGGCCCGCTCAATCCGCAGATTGTTCAGATATTCACTGAAGTTGATGTTTGTTTTCTCTTTAAAAATGCTGGACAGGTAACCTGGAGTTAAATTTAACTTGTCTGCTACTAGGTTGAGGTTGATGTCCTCGCCGTAATGTTTGTCTAAGTAATCCAGCACAAAGCTGATAATGGGGTCGCGTGACTCCGAGCGGCTACTGATGACCACGAGCACAGGACGAACCAGATCACGCAGCCATTCATTGTATTGATCCATTGAGTGGAAAGCGTTAAATGGCTCTAGTGGGGGTGGTAAGAGACGCTCCGCTTGGGGCAGATTCAGCCTCGTGACCGTTTTGCTCGTCTGTTCCGCTGCTCCCAAGGCAAATGCCCGAAAATCCGCCGCCGCCGCGTCCTTGTGCTGCAGCTGCTCCAGCTGACGATCCAACCAAGCGAATACAGCCTCCTCATTGGCAGACTGCAGCAGATTGTGCAGCTCCTCTCCGTGTGTCACCTTTAAATGAAAGGATTTGGCGGATGAGGCTCTAGGTTCTACGATTATTTGTGTTTCCCCGTTCAATCTACGCTCATTTAACAACATCGATAGATTATTGTAGGCATCGGTAAATGAGGTTTCGCCTGAATATACCGGACTTACAGCAATAGTCAGATATAAGGATGTCTCCGAATCCAGCAGCTCCTTAAGGGTATCAAGAGCCTGCAGAAAACTGCTCTGCGGTCCGGGATTGAACAGGAGCAGCATGAGCTGATCATGTTCCGGCTGGAGTGCGACGCTTTCGCTTTCACCACCAGTGATCAAGTTTTGAACCAGCTTCCATAACATCAGTGTGTGTTTTTCAAATTCGTCCGGCAAGGTTTTGAAGCTGACCTTGAACAGAATGGAGGCATAGGGCTGTTCGGATTGCCTTACATCTTCAAGCTCCGCGAGGCTTTTACTCAGCGGGATATTTTTCACTTTATGAGTATAGGCATATTGGCGCACCAGTGAGTTCTTATGATCAAGATCGGTCTGGATGAAGCGGTTACTCTCCAAAATGGAGCTCAGGCGGTCGCCGATAATGGCGAATTCCTTCACACTGCTCAATTTTTCAGGCCGGCTGCCTGCCTTACGGTCCAAGGCGGCAATCAGGCGCTGGAGCGGTTGGTTAAGCCGGTGGCTGAAGATTAGGGATGAGAGAACACTGATCAGTACTGCGGCAGAGAGTAATACAGCCAGCAATAGCTGCATCCCCCGCATTTCCGCAGCAATAGCCGCCACCTGGGTCACTCGGATATAGGTGAATCCAGTCTGTTTACCTTTTTCATAGAAGTAATATTGGTCTCCGACCCGCTCATGGGCATTGCCACTTTCCGGAAGCTGGCTTGTTTGCAGTTTACCCTCTGATGTAGAGAACAATAGATTCTTCTGCGCATCCAGGATATAGAACGGGGTATTGCCGGCATCTCCGTAGGCGGCCTGCATCAGCTGCGGATTCAGCATGACAATGCCGTACACTTCCTCATAAGGAATCGCTTTGACCAGCACTGGCATTAACCTTCCGAGCGTACGGGTGGAATGTATGGTTTTCTCGGTAAAGGTTACGGCGGGCATGACTTTTAAAAATTGATTGTCCATCGTTTGCCGGCTCCAGTACTCCGGAGGGTATTCTGCACTGAAGTAGTATTTACCGAACATATCTGCGGCGCTGCTTAGGCCCTCCCTCTCCAGTACATAATTTTCCTTTTTAAAATAAAGAATGAAATTTTCGATATGCAGAAAAGGATTAGCATACAGCGTTGAGAGATCCGATATCACTTCTGCCGGGATATCATATCGTCGGTTCTCTTTGAGGTGGCTTAGAATGCCCAGATTGGCAGTCCATGAATCGGATTGGGTGAGGGCAAGAATCATGTTCTGAGTCAACCGGAAATGATTTTCGTAGCCTTCGACCGTTTGTGCGAGGCCTAGCTCATTTTGCCGGATCATCTCCTTATAGATTTTGCCGCTTAAATAAAGATGGGAGAACAGATTAAATGATGCCAAAATCAAGATGACACTGAGGAAGCTTAGCATCAGCTTAACGAACAGGGCATTCAGCGCAAATTTGCCTGTAACGGATCCCTTCATATGTATCCCCCTTTGGATGCACCCGTAAATGAATTGGATTAATTCTATCATAGCGGCAAAAAGCTAACACCAACAATATGCAATTTTGCTGATTTGTACGCTATTCTATGGAAATCCGCAGTTAAGGCGAAATGTTATATAACATGTAGATAGCGCTTTCCAAAGAAATGCAGCTATAATTCGGAGACAAATCCCAGGAAAAAGGGGGAAGTAATCTGACATCTATATGATTTATGATCATTTTAACAAGAGGAGACATGCATATGGCTCAAGCTAGCGTAGTGCAGGACAAAATGCGAAAGAAAGTGCACCGGCGACCCCAACGACCTCAACGCCACAAAGCGGGAATCCTTCGAACTTGGAATAAAAACAAGGCGCTCTGGCTGCTGTTCCTGCCGTGCCTGTTGTATTATTTGATCTTCCGCTATGCACCGATGTTTGGATTAGTTATCACTTTCAAGGATTACAATCTTTTTAAAGGGATTTGGGCCAGTGATTGGGTGGGACTCAAATATTACAGGATGTTTATAGAGAATCTCGATTTTTGGCCGCTGATGAAAAACACTTTTCTGCTTGGTTTATATAAGCTGTTTTTCGGCTTCCCGGCACCCATTCTACTGGCGATTCTGCTTAATGAGGTGCGCAAGGCTGCTTTCAAACGAGTTGTGCAGACCGTCAGCTATCTTCCACATTTTATCTCAAATGTCATTGTAGCCAGTATGGTGATCATGTTTTTATCCCCAACCGGAGGGCTGATTAATAATCTGCTTGGTGCCATAGGGATTGGACCGATCAATTTCATGAATGAACCTGGATTGTTCCGCGGTATTTATGTCCTGTCGGAGATCTGGCAGCATATCGGCTGGGAGACTATTATCTACTTGGCCGCGTTGACCGCTATCGACCCGCAGCTGTATGAAGCTGCTGATATGGACGGAGCCAGCCGCATGCGTAAAATATGGCATGTCACCTTGCCCGGCATTTCACCCGCCATCGTGATCACCTTGATTCTTAATATCGGTAAAGTGCTCGAGATTGGCTTCGAGAAGGTGTTCCTGATGCAGAATCCGGCGATCTACGACACAGCGGATATTATCAGTACTTATGTCTATAGGGTGGGTATGGTGCAGGGGAACTTCAGCTATGGCGCTTCTATTGATCTTTTTATGGGCGTGATTAGCTTGATCTTCATCTATACAGCAAATTACATCAGCCGCCGTGTAAGCGAGACAAGTTTATGGTAGAAAAGAGGTGTGGTGATGAGATCACCCCGTTTATCCTGGTTTAATGTCGTGAGCACTTTTATCCTTCTCGTGGTTGTGGTGGTCACGCTTTATCCGTTCCTGCATATGCTCGCTGTCTCTCTCAGTAGTGATGTGCATGTCATGAAGAATACCGTTTCTTTTTGGCCTAAGGGATTTAACCTGAATATGTATAAGCTTGTACTCGGAGATTCGCAAATCTGGGTGGCTTACAAAAATACACTCATTTACACCGTGCTTGGCACCCTTATCTCGCTGGTAGTCACCTCCACGGGTGCCTATGCACTCTCACGCAGTGATATGGCGCTGCGCAAGAGCTTCACCCTGTTGATTGTGGTGACGATGTTTTTCAGCGGAGGAATGATTCCCACGTTCCTCGTGGTTCGCTCCCTGGATATGGTCGATACCGTATGGGGCATGGTGCTGCCGGGTGCGGTTAGCACTTGGAATCTGATTCTGATGCGGACCTTTTTCTCCGGCATTCCTAAAGAGCTGGAGGAGTCAGGCCGCATCGACGGACTGAATGATATCGGCATATTTAATCGTATTATTGTTCCGCTTTCCAAAGCTTCCTTCGCCACCATAGCGCTCTTTTACGCGGTTGGCATGTGGAATAACTTTATTTACCCGCTGCTCTACCTGCGCTCACCGGATTTGTTCCCGCTGCAAGTACTGCTGCGCAATCTGGTGCTGGCTGGCAGTGCTAGCTCAGGGGATGTTACTAGCATTGGAGGTGACAACATGGTGATAGAAGAATCGCTGAAGTACGCGACGATTATGGTCTCGACGCTTCCGATTCTGATTGTGTATCCATTTGTGCAGAAGTACTTCGTTAAGGGGGCCATGATTGGCGCGGTTAAAGGCTGAGGCGGGTGGAACCGTCACAAATTCAGAATAAGGGAGAGATCGTAATGAATAAATGGAAATCTGTACTGCTGCCACTGATGATTGCAGCAACCGTAGTAACTGGCTGCAGCGGAGGGGGCAATGACACCTCGCCGCAGAGTAATACTCAGGGCAGCAGTACCGCTTCACCTGCTGATTCGCCCAAAACGGAAAAAACCTTCACTGCGCTCTTAGACAACAATGCTACGTTCCCTTATTCGAAAAGCTGGCCTATTTGGAGCTGGCTGAAGGAGAAAACCGGTGTCACACTCGAGGTACAGACCCCTTCCGGAAAGCTTGAAGAGAGCTTGAACCTGGCGATTGCCTCGAAGGCAATGCCGGATCTGATGTATATGCCTAACCGCAAAGAATCGAATAAATTCGGGCAACAGGGTGCGTTGGTGGATTTGATGGAGTATATGGACAAAATGCCGAATCTGACCGCCTGGGTAAAGCAGTATCCACAGGAAGCGAAGGCTGCACTGTCTGCTGATGGCAAAATGTATATGTTCCCGAATCAGGGCTTTGGCGAGACGAACCGCATGATCTGGTTATACCGTAAAGACATTTTTGACAAAGAAGGAATCCAGGCACCAGCCACATATGAGGAGCTGCATACAGCTCTAAAAACCTTGAAGGCGAAATATCCGGACAGCTATCCGCTTTCGATCCGCTACGGACAAATTCCCGATGAAATGAATGCCAATATGACAGTGAATTACGGGACGGGTGAAGGGGCTTATTATGATTTTGATAAAAAAGAGTGGCTTTTTGGACCCACGGAAGATAGTTACAAGGAAATGGTTGGTATGTGGAAAATATTTTATGACGAAGGGCTGATTCCGCCCGACTTTCTATCTCTGCAAACTAAGCAATGGCAGGACATGGTGTCCACGGGCAAATCGTTTGTGACCATTGATTACATCAGCCGGATCGATTTTTTTAACAATGCGATGCAGCAGGAAAATCCGGAGTTCAACATGCAGTTCATGGCTCCTCCAGCGGGCATTGCCGGCGGCAAGCAACTGAACCCGTATTTTCATTATATGGAAGGTGGCCTAACCGTGGCTTCAACCTCGAAGAACATCGATGATGTGATGAGTTATATGGACTTTTTCTATTCCGAAGAGGGACGTACGCTCAGCAGCTGGGGCGTGGAGGGTGAGACATATGTGAAGGAAGGCGACACGATCAAGTTCAAACCAGAGTACAACGATGTGATCGAAATGCGGAAACAGACAGGACTTCAGACTAGCGGAACGTACACCTGGATCGACTTTGGTGCACATCTGTCGTTGTTCTCAGACAATTTGAAGTACGCCTTTGAAGAAGCGACGAAATATGATCCGTCCATGATGCAGCCACGGCCTGCATTTACGGAGAAAGAGAATGAAATTATTGCGATTACCGGCCAGGCGATCCAAAAACACCGTGAGGAAAGCTTTGCCAAGTTTGTTACCGGCTCCCGAAAGCTGGCCGACTGGGACAAATATGTGGAGGAGATGAACAATCTCGGCGTGGATAAGCTGCTGGCTACTTATAAGGAAGCTTACGACCGTGTTCAGAACATTCAGTTAAACGGGAATTAATCTGTCTGGTGCCAAGGACAATAGTTACCCGGAAAGGATGAGCGGGATGAATGACATCATTAAGCCTTTAGAGACACACAGAGTAGAGCAGATGTCCGTTCAGGTTTACGAAGATCGTAACCTGATGGGCGCTGCGGCGGCATCGCAGGTCGCGCAGAAAATTAGAGCTTTGCTTCAAGATTCTGCGCGTCAGGTCCGAATTGTGTTTGCTGCCGCACCTTCGCAAAATGAACTGTACGAGGGGCTGGTTCGGGAGCAGGGGATGGATTGGTCCCGGGTCAATGCTTTTCATATGGATGAATACATCGGCCTTGCGGCTTCGGCTCCCCAGCGGTTCGGCCGTTTTTTGACAGATCGTCTATACAGTCGGGTTAACCCTGGCCGGGTAGAACTGCTGGATGGTCTCGCCGCTGATGTGGTGCAGGAATGCCATAGATATTCGGCTTTGTTGAGCGAGGCGCCTATTGATATCGTTTGCCTCGGGATCGGGGAAAACGGGCATATTGCGTTTAATGATCCGCCAATCGCTAATTTTACCGACCCGCAGCTGGTCAAAGCGGTCGAACTGGAGGAAGCCTGCCGCCGCCAGCAGGTGAATGACGGTTGTTTTACCTCGCTGGACGAGGTGCCAACCCATGCGCTGACGCTTACGGTACCAGCCTTGCTGGCTGGCCGTCACCTGTACGGAATTGTACCGGGAGTGTCCAAACGCAAGGCTTTACACGCGGCACTTCATGATTCGATCAGCACGGCATGTCCAGCTACTATTCTGCGCACCCATCCGGAGATCACGATGTTCACGGATCGGGCTGCCTTCGGCCTATGAACGCGCCAATTAAGGGAAAGCACTATAAAACTGGGCTGCCGGTTGAGCTAAGTGTTGAGCAGGGGCGAATCACTTCGGTCACCGAACTTGCGGAGAGTCCAGCCAGGGCCGATTGGCCCTGGCTGGCACCCGGGTTGGTGGATCTGCAAGTGAACGGGGGCTGGGGGCTGGATCTCAACACGCTGCCTTTACAGCCTGCAACGGTATTGGAACTGTCCCGACTTTTGCTAGGAAACGGGGTAACCAGTTATTGTCCAACTCTGATTACTAATGGCAAAGAAGCGCTGGCTCAAGCGGTCTCCGCCATTGCGGAAGCCGCTTCGCTGTATCCGGAAGATGCTGGGGGGATTGTAGGAATTCATCTGGAAGGTCCTTTTCTGTCACCAGAAGAGGGGCCACGCGGCGCCCATCCAAGGGAACATATTGGCCCGCCGGATTGGGATATGTTATGCCGCTGGCAAGAAGCGGCTGAAGGGCTTATCCGTATCCTCACCGTCTCCCCGGAATGGCCAAACACCGCTGCATTTATCGCCCGGTGCAGTGAATCAGGCATCCTTGTTTCCATAGGGCATACAGCAGCTTCCCCCGAGCAGATTAGGGAGGCGGTTGCCGCAGGAGCGGTGATGTCTACGCATCTCGGCAATGGTACACATCTGACGCTGCCCCGTCATCCCAACTATTTGTGGGAGCAGCTGGCGGCGGATGAACTATATGGCTGTATGATTGCAGATGGTCAACATTTACCACCCGCTCTGCTGAAAGTAATCCTACGGATGAAACGCAGCCGCACCATCTTGGTCAGCGATGCTGTATCACTGAGCGGAATGCCGCCGGGAACTTATCACCTGCACATTGGTGGAGAGGTTGTATTAACAGCAGAAGGGCGGCTGCATCTGGCTGGCAATCAGCAGCTGCTTGCAGGTTCCGCCATGATGCTTCCAGATCAGGTGGCCTATCTTGCGGAGGCTGGATTAGCCCGGCTGGATGAAGCCTGGGATTGTGCTTCTGCTCATCCGGCTACTTTGCTGGGGCTGGAGCAGGCGGCAGGGCTTAGGGCTGGAGCACCTGCCGATCTCGTGAGCTTCTGCTATGACGACAGGACACTTACCGTGCTGGAATGCTGGAAAAAGGGTCATAGCAAGGCTTGCAGTAATTAATTACAGCAAAGATTAGGAGGAGAACGATGCAGAGCTTGATACCGCAACCGAAGCAGATCCAAGTGAAAGAGGGAGAAGCTTTTCAGTTCAGCGAAGATGTAAGCCTGAGCCTTTACATGGAGCAGTATGATCCGAGACTGGTGGTCCATTGCCGCCGGGCGTTTCCAGAGCTGGATTGTACACATGTTATCTCGGGAAAAGGATATTCACTTATTCTTCAGAGTCTCTTGCAGTCAGAAACGAAAGGAGCACAGCCAGATGAAGTGGATCTGAAATTGCTTAACGGCCGGGCGGAAGGGTACAGGCTGGAGGTGTCGGAGCGCCGGGTGGTAATCCGTGCACTGGATGCGCCGGGTCTGTTTTACGGGCTACAAACGTTACTACAACTGCGTAAGTCAGTAGGGGAAGTTCCTGCTGTGTCTATCACGGACTGGCCTGACACTACCTTGCGGGCGATGAACTTTGATCTTCGCCAGACATTTTCCAAGCCAGAGCTGCTGCTATCGTATTTGGCGGATTTTGCCCGGTATAAAACGAATGCGGTTCTGATTGAATACGAAGATAAATTCCCGTTCCAGAAGTACCCGGAATTCGTGCATCCTCAGCATTCGTTAAGCCTCACACAGCTAGAGGAACTGAAACGCACAGCCCAAGAATATTTTATTGAGATCATTCCGCTGCAGCAGAGTTTCGGGCATCTGGAGTATGTACTCCGCCACGACGCTTGGCGGCACTTGCGCGAAACGGAGTTATCCCTCGGGGAGATCTGTCCAGCGCATCCGGAATCCTTCGAGCTGATTACCGATCTGTTACAGGAGATGATGGATGCTCATCCGGATTCCCGTTATATTCACCTCGGCTGCGACGAGGTGTACAGCTTATGTGAATGCGAACGCTGTAAAACGTTGTTCGGAGGGGTACGGGAGCGGGCGTTTATCGCTTTTTTGAACACTTTGATTGAATTTACAGCCAGCCGTGGTAAAAAAGTGATTTTCTGGCATGACATGCTGGACAAATGCCCGCCGGAGGAACTGGCAAAGCTGGATAAGCGGAGTGCAGCGATGATCTGGATATACAACGGACGTAATATTGAAGCTGAGGTTTCTTCTCTTGCGGATAAATTCAGGTCACTAGGCATCGAGGTTATGGGAGCACCGGCGGTTCGCAGCTTTGACTGGGCTGAACATCAGAATTATCCGGTACTATTGAACCGGACGGATAATCTGCTCCAATGGGCGGAGACAGCGGATAAGCTGGACCTCGGGTGCATCGTCGCCACGAACTGGACGGGGCCGTTCAGCCTTGGTGTTCCTTATGGGATCTTTGAGACGACCTGGTATCCGATGCTGCTGCACGCCGATTTGGCCTGGAACCGCAAAGCGGACTCAGCAACATTTATCGATCGATTCATGGAGCAGTTCCATGGCATCGATCCTAGAACAGGTCACGCACAGCTCGGGAATTATCAGCTGGAAGATTATTATGATGTTATCTGGAAGCTGTTGGACAAGGTGAAGGATCATAAGGATGAAGCAGAGCTGATTGCCATTATGCATGATTTTGAAGCGGCGACGGACCGTTCGCGGGCGATCCACAAATATATCTACCGCTGGGAGCTTTATCCGGGAGACGAAGCGGAAAGGCACTCGCTACTGAATAATTACATGCGAAATCGCCGCGGACGTGAGAACGTTTTGCCTCGCATGAAAGCGGCTTTGGAGCGTTACCAGCCATCCGATATGGCGGAGCATTTTGTGAAATCCCGCTTCTATCTTCACGATTATCTGGAGCGGACATTATACCGTGAGCTGGGGTTTGCTCAGGCTGAATAAGAGTTTTGAAAAGATCGTAGGGCTATCGTGTGAGCGGGTAGCAGTGCGGTCTTTTTTTAATTTATAGCTGGATGAAGCTACATATTACAGCATATTCAGGAACAAAATCCCAGTTCGCTGCGTCTAACTTATAAAGATCTAGCAAACTACATTGGAGGAGAATGAATATGAGAGCTACACCCATAAACCGGACTATAAGGAAGGTTACACTTACCGCATTATGTATTTTGCTTGTATTGCTGAGTGGCAGGGTAATGGCGGAGCCGTCTCCGGAACAAAAGACAACCGCGGTATTCACAGCGGAGATGCAGAGCGCCTTGGAAGGGGCGCAGAATGTGCTGCTGACGATACAGCCATTCCCGGACGAAGCAGCCGTAGGGTTCTTCAAGAATGGGCGTAGTCTGCCCAAGGGATATCTGGAGCAGACTGCCGATAAGATTCTGGAACAGCGGGGCAAGTTCACCAAGGTGGCAGAGCTAACTCGAACAGCGCTGGCTTACAGTGCTGCGGGGGGCAACGTCAACAACATCGCTGGTATTGATCTTTATCCATTCCTGATGAATCATGCCGGAATTGATTCGGAAGGGGCAGCAGCGGTAGCAACCGCCTATATTACCTCGAAGAACTCCATTTCAAATTCATTGGAGCGGACAAACCGTTACCCCGATTTGCTGTTTTATCAGCTGCTTGATATGCAGCTAGCGGATGGCAGCTGGCCGCTGGCCGGGCAGAAGCAAGGAGATCTGGTAGCTACTGCCTGGGTACTGACGGCACTTGCTTCGGAAGTGAGTTCAGAACAAACTGCGCAGCCGATTGAGAAGGCTTTGTTGTGGCTTAAGAGCAAGCAGCAGCTAGACGGAGGATTCGATGATAAAACTGCGACGACAGCGCAGGTGATTGTTGCTTTATCCTCGCAGGGGGTCGATGCAGCAGATTTCACCAAGGAAGGCGGAGCCTCGCTGCTGGACCATTTGCTGGCGCGGAAGCATCCGGGTGGCGGCTTTACACAGACAGCAGGCGGAGGAAACGATAGTCCCGCAACTGTGCAAGCCTATCTTGCCCTGACTTCCTATAAGCTGTTGTCCAAGCAGGCTGGCATGCTGTATAGCGGACTGCATCATGCTGGAGTTGACCGGGCAACGATTCAGGTCGAAGGACCCGGTGGCACCGTTGCCGGGGGGCATATTGTTGGCGGAGATGCTGTGAAGGCAGCGGCAGCTTTTTTACAGGCGAAGGGTCTGGCGTATAAGCTGAATGCGGATGCAGCTAAACCGGCCTTCACAGCTATCGAGGGGATTCAGAACGGGCGATACAATGGACGCGGAGAATGGAAGATTGCTGTATTCAGCGGGGGCAGTGCATGGATGTATCCTGAGAATAGCCCGTACAGACTGACGATAGGCAATGGGGATCAGCTGCTTGTTTACTACGCGGACGATACAGAACTGCTTGACCGGATGGAAGTGAAATGGAAAGATAAAAACGGCCAGGAAATGGGTGGATATGCAAGCGCCAATATGCCGTTTTCCCTCCATATCACCAAGTCAAACGGTCAGCTGGGCGGTCTTCCGGCTTTCGGCGCTACTGTGACACTTCAAGGAAAAAGCGTAGTGGCTGACAGCACGGGAAAGGTGTCATTTGCCGGCATGAAGCCCGGTGTCTATCCTGTGCAAGTCACTAAATACCGTAAAGATGCCGCTCCAGCACTTTCCAAACGGACGTTTGCGCTGCATGTCTCTTCCCCGGAATTGGCCAGCTTTACGGATGCCAATAAAGTCGCAGCTTGGGCACGTTTGGATATCGCAACAGCGCTCAGCAGCGGATATATTCAGGGCGTAAGTGCCAGCGGAAATGTGCTGGCTCCTAAGCAGAAGCTGACCCGGGCTGAATTTCTGACCCTGCTGCTGCGGCTATTGCATGAGTTCCCCGATGCCAAGGCCACTTCTAGCTTTAAGGATGTTCCGGCGGACAAATGGTACAGCCGTACCATCGCCAAGGCTGAGGAGCTGGGCATTATCAGCTCTCCAACCGGTAAGTTCGAGCCGGACCGCGGTATTACGCGGGAAGAAGCGGCGGTTATGGTAACCAAAGCCGCCCGGTTGTCTACGTACGGCAGCCCGGACCGTGTGAAGTTTGCCGATACTTCCAGTTTGTCAGAGGCGAGCCGCCAGGCGATTCAGGCCGTGAATGAACATGAAGTAATGACCGGCAGCGGGGGCCGCTTCGATCCAAAGCAGATTCTGGTGCGTGAGCAGGCAGCGGCAATTTTAGTCAGACTGCAGAAATTAATCCCGGAAGCCTTCTATTAATGGAATAAACGTCCAGGGATATGATAAGCTTCAGATAGAGTTATCACATCCAGTGCAGAGGAGGCAAATCTATGAGCCGCTTGATCACAGGCAATATATATTATGGATTTCAGGTCGTTAATGAGGAATTTATCCGGGAGATCGATTCCGCCGTATTCACGATGGAACATCTGAAGAGCGGCGCCAGGCTGCTTTTCGTGCAGAATCAGGATGACAACAAGGTATTTAGCGTAAGCTTCAGGACCCCGCCTGAAGATAGTACAGGGGTCTTTCATATTTTGGAGCATTCTGTATTATGTGGTTCGGAGAAATATCCGGTGAAGGAACCTTTTGTAGAATTGCTAAAGGGTTCGATGCAGACATTCCTGAATGCATTTACGTTTGGGGATAAGACGATGTATCCGGTGGCAAGCCGGAATGAGCAGGATTTCTCCAATCTGATGGAGGTCTACCTGGATAGTGTTTTTCAGCCGAATATTTATAAGCAAAAGGAGATTTTTGAGCAAGAGGGCTGGCATTACGAGCTTCAGCAAACAGAAGCTGAGCTGATCTATAAAGGCGTGGTTTACAACGAGATGAAGGGTTCCTATTCCTCGCCGTTTACGGTACTGATGGACAGGATCAAAAAGTCGTTGTATCCAGACACGATTTACCGTCATTCTTCAGGTGGAGATCCGCAGGAGATTCCTGCGCTTACGTATGAGCAATTCCTTGAGGCGCACAGCAATTATTATCATCCGTCCAACAGTTATTTTTATCTGTACGGAGACGTCTCTATTGAAGAGAAGCTGCAATTTATAGACCAGGAATACCTTAGCCGTTATGAAAAAAACAGCTTTGATACCTCCATTCCCCTACAACAGCCTACCGGAATGACGGAGCTGGTAGCGGATTATCCGATTCTGGAAGCAGAAACGGCCGACGACAAAACTTATTTGAGTCTGAATTATGTAATTGGAACCTCTACGGATCGGGAACTGAATCTGGCTTTTGATATTTTGAAAAGCATGCTGATGGACAGCAATGCAGCTCCGCTTAAGCAAGCCCTGCTGGAAAGCGGTCTGGGCAAAGATGCCTTTGCTTTTTATTCCGACAGTATGGTTCAGCCGCTGCTTGGCATTACTCTGACACATTCGAACGCTTCCGCCAAAGATGCCTTCGTGGAGCTGGTGAAGACCGCATTAAGCAGCTTGGTTAAGAACGGGCTGGATGAGAAGCTGGTGCTGGCGGCGGTCAACAGCAAAGAATTTGAGCTGCGGGAAGCGGACTTTAGCCGATATCCAAAGGGACTTACTTACAATATCGAAGTGATGAAGTCCTGGCTCTATGACGGTCAGCCGTCTACTCATATGCTTTATGAAGAGGTATTCACTACCATTCGGGAAAAGATAACGGATCGTTATTTTGAGAAGCTGATTGAGGTCTACTTACTGAACAGTGATCATTGCAGTCTGGTGGTGCTGAACCCGTCCAAGACGATTGCAGCCGACAAGGAAGCGAGCACCCAGCGTCAATTAAGTGAATACAAATCATCACAGCAACCAGACCAGCTGGAGCAGCTTGTGCAGAGTACACAGCATCTTCTGGCGCGGCAAGGTCGTGCAGATGCAGCCGAGGATTTGCAGAAGCTGCCGAGTTTATCTCTACAGGACATTAACCGCAGTGCTGAACCTCAGGTGCCATCCCATGAATATAACCTTGAGGGTCTAAAGCTGATCCACCATGACGTATCTACTCAAAAGATTGCGTACTGCAAGTTTTATTGGGATACGAGTGTTGTGGCTCCTGAGCAAATTCCTTATCTTGTGCTGCTGGCAGAGGTATTGGGCCAAATGGAGACAGCTTCTTACAGCATTGAAGAGCTCACTAGTGAAATTGGGATCAAAACCGGAGGCATTCATTTCAAAAATGAGATCTTTGGCGCTGCAAAAGATACTGGGGCCAGTTATCAGCCTAAATTCACTGCGCAGGTTAAGGTGATGGCGGGGCATATTGGCGAATCGCTGGATCTGCTGCGTGAGATGCTCTATACCAGCGCGCTCGATAACCTGACGAAGCTACAGGAAATCGTCCGGCGGGAAGCCTCACAGATGGAATCAGTCCTGAATCAAAAAGGTAATGAAATCGCGGCCAGCCGCCTGATGTCTTATTTTTCGGACATGGGAGCGTATCAGGAGCAACAGGGTGGCGTGGCCTATTACCGCTTTATCCGTGAGCTTGCCGAGAAGATCGATCAGCAGGGAGCAGAGGTGGCAAACACGCTGAAGGATATCTGTACGGTTTTATTCAATAAACAGAATTTGATCATCAGCGTGACGGGTACCCCTGATTTGTATGGAGAATTCGCCGCTAATGTAGCGAAGCTGGATATTCAGGATCAGCCAGTGGTGAATAAACCTAAGATTACGGCGCAGGGGCATGCGGATAATGAAGGTTTTATGTCTTCCAGCCAGGTGCAATATGTGGTTAAAGGCTACGACTTCAACAAGCTAGGATTTACGTATTCCGGCAAAATGCAGGTGCTCAAAAAAATCATGAGCCTCACCTATCTGTGGAATGCCGTGCGCGTGAAGGGCGGAGCTTATGGCGGCAGCCTGATGCTGCGCAGAGATGGGATATTGATGTTCACTTCCTACCGTGATCCCAATTTGCAGGAGACGCTGGAGGTTTATGATCAGGCGTACCGATTCACCGAAGGATATGAAGCGGATGCCGACGAGATGACCAAAGCAATTATCGGCACCCTGTCCATGTTGGACCAGCCGCTGAGCCCAAGCGCTCAGGGACGGCGGGCGGACCGGCATTATTTTGAACAGGTGACCGGGGCCGAGCTGCAGCAGGAACGGGATGAAATCTTGTCGACCACACCGGAAGACATCAGACAGTATGCCGATTTGCTTAAGGCTGTGACGGAACAAAATTATTTCACAGTTGTCGGCAATGAATCCAAACTGAAATCAACAAAAGTCTTATTTGGAAACCTAGAAGAACTTGTGATGTAATTCTCTCTATAAACTCCTCTTCAGTACCTGTCTACTCGACAAGTGCTGGAGAGGAGTTTTTTGTATTTAGTTAGAACCTTGACAGTTAGAGTTCTATCTATTATGATAATGATGTTACTTAGAGTTCTAACTAATCCGCAAGAGGAGGAAATAACAATGAACAAACCCGTTGTAGACACACCATTTTCTAATTTAATACGAGAGATTGGGATGAAAATAAAAGGTACAGCTGACACCAGGTTAAATGAGTTAGGTCTGAACTCACAACAAGGCCGCATGATCGGCTATATTTTTGAGAATCAAGCAGAAGGGGTTATTCAGAAGGATTTAGCGGAGGTCTTTAACAGGAAGGGGGCGAGCATTACCAGTATGCTTCAGGGGTTGGAGAAGAAAGGGTATATCCAGCGTGTCACTCCTGAAAATGATGAACGTCAAAAGAGTATTTTTGTATTGGAAAAAGGTGCTCTTTTAGTGGAAGAGTTCAATGAGATTTTCTCTGAGGTAGAAGCAAGCATTACTAAGGCGCTTAGTCCGGAAGAAACTGCAACCCTAAAGTCGTTACTTCAAAAAGTTAGTTCAAGTTTATAAACGTTCGGAGGTTCACTTATGACAAATGAGTTCTCAAATCAATATTATTTAGAGTCGGCGCCCATGAAAAAAGCGATCGCTCATTTATCGATTCCCATGATGATTGGGATGTCTGTGGGTACTATTTATAATGTAATCAATGCTTACTTCATCGGCTTATTACACAATACCAGTATGCTGACCGCAATCACGCTGGGCCTGCCTATTTTTACCGTTTTAATGGCTTTTGGAAATGTGCTGGGGGTAGGCGGAGGAACATTTATAACTCGCTTGGCGGGGCAAAAAGAGACGGAAAAAGGGAAAAAGGTTGCCGGATATACTTTTTACGGGAGTATTGTAGTGGGGCTTCTTATCGCGCTCATCGCTTGGTTAGCTATAAATCCGATCACGCGAATGCTTGGTGCAGATGCTGCTACCTTAGACTTTACGAAGTCTTATGTGCTCACTCTTTTTGCAGGCGGATTTGCTGTTGTGCTTAATTTTGCTTTGGAACAACTGGTCCGTTCGGAAGGTGCCTCGAAGGAATCGATGTATGGTATTTTTATCAGTACGGCTTTAAGTTTGATTTTTGATCCTTTATTTATTCTCGTGCTGAATTGGCATGTTGCCGGAGCTGCTTTGGCTATGGTTTTAGCAAATTTGGGCTCTGCCATTTATTATATTTACTTTTTGGAAACGAAAAGTGAGCATTTAAGAGGATTTTTGAAGCATTTCAAGATATCTGTACGAGATCAGCTTGAGGTTTATAAAATAGGTACAGCCGAGCTATTGCAAGCCAGTTTTTTAATTGTCAGCACGCTTTTGTTAAATAACTATTCCATTCAATATGGGGAGAGTGTGGTCGCCGGATTTGGTGTGGCTTTAAGAATTGTGCAGATTCCAGAATTTTTATCGATGGGTTTATTTTTGGGATTGATTCCGCTATTTGCTTTTAACTTTGCTAGTAAAAATACGGAGAGACTTAAATCCAGCATCAAATACGCTTTTGCATATATAGGCAGCATTGCAGTTGTTTTTGTGAGTCTAGTATATGTGTTTAGAGGAACGATTCTTCATTGGTTCTCAGGCGATCCTTCTGTGTTAAGCATGGGAACTTATATTTTGGCAGCGATGCTGATCTCCGCTTTATTTAATGGATTTACCGGATTATTTATGAGCATTTTTCAAGCAACGGGGCAAGGCACACCCACCACTATTATGGCGATAAGCCAAGGTGTATTATTTATACCGATGATTATTGTATTGCATTCTATTTTTGGCCTGCATGGTGTGATTTGGTCGATGACTGTGACTGAGGTAATAACGAGTGTGATGGGTGTGGTTTTGTTTATGATTTTTCGGAAAAAGCTGAATAGTGCGGGCGTCGATGGAAAAGGTGCTGTAGAGGTTACGCCGGTATAACGCGATTGCTTAATGTAAAACTCAATATGGATTTTGTTTACTGCGGGAGCTTGGCTCGCGCTTTTTTTGCGTTGTGCAAAAGAATTCATAACTAAAGGATCGGTAAAATTCGTTCCAAAATGAACAATTCTAGTTCTTATGAAGACTGCTTACTTTTTCTACAATTATGGATAAGTAAAGGAGGAGAACTATGATACGCAAAAAAAGGTTTCATCTTAATATGGACACACGCGAAGCGATGGCGGGATATCTATTCGTTGCTCCGCTTATGCTTGGGCTGATCATCTTGACGTTGATCCCGGTGCTGGGCTCACTGCTGTTAAGCTTCACGGACTGGAACTTTGTGGCTGGGTTAGGGGGGATTAAGTTCGCGGGCGTGGATAATTTCATCAGGCTGTTTCATGATGATGCTTTTATGAAAAGCTTGCTGAACAATTTGCTCTTTATTATCACAGTACCGGTTACGATCATCGTTGCCCTGCTGCTGGCTATCCTGATTGATAAACAGGTTTTTCTGAAGGATTTGTTTAAAGTGATTTATTTCCTTCCGTACATTTCCAGTGTAGTTGCCATCGCTATGGTTTGGCAGGTTATGTTTCACCCTTCACTGGGACCCGTCAATCAATTCCTGATGTCACTGGGGTGGAACAACCCACCCAAATGGTTAGCGGATATCCATTATGCTCTGCCGTCGCTGATGTTGATTCAAGTCTGGATTCAGCTCGGTTACAACATTATTATTTTTATTGCAGGTTTACAGAGTATTCCAAAGGATCTTTATGAAGCGGCTGATATTGATGGTGCCAACGTCTGGCGTAAATTCCGCAACATCACGGTTCCCTGCATTTCGCCAACTACCTTTTTCCTGCTGGTAACAGGGGTTATCGGCTCATTTAAAATCTTTGATCTGATACAAGTATTGACCCAGGGTGGACCGGCTAACTCCACGACCGTTATCGTCTACGAGTTATATGATACAGCCTTCAATCAGCTGAAGACGGGTTACGCCTCTAGCATGGCACTCGTTCTGTTCCTTATTTGCCTGATCATTACAGCCTTGCAGATGTTGGCGCAAAAAAAATGGGTCAACTATTAAAGGCGGAAAGGAGAAATTACAGTGAAAAAAGAGCTTTTATCCAGAACCTTCTGGACCATCGCCATGGGACTGCTAGGTATCGCATTTCTTTTACCGTTCCTATGGATGTTATCCACTTCCTTTAAGCTGGAGAAAGATGTGTTTAACTTTCCGATTCAATGGTTGCCACAGCAGTGGAACCTCATTGAAAATTATAAACAGGTGTGGTCGGGTGACTTTGCTCGCTATTATGGAAATTCCATTTATATTACGCTGGCTACGACTATAATTAATGTGCTGATATGCGCACTTGCTGCTTATGGGTTCTCCAAGCTACGTTTTCCGGGCAGGGATGCGATGTTTATAGTTGTATTGGCACTTTATATGGTTCCTCCGCAGGCATCGTTGGTTCCACAGTTTCTACTGTTTAACTGGCTGAATTTGATTGACACACATTTGGGATTAATCCTGATTAACAGCTTTAGTATTATTGGAGCGTTTATGCTCAAGCAATTTTTTATGGGGGTAAACAACGAGTATCTTGAATCGGCGCGGATGGATGGAGCAGGGCATTTTCGCTCTTTTCTACAGATTGCCTTTCCGCTGATCCGTCCCGCTGTAGCTACTTATGCTATTTTGCGCTTTATTTGGACCTGGAACGACTATCAATATCCACTCATTTTTTTGAAATCCAAGGAGCTGTTCACGATTCAGCTGGGGATCCGGTTGTTCGGGGACCAATACGGGGATGTCTATTCACTCATGATGGCTGGTGCGGTATCTGCAATCCTGCCGTTGCTCATCATTTTTGCACTCGGACAGAAGCAGGTTATTGAGGGAATTGCCCTCGGAGGAGTGAAAGGATAATAAAAGTCAAAATAGTTTCTCTTCGGTAGAATATGAGAACTTTCCTCGTCAATCCTGCATGTTAGGATGTTCTTGTAAGCAGTTACATAGTCACTGGTTGTTAAGCAAGTGATGCCCAACACATTTATAGGAGGGTCTAAATGAAAAAGAAATTATTATCTGCATTCATCATCACATCGATGGCGTTATCATTGGCCGCTTGCGGCGGAAATGCGAAAACCAATAATGCAGGAGCGACTAATGCACCCGATGCTGGTGGAAATTCAAAGCCTGCAGCAGAGAAGGTTACCCTGAAGCTGAGCACCTGGCAGACAGAAGCCAAAGCGAAATGGAGCACGATTATCGCGGAGTTTGAGAAGACGCATCCCGATATTCATGTGGAAGTAGATTTGCTGAACGAAAAAGGTGATTCGGTTGCCTCTATGCAGAAGCTGGATTTGATGGCGGCTGCGAGCGATCCGCTGGATATTGTCGAACTGCCTTATACCAACTATTCACAGCGTGCAGATATCGGTTTGTTGGAACCGATGGATGACTATATTCAGAAGGAAGGTTATAAGCTCGCAGATGAATATCTGGTGGACACTACGGTCAATGGCAAAATCTATGCATTACCGTCTTCCATGCAGCGCTGGTTCGTGCTCCTTAACAAAGAAATGTTAGATGAGGCGGGCCTTCCGGTTCCGACCGACTGGACATGGGCGGATTTCGAAGAGTATGCCAAGAAATTGACCAAGGGTGAGGGCGCAACGAAACGTTTTGGTGCGTATCTGCATAATTGGCCGGATTATTTCCAGCTCCAGCTGATGAGCAAGTCTACGGATAATACTTTTCTAAAAGCTGATGGAACCTCCAATGCACTTGACCCGCAATTTAAGGCTAATCTGCAGATGATGAAGAAAATGATGTACGAAGATAAGAGTGCCACTCCTTATGAGGATATTATTTCGCAAAAACTAGCCTACCGGAATCAGTATTTTAACGGTTTAGCAGCGATGCTTCCGATGGGCGACTGGATGGTTGCGGAATCGGGTGGAACGGATGCCATTCCGGCAACCTTTGTTACCGCGTTTGCGCCGATCCCCCGTCTTGACAGTGAGAGCAAACACTACTCACCCGTACAGCCGACCTACATGGGAATAGCCGCTAAATCCAAGCATAAGGAGGCTGCCTATACCTTTGTGCGCTGGTATACCTCAGAAGGACTGGAAATCGGTGGACGCGTTTTCTCTGGCTGGGCCAAATCGGATACGAATAAATTAGTGGATACAATTGTGAGTGGTTCTAAGGATTCCTCTAAGATTGATGTAGATTCTCTGAAATATACGATGGAGAACTCGACACCTGGTGCAACGCAGGTTCCGGCTAAATATGCGGATGAAGCTAAGAACAACGTTATTCCAGAAGCGGAGATGTATCTCCTTGGCCAACAGGATCTGGATGTCACAGTTGCCAATATCGATAAAAAAATAACGGAAGTTGTTCAGAACAATAGCGGAAAGTAAGCGGAGGCTGATTGTACGCTTTTCAAAGGGGGCTTATAATGTGGGGGCAGGAAAGCATTTCTGCCTCCTGCTCCAAATTCAAACAGATGTGGGGCCTGTAATCCGTGTTTAGAAAGCATCAATCCCTCCGTAAGAAACTTGTCTGGTCATCGCTGATCTGCGTGCTGATCCCGCTTGTCTGCATTTACATGGTTACTGATTATTTGACCCGGGATCTCATTCTGGAGAAAGCGGTTAGTAGCGCAAGAGAATCTTTAAATGCAGCCAGCGCCAATATGAATGCCATATTTGAACAGACACTGGAACAGTCCAACTTTGTGCTCCAGAACAGCGAGATCAGGCAGATGATGTCTGCCGATTCAGAGTCGCTCCGTGCACCAAAGCAGATCATTCAGTATAACCGTATGTCGCGGATGCTGGATGATATGTTTGTTTTAACAGAATATTTGAAGGTGACGTTAATCGGAAAAAATGGTTTGATTTATACCAGCTATCCTTACAGTGACTTTAACCCGGAAAATTTCTACAACAAAAATTGGACATCGTTGCTGAAACAAATTCAACCCATTTCGACTTATTGGAGAGCGGAGCACGATACGTACTACAATTATTCTGATAAAGGCTCAGCTGATTGGGTAACCATTGCGAGGCCGATTCAATCGACCTCCAGCAGTACCATCGGATATTTAATTATTAATATCAATGAGCGTAAGCTCCGTCCTTATCTAAATAACGATAATGATAAAGAGATGATGCTTTTGGATGACAAGGGAACTGTAGTTTCCCATGCTGACAAGACCCGAATCGGAGAGACGATGACGTGGTTGAAAATGGATGGCGAGCTTGACACTGTGGAAATCGACGGAGAGAAGTTTTTATATGTTGATCAGGAGCTGAGCAGTAACAAATGGCGGATGGTCAGCATTATCCCGCTGAAGGCAGCCTTGTCGAAAAATAAGCAGATTTTATTTATCAGCCTGGCGGTGCAGATTCTTTTCTTTACCTTGTTTTCCGTTCTCTTAACCGTTCTAATCTCAAAGCTGACTCAGCCAATCGTAAAATTAAGCGCTTTTGTAAAGCGAATAGGTCGTGGTCAGTTGGATGAACGTTCGTTCATTCGAGGGAATAATGAGGCAGCACAGCTCGCCCGCACCATTGACCAGATGCTGGATCGGATCGAGTCTATGATTGAACAAATCACTTATGAACAGACGGGAAAAAGAAAAGCCGAACTAGAGATGCTGCAAGCGCAGATCAATCCACATTTTATGTTTAATCTGCTGAATTCGATTCGCTTAAATATCCTGATGCAAGGCGATCGGGAGAATGCTGAGTTGATTGGTTCGCTGTCGTCTTTGCTCCGGATGACCTTTAACAGGGACAATGAGTTTATCCCGCTTCGTGAGGAGACAGATACGATATCGCATTATGTCACTTTAATGAATTTCCGCCATGCCAATCAGGTCAGGCTGGAAATGAATTTAGCGGACGGTAGCGCTGAAGCACTGGTGCCTCGATTTATGATTCAACCCATGATCGAGAATGCCATCATCCATGGCTTCGAGCAGTTTGGTGGCGAGATTTTTATTGAAGCTCGTATTGTTGCAACTACGGGAAGCTTGGTTATCACCATTAAGGATAATGGGATCGGGATGTCGCCGGAAACTTTAACAAGACTTCGTGAAACCGCATACAGCAGCGAACAAATTACAGAGGAGGACAGAAAAGGGTTCTCCGGCATAGGTTTACGCAATGTGGCCCAACGCCTCAGTATGATTTATGGCGCTTCTTTTAAGCTGAATATTCAAAGTGAACCTGATGTGGGCACAGAGATTTGTCTGGAGTTTCCTCTGGATTACGGAAAGGTGGGTGTGGAGAATGCTGACGGCAATATTGGTGGATGATGACTATCCGGTTATCCGTTATTTGTCGCAGGCCGTACCTTGGAGTGAGCTCGGTATTGAACTCATCGGATGTTATTATAGCGGTCTCGAGGCTTGGGAAAAAGCACAGCAGAGTCCACCAGATCTTATTATTACCGATATTGGCATGCCCAAGATGAACGGGCTGGAGATGCTGGAGCTATTCAGAGCTGTGCAGCCCGGAATCCGTGCGATTATTCTCTCCTGCCACAACGAATTCAAATACGCCCAGCAAGCGCTGAAATTAAACGTAGGAGAATATATTTTAAAAGAATCACTGGATATTGAGCAGTTACAGCAAGCGATTAGCACCCTTGTGGCGGAAGTGGGACTGAATAGGCAGCAGCATACAGAGATGCTGGTTTATAAGCAAAAGCAGTCTCAAAATCGCGCCGCGCTGAAGGAAAAGTTTCTAAAAGATACCTTGTATCAATCCTGGGATAAGGGGGCTTGGATCGAGCAGGCCCGATCAAACGGAATTATGATCCACGCCAAAAACTATATCCCGCTGGTTATTGTAATTGACCGTCCAGAGGAAGCTTCAAGGGTGCGCCGGATGAGTGAATATACGATTTCTTTTGCGGTTGAGAATATTATGCAGGAAGTGCTTGAGGCTGATCACAGTCTGTTTATTTCGAGATACAGCCATAAGGAGATCGTCATTCTCTTTTGCAGCGACCAGCCTTCTAAAGATCACCAGGCAATCTATCACTCCATTCAAAATGCAGCCTCTGCGGTTCAAAAATATCTTAAACTCTCTGTCTCTTGCTTATTTGGCGCTGAGGCGCGCAGTCCTGAGGAAATTCGCGGAACATTGCAGCGGATGCTGAGGGAGAAAATACAGCGCTTTTATCTCCCTGCGGCGGGAATCCACCGTTTTGAAGAAGTCTGCTTTTCCGGAGAAGATATTTATGCTGAGTATGGAACCTTGTACGCTGTTATCAATGATGATATTGCCTTGAACAGGAACACGGAGCTTCGCGTTCATGTAAAGGAATGGAGGGAATGGGTGGCCTCGCAAAAATTCCATCCGAATGAAGTCAAGGAATGTGTGCTTCGCTTGCTGATGGACTTGCAGATGAAGACGAAACAGCTTCTGCAATCTCCATTGGCTATAACCGAAGAAAAGCTATTTAGCGTGGTTGGTGACATTGAAACTCTGGAGCATTTGGAACAATGGCTGGTGCAGTACTTAGAGGAATTAGCGCGGAAAATAAGTATGTTCTCCATCAAGTCTAAACGGAGTGAGGTCATCAAAGCCCAGCAGTTCGTGATTAGTCATGTGACGGAGAAAATAACGCTGGAGGACATGGCAGGCCGCCTTAACTTAAATGCCAGTTATTTCAGCCGCTTATTCAAACGGGAAACAAACCAGAACTTCATCGAATATGTAAATATGCTAAAGCTTCAGAAGGCAAAGGAGCTGCTTAACCAATCTGAAAAGACAGTGGAAGAGATCTCCGAGTATCTGGGATATGCCAACAAAAGTTATTTCATCAAGCTGTTTAAACGGGAAATGGGCATGAGGCCTAGTGAATATGCCGCTTGGCATTGAGTGTGGACAGGAGGAAACATTGCTGTGGGAATAAAGGGCACTAAAAATGAATTACAGATGTTCCTAAATGAACTATATACTCCACTGGAGCGCAGATTTACCTCTGGTTGTGCAGGAATTAATATGGGCGCTACAGGATCGATTTACAATGAAGCTACAGCGCTTATGGAAGCTTTTGCCCGTCCTCTATGGGGCCTTGTTCCTCATGCCAGCGGTGGAGGGGAAAGTGCACTCTGGCCGATGTTTCTGGAAGGAATCATCAACGGGACAGACCCGGAGCATGAAGAATATTGGGGGCAATTTACTTCCAAAGATCAGCGTATGGTAGAGCAGGCCGTGTTGGGACTGGGGCTTGCTCTTGCACCACATAAAATGTGGGAGCCGCTGAGTGACACGCAGAAAATAAATGTATATAACTGGCTAAATCAGATTAATCATGTGGATCGTTCCAATCCGAATAACTGGCTGATGTTCACGGTTCTTGTAAATGTGGGCTTCAAGAAAGTCGGATTACCTTATGATCAGAGCATAATGGATGATTATCTAGCGCAGATCGATAATTACTATCTTGGTGACGGTTGGTATTCCGATGGATTGACGGATCAGAGGGACTATTATATTGCTTTTGCTATGCATTATTATACGCTGATATACGCTAAGCTGATGGCGGATGATGATCCTCAGAGAGCTGCTGTTTATCGGGAAAGATCAGTACGATTTGCCGAGGATTTCATTTATTGGTTCGCTGAGGACGGAAGCGCACTTCCTTTTGGTCGTAGCCTGACCTATCGTTTTGCACAGGTTTCTTTCTGGAGTGCGCTGGTGTATGCAGAAGGGGTTCCTTTTTCATATGGCGTTCTTAAAGGAATCATTATGCGCCATTTTCGTTGGTGGTTTGAACAACCTATTATGGGATTAGACGGACTGCTTAGCATCGGATATGCTTATCCGAATCTAGTCATGACAGAGAACTACAACGCCCCCGGATCTCCGTATTGGGCCTTTAAAGCTATGCTTATTCTTGCCTTGCCAGATGATCATCCTTTTTGGCTGGCGGAGGAAGAGCCTCTGCCTATTTTGAAAGAGGTACGGGCTCTCCAAGAGGCGCGAATGCTTGTGTGTCGTCCGGAAGGAAATAGGCAGGTTATTGCCTATACCTCTGGCCAGATGGCTAACTTTGATATGGCCCATAGCGCAGCCAAATATTCTAAATTTGCATACTCCACTCTGTTTGGCTTTAGTGTCCCGAAAGCGGGTTACGGGTTGGTTCAAGGCGCTTACGATTCTACACTCGCACTATGCGAATGTGATGAACACTATCGGGTACGCAGATTCTGTGAGACCTGGGAAATCGGGGACAGCTATGTATATTCCCGCTGGCATCCCTGGAGTGATGTAAATGTGGAGACATGGATTATTCCGGCAGGTCTATGGCATGTTCGTGTTCACAGCATTCATACTGCCCGGCGGCTGGATGTAGCGGAAGGTGGATTTGCCATTGGCCAGTCAGCTGGCTTCTCGCACAGTGAACGGGAAATTATTAATGTATCAAACACTGCTGTTTCGGTACAGCTGCCCTGGGGAATCAGTGCCATACATAGGCTATGCGGCTTTGATCGGGGAGAGTGCGTATATCCCGAGCCAAATACCAATCTGCTGAAGCCGCGGACACTTCTTCCGAGCTTGTGCTCCAGACTGGAACCGGGAGATCAAGTATTGATATCTGCTGTCTTCGGAGCGACGAATACTCCGGAGAACCAGGCAAGTCTTGCTTCACCGCCGCTTATTCAATGGCACTCGGACGGAAGGGTTGCTGTATACGAACCTAGTAACGATACACTTTTGCATACTGTTGATTTAAGGGGAGGGAGAAACAAAGATGTGGAATAAGGCTATTGAGGATGCGATTCACAAAGTTGGGAGCAATATGGCTAACCATCCGGGCAAACTGCCTCATATCGCTGAGGGGCAACAGTACGAATGGGGAGATAACGACGACTGGATAGAGGGTTTCTATGTTGGGATGATGTGGCTTGCTTATGAATATAGTAAGGATTCATGCTATAAGGAGGCGGCAGCCTCTTGGTTAGGGGACTTCAAGCATCGTCTGGATCAGCACATCGCCCTGGACCATCATGACATTGGTTTCTTGTATACACTGACCGCAGTAGCGGAGTGGAAAATAACGGGCAGCGAAGCGGCGCGAGCTGTCGGTCTGCAAGCTGCGGACACGCTGTGCAAGCGCTGGCGTGAACCAGCAGGGATTCTTCAGGCCTGGGGACTGGAGAGTGACCCGGAGAATGCGGGACGTATCATTATTGACTGCTTGATGAATTTACCTCTATTATTCTGGGCAGCTGAGGAAACAGGAGATAAGCGCTATTATGAAATAGCGCTCGAACATGCGTTTAAGAGCCGGAAATTTCTTGTGCGTGGGGATGCCTCCTCTTACCATACTTTTTATTTTGATCCGGCTACCGGAAATGCAATTCGTGGAGGAACACATCAAGGTTATGAGGACGGATCGACCTGGACACGTGGTCAAGCTTGGGGAATATACGGTTTTGCTCTGGTGTATCGCTATACGCAGAATGAGGATTTTCTTAAGACTTCTAAGAGCCTAGCGGATTATTTTATCAGCCATCTACCGGAGGATAGTGTGGCTTATTGGGATTTCGATGTGCCAGTGGGAGCGGAGACCCCTCGCGACAGCTCGGCTTCGGCGATTGCGGCAGCCGGTCTTTTGGAACTGCTCGATCACCTAGGCGTAGACGATCCGGACCGGGCCATTTATGAAGTTGCTTTACACCGTAGCATGAAATCTCTAGTGGAACATTATGCGACATCTGGAAATCCGGAAGCAGAGGGACTTCTAAAGCATGGTTCTTATCATGTGAGAGGTGGACGTGTGCCTGATGGTCATATGATTTGGGGAGATTATTATTATATGGAAGCGCTGATCCGCTTGCAGACCGGCATCCGAGGCTATTGGTAGTGGGATGTTAGGGTGGGGCAAGGTTTAGCCTATAGAACAAGGAAACTGCTAAGACTAATCTCTTAGCGGTTTTTTTTGTGGACTACTATACAAGAGTTTTAAAACGTAGTTATTTACTTGGAATAGTATGAATAAAATCATATCACCACGCGTAAGGTTTAATGTAAGATTTTGATAATTATTAGAAATTAAGAAAAGGGGATCGGGTTACTCAGATATGAATTTAGACTGGGAGTTTATCTACGAGAGTTTGCCGCTTTATGGTGAGGCGATGTGGCTGACAGTGAAGCTAGCGTTGTTAGCTATTGTATTCTCACTCCTTATTGGATTACTGTTCAGTATCGTCTTGTACTATAAGGTCAAAATCGTCAGTGATGTTATTAAGATCTACATTGAGCTTTCACGGAACACCCCTTTACTTGTGCAGCTCTTTTTTCTTTACTATGGCTTACCTAAGATCGGAATTCACTTTAGTGAAATGACCTGTGCGATTGTAGGCATGACATTTTTGGGCGGGAGCTATATGACGGAGGCTTTTCGAAGTGGGTTCGAGGCAGTTAGCCAATCGCAGATTGAATCAGGTCAGAGCATTGGACTGTCTAAGCTGCAGCTGGTCAGATATGTTATTTTTCCCCAAGCCTTTGCGATAAGTATTCCTTCTTTAGGGGCAAATGCGATCTTTCTGCTGAAGGAGACCTCTATTGTAGGTGCCATTGCTTTAATGGATTTGATGAATGTGGCAAAAGACTTGATCGGCATGCATTACAAAACAGCGGAGTCTCTGCTCCTTCTGGTACTCGCCTATTTGGTGTTAGTCCTGCCCTTATCGCTTTTATTGACTTGGGTGGAAAGGAAGGTGAGATATGCAGAATTCGGGGATTGAGGTGCTTTTTGAAGGTTCTAATTTCGAACGATTATTAGGGGGCTTACTTGTAACGATTGAAATTTCATTTCTCTCTATTGGAATCGGTACGTTATTAGGGATCGTTATGGGATTGCTCCGGACGCTGGGATCGAGGCCATTAAGGTTTATATTACGTCTTTATTTGGAGACCTTTAGAATTATTCCGATTCTAGTGTGGCTGTATGTAGTACATTTCAGTTTCTCTCCATTACTTCATATCGATATCAGCGGGGAGGCTACCTCTATATTGGTGTTCAGCTTATGGGGAGCTGCGGAAATTGGCGATCTTGTTCGTGGAGCTTTGCAATCTATGCCAAAACATCAGGTGGAATCTGCCAGGGCGCTAGGTCTGAGCAGCAGTCAACTTTATCGGCATATTTTGATCCCGCAGGCTGTACGCAGAATGCTGCCGGGAATGATTAATCTTGCCACACGAATGATCAAGACAACATCACTGGTGGTGCTGATTGGAGTGATTGAGGTGGTAAAGATCGGGCAGCAGATCATTGAACTCGGCGTGATAAAAGCGCCCACCGCTTCATTCTGGGTATACGGCTTTATCTTTATATTATATTTTTCTGTATGTTTTCCGTTATCCAGACTTTCGAAAAAAGTTGAAAGCAGATGGCAAAATTAAGGCTTAGGAAGGAACGGTTGTAATGGCAGATTCCGGAGAACTCCTGCTGGAGGTTACACAATTACACAAATATTTTGGAGAGCGAAAGGTTCTGGACAGCATTGAATTGCAGGTCGAAAAAGGAGAAGTAATCGTTATTCTCGGTCCCTCTGGCTGTGGAAAAAGTACGTTCCTGCGTTGTCTTAACGGTTTGGAACCGGTTCAGGAAGGGGCGATACAATATCGTGGGCAGAACCTCGCGGGGGCTGCTGTAGATTGGCGTGAAGTTAGGCAGCATATCGGAATGGTCTTTCAAAATTATGAGTTATTCCCGCATATGACGGTTATGGATAACATTCTTCTAGGCCCTCTGAAAGTACAAAAGAGAGAGCTTAAAGAAGCAACGCAGCAAGCGGAACAGCTCTTAGAGCGGGTTGGGCTGCTTGAGCGTAAACTGGACTATCCACGCCAGCTTTCCGGTGGACAAAAGCAGAGAATAGCTATAGTAAGAGCTTTATGTATGAATCCGGAGATTATGTTATTTGATGAAGTGACAGCATCCTTGGATCCGGAAATGGTTCGGGAAGTGCTTGATGTGATCTTAGGGCTTGCTCAGCAAGGAATGACGATGATCATCGTGACTCATGAAATGGGGTTTGCCAAATCGGTTGGGGATCGGATCGTGTTTATGGATCAAGGCAAGATATGTGAGATCGCTGCCCCGCAACAATTTTTTACCCACCCTGCGACAGAACGTGCCCAGCATTTTCTGGATATATTTCAGTACGAAAAATTATAGAAATAGGAGAGGAAGAGAAATGAAGAAAAGTTTGAAATGGCTAACGATGCTGGTAGGTGTAAGTATATTATTGATGGGATTGGCTGCTTGCGGAAATAGTTCGGATAACAACGGAAACTCAGCATCTTCTAAATTCACTTCTATTGAACAGCTAAAGAAGAAAGGGAAGATTAAGATCGGCGTATTTGCAGACAAACCACCTTTTGGTTATGTGGACGCTGAGGGTAAAAACCAAGGATTTGATGTGTATATTGCCAAACGCTTTGCCAAGGATCTGCTAGGGGATGACTCGAAGGTTGAATTTGTGTTAGTTGATGCTGCCAGCCGCGTGGCTTATCTTGAATCCGGTAAGGTTGATATCATTATGGCTAACTTTACGGTCACCGAGGAAAGAAAAGAAAAAGTGGATTTTGCTAATCCGTACATGAAATTATCCTTTGGGATCGTATCCCCAGACAGTGCTCCAATCACTTCCATTGATCAATTAAAAGGGAACAAGCAAAAGCTCATTGTAGCTAAAGGTACGACAGCGGAAACCTATTTTACCAAAGAATATCCGGATATTGAATTGCTCAAATTCGATCAGTACACCGAGATTTTTGCAGCGCTTAAAGATGGTCGGGGGGCGGCAATCGCTAACGATAATACAGAGCTCATTGCTTGGGCTAAATCAAATCCTGGATTTACGGTCAGCATTCCTGCTTTCGGGGGTCAGGATACAATAGCTCCAGCAGTGGCAAAGGGGAATAAGGAATTGCTGGACTGGATTAATACAGAACTTGATACCCTTGGTAAAGAACAATTTATCCATCAAGCCTACAAAGAAACCTTAAATGAAATTTACGGTGAAGGATATACTGATGAGCTTGTCGTTGAAGGCGGGAAAATCCAGTAACGGATTGGGAATAACATTGCGGGGGCATCTGAGAAGATGCCTTTTCTACAGATAGACTATTGCAATTTCTATAATGCCGAGTATAATACTGGGTATACACAGAATAAGGAGTCGGTGAAAATGTCTGTCGATGATTATCTGGATCTTTTAAACTACGCCAAAGCAATTAACGATGGACAGTGGCAAGCTGACATCATAGATCGTTTGAATAAGCTGAGTAAGAATTCTCATGCTGAGACAACAGAACAAAGTGTGAAAGAGCTGTGGATTCAATTCGACGATATAAATGCAATATTAATGGATTTATTTAATAAGCTGAGGGAAAGTGCGGATCCAGTAGAGCAGTACCGGTGGAAAGAGAAAGTCTGGGAGTTAAAGCAGGAACGGATTAATCTTTCGAAGAAGATTCAGAGTAGATATATCAGGATATAATTTAAGCTCACATTGTAATAATAAATAGAAAATAAAAAAAGGCATGCAGTTAGTCTGCTCTGCCAAACTTACGATGGTCTATAGGCTACTTAGACATTTGCATTCCTTCGCGCATCATTGTCATACACATAGTCATCATTTCATCGCAGTCCTGCATTTTTTTCATCATCATATCCATGTTCATATCCATCATGCCCATTTCAGACATTTTTTCCATGCCCATCTTCATACAGTTCATCTTAGACATCATATCATCCATACACATGTTCATCATCATTTCCATACACATCTTGTCCATTTTTAATTCCTCCCTTCTTTTAAATTACCTTTCTTCCATAAAATACTATACAATTTAGGAACAATCAACGCTAGATTTGATATTTTACTAACTTATTTTTCTTATTTGTCGTAATTATGTATATCCTTACCATACGGATGTTATTAATCAGAATACTTAATTGCGGATGGTGACTATTGGCTAGATTGCCTCAGGTCAGCGTTTTTTTGCGTTCTACAGAGTGAGGAATTAACGAGCCGGATCATCACTCTGGGATAAACGAGAAGACACTGCCATAGGTCCCCGTAAATACGGGCTGACCGAATTTTTGTGTCCATTCCTTGAGTAGCTTATATGAGACCTTTTTGCTCGTAATTACATAATCGGGCTGATCGTAATTAACGATCTCGGGAAGGTATTCAGAGAATCCGTGCATCGAGCGTTCAAAAGCAGTCCAACCCAATACGCCAAGAGAATCTTTTGTCACGAAGGGATCTTGTCTGCCATCACATAACACATCTCCCCCTCGAAACATGACATAGCCGGATGAACCGTAGTGTGCGAGAACTTTCGGACGTGTACCTTCAGATGTATGCTGTAGAATATAGTCCATTTCATCGACAGGATATTTTTTGGCGTCAATAACTGGTGGTACAAGGAATAGATAAGCAATGTTTAGCAGCAGGCCAACTGCCAGTAACCCTCGTAATGTACTTTGTCGGACTAGAATACCTGTTTTGGTGAATTCAGGAAGCGCATCAAAAAATACAGCCGCAAAATAGGGGATGAACAGCCACATAAACAGGTTTTGCTTGAAGTTTGATACACCGAGGTATAGAATCCCAAGCATAAGAAAAAAACGGAACGGTTTACCCTGGAGTGCAAAAGGAAGTGTGCAGGCAAAGAACAAAAGCAATAGTAAGATGGGCAAATTCTCCAAGCTATTGAACCGAATCGGCTGCCATTCATTGATCAGCAGGTTAAAGTTCTTTTTCGTAACTGTCAAAATAAACAGGAGACTTTTTACGCCGCCTGGATTTAGAATGCCAACGAACCAGACGAGACTGAAGACTATGATTTTACGCCCATTCAGCGTTTTTTGGATCAAGGATTCAAGCAGAGCCATCCCTGTAAATACAGCAATTACAAGCCATACTCCTGCATGAAAATTGGCAATGGCAATAGAAAGAGCAATCATCGCAGCGGCATATTTCTTTTGAGAACTCATTTGATATTCACGTAAATATACGAAAAACCAGACAATCATAAACGAAGAGATCATCTGTGGACGGCCTTTGAAATAATTATAATAAATCCAGCAAGAAATTAGCAGCACAAAAGGGAGCAGGAGTACATGGTCTTCTTGAAGTCCCAGTTCTTTGCGTGAAACCTTACCCAGACGAAGCAATCCGAGCACTAAAAAGAACAAGCATACAGCGGTCAAAATATACACACCCGGCCATCCAAAAGCTGCATAAAGCGGGGCAACGAGCAGCTGGAATCCGAATTCATGAGGGACGTAGGGCAGCTTATCTCCGTAAAAAGTATGTATGGCATGATGTAGAACTTGTCCGTGCCCGATCATATATTGTCCTAGCTCTATATGCCAGAAGGTATCGGGATCATTGTAAGAAAATTTAGGGAACATCAGCAAGATAGCGGCTATAACGAATATGCCATACAAAAATTTGTGTATATTGAATTTCATCATTATTTTGTTTTCCTCCCGTTTTTTGTTCAATTATAACGAGACTTTCTTAAGGAATAGTAAAATTTATGAAGCGGAGTGAACACTCATGCATCAACTATTTACGTGGATATCTGAATCCGCGCTTCACCTTGTTAATTCTATGGGTATTTGGGGCATATGGTTAGGGATGATTCTAGAGAGTGCCTGTATCCCCATTCCCAGTGAGGTGATTATGCTCAGCGGTGGCTGGCTGATTGCGCAAGGCTCGCTTACTTTTATGGAAGTTGCTGTTGCTGGGATATTCGGAAACCTACTGGGTTCCATCATTGCCTATTATATTGGTAAGGCTGGTGGACGCCGGTTATTAGAGAAATACGGAAAATATATTCTCTTGAATGAGCATCATTTGGAGCAGTCGGAGCGTTGGTTCGAGCGTTATGGAGAGAGTACCGTATTTTTTACTCGTATGTTGCCCTTTATTCGTACTTTTATCTCACTGCCCGCAGGGGTTGCTGGAATGAAAGCTTGGAGATTCATAACATTTACAGCACTCGGCTGTATCCCGTGGAACTTAGCTTTGATCTATCTGGGATACCGCTTAGGTGACAACTGGGGTATCGTTGAGCAATTTATTCGCCCAATCAGTTATACCATTTGCGGAATCGTGGTGCTTCTTGTGTTGAGGTGGTTAGTACGGAGATTTCGTAACCAGACTTAATGCCAGCTCTTCGGGTGTTTTCTGGTGTTTTCTGCTCGGTGAGCCTCCGCAGCTTAATATGGATAAATAAAGGTCAGGAACGTCGAGGCTAGAATTAACTGTTATATGTTGAATGCATTCTATATTCAAGGATAATCTACTTCTGTCTGGGAGGTTTGAAATGAAGGTCAAACGAATCGTTGCCAATATAAACACGAAGGATATCGCGGCAGCTAAATGCTTCTACGAGGATGTGCTCGGTCTTGATTTAATGATGGATCATGGTTGGATTAGAACTTATGGTTTAGACGAGGAGATGAGCATTCAGATTAGTTTTGCCTCACAGGGTGGCTCAGAAACGCCTACGCCTGATCTATCAATTGAAGTCGATGATGTCGATGCTACATTTGAAAGCATGAAGAAAGCTGGATTTCCGATAGAATATGGGCTTGTTGATGAGCCTTGGGGTGTTCGGCGATTCTATGTCCGCGACCCGTTTGGCAAACTTATCAACATCCTTGAGCATAGACATTAGAAGAGTGGTCACGGCGTGCAGAAATCTTGATTGTTAAACTATCGAATAGCGATAGCTAAATGATGACATAAGGCAGCCGATCAGTGGATCGGCTGCCTTTATTCAACTAACGGGCAGGATAGTTGAACATAATCATGCTTAACCGTATTATAAGTAAGTATAAATTCATTGTTGAGGGAAGCGTCATATAAAAATTCAATGTTCTTGGTGCTTCTTATATTGAATGGTTTTCAGCATTCACTGTGAATTTAATGATTAAATGCAGAGATAAATCATATCGAAAGGATAACTTATGAGAAATTTTATTATCTTCGGAGCAAGTAAAGGATTAGGTGAGGCATTCTTCAAAGGATTGCCAGAAAAAGGTGATCGTGTTTGGGTGGTTTCTAGAACTTGTCCTAACAATTTAAATCTTGAAGATGGTGTACAGAAATATTGGATTGAGGCTGATTTAGCGAAATCTGATGCAAGCAAGCTGATTGCGAATACAGTAAATGACGTTACAATAGACGTATTAATATATAATGTAGGGATATGGGAGAGCAAAGGCTTCAGGGATGACTATGATTTTGAAAAAGATGACCCAGCTGAAATCGTCAACATCATTAATGTAAATGTTACTTCAGCTATTACCTGCATACAGAAGCTTTTACCGAATCTAAAAAAGTCAGATAACGCAAAAATTTTCTTAATTGGTTCTACAGCAGGTCTTGAACATAATGATTTTACGCAAGTTTCATTTGTAGCTTCTAAGTTCGGTTTGCGTGGTATTGGAAATTCTATAAGGGAGCATGTAAAAAAGTATGGGATCGGTGTGACTTGTATAAATCCTGGTGAAATTGCAACCCAAATTCCATTGGAAGATGGAATTGAGAAAGTCTTGTCTGCGTATGGCGGTACACAGATTCCTCTTCAAGATATTGTTTCTTTAGTTAAATGCTTAATGAACCTTTCCAAAGCCTCTTGTGTAAAAGAAATAAATATTCCAGCAATGTTGGATACAAATGCGTAGTCAACTCCATTGAGAATGATAGTGCAAAAAAGCGAGGTTCTAAGAAACCACTCCATAGTAAAGGAGTGGTTTTCGCTTTATACATGAATGTGTAAAGTTTGGTCAAACTCTAATTTATGCTTAGATATACTACGGTGAGCCGTATCATAAATAACGGTTGAGCTAACGGGATATGATAGTTGAATAATACATTGATAAACAAGTGCTTCGGTATCCTGCTCTTTTTATGAAGCTAATAGGCAGACTAGCGTAAACAAAATGATCAAAAGTATTAACCATACGTAGTTAATTACATTTCGGGATTAGCACAATGATTTTCGGCAGCTTCGTTTGGTTAACGGGGGTAGTTCAAGTAAATGTAAATATTTACTTGCGAACTAATGTTCGATACAATAAACTTGATTCCATTACAAAAAGGAGATGTTGGATATGTATAAACACATTAAAGATTTTGCCGCAACTTGGCAGAATGAAACGGAAGCAACAATGCGGACACTGGAGATGCTGACGGACGAGTCTCTTGGCCAACAGATAACAAGCGATCATAGAACGCTTGGACGTGTTGCATGGCACCTTGTACAGACGTTGCACGAAATGCCATCTCGGACGGGATTGTCTTTCGAAGGACCGGGCGAAGATATGCCGGTGCCAGCTTCGGCAGCAGACATCGCGTCAGTCTATAAGAGGACCTCACAAGCGCTCCTTGATGCTATACAGTCCAGTTGGAAAGATGAGAATCTGCTTATCATGAGCGATATGTATGGTGATCAATGGCCAAACGGCTTAATGCTGGAAATTCTCGTAAAGCATGAGATTCATCACCGTGGTCAGATGACAGTACTGATGCGTCAGGCAGGCCTTCGTGTGCCGGATCTTTACGGCCCGACAAAAGAGCAGTGGGCCGAGTATGGAGCGCTACCTCCAGTAATTTAGAGTAAGATTATATCCGCTTTGGCCGTTTGGCTATAGTGGGATTTATAAGTATTTTATCATAGGATTAAAAGTGGTGGCTTGAATCATAGACAAGAGGATACCATCGGACTGAAACTGTTGATTCTATTGAACTAACGGGAAACAATAGCTTAATCTAAAACGAAGGTAGCTGGTCTATATGAACGGCTACCTTCGTTGCGCTAAAGGACACATTTTCCCTTAATCTATATAGAATTGAAGATGAGATAGCAGGAAATCTTGCATCAGCTAGGGAATACCAAATTATGGATTTATAAATGTACATGAAAGGTTGATCCTAGTTTATGAATGACCGTAATCTCATCTTCGTAGCAAAAGCGAAAATGATGCTTGTATACCCTTTGCTGCTTGCCCTGATCGTTATACTTGTGGTCAGTAGCCTTACTGCCTGCGATAATTCCACCGCAGGCAAGACAGCAAGCAAGTCTGCGCAGCCGACCAAGGATGTACCTGTGGTGACGCAAGCATCCGGCAGCATTTATCTGTACGGTGAAGTACATGGCCAAGCCAAGATTATTGACAAGAAATATGAACTGTGGTCTGAACTCTACCATAACGAGGGCATGAGACACTTATTCGTCGAGCTGCCCTATTTTACCGCCGAATACTTGAATCTATGGATGCAGTCGGACAATGATGATATTTTAGAGGAGATTTATGATGATTGGGAACGGACACGTAGTCACAACCCTGATGTCAAAGAGTTCTACAAAAAAATAAAGAGCGAGTGTCCGGAGACGATTTTCCACGGCACAGACATCGGGCGGTTAGAAATTCATGCTGAAGATGACTCGATAAATGCTGATGTAATTCAAATCTTGAAAAAAATACATGTTCCAGGTGAAGTAACTACCGACTCCATCATAATTTATGGATATAACAAAACTAATGAATTCATTGATTATATATAATACGCTTCACCTCAATGCTTCCAAACACAAAGTACAGTTTGACCATTAAATGTATATCTGTATATAAAAGAAAAAACACTCCTGACAATGGAGTGTTTTATTATTATTCAAATTTATTTGAAGTCCATGTAGCAATTCCATTCATTGGACATGCAACAACTAGCCAGTTATCAGATTCTACTCCCACCTGCCAACATTCATACTTCTCATGAAAACCAATAACAAATAGTATGCTACCTGATTCAAAGCTTATAATTAAATGTGGAGTGCTGTCTCCCAATTGTATATCTATAATCTTTTCACGTCTCACCTTTATGATCTGACTGTATTTTTCTTCCTCAGAAACATCTGCAATTTGGCTTTCATTACTAGGGTATTGAGAGGGAACTGAATCAAATATAGTCCACTTTGATTCAATGTTCAGGTACAGTTGACCAGCTAAATCATCGAACTCGTTCAGCGATGTCCCTATTTCTTTATTCATTCCGTTCCCCAGCTCTTTTCATCAACGTATAAGCCCGAATCATTACACCATATCTTGGATTTGTTGGTGTTGGCGTTTCGCTTCAAATTTCGCGTTTTGGCATTTTGCTCTCATCCATGTACAGCAGATTCCAGCGGTGACCGTCCAGGTCGGCAAATCCTGCGCCGTACATCCAGCCGTCAGTCTCACTTGGCTTGCCAAAGATGTTTCCTCCAGCAGCCTCTGCTTTTTGGACAAAGGCATCTACTTCTTCTCTGCTTTCAGCACCAATGGAGAAGATTATTTCAGCGCTATGGGAAGTATCTGCGGTTTTTGAACCAGTAAATTTCTCAAACGCCGCATCCGGGAACAGCAGAATTGTTGTTTGACCTATAACAAGCTTAGCTCTCTCGTTACCAACACTCACCGCTTGGAATCCAATCTCATTGAAAAAGGCAGTTGACCTCTCAACATCTTTGACTGGCAGGTTAATCCAAATCTCCTGTGACATGGCTGTAGCCTCCTAATATATTTTCATTCCTACTATACTCTACTTCTGGCAGCAGAAGCGATCTCTTTCGCATCTCACCTTTAGTTGAAATACTCGATAGTTTTCTCAATAAATGCCTTGGCCGATTTTGTCAGAAAACGGTCGGACCGATGAATGATCTCAAAGTGACGATATGGCGGATCGTCTGTAATTCGGATGCAGCGTAATGTTGGTTCATTCATTGCTTGGATCAAACGGTAAGGCAGCAATGTTCCTCCGACATTGGCTTTCACCAAGCTAATAATGGAAGTTGCCGAACTGGTCTCCATGATCGTATCTAAGCTGAATCCATATTTGCGACAATAGCCATCAACTAATTCTCTGCCTGTAAATCCTTCGGGGAACATCACAGTTTGGATATTACGCAGTTCCTGGATTCCAATCGTGCTTCGTTCAGCCCAATCATGATTCTCAGAAACGACAAGTACATATTCTTCACTGCACAAGGGAATGCGTACAAGCCGATCATCTGGAGCAGAGGTGATCTCGATCCCGATGTCTACTTCATTATCCAGTACTTGATTCAAGACGTAGATCGAAGAGATAAGCTTCAGCTGCACCTTGGGGAATCGCGTATGAAAATTCACGAGCAATGGGGTGAGCCGATAGTCCAGATCGGAAGGGAGAACACCAATTACCAACCGACCTCGTTGATCATTGCGTAATTCAGCTAACGCATCCTGGGTATTCTGTAAATGCCGAATCATCTGTACACAGTGCTCCAAAAACAGATTTCCTGCTTGAGTCATCACAATCTTTTTGCCGACTCGGTCAAATAAGGGAACTCCGAGTTCATCCTCAAGCGCGCGTATTTGTTGACTCAACGTAGGCTGAGATATGCCAAGCTTCTCAGCTGCTCGTGTAAAATGAAGCTCCTCACACACAGCAATGAAGTTTTCCATCTGACGAATCTCCATATGCATGACCTCTAATCATTGGTTTTAGTAATCATTTTAATAGAAACAATAGTATTGTTCAATCATTCTAATGATTCTATACTTAATCGTGCACCGCCCAAAGATCTGTTATTAACAAAGGGTCATGGGAGAATGCAGCGATACTACTACCATGAGGTGATTCATAATGAAACTTTTTTATATCGTCTTGGCGCTTATCCTGGCTTCATTGAATTTACGACCACCCATTACATCTATTTCTCCTCTAATGAGCATCATTCAGAATGATCTGGGTATAAGCGGGATTACCGCCAGTTTGTTAACCACACTTCCGGTATTATGCATGGGCATATTTGCTCCGTTCTCCGTACGATTAAGCAGAAGGTGGGGAAATGAGGGCGCAATTGTTCTGGCTTTAATCCTCATTGGGTTAGGTACGGGATTACGATGGTTTGTTGGTACAACTCCTTTGATGATGTTCACTTCTTTTCTTTCCGGTGTAGGAATTGCATTGGCAGGGCCGCTGTTGTCCAGTTTCATTAAGCAGTACTTCCCTGACCGAGTGGCATCCATGGTGGGTATTTACTCTACAGCGATGGTGATGGGGGCCAGCATTAGTGTGGGACTATCGGTCCCGCTGCAGCATACGCTGGGTGGTTCGTGGAGAGGCTCGTTGGCTGTATGGGCATTACTCGCAGCTATTGCATTGCCGATTTGGTTAAGATTAGCCTGGTCTGCGCGCACAGATCGACAATCCGGTAAAATCTCGAGTGTACTTAATGCACCACTTCCGGTGAACAACAAACGTGCCTGGCTGCTGACATTATTCTTCGGGCTGATGGCAGCGATCTTCTATTCGTTGACCGCTTGGCTTGCGCCAGCAATCCAAAGCCAGGGGTATAGTCAAGAGACGGCCGGCAAAATCCAAACTTTATTTACCTTGATATCGCTGCCCTCTACTTTGTTCATTCCGATGCTTGTACATCGTTACCAAAGACGTGTATTCTGGCTTGTCGGGTGTGCATTATTAGAGTTGACGGGTGTCTTGATTCTGAACCTATCCGTTAGCCCATGGCTCGTGGCGATTCCGCTCGGTATTGGGGCGGGTGGGCTGTTCCCGATTGCACTGATGTTGCCCATTGATGAAACAAGCAATGCTCAGGAAGCCAGTAGCTGGTCCGCAATGACCCAATCTGGTGGCTACATTCTCGGAGCGCTTGGGCCGCTAGCGATTGGCTGGCTCCACGATGCAACAGGCAGCTTCGTTCAAGCATTCTATGGTTTGTCTGTAATCATCGTGCTTCAGATTATCGTTCAAATGGCTATAGGAAATAAAAAAAGTTCTCCATCCATTTCTCGTCTCCATTAAAGGTTTCGTGTGATAGCTTCATGTTGATCAATTAGTGAAGTTGTGCTTGCATGGACCTATGAACGTACGTGGTGTAATTCAACTAGCGGGCAGGATAATGGAAATGAACTGTAGAAAAAAACCTATAAATGAAAGTGACAAAAGTGGAGAATTCTACCGACAGTTGAATAAAGCGCCTATGAAAATTCAACCACCGCTTGATAGGATTGCGTTTGAGGAAATGCTATGCTGTTTTCGACAGTGCGCACTGTACATTTTGTTTTATTGGAGGTATACAATGCTCGACTTGCGTAAAATTGGAGCTTATATTTCGAAGCTTCGCAAAGACCAGGATTTGACCCAATTGGAACTTGCCGATCAACTGAATGTAAGTCATCAAGCGGTATCGAAATGGGAACGGGGCGACTCGCTACCGGATATCGGAACGCTTCCGCAGTTTGCGAGGTTATTCGGCAAAACGGTAGACGACATTTTAAATGCAGGAGACAACTCAGAAAATCGGGAGCACCAGCACCTAGGAACGATCGTTGAGGAGATCGCAGAGAACAGGCCGGACCAAGTTGCAGAGATGGTCAATACCGGTGAGATGAAGGTGGAAGAGCTTGTAGAAGTAGCACCGTTTGTAAAAGCAAGCGCTCTGCATAAGGTTACAGAACGATTAGACAGCAGCGTCCTTAAGTTAGACGTGATCATGCGGCTGGCTCCGTTCCTTGGAACAGATACATTGGATGAACTGGTTCGTCAGGCAGAAGAGGGCGAAATTGTGTGGAATGCCATTACTGGACTCGCTCCGTTCGTCAGCAGCGACACATTAAGCCGACTGGTAGATAAATCGATTGACGGTTCCTTAGAAGTGCACAATCTTGTTGGAATTGCCCCGTTTCTTGAAAGAGAACATGTAGATCGGTTGGTTCAACAAGCAGAAGAGGGTAGCTTGAGCTGGCATTTCGTTCAAGGGCTGGCACCCTTTATTAGCAGAGAAACGTTAAGCCGCTTGGTAGACCGGGTTGCAGATGGCACTATTGATGCGAACCGGATCATAAGCCTCGCACCTTTTCTGGACAGGGAAAATCTCGAGAAGTTAATTAGTGGAGTCGAAGCTGAACATCTTAGCCCAGATCTGCTGGCAAGCCTTGCTCCTTTCGTCGATCAAGGGACATTGAGTAGAATGGTGACAAACTTATTAAATAAAGTAAAGTAGACACGTATATCGGAGATTGGTGATGCATAGGCAATGGCGTTAAGCTAACGGGAAACGCTAGTTCCATAAACACGATAAAGGCAGCCCGTCAGTAAATGTGATCGGCTGCCTTTATTCAACTAACGGGCAAGTTACCTAAATAAACTAAGTGGTGGATAAAATATAAATATAAGAGTTCTCTCCCGAACTATTAGAAAAAGTCATGGTACGATGTCCTTATTCGGTTGTTTCAGGGGGAGTGAGGAGAACATGTTAAATACTCATGATGTTGCAATAGAAGCATTAACTTGTTATTCGATTACTTATCAATCAATAGCTCATATTGGCCAAAATGCAAACACCATCTATAAAGTGACAGATAAGGAAAGTAACTGCTATAGTTTGCGGATACATCTATCAAAAAATGATTCGATGGAAAGTATTTGGTCTGAGGAAAAAGTCATTCATTCAGAAATGATTTGGCTGCAATCATTAATAAATGATACTGATCTGGTGTTACCGTCACCTATAAAAAATAACATTGGTGAATATGTTACTAAGATAGCTGACATGAACTGTACATTGGTAAAATGGGTAGAGGGTGAACAAAAACAATTTGTTCCAACAGTCAATGATGCCGAGTGCGTAGGTGAATTGATCGGAAAGCTTCATAAACAATCATCTATTTGGAAGGTTCCGCAATCATTTACTAGACCATCCTTTGATAATACTAGAATTTCGCAATCATTAGAAAAGCTCAAACAGCTGGCCGACGGTGGTGAGCTCAATAAAAATGATGTGGGAATTCTGCAATTGGCCGGTGAGCGTGCAATTTTAATGATGAACGATATAGAAAGAACGCCTGGCAACTGGGGGATAATTCACGCAGACTTGATTCCAGGTAATTATGTGTTTCATAAACAAGAAGCTAGAGCCATTGATTTTGGAGCTTGCGGGTTCGGATATTATTTATTCGATTTAGGTTGGGCACTTTCTTATATCCACCCAGCGTTCAGAAGCCAGTTGCTAGAATCATACGCCAAACAATTCGGCCTGCCTCATAACTATGTTCAACAGTTAGAAGGCTTCTTTGTAGCTGCCCAACTCGAAACAATGAATTTTTGGCTTGGGTTGCCTGAATCTAATGAGTGGTTACCCAGTCATATTAGTAAATTAGCAAGTCGGGAATTTAGGTTATATGTAAATAAAAAAGAATTTCTTTTTAGTGGGACTCCTTACTGGGAGTAGTTTGTTCCACTAACGGAAACGTTGGCTCAAATCACGATCAGCCAGCTGCGTGATCGGCTGCCTTTTGCTCGATCTTGATCGTATCGGACCGTATTGCAGCTATTTCAGCATATGGGTTCATATTGCGAAGGTTTCGGACTGTATAGCTCTTATTGCCCTTGATTTACGTAGAAAAGAAGTACATTTGAGCGAATAGCTGCAACTGAGTCCGATAGTGTGGCAAAACGAGCTGAATTGTGGAAATAAGAGCAACTGAGTCCGAATAGTTGGTGAAAAGAACGCCGCCTGCCAAATTTGCTCCTAAACGTGCTACCCAGTGCTTAAACTAGCCGTCTAAGCTCAAGCTATCTACACCGTGCGCGGAATTAGCTACCTATAGCTCAAGCTATCTACACCGCGCGCGGAATTAGCTAACTACAGCTCGAGCTATCTACACTGTGCGCGGAATTAGCTACCTATAGCCCAACCTAGCTGCACCGTGCGCAGAATTTGTTACCTGTTGCTCAAACTAGCCGCCTATGTCTCGAAACTAGCTGCCCTTTGCGCGATCTTGATCGTATCGGACCGTAGTGCAGCTATTTCAGCATATGGGTTCATATTGCGAAGGTTTCGGACTGTATAGCTCTTATTGCCCTTGATTTGCGCAGAAAAGAAGTACATTTGAGGGAATAGCTGCAACTGAGTCCGATAGTGTGGCAAAATGAGCTGAATTGTGGAAATAAGAGCAACTGAGTCCGAACAGTTGGTGAAAAGAACGCCGCCTGCCAAATTTGCTCCTAAACGTGCTACCCAGTGTTTAAACTAGCCGTCTATAGCTCAAGCTATCTACACCGTGCGCGGAATTAGCTACCTATAGCCCAACCTAGCTACACCGTGCGATAATTGAAGGATGGCAAAGGTGAAAACGTTTATTGGCTTATAACGCACCAATTAAACCTTGGAAAGAAGCTTAATATAAACAAGAAGGCAGCCGATCAACACGATCAGCTGCTTTTGTTCATCTAAGAGTTATTTCTCAAATAAATAAAAGCATCCCTTGACTTTCCCCTACACGGGAAACTGTATACTCACCTTATGTTATAGATTGGAGATGATATTTTGTTCAAAATCAGTGCATTTTCTAGGCTAAGCAAGGTATCCTTAAAAACACTGCGTTATTACGACCAGATTGGCATACTAAGGCCGAAAAAAGTGGATCAGGATACGTGCTACCGTTACTATTCCGCAGATCAGCTCCTTGAGCTCAACCGAATTTTAATCTATAAGGAATTGGGTTTTACATTGCCTCAAATTAAACAGCTGCTTCAGGAAAATATTTCATTAGAAAATATTCAAGGCATGTTTAAGCTGAAAAGAAGCGAAATCCAGCATATCATCGATACGGAACAAGCTAAACTCGTCAGGATTGAGGAACGTATGCAGCTTATAGAAAAAGAGGGGCAATTCGAAACGGGTCAAGAAATCAGAGTCAAAGCAGAGGGTGCTCAATTGTTTCTTTATCAGAAAGCATGCGGGAAAGAAGAGGACATTCCGGATTTGCTTCGTCAATTTGATCAGTTTATAACGACGGAAAATCGTCAATTCATTCAAGGCCCTCAGGTTGTTTTGTGGAAAGAAGTCGAAGGAAAAGAGGATGAGTTTGAGTTTGAAGTCGGGTATTTTTTAACCTGTGAGCTGCGATCATTTCCAGAACCGTTTCAGCTACGGACTCTTCCTCCTGAACCGATGATGGCCACAATGGCTTTTCATTCAAATACTAGTTTTGATTGTGCGGCCTGTGTTCATTTAGCTAAATGGATTGAGAAAAACAACTATCAGATCAAGGAGAACGAACCGGGCAGGGAGTTATATTTACCGTTATCTCCAGAACGAGATGCACAATTCATAGAAATACAAATTCCCATTATAAATAGATAACAGAAGAAGTGGAGTGGGGGAAATTGAAAAATAAACGGATCATTTATATTCTGGCACTGGCTGTTTTTCTGATTGGAACCATTGAATATATTATTACAGGAGTTATTGAGATGATCGCTGTGGACTTGGGAGTATCTACTTCTGAAGTTGGATTATTGGTGACTGTGTTTGCCCTCTCTGCAGCCATTGTCGCTCCGGTTTTGATTGCATTAACGATCAATGCAGATCGCAAGAAACTACTAATGACCACCCTAGGTGTGTTTATTGCCAGCAACGGACTTATGTTTGTAGATCTTGCTTATGAAACAGTACTATGGATACGTATTATCCAAGGGGCTAGCGGAGGAATCGCTACCGTTGTAGCCATGGCAATAGCGACCCGACTCGTTGAAAAAGAAAAAAGGGGCAATGCCATCGGTATCATTTTGATGGGGCTTAGCAGTTCACTAGTGCTTGGTGTTCCTGTGGGCACATTTTTTAGTGAGATGTTTGGATGGAGAGTGCTATTTGTTTTAATCGGATTATTAAGTATTCTTCCATTACTTATCATCTATAAAAAGGTTCCGGCAATCAAAGAAGAGGAAAAGGTTACCCTCAGAATGCAGCTCTCTATTTTAAAAAATCCAACCATTCTGATGGCCTTGGTTATTACGTTATTTTATGTCGGCGGCTATTCTACACTGTTTACTTATATTACGCCTTTCTTGCAAGCCACGTCCTCTCTTTCCATGACCGAAATTAGCGGTGTTCTGTTCCTGGCGGGCATTTGCAGCTTTGTCGGATCAAAGCTGGGCGGACAACTGGCAGATGCAAAGGGATCGAAATTCACCATTTGTCTCGGGCTCCTGTTACAAGGGACGACACTGCTTTTATTCGCTCTAGCCGGAGTCAATCTGTTGGTTTTAATCTTGGTTTTAATGATTTTTATGTTAGCAACGTGGAGTATTTCCCCGGCCCAGCAACTATATCTGGTTACTCTGGCGCCTCGAAATCCGGACATTGCTCTTAGTGTAAATACTTCGTTCATCCAATTTGGCTTTGCACTGGGATCTGGATTAGGCGGGTTAGTCATCAGTCGTACCTCTGTCCTATATTTGAATTGGCTGGGTTTTGCCGCTGTATGCATAGCTTTACTACTTGCCAGCTTACTATTTAAAAAAATGAGCAGTAGGACTAAAACTACTACGGTTTAAATAAGAAATGGATTGGAGAACGACAAAGAGAACCTTTTCGCCGAATTTTTCCAGAGCCATCTGGGACTGAGTATCAGCATTCCAATTTAATGGACAGAGCTGATGTTGAGTGTTTATTTGATTACTGTAAGATATTAGAAGCGATAACCTCGAAGAATTTATTTTTGAAGTCGAATCACATGTCGATTCATTACCTGAACTTTAAGCTAGATGAAACGATATCTTAATAAAAACAAGAAGGCAGCCGATCAACACGATCGGCTGCTTTTGTTCATCTAAGAGTAATTTCTCGAATGAATAAAAGCATCATTGACGTTTCTCAGCACGGGAAACTGTATACTCACATTATGTTGTAGATAGGAGATGACACTGCGTTATTACGACCAGATTGGCATACTTAGGACGAGAAAAATGGATCACGATACGTGCTATCGTTACTATTGGATAGTTCATGGCGGGAAGTTTGTCGGCCAAAAGTATTTTGGTGTTCTTGTCCGCGAGGGGTTCAAGGGTGCCCAGAGCGACTAGCTTGTAGTAAAAGTACCGGATTCTACATCGTGGAGTCAGGCTGTTGTCAGCTGCCAGCTAAGCTAAGTGTAACTCTATTTACGTTACCGATCCCTAGGAAAGTCCAGCGAGAGAAAGTCACTGCCGCCAACCCCCACCAATGTAGGCCCTGCCTTTATTTGCGGGGCGCTCCTGAAGACCGGCTATGATGACCGGATGTAATTCTGATTAAGGTCCATGCCGATGCAGCCCAATACTGGAAAAAAGGGAACCTGGCGGAGAAGGTGATGCACATGTTCAAGCGGATCACCAACCGGGATTCATCTGTAGGTCTCATTTGCTGTGCAGCCGGAAGAAATAAATGTCACGCCTGAGGCTACTCAAGTGTTATATCTATAGAAACAGAAGAAATAGAAGAAAGGAGACCAACGTGGATTCTATGGAAGAGAAGATTAGGAGAATACAGGCCGGAGATGCCCGCCTGTTCTCAGATGTAATCAAGCTGTACCAGCAGCGGATATACCTCTACTGCTTCCGGATGCTGAACAGCAGGGAAGAGGCGGAGGATGCGGTGCAGGATGTCCTGATTAAGGCCTATCAGAATATCGGGCAATACAAGCCGCAGGCGGATTTCGTATCATGGCTCTACAAGATCGCGTACCACCATTGTCTGAATCAGTTGCGGCGGCAGAAATTTCAGTTTCAATTGCGCAAGTTGCTCCGGCAGGAGGTTGCGGTGAACAGTGCCGAACAAATGGTCGAGGACCGTCTGTTCAGCGAGCCAGTCTCGACCGCCCTGGGGAAGCTGAATGTGGAAGACCGGAATTTGTTGATTCTGCGTATTTATGAAGATAAATCGTTTGCGGAAATCGGCGAAATTCTGGGTGTCAGTACGGCTACCGTACGCAAAAGATATGAACGGACCAAAGGCAAGCTTAAAAAGGTGTTGGAGAGAAAGGAGAAACAACTATGGACAAGAGTGAATTAACCTCGGAGGAGCGGTTTCTGAAGCACGGAGACCGGTCCGCCAATTTCATCCCCGTTGATGTTCATGAACAGGTAATGACAGCGCTCGGGCTTGGCGGGATCTTACCTGCTGCAGAAGAGCAGACCCCTCTGCAGACAATTCCGTCAAACGAAGGGGCTCCTAACGTTATGCGCAGGCTAAAGACAGAAGCCGGAACGGGGCGGAGCCGGAGGAGAATCCTGCGGATTCCGGTGCAGGGCTGGGTGGCGGCACTACTTGTAATGGTCTTGTTGGGCGGCGGTTATACCCAGTATTCCGGTGAACTCCGGCAGGGGGCCCAAATTCAGTACAAGGTGCTGCCCTATAAGCCACTTCTGGCAACGAAATCAGGTGGAATGATAGAGAAGCCGAATGAACCCTTGATTCCCTGGCCGGCCAAAGCGCAGCTGAGCAAAGAGGATGAACTCTACAAGATGAAATATGCAAAGGGCTACAATGCCATTGAGAAGTTGCTGCTTCCTGGAGAGTATGCCACCTATGTTATCAAACGTGAAGACGGGAAAGAAGAATCTCATCTTGGGTTATACTGCCCGCCGATCATAGTCAAGGACTATTCCACTTATAAGACCAGTGTTGAGAAGCACCACGCTCCCGAAGTGAAGCAACCGGGATATATGCCGGATGGGTATACCTTGGACGAGGCGTTTATCAAGCCTTCTTTTATAAAGGTCGAAGATGACAAGCAGTTTAAAGGCGAAAGCGAGATAGACCTAGGAGACAACTTCCGGATGACTTGGAAACGGGAGAAGGCGGAGAATATTGCCTATGATTCTTCTACACTTGTGTACAAGAAGGGGAAGATTCAGGTGAGAATCAGTGCCTCACGTGTTGATGAAAAAGCTACACCGGTAGAAAGCCTGCTGTGGACCAAAACGACAAAGGTGGAGAATATTGATATTGGCGGCAAGCAGCTCATTTATCTCGAACCTTCCAGCAACGAAAAGATTGACCTGGGGTATAAGTATAGACTAGTCTGGTCTGACCCGGAAGCGCAGATCATCTATAATGTGTCGGTTCGCCAGGAGAAATCTGAGTTGACCAAGGATGAGGTCATCCGTATTGCTGCCAGTATGATGAATTAAACGAACACAGATATTACGCTCAGGACTGTTTCGCTATCTATGATAGCGGGACAGCCCTCGAGCGTTTTTTGCATATGCGAAGCACTGCATATTCGTGAGATTTTATAAGAATTCTTGCATTGCTCTCATATGAACTTCCGATTCATATTATTAATGTAGCAATGTAGCAAGATAATGCAGATTATAGCCTCTCGGAATAAGGAGCAGCATGGAGGGGCTAAACCAGAGAAAGTGCATAATTAGAGCTGGAAAAGATGGATTATGAAAACCAGTTTCAAAAAAAGGGCAAACCTCAAGTGGGTACAGTGTGCTATACTGCTGCGCAATGTAACACTCGAAGTCTGCCCTCTATACATAAAGACCGTCTTCAGTGGTTCAAGCTTGTCCTCTATGTATAACGACAATCCCGCTGTTCTGTTTTCCAGTACAAGTGTAACACGACTGAAAATCAACGAGGAGGCTGAATAACGATGCGAGGCTGTATCAGCAAACGAAAGAATGGAACCTATGCATACACGATTGAACTTGGGAAACATCCTGTTACACAAAGGAGACGGTAGCGCCTCAAAGCCGGTTTTGCTACATGGAAAGATACTGAACAAGCCCTAGTGCAGGCATTAGCTCATCTTGGACGGGGAAGTTACATAGCGTTCCACTGCCCCAGCAGCAAAATTCAAGTGCTTTATGAAATCAATGAAAAAAGTGGTTGGTTTGACTGCGATAAGCTCGAAGAATTTATTTTTGAAGTCGAATCACATGTCGATTCATTACCTTAACTTTACGTTAACGTGAAACGATAACTCAATAACGACACACAGGCAGAATACTTCCAATATGTGGTATTCTAAGGTATGGGATTTGAACAGGGGGGAGCCATGTTGACGGAAATAAAATATCCAGTTAAGAATCCATCCAGAATTGGAACTATTATAGGCATGATTGCTCTTATATCGAGTCAATCTATTCTTGGATTGAGATTATGGAATCAGAGGGGGGTATTCTACACTTCGTTAACTGTGGTTCTTTTGTGTTTAGTTTTATTGTTACTCGCATTGTACAGAACATTTTTTAAGAAACCAACGGAGTTATGCCTATCCAATGAGCAAATTATATTAAATGGAAATATTATTAATTCAAAGGATATTAAAGTGATAATGACCAGGGGGTACTTTAAACCTGTTATTGGGATATTACCTTACAGGAGGAAGATCGTCCCATTAGATATGGCATTTAGGTATTCAAAGGATGAAGATAAAGGTATCTCGGATTTAAAGAGTTGGGCAAAAATGAACAATGTTAAGATGGTCAATAAATCGTTTCAAACGTGGATATAAGTGTATTCAAAAGCACTATTCGGCGGTTAAATGCGGTATTATATAGTACGATTATCCATAAGAGATGAGGTGCCTTTATCAAGAAGAAATATGCTTTTCTAATCGTTTCCATATTATTATTTGTGATGGCTTATACAAAACCAAGTAGTCAATATTATGATAATTACCTCCATAAGGTTCACGGTCTTAAATGTGACAGTTCCGAAAGCTCAAATTGCTTTCATACTATTAATGACTTGAAATCATCAAGTCTCACACATCAGATTATTTTTATGACAGCAGAAACAAAAATTTTTGGAGAGGCAGATAACAAAATACGAGTAGTAGGTATTTTTAATCATTTTTTTGTGATAGAAAATCGTCTTCATCCTAAATCAGATAATAACAATAATATCGAAGTTCCGTTAAGCTAACGGGCAGGATTGTTTAGAAAGTCCCTGATTGTATTTACCTATGCTTACTGTTAATCTAAACAATAGAGATGCTAACAAAGGAGCATAAACCTTATCATGTGGAATACTCTGTAAAGATTAACAATTTGAAAGAATGCCTGAAATAGTGACTATACTATTTTATTAGGTATGCTTTTCTTTAATCTTACAAGGGTATGCAGGGAAAGGTGTATCATATACCCCTCTTGCGGATACCTGATGGTATCCGCTTTTATTTGTGGGAAACCGCATCTCTATTGATTCCTACCTGTTTATCCTTCTACTAGCGAGTGGAGGAACTTTATTATGCGATCGAAATTAGTCTTGATTGAGGGAATGCCAGGATCTGGTAAAACGACAACTGCTCAGCTCGTTCATGAAATTTTTACGGAAGTGAACATTACATCCCAGCTATTTTTAGAAGGTAATTTGGAACATCCTGCTGATTATGATGGAGTCGCTTTCTTTAAGAAAACTGAATGGGATGAATTATTGAATACCCATAAAAAGTTTAAAGATTTGTTGAGTAATCTAATGATTCAACAAGATAACGATTACTTCCTAGAATATCGGAAAATAAAAAGTGAAGTCTGGTCAAGTTTTCCAGATGAATTGCATCGCGCAGTTTTTAAACATGATATTTATGAATTGCCGCTGGATCAAAATAGGAAACTGATAACAGAACGATGGACGAAGTTTGAGGATCGTGTTATGTATGGCGCAGACACCTTTATTTTTGATTGTTGTTTTATACAAAACCCTGTAACAATAGGCATGATTAAACATGCTGCGGAGAAGGAAGACGTTATAAGTTATGTTATTGAACTGGCAACAATTGTAGAGCGGCTGAATCCATTGTTGATATACGTACAGCAGAATGATCTTGATCATTCTTTCAGAAAGGCTGTAAAGGAAAGACCTCAGGAATGGTCAGAGGGATTTATTGAATATTACACGAACCAGGGGTATGGAAAAACACAAAATTATAAAGGGTTAGATGGAACACTGCAGGTTCTTAAAGCAAGAAGGGAACTAGAAAAAGAGATTTTTACCAGATTAAACATTACCAAGATAAAAGTTGATAACTCTTCTTATAATAAAAACGATTATAAGCAAGTTTTAGAGAGCATTTTATCAGAATATTAACAAACTAACGAGAGATTGGATTCTAATGATTGCAGGTTGAGAAAGAGGGCAATCTATTAAGCTTACGGGAAACGATAGCTGAGGAGCATTGCCATGGCAATGCTCCTTTTTTATTTGTTGAAGTAACGGGCAGGATTGCTTCATCAATTGTCGAATCCTTTGCTTGAATATTTCTATAAGGGGGCGATGGAAATTAAGATACGAGAAGTTGTAGCAAATGATTACACTGAAGTGGTTTTTTTATGGAATGATGTACTTGGTGTTCGCAATGTTAATATTGAAAATTTTCGAGTTACTATGGAAAACATGAATAAGGCTGGAAATTATAAAACATTCGTTGCATTATTTGAAAATGAAGTGGTTGGTTTTGTCACTATAGTTCAGGCGTTATCCGTAGGGTCTTCGAATGGTTATCTACATATTCAAGGGCTTGCCGTTAAAAAGGAATTACAGCATAGTGGGATAGGTACAGAACTACTAAGACACACTGAGAATTATGCTAAAGAAATGGGAATATCAAGTATTATTTTATGTAGCGGATTTAAGCGAACCGACGCCCATGCTTTCTATGTGCATAATGGCTATGACAAAGATTCATACTGCTTTGATAAGATTATTAAACTTGACTAATTTTGAATTAATTTACCGGGAAACGATAACTCAATAATGACACACAGGCAGGTCAGCGTGGGATTTATGTTGTTTATTCAGGAGGATTTTTGATTGTGGGTTATGAACAGGATTTTTAAAAAAGGGTACATGAAGTTATTAAACAGAAACAACTATGTTCAGTTATGAATGACACTAAGTGGGGAAACTTACAAAGTGATGTACTAAATAAACTACCTTTTACCCCTCCATATCAAGCTAAGTATGTCTTAGACGATATACTTTATCCAGAGAACTTCGAAAACGACGTCTGGTATTTAGGGGATTGGATAGAAGGACTTTCACCTTTTTTTTCTGTAGAATGGATACGGGTTAGACCAAGGTATCAGAAGCACAAGGGGAATCTGCTTCCTCCTGAATTAATTGACATAAGTAAAGAATTTCTTTCGATTTTACATGAATTAAGAATTCCGTATAGAGAAGAAAATAATACATTTTTTATTTATGGATATATATCAAATACAGACTCACTTTTCAAAGGTAATCAATTAAGCTAACAGGAAACGTTAATTTAATAAAAACATGTAAGCAGCCGCTCAAACAACCGGCTGCTTTTTCATTTAAACTTGGTTTGATTCCGGATAAATAAAAGTTGCAAAAAGGAAAAAGATTGCTATACTAAATTTAAACGTTATTTTAAATGTCATTTAAATCAAAGGAAATATACTTGGAGGTTGCGTATGGAGACAGACAAAAAGTTGGAAACAAAAGAGAAGATTATGCGTGCCACACTGGAGTTGACCAAACAAGAAGGCTTTGAAAGGATCACTATAAAAAAAATTGCAGAAGCCTCAAGCACGAATGTCGCTCTAGTTAACTATTACTTTGGGTCCAAAGAAAACTTGTTTAGCGAGTCCATCAAATTGATATTGAACAGCTTTCAGCATACCTTTGCCATACTTGACGATTTCTCTATATCCTCACGAGATAGATTGAGGCAATTTTTACTGGATTATTTGCAAGTGATCCTTCAATATCCCGAATTGCTCTCCAGAATCATCCTGATGGGCAAGACCGTTTTCTCCTCCCAGCATGAATATGGATCATTTTTGAATCTATTGGGGTTTCCTAAGATACAAAATACTTTAAGAGAGTTAACCGATGAACAGCAGCCAGAGCACCTGATGACCATGACGATGCAGATTTTTGGAGCGCTTTTTCTACCGGCACTTATGAGTCCTATTCTAGAAACAGGAGCTTCCGTGAAGATAGCACCTATAGAGGAACAGATTGACCTGCTCTTTGCAAGATACTTTCATTAATAAACTCAGATTGAGGTGATTAAATGAATTTTCTAAGAAAATATTGGCAGGATATAGGACTATTCATTGGCATTGTTATATGCATGTATCTTCTAATGAATTGGCAAACAATACCGCGGATAAACAGCATATTATGGTTAAGCTTTGTGGCGATCCTTCTTCATCAATTTGAGGAATACCGCTGGCCAGGGTACTTTCCAGGCATATTCAATATAGCCCTTTTTAAAAGTGAATCCCCTGACAACTATCCATTAAATAAACAGTCGGCAATGATTATTAATGTGGTCATCGCCTATGTGTTCTACTTGCTCCCTGTATTCTTCCCGTCAGTAGTATGGCTGGGGATGGCACCTATTTTAATGGGCCTTTTCCAAATCATTTTCCATGGAGTCGTCATTAATATAAGAGCAAAAAGCATGTATAATCCAGGATTAGTCTCCGCAATTTTTGTGCATTTGCCGGTGGGGATCTGGTACATCAACTACTTATATGAGCATCATTTAATAACCCTCTCAGACTGGATTTGGAGCGCAATTTATTTTGCCATAGCTGTTTATATTTTAATAGTGAAAGGAAATACATGGATGAAAAACAAAAACTCCATTCACAAATTTTCGCAAAAGCAATTATGGTCTTTTCATAAGTAGCTCCTCATAACCCACCAGAAGGTTCGTTGGCCTTTAACTAAACACAGAACATTAATCCTATCGTTACTGGAGGTTGATGCACTGTGTTTTTTTCTGCGGATTTCTTCGTTTGCTTCGCGCTATGAAAATGTTGAAGTTAATATTCTGTTGAGGATCTCATCACTATCTGTTTACGATTCAGAGTTAGAGTTAGAGAAGGCCAAGCGAAAAAGGAGCTTTCTCATGAACACAGATCCTAAAGTGCTTATTGTAACTTCGGCATTTGGAGACGGGCATCTCAAAGTAGCAGAAGCGATTGATCATTCTTTTAGACGTAGAGGGATCAGCCGGATTGTCACCTTGGATCTTTTCGCTGCAGTCTACCCTACTCTGAATGAGCTGTCCCGCAGATTCTACCTGAACAGCACAGGTTATACTCAAGAATTTTATGGATTAGTGTACAAGTTGACGAGCAAGATGAACCCAGACCAGTTCATGGGCAGATGGATTCATTCTATGGGCAAGCGGAAAGTGCAAAGGATCATCGACGAGATCGGACCGGATATTATCATTCATACCTTTCCTTATTTGGCCGCTGCAGAGCTTGCATCAACAAAGGGGAGACGGATCCCCCTTTTCACTGTCATGACGGATTATGTGGTTCATGGCAGATGGCTTCATCCACAAACCACAAAGTATTTTATCGCTACGGAAAGCATGAAAGCAGAACTGATGTCATTAGGTATTGCTGAAGAAAAGCTTGTGGTTAGCGGGATTCCGATTCGTGAAGCTTTTGAACAGACTCAGGAACGTGAAGCCCTTTTACGTAAGCATGGACTAGATGGAAATCGGCATTATCTATTACTTGCGGCAGGGGCTTACGGCGTGTTGAGTGATATTAACCATTTAATAATAAGGGCGCTGCAGCTATCAAACTTCGATGTAATGGTATTGTGCGGGAATAATCATAAGCTCCAGATGGCTACGGAAGAGCTTTTTCAAGGGAATCCTCGGGTACATATACGGGGTTATACAGAAGAAATGCAGGAGCTAATGTGCATATCCTCCTGTCTGTTGACCAAAGCAGGGGGGATTACCTTGACTGAGGCGATGGCTCTAGCACTTCCTGTAATTGTCTATCGTCCGCTCCCCGGTCAGGAGGCAGGCAATGCAGAATGGTTGTTTGAGTACAATTTAATAGAGATTGCCCGAAACGGGGAGCAGTTAGTAGAGCAGCTTCAGAGATTGGAGCATCTGGGGTACAGGGATGAAAAGGTGCAGGATATGAAGAACTTTTCCCGGAAATCAGCCGCGGATGTTATCGTTACTGAGGCTTTAGAGGTTATCAAGCTGCGGCAGCCGTCTGTTTCAGCTGTAAAATCTATGATTGTTGAAGGGCAGGCGAAGACGATTCGTGGATATTATTAGCAAGGTAGGAAGACCACGCGTTGTGGGCCCTCTAATTGGAGGCTGGCTCGGAAGCTCGGGGAATGAATTGCTGCCTTTTCAAGTAAGCACCTGTTTATTTGATTATAATTATTTATTACCAGATAAAGGGTCGATAAGATGTTATTATTTGTATGGGTGAATTTATTGAAAATGCTGCTTTATTGTCATTGGGGAGGTCAAAATGTACACGAATCAGAAGTTAGAGGATATTTTGCATGAAATGCTAATCAAGTCTGTGGAAAATGAAAAGTTTCCGGGATTAGCGGCCGGAATCGTAAAGGACAACCAAGTTCTGTTTACTGGTGAATATGGGACGGCAAATTTATCGACGGGTGATCCTGTTGTTCGTGGCACTTTGTTTCACCAAGCCTCTGTCTCCAAAACCTTCGTAGCAACCGCCATTATGCAATTAGTTGAGCGTGGTAAGGTAGAATTGGATGCTCCCATCACTAAATACCTGTCATATTTTAAGTTAGAGGATGAGCGGTATCAAAATATAACAATAAGACAGCTTATGAATCATACCTCCGGTATGCCTGATGAGGAAGATTACGCGTGGGACCGCCCTGAATACGACGAGCAAAGTCTTGAACGATATGTAAAAGGGATAGGTCACCACAAGCTGTTAAGCCAACCGGGACAGAAATTTGCCTATAGTAATATAGGATATGAGATCTTGGGAGATATGATAGCAAAAGTCAGCGATATGAGCTTCGAGCAGTATATGGAAAAAAATATTCTGAAACCGACAGGAATGCAGTCCAGTTCTTTTTTTAAACAGGAGGTTGAAGCTTATATTGCTGCACCTCATGTGCTTGGAGCTACCCATGAATGTGATGGCTGCGTTAGTAGTGTTTTTCCATATAACAGGGCTCATGCACCTAGCTCCACTTTATATACCCATGCCGAAGATATGTGCCAATATCTGCTGATGCATCTAAACGGTGGAACAGCCGGGAACGGCAATGAAGTCCTCCAGCCAGGTAGCTATAATGAAATGTGGAAACCTCATGCACAAACGGGCTATGATCCGGAAAATGCACAGATAGGATTGGGCTGGTTTCTAGGAGAATATAAGGGTTCTCGTATTCTCTCACATTCCGGCTGGGATACTGGATTCTTAAGCAATCTGTTCCTGCTTCCTGATAAAAAAATCGCTATTTCTGTTATGAGTAATTGTGACTATGTCAACATGGGCAGTGTATGCTTCCCAATCCTTGATCTGTTGCTTGGCTCCAATATTTAGAACGAGTCTGTAAATGATTTTACAACTTCATAACAAGGGGCTTCGTACTTTATAACATTCGTATCTTAAAGTACATGTAAGTCAAGCCCACTTACACTATGGAGGTTATGAGAAATGAAGAGTAAAGATGTGAAATCAGCCCTCGGGGTGATCGCGATATCCAGTGGTCTGCTAGCCCTCACTGCTTTGGCAGTGCCCACAATCGTCGCTTATACTACAGTGAACCAGAATGTGTCTCAAGCGAACGTTTCCTACACGCAAGAACTCAACCAGAAGCCAGCTGTTCAACTGGCGAGTAGCCAGATCCCGGTACTTAAGGTTGCAACCAAAACACCGGTCTCGACGATCAAGTCGTATTTTGAGCGCACAGTCACTGCTGAAGAAATTAAGCAGATTAATGAGTATGCAGAGAAGGCCAGGCTCACTGGCAAGGATGAACAGCTTACGCGGCAATTTACGGACCAGGAGAATAAGCGGCGGATGTTATTGGATGATCAATACAAGTACGATGGCTTACGGCCCAAGCAGAAGTTACCTTTGAAATCAGGGAGTTCCGAATTTTATCTGGATCAAAGCAAATTTACCTATGTAATTCCTAAGCGCGAACTGACCGATGAAGAAATGCTGCAACTAATCGACTGGAATTATCGCTTTAATTATGTGGTAAGCCTCAATCTTGTCGTGGCACAGCCAGATAAGAAGGACATCAGTCAGGATGAAGCCCTACGCAGAGCAGAAGAGAGCGTAAGCCGTCTATTCGGTGTCGATCTCTCAAAGTTGCAGGCTCAGACCTCATATTATAAACCTTTTCCTGATTCGAAAGGGCAATGGTTCGTTAATTTTCTACCTTACCGTGCAGAGACACTGCGGGCTCAGGATAAGTCTTATTTCATGTATAATACGTTCGTTGATGCAAAGAGCGGAACCGTACTTGATACCACGATAGTGGACCTGTCCTATAAGAGAACTCCGATTACAGCAGCTATGAATAAACAGATTAGCCAGGATTCCAGCTGGCTTCAAGCCGCTAAATCCATTGTGGTGGACAAGCAGGGCGAGATCCGTGCGATAACCAGCTCCTCTATCATTAAAGACAGTGCATATGACAAAAGCGGAGTAGTAGCGGTCTTGGTCAAACTGAAAGACGGTAGCTCCTACACGGTAGAGCTGCGCTATCCGGAGAAGACTCTGCGTTGCCTGATCTATACACCGGTTTCCAAGTAATGAAGTGAACCAGCGTTATAAACTTCTTTAGTATTTACAACCTACAGCAAGCCCCACTCGGGGCTTGCTGCTCTGCATTTTGAGAGCTGGTGGATAACTATTGTGAGGGCAGGCATGGGTATAGGAATTTCTTTTTACAAGAAGGGATGGTTAGATGCTAGATATTAAATCCTTACAAGAATGCCCTCTTCGCCAAAATGAGCTTATTGAGTATGTCAAAGAACGATGGCCAAAAGTACAACAAGCTGTGCTCCCCAATATACAAGAAAGTTTAATCTCAACAGATGAGGAGTTCCCTTTTACATTTTTGCTGTTGAAACATGATGTAATCATCGGGTTTTATCAATTAATTAAGCAGGAATTTATAACTCGAAAAGATTTATCACCTTGGATTGCGCCATTGTTTATTGACGAAAGTGAGAGGGGCAAAGCACTGGGAGCCGTTTTGTTGGAGCATGCCAGAAAAATAGCTGGGCAACTAGGTTATGTAAAAGTCTACTTGGCGACGGATCATATTCTTTATTATGAGAAATATGGATTTAAGGAAATAGGTCTGGATAACTTCGAGTGGGGACGGCCCACCAAAATATATGAACATGACACTATTACATAAATGACCCAAATGGAAAGCAGGAGTTATCATGGAACATATCTTCGAATTAGCAAAAATAAAGAGTGAAGAAATAACGATACTCGAACTGCAGGATGCAATGGATAGAGGGGATGTTAGTTCTAGGGAACTTGTTATGTATTACATGTATCGGATAGCAACGTTTGACCAGAGTGGTCCCATGATAAACTCTATTATGGAAATGAATCCAGATGCGATTTATATTGCCGAGGCATTAGATCAGGAAAGGAAATTAAGCGGAGCACGAAGTCTTCTACATGGTGTGCCTGTATTATTGAAAGGAAATATTGAAACGAATGATAAAATGCATACAACTGCGGGCGCATTAGCTTTGGAAAACCATGTTAGCTCGAACGATGCTTTTCTTGTCCAAAAACTAAGGGATGCTGGGGCCATTATACTTGCAAAAACAAATATGACGGAATGGGCAAATGGGATGTCATCATCCATGTGGGCTGGGTATAGCTCAATAGGAGGACAAACCAAAAATCCATACGGTGATCATTTTCCGGGAGGTTCCAGTACGGGTTCTGCCGCTTCCGTTGCAGCCAACTTTTCAACAGTAGCCGTGGGGACAGAGACGTCTGGCTCTATTTTAAGTCCAGCTGTGCAAAACGCAATAGTTGGTTTAAAGCCAACTGTAGGTCTAATAAGTAGATCAGGCATAATTCCATGGTCATATTCTCAGGATACAGCTGGACCTATGGCAAGGAATGTGACAGATGTTGCGATCTTATTAAATGCGCTTACGGGAAAAGATGAAAGTGATCCTGCTACTTGGAAAAATGAATATTCTACTATGGACTACACAGCATTTTTGGATAAAGACGGATTAAATAAAGCGACCATAGGCGTTTTTAGAAATGCTCTACCTAAGAATTATTGTGACATGGGTGAATATGATGAACATTTATTTAATGATGCTGTGGCTAAATTAAAAGGTTCTGGAGCCAACATAATAGAAGATATAGATATTCCATCGTTCCATAGAGAGTGGAAATATAACAAAATGAATCTTGAATTTAAGCATTCCGTTGAAAATTACTTATATAACCTTCCGGCTCAACTTCCTGTCCATAACCTAAATGAATTGATGGAATGGAACGAGCGGAATTCGGAAAAGGCTTTGAAATATGGACAAGATATGCTGAACTATCGATCACAGCTAGATAAACCGTTGAATCATTCGGAATATATAGTAGAGTCTATCTCTGACTTATATTATTCGCAAAATATGGGGATCGATCATGCTTTAGAAAAGTATGGATTGGATGCAATCCTGTTTCCTGCTTATGTCGGAGCTGATTTAAGTGCTAGAGCAGGTTATCCAACTATAGCAGTGCCCGCAGGCTTTCAAGAGAATGGAAGAGCCTTTGGGATCACATTTGCAGGAACGGCATTTAGTGAACCGACACTCATTCGGATTGCATTTGCATTCGAACAACAAACGAAACACAGGAAAATGCCGGCTCTAAAGAAATGAAAGATGAATTGAAAATTAGAAAAAGGTGCATTTACAAACGAACGTACGTTTGCTAATATGTTAATGTGGATAAAAATACCAAAGTGAAGAAAAAAGCGTTTGAGATTAGCAATCCATAAGAAACAACTCAAGTTGAATTCTGCTAAAATGTAGTTAATGTCTAATGTAGATATCCCTCATGAACAAAGGAGAACTGAAAATGAGAAAACTCGTTCTATTTCTTCACGCATCGCTTGACGGTTTTGTAGAAGGGCCGAATGGTGAAATGGACATTGGCTGGGTTTCCTACGATGCGGATTTGGAGAACCATGCGAAAGAAATTCTGAGTACTGCCGACACTGTCATTTGGGGACGCGGGACTTATCAGATGATGCACAGTTACTGGCCATCTGTCCCTTCGGACCCATCAGCTTCGCAGCATGAACGGAATCACGCCGAGTGGATCGAAAAGACAGCCAAAATTGTTTTTTCCACGACGCTGGAGAAAGTCGAATGGAATAATTCCAGACTCGTGAAAGAAGCTGTCGAGAAAGAGATCAATATCCTCAAACAGCAGCCCGGCAAGGATATGGTCATCCTCGGCAGTCCTAGATTCGCACACCACCTTATGCAGCTTGATTTAATTGATGAGTATAAAATTACGGTTTCTCCCGTCCTGATCGGTAAGGGATTGCCATTATTCCAAGGTCTCAAGGAGAAGAGAAATCTTAAGCTAATCGAAAACAAGACCTTTGATTCTGGAGCCATAGGTCTCGTTTACCAGACGGTAAGATAACCTTGTCACTTAAGGTGATTGCTCACGGGAACGTTATTGGAACGACAACAGCGGCAGTCTAAGACTTTATTTATCAAGTCTTGGTCCGCCGCTGCTTCTTTTAATGGATCCAGTCTAATACTTTATTTTTACCAAACACTAATCAGATGTTGGTTCTTTCATAAACCATGAAATATGGGTGCATCGCTTACAAATAAGGATGGCAGCGTTTTTGTTCGCCCAGTCAAAGCCTAAAAATGATGCGCCGCTTGTGTTAAGCAGTTTATAATCCAGATCAAAAGTATCGTTTTGACAGCAAGGACAGATTATTGGTGCGCCTGCAGCACTGTATCTCATTTTAAAAACCTCCTGTGGATTTGTATAATACTTTAACGTATTTGAGGTTATTCAGGTTTCGTGCACTTGAACTTACTAGTTAATTTGGGGTGAAGTTATGTTTAGCTGGAAAAAAGCTTTGTCAAAGGTATGTGAACTTTATTTTTCATCCAAAATGAATTCGAATTTAGAATGGATCTTGGTTGGCTCGGTCGGTTCGGTTCTTCAGGGCTGTGAAATGACCCCAGGAGACGTTGATATTTATACAAGGAATAAGGAAGGGCTTGACCAATTTGCAGAACTTCTTAAAGAATTTTCCCTTTTGGATAAATGTGAATTTCCTCATGGGGATAACTGGTTATCTTCTTTAGAAGAACCTACATTCACTCAAACCTTTTCTTCGGGATTTTCTTGGACAAAAGGGAGTTGGATAATCGATGGATTTAAGGTGGAGGTTGTTCATATTTCCAATTCAGCTGGAATTCCTGATTCTATGGATGGTGGGGGGATATGGGAAGGTGGACAATTCATTTGGAGCCATTTCAAAAACGTGGAGATCGGACCGTATACTATTCCTACGGTTCCGTTAGAAATACAGTTGGAATCTAATTTAAGACGAAAAAGATCAGATAGGACACAAGCGATTATCGCTGCATTACAAAAAAATGGCTATGATAAAGAACTAATCGATAAAGCCTTATCAAAGGAACACTTATCTTATTTTTATTCCCAAATTGGTTAGGCTGAGAAGGCGAGGGACTGATTTTGACCCATAATATTATTGAATACTGTTTAAAAAAGAACGGAGCAACAAAGGACTATCCTTTCGGATTCGATCCATTGGTGATTAAGATTGCCGGTAAAATGTTCGCGCTTATTTTTGAGAATAAGGGGAATTCTGCTTACATAAATCTAAAATGTGATCCGGTGATTGCAGGGAACTTGCGAGAGCAGCATGAGAGCGTTCGGCCAGGATACCACATGAACAAAAAACACTGGAATACGATTGTTTTGGATGGCTCCTTACCAGAGTCGGATATCTATTTAATGATTGATCATTCTTACGATAGGGTTGTCCAAAATCTTCCCAAGAGCCTCCGACAAACGATCTACTGAATATGGCATTAATTTGTCGTTTAAATGGTAATGGACTGGTATAATATGGTTTATAATCATGGGAAGGAGTTGTATTTATGTCTGACTTTTTTAATTCAGGACCTAATCCCAATTTGTCGGACCCTGCAGGCCATAAAGCAAACCATGATGTAAATGCGCAAAAATATCATACTGAAGGCGTTCCTGGATTTTGGAGCGAGGTAACCAATCTGTTGATCGTTGTGGCTATAATTGCCGTCATTTTTTTAGTTATAAGGTTTGTTTTATGATTACCCTAGATTAGAGTGAAGATATTGACTTTTAGGAGGCGGTTCCATTGGTAACTATCATTAGGTGGACAGAATTTAGAAGGATAACGCCTACTCGTCCATAAACTGCGTATTTCCTTCTGAATGAGGGTACTAGATGCAAGAATATAACATTAGTACAATGAAAGACTTTTCAAAGCATTACATTGACCAAATCCGAATATTAGAACACCTTTGCAAGACGTCCGACAGGTCAAGTTTGAGGGTGGGTGTAGAAAGCCTTAAGGAGATAGACGGAGATGAGGCATTCTTGTGCCAGATCGATAACCAATTAGTTGGATTTCTCAGTTGGTATACTTCGGATGTCATCGAAGCTAATATTAACGGAATGGTTCACCCGGACTTTCGTCGCCAAGGGGTATTCCACGACTTACTGAAAAGTGCCGCAGCAGATATGCAAATGCAAGGCATACAAACTTGCCGTTTTAGGATACCTTCTAATTCTGAATCAGGGATGGATTATATCCGGCATTTAGGGGCAAGTGCTGCACCGTCTGAATTCCTCATGGTTTTTAATCGGGCACAAATCGCTGGATCAAGCCACTCCGGTTTAGTTGTGCGATTGGAAGAAGATCAGGATTTAGAGTTCATGGTTAAATGTTCATCACAAGCCTTTGGTGATTCAGAGTCCTGGACTAGGAATTATTTAACTCGTACCAGAGAATCGGCACGGATTACTTACATTGCTGTGGACAACATGATTCCGGTTGGGATGATCAGAGTCAATGATTTAGATACAAATACTGCGGTTATACATGATTTTTGTGTGCTTCCTTCGTGTCAAGGCAGAGGATACGGTCGTGAAATTCTTTCAGAGGTAGTTAAAATCTTGCGAGATCAGAAGAATTCCCAGATTCGTCTTAGCGTGGTCACTCAAAATAGAAATGCATTATCCCTCTATCAGTCGGTTGGGTTCGAGGTGACTGCGGAGTTTAATTACTATGTAATTTCCGTCGATATGATTTGTTAAGGAAGCGGCGCTACTCATGCGCCTCTTCTTTTTTTATCATGCCCTTCTAATTATCACACTGAATCTAGCTATAGTTAATACTTATAACCTGTCATAGCGCATTGGTAGATCGGTATAGTCAGTCGGTTATGCTATATTAATTCTAATAATTTGTTTACGAGGAGATTAATATATGAGCATTCAGACCAAACCCCAAAAACGAACCGTTACTCCATTTCGATATGATATCGTGGGCAGCTTCCTGCGCCCCCAAGCGTTGAAAGAGGCTAGATTAAAATTCAAGAATGGTGAAATTACTGCCGAGCAGTTGAAGGAAGTAGAGAACGACGAAATCGTTAAGCTCGTGCAGAAACAAAAAGAGGTGGGGCTTCAAGCGGTAACTGATGGTGAATTCCGCCGCTCTTGGTGGCACCTCGACTTCTTCTGGGGACTTGACGGTGTAGAACGGACAATTATTGATCAAGGTTACCAATTTAACGGTGCAGAGTCCAGACCAGAAACAGCCCGACTGACCGGGAAAATAAGCTACAGCAGCCATCCTTTTGTTTCGCATTATGAATTTTTAAAAGATGCTGCTGGTGAGGACGTTGTTGCGCGTCAATCGATTCCTGCGGCTGCACAATTCCTGTTCGAGCTAGATCGGGCGGAAAACAAAGAAAGCACAAATGAATTATACCCGAATCGTGAAGAGCTTATCTCGGATATTGCCAAAGCATACAAAGCATCGATTCTTGCCTTCTATGCAGCGGGCTGCCGCTGTATTCAAATCGACGATTGTACGTGGGGAGCGCTTTGCGACGAACAGTTTATAGCGTTTATGAATCAGATTGGCGTGAACGTAGCTGAATATGCAAGCGAACTTGCAAAATTGAATGAGGAAGTTGTAACCGGTCTGCCGGAAGATCTTGTTGTAACGACCCATGTATGCCGGGGCAATTATGTTTCGACTTATGCTGGAGTAGGTGGAGGCTACGAGCCTATCGCGCAAACGCTTCTTAATATCAATAACTACTCGGGTTATTATCTGGAGTTTGATACCGAACGTGCAGGCGATTTCAAACCATTGCGCTTTTTGAAAGACAATCAGCAGGTTGTGTTAGGTCTGTTCTCATCCAAATTTGGTGAGCTTGAAAGCAAGGAGGATATTCTGAAGCGTATTGAGGAAGCGAAGCAATACGTTGATCTAAACCGGATTTGCCTTAGCCCGCAATGTGGCTTTGCTTCCACGGAAGAAGGCAACCACCTGACTGAAGAGCAGCAATGGCGTAAGCTTGCTTATATTAAAGAAATTGCTGAAGAGATCTGGAACTAACTTTAATTAAAAATAGACAGAGATAAAGATAATGCACCTTTAGCCATTCGGATGTTTATCCGTACAGTTAAAGGTGTATTTTGTTCTACAGCGATTTTACCGATATACTTGGCTAGTTCTATCTATACCGTGACGGAGGATTAGGGAAAACCTCCCTAATAAAAGCCGATAATTGCTCTAAATGAATGAAATTAAGGAATAACTCCCTAAAAACAGAGCAATATCAAGATTTACAGCCAAATCACTTAAATTTCAGGGAAGAATTCCCTGATTATTAGTCTGATGACCAGAATCCTCAGAATATTAGGGAGGTTTTCCCTAATTATCTCCAGGGCGAGCATATGATTGAGCTTTACGGAGTTTTTGTGCCACGCTCAGTATAAAAGAAATCACCCCCGTTTAATAAACGGGGGTGATTTAGCCTAAGAAGTAAGAGTGGCAGCTTTTAATTGTCTTTAGAGTGTCTTTCGCCAACCTGGAATTCATCGGCATGTTCAAACATATATTTCACGGTCAGAGGGTCTTGACCAGTAAGTTGTTTGAAGTCCTCCGTATAAACATCCATTTTTCCTTCACGAATAGCTTGTCCAAAAGTTACCATACCTTCTGAAGAAAAGGGGGCTTCGGAGCCTTCTTTAAATGCACCATCGGTGGTTCTAGGGACGCCCATTGCTTCGAATACGGCATAATTTTCTTCATCCGTATTTTCTTTGTAGGTGATATGATTGCCCGTTACTTCATTACCAATCTTAATGAAGTCGGTAATTGTCATCAATTCAAGCCCGTTGATATTTAGAATCGCTTCCTGATAGTTATTGGAGGCTAGGGCATACGCAACGGCTTTTGCGCAATCCTTCCGCGAGATATAAGCCATTTTACCGTCACCTTGATTGTTTGTTAATACCCCGTCACCCTTCACATACGTAAAGTAATTGGTTATCATGGCTTCCGCATATTGGGAATTCCGAAGGAAGATATAATCTAGCCCAACGCTTTGAATATAACGTTCGGTATACACATGGTCAATTTTTTCTACGCTTGGATTGCTTTCATCGGCTGCGTTGACCAAAGAAGTATAAATGATCTGTTTGACTCCAGCTTCTTTGGCAGCATCGACCACATTTTTTTGTGCATTTTGACGTTTCTCTCCAACAAAAGGCATGGAGATTAGAGCGAGTTTATCGGCATGAGCAAAAGCTTCGGCAAGGCCTTCCTTGTTATTAAAGTTGGTCACATGTGTTTCAATCCCTTGTTCCGCATATTCTTTCAAACATGCCGGATCGTAAGCGCAAAAAATGATTTGGTCTTTATCTACCAGCTCCAACAAGTATTCCGCAGCTTGCTTCCCTAGATTTCCATCGACACCAGTCAACAATAATTTACCCATGATCGTTGTCACTCCTTGTGGATATGATTTATACCCTTATAGTATGTGAAAAAAAGAACATAGTCTAACACATAAAACTTATGGTCGATTGCTAAATCCAATTTGGATTTGTTGCAGGAAGGAGGGCAAGGCCGGGTTTGTATTATTTTTGAGATAACCTGCTTCGATTGCAAAGGTATGGTGTGAATCATCTAAAGGAATTAGCCGGACTTCATCTTGAAGATAAGCGAGCTGATAGTTATCCGGGAAAAAGCCAATCAAATTCTCTGTGATGATATAAAACAATTCTGTCTCCACATCGTCTGCGGTTCGAAGAATGTTCGGCTGATAGCCGTCTTCAATTGCATGCTGGATCATTAGATGATAAGAGTTTCCAATAGCTGTTGGATTCAGCATGACTAGCGGATGTTCATATAACTCCTCTTTGGCGATCGATTTATGATGAAAGAGAGGATGGTGATGACTCACAGCTGCACAATAACGTCCCTTATATAAGGGATAGGTTACAATGTCCTCTTTTCCCTGAAACTCGGAATCAAAGGCAATAGCCACGTCGTAAATCCCTTTTAGCAAGTATTCTGCAATATCTTTTAGCAATACTTTATTCAGTTCCAGCTTAATATTCGGATGATGATCCTGAAACGAGGGAATCAATTTCAACAAACTTTGGATATCCGTCATCGCCGCATATTCGATACTCAGGGATTGCGTATTATACTTTTGAAAGTTTTCCATGCTCAGCTTCATATGATTATATTGCTTCCAGAGGATGAGGGCTTCGCCATAGAAAAGCCATCCGGCTTTGGTTGGCTCAATAGGGATCTGCTTTCTGTCAATCAATTGAATGTTGAATTCCTCTTCAAGCGCGGCGATTTGTTGACTAATGGTGGTCTGCGAAACATAGTTCTTTTTAGCTGTTTCCGTAAAATTTCTGCATTCCACGAGATCGATAAAATATTTAATCCTTCTTATGTTCATAGTATCCTCCGCCTGCCGCTGTTTGCTTTTATTATAACCCAGAAAGTAAAAAAGAGAGCCTCGTTTAGAGACTCCCTTTGTTGTACTACTCTTATTTTGTATAGTTATCGAAATAACCTTGGATATAAATCATTGGTGTTCCTTTATCGCCACTACCAGAAGTCAAATCAGATAATGATCCAATCAGGTCAGTTAATCTACGAGGTGTAGTCCCTTGGGCTTCCATCGCACCAACTAGATCATCATTTTTATTCTGGATGTATTTAGAAATGGCTTGTTTTAACTCTTCACCACGAAGATGAGAGAAGTTGTTATCGGCCAAGTATTTCAATTTTACTTCATTTGGTGTTCCATCAAGTCCGGCAGTGTAAGCAGGGGAGACAACTGGATCTGCGAGCTCCCAGATTTTTCCGACTGGATCTTTGAATGCTCCATCGCCATAAACCATAACTTCTACAGTTTTACCTGTAATTTCTTTGATTTTTGCTTGGATACCATCCACGATAGGCTGGCAGTTGTTTGGAAATAGCTTTACACTTTCTTCTGTAGCTTTGTTTGATCCTAGCAGACCATAAGCTTCGTTAAAGCCGCTGCCATCGATTGATTGTGTAAGAATATCATCCAAACCAAATACTTTTTCAGCACCGTTGTTTGTGAGAATGCGTTTGGTTCTGAAGCGAGTGTGAATATCGCAAGTTAATACATTTTTTGTATAGTTTAAAATGGTTTTTGGGTTGTTGGAGAAGATGACTTCACAAGCCACACCTTCAGCTTCAATTAAACCTTTATAATATTCAATATAGTCAACCCCTGTGAATGGGTGCTTAATATAGCCGAAAAACTCACGGAACTGAGCTTCTGTTAATACATCCGTCCATGGATTGATACCTTTAGCATCTAGTTCGTCGATGTCTACAAGGTGGTTGCCTACTTCATCAGCTGGATAGCTTAACATTAGGACTACTTTTTGTGCCCCTTTGGCAATACCGCGTAAGCAGTTAGCAAACCGGTTACGGCTAAGGATTGGAAAAATGACCCCTACAGTTTCTTCGCCGAATTTCCCCTTTATATCAGCAGCAATATTGTCAATCGTTGCATAGTTTCCTTGTGCCCGAGCAACAATGGATTCAGTTACGGTCACAATGTCACGATCTTCGATCGAAAAACCCTCGACTGTTGCTGCATTCAATACCGTCTGAACTACGATTTCTTCAATGTTATCCCCATTGTTAATGATAGGTCCGCGAAGTCCACGTACAACTGTTCCAACTACTCTTTCCAATATGATCTCTCCTCTAATAAGGGTATACTCTATATTATTAAAATGGTTTTAAAGCCTATATTACTATACCCTTTTAGAGCGATATAAGTAAAATTAATGTTTATAATATCTAATATAAAAATGATTTATAGTTAAGGAGGATTACAATTGGCGCGTGTGTTATTTATTAATGGTGGATCAGAGGGACATATTAATCCCACGATTGGCGTTGTGGAAGAGCTTATTTCTCGTGGCGAAGAGGTAGTGTACTTTTGTATAGAAGCTTATAGAGAACGTATGGAGATGACGGGGGCTACAGTAAGAACATTTGACGATCAGAAATTTATACAAGCTTTTATCTCAGGTGGAAGAAATTATGTACTCGAAAGAATCAACGGTCTATTACTTACGACAGATATAGTTATTCCAAGCGTTCTTGAACAGATCAAAGGGGAGCATTTTGATTACATCATCCATGATTCTATGTTTGGTTGTGGACGTTTGTTAGCTCAAATTCTTAGGCTTCCGGCCATTAGCTCCTGTACTTCTTTTGCGCAGACAAAAGCAGCATTCGATGAAATGTTAGAACAATTTTATACTACAGTTCCTGCAGAAGTAACTAATCCTATAAAGGATAAATTCCAAAGCTTGACGCAAATGGTGAAGGGCAAATATGATGTGGACATCGAATCCCCTTATGAAGTGTTTTGTAATCCTGCCCCACTTACTATCGTTTATACAACTAGGGAGTTTCAACCTGAGGGAGAAGCTTTCGACCCGTCTTATATCTTTGTAGGACCCTCCATCTCTTCACGATTAGCTCCAGAAAACTTCGACCTCATGGCAATTAAGGGGAAAAGTCCAATTTACATTTCACTCGGCACAGTTTTTAACCAAGCCATTGAATTCTATAAACTTTGTATTGAAGCATTGGGGAACACGGAGCACACTATTGTGATGTCAATTGGAGATAAAGTCCAAATCACGGATTTAGGGGAAATTCCGCAAAACTTTTTCGTGAAAAATTATGTTCCACAAACGGATATCCTGCAATACACAAAGTTATTTATTACACATGGTGGAATGAACAGTATCAATGAAGGGCTTTATTACGGGGTTCCGCTAATTGTAATTCCACAAAGTGCGGATCAGCCAATAATTGCGGATCAAGTCGTCCATGTCGGAGCAGGCATTAAGTTACAAATGCAAAGTTTAACTGCAACTCAACTACGAGAAGCCGTAGATCATATATTAAGCGATTTATCTTATAAAAAAGCTGTCTCCAATATCAGTGAATCGTTTCGGAACTCGGGCGGGTATCGACGAGCTGTTGATGAGATTGTTCGGGGAGGGGGAGTCGTATGAACAAAATGGACCGGTTGTTAGCTATAGTGCTTGAACTGCAGCGTAACAAAATGTTGCGGGCGGAGGATTTGGCTGCTACGTTTGAAACGAGCGTAAGAACGATCTATCGGGATATTCAGGCACTGAGTGAAGCGGGCGTTTCCATAATAGGAGCGCCAGGGCAGGGTTACTCCTTAATCGAGGGGTATTTCCTGCCACCCGTTAGTTTCACGCTGGACGAAGCAGTGACATTGCTTATAGGAACTGATTTTATCGAGCAGCGGTTTGATGCACACTATGGTAATAAGGCTAGAAGTTCTAAAGCAAAGATAGAAGCCATCCTGCCGGAAGCTATCCGCAGTGAAGCATCACAGATTCGCAAAAGTTTTCGTTTATTTGCATCCGCAGAAGATATAGCACCCATACAAGAGAAGGCATGTTTGGAAGCCATTCGTGGAGCGATATTGGAGGGAAGGAAAATAAGATTTCGTTATTCCAAAAGAATCGCCGAAGCCGATGGGAACCGTCAAAGTATTCGTACGGTTGCTCCTTATGGACTTGTGCTTCATCACGGGTCATGGGTACTCATCGCCTGGTGTGAATTGCGTCAAGACATCCGTCATTTCCGGTTATCCCGAATGAGGGAGCTTATTAATCTGGAAGATGAATTTATGCTGCCAGCAGATTTTCATCTGGAGGTATACCAACCTCCTGATGATCGCAACGTTCATGTGCTTATCTTAGTCCAAGCTGACATAGCCGATAAGGTAAGGGAATCAAATAATTTCTATATGGAAACTATTGAGGAGCATGCGGAGGGGGTACTTGTTACTTTTCGCGTTCGCGAGCCAGGGGAATTGCTGCAATGGGTGCTTGGCTGGGGAGGCGGTATGGTTGTGCTGGAGCCCGAATCTTTCCGTGATCAGGTTAGAAATGAAATAGAAATAATGTTAAAACGCTACTGACATAACGCTGTCAGTAGCGTTTTTGTATACTTGGACCATCAATGACTACAGGAGCTGATATATGATGATTACAACAAAAGAAGTCTTACAACGATTTGAAGAAACTTCGACATACTATATTCAAGAATTGGAGCGATTCAATCTGGAGCAGCTGAAGCAAAAGCCGAGTGAAAACGCCTGGTCCATCGGACAGATGTTTCAGCATCTCATTCACTCGGCGCTGTATATGCAGCTTCGTAATATTGATCAATGCCTTGTGCTAGACCAAGATCCCTTAGTAGCTCATGTGGGGAAAACTGAGGATGGTGCGGCTATATTTGCGCAAGGAAGCTTTCCGCCCATTCGTATTCAGGTTCCGCCTTCCGCCCAATATACGCCGGAGCAGCCGGAGAGCAAAGAACAATTAATTCAAGGGTTACGTACAGTCATTCAAAGAATGAGAGAGATCGAACCCTCTCTTGAAAAAGCATCCAAACAAAATACCGTATCTCACCCGCGATTTGGTGGACTATGCGCGGAGGAATGGTTCCTACTTATTGAAATGCACTATCGTCATCATCTTCTGCAGCTGGAGCGGTTAAACAAAGAGTTGTTGTTTAATTCCATATTTGCACCTAAAGAAGGGTTCATCAATAACATTCAGGTTGTGAAAGGATCATAAAAAGAGTTGGAATGGTCTTAATTTCCTGAACCAAGCGTGGCCTGAACGTGATTCTTATATTCACTAGGATTAACACCAAAGTGTTTTTTGAATAACCGGGTGAAATAAAATTGATCGTGTATACCGATTTGCGTGGAAATTTCTTTAATGTATGGATTCCCTTTAAGTATTAATTCTGCAGCTTTTTCCATTTTCACAGTATTAATGTAGTGAATGATGCTTTGCCCCACTTCTTCTTTGAAGATTCTGGACAGATAGTTCTCACTTAAGTTGACATGCTTGGCAATCAGGGATAAGGTCAGCTTCTTCTGATAATATGTGTTGATATAGTCAATCGCTTGTTTAACATCTCTATTGTGTGTAGTTAAGATCTGTTGCTTTTGATGGGAGAATAGTTGGAACACAAGCTCCATTATAGATAGAACGTCAGTGGTACGTTTACTGCTGGCGATATTTTCTATATAGGTCTTCAAAAGCTTTGGATCCTCGACAATGAGATGGGCATCGCATAAGGGAAGATAATGCAGACAATTTACGATGAACTTTTTGGTTTCAGCAGGATTAATTTGCTTGGATTTACAGGTGTCGAGAAATTGCTGAGTTGCTTGATTAACGGCTTCAACCCCTGAAAGCTTCCAGTTCTGAATTAATTGCGTCGAGAAATCATGTACATCCTCGAAGTCCAGCGTATCCTTTAAATGGACATCCTTTGGATCTATAATCGTTATTTCGTTGTAAAATTGGATTTGCAAGGATTCTTTACATTGCTCTAGGGTTCGTTTTGCTTCAGCATATCCCCGTACAGGATCAGAAAAAACAATAGTAGGGGTGATAGAAATATACATTTTGATTAACCGAATGACTCTCTGGATAAAGTCTGTGCGGATAATTTGATGATCGTCTAAGGTATCACAGGAGATTAGAAGCAGCAGCCCATTAGATTCTAGCTGAATAATTTCTAACTGATCTACGGTCTCCAAGATATCCAAGATGATGTTTTCAATAAAGGATACGGAGATGTGATTTTGTCTTTCGTTTTGGGTGGCGTTATTCTGCTCAAAAGTCACGTAGAATAAATAACAGCTGCTTTCGCTGAAAGCGAAACTTATAGCATCATGCTGATCAAGTTGCTGCACATCGTAATAAGGATCGGTGAAATAATCTTTTAGCAGCGCATTTTTCACGCTTTTTAAATTGTGCTGTAATAACTGTGTTTGGGTCTCCTGCTGCTGCCTAGATTGAAGCTGCTCTTGAATTAGCTTCGTAGATTTCTCCAGCAAATGGATCAAATCCCCCGTTTTCATACTAATCTTCAGCATATAATCTATAGCCCCAAGCACTAAGGCTTCACGAACTAACTCATACTCCCCGTGGTTGCTCGCCACCAGAATTTTTCCTGCAAACCCTCTGTTATTCAGTTCTTTTATCAGCTGCAGACCATCCATATTAGGCATTTTGAGATCTGTAATGATGATATGGGGATTAAACTTGTCTACAAGTGTTAAGGCTTCAACTCCGTCAGAGGCAGTAGCACAGATCATGTATCCAAGCTCTTCCCATGGAATCATGGTTCTGAGCGCGACTTTAACAATAGGTTCGTCATCCACTAGCATTACATTATACATAGGATACATAGTATCACCCCTTAAGTTCGTATGTTTGTTTAGGGATAATTAGGCGGCAGCAGGTTCCATGACCCATTGAGCTTGTGATGAACAGCCCGTAACTCTCACCGTATTGAAGTTTAATGCGATCGGCCACATTTGAAATTCCGATACCCGACAGATTGTCAGCTTTTTCAGATTTGGTGGTGTCAAACCCTTTTCCGTTATCGATGATCTCAATAATAAGGGTGTATTCATTTTTTGCGTATACCTTAATTTGGATTAGAACTTTTCCTCCTATATCTGTAACTCCATGAAGAATCGCGTTCTCTGCGATCGGCTGCAGGATGAGCTTGGGGATCATGCTCTGTAATAAAGACTCATCCAAGTCATATTCAATGTCAAACCTGTCGGCATAACGTATTTTTTGAATGGCAAAATAATGATCCAAATTGTTCAGCTCCTGCTTGATGGTGATTTGCTCATCTTGATCGATAATGGTACTACGCAGCAATTCAGCTAGTGAGGAGATGCCGTCGCTAAGGACGGGAACCTGGTTAATCATCGCCAGCCATCGTAAGGAGTTAAGTGTATTAAAAAGAAAGTGAGGATTAATCTGCGATTGCAGCATTTGCAATTCGAGCGAACGTCTTCTTTTCAGATCTTTCTTTTGATCCTTCATCAGCTGTTCCATTCTACTGACCATGCTGTTAATTCTATTGGCCAACACGCCCATTTCATCGTTGCTGTGATCTTCGATCCGGCTCGATAGATCACCATAAAAAATTTGATTGCAGAAGACGATGATTTGTTTGATTGGTTTCAGGATGCTTTTATACAATACGATAATAATTAGAATACACACGACTACAATGATGCTGACAACAATAAGTAGTCCAGTGGTGATTTTACTTGTCTCTGAATTGATATAAGAGAAGGGCACGGTAGAAATCATGTACCAGCCTAATTGATTATTGTTAATATAGGAGATTTGCTGCATTTTGCCATTGACCATGCCTTGGAAGGAATGGTTTTTCTTTGCCTCTTGTGTCTTGATTTGCTTAAAAAGCTCATCTTTATAATAGGGTTCTCCTAGCGGCGTATCCTTTTGATTCGAAGACATTACTTTTCCCTCCCTATTCATAATAAGGAGACTGGAACCTGTACCTAAATCCACACTGGAAAGAATGACTTTTGAAAATAACTCCCCACCAATAAAAACAAACACATGACCTAAGGGAACGCCAATGTCATCTTGATCAAAAATTTTCCGGCCCAGGACAATGGTATTGTAAGCGCGATAGCTTTTTACATAGTTAAGACTGTCATAGGGGGCATTCAGCTCTACTTGTTTCATAATTTCTTCATACTTAGGATTGGGGATGCCATCGTAGCCTAATTCATAAATAGGTTGGTTCTTGGCGTCGATGACCCGAACGTTCTGGACATATCCGGGGTAGATGGTTCTATATAAATTGTCCATGGCATGATTAATGGCAGCATTGCTAGGCGCGGGTTCATTTGGTGCTGCCGATAAACGCTCCTGAATAATACTATTGGTAGAAACAGAGCCTGCAAGATATTGATAGTTGTTAAGTTCACTTAACATCGTTCGATTAAGCAGGGTTAAAGCCTGAAATGTGGATTTACTTAATTTATTGTTAATAGATTTGGAGTAAATGGTGTAGGAGTAGAAACCTATAAAGATGATTGGGATCACGGATACGATTAAGAAAATGACGGTTAAGCGATTTTGAATTTTAACCTTGCGCATGATTTGCGGAGGATTAGGAAAATGCAGCTTCCCTTTGCGTCGACTCAGGTGGATGACCTCCCATTCACTATCTTTTACTTACAAGTTAACATAAAAAGAACAATGGAATATATATGCAGCAGCGAAAAGTGAGAATAATCTATGGAATGGATAATATTATCCATTCCGTTAACGGCTAAGTTTACAGGTTATGTGACCCTGATGAATAAGCTTATACGAGCTTGCATTGGAAGATGGATAAGATAATACATAGGTAGGTTTGTATTGTAAATGTAAATATAGCGTAAATCCTTCTATACTTAGATTATTAAAAAAGCGTTTACAAGAATATCTTAAGGAGGGCGTTTATGAAAAAGACTATGAGTACATTATTAGCAGTAATGCTGCTAGGTGCGGGGTTGCTCGGCTGTGGGAACAGCAATAATAAACCTGCTGCCTCGAATGAATCTGATTCAACGAAAGCTACGAGCACCGCGCAAGCTACAAGTACAACGAACGCCGGGAAGACTAAAGAAGAACCTGCTAAAGATTTTGATAACAAGGAACTTAGCATTGCTGTATTCCAAGGGGGATATGGTGCGGATTATTGGAATGAAATTGTCAGCAAATTCGAAAGTGCTTATCCAGGTGTGAAAGTGAACATGACGATTAATCCTAAAGTTGGTGAAGTAATCCGGCCGCAGATTGTTGCGGGTAATCCTCCCGACTTCCTATCCGTTACAGATACAGAGCAAAGTGGCATCGTGCTTTCACTGATTAAAGAAAAGGGACTGCTAGATATCAGCGATGTATTTGAAAGCAAAGCGCTTGATAAAGAGGAGACGCTTAAGGATATGATTCTACCGGGGATGCTGGACAGTACAAGATTTCAGCCCTATCAAGATGGAAAGACGTACCTCGCACCTTTTAATGCTGGACCGATGGGCTTGATTTACAATAAAACACTGTTCACAGAAAAAGGCTGGAGTGTTCCTGAGACTTGGGAGGAGTTCTTTGCTTTAGGGGATGAGCTGAACAAAGAGGAGAACTATCTGGTTAATGCAGATGGAACCAAAACGAAGCGGGCTTTATTCACTTACCAAGGCATCTATCCGGATTATTTGGAGGAAATTCTCTACCCGGCCATTGCGAGTGCGGGGGGAAAAGAAACGCTGGATAAAGTCTTTGCTTATGAGGAAGGTTCATTTAAGAACGACACGATCAAAAAAGTACTGGATATTTTCTATAAAATCTCTAAAGACGGTTATCTGATGGACGGCACGGTTGCCTTGAACCATACACAGTCGCAGACCGATATGATGATGGGTAAAGCTTTGTTTATCGTAAACGGGAACTGGATGGAAAATGAAATGAAGGATTCACCTAGAGAAAATGGATTTGAATTTGGGATGACAACAGTACCTGTGTTCAATAAAGGCGATCAGAAGTATGTGCTTTCCAGCTACGAGCAATTCTCCATCCCTGCTAAGGCCAAAAATCCTGAGCTCGCTAAGGAATTCTTAAAGTTCCTGTATACCGATGAGTCTGTAAAACTATTTGCGGAAAAAGCGAATGGGGCGTATGCGCTTAACGATGCGAAGGAGCTGTCTAAGCCATTTTTGACTAAAGGTGTCTATGACATGTTTGAGGCTTATAATGGTTCCATTTCTATTTTACAGGGCTGGCAATCGTTACCGAAGGGTTCCAAGGTTAGTGTAGTCACCGAAATGTTCAAGAATACGGTCACACCAGTGATGACAGGCCAAATGACCACAGATCAATGGATGGATAATGTGGAAAAAGCTTTTGCACAGATTCGTAAAGAGAAAGCGGCTAGTAAATAATCTATAGTATCTCATGCAAATGCATCCTGTTAGGAATGGATAAGGTTATCTATGAACGGGATGCATTTTGTATGAAGAGGAGTGAGAAAGATGTCTGAAATGCAGTTGGCAGAAATAGCTCCTAGACAGAGGAAATCAAAGATTAGGACAGCGAAAACCAGAAATCCTAAGCTATTCATAGCGGTATGCACGATTCCAACGCTCCTGTTGACCCTCGTATTTATGATTATTCCAACCTTTCGGGCATTTTTTATGTCTTTTACGGATGCTACCGGGATGAGTGATGAGAACAAGTTTATCTTTTTGGATAACTATAAATATATGTTTCAGGATGAGATGTTCCTCAAAGCTCTGAGCAATACATTTAAACTGATGCTGGTCGTGCCAGTGATTACATTGATTTTTGGGCTGGTGCTCGCTTTTTTATTAACGCAGACGAAGCTGAAGGAAAGAGGATTTTACCGAACCGTATTTTTCTTTCCTAGTATCATCTCATTGACGGTAGTCGGAATTATCTGGTCCTTTGTGTTTCATCCCAATATGGGCATTTTGAATAATATTCTGGGGAGCATCGGATTAGATCAACTGAGCAGACCCTGGCTTGGAGATAGCCGAACAGCATTGTGGTGTGTAGCCGTTACACTGATCTGGCAAGCGGTTGGTTATTATATGGTCATGTATATCGCTGCGATTGATGGGATTTCTGCGGATGTGTTTGAATCGGCGACTATTGATGGTGCGGGATATTTCCGGAAGCTTACCAGTATTACGATCCCTCTGCTAAAAGATATTATTGGCATTACTTTTGTGTTGTCTCTGGCAGGTACGATCAATTTAAGTTTTATAGTTGTAACTGTAATGACTGGTGGTGGTCCGGCAGGTGGAACTACTGTTTTACTCCACTACATGTACACGCAGGCCTTCCAGAATGCGAACTTTGGTTATGCCATGGCTATAGCTATATTTACGCTGGTGTTCGCCTTTGTGCTTTCTTTTCTGTCCAGACTACTTACAAATCGAGCAGAAGGGTAGGGGAGAAGGATGACGAGCAATCAACAGAGTCTTCTAAAAATGAATATTGCTAACTGGATCACGCGGCTGTTTCTGATTGTAGCCACCATTGTTTTGTTATATCCGTTTGTATGGAATCTTTTAGCCTCATTTAAAAGCAATACAGAATTTCTGACAGACCCCTTCTCCTTTCCACAAGCCCTACACTTCGATAACTATGTACGTGCTTTTCAGAAATCCAAGATGGGGAGTTATTTCCTGAACTCTATCTTTCTTGTGGTGTTATCCACGGCGATTTTAGTTATTTTTGTGGTTCCTATGGCTTATGTCTTAACGAGATTTAAGTTTTGGGGCTCTAAACTAATCCTTAACCTTTATATGGCCTGTATTTTTCTGCAAGCCTCCTACATTATGGTTCCTTTATTTCTGCAGGTGAATTCGTTCGGGATGTTAGACAATCGCGGGATGCTCAGTTTGATCTATGCTGTTCTGCAGTTTCCCTTTGCCATCTTTGTATTAAGTGGATTTCTGAGGTCCGTTCCTAGAGATTATGAAGAGGCCGCTAAGATTGACGGTTGTGGCAACACGGGAGTGCTCGTCAGAATTATTGCACCGCTTGCTAAACCGGGCATTGTGACGGTCTGTATGCTGGCAGCGATGGGCTTTTGGAATGAGTATCCGCTGGCATTGGTCTTAATTCAAAGTGATAGCAAAAAAACATTGCCAGTAGGTTTAGCCAATCTTTTTGAGGTTCAACGTTATGCTACTGATTGGAGTGCACTTTTTGCCGCGCTGATCCTAGTGCTGATTCCAACGATTCTTTTATATGTGATAGGACAAAAGCAATTGCTCCAAGGAATAAGCGCAGGCGGAATTAAGGGCTGAACAACAAAGATATGGAGGGAAGTTACGTGGACAAAGGAAGATTTACACTGCCTGGTGAAACAGGGATGGAAGAGGTCATAGCCGATCTCGTCGAAAGATGGGGTGTAGATGCCGTACGTGACAGTGATGGCACGAATCTATCGCAGGACATTCTCGATATGGGTCTGCAAATTTATTCAACGCTTTGTCTTGTCCGTGAGGACAATGAGTGGGCGAAGCAGCATCCGCAATATAGACAGCAGATTTATCTGATGTCTGCTCCAGTAATAGTAACTTCAAAGGTGAAGACCATCGATATTATGGCTGATTATTTTGCCGAGCAATTTATTCCTAACACAGATGTGGATATAAAAAAATATTGGCAGGTTGTAAACCGGACTACAGGAGAAGTATTACCTTCTGAATGTTGGAGTTACGCAGAGGGAATTGTCACACTTGAACAGGCGGTACAATTTCACAAGTATACGGTCAGTTTCTTGGCCTACCAGAAATGGGAGCCGGTCTCCATGTACAACCACATCACGAATGATTGGGATGAGGAGCATCGTTTACCGTTGGATATTCGTTATCCCGAGGCTCAAGAGCATGTTTTGAAGGTGCTGGAGGATTGGCTGAAGAAACATCCCAAGACTGATATCGTACGTTTTACGACCTTCTTTTATAATTTTGATTTGATTTTTAACAAGGAAGGTAAGGAGAAACAGGTGAATTGGTTTGGCTATCTGAGTTGTGTAAGTCCACTTGCGTTAGAGCAATTCGAACAAGCTTATGGGTACCGATTGACTGCAGAAGATTTTGTGGATGAGGGGCGATATAACACACCATTTAAGAACCCGACCCAAAGATATCTGGACTGGATGGACTTCAATCAGAAATTCATCGCAGGTTATGCGAAACAATGTGTAGATAGGGTGCATGATTTCGGGAAGAAAGCGATTATGTTTTTTGGGGATCACTGGGCTGGTACAGAGCCTTATGGCAAATATTTTCCGGAGATCGGGCTCGACGCAGTGGTAGGGGCAGCAGGAGATGGCGTTACAACCCGTATGATTGCGGATATACCTATTAAGGATACCGAGGCACGTTTCTATCCTTATTTCTTTCCTGATGTCTTTTTTGAAGGGGGAGACCCTGTCGGAGAGTCCATGCCGATCTGGATCAAATGCCGGCGTGCGCTCATGCGTAAACCAGTTGGCAGGATGGGGTATGGCGGATATTTAAGTCTAGCGCATCAATTTCCGGATTTTATAGATCATGTGACAGAGATTGCAACGCAGTTCAAAGGGATTCATGCCAATGTAGAAGGGACACAGCCTTTTAAAGCTCCTTTTAAAGTGGCGGTTCTGAATACTTGGGGCTCCCTTCGAAGCTGGCAGACACATCAAGTGGCTCATTCATTATGGAATCAAAGATGTTACTCCTACATAGGGGCATTAGAGTCATTGGCGGGCTTGCCGTTCGACATTGAGTTTATAAGCTTTGATGACATCAGGTTAAGTGGGATTGATCCTAGTATCGGTGTGATTATTAACGCCGGTGATGTACACACCTCTTGGAGCGGTGGAGATCAATGGAGCGATCCGCAAGTTGTGGCAACAGTTCGTGAGTGGGTGGAGCAAGGGGGCGGTTTTATTGGGATTGGTGATCCATCAGCTTATGAACATCAAGGGGTTCTTTTTCAACTAGCGGATATTCTAGGTGTTCAGAAGGAAATTGGATTTACAGCAAGCATCAATAAGCCCAAGGTAACGCCTGTGCAGGGTCATTTCATAACGGAAGATCTGGAAGGTGAGATTAATTATGGTGAAGGGATGACCATGATTTATCAAGCGGAGGCCGGAGCAGAAATATTGGACGTGCACCAAGGCAGCTGCAATCTTGCCGTGAATTCATTTGGTCGGGGGCGGGGCGTTTATATCGCGGGGCTTCCCTATAGTGTTCAGAATACCAGACTACTCAGCCGAGCGATCTTTTGGGCTGCACATCAAGAGAAGCAATTGTATTCATGGTTCTCAGTGAATCCGAATGTTGAATGTCACGCGTATCCTGAGACGGGTCGATATTGTGCCGTAAATAACACTGCCGAGATCCAAAAGACAACGATCCTGATGGACAACGCTGTGATCCAAGAAATAGAGTTGCGTGGGATGGAAAGTGTGTGGCTGGATATGATTATGTAAGAGATTTGTTCGCCTTCTCCTATTTTGAGATCACACACTAGGAGTCAGCCGTAACTACGCGAATAATTGGACTTCCGGCCGCAGTTGTCTCCAACTTTCCTGAATTGTACAGCTTCGATAGAGTAATTGGGGAATTTCTCCCTGAAATTCCGGGATATTTGATCATCAGACTAATGATCAGGGAAAACCTCCCCAAAGTTTAGCTGATTCGTTAGCAATTATAGAAATTCCTCTTATTATTAGGGAGGAATTCCCTGATTTCGTTCATTTAGAGCGAATATTGGCTGTTTTCAGGGAGTTTTTCCCTAATTAGTTTTAGAGCCGTCCCCGCAGACTGCATTAACGCAGAAAACACTAACGTTCGCCGCCTCCTTCTTCGATTTTTCAGGGAAGGGGGCATTTGCCTTTTTGAATCATAAGGAAGAATCCATCCCCTCAATGTTTTTCGCAAGTTTTTCTCACTTGGATTGAGATATTTTGAGTTTTCCGTATCTAGAGTATCCGGGACATTTTGCGATAAGCCCGCGGAGAAATCCCCTCATTTGCGGTAAATACCCTGCTGAAATAATGGATATCAGGATAACCAACCTTATCCCCGACCTGTTCAATCGGCCAATCCGTTTCACGCAGCAGCTTGCGTGCTTCTCGATGCCGGATGGAACGGAGATATTCACCAGGAGGCATGCCAGCTACCTCACGAAATAACTTGGAGAAATGGTCTTCATGCATATTCATGGCACCAGCCATGGATTTATTGCTCCAGCGGTCTGCTAGCTTTGAATCCATCTCATCGATTAAAGCTCTGATCCGCCCGGTATGAACGGAAGATTTGGCTGCATTCCGGGAGCTTTGTGTTCGGAGCAGCGAGGTTAGAACGCCGAGCAGTAACCCCCGACAGACCCATTCATAACCGGCAGGCCGCATCGTAAATTCATGCACGAGCTGTTCCATCGCATGGATACATTCGGGTGGCGGGGTATAAATGGGCTCCTGTGACAATGGCATAAAAGGAGCGGTCACAGCTTCCAAGGCAAACTTCTCGTCCATAACCTCCTCCTCATTGACCAGCATGTCTTCATCGCTTGTAATAATCGATTCCCCAAAAAAATCAAAATGGATCCCAATGAGTTTGGTTTCCGAATCTGAGACAATCGCATTTTGATGATATACCCCGGAAGAAAGAAATATCAGTTGTCCTGAATTCAGGATATATTCCTCCGTATCCATCTTTGTTGATAATTTCCCCTGGCGAACGTATAGCAGCTCGAAATCATACAATCTTCTTCTTGGAAAGAGGCAAGGTGAGAGAGTTTGGAATTGTGCGTAGTGAATGCCAGGTGACCACTCCCGGGAAGGGACCTGTTTTCTCAGGGGATAACGGGGTTCTTTTTCAGCCACGAATAAACCTCCCATACAGTATAAAATGATTTATTAAATAGACCGGAATCGTGCAACAAATCTCTTGTTCACCTAAATAAATCTAACTTACAATCTATTATAATATAAATAAATCAAGGATATAAGCGCATTTAGGGCAGAATCTTAAAAAACGGAAAATAACAAATTTGAGGAGGATTCAGATGAAAAAGGGAATAAACATTTGGTCGTTTCGCGAAGGTACTGAGATCGAAGAATGTGCACGTCTGGCTAAAGCGGCAGGTTTCGACGGAATTGAGTTATCTTTGAATGAATCGGGTGAACTTGGCCTGCAAACCACTGAGAAAGAAGCTATTAAGATCAAAAATTCCATTCAGGAGATGGGGTTAGAAATTGCAGGACTGGCGACAGGACTATATTGGTCATATGCCATGACAAGTGAATCCGCGGCGAACCGGACGAAGGCTATCGATGTATGTAAAAAACAATTGGAGCTGGCAGCAACACTTGGCGTAGATACGATTCTTGTCATTCCTGGTGCGGTTGGTGTGGATTTTATTGAGGGCTGTGAAATAGTCGATTATGAAAAAGCTTATGATCGAGCCTTGAAGGCGATCAGTGATCTGGCTCAGGATGCAAAAATGGCGGGTGTTTCTATTGGGATTGAAAATGTGTGGAATAAATTCCTGCTGTCTCCGCTCGAATTACGTTCTTTTATAGATGCTGTAGGCTCCAATTATGTAGGTTCCTATCTGGATGTAGGGAATATCGTTCATTCTGGTTATCCAGAGCAGTGGATACGGATTCTAGGCCATAGAATCAAGAAGGTGCATTTCAAAGATTACCGCCGGGCAGCCGGAGGACTTCATGGATTTGTTGATCTACTTGCTGGGGATGTGGATTATCCTGCTGTTATGGAAGCACTGCAAGAGATCGGCTACAGCAATTATGTTACTGGAGAAATGATACCGCCATATACGCATTATTCGGAGCAAATCATTTTTAATACTTCTGCAGCGATGGATGCTATTTTAGGACGCACTAGTTACTAAGTTTAAGAGAGGTGAAGGCTGTGCTCAGAGTGGGGCTGGTGGGTTTTGGATTTATGGGCCGAATGAACTTTGATCAGTATGTTCAATTGCAGGAAGACGGCCATCCGATTTCTCTGGTTGCCATTTGTGACCCGCAGATTAAAGTCCTTAAACATACTAAATCCGCGGGGAATATGAACACAGCCCACGAGGTATATGATTTATCCCCTTACAGCCTTTATGAGAATTTGGAGCATATGCTCGAAAAAGAAGAACTAGATGCTATTAGCCTTGCAGTACCTACGTACTTGCATGCTGAAATGACTTGTTCGCTGCTGGAACGAGGGTATCATGTGTTCTGTGAAAAGCCGATGGCGAGACATTCCGCAGAAGCTTGGAAGATGGTAGCGGCGGTGCAAAGCAGCGGAAAAAAATTGCTGATTGGTCATTGTCTTCGCTTCTGGCCGGGATATGAATATTTGAAGGGGATTATAGCTAGCGGTGAGTTCGGTGGAGTGACAGAGGCTTATTTTTACCGGGGTTCCGGTGCTCCTAAAGGGTGGTTGGTCAATGATGAGCTAAGTGGCGGCTGTATGCTGGATATGCATGTACACGATACGGACATCATCCATCACTTGTTTGGGAAACCGGATAAAGTATCAACGCTTGGGCGGAAGGTTTTACCGGGAAGTGGCTATGATATCGTCTCCACTCATTATTTTTATCAGGATGGAAAAGTGGTCAATGCCCAAGCGGACTGGACACTGGAAGGCGACTTTGGTTTTTACATGGGCTATCGGATTATTTTGAACGGGGAAATGTAGTCTTTGATGGCGCGGAAGTTAAGGTAAATCCTAATCGTCAACCGGGGTTCATTGCGAAGCTTTCTTCGCATACCGGATATTACAGAGAGTTGGTATATTTCTTGAAAATCATCCAGAACGATGAGCCAGTGACCCTATGTATGCCCGAAAGTGCTGCCCAGTCCATAGAAATCATTGAGGCTGAAATCCAATCGGCTGATCAGGAAGGGGCCTGGATACGGATACGTTAAGTACCATACTTTTAGTAAAGGAGACTTCACGATGTTGAAAATAGGCTTGATCGGCTTTGGATTTATGGGCCGGATGCATTTTGATAATTATGTGCGCTTAACGGAAGAGGGGCAGCCCATTGCCCTTAAAGCCATCTGTGATTTGCGAATTGAAGAATTAAAGGATGGAAAAGCAGCCGGGAATATGAGCACTGCCCAGGAAGTCTATGATTTGTCAGCTTACAATCTATACGATGATCTGGAGAAAATGATAGCCAGTGAGGAACTGGATATGATCGACATTGCGGTTCCTACTTATCTGCATGCGGAAATGACTTGTTCGCTGCTGGAGCGTGGATATCATGTTTTTTGTGAGAAACCGATGGCCAGAACTTCCGTACAAGCGCTGGAAATGGTGGAAACGGCAGCCCGCTGTGGGAAAAAACTGATGATCGGACATTGTCTCCGTTTTTGGCCGGGGTATGAATATTTAAAAGAAGTGATAGAGAGCGGGCAGTTCGGTCAGGTCACGGAAGGGTATTTTTACAGGGGATCTGGTGCTCCTAAGGATTGGTTTCTTGATGAGACACTAAGCGGTGGAGGCATTATGGATATGCATATTCACGATACGGATATGATTAACTATCTGTTCGGCAGACCGGATAAAGTATCATCCTTAGGACGTAATGTCCTTCCGGGTAGCGGATATGATATCGCATCGACTCACTATTTTTATAAGGATGCAAAAGTAATTAATGCTCAGGTGGATTGGACGCTGGAAGGTGATTTTGGTTTTTACATGGGGTACCGGGTTAATTTTGAACGTGGAAATATAGTGTTTGATGGCAGCGAGGTCAAGGTCAATCCGAATGCCGGGGCAGGCTATTTAGCGGAACTTTCACCGGATGTTGGCTACTATAGAGAGCTTGTATATTTTCTGGATGTTATTATCCAGGATAAGCCTATCATTATTTGTACGCCAGAGAGTACAGCGGAGTCTCTAAGAATCGTGGAAGCAGAAATGAAGTCAGCGGATGCTGAAGGCGAATGGATTGTGCTAGATTAGTTGTGTGTAGAGTGAATAAGGACGTGAGCTGGAAGAGGATCATTCACAATGACCTTTTTCCAGTTCACGTCCTTTTGTCATCGCTGAAATTTGGTGTTGTCTCTTGCATAATGGGATACTGATCCGTCATATCTTCTCAGCCGTACTTGTTCGTCAGAGAACAGTTCAACAATTCCTGAAGCAACCTCTGAATACATTCCATCAGGATCAAGCTGTAGCGCAGAAATATAGGTTTGGGATAAGGCAGCTATAAAAAAATCAATATTTTTCACTAATGTTTGTGGCATGTTATTCCCTCCGGTGACATCTTGTACATGATGATATATTAAACCATAGGAGTTATTTTACCATGATTTATCGTTGAGTTTTAGGAAGAATTCTTTGGTAAAAGTCGAAAATATGAGAAATTTGGTTGAAATTGTATTTAAGATCGTCTTTAATGAAACGAAGAGGGTAATTTTACCACTCTAAATAAATTAAGGGGATTACATAATGAAAGACTATGAAGTGCTGGAAATTAACAAAAAGAGTTTTTTTAAAACAACTATCTATTTTATGATCATTCCTACACTGCTATTGTTTATAGTAGGTTTAGGGATGGTGGTGGTCGGGCTTATCATTAAAGAGACGTTTATTGTTGTTATGGGTATCCCTTATTTGATTATGCCGGTTATTTTGATACTCATTTATGGGTTGGTGGGTATGCTGGTAGCGCTGGTATATAACAAGCTGGCGAAGAGATTCGGAGGACTAGAACTGAAAATAGTGGAGAAAAACCCTCCGGTTGAAGCAAACTATTTACCATAACCCGAAGTTACTAAAGGGCAGGTATTGCGATGATTTCGCTACCTGTCCTTTTTTATTTTTAATTTGAAAAGAAACCGGGGAATGGATATGATTTGGATAATGAAAGGATGATTGCCAGATGACAGAACCGACACAAAGAGCCAAGGAGCTGTACATTCAGTTTTTGGGTCATTTTTTAAATATGCATAAAGCAGGAGTACTTAAGGAGTACAAGAGTTTTGAAATTCCAAGAGAAGTGGAGCTGGAATGGCTGCAGGAATGGGCTACGGAGCACGTCAAGCAGTTGTCGATACGGGACTGGGATGCGATTACGATACTGGAATCCATCTCGCGGAATTATCAGGATAGCTGGATTGTGGAAAAAGTGGCTTCTTTTGCTTCGCGGAATATTATGAGCGCTGATAGTTTGGTTAGACTGATTTATGCGGAAAAAATGCTTGAAATCATTCGTTCTCATAACCAAGTGATCACAAAAGAACTGTTATTTCAAGGCTGTAAGGTTGCTGTACAAATTCTCGAGGATGTAATCTCACAGCCGCTGGTCATTGATCCTGGACACGAACTTAAAGAACATAACCTTAAAGATAAGCGCGCGTTAAACAGTCGAGCCCAACAAGGGATTGAAGAGGTGAAGGTACTTATTAATTCTTAGCTGCCAAAGTTGACATACTGTTGTCAAATTGGGTGTGCTACGATTTCATGACAGAATCAAGTCTGCTGATTTAAAAAAGAAAATGAGGGATTATCGAATGGCTGAACCTTTAAAAGCAATGTACAATGAACAATTTCTGCGTGAGTTCGGCGAAAAGATTCGTGGCGTACATAATGTCTTCGAGACTGAGGCATTTGTAAGCTCAGCCATGACTGAACCGTGGGAAACGCTTGAGCTGAAGGCGAGAATGCGGCGGATCACCGAGACGTTGGGCAGCCACTTACAGCTTCCTTATGAGGAAGCGCTGGCTATCCTATTCGCCATTGCTAATGATTGTGTAGGATTTCCTTATTTGATTTTTCCGGATTTTGTTGAGGTATATGGCCAGGAAGACGATCATTGGGAATTGTCTATGCAGGCGCTGGAAAGATTCACAGCGAAATCATCGGCTGAATTTGCAGTTAGGCCGTTTCTTTTGCGGGAACCAGAGCGGATGATGGCTCAAATGCAGGTATGGGCGAAGCACCCTGATGAGCATGTACGTAGGCTGGCTAGTGAGGGCTGTCGGCCTCGTCTGCCTTGGGGACAGGCGCTTCCCATGTTCAAGCTTGACCCGGCGCCGGTATTACCTGTACTTGAGCAGCTTAAGGCGGATACATCCCTGTATGTGCGTAAAAGTGTCGCTAATCATTTGAATGATATTGCGAAGGATCATCCGGAAGTGGTGCTCGATACCGCTCGGCGCTGGAAAGGAACACATCCCGATACAGACTGGATTGTGCGGCACGGCTGCCGTTCTTTGATTCGTAAAGCTGAGCCAGAGATTATGGCTTTATTCGGATACGCAGAGCAGACAGACGAAGCTGCTCCACTTATAACGAGTGCTTCAATTCTACTGGAACCTTCTATCCTGGCCATTGGCGAAAGCTCTGAATTGCAGTATAAGCTTCAAGTTTGTGAGGGAGCTCCGGCACGGATTCGGATTGAATACGGAATCTATTTCGTGAAAGCGGCAGGTCGAACCTCCCGTAAATCTTTTTTGTTATCGGATAAGACCGTACCTGGAGGTACAATTCTGTCAGGTAAACGGACACATCGTTGGGCTGATTTAACAACTCGGCGTCATTATCCAGGAGAGCACCGGATTGTGCTGCTGGTAAATGGGCGAGAAGTGGCGGAAGTGGGGTTAGAACTTAAAGGGGGTGCTAATATATGAAAAAAGAAGTTTTGATGTTTCTATCCAATGGCTATGCTGATTGGGAAAGCGGATATATTAGTGCCGAACTAAATAAGCCGGAAAGTGAATATAAAGTAAGCACAGTTGCTTTAACTAGCGACAATGTCAAATCTATGGGTGGATTTACTGTTGTACCTGACTATACTTTAGACAGTTTACCTGCTCAGTATGAAATGTTGATTTTAATCGGGGGCACAGGCTGGAAAGATAATTCAGCTATTACTCCAGTGATTGAAAAATGTTTACAGGAAAGTGTACCTATAGCCGCAATATGTGACGCTACAACTTTTTTGGCTGAACATGGCTATTTAGACAACATACCGCATACCGGAAATTCATTGGATTATTTAAAACAAAATGCTCCTAATTATAAAGGAGAAGCAAATTATATAGAAAAACAGGCAGTTTCGAGTGAATATATTATTACTGCTAATGGCACAGCTTCTTTAGAATTTGCAAGGGAAGTTATGAAGAAGTTAGAGGGTTTCCCAATCGAAGCCGTCGAGGGATGGTACAAATTTTTCAAAGATGGTTTTTATCAAGAATAAGGGTGTATATAAAAAAAAGGTGGTCTCAAGTCTTAACGACTTCAGATCACCTTTTTGGGGTTGAAGCTTATTTTTTCACTTCTGTAACACCAGTTACTTTTCCTTGATCGGATGAATTAAAGGTGGATTTATATTGATCGTTTGCGAAGTAGACATTGCCTTCAACGGTTGCGTTCACCAGGGTAAAACCATCCGCTTCTACGTATACATCTCCAATAAAGGTTCCGCCTTGGATGCGGGCGTTTTTACTCTTGATGGTCAATTTTGGAGCAGTCAGTTTAAAGGAGTTGGTGATGTTGTGATCCGCATCTTGTGTGTATAGAGCAATTTTTCTGGCGGGTTCCTCTTTATTCATGAATTCTCCATCCACCACGAGATCTTCGGTGAAGGTTAAGTCTTTAAGTGTAGCAGCAATCCAGGTTCCTTCTGGACTGATGGCGCGTTTGAAGGCTTCTTCATTATCTACTACGGAAGCTGAGGTTACAGCATCTGTGGTGTTATTTTGATTATTAGCGGTGCCTGTATTATTAGTGGTTCCCGCATTATTCGTGTTCTCAGGAGTGCTTGTTGCAGTAGCATTATTGGCATTGTTTGTTGCATTTCCACATCCGACCATTAACACAAAAGCAAATACCGCAGCAACACTTGCTATCTTTCTCATCTGTATAACCTCCCTAAGTAATTGTACTGATATCCTTCGAGCTTACTATAGAGTGATTAGTTAGTAATTTACCAATCAATCTACAAATGGTAATATAGGCCTGGACATCTCTGGCGTATAGTATGACCTGAAAAATGTGATTTATCCGATGAATTCACGAGCAATATGGATTACAATAAGTACAGGCAGTAGAAAAGGAGCATTATCCATGGCCAAACAGAAATATTATGTAGTCTGGGAAGGTAAACAACCGGGAGTCTATAGCACTTGGGCAGAATGCCAGGCACAGACAGATCATTATACCGGTGCAAAATATAAATCCTATGAATCTAAAGCAGCAGCTGATGCGGCATATAAAGCGGGCTGGAAGGGGAATTGGGGAACAGGGGCAGCTGGAGCAGCAAAGTCTAAGGGGACAAGTTCTTTTAAACGCAGTGCTACAGTAGAGACCTCTGAGGAGATTGATTACAACAGTATTTCAGTAGATGTGGGGACTCGTGGTAATCCGGGGCCTGTTGAATATAAGGGTGTAGATACACAAACGGGAGATATCATTTTCTCCTGTGGTCCGATCAAAAAGGGCACTAATAATTTAGGCGAATTTTTAGCGATTGTTCATGCCTTGGCGTTGTTAAAGAAAGAGGGAAGCGATAAAACGGTCTACAGTGATTCAGTAAATGCAATGAAGTGGGTGAAGCAGAAGAAGGTGGCAACAACCTTGCCGCGCGATTCTTCAACAGAGGAAATTTGGGTGCTTATTGATCGGGCAGAGCGTTGGTTGCAAACCAATACATATGACAATAAGGTGCTCAAGTGGCAGACCAAAGAGTGGGGCGAGATCAAAGCGGATTATGGTCGGAAATAAAAAAGCTATATCGCTATGGTTTCGGTTAAAGGAGGAGTTTGGGGATGTTTGGCAACGATTGGGATGAGGTATTGCAGGATGAAATGCAAAAGCCCTATTTTCTAAAATTAATGGACGCACTAACACAAGAATATAAGGAACATACCGTTTATCCGCCAAAAGAATTATTGTTCACAGCATTGAAATTAACGCCTTATAAGGAGACCCGTGTAGTTATTTTAGGTCAAGATCCTTATCATGGTCCCGGACAAGCGCACGGACTAAGCTTCTCTGTAAATCCGGGGGTACGTATCCCTCCGTCACTGCGCAATATTTATGCAGAGCTGAAAGAGGACGTCGGTGTGCCTGTTCCGAACCACGGCTCTTTACTGCACTTAGCAGAGCAGGGAGTGTTGTTGCTGAACACCGTGCTGACGGTACGTGAGGGTGAGGCTGGTTCGCATAAAGGTCTGGGCTGGGAGACATTCACAGACACTATTATGCAAAAGCTAAATGAAAGATCTACGCCCATGGTGTTTATATTATGGGGAAGTCATGCGCAGAAAAAAGGCGCCTTCATCGACCAAAGCCGGCATAAGGTGCTGCAATCGCCTCATCCAAGCCCACTTTCATCGCATCGTGGATTTTTTGGCAGTCGTCCGTTCTCAAAGACCAATCAATTTTTAGAGTCGCAGGGAATGGCAGGAATAGATTGGTTCATTCCGGACTTATAATTTATGGAGTGATGCGAAGGGGAGGTAGCTATGAAGCATTGGGTAGGTAAACCCGTTATAATGTACTGCGGAGAGAAACCTTATACCATTATGAAGGGAATCCTGCGCAAATGGGACCTTTCCGCATCGGTGGCGGTGATTGGCCATCAGGAAATTGCTGTGCCGTTTCGGGATATTGTTGTTATTAAGGCTCTGGCTCCAAAAGAAAGAGCGCTGCCTCCAGTTCTCCATTCCGTGGGTTATGTGATGAGGGATCGGCAGCAATTTGACAATGCAGTGTATTTTAAATCGGCGGTTAGTGTCTGGAAAGAAGATCAGCTTATTGCCTTTAATACGATTATTACCTCACATACGAAAGGTTCAGTTACTCTTCAGAACGGCCAAAACCTGATGAAGGGCAATCACATCTTTGTAGTTCGTTCTTTACGAGGGTGATTTCAGGCACCTGTAAAGAATAAAAAAGGGTACGACTCCGAGTGATTGGAGACGTACCCTTTTTTATTTTATAGATAAGCTCCGCCCGTTCACGAAGTAGATTACAACCGTTATAGCTCCTCTTTTTTGATAGGCTCAGTTTCATCTATCCGGTCTGCAATAATAATCTCATACACGCGCAGGAAAACAATTTTTATAATCATATAAACAGGGAGCGCAATAAGAACTCCGATAATACCGTAGAAGTCTCCACCTATAAGGACAAGGATGACCGTAGTCAGTGGATGAACATCCAATGATTTTCCGTAAATAATCGGTGAGAGTACATTATCCTGGATCTGCTGGGCAATGAAGATTACAACCAGGGACCATATGGCCATCGTCGGTGATTCAATGAAACCCACTATAATTACCGGAATCGCTGCTAAGAATGATCCCACATATGGAATGAAGTTAAGGGGCACTGAAATTACGGCGAGCAACAGGGAGTAAGGCAGTCCGATGATAAGGAACCCTATATATAACATAATACCGAGTACGACATTTAGCACCACGCGTGTGACGATGAAGCTGCTTAAGGCGCTGTCGATATCTCCAAACATCTCTTGCCCTTCCTTACGATATTTTCTCGGAATTAAGCCTTGAAGTTTAGGCGATAGCTTATAGTCATCTTTTAGCATGTAGTACAGAATGATGGGCAAAGTTGCGATTAACACTACAATGCTGGAAACAACGCCAATCAAATTGGACATGGAATTGGTAACCCAGGTAATAGTATCGCTAAGAAATTCTGATAAACGGGCTGCGACGTCGGAATCCCCTTTGAAAAAACGCGAAAGTGTCGGATTCTCCCTCAATGCATTGAACTGATCCTGCAAACCTTGCACGAGGTAAGGAGTGTTATCAATAAAGTTCTGAATTTGTTCTTGAAGTGTCGGCCAGACTAGAATCCAGAAGAGAACGAACAAGCCGGCAATCAGAAAATAAATGAGCAGGATGGAGAACGCCCGGTTTAATTTTCTTTTCTCAAGGATTCTTACTAACGGACGCAGCAGGTAGTACATGAACCCTGATAACATCATGGGAACAAGTAATAATTTGAAAATGGCACCCAGTGGGGCGAAGAGAAACATTACTTTGGAGCCTAAGTACAAAATCAGTAAAAAGGCGATAATAGCAAGGCTTGTCCGAAAATACTTCTGTTGTGGCAATAAAAACATCCCCCAAAATTCAAATTTATGTCTATGTAGTTTAATAACCCTAATTTACAAGTATTGATTCAAAAGCGGGCAATTCCTTTTAGGTAGTTCTTGGCATACCCATATAGAGGTTCTAGTTACAAAGGTTACGCCAAGTAAAAAGTTCGCAATTTAACAAGGGGGTATAACTATTTCTCTGCTTTTTCACAGATTATCTTGACTTTCGTCTATGAGATTTTCTAGTGGATAAAGTGAAGATTTCAGGAACTACATCTTCGCCTCCGGTTTCTTTGGTAACTTGTCTTGCTTTAACAAGAGATAAAAAGGAAAAAATCTCACCTAAGGCTACAAGTCCAGCTGCGATGATCTCATAATCCTCAGCGCTAAGTTCTGCGGATTCCACTGGATTATTGTTATTGGTGGTCCCATTCTTATTAGCATTGCTGTTGCCTTTATTTCTCCCGCTGTTTCTTCCATTGGCCATTTCTGATCACCCGCTTTTCCCGGTATGTATTATTAATATGTTATAAATGCCGCATATGAGATAGGCAATTCGGATGTAATTTTGCACTGTCTCTTTTTAGCACTTTACACAGGATGAAAACGCTGTTAAAATCATAAACGAGCACAAACGATCAATAACGGTCATATATAATCGATTAACGGTCAATAAAATTCATAGATGAGCGCAAGGAATTGCACAGGTCGCGCTGTCACATAAAGGAGCGAGCCACGATGATGTTTGAGGAAGAGAGAAAACAAAAAATCGTGCTTTTTGTGGAAAAAAACTCCAGAGCTTCTGTACAGGAGCTAAGTCAGGAAATGGGCGTATCTGAGTCTACTGTGCGCCGTGATCTGAAGGAGCTGGAAGAAGCCAAATTATTAAAGCGTACTCATGGCGGAGCGGTTTCCCTGCAGAGCGTCAATTTTGAGGCGGCTTATCCTGATAAGGAAGACCATTTATTGGATGAGAAGCAACGGATTGCCCGTAAGGCCGTGGAGATGATTCAGGAGGGGGACGCAATACTGCTTGATGCAGGAACAACAACACTGCAGATTGCCAGAGAGCTGAAGAACTTTTCGAATATCAAAGTCATTACGAACTCGATTATGGCGCTGAATGAGCTGCGGGATTGCCGCAATATCGAAGTCTCAATTACAGGCGGTATGCTTCGCCCGGATACGATGGCTTTTGTTGGACCGATGACAGAACGTTCCTTAGATATGGTGAGAGTGGATAAAACTTTTCTTGCCACTAATGGACTGGATTTGCGGGAAGGCATCACAACCCCGAACATGTTAGAGGCAGCTACAAAACGCAAAATGATCGCAGTTGCCAAGCAAGTTATTCTACTGGCAGATCACAGTAAGCTGGGGCAGGTATCCTTTAGCAAGGTTGCAGATGTGACGGAAATGGATCATTGCATTATAGATTCAGGAGCGTCTGACAAATTCATCCGTGAGATCACGCAATTGGGTGTGGATTTCACGCTGGTATAAATTTTATATAGGATAAGCAATTATGAATTACCGTGTGATCGTTTGGAGAAATTACAGATGCCGTACTTGTGATCGGTAATCTATGGCTTAGAAAACCAACATAATTGAGGGATAATCATGATCTATACTGTAACGCTTAATCCTTCCATTGATTATATCGTGGAAGTGGAAGATTTGAGACTGGGTGACTTGAACCGGATGAAACGTGATTTGAAGCTTCCGGGAGGGAAGGGAATTAACGTATCCCGAGTGCTTAATCAGCTTGGGGTTCAGAATAAGGCTATGGGATTCCTTGGAGGCTTCACCGGCCGATATATTGAGGATTGGTTACACGAAGAGTCAATTTCAAGCGATTTCGTGTTTGTTTCTGATGATACGCGGATTAATATCAAGCTCAAGCATGGAGAGGAAACGGAGATTAACGGTGTTGGACCCGTCATTCATGATCCTGAAGCCAATGCACTATTGCAAAAGCTGGCTGCCCTGAACGCGGAGGATGTAGTGATTTTGTCGGGAAGCGTTCCCCCATCACTGGGTGCAGATTTCTATGACAAGCTTATAGCTGTGTGCAAACAGAGCGGAGCGGAATTCGTCATTGACACTACTGGTGCTGCACTTCAAAAAGCACTGGCGTATCAGCCATTGCTGGTTAAACCGAACCATCATGAGCTCGCAGAGCTATTCGGCGTAACCATAGATACGAGGGAAGAGATCATTACTTATGGACGCAAGCTGCTGGATGCAGGAGCGAAAAATGTACTGGTTTCCATGGCGGGTGAAGGGGCTTTGTTCATTACGGAGCAAGGGGTATACCACGCCAACGCACCATCAGGTAAAGTGAAAAATTCTGTAGGTGCAGGAGATTCCATGATCGCTGGTTTTGTAGGGACACTGTCTTTGACAGGAGACTTGTTGGAGGCGTTCCGTGCAGGCGTTGCCTCGGGCAGTGCAACCGCATTCTCTGATGACTTAGCGGACAGAGAATTCATTGAACAGCTGAGACCGCTGATCCAAATCTCAGAAGTGTAAGCCGACAGCATTCAAAGTACTTAAGGGAGTTGAGCATGATGAGAATAACGGATTTAATGATAAAAGAAACGATGATCATGGATCTAAAAGCTACAGCTAAGGAAGCTGCAATTGATGAATTGATTGCGAGTCTTGCTGCAAGTGGCCGAATTAATGATCCGATCCTTTTTAAAGAGATGATTCTGAAGCGCGAAGAGCAGTCCAGCACTGGGATTGGCGGCGGCATTGCAATGCCGCACGCTAAGACTAAAGCGGTTAATGAAGCGACGGTTGTATTTGCTAAGAGCGCAAAGGGAGTGGAGTTTGAATCCCTTGATGATGAGCCTGCACGTATCTTCTTTATGATTGCCGCTCCAGAAGGAGCAGGCAATATGCATCTTCGTACACTGGCCTCATTGTCCAGACTACTGATCGATAGCGAGTTCATTGAACAGCTTATGAATACTCAGACTCCTGACGAGGTATCCGCTTTGTTTGATGCCAAGCAGGCGGAAGGTGAAGCTAAGGAGAAAGAGAACGAAGCTGCTGAAACTGCCGCGAAGTCAGAGCCTGAACGTGTAATCGTGGGCAACCCGGATTCCCAAGCTTTTGTCGTAGCTGTAACTGCTTGTCCTACAGGCATTGCACACACTTTTATGGCTGAAGATGCCCTTAAGAAAAAAGCTCTGGAAATGGGAGTTAATATCCGTGTAGAGACGAATGGTTCAGAAGGGGCCAAAAACGTACTTACCCCTGATGAGATTCGGCGTGCAAGCGGTGTAATTGTTGCAGCTGATAAAAAGGTGGAAATGGCCCGTTTTGACGGTAAGCCTGTACTGCAAAGACCTGTAAGTGATGGCATCCGTAAGCCGGAAGAGCTTATTCGTAAAGCTATGAATGGGGAAGCGCCGATCTATCACAATGAAGGTCGCGGTGGCAATGACGAAGGGTCTAAAGAGAAATCTGGCAGTATCGGCAGTAAAATATATAAGGACTTAATGAATGGGATCTCCCACATGCTCCCGTTTGTAGTCGGTGGCGGTATTCTGCTAGCAATCTCCTTCCTGATTGAACAAGTAGGTGGAGCAGATCATCCGCTGTTCCAGTTACTGCAGACAATTGGTGGTGGAGATGGTGCCTTCCATTTCCTAATTCCAGTCCTTGCTGGATTTATAGCGCTTAGCATTGGTGATCGTCCGGCTCTGATGCCAGGTATGGTTGGGGGTTACATGGCCTTGAATTCCAACGCTGGGTTCCTCGGCGGGCTGGCTGCTGGTTTCTTGGCGGGTTATGTAATTATCGGATTACGTAAAGTATTTGCAGGACTGCCTAAAACACTTGACGGACTGAAGCCGATCCTGTTATATCCGGTATTCGGGCTTCTAATTACCGGTGGATTGATGTATTACCTGTTTGATCCGGTCTTTAGCTGGATCAATGTAGGACTGATTGATTGGCTTAATGATCTTGGAACTGTTAATGCTGTTATTCTGGGTCTGGTTCTCGGTGGCATGATGGCCATAGATATGGGTGGACCTTTCAATAAAGCTGCTTATACTTTTGCCATCGGTGTATTCACTACCAGTGGCAATACCAACGGCTTCATGATGGCTGCTGTAATGGCGGGGGGGATGGTGCCTCCACTTGCAATAGCACTGGCTTCTACTTTCTTTAAGAATAAATTCACGGAAGAAGAACGTAAATCAGGCTTAACGAACTATGTGCTGGGCTTGTCGTTCATTACGGAAGGGGCCATTCCATTCGCCGCAGCCGATCCGCTTCGTGTCCTAACCTCTTGTATTCTTGGTTCGGCCGTTGCTGGAGGTCTTACACAGCTTTGGAATATCAACGTGCCGGCTCCGCATGGCGGGATCTTTGTAGCTGCCCTTTCAAGCCACGCGCTGTTGTTCCTCTTAGCTGTTCTGATCGGTTCGGTCATCTCCGGATTGATGCTCGGATTATGGAAGAAACCGCTTGAAGCAAAGTAACTTTATAAGCAAATTGAACTGCTGGGTGCCAGAATTTTCATTCTGGTGTCCAGCAGTTTTTGCATGGATTTTAATCACCCGCCTCCTCGCCCATAGGTAGATTTATCTCCATAAATGAGGTTTAATTTTATATAATTGAAAATATATATAATCAGAAGGAAAAGGAGCGAGCGAGATGATATTACATAAGGGGGAAGTCTTGTTCCGCCAAGGAGACAGCTGTGATTTTTTATTTAAGGTAAAAAGCGGGCTGTTCAAGGTCACAAGACTTCATGAGAATGGGAACATGGTGTTATTCAACATCCTGTATCCCGGTGAGATGGTTCCCCATCATTCACTCATTTCGCCAAAGGAGGCGCATGGAACGGCAGTTGCGATGATGAAGAGCGAGGTGGAGGCAGTTCCATCAGCAGAATGGTATCAACAGCTGCGGGAGGATTCTGGTCAAGCGATGGAAATCGCCAGACTGCTTCAGGAGAAGGTACGGTTTATGCAGACACGGCTGGATCATCTTACTGTAGGTACGCCTGCAGAACGTATGGAATTGTTAACCCGCTGGTTTAATGACTACTCTCATGGCGCAGCGCTAACAGAGTTATTGACCCAGGAAGAAATAGGACAATTGATCGGTGTAAGACGTGAAACAATCAACCGTTTGCTGCGGAGTACAGAGTGATTCCTGCTTTTTTCTGGCAAACTGTTTAGAGTAGGGTGGCTCCGTGGTATAATGTAAACAGAACTTATCAAATTAGAGAAAGGATCAGGATACCATGTGTCCCCGAAGGACGATTCCCCAAAGGACGATTTGGAAACGGTATGATCTGTCTTATACTTAGCTTCCCTGTAGAAGGTGCGTAAACCGTTGTTACTTGACGAACCGCCTCTGCGAGGGGAAGGAGTATATATATGCGAAGGAGCAATACCTCCGGTTTTACCCGTCGTAGAGGTTGGTGGGACGTCTAGCCGCCATATACGATAAGGGGAGACCTGTATGAGGAACCACAATTACGGAGTGAATGTACTGCTCCGGTTGACAGTCATTTTGTTTGGAACATTTTTGCTTGCATTTACTTATTATCACATCAATTTTCAGAATCATTTGTCAGAGGGCGGATTCGTAGGATTATCGCTGCTTGGCAAATACGTATTAGGAATTTCACCTTCGATTTCAACTCTGCTTCTAGACGTTCCAGTACTCTTGATAGCATGGATGTTCAAAGGGAAAGCGTTCGTGTGCAACACTTTTGTTTCTGTAGGAGCTTTTACAATCTTCTATGGTCTCATGGAACGTTATTCCGGTTTGGTCATCAACTTGCAGGACAATTTGGCATTAGCAGCTCTATTGTCCGGCGTACTGACAGGTTTAGGAGCGGGAATTATCCTGCGGAGTGGCGGGGCTAGCGGTGGAGACGATATTTTGTCGCTGCTGGTTAGTGAATGGAAGGGAATCAAAGTAGGTACGGTATTCATCATGATGGATGTAATCGTTCTGGCACTATCACTCTTTTATATGCCTGTTAAAGAAACGATGTATACAGTGATGGCAGTAGTCGTAGCCGGCTATGTGATCACCTTTACAACCTCTTTAGGCAAACCAAAGCTAGTGAAGGCGCCAAAGATTCAATCTACACTACGTAAACCGCATGATGGTACGGTAATGTGAAGAAGGCTGGTATAAACAGCTTATTCGGGGATATACTACATTTAAGGTCAGCCAGAGTTTCTGGTTGACTTTTTTTTGCTGGATATGACGTAATTTAAAGGGTGTAGTCTTTAGGGGCGTTGCTCGGACGTTTCGCTCATAACAAAAGGTGACGTACAGTGAAAATCCTGTACACCACCTTTTAGTTAACTTAAGACTCACTAGTGCTCGTCTTTGAATCGTGTTGAAACAATTGCGGCCAGCTTGTCCTTTTATTTAGCCCACGGCATTCGTGATTGCTTCGCATTCGTCCGAGCAATGACCACTGTGCTGTGTTTCACAGTCCTCACAGCAAATATGCTGAAGATGACAAGCATCGTTAGCACAATTGATAAATTGGTCAGCTGGCTGACCGCAGTGATGGCATCGTCCGACAACGATATCCCCGTCGGTATGATTAATCTGTACGGAAATCCGCTCATCGAAGACATAACATTTTCCATCAAACAGTTGGCCCTGTACCTCAGGGTCTTTACCGTAAGTCACAATGCCGCCATCCAGCTGGTACACCTGTCCAAAACCTTCCTTCATCATAAACCCGCTTAATTTCTCGCAGCGGATCCCGCCTGTACAGTAGGTCAGGATTGGTTTATCCTTAAGGTCGCTCATATTCTCGCGAATCCAGTCCGGGAATTCTTTGAAGCTGTCTACTTCGGGGCGGATGGAGCCGCGGAAATGACCAAGATCGAATTCGTAACCGGTACGACCATCCAGAATCACCACATCGTCGCGCTGCATCATTTCATAGAAATCTTTAGGCGCCAGATGCTTTCCGGTAATCACGTTAGGGTCCAGTTCATCCTCGACCCGGAACGTCACGAGTTCTTTTTTATAACGAACGAAGATCTTTTTGAAGGCATGACCCTCAGCCTCATCGATCTTGAAGACGATATCGCTAAACAGAGGGTTTGCGCGCAAATCCTTCATATATTGCTCGGTTTGGGCAACCGTACCTGATAGTGTTCCGTTAATGCCTTCATCTGAGATGAGAATTCGTCCCTTTACATCAAGCTCTTTGCAGTAAGCCAAATGCTCCTGGGCGAATAGTTCTGCATCCGGCACTTTTACAAATTTATAGTATAGCAGAATTGCATATTCCGATTGTGGATTCATTCATTTCACCTTTATCATTAGAATTAGACTACTAAATAAACATTTAAGTATAAAAAGTATTGTAACATATTATCAAGTATTGACAAGAGATATGGTACAGTAACCTGAAGAAAGCTGGTATAAATAACATTTTTCAGGGATACCAGGATTAAGGTCAGCCAGAACTTCTGGTTGATTTTTTTTGCTGGATATAGGCGGTTTTCATGGATAGTTAGGATTAGCGAAACCGTGAACCACAACGCACGTATATATTTTCATTCATAAGTCACATGTTGACTTTAATTATAAGGAGGAACTGCGGGATGAGTGCTCATGAGATTGATTATGCCATTATGGGTGAGGAAATACAGTGTGTAGAGGTGCAGCTTGACCCAGGAGAGAGTGTAATTGCCGAAGCCGGGAGTTTCATGATGATGGATCAGGAAATAACAATGGAGACGATATTTGGCGACGGCAGCGGAGGCTCGCGTGGAAGTGGCTTGATGGGAAAGCTGATGGGCGCGGGCAAACGTCTGTTGACAGGTGAAAGCTTGTTTATGACCGTCTTTACACACAGTGGTTCTTATGGACGTAAAAGTGTCACCTTTGCTGCTCCGTACCCAGGCAAAATCATCCCGCTCGACCTGCAGCAATACGGTGGAAAAATCATCTGTCAAAAGGATTCATTCCTTTGCGCGGCAAAGGGCGTTTCAATCGGTATTGAATTTCAGCGTAAGCTGGGTACCGGCTTTTTTGGTGGTGAAGGTTTTATTATGCAAAAGCTGGAGGGTGACGGACTTTCATTTGTACACTCTGGCGGTTATGTTATGGAACGCACACTTCAACCGGGAGAGACGCTTAAGCTGGACACTGGCTGTCTAGTCGCTATGACGTCTTCGGTGGATTACAATATTGAGTTTGTAAAAGGGGTCAAAACCGCGCTGTTCGGCGGCGAAGGCCTGTTCTTCGCAACGTTGCGCGGACCCGGCAAGGTGTGGGTACAGTCGCTGCCATTCAGCCGAATGGCTGATCGCATCCTGTCCGCTGCCGGCAACAGCGGTCGGAAAGAAGAAGGAAGCGTGCTTGGCGGGCTCGGCAATCTGCTGGATGGTAGATAAGTCTGCGTGAGCGCATTGCACAGCGTGGAAGTAGAGGATATATAGAATGTGGAGTGAGCGTGTGAAGTGCTGAGTAGATGAGGCAGAGAGCGTGCGAAATATGGAGTGAGCGTGGAAATGTTGAGCATATGAAGCAAAGAGCGTGCGAAATGTGGAGTGAGCGTGGAAATGCTGAGTATATGAAGCAAAGAGCGTGCGAAATGTGGAGTGAGCGTGGAAATGCTGAGTATATGAAGCAAAGAGCGTGCGAAATGTGGAGTGAGCGTGGAAATGCTGAGTATATGAAGCAAAGAGCGTGCGAAATGTGGAGTGAGCGTGGAAATGCTGAGCATATGAAGCAAAGACCGTGCGAAATGTGGAACATACGAGGTATACAACATTACAAGAGGACGCGTCGTTTCAGCGGTGGCGCTATAGGGTGTGGTGAAACAAGGGCAGAAATGCCCTTGTTTTGCTGTAAAGGTTTAGTATCGTGTGAGACAAGGGCAAAAGTGCCTTTGATTTGTATGTATTGGCTAGTGTGGCGCGAAAGAAGGGCAATAATGCCTTTGATTTGCTCGAATGAGCTAGTGTGGCGCGAAAGAAGGGCAAAAGTGCCTTTGATTTACTCGACACTGTCAAATGTACGGTATAAATCCCGTAGAATGGAGCCGATGAAGCGTATATGGTCAGATGTACGGTATAAATCCCGTAGAATGGAGGCGATCGAGCGTATACGGTCAGATGAGCGGTATAAATCCCGCAGAATGAAGCTGGTGGAGCAGTTGCGGCCAGATGTACGGTATAAATCCCGCAGATAGAGCCGATGGAGCACATATAGCCAAATGTACGGTATAAATCCCGCAGAATGAAGCTGGTGGAGCAGTTGCGGCCAGATGTACGGTATAAATCCCGCAGATAGAGCCGATGGAGCACATATAGCCAAATGTACGGGATAAATCCCGCAGAATGAAGCCGATCGAGCGTATACGTCCAGATGTACGGTATAAATCCCGTAGAATAGAGCCGATGGAGCACATATAGCCAAATGTACGGGATAAATCCCGCAGAATGAAGCCGATCGAGCGTATACGGTCAGATGTACGGTATAAATCCCGTAGAATGAAGCCGATGGAGCGTATACGGTCAGATGTACGGTATAAATCCCGTAGAATGAAGCCGATGGAGCGTATACGGTCAGATGTACGGGATAAATCCCGCAGATGAGCTACTCCAACAAGCAATAAGTTACTTATGTTCGATAGGATATCACCGTTCGGCGTCTGCAATATCAACTTTACATTGTCCTCCACTACCACTACCGCTACCACTACCACTGCTACCACCACCACTACTACACTATCACCACCACTCCTGTATCTTTAAACCAATTTATAGTTTGTTAGAGCCGTAATGAGCTATGCTCATTTACGGTTTTTTATGTTTTTTAAGTAATGGTTGGCCGAAGTAGATGACCACTCAGGTACAATTGGGATAGTTTAATTGATAACTATATAATACCAGCTCATAAGTAGCTGGTTCAGGTATGATGTGTTCAACACTATTTCGTACTTTGGAGGAATGTATATTGGTAATGGACGTGGAATTTGGCAAGGAAATTGAGAGTGCCATTAGTTGGGCTAAGGAGCGGCTGGGGTCGCAGGAGTATCCGCTGCGTTGTCTTGCTTTTGTTGAAGATGCCTATGAAAGAAGCAATGGAATTGAAATGTGGGGAGGCAGCGATGCACGCGAATCCGCAGAGCTGTACGATGCGCACAAGAATACCGGGGCTCCGCCAGCTGGCGCGTTTGTTTTTTATGCTTGCTCAGGGTTGGTAGACGGTGAGCTTAAGGATTGGGGGCATGTAGCTTTGGCCTTTGGGAATGGCGAGGCCATTCATGCCTGGGATATAGTTAGGATAGATCACTACATGGAAATTTGCCATCTGCAAGCTGCTCCGGGCTGGAGCCAACCAGAACTTATCGGCTGGGCATCTGTAGAGAGAGTTCTTGCCGGGATTCAGAAGAAACAATGGGACTAGTTGATATCCTTAAACCTAACTTATCCAAGAACCTAGAAGGTGCCGTAAACAGGAGCTTCATGGGTTCTTTTTTCTTCCTTCCGATTTGACTAACCCTATGCACGGTGTATATATTATTTGGCAGACCCCCTTATATTGTTAAGGCTGGACCGGAGGCATGATATGTTCAAAATATTTATTATAGAAGATGACCGTGGACTTGTGGCTTTGCTGCAGGATTATTTACATAAGTTTGGATATGAAACGCAGGCGGTGAGTGATTTTGAGCAGGTCCGCACTCAGTTTGAGGCGTTCACGCCACATCTGGTACTCCTTGATGTTAATTTGCCAAAATACGATGGTTATTACTGGTGCCGCCAGATTCGCGGAATTTCAACCTGCCCTATTCTTTTTATATCTGCCCGCGATGGCAAAATGGACCAAGTAATGGCGCTGGAAAATGGAGCGGACGATTATATCACTAAGCCTTTTGATTACGAAATCGCGATGGCCAAAATCAAAAGTCAGCTGCGGCGCGCCTACGGCACCTATGCCGGTGGGAATAATGAACGCACACTAAACGTTGCCGGAATGACGCTGGATGTAGAGCGGCTAATCCTTACCCGAGGCGAAGCTAAAGTGGACTTAAGCCACACGGAAGCCAAGATACTAGATGAGCTAATGCAAAAATCAGGAGTCATCGTTACCCGGGACAGGCTGCTCGAAAAAATCTGGGATGATCAAGCCTTCGTGGATGAAAATACCTTAAATGTATATGTTACACGTGTACGCAAAAAACTTGCCGCTCTCGCTATCACAGATGGACTACAAACCGTGCGCGGTCAAGGCTATCGTTTGATTCCGAATTGGGGGGATGAGGAATGAAGTTGTTATTACGGGAACAGTTCCCCCTGATTGTGGTCTATCTAGCCCAGCTAGTCCTGATCACATTAGTGTACCGGCTGGATGGAGGCAGCGGTCTGAATGTAAGTTTATATGCCGCGCTGCTCAGCACTTGTCTACTGATTGGCTACCTCGCTTACCGTTACGTCACCAATCGCACGTTTTATGAACGTTTGGAGACTACGCCCTCCTCTCTCGATGAGGCAGGTGGCCCTACACAGGATTCTCCGCTAGCCGTAAGCTTGCGAGGTTTACTGGGGTCGCAATTCCGCCTCTACAAAAATGATTTGCACAGCTACCGCCACAAATTAGAAGAACATATTCACTTTATTAATCAATGGGTACATGGCATGAAGACGCCGTTGTCTGTCATTCATCTGATCATTCAGGATAAGGATGGCCCTCCTTTTACGGCAATTGGTGATGAACTGGATCGTCTGAAAAAAGGACTGGATACCGTGCTTTATACGGCCCGTCTGGATACTTTTGAGCACGATTTCTATGTGGAACGGCTGAATCTGGAGACCATCGTACGTGGTGTGACCTCTGAGCAGAAGCGGCTTTTTATTCGAAAAAGAGTATTTCCAGCTATACAAATAGATGAGCAGATTACCGTAACCACGGATGAAAAATGGCTCACTTTTGTCCTTACGCAGCTGATTACGAACGCTGTACGTTATACGACTGAAGAAGGCAAACATGTTTTTTTCCACGGGATGGTCACGGAAGATAAGCAGACTGTGCTTGAGATCCGGGATGAAGGAGTAGGCATACCAGCAGGAGATCTGCCGCGCGTGTTCGATGCATATTTTACCGGGGTGAATGGACGAACCTTTCAGGAATCTACGGGGATGGGTTTATATCTCGTGAAGCAGATCTGCGGCAAGCTTGGACATGAGGTGAGTATCCGTTCCGAAGAAGGAAGCGGGACCACCGTGCGGATTGTATTTAGGGAGCAGGATATAACAAACCTTACAAATGTGTAAGGGCATTGTAAGTTTCAGAAATAGCAGCCCATGTGTACACTTTGTATAATGAAGGCAATCCAGTCGAAAGAAGGAGAGGTAACACTTGCCCATTCTAGATGTTCATAATTTATCAAAAATATATGAGGGTAAAGTGTCCACTCAGGCGCTGAATCATATCCGCTTTTCTGTAGAAAAGGGGGAGTTTGTTGGCATAATGGGTCCATCCGGGAGCGGGAAAACAACGCTGCTCAACACGATTGCCACCATCGACCAACCGACCTCCGGTCAGATTCTGATCAACGGCCGAGATCCTAATCTGCTTAGCAGAAAAGAAAAGGCGCTTTTTCGCCGTCATGAGCTAGGCTTCGTCTTTCAGCATTTTAATCTACTGGATACGCTCACTGTAGAGGAAAACATCGTATTACCTTTGACGCTTGCAGGTGCTCGTGTCCCAGAGATGGAGAGCAGGCTGAAAGAGGTCACTACCTTGCTTGGCATCGAACATTTGCTGAAGAAGCGCACGTACGAGGTCTCAGGCGGACAAATGCAGCGGGCGGCTATCGCCCGGGCGATGATTCATCGTCCATCGTTAATTTTGGCGGATGAGCCCACAGGCAATCTGGACTCCAAAGCCTCAGGGGAAGTCATGAATATGTTGACAGAGGTGAATAAGGAAGAAGGAGCTACGGTGCTGATGGTCACACATGACGCAGTGGCTGCAAGCTTTTGCAACCGGGTCATCTTTATTAAAGACGGACGTTTCTATAGTGAAATGTACAAGGGCAGTAATAGAGGCGCTTTCTTCCAAAGTATTATTGATATGCTGTCTCTGCTTGGGGGAACCAGCCATGACCTTTCGGCAATTCGCTTATAGGAATGTAACACGTAATAAACGCAAATATGCCGCTTATTTTGTCGTCAGTGCTTTTTCGGTGATGATCTTTTTCGTGTGCGCTTTGTTTATTTACCATCCGGATATTTCAAAGAGCTTAATTTATAGTACGGCGGCTCATACGATGATGGTGGCAGAGGCAATTATTTATGTCTTTTGTTCTTTGTTCGTACTCGTATCCGTTGGATCCTTCCTGCAGTCGCGCAAGATGGAGTTCGGAATTTTATTGATGCATGGAATGACGAAGAGACAGCTGAACACCATGGTTTTCCTGGAAAATATGATGATCGGCACCTCTGCCATCCTGACAGGTACCCTTCTCGGGTTACTTCTGGGCAAATTATTTTTGATGATCGGATCTACTTTTTTGGGAATTCCCCTGTTAACCTTTCATCTCCCATGGCAGGCACTTGTGCTTACGATTTGCAGCTTCGTGTTATTGTTTTTTCTGATATCGCTTTGCACCTTTGTTTTTATCGGCAATGAGTCACTGATGCGTCTGTTTCAGGGAGAGCGTAAGGCAGAAGAAGAACCCAAAGTATCCTTTGTATTATCTATTATTTCTGCTGTACTGCTGATCAGTGGTTATTATATGGCGGCTACTGCAAAAGCTGCTTCCGTAGAGAAAGTCATGTTTCCGGTCGTTGCGATTACGGTTATCGGGACGTATCTCTTTTATACCCAGCTAAGTATTTGTTTGGTTAAGCTGCTTAAGGACATTCGGCGCTTGTATTGGCATCGTACGAATATCATCACTTTATCCGGTTTGTCCTACCGCTGGAAAGAGAATGGCCGAATGTTTTTTATGGTGACGATTGTATCCGCAGTCTCCTTCACTTCCGTAGGGGTATTTGCATCGATACATACACTTTCCAGAGAGCTGAAATTGGATTATCCCGCAGCAGTGGGTTATGTAGCCAAAGGAAATCAGACGGGTGTACCCTTTGATCAGCATCTGAACGAAATTAAGGAAGAGCTCAAGACGCACGGACTCCCTTATGAAGCGCTTAGTATCCCGATTAAATATGCCGAGGTTGAGGCTCAGACTGGACCCGATCGCACTTTACGCCTTCCCTTGATTGCTTTCAGTGATTATAATCTCGCCCTGCAACGTGCAGGTTTCCCAACAGATGAGCATGCTCTGGTGGGCAACGAAGGTCTGGTGATGATTGGTTCACAGCGGGATCGCAGTTTAACAGAAGGCAGAGTAAAAGCGGTCTATTCCTTGCAGCACGGACTTGCCATTAAAGAAATAGGTTATACCGAGCAAGTTCCCATCGCCGAATATTTATTGCCGGAGCTGGATGGTAGAGATGGCGGGGATTTTAGTGGTGTCGTGATCAGTGATGAGCTCTACAGCGCTATTGATCCCGTGCAGACGGATCTTTATACAGGTTTTTATGTAGAGGATTTTCCACAGACGGTAGGTATTGCTGCTGATCTTGCCCATAAAGGCAAACAGTCCTATGAAAGTGATTCTCCGTATGCGATTGTGATCAGCGGCACGCTGTTTGAGCTTCAGAAAACATTGTATAACACAATGCTTTTTGCTTCCTTGCTGGTGGGTACTGTCTTTTTTATCGCGGCAGGCAGCTTTCTTTACTTCCGGTTATATACCGATCTTGATCATGATCGCAATCAATATTCCACTTTGTCCAAGATGGGGCTTACGGATAAAGAACTCAATCGAATAGTTACGATTCAGCTGTCTTTGTTGTTTTTTGTGCCGGTCGGAATAGCTATTTTACACAGTGTGTTTGCCTTTATTGCGCTTCAACGGTTGTTCTACTTATCTATCGCAACGGAGACAGGCGCGGTGTTACTCGGATATTTGGCTGCTCAAGGACTATACTTCTTTTTTATTCGCAGCCGCTATTTACGCAACCTGAAGAAGAACTTGATATGAGAAATGGGGGTAACAAGATGCAAGCATGGATTACAGATTTTATGGAGCAGTTTGGTTACTTCGGTATTTTTCTGATGCTGGCCTTTGAAAATATATTTCCACCAATTCCTTCAGAAGTGATCCTGCCCTTTGGAGGATTTATGACCACTACGACGAGCTTAACGATTCCTGGTGTAATCATTGCTGCCACGGCTGGATCACTACTGGGTGCAGTAATTCTCTATTATATTGGCCGATTATTGGATGTGAGCCGGTTAGAGAAACTGGTTGAACGCTGGGGTAGCCTAATTAGGGTCAGTAAAAAAGATATCCACAAGGCTGACGCCTGGTTTGATAAATATGGCTATTGGACTGTATTGTTTTGTCGGATGGTTCCGCTGGTCCGCAGTCTGATTTCGATTCCGGCGGGAATGTCGGGCATGAAATTTGGAGTATTTATGATCTTCACAACGATTGGCACATTGGGATGGAATTTGCTGCTTGTGCTTATTGGCGCGGCATTGGGCGAATCCTGGGAAGACATTGCCATGTACATGGATGTGTACTCCAATGTAGTCTATGTACTAATTGCTGGCGGATTAGTTATTCTTGGGTTTCTGTACTTCCGCAAACGCAGCCGGAGAATGAACACTGAGGGCTAAGCGGGTAGTGGACTGATAATAGAAATGACTATTAAAAAGGAGGGAAACACATGGAGCTATTAACGATTATTAAAGCCATTATTTTGGGGCTTGTTGAAGGTTTAACCGAATTTGCTCCAGTATCCTCCACGGGTCATATGATTATTGTTGATGATATGTGGCTGAAATCACAGGAGTTATTTGGACAATATACAGCAAATACCTTCAAAGTAGTTATTCAACTGGGTTCAATATTAGCGGTTGTTGTGATCTTTAGAAATCGGTTCATTGATTTGTTAGGCTTAAAGCGTTTCAGCCGTAAGCAGTTGGATCCTGTAACAGAGGAGCTACCGCAGTTGGAGCAGGGCGGGCATCTCAAGCTGACTCAGGTTCTGGTAGGGTTAGTGCCTGCAGGTGTGTTAGGTGTTCTGTTTAATGATTATATTGATGAGCATTTATTCTCTACCTCAACAGTGTTAATTGGTCTAGTGATTGGGGCTATATTAATGATTATTGCCGATCTGTTTGGGCCGAAGAAGATCAGAACTGAGAGTGTAGATCAGATTACATACAAACAGGCACTTGGTGTAGGTCTTGTACAGTGTTTTTCGTTATGGCCTGGATTTTCACGCTCGGGCTCGACGATTTCTGGTGGAGTACTCCTCGGGATGAGCCATCGTGCCGCTGCTGATTTTACGTTTATTATGGCAGTACCCATCATGGCAGGTGCCAGTCTGTTGTCACTGATGAAAAACTGGCAATATTTCACCATGGACGCGTTGCCGTTTTTTATTGCAGGCTTTATTAGTGCCTTCCTATTTGCGCTGTTATCGATGCGTTTCTTCTTAAAACTGATCAATCGTATCAAGCTCTTACCGTTTGCTATATACCGTATAATTCTTGCTGCTGTAGTATATTTCGTATTTTTCTAAGTCCGTTATAAGGAATCGATATAACAGAAGCCCCAGTAATCTATTGCAGATTGCTGGGGCTTTCACGTATGATGACATCAGATTAAGACACTCAAATGATGAATGATATCGGAGACAGGTGCTGACCGGAAAATAGTAATTCGGTAGGCTTAATAGGGAAATTCGGTTCGAAGCCGATGCGGTCCCGCCACTGTAACGGAAGAATCTCGAGCAACAGAGGTCACTGGCAATTTACTACTGCTGGGAAGACTGCTCAAGATGTTGACGCCGCTAGCCAGGAGACCTGCCTGTTTCAACAGCACTGCTTCACCTACGGAAGATAGGGAGGTGTTAGACGTTAACCATGAGTATATCATGGGCGTCTTTCCCTTTGACTTTTTTAGGGAAGGGCGCTCTTTTTTATAGGAAAGCAAGTAGCTTTGGAGTTTGAAATAAGAGATGGAAGAGGGAGTGTATCGAGATGACGAATAAAGTAAAAGTAAGTAATCTTGGATATCCGAGAATCGGAAAGAACCGCGAGTGGAAAAAGACACTGGAAGCCTACTGGCAGGGGAAAATAAATGAAGAGCAATTCCGCTCCGAAATGGCAGCAATTCAGCTGCAGCATTTGAAGACCCAGCAAGAGGCAGGAATTGAGCTTATTCCGGTGAATGATTTTACTTTTTATGACCATGTGTTGGATACGGCTGTTATGTTTGGAATTGTACCTCCACGGTACACGTATGATGGCGGCGACATCGGGCTTGATCTTTATTTTGCAATGGCCCGTGGTAATGCTGAAGCTACTGCCTGTGAGATGACCAAATGGTTCAATACGAACTATCACTATATCGTTCCAGAGATCGGCACACAAACACCACGCCTGACTGAAAATAAACCTCTAGCGGCTTATCGTTTTGCTAAATCGCAGGCAGGGATTGAAGGTAAACCGGTACTTTTAGGTCTGTATACCTTCCTTAAGCTGTCCAAAGGTTACGCAGCGGCAGATATCGCCAAGATTGCTGCACGTTTTGTTCCAGTCTATGTTCAACTGCTACAGGAACTGAAGCAAGAAGGGGTAAGCTGGGTACAAATCGATGAGCCAGCGATTGTTACAGGCATAAGTAAAGAAGAATTAACACTGCTTAACTCGATATACACAGAAATTGCCGGCTCCGTGCCGGGCTTGAATATTATTTTACAGACGTATTTCGAAGCTGCTGAACCGTTGGAGGCACTTCTAGAGTTGCCTGTTCAAGGCTTGGGTCTTGACTTTGTGCACGATGGTGGAGCGAATCTGGCTTCTATCGAACGTCTTGGCTGGCCGAAGGACAAATGGCTGGGTGCCGGAATTATTGATGGACGGAACATCTGGCGTTCCGATTTAGACGCTAAGCTGCAACTGGTAGAAAAGCTCAGCGTTCATGTGCCGCTTGATCGTCTTATTCTTCAGCCTTCTTGCAGTCTGCTGCATGTCCCAGTCACCGTTCAAGGTGAGGTGAAGCTGAAGGCGACTGTTAAGAATGCGTTAGCGTTTGCCGATGAGAAGCTTGCAGAGCTTAGTCTGCTCGGAGCAGCCCTCGCAGATAAAGGAGAAGCTTCTAAAGCAGCGCTGGCCGCTAGTCGTGAAGCTATTGCAGCATTCCGTGCACTACCTGAGCGTGGCCGTAAGGATGTGGCGGAGCAAGTGCTTGCACTTGCAGCTTTGCCTGACCAACGCAGTTTGCCTTTTGCTGAACGCTTAAAGGTGCAGCAAGAGAAATGGCAGCTTCCACTTCTGCCAACCACTACAATTGGTAGCTTCCCGCAGACAGTAGAAGTGCGTCAGGCGAGATTGAAATGGCGTAAAGGGGTCTGGAATCAGGAGCGTTATGATGGATTTGTTCGTGAGCAGATCGCGGATGCAATTACCTTCCAAGAAAAGCTAGGTCTGGATGTTCTGGTCCACGGTGAGTTCGAGCGTACAGATATGGTGGAGTTTTTCGGAGAAAAGCTGGACGGATACTTGTTTACTAGTAATGGCTGGGTTCAATCCTACGGTTCCCGTTGCGTTAAGCCACCGGTGATCTACGCGGATGTTGCATTTATACAGCCTATGACTGTTAAAGAAAGTGTCTATGCACAATCGTTGACGAAGCTTCCGGTTAAAGGAATGTTGACGGGTCCTGTAACTATCCTCAATTGGTCATTTGTACGTGATGATCTCAGCCGGGAAGAGGTAGCCAATCAAATTGCTCTTGCCCTTCGCCATGAAGTAAAAGCGTTGGAAGATGCAGGCATCGAAATGATTCAAGTGGATGAGCCGGCTATACGTGAAGGACTTCCACTTAAGGCAGAAGACCGTGAGCATTACCTGAACTGGGCAGTGAAGTCGTTCCGCGTTGCTACGAACCATGTGAAGGCTACGACACAAATTCATACGCATATGTGCTATAGCGAATTCAATGACATGATCGATTCCATATCGGCTATGGATGCTGATGTAATCTCCATTGAGACTTCACGTAGCCATGGGGAGCTGATTATCAGCTTTGAGGAGCAGGCCTATGATAAAGGAATCGGTCTTGGAGTGTATGACATCCATAGTCCGCGGGTTCCGGCTGTAGAAGAAATGACGGCGAATATCGATCGTGCGCTGCGGGTGCTGGACCCTGAACAATTCTGGATTAATCCGGATTGCGGTCTGAAAACACGTGGCTGGCAGGAGACAGAGGATGCACTACGTAACATGGTAAGAGCTGCTGCTATTGCGAGGGAAAAGTCAGGGGTTATTGCATCAAAATAGACATAAATAAATTAGAGCCAGGGTAATTTACCCTGGCTTTTTAGTTCACTTATTTTTTTATAATCAGCTACTTGATAATAATTCTCAATCTTGTTAGAATGAAAAAGAAAAAGAAGGAACCGTGGAGGGTCCCTTCAGGCATTTACTTATTTACTTTCGAAAGTTTTGCAATCTGTTTCTTCTGCGCGTTTTGGTTCTTGGGAGCTGTGGAAAGCTACGAAGATCGATTCAGCGCTGCATTTGTTCTCTTCTGCCCAGTGGGTGCAGGAGTTAACTTCACAAACTACGTCTTTTGCCATGAGGGTTCACCTCCCCTTTTAGTAATTGATAGTATCATTCAATGAACGGCTCTGTTCAGCAAGGTGGAGCTTGTCTCAACAAAGCCGTGTCACGCCCTCATTCATTATGAATAGAGGGTATTTGGCTTTTTTTACTAGGTTAGACGTGGTAATTGTACCAAATAATGAGTTTGTAAGCAAATGAGTTCTTTAACTTTCGGGTCACCCTCCCACATCAAAAATATGTCCAATAAGAGCCGCAGAAATGCGGCTTTTTGTGTATTCAACAAGAAAAACCAAAAGAAATTTACCGAAATTCCATATTCCAGTGCAACCTTCCAAGTTTTGGGGCGTTATAGAAATGAGAGACGGAAGAGATCTGTACAGAACATGACATTCCGTAACGTTACAATGCTAGGGATAACCACTACACTTTTGGAGGAATGAGAATGCGCAAATGGGGTCTGCATTACTTATGTTTATTAATTCTTGCGGTGGTATTGGCAGGTTGTGGCTCGGGTGATAACAATTCGGCGGCAGACAAATTAGCTGGTGACGGCGGAAATACGAGTAATTCTGCTGCAGCAACCACTGAGCAATCTTCGAAAGCTGCATTAGCGGATAAGAGCACCTCAGCAGAAGCTGAGACAGCAGCGGGAGGCAACGAAGCCCCAGTTGAAAAAGGTTTGACATCAGAGAACACGGATCAAGGGAACGCGGGATTCACGGGCAGTGATGTCGTGGAAGGATTGAACAAGAAGCTAATCTATCATGCCAATCTGACTATGGAAGTAGAAGATTACGGTAAAGCTCAGACTGAAATCCGCAACATGGTAACGATGGCTAAAGGATATATTATAGAGTTTAACGAAAACATGTCGCAATATGAGCAAGGAGGGACGTTTATCCTTAAGGTGCCTGCCTCCGGGTTCTCTCCTTTTCTGAATAATTTGGAAAAAGTAAAACACGAATCGCTACAGCGCAGTATTCAAGGTCAGGATGTCTCGGAGGAGTATGTTGATCTGGAGTCGCGTCTAAAGGCAAAGCAGTTAATGGAAGCTCAATACACAGAGTTTATGAAAAAAGCAACGAAATCAAGTGATCTGGTCGCCTTTGCAAACGAGCTTGGTTCGATTCAAGAAACGATTGAGCAGATCAAAGGCAGAATGCGATATATAGATCAGAACGTATCTTTTTCAACGGTAGAGCTTAGAGTGTACCAGACGGATGAGAGCTTAGCCGTGAAGGAAAAGGCAGAGCAAGGTCCATTGCTAGAACGGGCATCGGATGCTTTAAAAGGAAGCCTGAACGCACTATCTGTTATGTTTCAGTGGATTTTTGTAATTCTTGCAGGTGCATTGCCGATTCTAATCGGTGCGGGCATTATTTTAATCATCGTTTGGTTTGCCCGCAAAAATATCCGTGCACGACGGGAGCAGCAGACCCAGCGGATACGGCAGGAAAATCGGGAACTGAACAAGGCGGTACTCCCTGGACCAGCAGAGCCAAAGGTGACAACCTCAATAAAGGATAAGAAAGCTAACGGGGACGAGAATAAAGAATAAGCTCCTATGAATTAAAAAGCCTCCAATTCATGGTATACCGTGAATTGGAGGCTTTTCTATAAGACAGTACAGTATTTCGCTTTTATCGAAGATTAGGCAGGCTGGAAGAGTACACGATACTCGCCATAGCCCTCTTTCTCCAGATCCTCTTTTGGTATAAAGCGCAGTGCCGCTGAATTAATGCAGTAGCGCAGGCCGTTTTCCCCTGGACCATCGTCGAAGACATGACCTAGATGGGAATCTGCTACTTTGCTGCGCACTTCTGTGCGAACCATCAAATGGCTGAGGTCCGTCTTTTCCTTCACGGCGTAATCGCGAATCGGACGTGTAAAGCTGGGCCAGCCACAACCGGAATCGTATTTATCCTGCGAACTGAATAATGCTTCACCAGATACGATATCTACATAAATGCCTTCTCCGTGGTGATCCCAAAAATCATTTCGGAAAGGTGACTCTGTAGCGCTATTCTGAGTGACTTCATATTGAAGTGGCGTCAGACGTTCTTTTAAGCTTAGTTTGTCTTCTTTATGTGTCCAGTGGGTTTCGATAAAATCCTCTCGGCCGGAACCCTTACGGTAACGTTTGTAGTGACCCGGGTTCTTACGATGGTAGCCCTGATGATATTCTTCGGCAGGATAGAAGGTTGCTGCCGGGAGGATCGGGGTAACAATCGGGCTAGCGAATCGGCCGCTTTCTTGCAAAGCTGCCTTGGAAGCCTCTGCTTGTTGCTTCTGTTCTTCAGAATGGGTGAAGATAGCCGTTCCGTAAGAGGTGCCGCGATCATGGAATTGTCCACCCGCATCGGTTGGGTCAATTTGCTGCCAGAATAACTCAAGCAGCTTGCTATAAGGGAAAATTTCTGGATTGAACGTAATTTGTACGGCTTCAACATGTCCTGTAGTTTCGGAGCATACCTCTTCATAGGTAGGATTCACTGTATGCCCGCCAGTATAGCCGGAGACGACACTAATAATGCCTGGCAATTCCTCGAACGGCGAGACCATGCACCAGAAGCATCCACCTGCAAAGGTTGCTTTTTCCGCCTTGGAATTTATATGGTTAGTCTGATGTTCACTCATTAATATCCCTCCATTCATGTAATGCAATTAAATAGATCACAATCTAATTATAAAGCAAATAACCACAGCCTGCCAGCTTCCGCCAAATAAGCTCTCTGTTACCTAGTGTTTTTTACTTCCTGTGAACTGTAACGAAAGCTTAGTCCGGCTATAATAAGCACAATGGCATAAACAATAATGGCTATAATCGCATTACCTGGGTTCTGGAACAGTTGATCCCCAAGGAAGGCATACAAGGCGATGCCTGGGATTTTTCCAATAGCTGAGGCAGCAAGATAACCCCAGAAGGGCAGTCCGGCTGCTCCGGCATAGATGTTAACTGCTGTCTGCGGGATAATCGGCAAGAGACGTGCTAAGACAATAGAAGCAAAGGGCCGCCGTTCTATGCCTTTTGTGAATTTTTCGAGTAGGGGAATAGAAGTCAGATAAGCTCTCGCTTGATCTTGAAATAAGAATTTCACTACGCCAAAAAGGAATGCGGCAGCAAGGGTTGTAGCTACCCAGCAAATTAAAGCACCTGCCAAACTTCCGTATGCATAACCAAAAAATCCGATGACCGCTTTGTACGGTACAACTGGAAAGAGAGCCAGTAAAGTTGCGATCCCTATAGAGCTGAAAAGATTATGATCCTCTTTCATCCAGCTAAGGATGTCATATCTGTAGATAAACGCAAGGATTGTGCCCGAAACATAAAGAATAATCGAGAACCATTTTCTCATAGCTAATATACCCTTTCTTCCACTCATTCATCTCATCATACGGGATAAAAAGTAAATATTGAAGTGTAGATCATTGTCGGCGGACGCCAAGCAGGTATAATAGCATTTATAGAGAACAAAGAGAGAGATAAATTCTTGAATTATAAAGAGGGGAGTTAGATCATTGATTGTTTCTGCACGCAAAAGAGTCGCCATCATCGGGATTGGAAATATCGCCCGCAAAGTATATTTGCCACTGCTCTCTCAGCATGGACAAGTTGAGGTAGTGGGGGTTCTCAGTCACTCATCCACAACAGTAGAGCAAGCTGTTAAAGCCTACCGTTTTCCTAAAGGTACGACAAATTTGGACGAGCTGTTGTCTTGGGATCTGGATGCAGTATTTGTGCATAGCCCAACGACGACCCATTATGATATAGTAACAAAATGTCTCGAACATGGGATTTCGGTGTATGTAGATAAGCCGCTGTCCTATGATCTGGAAGAATCCAGAAGGATGGCAGAACTGGCAGAAAATAAAGGGCTGCTGCTAGGCGTGGGCTTTAATCGGCGTTTTGCCCCAATGTATGTCACTGCCAAGAGTTGGCTCGAGGAAGCCGGAGGCATTAGCCATTGCCACGCGATTAAACATCGCACGAAGCTGCAGTTAGGCAGCAGCCGTGAGACTGTGCATGACGACTTGATTCATATGCTTGATCTGCTGTTATGGTTATGTGGAGATCAGTATGAGCTGCTTCGCAGTAATCTTCAATCCAATGGAGAGGGGCGACTTGTGCAGGCATCTGGAATGCTGGGTTGGGAGCAAGGCTCAGTGGGGATGTATAGCATGCTTCGTGAGGCGGGTGTTGATTTGGAGAAGCTGGAGCTGCACGGTAATGGACGTTCGGTGGAAGTGGCAGATCTGGACCAAGCCATCCTATATGAAAAAAATGCTTTGCCACGGACCCAGAGCTTTGGAAGCTGGGATACGGTGCTGGATAGAAGAGGTTTTGGTGGAGTGGTAGATCATTTCCTGAACAATATAAATACACCAGAGTTATGCAGTATTGCTGCTTCAGCAGTTCTGCCTAGTCATAGATTGGCAGCTCAGCTTGCTGAATGAGGTCTCTAAGAAAGGAGTAAATTATGGAAGACAACCGTAAATTAGTGGAGGAACAAATCATCGAAAGCTATAAGCGTGAGGAAGAGATGATGATCCTTGTATTCGCCCAGTGGTGCGTGAATCAAGGACTCGACCCGCACAGTTTGTATTTGCAGGCTTATCCACAGCAAGAAGGGAATGAAGCCTTGCGAAAAGCGCTTGCCCTAACGGTTTCAGCGGAGGAAGCAGGGGATATTTCTGATGACACAGTTCTGGGCGTACTCTCCTTATTCGGAAATGATGACTTGGCGCAAATCGTGACAGAAGCGATCTCTAAAAGGGAATCTAAAGCACATACAGGGGATTGACAACGAGGATATAATGATAATGTCAGATGAACTTTTTTTAGTAAACGATGTTCATCAGGGATGAAATGTGTTAATATTATATATACTAACTAATAGTAAGTTTCGCTAGTGAGAGGTGAGAACAATGGAAGAACATCAAATTTCGATGTGTCCCAGATTTGAGACAGCCTTCTCTTTCTTAGGCAAACGTTGGAATGGACTTATTATTCAGACATTGATGAGTGGACCGAAGCGGTTTAAAGATATTTCCGGCCTCATTCCTTCAATGAGCGATAAGATGCTGTCCGAGCGGATGAAGGATTTGGAAGGTGAGGGTATTCTGGTTAGACATGTATACCCGGAAACACCTGTGCGTATTGAATATGAACTAACAGACAAAGGCCGTGCGCTGGAGCCTGTTATGCAGCAGATTCAGTCTTGGGCTGAGAGCTGGGTAGAGTAGAAATCAAAGTCGTGTTGTGGCCCTTTTTCCTGAAGAACGGAGGAGGGCTTTTCAATTTTTTAAATAAAAACCTTGCACAGATCGAAAAAATCTGTAATATAATAGAAAAAACGTTGTATGTTCCTTGCATGGAAACGCTTGCAATATTGGTTTTTGCTCAAATCTACTCAGCTGGAGTACAGGCATAGCAAAACTATTAGGAGGCGAGGGAGATGAAGACCACCCTGTTTTCCCGGGAAATAACGTATGGAAAAAAGGATGTTGCTGAGCTGGAGAACGCTTCGATCAAAGTACAGCTCATCTATGACAAGACGTTGTTCATGCTGCATAGCCATCTTCCAGATTCCTTATGGGATGCGTGGATTGGCGTGCCTTACAGCATTATCTCTTCACTCTACAAAGGCAACAATGATAGCGGGACTATTTTTCAAAAATGGATTCAAAGTCCTTCTGGCTGGAAATGTATCGGCTGTGAACGGCATTGCCTGGAGTCGACGGAACCTCTTCAAGAAGTGAATGTGGCGAGTAATCAACGACAATATAAGTTCCATAATGGCATTCGCCAAAGCATGGTGCTACAAGCCCTAATTTGGTCCATGTACGAGAATACCGTATTATTCAAACCCTTTTTAGGGGATGAGCCCTTTTTTGATGAAGATGATTTGCATACGATATCCTCTTATTTCGTGCCAACTTACCTTAATGATCTACGTCTTCTGGAGCAGTCTAAGCCTTGTAAAGAGTACAAAGATCAGAATATACAGATTTATCAGGAATGGATAGCCGCCCCTGACCTTGTCCTCAAATGGAACGGAGGCCTAACAGAAGGCAGATGGATGACTGGTGTTTATATGGATCACTCCCGCTTTGCTGGTTTAGGACCTTATTTGAAGGACGCAAAGGGTAAGCGAACGTATATGCAGGCTTATGTTCAATAGAAGATACAGATTTTAGTGTCAGGTCGATTGTGGAGATTTATCTCCATGATTGACCTGTTTTTGTTATCTGCTATTTTCAGGGCAGTAATTAGAATTAAAAAATTAAAAGAAAGGATTTAAAGTAAAATAATGGGAAGTTAAGCCGATATATAGGTTAGATACGCGCTCCTTTTACTTAAGTATTTAAAGATAAAATAGTACATAAAGATCTGGAATGATGAGTCGAAGAGTGTAGCACATTGGATGGTCTAAGTGTAAGAACTGGAGGTCATGAATGGCAAGCTTCATATTGGGAGAGGGCATTCCTTTTTGGCAAATGGGGAGTCTGTTCAAGCGGCAGGAAAGCTAAAACTTAATAATCAGGGACAGGTCCGAAGCATATCTAACTTATCCGGTCACTATACTCCTTCAATTGAGCAAGCAAAATTATTCTCACAAGTTCTTGAGCAAATAGGGGTGAAAACTAAAAATGCATGGCTTGAAATATACACCATAGAAACAACTCCTTCAGGTTACGTTAATACAAATGAACTTGTTAAGATTTCTAGTATTCAGATAAAGTAGGTGATGAACGTGGAAGAGATAAAACAGATGAATAAAGATATTTTTAAAGGGAATTTATTAAAAACTATTGAGGAAATATCAAGAAAGAAAGGATTGATTTTTACCGATTGTAAATTTGTTATAGAGCCTGTGAAAGAAAAAGACAAGCCGCTAAACGGTGCAGATGATATGATGAGGCTAAACATTTTAAGTGAAGAAAACATTGGGAATAAGCAATTAACGCTGGATAAAACTATAAATATACTTTGTGGACTAGAACCATTAGTACCAATATGGATAGATGTAATCTTCATTGAAATGAATGAAGACACGGCTATTTATAAGTTGCGGTGCAGTTTAAGGTTTAGAAAGCCGACTTTATTAAGAAATGCAGAAACTGGACACGCTCCTTTTAAGGCTGTAACAGAAGAAACTTTTTAAGTATTGCTCAAGTTTCTTCTTTTGGTGGGGCTACCGAGTGCCTAAGTAATCTATTATTCAGCCAATAACACATATAATACCTGTATAAAATTTCGTCATTTCGTTTGTACATACAATAATGCTTGGTAATTTTAACCTAAAGTACGCTAAAGCGTTATGTAAACAGGTTGATTGTGGTCAGAGATCACCATAATTGACCTTTTTCGTTCAACAAAGAGATACAATTTTCGTGAGTACAATCACAAGTCAAAAGTCCTTTCAGGGTTAAGGTGAACAGGTGGAAAAGATTTTTTCAGAACCTGATCACATATCCCGAGGAGGAACTATTATGGAAACTAAAAAACCTAATGATAGAATTTCGGATTTACAGCATAAGCAATCGGTGCAACCTGGATTTACTCCAGATGCCCTGGTAAAAGATATTGTGCTGCAATTCCCAAAAGCTGCGGATTATTTCAAGTCCAAACGGATTGATTTCTGCTGTGGAGGCGCCAAACCTCTTACTGAAGCAGCGGTAGAGCGTGGACTAGATCAAGAGATGATCATTAGTGATCTCAACAAGCTGTTCGAGGAATATCCGGTACCTCAAGAAGAACTCGCATGGAATACAGCACCTTCTGCAGAGTTAATCGAGCATATCGTGAGTAAACATCACCATTACCTGCGGGAAGAGCTGCCCCTGATTAGCCAAAATGTAACTAAGGTATACCGGGTTCATGGCGGAGATTCCCCTCATTTAGAAGAGGTATATAGTTTGTTTAATGCACTCAAGGAAGATCTTCTTCAGCATACAGCTAAAGAAGAGGAAGACGAGTTTCCAAAATTATTAGCATATGATGCCAATCCAAGTGAAGAAGGGCTGACCATACTTCGCGAGGCATTAATTGAACTCGAGAGTGAACATGACACAGCAGGCGATATATTGAGACAAATACGCAAAATAACAGCTGATTTCACCCCACCGGCTCATGCTTGTACAACCTATCGTTTGACTTATGCCCGGCTAGAGGAGCTGGAGAGCATGACTTTTGAACATGTTCATCTGGAGAATAATATATTGTTCCCTAGATTCCAGTAGAAAAAATGAGTTTCATAGAGTCCCTTAGGGGACTTTTTTTATATTTGAGAACAAAGCTTATTTACGTTATTCTTAAATAGACAGTATGCATAACTTACTACAAGCCTGAGACGCTGTGTGGTCATTAGGCGGGACAAGGCGGTGTCACTATGCCCACGAAATATATGTGGAGGTTGTTAGTAGGATTAGTCATCGTATTCATAATAGGTGGGTGTTCCACTCTTGCTGACATTAATAATGAAGGGAATAATGGCTTAGCAGGATCAGACGGGCCTACGCTTTCGCTTATCGTTGCGGGAAATGACTTGCTTACCAACCCTTTGGACAAGCAGCTTAGCGAGAGCTACAGAAAAGGGATAACGATCTTTGACCTACTGAAAGGTAGTGGGAAGGCCACCTTTTCTGAGGATAACACAAGCATTCTAACGGTAAATAATATTTCACTCGGTCCAGGAATGAATTGGGAGCTGCAAATGGATGGGGGGACCATTGGACCTGAGGATTGGGGTCGAACAGTCGGGCATGAATCAAAATTAGTAATTACGGCGATGTCTAAGGAACAAGAAGAACCCCTTCAAATTGTGTTGTTGACCGTGAATGGTGGAAGTGAGCAAGTGAATTTGAATCATTCATATGTTATGGGATTTACTGAAGATTTAACAGTGAGAGGTTTGTTGAAGAACAGCAGTGTGGTGCAGTTAACCGAAGACAACAAAAAGGTGTTATCCATTGGTGATTATACTCCTCTTAGCAATGAAGTTTGGAAGATGAAGGTGAATGGGAAGCAGCTGCTTGAGAATGGAATGGACATGAAGCTTAGAGTGCAGGATGAATTGGAGATTTTATTGGCTATACGTTAAAAAAAAGTACATAAATGCCAGATCTACGGTTGCTCAGAACCCGTGATCTGGCTTTTTTAATTGGAAGTTATAACCTAATAAAGTTGTCTCATTTTTATGTGAAAACATTCACATTTAATGTGACTGTAATCACAATCTCTCTTAAATTTTGAAATGTATAATTCCATTATGTAGAAGAGAAGTTGAAGCAAAGTTCAACAAACGGATAAGAATGAGGAGGCACCTAACCATGGCAGCGAAGAGAGAAAAATTAGTATTAGTCGGCAACGGTATGGCAGGCATAGGTACGCTAGAGCAAATATTGAAGCTAGGTGGAGCTTATGACATTACGGTCTTTGGAAGCGAACCTCATCCCAATTATAATCGGATCATGTTGTCCTATGTTCTCGAAGGCAGCAAAACCATCAACGATATCATCCTAAACGACTGGAATTGGTATGAAGATAACAACATTACCTTGCATACAGCAACAACAGTTACACGAATTGACGAGCATTCTAAGCAAGTAATTGCGGATAACGGTATGGCTGTTTCTTACGATAAAGTGATTATTGCAACGGGTTCGAATTCATTTATTTTACCTGTACCTGGTTGTGATAAGGAAGGCGTTGTGGGTTTCCGGGATATTGCAGATTGTGATGCAATGCTGGCTGCGGCTAAACAATACAACAAAGCGGCGGTAATCGGCGGGGGTTTACTTGGCTTGGAAGCGGCAAAGGGTCTTGTGAACCTTGGCATGGACGTTACTGTAGTGCATCTGATGGAAGATCTAATGGAGCGCCAGCTGGATCGTAATGCCTCCTCTATGTTGCAAGCTGAGCTAGAGCGTCAAGGCGTGAAATTTGCCATGGGCAAACAAACAGTAGAATTGACCGGGGAACAGAGAGTAAGTGGATTACAATTTAGTGATGGCACTTCACTTGCGGCTGATTTTGTAGTTATGGCTGTAGGCATCAAACCGAATATAACTGTGGCAAAAGAAAGCGGAATTGCTGTTAATCGTGGGATTGTAGTGGACGATTATCTGCAGACCTCTATGCAAAATGTATATTCCATTGGCGAATGTGCCGAACATCGCGGAGTTTGTTACGGATTAGTAGCTCCGCTATTCGAGCAGGGGATGGTTCTAGCTAAACATCTCTGCGGAAGCGATACAAACCCATATGAAGGTTCTGTTGTCTCCACCAAATTAAAAATTTCCGGAGTGGATGTATTTTCTGCAGGTGAGTTTATGGATTCTCCTGAACATGCTGTAATCTCAAGCAAAGATGAATGGAAGCGAACCTATAAGAAAATTCTGCTCAAAGACAATGTCATTGTTGGTGCAGTCCTGTTCGGGGATGTGACAGAGTCGGCTAACCTGCAAAAGTTAGTAAAACAAGGCGCTGTAATGACCGATGAAATTTATACAGAGGTTATGGGTACGGGCTGCTGCGGAAATGGAGCCAAAAAGAGCACATCCGTAGAAGCGATGGCGGACGAAGAAATCGTTTGTGGCTGTAACGGGGTTACGAAAAAAGCGATTGTGGATGCGGTCATAGAAAATGGTTTTACTACTGTGGACGAAATAAAAGCATGTACAGGAGCGACGCGCTCTTGCGGAGGTTGTAAACCGGTTGTAGAACAAATTTTACAATTTGTCCTGGGTGATAGTTTTGAGCAGTCTGCCAAGCAAGGAATTTGTAGTTGCACAACGCTTAGCCGGGATGAGATTGTTGCTGAGATTACAGCTAAAGGTCTTAGTACTACTAAAGAGGTTATGCATGTACTGGGTTGGAAACAAGAGGAAGGCTGCTCTAAATGCCGTCCGGCGATTAACTATTATCTGGGGATGATAAATCCGGATACACATCAAGACGAGAAGGAATCACGCTTTGTTAATGAACGTATGGGAGCCAATATTCAGAAAGACGGAACCTATACCGTTATTCCACGCATGTACGGCGGGGTAACGACACCGGAGGATTTGAAGAAAATCGCTGATGTCTCCCTTAAATATGATGTGAAAGTTGTTAAGGTGACTGGTGGGCAACGCCTGGATCTAATCGGGGTGAAAAAAGAGGATCTGCCGAAAGTATGGGAAGAGCTCGATATGCCATCAGGTTATGGTTATGCTAAGTCGCTACGTACCGTTAAGACTTGTGTGGGTTCACAGTTCTGCCGTTTCGGCACACAGGATTCGCTGGGAATGGGCGCGCTCATAGAACGTAAGTATGAACGTCTTGATTTTCCTGCCAAGTTTAAAATAGCTGTCAACGGCTGCCCGCGTAACTGTGCGGAATCCTGTACGAAGGATATTGGCATCGTCGGTAATGATGGCGGTTGGGAAGTGTTTATCGGTGGTAACGGTGGGATCAAGCCACGGATCGCTGACTCCTTCTGCAAAATAAAGACCGATGAAGAGTTGATCGAAGTGTGCTCCGCTGTGATGCAATATTACCGTGAGACCGGCAATTATTTGGAGAGAACCTCCGAGTGGGTTGAGCGTATGGGACTTGAGCAGATTCAAATGGTCATTTTGAATAATGAAGATAACCGCAAAGAGCTGGCCGCACGGATTGACTTTGCTCTGACTCAGGTTACGGATCCTTGGAAAAAAATGCTCAATGACAGCAGCACTCGTACTGCGCTTTTTGAAGAAACAAGAGTCTAGCGGATATAACGCACACAGAAGGGGAGAGACCAATGAATAAGACCACACAAACGTATGCAATAGGATCAGTACAGGATTTCCTGCTGCAAATTGGCCGCGTAGTGATTGCTGGAAATGTTGAACTGGCTGTGTTCCGTGCCTCTGACGGAGCCATCTATGCAGTAGAGAATCGCAGTCCTCATCCTAAGGGGGGCCCGCTTGCTGAAGGGATCGTGTCAGGTCACTATCTGTACGATCCACTGTACGATTGGAAAATCGATCTGCGCACGGGTGAGGTGCAGGCACCAGACCAAGGTAGTGTGGTGACTTATCCAGTCACACTGGACGGAGAGAAAGTTACAGTGAGCATGTAGACACCGAAGAGTGTAGTAATAGATTTAATAGAAAACGGTGGGGTGGAGTATTATGTTTACGCAAAGTGTGGAGAGCATCGTAGAGACGGCAGTCAGTAAGCGGGACAAAATGAATGAAAGCTTGCCAAGATATTTTCTAGCAGCCCTATTGGCAGGTGCTTATGTAGGCATTGGGATTATCCTTATTTTCTCCCTAGGAGCACCGCTAGCGGCTGCCAAATCTCCTTTCCAACCGCTTATTATGGGCACATCCTTCGGCATCGCCCTGACGCTTGTAGTATTTGCAGGCTCAGAGCTGTTTACCGGGAATAATATGTTTTTTACTGTAAGTACACTGGCAGGCAGAACCAGTATCTGGGATACCGTTAAGAACTGGATTCTTGTATTCATCGGGAATGTGGTAGGTGCAGTGATTTTAGCACTTTTAATTCGTGGGACTGGGTTGTTCAGTGCTGCGCCGCCGGAGCATTTGATTTTTACAGCTGCTGCTAAAAAAATGAGTCTCCCGTTCTCTGAGCTGTTTTTTCGTGGAATCCTATGTAACTGGCTGGTCTGTTTAGCGCTATGGATGTCCTCACGCGCTAAAAGTGAATCTGCTAAGCTAATCTTAATCTGGTGGTGTCTGTTTGCCTTTATCGCAAGCGGATATGAGCATAGTGTGGCTAATATGACTCTGCTTAGTGTTGCTGTGTTGCTTCCAAATCATCCGGAAACCATTACGATAGCTGGATGGCTGCATAATATGATCCCTGTAACTTTGGGGAATATCATTGGTGGAGGCGTATTCGTCGGTATGGCCTATTGGGTGATCTCACCAGTGCGTGGTGCTCGCAACAACCGTTAAGATCCATTTTTAATTAACTATATTAGAGCTGAACAAATCTTGGGTTTAGCTCTTTTTTTGTTGAATATAAAAAAAAGACACCTGCATTAGGCGCCTTGGACCACTCTATTTTATATTATGCAGAATAATTGGGTCATGTATGTTTCATTGAGGTGAATAGAGGGTATATTATAACGGAATTAGATCCGGCAGATTTCGTTCGGACACAATTCGCAGTGGCAAATTTCTTGCAGCATGCCAAGGTCCTTGATGACAATCATACCGTTCTCATACTCAACAGCATCTTTTTTACGCAGGTCGCTCAGCATCCTGTTAACACTTTCACGAGTGGCACCGATCATGTTGGACAAATCTGTATGCGTAATTTTTTTGTTGATAAGGATATTCTCACCGTCGCTGCTCTTCTCACCGTAGGTGTTGCCAAGACGAATGAGCGTGGAGCAGAGTGCACCTGGTTTGCCGTACATCATTAGATCACGGAATTTAGTTTGGGTGAGACGGTGATGAATACCCATCCATTTCATAAAGTCGATAGCAAAGTCACAATGTTGGCAGATGAGAATTTCTAGATCCTTTTGTTCGATGACGCCAACTTCACTTTCTTCAATCACTTCGGCTGTAAAGCTATGCTTAGTGCTGAAGAATGGATCTGCTTGACCTACCATATCACCAGCTTGATACATATAAAGAATGAGTTCTTTACCTTCATCAGTAGATTTAGTTAATTTCACACGTCCACGTTTGATATAAAACAATTTATCCGAGTAGTCGCCTTCCCAGAATAGATGTGAACCCTCTGGAACTATGCGCTCTTTCATTGTAACTAGAAGTCTGTTGAAATTCTGTTCGGAGAAACAGTTTGTATTTCCGTGGGCTTCGATAACATTGTAATGTTCTTTTAGCATAATCGACATCCCCTTTATTCCCTCAGTTTTTCAGTAAATTTTAAATTAATTATACCTTGAAAATCCCTCGAATTGGTTATAAAAAATCGTTTAAAAGTGTCGAATTTTCAACATTGTGATAAATTTCACTTCTAAAGTGTTCGATGTAATATTCTTTTTAACTAAAAAAGAGTAAGTGATCTCACGTTTATGATATATGAACAGCGGCTATCCATTATTCTCAAATACTGGGTTAATCGCTGTTTTTTTGCGTCCCCGTTAGATTGTAACATATAACACAGTTGAAATTCATGTTCAAGAAATTAGTTTTATCTCAACTCCGTATAAATGCACACATCTTCATTACGGTCGGACATTGGCTCTACTGCTATGCAGCGATATCCTGAAATTGGAGCAAAAATCAGGAGAAGGAGAAATCATAAATGGCTAAAGTAGCAGACAAATATCTTAAGGTTGATCCGTGGGCAATTATTGAAGAGGGCTTTGATCCAGAGCGAAATCGGACTTCGGAATCTATTTTTTCATTGGGTAATGAATATATGGGTGTACGGGGATATGCAGAGGAAGGGTATTCAGGTGACACCCTGCAAGGAAGTTATTTTAATGGATTAAATGAACAATTGGATATTGGCAATCACTACAAAGGGATTATTCGCTCGCTGAGATATATGGTGAATGCAGTGGACTGGCTGTATACACGTCTATCTGTAGATGGTGAACAGCTTGATTTAGCAAAAAGTAACGTAACGGATTATGTGCGTAGGTTGGATCTTCGTAAGGGTACGTATCGGAGAGAGCTAATCTGGCATCTAAACGATGGCAAGTCACTAAAAGTAGTCTTTACACGTCTGGTCAGCATGACTATGTCTCATTTGGGGTTGCAGCGGGTGGAATTTGAACCCCTTAATTTCTCGGGGAGCGTGGACATTTGTGCAGGTCTTGATTTCGGCATTATTCATGAAGAACGCGGCGAATGTATGTGGAACAGTCTCCGCAGCGGAGTAAGTGGAGCGTCCTCTGCTATTATGGCGAGTACAGTGAATACTGGGAATAAGCTGTTCTCAAGCTTTACCTTACAATCCTCGCAGCCGTTACAGCTCACTGCTACTGAGAGTGATAAGTTTATTGGACAAAATTTCACCCTCAACCTTACGAAAGGAGAAGTCTCCTATTTTACCAAACTGGTTATGAACTATTCGGATAGTGATTCTGCCCATACAGATGAAGAGCTGTGGAGCAAAGGTCTGTCTCTTGCTGAAACCGCAAGCCAATTGACGGATACTCAAATAATCGCTGATCAGACAGCTTATTGGAAGGGCATCTGGGAGACAAGTGATATCCGAATTGAGGGCGATCCTGAGAATCAACAGGGTATTCGTTTCTGTATCTTCCAGCTTTATCAGACCTATCATGGCGATCATCCCGGTTTTAATATTGGTGCCAAAGGGCTGACGGGGGAAGTATATCGTGGGTTGGCTTTTTGGGATACAGAATCCTATTGCTTACCGTTCTATATGTTCAATAATCCAAAGGCTGCCCGGAGCTTATTGGAATTCAGATATAAAACATTGCCACAGGCTATGCAGCGCGCTAAAGAGGTGGATTGTGAGGGAGCTTGTTATCCTATTGCTACTATAGATGGAACAGAAAGCTGTGATCTCTGGCAGCACTCTAATCTTCAGCTTCATGTAGGGACTGCTGTTTCTTATGGCATTTGGCATTATGTCAAAAATACCGGTGATAAAAGCTTCCTGCATAGTAAAGGGGCTGAGATGCTGATTCAGATCAGCAGATTCTATGCTACACGTGGTCAATGGGGGCAACGCAGCGGGGAATATGGTTATTTTGGCGTAATGGGTCCTGATGAGTTCCAATTGATGGTCAATAACAACTGTTACATTAATCTGATGGCTCAACAATCTTTTGAATACACCCTAGAGACTCTTCGGGAGATGAAAGAACAGGCTCCTGCTGCTTTTGCAGCTGTGGTAGAGAAAACAGAACTTCATGACGAGGAACTCACCGATTGGGAAAATAAGGCGCAGCATATGCGGATTCCGGTTGACGAAGTGACAGGAGTTTATGAAGAGCATGATGGGTTCTTCGATATGCCACATATTGATATTCATTCGATTCCGGTAACAGAATTCCCATTATATTCGAACTGGTCATATGATCGTTTGTATCGCTATGACATGATTAAGCAGCCGGATGTACTTATGTTTATGTTCTTGTACAGCGGACAATTCTCTAAAGAAGCGAAGCTGGCGAACTACGAATACTACGAGCCTAGATGTATTCATGAGTCTTCGCTGTCACCTTCGATCCATTCCATTTTGGCAAGTGAAATCGGCAAACCCGAGGAAGCATATTCGTTTTTTGAATTTGCTACTCGACTGGATTTAGACAACTATAACCGCAATACCCGTGAAGGGCTGCATACTACCTCAATTGCTGCTGCTTGGATGAATATTGTTTACGGCTTTGGCGGAATGCGTTCGGATGGAGCGCGTCTGTCCTTTCAGCCAACCCTGCCAGAACGCTGGGATGAATATAGCTTCCAAGTGTTGTATGAAGGAGTGCTTCTGAGAATTGTGGTGGACAAAAATTCAGTAACAATCACTGCGGTTAATGGTGGAAGTACCGAAATTATAGTGTACGGACAGTCGATTAAAGTGGATGCTTCCGGGAAGACGCTTCCGCTAGGCGAAGGGATGCTGGCAGGATGAATTGGACCGCAAAGGATAGTTGTTTTGATAAACAGCTGGTGACGACAAACGGTAACAAATATATGTTAGGCAACGGCTACATGGGATATCGCGGCACACTGGAGGAATTCAGCAAAACCGAGCTAGTAGCTGTCACCCTCGCAGGTCTATATGACAGAGCAGGAGACAAATGGAGAGAACCCGTTAATGCCCCTAATGGATTGTTGACCAAGATTTTCTGTAATGATCAGCTCTTAAGTGTGCTTGACCGTGAACCGGCCGCTCATACTCAGGAGCTAAATATCCGAAATGCCATTCATCATCGGAGCACTGAATATGCTGTATCTGACGGAGGGACGTTGACGTTTACCGCAGATCGATTCGTAAGCCAGGATAATCTTCACTTGCTCGTTAGTAAATACTCTATTCGCAGCACACAAGACTGCCGAGTAGTCATTGAGACGGGAATTGACTTAGATGTGTGGGATATCAATGGACCTCATCTCTACGGACAAACGGTGCAATTGAAGGACGAGGTGCTGATCTCTTCATCTGTCAGCGGAGAATTGAAGATTCCGGTTGTTGTGGCGGAGAGGGCGGTATTCAGTTTTGGTGAGGAGCTACTGGAAGATGGGGCTGCTGTTCGCCGGATTTCTTTTCATGCCCGTGCGGGTGAGACGTATGAATGGTTTAAGTGTGTAGCAGTCTATACTGGACTTGATGCTGATCAGCCGGAGACGGAAGCTGTTAAATCTGTCCATGCTGCTGAGGCGCTGGGTTATGAGGCGTTATTTAAGTCTCACCGTCTGATATGGGATGAGAGATGGTCACACAGTGATGTAATCATCGAAGGTGATGAAGCTGCCCAATTTGCCTTGAGATATAGTATCTATCAGCTGTTAATCATTGCGCCTACAGTTTCGGAGAAGGTGTCTATTCCAGCCCGGGGATTATCGGGTCAGGTATATAAGGGAGCTGTATTTTGGGATACGGAAATGTTTATGTTGCCGTTTTTCCTGCACAGTGATCCTAAGGTAGCGCGGAACTTGATGATGTACCGGATTCATACATTGGATGGTGCACGCCGTAAGGCAGCGGAATATGGATTTTTGGGCGCATTTTATGCTTGGGAAAGTCAGGATACGGGAGACGATGCCTGTACTTTGTTTAATGTGAATGATGTATTTACAGGCCGGCCGATGCGCACCTATTTCCGCGATAAGCAGGTTCATATCAGTGGTGACGTTGTGCATGGGATCTGGAAATATGTTCAATTCACAGGCGATGAAAGTCTGCTTACTAGTGGAGGAGCAGAGGTGATCTGGGAATGCGCTCGCTTTTTCTACTCTTACGCTTACTATAATTCGGTTAAACAGCGGTTTGAGATTCTGGATGTTACAGGTCCGGATGAATATCATGAGCGTGTGAACAATAATGCTTTTACGAATGCACTGGTTAAAGAGACGCTTGAGATTGCCTTGCGTACGGCAGCCTTGCTGCAAGAGAAGTATCCTGAGGACTACAGTCAATTGTCCGCTCAGTTTAGCTCAGGGCCATTCCTGAAGGAGTTCAAAACGATGCTGGATAGCTTTTATGTTCCACAGCCTGATCCTGCCAGTCTTGTTATTGAACAATTCGACCGGTACCTCACCTTGGAGGATGTAGAACTAACAGAACTGAAATCACGTGTGCTTAATAAAAATGAGTATTTTGGCGGCGGCAATGGCTTAGCTACCACCACAACCATACTTAAACAAGCAGACGTTGTGTTGATGCTGAATTTGTTCAAGCACTCCTTTAGCAAGGAAGTGAAACAAGCGAACTGGGAATTTTACGAACCGCGTACGGAACACGGATCAAGCTTAAGCCCTTGTATTTACGCTTTGGTAGCTGCTGATATTGGTTCACCGGATTGGGGCTATCCGTATTTTATGCGTACGGCTACCGTCGATCTCACCGGCGAATCTAAGCAATATGTAGGGGATCTCTACATCGGAGGGACTCATCCGGCTGCGAATGGTGGTGCTTGGATGGCTGCGGTTCTTGGCTTCGCTGGGTTGGACTACGATGGAGGGGTTGTGCACATCAATCCATCTCTGCCGCAACATTGGCAGTCCGTTCAGCTTCCGGTTACCCTGCGCGGCGATACCATCCAACTGCGGATCAGAAAGGATGAAGTCACTGTGATCACAGCTGCTGATTACAGTGGAGACTTAGTATTCTCGGTGCGAGGCGGAGAAGGCAAGTCTTGCTCCGCAGGTGAGACCCTTCGACTGGCCTTTGACGAAACGGGATTATAAATATTAATACACAACGGAGAGGAAGCAAATCAATGTTGGAAAATATGAAAGGCGCCATCTTTGATCTGGATGGCGTGATCGTAGATACAGCCAAATATCATTATTTGGCGTGGGCGAGTCTTGCAGATGAGCTTGGCTTTAAATTCACGGAGGAGGATAACGAACGGCTTAAAGGTGTGAGCCGGATGAGATCGCTTGATATCCTGCTGGAAGTGGGTGGCCTGGAATTTAAGGAAGCAGAGAAGCTGGCAATGGCGGAGAAGAAAAACCGCCTGTACGTAGAATACATTTCTCGGCTCGAGGAATCGGAGCTGCTGCCTGGAGTGAAAGAATACCTGACAGGAATGAGATCACGTGGGATTGGGATTGCGTTAGGTTCAGCCAGTAAGAACGCTGAGTTTATTTTGAATAAGCTGAACATTACAGACTTATTTGATGCAGTTGTTGACGGCAACAAAGTGTCACTAGCCAAACCGGACCCAGAGGTGTTCCTGATCGCGGCTCAGGAGATAGGCTTGCAGCCGGATGAATGTGTTGTGTTTGAAGATGCTGAGGCAGGCGTTCAAGCAGGTAAAGCTGCTGGGATGAAGGTTGTAGGTATCGGCAAACCTGAGGTGCTGAAGGAAGCTGATCTGGTCGTAAAAGGATTGTATGAGCTGCTGACAGACTAAAGCTCTAAATGAACATGGGACCGACTCCAAAGTAGCGGATGATTTTGGGGGCGGTCTTTTTTTTGTGCAAAGTCTCTGTATTTAGCTAGCTCTGACTGTCTATCGGACCTCATAGTCGCTATTAGCTGCAAATTAAGTCATTCAGAACGTTAGTCAAAAGCTCGGACAGTGTATCGGACCTCATAGTCTCTATAAGTAATAATCCGGCTCATTTGCGATCCTATCGGACCCCATAGTCGCTATTGGCTCGAAAAGTCCTCGTTTCGCGCTTGTTTGGAACGAATAACGCCACTGGAGTCCGAACCTCCCTGTAAAAGCCAAAAATCATCCCAATAGCTGTATCTGAGTCCGATCGCTCATCGTAAAGAGAGAGTGTGGGAATGCAAAACGCCGAATAAGTAATAAACCGCACATTAAGTAATCCAAACGCACAACAAGCAGCAAGTCGCACAGTAAATAATTCAGAAGGTTAGTCTCAAGCTCAGAAGGTGATCGGACCCCATAGTCGCTATTAGCCGTATATTAAGTCATTCAGAACGTTAGTCAAAAGCTCGGACAGTGTATCGGACCTCATAGTCTCTATAAGTAATAATTCGGCTCATTTGAGAAGATATCGGACTCCATAGTCGCTATTGGCTCGAAAAGTCCTCGTTTCGCGCATGTTTGGAACGAATAACGCCTCTGGAGTCCGAACCTCCCTGTAAAAGCCAAAAATCATCCCAATAGCTGTATCTGAGTCCGATCGCTCATCGTGAAGAGTGTGTGTGGGAATGCAAAACGCCGAATAAGTAGCTGAGCTGCACATTAAGTAATTCAGATAGTTAGTCTTAAGCTCAGACGGTGATCGGACCCCATAGTCGCTATTAGCCGTATATTAAGTAATTCAGAACGTTAGTCAAAAGCTCGGACAGTGTATCGGACCCCATAGTCGCTATTAGCCAAAATTCGGCTCATTTGTGATCCTATCGGACTCCATAGTCGCTATTGGCTCGAAAAGTCCTCGTTTCGCGCATGTTTGGAACGAATAACGCCTCTGGAGTCCGAACCTCCCTGTAAAAGCCAAAAATCATCCCAATAGCTGTATCTGAGTCCGATCGCTCATCGTGAAGAGTGTGTGTGGGAATGCAAAACGCCGAATAAGTAGCTGAGCTGCACATTAAGTAATTCAGATAGTTAGTCTTAAGCTCAGACGGTGATCGGACCCCATAGTCGCTATTAGCCGTATATTAAGTCATTCAGAACGTTAGTCAAAAGCTCGGACAGTGTATCGGACCTCATAGTCTCTATAAGTAATAATCCGGCTCATTTGCGATCCTATCGGACCCCATAGTCGCTATTGGCTCGAAAAGTCCTCGTTTCGCGCTTGTTTGGAACGAATAACGCCACTGGAGTCCGAACCTCCCTGTAAAAGCCAAAAATCATCCCAATAGCTGTATCTGAGTCCGATCGCTCATCGTGAAGAGTGTGTGTGGGAATGCAAAACGCCGAATAAGTAGCTGAGCTGCACATTAAGTAATTCAGATAGTTAGTCTTAAGCTCAGACGGTGATCGGACCCCATAGTCGCTATTAGCCGTATATTAAGTAATTCAGAACGTTAGTCAAAAACTCGGACAGTGTATCGGACCCCATAGTCGCTATTGGCTCGAAAAGTCCTCGTTTCGCGCTTGTTTGGAACGAATAACGCCACTGGAGTCCGAACCTCCCTGTAAAAGCCAAAAATCATCCCAATAGCTGTATCTGAGTCCGATCGCTCATCGTAAAGAGTGTGTGTGGGAATGCAAAACGCCGAATAAGTAGCTGAGCTGCACATTAAGTAATTCAGATAGTTAGTCTTAAGCTCAGACGGTGATCGGACCCCATAGTCGCTATTAGCCGTATATTAAGTCATTCAGAACGTTAGTCAAAAGCTCGGACAGTGTATCGGACCTCATAGTCGCTATTAGCCAAAATTACGCTCATTTGAGAAGATATCGGACTCCATAGTCGCTAATGGCTCGAAAAGCCCTCGTATCGCGCATGTTTGGAACGAATAACGCCTCTGGAGTCCGAACCTCCCTGTAAAAGCCAAAAATCATCCCAATAGATGTATCTGAGTCCGATCGCTCATCGTGAAGAGTGTGTGTGGGAATGCAAAACGCCGAATAAGTAGTAAGTCGCACATCAAGCAATCCAACGCACAATAAGCACCACCATCGCACATCAAGTAATCCAGACGCCCAACAACAAAGCACATTCAAGTATTGAAGTACTTGAGTATTAAAGTGTTCAAGAACATACATCGCACTTCTTCCATATAGAGATCATTCCTCCTAGCCCCACGCAGTGATCTTTACGCCGCCCCCCCTTTTTTCTGTTTGCGGTTTTTAGAAAGGGAGGAAGATCATGGAGAGGAAATTTGGAACTGGAGGAGCGGAAGCGTCCGCCTTTGTCTCCGGATTTTATCCGCCAGTAGCGGTATAAATCAAAAAATCTGGAGACAACAGCGGCCGGAAGTCCAAAGTTTCCTCGTAATGACCCCATGACTCCCTCTCTCACAAATTCGCCCAACAGAAAAAACTACATACAAATGAACATAAAAAACTTTAAAATAAACATATGTAAGCGTTTATCACTTTGATATAGTTATTGAACCCGGAGGTGTATCTCGATGTTGTCTAGGCTGATTAGGCCGATTTTGAAGCTAAACGTCAAACAACAGCTTATCCTGCTGTTTCTGATTATGATCTCGCCGATTCTGTTTTTGAACATTTACGGGAATATGAAGGCTGAGCAAATTCTGAAGCGCCATGTGACGAATGCTTATGTAGAGCTGAACAAGCAAAACTTCACCATCATTAACCGAGATATCGATACCGTAAATAAAATTACTACCACTGTAATTCAAAATCCTCTGATTCAACAGATTAATATGACGGGTTCGGATACCATTCTGGAGCGGGTTAAACGTTATGAGACGATAGAGAAGCTGTTGGTCAGTTACTCGCAGGGAGCGGAGCGTGGGGACGGCATCTATTATTCCCTTTATATATACGATCCCGAGGATTATTATTTTTTTGCACCCAATTTCCCACAGGTTAAGAAGGCGGGGGTATATTTCTTTTCTAAAGCGGAAGAGCCCTATTGGTTCGAGGAGGTTGTCCAGAAAAAGGGCCGCGGATCTCTAAAATTTACAGGGAAGCTAAGTGCACAAGCAGAAAACTTGAAGACTCTTACCTATATGAGAGCTGTCAATAACATCTCCAGAAAAGCTGAGACCATTGGGGTTTTAGTCATTACCAAAATGGACGCAAAAATCGGAGAATCCCTTAAATCCATATCGTTGCCTGATGGTGATATTTACTTAACAGATCTGGATAATCGTGTACTCGCTTCTACTACGAATAATACTGGTGAGATCATTACGCTGCCGGAGACGGTCGTTGCTGAGGATTTGGAGGGAACCGTGGATGTTATTACCTCGGATTTTATTTATGTGGTCAATAATAACCATGCCTTAGGACAGAAGCTAGTCTACAAAATCGCCGTAAAAGCGCTGCTGCAGCAACAAAACGAAATGAAAAGTGTGATTCAATACATAACTGTGGCCTATGCTGTTTTTGGATTAATCATGATTACTTATTTCTGGCGTTCATTAATGACGCCTTTGCAAAAGTTAGCTTTTTTCGTCCGGAAGTTTGAGCCAGGCAATCGTGTCCCTGAGACGCCAAAAAGAGGGAGTAACGATGAGGTCAGTGTGCTGATTGGATCTACCTATGACATGGCCCGCAGGCTAAATGGACTAATTACTTATAAATACCAGATGGAGCTAAAACAGAAGGAATCACAGCTTCAACTGCTCTATCAGCAGATCAATCCGCATTTGCTCTACAACACTTTGGAGAGTATTTACTGGAAAAGCTCGCTGGAAGGTAACGTTGAATCCGCCGAGATGATCAAGGAATTATCCAAGCTTATGAAGATTAGCCTCAGTCGGGGAAGGGAGCTGATTAGCCTTGAAGAAGAGCTGGAGCATGCAACGGCCTACATCAAGCTGCAGCAGCACCGGTATGATTATATATTTCGTGTAGTAATGGAGATTCATCCAGATACGAAAAGAAATCTAATTCCTAAAATTACCCTGCAGCCGTTAATTGAGAATGCTATTATTCATGGTGTCAAAAATATGGGCGAGGATGGGGAAATCATCATTAGCGCAGTTTGTGTGGACGATACCGTCGAGATCTCGATTGAAGATAATGGCTATAAGACTGTTGATTATCAGGCCATCGAAGCTGTGCTGAATGACGACAGTCCAAATCCGGCCAGCGGTTACGGGATTCGCAACATTAACCAGCGTATTCATTTACACTTCGGCTCTGATTATGGCATCAGCTATACCCCTCGTAAAGAGGGCGGTACATTGGTGACGGTTAAGCTTCCGAAATCAGAGAATCAGGACTAAGGAAGGGGAGCATACAGATATGTTCAATATATTAGTTGTGGATGACGAACCCTTGATTTGTAAAGGGCTGAGCAATTTATTAGCTTCTTCGGGGTTAAACATAGACCATATTTATACAGCAAACAGTGGTTTTGAAGCGCTGGACTGCATTCGGATGGAGGAAATAGACCTGCTCGTTACTGATATTCAGATGGGCGCAATGAGCGGGATTGATCTAATGCAGCATGCAAAATTGGCCAAACCCTGGGTACAGACCATCGTGATTTCTGCACACGAGACGTTTCAATATGCGCAAATGGCCGTTAGGCTTGGAGCGAAGGATTATTTGATCAAACCTTTGAACAGTGAGCAATTTCTGGATTCGGTGCGAAATGTGCTGCTTAAGATGGGGAAACCATCACCAGAATTGGATATTTTCATGTCAGGAATTAACGAAAGCTTTCGGCTGGAAGAGCCGCTTCCGGAATACAGCAAGTTATTGAATGAGCTGCTCATTGAGCCTGAAGGTGTACTGTGTGATGCAGAACGCTTGCAAAAGCTGGATAACCTGAAGCTGCAAGGGCCGTATTTTTCCGTCTTAAAAATTAAGGTACCTCTGGATGGAATGAATCAGGAGAAGCACTACACCCTGCGGGACAGACGGCTTCTTTGTTATGCCGCGCTGAATATCGCCAAAGAGCTGATGGATCAGGAGTGGAACTCGACAGCCTTTTACGCAGAGGATGAAGAGATTACGATCATTATTCAGTGGGATGAAAAAAGCTATGAAGATTCGTCTGCCAGCCAAATTAATAGGCTAGATATCCTTGGCCGTAGTCTTCATTTTAATATTCAAAAATATCTGCACTTAAATGCAGTTATCGGCATCAGCCAGATTCTCAAGGGTCTTTCTTTTATGGCTGTATTGAACCGTCAAGCCTCCAAAGCCATTCTCTGGAATAATGAACACAATGACCATTATGTGTTTTACTACGGGGATTTTAATTGGAACAGCTACACAACCGATCCTTCAGTAGAAGAGCTTCATACACGCAGCAATCTGATTGTAGAGAAAGCGAGAGAGTATATTGACGAGAACTATGCGCAAAAAGGATTAACCATCCATGAAGTGGCTAAGAAAAACCATGTCAGCCCCAATTATTTGAGCTATCTGTTTAAGAAAAATACAGGTTACAACCTGTGGGAATATGTAATTAAGCTGCGGATGGAAGAAAGCCGGGTGATGATTTTGAACACAGATCTTCGCAGATACGAAATCGCCGAGCGTGTAGGTTATGAATCACCGGAGCATTTTAGTAAAATTTTCAAAAAATATTATGGGATTAGCCCCAGTGAATTGAAGAAGTAAAAACACATACTACTTCGGTAGATTTAGACATGTTCAGTACAACCCTCATTTTCTACAATTTAAGGTAGGAAGCATTTTGCGAAAAATGCTGAAAGAAAAATGGAATGAGGGAGCCTGATGAATCAAACCGCAGTTGTATCCGAAAATCCGCCGGCGCTGAAGGGTACACCTTACAAGCAAAACCGCTGGAAGAAAAACTTTTGGGGATATATGTTCCTCGTACCTGCTGTGATTATTTTTGTAATGTTCTTGTGGGTGCCAATTTTTAAAGGCTTGTTGTACAGCTTCTACCATGTTGATTTTGTAAAAGGGAATAGCTTTGTTGGCTTTGAGAACTATGCTAGAGCCCTTAGTGATCCGGATGTTTTGACCGCGTTAAAAAATACAGGGTATTACATGCTTCTATGTCTTATTATCGGGTTCTGGGTTCCGATTGCTTTTGCTATTATGATCTCGGAGCTGAGAAGGTTTGGGGGCTTTGTGCGGGTAGCGGCTTACCTACCTTTTGTAATGCCTGGTGTGGTGCTATATGGACTCTGGAGATGGCTTTATGATCCTGTGGGCCCAATCAATGCAGTGTTAAGCTCGCTTGGTGTGGACCAGGTTGCCTTCCTGACAGATACAAGGTGGTCGATGATTTCCCTTGTTTTTATGGAGACGTGGCAGCAGTTTGGATCAGGGATGTTAATATACTTGGCTGCTGTACTCAGCATTCCGCGGGATTGGTATGAAGCAGCTGAGATTGATGGGGCGGGTGTGTGGGCACGTATAAAGTACATCACATTGCCTTCGCTACGTAATTTGATCATTTTGATGTTTATATTACAGATTATCGGGACTTCACAAGGGTATCAGTCACAAATGGCGCTGCTTGATGGTGGGCCGAATAATACTACGCTTACCTATGCGCTGCTGATCGTAAAATATGCTTTTACGCGACTCGATTATGGAACAGCGACTGCGCTTGGCATGCTAATGTTCATAGTCCTAGGTGGTTTGGGCATTTTACAGTTCAAGCTTAACAAGGAGGACAACTAAGATGAAGAGCGCAGATAGAGGGATTCTCTCAGAACATGATTTGAAAAAAACAAGCAATAAGATCGTTTATGGCTTGATGTGCGTGGTTATTTTGATTATGGTGTTTAGCATGCTGTATCCGATCTGTATGACGTTATTTAACGGACTGAAATCGAATCAAGAGGTGAACTCATTCCCACCGCATTTTTTCCCGCAGGAATGGCACTTCAGCAACCTTAAAGAAGCGATGAACTACATTGATCTGCTGATGTTCCTTAAGAACACTATTTATATTTTTGTGGGGAATATGGTCGTGACACTAGTCGTATTGGGAATGTCTGCTTTCAGCATTTCTCGTATGAATGTTCCTTACAGAAAGGCAATTTATTTCTTTTTCCTGATGACATTATTTATTCCGGCGACCAGCTACATGATTCCCAACTTTGTCAATCTAAAAGAGCTTGGATTACTGAATCAGTACGCTGCCTTTTGGCTGCCGGCTGGTGCGAATACATTCTATTTTCTACTCTTAAAGAACTTTTTTGATGGGATACATCCTGAAATTTTTGAAGCCGCGCGGATTGACGGCTCCTCTGAGCCGAGAAGCTTTTTCTCCATTGCAGTGCCATTGTCGGTTCCGATATTTGCTACGCTGGCGATCTTTATCTTTTCTACTGCATGGAATGACTGGTTCTGGCCATCTCTGGTTATGCACAGTGAAGAGAAATATACGCTCGCGACAGCAATCTATAAATACGTTATTAATGTAAAGGCACTTAATACGAATATTAAATTCGCTATCCTATTTATCGTATCGTTGCCGCCGATCCTTGTCTTCCTGATCTTCCAAAAGTTCATTATGCGTGGCGTCGCATTATCAGCAGTTAAGGGATAAGCGCGGATCGACGAATTTAGTCACGGATCGTAAACATGCACATGAAAGGAATATAAATGCACCTCGTTTGTAAACGATTTCTCTTTTATGATCGATATGTAAGATAACTATGAATTGAAAAGGGGAGTTTCAATGCGTAAGTACTCTAGCGTGCTACTAAGCCTCCTTGTGGCCGGATCATTGTTAACCGCATGCGGCGGTAACAACAATAACGGAAACACAACAGGAAACAAGGAAGGGGAAGCGACTACTGCGCCAACGAATGCTGCAACAGATAATGCTGGCAGTGCTACAGCAGCGCCAACTGATGATATCACACAAAGAAAAGTGACCATCAAAATTCACTATCCAACCCCTGACCTAACCGAAGTTAGAGCACAGGAAGATGACAAGATCAAACGTTTCCAAGAGGAGTATCCGAATGTTGAAATCGTCAAAGACGATTGGCAGTACAATGTAAGTGAAATCGGCATCAAAATGGCAGCGAATGAAGCTCCAACCTTCTTTAACACTTACGCTACAGAAGCAAAATTCCTAGTTGAAAAAGGCTGGGTAGCTGACATTACGGATCTGTGGAATAAATACGAATTTAAGGATCAAATTAACCCGGTTCTCCAAAATCAATTTATCATTGACGGAAAAGTATTCGGCGTAACTCAAAAGGGTTATGTAACAACCACAATGATCAACAAAAAAATGCTGGATGAAAAAGGCGTTGCTGTTCCATCTATGGATTGGACTTGGGATGATATGCTGAATACCGCGAAAGGTGTAGCTGATACCAAAAAAGGGATTTCCGGTATTGCTCCAATGGGTAAAGGGAATGAAGCAGGCTGGAACTGGACCAACTTCCTGTTCGAAGCTGGCGGTGAAATTCAGAAGATTGAAGGCGGTAAGGTTGTAGCTACTTTTAATTCTGAGGCTGGGATTAAAGCGCTGGATTTCTACAAGAAACTTAGATGGGAAGCAAACGCGATTCCTCAGGACTGGGCACTGGGCTGGGGTGATGCTGTAGGCGCATTCCAACAAAGTCGTACAGCAATGGTAATGGCTGGATCTGACGGTGTTATTGAGCAAGCGTTGAATCAAGGCGGTCTGAAACCAGAAGATGTACTTACGTATCCAATGCCTGCGATGGAAAAAGGCGGAAAACACACTGGGGTACTTGGTGGTGACTACCTTGTAATCAATCCAAATGCAACACCAGACGAGCAAGAAATGGCATTCCGTTATATTACATTTGATTACTTCTCCGATAAAGGTCTAGAAGCACTGGATGCGGTTCTGCAACAACGTACAACGGATGGCAAATACTTTATTCCGCCGCTCTTAGATTACTATTCTGCAGATTCTGACTTCGGCAAGAAAACAAAAGCTGTGTATGATAAATATACAAATGTATATCAATACAGCCCTGATATTTTAGGCTTGCTGGACGGTAAACCGGAAGCGCAATACAATACACAGGACTACTACGCAACCATGTCCAATGTAATTCAAGAGCTGTTCTCCAAAAAGGGAACAGATTCCAAGACACAGCTTGAAGCTGCTGCAAAAACAGTGCAAGAGAAATTCTTCGATACAATTAAAGTAGAATAGGCAAGGAAGGACAGAACCGGCTCCTTTAGGAGTCGGTTTTTTTATGTTTATATTATTGATATTTTTATAAATCAACCCAACGGATGGCTCCCGACTATTTTTTAGAGGGTCATGGGAAAAATAGAGTGTCAACAAAATTAGATTTGCATTTTTAAAATATTTTTGCGAGCGGAAAGGTAGAAAATGGGTATCGGTTCTTGTCTTTTTAAACATAAACTTTAGATTTAAGGAATAATACAGCATAAATAATGGTAAAACACCTATAATATGATCGAATGAAAGCGCTTTGAAAACAAATCAAAAAAACTTTATACTTTGTGAAAGATTTCACTATACAAGGTGGAAATGATGTGATAAGATAAATGTGTAGAGAAAAACAACCTAAAAATTGACAGGAGGACGAGGGAGATGGCAGTTAAGAACGAAGTCGCCGCCCAAGTTAAACAAACTACCGCTGAAGAGTATATTCAGACTTTGGTGGATAAAGCGAAAAAAGCACATGAGGCATTCATGGCGCTGGATCAAGAGCAAGTTGACACAATCGTTCATGCAATGGCGTTGGCTGGACTCGACAAACATATGTACCTCGCTAAATTGGCTGTAGAAGAAACTGGCCGCGGGGTTTACGAAGACAAAATTACTAAAAACATCTTCTCGACAGAATATATCTGGCACGGAATTAAATACGATAAAACAGTAGGCGTTATTGAAGACAATGCTTATGAAAGCTTCCAAAAAATTGCTGAGCCCGTCGGAATTGTAATGGGTATCACACCGGTAACCAACCCTACATCCACCACGATGTTTAAAGCGTTGATTTCGATTAAGACACGGAACCCTATTATATTCGGTTTCCACCCATCTGCGCAAGAGTGTAGTGCAGCAGCTGCTAGAATTCTTCATGATGCGGCTGTAAAAGCTGGCGCACCTGAGAATTGTATCCAATGGATTGAAATGCCAACGATGGACAAAACAAACGCTTTGATGAATAACCCTGACGTTGCACTTATTCTTGCAACTGGCGGTTCTGCAATGGTAAAAGCAGCTTATAGCTGTGGTAAACCAGCTCTTGGCGTAGGTCCTGGTAACGTACCTGCATTCATCGAAAAGAGCGCGGATATCGATCAAGCCGTAACGGACATCATTCTTTCCAAAACATTTGATAATGGTATGATCTGCGCTTCCGAGCAAGCTGTTATTATCGAAGAACCAATCTTCGATCAAGTGAAAAAGAAAATGATCGCTAATGGCTGCTACTTTGTTAACAAAGAAGAAGCCGCCAAACTTACTAGCGGCGCTATGAACGTTGATAAATGTGCGGTTAATCCAGCAATCGTTGGACAATCCGCAGTGAAAATTGCTGAAATGTGCGGCATTCAAGTTCCTGCCGGCACTAAGATTCTGGTAGCAGAACTTGAAGGTGTAGGCACTAAATATCCATTGTCCGCTGAAAAATTGAGTCCTGTGCTTGCTTGCTACAAAGTTAAAAACGCAGATCAAGGTATTGAACGCGCAGCACAAGTTGTTGAATTTGGTGGTATGGGCCATAGTTCGGCTATCCACTCCAACAATGAAGAAGTAATCATGAAGTTCTCCAACCGTCTGCAAACAGGACGTATTCTCGTTAACTCGCCTTCCACTCATGGTGCGATCGGCGATATCTATAACACTAACATCCCTTCGTTGACGCTGGGCTGCGGATCTTATGGTCGTAACTCCGTGTCGCAAAACGTTACAGCAATTAATTTGATCAACGTGAAAAGGGTGAATCGTCGTACCGTGAATATGCAATGGTTTAAAGTACCTGACAAGATCTATTTCGAAAAAGGCGCTACTCAGTACCTAACCAAAATGCCTGATATCACACGTGTCGCAATTATCACTGACCCAATGATGGTTAAGCTTGGATATGTTGAGAGAGTTGAACATTACCTGCGTCAACGCCAAACTCCTGTAGCGATCGAAGTGTTCTCGGAAGTTGAACCAGATCCATCGACAACCACAGTTGAAAAAGGTACAGCAATGATGAACAGATTCCAACCGGACTGCATCATCGCACTTGGTGGTGGTTCCCCAATGGATGCTGCAAAAGGAATGTGGTTATTCTATGAACATCCAGACGCTGACTTTAACGGTCTGAAACAAAAATTCATGGATATCCGTAAACGGGTTTACAAATTCCCTAAACTTGGAAACAAAGCTAAGTTTGTAGCGATTCCAACTACTTCGGGTACAGGTTCGGAAGTAACATCTTTTGCAGTTATTACCGATAAAACAACTGAACAACACACTAAATATCCTTTGGCTGACTACGAGCTAACTCCAGACGTAGCTATCATTGATCCAGAGTTCGTATATAGCTTGCCAAAAACTGCTGTAGCTGATACAGGTATGGACGTATTGACACATGCCATCGAAGCTTATGTATCTGTTATGGCGAGTGACTACACGGATGGTCTGGCAATTAAAGCAATCCAATTGGTATTCCAATACCTTGAAAAATCGGCTCTTGAAGGCGACAGAGTTGCCCGTGAAAAAATGCATAACGCATCAACACTTGCTGGTATGGCCTTTGCTAATGCTTTCCTGGGTATTAACCACAGCTTGGCGCATAAATGGGGCGGTCAATATCACACTGCTCACGGTCGTACTAATGCGATCCTTATGCCACACGTTATTCGTTACAATGCTAAGAAACCTACGAAGTTCGCTTCGTTCCCTAAATATTCACACTTCGTAGCTGACGAGCGTTATGCAGAAATCGCCCGTATTCTGGGATTGCCAGCTCGCACAACTGAAGAAGGTGTAACTAGCCTGATCAATGCTATTCGCGACATGAACAAAAAACTGGGTATCGAAGAATCCTTCCAACAATTGGGCTTTGATCCTAAGGATTTTGAATCCCATGTAGATTACTTGGCTGACCGTGCATTTGAAGATCAATGTACAACTGCCAATCCTAAGCTGCCACTGGTATCTGAACTTGCAGATGTATATCGTAATGCTTTCTACGGAAGATTTGATAATTAATATTTGGTTAAGTAGATAATAGGATGGTTGTGGATTAGATATAAGTGACAAATATCACCGGAAAGGTGATATTTGTCACAGTCTATTTATAGAAAATAAACTAAAATGTTTATATAAACAACGGTCCCATATATGGAACAATGATTGTGAATTTTCGAACAACCATATTTTTCTTGGGATCACGAGACACGGGATCAACCTTCAAGCCCGCGATCTCTACAAATATAATATAAATATAGATGGAGGGATTTAGCATGTCGGTGATTGAAAAAGATGTACAAGAAGTGAAATCCGGTTGGAGAAGTTTTACAAAAGGTAAATGGTCCAGAAAAGTTGACGTTAACAACTTTATCGCAAGCAACATTAAGCCTTATGAAGGAAACGAAGAATTCCTCGTAGGACCTACTAGTAACACAACTGAACTGTGGAAGATTATTTCCCAATTGAGCAAGGAAGAAAGAGAAAGAGGCGGCGTATGGGATGTTTCCCTAGATACTGTCTCCACAATCACTTCACATGCTCCAGGCTACATTGACAAGGACAAGGAACAAATTGTAGGCGTACAGACTGATGCTCCTTTCAAACGTTCCATCCAGCCATTCGGCGGGATCAAGATGATGGTTGATGCTACGAAGGCTTATGGCTTCGAGCTTCCACAAAACATCGTTGACATGTTTACGAACATTCGCAAAACGCATAACCAAGGCGTATTTGATGCATATACACCAGACATGAGAGCTGTGCGTAAATCCGGCGTAATTACAGGTCTTCCTGATGCTTACGGCCGCGGACGCATCATCGGCGACTACCGCCGCATTGCTCTGTACGGTATTGATTTCCTCATTAAAGACAAAAAACAACAACAAACTGAGCTTGAAGTAGATTCCATGACTGAAGATATCATTCGTTTACGTGAAGAGCTGTCCGAACAAATTCGTGCACTTGGCGAATTGAAAGAAATGGCAGCTGCTCATGGTATGGATATTTCCAGACCGGCGACCAACTTCAAAGAAGCTACTCAATGGGTATACTTCGGATATCTGGCAGCAGTTAAAGAGCAAAATGGTGCGGCGATGTCCCTGGGCCGTGTGTCCTCTTTCCTGGACATCTATGCAGAACGCGATATTGCTGAAGGTACTTTGACTGAAGAACAAGTACAAGAAATCGTCGATCATTTCGTAATGAAACTGCGTATCGTGAAATTCTTGCGTACACCTGACTATAATGATCTGTTCTCCGGCGACCCAACATGGGTAACTGAATCCATCGGTGGTATGGCTGAAGACGGAACAACTCGTGTTACTAAGAACAGCTTCCGTTTCTTGAACACCCTGTACAACTTGGGTCCAGCTCCGGAACCAAACTTAACTGTACTGTGGTCCGAAAAATTGCCTGAAGCCTTCAAAAAATATTGTGCTAAGGTTTCCATCGAAACTAGTGCAATTCAGTATGAAAATGACGATGTAATGCGTCCATACTGGGGTGAAGATTATGCGATTGCTTGCTGCGTATCTCCAATGCGTATCGGTAAACAAATGCAGTTCTTTGGTGCTCGTGCCAACCTGGCAAAAGCATTACTGTATGCTATCAATGGTGGTGTAGATGAAAAATCCGGAGCACAAGTTGGACCGGAATTCCCAGCGATCACTTCTGAATATCTGGATTATGACGAAGTAATGAAACGTTTCAAACCGATGATGGAGTGGTTGGCTAAGACTTATGTTAACACTTTGAACATCATTCACTATATGCATGACAAATATTCTTACGAACGTATCGAAATGGCGCTGCATGACCGTGACATTCTGCGTACGATGGCTTGTGGTATTGCTGGGCTGTCCGTTGCAGCTGACTCACTAAGCGCAATTAAATACGCCAAAGTAAAACCTATTCGTAACGAACAAGGTATTGCGATCGATTTCGAAACCGAAGGCGAATTCCCTTGCTACGGTAACAATGACGATGCTGTTGACAGCATCGCAGTAGAATTGGTTGAAACCTTCATGACTATGATCCGTAAAAACAAAACATATCGTGATTCTGTGCCGACTCAATCGGTACTGACCATTACTTCGAATGTAGTGTACGGTAAGAAGACAGGTACTACACCTGACGGACGTAAGAAAGGTGAACCTTTCGCACCAGGTGCTAACCCAATGCACGGACGTGACAAGAAAGGCGCCTTGGCTTCCCTGAACTCTGTAGCTAAACTGCCTTACTCCGATGCACAAGATGGTATCTCTAATACGTTCTCCATCGTACCTAAGGCACTTGGTAAAGACGAGGATTCCCGTAAGTCTAACCTGGTACACATGATGGATGGATACTTCCATAACAACGCTCAGCATTTGAATGTTAACGTATTTAACCGTGAACAGCTGATGGACGCTATGGAGCACCCAGAGAACTATCCACAATTGACTATCCGTGTATCCGGTTATGCAGTTAACTTCATCAAGCTGACTCGTGAACAACAAATGGATGTAATCAACCGTACATTCCACGGTTCGATGTAATTTGTTCCTGTCATGAAGATCTTTGAATTAGTACTACTATTGAAATAATTGCAAGGAAGATACCGCCCTTGTCTCAAGGGCGGTAATATCTTGTTTGAGAATTGTTAAAATTTTAAATTTTATTGCCGCGATATAGGGATATGACAGTCTCAAGGACAGGGATCTTCATCGTTGAAAAAGGGACTGTTAGTCTGGCGTGGCGAAAGGATGACATCCTATGATTAAAGGTCGCATACATTCTTTGGAAACCTTTGGAACCGTTGATGGACCTGGTATTCGATTTGTCTTATTTATGCAAGGCTGCTTGCTGAAATGTCAGTATTGCCATAACCCTGATACCTGGGCTTTAGATGAAGGTAAAGAAATGACTCTTGAAGAAGTGCTTTCGGAAATCGAGCCATATATAAACTACTATCGTTCATCCGGTGGCGGGTTAACTGTATCCGGTGGAGAACCAACCTTGCAGGCGCAATTTGTAAAGCAGTTATTTACGGAAGTGAAGAAGCGTTGGAATTTGCACACCACATTAGACAGTAATGGTTACAACGAAGGTGACAAGATTAATGACTTATTGGATGTAACAGATTTGGTTATGCTTGATCTGAAGCATATTGATGAAGAAGCGCATATCAAATTAACCGGTAAATCCAATGATCGAACTTTGAAGCTTGCACGCTGGCTCTCAGACCATAATCGTAAGATGTGGATCCGACATGTATATGTTCCTGGTATTCATGATCGTGAAGAGGATCTCATTAACTTAGGTCGTTATATTGGAACCTTAAATGGCGTCGAGAAATTCGAAATCTTACCTTATCATCAGATGGGTATCTATAAATGGGAAATGCTCGGCAAAGCTTATGAACTGGATGGAGTACCTTCTCCAACAGAAGAAGAAGTGCAACGGGCATATCGCTTGGTCGAAGAAGGTCGTAAGCAAACGGCATTGGTATAATAGAAATCTATTTTTAAGAGAGACCGTACCCTCAGTGGTTGATCATCACTGAAGGTGCGGTTTTTTGTTATGAGGAAGTAAAAAGGGAGGGGGTAAAGCTCCTCTGAGGGGGAATTATATATTATTTCTAATAAAGACATGCTATAGTTACACGTGGTTTATGGGGTAGATAATAAATGAATATGTCAGGTAATATGACTAATTTTATATTTTAATTAAATGTTTTTAAAGAAAAACAAACTTTTGTGATGAGAAAAACAAATGAATAAAGCGATTTAACATTTTAATGTTATAAAATATAACTTATCATGTAGTTGATTCCGCTTACATTAGAGATTTTTATCCCTATAGTGGATGAATCTTAACCTTACGATAATGAAGTCTGTTTTCTATAATAAGAAGTGTAAAGCACATCAATATATAGGGAGGGTCACAAGAAATGAAAAAAAGTATGACTTTGCTATTGTCCCTGATTTTCGTATCATCAGCTTTACTGACTGGTTGCGGAGGCAACAACAATGCGTCTTCTAACAAAGGAGATGGAAACGCTACCGCGACTAACTCAGCCGCTACAAATGCTCCAGCAACAGAAGAACCGGTAAATAACGAGCCATTTGAAATGACGATTCGTCACACTCAAATCGGTGCAGACAAGCAGAAACGTCTGGCTATTCTCGAAGAAGTAGTTAACAAAGTACAAGAGGATGTACCGGGTCTGACCTTTAAACTCGATGGGGTAGATTCAGATGTAAACCGTAAAGAAAAATTGCGTGGTGAAATGGCTGCGGGTAATCCACCGGAAATCTTCGATCTGTTCGGTAGCCCTGACTCCAAGATCTATGCTAAAGAAGGTAAATTACTTGACCTGACTCCAATCCTTGAGGAACTTGGAATTAAGGATAAATTCTCAAATCTTGATCCTTTCACTTATGAAGGAAAAATCTATGGGTTGCCTATCGGTGGTTCTGGTGAAGGTTTCTTCTATAACAAAGAATACTATACAAGCAAGGGCTGGAAGGCTCCAACAACATTTGCTGAATTGGAACAACAATTGGCTGATATCAAGGCTGATGGAAAAGTACCTTTGGCTGGTGCATCCAAAGCTGGTTGGGTACCACTTATGTTAGCTAACCACCTGTGGTCACGTTATGCAGGTCCGGATGTAACTGCTAAATTTGCAACAGGCGAAGCTAAATGGTCTGATCCAAATGTAGTAAAAGGATTTGCGAAATACAAAGAATGGGTTGATAAAGGCTACTTCAAAAAAGGCGAACTTGGCTTTGAATATGCTGAATACACAACACAATTCACTAGTGGTGAAGCGATCCTGCTGTATGATGGTACTTGGAAATCTTCCGTATTTAAAACGGGCCAATCTGGCGAAGGTTTGATCGGTAAAGTTGGATTCTTCAACATCCCAGCAGTTGAAGGCGGAGCGGGTGACCAAACTGCATTGATGCGCGATGTGAACAATGGTTATGGTTTCTCTGCATCTGCTGAGAAAGATCCACGTCAATTGGCTGCTGTGAAATCTTTTATTAAAAACTTATTTAATGAAGAAATGCAATTGCGCGGACTTGTTGAAGATGGTGTATTGCCAGCAATGAAGATTGACCAAAACGTATTGAATGAGAATATTACTGATGATCTGATGAGCGAAATCGTAGGTGTACTTAACAACTCACAATCTTCGTTCCCAGCATTTGACTCTCTTGTTCAAGCTGATGTAACTACAGAAATCAGTAACATTCAAATTCAAAAACTGATTGGCGATCAGACGACTCCTGAGAAAATGGGCGAAGCTTTGCAAAAGGTACAAGAAGAAGCAAACGCAGCAGTTGAATAAATAGCTGCAAACTGAATGTACCCTGGTGCTAAATCCAGGGTACATTTTTAAAATCAAAGAAAATATGTGTTTGCACTTGATCTGAAGCATTCACTATTCGCCAGATGTCAAAGCAACCGGAGGTAGTCATGAATAAAGCATTAAGAAATCCAGTGGTGTTTTTCCTTTTCGTTCTTCCAGCATTGATATTGTTCACGATGTTTTTCATTTACCCCATTTTTAGCTCTATTTATTACAGCTTTACTAGTTGGAACGGTGTATCGGAGACGGTTAAATCAGCCGGATTAAGTAATTATGAGAAAGCACTAGGAGATGAACGATTCTGGATATCCGTTAAAAACAACGGTTGGTTTATTCTTTTCTCCGTATGTATACAGGTACCGTTGATCGTATTCTTCTCGTTATTGATTTCTAATGTGAAGAAGTTAAAGGGCTTATATAAGACAGCAGTCTTTATGCCTTCCATTATGTCTACAGCGGTTATCGGTATTCTCTGGGGGTTTATCTATGAGCCCAACATTGGACTTTTTAATAAGCTCCTTAGTCTAGTAGGAATTAATCCTATTTACTGGCTGTCAGATGAAAGATTTGCAATGCTTTCTATTTTGTTGACGAACGCTTGGCAGTGGACTGGATTTTATATCGTTATGGTCCTAGCGGCGATTCTAGCTATTCCTGGTGAATTGGATGAAGCTGCAGCCATTGACGGCGCAACTGGATTTCAACGCGCTACTCGTATCACGCTCCCACTAATCGTACCGATCATCTCGGTTGTAATTATGCTATCCATTGCTGGAGCAATGAAAGCTGCGGATATCGTCATCGTTATGACTAAGGGGGGACCTGCAGGTTCAACCGATGTAATGGCAACTTACATGATTAAATATGCGATCACGAACTTTAAGTATGGATACGGAAATGCCATCGCTGTCCTGATCTTTGCATTTACACTGGTGGTTACAGTCCTTTATCAGCTGCTGATTGCACGTCGTACAGAAAGGATTGAATACTGATGCCACGCGCCCTGAAAAAGAGTCTGCCACATATTGCCCTTTTATTCTATTTGTTAGTGATCCTGTTTCCTTTCCTATTCGTATTATTCTCATCTGTGAAAAAGGATAATAATGAGATTGCGCTTAATCCTTTTGGCATCCCAAAGGAATTCGTCTTCAATAACTACGTGGAGGCTTGGGTAAATGCCAAGATTAGTACTTACTTTTTCAACAGTTTGTACATTTCGATCCTTGCCTCTGTAGTGTCCATTCTGCTTGCGTCTATGTTTGCTTTTGCGGTTACGCGGATGCGTCAGGGGAAATGGAATACTATTTTGTTCTCACTGGTTTTAGTAGGAATGCTCATCCCGAATAATGCTTTAATGCTACCGATTTATACGATCGTACGTAAGTTAGGAATACTGAACACCCACTGGGCGTTGATCATTCCTTATATCGCCAATGCGATTCCATTTACCATCATTATTTTAGCAGCATTTATGCGAAATTTACCTAGAGAAATAGAAGAAGCTGCGGTCATGGATGGCTTGAAGGCACCGGGTATCTTTGCTAGAATTATTGTACCTCTAACGGTTCCGGCTATGGTTACGGTATTCATTGTTAATTTCCTGGGAAATTGGAACGAGTTCTTGCTAGCTAACTACTTCCTGTCGAATGACGAGCTGCGAACGCTTCCAGTAGGTATGGTCCAATTCCGTGATCAATACCAGATGAACTATGCACAAATGTCAGCCGGTATCGTCTTCAGCGTACTGCCGGTAATAATCATTTATGCAATTCTTCAGGAGAAGATTATTGAAGGTGTAACAGCGGGTGGCGTAAAAGGATAACCTTATTCTCAGTCAGGAGCACTAGCCGATGAATTTGCGCTATAAATTATTTACGGCATTTTTGGGCCTGATTATCATTCCTTTATTTATTCTAGGCATGCTTATGTTTTTTGTGACTTATAATTCTATTGAGAAAAAGTACAGCCAGCAGTCGGAATACTCACTTAAAGCGATTAGTTACAGTATTTCTAATGTATTAAAAGATATGGATAACGTTACAGACAACGGAATTGCTACCTCGGTGTTTCATATGGCCCTTAGTGCAGATGATCCTAACAACCAGGATTTGACTGATGCTGAGCAACTGAATCTGAATGCGAGCCAGCGCAATTTCCGTAGTCTGTTGTTTAATCATCCATCGATCAGTTATGCATTTTTGTACAATTTTAACGGTAGAGGTAACTCTGAAATCGTGTCGCTTTTTAACAAGGAAAATTTCCGAACGCTACCCTATGATACATTCAAAAAAAGTGATCTGTACCAGGAAGTTATGGACTTAAATGGTGTGCCGAAATGGCTGGCTCCTCACGAGTATCCCGAGCTTACGGGTACTGAACCTGTGTTTACACAAATTCGGCTAGTGAAGGAATTGAGCTTCTTTCAGAACATAGGTATCCTAGTTGTGCAGATCAAGAATTGGGAGTTCGAATCCATATTTCGCAATTTAAAAATTGGGGATAGCAATCAGGATGTTTCCTTTATGCTTGTAAATGATGATGGAATGATTCTTTTTGACCCAGATCAAAAGCTGGATGGACAGGACTTCCAGTCTTTCGCGGATAAAGAAATTACCTTTAAAAAAGGGTTTCAGAGTTTCAAAACAGAGTACAACGGGGAGAAAAGCATTCTTTCCATGTATCATTTGAAGGACTATCCATGGAGTCTGGTATCTGTGACTTCTTGGGATACGTTGTCTCACGAAGTTACAGTATTTGCTCGCTGGTTCGTCGCTGTGATTTTCCTTTGCTTATTGGCAGCTGTGATCTTCAATTTATTTTTTATGAACCGGATTACCGGCGGCATCGCTGTCATAGTTCGTTTTATGCGCCGGGTTGAAGACGGAGATCTGACCACTAGGGTAGAAGTTAAAGGAAATGATGAGTTAACGCTGCTTGCTAAGGGTTTTAATGATCTTATGGATAAAATCAATGGGTTGTTTAACAGAATTCATGTGGAGCAGCGTCGCAAGAATCAAGCTGAGATGCGTGTTCTGCAGGCACAGATTAAACCACATTTTTTATTCAATACATTAGAATCAATCAATGTTCTCGCTATACAGAATGAAGGCAAAAAAGTTAGTGAGATGGTCTACAGGCTGGCCAGTATTTTGCGAATTAGCATTCAGGATCGGGAAGAGATTACGCTGGATGAAGAAGTTAAACATTTGCGCAATTATTTGGATATACAAAAATTCCGCTTTGAAGATTTGTTTGAATATGAGATCGATATTCCGAGTGAATTGATGAGTTGCGGTATTCTTAAACTCACTTTACAACCGCTTGTAGAGAACAGCATTCAACATGGATTTGAGGGCATTGATTACAAAGGTCATGTTTCTGTGAAGGTTTGGGAGAAGCAGGGGGATTTGATTTTACGTATTGAAGATAATGGTATTGGTATTACACCGTCTCAGTTAGCTATTTTTCAATATATTGTGAATGATCCTGTGGAGCAAGAAGTTAAGGCTGAACGGGATAACCGGATGAATCTTGAACGCAGAGGTCTTGGTATTCGCAGTGTAGCAGATCGCATCCGCATTGAATACGGTGACAGGTACGGAATATTTATCTGTTCTAGTCCAGGTCATGGTACTATTATCCAATGTGTCATACCTAAATACGAGCAGGGGGAAGATCATTATGCTAAAAGTATTATTGGTTGATGACGAAGCCCCAATTCTGAATAATCTGAACAGGGTGTTGCCTTGGCAGGAGATGGGGATGGAGGTTGTCGGTATGGCGCGAAGCGGAATGGATGCTTTGCGTATTGCCGAGGAGAAACAGCCTGATCTTGTGTTATGTGACATCCGTATGCCAGTGATGGACGGGTTAACTTTTATCGGTAAGTTGCGGGAGATGGGATTGGATAGCGAGGTGCTGCTTCTTACCGGATATCAGGAGTTTGATTATGCACGGGAAGCGATTCGGCTAGGTGTTAAAGAGTATATTTGTAAGCCGATACATTATGAAGAGCTTGGCAATAAGGTACGGGAGATTGGGGCTAAGATCCGTAGTAAGCAGTTTAAGAATAAACTGTATAATAGCATTCCAATTTTTCAGGAAATCCCTGAAGGTGAAGATGATTCTGGCAAAAAAACACCGGATCAGCTGATGAACCAAGCAGCTAAGTACATCACAGAACATCTCCATTCTGATATTGGGATTGAGGAAGTGGCGAATAAGATCGGGATTAGTGGCAGTTATTTCTGTCTCTTATTTAAGAATCGTTTTGCTATGACCTTCGTGGAATACGTGACCCTACAACGAATTGAAGCTGCGAAGTTTATGCTAACTAACAGTGATAAGAGTATTACGATGATTGGCTCGGGAGTTGGCTATCAGGAGCGGCGTTATTTTACCAAGGTATTTCAGAAGCAGACAGGTATGTCGCCTAAGGAGTATCGCGACCGATGCCGGACCGAAGTGCAGTAAGGTCGGCTGCTGAGTGGTGAGGTTAGCGTCGCTGCAAGGAATGTTTGTTGCTGAGTGGTGAGGTTAGCGTCGCTCCAAGGAATGTTTGGACTTCCGGTCGCTGTTATCCTCAGATTTCTTGATTAGAAACCGCTATTAGCGGTTGAAATCCGAGGATAAAGGCGAACGCTACGCTCCTACAGTTCCAAACTTCCTTTCCGTTCCTTCTCCCTCACCCCTCTTCGTAGTAGTATAGGGGCCGTCCCACACCTGCGGATGTGGGCCTCTCTGGGAACACAAGGACTGATTGCCTAGTTAATCTAAGGCAGAAATTATCAACCAGCCCTTGGCTGTGATGAAGAGAAAAAGATTATCAACCAGCCCTTGGCTGTGATGAAGAGAAAAAGATTATCAACCAGCCCTTAGCTGTGATGAAGAGAAAAGATTATCAACCAGCCCTTGGCTGTGATGAAGAGAAAAAGATTATCAACCAGCCCTTGGCTGTGATGAAGAGAAAAGATTATCAACCAGCCCTTGGCTGTGATGAAGAGAAAAGATTATCAACCAGCCTTTGGCTGTGATAAATGCGATTAAGGTACATAAGCTATGATTAATTAAATTTTTTGCCTCTATTAGAGGCTGAAGAGATGGTTTTCCTCGATTTTCGAGGATAATCGTCTCTTTTTTTATAGAAATATAATATGTTCCCTATACTCCCATAAATTATCATATGTTTTAATTAGAGTGTAAGGAGGATACGCAAAACGTTAGGCAAGCAAGAGTAATTAGGGCTTAAGAATGGGATGATGGAGAATGGGGGAACCAAAAATGAGTGTGACGAATCCTTCCGTCAGCTTGTCAGAAGTAAAGAAACCAGGCAGGGGAAGAACGCCGAATTTTCTTAGAGTAATGAAGAAATATTGGGTGTTCTATTTGATGATGTTACCTGCGATAGTGATTCTAATCATCAATAACTACATACCGATGTTAGGAACGGTAATTGCATTTAAGGATATCAATTACCAAAAAGGGATTCTGGGTAGTGATTGGGTCGGGTTAGCGAACTTCAAATATTTAATCTCGACGGAGACGGCCTGGATCATTACGAGGAATACATTATTGTATAATACAGCGTTTATTATACTGACGCTATTTTTTTCGCTGGCTTTCGCAATTATGTTTAACGAAATGCGCAGCAGATGGCTATCGAAATTCCATCAAAGCGCTATGTTTCTCCCTTATTTTCTCTCTTGGGTCGTCGTAAGTTACTTAGTATACGGCTTTCTGAGTGCAGAGCATGGGTTCATGAACAAGACATTACTCCCGTTCTTTGGGGTAGATCCTATCGAATGGTATTCACAGTCCAAATATTGGCCTGGGATTCTAGTAATCGTGAAGATATGGAAAGAGATTGGGTATACAACGGTTATTTATATGGCCGCTATTATTGGAATAGATAATGAATATTATGAGGCTGCACTAATTGATGGAGCTTCTAAATGGAAGCAGATTCGAAAAATCACACTGCCGCTAATCAGCCCAGTTATTATAGTAATGACGCTGCTGCAGATAGGTAGGATTTTTAACGCAGACTTCGGATTATTCTTTCAGGTTACAAGAAATGCAGGAGCGTTATACTCAACGACGCAGGTTATCGACACATATGTATATCAAACCTTCCTCGCAATCGGTGATATAGGAATGTCTTCAGCCGCGGGTCTCGTTCAATCTGTTGTAGGATTTCTATTGATTTTCTTAGCGAATCTAGCAGTGCGGCGAATCAGTAAAGATGATGCTTTATTCTAAAGGGAGGTGGGAGTGTTGAGCCAGACAGAAACAGCAATAGGGTCGTCACGTCGTACAGGAAAGCGCACAAAACGGCAAAGACAACCCAATGAAATATCTAATATATCTAATTTGCTAATTAATATATTCTTTTGGATATACACAGCGATTTGTGTGGTGCCGCTGATCCTCGTAGTGATTGTATCGTTTTCGGACGAGAATTCCGTTATTCAGAACGGCTACAGCTTTTTTCCTAACAAGTGGGATATTTCTTCTTATGAATTTCTGTTAAAAGATTATTGGCAAATTATCGATGCAGCTTCCGTTTCGTTATTTGTGACTGTGGTGGGCACGATTCTGAGTCTTATCATTATGGCTATGTACGCTTACCCTATCTCACGTGGAGATTTTCCACATCGTAATTTCTTCTCATTTTTTATGTTTTTTACAATGTTGTTTAATGGTGGCCTTGTGCCTTGGTATCTGGTCTACACGCGCATGATGCATATGAAGGATACGTTATGGATTCTAATTATGCCGCTGCTGGTTTCTGCTTTCTTTGTTATCATCTTACGGACCTTTTTTGCCAATACCATACCGCCAGCTTTAATTGAATCTGCGAAGATCGATGGGGCACCAGAATTCCGGATCTTCGTTCAAATTATTTTGCCTTTGTCTATGCCTGTATTAGCTACAGTAGGTTTGTTTCAGACTCTGGCCTATTGGAATGATTGGTACCTTAGTTTGATCTTTATCTCACCCGAAGGTCATGTCAATTTACAATACCTAATGTATAAGACGATGCTGAATGTTCAGTTCCTGACAGCAAGTCCTCAGGCGATGGCTGCCTTGGCTGCACAGGGTGTAGAAATCAATATTCCAACAGAAACGGTAAGAATGGCGATGGCTGTTATTGGTATCGGACCTATCGTGTTTGTATATTCCTTCTTCCAGAAGTATTTTATTAAAGGGCTTACCGTGGGTGCTGTCAAAGGTTAAGGACGATTGTAATGGCTTAATTCGGCCGCTTTATGCTAAGGTGTGAACGGCCGATTCAGCATATATAAATATTTTGAGGGAGGTTATGGTGTATATGAAAGCTGTTAGAAAAAGCGCATTAATGACACTATTGCTAACGATGGTACTGAGTCTTAGTTTAGCGGGTTGCGGTGGGAATAACGGGAATAATGAAGCAGCTTCACCTGCTCCAAGTGAAAATGCAACCGCTACCAATGCTGCTGCTACGGATGAGCCAGCCGCGGATCCTACTGCCGAACCGGCAAAAGAATTGGAGCCTTATACCGTCAAGTTAATTTATGTCGGTGCCGTGCAAAAGGATGAAAAAGCTGTAGAAGATGAAATCAATAAGTTATTGGAACCAAAAATCAACGCCAAATTGGATATCGCACCGATCGATTGGGGTCCATGGGACAATGATGTCAATCTGAAAATTGCGAGTCAGGAAAAATTCGATATCATCTTTACAGCTCAATGGAAGAACTACGTAACGAATGCAGCTAAAGGCGCTTATCTCCCGATTAATGACGATAACGGCAAATATGGTAATCTCCTAAATGAATACGGCCAAGGGATTCTAAAAAATCTGGATCCACAATTCTTAAAGGGTTCCGCGATCAATGGTGTGAATTATGCTGTTCCTACAAATAAGGAGCTGGCTGCACAAGGTGGGGTTGTCTATCGCTCCGATATTGCGGATGAACTGGGCATCGATATGTCGAATGTGAAATCCATCCAAGATCTGGATGCAGTTCTCAAAGTAGTGAAGGAGAAAAGACCTGACCTGACTCCATTGTATTTCAAACAAGGTGAGACCTTTAACTCACAGTACATGGCACAATACGATACCCTTGGTGATGCTGCCATTCCTGGTGTTCTGCTTAAAGATTCCTCAGATACTAAGATTCAATCGATGATTGAGATGGATCGTTATAAAGAGATCATTAAACTTACTCGTGAGTATATGAAAAAAGGTTATATTAACAAAGACGCCGCAGTTGCTACGAATTCGACTCAGGATGCAATGAAGGCTGGCAATGTCTTTATGACAGTGCAATCGCTTAAACCAGGTAAAGATAGTGAGTTGGCTAATGCTACCGGCTTGGTTGGCAAGCTGAAGCAAATTGCATTCAATGATCCAACGATTTCTACAAGTGATGCTGCTGGATCTATGCTTGCAATCTCCGCTTCCTCTGGTGATCCGGCTCGGGCCATGATGGTGCTAGATATTCTGCACACAGATAAAGATATCAACAATCTGCTTGTTTTCGGTATAAAAGGTGTTCACTATGAAGTCGTAAGTGGTGATACGATCAAAGCTACAGATAAAACAGCTGATTATAATACGGCTGCAGCTTGGATGCTTGGAAGTCAATTCCTGAACCCAGTGTGGGAAAGTGAAGCTCCAGACAAATGGGAACAATTCAAAGCCTTTAACTCTAAAGGTAAAGCCTCTGTAGCGCTTGGTTTCAACTTCGATGCCTCCTCAATGAAGACTGAAATGGCTGCTTGTAAAGCTGTAATGGATGAATACGACATTAGTTTGGATACGGGTTCTGTTGATCCTGATACCGTACTGACTAAGTATGCTGATAAGCTGAAAAAGGCAGGGCTTGATAAGATTATTGCAGAGAAACAAAAACAGCTGGATACTTTCCTGGCTGCGCAAAAATAAAGCAAAATGAATTAAAAAAAGGCTCTTCCCGGCAGGCTGATTTAGCCGGGGAGAGCCTTTTTATGATAGTACTTAGCGGAAGGAGCTGTCTATTCGCTTTGCGGCTTGAACAGCAAGGGTCCAAGCCAGTTCAGGAGTTAGCTCGCCTTTTTCAGCTTTGGTCAAGTATTCGAGCATGCTTGTCTCCACGTCAGCATGATGAGGGCCGTAATAGGTGGGAATTACTGCTTTTGCTGCTGACGAAAGGGTCAGACCAAGCTCTGAATTAGGAAAATAAGGATCATGCAGATCGTGGATTTCTGGGTCATCATAGATTTCGGGGGTGGAAGGGAAAGCCCCTTGTACCTTGAAAGAAACCAATTGCTGCGTTGGTTCGGTTAGCCATTTAATAAGAGCAAAGGATTCATCAGGATGATTACCTGTCTTTGGTAAGGTCAGAACGGAGCCTCCGCGATTAGCGCTGTTTTCTGGGATTTGTGTTACATTCCATAAACCGCTGGCAGTTGGAGCACTGCTCTTGATATGACCAATCATCCAAGCCGGACAGAGCATGACTGCAAAATCTCCGTTGAGCAGGCCTGCACCCCAGCGTTGGGTATCCACTGCAATACTGGCGGACAGATTTAGCTTAAGGGCTTGAATTGAGAAGTCCCAGGCTCGTTTGACCGCTGGATTATTGTCGAGGATCAATTCTTGCGTTGTGGGACTGTAATATTGAAGCTTGGACTGACGTAGAAGGGTGAGATAGAGGTTCTCCAAGTCATTTACAAAAGCTTTTCCTGTTCTCTCCTGTACTTTGGTGCCCGCTTCAAGGAATTGATCCCAAGTTTGGATTTCTTTAGCCACTTCCTCTGGTTTAGTAGGGAGGCCTGATAATGCGAATATATCCGTTCGATATAACATGGCATAGGGTCCAATTTCCGTTGGTAATCCGAAAATAAAATCATTACCCAGCACCTCCTGCCACTTCCAATTCAGAAATTGGTCCTTCAGATTGTCAGCTTCAAAGGTTTTTAGATTATAAAAATAATCAGGAAATTGTTTGAAGCGATCTAAATAGCTAATATCAATGGCAGCCACATCCGGCGAACTATATCCAGCTGCGAACGAGGTCTGTAGCTTGGCTGGAAGCTGCGTGGAGGTGGAGGTCTGAATATGAATCTCTAGCTCGGGATGTTGGGATTGATACTGGTCAATGAGCGACTCAAGACCTGATCCAGCAGTGAGCCATATGTTCAGCTGTATCGGGTCTTGTAAAGCGGTATCTTCCTTGGAAGGGGAGAACTGACAACCACTTGTATTAAGTAACAAGCCAAATGTTAATAGGACAGTAACCAACTTACCATTTACATTCAAGAGAAACACACCTCTGCTTTATTTGTTGTGCTTCTGAAATTCCTGAGGAGTCATCCCCATGTATTTCTTGAAAATGAGACTGAAATACGCAGGATCCTTAAAGCCTACTAATTCGCTAACCTCATATACCTTGAGAGTAACATTCTCTAATAATTCAGTAGCTTTTTGAATACGAAGTTTGGTAAGAAAGCTAGAGAAAGGCTCCCCTACATCATCTTTAAACAATCGGCCGAGATACGTTGGATTCATATACAGTTCGTCTGCGATCATTTTGAGGGAGAGATTTTCTTGGAGCCGGGAATTCATAACCTCAATCATCATAGAGATTACCCTGCGCGTTGCCTTTACTTGTAGTTGTTCAGTGAGCTGTGGAGAAGCCGAATGCATGGAGAGGTCTCTGAAAAAGATAACGGATGGCGTACTCTCTTTTTTGACCTGCTGACAAGCTTCCAGACTCTCATGATAGGCGGTTGCGAGCGCCCCCAATTGATAGTGAGGGTTGGAGACCCCTGCACAAAATGGCGATTTCAGAATGCCCGATAGCTTATGCAGCAGCTCTTGTGTCAATACCTCATCAACGCCGTTAGGCTGCTCAAGAGGATAGAATAATAGCATGATGGCTTCCTGCTCCTCTTGAATGCCAACAACGTTGGCGTACAGCGCAAAACATTCTTCTAATATATTAACGACCGCTGCATACATGGCTTGTTCCGACCAGTTCTGGGGCATGCCCACTCCAAGATGGTTTACGGTTACGACTACAAAGGAATGAAAAGGAGGAATAAGTTGTTCTTCAAAATAGGGTAACGGGATGCCGTAAAGAAGATCAGATAAGCGTTTCTCCCGAAGGTTTTTTTCTCTCAGATGCGTTAATTGCCTTTGCTGTTTCTTCAATTGAAGACGTTCATATACGCCTGTTGCGACCTCAAGAATATGTTCTACTGAATTTGGTTTAACCAAATATTCCTTTACACCATAACGGATGGCTTGACTGGCATAGGTGAAATCCTGATAACCTGTGAGCAGCACGGTTTCAGTGTCTGGATAACATTCATGGATATGCTTTGCAAGTTCCAGCCCATCCATACCGGGCATTCGTATATCGGATATCACCAGATCAACCATATGCTCTTTTAACAGTTGCACAGCCTCTAAACCGTTCTCTGCCGAGCCAATAATGCTAAAGTTGTGATTCGCACTTCCCAGCATTTCTGACAGAGAACGGCGAACAAAACTTTCGTCGTCCACGATTAACACATTCATCGTTGTGCCCCCTTAACTTTGATCATACTGTAATGGAACAGTGACCTTCACAAATAAGCCACCCAGTTCGCTTGTTGATAGCTGTAGACCAAATTCCTGTCCGTAGATTAGCTCTATGCGATGATTTAGATTGGATAGTCCAATTCCGGTATGAAGCAGCTTCTCCGGATTAACCTCACCGCCGACTAATGCATCTGCCATACTTTCCTCGCTCATGCCGTCCCCGTTGTCTTCTACAGTTAACACCAAAGATGTTCCTTCACTATAGGCGCGTATGCGAATTAGCCATACTTCCCGAAGTGTGGGTTCAAGTCCATGAGTAATGGCATTTTCGACAAGTGGCTGAAGGGTTAATTTCATAAGCTGGCCATTCATAACCTCAGGATTTACAAAAAGATCAATCTGCAATTTGTCCTCGTAGCGCAGCTTCTGGAGAAAAATGAATCGTTCTAATTGCTTTAAATCCTCCTCAACTGTAACGAATTCGGATCCGCGGTCAATACTATAGCGAAGCAGGTCACTTAGAGCGAGTACCATTTGGGACTCATCCTGCATGCGTTTGTTGGCGAGCGACCAATAGATTGTATTCAAAGTGTTATAAAGGAAATGCGGGCGGAATTGTGCTTTGAGTGCTACGATCTGAGCTTGCTTTTCACTGATTTGTTTGCTGGATAGGTCAGCGATAGTATGATCCAGGTTTTGGAGCATCGAATTATAGCTTGAATATAGGATAGCCATTTCTTTGTTCATGGTTGTTTTTACAAAAGGTAAAGTAGTTCCCCGTTCGACATTGCTCAGTTTGGTTGCCAGATTACGAAGTGGCTTGGATAGGGTCCAAGAAAAAAAGAAAGTAAATAGTAGGGCAGCACCCATCCCCAGCAGGCCAATTAAAATAATATTCCGGCGAATCGTATTTAAATCTTTAACAGCGTCTTTAGAATCAATGTAAGCAAAAACGCTCCACTCGCTATAGTCGGAATAGGCATAGGATACGAACAGATTGCGTGAGTTTATTTTTTGTGGAATGATTCTGGCTTTATGATTGCTGAATTGTTTTAGAAGCCCGTCGTTCATATAGAGTCCAATTTCTTTTGGATCTGTGGAATAGACAATGGTATTAAATGAATCAACAACTTGGATTTTCTCATTTTTTCCAAGGTGAAATTGGCTGACAGCGTTATGGATGACCTCGACAGGGAGAACAAGAAACAGGGTTCCTAACCGGTTTAGATCATTCCAATCATTAATTTGTCTGGCTCCCATCACCACAGGAATATTACCGTTCTGCCATACATCTACACCGAACCAGACCATTCGGCCTTTATTCTGTGCTATAGCCGGAAACCAATAGGCATCGCGGATTTCCTTTTCGCTGTCCCAGATGACCTTTAAGGAACTGCTGTTGGTATACACCTGATCATCGGACAGCCCGAGCAGCTTGAACTGGATGTCAGAGTTTATGGAACGTGTCTGTTGATCTATGTACCGAGTGATTTCCATGGCGTCTGTACGAGGTGAACGTGACAACGCTAAGTCTCCCAAGGTTTCTTGAATCAAGGGACTGAACATGATCGTAGAAGAAAGCTTATCGTTATCCTGAAGAATTGCGTCCATTTTACCTTGAAGTTGCTTTACGGATTCCAGGATATATTGGTTGGAGCGGTTTAGAACAGCTTGAGAGGAAGAACGGTAGGACAAAAAAATGGTAAATCCTACGATGGTGAAGATGATTAGAGAGAAGCCCATGATTAATTGAACGAGGATGGAGATTTTTTTGGACATGTTATCCCTCGCATGTAAAAGATATTCTTCCATACATTGTAACAAAAGCAAATGAAAGCGAATATAGGCAGACGAAAAATAAACATATTTATAGAAAAAATCTCATTTTTTTCAGGGGAAACAGCGTGGTTGTCCAACGTTATTTAATACAGCGTTAATCTTTCTTTACTTAATAATGAAACTTTTTATGGTGGTATGCGTCTAATACTATGTTTGTTATGACGATCGTGGCAAAAGCTTTTTGCCGCCCTACCGTGGGTGGCAGCATTTTGCGGGGAATATAAGAGGAGTATGAAAAAGACAGAGACCTACTTATATTTACAAATAGGAGCAGAGGAGTTATATCATGGATTTGAAAAAGTTAACGTTAGTTGCTGTTTTGGCCGTATCTCAGGCCGCCGCGGCAGTGCCGGCTTTTGCTGAAGCTGTCAATAATACCCCAAGTAATACTACTGTAGTTGGGACAGTTGTTTCAGCTGCGCCGGAGGTAATGCCAGAATCTACTGATCCATTGCCGCCATTGCCGACGGAGACGCCAGGAGGAGTAGTGTCACCGACACCAACACCTACTCCAATTCCTGCAGAGACAGTTGAACCTACGGCTACTGTTGAACCTACAGCAACAATTGCACCTACTGCAACACCGCTTCCGACTGCAACACCTGGAGTTACTACAGAACCTACAACAGATGGTGCTCGTGCTGCGGCTAACAGTCAGCTTATCCTTATGATGAACAGCAACAAAATGTATCAGAACGGCCAGGAATATTTGGCTAATCAGCCTATGGCAGTGAAAAACGGCGTATCCTACGTTTCGATCCGGGCTATGGTAGAACGTGTAGGCGTGAAATACGTTTATGATTATAAAACGAAAGAAACCATTGTTACCAAGGGAAGCGACGTTATGCGCTTTAAGACCGACAGCAAGGTCTATACAGTTAATGGTGTAAAGAAGACAATGAAAGGTCCATCTTACCAATACAAGGGTACTTTCATGGTTCCATTGACATCCATAACTGGGGCACTGGGCATTCCTTATACTGTTGATAATGTACAAAAGCGAGTAATCCTTACATTAAACAACAAACCTAAAGCTTCTTTCACAGTGCCAACTGAAATTTACGCCGGCGAACCTGTGAATTTCGTAACCTCCAGTTCTTCACCAAATGGTATAGCTATTGTGAATGAAAGCTGGGGAGGTAACAAGCAGGATATCTATGATCAACCAGGATATTATGTAGTAACCTATTCCGTAATGGATGCGAATCAACAGTGGAGTGATCCTTACACCATGACCATCACAGTGCTTAAACCTAATACACCTCCAGTTGCTAATTTCACTACAGACAAGGATTCATACAAGATGGGTGAAATGATTACTTATACCGATCTAAGTAGCGATCCTGATGGTGATGAAATTACCGTAACTTGGACGAACAAGGCCGAGGCTTTCTTTACTCCGGGGCCAGCGACAATTGCTGTCCAAGTAAAAGATTCACATGGCGCGATCAGCACGTTTGAGAAAACCGTTAATATTTCGGATGAAATCTTGTACAGTAAAGAAGATTTCAACAGATTATTTGCATCTCCGGGCAGTGTGTTTAGCATCGATGGATCGATGGTCCCTACTTGGCAGCAAGTAGCTTATAATCTTTCTTCCGAGCCTTATAAACTAATTCGCAGCAACAGCCCAGAAACGGTGTATACAGAAGGTGTTACTTATCGTGAGACTTCATTAGGTAAAACACGATTCTTAGTCCACCATAAGAACAACCTGAACATTAATGCGAAGGTTTATGTAATTGCTACGAATAACAATCTGTACCCAACGACGCTTACAACAGAGTATGTTGGATTTGCAGGGCCAAACACATTCCCAGAAGCAACCGGTAAAATGTCTGTAGAACGTTACTGGAAGTCAATGCTTACAAATGAACATTATAAAACGATTGTTCTGCAACCAGGGGAAAGCGTCTCAATTCTGACCGATCTTAACAAAATTGCGATGAAACCAAGTGAAATTGTTTCACTTCAAGCGGACTTATTTAGTGATTATCCAATCGATTATAACGTCATGTTGATTGATGCGAAAAAAGATCCACTGACTACACTTCCAACACTTCCAATTCTGGATCGAGACGGAGTGCATAATCGGGGAACTTACGAAGATTCTACTCGTATTATCACGGTTAGCGATGAGGTAGGGAAAACTCCTGCAAAACTTCTGCTAGGCGATAATTACAGTGATAAGAACCTGGCTGGCGTAGACCCAATGGCAGGTACGGAAGCATCCAATGCCGGTAATTTCGGGGTATTATACAAGATCAGATTCGAAAATGTTGCACCAAACTCATTGATTACGTTTAATCCACGTGGCGGTAACTATATGGGGCCGGTTATGGTTAATAACCAAATCGTGCATATGCCAAGCGTGGGAAGTCTCTCGAATGCTGATATGAACAGTGTGGTTTATCGTAGTGGTGAGTATGGAGGTTCTGTGGAGATTTTATTCACAGCAGCTTCAGGCAGTAACTTGCCGGTCAATTTCCTCATCACTCCACTTCCAGCAAAGAAATAACAGAATAGGAATATCCCTATAAGCTCTATTGGGGAATTATCTACATTAAAAGCCCGGCTGAATATTCCGTCAAGGAATACGCAGCCGGGCTTTTGTGTAAACATAATAATTCAGAGGTGCGTAGGGGTGCTTCATGGTGCTTCATTGACGGGGCATTTATTTTGGGGCATTATTAAGAGAGTGAAATATAAATGAACTGATCTTATGGGAGATGAGCGTATGCTGTCGACAGAACAAATATTAGAAGTCATGTCGGGGCAAGGACTGCGAATCACCGACCAACGCAAAACGCTTGCCCAGTTATTCGGCGAGAATAAGGGATATTTGTCAGCGAAGGATGTATATGAGCATATGGGCCGTAAGTATAGCGGACTTAGCTTTGATACGGTGTACCGCAATCTTCGTGTAATGGAAGAGCTTGGTGTGCTTGAACAGATTGTCTTTGAAGACGGAGTGAAGTTCAAGGGAAGCTGCAATCATCAGGATCATCACCATCATATGATCTGCCTTCAATGCCAAAAGACCTACCCGATTAATTTCTGCCCGATGAATTTAACGGATACACCCGATCAATTCCGGGTAGTCAAGCATAAATTTGAGGTGTTCGGTTATTGCAAAGAATGTGAAGAGAACCGGGAAGAAGAATTAGTTGCAGCATCAGATAAACAAAAGGGACTTTAGAAATGGTGACCCTACGCAGAACGATTCAGGCGCCTATTCGGGTGTATCGCAGGTACATTTCCCCTATTAAACCTGCAACCTGCCGCTTCTATCCAACCTGCTCTGCCTATGCCCTGGAAGCCATTGAAGTCCATGGTCCATTGAAAGGCTCATGGCTTGCAGCTAAACGGATTGCCAGATGTCATCCCTTTCATCCTGGAGGACTTGATCCTGTGCCGCCTCTACAAGATGAATCTGCTGAGAAGGATTCTGCCCCTGCGACTTGACATGGGGCCTTACCATTGGGTATATTCACAAGTAATAGTATGAATTCCGAAGAACGGATAAGTAAATCGTTACGTCCATTACAGAGAGCCGGAATATGCTGAAATCCGGTATGGAGCGTTAGATTGAATATGGTCCGGGAGGAACTGTGTTCGAGCGGGAACTGCAATTGTGGTTCACGTAAGATAACAGCGTGATCCAGCGTTAATGGACAGTTCCCGCGAGGGAACTGGCGAAGCCTGCGCTCTGTGAAGAGACAGGAAATTTGGGTGGTATCGCGTGAGTTATACTCTCGCCCCATTATGGGGGCGGGAGTTTTTTGTTTTTTAATAAGAAAGGATGATTACTGAATGAGTGAGAAAAAAACGTTTTACCTAACGACACCAATTTATTATCCAAGTGACAAGCTACATATCGGACATGCTTATTCAACCGTGGCAGGAGACGCAATGGCCCGTTACAAACGTCTGCGCGGCTACGAAGTGCGTTATCTAACCGGTACAGACGAACATGGACAAAAGATCGAGCGGAAGGCAGAGGAAGCAGGAAAGACCCCTCAGCAGTTCGTAGACGACATTGTTGTTGGTATTAAGGAGCTATGGCGTAAGCTGGACATTTCGAACGATGACTTCATCCGTACTACGGAAGAGCGTCATAAAAAAGTGGTACAGGATATTTTTGATCGGTTGCTGCAGCAAGGAGACATCTATAAAGGTGAATATGAAGGCTGGTATAGTATCCCAGATGAAACCTTTTACACAGAAACGCAATTAGTTGATATAGTGCGTGATGACAACGGTGTGATTACTGGTGCAAAAAGCCCAGATAGCGGCCACCCGGTTGAGCTGGTGAAGGAAGCAAGTTATTTCTTCCGGATGAGTAAATATGCGGATCGTTTGCTGCAATTTTACGAGGAGAATCCAGAGTTTATTTTGCCGGAATCCCGTAAGAACGAAATGATTAACAATTTCATCAAACCCGGACTGGAAGACCTTGCAGTTTCCCGTACAACCTTTGATTGGGGCGTAAAAGTTAAGGGCGACGAGAAGCATGTCGTGTACGTGTGGATTGATGCTTTGACTAACTATATTACTGCGCTGGGTTATGGTTCCGAGGATCGCACCTTGTATGACAAGTTCTGGCCTGCGGATGTACACATCGTTGGTAAAGAAATCGTTCGTTTCCATACGATTTACTGGCCGATCATTCTGATGGCGCTTGGTGAACCCCTTCCGAAAAAGGTATTTGCCCATGGCTGGTTGCTCATGAAAGATGGAAAAATGTCGAAATCTAAAGGTAACGTAGTTGATCCTGTGACACTGATTGATCGTTATGGCTTGGATGCATTACGTTATTACCTGCTGCGCGAAGTACCGTTTGGTTCGGATGGCACGTTCACACCGGAAAGCTTTGTAGACCGGGTTAACTATGATCTTGCCAACGACCTTGGTAACCTGTTGAACCGTACAGGGGCTATGGTTGAAAAGTATTTTGCAGGCGAGATTCCGGCATATGAAGGAAATGTAACAGCATTTGATGGTGAGCTTCAAGCTGCGGCTGAGAATACTTATGCCAAAGTAGAAGAAGCTATGGAAAAAATGGAGTTCTCCGTGGCGCTGACAGCTATCGGAATATTCATTAGCCGCACCAACAAATATATCGATGAGACACAACCTTGGGTGCTTGCCAAAGATGAAAATAGAACCGCCGAGCTGGCTTCTGTGATGAGACATCTGGTGGAAGGTCTGCGTACCGCTTCAATCCTGCTGCAGCCGTTCTTGACACAAACACCAGCGAAAATCTGGGAACAGCTGGGTATTGAGCCTGGTGAGTTAACGACTTGGGATAGCGGTAAGACCTTTGGCCTGATTCCGGCAGGAACAAAGCTGGTGAAAGGCAATCCAATCTTCCCACGTCTGGATGTGGAGCAAGAGGTAGCTTATATTGCCGAGGCTATGGGCGCTGGTAAAGCTGCGGCTGAAGTGGCGGAAGCGGCTGCTCCTGCTGCTGCGGACTCCGAGCCAGTGGAAGAGCATAAAGAGGAAATCGGCATTGACGATTTCGCTAAAGCAGAGCTGCGGGTAGCTCAGGTTATTGCTGCAGAGCCAGTGAAAAAAGCTGACAAGCTGCTGAAGCTGCAACTGGATCTGGGTTATGAACAACGTCAAGTGGTTTCTGGTATCGCGAAATTCTATACACCGGAAGAGCTGGTGGGACGTAAAGTGATTTGTATCGTAAACCTTAAACCGGTGAAGCTGCGTGGGGAGTTGTCCCAAGGGATGATTTTGGCGGCTTCTAAAGGTGACCAGCTAACGATCGCTACCGTGCCGGACAGCATGCCAAACGGAGCAGTAGTGAAATAAGACAATACTGTTGTAGAAATTTTTTAATGAGGTTGCTTGAACAAAGGAATGCTCCTTCAGCCGGGTTGGTTGTGGGAGCATTCCTTTTTTATAAAGGACGATACCGTCTTTCTTCTGAGTGAGGTTTCTTTGTTGACTTATCGTAACGATTACTATTATACTACTAATAGTAAAATTTACGATTTGAGGGGTAGATCAATATAATGGCGGCAATGAAATCACGTATAAGTTTGCTCGTCCTTGCACTGGTACTGGTATTTACACTAAGTGCATGCGGACCTAAGAGCAGTGGAAGTATAGTTGAAGGGAAAGTAAATGTAGTTACAACCTTTTATCCTATTTACGAGTTTGCTAAGGAGATTGGCGGGGAAGATATCAATGCTATTAACCTGCTTCCAGTGGGTGTGGAGCCACATGATTGGACACCGCGCAGTCAAGATATTATCAACACTTCTAAGGCACAGCTATTTCTATATAACGGTGCGGGCTTAGAAGGCTGGGTTCCTAACTTTTTAAAAGGCCTTGATAGCAGCAGTAAAGTTAAGGCGGTTGAAGTAAGTCAAGGTATTGATTATATCATGACCGATGAAGATGACGGGCATGATCATGGGGCAAGTGAGGAAGAGTCTCATCAAAATGAGGACACGGATCATAACAGTAATGCCTCTGGAGACAGCCTGCATACAGACCCGCATACTTGGGTAAGTCCAAAATCAGCCATTGTCATGGCTCAGAATATTAAAGAAAGCCTTCAGTCCGTGGATCCTGAGCATAAAGAAGGTTATGAAGAGCGTTACAATAAGCTTGCGGAACGTTTGCAGGCGTTAGACAGTAAATTCAAAGAGGAGCTTGCTAAGCTGCCCAACCATAAGATCGTAGTATCGCATCAGGCTTTTTCTTACCTTGCCCGTGACTATGGATTGGATCAGCATGCGATTATGGGACTTTCGCCAGACGCTGAGCCGCGCGGACAGGATTTAGTGAAGCTTGCGAAAATGGTAAAAGATGAAGGGATTAAGTATATCTTTTTTGAAGAGCTTGTCTCCGATAAACTGGCTAAGACTCTGGCCGCCGAAGCGGGCGTTTCCACTATGGTGCTTAATCCGGTAGAGGGACTTACTGCGGAGCAAGAGAAGAACGGCGATAATTACTTCACTCTGATGGAGAAAAATTTGCAAAATCTGATTATGGCCTTACAATAATAAGGAAAGTATAAGGGAAAGGCGGTACTTAAGCATGCAATCGGTATCCTTGGACTGCCATCAGCATATCATCGATATACAGGATCTTTCTTTTTCATATGGGGAACAGAAGGTGATATCGAATCTTAACTATAGTGTAAGAGAACGAGATTTCCTTGGTATCATTGGTTCTAATGGTGCTGGTAAAACAACATTGATGAAAATGATCGTCGGCTTGCTTCCAGCGAGCAGTGGTGAAATTAAATTATTCGGAACGCCTGTCCGCAAGTTTAAAGACTGGGAACGGATCGGGTATGTTCCGCAAAAGAATACCTTCAACCCTTTGTTTCCAGCAACGGTGCGTGAAGTAGTTCTGTCAGGTCTATACAATAACAAGAATCTGATCCGCAGAGTATCCAAGGCTCAGCACCGTCAATGTGAGGATGCGCTTGAAGTCATGCGGATACAAGATATTGCGGAGAAAAGAGTAGGCCAGTTGTCAGGCGGTCAGCAGCAGCGTGTTTTTCTGGCTCGGGCGCTGATTAACCATCCTGACCTGCTGATTTTGGACGAACCTACGGTGGGTATTGATGCCGAATCGCAAGCGGGATTCTTTGAATTAATCACGCATATGCATGCTCATCATCATATGACCTTCCTGATGGTGTCGCATGATATCGACATGATTAAAAATTATTTAGGTCATGAGCCCGTGCAGACAAATGGTAAAATCAACTTTTACTCCCGCCACTCACATGATCTCCAGAATTGCACAGAAGAGAACCTGCAGCACACGCTCTCTTAAGTCATAATTAAACTCTGAATCGCAGCTTTCTCTGCGATTAGAGCTATACATAGTGTGTGAGTGTGGAAGTCGGGGACTCAATTCTAGTTGATCTTAATCTTTCTCGTATCTAAGCACCGCCCAGTCTGCAAGCGTGTCCCTTTAGGGACGAAAGCGATCTTTCCCCGACCTAACTATGTTCAGTAACACTAACTCCTACGCTAGTTGCACTTAACGGGTGTCCAGAGGGCAGAGCCCTTGGGGCCTCCCTTGGAAGGGAGGGTTTGGGAGGGATCGAAAAAGGTTTGAAAAAGGCTTTAAAATGGTTTGAGTTTTGTATGAAGGAGAGTTTAAGTTGGAAATACTATTTAGCGATTTTTTTCAGCGGGCGCTTGCGGGCGGACTGCTGATTGGTATAACAGCGCCGCTTATAGGCGTTTTTCTTGTGCTTAGACGATTATCCATGATCGGAGATACGCTGGCTCATGTTACTATAGCGGGGGTGGCACTCGGATTTCTAACAGGATTTTATCCTCTGGGCGCAGGTCTTATCTTTGCAGTGGTAGCGTCCTTCGCAATTGAAAAGCTTCGCAAGGCTTATAAGAGTTATGCGGAGCTGTCGATTGCCATTATAATGTCGGGAGGAGTGGCGTTAGCTTCACTCTTTTTCACCTTAGGAAAAGGGTATAATGCGGATGTAATGAGTTATTTGTTCGGCAGTATTTATACGCTCGATAACACCGATTTGATCGTTGTAGGCATAGTGACTATAGCTGTTGTAGTGGTAGTTTCGATGTTCTTTAAAGAGTTCTTTTTGCTTAGCTTTGAAGAGGATGCAGCAAGTGTAAGCGGGCTTCCGGTGAAGTTGCTTAACATGCTGATCACCATTCTGACAGCACTTGTGATTAGCACAGCCATCAAGATCGTAGGCTCGCTGTTGGTATCTGCTTTGTTGACTATTCCGGTTGCAATCAGCTTATTGCTATCCCGTAGCTTTAAATCCTCGGTCATCCTGGCGGTTATTATTTCGGAGATTGCCGTTGTAGGTGGACTAGTGGTAGCTGGAGTCTGGAATTTGGCTCCCGGTGCAACTATTGTGCTTTTGCTCATATCATTATTGGTATTAACCTTGATCGGTAAAAAGGGATTGCCAGCATAAACAGCGAATTAAGTAATCGGTATCACATTAGGCAAGCATAAACGCCTTCGGTGTCCTTGTAAGGACGATAAGCGAAAAAAAGGAGCCATAAGCAGCTCCATGAAGTGACTCGAATGCCGGAAGGAGAGCCGCTATTTTGTCTAATATCAATGCAGGAATTGCTTTAGCCGCAGGGGTGGCATCGTTTATATCGCCATGCTGTTTACCGCTGTACCCCTCTTATTTATCGTACATTACCGGGTTATCCGTTCAACAATTAAAATCAGGCAGCAACTCTAAAGAGGTTCGTATACGCACCCTGACTCATACATTGGCATTTATATTAGGTTTTTCTGCAGTTTTTTACACACTTGGTTTTGGGGCTGGATTATTCGGGCAATTCTTTAATGGCCAGCGTGATCTGATCCGGCAATTGTCGGCGATTCTAATTATTGTAATGGGTTTGTTTTTGCTTGGGATTTTTCAGCCGCAGTTTTTACTTCGTGAACGTAAGCTTGATTTAAAATGGAAACCGGCGGGTTATGTGGGCTCCTTTATTTTTGGAATTGGTTTTTCTGCGGGTTGGTCACCCTGTATCGGGCCGATTTTGACGGCAATTATTGCTCTTTCGGCAAGCGACCCGGGCACTTGGTTTACATTGATTACCGCGTATAGCATCGGATTTGCTTTGCCATTTTTTCTTTTAGCCTTTTTCCTAGGCGGAGTGAAGCGTATCCTCAAGTACTCGAATCTGCTGATGAAGATTGGCGGCATACTTATGGTATTTATGGGTGTTTTGCTGTTCACGGATCAAATGTTCAGGATCACAGTGTGGCTACAAGGAGTAACGCCGGATTGGCTGATTTTTTAGGTGAAGTAATCAATACCTGCTTCCGGAAAATGCTCGAAAATCCGCTCTGTGATAAATTCTCGCAGGGCGGTTTGCTGTTCATCCGGATAGACATATTTGTTCTGTCCCCAGCGGCCCCATTTCTTTTTGCGTTTCTCCATGTCCATTTCTAGTTTAGATTTCGGGTAACGTTTCTCAATTACAGTCTTGGCTGTTTTGGTGAATCGGTGCTGAATCATTTCAAAGGTTAGACCTTTTCCGATTTCCGGAGGAAGGGTCTTGGCTAATTTGGCCAGCAGCTCCGCATAGCCTTCCTGCCAGCCGTCATACCAAATAATTGGGGCAATGATGAAGCCCAGTGGATAGCCGGCGCGGGCAACCTTTCCAGCCGCTTCAATTCGCTCTTCAAACCGCGAGGTAGCAGGCTCGAAATTTTTGATCACATAGTCAGCATTCACGCTAAAACGAATTCTGGTATGTCCGTTATGCTGCAAATCGAGCAGAGGTTCAACATGTTGGTATTTGGTCACAAAGCGCAGGCGGCCAAGGGGCTCCGCTGCCATGAATGTGATGAGTTCTGACAGAGACCCGGTAATATGCTCCAGTCCTAACGGATCTGAGGTACAGGCTGCTTCAAAAGTCGTGATTTCAGGGCTGCGCTCCTCGATATATTTTTTGGCGGCGTCAATAATGTCTTCGGTATTTACATATACACGAATGTAAGGCTTTGCCCCTAAAGTAGTCTGCAAATAACAATAATGGCAGTGGCCCATGCAGCCAGTTGCGATCGGAATTGCATAATCTGCGGAGGGTTTGGATTGGTCAAACTTTAAGGTTTTGCGCAGGCCGACTACAAGTGTTCTTTTGGCAATTTTATATTGCTCGACCTCTGTGTCACCCGGGAAATTCATTATACGGTTATGCGATGTAGTCATGCGATAGGGGATATTGTTAGCTTTCACCCATTCCATAATTCGTTCACCTTTCGGGTAATTTAAAGCCTCCGGCTCGAAGAAAACAAGCTCCGGGACAAAAAGGGCTGTAGCTTTTCTGGTTCTCTTTACGGGAGGGGTCTCAGGTGTCACTATAGTCATGATTTCACGCTCCTTCTGAAAGATGAGTACGTTTATTATGCCTAACTGAGTCTCATTAGAAGCATGGCAATCATGGGTAACTCCTCAGCATGTTCTCTTGAAGGACTTGCCAAGGGGCGTTAGAAACATGTATCATTGTTAGAGCAAGGTTTGGCTCGGCGCCAGGTTCATTATAGAAAAGAGGTAAATTTTAATGCCAACACCCAGCATGGAGGATTATTTGGAGCGCATATATAAGCTCATTGATGAGAAAGGTTATGCGCGGGTCTCGGATATTGCCGAGGGACTGGAAGTACACCCCTCCTCTGTGACCAAGATGATCCAAAAACTGGATAAGGACGAATATCTCATCTATGAGAAATATCGTGGGCTTGTCCTAACCAACAAAGGGAAAAAAGTAGGGAAACGTCTTGTTGATCGTCATCAACTATTGGAAGAATTCCTCGGTTTGATCGGAGTACAGCAGGAATTTATCTATAATGATGTTGAAGGGATCGAGCACCACCTGAGTTGGGATTCGATTACACGTATCGAAACGTTGGTGGAGTATTTCCGCCGCGATGAAGAACGTCTGCAGACTTTATATGCTATTCACAATGAACTGGCAAGCGATTCTTGAAATGTTTTTTCCCGAAACGGATATCGTCCTTAAAGTTATGCCCAGCAAGGCTTTGGTGAGCATAAACTACTAGATGGTATAGCCGTTTCTATTTTGTTTAGTGCAACCTTTCCCAGTTTTTAGCGTCAAAACGGATAAGTCCTTTTTCTGGCTGAGACTGATACCATTCTTTTGAAGGGTGGAATCGGTACATCAACTTGGAGGATTGATCCGTTTTTTCTTTTTTTATAGGATACATATTATTTTAGATTTGGGGAGGAATTATGAATTATCGTAAATGGATGTTGGGATTGCTAGTATTAGTATTGTTTCTGCCTTTATGGTCTCCTGGGGCACGTGCGGCAGCTGTGCAGATTACCATTGAACTGGATGGCGAGGCGCTGGCAAGTGATGTGCCGCCGTATATCACAGCTTCGAATGTAACGATGGTGCCAATTAGCGTCATTAGTAAAGGGTTGAGTGCTGGAGTAGTTTGGAATCAAAGCAGTAAGACAGTTACAATCACGCAAGGAGATACAGAGATCAAGCTGACCAGTGGCCAGAAAAGTGCATTAGTTAATAATGCTTCTGTAGCCCTCGACACCTCAGTACAGATTAAGCAGGGACGGGTTATGGTGCCGCTTCGTTTTGTAAGTGAGCAATTGGGGTTACGGGTTATCTGGGATCAGGCAACCAAACATATTTCTTTGTACTCTAATACAGAGCCGCCGCAGGCTGCTGATCCGGAAACACCAGCAGTACCTACAGCGACTCCAGTCGTTACGCCAACACCGGCCCCAGCCCCTACAGCGACTCCAAAACCGACCTCGCCAACAGTTCCAAGTATCCCTGGTGCGTCGGCTAACAAGGAGATGAAGGGAGCCTGGATCTCTACGGTATTTAATCTGGACTGGCCTTCAGTAGCTTCTGCAGGTAACGAAGCGAAACAAAAACAAGAATTTGATAATCTGCTGGACAAGCTAAAAGCTGTTGGTTTTAATGCTGTTTTTGTACAGGTTAGAACCTCAGCAGACAGCCTGTACCCTTCTGTTCTAGTTCCTTGGTCTAAGGTGCTGACCGGCACACAAGGAAAAAATCCGGGTTATGACCCGTTGAGCTATATGGTCAGCGCTGCACATTCACGCGGTATGCAGTTCCATGCATGGTTCAACCCATTCCGCGCGACAACGGATGCTTCTACATCTGCATTAGCTAGTAATCATGTGGCTAAGTCAAATCCGGAATGGATTGTAGACGCAGGAGGTAAAAAATACATCAATCCAGGGATCCCAGCAGCCCGCCAGCACATTATCGATACAGTGTTGGAGGTCGTCAAAGGCTATGATGTAGATGGTGTCCATTTGGATGATTATTTCTATCCTTCAGGTGTATCTTTTGCCGATGATACTGCTTATAAGACTTATAACACGAAGAACTTGTCCTCTAAGGCAGATTGGCGCCGCGATAATATTAATGAATTCGTCCGTCAATTGGGAGAACAGATTCATAAGGTGAAACCGAAGGTTTCTTATGGAATTAGTCCGTTTGGTGTATGGCGTAATATCAAAAAAGACAGCACAGGTTCGGATACCACAGCTGGAGTTACCGCTTATGACGATATGTACGCCGATGTTCGGACATGGATCAAGCAAGGCTGGATTGACTATGTCGCACCGCAAATTTATTGGAGTCTGTCCTTTAGCACTGCCCGCTACGATAAGCTAGTAGATTGGTGGGTTAAAGAGGTAGAGAATACGAATGTTAAGCTCTATATTGGGCAAGCTGCTTATAAGGTTGGAGCAAGTGACCAGAAAGCAGAATGGCAAAGTGGCGACCAAATCATCAACCAGCTTAAATATAATGAGAAATATAAAGAGGTTGCAGGCAGTATCATGTTCAGAGCAAATGACATTGTAGTCCGCAATCCGTTTGGATTATCAAATTTGCTGACCTTTTATTTTCAGTCCAATTAAGATAACTGTTCTAGATAAGGAGTCATGAATGCTCCCCCGTGCTCATAGATAAGCAATAGAATCTATGGGAAACGGGGGATTTTTGTGTATGGAGATTAACGCTGTGTTTGAAGGAGGGGGAGTAAAAGGGATTTCTCTCGCTGGAGCAGTTGAAGCCACGGAAAGGGCGGGGCGAACCTTTAAAAAGGTCGCTGGAACCTCCTCAGGCGCGATTGTAGCGACTTTACTGGCTGCGGGTTATGAAGGTGAGGAAATGAGTCGGATGATCCAAGGAACTTCTTTTTCATCGTTTATGAAGCGAGCTCCCATCTATAATACGGCTTGGGTAGGTCCTGCACTGCGAGTGTTATTGAAGAAGGGATTGTATTCGGGTGAAGCCTTGGAAGCGTGGATGAGATCGCTTTTGCTTAAAAAGGGAATTATCACTTTTCGTGATCTGCCACCAGGCAAACTATCTATAATTGCTTCTGACATTACCAATGGCCGGATATTGGTCTTACCAGATGGGTTGGAGCAGTATGGAATCTCTCCTGAACATTTTGAAGTGGCTAAGGCTGTGCGTATGAGCTGCAGCATTCCTTATTTTTTTGATCCAGTGATGCTCAGGTTAAATGGACAGTCCGCTAGAGGAAAGTCTTTTATTGAGCAATTTGTATACGTCGTGGACGGAGGGTTATTAAGCAATTTTCCTTTATGGCTATTTGACGGGATGAATGAGGATAGTAAAGTGCCGGGGAAAAGAATCCCTACGGTAGGGTATCAAACAGTAGGTAAAACCGACCCGCAGCCCCACAGGATTAGGGGACCGTTCAGTATGCTGCAAGCTATGGTAAGCACCATGCTGTCTGCTCATGATGAGAAATATATTGAAGATGATAAATATGTCCGCACGGTCACCATCCCAACGCTGGGTATCGGCACGACCCAATTTAATATTACGAAGATGCAAAGCGACGAATTGTATGCCGCCGGACTGAAGGCAGGGGAAGACTTCTTTAAGGAGTGGCGCCCCAGATAACAAGCAAGCTTTAAAATATCAGAAAAAAAGCATCCCGCACGTTATTTTGAAACGTGGAGATGCTTTTTGGTGTTTGTCTTAATTTAGTTAATGGTACTTTGGAAGCTGATCATCGTTTTTCCCTTTATTTCCTTCGATGACTTGGAAGGGATAACTTTTACGTTTGCCTGGTACTGCTTGAGTCTTGCGAATCCCAGCAACCTTGGTCATGGTTTTCTGCGAAGGTTTGACTTTGATTCTAGATCCATTGCTGCTGCGAGCGTATTTCCCTGGTCCCATTTTGTAAGCATAATAGATAATCGCTAACAGTACTAAGGGGAGAATCAGCTTTGAGAGCGTATAGAAAGGCTCAGTCAAGACTCCAATCACAAAACCGAATATTGCAAGAATTACAGAAATCCAAAAAATTAAAGCATGCCTGATCATAGGACACTCATCCTTTCGCAGGATCCAATATGCCGCCTGACACACTTGCCTCCGTATATCCTCTGGCTTCAATCTCTGCATCAAGCTCACGCATACGATTGAAAGAGGCGATGGATACTTCTACCTGATCATCCTTTGGTTCTTTGGTAGTGAGCAGCTGCAGCCATAGTCCAGGGTATCCCAAGTATTTGAGACCTGGAATTTCTCTTACTGCGTTGGTACCCTTCAGAACCTCAAACGAAACACCGATTACGACAGGCAGCAGAATAATCCGTTGGATCACACGTTCCCAAAGATTATCCCAGGGTACTACGGAGTAAATAATAACGCCGAGGATAATCGTCAGCATCATAAAACTGCTTCCGCAGCGGTAATGCAGACGGCTGTATTTCTGAACGTTCTGGACAGTCAGCTCTTCGCCTGCTTCAAAGGCGCTGATGACTTTGTGTTCCGCACCGTGATACTGGAATAGCCGCTTGATCACAGGTGTTTGCGAAATCGCCCATAAATAGACCAGCAAGAGAACCATTTTAATGCCGCCTTCTATGAGGTTGTGCAGTACATAGTTATCAAATGCATTCTTGAATAAAAAATCTTCGACAAATACTGGTACAAGCGTAAAAATGAGCTTTCCGAATAAGAAGGAGAGAATACCCATTACAGCAACGCCAAAAATCATTCCGAGGCTCCAGCCTTCGTCCTTTTTCTTCGGCTTAGCTTTCTCTTTCGCCAGTTCTTCGGGTTCCAATTCATCTTCGGCATAGGATTCAGCCGAATAGTTCAAGTGCTTAGAGCCTTTGGCGCTGGCATCTATAATACTGACAAGGCCGCGAAGCAGCGGAATCTTGCGCAGTTTAGTGACCCAGCTCTTATCGCTTCTTGGCACCTCCAAAAATGTAATCTCCTGATTCTTTCGTCGCACGGCTGTTACATTAATATGCTTGCCGCCGAACATGACGCCTTCAATGACGGCTTGGCCGCCATAGCTGGGAGTTTCCTGGGACAACCAATTCACCTTCCCGTAATTAATATGATTTATATAATACATTGTAACTAATTTTTGAAGACATTACTAGTTGGATCGCCTTTTGCTGCACATACTACCTTATATGGACAAGGAGAGACAAATCGGTATTAAAAATACGGAAAGAGAGGCAATTCTATGAGCAAATCACATCAACAACAATCAGATCATACTAATATTTGGTTTTTTGCGCTCGAATTAGGTTTTTTCGCAGGTTTGATTTGGGGAGGGCTGCACTGGTTAATCTACTGGTTCAGCTTTACCAAGGTTAGTCCTGGTTATTTAGCAGAGCCGTTTTTTAAACATACTTTTCTGACGACAATGTATGGACATCTCGTGGGTTATTTGTTTTTCATCTTATTTTCAGTGATAGCCTCACTGCTATATGTGCTTATTCTGCGCAAGCTGAAGGGACCTTGGCCAGGATTGGTTTATGGTGTTTTGTGGTGGGTAGTTATATTTATTCCCGGCTCGCAAATGTTTCTTATGCAGCCGCCTTTTAAGCTGCCGTGGAACACTGTGATTAGTGAGTTCTGCCTTTTTTTACTTTGGGGGATGTTCATTGGATACACAGCGGCGATTGAGTATACCGACGAACGAAAGCGTGAGCAAGCGACTGCACTTGCCTAACGGCTCGAAAAAACTTCTCAAGGGGATATCCCTATGTTAAAATACAATGTGGCTATTTCGAGAGGAGAATGAAAATGGGTAACGAGCGCGTCTCCAAGCTGCGTAAGGTTTTGCAGGATAAAGGATTGGAAGCAATGTTAATAACCAGCGGTTATAACCGCCGCTATTTAAGTGGATTTACCGGATCGTCCGGTTATGTATTGGTGACAAGCGATGATTGTTATCTGCTAACTGACTTCAGGTACATGACACAGGCTGCGGATCAAGCGGTAGGAGTTAAGGTTGTAGAGCATGGTCCTAAATTTATTGATACAGTACGCGAGTTGCTGCCAACAGGCAGTGAGGTACGTGTTGGTTTCGAACAGGATGATGTCTCATTCAGCGCTTATACCTCATATGCGGAAGCCCTTAAGCCGGCAGTGTTAGTTCCAGTTTCCAAAGCCGTGGAAGACCTCCGTATGTTCAAGGATGCTGAAGAGCTTGCTGTTATGCAACGTGCAGCTGATCTGGCTGATGCTACATTCAATCATATTCTGAATGTGATCAAACCAGGCATGACTGAAAGAGACGTCGATTTGGAAATGGAATTCTATATGCGTACCCACGGGGCAACTGCGTCATCGTTTGATACGATTGTTGCTTCAGGTGAACGTTCGTCCATGCCGCATGGCGTAGCAAGCAGCCGTGTAATTCAAGGTAATGAATTTATTACGCTTGATTTCGGTGCATTACTCGATGGATACTGCTCAGATGTGACTCGTACCATTGCACTCGGAGCTCCAGATCCGAAGCTGAAAGAAATCTATGATATTGTGCTGGAAGCTCAGCTACATACGTTGGCACATATCAAACCGGGTATGACTGGACGGGAATGTGATGCACTGGCACGTAATATCATCGCTAGCTACGGATATGGTGATCAATTTGGACATAGCACGGGTCATGGACTTGGAATGGAAGTTCATGAATGGCCGCGTTTGTCCAAGCTGAGTGACGATATCATGCAGCCGGGAATGGTCGTTACTGTAGAACCAGGTATCTATTTGCCGGGGATTGGCGGAGTACGTATTGAAGACGATATTGTGATCACCGAGAGCGGAATATCGCTGCTGACCCATTCGTCCAAAGAATATACAGTACTGTAAGTAAGAAAAGTAGTAGTTTAATTATCGAATTCAGGAGGGATTTTTAGTGATTTCAGTAAACGATTTTAAGACAGGCTTGACCGTAGAGGTGGACGGTGATATTTTTACCGTTCTTGATTTTCAGCACGTTAAACCAGGTAAAGGTGCAGCGTTCGTTCGCTCTAAGCTGAAAAACCTGCGCAATGGTAACACTGTTGAGCGTACTTTCCGTGCTGGTGAAACTATTGGCCGTGCTATTATTGAGAACCGTGGCGTGCAATATTTGTATGCAAGCGGATCGGAGCATGCTTTCATGGACAACGAAACTTATGACCAATTCGAATTGTCCAGCAAGCAGCTTGAATGGGAATTGAACTTCCTTAAAGAGAACATGACTGTAAACATCATCAGTTACCAAGGTGAAATCCTTGGGATTAACCTGCCTACCAGCGTAGAGCTGAAGGTTGTTGAAACTGAGCCAGGTGTGAAGGGTAATACTGCTCAAGGCGCTACTAAATCGGCCAAGCTTGAAACAGGTCATTCTGTACAAGTTCCTCTGTTCATCAATGAAGGAGATGTGCTGCTTATTGATACTCGCGAAGGTAAATATATCTCCCGCGCGTAGGAAGCATCATACTTGCCGAACTTATAACCAATCAGCCTCCCCCGTTATTACGGTGGGGGGTTTTTGGTATATAAACGAGGATGCATGAGGAACAGTATGGGTGTGGAATGTTATACTTACGAATTAAAGGATTAGAAGGAGACGCATATGAGAAAATTAATTATATCTGAGTTCATATCCCTTGATGGTGTTATGGAAAATCCACAATGGACCTTCTCATTCGGAAGTGAAGAACAGGAGCATTTCAAATTTGCTGAACTGAAAGCTGCTGACGCTCTAATGTTAGGACGGACAACCTACGAAGGTTTTGCAGAGGCTTGGCCAAATATGGTTGAGCAGACAGGTGAGTACGGTGAAATGATGAATGGATACGCTAAGTACGTAGTCTCCACAACTCTCGAAGAAACAACATGGAGCAATTCAAGCTTGATCAAGGGCGATCTTGCTCAGGAGGTGTCCAAGCTGAAGGAGCAGCCGGGGAGAGATATTCTCGTTTTTGGCAGTCGTACGCTTGCGCAGAGCCTGATGCAGCTTGGCCTTGTCGATGAATATCAGCTTCTGGTCTTCCCGATTCTGCTGGGTAGCGGTCAGCGCCTGTTCGAAAACGTTGGTGAAGAGAAGACTTTGGAGCTAGTGGACTCCAAAAGATTCAGTTCTGGAGTGATGGCCTTGACTTATCGACCAGCTTCTCAATAAAAAACTGGAAGACGAGTGAAATGAGGTCAGCTAGTGTCTTGAAGCTGACCTTATCTTTTTGTTAGCTTCTGGAAAATCAATAATTTTTTAATGAAATCATTAACGCATTACGCTATTTTCGTATTATACTGGTTTAAAGCGGGAAACCGATTAGAAGCAACTACATAGACCGATATGGGGAGTGAGTGGGACTTTGTCACTTTATGTTATGAAATTCGGAGGCAGCTCCGTCGGCGACACAGAACGCATGCAACGTGTTGCCAAGCGCATCGCAGACAAGCAGGATGAGGGACATCGCTGCGTTGTAGTTGTATCTGCTATGGGGGATACAACAGATGATTTGATCGATACGGCGAAGCAATTAAACGGGCAGCCGCCTGCACGTGAAATGGATATGCTGATGACAACAGGAGAGCAGATTTCCGTTGCTCTTTTGTCCATAGCTCTTCATGGGATCGGGCGGAATGCAGTATCTTATACAGGATGGCAGGCCGGGTTCCGTACAGACGAAACCCACGGTAGAGCTCGTATCAATGATATTGATCCACACCGTGTAGTAGCGTCTTTGGAACGCGAACAGATCGTTATCGTTGCCGGTTTCCAAGGGATGACTTTGGATGGTGAGATCACTACCCTGGGCCGCGGAGGATCGGACACGACAGCTGTAGCCCTTGCGGCTGCTATTCAAGCAGATGTATGTGAGATTTATACCGACGTTGATGGTATCTATTCTACAGATCCACGCATTGTGAAAACAGCCCGCAAGCTGAACGAAATCTCATACGATGAGATGCTAGAGCTTGCCAATCTGGGAGCAGCTGTACTACATCCGCGTGCAGTGGAGTATGCTAAGCGTCATCAAGTTAAGCTGGTCGTTAGATCGAGCTTTAATCATAATGAAGGTACTGTTGTGAAGGAGGAAGCAAGCATGGAGCAAGGAGTCGTAGTTAGTGGGATTGCTTATGATAAGAATGTAGCACGTGTCAGTATTCTAGGAGTACCTGATGTACCGGGTGTACTCGCTCAAGTCTTCGGCAAGCTGGCTGAAGAAGGCGTAAACGTTGATATCATAGTACAAAGTGGTGTGCAGAATGAGCAGGCTGACTTCTCATTTACAGTTTCACTTGATGAACTGGATCGTGCGAAGGAAGTCATTAAAGAAATCCATAAAACTTTACCTTACCGTGAAGTAACGTCCGAGGATAACCTTGTGAAGGTTTCTATTGTTGGCGCGGGTATGGTTAGCCATCCTGGTGTTGCAGCTCAAATGTTTGATGTGCTCTCCCAAGAGGGCGTAAGCATTAAGATGGTCAGCACGTCTGAGATTAAGGTTTCTTGTGTAATCGAATCCGGCAATTTGCCATCGATCATTCAGGCGCTTCACACTGCTTATAATCTGGATACAACTGAGCAGGCCTTTGTTGGTGGTCCTAAGGATCGTCGTTAAGAGCCGTTCAATCAATAAAAAGGGAGATCCTACAGCTATTTAGCTACGGGGTCTCCTTTTTGGGCATCAGCAATAAATGAAAAGGAACGCTGCAGGTTTGAATGCAGCGTTCCTTTTTACATCTATATGGGTATTTATCCTAAACGTCTAAACCGGCCTAGAATTTCAACAGTCTCAAGTACATTGACGAAAGAGCTTGGATCCGTCTCAAGGATAGTCTTACGCAGCTCTGACAGCTCATAGCGGGTCGTTACGGTCATCAGCATTGTATTGCCCTCGTGACTGTAACCGCCCTCTGCGTTGACTACTGTGATGCCATGAGGCAGCTCTCTAAGACGATTCAGCATTTTATCCCGTTCCTTGGTAACAATGAAGCAGGTTAGCTTAACATGACGAATATGAATCATATCAACCACTCTGCTTTTCACAAAAATACAGAGCATAGCGTATAAGGCTGAGTCCCAGCTTTTAAAGAAGCCTAAACTCAGAATAACGATCCCATCCATTACGAAGAGTACATTCCCAATAGGAATATCCCGCTTACGTGTAATAATCGAGCCTAATATATCAAATCCTCCAGATGAACCCCCGGCACGGAGAGAAAATCCAACCCCGCCAGCAATAATTACGCCGCCAAAAATACTAGCCAAAATCGGGTCTTTGGTCACTTTTACCGCAGGAATAATTGTCATGAACCAGGTGGTAGCTAAAACGGAAAGCATGCTTAGTAAGATGTACTTTTTCCCCACTGCAATAAATCCCCAGATCAGAACAGGAAGGTTTATCGCAAAATAAATGATTGAGATGTACTTCGGATTAGTTACATACCCGATGACTGAAGCCACCCCTGCTACCCCGCCGCTTAGCAGTTGATGAGGAATTAGAAATAATCTCATCCCTGCGGCGACTAAAAAAGCTGAAAAAATAATGATTGCCGCTTCTCTTACTGGTCTGACTACGGACCGCATGCTGAGCGGTAGCCCGTAATTTCGTACGTGCATGACACAAATCCCCTCTTTTTCTTATGTCTTTTTAGTTTGCCTTTTTTTGAAAATATAAACTCACTATATTTCCAATTAAAAAGGATACCACAGATGAAGGCGTTCGTAAAAATTATTTTATCGTACTGATTATATTTATTTATGAACCCACTCACTATGAATTCTTTCACAGTCTGATCTGCAAATCTGTCATTTCTCATTGTCTAAAGTGAAAAAGCCACGCATATCCATGAGTAATAGAAAGCTAAACAAGCCTCAGATCTCTTTTGGTATGAATGAATTAGTAAAAGGAGTGGAGTAGATTGGACAAGTATGTAAGCTGGATGGCAACTCTGCGGTTGTTCTCGGGCAGTGCAGAGATTATAGCTGCGCTGATAATGCTCAGATTAAATCAGGTCGATAAGGCGCTGGCTGTCAATTCTGGACTGGCTTTGGTAGGCCCGACCATATTGATATTGACGACAGCTATTGGCCTGACTGGGATGGCACAGCAGCTGTCATGGAGCAAATTAGGCTGGGTGGGCTGCGGTGTAGCCTTTCTCTTAATCGGGATTTTGAAAAAATGATAGATGATAGGCATATTGGGCGCGTACAAGCATAAATATGGAATAAAGCAATTAAGTAGAGGACAGCTTGGGGGTACTTTGTATGGCAGATGATTGGCTGCAATTGTTTCCTGAAAAAGTAAGAGCGCTGTTAAAGTGCCTTCCCCTTCCGCTGCTAGGAATGGTGGAGGAGATTCGTGTCCGTGAAGGTCGTCCGCTGGAAATTAACTACTCTGGTAAATATCACTTTCTAAGAGTGAATGGCAGTTTGACGCAGAGGCCTGAAGAAGCTTACAAGCCGGATCGGGAAGACACTCATCGACTGCTAGACCTGATCAGCAACCATTCGCTATATACGATGGAAGAAGAGCTGAGAAAAGGATTTATTACGATTCCCGGCGGTCATCGGATAGGACTTGCTGGCCGGACAGTACTGAGTGGCGGAGGTGTAGAGCATCTTCGTGATATCACTGGCTTTAATGTCCGTATTGCTCGTGAGGTACCTGGAATCGCAGATGGAGTGCTGCCTTATTTACTGGACAAGGGGCGGCAGCGAATGATGCACACCTTGATTCTCTCCCCTCCACAACATGGCAAGACTACCCTACTCCGCGATCTTGCAAGACAAATCTCCTTAGGGGAATTGGGCAAGCGCGAAGGGATTAGACCGGGGCTGAAGGTGGGAATTGTTGACGAACGGTCTGAAATTGCTGGCAGCCGGCGTGGTGTTCCCGCCTTTGACGTGGGTCCTCGGACAGACGTTCTTGATGGGTGTCCCAAGGCAGAAGGCATGATGATGATGATCCGGTCGCTATCGCCAGAGGTATTAATCGCGGATGAGATTGGGCGTCCTGAAGATGCCGAAGCAGTTACCGAGGCACTGCATGCCGGAATATCTGTCATTGCTTCCGCTCACGGAAAAGATGTAACAGAGTTGGCTCGTAGGCCGGGTCTTGGAGGACTGCTGGAACAAAAGATGTTCGAGAGATATGTCATACTCCATCGTTCAGAAGCAGGCCTCACGTTTCGTATTCTGGATGGCCAGAAAAGAGGAATGCTGCTTATCTCTTCCGGGGATCGACTAGGCGGTGATTTGCATGCTTAAGCTGTTCGGTGCTGTGCTCATTGTGGTGGCTGGTACGCTTGCAGGTCTCCAGTTTGCTCGTCAATATGCAGACAGGCCCAGACATATCAGAGGTTTAATAGCAGCACTACAGCGGTTGGAAACAGAGATCATGTACGGCTTCACCCCACTGCCGGAAGCCATGCGGCGGATTGGGAATCAGTCGAAGGACCCGCTGAAATCGTTGTTTGTCAAAACAGCGGAGGAGATGAGTCCTCCCTATGACAGAAGCGCCCAGGATGCCATCCAGCGGGCGATGGAAGCATATTGGAAGTCTACCGCTATGAAGGGGACAGAAAGAGAGATTCTTCGCCAGCTCAGCTGTACTCTCGGCACAAGCGATAGGTCGAATCAGAGCACTCATATCGCGTTAGCATTGCAGCAATTGAAGCAGGAGGAGTCGGTGGCCAGAGAGGATCAAGGCAAATATGAAAAGTTAAGTAAAAGCCTGGGTCTGCTGCTTGGAGTACTGATCGTCATTTTGATCTTTTAGCGAGGTGCCAGGAATGAATATTGAAGTCAATGCGATTTTTCAAATTGCCGGCATTGGCATAATTATCGCCATGATCCACACGGTGCTCAAACAGATGGGAAAAGAGGATTTCGCACATTGGGTCACCGTGATCGGGTTCGTAGTCGTGCTGTTCATGGTGATTCGGATGCTGGACGGGTTGCTGCAGGAAATAAAAACGATCTTTCTTTTTCAATAGGCGTGCTATGGAGATTATTCAAGTTGTTGGGATTGGGCTGATATCGACCATATTGATTCTCGTACTGAAGGAACAAAAACCGATGTTCGCCTTCCTTCTTGCTACTACAACAGGAATTCTAATTTTTATGTTTCTGATCGGCAAGATCGGAATGATCCTCTCTACACTGGAGCGGGTGGCTGAGTCATCGGGGATGGAAATGATTTATTTGAAGACTGTTTTCAAAATCATCGGCATTTCCTATATCGCGGAGTTCGGTGCACAGATTGTACGAGATGCCGGTCAGGAATCGATTGCTTCCAAAATAGAACTCGCCGGAAAAGTGCTAATTATGGTACTAGCTGTACCCATTATTAGCATCATTATCGAAACCGTCATGAAACTACTGCCTGCTTAAAGCAATCGTGAAGAGAGCTGAGCAACGGATCGGGAGGAGAAATTATGCAAGAGCACAGTGTTTTCCGTCCTCCAAAACTAAAAATAATACTGCTGCTGCTTCCATTCTTTTTCATTCTATGGTTTGCAGGTACAGCTCAGAGTGTGCAAGCTTCCTCAACACCAGAATCCGGCAGTTCCTCCCCGGTAGACCAGTGGGTCAAAAGCCAGGTGAATAATTTACCCAAAGATAAAGTCGAGTCGTACTGGGATCAGCTGATGAAGGATTATGGTGGTTTTTTCCCGGACGGGGCCACACCAACGCTAATGGACATGCTGCTTCCAGGAGATAAGGGGCTCAGCTTAAAGGGTGTGTTATCTGGGCTTCTAGGCTTTATGTGGCATGAGGTACTGTACAACGGAAAGCTGCTCGTGACGATTGTGATGATCAGTGTGCTCAGCATGATTCTGGAGACGCTGCAAACCGCTTTTGAGCGAAAAACGGTCAGTAAGGTCGCTTATACGCTCTGTTATATGGTGGTGCTGGTAATTGCTGTGAACAGCTTCAATATCGCTATTGGTTATGCAAAGGATGCTATCGATCGGATGATCGATTTCATGATGGCGATGATTCCACTGCTGTTCGCGCTGCTGGCTTCGATGGGGAATATCGTTACGGTCTCCGTCACCCATCCGTTAATTGTTTTTATGATTCATACGGTTGGCACCATGATCCACACCCTTGTTTTTCCGCTTCTGTTCTTCTCGGCTGTGCTGCATCTGGTCAGCGCATTGTCGGAGAAATATAAACTAACCCAGCTGGCTAATCTGCTGCGAAACATCGGTGCTGGACTGTTAGGTGTACTGCTAACTGTGTTCCTAGGTGTAATTTCCGTTCGAGGGATAACAAGCTCAGTAACGGATGGGGTCACCATTCGGGCCGCTAAATATATTACAGGGAATTTTGTTCCGGTCATCGGCAAAATGTTCGCGGATGCCACAGACACAGTAATCTCAGCTTCACTGCTGGTGAAAAATGCGATCGGGTTATCGGGTGTCATTATCATATTGTTCCTGTGTGCTTTTCCGGCAATCAAAATCCTGGTGCTTGCCCTTATCTACAATATAGCCGCCGCTGTGATGCAGCCGCTGGGAGAGACGCCGATTGTGGTCTGTCTCCAGACGATTGGAAAAAGCATGGTATACGTGTTCGCTGCTTTGGCTGCTGTTTCCTTAATGTTTTTTATGGCGGTTACGATCATGCTGACTGCGGGCAATTTGACTGTAATGATGAGGTGAAGCAACCAAACTTTTAGGAGGGAAACCATGAGCTGGTTGGGCGGTTGGCTGCGGGAGATCATCCTGGTTGTGCTGTTGGCGTCATTTGTTGAATTGCTGCTCCCAAGCAAATCCATGGAGCGTTATGCAAGATTGGTGCTAAGTCTCCTAATCCTGCTCACGATGCTCAGCCCTATCGTCTCTCTCCTGAAAGGTGATGCAATCTCCGAACTGAGTGTCGCTATGGGACAGCAAGAGAAAGAGGGCAGTTTGTTCACTGGCGGAGGGAAGGGAGACCCATCCTTGGAACAGATTTTGGCAGATGGGCAAAAGCTTGCACAAGGCCGTCAGGAACAGAGTCTGCAGCTCGCTGCCGAAGAGGTGGCGGGTCAGATGAAAGAGCAGATTATCAGTGAGACCGGCAAACGCGGGGTTAATGTCACCGTAACGCTGGGCATGGGGAAGTCTGGCGGCACTGGTAACGAAGACGTTCCTGTCATTTCCAATGTAAGGGTCTCTATGCCTCAGACAACGGCTAACTCCCCGGGTACTTCCGGAGCTTCCAGCACAGCGACTACAGCACCCATTACAATCTCTCCTGTAGCACCTGTAGAAGTTAAAATTGGCGCTAATCCGGCAGATAACGTAGAGAGTGAAGCAACATCATCAGCTGAACCTAATAAAGCAGTGAACGGAACTGTAGCTGAAGACAGCGCGTCCTCGAGTGAAATGGAGTCCATTGTAAAGCTGCTGGAATTGAAGTGGGATTTGGATCCCAAAGTCATTCAGGTGGATGGCAGCGTGGCTAGTAACGTCAAATCATGAGCTTGATGTTTCTAAGAAACTATAATTTTTAGGAGGGATGGGAGTGAGCAATTGGCTGAAAAAGCTTGAGCAGTGGGCTGGGGGTGGGGCCGGAAGTCCGAAGAGAAGCCATACCTTTCGCTGGCTGATCATTCTGGGTCTGCTGGGCGCAGCGATCATGCTATTCAATTCCTTCGTCAATGTGAAGAGGATTGATAACGAGAATACAGGGCGTGAGCCGCCGGTGAATCAGTCCTCTCAAACGGCGCTGGTGCAGAGTGATCCAACCACAACGACCAATTCGTTCGACAGCATCGAACTAGCGATGGAGAACCGGATGAAGGAAATTTTGGAGAAAATCGTTGGCGTCGGTACAGTCGATATCATGGTTACAGTGGAGTCTACAGAAGAAATTGTCGTGGTGCGTAATATGAATGACTCCCAACAGCTTAGTGAAGAGACAGATGCCAGTGGGGGGAAACGTCATACGACACAATATACGAGGGATGGCGAAATCGTAACCTACTCGCAATCAGGGGACGAGACACCCATCGTGACGAAGCGAATCAAACCTCAGGTACGCGGCGTACTGGTAGTTGCCAAAGGGGCAGAGAACAAGGTTGTTCGTGGACTTGTCGAGCAGGCTATAGAAAAAGGCTTGAACGTCCCAATCCAGCGCATTTCAGTAGTACCACGCAAACAAGAGTAGCAGGAGAAAGTCAATAAGTGAGTGCTTCCGAAGCAGCCACTAGATTAAATTTTAGGAGGAATTAGGAATGAACGGCAAAAGACAAACGATATGGTTGGTTTCTATGCTTAGCTTGATGGTGGTCCTCTCTGCATACTATTTATTCACTGAAGACTCAGGTGCTTCGATTCCAAAAGACACGGCTGGCACAATGCAGGTTGATTCCCTGAAAGACACAGCAGGTGCAGCGTTGCCAACGGTTGGTGACAAAGGTGTTGTTGTGAACGAAGTTGTTAGTCAAGGCGATGTTGTTGCCGATGAAGGCGTTGTAGATAGCACTACTGGCGCCGCTACTACGGACGACAGCGCTACTGCCGCCAAAACGGATGACAGTGCTGCTACCGCTAAAACGGATGATATCACTACTACTGCTAAAACGGACGAAAGTACAACTACAGCTGCTAAGGACGATAGCAGTAAAGCTGCCGCAAATAGCAGTGACTCAGAGAAGGCAACAACCGACACTGCTGCTAAAGATGCCGCGAAAACAGATACATCTGCTAAAGATACAGCCGCAAATACAACAACCAAGACTCCAGCTAAAAATGACAAAGAAATTCTCGATGAAGTAGCTTCTCAAAGTGTATCGGCGAGCAGCATGTTCACTAACTACCTTTATGAACGTGAGCAAAAGAATCTTAAGAACCAACAAGACTTGCTTGCTTTGATTAATGACATGGACAAAACACCTGCTGATAACGCAGTCGCTCAAGAACAACTTCTTAATCTTGAAGAAAAAGAATCCAAAATTACCGGTATCGAAGAACAGCTTCAACAAAAATATGGCGAAGCGATTGTAAAGGAAGAAGCTGGAGACAGCTATAAAGTAGTCGTTCTCAGCGACAAACTGGATGTAAAGCAAGCGGTCAGCATCGTGGATCTCGTAATGAAGGAACTGAGTGTATCTCAAGATAAAATTAGTGTACAATACGTTTCTGAGCAATAATAAGCTGTACAATTAAAAGAAAAATGACGAAAGAGCTCGGGTTGCCCCGGGCTCTTTCCATTTTTACCGATTGTGATATAATACATAAAGTTATCTTGTCCGCTTAAGAAGTGGCTTCGAGAGAAAGCTGAAGGAGTGAACTGATATATGTTCAAGTTGAGCGAAATTAAGGAATTGATTAAATTGCTGGACCAGACCTCCTCTGTACATGAGTTGGAGATCGAAAGCGAAGGAATGAAGCTTGCAATTCGCAAACCGGATCGCCCTGAAGCTGATGGAACAGCAGTACAGGCGACTCCTTATGCTGCCTATCCCTTTACGCCTGCCCCGCAGCCGCAGAGCGTACCGCAAGTATCCTATCCGGTAGTAGGTGAAGTTCCTCCAGCGCAGCAGCCACAAGCAGCTGCAGAAGGCAAACTACATAAAATTGTGTCTCCAATGGTGGGGACCTTTTATAGTGCCGCTTCTCCGGAAACGCCTTCGTTTGTTAATGTTGGAGACCGTGTAAGTGAAAAATCAACGGTTTGCATTATTGAGGCGATGAAACTGATGAATGAGCTGGAAGCGGAGATTAAAGGTGAAATCGTGTCTGTACTTGCTGAGAACGGTCAGCTTGTAGAATACGGTCAACCACTATTCTTGGTTAAACCGGAATAAATACCGCAGACTACTTAAGGAGCGGAAGCTTCGCAAAACTTTGGGAGGAAACGCATGAACATTCAAAAAGTGTTGATTGCCAACCGCGGCGAAATCGCGGTCCGCATTATTAGGGCCTGCCGTGAACTGGGCATTTCCACCGTCGCGGTCTATTCAGAACCCGACCGGGATTCACTGCATGTCCGGTTGGCTGATGAAGCTTACTGCATCGGTCCGATGCCGGCCAAGGACAGCTATCTGAACTTTACAAATATTATGAGTGTAGCCACCTTAACGGAATGTGATGCCATCCATCCTGGCTATGGATTTTTAGCTGAAAATGCGGATTTTGCAGAGATTTGTGAATCTTGCAATATTATCTTCATAGGACCTTCTCCAGATGCCATAAACCGTATGGGTGACAAGGCTGTGGCGAAGGAAACCATGAAACTGGCTGGAGTTCCGATTATCCCGGGCTCAGATGGTCTTGTAGGCGATGTAGAGGAAGCTGTCATGCTGGGCCGCGATATTGGTTACCCGATCATCGTTAAGGCTACTGCAGGTGGCGGAGGTAAGGGAATACGGATTGCTGAGGACGAGGAATCTTTGGTGAAGCAGATTACTGCTGCACAACAGGAAGCACAAAAGGCGTTTGGTAACGCTGGTGTATATCTGGAGAAATTCCTAACAGGCATGAAGCATGTAGAGATTCAGATTATTGCAGATAAACATGGCAATGTAGTGCATTTAGGTGAACGGGACTGCTCCGTGCAGCGTCGTCGCCAAAAGCTGATTGAAGAGGCACCTTGTTCAGTGCTCACACCGGAAATTCGGGAAGCAATGGGTAATGCAGCAGTTCGAGCAGCACTTGCCGTGAATTATTCGGGAGCCGGAACACTTGAATTCCTGCTTGGACCGGATGGACAGTTCTACTTCATGGAGATGAATACCCGTATTCAGGTTGAACATCCAGTAACAGAAATGGTTACAGGTGTGGATTTGATTAAGGAAATGATCTCTGTAGCAGAAGGCAATCCGCTGTCATTCACTCAGGAAGATATCGTGATTAATGGCTGGTCCATTGAATGCCGTATAAATGCTGAAGATCCTGAGCGTAATTTCATGCCTTCACCAGGAAAAATCGGCTTTTATTTGCCACCAGGAGGCCTTGGCGTTCGTGTAGATAGTGCGGCGTACCCAGGATATACGATTTCCCCTTTCTATGATTCTATGATTGCAAAACTGATTGTCTGGGCTCCTACACGTCAGGAAGCGGTTGCGAAGATGAAGCGCGCCTTGGCTGAATTCGCCGTGGAAGGCATTCATACCACCATCCCTTTCCATCAGAAACTGTTGGAGCATCCTGTATTTTTGGATGGTAACTTTGACATTAAGTTTCTTGAAGAGTATGAAATTTAGGACGACTTCGGTTTGTTTGTCATAAAGTTCGTCAAATGATATAGTATGTTTAATAAGAGACGTGCTTTACGCTTGAAATCATGAACAATCTTTCTTGAAAGGTGTGAAGTCTAAAATGAGTACATTGCCGACAGAATACGAACGGACGGAAATCGGTGAAATCCAGATTGCTCCTGAAGTAATCGAGGTTATTGCAGGTCTGGCGACCGTTGAGGTTAAAGGTGTAGCAGGTATGAGCGGCGGATTCGCCGGTGGTATTGTTGAACTTCTTGGACGTAAGAATCTGTCCAAAGGAGTTAAAGTAGAGGTTGGACAACGTGAAGCTGCGGTGGATGTTTCTGTAATTATTGAATATGGCAATCGCCTTCCTGAAGTGGCTGCTGAAATTCAACGTAATGTTAAGCGCTCCATCGAGACTATGACTGGTCTGACTGTTGTGGAAGTGAATGTGCATATTCATGATGTGCAATTCAAGAACAACAACACTGTAGACAAGAACGAAGAAACAGAAACGATTCTTCGTGTGAAATAGCAGTCATCGTTCTTCCATAAACCCCCGACAGCAAAGTCGAGGGTTTACTCTAATTTAAGGAGGTTATGAGACTCGTGGCAAAAATTTTGGACAGACTTTTGCTGTTTGTCTACAGCTTAAGTATCGGAATACTATCTGTTATTGCCATCCTCCTCTTAAGCGGTGCGATTCCTAGAACTTTGGAGATTGAGAATGGACCAGCAGCTTATATTACAGCAATAATAGTAGCAGTTGTCTTGTTCCTTCTGAGCATCCGATTTTTCTACATCTCTCTGCGCCGTGATCGCGCTTCATTGCCTTCGGTCGATCAGCGTACAGAGTATGGGGATATCCAGATTTCAATGGAAACTATTGAGAATCTGAGTCTTAAGGCTGCCGGTAAAGTGAAGGGAATCAGAGATCTCAAGTCACGTATTCGTGTCTCGCAGGCTGGCCTTGAAATTACAATTCGTGCAGTAGTGGACGGTGAGCATTCATTACCGCTGCTTACGACAGAAGTACAACGTCAGGTGCATGATTTTGTGCAGGAGACAACCGGCATTCCGGTTGCTGATGTGTCTGTATATATTGCTAACCTCACGCAGTCTCCAAGCTTCAAAAGTCGAGTGGAATAGAGGTGAGTTTCCCTTATGTCTTGGAAAGAAGTATGGGAAAGTCACGGGGGTAGAATCGCCGGAGTGACTTTCGGCATTGGTCTGGGTTTGATTTATTTAATTTGCGGTTTTTGGGATATGCTGTTCTTTGCACTGGTAGTGTTCATCGGATATACGCTCGGCAAAAGAAAGGATACCGCGCAAGCGCCCCTGTTTCAATGGCAGGAGTTGGTTTCGCGATTATCCGGACGCTGGCGTCCCTTTAAGTGAACCGCGATAGTCTTTTTCCCGGAGCAGGAAACCGTAAGTTTGTGTTGTCCGTTGCCCCCGGAAGAAAGGCTTTGCGGTTTTTTTGCGACAAGGGATAGGTATATTTGCGAGCTTCCTCTGAAGGTATCTTCGCTTTGTGCAATAATCCTCACAGGATTAGGGAAAGAATGAATAAGTGTGAAGCGATATTTGGGTTGTAGACGTTGTTGCAGTACAAGTGAATATTTTAATGCGATATAAGATTTTAGGAGGAACACATGAAAAGACGTATAGCTAGAGAGATTATTGTCCAAAGCCTGTATCAGATGGAAATGAACGATGTGGAAAGCGCGGAAGCCGTAGAAATGCTGCTCGAGGAAGCTTCAGAAGAGAATGAAACCGAACGTGTAATCACGGACGAGATTCAGCTTAAACACTATGTGGTAGAGCATGTGAATGGGGTATGGGAGCACAAGGTAGCGATCGACGATATACTTGAACATTACCTGAAGGGCTGGCAAATGAGCCGTCTGTCACGTGTGGATCGTCAGATTCTACGTTTAGCAGCGTATGAAATGGTGTTCGCCAATGATGTGCCTGCGAAGGTTGCGGTGAATGAAGCGATCGATTTGGCCAAGCATTTTGGAACGGATGATTCCGGGAAGTTTGTTAACGGAGTACTCGGCAAGATGATCCAAGAGATAGATACTATTAAAGCTGACCATTCTTAATTTATAAACCATAGTAAAGTATATAAAAGGGGAGAGACTAACATGACAGCAGCAATCATCAGTGGTAAACAAGTATCCGAGGAAATTCGTATTAGCATTGCCCAAGAGGTTGCTGAACTGGCGAAACGCGGCGTAAAGCCCGGTTTGGCTGTTATTCTAGTAGGTGAAGACCCGGGATCTCAGGTTTATGTTCGCAATAAGGAGAAATCTTGTATCAGCTTAGGATTCCATTCGGAAGTGCATAAATTGGATGAATCCACTTCTCAAGAAGAACTTCTGGCACTGGTAGCAGAGCTAAACGGACGCGATGATATCGACGGAATTCTGGTTCAACTCCCATTGCCTAAGCATATCGAGGAGAAGGCTGTTATTGATGCAATCTCCGTGGAAAAGGATGTAGACGGCTTTCACCCTGTCAATGTAGGCAACCTGGTCATCGGTGCCGACAGTCTTCTTCCATGTACTCCTGCAGGAGTAATCGAACTGATCAAACGTACAGGAACAGGTATGGCAGGTAAACATGCCGTTGTAATTGGTCGTAGCAATATTGTAGGAAAGCCAGTTTCCCTCTTGTTGCAACGCGAAAATGCTACCGTAACTATGTGCCATTCCCGTACCGCTAATATGCAAGAGATTAGCCGTCAAGCGGATATTTTGGTTGTAGCGATCGGACGAGCTAATTTCATTGATGCTTCCTATGTGAAGCCGGGTGCTGTTGTCATCGATGTGGGCATGAACCGTCTGGATAACGGTAAACTCGCAGGTGATGTTGATTATGAAAGTGCAAAAGAAGTTGCCGGATACATCACGCCTGTTCCAGGCGGGGTTGGTCCGATGACTATTACAATGCTGATGAGCAACACGCTGATTGCGGCTAAACGCCGTCACGGCCTGGAATAGGGGTAAGATTCATGGCGGCAGAGCGGCAGGTTTATTCGATCAAAGAACTCAACCGTTATATCCGCATGAAGCTAGACTCGGATAATTTACTTTCGGATGTGTGGATTCGCGGAGAGATATCCAACTTTACACATCATGGCAGCGGGCATATGTATTTTACACTTAAGGACGAGAGCAGCCGCATTAAAGCGATTATGTTCGCTTCTCATAACCAGCGGCTGCCTTTTATTCCGAAGGAAGGCGCTCGGGTAATTGCCAGAGGTAATGTGACCGTCTATGAACGGGATGGGCAATATCAGTTCTACGCCACACATATGCAGCCTGATGGGATTGGCAGTTTATATCTGGCCTATGAGCAGCTGAAGAGCAAGCTTGAAAAAGAAGGCCTTTTTGCAGAAGCTCGCAAGCGTTCGTTGCCGCGGTTCCCGAAGTGTATTGGTGTGATTACTTCCCCAACAGGAGCAGCTGTACGAGATATTGTGATTACGCTTCAGCGGCGGTTTCCGCAGGTAGCTATTGTAATCTATCCTGTACTGGTGCAAGGCAAAGGCGCTGCGCCTTCGATAGTGAAGGCGATTGGTGCGCTGAACGCCATGGGTGAAGCCGACGTGCTTATCGTCGGCCGCGGCGGCGGTTCGCTGGAGGAGCTGTGGGCATTCAACGAGGAGGAAGTCGCGCGAGCGATATCGGCATCAAGGATTCCGGTCATCTCGGCCGTCGGCCACGAGACCGATTTCACGATTGCCGATTTCGCCGCCGACCTCCGCGCGGCTACGCCCACAGCGGCCGCTGAGCTGGCCGTGCCTCACGCCGGCGAGCTAGCTGCGCAGCTTCGCCAACTGCAGCAGCGGCTGCGCCAGGCGCTGCAACAACGCGCCCAGCATGGACGCGAGCGCCACTCGGTGCTGCAGCGCTCGCTGGCGCTGGCAGGCCCGCGCCGCACGCTGATTCAGCACACGCAGCGGCTGGACATGCTGCGTGTGCGGCTCCAGCGCTCAGCGGATGCACGGCTCAGCCGTTCCCGCGAGCGCAAGGCGGTGCTGCATCACAGTCTGCAGCGGTTCCATCCGCGCGATAGTGTTGCCGCAGCACGTCAGCTCACAGACAGTCTGCGCCGTGAGTTAATGGGCGCTATGCAGGCTCGTTTGCAGGAGAAGCGATCTCGCTATGTGGCGGAGATCCGCCATTTGGATGCGCTTAGCCCGCTTAAAGTAATGTCACGAGGCTACAGCTTAGTGTATGACGAGGCGGAAGAACATTTAATCAAATCGCTGACTGAAGTACAGCTTGGCGATCTTGTGGTGATAAAGATGAATGACGGACAGCTGAACTGCCAAGTATGGGGGATGAAGGAGGATGGCAAAGACGATGACGAAGGAAGCGGAACTTGATTTTGAAGGCGCTATGGACCGACTGGAAGAAATCGTTCGTGAGCTTGAACACGGCGACGTTCCTCTGGAGAAGGCCATCGATTTATTTCAGCAGGGCATGAAGCTATCGCAGCTTTGCGGCAGCAAGCTGGAACAAGTAGAGCGTAAGATCGAAATGATTACCCAAGAGGACGGAGAACTGCGCAAAAAGCCGTTTGGTGCACGTCTGGAAGGGGACGCCGATGAATCGCTTTGAGAATGATCTGGAGGGAAGCTCCGCAAGTGAAAGCATGCGGCAGCCGCTGGAGGATTACATCGCGTCGATAAGTGATTTGCTCTCACATAAGCTTGAGACTATTCTTCCCGCAACTTGGACGGTTCCAGAAAATTTACAGCAAGCGATGAAGTATTCGCTAATGGCAGGAGGCAAACGCCTCCGGCCGCTGCTTGTGATCGCTGCTTGTGAATCACTGGGAGGCAGCCGTGAAGCAGCCTTGCCTGTTGCTGCTGCGATTGAGATGGTACATACCTACTCGTTGATTCATGATGATCTGCCTGCCATGGATAATGATGATTATCGGCGCGGCAAGCTGACGAATCATAAAGTCTTTGGTGAAGCATCGGCTATTCTTGCGGGTGATGCGCTTTTGACCCATGCTTTTTACAGTGTGGTACAAGCCTCACGTAAATTTGGCATTCCTGCTGAAAATGTTTTATCCATAGTAGAGGATCTGGCGGAAATGGCAGGTCCACGCGGCATGGTCGGCGGTCAGATTGCAGATATGGAAGGCGAGCAAGGACTAACAGATCTAGCGCAGCTGAAATATATTCATCTGCATAAAACCGGAGATTTAATTATTTTTTCGCTGTTAGCCGGCGGACGTATTGCAGGGGCAACAGAGAAGCAGCTTGAGGCTCTGCGTGATTTTGGCACTAGCATCGGACTCGCTTTTCAAATTCAGGATGATATTCTTGATTTGGTTGGTGATGAAGGCAAGCTTGGTAAAAAAACAGGCAGCGATATCAAGCAGCAGAAGGTAACCTACCCTTATTTTATTGGGTTGGAGGAATCTCGTGCTGAGGTGAAGCAGCTTACAGAAGCAGCCCGAAATGCTGTGCTGAATGGCGGTTTTTACGACAACCAGCGCCTGCTGGAAATTGCAGATTATTTAATGGCACGTGATCACTAAGTATGAACTTTCGAAGCGGCTGTATTTCGACAGCCGTTTCGTTTGTGTTATAATGGTTTTTATATATTTTACAACATCTAGGAAAGCGGGGAACTATTCGTGCTGCTTCCACAAATAAATGATCCACAACAACTGAAATCACTGTCAGTCGAAGAATTAACTACTCTTGCAGAGGAAATTCGACGATTTCTGATTGAGAAGCTTACAGCAACCGGCGGGCACCTCGGTTCTAATCTGGGGGTGGTGGAGCTCACGCTGGCCTTACATTATTGCTACAACAGTCCTCGTGACAAAATGATCTACGACGTTGGCCACCAAGCCTATGTCCACAAAATACTGACCGGCCGTCAAGATCGCTTTGATACCCTGCGCAAATATCAGGGATTGTGCGGCTTTGTTAAGCGCTCTGAAAGCGAACATGATGTATGGGAGGCTGGACATAGCAGCACCTCTTTGTCGGCAGCTATGGGGATGGCTATGGCTCGTGATCTAAAAGGCGAAGACAACAAGGTGATTGCCGTGATTGGTGACGGTGCGCTTACCGGCGGGATGGCTTTTGAAGCGCTTAACCACATCGGCCATGAGAAGCGTAAGTTGATGGTTATTTTGAACGATAATGAAATGTCGATTGCTCCGAATGTAGGGGCGATGCACAATTATTTAAGCAAAATTCGTTCGGACCGTCATTATTTGCGTGCCAAAGACGAGGTTGAAGGGCTGCTTAAGAAGATTCCGGCCATCGGTGGACGATTAGCGAAAACCGCTGAACAATTAAAAAACAGTCTTAAATATATGATGGTTCCTGGAGTATTGTTTGAAGAGCTTGGCTTTACGTATCTTGGGCCAGTGGATGGACATGATCTGGAGAAAATGATTGACACCTTCCATCAAGCAGATAACGTGGCGGGTCCTGTGCTTGTGCATGTGCTGACGACCAAAGGCAAGGGCTACAAACCGGCTGAGACTGATTTTTATAAATCGCATGCCATTTCGCCTTACAAAATTGAGTCAGGTCAGGCACTTAAAGCTGTAGGTCCTCCAATGTACACCGAAGTATTTGGCAGTACGCTGATTGAGCTGGGACGTGAAGATTCGCGTCTGATTGCAGTTACTCCTGCGATGCCAGGCGGTTCAGGTTTGTTTCCTTTTGCAAAGGAATTCCCGGATCGCATGATTGACGTGGGGATTGCAGAGCAGCATGCAGCAACCTTGTGTGCAGCTTTGGCTATGGAAGGGATGAAGCCGGTATACGCCGTGTATTCTACCTTCATGCAGCGTGCCTATGATCAGATCGTCCATGATATTTGCCGCCATAATGCCAATGTTATGTTCGCCATTGACCGTGCTGGATTTGTGGGTGCGGATGGTGAGACTCATCAGGGTGTGTACGATGTTGCTTTTATGCGCCATATCCCTAATATGGTTATGATGATGCCAAAAGACGAAAATGAGCTGCGTCATATGATGAAGACGGCACTTGAATATAATGACGGTCCAATTGCTTACCGCTATCCGCGTATTAATGGAACAGGTGTGGCAATGGACGCTGAACTGCATACCCTTCCTATAGGATCATGGGAACGACTGCGTACAGGAGAAGGATATGCTGTAGTGGCATGTGGTCCTATGGTTCAAGTGGCTGAAGAAGCCGCTGATTTGCTGAAGCGGGAAGGAATTCAGGTGGGCGTTGTGAATGCGCGTTTCCTGAAGCCGCTTGATAATTCCATGCTTCTGGATTTGGCTCATGCTGGAACCAATATGGTTGTTATTGAAGAGGCTTGCCAAGCGGGAAGTCTCGGCAGTGCGGTATTGGAGTTCTACGCGGAGCATGAAATTTATGACGCCCGTGTACATCTGATGGGTGTGCCCGACATCTTCGTGGAGCATGGCTCCATTAAAGAACAACGTCAGCAAACAGGCCTTACCGTAGAAGCGTTATGTGCACGTATCAAGTCCATGATGGCTCTAAGTGCTTATAATTACAAAACGACTTCGTCTTCCTAAGTGGAAGCCGGAAATTAGTAACCCTTGAACGATCAGGAGATGACCATGGAACACCGTAAAGAACGGATTGATGTACTGCTTGTGGAGCAAGGTTTTTATGAAAGCCGGGAGAAAGCTAAAGCTGCTATTATGGCAGGGTTGGTGCTCGCGGATGAGGAACGTATTGAAAAAGCTGGCATGAAGGTCTCGCGGGAGTCTACCCTTAAGGTTAAAGGTTCTGTGCATCCGTATGTCAGTCGTGGGGGCCTAAAGCTGGAGAAGGCTCTTCGCCAATTTAATATTGATCTTACCGGGCGGAACATGCTGGACATTGGTGCTTCCACTGGCGGCTTCACAGATTGTGCGCTTCAGAATGGTGTAAGCCATGTATACGCCATTGATGTTGGCTATAACCAGCTGGATTGGTCACTGCGGAATGATGAGCGAGTGAGCGTTATGGAGCGTACGAACTTCCGGTATATGACACCTGCAGATTTGCAGGGTCCTGTTCCGGACTTTGCCAGTATTGATGTATCTTTTATATCCTTAAAAATAATTCTCCCACCCCTCAAAGCCTTGCTGCAACGTCCAGCAGATATCGCTGCACTCATCAAGCCTCAATTTGAGGCTGGACGTGAGAAGGTTGGAAAATCAGGTGTGATTCGTGATTCCGCTGTCCATAAAGAGGTTTTGATTAATGTACTGACTATGGCTGCAGAGTTAGGATTCGGTCTCCATGGATTGACTTTTTCGCCAATTACAGGCGGGGAAGGCAATATTGAGTTTCTTGCTCATTGGAGACTGATGCCAGAAGTGGCGGAAGGCGAAGAATCATCCGTACAGCCGGCAGCTGCTGTTGCAGCAGTCATTCCAGTGGAGGACTTTCCATCCCTTGCTGATGAAGTGATTAAGCAGGCTACGGGTACTTTTAATGTGAGTTCTACTCATGGAAACTCCGCGCGCCGTTAGAGCTTTATGAACACCCCGTCAACCTCAAATGGTCAGCGGGGTGTTTTTTTTGAGCGGGAAGTCTGAAGAGTTCAACCTTGAAAATTCCTCTTCATCTGTTAAGATTGAGGGAGCAGATTTGCTCAAAGGGATTGAATTTATTAAAATAAAGACCCGGTATAAAATCCGGGTCTTTATATTTTGAATCTTTTTTTGGATTTACTGTGCTCGTTGTAATTGTAAATTGCTGAATTAGCGAATAATATCAATTATGCGGAAAGCTTATAAAAAGACAGCTTAGAAGCAGGATTTACCAGGGCTTCACGCGAATAAATCACCGAGGTGATTGATAGTGGCGGGTAGCTCTGACAAGGTCGTTATGGCGTTTATTGGGGTAGCATTATCGATTTTTATAATATATCGGATATATGTATGGCTGCAGAATTCTCCGCGTTCTTTTATGAAGGATCAAATTCCGTTCAATAAAGTGATTATTCCACATCCCTCTATTGATATACTTGAGGATGAAGGATATGAGGTCGTTGGAGGGAAATTAAAAATCCCCTTGTCTTTCAACGTAAATGGGGCGCAGATGTATAGCCGGTTATTTATAGATTATGTGGCGACAAAAGAGGAAGGATCTTTATATTTAGTTATCCTTTCCAGACCACGCAAGCCTTTGGATTTCACTGGCAGTGGCTTACGTGATACCTTGCTTCCCTACCTGCTGATCTATCCGGAATGCAGCGGCGTTCTATATGTTAATGTAGCAACAGCATCGATCCATGTCATTAAGCTTGGCAAAGACGACGGAGAATCAAACTGAGTCCATATTTTTTATATACCAGGAGGCAACAATGAAGGGACAACGACATATTAAGATTCGTGAAATTATTACACAAAAGGATATCGAGACACAGGACGAGCTTGTGGAAGCCTTGCGGGAATCAGGTTTTCAAGTTACTCAAGCCACAGTATCTCGAGATATAAAAGAGCTGTTGCTCATCAAGGTACCCATGGATGATGGAAGATATAAATATTCACTTCCAACGGATCAACGGTACAATCCCATTCAGAAGCTTAAGCGCGTTCTTGTGGATAATTTTGTGCAGATCGATTCCTCGGCTAATCTTGTGGTGATGAAATGTTTACCAGGCACGGCTAACTCTGTCGCTGCTTTAATTGATAATATTGACTGGCCGCAAATTATGGGAACCCTTTCTGGTGATGATACAATCCTTATCATTTGCCGTTTACCTGAGGACAGCAAGACCGTAATTTCACAAATCATGGGTTATATTTCTTAATTATAATTAATCAGATGCCTGTCATCTTCTCGGAGGTGCTCTATTAGTGTTAGAAACCTTGTCTATACGCAATCTTGCCGTCGTTGAGGCGGTAGATGTGCATTTTTATCCTGGCTTCCACGTGCTTACGGGGGAGACCGGGGCAGGTAAATCCATTATTATTGATGCGCTTGGATTGATTGTTGGAGGCCGCGGTTCTGCGGATTCCATTCGTTATGGTTGTGAAAAAGCGGAGATGGAGGCGCTCTTCAGTCTTCCCAGCGGTCATCCCGTTTGGGAGACTTTGGAGCGTCTTGGCATTGAGGCCCAGCGCGAGGAGCATCTTATTATACGACGCGAGCTTACCTCTCAAGGTAAAAGTACATCACGTGTAAATGGGCAGATGGTCAATCTTACCATGCTTCGCGAGATCGGTGAGCAGCTGGTTAATATACACGGCCAGCATGAGCACCAGAACTTGCTGAAAGCGGAACGGCATCTGGGACTGCTGGATACATACGGAGAACCGATTATTGGTCCGCTAAAGGCAGTTTTTCAGGAAAGGTATTCTGCCTTCGCGAAGGTGGAGAAAGAGCTGCGAGAGCTGCAGGAATCCAGCCAGAAGGCATACCAAATGCTTGACTTATATCGTTTTCAGCTTGAAGAAATTTCATCCGCCGGATTAAAACCGGGAGAAGATGAATTACTTACCGAAGAACGGGTCAAACTATCCCACAGTGAGAAAATGATGGATTCCGTATCGGGTGCATATGAGCTGCTTTACGACAGACAAGGCTTGGAATCGATCGGTAATGTTATTTCCAGACTTGAGGATGCAGTTCGTTACGATGAGAAGGGTCTGCGAACAGTGCTCGAACAGCTGCAGTCCTCATATTACCAGCTAGAGGATGCTGCTTTTCAGCTTCGTGATTACCGGGAAAATATCGAGTTCAATCCGATGCGACTTGAAGAAATCGAGAATCGTTTGGATTTGATCACTGGACTCCGACGTAAATATGGAGAAAGTGTAGAACAGATTTTGGCTTATTATGAACAAATTCACCGGGAAACTGATTTGCTTGAGAATAAAGATGAATATCTGGAGAAACTGACGGCGAAGCGCGATTCGTTGCTGTCTGTATTAATGGAAGCAGCTACGGAATTAAGTGAAGCACGAAAGCTTTGTGCTGCTGATCTGGCCACCCAAGTGGAGGGTGAGCTCAAAGACCTTCAAATGGAAAGAACCTCGTTGCAGGTCAAATTGGACAGGCTGGAGGACCCGCGTGGAGTCGAATACAATGGTCGGCGTATTCGCCTCACAAGACAAGGGATAGACAGCGCAGAATTTATGATATCCCCTAACCCGGGCGAACCCCTGAGACCTCTTGGCAAAATTGCCTCTGGTGGTGAGCTGTCGCGTATTATGCTGGCAATGAAAAGTATTTTTGCGCGCCATGATGCAATTCCAGTTTTAATTTTTGACGAAGTGGATACTGGTGTCAGCGGCAGAGCTGCTCAGTCCATCGCAGATAAGCTGTTTAAGCTGTCCTCTACCTGTCAGGTGTTCTCCATTACTCACTTGCCGCAGGTGGCTTGTATGGCTGACCATCAGTACTTAATCCGCAAAAAGGTTGAGGATGGAAGAACCATGACTGAAGTGGAATCCCTAACGAACGATGGACGTGTAATGGAGCTGGCCCGGATGCTGGGTGGCGTAGAAATTACCGAAAAAACATTGCATCACTCGCAGGAAATGCTTAATCTGGCCGAGGCAAGTAAGGCTGCAACAAGCTAAGCGGAGCAATGATTGACAGTAATAAAAGCCTGGGGGCAAGGTTATCTTATAGGTACGCAATTGGCGACCACCTTTTTCGTCAAGCGAAAGAAGCAAAAGGGAGCGTGACAGCCATTGAAGCCTAACCTCAGGAAGTTAATGCCAGGCCTTTTATTTGCCTTCTTTCTTAGTTTATCGGGCATAACGGGAACAAATCTAAGTTCTGCTGCACCACTGCAAGGTGAACCAGCCAAGGTGACTGCACAAGGAATTCATTCCGAGCTTAAGGTGATCCCGGGAGGTCAAACGATCGGTGTGAAAGTGAAATCAGCAGGTGTTTTGGTTGTTGGTCATCATCTGATTGAAGTATCCGAGAAAACTAAGCTTTCCCCAGGAGAGGTCAGCGGTTTAGTGCCGGGTGATCTGATGATCTCCATGAATGGTGAGAAATTGGACGAGTTGTCCAAGGTGGCCAAGCTGGTGGATCGTGCTGGTAAAGCGAATAACCCCTTGACCATTGTCTTCAAACGCGGAGGTAAAGAGCATACAGCTAAGTTAAAGCCCGCGTATGACATTCATGACAAAGTGTGGCGGTTAGGCCTGTACATTCGTGATTCAGCAGCGGGTGTCGGCACATTAACTTTTTATGCTCCCGAGCAAGGTGTATATGGAGCTTTGGGACATGTGATTACAGACATGAATACCGGTACTCCAATTGTTGTAGGCAGTGGTCATATTGTTCAGTCCAGTGTCACCTCCATATCCAAAAGCCAGGATGGCGATCCGGGCGAGAAACGAGCGCATTTTTTGAAAGAAAGCCAAGTGCTTGGAAATGTGGAGAGCAATACTGACTTCGGCATCTTCGGTAAAATGAGCTCCAATCCCGAGCACAGTCTTTACAAAGAACCTATCCCCGTGGCGATGAGCGATCAAGTCAAGGAAGGTCCTGCTGAGATCCTAACTGTAGTTGATGGTCAGCAGGTGGAGCGGTTTAAGGTTGAGATCATTCATGTAGCACATCAGCAAACGCCAGCCACTAAAGGAATGGTGCTGCGGATCACCGATCCACGCCTTATTGATAAGACAGGCGGTATCGTTCAAGGTATGAGCGGAAGTCCTATCGTACAGGATGGCCGCCTCATCGGAGCCGTAACTCATGTATTTGTAAATGATCCTAAGTCCGGTTATGGGTGCTTCATCGAATGGATGCTTCAAGATTCAGGTGTGACCAAACAGGAGAATAGGTATTCATTAAATCTTAAGGCGGTTTAGCCTTAAGATTTTTTGTCGAACGATTACGAAGAACCTCGAACATTGAGATAAAATATTTAATTATAATCCAACGCAGAAAAAAAATAAAGAAAAATAATTTTCGACAGAAGGGAATTCGATCTCCATGTCGAAAACGTAAGAGACAAGAAAAAAATGTTATTTTCGAATAGCAGATATAATTAAGGAGGAAGCAGCCAGTGCAGAATATTGAAGTGTTGTTGGCCGATGATAACAGGGAATTTACGAATTTGCTTTCCGAGTACATTTCTGAGCAAGAAGATATGACCGTAACGGGTATCGCCTACAATGGTGAAGAAGTGCTTCAAATGCTTAGCGAAGCGCGTAAAATTCCCGATGTTCTTATTCTTGATATCATCATGCCGCATTTAGACGGCCTAGGTGTATTGGAACGTCTACGTGATATGGATCTGAATCCTCAACCGAAGATCATCATGCTGACTGCTTTTGGTCAGGAGAACATCACTCAAAGAGCTGTACAGCTTGGTGCATCCTATTATATTTTGAAACCGTTCGATATGGAGGTCCTGGCAAATCGTGTACGTCAGCTTGTCGGCTCTCAAGGCAGCATGAGCTCCTCCTCCAACATGTACAATTATTCGTCGACGTCCAGATCGAATGTAGTGCCGCTCTCTAAGGGCAAGAACCTCGACGCTAACATTACCTCGATCATCCATGAAATCGGTGTCCCAGCGCATATCAAGGGCTATCAGTACCTGCGTGAAGCGATCACCATGGTATATAACAATATCGAGATCCTTGGTGCGATTACGAAGACACTCTACCCAGCAATCGCTGAGAAGTTCAAAACCACGCCTTCACGCGTAGAACGCGCGATCCGCCATGCGATTGAAGTCGCTTGGACACGTGGCAACATTGACTCCATTAGCCATTTATTCGGCTACACCATTAATATCTCCAAATCTAAGCCTACTAACTCGGAATTTATTGCCATGGTAGCAGATAAGCTGCGGATTGAGCATAAGGTTAGTTGAAAGGGTTAGGGGCAGTACGTGGTAAGGAATTGTAGGTTGCTGGTAGGTGTTTACAGTCAGTATATAAAAACCGATAAACTTGTTTTGAAACCGATAAACTTTTTCCATCTCACCCGATAAACCTATATGGTTTATTGGGTTTTGTTTTTGTAGGTAAAGAGACGGAGGATTTGTATGAAGTTATCGGATTTGGAGTTTTTCTTAGAAGACTTTTTAGCATATTGTCAGAACAAAAATTTATCACGTAAGACCATTAACTCTTATGAACAATCTTTAAAGTTAATTCTTAAAGAATCAGCATGATGTGAATAAGGAGAATTATTTAAAAATCCTGTTGAGAATATCTCACAAATAAAAACTGTAAGAGGATAGAAAAGGGGATATGTTAAGAAGAGTTTAATTGATTATTTAAGCACTGTTTCTTATAGAGGAAGCGAGATTGCGATAAAAGCACTTAATGATTCAAAATATCTGCTGAGTTTTCACCCGAAGCAATCTGCAAAGTAGCTCTGATTTCACTGATTTCTTTACGATGAAATTGGGCTTTTATTATATAGCGAATTAAGAAAAAATTTAGGAATTTTATATTTTGACTATTAGATAATAATATAGCGAAAATCGCATTATTATAGTAAAAAAATACAAAATATTACAAGGGAATATATTCTATTTTATTTATCTGATGTGACATACAATTATCTCATTCCAAAAGGAGGTAATTATATGAATTATAGTAAAAAAATATTAACTAGTCTTCTTATTTCAAGTTTTGCGGTTTTCCCTGTTTCAGCTTTTGCTGACGACACTTTACCAACTTCAAGTCTGGAGTTGGCAGAGATTAATGTGGTGCATCAAGAGACTCAAAAGGTTGCCGATTATCAACTTGCTGCCGTACTACAAATTGCTAAAAATGCTGTTGAAGAAGAAAGAGATAGTAAAGTAGCTTTTGCAAAAAGTGCTGACCAAACTACTTATGATTACATTACTTTCGATGAACAATATACTTATTTTTATGAAGAGTCGGCTAATGCTGCCCCAGAATTATGGGTAGTAGATAAGACAGATACTAATGTGGAAAGTCTTCTAGCGGGAAATGTTAATGAATTTAATGAGGCTAACAGTATTAACGTCGCTCCTAGAGCTGGATTTATTGGGGATGGTGTAGGCGGTAGAATGAATGTTAATACTACTGGTAGCTATCTTATGGCACTAATGCAACTACCATTAGCGGACAGTAATATAGTGAGTCTGGATAGACCGAATCATATTGCTTTTAACTATGGTGGATTTGAATATACTACGACTGTTACCGATGGTATTGGTTCTTGGGCAGCTGACATGGGTGTGGAACTTTATAATAATTTAGGGCCAAGTGCTACGTCTTATGGATGGAACCCAGTAATAATTCTCAAGAAAAAAAATCGTCCATATGTAAGTGAGACAAATACAGGTTGGGATCAATATCAAAGCGCTACTTTCGATCCTAGCTATAATCAAGTACAAACAAAAAATGGTTATAAACCTGGCACAGCTCCATTAATGTATTTTTGGTACAATTATAATGGAAAAGTAAGAATCAAAATTGATGGAACATCTATTTGTCCAACACTCGGGGGCTATTCTCTTCAAGACACACCAAATATAACAATAATGGAATCAAATGCAAGCTGGAATATTGCCTCAATAAGCAGATGGAAACTGTTATCAACTGTTTGGTCTAAAACTGATACAGGAAAAAATAGAACGACTTTTTCTAATATCAAAGTTGACGGAACACCTATTTCTAGCAGTGCATTATCAGGCCCACTGAACGATCATTCGAATGTCACTGTCAGTGGAAATAATGTAATTACAATTGTTGTAAATAGTGACATTTACAATTAAAATAATGGACAGTAGATACTTTTGTGTCTATTGTCCATTATTATTTAAAGGAGGAATCGTATGAAGGTAGTTTTTAAAGCAATCTTACTTACATCTGTTATTACGTTAATGCTAGGAGGGACTGGCGTAAACGCTTCACGCAGCAAGCCAGTCATTTACATTAATGATGAAAAGTTAGACATTTATGCAAATGTCACTTATCTTGGAACAACTCTTGTCCCTATGCGACCCATTTTTGAAAAGTATGGAATGTCGATTGAATGGGATAATAACACAAAAACTGTGACAGCATCAAAAGATAATAAAGTTATAGTGTTAACAAATAATTCTTATGATGCATTATTAAATGGAGAAAATGTTGTATTAAATCAAGCACCATCACTTGAACCTACGAGTAATATCTTTTATGTAAATCTGAGATTTATTTCTGAAGCATTGGGGGCAAAAGTGAATTGGGAAAAAACAGAGAATGATGCTAAGATTCACATTGATTTTGCAAAGTAGTTTTTATTTATTATCATAAATATCAAATAATAAACTACCGTTGATATGGAATGGCGTTTATTATTTGCGTTATATTATAAATTTGGTAGTAATTTAAAATGATTAGTTAGAAAATATCTCCTGCTTAAAGAACGTATGCTCGGTATATAATGCATATACAAAAACAAATATTCTTTAAGGGGGATGTTGGCATAGATTTCTAATGATAAGTGAACCACTGTCCACTTGACAGGGAGCATATCATTTATCAGTGTCTTTTTAATAGACATTTTTCCACCAGAGGATTGTAATTTTTAAAGTAACTTAATCAGCTCTTCTAGCTCGTCAACCATACCTTTCGCAAGTTCAAAATTATTGTCTTTTAAAGCTAATTCTATTTTCATTTCAACTGCTTTTTTATTTTGTTCATTTTCTAAATAATCTTTATCAAAATGACTGGCATAAATCATCTTTCTGAATTTTCGCATACTCATTTTTCTAATCGTCTTCTCGTCAATGATTAGTACATAATCCATCCCATTTACTACAGAATAGAAATCATGAGAAATCATGAGAATCGCACCTTTATAGTCTTCAATGGCTTTCTCCAGTGCGATTTGTGTATAGGTGTCTAAATGGCTTGTCGGTTCATCAAGAAGCAATAAGTTTGCTTTGCTAGCAGAAACTTTTGCCAATTGCAGTATATTTTTTTCGCCACCAGATAAAGATTCTATCTTTTGAGTAAGAATTTCTCCTTCAAAGCCATAGTTTGAAAGATGTGCTCTAATCTCGTCATAAGTTGCAAACCCGGCATCGATGAAGTCTTCTAGTATGGTATTAGAATCCTTTAGCACTTCGTCTTGAAGCTGAGAAAGATAAGCCACTTTAATGTCAGCATTTATTTCAATTGAATCATGATTATTTTTAAAGATATCTCGGAGTAAAGTCGTTTTCCCGGTACCGTTTGGACCGATAAGGGCTACTTTATCTGTAGGTTTCATCTCAAAGTTAACATTTTCTAAAATCAACTCATCAAAGGAAACACTATAATTATTCACATTTAAAACAGTGATGTCATCTCCAATTTCATTGTCCACACCAAAACTGATTTTTGGTTGCTTAATATCAACGAATGGCGCTTTAATTTTTCGCGCTTCCAATCTTTCTTGAAACTTAACCCTAGCTTTTAACGCTCTCCCTCTAGATGCTTCTGAATTATAGGTTGCGATCGCTCTAAGATTATCAATAATGTTATCGTATCTCTCTATTTCTTCTTGTTCAGCGACTGCGATTTCTTGTAACTCAATTTTCGTCTGAAGTAATGAGAAGTTATACTCAATATATCGCCCATCGAACTCTTGGATCTCCATGTTTTCAAGGTGTATAATTTTGTTAAAACAATGATTTAATAGATAACGGTTATGCGTAACAACTAGCAATATTCCTTTGTGAGCATTAATCAGATTTTTAAGTGCATTTAGGTTTTCAAAATCTAAAAATACATCGGGCTCATCCATAATCATTAAGTCTGGACTAGTCAGCATTTCCTTCATCACTTGAATAAGTTTGAATTCCCCACCACTTAGGTCGGATACCCTAACATCTTTTAGCTTCAAGAGGTTGGCTAAATTTAGTTTCTTATTAATATTGCTTTCAAAATCATTTCCATCCATTAAATCAAAGGCATCTAGAGCTAATTGATACTTTTCGAGTAATGAATCAATATCTGACGATGTTTCCATTTCAGTTAGAATCGCTGTTATTTCATTTTGTATCTTAATAAATTCTTCTCCTATATATTCAAAAACGGTTGTTTCTTTAGATTTGTCTAGTTGCGAAAACTGACTTACATACCCGATTTTGCAGGTGGGGTCCATCTCTAGCTTGCCTTCGAACAAATATTTTTCTGGATCCATCAGGATATCGATCAGTGTACTTTTACCACTGCCGCTTGTTCCTATAAAAGCGCAATGTTGTGCCTCTTCAAGCGTAAATGAAATGTTTTTATATAGGTCTTTTTGCGGGAATGCGAAGGATAAGTTATCAACTTTTATCATAGTGTTACCTTTCTTAACTAAAAATAGTGACTATTATAAGATGTATTGAAGAGTACAGATTTTGAGTTTACCGTTGATAGAGTAACACTGTTTACAAGCAACTTCAATCATTTCGCATTAAAGGTATCAAAATCATCTGATAATACAATCTTACAGACTAATAAATTATGGTCATAAAACCTATAAATACCTAATGGCTACAACTCGGAATTTATTGCCTTGGTAGAAGATAAGCTGCGGAAAATATTCCATTTAATGTTACAGTGGAGTTAGTAGGATAAATCCTTTGTTTTTTTAGATACGTACATGCTTGAATTTATTAAGGAGAATCATAGCTAAGGATGTAAATAATCTAAGTGTGATATTTAATTATGGAGGGAATATGAAATTTCATTTGAGATATGTAATACTATCTTTTTGTGTATTCTTCTTTTTGTCAGGGTGTAGCTGGAATGCAATCACTGAAAAAGAATTAGATCAATTTATCGAAAGTGAAAATTTGGATTATGTATCTATACAAAAGCTAAACGACGAGGAATATTACATTTTTAGCTTGCCCTATATTTATATTTATCGTAGTGCTTCTGACTATACTAAATCTACGGCTATGATACGAGATGAGATAGCTATTGGTGGTTTAGAGAAAGGTTCAATTGGCCTTGTAATTAATAATACGCCAGTTTTAAAAGATGCTAAAACATTTTCAGTGGTGATTGACAGTAAGACTCGTGAGTATGAATATACAGGTGGAAAATATCTAATTATAAAAGATAGTAGGATTTGGAATCCGACTGCTCAATTAAAAATTATTTTCTCAAATGATAAAAACGAAACAATATTTGAATCAGATTATTAAAGAAGATTTATTGGTGTTTACTACTATTTACATATTCTTATTTTGCTGATTTTCTATTACATGAGTATCACTTGAAAATACATATAAGAACCTTCTTTGCGTATAACCTTCATGCGTAATCAACAAAGTAATTACGTAGATTATGATGATACTTATCTTCAAAGTTAAATTGGTAAACAAATAAGGAGAACTCTTTATGACAATCCCATCAGGAATAACACGTGAACACGTAATCAGTGGTAAAATATTCCTTGGCTATCTTTGTTTATGTTTATAAGAACAAGAGTCATATAAAGTGAATTTGAAAGTGGGAGAATAGTTTATGGATTTAAAGAAAATTAATTCTTTAACAAAGTACCCAAGCATTCTTACATATCATCAATTAGGTGAACGAGGTCGGTTAAATGATGTTTTAACGGAGTCAAGAGGCTTCGCAGAATTAGACGATGTTTTTGTTTGCGAAAAAGTAGATGGTGAAAATTCAAGGATCATTTTATTAAAAAATGATGATAACGAAGTTGATTATCTAATTGGTTCCAGAGAAGAATTGTTATATGCAAAAGGAGATAGAATCGGTAATCCTTATGGGAACATTGCGGAATTTCTTAAGCCGTTAGCAGAAAAAGTAATTGCAGATATCCTTCTTGAGGGTGACTGGGCATTAACCGTAATTTATCAGGAATCTTATGGAGGGAAAACTAAAGCATCCAAGAACTATTCTGACAGAAAAACTCAAGGGTATCGTGTATTTGATGTGTTCTCCTTGAATAAGGATGAATTATATAGACTTCTTGAGTTATCGCAGGAGAAAATTGCGGTGTGGCGTGATCACGGAAATCAACCATTTTATGATGAAATTGAGAAGAAGAGATTTATTGAAAGTATTGATTTGCAGTCTGCACCACTTCTTGAAACCATAAAGGGTTCCGAGTTTCCAACTTCTCTTGAGAGTACATATTCTTATTTAAAAAGATTCGAAAACACGCAAGTAGGCATCGACGCATCAGGCAAATCAGAAGGAATCATTGTTAGAACAACGGATCGTAAACAAATTAGAAAAATACGGTTTGAAGATTATGAAAGAACGTTTAGAAAGTAATAGCTGGAATTATTATCAATGCTGATACTTTCAGAATTTAGCATGAGGTTCCCTAAGCAATAGGGTTTGTGAACAGCCCCCAAAATACTGCTTATTCATTGGTCCAAAACCAATAAATATGCGGTATTTTTTTGTGCAGTTTTGAACTCCAATTAGATAAATCCCTATCGACTATAACTAATGCTATGTCCTTGCCATTCGCAAAACCTCCCCACTTCACAAAACATACACCCATTTGGCAAATAATGTTTGACATGTGAGGAATGTCACTGATAAGATGATGTAAATTAAACCTAGTTGAATAATCGGATAAGGTTCTTTAGAAGTTCTCATTATTTTTTTGCTCTTAATACCTATTAAATACATAAGTATAGTTTAGTTTAAATTTATCGGAAAGGGTGAATGGAGTGTCGGAGGAAACACTGGTTATCGAACATTTGAATAAAGTATTCGCCGCGCCTGCCGGTGATGTTATCGCATTAAGCAATATTCAGCTGAAGGTGAAAAAAGGCGAGTTGATTACGATTATAGGTCCCAGCGGCTGCGGAAAAAGTACCTTGCTAAAAATTGTGGCAGGACTGGATACGGGCTATAGCGGCACGGTTCTACTGAATGGCAAACAGATCGACGGTCCGAGTATTGAGAAGGGATTTATTTTTCAAGAACCAAGACTTTTTCCGTGGTTGACGGTGGAGCATAATATTGCAGCAAATTTATCGCTTAAAAATCCAGAGGTTCGCAAAAAAGTAGATGAATTGATTGAACTTGTACGATTAAAGGGTTTTGAGAAATCCTATCCACGTGAGCTGTCAGGCGGGATGGCCCAACGAGTATCTATTGCTAGGGCGTTGCTCCGTAATCCGGATGTATTACTGCTCGATGAACCTTTTGGCGCACTAGACGCTTTTACTAGATCACATCTGCAAGAGGTACTTCTTGATATTTGGCAGAGTAATAAGACGACTATGTTATTTGTAACTCATGATCTGGATGAAGCTGTATTCCTGGGTGAGCGGGTAGTCATTATGAATCCCCGACCTGGGCATATTCGCAATATTCTTCCCATTGATTTACCGTTTCCGCGAAAAAGATCCAGTACTTCATTCCAAGAGCTACGTCGACTGGTGCTGAGTGAGTTTGAGAAGGTTGAAGAACCGGCAATCGATGTTGGAGCTGGTATCTAGATAAAGAGAGTCCATTTTTTTATAAAAAGGGGAGAAATGATCCATGAAATTATTTCGTAATTCACTACTTGTTATGCTTGTTTTGACTGTATTTGCAACGGGTTGTGCATCGAATGAAAAGAGTGCGGGAAAGAACGAGGCCAATAAATATGAAGGTGTGACCATTAAGATTGGCGTGCAGGGCAGCGGTGGGATGTTTGGTAAGGCCCGTGAGGAAAAATGGTATGAGCAAGAATTTGATAAGCTGGGCGTAAAAGTAGAATGGACGGAATTTCAAAGTGGGCCCCCAATGACAGAGGCGATCGCTTCTAATAAGTTGGACATAGCGACTCTTGGCAACATGCCGGTGATCGCAGCCCAAGCTGCGGGCATTCCTATTAAGATTATCTCACAAGTATTAGAAGGTACGAATAACGTTGCTCTTCTTGTACCTGGTAGTAGTACTGCTCAGAAACTGGAGGATCTGAAAGGCAAGAAGATAGCTGTTACAAAAGGCAGCAATGCTTACAACTTTCTATATCGCGGTATTGAGGAATCAGGTCTTAAAGAAGCAGATTTTGAGATTATCCAGTTGCAGCCTGATGAAGCACAACCTGCATTTGAAACCGGTGGCGTTGATGCATGGGCTACATGGGATCCATATATTACTCTAAATGCATTGACCGGTAAAGGGAAGGTTTTGACGGATGGTGAGCAATTGGGTGTCTTATCTCCTTCTTTTGTGATCTCCCGTTCAGCGTTCGCAGAGAAATATCCAGAACTAGTTACGCTTTATTTAAAAGTAACCAACAAAGCTATAGCTTGGGAGACAGATAATCGCGCTGAAGCGACTGAAAGATATGCAGCTGAGCGGAACATTCCGGCAGCGGTAATCGAAGGTACGTTTGAACGTTCCCAGATGATCAACATTCCAATTAGTGATGCTGTTGTTGAAGAATTGCAGAAGACAGCCGATTTTCAATTTAATATTAAGAACATCCGTAAAGAGATTGAAGTTTCTAAAATAACAGACAATCAATATATTGAAGCAGCACTGAAGGAACCTTTGAAGTAACGGATGAAACCACAGATGTAGAAAAGAGGTTGTTTACATGCAATTCAGTGCTGAAAAAGCTGTGATTTCGCCACTAATTCATAAGAAGAATCCAGTAAAGAAGCGCGGACTTTCCATCCAAACGACGAATGTATTGCTTGGACTTATCTTACCAATTGCTTTACTCCTGATTTGGGAGATAGCCGGAGCGATGGGAAAGTTAAATCCTATATTGCTGCCAAGGCCAAGTGAAATATGGCGGGAACTGGTTAGCTTGACCGCGTCCGGTGAGTTGGCGAAACATTTAGGCATATCCGCTTGGCGGGCACTGCTTGGTTTCTTAATTGGGGGAGGGCTTGGCTTAGCGGCTGGTTTGTGGGTAGGCTTCTCATACAAAACAGAACGTTTGCTGGATCCGTCGCTGCAAATGCTGCGCACGCTGCCCCATTTAGCAATCGCTCCACTATTTATTTTGTGGTTCGGATTCGGTGAAACCTCAAAAATATTGTTGATTGCCAAAGGTTCATTTTTCCCATTATACGTGAACACATTTCTAGGAATCCGTTCGGTGGACAACAAGTTGTTTGATGTTGGGAGAGTACTGCAATTCAGTAAATGGCAGATGGTGAGTAAGTTAATAATTCCAGCCTCACTGCCCAACATCTTTTTAGGTATCCGTTTGTCTGTGGGCATAGCTTGGCTTGGACTTGTCGTAGCGGAGATGATGGGCTCTAGCTCAGGTGTTGGCTATCTAATCAATGACGCGCGATCGTTTTCTTTGACCACAGTGGTATTTGTTGGGATCATCGTGTTTGCTGTAGTAGGTAAACTGTCAGATTCATTAGTGAAGCTGTTGGAATCGAGATTGCTAAGATGGCAGGACAGTTATAGAGGAGATAAAGGATCATGAGCAATCACCTATCCAGTAATAAAATAGAGCGTCATGATGATGGTTTAAGCTGGATTCCAAAAAAACTGCATGGTTGGATTGTACCTCTAGCTCTAGTGGTGATTTGGGAAGTGGCAGCTGCGCTCCATCTAGTCTCTGCGACGACATTGCCTGCTCCATCTACCATTATTGCGCAGTTCTTTTCTTTAATAGCTAGCGGTGAGCTGTTTCGACATCTGGGGATTAGCGCCTATCGGGCAGGGCTTGGCTTTTTATTGGGATCTGCTACTGGACTGCTGCTTGGCTTATCTACAGGACTTGGGAAGTTGGTAGAGCGTACACTGGATCCATCTTTACAGATGCTTCGAACGATTCCATTACTTGCCCTTATTCCGTTATTCATTTTGTGGTTTGGTGTAGGTGAATTTTCTAAAATACTAATGATTTCATTAGGTGCTTTTTTTCCAGTTTATCTGAACACTTTCCTAGGAATTCGTAATGTTGATATCAAGCTTGTTGAAGTATCGCGTATTTTCCAATATACAAGATGGCAGCTGCTTAGCAAAATGATTATTCCGGCTGCAATGCCTAATATTCTACTTGGTATTCGCTTATCACTTGGTGCATCGTGGCTTGTACTCGTCGTAGCGGAGATGATGGGAACAAGTGCGGGGATAGGCTATATGATTCAGGATGCCAGAGCTTATTCGCAAACAGATATAGTATTCGTTGGAATTTCAATCTTTGCAGTGATAGGAAAACTTTCGGATTCCGCAATTCGATTGCTGGAGAGAAGATGGCTGCATTGGCGTGATACATTCAAAGGTTAACGAACTCTAGAATTCGAAAGGCAGGGTCATTATGGGAACCAGAAAAGATCAGCTACATTTAGGTGCATTTATTTATTATTCAGGACATCATCATTATGGCTGGCGTCATCCGGAATCGGGAGCGGATAAGATCTTCAATTATAAATTTTATCGCGAATTGGCAAAAACCGCCGAGCGTGGGAAGTTCGATATGATGTTTTTGGCGGATTTGTTGTATGTGATGGGTGCGGATCAAGCAGCTTCGGGTATGCTGGACCCATTGACGCTGTTGTCAGCCCTTTCGACAGAAACAGAAAAACTCGGATTAACGGCTACCGTATCGACCACGTATAACGAACCTTATAATGTGGCTCGCAAATTTGCTTCTTTAGATCATATTAGTGAAGGCCGAGCGGGTTGGAATATTGTCACCTCTCAGCTTGATGTGGAAGCTTATAACTATGGGAAGCCGGAGCATCCAGAGCACGGACTTCGGTATAAAATGGCACGTGAATTTGTTGAGGTGGCAACGCTTCTCTGGGACAGCTGGGAGGATGACTCTTTAATCGTCAACCGCGAAGAGGGACAATTTGCTGACGCGAAGAAGATCAAAGAAGTGGAATACAAAGGGGAGTGGTATTCTACAAAAGGAACCCTCAATGTTCCTCGCTCACCTCAAGGGTATCCTGTACTTATTCAAGCCGGATCTTCTGGTCCAGGACAAGATTTTGCAGCTAGTTTTGGAGAGGTGATCTTTACGGCACAGCAGTCGCTTGAAGCGGCTAAGGCCTTCTATGAAAGCGTCAATTCCAAATTAGCAGATTATGGCCGTGAACGTGGTAGCTTAAAAATTATGCCGGGCTTATCTCCGATCATTGGAGCGACCGAAGAGGAAGCCCAAAGTAAATATAAAGAACTGCAGGAGTTGATTCCTCCTGCCGCTGTTGTTGGTATGTTGTCTGGCATGTTGAGGTTTGACCTGTCCGAATACCCAGTAGATGGACAGCTGCCTGAGATTCCTGATCCAGTAGAAGCATCAAATGGAATGAAAAGCCGGGTTCAGCTGATTATGGATATGGCTCGTAAGGACAAATTATCGATATTAGAATTAGGCCGCCGTTTGCTTGGTGCACGAGGACATATGCAGTTTGTTGGAACCTATGAACAATTGGCAGATTTAATGCAATTGTGGTTCGAAGAGTACGGCTGCGATGGATTTAATATTATGCCACCAGTACTGCCGGGCAACTTGGATGAATTCGTGGATCATGTTGTGCCCATCTTGCAAGCACGCGGCTTGTTCCGTACTGAGTATACGGGGAGTACCCTTCGTGAACATCTAGGATTGGAGCGTCCGGATATCCGTCATTTCCAGAATCGTAGAGTGGCTGAAGTAGGGGCTGGTAAATAAGGTGATCATCGGAGTGGATCTATTCAGATTGTACCGAGTTGGCTATTGAGGGATCACTATAGTGAGCAAAATGCAAAGAAGCGATTCTTCGATAAATGAGGAATCGCTTCTTTTTTATGGCATTGTGAGAGCATTCTTGTCTAATAAACAGCAAAGTCTTGGAGAGTTTGTATTCTTAGATCAAAAGGATGATAATTGGTAAATACGCAGGAATAATTACTTTACATAACTTTATACCAAAAAGCGAGGCGTAAGGAAATGAATGCAGCAGAGTTTCAACAGTATGTTAAGGAGTTCAGTGAAATCAAAGGGTTTGATACCAGCACCATTGAGCAGAGAATGCTGTACTTAATGACTGAGGTTGGGGAGTTATCCAAAGAGGTTTTGTCGGTATCTTTTCATCCAGATGCGGAGCGGAAAGAAAACTTGGGATACGAGATGTACGATGTGGTGTGGAATATTTTTGATCTGGCCAATAAACTTGGTATTGATCTGGAGCAGGCGTTTAAACGTAAGCTGAAGATTAATGAACAGAGGACTTGGGAGTAGGGTGTATCTATTGAATACTTTAAAAAAATCCAAGGACCTCCCTCGAGGGAAGCCTTGGATTTTTTTCACCCTAAACTTTATTTAAATGAAGCATAACCTTCATCAGCCATTACAACACTACCGTTAATTGCACTAGCTTCTGGTAAGGAGAGCAAGTATACAGTGTCTGCAACTTGTTCAGGTAATGTTAGTTTGTTACCCATTACTTTGCTCTTCATTTGGTCAACCATTCCTTGATCTTTATATCCTTGGATAATTGGCGTATCTACAGCGCCTGGAGCAACGGCAAGCACGCGGATGCCATGAACCGAAAGTTCAAGTGCTGCGGATTTAGTCATCATAATGACCGCACCTTTGGAAGCGTGATATGCGAATGTACCTGGGGAAGCTAGGAATCCAAATACAGAAGCTGTATTGATGATCACACCTTTGATGCCGAGCTCACGCATTTTTTTACCAGCAGCGATAATCCCATGGGCTACACCATGCTGATTGACATTAATGACACTGTGATAATCCTTAAGGTCTTGGTCTAGTACAGGAGTGACGCGGCCGATCCCGGCATTGTTGAACATAACGTCAATTCTTCCATAAGTATCTACAGTTTTTTGAACCAGCGCTTCGACATCTTCATATTTGGAAACATCTGTTTTGACGAAAATTGCTTCGCCACCCTCTTTAATAATTTGTGCTACCGTTTCTTCACCTAATTGTTGATTGAAATCGGCAACGACAACTTGATCACCTTTACTTGCAAATTTAATGGCGGTTTGTTTCCCGATTCCACTGGCTCCACCTGTTATTACGGCTACTCTTTTGTCTGTCATTTGAGTTTCCTCCTCAAGAAATATAGTTATACTAGAAATGAAAGTTGATATAGTAAAAATGGTTACTTACTAACTTATTTACATTGTAACACTTGTCTAAATTAATTAAAATTTAAGTAAATTTAATAGTTATTAAGTAAAGATTAACTTAAGGGGTGATTCAAATGAATTTGGAGCAATGCGAGAATATTGTAGAAGTCGCAAAGATTGGTTCTTTAACCAAAGCAGCTCAGAATCGTCATATCACTCTATCCGCAATGAGTCAGTCCATTACCATGCTGGAGGCTGAGCTGGGAGTTACTTTGTTCATCCGTTCGCGCGGGCAAAAAGCGGTTCCCACAGCAGAAGGAAATGCCATTATTAGCAAAGCAAATGAAGTCCTGATGAAAGTAAATGAATTAAAAGAAGAAGCACAGATTTACAGCGATACGTTAAGTGGTCATTTGAAAATTGCTACGATACCTGGACCCATGCATCTGATGGTGAAGGTAATTTCTAGTTTTAAGGCAGATTTTCCAAATGTGAAAATAGAGATTTTTGAAAAAGGACCCAAAGAAATTCTGGATAATGTACTTCAGGATGAAATGGACATTGGACTTATGGTCTCACCGGAGGGAATGCCTGACACATATAAGGGGGTTAAGTTTGAACGGTTAATGGAAGGAAAAATTGTAGTTGGTGTACATCCACAGTCACCGCTAGCCCTGAATTCAATCCTTACACCGGATCAGTTAGTGGGGCAGACGTTAGTTTTATACGATGATCCTTACATTAAGGACTATGTAGAGCGATATTTATCTGGCTATGGGCCGATCAATTTGCTTTTTGTAAGTAACAACACACGGGCGATTGAGAATGCAGTTGCAGAAGGACTGGCCATCACAATTGGTCTGGATTATTCGTTTCTTAAAATATCAGAGATGACTTCTGCCTTCATGAAAACCATCGAGTTACGATCACCAGATACCCGTGCGAAATATTCAGGAGCTATTGTCTCTGCTTCAAAACAGACCTCCCAGACCGCCCGAAGATTTATCAACAGGCTAAAGCATGAATTTGATGAAATGATTAGACGAAGTTAACAGTATGCCTTGGTAAATTTTATCTAACCTTTACGCTTCCTAGTTAATATTAACCCTATGATGTTGTCCAAGCTCAGATCGATATTAGGACAGCCAAGTGGGGAGGATGTCAACACAGTGAGAAGGTATCTAAGGCAAATTAATGTTGTTGTTATCTTTGTTTTGTTGATTTCGTTGTTACAACCGGGGGCAATTGTTCACGCTTCCATCTCTGATTTACCAGCAACAGACTACGGAACCGTTATTGATGTTCGCCAAACAGAGCTTGCAACTGGGGCGATGTATACCTGGATGGATCTCCAGAATGAACGTGGTTTACAAAAGATACATGCAGTGGAGTTCAACCCGCAACAAGGAAATTTGGAGCTGCGGGCAGGAACGAAGGATGGAAAGGTATACGGTATGAAGGGCGTTACAGAAATGGCCACGTATGCGGATTCACCTAGAAACCGAGTGATCGCAGGAATCAATGGTGATTTCTATGAAATCTCCGGTTTTGCTACGGGTGTTCCTAATGGGTTATTTATGGATGAGGGTGTAATCCTGAACAGTTCGATTTCAGCTTTTACTTTCGGTTTAAAAGAAGATGGCAGCTCGATTTATGGGGTGCCGAAGCTGACCAAAAACGTGACGATAAATGGAAAAACAACCAATCTGACTAGCATCAACCGATACCGAAATACAAATGAGCTGGTTCTTTATACGGAAGATTATAATACAACTACAAAGTCAACCAATGAGGGTGACGAGGTTGTTCTAGATATTGTCGAGGGAGAAGTGAAAAGCAGCCAGACCTTGAAGCTGAAGGTATCTGAAATCCGCAACAATCAAGGCAATACGCCGCTTTCCCAAGGAAAAGTGGTTTTATCTGCCCAGGGTACGTCCAGTGCTGTTCTGCAAGGGTTATCGGTTGGCGATAACGTTACTGCCAGCTTTGCGCTCAGCGGAGAATGGAATGATGTGAAGGTAGCCATTGGCGGCGAAGGGCCGCTGGTAAAAGACGGAGTAGTTCAACAAGGTGTAGGGCCTTTAGGAATTCATCCGCGGACAGCCATTGGGACAAAAGCGGACGGAAGTCTCGTTCTATTCGAAGTGGATGGAAGATCTCCAGATTTTAGTGAGGGCGTAGATACCGATGAGCTTGGCAACATTCTGAAGGGTATGGGCGTAGTGAACGCCATGAATCTGGATGGTGGCGGTTCTTCTACTTTTGTGGCCAGAATGCCGGGTACATCTGGTGTCCGAATGATGAATCAGGGCTCAGATGGTTACGAGCGTAAAACTGGTAACGGTTTATTGCTTGTCAATACAGCCCCTGAGCAACCTTCGGCTTCTAAGCTGGTTGTGCAGCCGAATACGGAACGTATTTTGCAAGGCTCCAGCTTTATATTCAAAGCGGCAGGAGTGGACGAGAACGGTCATCCGGCGCCTTATTCGGGTACGCTGAATTGGCAGGTGGACGCTAACCTTGGTACTGTCGATGCGAACGGAGTCTTCACCGGAGGAATCACTGCCGGCACAGGAACTGTAATTGTAGAGGCTGGCGCAGTCAAAGGCAGTGCTGAAATTGAGGTTGTAGATAAGCTTACAGAGCTTAGGTTTCCTGATGAGATCAAAACTTATTCTTCAGGTGCTGCTGCACAATTAACTGTGAAGGCGCTACGTAATGGACAAGTGATTCAAGCTGACAACCCTAGCTTCGAATGGCGGGTTGAGGGCGAGATCGGAACCGTGGACGAGAAGGGTCTGTTTCAGGCGACGAGTGAGAACGGGAAAAACGGAAAGATTTATGCTAAATACAGGGACGTTGAGACCTCTTTTGAAGTAAATGTGGGGTTACCGCCTGTAATGCTGGAGGATTTTGAGAATGGCATTGATAAATATATAGCCTCTAGTGCAGCAGCTAACAGCGTGGCGATTCAGGAAGTGTCGGATCTGGATTTTGTCCGCAACGGGGACAAAGCCTTGAAGCTGGAATATGATTTTGTTAATAAAACAGGCACATCCGGTGCTTATTTAGCCGCAAGCTCAACCGCCAATCGGATTCAGATTCCGGGGTATCCTGAAAAGATCAGTATGTGGATCTACGGAGATGGCAAAAAGCACTGGCTGCGGGGACAGATTCGGGATGGCAATAATGCGGCAGTGCCTGTGGATTTTACTGATCAGGTAAATGGTGTGAACTGGACGGGGTGGAAATACGTCGAAGTATCCGTTCCTAAGGGGAAAACCACCCCGTTAACGATGGATATGCCTGTCCGCTATATGGAGACAAGCAATCTTAATAAGAGTGCGGGAGCTATTTACGTTGATGATATTCGTGCCATTTATGGCCCGCTAGAGGAGGACAGAATACCTCCTATTCTTAAAGATGCATATCCTGGCGTGAACGAAATTGTCAAAACAGCTACACCGACCCTTTCCGTCAATGGTGAGGATGATGGTTATGATCCAGTGGTGCATCCGGGAACGACCTTAATCGATCCTGACAAAATACGAGTATATGTGGACGATCAATTAGTGGAGCATGGCTTTTATCCTCCAAAAGGTCAGATTACTTATAAACCAAAGGTTCCACTGACAGAAGGCCGTCATAAAGTAAAAGTTGCCATTCGCGATTTAAGCGGTAACCAGACGATAAAAGAATGGTATTTTACAGTAAATTTGGGCTCTCCGTTCTATGTGTACAAAACACCAGAAGTAGTATATGCCGGCAACACTTACACTTTGGACGTAACGGCAGAGAAAGCGAGCAAGCTGAAGGAAGGACATCTTACGTTTGCTTTTAATCCGGCTGCAGTTAAAGATTTGCAGGTAATTCGGGGGAATAAGGTATCAGAAACGCAAGTGGAGTCCATCATTGATCCGGCATTGGGCACTGTGCGTCTTAACTTAACGAATATCAATTCTTCCAATCTGGGAGATACGGATCTCATCGGGCAAATTCAATATACAGTTCGAAATGATTTTGTGGGTCCCTACACTCAGGAGCAGTTGGCTGGAGATATTAGCAAAGCTTTTGTAATTGAAAATACATCCGGATCGGTAACTTCTACAGAGGGTACTGGGGTTCCTATTTCTTTTATTGGAGCAGCTGTTGAATCTGTTGTGAAGACACAGTTGATGCTCACTTGGAACCATTATGATCTTGCGAAGGGCTTTGATGCATCTTTTGCGGTAAAAGATCTGAATGGAAGTGTCGTTGAAGGAGCAAAGCTGCTGTTCGATGGAGTGGAGGTACAAGGTGTTGCTTCAGGGGCAAGTGGAACACTAACTACTGACTTTGTCACTTCAGCAGAAGGAACTTTTAAATTGCAGGCGGTAAAAGGAAATACCTATAGTCCTGTAATGACGTTCAAGGTTGCTCCATATGACGCTACTACAGCTCCGCGTAATGTTAATGTTACGATGGGCCAAGATGCAGCAACTTCTCGCCAGTTTACTTGGCAGACAGAACCGTTGACCATGGATACTGTAGTAGAACTTGTGAAAAAAGCGGAGTTTACAAGCTTTCAAGCTGCGAATGTAATAAAAATTACCGGCAGCAGTTCAATTTACAACACCAACAATGACGGAACGATGCGAGTTCATAAAGCGGAGGCCACTGCGCTTACCCCCGGAACGGAATATGTATATCGTGCGGGTGATGGCGAGTCAAATGTAAGTGAGCAAGGAGCTTTTGTTACAAGTGGTGGTGAGGACACTTCTACAAAATTCCTGTTTATCGGAGATTCCCAAGCAGATTCTAAGGCTGGTTTTGGTCTTTGGGGAGATACGATTGAAGCGGCTTACGCGTATATGCCGGATGCGGAAATGCTGGTTCATGCTGGAGATATGGTGGATAAGGGCTTTGAACAAGAGCAGTGGAACTGGTGGTTTGATGCAGCTCAAAAGCAGCTGATGAATACCACACTTGTTCCGATTATCGGGAACCATGAAGTGATGGGAACCAATGGAGATGGGGATTATCTGGCGCAATTCAATAACCCGCAAAACGGTGCGGCGAGCGTAAAAGGTACGAATTATTCTTTTGATATTAAGGATACGCACTTTGTGGTTATGAATACAGAGCATTCAGGTAGTCCGTTCACTGAACAGGCCGAGTGGTTGGATCAGGATCTTTCCGCTACAGATAAAAAGTGGAAGGTGATTTTTTTCCATCAAGGACCGTACGGCAGCATCTATTCGAATGAGCAGGTACAAGCGAAGTGGGTTCCGGTCTTTGATAAGCACAACGTAGATTTGGTCATGAACGGTCATGATCATATCTATTTGCGGACTTTTCCGATGAAGGAGGGTAAACAGGTTGCAGAAGGCGAAGGCACTCGGTATGTTATCGGCGGTTCCTCGGGTCCTAAGTTCTATGCGCTGACACCACGTTTTTGGCAGGAAAAAATATATGACGAAGATGAGCAAATCTATACGGCTGTTGAGATTGAGAAGAACGAGATTACGGTTACCGCAAGAACAGTAGACGGGGTTGAGATTGACCGTTTAGTAATCGGCAAATTGGTTCCGGAATCCATTACGCTGGATCAAAATGCTGTAGAGCTTGAGCCTGGGGCTAGCCTGCAATTGCAAGCTAAGGTGGGGCCGGAAGAGGCTAATCATCTGACAAAGCTTTGGTCCATCGTTCCTGATCCGGCAGAATCAGTTGTTACTGTAAATGAAAATGGCTTGGTTACTGCATTGAAGCCAGGGACAGCTAAGATAAGAGTCACAGTGGCAGGTTACCCGAATATTTTTGCCGAAAGTACGATAACTGTAGATAGGCTGCAAGCAATTAAGCTTCAGGGAAAGAGACAGCTTAAACCGGAAGAAGTCGACCAATCTGTAACAGAAGCTGTCTACGCATCTGGAAAACGTACCGCAATATTAGATGGACTTCATTATTCCAGCTCGAATGAGCATATTGCTACGATCAATGATCAGGGTTTAGTTGAGGCTCATCAGGAAGGCTCCACTGTGATCTCAGTAACCTATAGGGAGTTCGCCTCGGAGTATAACCTTGTCGTAACAAATGATGAAGCACCTATTCTTACAGAAATAACGATGGAAGGGCCGGATTCGCTGGAACAAGGAAGTAAAGGCTCCGTTGTTGTTCAGGCGGTATATAGTGACGGCAGTAAGCAAGAAGTGTTCGAGGGAGTAATCTTTGATACATCCGATCATTCCATTGCAATGATTAGTGAAGCTGGAGAACTTCATGCATTGAGTGCTGGTACAACAAAAGTCAGCGCTGTTTATAACGGTTTGAGCACTGAATATATTCTGATAGTGACTGAGGGCTCGCCGGGTACGACACCAAGCCCAGAGCCGACACCAACACCGACACCAACACCAACACCAACACCAACACCAACACCAACACCAACACCAACACCAACACCAAGTCCAGAGCCAACATCAACGCCAGATGTTTGGGAGCCGGGACCTGCGGTGACACCAACGCCAACCGCTACACCAACTCCGTCGGCATCAGCACAAACGGGCGTAGTCACCATAACGGCTTCTCAACTGTCAGAGAGCAAGAATGCTCAAGGTGAAGTTGTGGTTTCTGTTAATGGGGCGATTACGGAATTACTTCTGCCAGGCAATGCAGCAGAGCTGCTTGGACGCGCACCGCTTAGAGTGGTTATGCAGGATTTATCCGTTACGATTCCTGTTACAGTACTGGCAGAACTAAGTAAGCTAATCTCAGCTGAGGCTCTTGCCAAGAGTACGATTTCGCTACGGCTGAAACCTGTAGCTGATAATACAGCAGTGGACCTGTTGACTCGTGCAAGTACACTTGCGGGTGCACAATTGCGGGCGAAAAGTGATCTGCGGGAATGGTCGCTTAGCATATTCACACAAAATGATCAGTCCTTCTCGTTAAGACAGTTTGCAGAGCCGATTATGATTTCATATAAGGTCGGTGCAGATGTAGATCGAAGCTTATTCGGTATTTATTTTATCGAAGACGTGGGTAAATTAGAGTATATGAGCAGTACATGGACGAATGGTTATCTATCTGCTGCCGTCAGTCATTTTAGTAAATACGTTGTTTTAGAAGTTGATAAAACATTTAAAGATTTGAAGTCCGATCACTGGGCTTACCTTGCTGTGAAGCAGCTTGCGGCAAAACAACTTGTACAAGGTGTTGCTACGGACCGATTTGATCCGAACCGTGCGGTTACACGGGCGGAGTTCACAGCGATGTTAGTTCGTGCGCTTGGCTTGAAAGGTCAAGCGGAACCTGCTTTCGCTGATGTACCTGCAGATAAATGGTATGCAGAAGCAGTAGGGTTAGCCAAACAAGCTGGAGTGATTAACGGCCAGACTGCTTCACAGTTTGAACCGGAGGCGAAAATCTCCCGCCAGGAGATGGCTGTAATGCTGGCTCGTGCATATGCTTACGCGAAGAGTAATGTATCTGTAGCTAGCCGTAACATTTCGGCATTCAACGATATTGGTTACGCTCCACAGTGGGCTCAAGAGGCAATCAGCGAAGTGTACAGACTTGGTTTGATGCAAGGACGGGCTGAAGGACAATTTGCACCGAACCAAAACGGAACACGTGCTGAAAGTGCACAGATGATCCTCAACCTGCTGAGTGTTATGGAGTAATGATTGTGGCCAGTCTCAGGTTGATGGGGACTGGCTGTTTTTTTGATAATTCGATTAGTTGGATATGTGCAGGGTACGCACGCATGAACACACAGAGGGGGAAAGCGGAGTAAAAGTAAAAACAGGTGGTGAGACACAAAGAATTGGAGAAGGGAAAATGGAGAACGGAAAGTTAAGGCACGCTCGCTGAGGCAGGCTAAAGTACGCTCGCTGAGGAACGGCTAAAGCTAAGGCACGCTCGCTGAGGCAGGCTAAAGCTAAAGTACACTCGCTGAGGTACGGCTAAACCTAAGACACGCTCGCTGAGGAACGCTAAAGCTAAAGTACGCCAACAGCGATGCACACTTGGTAAGTTCGGCTCGGACGAGCTACTTTTATCAAGAAAGTTTGTTTTAACAGATAGCCTCGATGGTTTGGGATCGTAACGGACTGTATTGCCGCTATTTTAACTTTTTGGTCCATTGTTCCAACTTTTCGGACTCCATAGCTCTTATTGTCATACTTTTGCCCGGAATCGTAATATATTTTAATGAATAGCTGCATCTGAGTCCGATAGATGAGCAGAATGGCTGAAATCAGCTTAATAAGGTCTCCTCGGTCCTATGAGGTAGAATTGAGTGAGTTAGGTGAGTAAAGTGATTAAGGTGATTAAGGTGATTAAGGTGATTAAGGTGATTAAGGTGAGTCAGGTGAGTCAGGTGAGTCAGGTGAGTCAAGTGATTAAGGTGAGCCAAGTGAGTTAGGTGAGTAAAGTGAGTAAAGTGAGTAAAGTGAGTAAAGTGAGTAAAGTGAGTCAGGTGATTAAGGTGAGCTAGGCGAGTAAAGTGTGTAAAGTGAGCAGAAAGCGGAAGGTAAGACCAAGAAGATGGATGGGGCTTAAGCAGAAAGTAAAACTGAGGTGAGTAACGAGCATATTCCAAATCCTTACAGACGAGCGCTGAGTCTTTTTCCTGTATTTTGTAAAGATAGGGTTATATTGGGCGCGTAATACTGGAAATTACTCTTCAGAGGCAAGTAAAAACAAGGAATAATTGTTATTAGCCAACACAAATTGTTATGTTGTGTTATGATAGTAGGGAGGTGACTCCCATGAATGATTTTGAGAACTATCCCGATGAGCTGGGTAATTTCATTCGGCACATCAGAAAGACGAGAGGGTTAACCTTAAGAGGACTGGAAGAAAAGAGCGGTATAAGTTACTCACAGCTTAGCAAAATCGAACGTGGAGAGAGCATTCCGCTTAAAGACAATCTGGACAAGATCATTGAAGCGCTTGGAACGGATCTGAAGAATCGGATGTACCATTTGGCAGATTATATGCCAGATATTGAATATATCAAGACCTTGAAGCAAGGATATGAGCTGCCACAGCTCAAACAGTCTCAAGATTACATCTACGAGACAGCCTTTAACAAGCTTAAGGAATTCAGAGCGAAGGAAGGGAAAGAAACATCGTACGTTTCCTTTGATTCGAATGAAGTTATAGTTTACGAAACGGAATATGGGGCAGGAATGGTAATAGAGAAGATTGAGAAATACAATCTGACCGATGTCCTGAACGATAAGTTTGAGGGTAACCTCGACTCCTTAAGAAAGAGCCCCCGTAAAGGGCGTCAAGCCTTTCTATTTGGCGAGTGGCTACGGGAGTGCGTTTATGAACTGAAGGAAGAGGAACAGGATCAGGTCATACAAGCACTTAAAGAATTTACTCAGTTTAAAGTACAACAAATAAAGGGTGCTTATAAATAATGTATGCCTTTTGCTAATGATCTCAAAAATGAATGAATGTTGCCCTTTCTTGCAGCCATCTATTCATCTTGATCCATAAACTAACAACTAAAAATGGTTTGACAGAAAAGGGGATATTAATAATGAAAATTAACATGAAGTTTACCAGCAAGGGCAAAGTCGCTATAGAGAATTTTAATAACGAGGAATTGCTGGAGATCTTCGCACGTTACATCAAGACATTATCCAAAAAGTATGACATCGAAGTTGATGTTCCTCTTGAAGCGAATCAAAACATTGTTGGTGATGGTGCGGTAATCGCAACTGCAAAAAATGTGAAATGTGATGTTGAAACTTTCTTTAAAGAATTGGGCAGAGATATCAAAGTTCCCTTGAAGAAAAGACTCGGCGGCAAATTGGAAAATGTTTTCAAAACAGAAATTACAGAATAGAGCATTATTTTTATCTCAGATTAACCATCATATGTGCATATAAAAAAGGTAGGGCCGCGGAGGCTCTACCTTTTTTATGTTAATGTAGTTGACTTAAGGCGACCTAAGGAGCTTATTGTTGGTTGAAGCTGAAGAAAAATGTGTACCATGCGTCAGTGTGAATTTAATGGGGAAGGGGATGTTATATATTTTCAGAATCTATGAGATTTCTACTTCTCATGATCTCTTTAATAATTTCAATGAAATCCGGTAACGCATGGGCATCAATCGCTAGCTCATAGATTCTTAGTAAATCCTCGTCAGATATAGATTCCAGAGATGAGGGCCGTGGAGAGGGATGAAAATAGTAATTCATTATGATCCTCCATCATTAATTGTTTTTATTATAGGTTTATCTATATGGTATCATTTGGAATAGAATCCGTCTCCTGTCATTCATCCTACGAATTTATCTTTACATTTGAGGATTATTATGGCATAATGTGCGAATTTGAGGAAAATGCTAAAAAGTTTCAATTTTTAATAAAATAATCCCGGCATGCGTGAACATGCCGGGATTATTAAAAAACTCAATTTTATTCTGACGGTTTTTTCTTTTGTGAAGCAAGATACTTCTTAAGGCGAGGTTCATTGGATTCCGAAACAGTAGTGAACTGCGTACCTTGATTAAAGCATACAATCTTCCGCCCGGGATCATAGCCTTCTATGTTGTTGATATTGACGACATTGCTGCGGTCAAGGCGTTCGAATCCCTTACCCTCATACGCTACGGAAAGATCGGAAAGCGTGGTGGGGAGAATAAATTCGCCTTCTTTCGTATGGACGAATATTGTATTTTTATAATTCGAGAAATACAATATATCTTCCTCTAGAATATCACTAGAGGAACCGTCTTTCTGTAAGACACGCATCTTTTCCCCATCCTTGTTTAATTACTTGCGCAGTTCTTTTGGAATTTCAGGGCTGTAAGCTGCTGGTTTTAGAATTTTTGTAAAAACTTGAGCAGAAGTACCCAGTAGGTTAGAAGCATAACGAGCTAAGGTTTTTTTCATCTGATTGACCTCCTTTGTAATGGGATTATAACTGTAAAGGATTGAACTAAAAATGCCAATCCAATGACAGACGAATGGATCCAAAAATTCAAAGAAACCAGAATTATGGAAATGATCTTTAAACCCAAATACCATTCTTTGGGGATTTGAGCATTAGCATCAGGATTCGGAGCACATAAGATCATTACAAGTAAAGAAAAAAGATTAATCCAAATCAAATAGTTATGTATTAGATAGGTAATATGAGGGATAAGTGAACAGATAAAGATAGATACAATATTGCAGGCTCTTGCGGATTTTAAATGCACACCACCAGATGACATTCTTAGGAGTATGAAGCTGAATAAGGCTAAGAATGTTTCCTTTAGCTGTCCAGTGAGCCCGCCAATGCATAACGAAGTCATAATAATTAATAAAGTATTCATAATAATGCTAAGGGCATAATGCATGATTTCAATAGAATGCGTTTGCTCTGGATTACTTTTCTTAATGAACTCAACAATTTTAAGAGATAAATGATTCATAATTATTTCTGTCCTTTTTGTATGAGAAATATAGATATCCCCATAATAGTATTCCATAGAGAAATGGGATTATGAAAAAGAAACGAGATTCAAAAAAGTAGTTGAGTGAAGTAACGACAATTATTGTAGGAAGATTAAGAGCGAATAATATTTTTTCATTAGTCGTTGGTTTAATTTTTACATCGGGTTTATCAGGTACAAAGTCATATCCAATACGTTTATGACCTACATACTTACCAATGAGAATCGCGGTTAATGCTGATAAAACCTGCATTGTAATCATGTTTTTGGTAATCGGATTCAAGATATTTAGAGGCATGATGATTACAGAGTTTAATAGATACATAAGACTGGTCTGAATCACCAAGTATGCTTGATAGGTCATCCCGGTTAATATAGAAGCGTAGAAGGGATGAATCCGGAATAACATCCACATAAAACAAAACATTAGTGCATATTGTGAGAAAATATCTAATGGAAACATCCCATAGTTGATCCTAATTGTATAAGAACAAAAGCCCATAATAAAACTAGCAAACACCATCTCTTTATGATATAAATCAATTTTGAAGATTTTGAAAGCCAGAAAAAACATTGCATAAGTCTCTAGTATTGAAAATATCATAAAAAGAATAAAATCTAGCATGCCGACACTCCCGATGACTTCTAGTTTAACTAACCCTATTATTGCAAGTATCGTATAAAATGAGCTAAAATACAACAACTACAGTATAATTTTCCTCCTATTTTTTCAAAAAAATTCAAAATGAGAGGGGTTTAGACATGGATCGACGTCCAGAAAGCAGTGAGTATCTCAAAGAATTATCAAAATATGTCTATTTAGTGCCAGCTGAAGGAGACATCATTACTATTTTTAGAGAGCAGACGGATGAGATTTGCACTTTTATTTCGAATCTTACGGAAGAACAAGGGGACTATCGTTACGCTCCGGAGAAATGGAGTATCAAGGAAATGGTCGGACATCTGGCTGATACCGGAAGAATCATGTCCTACCGTTTATTGTGCATCGCCAGAGGGGATACGACTCCACTGCCGGGTTTTGAAGAGAAAGACTATGTACTTACCGCCAATTTCGAAGCGCACACTTTAAAAGCATTGCTGGCCCACTACAAGCTTGTTCGAGAATCGACATTACTCCTAATGGAAACTCTGCCGGAGGAAGCATGGATCAGGAAGGGAATAGTTAACGAGGCTACTCTTTCTGCGAGAGCTCAGGCATGCATTATGATTGGACATGACCATCATCATTTGAATATTCTTAAAGAAAGATATTTAGGGTAATATCTTCTTAATCAAAAAAGCATTCCAATAGCCTTTATGGCTTTGGGATGCTTTTTATACACGGCTATAGCGGTGGATTCTTGTGACATTTACGGCATACCGGATAGTAAGCTTCATTGCCACCAATCTGGATTTGCTTGCCGCTATATACGGGCTTGCCGTTTTCTACTCGTAGAGCCATAGTAGCTTTGCGCTCGCAGAACCAGCAGATCGTCTTCATTTCCTCAATTTTATCAGCGTAGATCAGCATATATTTGCTGCCTTCAAATAACTGATTCTGAAAATCATTTTTAAGTCCGAAGGCCATTACCGGAATGCCCAGCTCATCAACGATACGCACTAGCTGGAGAATACATTCCTTGCTTAGAAATTGACATTCATCAATAAGTACACAGTGTGGTTTAGGTTGGTTACTGCTGACGATATTATAAATATCTGTGTTCTCATCGATGGGGATTGCTTGTTTCCGAAGCCCAATACGAGAAGAAATAAAACCAACCTCGTCCCGGTCGTCTATGGATGGAGTGAAAATGAGCACCGATTTCCCCTGCTCTTCATAATTATGTGCAACCTTGAGTATCTCAATAGATTTACCACTGTTCATTGCTCCGTATTTGAAAAACAATTGTGCCACTTCCATCTATCCTTTCGTAAAAACAATGATCATATCTTAAAAATGCGACCATATTAGAGTATCATATTCGGATCGGATGTATCCAGTGAAAACATTGCGATTGATTGGATGTGGTATGATAAGAGGTAATAAGAGATGGGAAAGGAAGTAATAAGTGTGACTGAAAGATTAGACGAATATAAGGAACGGTTAGCTCTTTTGCAGCAGAATGGAGATTTATCCAGTGACACTGAAAGCTTGCTGGAAGAAATGATGGCGGATTTGGTGGAATTGAATCGGAGTAATAAAGCACTGCGTCGAGCAATACTGAAAACTGGACAGGCTTCCACGATGTCAACTCGGTTAAGGGATGCACTGTACGAATAGAAAAAGAGGGTATGCGAATGGCTTTGATTTTCTCTTTTCTCAAAAAATATAAGGTAGCTGCAATAGCTGCCCTTGTAATGATGCTCATTGAATTGACGGTAGAATTATCACAGCCTTTGATCATTTCCAAAATCATTGACTTGGGGATCCGAGAAAAAGATACCTCTGTAGTATGGCTGTGGGGCAGTGTATTGATCGGCAGCGCGGTAGTTGCGTTTACAGCCGGGGTACTCAGTTCTTTTTTTGCTGCCCATGCAAGTCAGAGCTTTGCGTTCGATCTTAGGGACAAATTGTACGAAAAGGTACAGTCTTTTACGTATGAAGTATTTAATCGTTTTGCTACTTCGTCACTGATTACCCGTCTGACTGGCGATGTATCACAGCTGCAGGATACTATTTTTATGAGCTTGCGCTTTATGACACGGGTGCCACTTGTTGTGGTAGGCAGTGTGATTATGGCGTTAGTTGTTCATGTGAAGCTGGGATTACTGCTGACGGTGGCGTTACCTTTGTTGATTTTTTTCCTCTACTGGATTATGAGAAAAGCTTCCTTGTTATTTCGTACGGTCCAGCAGCGTTTAGACGGAGTTAATGGCGTGATTCAGGAGAACCTTACGGGTATTCGCTTGATCCGCGTATTTGTGCGTATGGGGTATGAGATTGAACGTTTCACTGTATTTAGCGGGAATTTGATGAGATCAACAGTGTCTGCCTTGCGTTTGACTGAGACGACGATGCCTTTTGTTATGCTTATTGTGAATGCGGCGATTTTGGCGATTTTATGGTTTGGACGGATAGCCATTTCCAGCGGGGATGCTACTTTGGGTCAGACTGTTGCTGTTATTAATTACTCCTTGCGAACAATTGGAGCGTTATCAGCTATCTCTGGTCTTGTTGTAACGTTTTCCCGCGCTCGTGCCTCCTCTCAACGTGTTTCAGAAGTTATGGAAGCGGGAGCTGGAGTTCGTGAAGGCGGGACTTTGCAAGGTGAGCCGATTCAGGGCCACGTTAAATTTGAAGGCGTTTGCTTTAAGTATCCTAATAGTGATATCTCTGTCCTGGAGGACATTCATTTTGAAGTAGCTGCTGGTGAGCGAGTAGCGATTATGGGGGCGACCGGATCAGGAAAATCCTCACTCGTGAGTTTGATTCCGCGCTTGTATGAAGAGACAGACGGCACCATTTGGATTGACGGTGAAAAAAGTGCCGATATCGATATTTCCAGACTGCGGAAATCGATAGGTTATGTGCCTCAGGAATTGCAGCTTTTCAGCGGATCAATTCGCGATAATATTGCATGGGGCAATGAACACGCCACACTGGAACAAATCCAACAAGCAGCGGGAGCTGCACAAATTCACGAGACGGTAAAAGGGTTGCCAGATGGTTATGACACGATGCTTGGTCAACGAGGGGTTAATCTCTCCGGCGGACAAAAGCAGCGGTTAACGATTGCCCGTGCACTTGTTAGAAAACCGGCTATGTTGATCCTTGATGACAGCACCAGTGCTCTTGATGCGGTTACGGAAGGGCTTTTGCTGGAGGCGTTAAAGGATATCTCCTGTACAACCTTTTTGATTACTCAGAAAATCAGTTCAACGGCATCAGCCGATTTGATCCTGTTGCTGGATGAGGGACGATTAATTGGCAAAGGCTCGCATAAGGAGCTTATGGCAAGCTCCGAGCTGTACCGCAAGATTTATGAATCACAGGTAGAGGAGGCGAAGCAGCATGTTCAAAGCATTAATTGAACCTTTTCGTCATCCTAAACCGAATTTTGAACTTGGCGTGGGACGAAGTCTAGGGACAGCATCTGGCGGCAAACCCAAAGCAAAGGCGAAGGATTGGTCAGGGACGCTGATCCGGATCTGGAGTTATCTAGCTGAGCGTAAAGCCACGCTTATTCTTGTACTGATCATGGTTGTCTTCAGCTCAGCGCTTGCGCTGCTGGGGCCATACATGATTGGCAGAGCGGTGGATAATTATCTGGAAGGTACCGGCGGGCGATCATGGGTTGTTTTTCTGACAAGCCTTGCTTGTGTGTACATTTTTTATTCTCTGACTTCTTGGCTGCAAAACATATGGATGATCGAAATTGCTCAAGAAACTGTATTACGGATGCGTACGGAGCTATTCTCCCATTTACACCGTCTGCCTATTTCCTTTTTTAATCGGAGACAGCAGGGGGAAATTATGAGCCGTCTTACCAATGATATCGAGAACGTCAGCTCTACGTTGAATAGCTCGGCTATTCAGATATTTTCAAGTGTCTTAACCTTGCTAGGAACCGTAGGGGTTATGCTGTGGCTTAGTCCCTTGTTGACGCTGCTCACATTCCTCGTAGTGCCTTTGATGTTGTTAGGCATGCGCTGGATTACACGCCGTACAGGCCCACTATTTAAAGAACGTCAGCGCAATGTAGGGGAGCTTAACGGTTATATTGAGGAGACCTTATCCGGACAACGGATTATCAAGGCTTTTTCACAAGAGGAACGCGTCATCTCTGGTTTTCATGAACGCAACAAGCGAATTATGCTGTCAGGCTACTGGGCGCAGTCCATTTCTGGTTTCATCCCCAAGCTTATGAATGGTCTTAATAATCTCAGCTTCGCCATAGTTGCAGGAATTGGTGGTCTGCTTGCGATCCGTGGGTCGATTACAGTGGGTGTGATCATCGTATTCGTGGAATATACCCGCCAGTTTACTCGTCCGCTTAATGATTTAGCGAATCAGTGGAATACCTTGCTCTCAGCGGTGGCAGGGGCCGAGCGGGTGTTTGAAGTGCTGGACGAAGAGACCGAGGCTAAAGATGAAGGTGCAGCCAAATCACTTGAAACTGTACAGGGTGCGGTGAAGTTTGAAAATGTAGCTTTTTCTTATGATGGAGGTTCTAACACGCTGCAGGATATCAGCTTTGAAGCGAAGCCTGGCGAGATGATCGCTTTAGTTGGACCTACCGGTGCAGGCAAAACAACGCTAATTGGGCTGTTATCCCGTTTCTATGATCCTAATCAGGGGAAAATCACGCTGGATGGCTTAGATATCACTTCGATTCGGCGGGAAAGCTTGAGAAGTCATATGGCCTTTGTATTGCAGGATTCCTTTTTGTTCAAAGGGAGTATCCGCGATAACATCCGATACGGGAGGCTGGATGCGTCCGATGAAGAGGTTGAAGAGGCGGCTAAGCTGGCCAATGCCCATTCTTTTATCATGCGAATGCCCGAAGGTTATGAACGGATGCTCTCGGCGGATGGCAGCGGTATAAGCCAAGGGCAGAAGCAACTGCTCTCCATTGCGAGAGCGATTCTTGCTAACCCCTCTATGCTTGTGCTTGATGAAGCAACCAGCAGTATTGATACAGTGACCGAGATCAAGATTCAGGAAGGGCTGCAGGCGCTGATGAAAGGGCGAACGAGCTTCGTCATTGCTCATAGACTTGGCACGATACGTGCAGCTGATCGAATTCTTGTGCTTCAGGGCGGCAGATTATTGCAGCAAGGCTCTCATGAAGAGCTGCTGAAGCAAGGCGGACTGTACAGCGAGTTGGTACAGGGGCGGCGGAAAGAGGCGCTTGATAAGGCGGGTATTTAAGAAAAAGGCGAGAATTTTCAGGTAGCGCAGATTGCGTCCATGAAGTTCTCGCCTTTATGTTATTTATGATAGATAACGAGCACCAGATCGGGTGAGCTGGGAGGGTTTGAATGTGGGGAAATCTATTGTACAAATTACAATCAGCAGGGTAATAAGGCTTGATTGTGTGCGATTCGAGATTCAGATGATCAGGTGAATAAATGATGAGATGAAAAAGCTGATCCTAAGTTTAGCATAGCCTCTTAAGAGATCGGTTCCTGCGTTCCGGCTTGTTTCGCCTTTTGCTTCTCCTTGAACCTTGGACCTACGTAATTCTTCTTACGGTCCCTAGCCAGAATCCAGCCACCAAGGAAAGTCATGCCAGCTGCGAAGAGCAGCAATCCACCACCGAAATGCAGCCAAGCAAAGTGGGGCACAACAGAATCATCACCATGCATGGATATGTAATCAAAAATATCATCCTTCATCATGAGGAAGCCCTTCATTGCTATTAAGCCCGGAAACACAAGAATAAGGATGGCAATGAAGCGTGAAATTAACAGTTTCATAAGTGTCTCCTACCCCTCTTAGCCCTTTAGATTCACCCATATGATAACGCTTTAGCAAGAAAAAGTCCATTTGCATATGACGTTTATAAGTTTTGTAATAGAGCAAAAAGAGAGTACAATATACTAAGTAAAATGAACTTACGTGTAATGACTGGAGGATACATATCATGACAATTTCATGTGACGTGGCCATACTTGGCGGAGGTACTGGAGGGTATGTGGCGGCTATTCGCGCTGCACAGCTTGGAAAGTCCGTTGTCGTCATCGAAATGGACAAACTGGGAGGAACCTGTCTGCATCGGGGCTGCATTCCTAGTAAATCGCTGCTCCGTAGTGCAGAGGTATATGCTGAAATCAATGAGAGTGAGAGCTATGGCATTGAGACAAGCGGTGTACAGCTGGTATTCCCAAAGGTACAGAAACGCAAAGAAGCTGTAGTTGAGCAACTTCATCAAGGCGTACAATATTTGATGCGCAAAAATAAAATACAAGTTGTCAAAGGTAAAGGGCGCGTAACGGGTCCTTCTATTTTTTCTCCGCGCAGCGGTGCTGTAGCTGTGGAACTGGAAGATGGGGAAATGGAAACAGTAGTTTCCAGCCATCTTATTATCGCTACGGGCTCACGCCCCCGAGTATTGCCTGGTCTCGAACCAGACGGGAAAGTGATTCTTAGCAGTGATGAAGCGCTCATGCTCGAAGAGCTGCCATCCTCTATCATCATTGTGGGCGGTGGTGTAATTGGGGTCGAATGGGCTTCAATGCTGGCTGATTTTGGAGTGCAGGTGACTGTGGTTGAAGCGGCAGGTCAGTTACTGCCTCAAGAGGATGAAGAGATAGCTAAGGAACTGCAACGGTTGTTGAAAAAGCGTGGGGTTAAGGTACTGACTGAAACTACAGTGGATGCTGCAACCTGCCAGGTAACGGAGGATGGAATTTCGATCGAAGCCCGTAAGGGAGAGCAAAGTCAAAGCCTAACGGCAGAAAAATTGCTTGTATCCGTAGGCAGAGTCGCCAACATCGAGAATATTGGTCTGGAAAACACAGACATTCGCTTTGACAAAGGGATTATTGCTGTAAACGCTAGTATGCAGACGGCAGAGCCGCATATTTATGCCATTGGCGACTGCATCGGTGGGCTTCAATTGGCTCATGCAGCCAGTCATGAAGGGATAATGGCGGTTAACCATCTATCTGGTGAGAAGCTACATCCTTATCATACACATTTAGTACCACGTTGTGTCTATACTCGGCCTGAGGTAGCAAGTGTGGGCTACACCGAGAAGGAAGCTAAAGAGCTTGGACATGATGTAGTGATTGGCAAGTTCCCATTCTCGGCCATTGGTAAGGCAATTGTATATGGCCAGAAGGATGGATTTGTGAAAGTTGTAGCGGATCGTAGCAGTGGAGATATTCTTGGTGTGCAGATGATTGGTCCTCATGTGACGGATCTAATTGGAGAAGCGGCCTTGGCACAGCTTCTGGATGCAACACCTTGGGAGATTGGTGAAGCTATACATGCTCACCCTACCCTTTCGGAGATTATCGGAGAAGCAATGTTAGCTGTGGATGGAAGATCTATTGGATTTTAGTTTTTCTTAGCTTTTCTTTTTGGGTAGAAAGGGATTATAATATACTCAAGTCAAGTCTTAGTACCAGGTTTTAAGATCAGGGCACAATTGGTCTTAATTCCTGTAAGACTTCAGGCTTTATGAATAAGGAGGTATCTCTTTATGGAACCCCAAGGTACTGTAGAAACGATTAACAGACATAAGCAGCTTGGACTTAGTGACGGCCAGGTCATCGATATGTACAGATATATGTCGCTCGCTCGTAAATACGATGAGCGCAGTCTGCTGCTTCAGCGCGCTGGCAAGATCAACTTTCATGTCTCCGGTATAGGCCAGGAGGCGGGTCAGGTGGCGGCGGCGTTCGCGCTGGACCGGCAAAATGATTATTTTTTACCTTATTACCGCGATTATGCTTTCGTGCTCTCAGTGGGTATGACTACACGCGAACTTATGTTGTCCGTATTCGCTAAGGCAGAAGATCCAAACAGTGGTGGGCGGCAAATGCCGGGTCACTTTGGCAGCAAACGTCTGCGTATTGTGACAGGGTCAAGCCCTGTAACCACGCAGGTCCCTCATGCGGTTGGCTTTGCTCTGGCGGCCAAAATGCAGAAGAAGAAATTCGTCTCCTTTGTAACCTTCGGTGAAGGTTCCAGCAATCAGGGGGATTTTCATGAAGCTTGTAACTTTGCCGGAGTGAATAAGCTGCCGGTTATTATCATGTGCCAGAACAATCAGTACGCAATCTCTGTTCCTGTTCATAAACAGTTAGGCGGCAAGGTTAGCGACCGTGCACTGGGTTATGGATTTCCTGGTGTGCGTGTAGACGGAAACGATCCGCTTGAGGTTTATCGTGTCGTTAAGGAAGCGCGGGAAAGAGCCCTCGCGGGTGAAGGTCCTACGCTGATTGAAGCGATGATGTACCGTTTATCTCCACACTCCACCTCAGATAATGATCTGGCTTACCGGACCAAAGAAGAGGTTGATGAGAACTGGAAGAAGGACGGCGTAGCAGGATTCCGTAATTACTTGATCGGTCTGGGATTGTGGAGTGACGAGCAAGAACAAGATCTTGCTGCTGAATGCAATCTTGAGCTTAAAGCGGCTATCGAGTATGCCGATAATGCTCCGTTCCCGAAACCGGAAGACACACTGCTGCATGTATACAGTGATTCCGACCTCAAAGGAGGGGCATAAACCATGGCTATAATGGAATATATCGATGCCATCAGGCTCGCGATGAAGGAAGAAATGGAGCGCGATGATTCCGTGTTCGTGCTTGGTGAGGACGTTGGTCTCAAAGGCGGCGTATTTACCACAACTAAAGGTCTACAGGAACAGTTTGGCGAAGAGCGGGTTATGGATACACCCCTCGCTGAATCAGCGATTGCTGGTGTAGCCATCGGAGCAGCTATGTACGGAATGAAACCAATAGCTGAAATGCAATACTCCGACTTTATGCTTCCGGCGACGAATCAAATTATCAGTGAAGCGGCTAAAATCCGCTATCGTTCAAATAACGATTGGAGTTGCCCGGTTGTCATTCGTGCTCCTATTGGCGGCGGGGTGTTCGGCGGTTTGTATCATTCACAGTGTCCAGAATCGATTTTCTTTGGTACACCTGGATTGAAGATTGTAGCGCCTTACTCCGCTTATGATGCTAAAGGATTGCTGAAGGCAGCCGTACGTGATCCTGATCCGGTTCTTTTCTTTGAGAACAAAAAGTGTTACAAGCTGATCAAGGAAGAAGTGCCGGAAGGGGATTACACCGTTCCAATTGGCGAAGCTAATCTGCTGCGTGAGGGAACGGATATTACGGTGATTGGCTACAGTCTCCCGCTGCATTTTGCTATGCAGGCTGCGGAAGAATTGGAACGCGAGGAAGGAATTACAGCACATATTCTTGATCTGCGTACCTTGCAACCGCTGGATCGTGATGCGATCATAGCTGCTGCCCGTCAGACCGGTAAGGTATTGATTGTGCATGAAGATAATAAAACAGGCGGAATTGGCGGCGAAGTGGCGGCCATTATCGCTGAGCATTGTCTGTTCGAGCTGGATGCACCAATCTTCCGTCTTTGTGGTCCCGATGTTCCGGCGATGCCAATCAGCCCGCCAATGGAGAAGTTTTTCATGCTAAGTAAAGAAAAAGTGAAGGCGGAAATGCTCCGGCTGGCACAATATTAATTTGTTGAGTAGATGCGAAGCTTCCTAAAACTCAGGTGATGCTGACGAAGCTTCGTAAAACTTTAAGAATATGCTTACGAAGCAAGTTTTACTATGTAGTCTTTCTAAGAGTCAATGCTTCGTAAAACTTTTAAGGAGTGAAAAGATGTCTGACAACCAAAAGTTGACTGACGTGATCATGCCGCAGCTGGCGGAATCGCTAGTATCGGCGACGATCGGAAAATGGCTGAAGAAACCGGGCGATCCGGTAGAGCAATACGAACCAATATGTGAGCTTATTACAGATAAAGTAAATGCTGAATTACCTTCAACGATAGATGGAGTTATGGGTGAACTATTGGCGGAAGAAGGCCAGGTTGTCAATGTCGGCGAAGTCATTTGTCGTATAGCCGTGCCTGTGACTGCATCTGCTGCTGCAAACGTGACTAACACTAACACAGTTGCAGCTAATTCCTCTAATAATGCTGCAGGACAAAGTGCGACTTCAACTGCTGGCGATATGATGCGTGCACGCTATTCTCCTGCGGTACAGACTTTGGCTGCTGAACATAACATCGATCTGACTTTAGTTGCTGGTACTGGTATGGGTGGTCGGATTACCCGTAAGGATGTGCTGACTTTCCTCGAAAGCGGCGGAGCTAGATCTGCAGCTTCGATTTCTGCTAGCCAGCCTGCCCCAATGGCGTCACAACCGCCTGCTCCACAGTTCGTTCAAGCCCAAGAGAAGAAGGCAGAAGAGCCACTTCGCCATTCGGGTCTACATTTGAGCGAATCTCCTCGTATTCCAACAATTGAAGTTGAGGGTGGCAGAGGCAGCAGTTCTGAATACCTGATTGATGTAACGCCAATCCGAAATACAATTGCTACAAGAATGCGTCAAAGTGTCTCTGAGATTCCGCATGCTTGGACAATGATTGAGGTAGACGTGACTAATCTGGTCGCACTGCGCAATAAACATAAGGATGAGTTCAAGCGTAAAGAAGGTATCAATCTAACCTATCTGGCTTTCATGATGAAGGCTGTTGTGAGTGCGATTAAGGATTACCCGATTATGAACTCTGTCTGGGCTGTAGACAAAATTATTGTCAAACGTGATATCAATATCTCGTTAGCGGTAGGTACAGAAGATTCGGTTATCACTCCTGTGATTAAGAAGGCTGATCAGAAAAATGTCGCTGGGTTGGCTCGTGAGATTGATGAATTGGCACAAAAAACACGCGAAGGCAAACTGAGCCTGGAAGATTTGCAGGGAGGGACTTTCACTGTAAATAATACAGGCTCGTTTGGCTCCATTCTTTCTTATCCAATCATTAACTATCCACAGGCAGCGATTTTAACATTTGAATCGATTGTAAAAAGACCTGTGGTCATTAACGATATGATAGGTGTGCGATCAATGGCTAATATTTGTCTGTCGCTCGATCATCGGATTCTGGACGGAGTCATTTGTGGTCGTTTCTTGCAACGCGTCAAGGATAACATTGAAGGATATACCCCGGATACGAAACTTTACTAAAATAATAACGAGCCAAACTGTGCAGGCATGAGACTGAAAAAGGGGACCTGACGGTATGAATAATTCGGATATTCGTAAGCTGCAGATTTCATATGACCCTATTATGGAGTATGGGACGGCCTGGGAGCTGCAAAAAGAAAGTGTGCATGCCATTGATTCTGGCGAGCAGCCGGAGAGACTTATTCTTTTGCAGCATCCGCCTACCTATACTATTGGTTCACAAAATCATCCTGAACATCTTCTCTTGGATCATGAGCAGCTCGAAGAAAAAGGAATCGCGCTGTTTGAAATCGATCGCGGAGGAGATATTACATATCACGGACCCGGTCAGCTTGTAGGTTATCCGATCCTTAAGCTCGGAGAAGATGGCAAAGTGGATTTGCATGGGTACTTGCGCAGTCTGGAGGCTGTTATTATTGATTATTTGGCATCCTACGGTATTGCCGGAGATCGTAAACCGGAGTACACCGGAGTATGGGTTGGCGATGAGAAGATCTGTGCTATTGGTGTGAAGTTTAATAAGAGTAAATTTAGAAGAGGTTTTATTACCAGTCATGGTTTTGCTTTTAACATTTCTGAGGGGATTGCGGCGCGCGGGTTTCAAGGGATTATTCCATGCGGGATCACCGATTTTGGGATAACTTCTCTAGAGGAATGTGCAGGTCGTCGATTTGAGCTTCAAGAGGTGGCTAGAGAGCTGGTTCCATATTTCTTAAAACATTTTCCATATGAAGAGCTGATGGATACTTTCTGTGATATGGCAAAGGTTGATTAGGAACAAACGTGCAGGCCAAATAGCGGCAAGGAGTTCCTAGCCGCTATTATTAATGCTTCCTGAGCAATGTTTAACCTGCAAGGAACGGCTCGATAACCATAAAGAGCGTAGAGGCAATCATGGCAAACAACATGACGTAGATGAAGATCTTGAACCATTTATTACGTTGCATGGGTAACTCCTTTAGATTTAGTTTAAGTTATTAACATGAAGATGGTAATGCCGTACAACCATTGTACCGTATTCACGAAAGAGAGGGAAGTCCAGTGATTTCACAAGACCGATTGATTCAGGAGTTTATGGAACTTGTCCAAGTTGATAGCGAAACAAGAAATGAACGGCAGATTGCCGATGTCCTTAAGAGTAAGTTTAACGAACTGGGTTTAGAAGTGCTCGAAGACGATTCCCAGGAAAGAACCGGACATGGAGCAGGTAATCTATTCATTACCTGGCCAGCTGAGAATGGAGGAGCTGCTCCAAAGCTTCTGTTCACATGCCATATGGATACGGTTGTTCCCGGACAAAATATCAAGCCTACACTTGGTTCAGATGGATGGATTACAAGTGATGGCACTACGATTCTTGGAGCTGATGACAAAGCAGGGCTTGCGGCATTGTTCGAAGCCATTCGCGTGATCCAAGAGCAAAAGCTTCCGCATGGTCAGATTCAATTCGTGATTACAGCGGGTGAAGAATCTGGATTGCTGGGCGCACGTTCGATGGATCCAAGCAACTTGGATGCAGACTTCGGCTTTGCGCTTGATTCCAATGGTGAAGTTGGAGCGATTGCGGTGGCAGCACCGACACAGGCTAAAATCACGATGCAAATCTTTGGGAAATCGGCTCATGCTGGCGTGAACCCAGAGGACGGCATCAGCGCAATTCAAGTCGCTAGCAAAGCGATTGCAGCCATGAAGCTGGGTCGTATTGATAACGAAACCACAGCGAATATTGGAAAGTTCGCTGGCGGCGGCCCAACGAATGTAGTGTGCGATCACGTCCAGCTGGATGCAGAAGCACGCAGTATTGTGCAGGAGAAGGTTGGCGATCAAATCGCTTCGATGCGCGAAGCACTCGAGACAACTGTGCGGGAATACGGCGCAGAATGCGAATTCCGCAGTGAAATCATCTACCCTGCTTTTAGCTTTAATGAACATGATCCGGTAGTGCAGCTTGCACAGCGGGCCATTACTTCTATGGGGCTTACTCCACGTCTGTTCCACTCTGGCGGAGGTAGTGACGCTAACGTGTTCAACGGTCTAGATGTTCCGACTGTTAACCTTGCAGTGGGTTATGAACATATCCATACTACCAAGGAACGGATTAAAGCCGAAGATATCGTTAAAGTGGCTGAACTCGTTGTGAATATTGTAAAAGAGAGCGTAAAGGGCTAACCACCTTATAAAACAGCAGAGCAGCGATTCTACCGTAACGGAGGATTGCTGCTCTGTATTTTTTTTATGGGGAGTTTAGTGCAGCTATATTTAGGGTAATCCCAAAAAAAGTCATGCGACCTCTAATGCCGCTTTTGGCGAGTCTCGAAGTAGAAATTTCCGGAATGCCCGGATGCCACCCCTCTCTTGAGGCTAAAGGAACCAGATGACGCTATAAGCCAAATTATCGCCATTTGAGCAGAGTATCGGACACCAGCGCAGCTATTTCTTAAGAAGAGTAGCATATAGTGTGTTTTTCGTGCCGATAGCGTCCCTGGGGTCCGATAGCATAGCAAAAGTGGGGAAAAGGTGTGTTTAAGTGCAGCTGAGTCCGATAGCGCGAGTCACACACAGCAAAGAGTCACATTCGATAACACAGAGACACATTACACAGCGCAGAGTCAGCAACGAGTCACATTCGATAGTACTGAGACACATCACACAGCACAGAGACACAACCGACAGCGCCAAGTCCGTCCCCTCTCTTGAGGTGAAAGGACCCATATGACGCTAAAAGCAAATTAATCGCCATTTGAGCAGAGTAACGGACACCAGCGCAGCTATTCCATAATAAGAGTAGCATATAGTGTGTTTTTCGTGCCGATAGCATCACTGGGGTCCGATAGCATCGTAAAAGTGGGGAAAAGGTGTGTTTAAGGGCAACTGAGTCCGATAGCGCGAGTCACTTCCGATGTCAGAGAGCGATAATGCTAAGTCCGTCCCCTCTCTTGAGGCGAAAGGACCCATATGACGCTAAAAGCAAATTAATCGCCATTTGAGCAGAGTAACGGACACCAGCGCAGCTATTCCATAAGAAGAGTAGTATATAGTGTGTTTTTCGTGCTGATAGCGTCACTGGGGTCCGATAGCATAGCAAAAGTGGGGAAAAGGTGTGTTTAAGGTCAACTGAGTCCGAAAGCGTACAAAGGTAGGCGCAATAGTAACCTAATCAAACAACTTGTGCTAGATGCCAGCATCGTGAGCGATCAACAAGTTGTGTCTGACGCCAGCATCGTAAGCCCATTAGTTGCTTAATCAATCAACCTTTGCCCAATACCAGCGGTCTAAGCGCAATTCCCCCTAATCGGGGCGACGCAAAAAGACTGGGGTGCCCCAGTAGCCATTTCATGGCTTTTGAGACACCCCTATAGTTGTGTGAACATGTATGGCTAAGTCCCAAAGGAGAGGATGAATTCATCCTGCCTTGGACGGAAGAATTGCGGATTGATCGTGCAGGGAAAGAATGTATGCCAAGGGCATATCGCGCCCATACTGCTGGATCCATCCAGCCAAGATGGCCTTTATTTCCTCCGGCTTACCTACCATCATCACTGCGGATGAGCTTGTACGGCTGAAGATTTCATTCATCTGAAATTCCTTCTTTCCCTTTAAGTTTGCTATAATACACCGTATGCACAATAGAGAAAAAGGAGACCAGAAACTTTATGGGAGAACAACATTTGAACAGCAAACCCGAGCTTGATGAAGTGACATTGTCTACACAGCCTGTTTTTGATGGGAAGATTATATCTTTGCAGGTGGACACAGTGAGACTGCCTGATGGAAATACTGCGACACGTGAAGTTGTGAAGCATCCCGGCGCCGTAGCGGTGCTTGCTTTAAACAACAACAAAATGCTTGTTGTAGAGCAATACCGTCAGCCCATGCAACGCACTGAGGTAGAAATTCCGGCTGGGAAGCTGGATAAAGGTGAAGATCCATTAGTTGCGGCTGGTCGTGAACTTCAGGAAGAGACTGGATTTCACAGTGGAGATCTGAAATTGCTTAAATCTTTCTATACTTCTCCCGGCTTCGCCGATGAGATTATTCATTTGTATGTGACTACTAACGCTCAACCAGGGGACATGTCACTGGACGAGGATGAATTTCTAGAGGTTTCGGAGCTTACCCTGGAGGAAGCGTATCAATATATGGCTGACGGGCGCATCGCGGATGCAAAAACGATGATGGCAGTGTACGCTTGGCATCTATACACGCTGACAGGCCAATGGAATTAACAACTGAACTGAAGAGTTTCTATTGCGATTTGCATGTTCATATTGGGCGAACGTCGGAAGGTCAGGCTGTCAAAATTAGCGGCAGCCGCGAGCTTACCTTTGCGGGAATTGCCAAAGAAGCTGCAGAGCGCAAAGGACTAGAAATGATCGGTATTATAGATAGTCATTCACCTGGCGTCCTGCGGGATATTCAGCGGTCTTTGGAATCTGGAGAGATGACATTAGCTGAAGGTGGAGGCATTGCTTACCGAGGGACTACGATCATTCTGGGAACAGAGATTGAAATCCGCGAGCCTGGGCGAAAAGAGTGCCATGTGCTCGCTTACATGCCGGACGTGGAACGCATGACTGACTTTAGTGCGTGGATGAGCCGCTATATGCGGAACGTGAATCTAAGTTCCCAACGCCTGTATGCTCCGGCTAGGGAGCTTCAGGATGAGATTTACGGCCGGGGAGGCATTCTTATCCCTGCACATATTTTCACGCCTCACAAGGGCTTGTACGGCTGTGCTGCCGAGCGTATGGCGGACATCTTTGATCTGGACCGCATAGCTGCGGTTGAACTTGGGCTGAGTGCAGATTCCGAAATGGCTGGATATCTCTCTGAGCTGGATAATTTCACGTTTCTAACCAACTCAGATGCGCATTCACTGGGTAAGTTAGGGCGTGAGTATAATGTGATGGAGCTGGCACAGCCATCGTTCGCTGAACTGCGGCTTGCACTGGAACGTAAAGATGGGCGGAAGGTAAGTGCTAATTTCGGACTTAATCCGCGGCTTGGCAAATACCACCGGAGCTATTGCGGGGGCTGTGGCAGTATTATTGATGAGGCTTATGTCAACTCGGATCGTTGCCAATATTGCGGCAGTCTTAAGCTGGTTAGAGGTGTCTTCGACCGGATCCTAGATATTGCGGACCGCAAGACGCCGTTAGTGCCTGCTGACCGTCCACCCTATCATTATCAGGTTCCGCTTGAATTTATCCCGGGGTTAGGGAAGGCGAAGATGAACGCGTTACTGCAAGCGTTTGGAACTGAGATGAACATTTTACATGGTTGTGGTGAAGCGGAAATTGCCAGCGTTGTAGGTGCGGATCTGGCGTCGATGATCGTCCAGGCCCGCTCTGGAATTTTGGAGCTATCAGCAGGCGGTGGCGGGACGTACGGTAAAGTGGTTCAGCCCAGAAAGTAGAGTCATTACCTGAAGGACAAGTCATATCGCGGGACGTTTTCTCATATGGTGTAACATGTAACCGGAAAGGGGAACGTCCCAAATGCGTAATTTACGGCTGATGATGAAGGAACAGACGCCTCTGTATATTTTTGTCGGCGTATTATTTCTGGTAGGTGTTGTATTTGGAGCTCTTATCGTTAGTGCGCTTACGATGGATCAGCAGCAGGAGCTGGGGGATTATCTGGGGAATTTCTTTGTTACGGTTGATCAGCAAGGTCTGCCCGCCGCACCTGATTCGTACTGGAGTATAGCGGCCTTGAATCTGAAATGGATCGGACTGATCTGGATTCTTGGGTTGTCGGTCATTGGGCTGCCGGGAATTTTGATTCTTGATTTTTTAAAAGGGGTACTGATTGGTTTTACGGTTGGCTGTCTGGTCAGTCAATATTCTTGGCATGGGATGTTGTTCGCGTTAGTCTCTGTGGCTCCACATAATCTGGTGCTGATCCCTGTGTTGCTGGTTAGCAGTGCAGCTGCGATAGCTTTTTCCTTGCAGATGATCCGCAGCCGGGTGATGGGACAGCGCCGGACGCCAGTGACTCGTCCTTTTACCATGTACACTATATTGTCATTTGTGATGGCGCTTTTGATCCTGGGTATTTCATGTTTTGAGACCTGGGTTACACCAACCATGATGCGTTGGGTCACGCCTTCACTTGTACAAGCGGTGACGACCTTGACTGTGCAGTAAAAGCGTTTGACTTCTGAAAGCGACACCCCCTATAATGGAAGAAGTGGTTTGAAGACCGGTGCGGTAATTATCCAAGGGGGAGGGAGACAGGTGGAAGCACGGATAGACAAGATTAAGCAACAGTTACAATCCCAAGGATACAAGCTTACACCCCAACGGGAAGCGACCTTAAGAGTGCTGCTGGAGAATGAGGAAGATCATCTTAGCGCGGAAGACGTATTTATGCTCGTGAAGGAGAAAGCTCCCGAGATCGGTCTTGCGACTGTGTATCGTACCCTCGAACTTCTCAGTGAGCTTCATGTCGTAGAAAAGATCAATTTCGGCGACGGTGTAGCCCGGTATGATTTGCGAACAGATACTGCGAAGCATCATCATCATCACTTAATTTGTGTGCAATGCGGCAGTATGGATGAGATTCGCGAGGATTGGCTCGGTCCGCTGGAAGAGCGACTGGAGAAAGAGTTTAATTTCACAGTGCTTGATCATAGACTTGATTTCCATGGAATTTGCTACCGCTGTACTGATAAGAACAATACAGACGGAAATCCATCCTAAAGTTATCTTATATTAAGAATTAACTTCACAAGTCCTCCCCGGTTCCTATACCGGAGGGGGCTTTTTAAATGATTAGTCTATTAGAGCCATACATATCAGCCTTTTTTGGAGCATAAAATGAAGGACGAGCAGAATTCATTTATATGTAATAGGAGGCGTCCTTATGATTGTTTCTGTGCCCAAAACAGTGCGTAAGCTGTATTTTATGATCATGTTTGTGGCTCTAAGCTATTTACTCTACTATGCTATGAGCTGGCTAGGGGAATGGCTCAGTCCGATAGAGAACTATGGAATTCCTGAAGGTACCGCTGTTCGGGCATTTGATCACGCCGAGGTTGGTGATGATGGTCTGGATGCGCGGCAGCGCTTGCGTTTCTATTACTGGTTCGGAGAATGAAAGCTCCGCAGGAAGCAGGAACAAGCGAGAAGAATGTCGAAGAAAGCTAGGGTGGATTTATGCAGAGTAAGCGTTGTGTACACATCTGCTAAAGCCTCATGCTGAATGTGCTGCAGGAAGACACTAAGAGTAGCTGCGCCAGGACAGGAGCGTGAAATAATGAAGTCACACTTGCAGCCTTTTTTACATTATTTGTCCGGAGATAAAGGCTTGTCCCCGAATACACTGGAATCTTACGGTAGGGATGTATCGCAGTTTCTAGAGTTTGCTGAAGAGCGGGGGGTTAAACAGCCTGAAGAAATCAGAAGATCTCATGTGATGTTATATCTTGGCTCCTTACGCGGAGCGGGAAGAGCCACTGCAACGCTCAATAGAAACGCGGTGTCCCTGCGGGCCTTTTTTCATTATTTGCTGAAGGAACGTTTAATTGAGCAGGATCCAACATTGGACATGGAAACCATGAAGCCCGATAAGAAGCCACCTATGGTGCTTGCGGTTTCGGAGGTTGAGCGGCTGCTAGCTGCTCCAGATGTGAGTACAGCACAAGGGATGCGCGATAAGGCTATGCTGGAATTGCTCTACGCAACGGGGATAAAGGTTTCTGAATTAATTTCTCTTAACGTAGACGATGTGCATACAGACATGAAGTTTGCGCGCTGTACAGGGACTTCGGGCAAGGAACGAGTGGTTCCCATTGGAACCATTGCTGCAGAGAGTGTAGCAGCTTACATTTCTCTTATGCGGGACAAGCTGCTTCGTGATCATCAGGAGGAGCCGGCCATGTTTCTGAATAGCCTAGGTGGGCGTTTAACCCGCCAGGGGTTCTGGAAAATCATAAAAAAATACGCTCGGGAAGCAAACATTGAGCAGGATATTACACCGCATACGCTTAGGCATTCCTTTGCCGCCCATTTACTGGAAGGTGGAGCGGATTTGCGTTCCGTACAACAAATGCTGGGTCATGCTGATATTTCGACGACTCAGATTTATAACGGTATCGCGCGTAAGAATATGAAGGAAGTATATGAGAGCCATCATCCCAGAGCTCGCTGATCATGCTTCAAAGATGCTTTTTGTGAGTAAGATAGTTATGATGGAATCATACTTATAGGATAGACTGGGGAATGGGTAATTTTCCACAGGTTATCCTTTGGCAGAAACGGATACCTGACAGGCGATACATTGTATCGCTAGCTACGGAAGCGTCTGACTTCCGGGAGAAGGTACAGCCGTTTCTTCTTGTTGGTGCAAACGAATGAACGAACGATCTATATTAAAAAAGGAGTGAAGACAATATGTCCTCATTTAAACGAATTGGTTTTATTGTTTTGGATAGTGTAGGTATCGGAGAAGCTCCAGATGCTGCGAATTTTGGTGATGCAGGGTCGCATACGCTTGGCCATATTTTGAACCGTGTTCCCGGATTAAAACTGCCTAACCTTCAGCAGTTAGGATTAGCTAATATTGCTCCGCTGCCGCCACTTGAACCTGTAGCTTCACCAACTGGATATTATGGCAAGATGCAGGAAGTATCTGTAGGTAAGGATACGATGACCGGGCACTGGGAGCTGATGGGGCTGAAAATTGAGGTTCCATTCAATACGTATCCGGATGGATTTCCGGCAGAATTGATTGAGAAATTCGAAGCAGCAACTGGCCGGAAAGTGATCGGTAATAAACCGGCTTCCGGTACGGAAATTTTAGTTGAATATGGCGAAGAGCAGATGAAGACCGGAGCTTGGATTGTGTACACCTCTGCGGACAGTGTATTCCAGCTTGCGGCACATGAAGATATCATTCCACTGGAAGAGCTATACAGCGCGTGTAAAATCGCCCGTGAGCTAACTATGGCTCCTGAATTCTCCGTAGGGCGCGTTATTGCTCGTCCATATGTTGGCGAACCAGGAAAGTTCGTACGGACCTCGAATCGCCATGATTATGCCGTGAAACCACCGGAACCAACGGTAATGAATTCGCTGGCTGATATCGGAAAAGATGTTATCGCGGTAGGAAAGATCAACGATATTTTCACAGGTGAAGGGGTTACAGCTTCTTACCCTACGAAGAGCAATGAACATGGTATCGAAGTTACCATTGAGCAGCTTCGCCAACCGTTCAACGGGTTGCTGTTCACGAATCTGGTGGATTTTGACTCTTTATATGGACACCGCCGCGATCCGGAAGGATACGGTCATGCACTGGAAGTATTCGATCAGGCGCTGCCTGAAATTCTATCCACGCTTGGTGAAGATGACCTGTTGATTATTTCAGCAGATCATGGGAATGATCCAATCCATAGTGGAACAGATCATACTCGTGAATATGTGCCGCTGCTTATTTACAGCCCACGCCTTAAGCATCCAGATAGCTTGGGTATTCGTGAGACCTTCTCGGATGTTGCTGCAACCATTGCTGATAATTTCGGTGCGAAGGCGCCGCAGTATGGGACAAGCTTTTTAGCGAAACTGCAATAAAAGAATGTGGGTTGCGCCACAACATTCATTAAGGAGGATCATCCATAGCATGTTAACTCAAAAAGAAATTCAAGAAGCAGCCATTTATATAAAAGACAAATGTCCGGTGGCTCCGGAAATTGGATTGATCCTTGGTTCAGGACTCGGTGTGCTTGCAGATCTGATCACCGATGGAATCAGCATTCCATATGATGAGATTCCTCACTTCCCTGTGTCCACTGTAGAAGGGCATGAGGGAGAACTGCTGATCGGTATGATTGAAGGACGCCGTGTCGTGATGATGAAGGGCCGCTTTCATATGTATGAGGGTTATGGACCGGAGGTTACGGCATTCCCTGTTCGGGTTATGAAAGAACTTGGTATAGCCAGCCTATTAGTAACTAATGCTGCTGGTGGAGTGAACACAGATTTCACGCCGGGCGATCTTATGCTCCTTACGGATCATCTGAATATGACGGGACGGAACCCGTTAATAGGACCTAATGATCCTGCACTGGGCGTGCGCTTCCCGGATATGTCAACCGCTTATAGCCGCCGCCTGATCAAGGTAGCGAAGGAAACGGCAGCGCAGCAGAATTTCGAATTCAAAGAAGGCGTATATGCAGGTCTGCTGGGACCTTGCTACGAAACACCTGCTGAAATCGTAATGCTTCGTCATCTAGGGGCTGACGCTGTGGGCATGTCTACTGTGTCGGAAACCATTGTTGCCCGGCATGCAGGTATCGAGGTATTGGGTATCTCCTGTATTACTAACATGGCTGCGGGAATTCTGGATCAACCGCTCAACCATGAAGAGGTTATGGAAACTGCAGATCGTGTGCGTGAGCGTTTCCTGAAGCTGGTGTTGGGCTTTATTCCGAAAATGTAATTTCGGGTACTGCATTATGAATTTTTGGGAGGTCCAATCTATGACACAAGTGAATGAGCTTGAGCCATTGACGTTTGAACAGATAATGAAGGTAACTAATTTGACTAGACCAAAATTTATCGGACTTGCTCGCGCAATTGTCCGTGAAGTGCAGGTGTAATATGAGAGCTGTCGATATTATTCAGAAAAAAAGAGATGGTGGAGAGCTGAGTCGTGAGGAAATTTCCTTTTTAATACAGGGCTACAGTAAAGGTGAAGTGCCTGATTATCAGCTCTCTGCATGGGCAATGGCTGTTTATTTTCAAGGCATGAACGCGCGGGAGACCGGCGATTTAACGATGGAAATGGCGATGTCCGGCGATCAAGTAGATCTTAGTCCAATCGCAGGTATTAAAGTCGATAAACACTCCACAGGCGGAGTGGGCGATAAAACAACTGTAGTACTGGCACCCTTGGTAGCTTCTGCTGGAGTACCGGTAGCGAAGATGTCCGGCCGTGGACTTGGGCACACTGGAGGCACGCTCGATAAGCTGGAGTCCATCAGTGGTTTCTCTATCGAGATGGCTCGTGAGCGTTTCTTTGACCAAGTAGGGGAGATCGGGGCTGCCGTGATCGGCCAGTCGGGTAACATTACACCCGCAGACAAAAAGCTGTACGCCCTTCGGGATGTAACTGCAACAGTTGAATCCATCCCCCTTATTGCAAGCTCTGTGATGAGCAAGAAGATTGCAGCAGGTGCGGATGCGATCGTGTTGGATGTCAAAACAGGCAGCGGTGCTTTTATGAAGACGCTGGATGATTCTATAGCACTCGCTCAGGCGATGGTTGACATTGGAACGCATCTGGGTCGCAATACCGTTGCGATTATCAGTGATATGGACCAGCCGCTTGGTTACGGGATCGGAAATGCGTTGGAAATTAAGGAAGGAATCGAGACCTTGAAGGGTCACGGTCCGAAGGATCTGCAGGAGGTCTGTCTTATTCTGGGTAGCCAGATGCTTGTTCTTGGCGGCAAAGCCAAGGATGAAGCGGAGGCACGTTCGATTCTTATGACGCATATTGAAGATGGCAGTGCGCTAGAGAAGTTCAAACAAATCGTGAAGGCACAAGGTGGAGATGTATCGCAAATTGATTCTCCGGAGAAGCTCCCTACGGCTAAGCGATTCATTGAAGTGAAAGCAAAAACCAAAGGGTTCATAGAAGGGATTCAGGCCGAGGAAATTGGCGTTGCGGCTATGCTGCTTGGAGCTGGACGTGAAACTAAGGAATCCGTAATCGATCTGGCTGTGGGAATTCAACTTTCTAAAAAGGTTGGAGATGCTGTAGAGATCGGTGAGACGCTTGCAGTCTTGCATATCAATGATGCCAGTGAGAAGAAAGTAGAGGAAGCTGAAGGTAAGGTGTTAGAAGCCTACCGTATCACTTCTGAACCTGTTCCTGCCCAACCTCTGGTATTTGCGCTTGTTACTAAAGATGGAGTAACACGGTACTAGCCTAGGCAATATAAATATTGTCATGGCTATGGCCTTAAACAAACAACAAAGCAGCGATCCTCCCATAACGGGAAGGTCGCTGCTTTGCGTTTTGCTCAATGGTGCAATATTTATAACTGATTATTAATCTTATTGAATATCTGCGAAGCCCCGCTGCTTGTATTACATAATACGACCACAGTCTCGCCACTAGCTGGATAGATAGCCGACCGGAAGGAAACACCGGGATCATAGCCCATAATGTGAAATTTGAACACTTTTTCTTCGCGGAGGGTAATCCATACACCATAACCATAATAGCCTTCGCCATCCACATGTACATGGGGAGTAAGCAATAATGAAGTGAGTACTGGACTCAATAATGTATGGTTCATTAACCCGCTCCAGAATAGCTGCATGTCGGGGGCAGTGACGAAAGCTCCACCGTCAGCGCCTCCTTTTACCGGGATTGAGTAGATGTTGGTTCTCCAGTTTCCGTTCTCTTCCTCTATGTATCCTAGTGCACAGTTGGCAGGTAAGGCATCTAACGTAAAGTAACCGGATTGCTCCATTCCGCAAGGCTTAAAGATGTGATGCTCTACATAATCGGAAAAAGTCATTCCACTCAATTCCTCCACCAGAAGGCCTAGCACGATATAGCCGGCATTGTTGTAGTGGAAACGTTCGCCAGGAGTCCACATCATGGGAAGGGTTCGGAACATCGGCACAAAATTCTCAAGCTGTCGCAAGGTGTACATAGGCCGTGCCTTCCACAGGTCCTCGAAATCATCCATAATTGTTTCATCAAAATAATCCGGAATACCAGAGCTATGCGTTAGCAGCTGATGAATGGTGATGTTGGGACTAAAGAGAGGAAAATCTACTTTTTTAAGATAATCTATTAGTCTACTTTCAAAAGAAATCAATCCCTGATCGACCAGCTGGCAGACAGCGATCGCGGTAAATATTTTACACCCGGAAGCAATGCCGAACCGAGTATGAATATTGTTTTCGCGCTTATCCGACTTATTGGCATAACCGTAACAACTGCTGATGACTTCTTTATCAGGTTGTTGTACCAGCACTACACCAGAGAAATTGTTCTGTTTAGCTTCTGCTTCAATACAATCTGCAAGGTGGTTCATCTGTATATTCACTCCTCTATAAGCAGTTAAGTTCTTAAATACCATTCGTTAAAATATTCCAATTTCCTTTAAAGGGAGGTTAAATGAGTACGGAAAAATTGGAAATACTTAAAAATTGAATTAACTTTTGATCTCCCCTATAATAAAAATGCTCTGCAACTGCTGCTGGGCTTTTTTTTATTGACAACATCATTACTTCTTGCGATAAATTATTATAGTTATTTACTTGGAAATGGAATAATTTCCACCCTTTCTGACGAAACTGGAACACAGTACCTGTGATATGAAGGTTAACGTTCAGGAGGGGAACCATTGTGAGAAAAATGCGTTTTGCTGTGCTTGTGCTCTGTATCGTTGTGTCGGTTCTAGGACCGATGTCAGGTGCTTATGCTGAGGAAAAAAGCAAGGATTCTGGCAGTAATGCTGCCGCTGTAGATCTTGCGCCTGGTGCGCGTTCTGCGATTTTGATGGATGCAGGCACTGGCACTATTATTTATGAAAAGAACAGCCATGATAAGCTGCCTCCCGCAAGTATTACGAAGATTATGACGATGCTGCTTACGGTGGAAGCACTGGATGAAGGAAGACTGCAACTGACGGATAAGGTGCGCACGAGTGAATATGCCGCATCGATGGGCGGATCGCAAATTTTCCTGGAGCCTGGTGAAGAAATGTCGGTGGATGAGATGCTCAAAGGCATCGCTATGGCCTCCGGTAATGATGCATCTGTGGCAATGGCAGAGAAAATAGCGGGTTCGGAGAGCGCTTTTGTCGATCTGATGAATAAAAGAGCGGAAGAGCTGGGTCTGAAAGATACCCACTTTGCCAATTGCAACGGTCTTCCAGCTGCTAATCACTATTCCTCAGCCTACGATATTGCGGTAATTAGCCGGGAGCTTTTAAAGCATGATAGAATTATCAAATATACCGGTTCCTATCAGGATTATCTGCGTAAGGATTCCACCAAACCATTCTGGTTGGTAAACACGAACAAGCTTGTACGTTTCTATACAGGCGCTGATGGACTGAAAACAGGATATACCGCTGAAGCAAAATTCTGCTTATCCGCTACGGCTGCAAGAGACGGTCTGCGTGCTGTTGCTGTTGTGCTGGGTGAGCCGAACACGAAGACACGTAACAGTGAAGTGTCGGGCATGTTTGACTATCTCTTTTCGCAATATAAGATCCACACTATTCACAAAGAAGGGGACGCTATCGGTACCCTTAAGATTGAGAAGGGTGTGAAGTCCGAGCTGCCGATTAAGGCGAAAGAGACGTATAGTGTTCTTTTGAAAAAAGGTGTGACCCAAGAAGGCATTCGTCACGAACTAGTACTTCCAGAAAGCGTGAAGGCACCAGTGGCTGAAGGCCAGTCCATAGGCAAGCTGGTTGTCTACCAAGGAACCCAAGTGATTAAAGAGTATGAACTTAAAGCAGGGGAAGCTGTGGCAAAAGCAGGCTGGTGGAAGCTCTTTAAACGTACAACAGGCTCGATGTTCGGCATGGATTAAAAAGAGCTTTTTTGTAGATTGCGCCCATGTGCTTTGTAGATTCATAGGGGTTTTCTTCTAGTTTTGTCGTGAGGCAGGATTCCTGATTTGCCACGTAGAAACCTTGTCCTTGAAGAGAATAGGTACTGTCTCTTAAGGCCAAGTTTTCAAAGCAACGAAGAGGAGAGTGGCAAGCATGAATTCTAATGTGGAAATGGAGCATCACAGGGGTGTGCTGATTGTCCGTTTATCTGGGGAACTCGATCATCATGCCGCCGATTTTGTAAGAATGGATATGGATGAAGCGATTATGCGGGGTCAGGTATCGCATTTGATCCTTAGTCTTAAGCATCTGCAGTTTATGGACAGTTCGGGTCTCGGCGTAATTCTTGGAAGGTATAAACTGATCCATAGTAAAGGCGGCAAAATGGTGGTGTGTGATGCAACGGCACCTGTGAAGCGACTTCTGGAAATGTCAGGCCTGTTCAAGATCATGCCCCTATATGACGACGAGAGCACTGCACTCTCGGATTTGGAGGTTGCGTTATGACAAATGGTAAGGCTGGTAACTTCATGAACGTGCAGTTCGCTGCACTCTCGGAGAACGAATCATTCGCGCGTGTAGTTGTAGCGGCGTTCGTTTCTAGGCTTGATCCTACAATGGACGAACTGAATGATCTGAAGACAGTCGTGTCGGAGGCGGTCACCAATTGTATTATTCATGGGTATGATAGTGATCCGGAAGGTATTGTGACTATTTCAGCTTCGCTGGACAACGAAACGGTACATTTAACCATTGAGGATCAGGGACGGGGCATTGAGGATTTGGAGCTGGCACAACAGCCGCTATATACCTCAAAGCCAGAGCTGGAGCGGTCGGGCATGGGCTTTACCATTATGGAGAATTTCATGGATGAATTTGAAGTCACTAGTGAACCGGGACACGGCACTTCGATCTCAATGAAGAAAACCATCGTTTCGAAAAAAGCTTTATACAATTAGGGGTTGGAGCCATGGATGCAGAGTCAAAAAAAGCTCCGCCGACCTATTTGGACGATGCGGAGGTCAAACGTCTTATCGCGCTCAGTCAGGCCGGAGATAATCTTGCCCGAGACACACTAGTTAGCTGCAATATCCGGTTGGTCTGGTCGGTAGTGCAGCGGTTTATGAACCGCGGGTATGAACCTGACGATTTGTTCCAGATCGGTTGCATCGGGCTCTTGAAGTCCGTTGATAAGTTCGATCTCAGCTATGAGGTCAAATTCTCCACTTATGCCGTGCCGATGATCATCGGCGAGATTCAGCGTTTCCTTCGCGACGATGGAACCTTGAAAGTTAGCCGTTCTCTTAAGGAGATGGCTAATAAGGTCCGCAAGATGAAGGATGAAATGTCTAAGACGCTGGACCGTCTGCCTACCATCGGTGAAGTTGCTGAGGCACTGGGAGTTACCCCTGAAGAAGTGGTATTTGCTCAGGAAGCTAACAAGCCACCGACCTCGATTCATGAGACTGTGTTCGAGAATGATGGCGACCCGATCACACTGATTGATCAAATCGCTGACGAATCACAGGAACGCTGGTTTGATAAGCTGGCACTGAATGAGGCTATCGGAGGTCTCAGCGAGCGTGAACGGCTGATTGTTTATCTTCGGTATTACCGTGACCAAACGCAGTCAGAGGTTGCCAGTCGCCTTGGGATTTCTCAAGTGCAGGTATCCCGGCTGGAGAAGAAAATATTGCAGAATATCCGCGAGCAGATTGCTCAGTAGATAATGGCTAAAATGTAAAGACGCTTGCGAAATAGCGAATAGGAAGAAAAAGCCGCCCCGAAAAGGGGGGGCTTTTTATGTGGAGGGAATCTCAATATGCATTCACTTGGCGACAAGGATATGACCTCATGGTCTATTGACATGGAAGCGAATTTGCTGACAATGTCGAATGTTTTGGAGAAATGGGTGGACTGTTCAGATCATGCTTTAACGCATAACCCCAATTTTTTACGTGAATATGTGTACGGTGAGGATCTTGAACGGTTTGATGCGTATATAGATAAATTATACTCTGGTCACCTATGTAATCTTGAGTATCGTATGCAGTTACCTGCAAAAGCGCTGAAGTGGGTTCAAAGTATAGGCACGCCCGTTTTTAATCAAGAGCATAAGGTTTGTCGAATAGATGGCGTCATCATAGATATCACGGAACAAAAAAATGCTCAAGCCCAGTTAGAGAGTAGCTTTTCTCTGTATCAGCAGATGTTTGCTGCGATCGATGTGGCGATTTGGTCATACGACTACGTATCACGGAAAATGTTATTCATATCGGATGCCATTCTCAATATCACGGGATATTCAGCAGAACAGGCGAAGGAAGATGACTTTTGGCTAAGAATTGCTCCTAAAGAAGAGCGGCCTTTAATTCAAGAGATTATAACTACAGTGGGGCAAGGAATAAGCAATCTCAGTGAATATCAGATCATCCATGCCAGCGGTGAACTCCGATGGGTCCAAGTCAGGATCATTCCCAGTATGGATGAGACAGGGGCAGTGGTACGGCTCAATGGGATCTTAATCGACCATACGGAAAAAAAGCAGATGCAAGAGGTTCTATTAAAAAGTGAGCAGCGCTACAAATCCCTGTTTGACCATAATCCAGATATCGTGTGTGAATTGGATCTGCAGGGCAGCATTGTGGCTATCAATCCAGCGGCAGAGCAAATTACTGGCGAAGCTTTTAATAGATTCGGAGAGAACTTATCCATTGTGAATTTATTTGGCGCAGAGAATTCGCATATGATGTCTGATTATTTTGAGAAAACGGTTGGCGGAGTTCTGCAGCATTATACGGTTACTTCTGTCCGTGAGAATGGATTAGTTAACCATTGGTCGATGAAAAACATCCCTGTACATGAAAACAATCAAATTGTGGGTACCTTTGTTATCGCAAGAGATACCACTGCATCTGTGGAGGTAGAAAAGCGGCTGGCTCAGCGGGAGGCGGAGTACAGGCTTATTACAGAGAATATGGAGGATATGATTGGGGTTCTGGATCAGCAAGGGAACTTCATTATTGCTTCGTCCTCTTGTGAGAAAATTATTGGTCTTCCTGTAGGTTCAATAAAGAACACAACTATTTTGGAGTATATTCATCCTGATGAACAAGAAGTGTTGCGGGAACAGATCTTGGATATTTTTCGGACAAAAGTATGTAAGATGTTTTACAATCGGTTTATTCACATCAAAGGTCACATTATAGACCTGGAATGCTTGGGTACACCTGTTCTTGGTGAGGATGGAGAAGTAGTTAGTATTGTGATCGTAGCGAGAGACATTACAAAAAGGGTCCAGATGGAGAGTGAACTTAGAGAAAGCGAGGAACTCAATCGGCTGCTTATTGATATGTCACCTGAAGCGGTAGTACTCCATAGTGAATATAAATTCCTTTATGTGAATTTTTCCTGTTTAGGATTGTTTGGAGTTTGCAGTGAGGATCAATTGATTGGCACCTCTATTTTTAATTGGGCCCACCCGGACTATATAACGCTGGCTAGAGATCGGATGCGTGAAATCTATTATGGACCCAATCGGATATTAGCTCCTGTTGAACAAAAGGTCGTGCGGTCAGATGGATCTATTATCGATGTAGAAGTAACAGCTAGCTCAATTCTATACAAGGGTAAGGTTGCATGTATCTCTATCTTTAGGGATATCAGTGATCGGAAAAAAATTGAGGTGGAAAGGCAGCTTACAGAGCAGATCATTCGGAACAGCGAGGAAAGGTATTTCAACTTACAGATGAGTCTTGATCAATTCTCGCAAGATTTGTTTGGTGCGATGAAGATCAGTCACATGGAACAACGATTACTGAAAGAAGTTAGAGAGGTCTTGCGGGTTACCAATATTTGTATGATTGAAGTTGAAGATAACCATGATAAAATATGCGAGATTATTGAGACCGAGCGGGGCTATTCACTGAAGATCGGAGAGTTCCGAAGAAAAAGCTATATTCTATCCATTAATGAGAAGTCTATTTTATTAGAAATAAGTTCTGTTCGAGTGTGGCTGAAGACGATTACCCGTTATGTTAGTGTGCTATTTGATAATTTTTTGCTCATAGAAGATCTAACTAAGGACCTTGAGTTAGCGGCTTCCGAGCAAGCTCCGACATGGTTGCTGCGCTTTATGTTTAATTTATCCGAGAATGAACGCAAACGGCTGGCTCAAGATTTACATGATTCAGCACTTCAAGAACAGATCATCTGGTATCGTAAGCTTGATAATTTTTTAAGTGATAAATCCGTTACGGGGGAACTAAAGGAACAGCTAGAACAGATCACAGAAGGTTTACTCGATGTTATCTACGAACTGCGGATGATCTGCAATGAGCTTAGGCCACCAGCATTAATCAATGAGGGGCTTGCTTCCTCACTTGAGACGTTGTTTGAATTTGCTCAGCTGCGGAACGACTATCAGATTTATTTTGAGTCAAACGCTTTCAGGCATAAGTTAAAAGACGAGATTTTAATAGGTCTGTACCGTATTGTGCAGGAACTTTTGGCTAATGCAGCTAAACATTCCTGTGCCACAGAAGTACGTATCTCCTTAGCTAGTGAAGGGCAACAGGTGCTTTTGGATTATGAAGATAACGGAATTGGAATGAGCCTTTTAGGAGAGGATTCTCTTAAGAGCATGGGGATTTATGGGATGAAAGAAAGGGTTCGCAGTATGGATGGGACCATACGATTTCTTTCGTCAGAGAATAAGGGATTAGCTGTCTTTATATCCATACCTGCAGATTAATCATGGGGCATAATAAGGGGATAGGGGTGTATTAGGCATGATTCGAATTTTGTTAGTGGACGACCATCCCTCTGTCATGGAAGGGACTAAGATGATACTGGAACAAGAGGGAGATATGGAGGTTACCCTAGCCAATTCAGCCCATGAGGCGCTTAACATGGTGGGTAGCCATACGTTTGACGTGATGTTGTTTGATCTTCATATCGCTGATGGGAATGGGATTGATTTGGCGAAGGAAGTCTTAAAAATAAACGCAGACGCGATTATCTTAATCTACACCGGATACGAAATTACAAATAAATTCAACTTGATGATCGAATCGGGTTTGTTTGGATTTATTTCAAAAACGACCAATAGAGAGCAGTTGGTTGCAGCAGTGCGTTGTGCTTTAAGGGGAGATGTCATTTTGCCTCATACCCTAGTTAAACAGTTAAGAAAAGTATCACCTAAAGGAATGGAGATTAATATTGACCAAGCAAACCCGAAGATAAGCAAAAAAGAGCATGAAATGCTGACAGAGATTGCAAAAGGAAAAAGCAACAAGGAAATAGCAGAGATTGTACTTATGAGTCAACGATCGCTGGAATACAGTTTAACGAGTCTGTTCCAAAAACTAAATGTGAAATCAAGAATTGAAGCGGCAATAAAAGCTAAACGACTGGGCATATTGAAGGAGTCCGATTTCAACAATTCACTATGAAAATTCGTAACAAACAAATAGATCAAAATCCCGTTCACGGTGCTGTGAGGCGGGATTTTTTGGTCTGCGCTTTTTTTGCGGGACGACGCAATATTTTTGCGTGGTCGCGCTATTTTTTTTCGGTTACCTTAATCTGCTTACCGTATATGATGAAATAGTTCCTAAGAATTACTAAAAAATGACTAACGCCAATGAGGGGCTGAGGAAAATGAAGTGGTTTTATAATTTAAGGACAGCAGTGAAGTTAATCTCCGCATTTCTGTTAGTATCCGCAATATTGTGCTTTGTAGGATTCTATGGAATTACGAATTTGAGTAAGATGGACCGCTCTATCGTGGACATGTACGAAAATCGCTTAACACCTATAGCTTATCTGGGAGAAGCGAATGAACTATTTTTAACAAATAGAATCAATATCCGTGATATAAACACGATGGCTAAAACAGCGGCAGAAAAGAAAGAATACGAAGATAAAATACATAAAAACGTTCAAAATATTGAAGAGATCATGGGTAAATATAGCAAGACTGCGTTGAGGGAAGAAGAATTGGCGATAATGAAAGATTATCCTGAGATCTGGCAACGTTATATCACAAGTCTTGATGATACTATTGAAATTGATAAAACAAATATTAGTAATGAGAAATATACAAATTTTTTGCTTGTAAGTGATTTGCAAACAGCTACAACAGAGCTGACTGACTTTCTGCAAAATTTAATAGACATCAATATGAAGCAGGCTCAAGGTTCGATTGTTAATGCCAATGACCTTTATCAGTCCTCTCGTTTGATTACTTTTAGCGTTACTATTGTTGCGCTGCTCATCAGTATTGGTCTGGGTCTTTTAATATCGCAGATCATAGCACGGCCTCTAAATCAAGTAATGCGCCTGCTAGGTAAAGTGGCCAATGGTGATTTAAGCGAAACGTCGAACCTGGAATCTAAGGACGAGATTGGAATGCTAGCTTATTCTGTTAATGAAATGGTTCTGAACCTAAGACGCACTGTGAGCGGCATTTCCTCTTCTGCGGAAAGTGTCTCAGCTGCTGCACAGCAAATCTCAGCAAGTACAGAGGAAGTAGCTAGTGGAAGTATGAGTCAAGCTAGTGCAGCACAAACGATGAATGAGTTGTTCCGAGAATTATCTGCGGCGATTAATTCAGTAGCCCAGAGTGCTGAACAGGCCTCTGAGCTTTCAGATCAAACGATGCGTATCGCTCAAGATGGAGGGATCGTGGTTAAGAACTCCGTAGAAGGAATGGCAGTACTGGATACACAAATGTCTAGACTTGCGGAAGACTCCGATAAGATTGGTGAGATTATCGCGGTGATTGAAGATATTGCCCAACAGACAAATCTGCTTGCCCTAAACGCAGCGATTGAAGCGGCCCGCGCAGGTGAACAAGGTCGAGGTTTTGCCGTTGTTGCGAATGAAGTAAGAAAGTTAGCTGAGCGGAGCAGTGGGGCTACGAAACAGATCACGGGCATTATCAAAGAAATGCAGAAGAATACGCAGCACAGTGTAAATGCCGTAGTAGAAGGAGTAGCTTTTTCACAAAAAAATGGAGAAGCCTTTGAACATATCCTTACGATGGTGAACGATACCGCTCATAAAGTAACAGAAATTGCAGCTGCCAGTGAAGAACAGGCCGCACAATCGTCTGAGGTGATGTTCTCAATTGAGAGCATATCCGCCGCAACTGAAGAAATGGCGGCAAGCAGCAGTGAAACGGCAACGACCGCCAATGCTTTGGCTCAGCTAGCAGAAGAGTTAAATAGTCTGGTATCTATTTTTAAAGTTAAATAAACAGTGTCAGGGGTATTATCATTGATAGGAGAGGAGAAGTAGTGCAAAAAATAAAGGTGCTCGTTGTAGCTGCTTCAGTAACCATGCGTAAACAGATCTCGAACCTAATTTCGGAGGATTCAAGCCTCGAGGTCATTGGAGTAGCTCGAAATGCATCCGAAGCGATCAGCATGGTTCAAAAACTCAGGCCCGATGTCGTGGCTATAGATATAGAAATGCCGGAATTGAACGGTTTGGTAGCACTCACAAGCATAATGTCTCAGCGGCCAACACCTATACTTATCTTGAGCTCCGCTACAAAGGATGGAATAACAGCAACCATTACTGCTCTACAAAATGGTGCAGTGGATTTCATATCCAAGCCGGCTCAATCTTATGGACCTGGTCTATACAGCATAAAAGATGAGTTATTATTCAAAATTAAGAAAGCCGCTGAAATTCCTTTAAGAACTCTTATTCTTAACAATATAAACATCTCCAAAGTGAAAGCTCGACAAGAGAAACAAAACAACGTTAAGAGTGGATGTACAGAAGTTATTGAGCAGATCGTGGGAATTGGATGCGGAGTAGGGGGGCCGAAGGCATTAGAAATCTTAATTTCCTCGCTCCCGGCGAGCTTCCCGTATCCCCTTCTGGTTGTTCAACATATGCCACCTAAGTACACAAAAGCATTGGCGGAACGACTGAATCGGTTCTCAAGTGTACGGGTGGTGGAAGCCAAGGACAAGCAATCTGTGCTGGGGGGAACCGTCTATATCGCTCCAGGTAATTCTCATATGACCATTATTCAGGAGGGGCAGGATCTCAGAATAAAACTTATGAAAAAGCCTGCAGTGAATGGGCACTGTCCTTCGGTCGATATCTTGTTTGAGTCTATATCTGCACTAACTGGTCTACAGCAGCATTTAATCCTAATGACCGGAATGGGAAATGATGGCGCTAAAGGGATGCTGGCTGCCAAACACGCTGGCGCCCAATCAACGCTAGTAGAATCGCAAGAAACTTCTATTGAAAGTGAAATGCCTGAAGCAGCCGCGAAGCTGGGTTGTGTGGATTACGAGCTGCCCTCGCATTTGTTAGCCTCGAAAATTATGGAGGTTACGGGGGAGCTGAGATACCGGAGGGATGCATTTCCATCGGTTTGAACGGTCTTATTTTACTACTAAAAAAGCGTTGGCAGGATAAAATCCGCCAATGCTTTTTTTGTGTTTCATGTTGACACTTTCAAGTGATAACAATTATCATTTACGGAGCAAGAGTAGAGATTATGTAACTCATCGTATACAAGGAGCGAAGAAGGAGAGGTTTGCGATGACTTTAAATATATTGAATATGGAAATTCATGATCTTTTTGATCAATTTACAGAACGGATAGAGGGGCATGTTGAACATAACCAATGGGAACAGCGGCTTACTATTCCTTCACATATTGGTAAGGGAAGCGTCACCCGTACACGGATTCGTCCAGGTATGGAGATTATGTATACGGACATAACTTACGAACAGGATATGAAGCTCCACATTCAAGAAGCTTGTCCGTTGTTTGAACTAAGCTATAATCTAAGCGGAGAAATCTATTGCGAATGGAACGGCAAGGAAAGTTACACGGATAAACAAATGGGCAATGTCCTTTTTCTAGAGGATGTTCAGGTGTATGAAGAGAAAAAAGCAGGTGTCCCCAATCAATTGCTGGAAATACGGTTTGCTCCTAGTGAACTGCTGAATTACGCCGGAGATTTATCGGAGACACAGCAAATGGAAACCTGGCTTAGACATCATCGTGGAAATATTGATCGTTATCCAGATACTGCGGCAATCCGAAAATGTGTCTCCGAAATGATCCACTGTACCTATCATGGAACATTGAGACGTTTATATATGGAGAGCAAAGCCCTTGAATTTATTGCTTTGTTTGGTGAGTCTGATGGTTACGGTTCTGTTAGCGATAGTATGACGCTGCGGCATGATGATATTACTAATCTGAAGCGGGTACATGAATTGGTGCAAATCCATTTCGAACAACCGTTATCTATACGTGAGTTGGCTAAGCGGGTAGGGATCAACGAATTCAAGCTGAAAAAAGGCTTCCGCGAATTATTTGGCATGACGATCTTCGAGCTTGTACGTATAAAAAGGATGGAGAAAGCGCTCTGGTATATGGAGGTTGAAGGTTTGAATATAGGGAAAACAGCTGTTTCGGTCGGATATAGCAATGTCAGCAATTTCACGACGACCTTCCGTAAGCATTATGGCTGCAATCCAAGCGAATACTTAAAACGTATCGAACAACAGAGTTTGGAACGAAATAGGCTGTAGGAAGATTTGTAAATGCAGAAAGCTTAAAGCTTCAAGTGTTAGAACATAGGGTTCGGAATCGAACGTTATCTTCTGCATGCTTGAGGTTTTTTTGTGTTTGCTCCCTTATCAAGGAGTGAACCTCCCTTAACAGGTAGAGAAAAAGACCACTCTGAATGATAATAATTTCATAGATTGCAGATAAAAAGGTGGTCATACAATGGAACAACAACAAGTAGATTCGCGACGGTGGTATGCGCTGGGGGTTATTTTACTGCCAACATTACTTATTTCATTAAATACTTATATGATTCAAGTTGCGCTTCCATCTATGCAATATAGCTTGAACGCAAGCTTTTCGGAAGCACAGCTTATCGTTACCGGATTTTCGCTAGGATTAGCTGTGGCGTTGATTATTAGTGGAAAGCTTGGGGATATATACGGCAGAAAACGGATGTTGATGATCGGGGTGAGCGGGTTTACGGTCATGGCAGTGTTAGGCGGATTGACCTCAGATCCGGCACTTCTGATTGTTATTCGGATTGTGCAGGGATTGGCTGCGGCGCTTATTCAACCTCAGGTTCTATCTACGCTGCAGGTCAGCTTTCTGCCAAAGGAAAAAGGGTTTGTTTTCGGCATTTACGGCGCAATGATTGGCATTGGATTTGCATTCGGATTCATCCTCGGAGGTACTATTGTGAATTGGAATCCGTTCGATCTCGGTTGGCGGACAGTATTTTTTTTCAATGTGCCATTTGGACTTCTCGTCCTGCTGTTAATGCCGATTGTACCTGAAACACGGGCTGAGCAGGCGGGCAGTATTGATTGGACTGGAAGCTTCCTACTGCTGATCGGTTTGTTCCTGCTGATCTATCCGTTGTCAGAGGGACAAAAACAAGGGTGGCCGTTGTGGATTTTTGGCTGTCTAATGTTAGCTCTTTTCGTGTTGTTTACTTTTATCTGGGTTGAAAATCGAAAGGGAAAGCAGGGGACGTTACCGTTAGTCGATCTGTCTATTTTCAGAGATCGAACATTTAGCGCTGGTCTGGCAACCGTTCTTGTCCTTTATCTAAGTATGTTCTCTTTCTTTTTTATTTTGAGCTATTATATGCAATTTGGTTTGCACTATAGTGTTCAAGATACGAGTATGGTTTTCTTGCCTATAGGGATAGGCTTTTTTCTGACTTCCCTAATCTCTTCTCGAATGGTCAAAAGATGGGGGATGAGTGTACTTAAGATAGGAGCGCTGATGATGGGGAGCTGTAGCCTGCTGCTTATGTTAGAGCTAAATGTGGACGTTACGCAGCTGCTAGACCCTCGTAATATCCTACTATTATTGATATATGGTTTCGGTCTCGGAATGGCTACTACACCTCTAGTCAGCGTTACGCTTAGTTCAGTACCCACAAAGATCACGGGCACGGGTTCAGGCTTGATCACTACCTTTATGTATTTTGCAAATTCGTTAGGAGTGGCGTTAATCGGTATTTTATTCTCCGCTTCGCTAAAGCATTCTCTTTTGGAAGCAGATCTAGCGGATTATGTAAGGGCGTTTTCCTTCTCATTAGCAGCAATCGGTGGACTTGCTTTTACTGGTTTTGTTTGCCTTTGTTTTTTGCGGGAGCGGAAATTATAGAGGAGGTATCCTGCTTTTTTTGCGCTGTGAGCAATCTAACAAACGAACGCCCTTCTTAGCTTTATAGTAATACCGAGTGATTGAATTCCATTTAATGTAACTCACTCCAAACTTATCAATGAGAAGGTGCCAGGATGTCCATACTGCAAGTAGAGAATCTCTCGAAAGAATATAAAGGCAAAGGCAAAACGAATCGGTTTCGAGCGCTGAACGGGATTAGTCTTAGTGTGGATAGCGGCGAGTTTGTGGCGATTATGGGACCCTCGGGGAGCGGGAAAACAACACTTTTAAATATACTAAGCGGAATAGACACGGAGTATAGTGGGGTTGTAAGAATTGCAGATACTAGTATAAGTGAGATGTCCAAGAACGAGCTTGCGCTTTTTCGCCGGCAGCGTATGGGATTTGTTTTTCAGGATTACAATCTGCTGGATAGTCTGACCCTACGGGAAAATATCATGGTGCCCATGGTGCTGGATGAACAAGAGGTAGTAGATATCAATGCCAAGACAGATGAGACGTTATCGCTATTCGATCTGGATGAGGTGAAGGACAAATATCCTTATATGGTTTCAGGGGGGCAACAGCAGCGGGCGGCGATCAGCAGGGCGATTATTAATCATCCAGATGTGATTTTTGCGGACGAGCCGACGGGGAATTTGGATTCCAAATCCTCGAGTACGGTGATGAAAACCTTCGCCAAGCTCAACACTCTAACAGGAGCAACGATTGTGATGGTCACGCATGATCCTTTTGCGGCCAGCTATTGTAATCGGGTGCTTTTTATCAAAGATGGGAAGGCTCTACTAGAGATTGCTAGAGAGAATAAAGAGCGCAGAGCATTTTTTGATCTGATTCTGGAGAACCTGGCCTTTATTGGAGGGGGAGAAGATGACCTTTAGGAGAATGGCATTTCAGATATTTAAGGCGAATCTTAGAAGATATTTGTTATTTTTCCTATGCAGCAGCTTTACGGTCATGATCTTTTTTACATTTTATTCGCTGTACAGTAATCCTGATTTTAATGACCCTTATCAAGTGAATGGGATGGTGTCAGGTAATTTATATGCTCCTTTTTTGGTGATAAGGGTGTTTGCTGTTCTGTTTATTGTATATACTCAAATGGCCTTTTTAAAATTCAGAAAAAGCGACTTTGGGCTATTAATGGTACTTGGAATGACAAGCCACAATATCCGCAAAATCATTTTGTTCGAGAATAGCATGATTGCTTTAGCTTCGATTCTTACCGGTCTAGGCGCAGGGACAGTTTTCTCCGGTATTTTTTTCTTTATTGTTTCGCTGTTTGTAAATATTGGGGACAGTGCTTTTATACTGACGCCGGATAGTTATCTGTATACCATTAAATTCTTCGCGGTGATTTACATAGTGGTGATTGCAGTCAATTTGCTACTAACTTTGCGATACAGTATTTTACGTCTTTTAAAAGAGTCCAGAACCGCAGAACGCAACCTGATTCATGGGAAAATCACCGGGGTCATCGGAGTTTTACTCTTGGGAATCTCCGTTTATAATATGCTCACTCATTACAACCCTTCCGATGCTCGCATGATGTTAATAAATCTGGGAATTAGTATGTTAGGCGTTTATTTGCTGCTGTCAGGACTTGGGGACTGGTTGAAACTTTTTATATCGCGATCAAGCAGAGCATATCACAAGCACCTGCTGTTTAGTTCCAATTTGATCTATACCCTTGGTCGCTCCAAAATAGTGCTTTCTCTTATCACCTTCCTCGTCTTCATCACGATTTCTCTAAGCGGAATTATTTTTTATTTGACCTGGAATGCTGAGGATATTCCGGTTGCAAACAATCCATATGATATTGCCTATTCAGAAGTATTCGGAAAAAATAGCATCTCACCAAAAATACTAAGCGAGATCACGGATCATGGCGCCACGCCGCTGCTTTCACACCAAAAGCTGGAGTATATCGACTTGTTTAATTTCAAAATATTTCTGGACCAGAATATAAACGCATTAATCGGTACTGATTATCATGTGGAGAAAGATCACTTTCTAAATCTGGCCATAGTTGCACAAGGAGAAGAGTGGAAGAATCAAAGACCGGAAATGCCCACCTTTGATCTGATGCTTGCTTCCGGGAAGCATACGCTGTATTCACAAGGTATCCTATTTGACATGGTATTTAACCCTGTGCCGAATCTAATGAATGGTCTTCATATCATTGTAAACGAAGAGGATTATATGGCGCTGAAAGCGGAAAATAAAAAAGCGATCGGTAATCTTCAGCTCCTGAATTTTAAGGATTGGAAAAAAACTGCGGATATAGATGCTAAATTAAATGCCGCTTTAGCCAAATATAACAAAGACAATACAGAGTCCTGGTATGGCAATGAACGGCAAGAGGCCCTCGTATTCTCTACGAAGTCTAGAATAAGTGACTATCTACAGTTACAGGAGTCTGGCCGATTTGGAATCTTCGTAATTTCATTTGTTGGTTTAATATTTTTCGGCGCCTCCGGGATAGTGCTGCATTTCAGTATTCAGACCGATTTAGAGCGTGAGCGGATCAAATTCAGGAAGCTGAACAAGATTGGAATTACTTCTAAGGACGTGGCCCGCATTATAGGCGGCCCTTTAAAAGTGCTGTTTTTTCTCCCGTATGCATTAGGTATTGCATTGTCTTCTTTTTATGTTGTTAGTTCTTCCAGGGTTGAAATGTCTACAGCTCTGGAGCCGATGTGGTTTTGTTTGTTGGTAGGCGGAGCATATCTTTTATTTCAAGTCCTTTTTTATCGTATATACACCAAAATATACACTCGCAATATGCTGGCACATATTCAGCTACTCGATATTCCTTTAATAGAACAAAAGGGGATTTCAATTTAATCCCAAATATGATAATATTGGTGCACAAAACGTAGGGGGATTCCATTTGAAAAAGATTTTTTCCAGAATTGCAGTCGCATTAATGATCTTGACCCTTGTTGCGATAGTCACTTGCTTTTATATTGGTGAATTCACCTATGCGTATGGATTAATTTTAGTGCTGTTTTTCGTATTTGCGGGGATGGGGCAGCTCTATAAGCTTAAAAATGATGAGTATATGTACAAAAAACTAAATAACACCAATGAGTATAATGAATATACTAGATGATATAAATTCAACAGAAACTTCTTATGTATAGCCAAACACCCCACTTTAGACAGTGCCTAAAGTGGGGTGTTTTTGTATGTGCCTATGTTTATTTCTTACCGTTGCGTTCAAGAATCATATCTACGAACAGATCAATCTGTGCGGTAATCGCAATCGGATCATAGCGGTAGTAGGTATCAAAATCATTGTAAAATAGATGATCGTTCTTCGCAGCATCAAGTCCGTTCCAAACTGGAGATTCCTTCAGTTCTTTCAGCTTATCCCCTTTTTTGTCAGGATCATAAGTGGTGAGGAACATGTAGTCAGCTGCATATTCTGGCAATAGCTCCATGGACAGCTGCAACGTTTGGTTGTCGTTGCTGTTCTTAGTAGGCATTTTTAGCTTAAGTGCGTTATAAAGGGCTTGTCCGCCACGGCCAGCATTATTTCCGAAGGTCCATAGCTCCCCTTTATCAGTCAGCTCATAGATTCCAAAAGTATCATTTTCATTTACGACACCTTTAAGCTTCTCGCGGCCTTCAGCAGCCTTTTTCTCAAAGTCAGCAATAAATTGTTCAGCTTTGTCAGGCACACCTACAATGTCACCGAACAGTTTAACAGTTTCATAGATATTTGTAGCGGTTCCGTATGGAATATGAATGGTTGGAGCAATTTTGGATAAAGCATCGTAGTTATCATCGTACATAACGACGATCAGGTCAGGTGTAAGTTCCAGAGCTTTCTCGGCGTTAACTGGAGCGCCGACATCTTGTGTATTTGCGAGCAGGTCTTTCAAGAAGGGATTATCAAAGGTACTAGGTTCGACACCTACTACATTTGCTCCTACGGAGAGCAACTCCCCACCATAATAATCTGTAATAATCCGTTGTGGTTTTACAGGTATCTGTACAGTACCTTTAGTGGTTTCATAGCTACGCATTTCAGCAGCTGAAGCCTCAGGAGCAGCCGTTGGCTCAGTGCTTGGTGCTGTAGTTGCTTCTGTTGTTGCTGTTGGTTTATTAGATGAAGCATTGTTCGTTCCCCCGCAAGCTGTCACAAATACAGACAATAACATTATGAGTGCCAGGATGGGGAAGAGGGTCTTTCTTTTTAGCATGATAAACCTCCCTATATATATGTACCAACAAATAATAATGAGAATCATTATCATTATTATTTTCAATTTGAACTTTATCAAATCCTAGATTTCCTGTCAATGCAATAAAATAAATGCCTCCTATTAAATCTATCTATTGCCAAACCTAGGAAGGCTCATTTACAATAGCATAGTGATAATGAGAATCAATTTCATAGAAATAAGGTGGCATTCATGAATCAACAGATATCTTCCAAGATTAGCCCTAATAAAGGGTCAGCCATACAAGAGTTCCGTTCACGTCCTTGGGCTGCCACGTTAATCTTGGTTGGCGGTCTGGTACTATTAGCACTAGGTATCGCTGTTTCAGTCTCCTTCGGAGCGGCTGATATTAAACTTTCTGTGGTGTGGGCAGCCGTGTTTCACTTTAATCCGGAGATCATGGATCATCAGATTATTAGGGAATTACGATTACCCCGTGTACTTGGCGGGGCCATGATAGGGGCCAGCTTTGCAGTTGCGGGTGCCATTATGCAGGGGATGACCCGAAATCCACTCGCAGATTCAGGTTTGATGGGCATTAACTCAGGCGCAGGATTTGCGCTGGCGCTTTGTTTTGCATTTTTCCCGAACTTATCGTTTATGTATTTGATCCTATATTCCTTCGTTGGTGCCGGAGTAGGGGCTGGGGTTGTGTATGGGGTCGGTTCATTGGCCAAGGGAGGGCTGACTCCTGCACGTCTGGTGTTGGCGGGTGCTGCTTTTAGTGCACTGCTGTCAGCACTGAGTGAAGGGGTAGCTTTATATTTTCACATTGGGCAAGATTTGGCTTTCTGGTATGCGGGAGGCGTGGCTGGGACGAAATGGATTCAGCTTAAAGTCATGTTCCCTTGGATAGGAGCAGCGTTAATAGGAGCTATGGTATTATCCCGGTCGATTACAATGCTCAGCCTAGGTGACGATGTTGCTAAAGGGCTAGGCCAGCGCACAGGGCTTGTTAAGCTGGCAGGGACTTTAATTGTATTGATTCTGGCTGGATCATCAGTTGCCGTAGTAGGAGCCGTTGGGTTCATTGGACTAATCATTCCCCATTTGACCCGTTTTTTTGTAGGTGTGGATTACAGATGGATCATTCCATGTTCAGCTATTCTCGGCAGTCTGCTTGCAGTATTTGCAGATTTAACAGCACGGATGATTAATCCCCCTAATGAAACGCCGCTTGGAGCCATTATTGCACTGATCGGTGTACCTTTCTTCCTTTATCTTGCACGTAAAGAAAGGAGGGAACTGTAATGATAGAGAAAACTTCATTCGATTCCTTCCAAGCCGCCAAAAATAAACGTGGCTTAGTTATAATGATTATTTTAGCTGTACTGATTGTTATTGCTTTTATTATTAGTATGAATACAGGATACATACGTTTGACACCTATGGAGCTGCTTAATACGTTATTCGGTAAAGGGACGGATAAGCAAGAGTTAATCTTGTTTCAATTTCGGTTACCGCGTATTGTGATCTCCGTTCTGATAGGCGCAGGTTTGGCTGTATCCGGAGCTGTGATGCAGGGCGTCTTTCGTAATGCTTTGGCCGACCCCGGCATCTTAGGGATTAACGCTGGCGCAGGAATTATGGTTATGCTGTTAATTTCTTTTTATCCAACGGCAACCGCGGTTCCGGTGTATCTGCTGCCTATGGTAGCGTTTGTTGGTGCGGCAATTACTGCTGCCTTGATTTATGTCTTAGCTTATAAACGGCATGAAGGAATAAAACCCATGCGCCTGTTGCTGACCGGTGTAGCGGTTGCAGCTGGAATGAGTGCAGCGATGATCGTGCTGACTCTTCGGCTGGATCCGGAGAAGTATCAGTTTGTGGCTACTTGGCTTGCCGGGAGTATTTGGGGCACAAGCTGGAAGTTTGTACTTTCATTACTACCATGGATCGTAATTCTCGTGCCGTATGTCATCTATAAAGCAAGGGTAATGAACGTCCTTAATTTGGGTGAACAGACAGCCGTAGGACTTGGGGCTGCTGTAACCAAAGAACAATTCCGGCTTCTTGCGGCTGCGGTTGGTCTAGCTGCGGCAAGTGTTGCTGTGAGTGGCGGGATTGGCTTTGTCGGCCTTGTCGGTCCCCATTTGGCGCGACGGCTAGTTGGGCCCAAACATCAGCTCATGCTGCCAACCTCAGCGCTGCTCGGCTCACTGCTAGTCATTATAGCGGATACCATTGGACGCTGGATCTTACAGCCATCTGAGATCCCCACTGGAATCGTTGTTGCTGTAATTGGAGCGCCATACTTTTTGTATTTGCTAGCCCGTACTAAATCTTGATGAAAGAGGATGGTCACTCACCGGAAGGAGCGGATTTTTACAATGTTGCGTCGTTTTTTTGCTTACTATAGACCCTATAAGGGATTGTTTATTCTTGACTTCTCCTGTGCTATTGCTGCTGCACTGCTGGAACTAGTCTTCCCGCTGGCCGTTAACCGGGTAGTGGATGATATGCTGCCAAGTGGGAATTGGAAATGGATTCTCTATTCTTGCCTCGGTTTGCTGGGGATCTATATCGTCAGCGCCTTTATGCATTTTGTCGTCACTTATTGGGGGCATAAGCTGGGGATTAATATCGAGTCGGATATGAGAAAAAAGCTGTTTGATCGTGTACAGAAGCTCTCTTTCAACTTCTTCGATAATAATAAAACAGGCCATTTGGTCTCACGGATGACAAATGATCTGATGGACATCGGTGAGATTGCCCACCATGGTCCTGAAGATTTATTCATAGCAGTGATGACGCTGCTGGGTGTATTCGGTATCATGCTTAGCATTAATTGGCAATTAGCTATTCTGACCTTTGTAATTGTCCCGCTGATGATTTATTTATCCATGTACTTCAGTCGCAAAATGTCAAAAGCGTTCCACATCATGTTCGCGGACATTGCTGACTATAACGCACGCGTAGAGAACAATGTAAGCGGGATCCGTGTTGTGCAAGCTTTTGCTAATGAGAATCATGAAATTTCCCGCTTTGCAGTTAATAACGAACGCTTCCGTATTACGAAGCTAATGACCTACCGAATTATGGCTTGGAATTCATCCTTTAGCTTTGTGCTCATGAAGCTGGTCTCGTTATTCGTTCTTGTGTGCGGAACCTATTTTGTAATCCAGAAGCAGATGACCTACGGTGAATTTATTGCCTTTGTGATGTTGTCTAATGTCTTCTTAGGACCTTTGCAACAGATTAACTCGGTCATTGAGACCTATCCTAAAGGGATCGCTGGTTTCAAACGTTATCTTGAACTGCTTGAGACGGAGCCAGATGTTGATGACGCAAAAGACGCTAAGCCAGTGTCTCATCTGTCAGGGAATATAACCTTCCAGGATGTAGCTTTTGCTTATAGTGATAAAGAAAAGGTGCTAACCAATGTGAACTTATCGATTTCAGCAGGAGAGACCGTTGCGCTTGTGGGTCCATCCGGTGCTGGTAAGACAACACTTTGCAGCTTGCTGCCACGCTTTTACGATGTAAGCGAAGGCAACATCTCTATTGATGGAATAGATATTCGCTCCATGACGTTAGAATCACTTCGTTCCCATATCGGGATTGTACAACAAGATGTATTCCTGTTTGACGGAACTATCCGTGAGAACATTGCTTACGGCAGATTGGGAGCTTCCGATGAAGAAATCTGGGAGGCTGCAGGGCGCGCTCAGCTGGAAGAACTGATTAAATCTCAGCCCGCCGGGCTGGATACAATGATCGGAGAGAGAGGCGTCAAGCTTTCTGGCGGCCAGAAGCAGAGGTTGTCCATCGCCCGGATGTTCTTGAAGAATCCGACGATTCTCATTCTGGACGAAGCTACATCTGCACTGGATACTGAAACGGAGTTCGCTATACAAGAGGCGCTCGCAGAGTTGTCTGAGGGACGCACAACACTTGTTATTGCTCATCGCCTTGCAACGATCAGAAATGCGGACCGGATTGTTGTCGTTGCGGAAGGTGGCATCGCAGAACAAGGTAAGCATGAGGAACTGCTGCAGACTGCCGGAATTTACAGCCGATTGCATGAAGCGCAGTTTGGAGCTTAAGTAGCTGAAGGGATCACTAGAATATAATTTTGGAGGGACACAATGAATAAACAACTGGAATTATACGATGTAACCATTATTGGTGGCGGACCTGCTGGGATGTATACAGCTTTTTATAGCGGAATGAGAGACTTGAAGACAAAGCTAATTGAAGCGAAGGATGAGCTCGGAGGAAGAATGCTTATCTATCCCGAAAAAATGATCTGGGATGTAGGAGGCGTAACCCCAACTCTTTGTCATCAACTAATCGGTCAGCTCAAGGAGCAGGCTCAAACCTTCGATCCGACTATTGTGCTGGGTCAGCAAATTATGAATCAAGAGAGACAAGAGGATGGAACGTACATCCTGACCTCTTCTACTGGGGAACAACATTGGACCCGCACAGTCATTTTGGCCATTGGTTACGGAATTCTGCAGATGGCAAAGCTTGAAATTGAAGGTGCAGATCGTTATGAGGTGACAAATCTTCATTATACCGTTCAAGAGCTGGAGCCGTTCCGCGGTAAAAGAGTGCTAATCTCCGGTGGAGGCAACTCCGCAGTAGATTGGGCGAATGAATTGGAGCCTATCGCTGCAAGTGTGACGATTGCACATCGCCGTGAACAGTTTGGCGGGCATGAGAAAAACATTGTACGGATGAAGGAATCCTCAGTCAATGTCCGTGCGCCATATGCAGTAAGCCAATTACACAGCAGTAATGGTGAAACGATAGATCAGGTTACGATCAGTCATATAGAGACAGGTGAAACAGAGCAGTTTGAAGTGGATGCTGTCATTGTGAATCATGGTCTGAAAAGCGATTTTGGTCCGTTAAAAGAATGGGGCCTTGATATGGGCGAATGGTGTGCGAATGTAACTGATAAGCTAGAGACTAATCTTCCGGGTATATTCGCAGCAGGTGACTTTGTGGATTATGCAAGCAAGGTTCGTTTGATCGCAGGTACTTTCACAGATGCGGCTCTGGCGCTTAATAGCGCTAAGCTGTACATAGACCCAACCGCGGCCAAAGTCGCTTACGTATCTTCTCACAATGAACGGTTCAAAGAGAAGAATAAAGCGCTTGGAGTCGTTGACGACCACTAAGGATAGAGGCTTCTCAAACCATAAAATCTGAAGTTTTATATAAGGCGTATAGGGGATCTTATCCATTTCGAGCGGAGAGAAACCTTATACGCTTGCTTTATATTTTATGAGTTATTAAGTCTAGAAGTCTGGAAGGGAGCAGGAATGAAGCTATCTAATAATAACCCGGTTCATAGAATTTATCTGTTAAAAGAGGCAGGAAAACGCCAATGCGGCGGCGGTCACATTAGTAAACCCCAGATTGCCCAGTCCCCACTCTTCCTGACACCAATAGAAGCTATCGTTCAAATAACCATAGAAGGAGAGACAGTAGCTCTTAAAAATGGTGAAATTCTTTTTCTAAGCGCAGGTGCGACTTATCAAATTAATGCTCCATTAGAGACCGTTATCTCTGTTCTAGCAATCTCCTATGAGGTATATGGGCTAAGTAATAGCACTGAGCAAGAATTGGTCTATGGACTTTGCCGTGAAATTTTTCCGGTCAATGGGATTTTACCTATACGTACGACGAATAAAATAACCCGCTTATTCAGCGAATTGGAAGACGTTGCTGCCAATAATTTAGAAGCACAGGCAGATAGAATTCAATCCTTGCTGTATCAGCTACATCAACTGGTCGTAGAGGCTGACGCTGAAGCAGACATTACGGATAGTTCATATTTCAGAATGCTCTCTTTTATCCACCAGAATTTGCAAAGGGAGATTACGCGGGAGATGATGTCTCGAATGATGGGCTTCAATCCTCGTTATTTCTCAGTATGGTTCCGCAAGCAGACGGGTTGGAGCTTCACCGAATATGTAGCGCATTTAAGAGTAAATAAAGCGAAAAAACACTTGATGTCCAGCAAAGCAACCATACAGGAAATTTCGCAAAAAGTAGGCTATACAGATGGACTATATCTGAGCCGGAAATTCAAGCAAGTCACCGGGATGACCCCAACAGAGTTCCGTTTGCGTCCCAAACCAAAGCGGATAGTAGCGTTGCAATTTTTAGGGGATTTACTTGCGCTGGGTGTGAAGCCTGTCGCGGTTGAAGAAGATGTGATGAATTACTCCTTGCTTTTGCTGCCGGAACTGGCGGGTGTACGATCATTTGAGTTGCAGGGATGTCCGGAGGAAGCAGAATGGCCTGGGCTGGAAGCCGATTTAGTTATTGCACCAACCTATCTGAGCCCCCGTCAGCTTAAATGCATGGAGAAGTTGGGTCCACTAGTTACGGTAGAGTGTGATAAAATGGACCGCCTGGAACAGATTCGTTTATTCGGCAGACTGCTGGGAGAAGAGGAGCGGGCAGAGGCATGGATAAGGCACTATCATTTGAAAATAGATTTGGCCAAGCAGCGCTTGTCCTCACTAATTGAATCTGGTGAAACGGTAGCGGTGTATGAGATCAGGCAAGATAACAGTATTTATATCTGGAATCATACAGCCCGCGGGGTGTACAATCTGTATCCAATGCTGGGGTTAACTCCACCGGACAAGGTAAGGTCAGATGTTCTGGAGCGGAATGATCATTTATGCATCTCACTGTCGGAATTGCCAATATACGCGGCTGACCATATGTTTGTGGTTGTATCAGGACAAGAGGACTGGATGTCGAGGACACGTAAACGGATTAGTAAAAGTGCGGTTTGGCGCAATCTTCCAGCATTCAGGAATGAACGCATATATTACCTGAAGCTTGAGGAATTTTGGGGCAGCGAAGGGCTTGCGCTCGAACGCCAATTGGAGATACAGACAGATTTGTTAACCGGCCATAATTTAAGCTGACAATCGTCCATAGCAAAATTGATGTATTAGCGTGTATATATGTTTTCCCGCGGAGACGGTATATTAAACAAAGATCTAAATGATATTGATTATCAATATCATAATAATATAAAGTCTCAAGGGGGATTTACATTGTACAAAATAATATCGTTAGGAAAAACAAGCATGATAGCCGTTATGCTTACGCTGGTGCTGCTGTTGAGCGCATGCGGACAAGCAGCTAATCAGGGGAATGCTCCAGCTAGCACGTCGGCTGAAGTGGCTAAAAGCACTAATGATTCTGTAGTTGCCAGCTCGGAGCCGGCTGCTGATGCAGAGTACTGGACATACGAAAGCGATAAAGGCCCGGTGCAGATTCCACGCAATCCACAAAGAGTTGTGATCCCGGTACAAGACTTTATTGGTGATCTTCTGACGCTTGGCGTGACGCCCATTGCCGTTGCCGGGAATGACATCCTGAACCATCCATATTTCAAAGAGGCACTGACCGGTGTTGAAGTAGTAGGCGATGACATGACGGTGTCCCTGGAGAAAATAACGAGCCTCGAACCGGACTTGATTATCACTTATCAGGAAGATACCTATGAGCAAATCTCAAAGATTGCTCCAACGGTCTTTATTCCTTGGGGCAAATACGACTATAAGGAACGATTGATCGAGATCGGGAAAATCTTGAACAAGGAGCAGCAGGCTGTAAAGTGGGTGGCGGATTTCAATCAGAAGCTGGAAGCGAAGAAAGCGGAATTGTCTGATCTGATCGCAGCTGATAAAAAAGTGGCGATCTTTGAAATTGCCGGTAAAGAGCTGTATTTATATGGTTCGTCATATGGGCGTGGTGGAGAGATTATATATAACGGATTGGGGCTGCATGCACCTGATCTTGTCCAAGAGGCAGCCTTTAAAGAAGGCTGGGCTTCCCTCTCACTCGAAGCGTTGCCCGAGTACTTAGGAGAAGCTGATTATATCTTCCAAGGCTTCAGCCGTGGTGTGGAGCAGGATAAGCTGGACATTCTGGACAGTGTCTTCTGGCAAAGCCTACCTGCTGTTAAGGCGGGTCATGTATTCACCTACGATCTTAAAACTTATTATCTCTCCGATGCTTATGCGCTGGACAAGCAGCTGGATGAGATAGTTACGTTGCTGAAGTCTCTTCAATAAGTTAATTTCAAAAGAGTAAAAGGGGATGTTCGCGGAGCTATAGTAGCTCAGGGACATCCCTTTTGCGTATTCATTTTCCAAGCTAAGGCAGATTACAAATTCCATTAGTTGCATAAAAAAGCAATCAAGAACAAATAGTATGGGCAGGAGGTGTTGATTATGGAACCCTTGAACTCTACTATTTTGGACGATAATCTTAAAGAGCTTCAAGAAAGACTTGGCCATAGCCCTGATATTGTTATTCGTAGAATTAAATCCACCACCACACAGGTTGAGGTAGCTGCCGTATATATTGAGGGATTAATAGAAAAATTGATGGTCAATGAGTTCGTGGAGCATGCGATGTCGTTCGATAAGCTAAGTGAAGAAAACCCAGTGATCACATCGGCTGAGGACATCTTTTTGTATATGAAAGAAGTGGCGAGAGGAATCGGAGAAGAACAGACAGTTAGAGATTGGGATGTGCTTTTTGAGGCTTTATTCTCTGGAGATACCATTCTTTGGATAGACGGGATAAGGGAAGCAATCAGAGGGAATACAAGCGGCGGTGAGGTTAGAACGGTATCGGACGCTACAACTCAAGTAGCCATTCGTGGCTCCAAGGAAGGCTTCACGGAATCTATTGGGACGAATATCTCTCTGGTGCGCAGGAAAATAAAAAGCCCTAATCTCTGGGTGGAGTCGATGAAGATAGGTGACGTAACCCAAACGAATGTATCTATTATGTATATCCATGGGATCGTCAATGATAATACCTTACATGAGCTTAGAACTAAGCTGCAAAGCATTGATATAGACGGGATTCTGGAATCTGGATACATTGAGCAATTTTTAGAAGACACTCCCTTTTCCCCATTCCCAACACTATACAATACTGAACGTCCTGACAGTGTGGCTGGAAATCTTTTAGAAGGACGAGTTGCTATTTTTGTGGATGGAACCCCGTTTGTGCTGATTGCACCCACTACCTTTTTTATGTTTTTACATGCAGTTGAAGATTACTACCAGCGTTATGATATTACGACTTTGATTCGAGTATTGAGATTTATTTGCCTTATTATTTCGTTATTTGGCCCAGCACTCTTTATTGCGATTCTGAATTTTCATCAAGAAATGATCCCAACAGCCCTACTTATTAATTTCGCTTCGCAAAGGGAGGGGGTTCCATTTCCGGCCTTTATTGAGGCTATGCTGATGGAATTTACCTTTGAGATTATACGTGAAGCAGGAATTCGTATGCCATCCCCTATAGGTCAAACTGTATCGATTATCGGCGGCTTAGTGTTGGGTCAGGCAGCGGTGCAAGCGGGTATTGTCTCACCTGCAATGGTTATTGTAGTTTCACTTACAGGAATATCCAGCTTTGCTACTCCTGCTTTTAATATGGCTCTTTCCATACGCATCTTGCGTTTCATCATTATGTTTATTGCAGCCTTTATGGGGCTTTATGGAATAACGATCTTTACTTTTATTATGGTTGCTCATATGTGTAGCTTGAAATCGTTGGGATTTCCCTATATGTCTCCGTTTGGCCCTTTTATCGCTGAGAATCAGAAGGATTCCATCCTGCGCGTGCCTTTGAAATATATGAGAACTCGGCCGCGTCTTGTTAGCCAAAAGAATAATACTCGACTTAAGGTGAATGATGGAAAGCCGGGTAGTGGCAAATGAAGATCGGATGGATGATGCGTTCATTTATTTGTATATGCTGCTTAATGTTGCTGACAAGCTGCTGGAACAGTAGGGAATTAAACAATTTAGGCATTGTGACTGGTATAGGCGTGGATAAAGTACCGAATAAAGAGGAATATCATGTTACTTTTCAGATTGTGAATCCATCCTCAACAGCTACAAGTGCTGGAGCTAGCACCGGACAACCCACGGTCACTATTTATTCTTCTACGGACCGTACGATCTTTGGCGCTTTTCGCAAGACTTCAAAAAAGGCGGCAAGACAGATGTTTTTTGCACACACGCAGCTATTAGTTTTAGGCGAATCTACAGTGAAGAGCGGTATTGATGGGATTTTTGACATCTTTGAAAGGTCCCATGAGCTGCGGCTCAACACGAATGTTATTGTAGCCAGAGATACGGAAGCATCCTCTATTCTGAAACTATTACTTCCAGTAGAAAGCCTGCCTGCAATAGGGATTATTAAAAAGAGTAAAAATACCGCTAGAATATATGGAGAAAGCCGGGATATCAATGTTTTTGAGCTAATTAATGGTCTCAGTGGAGAAGGGTCAGTAGTGATATCCGGAGCCAGAATTCTTGGAGACGCTGAAGAAGGAGCTAAAAAATCCGGGATGGAGCAAACTAAAGTAAAAGCACTTGTCACAATGAGCGGGCTTAGCGTATTGAAAAAAGGGGTTCTTCAGGGATGGCTGGATGGACCTCTTGCCCGGGGGGCACTGTGGGTACAGAACGAGATTAATGAAACCAGTATTAATGTAGATTCAGATGAGGTTAAGGATTCGATAGCTGTGAATATTAATCATTCAAAAACAAAAATTAAGATTGAACTCCGCAATAAAGTACCCGTCATTCATGTAAATGTTGTGGAAGAGGGGACACTTAGTGAGGCTCAGAGTTATATTGAGCTAAGTAATAGAGAGGTAATCGTTCAATTGGAACAACAAGTGGCTCTTAAAACTAAACAGGAAATAACCCAAGCCTTACAGGCTGCTCAAACTATGAAATGCGATATTTTCAATTTTGGGAATGAACTGAAGCGCACAAATCCAAAAGCATGGGAGACTGTTAAGGACGATTGGGAGTCAGTGTTCGCGGAAGCGGAAGTCGACGTTTCTGTGGAGGCATATATTCGCAGTGTAGGAATGAGATTAGAGCCGCAATTGTTAAAGGAAAAATGACAGGGTTTAGTTGAGAAAGGTGGGAGAAGGCCACTTTATGAAAAAAGAAACCATCAGCGCGAGTCAATTATTTGCTTTGATTTTTTTGTTTGAATTGGGAACGGCCCTTGTGGTACCGATTGGACTTGAAAGTGGCCATGCTGTCTGGATTGCTATTCTGTTAGCTTTGCCCGGTGGACTTCTTTTGTATTTGATTTATGTTTATTTATACCGGCAATATCCGGGCATGATTATTAGCGGGTATACAAGAAAGATACTGGGCAATGTTATAGGCTGGCCGTTAAGCTTAACATACATTCCAATCCTTCTCTTCAATGGCTCCCGAAATCTGCATGAATCAGGTGAGTTGTTAATAGCTGCTTCTTACGACAGAACACCCGTGTTCATCATTTATGCAATGATGGTTGTTGCGGTAATTTACATCTTAAACAAGGGGATTGAGGTGTTTGCGCGGACAGCTGAGATTTATATGCTGATTATAATATTGTTGGGCTTGACCAGTTGCTTTTTGGTTATTGCCGCCGGACTTGTAAAACTAGATAACTTGTTTCCGTTACAGGCCTCGGATTGGAAGAATGCATTAAAATCAGCCTATCTGAATATATGGCTATTTCCGTTCGGGGAGATGGTATGTTTCACTACGATTTTACCTCATATCAAAAAAACCAAGGTAGCAAAAAGAACCGGAATCATCGCAATGACTTTATGCGGATTATTACTCAGTTTTACCCATGCCATCGAAATATCCGTTCTAGGAACAGAAATCTACAGTAGAGCCAATTTTCCGATGTTCACTACGATAACGTTAGTAAACCTGGCCAATTTCATTCAACGTTTGGACGCGCTTGTGCTCTTAACCTTAATCATTGGAGTATTTTTTAAAATGTCAGTATATTGCTACGCTGCAATGGTAGTCACCGCGGATCTATTCAAGGTACAAGACAGCAGGAAGCTCGCCGTTCCCGTTGGTATTGTTGTTTTGTTCGGGGCTTTTATTAGTTCAGCGAATTATCCGATACATATGGACGAAGGAAGGATATTTCTGAAATATATTTTGCCGTATTTCTGTGCCGCTGTACCTATTCTCTTGTGTATCGTTCATTACATCCGCAGAAAATTAGGGAGTATAGGTTAGTTTATTTTATTTAATGGATTTATTGCTTCTATTTCGGATAGAGGATGTAATTGTATTAACAAAAGGTAAGGAGATAAAAACGAGCATAGTTATTGATTCCTGTATGCTTGTAGCTGCAAAGGAGTCATAGATCGTCCGCATTGAAGCGGTGAGGGTTTCTCCTGATAAAAGGTCGATGATTACTGCCATCAGCAACCCCATAAAAGCAAGCATGAAATATAGTGATAGTAATTTCATAATGATCAACTCCATTTGCTAGATTAACCTTAGGCTAAATGTATTATTACCTCTTGAGTGTTTTTGTAGTCAAAAGACATAACAAATCCCCTACTGCTCCAATGTTGTTGGAAGCAGTAGGGGATTCTAATTTAAGCGCATTTTATTTTGTAAGCCAAGCAGCCAGCTCTTCGGTCTGGGATAACACGGCAATTGGATCATAGTACCAGGACCGTTCTTCTTTCCATACATAGAGATGGCCATTTTTGACAGCGGGTAGGCTACTCCAGATTGGATCAGCTTTGTAATCAGCTTCTGTACGGTTATTGGAAGTTAAGATAATATAATCTCCTGCGTATTTAGCGAGTGCCTCTGTAGAGATTTCCGCCCATTGCTTCTCCATAATTTCTGCGGCCACAGCTGTAGGGGGCTTGCGACCCAGCGCCTGATAGACAGGCTGTCCGCCTCGGCCAAAGTTATCGCCATAGGCCCAAATGGATTTTCCGCCGTCTTCCATGATGGAAAACGTTGCATCTGCAGGGAGTGCTTTGTCTACTTTGGCTTTAGCTTCAGCTATCCGTTTGTCGTAATCTGCAAGCCAGCTTTTGGCTTCCTCTTCCTTACCAAGGAGTTCTCCGAAATAGGTTAATTCGGCATGAGCATCTTTCAGATCACCATATGGCACAACGATGGTTGGAGCAATTTTGCTTAGTGCTTCATAGCTTTCAGCTTGTCCAGAAATAATCAAATCAGGATTAAGTGCGATGATTTTTTCAGGTGACATTTTGCCGTAAGTTCCAGTGTCTGCAACTCCAGTAAGTGCCTCCTTAAAATACATATTCTCCAGTGTTAATCCGGGAGCACCAACAGGGATGGTATCTAGCGCAATCAGACTGCCCAGATATTCCTCAGCGACAATCCTTTTAGGTTGAACAGGGATTTCAATATCACCATTTATAGTAGTGACCTTTTTAAGAGCAGCTGTTTCCGTAGTTTCTGTTGGTTGATTAGTTTCGGTAGGTGCTGTAGTAGCCGATGATGTGTTGCTGGTGTTACTGCCTGTATTCCCCACAGAGTTATTGGAATTCCCGCAAGCGGATATGACTAGAATTAATGTCAGCATGAGGGGAAAAAGAAGCCAATGGGATTGTTTGGTGCTATTTTTTCCTGGATTATGCAATTTGTTGTTCCTCCTATGTATATTGATTATCATTCTCAATAAGAACTTTACAAGCTTCACCGGGTATTTACTATGGACGGATATGATCTCAGCTTATGCAAATTTATGATGTCATTACCCGTAGCAATTCTTGAAGCTGTGCCTGTGAGGACAGTGGGTCAAATCCGTAGAACATATCACCTTGGTTCAGAATATATACCCGTCCGTTACGTACTGCATCTAATTGCTTCCAGGCTTTAGAATGTAGTAGGCGAGTAAAACGTTGTCTTCCCTCAGATGATGAAGGGATGCTGGTGATAATAATATGGTCAGCAGGGAACGATACGATATCCTCAATGGATGCCTCTAAGTACCCGGAATCTGTGATCCCTTTTTCAATAATTACGGAGGGGGGCTTGAAGCCAAGATCACCGTATAGAATTTGGCAACCTCTGCCGAAGCTGCTACTGAAACAGTAGGCGGATCGGGAGCTAACCTCCCACACGATAGCCGTACCTCTCTCCATTCCTATTGCATGGTTTAATAACCCGTTGGCGGTAAGACAAAGTCTGTCATAATGACTTAACCATTGTTCAGCACGCTGTCGTCGATTCACAACCTCGGCAATCAGAGCAAATTGCTCTCGCCAACTCATTTGCATAAAGGGCAGCTCAATAACCGGAGCAACAGGAGTCAGAATCTTATTGTCGGGTAGACTGTAGCCGATAATGACATCTGGTTTTACCGCAGCTACTGAGTCATAGAGTAATGAAAATTTACCTTCGCTCATTTGAAGCTGCTTGGAAGCGGGAACTTGTTCCAAGCTATGCTGCCATTCGGAATAAACCCCGAGTTGAGGCATGATTTCCAGTACTCGCAGGCTAGCGGTGTGATTATAGTTCAGGGCAACGACCCGTTTATTCTTATTCTGGTAGGCTGTAGGTGAAACGCCAACAAGCTGCTTGAATTTTCGGCTCAAATAAGTTCCCTCTTCGTAACCAACCTCATGTGCCAAAGTAGTCAGATTGGGGGAACTGGTGAGAATTCGTTGCTGGGCTTTTCGGATTCTTAATAGTGTAATATAAGCACTGAAGGATAGACCTATTGATTTGCGAAAGGCTCGCGAAAAGTGCTCAGGGCTCACTTCAGCTAAAGCAGCCATTTGATCCCGTGTGATATCTTCATTGTAATGAGCTTCTATATACTCCGTCACTTGCTCCATCCAACTGCTTGATCTTTCTTTACGGGATGTCAGTTCACTATGAAGCTCCACTAGGAACTGGGTGAATAGCTGCTGGACCCTAAACGGCTTTTGCTTATCAGCGTCTATCCAAGCACTGTAAAGCTCACCTGCCAAGGCTGTCAAACGTGTAGAGGCATGGTGGACAGGGGAGTTGTCATTTATAAAAATGTCCTCATCTTTACTCTGGGGTATACAGGAATACTCCATCCATATCCCCTTTAACTGTAATTCAGGTTCCATCTTCAATAAAGAAGAACTACTAAGGGCTATTAAGCTTCCGGCCATGACCTTGTGTAGCTTACCGTCTATTTCAAGAAAACCTTTCCCATCCCAGATCATCATAAGGCTGGAATTAGTAGAAGAAATGTTTGAGGCTGTGTAGTTGGTTATTCCCGATAAGCTGATGACCCGAAGGGGCATATAAAAAGGATGGGATGAATAAGGCATCCCGTCGGATTGGATCTGCATGTAGTAATCCCCTTCTTTTCATTGATAATCATTCTCATTTATAGTATAACAGTCTTTCTTACTATTGACTATAATGATGCTTATGATAGTGTTTAAAATAATCCACGAACGGAATAGGGTTAGCTGATAAGAAGGGGTTGAAGTCATCCATGACGACCTGGAATTTACAAGGAACTGTAAGTCACTTATTAATATGTAACGGTAGCAGCTGCAAGAAACATAAAGGTGAAGAGGTAGCTGAAGCGATAGAAGATGAGATTGAGAAGCAAGGCGCACAAAGTCTTATACATACGACTGTGACCCGTTGTAATGGAAGATGTTCAGATGCTTGTGTGGTGATCGCTTATCCCGAAGGTGTGTGGTACAAAGAGATTACACCTAAGCTGGCGAAATCATTAGTGCGGAAACATTTGCAGGGGGAGAAGCTTGAAGGTCACGTGTTATACACCTATGATGGACAATTGATTGCTTCAAATGAAAAGGGCGCTAAAGGGAAAAAGAAAAAATAGCAAGGCTTGGGAGTACCTTTTAGTTGCGGTTCTAACCTTGTACAGAGGAATATCTCGTGCAGGGTTATTTATTTATAAACAGGGGAGGATTATGATTGAATCGGATCATGACCAGACTCGTAATAGGACTGTGTGCTTAATTAAGGACATCAAATTTGACTTGCAGGGCTAACGTTGACTATGCTATTAAAAAGTGAATGAAATAACACAGTATATATGATGGTTTATAGGGGAGAGGGTACGATGGAGAGGCTGCAGGTGTGGCCAGAGAAGTTCAAAAAATTTTTTCTGAATAATAAATTTGTAGTAGTGCTGCTCATTATGCTGCTGGTTGGAATTAATATTCTGGTATTCTCCAAAATACCGTTTATTTTTAAGCCGATATCAGTATTGCTGCACACCGTGGCCGCACCATTATTACTGGCAGGTATAGCTTATTATTTGCTGAATCCGTTGGTAGATCGGATGGAGAAAAGATCCCGAATAAAACGTGTATATGCAATAATCATCCTATATTTGTTGATTGCTGGTATCATCACGCTGGTTTTGTTTATGGTCATTCCAATTATACGGACTCAGCTATCAGGATTGATCGACAATTTTCCAAGGTATAGTGAATTAATTCAAGAACGGTTTATGGATCTGACCGGTACGGAGTTCTTTGGGCAAGTTCAAGACAGTATCGGAACGAACCTAAGTGAGATAACATCTAAGATAACAGCGTGGGGCAGTTCTTTTCTGAATAATGCCTTGACGGGTGTTGGCAGCTTTGTAGGAGCCCTTACAGAGATTGTCTTGGCGGTTGTAACGACGCCATTTATTTTGTTCTACTTGCTTCGCGATGGGAAAAAATTGCCGGATTATATTCTGAAGTTTGTACCTACTTCTCTGCAGCCGCAGACTCGTATGGTCATGTCGGAGATGAACAGTCAGGTATCCTCTTACATACGCGGGCAAATTATAGTCAGCTGCTGTATTGGTCTGCTGCTCTATATTGGCTATTTAATCATTGGTTTGGAGTACTCTCTCGTTCTGGCTATCGCTGCTGCTTGTACAGCAGTTGTTCCTTATCTGGGCCCGGCAATCGCGATTACACCTGCCCTAATTGTGGCGATGGTCACTTCTCCATTTATGCTGCTGAAGATGATTATCGTGTGGACAGCTGTTCAGCTGATTGAAGGGAAATTCATCTCACCACAGATCATGGGCAAGACGTTGAAGATTCATCCGATAACCATTATTTTTGTAATTATATTCGCAGGTAAAATGTTTGGAATTCTGGGGATTATCCTTGCAGTTCCGGGTTATGCGGTACTTAAGGTGGTATTTACACATCTTTTTGAATGGTTCCGGTTTCGATCCGGCTTATATAAACAGATTGAAGAGAATAAGGAATAATGTGGAAGGGTGAAATGTAATGGGAGGACCAATAGCAGTAACCTCTTACGGTAAGCTTCAAGGAATACAGGAGGGGGACGTGAACATTTGGCGCGGGATCCCTTTTGCAGCTCCACCTGTTGGAGAACTTAGGTTTCGTGCACCACAGCCACCAGAGGCCTGGGATGGGATTAGAGATGCTTCTGAATTTGGTCCAGTTAGTCATCAGCCAGCGGATACGAGAGGTACTCGGTTCGGTGGCAAGACGCCGCTTCATTCCGAGGATTGTCTGTATTTAAATATTTGGGCGCCAGCAGTTCATGATGAGCCCCTGCCTGTTATGTTCTGGATTCACGGGGGGACGTTTGTGACCGGGGCTGGAAGTCAGCCGCAGTTTGACGGCACAAGCTTCGCTGAGCGAGGCAAAGTAATTTTAGTGACCATTAACTATCGGCTGGGTCCATTTGGATTCATGAATTTGTCTCCATTTGGCCATGGGCTTGCTTCTAATCAAGGATTATTGGATCAAATTGCCGCGCTGGAATGGGTAAAACTGAATATTGCTGCTTTTGGCGGGGACCCGCAGCGGGTAACTGTATTCGGAGAGTCAGCAGGGAGTATGAGTATCGCAGCCCTTTTGGCTATGCCAGCAGCGAAGGGGTTGTTCGCTGGCGCGATTATGCAAAGTGGGGCTGCTCAGACGCTGCCTAACGAGCAAGGAAAGTACATTGCAGCTGCACTGCTAGCTGAATTAGGGATTGTCCCAGATGGAGATGCCAGTCTTCTGCAAACATTTTCTTCTGAACAAATTATCGATGCAGCCGCAAGAATGACTAAAAAGTTAACGGGTGGCTCAATTGGCATGTTATTTCAGCCTGTCATTGATGGGGACATACTTCCTGTAGAACCAGCACAGGCTGTGGCAGAAGGATCGGCACATGGTATTCCGCTATTGATCGGAACCAACCGCGATGAGGGCAACTTGTTCTTCAGAGAAGAATCACCTGAGGCAGACTTTGACGAATCACTCAAGGCGCTGGAGCAGATGATGGGTACTGGGAGTCTGAAGGAAATTGCTAACCATTATTCTTCCACCTGGGAGGGACAAGCTGAAATTCTAACGGATCTTTACTTCTGGGCAACCTCGGTGTCTCTGGCGGAAAACCAATTGAATTATGCACCAGTCTGGATGTACCGTTTTGACGGCACGATCCCAGGGCATCCTTTGTTAAATAAAGCTGTGCATAGTGCAGAAATCGTTTATGCCTTTAATAATCTATCTCATCTAACCCATCTTAGGGCAGAAATTAATCCAACGATGCAGAAGTTGGCTGAAGTTATGCATGACGCTTGGATTGCTTTCGCTCATCAAGGAAATCCGGCTACAGCAGAGAGGGTATGGCCGAAATACAATCTGGAGGAACGGGCTACCTTGATCTTTGATGAAGATACGCATGTAGCTTATGATCCTGAGTCAGAGAAACGCAAAAGAATTGTCACTATGCTGGCTTAAGAAGTTTGAGAGGCTGAATAAAGATGCAGGTAGAAGGTTTTAACCATGTGACCGTAAATGTCAGTAATTTAGCAAATTCCCTGAATTTCTACACAGGAATTCTGGGCCTTCAGCTAGTTCATAGAGGTAAAACTGATGCTTATCTGGAATGGGGAAGTGCCTGGATATGTCTTCTTGAAAAGCCTGATTATATGGCGATTGCAGATAAAGGGGTCGGGGTAGATCACATCGCTTTTAGTATTGCAGAGGAACATTTTGAGGAAGCCGTCCAAGGATTGCAAACCCAGAATGTGCCCATAATTAGAGGGCCAATCAAACGGGGAATAGGCTGGACGGTCAATTTTCTAGATCCAGATGGTATACAGCTGGAGCTGCATACCTCGAATCTGCGGGAACGAATGAGTGTTTGGAACACTGCTACCGAATAAAGATGGGTGTCCTATCAGCCTAAACGGCTAATGGGACACCCATTTTTTTAACGACCTAAATATTCTTTGATTCCTAAAACTACTGCTTCGGCTATTTTATTTTGGATGTCCGGGGTAAACAGCAATGCTTCATCCTTGGTATTGCTTAAGTAACCACATTCTAATAATATTGCTGGCATTTTGGTTTCTCTTGTTACATGATAGTTTGCTTGACGAACCCCTCGGTCCTGTAGTCCTGTAGCAACTGCGAGATATTTGTGAACGGTTTGAGCGAATAATAAGCTATCATTACGTGTGTAATAGGTCTCTGTGCCACTAGGGTTACTTTTACTGCCCGCCGGAATACTATTGGCATGAACAGAGATAAATAGATCGGCTTTTACATTGTTGGCGAGGTTAGATCTGTCCTGTAGAGTTGGGTATGTATCGCCACTGCGCGTGAGTATAACCTCGATATTTGGTTCTTTCTTTAGTAATTCTGCAATTTTCAGTGCTGTCGGTAAGGTGAAATCTTTCTCTTTAAGCTTGTTAACACTTGAACTCCCTGGATCTTTCCCACCATGTCCTGCATCGATGACGATTATCTTCTTGTCTGTGTTGCCGGTAGAAGGTGGAGGAGTTATAACCGGTACTTCTGGTAAGGTGGTTTCAGGAAGCGTAACGCTAGTCCCATTAAGATCCACAATAATAAGTCCATCATTAGCATTTATCAGACTGTAGCTATTAGCGCTGTTTAGATCAATGACGATCCGAATGGTAGATGGGGAACTGCTGAATAATGAATAGCGAACGGCAGAGACATTAGGATAGTCAGTAACCGTTAACTGTCCGCTTTGGTTCTTTCCTACGGACAGATTCTGATGGAAGTCGGTTCCAAAGCCAGTATTCGGTAAATCCACGACAATTCGGTCTTTGTCTGTCATAGTGAACACGGTAGGTTTTATACTGCCGTTCACTGCAATAACCAGCTGGTTATCGATGAAGCTTAGATTGGTGACTGTAGCTACTGAGCTATTCCCTTCATTTGCTGTATTCCCGTTTGATCCGTTGTCTGAAGGTGCTGTTGGAGTGGGTTGTGGAACCGTAATTTCCGGATCGCTTCCCCCAATCTCAGGTACTGGAGAGGTTAAATATACGGTTTTGGTTACATTGTCCCAACCGACAGTAGTTCCTGTCTGTTCCCCAACAAATCTTAAAGGAACAAGGGTTGTGCTGCCACTGAGAAACGGAGGATTGTCCAGTTTGACTTGTTTCCCTGAAGCTTCTGCCATCGTATTATCCACGATCAGCTTTAAAGTAGTTCCCTTTTGCTCAATGATCGCCGTCTTGGTCACATTATCCCATTTCACGGTATAACCAAGCTGTTCCGCAACAACACGAAGAGGAACCATTACACTGCCATTTACAATTTGTACCTGTGCTTCTTTTGAAATCTTAAGATCGTTGCCGTCTAGGTTGATGTGTGTTTCCGCAGAGCCGGCATAACCAGTTCCTGGATGAACCAGCACCAACAAAAGCAGCAGTAACGCCAAAAAACCAAACTTTTTCATCTGCAATCCCTACCATCCCCGTTTATTGGTCTTTAGCAATTCTTACTTTTTCTTCCTTTGATGCCGTTTAAGGCTCGTATAAAGTATAAACGACAATAGTTTCCAAAAGTTGCGCTCTACAACAGATAAAAAGGAAAATTTTCGGTATAAAAATAGAAAAAGAGCCTTCCCAAACATTTGGGATAGCTCTCATTTGCTAGAGAGATTTTATTTTAACGATGTATAACCTGTTTTCTCTACCAATTTCTGACCTTGAGCAGATTGAATCCAATCCAGAAAGGACTGAATATTAGGGTTGTCGCTTCCCGCGGTCACTGCATAAAATTCTGTTGCCAAAGGGTACTGTCCACTACGAATACTTTCCTTGTCTGGTTGGATATCATCGATGGCCAGCAGGGCTATTTCCCCGTTTTGATTCATTTCTGAGGCATAAAATAAGAAGCTGTAGCCCAGTGCATTTTTATAGTTTCGATAGCTGGAGGTTTGTTGAATGATACCGCTCATAATATCCGCTACGTCTTCTTGAGGCGGCTTCATGAGTGGAGTGTCCTTCATAAACTTTTGCAACATCGTCTGGCTTCCGCTATCTTCAGGTCGTTGAAAAGCACGGATTCGGTTATTAGCTCCGCCTACATCTTTCCAATTTGTGATCTTGCCTGCGTAAATATCTTTAAGTTGAGCGGTGGAAAGTCCGGTTACGTCGTTTCGTTTGTTTACAAAAAATACGAAGGCCTCGCGGCCGATCGGCGTTAGCTTCAGTTCGACACCTTTGCGCTTAGCTTCTTTTTGTTGTGCAATTGACGGAGCCGCTACAAATATAATATCGGTTTCTCCTTCAATTAATCTCTTGTAAGCTTCAGGTGTGCTGCTGCAAATTACTTGACTTGTTTGAAAATCATACGGATTATAATAACCCTCAGGATAAGTAGATTGAACGAAAGCTGAATACAGTGGATAAAGTGCGGTCGCGCCGTCCAATCTTGGAAGATCGCTATCGATATGATAGGAAGAAGGTTCGTCCAGATTCACTGCTTTGGTCTTTTCAGCAAAGGGTTCATACTGTAGCAGATTAACCTCCCGATCATCGACCATGGCAATTCTGTTGACGTACGCTTGCTTGATCTCATATCCTGCGGTCGCGAGCAGACTAAGTCCGAGGATAGATAACAATACAATATTGCTTGTTCTTCGGGATAATACATTAAATATGATGAGTACAACATAGATGGCTAATACGATCGCTAAGATCGTCACAAGTGGGGTATAAAACAGCAGTCCTCCGTAAAGCGCAGTAATTATAGCACCTATGAATCCTAAAAAAGCTATTCCTCCAACGGCAAAAATGGAGAACAATAATTTCGTCCAGAATGCTTCTTTCATAACAACCTCCTCGACATGATTACTAAACTATGGAAAAATCAACATAATTTCATTATACAGAAGTTTTTTGGATGAAGCAGTAGAACAATTACGAATAAACATGTAATAAAATGCTGCGAAACATGAAAGTAATGTGTACATTTTCATAAAGTACTGGACGAATGGCAAGAAGAGGTTTATTCTGAGATTGTGAAAAAAACAACGGAATACAAGATTCTCGGGGTAGGGTGAAATTCCCGACCGGCGGTAATGTTCAAAGCGAACTGAGCCCGCGACTCACTTGTTCTGCTTGCAGAGAAGTGACTGATCTGGTGTAAATCCAGAGCCGACGGTAAAGTCCGGATGGGAGAGGATCATAAGATAAAGACGCTAGGAGTCTATCCTTGTACGTCTTTATTGATAATGCCCCCGAGTTTACCTTTTTGGTAATTCGGGGGTTTTTGGTCTCTTATCGAGGGTTTGTATCGACAAGGAGAAGGAAATTATGAGTAATGTTACAGCTTCATCATCATCTAAGGTTGGCAGTACATCAACGCTACGCAGTGGATTTTGGCTCGTTGTGATTGGTGCAGCATTATGGGGCGTTGATCCGCTCTTTCGTATCATCCTGTTAAAATCCTTAACCTCATCGCAAATTGTTCTTCTGGAGCATGTGGTGCTTTTCTTGGCTGCTTCACCTGTTCTTTGGCGTCACCGGGCGGAGCTTAAAGGAATTGGATTTCGCCAGATTGGTGCTTTATTGATTGTTTCATGGGGAGGCTCTGCCGGGGCGACGATCCTATTTACGATGGCACTTTCCAGTGGGGATTTGAATGCGGTGCTGTTACTGCAGAAGCTTCAGCCAATATTCGCTATCGGTCTCGCTGCTTTAATTCTTAAAGAACGTTTGCCAAAAAATTTCGGACCACTCATTGTGTTGGCGCTGGTAGGAACCTATCTGCTGACCTTTGGCTGGAGTATCCCTTTCGGACATGTGAATAACTTTATTGGGGTTAGCAGTCTGATGGCCTTGGGAGCAGCTGCACTGTGGGGGGGATCGACAGTCATGGGACGTTATCTGCTCGGTTCTATGAAATATGAGACAGTGACTTCGCTGCGGTTTATCCTTGCGCTTCCTTTACTTTTTGTTATCACTACGCTAGAAGGTGCCCCGTGGCAGATTCATGGCGGGTTTGGTGCATCGGCAGCTATTGCGGTTAATCTATTGCTGCAAGCTTTGCTGCCAGGACTTCTTAGTATGTTGTTGTATTACAAAGGACTTAGCACGACGAAAGCTTCCTTCGCCACATTGGCTGAACTCAGCTTTCCTATGACGGGAGTAATCATTAACTGGATCGTGTTCCAACAGCTGGTCACTATCCCGCAGATTCTCGGATTTGCCTTGATCTGGGTCGCTTTATTCTTTTTATCTAATCAACAGTCCAAACCACAAACGCTCTGAGCAGATTGAAGTGGAATGGTTCTACCTATATAAAGATGATTCGAAGCCGTATGGCTTTCGGATCATCTTTTTTTGTATGTGATTTTACTCCTTGCTTAGATCAAATCGACTGCAAAAACTGCTGAAATGTTTCTAACGTAACATATAGCAGAGTTAATAAAGCGTTTACAATTAGGGAGTGCACAAAATGACTGTGCTGCTGAGTACATAATCCATGATTAAATTATTTAGGAGGAAGCAGACATTGAAGAAATCATTTGTATTATTTATGATTCTGACCTTTCTTATTGCCCCTTTTACGTTTGGGCAGTCTGCTCAAGCGGCAGGAGATGAGAATATTGCCCTAGGAAAGCCTGCTATATCCGATAGTGAGCTTGCAGGATATGAAGCGGGTAACGCAGTAGATTCCGATGAATGGAACACACATTGGACGGCGAATGACGGGAGCTTTCCTCATTGGCTGGAAGTAGATTTGCAAGGTGCATATGATTTGTCAGGTGCAACCGTCATCTGGAATGCATGGAGTTACATTAATCAATATACGATTGAAGTATCACGTGATCATAAGGTATGGACAACAGTTGTGGACAAAAGTCAGAGCAGCAGTGTAGAGCAAACTCAGTACAATGCTTTTAAGCTGCGGAATGTTTCTTATGTAAGGGTCAACCTGACCGGCATCAACGGCGGAAAATGGGCAGCCATTAATGATCTGAAGGTCTGGGGTGTTCCCGCAGCCAGCGCGCCGCATGAGCCGGCACAGGGTGAAATACAAACTGTTCTGCCAGTACGGTTGGACACGGAAATTGGGCAAGCCCCTGAGCTTCCAAGTGTTGTAACTGTGGTATATAGCAATTCTGACACGGAGGATGCTCAGGTTGCTTGGGATGTGATCCCGCCAGCAGAGTATTCCCGTCCCGGAACCTTTACAGTAAGCGGTTCTATCTCAGGTACTGTGCAGAAGGCAGTGGCGAAGGTAACAGTAGTAGGTGACAGCGGCACGCCTATTGTTGGATTTGAGAGTATAAATGTCAGCACAATTACGGATGTGCCTGCTTTATTGCCATCAGCGGTAACGGCTATATACGAAGATGGGTCAAGCAAACAGCTGCCTGTAACCTGGGATGACCTTACTGAAGCGGAGTACGCGGTTGAAGGAACTTACAGCGTAATGGGGAAAGTTGCAGGGACAGACCTACAACCCACAGCTGATATTCAGGTTACTCCGCTTGTGCTGCAATCCGGGTTCATAAAAGGTGCGGACATTTCCACACTGGAAGCGATTGAGGATGCCGGTGGAAAGTATTACGACAATGGAGTAGAAAAGGATTTGCTGGATATTCTTAAAAGCCGGGGTGTAAATTACATTCGGCTGCGTTTATGGAATGATCCTCAGGAAGCTGGCGGCTATAATGACCGTGAGCATGTTGTGGAAATGGCGCAGCGTGTCAAAGCCAAAGGCTTTAAGCTGTTGCTTGATTTCCACTACTCTGATTTCTGGGCTGATCCCGGAAAGCAAAACAAGCCGGGAGCATGGGCGGATTACTCCTATGATGAATTGAAGCAAGCGGTATATGACTATACCAAAGATGTTATGGATGAGCTAAAGGAAAAGGGAGCTTCACCCGATATGGTCCAAATCGGAAATGAGATTAATGGGGGCTTGTTATGGCCTGACGGCAAATCCTATGATCAAGAGAATGCTTTTGAGAAGGTTGTTCCGCTTCTGGAGAGCGGAGTGAAGGGAGTTAGAGACAGCGAGGGTGCAGGTCAGGATATCAAAATTATGATCCATCTTGCTGAAGGTGGCAAAAATGATATGTTTCGTTGGTTCTTTGACGAATTAACGCAGCGGAATCTTGATTATGATGTGATCGGCGCGTCCTTTTATCCGTATTGGAGCGGAACGATGGATAGCCTGCAGTTTAACTTGGACGATATCTCTAAACGATATGGTAAAGAAGTGATTGTGACGGAAACCGCGTATCCTTACACGCTGGAGGACGGCGACAATTTTGAGAATAACATCGCCCGCCAAGATCAGCTGGACGGCAGTGGCTTCCCAGCTACGGTTGCAGGTCAAATGGCGGAGGTCAAAACAGTAATGAATGTATTGTCCAAAGTACCCGATGGTAAAGGAACAGGCTTGTTCTATTGGGAACCAGCTTGGATTCCAGTGCAAGGTGTAGGCTGGAAGGTAGGCGAAGGAAATGCTTGGGAGAATCAGGCAATGTTCGATTTTGCAGGGAATGCACTCTCTTCATTAAATGTCTTCAAAACCCCGGTGGCCGGTGAGGGGGGCGAAGAGGAACCCGGAACGGGAGGGAATCCTGGCACTGGTGGGGAACCCGGAACGGGAGGGAATCCTGGCACTGGCGAGGAACCCGGAACGGGAGGGAATCCCGGCACTGGTGAGGAACCCGGAACGGGAGGGAATCCTGGCACTGGTGAAGAACCCGGAACGGGAGGAAATCCCGGCACTGGCGAGAATCCCGGAACGGGAGGAAATCCCGGCACTGGTGAGGAACCCGGAACAGGGGTTAATCCTGATCCTATCATCACCGTTAGAGATTCAAGCGTTGTAAATTCAGCAAATAAAGCAGTGGTCGAACATACAACGGCAGGACAACTTCAGGTGAAGGCACAAGCAGGAATTTCCGGCATAGCTGATATCACGCTAAGTATAGAGGATATCAATAAGGCGTTGTCGAGGCTTCCGGCGGATGGAAAACTGGTTATTTCTGTTCTGCCATCGACGGGAGAGCTTAAGGGAGCAGTCGTTCATCTTCCGTTGAGTTCTATACTAGAGCAGGGCAAACATCCTCAAATAGTAATTGTATATGGGACGGCCTCTGTTACGGTTTCTACGGAAGCTAGTGCAGGAATTATAAAGACGGGAGGTAAGGAACTAACGCTCTCACTGGTTCAGGTAGCTACGCCAACCTTGCCTTCACCATTGGCAACTGGAGCAAAAGACTATCCGGCCTATAACATCCATGTGTCAGTAGACGGGACTTCTATCGATGTTTTCAAAAAAGGAGCAATATCGGTAGCCTTCCACTACAAGCTGAAGCTCGGGGAGCAGAGCCAGCGGATTGCTGTTTATTCGATACTTGCTGATGGAAAACTCGAAGTTATCAAAGCTGTGCGGTACAACCCAACCGCGGAACAGATTGTGTTTAATCCAAGTCATTTCAGCATTTATGCTGCGGGGTACGCAGAGGTGGGGTACACAGATTTAAAAGCAGCAGATTGGGCCACGTTAGCGATTGAATCCTTGACGGCTAAAGGGATCGTGCAAGGAATAGGAAACGGGATCTTTAATCCGCAAGGGGAGGTTACACGCGCTGAATTTGTCAGCATGCTGCTGTCCGCGCTGGAGTTAAATGCAGAAAGAGGAACAGGCAGTTTTAAAGATGTGAACCTTGATGCGTGGTATAGCTCTGCTGTGAATACTGCTGGGAAATTGGGTGTTGTACAAGGACATACGGATGGCACTTTTGGCCCGAATGATAAATTGTCCCGTGAAGAAATGGCAGCTATTTCATACCGTGCGCTTAAGCTGGCGGAGAAAGTGAACGGTCAGAAAGATGTGAACGTTATTTCTTTTAAAGATAAAGACCTGATCTCGTTGTATGCCAGTGAAGGGATAACAGCGCTTGCGCAGGCTGGGATTATCAATGGATTCGAAGATGGCAATTTCCGCCCGCAAGCCCATACAACACGCGCTGAAGCGGCTTACATCATACTCAATCTTTTGCAGCAATAATAGGCAGACAGGCAATAACTGTGCTCGAAAAGGCAGTTAGGGCCTGTCTTTACCACATTTTTTAGATATTTATCTTTTCGCAAGTAGGGATTGTTTGTACAATAGGGGCTATGACATTTGAGCCGGAGAGTGAAGGAACGTGTATAGATATAATTTATTTACCAAAATCGTGAGTATCATGGTCATTATGCTGATCCCGATAACCATCCTTTACTTCTATTCCAATAAAACGACCACGGATGTGCTGCGTACGGAGTTAAATACTTCGAATAATAATCAGCTTAGTTTTTTTCAGAATCAGGTAGAAAGTAATATGGAGTTATTGTCCTCGTGGCCGATTCTGCTGATCCATGATCCTGATATCCTCAGCCTTAAGGATACTTATCTGGAAAAAGGGCGTTTGAATCTGGATACGATAAACCTGATCAAACGGATTCAGACCAAAATCAGCATTCAAGAAAGCTCCTCCAATTGGAAGAGTAAGCTATATTTATACTCCCCGTCCATTCATCGTATGGTGTCTGAAAATGATGCGAAGTTATACGAAGATGTGGATCTGAAGCGGGAAGTGAAGTCGGGCTGGCAAGTGGAGAAAATCGAAGGGCAGGAGGGTGACCGCTTCGTATTCTCATGGTTTTCTTTTACACCCTTTATGTCAGAATTCGCTCCGGAAAAAGTCAAAACGGTTATGAAGGTAGAGTTCGACAGCCGGAACATAGAAGATATGCTGGATAAATTCAAAAGTGATGGCAGAAGAGATCCTTTTTATTATAAGCAGGGAACAGGACTTATTTTTAACCGCAGTGCCGACAAGGTGTTAGCTAAAGAATTGGTAGACAGGCTGGAAGAGACCCAGCTGAAGCCTAGTGAGAATCGCACGGTCAAAATAGAAGGTGAATCCTACAGTGTAAATATCGTCTATTCGGACAAAATGGGCTGGTATTTGATCGACTATATGCCGCTGACTGAAATCCTACATCCGATCCTGACCTCTAATCGTTTATTTTATTTTGCGATCAGTGCTTTGTTGTTAATGAGCTGTCTCGTAGCCTATCTATTATATGTTCAAGTGCAGGTGCCTATAAGGTTATTGGTTGGAGGCTTTCAACGGTTGAAGCAAGGGGATTATTCTGCGCGAGTGGAGATTAAAGGGAAGAATGAATTCAGCTTCCTGTCCGGCCGGTTTAACAGTATGGTAGAACAGATTCAGATGCTGATCGAGAATGTGCTGATGGAGAAAATCCATGTTCGCGAAGCCCGCTTAAAGCAGCTTCAATCACAGATAAATCCACATTTTTTCTATAATTGCTTCTCCTTTATTACAAGTATGGCGAAGCTCGATAATATGGGGGCAGTCGTTGGGATGTCGCATAATTTGTCCCGATATTACAGATACACCACTCGTCAGGAACGTGATTTGGTTGCGCTGTCTGAAGAGGTGGAATTTGTGAATCATTATCTGGAGATCCAGAAGATGAGGATGAGCAGACTTCGTTATGAGATCAATATCCCACCGCAAATGCGCAAAAGAGAGCTTCCGCCGCTCGTGCTGCAGCCTTTGGTGGAGAATGCGGTTATACATGGAATTGAGCCCGTCGCCAAAGAGGGACTGGTGCGGATTACGGGTTCCTGTGCAGGCAGAGAAATGACGCTTACGGTTGAAGATGATGGTCAGGGCATGACGCCAGAGGAAATTATAGAACTGGAAAATAAACTAAGCAGGGCGATGGATGAAGAAATGGGCTGCGGTCTATGGAATGTGCATCAGAGAATGCGGCTGCGTTTTGGGGAGACGTCTGGCTTGCGCATCTCGCCTTCTCCGCTTGGAGGATTACAGGTGACACTGCAGTGGTTGCTGCCCTACACAGACAATGAAATGGAATGACATCTAGGAGGGGAAAGAATGATAGAGCTGTTGTTAGTTGATGATGAGCCCTATGTTACGGAAAGTTTAGCTCGTACTATTCCATGGGCTGAAATCGGGGTAAAGCAGGTGCATCAAGCGGCATCGGGTGCTGAAGCTCTGCAAATTATGGAACAGCAGGCTATAGATATTATGGTTACGGATATTTCAATGCCAGGAATGACTGGCCTGCAATTAATTGAAGCCGTGAGCGAGAAATGGCCAAATATTCGGTCCATTTTATTGACAGGTTATTCCGATTTTCAATATGCGAAAAAAGCTATTCAACTGCAGGCATTTGATTATATTTTGAAGCCGGTAAGTGATGATGAGTTTATCAAAAGCGTATCCAGTGCGATTGAATCTTTGAAAGACGAATGGGAAGCTCATGATAGATATCATTTGCTGCTGTATAATCGCAAAGCCGATTACAGTGTTTTGCGGGCTAATCTGATGCATGAATTGCTTCTCGGCAGGGTGCTGTCTGAGCGGACACTAGCCATTAAGCTGAAGGAATATGAAATCTCCTTCCAGCCGGATGCTGAAGCGGCGATGCTGCTGATTCAGCTGGGTAAACATTATGCCGCAATGGATCACCATTCGGTCTCTCTCATGGAATATGCGATCGGCAACATTGCCGAGGAGCTTTTTAAGGAACAGTTCCATGTCTGGTTCTGCAAAGCGCCGCATGATTGCTTGATTCTGCTTGTTGAATTAAAGCCGGCAGTACAGCAGGAATTGGAGCAAATGGCTAACTATGAAGCTGCAAGGCAGCAAATCCTAAAAGCGGTGATCGCCAATTTCCGAATTAGTGTAAGCAATTACCTCAAGGGTGAGATTTCACTGATTGTAACAGAGTGGTTCACCTTTCCGGAGGGGATGACGGCTGCCTATAGAAGCGGTCTTAGCTCGATGTATTTGGCAGCACATGATGAATCCAGCTCCGTGCTGTTTTTGGATGACCGCCAGCATCAGGAGACGATCAGCATCAAATCGCTCGAATGTCTTTATCGTCCACCTACACTCATTCATCTGCTGGAATCCAAACAATGGGATTCAGCAAGGCAAAAAATTGCTGACGTGTTCCGGGATATGGAGAATGCACGGTTTTCCAGTGAACATCTGTACGAGGTCTTTCTATCGATAACCAATGCATTTATGTATATAGCGCATAAGAGTGGTCAGTTCATCTCCAAGATCGACCAATACGCTTTAGATCCGTTGTTGACGCAGAGTATTATTGTTTCTTTTGATAAGCTTAAAGATTGGGCGTTTGATATGCTCGATAAGCTTCAGAAGGAGCTATCCGAAAGCGATCAGAATACGAAAAGTTATATTATCAAGCAGGTGCATGAGCTGGTAGGAAACCATTCGGGGCATGAGCTGTCCGTCAAAACCATTGCCGATCATGTATATTTGCATCCAGTCTACTTGTCCAAGATTTATAAAGCTGAGACTGGGGAAGGACTTGGGGACTATATTATTCGGATGCGGATGGAACGGGCACTTTATCTGCTTAAAAATACGAATAAAAAAATCTATGAAATTACCTCTGAGCTTGGATATCAGAATCCGCAATATTTCAGTAAGATGTTCAAAAAACACTACAATATGACACCAAATGAATTCCGGGACGGATAGAGGTTGAGAAAGGTGCAGAAACCTTGTTTAAATGACGTATTCGGGCTCAGCGTCGTTCCCTATAATTAAAATGTAACCAACACTTATGGAATCCAAGGGGGAACAAAATGAGCGCGATGAAGAGAAAAAGATGGCTGCCGCTCCTGTGCATGAGCATGCTTTTGGCGGGTAGCCTTGCGGGCTGTTCAGGCAATAACGCTGCTAACAGTAAAGACACTGCTGGAGATAAAGCAGCTGGTGAAGCGACTGCAAATACAGCTTCCAATTCTGAAAACGCCTACAAGGATAAATACGATCCTGAGGTGACATTTACAACCGCATGGGGCGTAGACCCTGAGCTGAAATTCAAAAACGGTGAAAGCATTGAGAATAACGTGGCTACAAAATGGGCTAAAGAAAAATTCGGCATCAATATTAAGTCCCTTTGGTCCATCACAGATACGAACGGCGCATTTGGTACGAAGCTGCGTTTATCCATGTCTTCAGGTCAGGACATGCCTGATGTCGTAACCATCGGTACAGCCGACAACACGATTGCACAGGATTTGATCGATTCCGGCATGTATGCAGATGTAGGAACTTTGTTTGATAAATATGCTTCAGATACTTGGAAAGAAGCGATGGCACAGGATCCTAACGTTTGGAACCAATACAGCCGTGATGGCAAAAGAATGGGCCTGCCTGTTCTCGATTATGCATATAACCATGATTACATTCTGTGGATCCGCCAAGATTGGCTGGATAAGCTGAATATGCAAGCCCCTAAGACGATCGATGAGCTGGAAAAAGTGATGGATGCGTTCAAGAATCAGAACCCTGATGGTTTGGCACCAGACAAGGTAACTCCACTTAGTATCGGCTTCAAAACAACGATGAACACTTGGATGGGCGATCCATCTTGGATCTTTGGTGCTTACGGAACCTTGCCACAGCAATGGAATCTAGATGCTGATGGTAAACTAGAATACGGCTCAGTAAATGCTGGCATGAAGCAAGGGCTTGAAAAACTGAAGGAATGGTTGGCGAAAGGTTATATTCCTCAGGAAGCAGCTCTTTGGGATGAGAACAAAACTGCCGAACCAGCAGTTGCAGGTACAGCAGGGATTCTCCCGGGTCCTTACTGGATGAGCGGCTGGCCGCTTCAGGATACCGTGAAGAACTCTCCAGATGCAGTATGGGCTCCAATTGAAATTCCAGCGGGTCCAGATGGAAAGGTTATGCGTCATGGCACACAATTCACTAACGGTGTAACTTTGATCAGCACGAAAATGAAAAATCCAGAAGCCTTCTTTACTTATCAAAACTATCTGTTCGATAACTTTGCTAATCCAACGCCAGGCAGTGAACTGGATAACGGTCTTTTTGCAGGATATGACTATGAGCTAGACGCGAACGGCAAGATGATCGAAAATGATAAAATTGCTGGCGGTTATGTGAATAGTGTTCGTTATATGCTGGTTCGTGACGGTGCCCGGATCCCGGATGCCCAAATGAAAGCACTCCTTAACCTGGCAGATGGCGCAGAGCCAACAACCCGTCTGGAGAAGGACGTAGCTGTGAATTATGGTAAAGATACCCCTGCGGCTGCCAAAGTTCTGCTGGCGCAAGAGGATAAATCCTTTAAGAATATGTTCACAGGTCCTACGACCGAAACTATGAAATCGAAGATGGACTATCTGAACAAAATTGAGAACCAAACGTTTAATGAAATTATCTATGGCAACAAACCGCTGGATGCATTTGATTCCTTTGTAGCAACCTGGAAATCAGGTGGTGGCGATCAAATCACTAAAGAAGTTAACGAATGGTATGACAGCGTAAAATAAGGTTTGGATTTAGTTTGACTAGGTAAAAAGCAGTAAACGGGACCGTCTCTTCAGCCGTAGCATTAGGCTTTAGGGAGGGTCCCTGTTTGCGTTTGAAGTCCTCTTTTTTCAATGTGATAAAGAGATTGCTTTTGTACCATATATATTGGTTTTGCCCGCTATTTGAGGAATTCGGGCGTTGCTATAATTTGAGTATGGTTACAGAAGAACTTGACAAGATATGGGGGACCAAGGATGAGAACACTAAAAAAAACATGGCCTTTTCACTTGATGTTATTGCCGGCGATGATATTCCTGATCATCTTCAGCTTTATTCCAATGGGCGGAATTGTGATGGCATTTCAGGATTATAAGCCATGGCTTAAAATTTCAGGCTCGGCATGGGTTGGATTGGACAATTTCCGTTATCTATTTGAACGTAATGACAGTATGCAGGTCATTTGGAATACATTGATTATTGCTGTTCTAAAAATGATTTTCAATCTGGCTGTACCGTTTGTATTCGCCATTTTGTTAAATGAGATTCGCAAGGTATACATACAGCGTACTATTCAGACACTGGTATACTTGCCTCACTTTTTATCTTGGGTTATTCTCGGCGGGATCTTGCTGGATTTGCTTGCTACAGATGGTTTTGTCAATCAGATCTTAGGCAGCATGGGCTTCAAACCAATCTTTTTCTTAGGCGATAACAACTGGTTCCGGTTCACAGTTATTCTCACAGATGTGTGGAAGGAATTTGGTTATAATACGATCGTTTTCTTAGCTGCTCTAGCAGGAATCAATCCATCATTATATGAAGCTGCTGAAATAGACGGCGCTAACCGCTGGAAGCAGACACGTTTTATCACAATGCCATCTCTATTGCCAATGGTTGTGGTGGTAGGTACCTTGGCTCTCGGAAATGTATTGAACGCAGGGTTTGACCAGATTTTTAACCTCTACAATCCACTGGTCTATCAGAAAGGCGATATTATTGATACCTTCGTGTACCGCACGGCTATTCTGAATGGTGAGATGGGCTTTGGTACGGCAATCGGACTGTTTAAGTCGGCCATTAGTATGATCCTAATTCTCGTCTCGTACAGTTTGGCTAAGAAGTGGGCAGGATATCGCATTTTCTAATCTACCAAAGGAAGAGGGAGACAACTTATGTATTACAAAACAAGAGGTTATCGTATATTCAACGTGTTTAATACTTGCTTTCTAATCCTGCTCGCACTGATGTGTATTGTACCTTTGATTCACGTGCTGGCTGTATCCTTTAGCGCGAAGTCGGCAGCGGATGCCAATTTGGTAGGATTATGGCCAAAGCAGTTCTCTCTGGAAGCTTATAAAAAGACAATAAACAATCCGATCTTTCTACACTCCATCTGGGTATCTGTTCAAAGAACCATACTCGGGACTGGACTTACACTTTTAATTACTTTTTTGGCAGCCTATCCGTTATCCAAAGAAAACTCAGCCTTCAAGGGCCGTAATGTTTACTCTTGGTTGTTCGTTTTCAGTATGGTGTTCAACGGTGGATTGATTCCATTTTACATTGTGATTCAAAAGATTGGTTTGATGGATTCCTTCTGGGTACTTGTTCTGCCAGGTGCGGTAAATACGTTCTTGGTGATTCTGATGCTGAACTTCTTCCGTGGTATTCCAAAAGATCTGGAGGAGGCCTCGCTAATAGACGGAGCCGGACATTTCCGTACGTTGTTCAGTATTTACTTGCCGATTTCTCTGCCGTCGATCGCTACGATTGCCTTGTTCAGCATGGTATTCCATTGGAACTCCTGGTTCGATGGACTATTGTATTTGAATAATTCCAAGCAATTTCCACTGGCGACATTCCTGCAGACGGTTATCATTCAACGGGATATGAGCTCCATGAGCATCAATCCAAAGGAAATGGAGCTGATCTCGCAGACGACGGTGAGAGCCGCGCAAATATTTATCGGAGCCGCTCCAATTTTGATCGTATATCCTTTCCTGCAAAAATATTTTGTTAAAGGGATGACACTTGGTTCTGTAAAGGAGTAGCAATGATGACAACCACATTTATCAATGGAATGGATATCTCGTTTCTGGATGAAATTGAGCAGGGTGGAGGAGCGTATTACAGCGGTGCTGTAGAGTCCGTTGAGAACGCTGAGGATTTGCTCTACATTCTGAAGGACAATGGCGTGAATGCCATCCGGCTGCGGATTTGGAATGATCCTCCGGGCGGCTTCTGCAATCTAGAACGTACGCTGATTATGGCTAAGCGAATTAAAGAAGCAGGACTTAACTTTCTGCTGGATTTTCATTATTCGGATAAATGGGCAGATCCTGCTAATCAATCGAAGCCAAAAGCTTGGGAGAACCTTGATTTTACGGGTTTAACATCAGCTGTATATGAGTATACTCGTGAGGTTCTTGAGTTTTTGCAATCTCAAGGCACTATGCCCGACATGGTGCAGATCGGTAATGAGATTACTCCAGGCATGTTATGGAATGAAGGCAAGGTGGATGGAGAGTGGGATACTACGGACCAATGGGAACAGTTCATTACACTGGTTCAAGCAGGAATAGCGGGCGCAAAAGCTGTTGCTTCTGATTTGTCCATCATGATCCATATTGACCGTGGTGCTGATCATCCAGCCAGCCGTAACTTTTATGATCGGTTTTTCGAGCATGGCGTAAATTTTGATGTAATCGGATTATCTTTTTATTCTTGGTGGCACGGCACGCTGGATGACTTGCGATCTAACCTGAATGAATTGGCGGTGCGGTACAATAAGGATATTATTGTTGTTGAAACAGCTTATCCTTGGACGCTGAATGCACCTGAAGGTTTCCCCTTAATAGTAAGTGAGGAAAAGCAGCTGCATGAAGGTTATCCGGCTACAGTAGAGGGACAGACTAAGTATATGAAAGATTTTATTAGTGTAATTGAGAATATACCTAACGGTAAAGGTATCGGGTTTTATTATTGGGAGCCAGCCTGGGTTCCTTCGCAAAAGGAATGGTCCGTGGGACATGAGAATGGTTGGTCCAATCTGACCCTGTTTGATTTTGCGGGAGGGAAATTGGATTCGCTCGAATTCTGACGTATTTAGGATTGAAACAAGAAGACAGCTTAAGGTTAATTACCTTGAGCTGTCTTCTTTTTAATTTCCAGAAGAAGGGTTAGCCTTTCCTGATACCTATAAACAAGCAACATTTCAGTATTTCAAGAAATTGATACAGAGCAGCAAGAGTAAAAATAAGGCTTTACTCCCATACTACCGTTATCTTGGACCTGAGCTTCACCATAACCTTTAGGAGGAATGCGGATGAAACAACATTCTGCTCCCACCATCTATATACAGCTTAAAAATCGGGTGATGGTTCCCAAGGGTAAAGGTGTCACGTTGGGTGATATTGCTTTTTTGATAGCGGAGCCTGAGCTGAAAGAGTCGTTGGAGACAATTCTCTTAATGAAGCCGGAGCAAAGTGACGGCAATCTGATTTTGATTGATCTGTTGATGGTTATCCCCCGGATATATGAACTTATACCGAATGCGGACATTGAACCGATCGGTGAAGGGAGGACGATTGTGCAGATTGAGAGTCAGGTGGAGAGACGGAAACCTTCGGTGGCGATGTTTGTTTTAGTGTGGCTGCTGCTTTTCTTTGGGTCTGCTCTGACAATTATGAACTTTCATGCTGATGTAAATATGCTGGAGGTACAAATTCGAATTGTGGAGATGCTAACGGGTCATCGGGATGAGCATCCCTATATATTTCAGATTGCTTATTCTCTGGGCATCGGGTTTGGGATGGTCATTTTTTTCAACCATTTATTTAAAAAGAAGTGGAATGAGGAACCTACTCCGCTGGAAGTGGAAATGTATCTGTATCAGAAGAACATCGACCAATATGTCATCAATGAGGAATACAGCAAGATGAGGCGCCGCAGTGAAAACCAATCTGAGAATAGGGAGGACTGAAGATGACGGCACCCATAGCACTGGGACTAAATTTGCTGCTGGGCATTGCGGGTGGTATTGCTGTAGGCGGTGGAGTGATCGCTCTATTTGTTGTGCTGGATATGGTGCCGCGTCTGGCGCAATTAACCTCTTCTTACGATAAAGTTCATTGGTATGAAGGCGCGATGGTTGGTGGATCTTTAGTAGGTACTGTTAGTGATTTTTGGAATTGGAAAATTACCTCAGGTCCTCTAGTTGAACTTGGTGTAGGACTATTTGATGGGATTTTTGTCGGGATGCTCGCTGCAGCATTGACCGAGGTATTAAATGTGCTGCCGATACTCGCTAAACGCTTAAATATGACACATTATCTATTCGGTCTGTTAATGGCGATGGTGAGTGGGAAGGTCGCGGGTTCTTTGTTCGACTGGTTTGTATACCGACAGTAAACAGGGGGTTAGGAAATGAGCAAGTTTATTCACAGCGGTGATTCTGCACCGGAAGATGACCATCTGGAAGATAATGCTTCAGCTGCTGCAGCAATGAAGATAACTGCAGAGGATCTAGTTGCAGATCACACAGAACCTGAGGGCGCTTCAGCTATCGGTGAAAGTGAAGATTCAGCGGAAAATTCTACAACATCTGAAACTAGCCAGGACCAGCAGGATGCAGAGGCATCAGCTGAATTAGGTACTGAGCAGCAAGATGTGGATGCCACTTCGGAGCAGGGAACAGAGCAGCAGAATGCGGATGCCACTGCGGAGCAGGGAACAGGGCAGCAAGATGTGGATGCGACTGCGAAGCAGGGAACAGAGCAACAGGATGCAGAAGTGACTGCGGAGCAGGGAACAGGGCAGCAAGATGTGGATGCGACTGCGAAGCAGGGAACAGAGCAGCAGGATGCAGAAGCGACTGCGGAGCAGGGAACAGGGCAGCAGGATGGGGAAGTGACTGCGGAGCAGGGAACTGAGCAACAGGATGCACAAGCGACTGCGGAGCAGGGAACAGAGCAGCAGGATGCAGAAGCATCGGATGAGCTCGGCAATCAGGAGCCAAGTGAGCCGAGTAAAGGTTTTTTTGCCAGGTTATTTGGTATGGATTCAGAGGATTCAGAATCAGATGATGAGGCACAGGATCAGAATGCTCAGGCAGCAGGAGGAACAGGTAACGATGCTGGTACTGGGGAGGAGTCTCAAGCTCAACCGAAGCCTTCAAAGAAGCAGGCGCAGCAGCAGTCTCAGAACAAAAGTAAAGATAAGCTACAAAACAAACGCGATAGTGAGCATTCTAACTCATTAAAGGAATCCGTTATTTATTGGCAAGGCAATGATCATATCCCAGGTTCTCTACAAGAAACAAAAAACACGCTGACCGAAGTGATGGGGCTGGGAACAAGTTTTGATGTGACGTTTAGAGAAATGTCCTTTGGGGGACATAAGACAGCTTTACTCTGCTTAAGCGGATTCACCAACGAAGATGTAACGGATGAAATTCTGAAACGACTAACCTACCTTTCTTCAGAAAATTTGTCCGCAGGTGTATTAGGTAGCTTTATGAACGAATACATCCCTCATATTCAAGTTGAAGAGGGTAGTGTATTAAGCGAATGTTTCGATAAAGTATTAAAAGGAATGAGCGCACTATTTATTGAGGGTGAGAACAAAGTTATCCTAATGGATACTCGATCTTACCCCATGCGAAGTCCTGATGAACCCTCGATTGATCGGGTGGTGCGTGGTGCGCGCGATGGTTTTACAGAAACCCTGCTTAGTAATATTTCACTTGTAAGAAGACGGATACGTGATCCGGGGCTGAAGCTTGAAATGTTTCAAGTGGGACGGCGGACACGGACAGATGTCTGTGTGGCTTACATTGATGATATCGTTGATAAAACACAAGTTACGTCTGTCATCGATAAAATCAACAGCATCGATATCGATGGTATTCCACTGGCGGATAAGCAATTGGAGGAAGCGATTATCGGCGGAGGGTGGAACCCTTATCCTATGGTGCGTTATTCTGAACGCCCTGACGTTGTAGCCTCCAATTTATTAGAGGGACGGGTCATATTATTCGTGGATACCTCGCCCATTGTAATTGTTCTTCCGACTACCTTTTTTGATCTTTGCCAGCATGCGGAGGAGAATCGCCAGACTCCTTTTATGGGGACATATCTGCGGTGGGTCCGTTTCATCGGCATCTTCGCTTCCATGTTCCTGCTCCCATTATGGATGCTGCTTGTTATCCATCCTGAGTTAAAGCCTGCTATGCTGGATTTTATCGGGCCGCAAAAGACAGCGAGAATTCCTATTCTCGCTCAGTTTCTGATTGTAGAGCTTGGGGTTGATTTACTGCGGATGGCCGCCGTGCATACCCCAACACCTTTAGGCTCAGCGATGGGTCTGATTGCAGCCATATTGATTGGTGATATAGCGGTGCAGAGCGGTCTGTTTGTAAACGAAGTAGTACTGTATATGGCGGTAGCCTCAATCGGTATGTTTGCGACTCCGAGTTATGAGCTGGGTCTGGCGAATCGTATAGTCAGGCTTGTGTTATTAATTGCCGTAGCGGCGTTCCAGGTACCAGGCTTTATGATTGGCACGACGTTACTGACTATCTTCTTAACCACTCATCGGTCCTATAACTCCTCATATATGTGGCCGTTTATACCTTTTAATGCAAAGGCAATGAGTGAAATTCTATTGCGTAAACCGGTCTTAAGTTCGAAGGAAAGACCGTCTTTTAACAAAACCAGAGACAATACCAGAATGCCGCCATCTCAAGAGAATGAATAACAATCGTAGGAAAATACAAAACTACTGCAAATTAGTCCATTCAATGGAGTTCCCACTGTCTGTTATACTGAATACACTAAGACAGGGTGGAACCTTGATATTCCACAGAAATTGGAGGACTAAAGAATGTTTCTACACGGTACTAGCCGCATTAACGATGCTGGGCATTTGGAGATCGGCGGATGTGATGTAACTGAATTGAAAGCGGAATATGGAACCCCGCTATATATATTGGACGAGCAATTGGTTAGACAACGTTGCCGGGAATATATGGATGCTTTTAAAGCCTCCGGCCTTGGTTTCCAAGTAGCTTACGCAAGCAAGGCGTTTTCAGTAATGGCAATGGTTCGTTTGGCTGATGAAGAAGGTTTGTCACTGGATGTTGTATCTGACGGCGAACTATATACAGCTTTGCAAGCTGGCTTCCCGGCAGAACGTATTCATTTTCATGGCAACAATAAGACATCTGAAGAGATCGAAATGGCGATTGATGCCAAAATCGGCTGCTTTGTAGTCGATAATCTGGTAGAGCTTAACCTTTTGCAGTCCATTGCCGCACGTAAAGAAGTTAATGTGAACATCTTATTGCGGGTGACACCAGGTGTAGAAGCGCATACTCATGAATATACCGCAACGGGCCAGACGGATTCCAAATTCGGCTTTGATATCGGTAACGGATCGGCCTATGAAGCAGTGAAAGCAGCTGTCAGCAAAAAGAATATCACGCTGCTTGGTGTGCATTCCCATATTGGTTCGCAGATCTTTGAAACCGATGGTTTCCAGCTAGCTGTTGAGCGTGTGGCAACTTTTGCCCGCAGTGTTAAAGAAGGCTTGGAAGTGGACTTCCGTGTAGTCAATCTTGGCGGAGGTTTCGGCATTCGTTATGTCGAGGGAGATACCCCCTTACATGTTTCTGAATATGTTGCAGCGATTACGGATGCAGTGAAGACTCATTTTGCTGGAATTTATAGTGCTTTGCCGGAAATTTGGGTGGAGCCGGGCCGTAGTATTGTTGGAGATGCAGGTACTACATTGTACACTGTAGGATCCAACAAGGACATTCCTGGCGTGCGTAAGTACGTTGCTGTTGATGGTGGAATGACCGACAATCCACGCCCTGCTTTGTATCAGTCTAAATACGAGGCATTGCTTGCTAACCGTGCTAACGAAGACGCAACTGAGACTGTCTCCATCGCTGGTAAATGCTGCGAGAGCGGAGATATGTTGATCTGGGATGTAGAGCTGCCGAAGGCTGAAAGCGGCGATTTGTTGGCTGTAGCCTGCACAGGTGCGTATAATTACTCCATGGCCAGCAACTATAACCGTCTTCGCCGTCCGGCTTTAGTATTCGTACAGAACGGACAAAGCGATCTTGTAGTGCGTCGTGAAAGCTATACGGATCTTATTGCCAACGATATTGTACCAGAGCGTATCGCTAAACAGACAGTTGTTGCTAAGTAATAGCCTGCTGCTGTAAGGTGGGTAAAGTTGAGCAGCATATAGAGCAAGCAGGAAAGTCTCCTGCTTGCTTTGCTTTGTGCGTGGTTTCATAGTAATATAATTGAGGTATTCTAAATTTGTTAATTTTGAAAGGGGTCATTTACATATGGCAAAGCAAGCGAAAATCACTCTAGAAAATGGCGGCGTAGTGCTGCTGGACTTGTTCGATCAAGATGCACCTAACACTGTAGCCAACTTTGAAAAGCTGGCAAAAGAAGGTTTCTACAACGGATTGACATTCCACCGTGTTATTCCTGGTTTCGTTGCTCAAGGCGGATGTCCTAACGGAACTGGCTCTGGCGGCCCAGGTTACACAATCAACTGCGAAATTAACCCAAACAAACATGAACGCGGAACACTTGCAATGGCACATGCAGGTAAGAACACAGGCGGAAGCCAGTTCTACATCTGCTACGCTCCACAACCACACTTGGATGGAGTACACACTGTGTTTGGTAAAGTAGTAGAAGGCATGGATCTTGTTGATGCTTTCAAAGGACGCGACAAAATGACTTCGGTAGAAATCATCGAAGCTTAAGATTTAATAGTTAAAAGCCAGTCTCCGAATATCGGGGCTGGCTTTTTTGTGTTGTTAAAGAATCCGCCTAACCTGTCTACGCCGTGAATTGCGCCGCTCTGGCAGCCAGAAGAATATCAAATACATAGCTAGAAACACAGTGAAGGCAAACAGCTCTTCAACAAGCAGGTAATAAGGATAAGGTCCAAAATAATCCAATACGGAATAGGTACTAGGTTTCTGGGATAGGAACATGTAGTTTGAGCCTAGGAAGTAATTAGCAGTCCAGATGCAGGCAGCCACAATATTGAGGCCGAGCATGGTGATGAGTAAAGATCTCCAAGTCGGCTTGTAGCCCTCAATCCAGGTCATGTAAAGAGACGCCAGAATAATAGAACCGTGAGCTATAAAAAACAGGAGAAAGCGGAAATGAGGGAACGGATAAACTAGGTTAGGGGTGAGCAACGCAATAAATGCTCCGCCGATCCCGGCAAAGTAGAGAAAGGAATAAAGGGTTCGACTGCGTGAAATTAACATGATAATAGACAGCTGTAGAGTGATTCCACAGAGCTCGAACGGTAATGAGGAGCTGGAGCGCCAGATGTTCTGAGAGATGTACCACATTTGCAGCCCGGCTTCTGAGACTACAAGTAGAATGATTAGCAGCAAACGCACGCTTTGCCGAAGTCTTGAATCTGTACGAATTTCAAACCGTAAGCCATAGAGCAGTAGACAACTTAACGTAATGATAGACAGCGCAACCCAATGCGAAGATGAGAACATGATGAAATCCTCCGCGTGCTGGCGATCAAAAAAAGATGAAAGCTGCATAGACGAACCTCCTTTGAACGTGAAAACATCCATCAAAAATAAAGTTTGAGAATTTTAATAATCTTGATTCTATATATCCATAAAATGGGTATATATGTATATGTTCTGTCAACTCCACCACATAAGGAAGACTTTTCATTATATTAACATAAGATGGGGCGTAGGGCGCGGAATTACATATGAAGCTTTTGAACATGCAGGGGTGGAAAACAATTAGAACAAGAAAATGGAGGCAACAGGAACATGTTTAAGAAAAAAATAAGTGTAATAGTCATTATTTTGATGCTTGTGGCCCAATATGCCTATGGCATCGGATTTGCTCCGCAAGTAAAAGCGGCTGCGATTGATGACGAAAGAAATATCATCACCAGTGTTTCAATGGCTGTTTACGGGCCAGATGGAATCACGGTCACGAACAGCGTATACGAACGAGATGCTAATGTTACCTTGGATTATAATTGGTCTCTTCCTAAAAATCATAATTACAAGCAAGGTGACACTTTTACTTTTCAGCTTCCAGAACAGTTCCAGTTATTTAATGATTTTAACGGACCGTTGGTCTCTGAGGATGGAGATGTAGGGAGCTTTGAAGTCAGGCAAATTTCACATGAAGTGATAATGACTTTTAATGACTACATAGAAACGCATGATGACGTGCAGGGAACGCTGCGGTTAAATACTAAATTCGATAAACAGCAAATCTCGGGCAGTACTATACAGAATATTTTATTTCCCGTGAGCGGCGGTATTCAGACAGTGACAGTAAATTTTAAACCCAGTGTTGGATCGACTATAGAGAAGAGAGGTATTGCCGAAGGTTTCAATGCGAACCAAATATTATGGACTGTTGATGTCAATAAGTCTTTGGAAGCCGTGGGGAATGCCATTGTGAGTGACCCCATCCCTTCAGGCTTATCATTAAATACTCCAGTCACAGTGAGCGTGTATCAACTGAGCATTCAATTGGATGGTTCAGTAACGGAAGGAGCATTGCTCGACACAAGCAAATACTCTGCAGAGCTCTCCGGAGGGACACTGATTGTCCGTTTTACGGAGCCTGTGATTAAAGAGGCTTACCGTATTGTGTATTCCACAGGGATTACTAATGACCATCAGCTAAGCTTCACCAATACTGCAACTTTTTCAGGAAATGGGCAAGAGCCTGCCAGCTCGACTGCCACAGTAAATGTAGAACGTGGAGGAAGCTTGAAAAAGTATTCCACAAGCTATGATGGGGGCAAGCAGATCATTTCCTGGGCAATTGAATATAACTACAATGAAAAGAACATCCCGCAAGGAAACGCTGTGTTAACAGATTTGTTCGATGATTCTCAAGAACTGGTAGCCGATTCGCTAAAAGTATATGCTGTGCAGCTGGATTCTTCCGGTGGTGCAACGTTAGGCAAGGTTTTGACAAAGGATGTTGACTACACGGTTGTTTCCACGTCAGACGTTCATAAGTCTGGATTTGTATTGCAATTTGCACACGATGTTACTTCACCATATCGAATCGAATATAAGACAAAAGCGATAAAACGCGTGTTTGAGGATGCCACCATAACTAATACAGTATCTGATAGTACGTATAGTGATCAGGCTACCCGATTAATCCGGTCTTCCATTCTTTATAAGACTTTATCAACCGTAGATTATCAGAATAAAACATTGGGTTGGAAGGTCACATTGAATAGTGATAATTACCCGATGAGCCATGTTACAGTTACCGAATCCTTCCCATTTGGCGGTCTAAAGTTTATTCCAGAATCACTGGTGATTAGAAATCTGAATGGGAATGTTTTAAATCCAAATAACTATGATCTAGTGTACAACTCACCTGTCGAGCCTAATAAAGGCTTCAAGGTAGTGTTTAATTCACCGGTATCTGGTCTTTATACGATTAGCTATTCTACAGAATTTAACAAGGAATGGATTTGGGCTAAAACTGAAAATTTCAATAACAAAGTTCGGTTAGACTGGATGGACAGTACTGAAGCCTTACGCACGATAGAAGCAGAAGGGTTATTCATTCCTAGACCTGAGGCGAAAAGCAATGGATTTAAAGGGGGAGCCTACGATGCTTCAACTAAAAAAATTATTTGGACGATAGGCGCCAATTATAACGGCAAAACCCTCGAAGCTCCGGCGCTTGTTGATATTTTAAAATCAGGCCAGACCTTGGTTCCTGGTTCACTAAAAGTTTACACTATGAATATTGCAAAGAATGGTGACCCTACCAAGGGTACAGAAGTGAATCCTAATAAATATAGCTATAGCGTAAATAGCGATAATGAATTAAAAGTTATTTTTACAGATAAGATTAACTCCGCTTTCTACATTGAATTTAATACAAGTCTTGAAGGGCAAATAATAGGCACTACTGTTGATAATAAAGCTAATCTCTATGATGGAGCAAAAGTGGTTTCCAAAGATTTGACCGCCTCCGTAAAAATTCCTTTTGGAGAGGATTATGTGCTGAAGGACGGTACACAAAACGGGGATAAAATTGACTGGAGCCTGCAAATTAACCGGGGGCAGTCCACAATAAAGGATGCATTAATCAAAGATACTCCTAGTGCTAATCAAATTTTGCTGCAGAATTCATTCCATCTGTATCCTACGGCTGTAGCTGTGAACGGAGATATCACGAAAAGCGGTCCTGAACTGATTCAGGGTATTGATTATAGCGTTGTTATCACAACGGATGCCGATGGAAAACAATCCTTTGAGTTAAGCTTTGCCTATGAAATCAGCAGGGCTTACATTCTCGAATATCAATCCCTGATTGTGGCTAACACTGGAGACAAAGTAATAAATACTGTACATTTCAGTGGTTTTAACGGCAGTGAAATAAGTAAAGAAACCTCTAAAGAAATTATTGTCGGGGTCTCCAGCGGTTCTGGCACAGGCAGCGGGGGAAGAGGCACTCTCAATATTAAGAAGCTAGATGCTGAAGATAACTTAAAGGCGCTTGGTGATGCGACTTTTGCATTGTATCGACTAAATGGCACGGAACGTGTACTGATTAACAGTCTAACTACAGATGCAGAGGGTACAGCTACATTTAATAAAATATGGCTGGGTAGCTATGTATTGGTGGAGACAGCAGCTCCAAATGGTTACGTGCTCGATACATCCGAGCATCCAGTGGAGATTCGTTCCTCGTCAGCGGTTCAACTGGTGATTACGAATCAAAAAGCAGTGGAGCCCACGCCTACGGTAACGCCAGAACCAACCGGTGCTCCAACAACAACACCAGAACCAACCGTAACACCTGCACCATCAACAACGCCAGCACCGACGGTTTCTCCATCACCAGAAGTGACTGCTGCACCTACACCAATCCCTACAAGCAGCACATCTGGAGGTTCGGTGGTACCCACGTCTACAAGCTCGCCCGTACCCGAAGTAATTATTAATGATCCAGCTGTTCCTGCTGGTCCTGGAAATGCGGCCGATCTAGGATCCGTGACATCAACCGATGAGGGAACTCCTGAGCAAGAGATTACCGAAGAAGAAATTCCATTAGGAGAAGTTGATATCGACGATGAAGAAGTACCAAAAGGTACGGTGAACAATAGCACTTCGGGTGCTCCTCAGCTGCCGAAGACAGGTGAGAACAGTCCTTTGCCTCTGTATCTGTCGGGAATAGGGTTGATAACCATAGGATTTGTTATGAACCGAGTATTTAGACGTAGAGGTAAGACAGAGTGATCGGAGATTAGTGTGATTTAAGATTTTTATGCAAAAGCACCCAGCATGATAAATGCCGGGTGCTTTTATGCTTTTTTTTGAAAATTTTATGGCTGATTCTTAAGTGTACCGGCGTTATCTGAGGTGCTTAGGTTATACCGTAGCCATTCGCCTTCCTTTTCACTTGAGACATTCCAGCCGAGCTGTTCCGCAACAAAGGCTAGCGGGACTAAAACTTTTCCTCCTGCCAGTAGCGGCGCAGCATCAATGGTGAGAGCTTTCCCGTTCACGAGTGCTTTGATACTGCCCACAGTCATAGTAACGGTGTTCTCGGCGGAAGTAAGCGATACAGTTTTAGTGGCCGCATCCCACGTTATGGATGCACCCAGGGCTGTCCCGATATCTTTGGCGGGCAGACATAATTCTTTATTTCCTTGCACTAAACGGATGTTAAGTGCTAGTGGTAATCCATTTACTTGTACACTGCTGCGATAAACTTTTCCGTTATTATCCATAACGGCGCTTTCCGCCTGTGATTCCAGCGAGCTATTAAGCGCCTTTATGTTGCTGGAAGTTACCCGATATTTGGAATTGTCCTGTCCGATAGCTTCTGCTATCCACGTGTTAACCTCACCATTATGATGGCTTAAATCCTTATAGAGGTCTAGATTGAATGTCCAATCCGCTTCGGCTTGGAAATCGTATAGCTTCACATTTGGTAACTGTTCAAATTGCTCGAATATCCATTGCCGCATGACAAGCTGATTGTTAAAGCGAACGGGATTACTGGCAGACCAAGCGACCTGACGCATAACGCTGTAGGGCGGGTAGTAGAAATAAAACTGGACATCGGGATATTCCTCCAGCAGAGGACGGATATACGTATTAAAATAGCCCTTTACTTGCTCAATGCTTTCCTCGTTAGTACCGTAATCCAGCTCCTTGTCACAAGCCATTAGGTAAGATTCTGCAACGTATTGCTTGCCAAACACTACTTTGTTATTCCAGTTGTATAAATATTCCAAATCCTGTTTAGCTTCACCACTCTGGTTATTTTTGATGCTGCTTAAAAATTGTTTATATACAGATGAATTGAACCAGTATTTGTAGTCGCTCCACAGTTTACCGTCATACAGATAGTCAGGGAAATCTTCCTCATCTTCGGCTGTGGCGAGTTTCAAAGAGAAATAATCCAAACCCCAGAGGACTTGTTTTACTTTGCCTGTCTCCAATGCGAGTTTGGCAATTTTATAATGCTCATCGACCGTGGATCCTTCCATAGATAACTTTAAGGTTGTCCCACCTAAGCTGGCATCTACTTGAGAGGGAAGAAAGTTCTCTGTCATAGACGTGCCGATGATAATATTGTCGTAGTCGTAATTTTTAGCTAAACCTGGATTCTGATAACGTTCTTCTTCTGACAAGAGTGGGGTATACCACGATGGACGGTGATAGAATTGTAATGGGTCGATAAAAGCAGTAATCAGCGCCGTTAGAAGCGCTAACAAGCTGAAACAAAGCAGGAAATAACCTATGAAACGTTTCGATTTAGTATGAATCCCGGGGGATTTACGTGGGTTGTTATTATTTTGAAGCCGTGATGCAAGCATCATCATTCCTCCTTACAGTTCTAGAAGTTAAAGTATAAAAAGGTTGTAATTCGGTTGAAGAATAACAGCGAGAACATAATGATAAATGCCATCACAAATGCTGTTTTCCAGCTATACTGAAAATTACGTTTGTTCAACAGATGAAGGGGATTCCAGAGAATGATCGTCATTAAGATGAGAATCAGGATGATTGCCCATTTAAGCGATTCAATAGATTGCAAAGATACCCCGTTAAGCCCACTCATCCCTTTCAACAAACGAAATGCCTGCGATATATGTTCTGCACGGAAAAATACCCATGTGATGTTCACAAATATGAAAGTCAGCAACCATGATAACCATTTGGGAAGGGAGAAGCCCCAGCGTCCCCAACATTTCTCTACAGCTTGTCCTACTCCATGCAAGAGCCCCCACAGGATGAATAGCCAACCTGCACCGTGCCAGAAACCACCGATCAGAAAAGTAATAATGACATTTCGGATCGAAATCCAGAAGCCTTTCCGGTTGCCGCCAAGTGGAATGTAGATATAATCTCTAAGAAAATGGCTGAGCGTAATATGCCAGCGTCTCCAGAAATCGCGGATGCTTATGGCTCGGTAGGGTTCATTGAAATTTTGCGGCAGATGGATGTTAAACAGCAGTGCTATTCCAATCGCCATATCGGTATAGCCGCTGAAATCATAGTAGATTTGTAAGGTATAGGAAAGGATAGCCACCCATGAATCTACAAAATATGTTGCAGCTGCAAAACCGTTATCAGCATAACCAGCTAGGGTATCCGCTAGGATGACTTTTTTTCCTAATCCGATGCTGAAGAAGAGGGTCCCCTTCCGTATATTGTTCCAATTCCAAACCTTATTTCGCAGTTTATCGAATTGGGGCATCATATCCTTGTGATGAAGGATGGGACCGGAGATCAGATGCGGGAAAAAAGTCACAAATAGCGTGTAATTCAAAAGATTGTACTCACGCGCTTGGTTCCGGTAAACATCAACAAGGTAGGCGATTTGTGTAAAGGTAAAGAAACTTATGCCTAAAGGCAATATAAGATGGTGCAGAGAAAGGTTGCTTGCGGTTACCTCATTCCAATTTTCTATAAAAAAATCCGTGTATTTGTAATAGCCGAGTAATAGAATATTTGTGCTTAAGCTAAAGATTAGCAGCGGCCGGCGACGCTTAGCTGTTGTGGTATGAATGAAATGGCCCATAACATAGTTAAAAAAGATGGATAACAAGATTAGAGGAACATATTTTATGTTCCAATACCCGTAAAAAACTAAAGAGGCGAGGGTAAGCCATACCTTAGCACAGAGTGTGAGACGAAGACGATTCAGAATAAAATATCCGGCCAGCACGATAGGCAGAAAACCAAACATAAAGGGATACGAATTAAATAGCATAACAACAATCCTCACTTATAGCAGATTTAGTATGAAATCACTATAAGCCAGAGATCTTAAGGCTTTATGTTATGAATTCTTATCATTTTCTTAATGGTTGAGATTGTACAAAAAATCCCCGCAAGCATCATTCGCTCACAGGGAAAGAGGTTTCAAATTCAGTTTGTTTGCGTGTACTTTTGGCTGTAATGGTTCCGCCGTGAAGCTCTGCAATACTCTTGGCTATGGCGAGCCCTAAGCCACTTCCGCCTGTCTCTCGGGAACGGGATTTATCGACACGATAAAAGCGTTTAAATAAGTGGGGGAGGTCGGATGCAGGGATAGGAGTACCGTAATTCGTACACAGAGCAACTATTCTATCGTCTTTTCTAACAACAGAAATGTCTAGAATTTTTCCTTCCTTACCGTATCTTACGGCATTGGTAAATAGGTTCTCATACAATCGCACCAGCTCGTCCGCATCTCCGTTGATAATCAGAGGAGCAGTATCCGTATGAATGCGGTAGCTCATATCTGCTTGTTCCAGTACGGGTGCAAATTCCTCAATCAGCTGTTCGAGCAGCTTGCCGAGATCTACTGGCTCAATATTTAGCGGTAATCCGCTGCTGCTGACGCGAGTGTATTCAAATAAATCGTCGATTAGCTTTTTAAGAGTCAGAGATTTCTCATAGGCAATATTCACATAATAACGCAGTTCAACCTCATTTTTATAACGATCCTTCTCCACATATTCAAGGAATCCGAGAACAGAGGTTAGTGGGGTTCGGAGGTCATGAGACACACCTGTGATTAGGTCGTTTTTGGCTTTTGCAGCGGCTCGTTCTTCCTCTATAGCAGATTTTAGCTTGCCAGCCATAGTGTTCATATTTTCTGCGAGCTTTCCGAGTTCATCCGTACCTGTTACCGGCACCGTGAAAGATAAATTGCCATCCGCAATGGCCTGAACTCCGCTCGTAATGTTATGAAGATTCTTAGTTGTATTTCTGGACAGTTTTAGGATGAAAAAAATAAATAAAGGAATCCCTATAAGAATCACAACTGGCGTCGATCCAATGGTATTGATCACCCAGAGAATGAGTCTGACTCCCCAAAAGGAGCGTGAAGGATTTAACCACAGCAATAGTGAAGTGCCATAATAGCCGCCCATTAAGATTAAAGCGGTGAGTGCTAGGCTCGTTAAGCTGAAGCCAACTATTTTCCAGGATAGGGTATCGAATCGTTTAAAGTTCAACTAGAAGGACCTCCCTTTTCCAGTTTGTAGCCAACGCCCCATACCGTTTTTAAGTATTGTGGTTTACGCGGATTTTCTTCTATTTTTTCTCTGATTTTACGAATATGCACCATGAGTGTATTGTTGCTTTCCAGGAATTGTTCTTTCCATACTTTGGCGTAGATCTGCTCCATGCTTAGAACTTGTCCCTTATTACGGGCGAGCAGCTCTAGAATCGCAAATTCTCGCGGGGTAAGCTTAACTGGGTGATCATCCACACTTACTTCATGCGTAACCGAATTAATAACCAGGCCATCAATGATGATTTCATCCTGTTTGGCGTTTAGATCTGCCATGTAATTTCGAGTTCTGCGCAGCTGGGATTTAACACGGGCAACTAACTCCAGCGGACTAAAAGGTTTCGTAACATAATCATCTGCACCTACGCTAAGTCCGGTGATTTTATCAAGTTCCTGCCCTTTAGCAGATAACATGATGATCGGAAATTTTTGCGTTTCTCGAATTTTAATACAAGCCTCAATGCCGTCCATATTAGGCATCATGATATCAAGAACCATGAGGTCTATAGTCTCTCTATTGATAATTTCGAGTGCTTCCAGCCCGTCTTTGGCAGTTAACAGCCGGTAACCCTCGTTCTCCAGATAGATCTGCATTAGTTTAATAATCTCGGCTTCGTCGTCCACCAATAGCAGCGTTGCGTTGTGCATTTCTCAGCGTCCTTTCTTGCTTGTAAAGCGCAATTCTTGCTATAAGAAGTATACAACATTTTCTTGTTTGGAAGCCTCATTTGAAGACCAGTGAAGGCAAAGGAACTGTATAGCAGCTAATAAATTAGTGGAATAAAAGACCAAATCCCCCACAGCATTATGCCAAGTTGTTTTTTCTTTTAGCTTGCTCTGATCCCTGTGCCTCAATCCATGTAATACATTCTCAGCCCTGCCTCTATCATGTAAGAAGAAAAATTCTTAAACCTTATTTTACAGAAAACTTCTTAACAGCGGTGGCAGGTAAAAGTAAAGGGAAACTTAATAGTTTCTTAACAAGTCTTAAGAATTAGGAAGCTACTATGCTATAATAATTTCAAATTATATATGTTGGGGGTTATTTGGAATATGTGGAAAGAATTTAAAGATTTTGCCTTGAAAGGGAATGTTCTTGATTTAGCGGTTGCTGTAGTAATCGGAGCTGCATTCGGGAAGATTGTGACATCATTGGTATCTGATATTATTACTCCAATTGCAGGCTTGCTAACGGGTGGTATAGATTTGAAGGATCGGGCTCTAAGTGTCATGGTTATGCAGAATAAACTAATTATCCCTTATGGGCAATTTTTACAATCTGTAGTTGATTTCTTTATTATTTCATTCTCTATCTTTATGGTGATTAAGCTGGCTAATAAATTCCAACGCAAAGAAGCCGTTAAAGTTGAAGTGGTGGAGACTCCAGCACCTGCAGAGGATATCGTGCTGCTTACAGAAATTCGTGATCTTTTGAAACAACAAGAACGTGGTTTGTAATCATGAAAAATAACCAAGAAGCGCCAGGAGCCATTGTCCTGGCGCTTCTTGGTTTCCTTTTATAAACTCAGTACAATCTATAATCTAGTTACAAATTTTAAGTAAATATAATAAACGCACTTGCATTTCGCTGGTGTAAGTGATAATTTTGTTAGTAAGGAAAACTTGAACCTCAATTAAATAAAGGATCAATCCTTCAGGGCAGGGTGTAATTCCCTACCGGCGGTGATGCTGTTGTAGAAATAACGTATTCAGTTTATCTACAGTGCTCAGTCCGCTACCCGGCTCGCGTTGTTGACGCGAACGGTGGACCTGGTGAAATTCCGGGACCGACAGTATAGTCTGGATGGAAGAAGGAGAGGTTGACCGCTTGTCTGCAATGGACTGGCGGATCGCAGTGTTTTCATATAATCATGTGCGATATTTCACAATACCCGTCGATTGACGGCTATTTAAGCACACTTTTATTTGGACTGCCGATGTACTCTCGCATAACCCATCTTGAACTCCTCCTGGAGAATGAGATGGGTTTTTCTGTTTTTTAAGCTAAAGAATTGACAGCAGTGGATAGGAGGAAGAGATGGACAACATGAATGATGAGTTTTATATGTCGCTAGCACTGGACATGGCCGAACGTGCCCAAGGACAGACGGGAATTAACCCTGTTGTTGGCTGCGTTGTGGTGAAGAATGGAGCAATGATTGGACTCGGAACTCATTTACAGCGAGGTACGGGGCATGCCGAGGTGCACGCTTTGAATATGGCAGCTGGGCAGGCACAGGGCAGTACGGCATATGTCACACTAGAACCGTGCAGCCATTATGGAAAAACTCCACCTTGCAGCCAAAGGCTGATCGATGAAGGGGTAGCTAGGGTTGTAGTTGCTTGTGAAGACCCGAACCCTCAGGTGGCAGGGCGCGGAATTCAAATGCTGCGTGATCAAGGGATAGCGGTCGAAGTCGGTTTGTTGCGTGATCGTGCGCTTCGATTAAATGAGCGATTTATCAAATATATTTTGACAAAACAACCTTTTGTTACGCTGAAGAGTGCAAGTACGCTTGATGGCAATCTAGCTACCAAATCTGGTGAAAGTAAATGGATTTCGAATGGGGAAGCGCGGGAGATCGTACATACGCTGCGGCATCGGCATCAGGGCATCATGGTCGGTGTGAATACAGTGATTGCTGATAATCCCTCTCTGACAACAAGAACAGAAGTGCCTGGCATTAACCCGACGCGGATCATCATTGATTCCGGGCTACGTATTCCTCTGGATTCGGCAGTTGTATGTGATGGTCTAGCGCCTACACTTATTGTAACAACCGATGCTGCAGATCCTGCTAAAAAGGCTGCACTGCTGGAAGCAGGCGTTCAAATCGTTGTGTGCGGAGCAGGTCCAAGAGTGGATCTGAAGGCGGCCATGATATCTCTTGGCGAAATGGAGATAGGCTCTATTTTACTGGAAGGCGGGGGGACGCTGAATGGCGCGATGCTGGAGAGCGGGCTAGTGGATCGTATTATTCTATTCTTCGCTCCAAAAATTGTCGGCGGTGGCACAGAAGCGAAAGGAACTTTCGTATTTCCGGGTGTAGAGCTGATGAAGGATGCGATCTCACTTGAAGGATTGGAAGTAAAAGTGCTGGGAGATAATGTATGTATCAGCGGCACTCCAGTACGCTAACAAAAGCTATGCAAGAAGTGAATTTGAGGAAGTAATGCTTTTTAGGAGGGATATCATGTTCACCGGATTAATTGAAGAGGTTGGTGTTTTGCGCAGTGTCTCCGCCGGTGGGGAAATGATGGTGCTGAATATTGCCGCTTCGGTCATCATGGATGATCTAAAAATCGGTGACAGTGTGTCCGTCAATGGGGTTTGCCTCACGGCGACAACTTTGGGAGATCATTCCTTTACAGTGGATGTAATGCCGCAGACCTACCGGAATAGCAACCTGAAGGAACTGAAGCCCGGCAGCCGGATGAATCTGGAACGAGCAATGGCAGCCGGCGGGCGTTTTGGAGGGCATATTGTTCAAGGACATGTTGATGGCACTGCCATTATTAAAAGTGTAAAACGTGATCAGAATGCTGTTGTATTCGAGATTGCACCGGATCGTAAATCACTATTTAAATATATTATCCCCAAGGGATCGATCACGATCGACGGCATTAGTTTAACTGTAGTGAAGACTACAGCCACATCGCTTGCAGTGTCCATTATTCCGCATACGTTAGGGGAAACAGTTCTGACGCACAAACGGGCTGGGGATAGTGTAAATATCGAGTGTGATGTACTTGGCAAATATGTAGATCATTTATTGCATTATGGCTCAGCCGCCCAAGATGAAGAAGGCGAGAGCCGCTCCGGGATTAGTCATGATTTTTTGGCGGCGAACGGGTTTGTTTAAATAAAGAGTTTGCTTACGAAGAAGGGAATAATCTTTCGTAAAGCTTTTAGGAGGATAGGATCATGAGCGAGCAATCGAAAAAGGAAAGTGTCTTGGATCCGATTGAAGAAGCAATATATGACTTAATGCGCGGTAAAGTCATCATTGTAGTGGATGATGAAGATCGTGAGAATGAAGGGGATTTTATAGCCCTTGCTGAACGTGCGACACCAGAGGTCATCAATTTTATGATTACTGAGGGACGTGGATTGGTTTGTATGCCTATTACCCAGGAGCGTGCGGCAGAACTTGAACTGCAAGCCATGGTAACCCACAATACCGATAATCACGGTACGGCTTTTACCGTATCTGTTGACCATAAAGATACAACCACTGGGATCTCTGCGGGGGAAAGATCTTTGACCGTTAAAGCCATGATCGATCCAAAAGCGAAACCTGCTGATTTCCGCAGACCGGGGCATATGTTCCCGCTGATTGCGAAAAAAGGTGGCGTTCTGCGCCGCTCCGGACATACGGAGGCTGCTGTTGATCTAGCGCGGATGTGTGGCGCTTATCCAGCCAGTGTCATTTGCGAGATTATCAAGGAAGATGGCTCAATGGCCCGCTTACCTGATCTAATCGAAATTGCCCGCAAGCATGATCTTAAGCTGATCAGTATCAAGGATCTTATTCATTATCGCAACGAAAAAGAACAACTCGTCACACGCGAAGTGTCTGTACGACTTCCTACCGATTTTGGAGATTTCCAGACCATTGCTTATACAAATGAAGTGGATGATAAAGAGCATGTAGCTTTGGTAAAAGGCGATATTTCCGGCGATGAGCCAGTGCTTGTACGTGTACATTCCGAATGCCTGACTGGTGATGTATTCCACTCCCATCGCTGTGATTGCGGCCCGCAATTTGAAGCTGCACTGCGGCAGATCGAAACTGCCGGTAGGGGCGTGTTACTCTATATGCGCCAAGAAGGCAGAGGCATTGGCCTTATCAATAAGCTTCGGGCTTACAAGCTGCAAGAGGAAGGTCTTGACACTGTAGATGCGAATCTAAAGCTTGGTTTTCCAGCAGATTTGCGTGACTATGGAATTGGAGCACAGATTCTGAAGGATCTGGGTGTGCGCCAAATCCGTCTGCTCACGAACAACCCGCGTAAGATCAAAGGGCTGGAGGGTTATGGGTTGGAAGTCGTTGAGCGCGTGCCGATACAAATGCCGGAGAACAAGGACAACACCAATTATCTCCACACGAAGCAAGCGAAGCTTGGACATATGCTGTCTTTTGACGATATTGAACAAAATGAGGATTCGAAAGCTTAACCATACATTATAAAAAACGAAGGGTAGATGATGGATATGCCGAAATATTTAGAAGGTCACTTAGTTTCTGAGGGGTTAAAATACGGAGTTGTTGTAGGACGTTTTAATGAATTTATTACCAGCAAGCTTTTGTCAGGTGCACTTGATGCCTTTAAACGCCATGGTGTTGGTGATGATGAAGTGGATGTTGCTTGGGTTCCAGGGGTATTTGAAATTCCGTTGATCGCGCAAAAAATGGCTGAAAGCGGCAAATACGACGCTGTAATCACCTTAGGAACGGTTATCCGTGGTTCCACTACACACTATGATTATGTATGTAATGAAGTTGCCAAAGGAGTAGCCGCTATCAATCTTAAGACCGGCGTGCCGACCATTTTTGGCGTAGTCACTACTGAAAATATTGAACAGGCCATCGAGCGTTCAGGAACCAAAGCAGGCAATAAAGGCTGGGATGCTGCGACTGCTGCGATTGAAATGGCGAATCTTAACAAACTGTTTAAGTAAGTCAGCTATTGACGAATCAGTCGAATTCGTGCTTATTTATAGTATAAGAAGAAAGCATGGATTATAAGAGCCCTTTCTACTTGTGTAGCGTCCAGACGGGCGCTGCACTTTACTTTTTTTGGCGGGAGGATGCTTCGTGACTGTATTGTACAAGCTGGAGACGTTTGAAGGTCCGCTGGATCTGCTCTTGCATTTAATTGATAAGGCGGAAATCGACATCCAGGACATTCCGGTCGCCGAGATCACCGAACAGTATATGGAATACCTGCGTAGCATGCAGGAGCTTGAATTGGATATTACGAGTGAATTTCTCGTGATGGCCGCTACCCTTTTATCTATAAAGAGCAAGCTATTGCTGCCCAAACCACCGGTCATTGAGATCGATGATTTTGAATATTACGAAGAGGATGAATTTGATCCACGAGCTGAACTTGTTCAGCGACTGATTGAGTATCGTAAGTTCAAGAGTATTGCTGTACATTTAATGGATATGGAGAGCGAGCGGAGCTTGATTTTTACGAAGGAGCCTGAGGATTTGGGTCCATTCGTGCCAGAAGAGATTGATCAAACGCTAAAAGGACTACATACCTCAGACTTAATAGCCGCTTTTCGTAAAGCGCTAAGTAAGGCTGCCAGAAGGTCTTCTTACCAGCGGATCACCCGGGATGAAATATCGGTAAAAGATCGTATACGTGATGTATCAGATGCGCTGCAGCGCAGAGGTACAGGCGGTAAGCTGCATTTCTCGGCACTGCTTCACGATGAAATGGCACGGCACGAAATCGTAGTTACTTTTCTTGCGATTCTGGAACTGATGAAAATGAAGGCGATTTTTTGCTACCAAGAGAAATTGTTTGATGACATCGTAATGGAGTGGAGAGGAGGAGAACACTTCAATGGATTACAAAACGCTGAAATCGATTATTGAAGGCCTGCTGTTTCTATCAGGGGATGAAGGAATCTCCGTACGCCAAGTGGCTGAAATTACGGAACAGCGCCCAGAGCTTGCGGCCGGAGCATTAGAGGAACTAAAAGAAGATTATGTAGCACAGGAGCGGGGCTTACAGGTAGTGCAAATTGCCGGGAATTATCGGCTGGCTACATTGCCTGATCATGCCCACTATTTTGAGCGTCTGGCCTATTCACCATCCAGATCAACCTTGTCTCAGGCTGCCTTAGAGACTCTCGCAATCGTGGCTTATCGCCAACCGATTACGCGGGTGGAGATTGAAGAGATCCGGGGTGTGAAGTCGGAACGCGCGATTCATACGCTGAATAACAAGGATTTGATTCATGAGGTTGGTCGTGCGGAAGCGGTAGGCCGGCCAATTTTGTACGGGACGACTAAATCCTTCTTGGAGAGCTTTGGTCTTGCCAGTCTAAAGGATCTGCCGGAACCAACAAACTTTGAGTCCACGGATAATTTGGAAGAAGAGACACAGCTTTTGTTCAATAAGCTGGATACTCAAATGACTTTTGAGGATGTCGAGCTGCCTTAGTTGGTACGAGAACGCTAATAATTGTATTGAAGGGACTGGTCTTAAACCATTTATGTGGTTTGGGACAGTCCCTATTTTTATTTAAGCTCATATTTTTTATGCAAACCCCGAATTTTTTCCAGCTTATATTGCCATACTAAACCAAAGGTTCCCATTATTAAGGTTTCTTGGAGGTAAATACGTGACGTTATGGCTTGCAATTCCCCTTGTTTTGCTTGTACTGGCACTGATCCTGGTCCTGTCTTCATCTATCGATTTCCGCATACGGTGTTATAAACATGGAAAAAATGACCTGCTCGAATTAGATGTTACCTCTCTTTTTGGTCTGATAAAGCTTCACTATGAACTTCCCCAATTGGTCTTTAAGGGATTGGAGCAGGGTGTGTGGGGAAAGTTTAAAGAGACAGGGACGGCGACGACAGGTGTAGATACCGTAAAAGAAGAGATATTTGATAAAGAAAGAGTAATGCACTGGCGCGCCAATGTTAACCAAGCTGTGAAATCTACACGCGGCTTGAAGGAATGGTTAAAAGAGACTGTAGCTCATGTCAAAATATCAAAGCTCGATTGGTCCACCGATTTCTCTCTTGGTGATGCAGCAGACACTGCGACCGCATCGGGAGCGGTTTGGGGCCTGAAATGGAGTATTGTTGGTTTTATTTCGCAATGGGTGAAATTGCAGCAGCATCCTCGAATTTTTGTTAAGCCTGTTTTTGAAGATGAGCTTTGTTTTGCAATGGAGTTTGTCTGTAAGGGGAAAATGTCAGTCGGCTATACTTTGTATGCCTTAATGCGGCTATCTCGGCGTGTCTTGCGTGAAAAAGGCGGGATCGGCCATTGGAGAAATCTGCTGAAACAGATGCGTCAGGAGCCACACGGGAAAGTTTAAAATGAAAGTTACATACAAATGGGCGGATGTGGGGATGATATACGCTGTAGAAGAAAGAGAAATCGTACTCAATTAAAGGAGGAAACAATATGAGCGACCATCCTATTCAAGGCCTAATGCAAACAGCGATGGAAAATATCAAGGGTATGGTAGATGTGAATACCATTGTCGGTGATCCAGTACAAACCCCTGACGGCAGCATTATCCTGCCTATCAGTAAAGTTGCCTTTGGATTTGCTGCTGGTGGTAGTGATTATCGAGTAGAAGATTCTATAAGTGGTTCAAGCTCCCAAGGTGGAGTCAAAATGCTTCCATTTGGTGGAGGTAGCGGGGGAGGCGTCTCCATTCGACCGATCGCTTTTTTAGTGGTAGGTAAGGATGGAGTGAATATTGTCCCTCTGGACAATCAAACGCACCTATTCGAAAAAATCATCGATGCAACACCAGGGCTCATCGACAAAATTCAAACGATGTTCCAAACCGGCAATGCTGCAGCTCAAACGCCGCCAACACCTGCCACACCGGCAGCAGCACCTGTTAAAACCGATCCAAGTACATCTCAATCTTCAACTCATTAGGTACACATAATTCTACAAATAGCCTCGGGGATATCGCCATACACAGGCGGTGTCCCTTTTTTGACGTGTCAGAAAGTATATTTTGATCCCCAAATTACCTGAGAATGTATCGAAGCAAAGCCTCACGTTGTGGGGATATTTTGTGTGGAACATCCCAAGGAGTGGACATACCCTAAGGCTGGTCCGCATACACTTGTACAACATAAACACTTTTACTTAAGATCCGATAAGAAGCCGGAGGATGAACATGAAGACAATAACCCGTAAATGGCCATTCGCCTTAATATTGTGCCTTTCGCTGCTGCTTCTGGCGCCGCAATCTTCAATTCAGGCCGAGAACAGCTCTATCTCTACACATGCAAGAGCAGCGGCACTGATTGATGTGGAATCTGGGCGTATTTTGTACAGCAGCCGTGGGGATGAGCCTATGCTTATTGCCAGCTTGACCAAAATTATGACCGCCCTCGTCGCCATTGAGAATGGTGATTTAGCCTCTAAAGTCAAAGTAGGAAAAAATGCCTATGCGAAAGAAGGCTCTTCTATTTACTTGCAGCAGGGAGAAGAGATGACGCTGGAAAATATGCTGTATGGCCTGATGCTGCGCTCAGGGAATGATGCAGCAACGGCGATCGCTGAGCATATCGGTGGTTCTGAGGAAGGTTTTGTATACCTTATGAACGCTAAGGCTGAGGAGCTAGGGCTAACCCATACTCATTTTGCTAATCCCCATGGTCTTGACGCTGAAGGGCATTATTCTAGTGCTAACGACTTGGCTGTTCTGACCGCTTATGCTCTTCATAATCCTGTATTTAAAGAAATTGTGAAGACGCAGGAGAAAACTGCAGACAATCCAAATGAGAAATGGGATTACAAATGGAGAAACAAAAATAAGATGCTGTATTTATACGAGGGAGCGGACGGTGTAAAGACAGGTTATACCAAAAAAGCACTGCGCTGCCTTGTCAGCTCTGCCACCAGAAACGGCCAGCAGCTTGTCGCAGTTACTATAAATGACGGCGATGACTGGAATGATCATGCTTCCCTGCTAAACTTCGGGTTTAATCACTATCCGCTCAAAACACTGATCGAACGTGGTGATGCCGTGACGGGCTATAACTTTGTAACCTCCAAAACCTTTGCTTATCCACTTGGACAAGGTGAACAAAATAGAGTGATCACGAAACTTGTTTTAAATCAGAAGGAAAGTGCTTCAGCCGAAGCTACACGAGCGAATTTTGGATTGCAAGGAGCGCTTGTGCTGGAGCTGGGCGGAAAAGAAATAGGTCGCGTGCCGGTGTATACTCCTGAGAACCTGCCTCCTGAGCAATCTGCTTATATGAAAAAGTACAGTCCAACACTAGCACAGGCTTACCCGGCAAATAATTGGTTCCAGGCGCTGGGCAGTGCACTGAAGGCTCTATTTGAAATGGGAGCGAGTTCGAAATAAGAAAATGGGCTGATGAATGAAGAAGGAGGCGTATCCATGATTAACGGGATTTGGCTAGGAATGATCATCATCGGTTTTCTGTTCGCCGCCGTTAACGGCAGAATGGATGAGTTTACAGCCGCCGTATTCGACGGAGCCAAGAGTGGGGTAACGGTAAGTTTTGGCTTAATCAGTGTGCTTGTGTTCTGGCTTGGGATTATGAAGATAGCAGAAGATGCAGGTTTGCTTAAAAAGATTGCCAAGGTGCTTGGCCCTGTCGTAGCTTTTTTATTCCCTGATGTGCCGAAAGGGCATCCTGCCATAGGATATATTCTCTCCAATATGAGTGCTAATCTGCTCGGACTAGGCAATGCCGCAACGCCAATGGGCATCAAGGCTATGCAGGAGCTGCAAAAGCTCAATCCTGATAAAGAGACCGCGACACCAGCCATGTGTACTCTTCTAGCGCTTAACACAGCAAGTATTACGCTTATCCCGGCCACACTGATTGCCATCCGGTTAAACTATGGTTCAGCCGATCCCGCAGGCATAGTAGGTACAACACTTGCAGCAACGGCCGTGGCTACACTTGCAGCGATTGCGGCAGACCGGTTTTTCCGAAGGTTGACTTTATTGCGCAAACCGCCGAAGCCCCCTTCAGCAAAGTCCGGGGTTCCTCCTTTGGCGAAGACAACACTCCCTAATTCCTCATTGAAAGGGTGAACGTGATTTGTACCAGTTTATCAGTCTCATATCGGCATGGGCGATTCCGGTCATGATCACGTTCATCCCGCTCTATGCTTTTACGCGCAAAGTGCCAGTCTACGAATCCTTTGTTGAAGGTGCGAAAGATGGGTTTGGCACGGCCATTGCGATTATTCCCCATCTTGTGGGGATGCTGGTTGCGATCAGCGTTTTTCGCGCTTCCGGTGCGCTGGATTTTTTTATGGGCTTCATATCCCCAGCCCTGCGGGGGCTTGGTGTTCCGGCAGAAGTATTGCCGCTTGGTCTTCTGCGGCCGCTTACGGGGACTGGGTCGCTTGCTTACACTACGGATCTAATCCGTGTGCATGGCCCGGATTCTTTAATTGGTATGATTGCTTCCACCATACAGGGGAGCACAGATACTACGCTTTATGTTTTGACCGTTTACTTTGGAGCTGTAGGCGTACGGAATGGCCGTTATGCGCTTAAGGTTGGCCTGTTCTCCGATGTTGTCGGCTTTGTCGCCGCGATCGCTGTGTGTTTGCTATTATTTGGATAGTCACCCCATTGCCCCCCTGAACATATGCTATTGCAGCAATGTGGAGGGGGCATTCCGCAATGAACTATAAAGGCTTTATTCTGCATCATTCTAGCTGCACATCCATTAACGGTAAAGGTTTTGACTTCTGGGTAGGAGTGGATGGCGCAATTTATGCAGCACCGCTACTGACAGATCCGGAGTATATTCATATTTGTTTGGAAGGTGATTTTGGTAAGAAAGTGGGCGATCCTCCAATATCCGGAAGGCAGGAGCAGCTTTTTGCAACGGCTAAACTCGTTTTAGAATTAGTAGAACGCTACCAAATCTCCCCTTTAATCATCGAACCCCACAATAATTCCTGCCCAGGAGCATTTTTTCCTTGGAATGAACTTGTGATTTATCCCTCTGATGGTTATCATTGATCTGAGGTGACTAGTCGAATATGGAAAGATTACAGAAAATTTTGGCGCAGGCCGGTGTGGCGTCCAGACGCAAGTGTGAAGAAATGATTTTGGCCGGTAAAGTGGAAGTCAACGGGGAACTCGTAACTACGCTTGGCACGAAGGTGGACCCCGCAACAGATATTATTAAAGTTTCCGGTAGACTGATCCGGGGCGAGAACAAAATCTATATTATGTTCAACAAACCTAAGGGAGTAATCACAAGCGCTTCCGATCCAAAGGGTCGTAAGGTTGTAACTGACTACCTAAAAGGAATTACTGAACGGGTTTACCCTGTAGGCCGGCTCGATTACGATACGGAAGGTTTGCTGCTGCTGACGAATGATGGGGACTTTGCTAACTTGCTGACTCATCCGAAGCATCATGTACCTAAGACGTATCATGCTACGGTCAAGGGTATACCGCATGGCACTGCATTGGACAAGCTGAAAGCTGGCATCAAGCTGGAAGATGGCATGACAGCGCCTGCGGAAGTAGAGTACAAGGATATTGATGAGGCAAATAAGGAAGCGGTTATCAGCATCACGATTCACGAGGGACGTAACCGTCAGGTACGACGCATGTTTGATGCGATTTCACACCCCGTACTCCGTCTGAAACGGATTTCATTCGGGGATATTATGCTGCAAAATCTCAAACGTGGCTCTTACCGTCATTTGACCAAGGATGAAATTAACCATCTGCAGCAAATTGCCAAAGCAGGATTGCTTAAAGAAAGAACTCCACGTAAAGAGTCATAAAGACACAGAATATTCACAATTAAACCCCCTAAAGCTGTGACGAAATTCGCTATAATGTTCATAGGATGTTCACACCTTACAACATAAGTATGAGTTGCGTCACAGAAGGGGGCTTTACGTGTGGGTAAAGCAAGAAAACCAATTCAAATCGTGATTCTGTTTCTAATTGTTATAGTGGGCGGTTATGCCATCGGTTCCTCTGTATTTGGGGGAAGTGGCAAACCAGAGGAAGGGAGCAAAGCACCTTCCTTTGATTTGCTTGGGCTTGACGGTCTGGCTCATACCCTAGACGAATATAAGGGCAAGACTATTGTGCTTAATTTCTGGGGCTCTTGGTGTGCACCTTGTGTCAAAGAAATGCCGGCTCTCCAAGCGCAATGGGAGAAATGGAAGGACAAAGACGTAGTGGTCTTAGGCATTAATGTGGGCGAAGACCGGATGACTGTCGAGAATTTTGTGAAGCAGGTAAACATCGATTTTCCGATTTTGATGGACACTGGACGTGATGCTGTACGAAGTTATGGTATTTCTCCGCTGCCAACTACCTTATTCATTAATTCCAAGGGTAAAATTGACAACATTCATATCGGCCAGCTTGATTTGAATTCACTTGATGATCAAATTGGGAAGCTGGTGGATTGATGAGTGAACGCGAGGCATTTATAACCAATACCAAATGTGAATGTGGTCACCAGAACCCTGTAGGTACTGTTTTATGCGAAGCATGCGGGAAGCCGTTGGGGAAGGAATCAGACTGGGGCGAGAATTTGGAAATGCGTTACGATGGCGTAGCTCGCCGATCTCAGCGCGTTAACCCGGGGATTATTGATCGGGTGTGGAACTTTTTCTCTTCCGTCAAAATAGCGATCTACCTGATCGTGCTGACACTTATAGGCTCTATGCTGGGGACGATTTTCCCGCAGGAGAGTACTTTTCTTAATATTGATGCCTCAGTTTATTACAAGCAAGAGTACGGAACAGCCGGATATATTTATCACAAACTTGGACTTTCACATACATACGAATCCTGGTGGTTTGTAACTCTACTCGTAATGATCGGCGCTTCACTTGTGATCTGTAGCTTGGATCGAGTACTTCCGCTCTATAAGGCCTTAACCAGACAGAAGATTCGGAAACATCGTCAGTTCTTAACTCGGCAAAAAGCTGTGTTAGTGACTGAAGTACAAGAGGAACCAGAAGCTTGGGTAACCCGGGTAATTCAGCCTATGCGTAAAAAGGGCTATCGCGTGAAGACGGATGGAGGGGCTCTGCTGGCAGAGAAACATCGCTTCAGCCGCTGGGGACCTTATGTAATACATATTGGCTTAATTATTTTTTTACTTGCTGTATTAGCAAGAGGATTGCCGGGACTGAACATGGATCAGCATCTTGCTTTCCCGCAAGGGGAGATCACACAGATTCCGGACACCACCTATTATTTGAAAAATGAGAAATTTACCGTGGAGTTTTATACGGAGGAAGAGATGCCTGAGGAATTTCGCGGCAAAAAAATACTTCCAAAGCTATTCCAGACCCAAGCTGTGCTTTATGAATGCACCGCGGATTGTGGAGACCCTTCGAAGGAACCGCAGCTATCCGAGGTGACGAAACATGATATCCAAGTAAATTCACCTTTGGATTATAAAGGATTGAAAGCGTATCAGTTTGATTATGATCTGACCCCTGTGCTGCGTTCGGTACAGCCTGAGCTTAAGAATTCCACCACTGGCGAGGCGTACGGCAAATTTAAGCTGGACATGAAGAACCCTCAGCGGGCAATTCAGGCGGGTCCTTATACTTTAACTTTGAAAGAAAAGTATATGGATTTTGGTCTAAATGAGGAGGGTCAGCCGATTTCCAAATCACCTTATCCGAATGCACCTGCTTTTTTGTTCCTGATACAAGGTCCGGATCTCCCGGCGGAAGGGCAGCAGTATTTCTATTTTCCTAAACAGGTGGATAAGGCGCAGTTTCAACAGGCTGCCATTAACGATAAGCTTGGCGGGAGCAATAGATTTCTTGAGCTTGAAGTGGACAACATGAGCGACGTTGATTTTTCGGAATCGACTACTTACTTGAATATACGTATTGATCGTGCAATGCCGTTTGTATGGCTAGGTGCAGCAATCGTGATGCTGGGTTTAGTGCTTGGCTTCTACTGGCAGCATAGACGTATCTGGCTTACCGTTGCTAACGGGGAGCTTATCCTCGGAGGACATACGAACAAGAACTGGTTCGGGTTCCGCCGTGAGATCGTTTCTATTTTAGAAAAAGTAGATCTGGTAGTCGATGAAAAATCATTAGATAATGGAGGAGGCCTTTCATGAGCTTGCTCGACATCAGCAGCGCTGTCTTTATTGCCGCATTTTTATTATACAGCGGTTCGTTTATGTTATTCACTATCGCCATCATGGGTCGCAAGTGGTCAGGCCGCAAGCCGGAGGAACATACCGCACGTTGGGGCAAAATTGCTTTTATTTTCTCTTCAATAGGTCTTATCTTTCATCTTATTTATTTCTTTACACGCTGGGCGGGCTCAGGGCATATTCCGGTCAGCAACATGTATGAGTTCATGACTTTTTTATCGATGATGGTGATGGTTGCCTTTACTGTGATGTACGCTATTTATCGTAAGGTAATCTTGGGTCTTTTTGCAGTTCCAATCAGTATTATTGTGATGGCTTATGCCGCAGTATTTCCACAGGAAGTACAGCCGCTGATTCCATCTCTTCAATCGAACTACTTAAAGATTCACGTAACACTGGCTGCACTAGGTGAATCCTTCTTCGCAGTAGGGTTTGCGGCGGGACTGATGTATCTGCTGCGAACAGTCAATTTTTCCAGTAAAGAGAAGGCGGATCGCAAGCAACAGAGGCTGGTCGAATTTACTCTCTTTTCAATCATTGTTATAATTGGGTTTCTGGGTTCTGTTTTTGCATTCCGAGGAGCAGGCTATGAAACTGTTTTTGTCCGTCCGAACGTTACGATTGACAGCCCCGGGCAGGAAAATAGTACAATAGAGAAAGTGAGTTATCGAATGCCGCCGATTGTGGCACCTCACAATAGCGAAATTGAGAGCTTCCAGTCGTTTCTTGGCATAAAAGAACCACTCTTTGAGGCACCATCTTGGATGAATGGTGTAAATGCTGGACGGAAGTTTAATACTGTAATTTGGTCACTCCTTTCGGGATTAATCCTCTACGGAGTTCTTCGCTTGATCGTACGTAAACCGCTGGGCACTGCTTTACACCCAGTGATGGACGGAATTGATGAGGGCGATCTAGATGAGATTACGTATAGGGCGATAGCCATTGGCTTTCCTATTTTCACATTAGGCGCTTTGATCTTTGCAATGATATGGGCGCAAATCGCTTGGGGAAGATTCTGGGGATGGGACCCTAAGGAAGTCTGGGCGCTTGTCACTTGGCTCTTCTATAGCGCTTATCTTCATTTACGTTTGGCTCGTGGATGGCAAGGAAGAAAATCTGCCTGGCTGGCTGTGCTTGGCTTCCTGGTCGTAATGTTTACTCTGGTTGGCGTTAATTTAGTCATCGCCGGACTTCATTCTTACGCGGGGACGGACTGAGCATAGTTTACCTGTTAACGTTGCACAATGGTTTAAAGGTTACGTTCTACTGTATTGATGAAGGGGTTGTAGTGAAATGGCAGATCATTTAAACAGAATTCTGGTAGTGGATGATGAGGAACGCATTCGCCGCCTGCTAAAGATGTATCTTGAAAAAGAAGGTTATGAAATCGATGAAGCGGAAGACGGAGAAATCGCTCTTCGTAAAGCAACAGCAAATGACTACGGTCTAATTTTGCTGGATGTTATGCTGCCTGGCATCGATGGGATGGAAGTGCTGACAAGACTCAGAGGAGTGAAGTCAACACCGGTCTTAATGCTTACAGCTAAAGGCGAAGAGATCAACCGTGTTCAAGGCTTTGAGATGGGCGCAGACGATTACGTTGTGAAGCCCTTCAGTCCACGTGAAGTCATTTACCGGGTGAAGGCTATTATGCGCCGTTCTTCGGCAACTGCTTTCTTGTCCAAGGAGAGCAATTCCAGCAATAACATTGTATTTACTCATCTTATTATTGAACATGATGCTCACCGTGTGACTGCTGGTGGTGAAGAAGTAAGTTTGACACCTAAAGAATATGAACTTCTGCATTATTTGGCTATTTCGCCTGATAAAGTATTTTCTCGTGAAGAACTGCTTAAGGATGTCTGGAATTATGAATTTTTCGGAGATTTGCGTACTGTAGATACTCACGTAAAACGTCTTCGTGAAAAACTGAATAAAGTATCACCGGAATCTGCAGCGATGATTACGACCGTATGGGGCGTAGGCTACAAACTAGAGGTACCTAAATAAGTGAACTTCTGGAGAAGTCTTGTCGGCAAACTGTGGGTTACGATCATCTGCCTGGTCGCTGTCGTGCTTATTACCTTGGGGTTATTTTTGCTTCCCTACATAGACAGTAACTTTGCCAATTCCGGAGATATCAAACGTTTATTTATGTATACTTGTATGATCGGATTTTCTTTGACGACATTTTTTGCATTGTTTTTGTTTACCAAAATTACTCAGCCGATGCAGCGTGTCATTGAAGCTGCGAATAACATTCGCCGGGGTGAATACGGAACAAGGCTTACGCTTGTCACAAGTGATGAAATTGGCCAGTTGGCTACTTCCTTTAACCACATGGCTGAGGAGCTTGAAGAGAACATTCGCAGTCTGCATCATGAGAAGGGGCATCTGTCTAGCGTACTGCGCAGTATGAGCGATGCTGTGATCACCTTTGACATTGAAGGGCAGATTATTTTGACCAATCCGCATGGCCAAGCTCTGCTAGAGAGCTGGAGCGATTTGCAGTGGGAACATGCGAGTGATGCTGAGCTCCATCCCGAAACGGCTGAGAGCAGTGTTCCTCCTCCCCTGCGTCCTTTATTTTTAAGCACCTTGAAGCAAGGTGGCGATGACCGCTCCAATGTACATGTACGGCAGGGCGTCTGGTCTGTTCATATGGCACCGTTATATTCTGAAGGCAGCATCCGGGGAGTAGTTGCTGTACTGCGGGATGTGACGGAAGAGGTGCGTCTGGAAAAGATGCGCAGAGACTTCGTAGCTAATGTCTCCCATGAAATCCGCACGCCATTGTCGATGATGCAAGGGTACAGTGAGGCTTTATTGGACGGGATGGCTTCATCTCCCGAAGAAAGCAGTGAGCTGATCCAGGTCATTCATGACGAATCACTGCGTATGGGGCGTCTGGTTAAGGATTTGCTTGATCTTGCCCGAATGGAAGCCGGACATACGGATATGATGAAAGCTCAGGTGGACATGAACGAACTGCTGGAACGAGTCTACCGTAAATTTTCTGTACGTGCGAAAGAGCGCGATATCCATCTTCACTTACAACAAGAGAGTGATATTGCTGTTCTGAAGGCGGCGGATGAGGATAAACTGGAACAAGTCTTAACCAATTTACTCGATAATGCTTTTCGCCACACACAGGGTGGCAAAAAAATCACGGTTCATACAGGAACTTGTGTATTAGAAGGCCGTCGTTATCTTGAGATTAAAATTCAGGATGAAGGGGTTGGAATTCCACCAGAGGATCTGCCGTATATATTTGACCGCTTCTACAAAGCTGATAAGGCGCGTGTACGGGGAGAATCAGGTGGAACGGGACTTGGGCTTGCGATTGTTAAAAATATTGTAGAGTCGCATCACGGGACCATCTCAGCTTCAAGCAAACTAGGCGAAAGTACAACCTTTACGCTAAGACTTCCTGTCGAAAAACAGTAATTCCAAACACAATGTGTGATAGCGCCTCTGACAGCAGAGGTGCTTTTTGTTGAAACAAACACATTAATCTTGTTCATCGTGGAACATATCTTGTAGGTTTTGCTTGGGAGGGCATAGAATGATTTTATCTTTAGACCAAGGTACTACCAGCTCACGAGCCATATTGTTCGATACGGAGGCTAAATGGGTCTCACAAGGTCAATATGAAGTTAAACAATCCTTCCCCCATCCAAGCTGGGTAGAGCATGACCCTGAGCAAATCTGGGCGTCACAGCTCGCAGCGGCAAGAGATGCGATTGCGCGGGGTGGCATAGCAGTTGAGGAGATCTCTGCCATCGGAATAACCAATCAGAGAGAAACAGCTTTAATCTGGGATAAAATAACGGGCAAACCGATATACCCTGCGATTGTGTGGCAGGACAGGCGTACTGCAGAGCAATGTGAAGAACTTAAAAGTAAAGGGCTGGAGCAAGTTATTGCGAGCAAGACGGGCCTTGTTGTAGATGCTTATTTCTCAGCTACCAAAATCTCCTGGATACTGGATCATGTGGATGGCGCCCGAGAACGGGCGAATCGTGGGGAACTTCTAGCAGGGACGATCGACAGCTGGTTAATTTGGAGACTTACTTGCGGAGCCGTACATGTCACGGATGTTACCAATGCCTCACGTACGATGCTGTTTAATCTTCATGAACGGTGCTGGGATGAAGAGCTAATGGAAGAGCTTCGTATTCCGCGTGCCATCCTGCCAGAAGTAAGAATGTCTGGCGGCGAATTTGGAGTAGCAGACAAACAGTGGTTCGGGGCGGACATTCCAATTCGCTCTGTACTTGGAGATCAACAGGCCGCATTGTTTGGACATACTTGTCTAGAACCCG